>CAVUMU010000001.1:0-15226 GCA_963742755.1 uncultured Gemmatimonadales bacterium
GCCTGGCCCGGGAGCAGGTCAGCTCGGAGAAGTTCCTCGATCGGGTGCGGCGGCTGGCGGCGCCGCTGGAGCGGGCGGCGGACAGGGGTAACGGCAGCATTCGATTCGGACGCGGAGGCGGCAGGGGTTTTCGATGAGCGATGTGAGTCTGACACTGGCGGGCGAGCAGGTGCGCCTGATGAGCGAGCGGGCGCTCTATTGGCCCGGCACCAGCACCCTGGTGGTGGCCGACCTGCACTGGGGCAAGGCCTCCACCTTCCGCGCGGCGGGGATCCCTATCCCCATCGGCACCACCAGCGACGACCTGGCCCGGCTCGACAGCGCGCTGCAAAGGACTGGTGCCCGCCGGATGGTGGTGCTGGGCGACCTCTTTCACGCCAAGGCCGGACGAGTCGCCTCCCATACGCTTGCCGAGCTCCGGCGGTGGCGGAGCATGGCCGGCACGTTCGAGATTCTTCTTGTCCGCGGCAACCATGACCGGCACGCCGGCGACCCGCCGAAGGATCTCCAGATCAACTGCGTGAACGCCCCGGCCTTCGTGCCGCCGTTTGTCTTCCGCCACGAGCCGGTGGACGAGGAGGGGGCGTACGGACTCGCGGGACATGTGCACCCGGCCATCACGCTCGTCGGCCGAGGGCTTCAGCGCGAGAGCCTGCCCTGCTTTCTCGTCGGCCAGCACCGCATGATCCTGCCCGCTTTCGGCAGCTTCACCGGATCCGGCGTCGTGCATCCGGCTCCCGGCGAGCGGACGTTCGTGCTGGCGGAGGACGAGGTGCTGGAGGTGACGGAGCCGGTGGACTTGGGGCCGACCGCGTATCCGACGATGCTGCACGAGCTGTCGGAGACGGACCGGCGCTAGGACCGAGCCCCTACCGTCGAGCTCTCGAGGTTTCGCCTGTGCGACACCTGCCCCATATTCAACTGTTCCGAATACGATCTTCTGGAGCTCCTCCACAGACCGGCCCCGACCTGACCCTGCGGTTCGCGATCGTTCCTGATCGAGGGGAGGTAACATGGCGCGCCTGTTCTGGTTTTTGCTCATGGCGGCCTTTGTGGCACTGATAGTGACCGGGGCATCCTGGGCGATGGCGTATAGCAGCGTCGGCACTTTGCTGGGCGCCCCCCCTCCCCATATGGGAACCCAGCACACCAGCATCCAGTGGCACGGTCTGTCCCGGCTCCGGGAGGAGCCCCCCGTATGGCGGTTTGCCTTTGGTCCGACCCGGATCCCAGGGGCCGAGTCCGTCCGCATTTACGTCAACCCCCTGGGGAAGGTCATCCAAACCGAGCCGCCGGATCTGGATGTCAAGCTGGAGGCCTTCCGGCGTGGCTATTAATCGATTGCTTCAGCACAATGCACGGGTCCCTGGCAGTACTCGGCCGTTGCGCCGCTGAAACGGTCGGCAGACCCGCCCCGTAGGTCCAGATAGATCATGTCGATTCCCCAGCCTGCCGAACGACTACCTACAGTCATTGCGAGGAGGCAGGGCCTCCGAAGCAATCTGGCTAACCGCGGTATAACCCTATAGGAGGAAGCCATGCGCTACCTGTGCCTGATCTACGAGAACGAGAAAGCGTGGGAGTCGAAGCCGCAAGCGGAGCTGGAAGCAATTATGGGGGAGTACTTTGCCTTTACCGAGGGCATCCGGAGCAACGGCAAACTGGTGGCCGGCGAGGCGCTGCAGCCCACCGCGACTGCCACCTCCGTTCGGGTCCGGAACGGGAAGATCTCGACCACCGATGGTCCCTACGTCGAGACCAAGGAACAGTTGGGCGGGTTCTACCTGATCGACGCGAAGGACTTGAATGACGCCATTCAGGTCGCGGCGAAGATTCCGGGCGCCAGGGATGGCACGATCGAGGTCCGGCCGGTCATCGACTTCTCACAGGACATGGCGCAGCAAGGCCAGGCAGAGGCCGGGGCGTCTAGGGTCTAGGGTCGAGGGTCGGGGGTCGGGGGTCTAGGGAGAAGGGTCTAGGGTCGAGGGTCTACGACATGAATGGATCGAGAACCCATCTTGGCATTGACCCTATACCCTAGACCCTTTCCTTCATGCCCTCCACCATCGAAGACGTCTTCCGAACCGAATCCCGGCGTGTCCTCGCCACCCTGATCCGTCTCCTCGGTGACTTCGATCTGGCCGAGGAGGCGCTTCAGGACGCGTTCGCGGCGGCGGTGGAGCGCTGGCCGGCGGACGGCATCCCAGGGAACCCGCGCGCGTGGCTGGTTTCAACCGGCCGCTTCAAGGCGATAGACGGCCTCCGACGCCGGGCCCGATTCGATGCCTCCCTCGCCTTGGTAGCAGAGCGCCTGGGCGACGGCGTCACCCCGCCTCACGAGGTGGACGACGAAAGGGTCGAGGATGACCGGCTCCGCCTCATCTTCACCTGCTGTCACCCTGCCCTCCCGCCCGATGCGCAGGTCGCGCTCACCCTCCGCGAAGTCTGCGGCCTCACCACCGAAGAGATCGCCCGGGCGTTTCTCACTGCCGGCGCCCACGCTGGCCCAGCGAATCGTACGGGCCAAGGCCAAGATCAAGGCCGCCCGCATCCCATATCAGGTGCCGGCACGGGCCGAGCTGCCCGAGCGACTCGGCACTGTTCTCCACGTCGTCTACCTGGTGTTCAACGAGGGCTATGCCGCCTCCTCGGGCGAGTCGCTCACCCGGCACGATCTCTCCGCCGAGGCTATCCGGCTGGGACGGCTGCTGGTGGAGCTGCTGCCCGAGCCCGAGGCCGTCGGCCTGCTGGCGCTGATGCTGTTGCACGAGTCGCGTCGGGAGGCGCGGACCACAACCGATGGCGAGGTGGTGTTGCTCGACGATCAGGACCGCGCCCGCTGGAATCGAGAGCTGATCACCGAGGGGGCGACGCTGGTGGAGCAGGCGTTGCGGTCGCGGAACTTCGGGCCCTATACCCTTCAGGCGGCCATCGCTGGCGTCCATGCCGAGGCGGGCAGCGCCTCGGAGACGGACTGGGACGAGATCGTCGGGCTGTACGACGTGCTGCTGCGGGCAGATCCCTCGCCGGTTATCGAGCTGAATCGCGCGGCCGCGGTGGCGATGCGGGACGGGCCGGAAGCCGGGTTGATGCTCATAGAGCTCATCCTGGCCCGCGGAGAGCTGACCGACTACGCCCCGGCCTACTCGGCGCGGGCCGAGCTCTGCCGGCGGCTGGGACGGATCGACGCGGCAAACGAGTCCTACCGGCGGGCCCTCGAGCTCGTCGGCCAGGGACCGCAGCGGAGGTTCCTCGAGCGGCGGCTGAGCGGCCACTCCCTGCCCTGACTTCTAGATTTCAGCTCTCTTCTCACCCTGATTCCGCAATTGGCCGTCACCGGCGTGACTTGGGATGGGATGTAGATGGTCGGTCGCAGCATGTCTTCCCTCGCCTTTCAGCCTGCCTCTGTAATAGGCGGTAGCCTCCATCTAATCGTCGAATAAAAGGCGACAAACTCGACATTTTCTGTTGCCCCGAGCGTCGGGACAGGATAAACCGCGCCAAATGCACTCCCTCCGCCGACAAGTGCGAGTCTGTCGCCGATCATGTGGCTCCTGACGGCGATCACGCGGTCCCTGCCGGCGTTCACGCTCTCCCTCTCGGCGATCACGCTGTCCCTGACGACGATGGAGGCGGATCTTTCGCGAATCGAGCGGACCCGTACACCGGTCTGCACGTCCCTGACAGCGATGTGGGCGATCCTGCCGCGGATCGGGCGGACCCGTACGCCGGTCTGCGCCTCCCTGACAACGACGTGGGGAGCCCTGTCGCGGTAAAGTGTGTCCCGCTAGCGAGCTCCTCCGCGATTCGTTTTCTCCGTCCTCTCCGTCCTCTCCGTCCTCTCCGCCCTTCACGCCCCTTCCGCCCCCCCGTCCGGCCGGTACCTTGAACCTCTCGCCCACAAATCCCATGCAGGCAACGGTGCCATGTCACCTTACTCCTCGCGTCCGCCTCCGTCTCACCCCATCGCCGTTCCTCACGTCCGTTGGATAGCCCGCAAACCCAAGGAGTTCCCTATGCGTCCTTTCCATTGCGCGTTGCTCGCGGCTGGTACCCTCGTTGTGGCCGGCTGCAGTGACGCACCGACCGACCCCAGCGCCCCGGTACAAGCCACCAGCGTTGCCAACTTTCTTCCCAGCCACAACGCCCTTCGCGCCAAGCTCCGCGAGATCCAGGAGGGTGTCAACGGCGGCCTCGGCTTCGACATGTGGGCCACCATCCTGGACCGGGATGGCCGAGTGGTGGACGTCGTGTTTACCGGCGTCAAGCGTGGCGACCAGTGGCCGGGCAGCCGGGTGATCTCGGCTCAGAAGGCCAACACCGCCAACGCGTTCAGCCTGACGAACTTTGCCCTGAGCACCGCAAATCTCTACGCGGCGGTGCAACCGGGCGGCAGCCTGTTCGGTCTGCAGGAGAGTAATCCGGTGGATCCGGCGGTCGCCTATGGGGGCAAGGCGTCAGACTTCGGTACCACGAAAGACTTCATGATCGGGAAGCGGATCGGCGGGGTCAACGTCTTCGGCGGCGGCCTGGCTCTCTATTCGTCGGACGGGAAGCTCCTGGGCGGACTGGGAGTGAGTGGCGACACCTCATGTACCGACCACATCATCGCCTGGAAGCTGCGGCACTCGCTCAACCTCGACGATGTGCCCGGGGGCGTGGGAGAGAGCAACACCGACAATATCATCTATACCACTGGTCCCAGCATCGATGGGTTCGAGCACCCGACCTGCTTCGATGTGGCGCCTGGCAACCACGTGACGATCGGCAACAACCTGCCGGAAACCCACCCGGTTGGTCCAGGGGAGTAAGTCATCAGGCGTGGCGCCCGGCTCCGGCCGGGCGCTTCGCAGCGGGCATACCTAGAGGGCCTAGGACTGGTTCTCAGGCGGTTTGATCCTGCCTCGTAACAATCCTTCAAAATCACCAACTTGGTCCTGGCAGGGGTTTAGCTTCCGGGTCGATCTGAATCTGGCGGGCTACGTAACCCATTGCTGTTTCAAGGCGTGGGCCCAAGGGTCCTAGCCGCTGTGACGCAAGACCACGACCCTTCCTGGCCACCGCCCCACCTTCGCCACCCTATTGTGGGCCTGATGGCTCTACGGCCTCAGTAACTCTGCCAACTCGTTACGGAAAGGTTGCCTGTATTGAGATACCAATGCTTACGCGCGGCGCTCGTCCTGCTTGCCCTGGGCGCCTGCAGCGACGGAGATAGTATCAACGCCCCTCCCGGCGACGCGTTAGTCACCCTGGCCGTCACCGGGGCCGGCGCCGGAACCGCGCATGTGGCCACCGCCGCAGGCGTAGACCCGGCTCTCTCCTGCGACCTGGCTGGCACGGCAGCCCCCAGTGGTACCTGCTCGGCGACCTATCCCGTGGGCACCGTAGTGCAGCTGACGATTACACCGGGCACGAGTGCGACCTTTACGCGCTGGAGCGGAGACGCGGCCAGCTGTGGCACCGCCGCCTCCTGCTCGATCACCATGAGCACCAACCTGACCGTGACCGCCGAGCTCTCAGCCGGCCCTGGGACCTCGTCCGAGGCCCAGGTCGTCTCCTCGGCCTTTTATCCCGACCCCGCCTTCGGCGAGACCGGGGCGGTCATCTGGGTGGTCGAGGTTCGTAACCCGACGTCACAGCTCATCGATCTGGCCGAGATCGAGATGACCACCCACGACGCCACCGGAGCGGTGGTCGCCACCAGCTCGACCTTCGTGGGTCCCATTCCCCCGGGCCAGAGTCGGGTGAGTCAGGACCTTGCCGACTATCTGGGAACCGAAGCCACCGCCAGCTTCAGAGTGGCCGACGTGGAAACGGGCAGCGGCGAGGACAACCTCAGCGGTGCTGAAATCGTGTCCTCGAATTGGCAGGCGGATCCGGCGGGGAAGGTCGTGAACTGGACCGTCGAGATACGAAACACCACGTCCACCGAGCTCCAGGACGTGGCGATCGAGTTCAGCACCTATGACGCCGCGGGCAAGATCGTCGCGGCCGACATAACCTTCGTGGGCCCCATTGCGCCTGGTGAGACGCAATCAGGCGAGAGTATGGCCAACTTTCACGGCACCGAAGCGAATGCCAAGTTCCAGGTAGCCAGGATCGAGTAGCCTCCAGGCTACTTCCCGCTGGCCGCGGCGCTTTCCGACGTCGCGGGCAGCTCCCTGACGGTCCGGGCCAAGGTCCTCACCTTTTCGGGGTCCTTGGCCCCGTTCACGTCCGCCTCCAGCCGGGCCACCAGCTGGGTCAGCGCCTCTTGCCTCGCCGTTCCCGAGGTCTTCTCCACCCGGTTCAGCGCTTCCCGGGTATCGGCGATCCTGCCGGCGCTAAGCCCCCTCGAGCGTTCTAACTGGTCCAGGTACGCTCGTGCCAGACCGACGGTGGCGGGCCACACCAGCTTCTGCTGGCCCTGGGTGTTGAGGTACTGCATCTTCACCGACCTGGCCGCGTCGATCTCGTTCTGGGAGATGAACGCGCTCGGCTTCAGCTCGAAGATGTCCAGCCCGCGCGAGATCTCGGAGCTGACCATCACGCCGTTGTACCAGTAGACCGACCACGACCCGCCGTTCCCCATCTCGGTCGAGTCAACCGGCCCCCGGTCGTAAAAGGCGATCTCCTTCGGGTGCTTGGCGTCGGTCCAGTCGAACACCGATATACCACCCTGGTACCATGCCTGCACCATGATGTCGCGGCCCGGGATCGGGATCAGCGATCCGTTGTGGGCCACGCAGTTTTCCTCCTGCGTCTGCGGCGCCATCATCTTGTAGTAGCTCTGGAACTGCATCTTCCGCTGGTTCAGCGTGAAAATTGCATTCGCCCCCCACTCCGGCTTGTCGCTGACGCGGCACTTCGGCTGGCTGCCGCCGCCCCATTCATCCGAGAAGAGGATTTTGCTGCCGTCGTTGTTGAACGTCGCCGAATGCCAGTAGGAGAAGTTGGAGTCCGCCACCGCGTCGATGCGGACCGGCTGCGCCGGATTGGTAATGTCGAGCAGGAGGCCGTAGCCCCCGCACGCTCCGCCGCCCAGCCCGATCGCCGGATACACGGTGATGTCGTGGCATTGGGTCGGCCCCGCATTGGGATCGACACCCTCGGCCTGATGGGCCTTGACCATCTCGTCCACGTAGGCCTGGATCGACTGCCTGAGGGCTGCGCTGTCGGCCGCGGTCGGGGCACCGCTCCCGCCTCGCGCCGTCACCATGCTGTCCAGCATGTGTCCCGTGAACGCCGGCGGGATGATCTGCTCCTCGCCCTCGATCGTCGCGGTGAACAGGCCCCGGGCCTTGGCCTCCTGAAGCTCCTTCTTGTTCCGGGCGATGTCCTCCGGCGCCTCGCCGTGCTGGGGCGGCTTCACCAGGTCATTGAAGATCCGGGGTGAGCTCACGATGGCGGCCTGCTCCGGATGGGTCAGAGGCACCTTGATGACCTCGATCCGGAACAGAGCCGAGTTGGGATCTTTGGCCGAGCTCACGCAGCCGGGGAGCTCGCTGGCCGGGCGGACGTGGGACGAGCCCGAGATGTAGACGTAGACATTCTCCTTGTCCTTGGGATCCACCAGCAGCGTGTGGGTGTGGGAGCCGCGGCAGGTCTGCACGTTGCCCACGTTCCTCGGCTTGGTGATATCGGTGATGTCGAAGATCCGGATGCCGCGGAGCCGCTCGGAGCTTACCGTGTCCTGGACCCCCTGGGTGCCGCAGTCGATCCGGCCGGCGAGATTCTCGCCCGAGACAAAGAGCAGGTTCCGGTAGACCGAGACGTCGCTCTGGGAGGCGGGACAGACATACGCCGTCTTAAGGAACGGCTTCCGCGGATCGGCGATGTCCCAGACCTGATACCCGTTATAGCTCCCCTGGATGGCATAGTTCCCGAGGAAGGCCAGGTCGGAGTTGGTGATGCCGAGGAACTGCTCCGACGGCGGTGTCTTGGAGACGACCCGCAGGTTCCACGAGGCCTCCTCGGCGTCCATCAGCCCGGCGCGGAGCCCTACCCGGGGATCGGGCTTCGGAGCCGTGGCGGAGCTGCTCTCCTTGGGCGAAGGCGCGCTGCCATCAGTTGACGAGGTGGACCGGGAGCACGCCAGTGACAAGAGGAGGCTAAGGGCGAGCAAGGGGAAGAATCTGGGGGATGCCATGAAAGTTCCTTAAAGGGGGCTGTTGGCTATTGGCTACTGGAGATACGGACCGACGGCGAGTCCGGTTTCAGGGCGCTCCGGCCGCGGACCCGTAGCCGGCCAGCATCTTCTGCATCCGGGCGATCTCGGTCGATTGGTCTACGCTGACGTCGTTGGCGAACTTGAACACGGTCTCGTCCTGGGCTGCGCCCCGGGACCCGAACAGGTCCTGCACCATGGACACAGCGCCCTTGTGGTGCTGGATCATGTAGGTCAGGAACAGGCGGTCGAACTCCGGACCCCGTGCCTGGTCCAGCTGGCGCATCTGGGCCTTGGTGAGCATGCCGGGCATCAACATGGTGTGCTGGTGGCCACCCATCGTCATCTTCATCCCGGCAGGGTCGGTCTCGGGCACCGGCTCCCCGCGCGACTCGAGCCAGCGCTGCATGCTCGCGATCTCGTCTTGCTGGGCATTGATGATCCGCTCGGCCAACCGGCGGACTTCCGGATTGGCTCCGTGGGTTGGCGCCCAGCGGGACATCACGATCGCCTGGGCGTGATGGCCGATCATCGTGGGACATGAAGCGGGTGTCCGCCGCGGTGTGGGGATAGCGGGCGCTGTCGGCCTTGGCCTTGGCCCGGGCGGCGATGTCTTCCTGGCCCGCAGGCGCAGGCTCCGGGGAAACCCCGGTTTCGGTCTGGTTGCCGCCACCGCAACCGGCAAGCGCGAAGACGGCCAGAGATGCGGGAGTCCAGAGTATCCGGGAGAGTGTCATTGGTGTATAAAGGTCAAGGGTCTAAGGGTCTAAGGGTCCAGGGTGAATCTTAAACGGTATTGAATCCCCCTTACCGCCGTCGCGCTTACCGCGGAAACGCCTCCGGCAGCCCCCCGTCCACCGTCAGAATGTCGCCGGTAGTAAACCGGAATCGGTCGCTCGCCAGCAGGACCGCCACATCCGCCACCGCCTCAGGCGGGATAAGGGTGGCTCCCATCAGGTTCCGGCTCCGGTACACCCCCAGCTGCTCCTCCTCCGACACACCGCGCGCAGCCGCCCGTTCCCGTACGAACTGGAGGAACAGCGGGGTTTCGATCTGATCGGCATTGATGGCGTTTACCCGAATCCCGTCGCCACCCAGCTCCACCGCCGCCACCCTCAGCGCCTGGAGCAGCGCAGCCTTGCTTCCGCCGTAGGCCACGGCGTCCCGGCCCGGCACCAGCGCCGCCTTGGAGACCGAGGCCACGATGGATCCGCCCAGCCCCTGTCGCTGCATCACCGCCGCTGCCCGGCCTATCGCCGCCACCGCGCCCAGGTAGTGGACCTCGAGCTGCCGCTGGAGGTCTTCCCGCCGGATCTCGGTGATGGGGGCAAAGCGGGGCGGCATCCCGGCAGTGTAGAACAAGCAGTCCAGTCCGCCGAACTCCAGGACCGTCTGCCGAAACAGGGCGTCGAGGCTGGCATCCTTCCGCACGTCCACCGCGGCCGGCACCAGGCGTCCGGGAAACTTCGCGCTCACCTCGGCCGCCACTTCCTGTGACAGATCGCCGTTCAGGTCGGCCACCACCACGTGGGCCCCCTCCTCCGCGAACCTGCGCGCGGCCGCCCGTCCGATGCCGCTGCCCCCTCCGATGATCAGCACCACATGGCGAGGCAGCAGCTTGCCGGCCCGCTCCCTGGCGACCTGCTCCTCCACCTTGCGCCGCTCCAGCGGCCAGTGCTCGAACTCGAAGACGTCCGCTTCCGGAAGGAACTCGAAGCGATCCACCGCCTCGGCGTTGGCGATGACCTCGAGCACCGCCCGATAGCAGACATTGGCGGTCATCGCATTGCGCTTGTCGGTGAAGGCGGTGATGACACCGAGCCCGGGCGCCAGCACCACCTTGGCCCAGTCGTCGAGTGGCCGCTCCCCTGCCCCGGCGTGCCGGTCGTGGTACTTCTGATATTCAGCCCGCGCCGCCGTCAACTGGCTTCGAGCTCGATCGGCTATCTGAACGGGCGGCGCGCTGAAATCAAGATCGAGCCAGACGGGAAGGCGTCCCGCGCGAAGCAGGTGCTCCGGCGTGGCCATCCCCCGCCGCACCAGCTCCCGGGTTTCCTTCGCAGCCAGGAAGCCGAGCACGTCGTCCGCATCGTCGTAGTGGAGGATGACCCGATCTGGAGTTCCCAGCATGCCGCGGACCAGGGGCAGCACCAACTCGGCGGCCCAGCGACGAGCTTCGGGTGGGTGGGCGGACGGGCGGACCGGCGGAAGGGGCTTGCGCCTTGTCACCAAGTATTCGTCCATGCGACCAGTGACCTCCACCAGTCGTGCGTGACACTCCTCGGCATCGTCTCCCCACACCACCAGCCCGTGATGCGCGAGGGTGAGCCCGATGGCCCCGGCCGGAATGCTGTCCGCCATCGTGGCTACCGCCTGGGCGAGCGGAAAGCCGGGCCGGACATAGGGGACATACACGATCCTGCCCTCGAACAGCTCGGCCACCAGCCGCTTGGCCACGTCGTCCCTGACGTTGGTCAGGCTCATGGTGGCAACGTCGTGGGTATGGGCGATCACCCGCTGCGGCAATAGCGCGTGCAGCGGAGTCTCCACGCTAGGCGCCGGGCCCGCTGCCAGCATGCAGCCGGCCATGAACCGCATCATCTCGGCGTCGCTCATCGACTCGGCGTCGCGGAGGGCCGCCAACCGGCTCAAAGACAGCCGGGTGAACCCGTCGCGGGTGATGGTGCGCAGGTCGGTGCCGCTTCCTTTCACCAGCAGGGTGTCGCCCAGCTTGGTGGATGTATTCCCCCCACCCGGCTGGACCAGCCGGGTGTCCTGCCCCATCAGGTTGGAGAGATGGATCAGTTGATCGAGCGGATCGGCGCCCGCGCCTGGGGCCCATCTGCCGGGCCGCCGCGTGGAGGGTTTGGTGTCTGTCATGGAAGGGAAGATGGGAGGTCGAGGCGTCCAGCGGGAGGCGGAAGGAAAAACGAAAGGGGCGCCCCGAAAGGCACCCCCTTTGTTACCGACGGGATTGCAAACCTATTGGTTCTTATACGAGGAGAGGTTCCGGGCCCGGAGCGCCGCGGTGGTGTCGACACCCACCCGAAGAGCTACCTTCTTGGCCCCGGCGAGATGCTCCCGGAGGGTGAGCAGGTCGTTCGCGGCCTGAGCCCGCACCTGGGCCGAGTGGGTGGCGGCTCCTTCCTTCTGGAAGTACTCCGCATAATCCTGGTTGTTCTGAACCAGCATCGTGGTGTAGGCCCGGTCGAATTCGGCGGCGGGCGTGCTTTCCAGCCGCTTGGCCTTCGCCAGATGCCGCCGTCCCATGCCCGCCGACAGATTCAGCCCGTGGCGTTCCGCCAGGTCGATCCACTGTCTCTGCATGGCCGTGTGGTCGCCGAGCATCCGGGTGGCTAGCCGCCGGACATCGCCGTTAGTCGTGTTTTTCTGCGCCACCTGGGCCAGGCGTATCTCCAGCGTATTATCGGCTAACGCATTCTGGACGAACTTCCGGTCCTTCTTCGCATCACTGCGGTCCTTCTGGGTCACCACCGGCGCATTCTGGCCGGCGAGCGGCGGGTTCTGATTGCCGGGGAGCGTGGGCGTGGAAGCCGGCTGGGCCGGCACCGCGGGACCGGTGGCAACCGGTGGGGCCGCGCCCACCTGGCCACCAACCTGCACCGCCATGCTCAGGTGCTGACGCAGGACCGGGAGCGCACCGGCCAGGAGCTGACGCACCTGACTGGATTGAGCCGAATTGGCGGCGCTCTGGAAGTAGTTCACGTCATCCGGGTGATGGGCGAGCATGCTCCGCATGTATTCCTGATCGAACTGAGTCCCGGACAGCTTGTCCAGCCGCCGCACCTCGTCCACTTGCGGCTGCATCTTACCCATGCCGACCCTGAACGGCTTGCCATCGCGTCCGACCAGGCCAGTCACCTGCTCGTGCATCTTGAGGTGGTCGGTACGCATCTGCTCGGCGAAATTCTTGACGCTCGGGTTGGCGCTCTTCTTCCGAGCGATATCGGCGAGGCGCAGCTCCAGCAGGTTCCTGGTGGTGACCTCACGGACGATGTTGGCGTCTGCTTCCACGGTTGCGTCCTGAGCCTGCAGCTGGGATCGCTGCCCGGCCGCAAACGTCATCAATAATCCACCGGCCGCCATGGCCGTGAGTCTTCGCATCGACATTGGGGCTCCTTTTCCAGGGCTCAAATACGCGGATCTTCTTACCTAGGCACCTTTTGGCTGGGACTTTACCGGTGTGCAGCATACCGCGAAGGCGCCCCGGAGGATGTGACCTCGGGCACGTTTGGGCGGACCGGCGACTCGCGACTGACGATTGACACATCTAGCCGGGTTGCCAATCGGACAGTCTATTGGGGTGGCTCCTTCGAGGTAAAAATATGACTGTGCAGCCGCGCATCATCACGGTCCGGCGCCGCGAGCGCCTGTTTTACATCGGGATGGCCATCATCATTCTGGTTACCGTGTTCGCGGGGTTCTCCCGCAGCTACTTCCTCAAGGCGCATTACGGCACTCCAGAGCTCTCTCTGCTGCTGCACGTGCATGGCCTGGTCTTCACCTCCTGGATCCTGCTCTTCCTGGCCCAGACGACTCTTGTTGCCGCTCGCCGCACCGACATCCACCGACGGCTCGGCGTCCTCGGCGGCGTGCTCGCTGTACTGATTGTGGTCGTGGGTACCGCCACCGCGATCATCCGGGTCAAGCAGGGTGCCACGGTGCCCGGAGTGCCTCCCCTGAATTTCCTGGCGGTCCCGCTGTTCGACATGGTGGTGTTTGCGATTCTGGTGGGGGCCGCGTTCCACTACCGGCACCGGGCAGACGTGCACAAGCGGCTGATGACGCTCGCGACCATAGCTTTATTGCCCGCTCCGATTGCGCGGCTTCCGCTCGCTATCCTCCAGAACGGTCTGCCGGCGATCTTTGGTCTGGCCGATCTCTTTCTCCTGGTCTGCCTGCTCTACGACCTGATCACTCGCCGGCGGATCCATCCGGCGACAGCCTGGGGCGGCCTCGTCATCCTGGTTTCCCAGCCGCTCCGGCTGGTGATATCCGGAACTCCGACGTGGACGGCGCTCGCGTCCTGGCTGACGCGATGAAGGACGATGATCTCCCCCGCCAGCTCGGCCCTGGGTCCGCCATAGCCATTGTCATGGGCAACATGATCGGCAGCGGCATCTTCCGGGTGCCCGCCACGGTGGCTGAGAACGCAGGGACGCCGCTCGGGGTGATGCTCACCTGGGGGGCCGGCGGGGTGGTGGCGGTGTGCGGCGCGCTGGCTTTGGCCGAGGTGGCGACCCTCTATCCCCGGGCCGGCGGAATGTACGTCTACATTCATGAGGCCTACGGCCCGCTGCTCGCGTTCTTGTTCGGGTGGGCGCTTCTCCTGGTTGCGCCCCTGGGGCTGGCCAGCCTGGCCCTGGTCTTTGCCGAATACCTCAGCCGGCTGGTGCCACTTACTCCACTCGGTGTTCGTCTGGCAGCGGCCACAGCCGTGGTGCTGGTGACCACGTGGAATTACCGGTCCGCGCGGTATGGCGCGATGGTGGCGAACGTCTCCACCACGGCCAAGGTTCTCGCCATTCTTGCATTGGCCGCCGCCGCGTTTCTGCTCGATGGAAGCGGAGAAAGGGCTTCCACCCCGGCGCCACCACCGCATAGTTGGACCGGTTTCGGCCTCGCCATCGTCGCCGTGCTCTGGGCCTACAACGGTTGGCAAGAGCTCACCTACGTCGCCGGCGAGGTCAGGGATCCAGGACGAACACTGCCGCGGGCATTGATCTACGGGACGTTGGGAGTGATCGCGGTTTACCTGGCGGCGAACGCGGCTTACCTGCTGGTGCTGCCGATAGACTCGATTGCCCGCTCGCCCCTGGTGGCAGCCGATGTCGCGGTGCGGCTTGTGGGCCCGATCGGGACCGCGTTGATCGCCGGACTCGTGTGTGTTTCGACCTTCGGGACGCTGAACGGGATCACCCTGGTGCAGCCTCGGGTGTTTTTCGCGATGGCCAACGATGGGCTCTTCCTTCGTGCCGTCGGGCGCGTTCACCCCCGTTTTCAGACGCCCCACGCTGCTATCGTGTTGATCTCCGGTCTCGCGCTCTGCTTTCTGACCCTGAGCACCTTCGAGCGACTGAGCGAAGCTTTCATTCTGGGAATTCTTCCCTTCTGGGGAGTGGCGGTGGCCTCAGTTATCACGCTGCGCCGTACACGCCCCGGGCTGGCGCGGCCCTACCGCACTCCAGGTTACCCCGTGGTGCCGGCGCTGTTTGTGTTGTCTACCATCGCACTGGTGGGAAACTCGCTTCTGGAACGCCCAGGATCCACGGCTCTCAGCCTGGGCGCGATCCTGTTGGGTATTCCGGTCTACTTCGTCTGGACCAAGCAACGGTCCGGGGTTTTGTCGCCCTGAGCGGAGCGAAGGGACCAAAGCCGGCTGGGGTGATCCTCCGTTATGGCTCGCACGTATTTCGTTTACATCCTGGCTCGCAACTCACGCGAGCTCCATGTCGGTATTACCGGAATATGGCAAGAGGGTTTCGCCGCATGGGGACACCTGGCACCTAGGTAGCAAGCGTGACGGCTGTCTCCCTCTCTATCCGCGTCTCCCACCACTGTCGTGCGTCCTCCCTCGTCCATATCGACTCCTCGGCGCACTCACCCAGCCGTTCGCACAGCTCCCGCGCCGTTCCGGGACGTGCGGCCGGCTTCTTTGCCAGGCAGGCGAGGATCAGCCGGTCGAGCGCCGGAGAAACATCAAAGCTGCTGTGTCGCGAGGGTGGCGCTGGATCGGAGGAGACGTGCCGGGCCACGATCTGCATCGCGCTGTCGCCGGTGAACACGTATCGCCCGGTCAACATCCAGTAGGCAACGCAGCCCAGGGCATAGATATCGGTCCGCTGATCCACCGGCTCCCCCAGCGCGCTCTCGGGTGAGAGATAGGCGGGCGTGCCGGTGACGCTGTGCGGCGCGGTGAGGCCCGGCTCCAGGACCTCACCCGCCTGGCTCTTCACCAGCCCGAAATCGAGCACCTTTACCCAATCGGAGTAATTGCCCAGCCGGCAGACCTGGATGTTCCCCGGCTTGATGTCGCGGTGCACCAGTCCGCGCTGGTGC
>CAVUMU010000002.1:0-387626 GCA_963742755.1 uncultured Gemmatimonadales bacterium
AGCGCAAGGGACGGAGTGAACTCTGGAGAGGACAGCCACCAATTGTCCGGGCCTCGCAGAGGTTTGTCAGGGAGCCCCACCAACCCATCCGAGGCCCCCAGATTCTCGACAGATCCCGCCACACACCGTCCAGTCTCCCAGTTCCCGCCAGGATCCCCTCGAAGTCGCCAGACTCGGCCACCACCGCGTCAGACTCACACAAAGCGGCGAAAGGGTCAGCCACGGAGTCAACCGAGGGCCCCACCAAGCCGACCGACTCCGACACACCGACGAACAGGACTGACAGATCCTTGCCCGACTCATCCACCAAGTCGTCAGGGTCACACACTAAGTCGTATGCCTCACATATCAAGTCGTCGGCCTCCCCCACCCAGCCGTCCGAGTCGAAGTGATAAGTAGAAGGGGGCGCTACCAGAACGGCAGAGTGACCCACCACGGCAAACAGTCCACTCCATCGGCGTCAAGGTCCGCCTGATCGGCGGAAGGGGCTGCATGACTCGTGTCCGAAGTAGCGTGACCGCCGGGAGGCGCGGCGTGATCAAATTCCGAACTGCACCTGAGAGAGCCGTCACTCCGCTCAGCATGACAACACTCCTCTACAATTTGTCTCTCGGATGTCGAAAATGTTCTGGCACACTTTACGCATCTCGCGCTCTCGGCCGATCGAGGGACGCGACCATTGGTCGTACCACACCCATCATCATCAAGTACCCTCGGAAGATGTCGCGTCATCCTCCGTCTTCCTCCAAAGGAGGAACGTCGTATGAATGCGAAGAGTCGTAGGAGAATCGAAATGGGGGCACGTGCGCTGGGCTTCAGTCGGGCCCATTCGGACGCCAGTCCGGGTTACGCCACGACCCTCGCGCGCCTGGAGGAGCGGCTCGCACGTGCGAGCAAGCTCATCGACCTGCAGCGCGATGGATTCGCGCAGGTCCGGGGCGCCACGGTGCAGAAGCGGGAGATCCGCCGGCTGGTACAGCGGGCCCAGCTGAAGCACCTCACCCGGGTGGCCGAAGGGGCGGCCACCGAAGTGCCCGAGATGTCACAGAAGTTCGTACTGCCCCGGCCGCAGATCCCCTACCTGGAGTTCCAGGCCGCGGCGCACGCGATGCTGGCCGAGGCACAGAACAACAAGGAGCTCCTGGTGAAGCACGGGCTGGCCGACACCCTGCTCGACGGACTGGTCCAGAACATGGAGCGGTTCGACAAGGCAATAGAGCAGGGGACCGAGGCTCGGCGGGCGCATGTGAGCGCGAGTGCGGAGCTCGACGTCATCGGCGACGAGATTCTGCACCTCGTGAAGGTGATGGACACACTCAACCGCTTCCGGTTCGCTGCTGCCGCCGAGATCCTGGCGGAGTGGGAGAGCGTGAGCAACGTGTTCGGTCCGGTGAAGACTGCGAGTGACAAAGCGGAAGGGCCTGCCCTGAGCGGAGCGAATGGCCGGCGGCATGAGCGGGGGACGGAACGGCTGTATGGCGGTACGGCGGTACCGGCGATAACCGGGCGATACTGCCGGGAAGGACTGACGTTCGGGTACGGTCAAATTTGATACCCAAGGCAGGCCTATCGCCTTACCGCCGTACCGCCTCGCCCTACCGCCTTACCGCCCTGGAAAAAACCATGAAACCGCTACCTGCTCTATACTCATCGCGGCCTGCTCCAGTGAGCTCCCGCCGCGTCCCACCAGTGTCACCCATACGCTGACTGACCGCCCGATGACCGCCAGCTTTGCCATGCGGCTCCCGGGCGACGAAAGGAGCCAGACCCACACCTGGACCGACAGCAGCCGACGGGGTGACACCACCTTCTATAGCCGTGGCCGGGTGCTCACCACCCTCGCGGTCTTCACCGACTCCCAGTGGACCGTGCGTCCGCCTTTTCCGCCCGTTCCGCCGGTTCCGCCGGTTCTGTTGGGGCACCCCAACGGACCCAGCGATCTCCCGGTGGATAGTCTCTGCACCCTGGGATACACCGGCACCATCATGAACGTGCTCCCATCCAGCGTGCTTCCGCGTCTCGAGCGGGCCCGGCAGTGCAAGGCCAGAGTATTCGCCGCCATACGCCGGGGCGAGCTCAAGGACTCGACCGGGGCGCTGAGTGTCCAGGCCACCCGCGCCGAGCTGGCGACCTGGCCCTGGCCGGGCATCTGCGCTCGAGTGGCGGACTCGACCATCATCGGCTTCTACATCGGAGACGATGTCGCCATCCCCGAGTGGGGCCCGGCACCGGTGGCCACCCGCCTGGCCCAGTGGGACTCGATCGGAGGAATGATTCGCGCCCAGTGCCCCAAAGCCGCGATCGTGCTCCGGACCCCTCCGACGAACATGGAGATGCGGTCCAACTGGCAGTGGGTCACCACGGCGTGGGCGCAGTACGCCGGACCGCATCGCCACGGTACCCCGGAGAAGTACTACGGCGACCAGGTGATCTCCGCGAAACGGCAGCGCCTGGGTCTGGTGGCCGGCGTCAACCTGATCAACGGTGGCTGCGGTCCCGCCGCTCGCTGCCTTCCCGACGTGCCGGGAACTCCACTGACGGGAACGAACTCGACGGTGTACCAGGTGAGCGCCGCGGAGTTCACTTATTACAAGACCGTCGCCATGACCGATCCCTACATGTGTGCATCGGTCGACTGGTCCTGGGGGCCCATCTTCAAGAGTGACTTCCACAAGCGACCAGAGATCCGGATCGCTGCGAAGGCACTCGCCGTCATCGCCAAGCGACGCCCGCAAACCAGCTGTATTCAGAGGTAAGCAATGAAGCAGATGAACTAAACCGCCGCCTGGAGTCGCGACTCTCGGCGGCGGTGTCACATTCTGCGGCTACATTGGGACTTCGTTCGCAACTTGTCTCAGGCTATCCAGCAGGCGCACCATCGCCCAAGTATCCCGCTCGCAGTAGGCCAGCAGGTCCCGGCGCAACTGGTCACGGTCCTTGACCTTGTGCGCCACAAAGAGAAGCCGCGCGATCTCCACGCTCGCGACCATTCCGTCCACGATCGCCAAGTCATTATAGGTCAGGTCGGGGACCATGGGGTTGAGAACCTGCTTGATGCTGAAGCTCCCGGAAAACCGCGGATGATAGACGTGGTGCTGTATCACGGGCAGAAGGTCTATCAGCTTCTCTTGGAGCGCCGTCAGGTCGGCGGCCAGATGGGGCAGCCATACCGCCAGCTCCTTGATCCGGGTCCTCTCAAAGTGGCTGTACATGACGATCCGCTCGGCGCTCCTGGTCGCCTCGAGCATTCGAAGGGCCAGCTCCTCCCGCGGGTCGCCCGGGCCCTCCGCCAGGTATGCCGCGTGGGTGTAGCCGCCCGGTGCGCCCGGAGCCTGCTCGTGGTAGCTGAACTGCACCACCACCTGCCGCCAAGGCCCCACATCGGGCCACACCGGAATCGCCCGGCCGACGGTCTCGAAGTCGAGAAACCCCAGCTTGCAGTCGAAATCCTGTAGAGCCTTCCGGAGCCCGGGCTCCACGATCATCCGTCCAGTTTCCAACGCCGTGCGCTGGCGACGCTGGATCTCGGAATACTTGTGGTCGTTCGGTAGATCGAGAATCCGGCGGGTGCCTTTGAGCACCAGCGCCCACTTCTGCTTGGTGTAGGCTCGATACAGGGTCCAGACGTGGTGTTCATCGGTAGGGAAGCAGCGGTCCCAGAAAGGGCAGTCTCGGTCGATCATCCAGCAGTGGGTGCCCACCGCCACCACCGGCTCAATACCGGCAAGGGCGGCCAGCTGCTCCTCGATCATGCCCGGGATCAGCGGCTGCATCGCCTCCACCTCGTCCGTCACGTCGGTCCGCCCGAACAGCTCGCCGCCGTCGGGGTGCCGGAATTCGGTATTCAGATGCATCACCACCGCCCGCCGGACGTCGACACCAGCCCGGCGCGCCACCCAGGTCTGGATCGCGACGTCGGGGATATGCTCGTCCTTGGACTTGGTCGAGGATTTCACCTCGATGAGGGTGAACCCATCGGTCGTCCGGAGGAGCACGTCGATAGCCACGTACACTCGGCCTTCGATGAAGGTGGCCTCGAACACCGCCGTTGCGCCGAGGTCGAGGGCGCGACGGGTCGCCCCGACACGGTCTGGATCGTTGTGCGGCAGGTCAATGAGCACGCCGCCGGGGAAATGGGTTCGCGCCAGGGCGCCCACCTCGGCGCCCTGGTCGAAGCGGTCCTGGAGTACCACGTCCACCTGTAGCTCCGGCGCAGTCGCCTCGTGGACCCGCAGCCAGAGCTGCTTGTGGCACTGCCAGCCGGCCACGAAGCGGGACTTCGAGAGGTTAGGAGCCACAGGAGAGGTTGTCACAGTGAGTACCTAAGATGAGGTGTCCCTGTGACACTGGCCAGTCGGGGCGGCCCGGAGTCACCTCGGCGGCATCTGCGAAGGGAGGGAGTCGATGTCTCGGAGGGACAACAACTCAAAAATCAGGCGTACCTTGAGTCATGCTTACTGGATGGCCGGGGAGCCCCTGGGCTGTCATTGGTGCCCCAAGGAGTTGCCGCCCAGCAGCTTGACCGTCGATCACATCATCCCGCGATGGAGCGGGGGCCGCCACTCCCCGAGTAACGCCGTCCTGGCATGCGGCGACTGCAACTGGGAGCGCGACGGGTGGCACCGCTTCTACGCGGGGCTGAGCGCGTCGCCACCCGGAACTAACAAAGAAGAGCGTAGAGCGCGGCGTTGGGCACGGCGGATTTTTCCCTACCCCCAGGTCCTCTGCCGAGTGCTCGGACCTTCCGAGGACCCATTTCGGCTCATAAGTTTGCGAAAATCTCCCTTTGGCGGCGACAGTCCCGCACATTCACATCAAAGCCGACGGGCCACCCTCATGGGTGGCCCGATGGAAACACAACGGTCCCAATGGCGGGCTGCCTCAGCGGTCCAGCACCTCGGCGAAGAATAGGGCCAGGTCGAGCTCGAATGGTGCCGCCGTCTCCGATAGCTGCCAGGTTAGCATCTCATGCAGGATTTCAGGTCGGTCATCGCTCGGGCGCCAGCGCTCGACCAGGCGGGAGTCGAGATCCACGATCCAGTACTCGGGAACCCTTGCTTCCTGGTAGAGCTGTCGCTTGATGCCCCGGTCGCGCCCTGCGCTACCCGGCGAGAGTACCTCGACCGCCAAAAGTGGTAGTGCCACGTCGCGCCAGTGGACGTTGATTGTAGGAGGCCTCGGTATCACGAACAGGTCCGGCCCGACGACCGTGCGGGGACCCAGCACGATGTCCCCGCTCACTGGATAGAGAAGCAGTTCGGGATCACCAACGATGGCGGGCAGAAGCCGGTGATACAGCACCATAACCGCTTGCTGGTGCCGCAAGGTGGGATTCGGGCTCACGACGTACACGCCGTCGAGCAGCTCGTGCCGGCAGGTGTTGTCCTCCGGCAGCGCGAAGAACTCCTCGAGTGTCGTGACCGAATGCTGAGTGGCAGCCATGCCCATAATCTGTGCCCCTCGGCGGAAGCTGTGCAAGAGCCCATGGCCTAATATCGGACACGTCGGAGAGGCAGGCGTAACCATTTTTCCGCGGCGATGGAGCAATCGGCCATCCTGAGCGGATACTGTCATCCTGAGCGTAGCGAAGGGGCCAAAGGCTCGTGGGCCGACGAGTAGCTCGTGTTGTCGAAGGATGTCGGCCCCTTCGCTTCGCTCAGGGTGACAGACCGCTCCGAATGACTTCATAGAGGAGTCGATGGCCACTCAGAAAATCCAGCGCTGGATCGACCTCCTCGCCGCCCTCCTCAAGCGCCGCTTCCCGGTAACCCTGGAGGAGCTGACCCGCGAGGTGCCCGGCTACGTCATCGCCCTGAACAAGACCGCCCTGCGCCGCACCTTCGAGCGCGACAAGGACGAGCTCCGCGCCTTCGGCATCCCCATCGAAACGGTGACCGACCCCAACGGAGAAACCGCCGGCTACCGGCTCCAGTCGCAGCACTTCTACCTGCCTTATCTCACGCTGCGCTCGGTGGCCGGCGGCGCCAAACCCAAGAAGATCGACCAGTACGGCTACCGCACCCTGAGTCGGCTCAGCTTCGACCCCGACGAGCTGAGCGCGGTGGTCGATGCCGCGGCCCGCGTCCGCCAATTGGGCGACCCGCTCCTCGCCGAGCACGTCGACTCCGCCCTGCGGAAGCTCGCGGCCGACCTGCCGGTCGATGCCAGCGCGTCCCCTCAGCCCGAAGTGGTGCCGCCCCGCGCCAAGCCGAGCGCCGAGCTGCTGGCGACTCTGGCCAAGGCACTGGAGAAGAGGAAGCGAATCGCATTTTCGTACCGGGGCATGAGCGACGGGAAGGAGAGCCACCGGTTTGTCGAGCCGTTCGGGCTCTTTTTCCTGAATCAGCACTGGTACCTCGCCGGGCGAATCGCGGGCGAGACCACGGTCAAGAATTACCGGGTCAACCGCATCACCGAGCTCAGCGTCAACGCCGAACGGCCCCTCGCCAACGATTACTCCATCCCGCCCGACTTCGATCTCCGGGCCCACGCCCGCTCCCGCCGGGCCTGGGAGCTGGGTAGCGGCGACGCCATGCAGGCGGTGGTTCGCTTCAACGCCGGGAGTGGCGCCGCGGCCGCGGCCCTCCGGCTCGGCGAAGAAGTCGAGGGGGCTCCTCAGTCCCGCCGGTTCCGGGTGCGCCGAACCGACGCGTTTGCCCGCTGGCTGCTCTCGTTCGGTGGCGACCTCGTCCCGGTCTCTCCCCGCGCCCTGGTCGATGAATACCGTGGCCTGGTTCGGGAAACTCTGGCTCATCACTCAGTCCGCCCGTCCGCCCGTCCGTCCAACCGCCTGTGAGCGCCTCCGATCAGCTCAGAAGAATCCTCCACCTGATCCCGGCACTCGCCGACGGCGAGCCGCACAGGATCCAGGATCTGGTGTACGATGTGGGGGTGGACCGCTCGCTGCTGCTGCACGACCTGGAGTCTATCACCGAGCGGTTCGACGTGCCCGGGGGCTTTGTCGAGGGGCTCCAGATCTTCCTCGATGCGGACACCATCTCCATCGTGCCCAATCATTTCCTCCGGCCGATGCGGCTTACCAAGGGTGAGCTGTGCGCGCTCGAGCTGGGACTGGCGATGCTCAAGTCGGAGCGGCCTCTGGAGGAGCACCGTGCGATTAACTTCGCTCGCTATCGCCTCGAGGACGTGATCGCCAAGCTGCCCGACGAGGAGATCGCCGGCGACCTCCGGTACGCCACCCTGTCTGCCGCGGGAGATCTGGAGCACCTTCGGCGACTCCGCGAGTCGCTGCGGCAGCGTCGCCGCGTAAGGCTCCGCTACCGCAAGGCCGCTGAGGAAACGGCCTCGCTCCGGATCATCTGTCCCTATGCGATCGTCTTTGCCGGCGGGATGTGGTATGCCGTTGCCCGCGATGAGCGCGCGGACAGCATCCGGATCTTCCGGCTCGACCGGATCGAAACCGTCGAGGAGCTGGAGGCCAGGTACGAGGCGCCGGAAGACGGTGTCGTGGAGTCGATCCTGCGAGAGGGGAAGGCCTTTCAGGCCGCCGGAACCGGAACCCTACGGGTTCGCTATTCGGCCCGAATCGCCCGCTGGATCGCAGAGCGGGAAGGGAAGACCGTCGCCCTGGACGGGACCCTGGTGGTCGAACACCCGCTGGCCGATCCCGAGTGGGCGGTGCGGCACCTGCTCCAGTATGGTCCCGAGGTGGAGGTGCTTGAACCCGATGGGATCAGAGAGGCCATCGTGCGCCGGCTGGAAAGCATGAGCGTGGCATGACTGACGGAGTCATTGCGAGGGGGGAAGCCCCGAAGCAAATCCCGTCGTCGTCGCTGCCGGATCGCCACGCCTGCGGAGCCTGTCTGATGGCGGGATGGTGAATCTGCCGCTAATCGTGAGTCGGGAGGATAGGTCGAGGTGGGCCATCGGAACCCCGCGGCGCATTCCCAGGTGGTGAGTCGAGACCAGGCTCTGAAGCTTCGCAATCAGCTCCTTGGGATTGGTGGCTACGGGGATCTGGTGCAGCTAGCGGCGACGCGAGCTCAACAGCCGAAGTAATCTCCCTAAGCGTCACCCCACCAATAGCCAATAGCCGCCTCTCTGTCACACCCCTCCCCTAATCTGTCCTCACGCCGATTCCGATTAGTCATCCTCGATGAGAAGGAGGAGCCATGTCCGCGAGCGTGCGGGTACTGCTGGTCTCTGTTCTTGTAAGTGTTGCAGCAGCATGCGGTGGGGACGATAGCACCGGCCCGAGCCAGGCCAACGTCGCCGGCAGCTGGACCCTGAGCGCGTCCAACGTTTCCGGGCAGGGAGTCAGCTGCAACCTGAGTCCGACAGCCATGATCATCAATCAGAGCGGGACGACTTTCAGCGGGAGTTACGGTCCCGGCACCGTCACCTGCCTGGCAGGAGGTGAATCGGCCAGCGCCTCGGTTCAGGGCACGGTCGTGAACGGAACCGTCAACGGGAACTCGGTCACGTTTGACCTCGACACACAGGACACCCGTTTCACCGGAACCATGAGCGGTAATTCCATGAGCGGTGCCGTTCGGTGGGTCATCGACCTCGGTGGTGACATCGGGGTCGTCCTCCTGAACGGCAACTGGGCCGCGGCGAAGCAGTGAGCGAGGAACGCTGATGTCTCGGAAGGAAACCAACTCACGAATCTTCGCTAGTCCCTGCGGCCGAAGCAGTAAGGCAGTCGAGCGCCACCTTCGTTTTACCGCCTTACCGCCTTACCGCCTTACCGCCTACCGCCTCTTGCCGTAGCCAGCTCAGCTCGGTGACCATCGGCCTTCGCCATCAACGCCAGGAACTCCCGGTAACCCTCGGCTGCCGCGCGCCGGTTTCCCGCCAGCTCGGCCGAGCGCGCCGCCCCAAACAGACTCCGCGCCCGGTTCCGCTCCCGCGCCAGCGTCGCCTTATACGCGGCACCCGCCTCGGCATACCGGCCCGACAACAACAACATGTCCCCCTCCAGCTCGCGCGCCGGCAGCAGCTCAGCCGGCGTCACCGGATGCTTGTCGGTGACCTCCTCCGAGTCGGCCGCCGCCTTGGCCAGGGTCAGCGCCTCCACCGTATCGCCCGACGCGAAGCGGATCCAGGCTTCCGCCGCATCCCGCTTGATCCGGACCACGCGCGACCAGTAGGGCTCGCCCCTTCCCTCGAGCGCGGTGGCGATCGAGTCGAGCGCCTTGACCTCGGGTCCCGCGGCCCCCGTCCGCCCGCTGCGCGCGGCGCCGATGGCGCGGGTGAACCGCACCAGCGCCGTTGCCACCGGCGCCAGCGAGTCTGACGGCGCCGGGAACGCCGCCGCCGCCGCCCAGTCGCCCCGCTCCAGCGCGAGCCTCGCGGCCATCGCGGTCCGGTTGTAGGAGGCGACGAGAGCGCGGGAGTCGGTCCTGACCGTACTGCCTTCCGCCACCGCCGCCCGCGCCGCCGAGTCCTGGCCCCGCTGGAGATAGCCGTAGACGGCATAGTCCAGCGCGTGCAGCTCCTCCGGCGCGCTCGGCTGCCCCATCGCCTTGGCGTAGTCCGCGCCGGCCCGGTACGACTTCCAGTTCGACGCGATGGTCTCGTTCCAGAGGCCGAGCCGGACGAAGATGTGCGACGGCATGTGCTGCGCGTGCGGCGCCGCCGGTGCGATCCCGGCGTAGCGCCGGGCCGCGTTCAGCCCCAGCCGCGCCAGGCGCGGGCTGTCCGTGGCGTGGATGACGTAGTGCGCCAGGCCAGGGTGATTCGGGTACCGCGCATAGAGCGGGTCGAGGATGGCGATCGCCCGCCGCTGCTGAGCGAAGGTGGTGTCGGTCTTCGGAGCTGTGGCGATCTGGCTCAACGCATAGATAGATCGCGACCTCGACGTCCTTGGGATGCTGGCGGTACAGCCGCGCCATGGTATCGGCGTAGGCCTTGAGCCGGACCGGGTTGGGCGTGGAGTCACTGCCGCGATACAACGCGGCCGCCGCGGCCACGAACCCGCGCTCCCGCTCGGTCCTGACCGGTAGCGCCACGGCGCGGGCAGCGGCCTCGGTGCCCCGGGCCCGCCCGGCGGGTGTACTCGGCCCGCCGGCGAACGGGTTGCCCCAGGCGTTCACCGCCATGCCCCAGTGCGCCATGGCACAGGTGGAGTCGGCGGCCAGCACGGCGCCGAAGGCGCGGTCGCCCTCCTCCCACCAGAAGGAGTGGAGCACCGCCATGGCGTGCTCGAACCGCTGCCGCGCCGCCGGGTTACACGAAACCGGAAACACCACCCGGCCCAGCTTGCCGACTTGGTGCTGGTGCCCGTGCTCCTGCGTGAGGAGCGGCGGAGGAAAGGCCACGGCAGCGGCGAGGGCGAGTTGGAAGACAATTCTCATGAGCCGGCTCGATAAAGGGGACTCTATATAGTTCACCTTTTGGGGAATGAGAGCCAGTCCGGGGAGGCGACCTGTCATCCTGAGCGCAGCGATGGAGCCGAAACGTCGGAACCGCTGAAAAGCATGCACAGCCGAGAAGATCGGCCCCTTCGCTGCGCTCAGGGTGACAACCTTGCGGTCCGCCCGTCCGCCCCGTCCGCTCGCCGTCCGCCCGTCCGCCTGCCCTTGCGCCCTCTCGGATCTTCCCGTATCTGCATTGTCATCACCCCCCCCGATCCGGAGGAACCATGGCCACCCTGCGCCCCGACCCCACCTTCTATACCTCAGCCAAGCAGGCAGCCGAAGCCCCCCCGGAGGAGCTGGCGTACCTGGCCATGCTGAGCCCGAACGGCTCCCGCCCCGACGCCATCGGCGTGGTGGACGTGAAGCCCGGGTCCAAGTCCTATGGCCGGGTGGTGGGTCAGTTCGATATGCCGAACCGAGGCGACGAGCTGCACCACTTCGGCTGGAACGCCTGTAGCGCCAGCCTCTGCCCCTGGGCTCCGCATCCCCACGTGGAGCGTCGCTACCTCATCGTCCCCGGCATCAACTCCTCTCGAATTCATGTCCTCGACACCAAGTCGAATCCGCGGAAGCCCGAGCTGGTGAAGGTGATCGAGCCCGAGACGCTGGCGAAGAAGACCAACTACGCCTCGCCCCACACGGTCCACTGCGGGCCCGACGGGATCTACATCTCCGCGCTCGGCGCGCCCGATGGCGAGGGCCCCGGCGGCGTCTTCATCCTGGACCACGACAGCTTCGAGCCCCGGGGGATCTGGGAGAAGGACCGCGGTCCCCAGCGGCTGGGCTACGACTTCGCCTGGCACCTGGGCCACGACACCACCATCACCAGCGAGTGGGGCACTCCGAACATGGTGCGCTCGGGGGTTGTGCCCGAGCTGCTGCTGGGCGGGAAGTACGGAAACTCACTCCACGTGTGGGACCTCAGAAATGGCCGGCACCAGCAGAAAATTCCCCTGGGCGACGAGTACCAGATGACGCTGGAGCTGCGCCCCGCCCGCGATCCCGCGCAAGGCGTACGGGTTCGTGGGAGTGGTGATTTCGCTGAAGGATCTGTCGGCGTCCGTGTGGCTTTGGTATATGGAGGGCGCACAGGGGGACAGGCGGAAGGGCAGTCGGCCGGATCGGAGCGGGAAGGAGGAGAGAAGGGGCGGAAACGGGACCGGGAAGTGGAAGGTGAAGAAGGTGATCGAGATTCCCGCCGAGCCGGCGGACCCGGCCGACCTGCCTCCGCTACTCCAGGGATTCAAGGCGGTCGCGCCACTCATCACCGACATCAACCTGTCGCTGGACGACCGGCAGCTCTACGTGTCGTGCTGGGGCACCGGAGAGCTGAGGCAGTACGACGTCTCCGATCCGTTCAATCCCAGGCTCACCGCCACGACGCAGATCGGCGGCATCGTGCGGCGGACAGCGCATCCGGCTCAGCCGAACAAGCGGCTCAACGGTGGTCCCCAGATGGTGGAGCTGAGCCGGGACGGACGGAGGGTCTACCTGACCAACGGGCTCTACTCGCCCTGGGACGAGCAGTTTTATCCCGACGGCCTGGAGAGCTGGATGGTGAAGTTCGATACCAAGTCCGACGGGGGGATGGCGCTCGACTCGAAGTTCCTGCTGGAGATGGAGCGAGGAGTCCGCTGCCACCAGGTCCGGCTCCAGGGCGGTGACGCGTCGTCGGACTCGTTCTGCTTCTCATGATGGCGGGGCAGCGGGGCAGCGGGGCAGCGGGGCAGACGCAGTGCCGGCTATTCCAATGACTGAGCTTCTGCCGCTCCTCGCGCTGGGCGCCGGCCACGGCATCAACCCAGCCATGGGCTGGCTCTTCGCTGTGGCGTTGGGACTCCAGCGTGAGCGCCGGGGCGCCGTGTGGGCCGCCTTGGGGCCGCTCGCACTGGGGCACGCATTGGCGATAGCGGCGACGATCCTGGCGGCCGGAATCGTGGGGCTCGTCGTCCCGCTCGGAGCTACTACAGTGGGCGACTGCATTACTACTCGTCGGGCTCGGCGTCTTTCGACTGATCCGGTCCCGGCATATCAAGTTCGGTGGGATGGGCGTGGACGCGCGCGAGCTGGCGGTCTGGTCGTTTCTCATGGCCTCGTCCCACGGCGCCGGTCTCATGGTGCTGCCGCTGGTCATGGGCGACATGCCGGCCACCGTGCATGCACATCACCTGGCGCAGGCGTCCGTGTTCGGATCGCTCCATTTCGGCTGGAGCGGAACCGCGGCCGCTCTGGTCCACACGGCCGGGTATCTACTGGTCACCGGGGCGATCGCCGTGATCGTCTATGAGAAGGTGGGGCTGCGATTCCTGCGATCCGCGTGGGTGAACCTGGATCTGGTGTGGGCGCTGGCGCTCATCGTGACGGGAGTGGCGATGGTGATGTAGAGGTTGAATCCACCGGTATCGGATCGGTCCGGTCGGGCCACGGTTCCGGCTCGGGCGGCGGGGTCCACGCCACCCAGGTCAATCGCACCCCGTCCACGCCGCTCGATACCATCGCCAGCGGATGGCTCCCCTCCGGCCGACTCGGGATAGCGACTACTCCGGTAAGCCGCTCCCAATTCGCCGGCTCCACCGTCATCGAAAACTCGAATCGCAGTTTCGCCGCGTCACACTCGAACTCGGCCCAGTCGATCGTCGCCCGGTTCTCCGTGCACGCGCCAGTGATTCCCTCCAGCGCGTTCGCCTGGCTCCCCTCCACCGCAAACCAGCTCCCCACCTCCCGCACCAGGTACTCGCCCATGAAGCCGGGGAACCCGCCCGGCTCGCCGCCGCTTCCGCTTCCTGAATCCGGCGGAACCGGGGTAGGGGGTCCGGGATCGGACGCGCCGTTGGTGGGCAACCCGGTCATCACGTCGGGCACGCTGGAATCAACCGTCCCATTCCCGATGTGGGCCACGATTCGCACCACCTCGGCCATGCGCGCCGGCTCCCAGGCAATAAACGTCCGCATCGAGTAGCTGCCCTCAACCGTGCACTCGGGTGGGTCATACGGCCGAGGCGGGAGAGGCACAACGATGGTGTCGCCCGGCGTCCCGCCACCGCCACTGTCTGGCCACACGACGCCACTATCGGACGGCCACCTGCATACCAGGTTGGGAAAGTCGATCTGCTCCGCCACCGCCAGGAAGCTGCGCGCCGTGCCATCTATCGTCAGGCTCACCGGGGTGGCATGCCCGGTCAGCCGGACGATCTCGGCCGCGTGCCGTAGCGCTTCACCGGCGGGTGAGTACCCGCCCGCATCCACCGAGTCGGCCAGGCGCTCGAACTGCGCCGCAAGCCGCTGCCCGTCGCCATCGTCAGGCCCGGGTCCGGTTCCCCCGTCGCCGCAGCCGAGCGCGAGACCTATGCCCGCGACGAGTAAAGAAGCTTTTCGCATACCTTCGAGTATAGTGTTGGGACGCGATTGCGGGAGAGGCTGGTGCGGAGTGAAACGGGAAGGGTCAGGCGCGTCATCCCGAGCGCTTCGACTGCGCTCAGGTAGACTCCGCGGGGGATCGCTCATCGAGCCATTGGGCTCCTGTATCCGACGTAAGCCCACCGATTTCTCGCTGCGCTCGAAATGACGCGCTTGCCCCGTTCGCCTGTCCCTACCGCCGTACCGCCGTACCGTCGCCTACCGCCCCGCCGCCCCGCTGCCCCGCTGCGCCCCGCACGCATCCAGCCAGGCCTGCTCCCCCTCGTCGAACACCCGCGACCGGGTCAGGAACCTGACCCCGAGCGGCGCCTCCAGCGAGAAGCCGGAGCCGCAGCCCGGTACCACATCGATCAGCAACTGCGTGTGCTTCCAGACCTCGAACTGGTGGCCGCCGATATAGAACGGCGTGCCGTCCAATTCTCCCAGCAGCACATCCCGCTGGCCCACCCGAAATTCGCCCCGGGGGAAACACATCGGCGAGCTCCCGTCACAGCACCCGCCTGACTGGTGGAAGAGAAGCGGCCCATGCGCTTCCACCAGCCCGCGCAGCACGGCCCCGGCCTCCTCCGTGATGGCGACCCGGGCCACGTCCATTAAAAGAAGCCCAGCTTCTTGGGGCTGTAGCTCACCAGCAGGTTCTTGGTCTGCTGGTAGTGCTCCAGCATCATCTTGTGGTTCTCCCGGCCGATGCCCGACTGCTTGTAACCGCCGAATGCCGCATGCGCGGGGTAGGCATGAAAGCAGTTGGTCCACACTCGGCCGGCCTTGATTCCCCGACCCATACGATAGCAGGTGTTGGCGTCCCGGCTCCAGACCCCGGCACCCAGCCCGTAGAGGGTGTCGTTGGCGATGGACAGCGCGTCCGACTGGTCCTTGAACCGGGTGACCGCGAGCACCGGCCCGAAGATCTCCTCCTGGAAGACGCGCATCCGGTTCTGGCCCTCGAAGATCGTAGGCTGGATGTAGTAGCCGTCCTTGAGCTCGCCCGGATGGACCCGGCGAGCGCCGCCGGTCAGGACCTTCGCCCCTTCCTTCTTCCCGATCTCGATGTAGCTCAGGATCTTCTCCATCTGATCGTTGGAGGCCTGGGCCCCGATCATGGTGTTGGGATCGAGCGGGTTGCCTTCGACGATCTTCTTCACCCGCGCCACGGCCCGCTCCATGAACTTGTCGTAGATGGACTCCTGCACCAGCGCCCGGGAGGGACAGGTGCAGACCTCGCCCTGGTTCAGGGCGAACATGGCGAAGCCCTCGAGCGTCTTGTCGAAGAAGTCGTCGTCCGCCTCCATGACGTCGGCGAAGAAGATGTTGGGCGACTTGCCGCCCAGCTCCAGCGTCACCGGGATGAGGTTCTCGGAGGCGTACTGCATGATCAACCGGCCGGTGGTGGTCTCACCGGTGAAGGCGACCTTCGCCACCCGCGGGCTCGAGGCCAGCGGCTTCCCGGCTTCGACCCCGAAGCCCTGCACCACGTTGATGACGCCGCTCGGCAGGATGTCGGCAATCAGCTCCATCAGCGCCATGATCGACACCGGGGTCTGCTCGGCTGGCTTGAGCACGACGCAGTTCCCGGCCGCGAGCGCGGGCGCCAGCTTCCAGGTGGCCATCAGCAGCGGGAAATTCCAGGGGATGATCTGCGCCACGACGCCGAGTGGCTCGTGGAAGTGGTATGCGACGGTGTCGTCGTCGAGCTGCGAGAGCCCGCCCTCCTGGGCCCGGATGCAGCCGGCGAAATAGCGGAAGTGGTCTACCGCCAGCGGGAGGTCCGCGTGGGTGGTCTCCCGGATCGGCTTGCCGTTGTCGATCGTCTCGATGAACGCGAGGGTGTCGAGGTTGGCTTCGATCCGGTCGGCGATGCGGTTGAGGATGTTGGCCCGGTACGCCGGCGAGGTGGTGTTCCAGCTGAAGGCGGCAGCGTGCGCCGCGTCGAGGGCCTTGTCCACATCCTCGTGGGTGGAGCGGGCCACCTCGCAGAGGGGCTGCCCCGTAATCGGGGTCGGATTGACGAAGTACTGTCCCCGGGCCGGCGGGACGTATTCTCCGGCAATCCAGTTGTCGTAACGGGCTCGAATGGGAATCGACGGCTTGAAGCCGGCCGCTGCCTTGGGCAGCGTGGCATTCTCGTCCTGCCTGATTGCAGTACCCATGAGGGGGGTGCTCCTGTGATAGTGAGGACTGGGCTAATATCGGTCACCATAGCGTCCGATGGGTGACGCCAGGCTGAAGCTCATATGAAGGAATGTTCAGTATACCTGTCGTGCACGGTGGTGGGGAGAGGTGGCAAAGCCGCGGTCGAGTGACCCCCATCACCGACTCACCTGGTCCCGGCGCCGACTCTATGAGAGACGCCAGCCTACAAGGAGAAGAGAAATCACCGGCCCGCTTACAACCGGCGGGCCTCGCCCGTTCCAGGAGGTAGAAATGAAAGCCAGCGAACTGATGACCGCCCAGCCCGCCTGCTGTACCCCCGATCAAACCATCCGTGAGGCCGCCCAGCTCATGCGGGAGCACGACTGCGGATGCCTTCCGGTGGTGGAGGACAAGCGGAGCAATAAGCTGCTGGGTGTGCTGACCGACCGGGACATCGCCTGCCGCTGCATCGCCGAAGGGAAAGGGCCGGACACTCCGGTGCAGGAAGCCATGTCGCGGAACCCGACCTGCTGCGGACCCGACGACGAGGTGGACAGCGTAGAGAGGATCATGGCGGAAGAGCAAGTCCGGCGGGTCCCGGTGGTGGACGAGCGGGGCTGCTGCGTGGGGATGGTCGCCCAGGCTGACCTTGCCCTCAACGCCCGTGCCGCCAGCGACAGCGAGGTCGGCAAGGTGGTGGAGCGGATCTCCGAGCCGGTGCATGCCTCCGGCTCCGCACCGACAGGCCGCGCGAGATAGGTCGCGGAGATAGAAGGTCGGCGGCGCCGGGGTGGTGCCGCCCATCTCGGCCTGTGGGCTATACTGGCTTTGAGGTCCACAGGCTGTTGGCTCCGGCGCTGCTCCACGAACGAGTAGGGTTCGTTTAGAGGCCCAGAGTCGTCATGGCGCGACCGCCCAGCGCTCGAGGCACCCCAGATCGCTCAAGATCCCTGGCCCCGATCCGAGACTCGAGGACATGAGCCGGGTCTACATGATCGCCGCCACGATCCTTTCCGGGCTGACGCTGGCCCTGGTGTACTATTGCACCCAAATCCGCTGGGCGCCCCGGGTCGACTTCGACATTCTCGGCTTCCTCTGGGTCTTGCAGAACCTCGCCCAGCTCACCCTGGTGGCGATGACGTTGTTCTTCGGAGTAGCAGCGCTGTATTGCTGGGTCCAGGGCGCCATCCGGAATAGCTGAGGATCGGGGCCGCCGGCCCCAGGCGGCAGGAGAGCCGGACGGACTGCTCCGCCCGGCTCCCCGATCTTCTCGTGCGCGGCGAGGGCTAGCGGGCCCCCACCCCCGCCTCCTTCAACACCAGGAACTCTCCCTCCAGCACCTCGGGCTTGCTGAGCTGGTCCTTCAGTGGATCCTTCTGCACGAACTCCGCCGCCTTGCGGGTAGATTCGGTCGCACCGTTTCGATCCTCGAAGATGCTGATGGAAACCAGCTCCCTGTCCCCTACGTTCAGCACGCCGTAGCTGTGGAAGCCCCGGATCTCCTGGACCACCGGAGTGAAGTTCTCCTCGATCCGGCTCTTGAGCTGGTCAATCGCGTCCTTGGTGGTGCCAGTCTTGGGGGTATAGCGCCGTATTGTCGCGTACATGGAGCCTCCTGTTGAGAGGGGTTTAGCTGCTCCAGCCAGCCTCGCCGCAACGAGCCGGTTTTGAGCGCTCGTAGTGAAAAACCGGCGGAGCAGGACCTTGCTCAGCCGGTTTCGCGATTGGCTCCACCCCGCGCTTGGGCGACCACCTGACTGCCGCGCGGGGCTTCATTGCATCTGAGGGATGAATTGCACTATAAGGCCGGGACCCCGAGAGTCAACCCGCACCGTGCTTACGCCGGATGGAACAGCGGCATGCTTCCGCCGCCGTACTGGGAGCGGCCCTGACCCTCGAGCCGGTGGATGCCCTGACGGTCCACCGCGGGTCTCCAACTGGCGGCGCCCCTGACGGTGTAGGCGTCCTCACCCGGCGGGACGGCGGTTACGATCGGCCGGGGTGCGCTTTACCTTCAGGAGGCATTCCTGCTCTCCATTCCCTGGGAGGCCTTCATGGAAACCTCGGCCCGCACCCCGCTCCTCAGCCTGGCCCTCCGAGTCTTCGGCCTGGTCTTCATGTTCGGCATCTTCATCCTGAACCGCCTCTGGCCCGCCGGCTGGGCCTGGCATCCCGAGCAGCCGGCGTACCTCAACATGATCCTCGGCATCTACTTCGTGCTGGGGATCTTTCTTCTACGGGCCGCGAGCGATCCCGCCCGTAACCTGAGCCTGATCTGGTTTACCGTCTGGTCCAGTTTGGCTCATGCAGGCGTGATGGCGTACCACTCGATAGTCGATCCGGGGCAGATCGGGCATCTGTGGGGCGACGTGGCCGCGCTGGTGCTCACCGCGGTGGTCCTCGCGGTGCTGGTCCGCCGCGAGCTGCCGGCCACCGGCACTGCCGACCTGCGCACCGCCATGGCGCGATGAGGGACGGGCGGTAGATGCTCGGGCGGTAGATATCTCGGCGGGAGTTACTGCAGCGGGACGGACCGCATTCGTATACTACTGCCCCACTGCCCCGCTGCCCCGCTGCCCCGCTGCCCCGCTGCCCCGCTGCCCCGCTGCCCCGCCTTACCGCCCGCTCACCACTCCGCACGCGATCTTGTCGCCCGAGGCGCCCGCCGGCTGGCTCCGGTAATCGTCCCCCTTGGCGTGCAGCACCACCGAGGCTCCATCCCCATCGAGCAGGGCATTCTCGCCCCGCAAGCTCCCGCCCGGCGTGGTCGCCTGCACTGTCACCGAGCTGTCCGCTGCGACGGTGATGTTGGGGAGGTCGCCCAGGTGCGGGCCCTTGGGGCTCTTGCTGCCGTGTGCGGCGTTGGTCGGATTCCAGTGATCGCCGGCTGACTTGAAGTCGGGCGGGTCGCAGCGGCCGGCGCCGTGCAGATGGATCGCGTGCGCACCCGGCGGCAGTCCGGTGAGCCGGCCGGCCACGGCGATGCCGTTGCCCGCATCGGTGAGGGTGAGGGTGCCCAGGTCCTTGCCGGCCGCATTGCGGATCGAGGCGGTCGCGTCGCCCGTGGCCACACCCGCGGGGGGACTATCCAGGGATGCCGGGACGGTCTCCCCCGCCGGCGTCACGGCGGCCGGCCTCTCCACACGCGACGGCCGCAATGCACAAGCCGAGAAGAACTGCCACGCTCTGATGGTGCATGGTGAACCTCCTGTGGTGAGGGGCTGGAGCGATCCGCCCGATTCGTCCCGACACAGCCTTCAACGACGATCTCCGCTTCACCGACTGTACTGGCGCACGGCAGTGGTTTCGGGAAGGTGGCAGCCCGCCCAGGTCCTCCACCACGAGCGTGGGAGGGGGAGCCAGCGGGTCGAGCACCTTCCCGGGTCGCGTCACGCCACGCGCCGGCGTCTGATGCAATCTAGCGGTTCGGTCTCCGCGCCGGCCGAATCTGTCGAAGCGAAGGATCGGACCCCTCCCGGTGTCTCAACCTGGAAAGGGCGGCAGCATGCCGATGATGGCCATGGTCTCGGCCGTGAGCCAAATCACCGAGCGGTTTCCGAGCCAGGCCGATGTTGTGTGGGCAATCAACAGGCTAACAGGAGGACGATATGTCTCGAGTTCTGGACGTGGTCTGTGGCATGATGATCGACCCCGACACCGCCGCGGCCACCACCACCTACGAATCACGCGAGTTTCATTTCTGCTCCAAGGACTGCCACCGCGCTTTCGAGGCCGATCCCGAGGCCTACGCGTCCAAGGTGGAACAGGAGCCACCTTACACCGTGACCAAAGGGATCGTCGCTCCCAAGTTTGGTTCCGCCGGAAGCGGAGGATTGGAGAACGAGCCGGGCCCCGATCACCAGAGCCGCAGGTAAGCCGCTGAGAGAGAGCCCGCCCTCCTGGGCCCGGATGCAGCCGGCGAAGTAGCGTGGGTGGTTTCTGTGATGGTGAGGAAGTTCCCAGTATACCTGCGTGCACCAGGGTGGCGAGGGGAGCTGAATAGGTCCACGAATCGCGGGCCCGCCCTCGACCGGGACCTTGCGCAGCTTCCCCTGCTTGAAGTAGGCGATCCAGCGACCGTCCGGCGACACAAACGGCCGACTGTTCCCGGTCCCCTGGTCGCCCTGACCGGCGCCGGGAATCACCTCCATCTTCTGCCGGTCGAACGGGCGGCGCAGGACCTCTTCCTTCCGGTCCACCATGGCGGTGACGAAGAGTTGCCGGCCGTCCGGACTCAGACGCACGATCATGCGAGTCATTTCGCGCGCGTAGCGAGAAATCGGGCGGCCTTACGTCGGATGCGAAACCCCAAACGGCGCGATGGGCGATCCCTCACTACGCTCGGGATGACTTCGATGTCCTTCGCCCGGGCCGCCCCCAGCGCTACATTCCGCCCGGCTCGAGCTCCCAGTCCCCGGCTCCAAGGCAAAGGTTTACCATGCATCGGATACGACTCGGCACCCTCGCGGCACTGGTTCTCACCCTCGGTGCCGCTCAGCTGTCTCAGGCTCAGGTTGCCGCCCCGGCCGCACCCGACACCACCACGAAGCTCCCCGCCGGCTATGTCAAGGAGTTCGGCACCATGTGGACCTTCGAGGCGCCGCCCTTCGACTACTGGAAGGCGCGCTACGGGTTCACGCCGCCGGCGGCCTGGCTCGACCACGTCCGCCTCGCCTCGGTGCGGCTCCCCAACTGCTCGGCCTCGTTCGTGTCCTCCAACGGGCTGGTGATGACCAATCACCACTGCGCCCGCGAGTGCATCACCGCGGTTTCCACCCCCGACTCGAACTTCCAGGAGCTCGGCTTCGTCGCCCGGAGCCAGGCCGATGAGCGAAAGTGTAAGGGGCTCTACGTGGACCAGCTCCAGTCGATCGAGGATGTGACCGACAAGATCCAGGGTGCCATCAAGGCCCGGGCTGCAGCCCAACAGGTGGCCGAGCGGAACGCCGCCATCACTCAGATTCAGGACGCGTGCGCCGCGGAGACCAAGCTCACCTGCCAGGTGGTCTCGTACTATCAGGGCGGCATCTACTCGCTCTACCGCTTCAAGCGCTTCGATGATCTCCGGCTGGTCATGGCGCCCGAGGAGGCGATCAGCTTCTTCGGCGGCGACCCCGACAACTTCACGTTTCCCCGCTACGACCTCGACCTGACCCTGCTCCGGGTCTACGTGAACGGCGCGCCGTTCCGGCCCAAGGACTATCTCAAGTGGAGCGAGGCCGGAGCCAAGGAGGGCGAGGTGGTCTTCGTCACGGGCAATCCCGGCTCCACCGGCCGCCTGCTGACCGTCGCCCAGATGGAGTTTCTCCGCGACGTACAGTATCCGGCCCAGCTCGCCTCCTACGACCGGAACCTGGCCGTCCTGCGGGAGGTCTCCCAGAAAGACGACCAGACCCGGCGTGCGCTGGAGAATCAGATCTTCAGCCTGCAGAACTCGAAGAAGGCGGTGACCGGGTATCTCTCGGGCCTGCAAGACTCGTCGCTCATGGCCAAGAAGCGCGCCTTCGAGCGGGACTTCCGCCGCCGCGTCGCCGCCGACCCCAAGCTCAAGGCTCGTTACGGCACTTCGTGGGACGCGATCGCCAGCGCGCAGAAGGAACAGGCCGCCATCGCCAAGCAGCAGCGCTGGTACAGCTTCAGCGGGTCGCCCCTGCTGAATGTGGCCGGCGGCATCGTCCGGGTCCCGGAGCAGGCCAAGCTACCCGACTCGCTCCGCCTGCCGCAGTATCGCGGTGGGGGACTCGAGCTCATTCGTTCCGCTCTGCTGGGACAGGCGCCGAGCGATCCGGAGCAGGACAAGCAGATGCTCCAGGCCTGGCTCACCGAGGCCGGCAAGGATCTGCCCCGAAACGATCCCTTCCTCAAGGCCTTCCTCGGCGGACGCAGCCCCGAGGTCGCGGCCGAGGCCGCGGTCAACGGCACTACCCTGGGCGACTCTGCCGCACGCGCGGCCCTGATCGAGGGCGGGCCCGCGGCGGTTGCCGCATCGAAGGATCCGCTCGTGGTCCTGGCCCGGAAGCTCAATCCCATCGCCATGCGGGTGCAGCAGCGCGCGGCGCGCCTGGGCGACGTGGCCTCCGCCAACGCGGAGAAAGTAGGCCAGGCGATCTTCGCCGCCTACGGCCGCTCGCTCCCGCCCGATGCGACCTTCAGTCTCCGGATCAGCGACGGGGTGGTGAAGAGCTTCCCCATGAACGGCACCATCGCGCCCTACAAGACCAGCTTCTACGGCCTCTACGGCCGCTCGGCGGAGTTCGACGACAAACCGCCGTTCCGGCTGCCGGAGCGCTGGAAGACCCACCGGGACCGGCTCGACCTGGCCCAGCCGCTCGATTTCGCCTTCACCGGCGACATCATCGGCGGCAACTCGGGAAGCCCGGTGATCAACCAGAACGCCGAAGTGGTGGGCCTGGTCTTCGACGGCAACATCCAGCAGCTGCCCAACCGCTTCCTCTTCACCGACGAAGTGGCGCGGGCGGTGGCGGTGCACTCCGAGGGAATCATCGAGTCGCTCCGGAAGGTCTATGAGGCGGACCGGATCGCAAACGAGCTGGAGGGTGGCATGACAGGGGTGAAGCGGGTGCCGTACCGGCCCGACAGTTTGCGGCCGGCGCCGGCGCCGGCGAGGGATACTACTGGTGCTGTAAGGCGGTAGGAGAAGTCTGTCACCCTGAGCGAAGCGAATCTTCGGCTCCTTCGCTGCGCTCAGGATGACAATCAGAGCAACCGATCGAACGTACGAATAACCGGGTGCTTACCAGCTGTCGGCGCTGTCCCCGGTTTCCGCACGCACAGCGCCGTTTGCATGCCTGCCGCCAGTGCCGCATCGAGCTCCGCGCCGATGTCGGAGAGAAAGAGCACTTCGGAGGGCAAGCGCCCGAGGGCAGCCGCGATGCGCGCGTAGCTCTCGGGCGCTGTTTTTGGTCCGGTCGTGGTGTCGAAATAGGCGCGGATGAAGCGCGTCAGGTCGCCGGTGTTCGTGCTCGAGAACAGGGATCGTTGCGCCTGCACACTGCCGGAGGAAAAGATGGCGATGTCGATTCCCTGACCACGCCACCGCTCCAGGGCAGGGGGGACGTCGGGATAGACCTCGCCCTTCAGATCCCCCGCCCGGTATGCCTCCTCCCAGAGCTTCCCTTGAAGCGACTTGAGTCCGGTGGACTTCCGGTCCCGGTCCATCAACCACTGCACATAGGCCACGACCGCCGCGGTGTCATCGCGCCACGGGGGTGGGCCAGCCTGAGAAGATTCGGCTTTGTGCTCGGTCTTGAGCTGGGCGACATCGGCCCGGACCTGAGGATCGGTCCAGTGCCGCTCGAGAAATCCACTCACCCGGGCCCGGGCCTGGCCGAACAGGGTCTGGTGGACGAAATCGATGGGCGTCGTCGTGCCTTCGATGTCCAGCAGGACGGCGACTACGTTCTTCAGCGCGACCGAGCCCGGAGCGGGATGTACGTGGGGCCCAGGCAGAGCGGCTGATAGCCCTGGTCGGCGCCGCTCTGGGTATAGTGGGGCGTCCAGCCCGATTTGTCCTGGAAGAGCCGGATGGCCCTGATGTCGCGGTCGCCGCAGAGGTCGAACCAGTGCCAGGTGCCGCGCGGCACCCGGATCAGGTCACCGGCTACAACCTCGATGGCAAAGACGGGAACGCCGGCTTCCTTGGGGTGGACGTGAAACAGGCCCCGGCCGCGGACGATGAAGCGCACCTCGTCCTCGTCGTGCCAGTGCTCGGTATTGAACTTGGCCAGCATGGCATCGAGACCGGGCGTCTCGGCCGTAACGTCGATGACGTCGGCCGTGACGTAGCCGCCCCGCGCCTTGAGTCCCTCGATCTCCGGCGCGTAGGCCGTGAGCACCTCGTCGGCCGAAGCTTGCGGCGGCACCCGCTCTTGCCCGGGCCAGCGCTCGTAGTCGATCCCTATCTGAGCCAGGAAGCGGGTCACCTCGTCCTGGTCGGTCAGGGTGCGATTCTCGTCGGGGATTCTCACGGTTGCCATGTCGTGCCTCGCTTTCGCCCTATCATTTCGAACAGAAACTCCAGTATCTCCAGTTGGCGCTTTGCCCCCGCAACATCCTTTCCCCAGGTGTAGAGCCCATGCCTGCGGATCAGGAAACCGTGCGAGTTCGGGTGCTCAGCGAGCATTGCCTCTACCTGGGGCACGGCGGCCGGCCAATCCTGGGTGTTGTCGAGGATGGGCAGCCATTCCCGGTGCTCGTGGGTGGCCACGCCGTCCAGCCCCTTCAGCATTTCGTACCCTTCAATGGCCAGGCCGTCCGCCTTGGCCCCATCCGAAAGAATTGTGCTCCAAATCGAATGGGTATGCAACACCGCCCCGGCCCCGCGCACCCGCGCGATGGCCAGGTGGAGACTCGCCTCGGCCGATGGGCGGCCCGAGCCCCCCACGACCGTGCCGTGTTCGTCGATCTCGACGATCTCGGCAGCCGAGAGAATACCCTTGTCCACGCCGCTGGTTGTGATCGCGAGGCGGAGGGGGTCACGATCCAGAACGGCGCTGAAGTTACCACTCGTGCCCAGCACCCAGCCGCGGGCATGACACTGGCGCCCGATCTCGGCCAGTTGGGCGGCCAGCCCGGCGAAGCTCATGGGTCAAGGATAGGCGGTACGGCGGTACGGCGGTAAGGGTGACATATTCCAGGCCATGACGCCCAGCGATCGTCTCCCCCACGGCCAGGCCCTCACCAGGAAATGGCCGGTCCTCACCTACGGCGACACGCCCAGCGTCGACCTCGAGACCTGGACCTTCCGCTGCTTCGGCCTGGTGGATTCGCCGATCTCCTGGACCTGGCAGGAGTTCCTCAAGCTGCCGCGGGTCGAGGTCACCTCGGACATCCACTGCGTCACGCGCTGGAGCAGGTTCGACAACCGATGGGAGGGGGTGGCGGTCTCGGAGATCCTCCGCCGAGTGGGGGTGCGGCCCGAGGCGGTGGCGGTGATGGTGCACGCGGAGGAGGACTACACCACCAACCTGCTCCTGAGCGACCTCGCCAGCGAAGACGCGCTGCTCGCCATCAAGCACGACGGTGAGGACCTGCCGGCCGAGCATGGCGGCCCGTGCCGGCTGGTAGTGCCGAAGCTGTATCTCTGGAAGAGCGCCAAGTGGGTGACTGGTTTCGAGTTCATCGACGTGAACGCGCCCGGCTTCTGGGAGGTGAACGGCTATCATCTCCGGGCCGATCCCTGGAAGGAAGAGCGCTATTCGGCCCAGGAGACCGATGCCATGCAGCGAATGCGGACCGCGGCGGCGCGGCGGCGGAGTCGGTAAAGGGCGGGCATTTCAATTCTAGAGCGTACGCCGATCAGGACGAGGGTTCCCCTGTTAGCCTGCGGTAGATCTCCTGCACCGATTCAATCGTGTCTGCCTCCCCCGCCGTCTTGTCGGCCCGATACCGCTTGATCCGGGCGAACCGGAGCGCCACCCCACCGGGATATTGCGTGCTCGCCTGCACCTCGTTGAACGCCACCTCCACCACCAGCTCCGGCCGCACGTAGACGATGATCCCGTCGCGGGCGATCTCCAGCTCCAGCAGCTTCTTCGTCTGCCACTCGAGCACCTCGTCGGTCATTCCCTTGAACGTCTTCCCCAGCATCACGAACCCGCCGGCCGGATTCCGGGCGCCGAGGTGGAGGTTGCTGAGCCAGCCGTGCCGCCGCCCGTGGCCCCACTCGGCGGCCAGCACCACGAGGTCGAGCGTGTTGGCGGGTTTGATCTTGAGCCAGCGGCGGCCGCGGTGGCCAGCTTGATACGTTGCATCCAATGCCTTGGCCATGATCCCCTCGTGGCCCTGCTCGATCGCCGTGCGGAGAAACCGGTCGGCCTCGACGCTCGATGCCGTCACTAGCCGGGGAACCACTGTCGGGGCGGGTGCCAACCGGTGTAGTGCCGCGAGACGCTCTCGAGCGGGTGCGTCCATCAGCGAGCCGCCATCGAGGTAGAGCAGATCAAAGAAAAACGGGGTGAGAGGAACCTCCCCCCGCGCCCGGTCGACGTCGAGCCGCTTGCCGAAGCGGCTCATCGTCGTCTGAAAGGGATGAGGAGTTCCGTTCCCCCGGAGTGCGATCACCTCACCGTCGAGGATGAGCTCGCGGGCGGGCAGGGAACGGACCAGCTCCACCACTTCGGGCACCGCGGCGGTGACCTCGTTGAGCCGGCGGGAGTAGACCGCCACCTGGTCGCCGCTCTTGTGGATCTGGATCCGGGCGCCGTCCAGCTTGTACTCCAGCGCCGCCTCGCCCAGCTCCTTGATTGCCACGGCCGGGTCTTCCGCCGAGCCGGCGAGCATGGGATGCACCGGCCGGAAGAGCTGGGTCGTGAACCCAGACAGCTGGACCGCATCGCCGCTCAGCGCGGCCTTCGCCACGACGGACACGTCGCCCGCCATCATCCGGGCCCGCCGCACACTCTCGGCCGGGACTCCCGCCGCCTTCGCTACCGCCTCCAACATCAGCCCTTCGACCGCACCCTGGCGGAGCTCGCCGGTGACTAGCCGGAAGAGGAAGCTCTGCTCCTCGTGGGTGGCGCGGGCGAGCAGCTCGCGCAGCAGCCGCTGCCGCTCGCCGGTCGACCCCTTGCCGGCGCCCACGCTCGCGATCCGGGTGAGAGTCGCGTCCACCTCGACCAGCTCCAGCGAGGGCGACTCCGGCGCGGTCTCCGGCATCGCGGCCTGGAGCGCGGCATAGCCGACCCCGATTCTCGATTGCCGAATCGATCCGGAAAGAAAGGCCACCGCGATCTCGATCTCTTCGGGGGATGACTGCGTCAGCAGCGAAGCTAGGAAGCGCACCTTCTCGAGTCGGCCGCTTACTTCGCTTACGCTACGGGAGGTATCTACGAGGTCAGCCAGCTTCATTCTATCTCAACGCTTGAACCACCGGCATCCTCGCCGCCCGCCAGGCGGGGAAGAACCCGCCCACCAGTCCCATCACGACGGCGAAGCACATTCCCGCCAGCAACAGTCCCGGCGTCACCCGGAAGCTGAATGCGATCTCGCTGAAGCTGGCCCAGTTGGTGGTACTGGTGACGATGCCGTTGATCGGCAGCGCCAGCAGTGCGCCAATCACGCCTCCTACCAGCGCAATCAGCGCCGATTCGGCCAGAAAGCTGGCCAGCACACTCCTCGGGTGGAAGCCGAGCGTCAGCAGCACCGCGATCTCCGAGCTACGCGACGCCACCGCGGCGTACATCGTGTTGATCGCGCCGAAGATGGCGCCGATCGCCATGATGCTGGTGATCAGCAGTGCGAGGATCGTGAGGATCCGACCCAGCAGCTGCGACTGCTCGGCGTAAAACTCCGATTCACGGTGGACATCCACCGTGAGCCGCCGGTCGGCCTCCAGCGTGCGCTTGGCCTCCTCGAACGCCGCCGGATCCTTGAGGCGGAAGCTAACCGACTGGAACGCCTCACCCCGGAACACCGGCATGAACTGCTCGTTCTCGCCCCAGATCTCGGACTCGAACGCGGATCCATTGGCGCTGAAGTGGCACACCACGTTCCAGTTGCGCCCGGCGAACCGCATGGTCTCGCCGACGCCGGTATTGTTGAATCGCCCCGCGGTCTTCTTGCCCACGCAGATCTCCGCCTTGCCCGATTCCGGTTTCCGGCCGGCGTCGACCACCACGTTGCTCCGCACCGTCCAGGCGGCTGGGCTGATCCCGCGCACTACCACGTTGGCCAGGCTATTGGTGTCCGCTGCACCCGCCCGCGGCAGCGGTATGATGACATACACCTCAGGACTTACCAGCGGGCGGCCGTCCGCCCCGCTCGCCACGTGCGGCGATGACGCGAGGATGCTGGTCGCCTGGCGGTCCAGGCCGCTGGACAGCTCGGAATCCGCGCCCCGGCGCAGCACCAGCACGTTCTGGCTCGATCCCGTCCGGGTGAGCGCCGCGCGGAAGCCGTTGGCCAGTGCCAGCATACCGATAAAGACGGCCACGACCAGCCCGATCCCCAGGGCGGTGAGCGCGGTGGAGACCGGCCGCTGCAGCAGACTCCGCGCGTTGTAGGTGAGAGGGATCTTCATTCGACCGTCCTCAGCGCCTGGACTATCGGGAGCCGCGCGGCCCGTATCGCCGGGACCAATCCGCTGGCCAGCATCAACAGCAGGGCGACGCCCGCTCCCAGGAGTAGCGTCTTCGTCGTCACGTCGAAGCCGGGCAGGAAGCCCGCCGCGTTGAAGTTGCTGGCCTGGTAGAGCAGCTTGGCGCCGCCCAGTCCGATCACCGCACCGGTCAGGGTGATGATCGCCGTCTCCAGCATCACCAGACCGAACAGCCGGAGATCGGTGAAGCCGATGGTCTTCAGCACGGCCACTTCCTTGGTGCGCTCCCGGGCGCTCATCATCATGGCGTTGGCGGTCACCAGCAGGATGGCAAACACCACCGCCATTCCGATCGTCCCCATCAACAGGCTGACGTTCCCCCACATGGTGGCAAAGCTGGCGTTGAAGGCCTGCTCGGTGCCGGTCTTGGTCGGGGCGCTCGAGTTGCGGAACTGGTCGTCGACCATCTTGCCCACGCCGGCGGTGTTGTTGGGATCAGTGATCGCCAGGACGTACCAGCCGGCGAGACCCGGACGGCCGGTCTTCTCCTCCAGATACTCATGATGGAAGATCAGCATGTCGTCGTTGATCACCGCGTCAGTTGGCGTGTACACCCCGCGGATGGTGAAGGTCCAGTCGCCCGGGAAGATGGTGCCCTGAATGGTGATGTTCTGGCCCAGCTTCCAGCCGAACACATCGAGCAGCCGGCGGCCGATGATGGCCGAGGTGCGCTCCCTGAGGAAGGCTTGTTTCTGATCTTCCGGCAGGCTGATCTCGGGATACATCGCGAGATACGAGGTCGGGTCTACCGCAAACTGGGCGAAGAACCGCTTGCCGTCGCCGTAGCGGCCGCCGAACCAGTTGGCCCAGGTCACCGCCTCGATCCCCTGGCCGGCCTTGAGCCGGTTGGCGTAGCTCAGGGGAAGTGGGAACACGAGGCCGGTGGCGTTGGTCACCACCATCCGCCGGGCGCTGCCAAACTGGGCGGCTCGAGCAAGCGTGGTGACGACGGTCCGGAGCGAGGCGAACAGGAACAGCGCCAGCGCCACACTCGCGACCGTGAAAAACACTCTGCGCTTGTGCCGGCCCAGGTTGGCCAGCACCAGGGGAAAGAACCTCATAGCGCCACCGCGTGCCGCTCGATCAGGTTCCCCTTCTCCAGGTGGAACACCGTCCTGGCTCGTTCCGCCGCGTGAGCGTCGTGGGTAACAATCACGATGGTCTTCTTGAACTCGTCGTTCAGGCGCTCGAGCAGATCCAGCACGTCCCGCGAGCTCTTGGCGTCGAGCTGCCCGGTGGGCTCGTCGAGCAGGACCAGCGTCGGATCGGCCACGATCGCCCGCGCGATGGCTACTCGCTGCTCCTGGCCACCGGAGAGCTGGCGAGGATAGTGTTTCATCCGGTCGCCCAGGTTCACGACGGCGAGGGCGAGCTGAACCCGCTCATCCCGCTCCTTCTTGGAGAGCCGGGTGAGCAGCAACGGCAGCTCCACGTTCTGATAGGCGGTGAGCACCGGCAGGAGGTTCAAGGTCTGAAAGACGAAGCCGATATGCTGCGCCCGCCAGGGCGCGAGTTGGCTCGGTGTCATCGCGCTCACCTCCGACCCCGCGACCCGGATCGTCCCGCTGGTCGGCTTGTCCAGTCCGGCCAGGAGATTGAGCAGGGTGGATTTTCCGGATCCCGATGGCCCCATCAGTGCGGTGAACGAGCCCTCGGCGATGTCCAGCGTGAGGCCGGTGAAGATCTCGATGCGCTCAGTGTCGCGCTGGAAGGCTTTGTGGACGTTACGGATTTCTACCAGTCCCATGTAGAGTTCTCGATGTTAGAGATGAATGCTGTGGGCTGGGATCTATGAGCTATGGGGTAGGGGCAAAGCTCTAGCCCCTAGCCCATAGCCTATTCCACCTTTACCCGCATCCCCGCCTTCGGATTATCCACCCCACCAACCAGCAGCAGCTCGCCGCCGGCCAGGCCGGCCCGAATCTCGCGAAATCCGCCGCTCACCGGCCCGCCCTGAACCACGCGCGGCTCAAGCTTCCCGTTCCGGACCAGCCATACGACGGCTTCCCCACCCGCTTCGCGCACAGCGGCGGCCGGGATCCGGAACCGAAGCGGCCCCGCCGTCGCCGGGCGGGCCCCTCGCGCGGTGTCGGCCAGAAAGTCCACCCGGGCGCCCATCTCCGGCAGGATCCGGGGATCGCGATCCACGATGCTCACCTTCACCTGCACCGTGGCGCGCTGCCGGTCGGCGGTGGGCACCACCTGCCGTACCTCACCCCGGAACGAGGTGTCGGGATAGGCATCGAGCATGATCTTCGCCGGCTGGCCGTTGGTAACTCGGGCGATATAGGCCTCGTTGACGTCGACCTCCACCTCGAGCGTGGTCAGGTCGGCCATGGTGACCACGGCGCCGCGAGTCAATCCGCCTCCTACCGACGGCGCCACCACCTCGCCGACCTCCGCGTCCTTCCGCAGCACGGTCCCAGTGAACGGCGCGCGGATGATGGTGTTCTCCAGGTTGGCTCGGGCAAAGCTCCGGTTCGCCACCGCCGACTGGATCCGGGCCGCCGCCGCCTGAGCCCGCGCCGCTGCCTGGGTCTCGCGGCTTGCCGCTGCATCGTAATCCTGCTCGGCGACGATCCCCGGGCTCTGGGCCCGCATGGATCGCAACCGCTCCGCCTCGCTGGCCGCCACGTCGCGCGCCGCTCGGGCCTCGGTGAGATCGGCGCGGCTGGTGAGCAGTGCCGCCTCCGCCTGGGCGGCCTGGGCCCGGTAGTCGTCGTTATCCAGTATGGCGATGATCTCCCCCTTCTTGAGGTTGGATCCTTCGCTCACCCGGAGCTCGGCGATGCGGCCGGCGAGCTTGGCGGCGACCGATGCCCTGGTGCGCGCGACCACATAGCCGTTGGCCGTCACGCTGGCTCCCGCCGAGCCCGGTTCCCCTCCGCTCGCGATCGGGGTGGCCACCGCGGTCTGAACTGAGACAGCGCCTCCGCGACCCAGCAGGAGGACCGCCGCGACGATGGCGAGTGCCAACAGGCCGAGGGCGACATTCCGGCCCAGGGCACGGCGCACTGGCGCTGAGTCTAAGTCGCGATTGATCCTGAGCTTGGAGAGATCGGGAGGAACGGGTGGGGAGGTCATCGAAGAACCTAATCTAGGGCAATGGCAACGTAGTTAGTAAGGCCTCCTATTCTACGGACGATCCGGGTTGCAGTTTCTTACTTCTGGCATCACTTGTCGCCAAAAACCCGGTCCACCGACTCGATCTCGGCGCCCTGAAACCGGAAGTAGTCCCGCCAGAACCCGAGATGCTCGGGACTCTGCTTCGGCGCGTTGGAACGAATCAGGTAGTAGATGAGGACCGAGACTCCCTGCAGGTCGCCACGGACCCGGGAGAAATAGGGCGTGTTCTTGAACCTTTCGAACGACGGGACGTCCTGATACATGCTGAGCCCATCGGGAACGTTTTGCATGAGGTCCGAGACGACCACCAGGTGCTTCGGCAGGCCGTCGTACTCCGCCTTTCCGAACGTCCTCAGCGCGGTGGCCTGGATAGCCTCGAAGATCGGCGATGTCGGGAGCCTGGGCGCGGTGATCTGACGGTCGATGTCGGACGTGAGCTTTTTGGCGAACGCTTGCCACTTCTTCCTCGCCAAGGCCGGGTTCTGATAGATCTGGCTCAGGTCGTCCCCGGCGCCGGGATTGCACATGTGAGTCACGTGTTCAGTGACGCGCCGGCCGAGCCGGTCCACCGTGTACACCTCCACCAGTCCGAAGCGGGGGATGCTGTCGCGGATGCGCGCCAGATGGTTCTGAATCTGAAGCCGTTGAGGCTCGGAAAACTGGTCGGACACGTCCAGCAGAATGACCACAATCTCGGAGGGCGGACGCTTCGTCGGGCAGAGGGTGACCTTGTCGGTGGGTACCGCACCCGACTCGCCCTTGACGAAAAGCGTAACGCCGGCGCCGAGCAGGGCCACCAGGAAAACCGCCAGCGCGGCTATCTGGGCTTTGACGCCGAATCGAGTGGACTCCTCCGGGGGCTGCGAGCTACCTGCGTAATCACGAAGCCGCACGTTCGGGGCCCCCTAAGTTGGCGAGATGACCCACGGTCTGGTACTCAGGCACAGTCTGGGAAAACTTTTCGTTGACCGCCTTGATATCCTCATCGATCCGGGTGATCACCTCCGGTCGCACGTCCGGCTCGAGTCCAGGCATCGACGACATCACCGGAGGGTCGACGAACGCGGGCCTGGTCGGTGGCTGCCGAAAATACTCCGGTACATCCCCCCGCCGGACCCTGCGATTGCCCTCGCGATAGCGCTGAATCAGCCGTTCATGCACCACGGCCAGGTGCTCCAGATAGGCCCGGTAGTTGTGGTGCAACCGGGATCGGCCCTCGATTGCCACCTGCATGTCGTACTGGGTCTCGCGCATCAACTCGATGGCGGCGGTCATGTCGTCCACCGTCTTGTCTCTGAGCTGCATGATCGCCGCGAGCGATTTGGCATTCTCATGGGCGTAGCGCTCGACCGCTCTCTGCCGCTCGCGCCCGATGGCGCCGTACCCGGGATACGGGTCACGCGAAGCGGCGGCGTCGATAACCGATAGGAGCCCCAGGGCCATCCCGAGGAGAACCAGGAGACCCGACTTCGCATCGCCCAGCAGCAGGGGCGCATTGGTCAGCCGATTCAGCAGCTCGGCCATCTGAACGACCCCGGCGCCCTCCACGAAAAGGTCACGAAAATGGCCGATGGCGAGGTTCAGCCCCGCCAGCCAGACGGCGAAGGCGATCGTCGCCAACCCGCCCAGAACCTTGCCCCAGGTCTGGCGGTGAAACAGGAACGGCAGGCCGTACACGGCATAGAGCGCGGCGACGCCAACATTCAGCATCGAGAGGACCAGGGCCTGGGTGACGCCGCCGATGATCCCCGCCTCGCTCCCCTCGGCGAAGAACATTCCATTCAGGATCGATTCGAGTATGACGAACACGGCAAGGACCATGGCGGCAAAGGTCCGCTGCCCCCGCGAGATGTTTCTGGGGAGACGGTTGAGCCCGTGCCGATCCCTGAATTCCTGGAACTCCTGCTCCCGGTTTCCAGCCGCCTGGAGCAGGGTGTGCAGCGTGTTCTGGTCGTGAATGATCTCGGCCTTGAAGTCGGCCAGCGCATTTGCGCCGGCGGCCTCCAGCTGAACCCGCAGGTCCGGTGTGATGGCCGCCTTCCGGATGCGTCCCTCGTAGAAGTCCCGCTGGGAGAGGTAGTCCTCGTTGGCTTTCCGGGCGGCTTCTTCGACGATACCCAGTACGTCGAGCTCAGCAACGTCCGGACCAGTGGCATCGGCGGCCGGCTGCCGAGCTCGGCCCGCTTTCTCGGCCCGTTCGTCGAGTCGGAGCATCCGCGCCACCTGTTCGACATTCAGTGGGGGAAAGGTTTGGCTGCTGGGCGGGACGCCGTCCGTCGCACCCATTGTCCTGGCAACGAGTTCTTTGACCGACTTTGCCATGAGGTCCCTGCTAAGCTTGCAGCCTTGGCGGTTCGACTGTCTGAGACAAGATGCAGCAAGTTTAGGCAGTTGGACTAGGGGACTCGGTGGCTGCGCTCACAGGGGTCGGACGGATGGACGGGCGGGCAGGGGGTCAGGGCGACAGCGTGGATCAGACGAGAGCCCGGAATCGAGCCAGCTCTCTCAACGGGGAAGGGGAGGCTTTCTCTCTCGAACGAGGTGCCGGCCGTCCCCTCGTTGAGCTGCACCAGATCAGGGCAACCGCCCCGAGGACGGTGAGCCCGGCGGCAACGGTGCGCCAGGCGAATGGCTCGTCTCCCACCGCCCACGCCAGGGCCAGAGCAACGACGGGATTCACGAACCCGTAGGTCCCGACCGCGGCCGGTGTGGAGACCCGGAGTAGCCAGGTGTAAGCGCCGAAACCGAGTACGGTGCCGCATACGATCAGAAACGCCAGAGACAGAACTCCGCGCTCAGTCACCTGCTGCACACTCCAGCCTTGAGCCTCGCCGCTGGCCAGGCTCAGGGCGAGCACGGCCGCGCCACCGGCTGCCAGCTGCATAGCGGTGGATTGGATGGCCGAGGCAGGTCGGGCGCCATCCCGCGCGATCACGGAGCCGATCGCCCAGGCCAGCCCGCTGCCGATCATCGCCAGCCGGTCGGTGACGGTTCCGGACCAGATCCCGTCGCCCGAGGCCAGCAGTGCCACCCCCGCCATTCCGAGAAGCAGCCCGGCAACCACCATTTGTGAAGGTGCTCGACGCTCCCGCGCCGACGTCAGCAGCACCAGCCAGAGCGGAATCGAGGTCATGAAGAGCGCGGCCTGCCCGGACGAGACCCGCTGCTCGGCCCAGGCCAGCACGCCGTGGCATCCGACGAACAGGAATGCGCCCGCGCCAGCCGAGGTCAGCCACTGGGCCCGAGTGGGCCGCTCGGGCTCACCGCGCCAGCACAACCAGAGGTAGAGCAGAGCCGCTCCGCCTCCGCAGCGAATCGCTATGGTCAGCAGCGGCGGCACTTCCGCCACCGAATACCTGATGGCCAGGAAGGTCCCGCCCCAGAACAGGTAGATCGCCGCGAACGCCGCGGCGACGGCCAGCGGGGGCCCTGGCGGGTCAGTCCTGGTGGGTGCGTGCGGCGTCAAAGACCACCTCGTAGTGCGATACGTGATCGTCGCGCTCGACCAGGAAGCGCTCGTCTTCCGGATAGAAGACGGCCTTCTCGAGGTCGTCGCCCGCGAACCGTCGGATTGCCTCGGCGGAATCCCAGAGCGAGATCAGCAGAAACTCAGCGCGGTCTTTCACCACCCGGCGCAGACCCAGCACGCCCCGGTTTCCCGGCGTCTTCCGATACTCGGCCAGGCCGGTCTGGCGCAGGTACTCCAGATACGGCTCCGCGTCCTCGGCCTTGGTGGCGCCCCGCCAGCTCCGAGCAATCATGATAGGCTCCTTGCACCAGTATGATCACCTTTACTGGTGCTACGATACCTGCTAGATTCTCACCTGTCAAGGGCGTTATACTGGTGCAGACTAGGGCGGCAGGCGGACAGGCGAAGGGAGACTACCATGGCGGCATCCTCTCAAGACTCGGTCTCACCCGGCGTCTCCTTCGAGTATATCGGGGGCGACCCGGCCATCGACTTCGTGAATACGGTGGACTGGACCAGTCGCGGGCCGGAGCAGGAGCGGCTGACGGACTTCGATGGTGTGATCCGCTGGGCAGAGGGCGCGGGAGTCATCTCAGGCAAGGCGGCAGGCAGCCTGCGGGTCCGGGCTCGCGCCAAGCCCCGAGAGGCCGAGGCAGCGTATCGGAGTGCGCTGCGGGTGCGAGAGGCGCTGGAACGGCTCTTCCATGCGATGGCCGACGGCGAGCCGGCCGGCGATGCGCTGGCGGATTTCAATCGGGAGCTCGCCCGCGCCCTCGAACGCATGCGGGTAGAGCCTGCGGTCGGCCTGGGTCTACGGCTCGGCTGGGAAGAAGGGGGAGAGAACTTGGATTCCGTCGTCTGGCGGGTGATCTGGTCGGCTGCGTCGCTCGTCGTCTCCAAGGAGGCGTTCCGAATCCGGATCTGCGGCGGGCCGGACTGTGGCTGGATGTACGTCGACCGCAGCCGCAACGGGCTGCGACGCTGGTGCCAGATGGAAACCTGTGGGACGAGAGAGAAGTCTCGGAGACGGTACCGCCGGCAGCGCGAAGACCTCGCCTAGACCCTTCGTCGCTTTCTTCCTGAGGATGACTTCAGGTTTGCTCCCGAGCCCTATTGACACAAGGTCCACTATTACGTACGATATATCGTACGTAAGCTCTCACGAAGTATCGGAGGCAATGAATGTGTAACCCACGCGACGACTGGGGTTTCGGGCCCGGATTCCCGTTCGGGGGCAAAATGTGGGCAGGGGTCTTTAACAGCGCCGGCCGGGGGTCCCGTCGGCGCTCCCAGATGTTCGAGTCGGGCGAGGTCAAGTTCGTGATTCTCCGACTGCTCAAGGAGAAACCCCGCCACGGCTACGAGATCATCAAGGCGCTGGAGGAGAAAATGGCGGGCCACTACACCCCCTCGGCCGGCACCGTCTATCCCACGCTCCAGCTGTTGGAAGACGAGGGGTATGTGCGAGCGGTCGACACGGACGGCAAGAAGGTTTACCACGTGACGCCGGAGGGAGAGCGCTACCTGGAGGAGAACCGGGATCTGTTGGACGAGATTCTCGACCGGGTGCGTGAGACCGTGCGGGACTTCACCGGTGGTGGCATCGGCGAGGTCCAGAGCTCCTTCGCGCATCTCGCTGCGGTCACCTTCAAGAAGGCCTGGCGGCGAGGCCCGGACGATCCGGCGCTGAAGCAAGTCGCCGAGATCCTGCGTAAGGCGGCGGGCGAGATCGAAGAGGCGTTGCAGGCAGGGCAGCAGCGGGGTGGGGAGGCGGCGGGGCAGGCCTAGCACGTACAATTCGGAGGCACGACGATGGGCTTCTTCGGATTTGTGTTCTGGATGGTAGTGATCTGGATGGTGATCCGGTTCTGGCATCGACGGGAGGGCAGGAGAATGGCTGGACCGCACGGCTACGCCCCCAACTCCGGCTGGTATGACTCCGGCCAGTTCTACAATAAGAGAGGCCGCGAGCTTCGGAAGGCGCAGCGAGACACCCCGGACGATCAGCAGCAATACATCGAGTCGCTCGAGAGCCGCGTGAGTCAGCTGGAGGAGAGGCTTGACTTCACCGAGCGGCTGCTGGCGGAGCGGAGGGAGCCGGTAGGCGGGTGAGCGAGTAAGCGAGTAAGTGGGTAGGAATGTTGCGGCAAGACTGGTCAGTCATCCTGAGAACTGGTCCTTCGCTGCGCTCAGGATGACAGAGCCGTCTTACCCACTTACCGGCTTACCCGCTTACCGCGGCCACAGCCAGCCGAACGTCCCCGCAGTCACCAGCGCGTATACCAGGCCGTCCACCACGTTCTTCACCGTCACCTTCCATGGCCTTCCCATCCAGATCGATTCCGGGACCTGACCCGCTGCGTAAGCCAGGAATCCCACCGCTCCGACCACGCGGAAGACCTCGAGATACGCCGTGCCCGGCGGGATCGAGTGGGCCCCCACGTAGGCGATGAAGAACGAGACGAAGAGAATGAATACGAACCACTGACTCAGGTACTTGCCCATGTTGGGCGCCCCGGGGCGCATCAGGTTCATGACCGCAACCGGCCCCTCGGCGTACTTCTGCTTCATCTCCGGCTTTTCCATGTCCTTCATATCGCTGCAGTACGGGATCACGTACTGCGCCGGCGCTGGATTGCCCGCGCGAATGGCAGCCCGCACCGCGTCTTCGTTGGGGAGCGGCTTGTAGTCCGAGCTGTGATACTTGAGGACCATGTGGATGATGGCGCTGACGGCGAACACCAGTACGGCCGAGACCAGGATGGGGAGCCAGAGCGAACCGAGGCTGACCATGGTGCCTCCATGTGACTGGATGGGGGGGACGTCGCCCGCTAAGCTACCTCCGGATCTACCGGTGCGCGATAGGCAGGATGACAGCTATCCTTACACACCCCCTCTCGCCTCCCGGAAATTTCATGAACGTCTCCATGCTCCTGCTGGGCATTGTGCTCGGAGCCGCCACCGGTGGCTTGATCGTTTGGCTCGTCTCCCTCACCCGCGCCGCCCGCGACACGTTTGCCTCGCTCTCGGCCGAGGCGCTGCGGCAGAACAACCAGTCCTTCCTGGCGCTGGCTCAGACCAAGCTGGGCGAATTTCAGCAGTCTGCCTCCTCGGACCTGGAGAAGCGTCAGAAGGCGGTGGACGACCTGGTTCGTCCCATCCATGAGGCGCTGAGTCGGGTGGACAGCAAGCTCCTCGAGGTGGAGAAGGATCGGGTCGCCAGCTACTCGGGTCTGCTGGAGCAGGTGAAATCGATGGCGCAGAGCCAGCTGGCTCTTCAGGCCGAGACCGGGAACCTGGTCAAGGCGCTGCGGGCGCCGCAGGTGCGAGGCCGCTGGGGCGAGATCCAGCTCCGCCGGGTCGTCGAGATGGCCGGCATGCTCGCCTACTGTGACTTCGTGGAGCAAGTCAGGGTCGAAAGCGAGGACGGCCGGATGCAGCCCGACCTGATCATCCGGCTACCGGGCGACAAGACCATCGTGGTGGACGCCAAGACGCCGCTGGCCGCCTACCTCGATGCCTCGGACGACAGGTGCGAGGATGGCGCCCGCGAGCTCCTGCTGAAGAAGCACGCCCGTCAGGTCCGCGACCACATGGTAAAGCTGGGCGGGAAGGCGTACTGGAATCAGTTCCAGCCGGCGCCCGACTTCGTGGTAATGTTCCTCCCGGGTGAGACCTTCTTCAGCGCTGCCTGCCAGCACGACCCCTCGCTCATCGAGTTCGGCGTGGGGGAGCAGGTGATCCCGTCCAGTCCGACCACCCTGATCGCCCTGCTCCGGGCCATCGCCTATGGATGGCGGCAGGAGTGCATCGCGCGGAACGCGCAGGAGATCAGCAAGCTGGGCCGAGAGCTGTACGAGCGGCTGGGCAACATGGGAGAGCATTTCGAGAACATGCGTAAGGGGCTGGTGCGGGCGGTGGAGAGCTACAACGATGCGATCGGCTCGCTGGAGGGACGGGTGCTGGTGTCAGCCCGCCGGTTCCGGGACCTGGGGATAACGGGCGAGGAGCTACCGGAAGCGGAGACGGTGCAGCTGGGATCGAGGAGGCTTAATTCACCAGAGTTGACCAATTTGTCATCCTGAGCGAAGCGGAAGGAGCCGTAACCACGAGGTGCTTCGGTCTCCTGCTTCGCTCGGGGTGACCCATATCAGGAGGCCGGCGGTGCGTTCGCTCCCGTGATTTGGGCCCGACCGATCGTATTGTTGTCGCTACCGAACCAGATCTGTCCGCTGCGTTTGTCGAACATCATGTGCCGTACGGTTCCGCCACCGCTTGGAATGGGGGTGATGCCAAAGAATCGCCCGGTCTTCGGGTCGAACCCCACGAGGCGGTTGGGTTGCGAGCCGGTCTCCACTACCCAGAGCCGGTCGCGGTTGTCCACTTCCATCGCGTAGGGCAGGGCGCCGGTGCCACCCGGCATTGCCCACTCCTTGAATTGATTGGCGGCGGGGTCGAAGCAACCCAGATACCCGCGGCTGTAGTCCACGTACCAGATCCGGTCGTCGGACGTGATCGCCAGCCGGCGGGTGCGGCTCCGGTCGCTCGGCAGCGCATGCTCGTGGATCTTCAAGGTCGCCGGATCGACCATGGCGATCTTCTCGTTGCCGAACTGGTTGAACCAGGGCCGGCCCTTGGAGTCGACCTTGATTCCGTACGGCCGCGCGTTCGGCGAGGCCACCTCGATCAGGTCGATCCTGCCGGTTGCGGTGCGGAGCCGCCCGACGAAGTTCGAGTTCTGGGCTGTGAACCAGATGTCGCCCTTGCCGTCGAAGACCAGGGTGTGCGGATCACGGACTCCGGGGTTGGGCATGGGATACCGGGTGACCTTGCCCGTCGCTGGATCCAGCTTGCCGATGTGGCCGTTGCCGTTGCCGGCGTACCAGACCATGTCCTTCTGGTCGACGATGAGGTTGTGGGGCAGCGCGCCGTCCTCGATCGCGTAACGGCGAAACTTGCCGGTGGCGGGGTCGAGGTACGCGAGGTAGTTGCCCACCTGTCCCACGAACCAGACCCGGTTCTGGCTGTCGACATACGGGTCGCGTGGACGGGAGTCGGGGTAGGGGACGGGCCATTCTTTTATGGGGACCTGGGCGGAGAGCTGAGCTACGCTCGCCGCCAGGGTAAGGGCCGAAAGGCCAACAGCGACTGCGCTCATTTGGGCATGGCCCCTTCGACCGTCTCCGCCAGATTCTCGACCGACCGGTTGGTGTTGGACTTGACCGTTTCCCAGTTGTCGGCGGTGGCATTGGCGATCCTGCTCAGGCTGCGATCCGCAGTCTTGCGTGCCGCCCGGATCCGCTCCAGCGCCCGGTCGCTCACCGCGCCACCCTTCGACTTGGCCTCAGACGCCAGTTGGGCGATCTGAGCGTCGAGCTCGGTGAGCTGGCTCCGAATCGACTGGGCGAACCCCTCACGCTCATCGAAGGAGAAATCACGGGCTTCAACCGGCGCAGTGGCGGGTGGGGTGGTGACGCTGATCGAGGTGTCGCTCACGCCGCCGGTTTCGCTGCTCTTCTTGTCGCCGCAGCCGAGCACGACTGTCAGCATGACACCGATAACGGTGATTTCGAGCTGGCGCATTGGAGACCTCCGAGATGGGGAAAAGAAGCTATTGACTATAGGTTATTGGCGACTGGCTCAAATGGTTACCGAGCGTGGCTACCGGGCTATGAGCCGTCCTGAGGCCCTCACCCGAACGTCTTCTCGTCCGCGCTGGGTCCATACACCGATGGAAGCGGCACGTCCAACAGCCTGAGGTACACCACCAGCGACCCGCGGTGGTGGTACCAGTGATTGAACATCAACGTACGAACCATCGCAATGCGGGGTGCGGCCATCAGCTCTCGTCCCCCCCGCACCAGCCGCCACATGCCCTGTGCTCGCTCCGGTGTAAGCTCGGAAAGAAACTGGCGCGCCAAGGCGAGACTTTGCTCTAATGTGGGCAGCAGCTCGCCCGCTGTGCGAGGCTCAGGCTGCATGGCCTCAGGCGCCTCGAAGACATCGGGGCCAAGGACGTGCATACCCAGGCTGGGTATGACGGCGATATGAAGCGCGAGCTGTCCTAACGAGGATGACCTGGGGTGCGGCCGCCAGGAGAGCTTGTCCTCCGGAACCCGCTGAAGCACCCGGCGGGTCGACTGCGCCTCCTGTTCCAGTTCTGCGAGCAACTGCTGGGCAGTTTCCCAGGGTGCGGTTATGAGGGTCATTTGGAGCTCCAGAGGCTATTGGCTATTGGCTATTGGCTACAGGCTATTGGCTGTTCCCAGTTATGGCCGTCGCAGCAGACTGATACCAGCTGATTGGGCTTTCTGCATAGTCAACATCCAGTCGCCAATAGCCTTCAGCCCAACAACACGTACCGTCCACCGCCCGTCGTTGCGATCACCAGGCACATGACGACAAAAAGCAGGTCGTAGTGCCAGCCGTCACCGTGCTTGCCCCAGAAGCCGGTATGCCAAACGACGATCTTCTTGTAGATGGCGCCACACATGATCAGGATCAGCCCGAGGGCGGCCAGTTGGGGCAATACTCCCAGAGCCACACCCAGTCCGCCCGCCAGCTCGGCGATACCGAGGAAGCGGGCGAGGGCGGGGCTCATTCCAATGCTCTTGCCCCGTTCGACTGGATCCTTGGCGTGGTTCCAGCCACTGGAGACGAACACCAATCCGACCACCAGCCGCATCAGTAGAAGGGCCAGGTCGCTGAAGCCGTAGAGCCAGTGGATGGTCATCTGTTGATGTAAGCCCGGAAAAGGGCAGGGTCAAGGAGACGCTGGCTTCGCTTCTGCCTTGACACGCTTCCGCCGCCGTCCTGGCTGTCTCTCCATCGATACCGATACCGCTGATGCTCCGGACATGCCCAGCCGGACGCGGAGCGCGGGGCTGATCGATTTCCGCACCAGCGCCTGGATCATCTCCGGCGTGGGCGGCTCATCCGATCCGATAGGCCTGGTCTCTCCGCCCTCGAGCGCCAGAACCGGCACGCCGTCGCGGTACAGCACACGGTTTCGGGTTACACCGGTCACCCGCGCTCCGGGCGTGATGATGCCGGTGAGATTGAGCGGGTCCGCCGCTCCCACGGCCAGGAGCGCGCCTCCGCCCTCGATCCGGCGGATCGCGCGGAGCTGCCCCAGGGCGTCAGGCAAAGCAAACTGCTCGCCCGACATTCCGGTCACGAAGCGGCCACCCCGGATCTCGCCTCTGGCCTCCAGCCGGCGATAGACCATCAGCAGCTCGCGCCACGGCGGCGCCCCGGTCTCCCGAGCCAGGAGCCGCTTGAAGACGATGCCGTAGCGGCGGAGCAGGGTACGAGCGAACAGCTCCACCGACCCTCCGCCCGTCCGCCCGTCCGCAGGTCCCCCCAGCAGCGCCCACCGGCCAGCAGTCTCGATCCCCACCGGTGCGGTGCGGTACCGCCGCTTGGCCCCACTCAGCGGCTTGCGTTTGCTCGACGGCGTGATCAGCGCCCTGAGACCCGCAAAGCTGTCGGAGGTGACCAGCCCCACTCCGGCCAGCTCCGCCAGACCTTGCTCCACCTGAGTGGGGAGGAGCCCGGTCCTGGTCGTCAGCTCGTGGAAGAACGAAGCCCCGCGCTGCTGGAGGGCTTCCTTCACCAAGCGCGCATAGCTCGCCAGCTCGTACTCGTCCCCGTTTCGCTCGGCCAGCCAATCGGCCACATGCTCCCGAAGGAAGAGTGCGATCGGCGTCGAGCGAATCGGCCCTGCCGCCCCGCTGCCCCCCCGGCCAGAGGGGTCCCGTCCCGCGAGTCTTCCCCATGCGACCCGTCCCGTCATGCACAGGGTATCCAGCAACGTCGGGTCGTACTCCGTTACCCGGGCCGCGAGGACGTCGCTCTCCCACGCGGCGGCGGGAAGCTCGAACCCATCCAGCTGCGCCATTACGGTAGCGAGTCCTTCGAGCCCTGCCGCCCGTTGATTCGGCTCGACCCTTTGCCAGGCAAACAGGAATCGCATGAAGTCCGCCGCACTTACCGGCTCGATCTCGGCGCGGAGCCGATGGAGGGTATAGCGGTGGATCCGGGCCAGCAGCCTGCGGTCGCACCACTCGAGCGTGTCCGTCTCGGGGGTGAACCCGCCCCGAAGCACGACCCCTTCGGCCTCGAGTGCTGCCAGCGCGATGTCAGCGTCGGATTCAGTCACGTTGAGCGTCGCTGCCAGCTGGGCCGCTGTGGTCGGGCCGGTGATTCCCAGCCGCCCGCGAAATAGCTCCCGGATCGCTTCTTCCCGGGGTTGGCCCGCAAGGCGTTGCGGGCCTGCGGTCTCAATCTCCGGTACCCGCTCGCTCGCGGACCACACCACGAGGCCGTCGCCCAGATCGATCCGAACCCCGCGCCCTGCGTCCACCAGCTCCCGCCAGAAGCCCTGCCACGGCTGACCTTCCCGGCCCGACAGCCCCTCGACCTCGGTGAGGAACCCCGAGGTCAGCAGGGCGTCATGCAGCTCATCGGCGTCGCGTACATCCGGCCACGCCTCATCCCGCACCCGCTCGATAGCGGCCAGGTCGAGCGTGCCGAGGTCGTCGGCCGAGGAGGGTTCGAAGGCCCGGCGGGTGTAGACAGCCAGGGTGCGTCGCTCCTCCGCGGGCGCATCGTCCAGAAACGCGTAGGGCCGGGCGTTCAGGATCTCGTGTGACAGCGGCGAAGGCTCGGGGAGGTCACGCGCGATGTAATTGATCTCTCCCGCGTGAATCCGCCGGAGCAGCGCTGTGAGCAGGTCGAGATCCATGAGCTCGTGCACACAGTCGTCGATTGTCTGCCGCACCAGCGGGTGATCCGGGATCTCGCGATCGCCGGGGATGTTCTCCAGGCACGCGGCCGCGTCGGGGAATGCGGCAGCGAGGAGATCCTCCGACTGCATCCGCTGGATCTGGGGCGGAGTCTTCCGACCGCCCCGACTCCGGGCGATGGCCAGGGCGATGGTTGCGTTCCATCGCCAATGGGTTCCGAACATCGGGGCGTCAAGCAGGGCCTGGACCAGGATCTCTTCCACCGTGTCCGGATGCAGGAACTTGAAGACTGTGTCCAGCGGAAACGAGTGTTGCGGCCCCAGCGAGAGCAACAGCGCGTCTTCGGTGGCCGCGGCCTGCAACTCGAAGTTGAACTGGCGGCAGAACCGCTTCCGGAGCGCCAGGCCCCAGGCCCGATTCACCCGGCTCCCGAACGGCGAGTGGATGACGAGCTGCATGCCACCCGCCTCGTCGAAGAACCGCTCGGCGACAATGGTTTCCTGGGTCGGCAGGGTTCCGAGAAGGCGCTTGGACTCGCCGAGGTATTCGACCAGCTGCTGTGCCGCTGGCCGCTCATGGTCACCACCCAGTACCGAGGCAACCCACTCAATCGCCTTTCCCCGGTCCCCAAGCCGCTTCTCTATATCACCCCGGAGCTCTGCCACCGCGGCGGACAGCTCGTTGCTCCGCGCCGGGGCTTCGCCCAACCAGAATGGAATGCTGGGCGGCTGGCCGTGGGCATTCTCTACCCGTACGGTCCCCTGTTGTACCCGCAGGATTCGCCAGGAGAGGTTACCGAGCTGGAAGATGTCGCCCTGGAGACTCTCAACCGCAAAGTCCTCGTTCACGGTACCGATGAACGTGTTGTCCGGCTCGAGGATTACGCGGAAATCGGCGTTGTCGGGAATGGCGCCGCCGGAAGTGATCGCCAGCATGCGCGCGCCGCGCCGGCCCCGAATCCTGCCGTTGACCGTGTCGTGGTGAAGCAGCGCACCCCTCCGGCCCCGGCCAGTCGAGAAGCCCTGGGTGAGCATCTGGATCACGCTGTCGAACTCGGCCCGCTCCAGATTTCGGTAGGGGTACGCCTGCCGAACCAGCTGGAGCATCGCCTCCACCTCCCAGTCTTCCCCCGCGGATTCCGCCACGATCTGCTGGGCCAGCACGTCGAGTGGTTTGTCGCGGATGATCAGCCGGTCGAGCTCTCCCCGCCTGACCGACCGGATGAGCGCGCTGCATTCCACCAGCTCGTCGCGGGTGAGGGGAAAGAGCCGCCCCTTGGGCGTGCCGTGCACGGTGTGCCCCGAGCGGCCCACACGCTGGAGAAAGGTGGAGATTCGCCGTGGCGTTCCCAGCTGGGTAACAAGGTCCACGTGGCCGATGTCGATGCCCAGCTCCAGCGAGGCGGTAGCCACCAGGGCCTTCAGCTTCCCGGTCTTGAGGCGTTCCTCGGCGTCCAGCCTCGTTTCCTTGGACAGACTGCCGTGGTGCGCCGTGACCGCATCCTCGCCGAGCCGCTCAGCCAGGTGGCGTGAGACCCGCTCCGCCAGACGGCGAGTGTTCACGAACACCAGCGTGGTCTTGTGCGCCTCGATCAGCTCCGTCAGCCGGTCGTAGACCTCGTTCCAGACCTCGCCGGCCATGAGGGCCTCCAGCGGCGAGCCAGGCAGCTCAAGTGCCAGGTCCAGGGTCCGGCGGTGGCCCTCGTTTATTATGGCCACGGGCGGTCGGGCGGTCGGGCGGTCAGCAGATTCCGGTGGCTGCGATCGGTTCATTCCGTCGTTCCGTCCGGCCGCCTGCCCACCCAGCCACCTTCCCACCTTCTCGATCGGCTCCATCGTCGCTGAGAGCCCGATCCGCTGCACCGGTTGCTGTGCCACATGGGCCAGGCGTTCCAGGGTCAACGCCAAATGGGCCCCGCGACGGGATTCCAGTACCGCATGGATCTCGTCGACGATGACGGTGCGGACGGTACGAAGCATCTCCCGGCTCCGCTGAGCCGTGAGCATGAGGTAGAGCGACTCGGGCGTGGTGACCAGGATGTGGGGCGGCTTCCGTAGCATAGCCGCCCGTTCATTCTGCGGGGTGTCCCCCGACCGGATGGCGGCCGTGATCCGAGGCGCTTCGAGCCCCATCGCCTCGGCCAGTGTGCGGATCTCCCTCCGAGGCTCGGCCAGATTGAGATGGATGTCGGCGCTCAGCGCCTTCAGAGGCGAGACGTAGACCACCCGGGTCTCATCGGGGAGCGGCGCTTCCAGCCCCTCCCTGAAGAGACGGTCCAGCTCCTCGAGGAAGGCGGCCAGGGTCTTTCCGGAGCCGGTAGGGGCAGCGATGAGCGTGTCCCGGCCCTGCCGAATGGATTCCCAGCCTAGGCGCTGTGGGGGGGTGGGCTCGCCGAACTTCTGCTCGAACCAGAGGGCGACAACGGGGTGAAATGCAGAGAGCGGCATCGCCCAAAAATAACTGGATGCAGCCGCCTTTGGATTCCCCTACGGGATCGTTTCAGCCAGCCTCGGCTTCCTTGACCAGGCTCCGCAGGAGCCCAGCGAAGACCAGCTGATGGATGGCCCAGAGGGCATACCAATAGATCAGTCCCCCGAGACCTACGGGGTCAAAGAGGGCGGTCTGCCGGATCTGGCTCCCGCCGCCTTGACTGGTCACTTCGAATTGGAGCCAGGCGCGTCCGGGGAGCCGCATTTCCGCCGTCAGGCGTAAGAGGTGACCAGGTTCAATGGCTTCGACCCGCCAGAAGTCCAAAGTGTCGCCCGGAAGGAGAACTTCAGGGTCGCGCCGGCCCCGCCGCATTCCAGGTCCACCCACGAGCCAGTCGAGAGCGCCACGCAGGCGCCAGAGTCGGTTGCCGTAGTACCAACCCGATTTGCCGCCGATCCTGGCCACCGGCCGGAACGTCTGCTCGGGAGTGCGAGCCACCCAGGCCACCCGGGAATCCACCAGGCGAGATCCGAACTTGAGGCCACCCCACGTCGGTACCGGCCGATGGGCAGACAGGGCATCGCTCCACCGGGTGGCGGCGAAAGCAGAATCTTCATTGGCGAGGGCCCGTGTCAGTGCCTGCTGGACCCCCCGCGGCCGCACCAGAAACGTCTCCAGCGCGCGGGTGTCTCGAACCACCGTCTCGTTTCGAAGGCCACCGATCAGCTCGCGCCCGACTCGGGCGTAGACCGGTGAAACCAGCGCCAGCCAAAGGCCGGAAAGTCGCGGTGTCAGCACCGGCACCGGAATCATCAGCCGTCTCAGCCGGCGCAGCCCTGCGTATTCCCGCATGAGGTCGCCGTACGACACTTGGTCGGGTCCACCAATTTCGTAGATGGCGCTTTGCTCAGCAGGGAGATCCAGCGCTTCTCGGAGATAGGAGATGAGATCTTCGATACCGATAGGTTGGGTTCGGGTGTGGACCCACCGAGGGGTCACCATCACCGGCAGTTTCTCGACCAGGGCCCGCAAGACCTCGAATGAAAGGCTACCTGATCCGATGACGATCGAGGCTCGAAACTCGATGGTCGGCACACCCGAGTGGCGCAGTATGCGACCAACTTCCTGCCGGCTTTTCAGGTGAGGCGAGAGGTGTTCACCATCACCTAATCCACCCAGATACACGATGCGCCGAACACCGGCTTCGCGAGCTGCGGTGGCAAAGGCCTTCGCTCCACGGCGGTCGTCATCGGCATAGCTGCCGCCTGCCGCCATCGAATGGACGAGATAGTAGGCGGCGTGGACGTCACGGAGCGCGCTCCGGAGGGAATCAGGATCCAGCACGTCGCCCTGAATGACCTCGGTACCGGCCCCAACTCTCGGCCGCAGGTGTTCCGGCCGGCGCGCCAGGCAGCGAAGTCGCTTCCCGTCTGCCTCGAGAGTGCGCAGAAGTCGGCCACCGACATAACCCGTTGCCCCGGTGAGGAGGATCAAGACGGCTCCCTGAGGCGACGGAGCGAGCTCCGGAACTCCGTCATCGAGGTCACGACCTGGGCCCCCAGGGACACGAGGAGGTCGGGGTTTTGCACAGCCGCGGAGCCGCCGAGGATGACTGCTGTACGAGGATCCAGGCCACTGCGGAGCTGCTGGAGGTCGCCGACCAGAACAGGGTCCACCGCCGGGTAGATGATGCTCAGGGCGACCCCATTCGCGGCCACCTGGCGTGCTGAGGCGACGATCTCTTCTACGGGGAGATCCGTCCCCAGGTAGGTCACGTCCCAGCCCTGCGCCGCCGCGGCCGCTCCGGCCAGCATGGCACCCAACTCGTGCAGCTGCCGCGGCGGCGTGGCCACGACCAGCCGAGGGGCGGAATGATTGACCTCATAGACTCGGAGAAGCCATCCCAGCACTCGACGGAAGGTTGTCGTGGCCAGGTGCTCCTGGGCTATGGTGACCGTGCCGTTGCGCCATCCTTGCCCGATCTCCTGGAGAGACGGCCCTACGACATGGTCGAGAAATCCGGGAATGCCGAGGGTCACAGCAGCCCGCTCGAGCACGGCGTGAAGCTCCGCGGCATCGAGACGGTGGGCCGCATTCAAGACTGCTGACCTGAACTCCCCAGCCTCAGAACCAGGAGTCGGTGTCTCCGTCTCGACGGGCTTTAATCCCGCTTCCTCTCGCGCGCTTTGCTCCAAATCCTCGAGCGAAGCGCCGGCGAGCCGCGCAATGCTATGCCCCCGGTCAGTGAGCCTCCGGAGAAGCCTTAATCGCTGGACGTCGTGATCGGAGTACAGCCGTTGGCCGCCCTCGCTGCGGCTGGGGGCCACCACCTGATACCGCCGTTCCCAGGCTCGGAGAATATGGGGGGTGAGTCCGGTACGGAGTGCGGTAACCCGAACCGGATGCCGAGGGGTCTCGGAACTTGACGGGGTTTCCATTGATCATTATACGGTTATGTCTAACTTTTGTCAAGGAAAGTGGACTTTGGCACTTGACATGTTAGACAAAGGACATAGATTGCTCGACAAGAGTTAGACAACAATTAAAGGAGGTCGTATCATGAAGTCACTTGATGTAACCGCCGCGATCCTGCTGGTAATTGGCGGACTCAACTGGGGATTGGTGGGCGCGGCAAACTTCGACCTGGTCGCCACCATCTTCGGGGAGCTGAGCCCACTTAGCCGTCTGGTGTATGTCGTTGTCGGCTTGGCGGCCCTGTACCAGGTGTTCCAGTGGAAAGCCATTCAGCACCGGTGGTCCGTAGGTGAGCCGGTGCCAGTTCGCGCGACCGCTCGATAATCGACCCGAAATGCCAACCCAAAAGAGGAATGTCATGAAATCACTTCGCACTATCGCGCTCGCGGCCGCCCTGGCCGTCCCAGCTACACTGGCTGCACAGGAGGCTCAGGGCTATTCCGAGTCTCCGGCCGCCACGGCCGAGAGCGACATCATCGAGACCGCCGTTGCCGCTGGGTCCTTCAACACCCTCGCCAAGGCGATCGAGGCTGCCGGCCTCACCGAAACACTGAAGGGCAAGGGGCCCTTCACGGTCTTCGCTCCCACCGACGAAGCCTTTGCCAAGCTGCCCAAGGGCACGGTCGAGGCCCTGCTCAAGGACAAGGCCAAGCTGGCCGCCATCCTCACCTACCACGTCGTGCCGGGCAATGTGGCGTCGAGTGACGTCGCCGGCATGTCTTCGGCCAAGACGGTGAATGGTCAGCAGATTTCGATCAAGGCCAAAGGTGGCAAGGTCATGGTCGACAAGGCGACTGTCGTCCAGGCGGATATCCCCGCCAGCAACGGCGTAATTCATGTCATCGATCAGGTCCTGATGCCGAAGTAATGGTTGGGCAGGCGGACGGGGTGAACGGTGCCGAAAGACCGTTCGCCCGTCCGACTGTCGTGACTCAGGTCACCTACGCGGTCTCAGCACCCTCCCATCTTGCTCCCGTCGAGCCGGATCGTCTGCAACCACAACTGACGGGAACTACCCATGGCACGTCAGCAAACAGGTCTGCTTGGCATCCTCAAGCAGACCTTCAGCGATTTCATGAAGGACGACTGCTTGACCTCGGCGGCCGCGCTTTCTTACTACACGGTATTCTCCCTCCCGGCCGTCCTGATGCTGATGATGCTCCTGGTCAGCACCGTCATGGATCCCACCGATGTCCGAGGCGGGCTCGAGTCGCAGCTGGAGTCTCTCATGGGGCCGAGCGCGGGCAGCGAGGTCCGGACGATTCTTCAGGAGACGGAGCGGCCCGGGGGCGGTCTCATCCCCACCATCGTCGGGGTAGTCGCACTCGTTTTTGGTGCGACCGGAGCATTGGGCCAGCTTCAGGCCGCGCTCAACCGTGCCTGGAACGTGAAGCCGGACCCCACACAGGGAGGGATCAAGAGCTTCCTGACCAAGCGGCTCTTCTCCCTCGGGATGCTGCTCTCGATCGCGTTTCTGCTGCTGGTGTCGCTGGTGGTCAGCGCCGCATTGGGAGGCCTGGGGGACCGGCTGTCAGGCTTCCTCCCATCCGGCTTCTCGGCCCCGGTGCTGGAAGCCCTGAACTTCGCGGTTTCTCTGCTCGTGAGCGGGTTTCTTTTCGCTGCCATGTTCAAGGTCCTGCCGGATGCCAAGGTCGCCTGGCGTAGCGCCTGGATCGGCGGCTTTGCGACCGCGTTGCTCTTCGTGATCGGCAAGTTTCTGATCGGACTCTACCTGGGCACGAGCAATCCGGGCGAGGCGTACGGTGCGGCGGGCTCGCTGATCCTGCTGCTGCTGTGGATCTATTACTCGGGCCTCATCGTGCTCTTCGGTGCCGAGTTTACCGAGACATGGGCGGAGGGGCGGGGGGAGGGGGTTCAGCCGGAGCCGGGTGCGGTGCGCGTGCGGCGGGAGAAGGAACTGCCAGGACGGGAAGGACGGGAAGGACTGGCATAGTGAGAGCCCTCCGGCATGACCGAAGGGCCCACACTTTCTAGTCTCTCCTAGTTTCCCGACCTTAGATCAGGGCGCCACGAGTGGTTCAGTCAACACGAACGTCACGGGCGTCTTTGCCTTGACTACCACGTCTCGCGACGCCGTTTGTGAGGCCACTACTGCGCCTCCTGCGGCGCCGACTACGCCTCCGATCACTGCACCCTTGCTGTTCCCACCGAGCACACGGCCCAGTACCGCGCCGCCGGCGGCGCCGACTCCAACCTTGGCCGCCTCGCCGGTCCCGACTCCCCGGCCACGAAGCTCATGGGGAACCGGCTGAACATCAGCAGCCACCGGCTGAGACTGTCCCCCGATACCGATGCTCTCCACTTTGAGCGCCAATCGGCCTTGCGCGCTCTTGGACTTCGCCGCGCTGAGCCTGGTGACCGTGAACCGGACCGGAGCACCGGCCGGGATCAGGGTCTTACCGTCCGAAGCGGTCACGTTCTCCATGACCACGGCCGTGACGATGCGGCCAGCTGAATCGGTGCGGGAATTGATCGAATCGTCCAGGGCGGCATGAATCTCGGTCCCGATCGGTAGAGTCCGGGCGCGCCCGGCGGTGCTGGCCGCGACGGGCGTAGGCGAGAGCGAGGACGTATCGGGCGCAACTGAACGGCTCCTGTCCGCGGCCGAGGTGGTATCCGGGGTCCTGGTGGCTACGGTGTCCGGTGCCGTTGCTGGCTTCGGGGCTGGAGTGGCCGCGCTGTCTCGAAGTGGACTCCGAGCGGTGTCGGCGACAGTGGCTCGTCCGGTGTCCGGCTCCGGCGTCTCCACGAGCGGAGACTCCACTGAGTCGGACGGCTGGCCCGGCGCGTACCCGCGGGTCGTCGAGTCCTCGGCCGGGACGCTGGCCGCGGGCGGAGTCGCCTTTGGAGTCGCCCGTTTGGCTTTGCGGGGTTTTGGCATTGGGGCGGGCTCGGGAGTCGGGGTGGCATGGTGTTCGACCGGAGCGAGTGGCTGCGTGGTGTCTACGCGAGCGACCTCGAGAGGCCGGGTGAGATTGTCATCCACCGGAGTGCGCCGGTCGCGGGAATCAGAACAGCCGGAAATGAGAACCGCGCCGGCAAGCGCTAGAGCGAGCCTATTCATGCTGCCTCCACGAGCCTTGAGGGTTTCTGCTACCCCAAGTCATTACCCTGATTGCGCTTCAATTGCTGTGGGTTGGGTCACGTCTAAGCGGGGCCGTGGCAGCGGGACGATCTCTCCCCGACTCGACGGCAATGTGGACCACCGATGCAGGCACGCAGTGCGTCGCCGCCCCGCTGCCCCGCTTACCCTACTGTGGATGCGTCCCCAAGCCCAGCGGCACTCCGGGAGCGTGACGCCAACGAAGGCCCCGGGCCACTCCCACGGCCAGCACCACTCCAGGCGATACCCTAGAAGTAGAACAGTGCCAAGACCCACACCCCGGCACAGCCCTTGCGCCCCGGCTTTGCCGGATCGTCCTAACTCCGCGTTATCCAAACACCTCCGGCAACAGTTCCGGCCAGCCGCGCCGCACCGTTAGCGGAGTCCGCCAGACCTGCCGGGATTTACCATGGTTCTCGAACGGGGGATTGCCGTTGAGCGACTGCGCCAAGTGCCATACCCCGATCCCCGTTGGTGGCAACTGTTCTCAGTGCGGTACCCTCTCGGTCGAAAATGGGCCCGACCTCGATGAGCTCAAGGAGCGTCTCGCACGCACCCTCGAGGGTCGCTACCAGATCACCCGGCTATTAGGTCGCGGCGGCATGGCGGTGGTCTTCCTGGCGGAGGACCTCGTGTTGGAGCGGCAGGTGGCGATCAAGGTGCTGCCGCCGGACATGACCCGAGACGCGCAGCTGGTGGCCCGCTTTCAGCAGGAAGCCAAGACCGCCGCCAAGCTCGACCATCCCAACATCATTCCGATTTATCGGGTCGAGAGTGAGGCGGGCCTGGTCTATATCGTCATGAAGTACGTGTCGGGCCAGTCGCTGGAAGACCTGCTGGCGAAGGGTCCGCTGGCCATTTCCCGGGCTCGCCACGTGTTGCGTGAAGCCGCCCTCGCCCTGGGCCACGCCCACCGCCGCCGCATCGTTCATAGAGATGTGAAACCGGCCAACATCATGCTGGACGAGGATGGTCGGGTGATCCTCACCGACTTCGGCATTGCCAAGGCGGTTCAGGACACGGGCCAGCTCACTGGCACCGGCACGATCATCGGGACTCCGCACTACATGGCTCCGGAGCAGGCCCGCGGGCAGGAGGTGGATGGTCGCGCGGACCAGTATGCGCTGGCTATCGTCGGTCACCGGGTGCTCACTGGAAAGGTGCCGTTTGACGGCCCGGCCCACAGCATCCTCTACCAGCAGGTCTTCGAGCCGGTCCCCACCGTGCTCAACGCGCGTCCCGACACGCCGGCGGATCTACGTCTGGCCCTGGAGCGGGCCCTCGCCAAGGATTCCAAAGCCCGATTCAAGACCATGGAGGACTTTGCCTCCGCCGTGAGCGGAGAGCGTTCGGGCCCTACCACGGTCGTGAGCGAGCCGGTACGCCAGCCGCGGGCAAGTGCACCGGTGAAGCCGGATCAGCCGGTTGGGGACCACGGAGCGGGCGTCTGGGTCGCTTTGGCAACCGTTGTCGTGCTTGCCCTTACCGCTGCCTGGTTCGTGGTCCCCGGGTTTCAGGCATTGGTGGAGCGGAGTGAATCGAGCCGCTCCGTCCCTGTACGCGCCGCCGGTTCACCGGCCTCGAGACCGCGGGCAGCCATCCCGCCGGTGCGGAGGACTCCGGTTGGCCCAGTGTCGCCATCGACGGAGAAGAAGCGCTCGTCCTCAAAGCTGAGGGCGGTGCAGGATGCCTTGCTCAAGGTGGACTCGGACCCGCCAGCAGTGTTGTACGTGGACGGTGTCCGGGTCGGTCTCACTCCGGTCTCCAAGCATCGGCTCCCGATTGGCACCCACCGCCTGCGGGTCGAGCTGAAGGGGTATCAGACCGTCAGCGAGACCATTGTGGTCAGGGGCGCCCGCCCCGTCACCCGCCGCTACGATCTCCGGCGGCGACAAGGCCGCTAGCCGGCACTGTACCGGGGCACAGGGCTTGCTCGTTCACACTCCGTATTTGGTCTAAACCCGCTCCAATTAACGACCTTGGGTAAAACCTGTCGCCCCTTTGGCTGCTTCGCACGCGGAGTCCGCCCGAAGATGCCGGGATTTACCAGATCAAGCCCTGCTCGAGAGGCGCCTGAATCACGTGCTACCTGCCGAGAATGGCCCAGTGATGAGTGAGTGCGCCAAGTGCCACACACCCCTGCCGGTGGACGGGCGCTTTTGCTCCCATTGCGGTGCCCCATCGGGGGAGTTCGATCACCTCTGCCCGCCTGATCCTGTCGACGAGCTGAGACAGCGTCTCGCACGCACTCTCGCCGGACGCTATGAGATCACCCGCCTGCTGGGGCGCGGCGGCATGGCGGTCGTGTTTCTGGCGGAAGACCTCTCGCTGGAGCGCCAGGTGGCAATCAAGGTGCTGCCGCCGGAGCTGTCGCACGACCCCAAGCTGGTGCCTCGCTTCCAGCAGGAAGCCAAGACCGCCGCCAAGCTCGATCATCCCAACATCATTCCGATCTACCGGGTCGAGAGCGAAGCCGGGCTCGACTACTTCGTCATGAAGTACGTTACCGGACGATCGCTGGAGCAGATTCTGGAGGAAGGCCCGCTCCCGATCGATCTCGCTCGCCGGGTACTGCGCGAGGCAGCGCTGGCGCTGGCTCACGCCCATCAGCGCCGCATCGTGCACCGTGACGTGAAGCCGGCCAACATCATGCTGGAGTCCGACGGTCGGGTGATCCTCACCGACTTCGGCATCTCGAAGGCGCTGCAGAGTGCCTCGCAGCTCACCGGGACCGGGACCATTATCGGCACCCCGCACTACATGTCGCCCGAGCAGGCCAAGGGACTCGAGGTCGATGGGCGGGCCGACCAGTATTCGCTCGCGATCGTGGGGCATCAGATCCTCACCGGCAAACAGCCCTTCGACGGATCGGCCCACAGCATCCTTTATAAGCACGTCTTCGAACCGCCCCCGCCGATGTTCGCGGAGCGGTCCGATGTGCCGCGCGACCTCAGCCTGGCCCTGGCGCGCGCGCTCGCCAAGGATCCGGGGGAGCGCTTTGCTAGTATGGAAGAGTTCGCCATGGCGCTGGGTGGAGATCGTCGGTCGGATCCTCGCACTGTCGTAACCGGAGCGATCAAGCCGGTGACGGGCAGCAGCGAGCCGGCCGCGAGCCCCAGGCGCGCCGCCACTGTGCGGAATAGTCTCATCGCCCTGAGCATCTCTGGGGTGGTGGGAGTGGCGGCGTGGGCCGGCCTGCGCATACCGGATGAACCGTCTGAGCCGGCGCCGTCGGTCACCGTTGCCTCGCCATCCGACCCGCTCGTACCGCCGTCACCGCCGGCCGACAGTGAGGCTGCGGCGACAATCGTGGAAAAGCCGAAGCCGGCCAGCGTGGCAAACGTTTCTCTGACGGTGGCTTCGGAGCCTTGGGGTATCCTCTACCTGGACGACGTGGAGCTCGGACCGACGCCGGTGGTGGACCACCCCCTGCGACCGGGGCGGCACCGGCTCCGGATCGAGCAGGAGGGCTATCGCACCAAGGTCGAGACCATCCTGGTAACCGGTGAGGTCCCGATCCGTCGGGCATACAGCTTGGAGCCAGCGGGCCCGCAATGACCGCACCGATCACGGCGATGTGCGACCTGCCCGGACTCCGTGCACCTCGCCAAGCGGACGGAGCCGGGCATCGGGATGGTCTGGATGGACGCCATCCCGATCACCGGCCAATCTCCCTCGCCCGTAGGGATTTGCGTTCTGCTCCGCTCCCTCCCGACCTCGGCCATGTAACGAACAGTGCCGAGGCACACGCGTTGCAGTTAGGGCACCGTCCGCCTGATGCCACAATCTTCACCTCGCGTGTGATCCGAGATCGTCAGAGCCCTGACCCCTCAGTGCCGCCCGATCCCGCGCGCATTTCCTCGGAGTAACTAATGGTCAGTTTCCTGAAAGGTCGCCGCCGCGAGGACGACTCGGTGGTCGCCGTCGATTCGAGCGGGAGAAATGTTGCCGCGGCTCTGGAGGCGTTAGTCGCCCGTGCTGAAGCCGCCGCGAACGACCTGAGGTCGCTCGCCCCGATCCTGGAGCGAACCGCTGAATTCGATGCCCTTCGGGAACGCTGCGAGGAAGTCGAGCGCCAGGTTGCCGGTCTCGAGCGGCTCGGCACTCAGCTGTCCTCGGCCGAAGAGCAGGTCGAGCGGGTCATCAAGACCCAGTCGGCCACTGAAGCCCGGCTCGGCCATGCCAGCGAAGGGGTAGACCGGCTTCAGACTCAGATGTCCGGGCTGAGCGATAAGGTTGAAACCGCGCTTCTGCTGCGCGAGCAGGTTGACTCCTTCCTCAGCCTTCAAGGCCCGCTGAATGCTCTCCGGACCGATTCGGAGACGCTCCGGACCCAGCTCTCCGAGCAGGCCGAGAACGTCGCCCGCATGCGGACCCAGCACGATGACGCCCTGACGGCCCATCGGCACACGACCTCCAGGCTGGAAAACTTCGATTCGGACTTCCAGGCCGCCACCGGCAAGCTGGAGGACGTGGTGCGCCGGGTGCAGTCGGTCGAGCGGGCGCTCGAGCCGATCAACCAGGCCTCAATCTCGATTCCTGACGTTCAGCACCAGTTGGCCGTGCTCAAGGCGCTGGCCGATCAGGTAGCCCAGAAGACCACGATGCTGGAGCAGGAGCGCGAGGCGGTGGATCGTGCCGCCAGCCAGATCGCCCAGCTTACCCGTATGGACCGGGAGCTCGATGCCTGGCTCCGCCGTCAGGAGGAGCAGATCCGCCGGTTCGGGCCGATCGAGGCCAAGCTCAGCGAAGTGAAGACGATCCAGGACAAGGTTCTCTCCCGGACCGAGGAGCTTCAGACCACGTCGCAGAAGATCGAAGATGCCCAGCAGTCTGCCCGTCAGGCCCTCACCGATCTGCGCGAGCAGATGCGGAAGAGCAGCGAAGGGTTCGAGCTGGAGCATCGCGGACTGCACGCCGTCAGCGAGCGCATCGGCGACCTCCGCAACGCGGTGAAGGAGTGTGAGGCGCGTCTGTCGGTGCTGGATGCCGCCAGCCAGGGCGCCGCGGCGGTACAGACTCAGGTGCGGAACGTCGGGGAGCAGATCGCCGACCTCTCCAAGGAAGTGACCGCCCTGACCCAGGAAGCAGCCCGTTCAAGCAGCCTGCGGCAGGACGTCACCCGGCTGGACAACATGGCAACCGAGCTGGCCGCCCGTATGCGGCGCCTGGATGAGATCAGGCCCGGCGTCGAGCAGGCAGTGGAGCAGCTGGGAGCGCTCAAGGGCACCCGCGAGCTGCTGGCCGATGGCCTGGAGCAGATGCGCTCCGCGGCCGACGAGATGAGCCGCCTGCGCGAGACCCATGGGGAAACCCAGGCCTGGCTGGCCAATGCCGACGTCTGGACCCGGAAGGTCCAAGCCCAGGTCAAGGAGCTGAGCGGCTTGGAGCCGGTGGTCGAGCGGATCCGCGTCGAGGTCGAGGTGGTCAAGGGCTCGATGGTGCAGATCCAGTCTCAGCGGGAGATGATGGAAGGCGTCCAGCGAAATCTGTCGGAGATCGGGTCGCTGAGCGCCGAGCTTCAGGATCGCACCGAGGGACTCAAGAGCCGGATGGAAACCGCCGAATCGCGGTTCGCCCAGTTGAGCCGTCATGCCGAAGGGGCCCAACAGTTGTCGGACGCCGTGTCGGTGGTCACCTCCACCGTCGAAGAGGCCGAGCGCCGCATGGGCCTGGTAGACGACTCGGTTCGGGCCATGGAAGGCCGTACCCAGCAGATCAATCAGGTGGAAGAGAAGATCCGCCTCCTGGGCCAGGAGCTCGATCAGCGGCAGGGCGCGCTCGACAAGGCGACCGAGCATCTGACCCGTGCATCCGCCCTCCGGAAGGAGGCCGCAGAAGCCGCGCAACGGATGGAAGAAGTCACCCGCGTCGTCGGTACCACGCTCGCGCAGGCCGAGGAAAAGGCCAGCACCCTCCAGCAGGTGTCGGGTGAGCTGGAGAGCCGTGCCGGTGCTCTCAAGTACATCGACCGGCAGCTGACGCACTTCGAGGAGCTGCTGCAGAAGTGGGAATCGGCTCAGGCCCTGGCCGCGAAGGCCCTGGAGCAGACCCTGGCTCGTCAGGCCGGTGTCGAGGCGATCGAGGCTCAGGTCAAGCACGTGTTCGACCTGGCCGAGCGGACCGTCGAGGACGTCCAGAGCATTGGGTCGGCCCGGCGTGAGATTGAGGAGACCCGCGCGATCCTGCAGGCCACCCAGGACCAGTTCAAGACCACCGAGGAGACGCTCAAGGGCTTCGAGGCTCGGAAGCGCCAGCTCGAGCGGGCAGAACAGCGGCTGGCTCGGGCGGAAGCGCTTGCCCTCGGCATCCGGGCAACCGTGGAGACACTCACCGCGCAGAAGACCGTGGTAGATCACGCGATGGAGTCGGCCGGCGCGCTCGGGTTCCAGATGAAGCAGGCCGAGGCCCTGATCGGCGCGCTACGCCGGGAACGCGACCTCGCTTGCGACCTCAAGACGGCAGTAGCATCGCTGGCAGCGGAGGACGACGTGGAGAACGAGAACCACCCGGCCAAGTAACGCCGGCTGGTCGCGAAACAAGAAAGAGGCCCGGGAGAACATCCCGGGCCTCTTCTTTTCGTGCTACCTGGTTCGAGCTATTCCTCGTCGGTGCCCGCTCCAGCCATTGCCGCCGACTCGTTGATTCCGCTTTCCCCCAACTGGGTGAGCTTCTTGTCGGCCGCTTCCTCCTCCTGGAGGGTCTGACTCAAGAGGCCCTCGGCCTCCGAATAGCCCAGGAGACTGGCATAGGTCCGGAGACAACCGTAGGCCGCGATCTCGTAATGCTCGACCCGCTGGGCCGAGGCGATCAGAGCGGCGTCAATCACCGCCGGATCGCCGTCCTCCTCCAAGACTTCCTTGCCCTCTTCCAGGAGTCCTTCCATGCCCTTGCATTTCTTCCCCCGGGCGGCCTGTCCCAGCTCCTTGAAAATGCGCTCGAGGCGCTCGACCTGGCCCTCGGTTTCCTTCAGATGCTTCGTGAACGCCTGCTCCAGCTCGGGGGATTCCGCTGCCTTGGCCATCTTGGGCAGCGCCCTCAAGATCTGCTTCTCGGCGTTATATACGTCCTTCAGCTCTTCGAGAAAGAGTTTCTCCAATGAATCGAGACTCATGCTCCGCTCCTGGGGTTAGTGCCTGGCTCCTTCGCCGCGTCCTGCGCTTCCTTCTTCACCTTCTTCGCCGACTCCTTCACCTGCTCCTTGACCATCATGCCGGCTTCCTGCACGGCCTGCTTGACCTCGGGAGCATGCTCACTGATCTCGGTTCGGACCGCTTCCTTGACCTCTCGCCCCGCTTCCGCAGCGGCATCCTTGACCCGCCCGGCGGTCTTCTCGGCTCGATCCATCAGCTGATCCCGAGCCGGGCCCATCATCTCGTTCTCCCGCTCCGTGCCCGGCAGGAGGAGTCCGAGTAAAAGGCCTGCGACCGTGGCCCCGATTGCCACAACCAGAGGATTTTCGGTGGCGGCGTGTTCCAGGTTGGTCTTGACCCGTTGGGTCTGACGGCGTGCCTGGCCGCCGAGCTCGCCCACCCGCTCCTGAGCCCGAGCCGTGAGCCCGCCGACGTCACTGGCCACCTCACCTGCGCGGCCCTTGATCCCGCTGGCTACTTCGCTCACACTCTCCTTGACCCCGCTGACGGCTTCCCCCACCTGGCCCTTGATGCCGGAGCCGTGCTGCCAGTTTCCGCCCTGACGACGATCGGGTCCGGTATAGGCGTACCGCGCCATCCGGTCGCCCGAGATGTCGCTGTTGGAACGTTGGGTCAGCAGCCAGGTCACTCCGGCACCAAACGCGATGACGGGAAGTGGGTTCTCCCGGATTGCCTCTACCAGCCGGGAGCCGGTCCGACGGGCCTGCTCGCCCACATTGGAGACGGCATCCTGTGCTGCGTGACGGATGGCGCTCTTGGCCTCATGCTTCAGGTTGTCCGGGCTCAGCCGGTCGCCCAGCTCGTCGATGTTGTTGCTCATCCGGGCGCGAGTCTCTTCGATCTCGCGCTCGATATCTTCAGGGCTCTTCTCGCTCCGCGACCCGGCGCCGGAATCAAAGTCCTGGCCTGCCGGCTCGTAAGCGAGCCCGGGATTCTGTCTCTCGTACTCGCTCATGACCGTTGCTCCTTCGCCCACTGGACGTCGTCTTTAAGGGTTTCGACCGTTCGGCGGGGGGCGAGGTCCACCCGCTTCAATTCCTTCAAGCCGCGGTTGAGCATCGCATAACCTGCTCCCGCGAAGATGGCACCCACGATCAGCGCCGAGACCCAGGGCGAGATATCCGCGGCTTCATGGAGTCCCAGGATCAGCGCCGCCACGAGCGCCAGTGCACCTACATATGCCACAAACCCGCCCGCCACCACTGATACCAGGTTGCTGGTCACGTTGGAGATCTTCTCGCTCATTTCGGCGCGGGCCAGCCGGAGCTCTTGCCTGAAAAGCAGGGTCATGTCCTGGCTGAGTTGGCCGAACAGCTCGCCGATGCTTCTATCCTCCTTAAGCGCCGGCATATCCGCCCCCCTGATACCCGCGCTCAGTACCTGGCAGTGGGTTATAGCCGCCATTGGCGAACCGCCCGCTGCCGTAATTATCCGAGCCGCGGGCCGGCCCCCGCTTCGAGCTCTTCAGGAAGCGCGCGCCGATCAACCCAAGCACTAACGCCCCGCCGATCATGATGGCCGGCTGCCGCCGGGCCAGATTCTCCAGGTCGGCTTTCATCGCACTGGCGTCCTTGTTCCGCAGGTAGTTGGCTACCTGATCGATTTGCCGGGCAACAGTATCGGTCAGCCCGGCGATCCTCGGCTGATCCTCGGACCGGAGGTGCTCGGTCGTCCGCCGGAGCGCCTGGGCGATGGTGCCGAACTGATCGGCCACCTGCCCCTTGCTTTCCCCCAGGCTGGAGCTGGCCCTGTCCCGGGCCTGCTGGAGGGTGTTTTTCGCCTGCCCCACCACCTGATCCTTGACCTCGCGGATCTGTTCCCGGGCGGTGCCGCTTTCCCCATTACGGGAGCCGGGGGCTTCAGTATTTGGCATCGTCATCGTGGTGCTCCTTATGCTGACCATCCGCCGCTAGACCTGGTTTGTGGCGATCGGAGGGATCTCTGGATTAGGTGAACTCATTGCTTCGGCGCAACCACAAAAGGCACTCCACGGGTCATGACCGCAGTGTCCCATATCACGTAAAACATCTCAGTAACCTGGCTGAAAAGCAGAAGCCCGGGACGTGACGCCCCGGGCTCCGCAAGCTTTTTGCTTCCCGCTATCCCACCTGTTGGCTAGAACCGATTGGATGAGGACTCGCTCATTCTGCTGGTGTCGAGGTCTGGGTGGCCGGTAATGCGATGCCAGGCATCCCTGACCGCATCCTTGACGTTTTCCCACGTGTTCTTGCCCCGGCCCTCGAACTTGTCCCAGCCGGTCTTCAAGTCGGACTCCACATCATCCCACTTGCGACCCATGTGGTGCTGGCCGGCCTCGAAACCGTACAGATAGCCGGGCCGAAAATCTTCATATTTGCGGCCTGTGGCATACGGCCTCGAGTTGAAGTTGTCGCGCCACCAGCTGTCTTCGTCGTTCCAGGTTCTGTTTGTGGCCATTATATCCTCCGTTTTTCGGTATTTCGACATCAACGGACGGACATGTTAGCCCCCTGGGCCCCGGTCCGGTCGTGACCGAGGTCACTTTGGGGAGGTTTTGGTGAGGATCGCCCCCATCTCACCTGCGGCGGCAGGGCCGGTGGGGCTTCCGTCCTCGTGCTTGAGAAATACATACGCCTCGCTCCAGGGGTTGTCCCGGATAGTCCGAGACCAGCTCTCGAGAGCGGCCTGGTCGTAGGCGGACCGCCGCAGTCGGAGGTAGCCCCAGGACGCGGTAGCCACCAGGGGGGAGGCGCCACCCTCGGCCTCGTCCGCGTCGACCGCTACCAGCGCAACGTCCCTCGCCCGAAGCAGATCGTACACCTCCTCGGTGAACCAGGAGGCGTGGCGGAACTCCATGGCGGCAGGCCATCGCCGGGGCAGCCGCTCCAGAAAGCCGCGGAGCCGGTCGAGGTCTTTCTTGAAGGTGGGTGGGAGCTGAAACAAGGTGGGGCCGAGCCGGTCTCCAAGCGGGTTCACCGCTCGCAGGAAGTAATCCAGCGAGCCATCATCGTCGGCGAGTCGGTGGTTGTGGGTGATTCGGCGCGACGCTTTGAGGACAAACCGGAATGTCGGGGGGACCTGCTCGGCCCACGTCGCCAGGACCCGCTCGGCCGGGATCCGATAGAAGGAATTGTTCACTTCCACGGCAGGGAAATGGCCCGCGTAGAAGCGGAGCATCTCCTCGGCCGGCAGCTTCGGCGGATAGAAGCTGCCTTTCCATTCCTTGTAGGACCAGCCACTGGTGCCGACGAGGATGTCCATAGCAGCTACGGTCCCCAGCTCACCTCCGCCCCCCCGCCTTCCGCTTTTTGGGCGCGGGCTCCTCTTCCTCCGCCTCGTCCGAGGCCTGCTTCTTCTCGGCGCTCCCACCCCGCTTGGCCAGGCTCGCCTTCAGGGCGTCCATGAGGTCGATGATCTTGGTCTCGGCCGGGGCCTCCTCCGCGGTGATCTCCTGGCCCTCGACCTTCTGCTGAATCGCATCGAGGACCCGCTCTCGAACGGTGTCGCGGTAATTCTCCGGGTGGAACTCGTCGGTGGACGACTGCTCGATCAGCTGCTTGGCGAGCGCCAGCTCGGCCTCCTTGACCGGCGTGTCGGGGTGCGGGACGTCCGCCGCCGATCGAAGATCCGGCTGGTAATGGAGCTGCTCCATGACGAGGACCCCATCCAGGGGACGCACCAGCACCAGGTACTGCTTACCTCGCGCCGAATACTGCCCCAGCGCGGCCCGGCCGGTGGTCTTCAACGCCTCGCCCAGCAAGCGGTAGGCGCGATCGCCGCCCTTGTCGGGCCCCAGGTAGTAGACCTTCTCCAGATAGATCCGATCGACCGCGGAGAGCGGCACGAACTCGGCAATATCAATCGAGTTGGTGGCCTTCTCGTCCAGCGCCTTGATCTCTTCAGGGGAGAAGGTCACGTACTGGCCCTTGGAGAACTCATAGCCCTTGGCGACGTCGTCTTTCTCGACGACGACGTCTTCCTTGGGGCAGATGTACTGCTGCTTCAGCCGGGTACCGCACTTCTTGTGCAGCATGTTGAAGCTGACATTGGCGGAAGACTCGCTGGCCGAGTAGAGGCTGACCGGGACCGAGACAAGCCCGAAGGAGATATTGGCGGACGCAATTGGTCTTGGAGGCATAGGTGACAATATCGCAGCGAAACTGAGCCCGCAAGGAGAAAATCGGGAAGTGATTGTAAATTCCTATCTCAATGCCTCCCTCCAAGCCTGATCCGCTCGCCCCCTACCGCGCCAAGCGCTCCATCGAGCGCACCCCGGAGCCGTCCGGCTCCCGTGCACCGGTCCCTTTGGAAGAGCAGGGCGGGCTGTTCGTGGTTCACAAGCACGCCGCCCGGCGCCTGCACTTCGATCTCCGGCTCGAAATGGACGGCGTGCTTCGGTCCTGGGCGGTGCCGAAAGGGCCGTCCTACGATATGGCGGACAAGCGACTCGCCGTCATGGTCGAGGATCATCCCTTGGAGTATGGCGACTTCGAGGGCCTGATCCCGGAAGGCAACTATGGCGCGGGCGCCGTTATCGTCTGGGACCGGGGCCGCTGGGTGCCGGTCGAGGATCCGGTGGCCGGGCTGGCCAAGGGCAAACTCCTCTTCGAGCTGCGAGGCCTGAAGCTCCACGGGTTGTGGACCCTGGTGAAGCTCAAGAAGGGCGAGAAGGACTGGCTCCTGATCAAGGAGCGCGACGCGTATGAGTCCGCCTCCGGGCCGCTGCCACCCGAGCAGTCGGTCCTGTCCGGACTCACGGTGGAGGATCTCAAGGCTGGCCGGACCCCGGCCGGCGATATCCGGGCGGTCCTGGAACGGCTCGGAGCACCCAAGAGGGAGGTCCGTGGCGACACCGCACCGTTGATGCTGGCCGAGACCCGGGACGAACCCTTTTCCGATCCCGCGTGGCTCTTCGAGCTGAAGCTCGATGGATACCGGCTGCTCGCGTCACGCGGCAGTGGACCGCCCCGTCTCTTCTCCCGGAATGGCAACGACCTGGCCTCGTCTTTCCCGGAGGTGAGTCGCGCCGTGGGCGCGCTGCCACTGGGCCGGGTGCTGCTGGACGGGGAAGTGGTGGCGCTGGATGAGTCGGGGCGTCCCAGCTTTCAGCGGCTGCAGCAGCGGGCCAAGCTCACCCGGCCAATCGATATCCGCCGGGCGGCGGTCGAGAACCCGGTGACGTTCTTTGCCTTCGACCTCCTGGCCGCCGAGGATTTCGACGTGCGCGCGCTGCCACTGGTGACCCGAAAGGAGCTTCTCCGAAAGCTGCTGCCGCCGGCGGGTCTCATCCGTTTCCTGGATCACTTCGAGGGCGAGGGCGAGATCCTCTACCAGCAGGTCCGGAAGCTCGGGCTCGAAGGGATCGTGGCCAAGCGCGCCGACTCTACCTACCGGGCTGGTCGGTCGGCTTCATGGATCAAGGTCCGGACCCGCCGCTCGGATGATTTCGTGGTGGTGGGATTCTCGGCTCCCAGGGGCGGGCGCACCGGCTTCGGGGGTCTGCAATTGGCCCAGTATGTCAATGGGGAGCTCACGTATTCCGGCAGAGCAGGCAGCGGATTCAACGAGACCCAGCTCACCGAGGTGCGGGCAACGCTCGACGAGATACGACGCCCCGAGCCGGCGTGCGGGGGGCCGATCCCAAAAGAGAAGGGGATCACCTGGACCGAGCCGCTGCTGGTGTGCGAGGTGGAGTTCAGCGAATGGACCGAGGAGGCACTGCTGCGGCAGCCGGTGTTCCTGCGGTTTCGGGATGACAAGCGGCCGGAGGAATGCGTGCGGGCGGCGGGGGGGCGGGGCCGCGGGGCAGAGATAGAGGAGATTCCGACCGAAGACGCATCAAGTGATCCGGTCGTCACGGAGCGACCGCTCCGCCGCCCCGCTGCCTCACCTCAGATTCAGTTCACCAACCTCGACAAGATTTTCTGGCCGGACGATGGCTACACTAAGGGCGACCTGATCGAGTACTACCGCGCCATCGGTCCCTGGATTCTGCCCTATCTGGCTGACCGGCCCGTGGTACTCACCCGATATCCCGATGGCGTCAACGGAAAGTCATTCTTTCAGAAGGATGCCCCGGGTTTCGTGCCTGATTGGATCCGGACCGAGCGGATGTGGAGCGAGCAGGCGGAGCGGGAGATTGATTACTTCGTCTGCGATGACGAGGCCGGGCTGGTGTACCTGGCCAACCTTGGAACCATACCGCTCCATATATGGGGGAGCAGGACCTCGGTCATCGACCGGCCCGACTGGTGCGTGCTGGATCTGGATCCCAAGGAGGCACCGTTCAGCGATGTGGTTCGGGTTGCGGAGGCCGCCCACGCGCTCTGCGAAGAGATCGGCCTCCCCAACTTTGTGAAGACGAGCGGCTCATCCGGTCTCCACGTGATGGTGCCTCTCGGTGGTTTGTGCAGCTACGAGGAAACCCGCAGTCTCGGTGAGCTCCTCGCCCGAGTGATTGTGGCCGAGCTACCCGAGATCACCACCCTTACTCGCCAGGTCTCCCGTCGACGCGGAAAGGTGTACATCGACTATCTGCAGAATGGTGCCGGGCGACTTCTGGTGTCGCCATTCAGCGTGCGGGCTCTGGCCGGGGCTCCGGTGTCGATGCCGCTGCGGTGGAACGAGGTCACCTTGAAGCTGGACATCCGGAGTTACACTATCGAGAACGCCGTGGCACGCATGAAGCTGGAGGGGGACCCCCTGAGTGCTGTGCTAACGACGACGCCGGACCTGGCGGACGCACTGGAGCGGCTCACCCGGCGGGGCGAGTCGTGACAGACATCAAAGTGGATCTGGGTGATCTCGGAATGGTCTCCGCCCTCCTCGAGCGTCCCCCCCACGCCTGGCTGCTCTACGTTCTCGCCCACGGTGCCGGCGCCGGAGCGCGTCACAGCTTTCTCGAGTCGATCTCGGCGGCGCTCGCCGTCCGAGGCGTGGCTACCATGCGATACCAGTTCCCCTACATGGAAGCGGGAGGTCGCCGCCCTGATTCTCCAGCAGTCGCGGAAGCGACCGTCCGTGCTGCGGTGGCCCGCGCGGCGAGTGAGGCAGCCGATCTGCCATTGATCGCCGGCGGAAAGTCGTTCGGTGGCCGGATGACCTCCGGAGCGGCCGCGAGCTCCCTGCCCGGAGTGCGGGGACTGGCCTTTCTGGGCTTCCCCCTTCATCCGCCGGGCCGCCCCGGAACCCGTCGCGCTGATCACCTCGTCCGGGTCGAGCTGCCCATGCTCTTTCTTCAGGGTACCCGCGACCAGTTTGCTCAGACCGATCTGATCACCGGCGTGTGCCAACGCCTGGGCAGCCGCGCCACGCTGCACCCGATAGAAGGAGGCGACCACTCCTTCGGTGTGTCCAAGGGCTCGGGACGCACGCCCGCACAGGTCCTCAACGAGCTGGCCGACGCGCTGGTCCAATGGGCCCGATCCCGTGTTCTCGGCCAGGCCCGCCAGTGATCTACGCCCCGACCCCGCAGCAACGAAAGGCCATCGAGGCCGATCTCGGGCCGGCGCTGGTCATCGCCGGACCCGGTGCCGGGAAGACCTTCTGTCTGATTCATCGCATCCAGCACCTGATCGAGACGCTGGGCATCGCTCCGCGGCGGATCCTCGCGGTCACCTTCACCAACAAGGCCGCGGAGGAGATTGCCACCCGCCTGCACGAGACTCGCGGCATCACCGCGGCGGATGTCACCCGGGGCACGTTGCACTCGATCTGTCTCATGATTCTGCGGGACTATCCCGAGCGCTGCGGCCTCCGTCCGGGCTTCGGAGTAGCGGACCGCGAGTATCAGGAGCGGGTGCTTCGCCGGCTCCGGATTCCGGCCAAGCGATGCTCCCAGGCGCTGGCGCAGTTCAGCCTTCACCAGCTGCAGGGCAAGGTTTTGAGCGACCGCGGCATGATGTTCTTCGGGCAGTACCAGGAGGCGCTCCGCTCGCGCAACCTCGCCGACTTCGACGATCTGATCACTCTAACGGAGCAGCTCCTGCGCACCAACGAGAGCGCGGCCAAGGAGCTGCGTTCGCGCTGGGACTATGTGCTGGTGGATGAGTTCCAGGATCTGAGCCCAACCCAGTACGGTATCGTCCGCCGACTGGCCGCACAGCATCGTTGTCTCTTCGGCGTGGGGGACGACGAGCAATCCATATTCTCCTGGACTGGTGCGGACCCCCGCATCATGGGCCGGTTCCGCGAGGATTTCGACCTGCGCGAGCCAATCGTCCTCGACGAAAACCGCCGATGCTCGGTTCAGATCCTGGAGTCCGCCCGGCGTCTGATTGCCTGTAATCCGGTGTTGTTCGAAAAGCAGATCGACACCACGCTGAGGTCGCCCTTCGAGGTCGTGGCCTGCGGCTTCGAGACCGAAGAGACCGAGGCCGAGTGGCTCATCCAGGACATCCTCAGCGATCGCGCCACCGCGGCCACTGGCTGGGGTGACTATGCCATCCTCTATCGGTACCGGTGGATGGGGCGGGAGCTCGAGAGCCGGCTGATCCGCGCGGGAATCCCGTGCCGGATGGCGCGAGGCCAGGCCCTGGTGGACGACAAGGTAGTTGGCTGGGTCATCGCATCCTTGCGGGTCATTCGCTCACCCGACGACCCGATCCTGCTTGGGGCTCTGGCCGGCCTTGCCCTCAATCCCGCCCTGCGGCAGGAAGTTCGCAAAGCCTCATCGAAGGAGAAGGATTTTGTCGCCAACCTTCGAGCCTTCGCCAGTCAACGACCCAAGGGCGACTCCGACCGTAGACGGGTGTGGCGATTGATCTACCACCTCGAGAACCTGAGGGGGATGGGCCGGTCTCATCAGTCGCTCTCGGGACTGGTGGATGAGCTGCTGGCGCGGCCGATCGGCGCCGGACGCAATCCGCTGGAGGAGTACCATCACGATTTGAGGGAGCCGTCGCTCTATCCTGGCGCCGCCGCTCTGGCGAAGCGCCTGGAGCAGGGTGTTGCCCTGGGTGCCTGCGTCCGGGTCGAACCGGGTGGCGGTACCGAGATCCCGCTGGTGGCCATGCTGCGAGGGGCTGGGATATCTAACGCCCGCCGCCTCATGCCGGGCGAGGTGCCGGCGGCCGATGATGTAGTGCTCCGAGCCGGTTCCGGTCCGGACGGTGGGCTGCCGCTCCGATTGTTCAAGGCGCTTCAGCTGGTGCACACCCGGAGCCTGAAGGCCGACTTCGACGATTTCGTCGCCTTCGACATCGAGACCAGCGATTTCGATTTCGAATCCTCCCAGATCGTCGATATCGCGGCGGTCAGGGTCAGGAACAACGTCATGGTAGACGAGTTTCACTCCCTGGTGGCGTGCACCCGTCCCATCTCGGCGCAGGCCACCGAGGTGCATGGCTACACCGATGGGGACTTGGTCGGTGCGCCTCGGATGTCCGAAGTCTGGCATCGGTTCCGCGAGTTCGTCGGAGCCGACCTCCTCGTGGCCCACAACGGGCAGGAATTCGACGTCCCGGTGCTGCGCCGCGCCTGTGGTGGCCTGGAGGGGTTTGATGAGCTGGTGTTTTACGATACCCTTCCACTGGCCCGGGCCCTGGTGGATGGCAGCGTCAAGCTCAAGTATCTCGCCGAGAAGTACAACATACCGCCGGGACGGGAACACCATGCGCTCGACGACGCCCGGGTGCTCGCCGCGGTGCTGCCCAAGCTGAATGAGCTAAGGATCCGCCGAGCCCGAACCATCGCCCTGGTCCACCTGCTGGACCAGCTCGGTCTGGCCCTGGCGCTCGATCAGCAGGCCTCCCCTACCAAGGAAGAGGCTCTGTTCCGCGACATCACCCGGCCTTTCACCCTCGGACGCTACAGCGACTGTCTCGACATCTATGCCGCTGAGCTCGCAGCTGGAGCCGACGGAGCGCCCGGCCTCGAGGAAGTAATCGAGCGGTTGGGTGGACCGGCTTTGATGGAGCGCATGCGCGCGGACCGGACGGTGGACGAGCGCTACCCGGACTCGGTTGAGCGACTCCGGACGCTGATACAAGCCAGCACCGGAGATAGCCTCACTGAGCACATCGACGACATGTTGTGCCGGGTAGCGCTCTCGAGCAGCGAAGGAGCTGAGACCGACCCCAACCGGTTGAACCTGCTCACCCTTCACTCGACCAAGGGTCTGGAATTCTCGCGGGTGTACGTCGTGGGGGTCGAGAATCAGGTGCTTCCGGGTTGGAGAGCGATTCAGGAGGACCGCGACGAAGAAATCCAGGAGGCCCGTCGCCTGCTCTATGTGGGGATGACGCGAGCCAAGGCCCGCCTGGTGCTGACTCACGCGGAGCAAAGAGGCGGCTATCGAGCTCAGGGCCATCTGTTTATAACTGAGGCGGGCCTGGCGCTCGAGGATTTTGGCATACCTCCTGCACTGGGTGCCTCGGTCATCAGTGAGTGAGGTCACAATGAAGCTTATCGCTTGCGCCCTGCCGCTCCTGGCAGGACTCCCGAGCGTGTTGGCCGCGCAGGTCAATCTCTCTCTCCCCAGGCTCAGCCGTCCCGCGGTGCGGGCAACCCTGGGTCCAATCTCGGTAGTTGCCACTGTCCGTGGACATGGCGTCACGCTTCGCGCGGGATCGCGGGCGCCGAGCCGCACTCCTGCCGCACGGCTGCCACGCACGACTAAAAGCGCCAGTGCTGCCCGCGTCCTGGCCACCGGAGATCGGTATCTGGGCAAGCGGTACGTCTATGGCGGTGCCAGGCCCGCCGCAGGCTTCGACTGCTCCGGGTTCGTGCAGTACGTCTTTGGGCAACACGGCGTCATTCTCCCCCGCGTCTCGCGCCAGCAGGCGGCTGCGGGCCGAGCCCTGCCCCGGACAACGAGCGCTCTGCAGCCGGGCGACCTGATGCTGTTCTCCAGCAAGGGCCGCGGGGTGGACCATGTCGCTATCTACGTCGGCGACAACCGCATCATCCACTCGAGTGCCGGCGCCGGCGGGGTGGTGTATGACGACCTGTCGACCCTGCGCGGCAAGTGGTACCTGGCCCGCCACGTGGCTTCCCGGCGCGTCCTCTGACACACAAGCCTTTCCCGATCTAGATTGCCGGATCGCCCCTAAGCACGGAGCCATCCCGCATGTCCCGTATTCCGCCCCTGGACACCGAAACCGCCCCGCCCGATGCCCGGGCGGCGGCGGACGCTCATGTGCGCGGGCACGCTCGCATGACCAACATGAAGCGGACCCTGCTCCATTCCCTTCCGGCGTTTCATGCGCTGATGGAGTGGTACCCGCTCCGCGACACGGTGCAGCCATTTCTGGGGGAGAGACTCACCACCTTGTTCGCCCACGCCATCTCGGCCGAAACCGACTGCCTGATCTGCTCCACATTCTTCCGGCGGATGCTGATTCAGACCGGCGAGAACCCTGAACGGCTCAAGCTGGACGAGCGGGAAACGGCCGTGGTGGAGTTCGGACGTGCGCTGGCCGCATCGCCCTTTCAGGTGCCGGACGACGTCTACCAGCGGCTGGCAACCCATTTCCAGCCGGCCCAGCTGGTCGCGTTGACTGCCTTCGGCGCGCTCATGGTCGCCACGAACGTGTTCAACAACGCGCTCGATGTGGACCTGGACGAATACCTCCAGCCCTACCGGAAGGGAGTGCGAGAAGCCGCCTCACCCGCCTCACCCGCCTCGGTAACCAGGCCGGCATGAAGCGGGAGTTTGCCGGCAAGGTCGCGTTCATCACCGGGGCCGCCCACGGCCAGGGCCGAGCCACCGCGCTGGCACTCGCCCGGGAGGGGGCCAGGATCGCGGCCTTCGACATAGCCCGGCCGCTGAGCTACCCCGGTTATGCGATGGGGTCGAGCGATGACCTGGCCTCCCTCGCGGCCGAGTGCGGCCGGCTCGGGACCGAGTGCCTGACCTTTGCCGGCGACGTGCGGGACAATGCGGATGTTACCAGGGCGGTCACCACCGCGTTCGAGAGGTTCGGGCGAATCGACATCCTTTTCAACAACGCGGGGATTTGCGGGTACGGTCTGGCCCATGAACTGACCGAAGATGCCTGGGACGCGATGATCGACATCAACCTGAAGGGCGCCTGGCTGGTGGCTCGGCAGGTGATTCCTGTAATGATCCGGCAGCGATCCGGGGTCATCATCAACAACTCATCGGTCGCTGGACTCAGGGGGATGGGGCGGCTGAGCCACTACGCGGCCTCGAAGTGGGGCCTGACCGGCCTGACCAGGTCCTGGGCGATCGAGCTGGCGCAATATGGAATCCGGGTGAACTCGATCCATCCGACCGGCGTGAACACCCCGATGAACGATGGTCTGGCCGCCCTGGAGGGGCTCACACCGAAGGAGATCGCCGAACGGTCGGCCGGGAACCTGCTGCCGGTGCCCTGGATCGAACCGGAGGACGTGGCTCACGCGGTGGTCTACCTGGCATCAGACCGCGCCCGCTATGTCACCGGCTCTCCGTTCGTGATCGACGCCGGGCTGCTTAGTAGGTAGGCGGGGTGGTGGGGCAGCGGGGCAGTTATACGCCGTACCGCCGTACCGCCAGGTTATCTTGCCGTGTGATTACGCAGTGGGTCTCATGAAATACGCAGGGCCTTAGAGGAATACATGTTCGTCACGATCCGCAGGTATAGTCCTAAGAACGGGGCAGTGAATAAGGCCTCGCTGCAGCTTCTCCGCCGACAGCTCAATGACGAGTTTCTCCCGGTGGCCCAGCAGATCCAGGGCTTCGTCGGCTACTACGTCCTGAGTATCGCCGACCGAGAGCTCATCACGCTGAGCTTCTGCGAGACGAAAGAGGCCTCGGCCGAGTCCAGCCGTTGCGCGGCGGAGTACACCCTCAGGAATCCATTGGTCTTCGAGCTCGGCCGGCCCGAGGTCACCGAGGGGGAGGTACTTACCTTCGCCGAAGGGGCCCGGCAGACGACCGCTCAGCCGTTGAATGGTGGCGGGGCGGCGGCCGCGGCGCTCGCCTTGTGGTTCGAGGAATCCCGGGGTATGCTTCTCCCGGCATCGGAGCGGTGACGCGTTCGATATCCGACCGATCCCAAGGGGGCTGGCACAGGCGCCGGCCCCCTCTTTTTCATCTCAACAGCAAGGACCGCGGGATGACCGAAGTCAGGTTAAGCGACGAAGACAGCCTGGAGCGCGCGCTTAAGCTGTTCAAGCGCAAACTGCAGAAGTCGGGACTCTTCGGGGAGCTCCGGCGCCGCAGACACTACGTCAAACCCAGCGAGGCGCGCGCCATCAAGACTGCCGCCGCTCTCCGCCGGAAGCGGAAAAAGAAGGTCACGGGCGACTCCTGGTAGGCCGGGTGTCGGTGGGACCCAAGTGATTCTCCTCACATTGGCGTTTGCCGCCTCGCTCGATAGCGCCGTGGTTCGCGAGATCCAGGTCGCTCCGGGCGAAATCCTCCGCACAACCGTCACCGGGTCGGGCGAGCCGGTGGTCCTCATCCCCGGAATCTTCGGGGGATCCTACGGCTACCGGAAAATCGTCGGTCCTCTCGTGAAGCAAGGCTACCGCTGCATCGTGATCGAGCCGCTGGGCTATGGGCGGTCCTCGTATCCCGACGGGGCCGACTACTCGTTCACGGCTCAGGCCGAACGGGTGAGCAAGGTGCTGGACAGCCTCGGCGTGCGTCAGGCTCTCTTCATCGCCAACTCCACCGGCGCCTCGATCACGCTCCGTCTGGCGTTGGCTCACCCCGATCTGGTGCGGGGGATCCTGTCGATTGACGGGGGCCCGGCCGAGAGCGCAGCTACGCCCGGCATGAAGAAGGCGTTCCGCTTCGGGGGATTCATCACCAAGATGGCGGTCAATGAGAGCAAGCTGAGGCACGACGTCCGCAACGAGATTGTGAAGAACTCGGGCGACACGACCTGGGTGACTCAGAAGGTGGTGCGGGAGTATACCGCCGGGCAGGCCGCTGACGTGGACGGCGCCATCGACGCCTTCCGCAGCATGTCGAAGTCCAAGGAAACCGAGTCGCTGCACGACCAGCTCGACGAGATTCGGGTACCGGTGCGTCTTCTGGTGGGCGGAGTTCCCCACCCCAGTGGGGTAAAGACCGAGGAGCGGGAGATGCTGGCCGATAAGCTGCCCGATTTTGTCCTCAAGAGCGTGTCTGGCTCAGGCCAGTACGTGCACGAGGAGCAACCCGCCACGGTAATCAAGGCGCTGGGAGACCTGGACCAGGCAGCCGACTAAAGCGGCTTTCTCCCTCCCTCTCTGAACAAATCCGGAGCCATTGCTGGCTCCGGATTCTTGTATTCATCAGCCGAGCGGCTCGGACTACACGGTGGCGCGTTTCCGGCCGCCGAGACTGCCCGCCAGCATTTCTGAGACGTAACCCAACACGGCTCCCGCCACCAACGCCACGATCGTCTTCACCCAGGGGTGGGGGAAGGTAGTGCCGGCTCCCACTACCACGCTGACCGCGGTCGCTGCCCCGAGGAACGCGCCTGGAATAAACGACAGGACCGGGATCTTGGCTTGAAGTACCATGAAGAAGGCCGCCACCCCGACCATGATGGAGAGGATGGGTAAGCCGCCGCCGAACCGGCGCGCGCCCTCCAGCGCGAGAAACGCCCATACCACACCGGAGAGGTTCGATGCGATCGTCTTGGTAAGCCCGGTCGTCTTTCCACCCGCGGCGAAGAAGCAGCCCCACGCCACGATCCCCGCCCACACTGGAAGCGCGGCGACCCCCAACGCGACGTAGGTCCAGCCCGCGATCAGGATTCCAATGCTAATAGCAAGCGCGACGAGCACGTCCATGTGCACCTCCGGCGGAAGGGGACTGCATACGCCTTTCCGCGCCCGTGGGAGCGCGACGGAAAGACTGAGGAGGGTCGTCACAAGGGGATCAAGGCGACTATCGCCATGCTAGGCTACTACTTAGGCCGCGTGCCGTCAAGAGCTTCGGAGCTTGCTATCGCTTCTCGATGTCGGCCCTCAGGCGGAGCATCGCATCCTCCGTGGTGACCAGCTCGCTCCGGGCCTCATTGAGCTGCTGCTGCTGGCTCTGCACAAACCGGCGGTACGGCGCGATGGCCTCGTTGATCCGGGCGGTGGATTGCTCCAGCTCCAGATGCACCTGGCGAGTGAGGACGTCCTTGAGGTGAGTGCGAAGCTGCTCGATCCGGCGCTCGAAATCGAGCTTGGCCTGTCGCCGCCGCCGTGGAATGACGTAGAAGCCCCCGATCGCCAGGGCAGTGGCCAGGAGAATGCCGGTGACGTCTGCCGCGGCGCTACTGACCAACGTCACGACCAGCGTGCCCAGCCCAATGGCTCCAGCCTGGGCCAGCGCGGTGGTGGCGAAGGTCCCCTGGATCTCATTCGCGATCGTTCGCGACTCTTCCTCCCGGTTGTAGCTCCCGACCACTTCGCGAGAAACCCGGCCAATCGAATCCAGAAGCGCCTGGCGGTTGTAGTTGAAGCTGGAGCCCACGTCACCGATCATCCCTTCCCGGTGGCGGGTTAACTGACGCCGTTCGATATAGCCGCTGATATCCTGCCAGAGCCGGAGATTCCGCTCGACGATCCAGTCGATGACCCGGCTGACCTCGTCCTCGATCTGCCGGGGTGTCTCTCCGATCACCTCCCGCTCGAAGGTGCGCTTTACTCCCTCGCTGTCCATCAGGCTCTTGATCCGGCCGATCCGGATAGTTTCCTCGAAGAACCGCATGCCTCGGCGCTCCATGTCGCCGAGCAGGACATCCAGTTTAGCCAGGCGCGGCTCGAAGTCGCGCAGCATCTCCTGGTGAAAGAGCGCCAGCTGCTGGTCGATGTTCTGGATCGCTTCCACGTCGTGGGTCAGGAGCTTGAGCCGCTCAAACGCGGCGTCCTTGTACTTGGAAGCGAGGCGCAGCCCGACGTTAAGCGGGTTGAGCAGCTTGAGCCGGACTCGCTCCTGCTGGTCGAGGGTATTCAGCAGGTAGTCTTCCACCGCTCCGAATCCGCTACGCTTCCACAGCTCTTCACCGACCTCGTCCGCCTGTCCACCTGTCCGCCCGTCCGCCTGACCGCCCTCCCCACGTGCCTCCAGAGCCTGCCGGGCCGACACGGCGAATATCTCGGGCGCTTCGCCCAGGAGCGCGCTGGCATTGTCCCGGACGTAGCGGATGACCTCCTCGCGCTCCTCCGGGCGGGTGAGGATGTCGATCTTGTTGACGATGAAGACGATCTTCTTGCCCCACTCCCGGATCTGCTCCAGAAAGCCGCGCTCGCTCTCGGTAAAGGGGCGGTCGGCGGAGGTGACGAACAGCACCAGGTCGGAACGGGGCACGAAATCGCGGGTCAGCTCCTCGTGACGCCGAATGATCGCATTGGTCCCCGGTGTGTCGACGATGTTGAGCTCGCGGAGGACCTCGGCTGGGTGGGTGCGCTCGAGGAGGTAGGCTTCCCGGAGCTGTTCGGAAACCTCAGCCCCGTGTCGAAGCACATTGATACGGTCGGTGGTCGGCGTGACGCCCTCGGGGAGCACTCGCTCTCCCAGCAGCGCATTGATGAAGCTGGACTTTCCGGAGTTGAACTCACCTGCAATGACCAGAAGAAAGAGGCCGTTGAGTTGCTCCCGGGCCTCCTGAAAGCGGCGCAGGTCATCGGCCGCCACGTCGGACCCGAACCGCTCAAGCGCGGTGGCCAGGCGCTGGAGCAGCTCCTGCTCGCGGACGCGGATCTCTTGCTCCCGCTTCGACAGGATGCCTCGCCTCGCCAGCAGCTTACCGATCACCTGAGCCCCCTGGGTAAAGTCCGAATCGAGCCGGGGTTGCTGTTCCGGCGCTACCAAGCTAGCTTGTTGCCAGCATCGGGGCCTGCCCGGGCTGCCGAAGCTCAATCTGAGATCAGGAGGGCCGGCGCGGTTCGCTGGGCCCTCTTTTCATTGCTGCCGCTCTATTACAGACGTGCCATGGCAGCAGTACCCTGCGTGAAGGGTGAATTCACGCGCAACCGTAGTCGGCCGGTGTGGCATGTCCGGACTCCGATTACTCATTTTCAAGGAGTAGGAACAATGCGCACCACTGGCACGGTCAAGTGGTTCAACGACGCCAAGGGGTTTGGCTTTATCACCCCCGAGGATGGTCAGAAGGACTGCTTTGTCCATCATTCCGCGATCCAGGCCGAAGGATTCAAGAGCCTGGCCGAGGGTGAGCGTGTGGAGTTCGACGTCGTGCAGGGCCAGAAGGGCCCCGCCGCGGAGAACGTTCGAAAGCTCGCATAGTCCGCTAACCCGGATTTAGAGCTGCATCGGTGGCCGGCTCGCTTAACGCGAGCCGGCCACTTTTGCGTCCAGTCTTCGCCGGTAGGCGGCTACCCAGTGCCACGATCAAGCTGGGCCTTACCAGACGGATCTCTTCCCGCTGCCAGGGTACGCAGGTACCTCGGCTCCCGCATCAGCATCGCGTGTCGAACAGCTTCTAGCCGGTCCCACAAACGGACGCCCTGCCCGATCTTCCAGCTGTCGGGGAGCCTCTCCTACAAAAGGTGACGTCAGCGCTCGGCCCGTTCCGAAGACAGTCTGGGTGGCGTTCACCAGGAGGTCGCAGCCCCGGCAGCACCGCGCCGCCTGCCTCAACCTGGGCAGCGTAGGGTTGGGTGAATGAAGGGCGCCGCCGAACCGATCGGGACTGGGTCCACCGCAAGAAGCTTGGTCATGGCGCACATGGTAAGCACTGTTACCCGTCGGAGAAGTGGCGCCGATCACCTAGCGGGCTACAGAAAGCGGGGATATAGTATGAACAACAGCGGCCGACTATCCGACCGCCATTCCAGTCAAAAATGAGTGCCTCGTCGAGGTACGCTCCTTGCGAAACCTCATCGGACACAGCGCAACAACATGCGCAAGCGTCCGTGGTTATCGCCGAGCAGCGTTGCGTGCTCCGGCAGAAATGCTCTCGTACGATCAGAAGACCGGCGGTTTCAATGAATCAATCGTTCCGTAGAGCTTTCTGCCCCCTCGTAGCGCCAATGTGCGTGGCGCTGGGCCTCCAAGGTTGTGGCATCTCCACATCGACGGTCAACCTCAACAGCGGTCCCGAGCCCGTCGAGTTGACCCTGACACCGGGGATCGCGCAGTCAGGTGCATCGGTGGATCTGAAGGTCACCAGCCCTGCATCCGATAGCATAGCGATCGAGTCCCCGGATGGGCTGGACCGGTATTGGGGCAAGGGATCCACTCTCAGTGCCAGACTGGGGAGCGACTTCGGCGACACCATGCCGGGCGTGCGCTATGCGTCGCGGGAGAAGGGTCGTCTGTTCGATGTGCTCAAGAAGCCGATGAAGGTGGTGGTGTGCCGCAAGGGCCGCTGCCGGGATTACTACCACGAGCTTCCGGTCAAGCTCCCGGAGCGAAACGAGCGCTCGGTTGCCGTCACCGGCGGGTGGAACACCGCCTTTACCAAACGTGCCGTCACCGGCCGCGACCGGCTGGTGCTCCTGAAAGAGGCGCTGAGCCATACCGTCTGGAACATCCAGGCGGAGGTTGCCACCGGCCAGCTGAGCGGTCGCCTTCAGGGTTTCTACGGTGCCGACGAGCGCGGCGGCTCGCTGGACCTTTCCCATGAGATCAAGCGGATGGGAGACGGGATGAGCTACGGCCTGGCCATGCGGCTGGCTGCGACTCACGCCGAGTGGCTCCCGACCGACCGCAACGCAATTCTGACCCAGGGGACGGCGTACCGGGCCAGCATCGGGCCCAGCATCATGATCAAGGGGCTCACGGCCAGCTCCCAGCTGGGGATCTATACCGATGGGCGCTCTACTCTGCAGGAGGTAAGCACGTTCGTCTCCCTCAATGGGGGGCTCACGGAGGTCCGGACCCCGGTCACCGTGACCCTGGAAAAGACCTTCGCCTTTGGGGGTGAACCGCTCATTCCTCGCCGCCGGGACGCGCTTGAACGGCTCACTTTGGGCCTGGATCTGGTGCGTAACTTCGCTCTGCGCCTGGGTATGACTACCCATCGGAGCACCTGGCCCACGGAGGACAAGACCAGTGACCTCCGGGCCACCGAGACGTATTACATGATAGGGGGGCAGTACACCCTGAGCTGGTAGGATTTTCCGGGTTTCCGTCACGAGGGCCGACCCGCCAGGGGTTCGGCCCTCGTGGTTTTATGCTGTCTATCTGCGACCCGGCGTCGTCCTCAGGCAGTATGTATGTCTAGACACCGATCAGTAGACCAGCCCGCGACGGGGGAACCGGCGAGGCTGCAGAACTGTTAATGGTGGGCCTACAATAGCTTCCGGCCCCAAGCCGGGGCCTCACCGAGGGAGAAGTGACGTGGCTGTTACCAAGACCAAGCGCCGGCGCCGGCCGAAGCCGGCCACCATGGCCAAGGCCGCCGACGAGGGACGCGAGAGCCTGGATTTCTATCTGAAGGACATCAGCCGCATCCCCCTGCTCACCGTGCAGGAGGAGACTGCGCTGGCCAGGCGTGCGATCAAGGGCGATATCGAGGCCCAGGAGAAGCTCGCCCGGCACAACGTGCGCTTTGTGGTCTCGGTGGCCAAGAAGTTCCAGAATCGGGGAGTTCCCCTCATGGACCTGATCGGCGAAGGGAACGTGGGTCTGATGACCGCGGCTCGGAAGTTCGATCCGGACCGGGGGGTGAAGTTCATCTCCTATGCGGTCTGGTGGATTCGTCAGGCCATTCAGGCTGCGATTGCCCGGCACGGCCGACCGGTTCGGCTGCCACTCAACCGGACCGCCGATCTCAGCCGCCTGGGACGGGTCACCACCCTGCTCACCGAGCAGCTGGGCCGGGTGCCCACCACCGAGGAGCTGGTGAAGGCCACCGGACTTACGCCGGAGGCGGTACGCTCGCTCGGCGCCCTCCACGTGGAGGCGTTGCGGCTCGACCAGCCCATGCGGGACGGTGAGGACCGTGGGCGGCTGGACCGGTTCGTCCCGTTGACCCAGGAGGGGACCGACGCGTCGACCCTCGCCAGCAGCCGCACCAGCGACCTGGAAGCGGCGCTCGGTGCGCTGCCGCCCAGGGACGCCAAGGTGCTCCGGCTCTATTTCGGGTTGGACGACGGCACCAGCCGGACGCTGGAGGAGATTGGTCGGATGATGGGTGTGACGCGGGAGCGGATTCGCCAGCTGCGGGACCGGGCTCTCCGCCAGCTGAAGGAAGAGCACGGGGACAAGCTGCGGGAGCTGGCTGCGTAAAGGAAAGAGTCCAGGAGTCGCTTACACCCTCGATCCTAGACTCTCCACCACCGTCTGCAGCTGAGCCCGGCCCGGTACGATTCCCTGCGCCAGCCGAGGCGAACCGCCACCTCTCCCTCCTACGCTGGTGAGCAGGCTCTTGAGCAGGCTCGCCGCGTCGATTCCGGTATCCTCCGACGCCGCCAGCACCACGGCCGGAGGACTCATGACCGCTCCGACGAAAACCGCCCGGGGCATCGAGCTGAATGCCTGGGCAACTCCCCGAAGGGTGTCGGCCGAGGGCCCTTCCTCCCGGACGGTCACTCGACGGATCCCGGTGCTCTCCGGCGCGGCGGCCTCATAGAGCTCCCGTGCCCGGCACACGTCCAGCTTGCCCTGGAGCTCGCGGTTGGCCGCGTTGGCGCCCTTGATGTCGTTTCGTTGGCTTGCTACCAGACGGGGCAGCTCGTCCGCTGCGGCGGAGAACTCCGCGGCGAGCAGTGACAAGAGCCCGTAGTCGGCACGGGCTCGCCGGATGGCCCGACCGCCGCAGAGGAACTCAACTCGAACCCCTTTCCTGACCCGCTCCAGCTTTCGGATCAGGATCGGTCCGATCTCCCCCGTGGCTCCTACGTGGGTCCCCCCGCACGCGCTCCGGTCGAGTCCTTCGATGGTGACGATCCTCAGCGTCCCTTCCCGGTCGATGGGTATCCTGAGTCCTGCCGCGGAGTCCGCGGCTTCAAAGCTCACCCCGACCGGGCGGTTCTCCACCACAATCTGGTTCGCTCGCCCTTCGGCTCTGGTTACCTGATCCGGCGTCAAGGCCGCAGCATCGAGATCGAGCGTGGAACTCTCCGGCCCGAAGTGGACCCCGACGGTAGCGTGGCCGACCAGCTCGGCCAGGACGGCTGAGAGAAGATGTTGGCCGGTGTGCTGCTGCATATGGTCAAACCGCCGGCCCCAGTCGATCTGCCCCCGAACACGTGTCCCCGTAAGGGAACCCGCGAGCAGGTGAGCGACTCGCTCGCCTTCGTCGACCACATCGGTGACCTCGATCCCGCCCAGCTGGCCGATATCGAATGGCTGGCCACCGGACGTAGGGTAGAAGGCCGTCTGGTCCAGATAGACTCGGCTGGAATCGTCGGACCGGCCTATGATCTCCGCCTCAAAATCGCGGAGGTAGGCGTCGGTATAGTAGAGTCGGTGGGTCGTAGGTCGGCTCAGCTTGCGCGGATCGGGGTCGCTGGCGGGGTGACAAGCTCGGTGAAAACCCGCCGCTGGATCTCGGCTGCAACATCCAGCACTACTGAGAGCTGGTAGGCCAGGTCGTGAAGCTCGGACGGGTCGATGAAGGGATCCAGGCCCAGGGTCGCCACCCGCTCCTGCAGGAGGGCAAATCCCGCGTGGGCGAATACCATCCGTTCCCAGAGCGGAAGGATCTGCTCCAGTTGAGCGGTGGAGAGGGCCGCGGTTGTCTCCTCAAAATCCCCTTCCAGGGGTCCCATCACCCGGACCAACTGGTCGGCCAGGGCGCGGGCACGCTCGGCACTTTGCAGGGTATCGGTGACCTGTACGATCGCCTTCGCCCACTGCTGGAGGTCCCCATACTCCAGACCCAAGCTGACCAGGGCGGCCCGGCTGGTGTCGGACCGTGCGGGCATGGTACCAGTACCAAAGCTGGCCAGGTTGAGAGCCAGTGTCGTCAACCCTGCCAACGTCAGAGTGCGCCGCACGAGTACCTCGCCGGAAAACGGGTGCGCCGCGATGTAAGCCGCGGCGCGTAGCGCCCGCAAGGCGTTGCGGGCCTGCCAATAATCTGCCTCCAATTTGCAAGGTCGGATAGAGACCCGTCTGTGATGCCGGCTACGACTTCCTAGCGGTTGGCAACGTCCTCCGTTGCGACCAGCTTTCCGTCCAGGACCAACGGCTTACGGTCTACGGCCAGGGTGCTACCCGGTGAATAAAGGGCGAGCCCAAAGCTCACCTGGTTATCGCCGCCGGCCCAGGTATTTCCACCCACCGATACGGTGACGGTTCCAGCCTTGCCCCACACGTGCACTGGGCTGTGATCGGGTGACTTGATTCCCGGGTTGATTCCGACGTCAATCACCCCAACCAGATCCTTACCCGGACCGGCTGCGTCGTAGGCCGCCTGCAGGGGCTCGAGGCCGTCCTTGGCGGTCATCGAGGTCATCTTCCCACCTTTGAACACCAGACGCAGGCCCTCGATCGGCTTGCCCTGGAAGAAGAACCGATCCGCCACAATCGTTCCGTCCCCGGTACCGGGTACCGGCGTGAGGTACACCTCACCCGCGGGGAGCCAGACCGAGGTTGCCGCTCCGCCCATCTTCCGGTCCTGGGCCGAGATGATGCCATCGTTCACCGTGATCGGCCGGCCCGCGATTCCGACCTTGAAATCGGTCCCGTTCGGGTTGGTGATGCGAACTTCCTTGCCGGCGGCGAGCACCTTGCGCACCTGCTGTCCCGAGGACTGCAGAGCCTGGTAGTCAGCGCCAATTCCTCCATACATCATGTCGGCCAGCTCTTCCCGTGACACGCCGAATTGCTCCGCGCGCTCCGCGCTGGGATACAGGCCATTGCCCAGCGCGACCATACGAACCCCGCGCTTCTGCATCAGATTGGCCACCGGCGTAAAGGCCTTGCCCTGGGCCGCGAGCCGCTTCGGGTCCACGCCCTGGAGTGTGCGTCCCTCTCCCGCCTCGGTGTTGATGATGACGTCGACGATTCCTGCGAGCTGCATGATTATCGCGGGCGTCTGGCTGTCGAACTTGGCGGGGACCTCGTCAAACATCCTGCGCGACAGCCGGTTGCTTCCCACTGACACCAGGGGGCTGGCCCCCTGCTTGCGAACCTCGACCGCGATGTCTTCCATGAGTGGGAGATCTTCGTCGCTGCCGAAGACGAGTACGAGGTCGCCCTGTCTCACCCCGGCACTCTGGGTTACGACCTTTTCCGCCACTGAGCGGTGGTCCCTCGTAGCGGCCGGTGCAGAGCTGTCGCCCGGCAAGGTCACAACCGCCGACTCGGTACCTGCGGCGGAGCCGCCTCTGTCCTTGCAGCCCAGCGCCAGGGTAAGGCCGAGCGCCGCAATGGCGAGTGAACCCACAGAATGGCGTCTGGACATGGAGGTCTCCTGGCCCGAGGGGGAAAAGCAAAGCCGAGCTACCGTGGCAGCTCGGCTTCGTTACTTCGGGGCGTCAGGAAATCGGCGCCTCGGAGAGGCTATGCCAGAGTGTCCTTGCACGGAATTGTTTCTGACGGTACGGCAGCACACGCGAGGTGTCAAGCTGAGGTGCCCCAGCCCCGGAGGGCACGGACAAAATCGTGAAGCACCAGAAATTTCTCGTACAGAATCACACCCTTGCGCTTCCGGCCGAACTCGCCAAAGAGATCGCGCAGGCGTCCGCGCCGAGTGACGTAGAAGCGGAAGGTCTCAGCGAAGTCCTCCTGTGGGTGCTTGGCCGCGTAGGCACTGACGAAGTTGGTGGGTGCGATAGCGATCCGGCGGCGCTGGAAGTACACCCAGGTGTTATCCATCCCCCGATAGGCCTTGTCCACTTCCCCGAATGCCCGGCGGAACTGTCGGGTGCGGGTCCAGTCCCAGTGATGATAGAGGAAGCTGTGTCCCAGCTCGTGGGTGAGGAGGCCCACCAGCATGGTCCAGGAGATCTCGTCTCGGCGGCGCCGGCCCACGACGTAGCGCTGCTCGATCTCGACGATTGCCGGATACTGCGGGTCGACGCCGGATACCCCGGGACGGAGCAGCACCCGATAGCCCCAATCCTTGATCCTGGACACGAGCAGGAGCCGCCGCACCCGGGTCAGCGCGCGGGGGATGAGGTCTCGACCGGTCGGGTCGCCGCCGCACCAGGGACAGGCATTCATCCGGTCGTCCACACCGCGGTTGCAATGGGGACACTCACCCTCGAAGTGCTTGTCCTCGTTCCAGCTCTGCGGCCGGCTGCACCAGGGGCAGTGGCGCATCGGGTACTGCACCCCGCCGCCGCACCCCCAGTCGCAGCGGGCATCCATGCGGAACCCGCGGGGCGCCTTGAGCGGCTCTACGCTGGAGTACCCTTCTTCGTGGATGTTGGCGCCGCACCAGGGACAGTGGGCAAACCGTTCCGACACCGCCCAGCCGCACTTGTAACAGTCGGCGCCGGTGACCCCACCGACGTCGTTCCAGCGCTGAGCTCGGCCGCAGGCGGAACAGTAGTCCCGATAGCGCTGGACGATGTTGCCGCATACGCACCGCTGGTCGCGGGGCCAGGCTGAGGGCCGGCGCCTACGTGGGCTCATATCTCGCGATCGCCGCATCGACGATGCGTTGGATGAAATCGTAGTATTCCATCCCCGCCTTTGCGGCAGCATTGGCCATATCGTGACCGTAGCTGATGAAGGGGTTGGCATTGGCTTCGATAACCCAGACTTGCCCATCGGGGGCGAGCCGGAGGTCGAGGCGGGCATAGTCCCGGAGCCATAGGGCCCGGTAGGCGGTTCGGCAAGTCTCCTCGATTCGCGCGCGCACAGCTTTCGAGATCGGACGAGCCACCACGTTCCGTATCCCCCTGCGCTCCCGGTAGGCCTCATCCCACTTGGCAGACTGGGTGGCGATTCGCTCCTCGGGGCGGCTCTTTCGCTTGTCGAACACCATCTCGATTATCGGCAGGATCTCGAGTGAATCGTCGTTGCCCAGGACCCCGACGTAAAGCTCCCGCCCATCCACGAACTCCTCGGCGATGGCCGCCTGTCCAAACCGCTCCTGAATGAAAGCCACCCGGTCGGCCAGGGAACCCAGGTCCTGCACTACGGAGGCCTGAGCGATCCCGGCTGAGCCATCCGCCTGCAGCGGCTTCACGAAGAGAGGAAACCTCAGATCCGGAGCGGCCTCGACCTTCTCCTGCAGGCGATACGAAATGAAGCCAGGAACCTGGATGCCGAAGTAGGCCAGGATCTTCTTGCTGATGGCCTTGTTGCGGGTAACCTGAAGCGCCAAAGGTGGAGCCCCGGTGTAACGGAATCCCTCGGCTTCCAGGAGCCCGGGAAGCAGGTATTCCAGCGCCTCGTTGCCCTTGAAGGCCTCGGCGCCATTGAATACCAGGTCCGGCTTCCAGTCGGCCAGGCACCGAACCAGGTACTGCAGATCGTCACGCACGCCGATCAGGTGGATCTCGTGACCCCGCTCCTGAAGCGCATGCGCGATCTGATACTCCATGTCGGGCTCGTCCGTCTTCCAGGCGGCGATGTCCTTCTCCATCTGGATCTCGTGCTCGGCGTGCTCCCAGCCCGAGTAAGGGGTATCAAAAACGACCGCGATGCGCATAGGGCAGCAAGATCCACGGATCGAGCGTGTAACGCTAGTCCGGCTTTGGTCTTGCGTGACTTCACCGCCCCACGCGAAATGCCCGCCATTCAACAGATCGAAAGTCGCTAACTCTTTGACTCTGCTTTATTTAGTTGGTGGCTCAGTGATTGCTCTCATTTCCACTGGTCCAGCTGCTTCGAAACGGTCAAACCGTCCATTGAATCGAGCCCCCCATGCACCAACGTCTGATCAGGACGCTGGTCATCGCTATTTCCCTGAGCGGTTTTACACCCGCAGGGATACTTGCCGCCCAAACACTGACCCCCGCCGAACTGGCCCGAGTCGAGGACTGGTTCCGCCGGACTGCCGGCCGCACCGGGGACGGGCAGTGGGGCATCGCTATTGGCTCGATGGACGGCAGGGTCCTCTGGACCCTCAATCCTCATCAGGAGCTGATTCCGGCCTCCACGGCCAAGGTGTTTACTGTGGGATTCTCCCGGGCCCGGGCAGGCGGCGGAGCACGCATTGCCACCCGGGTGATAGGTCGCGGCCGGCTCGATTCGACAACCGGGCGCTGGCAGGGTGGCTGGCAACTGGAGCTAGGCGGGGATCCGACGTTGGAGCGCTCCGGCCGGGCAGGCCCCAACCTGCGTTCGCTCGCGCGGCAGCTTCGGGAGCGCGGAATCAGTACCCTCGAGGGCCCGCTCCTGCTCACCAGCCGCACCGGGCCTGCCGCCTCGAGCTATCCCACGGTCTGGTCGACCGATTTCGCCGGCCAACTCTACGCGCCCCCAGTCGGGCCGGTCACCCTCCACGAGAACACCATCTCCCTGAACCTCAGGCCGGGGCGGGACGTTGGCTCGCCCCCGAGCTTCATCTGGGCCTACCCGGCTGGCGTGGACCGGCTGGTACGGATGAGCGCGACAACTGTAGGGGGAAGCCGTCGCAGGCTCGCTCTGATCGCCAACAGTGAAGGCGGCTGGACTCTGGCGGGCAGCATCGGAATCGACTCGAGAGTGGCGGGAATCTCCGCGGTGGCACACGACCCGGTGAGTGTACTCGGCTATGCGTGGTCCGCAGCGCTGGAACATGCCGGCATCAAATGGGTCAACCGGACGGCTCCGCCCAGTATCTGGCCGGCGCTGCCGTCGGTACTGGCCAAAGTCGAGTCCGCTCCGTTCGACAGCGTGGCGGTGGAGATCAATCGCCGCAGCCTGAACATCGGGGCCGAGCTGGTGCTCCAGTGGGCCGCTGCAAGCCAGACATTGGGTCCCGCCCTGCTTACCCAGCACGTCCGCGACGTGGTGGGACCCCAGGCCCGAGTGCACCTGGTGGATGGCAGCGGCCTGAGCGAGCTCGACCGTGTCAGCGCGTTGACCACCATGCTTTATCTGGCCCGCTATCCTCAGCTCCGGGGGGCGGAGCGCTTTCCGCTACTGCTGCCTGCCAACGGGGTGGGGACGCTGCGTACCCTGCGCCATGGCATGGGACGGGGAGTGGTGCACGCGAAAACCGGCACCCTGGATCGGGTTGCTACCCTGGCCGGTTATCTGGGCCGCCGCGACGGCGTGTTAGTGATCTCCCTCATGTACAACGGACGCCGAATCCAGGCCGCACGGCAGGCCGAGTGGGAGCTCTTCCGGCTGTTAGGAGCCGAGGGGGTGGATCTGACGGGAGCACTGGAGACTCAGATGGGCGGAGGGACCGACCAACTGGACGACGTGGAGTAAATCGGCACCCGGCTGGACGCGGCCCAGGGGTTGCGGTGGGATTTGGCGGCGAGTTCACAGCTCGCAGCCACTGGTGGAGCAGCGCCCGACCGCGCATTATCTCTGCCTCCCAACCCGCGGGTCCCCGCGGCCACCCGATTACCCCCGGAGGGGGCATGGATTCGACAGCCCGGCAGGCCCGACTGAAGCCGGAGTTTGCGGAGCTGTACCCGCCCCTGACACCTGATGTCTGGGAGCCGGCTGCCGAAATGGGCGCTCGGGTGCTTCTCTGGCAGGTTCAGCAGCGGGGGACAGACGCTCTTGGCACGCGCCTTTTGGACGAGCGGCATTTCGAGTTCCGGGGAGGCTGGTATCGGGGACAGGAAACCGACCTCCGTACCAGGGTCTGTGACCCGGCGTTCAACGGTCCGGTGTAGTCGGGAGTCTGGAGTCGGCAGGTTTTCTGGACGCCACCCACCGGAGTTCGGGCCAAGACTGGTCTTACTTGCTTCACTCCCGACTCCCTCAATACTGCTCAATCAGGATCTTAAAGAACCACTCCATGCAGCGGTGGAAGATCGAGCGCTTCCGCCATTCCTCCAGCAGGATCTCCTTCGACCGCGCCAAGTCGTCCGTCACTCCCCGTTCGATGGCCTGGGCGAAGTCCTTGTCGCCTATCCCCAGCACGTTCTCCTCGTTGAGCTCCATGCTGCGCTCGTCCAGGTTGGCCGAGCCCACGATAGACCAGGCGCTGTCCACCACGGCCGTCTTGGCGTGCATCATCGCCGGCTGGAACTCGAAGATCCGGATGCCCGCGGACAGTAGCTCCTCGTAATAGCTCCTTCCGGCTGCCTGTACCGGGATCGCATCGGTATTGTTGCCCGGCACCAGGATTCGCACGTCCACACCGCTTTTGGCCCGATCGATGGCAGCCCCCCGCAGGCGCTCATCAGGAATGAAATAGGAGTTGGAGATCCAAAGGCGCTTTTGCGCGTTGATGAAGCTGACCCAGAACAGCAGGCGAATGGGTTGCATCGCGTCGGATGGAGAGCTCACCACCGAGAGTCCGCATGGTCCAGGGCCGCGCTTCGGGGTGGGGAAGAAGCGGGGGCCGGCGAGCACCTCGCCGCAGCAGTAAACCCAGGTGGTAGCGAAAGCCGATTGGATGCCGGCGACCATAGGGCCAGTAACCCGAGTCATGCTGTCGCGCCACTCATGCGGGCTGGTAACGTTGCCCTTCCACTTCTTCGATACCGCCGCGCCTCCGGTGAAGGCTACCTCGCCGTCAATGACGATCGCACGTCGGTGGGTCCGCTTGTAGAACCGCGGCAGACTACGCAGCCCAAAGGGGCGAAAGCGGGTGACTTTCACACCGGCCGAGGTGAGCTCGTCCCGGTAGCGCTTGGTCATCTTGAGGCCACCGAAGCCGTCGAGCAGCAGACGGACCTCAACGCCCGCGCGGGCCCGGTCCTTGAACGCCTCCATGAACTGGCGCCCGATCTCGTCAGGCTCGAAGATGTAGACCTCGAAATTGACGGAATCCCTGGCCCTCCGGATCGCATCCAGTATCGCGGGATAGAATGCGTCACCGTTCTGCAGGATGGTGACCTCACCGCCCTGGCAGATGGGGATGTTCAAGTAGCTCGAAATCCACTCCACGAATCGGTCGGACCCCGGATCGGCCTTGAACCCAACCGTGAAATCGCCACTGGACCAGTCCGGCAGGAACAGGGCGCCGATCACCCCAATGATCGCCATGACGCCGATGGCCATGAGGGTCCACGCCCACCAGGGCAGACTGGATCCAAACCCCAGCACATCGCTCATGGAGACTCCCTGCTCGAGGGTTGGAGATCGATCCGCCCCAACAGCGGGTGATGGTCGGAACCGAAGACCCGTGCACCCCGGTCCAGCGGGTGCTCGTCCAGCCGGTGCACCCGTGCCTCGGCGATAACACCCACCCGGTCGCGGACCAGAAGATAGTCCAGCACCAGTCGTGGCAGGGCGTGAAAGGTATGCCGCCAGCGGGGAAGGGAAGGCGGGACGCCAAAGGTGAAGCCGGCCTCGCCCAGCAGGCGCCAGGCGCGCTCGTATCGCCCCCGGCCGAGGTTGAGGTCGGCACCGAGGATGGCGATGTCATCCTCGATTGAGGTGATAAGATGCTGGGCTTGTAGCGCCCGCCCGGCCGCGCCGAGCCATCTGTGCCCCGGCGGCCCCCGCGGATCGAGATGAGCACTCACCAAACGGAGTCGGGTGTCGTCCAGCGTCAGGGTGGCCGTCACCGCGACCCGTCGCTGCAGCACCAGAGGGAGCTCAATTGCGTGAGCGCTTTCGATGGGGAGGGTGGAAAGGATTGCATTCCCCCGATCGCTCTGGTCGGCGCCGTTTCGCATCGATGGGGCGTAACGCAGGTTCATGCCCAACGCATGCGCCGTTTCCACCACGTCCTCCTGCGGTCCCAGCTGAGCGATCAGGACCCGTCCCGCCTGGCCTTCCTGCTGTCGGGGAACCGTGGCGTCGCAACGGTAGGCCTCTTGCGCGAGCACTACCAGTGGCACATCAGGATCGGCCCCGAGGTCGGCGTAGTCTCCGTTGCGAATCCGGGAAACCACCTCGCGTAGGCGGCCTCGGCCGATCCACACGTTCCAGCTCAACACCACGAGACTGCGAGGGAGCGGGGCGCTCCGAGCGATCGGACGGTCGGTCAGATCGAGAGCAACCCGAGCCCCGACGTTGCGGCGCCACGCGTCCAGGCGAAGCCGCGCATCGTCATCGTGGGGCGTCAGTCCGAAGTCGGCGGGGTTGGCCAATGGCGATGCGACCGCTCTCGGGCCGGATGAAAGGCCTTCAAAAGTGGGCCTGCTGCTGCGGCTGAGCTGGGGGTAAAGATAAGGGCACCACATGGGCCGCTGATGTGACGAGGGGCACCCCGCTCAAAGCACTGATGGCGTGTATTTTCCAGTCCATACGGGGCGGAGCCCGGCCACAGCCAGCCAGAGGGAGCTCAGACGCCAATGAAGGCCACCGATATTCGCCGGGGTCATGTGATCTTTTTCCAGGGACAGCCCTGCCGGGTGATGGAGTTTACCCACCGAACGCCGGGCAACCTGCGGGCGTTCGTTCAGGCCCGTATGAGAAATCTGAACACCGGCTCGACCTTCGAGCACCGATTCAGCGCCACCGAGTTCGTGGACGAGGCCAGGCTGGACACCAAACAACTCCAGGTCATGTATCGGGACGCCAACGGGGTCCACGTCATGGACGCGGAGACCTACGATCAATACACCCTCGATCTGGAGATGGCGGGAGAGCAGGCCCAGTGGCTTGAACCTGGAGTCAATTTCCAGGCCGACTGGCTTAACGGGCGGCCGATCTCGATCGAGCTGCCGTCGGTGGCCGAGCTGGAAGTGGTCGAGACCGCACCGGTCATGAAGACCGCCACCAAGACAGCGAGCACCAAACCCGCCAAGTTGAGCAACGGCGTCACGATCCAGGTTCCCGAGTTCATCAGCGAGGGAGAGCGGGTGCGGGTGAATCCCCGCGATGGCGTCTATCTCGAGCGGGCCAAGTAGACACACCTCACCAGGGCTCATCCCTCTCAGAGGGGCAGCGCTTCCTTCGACTCGCCTTCGCGGGAGAAGCGGGACTGCTCCTGCTGGCGTGGGCATTGGGGCGCTGGCTGGGCATCCCGCCACTGGAGTATATTCGGCCGACTCTGACCGGGCTGGGTTTCGGGATCGCAGCAGCGGCGGTCCTCTTGCTGGGGCTCTACTGGACGCTCACCACCAACACGAAATCCATCCGCCGCCTCGTCGCGCGGGTCGTGGAGCAGCTGGGGCCGCTACTCGCTGGGCGCTCGCCCGCCGCGCTGGTCTTGCTCGCGGCTGTGGCTGGATTGGCCGAGGAGATTCTCTTCCGCGGCGTGGTGCAGACCGGGCTCACTCGGCTGCTGCCGGAGTGGGCGGCGCTGGCGGTTGCGAGTGCGGCGTTCGGATTGGCCCACTTCCTCACGCCGGCCTATGCTCTGCTGGCCGGCCTGGCGGGCTTGTACCTCGGAGCTTTGTTTCTGCTTCAGGGAAATCTCATCGCGCCGATCGTAGCCCACATGGTCTACGATGTCGTGGCATTGAACTGCGTGGTACGGCTGTATCAAAACCATAGCCTTCCTACCCGCTAGATTCACTCATGGATGCCATCACCGCAATCAATCAGCGCACCTCGGTGCGCCGCTTTCGATCAGACCCGGTCTCCCGCGAGCTCATCGAGCGGCTGCTTGACTCCGCGGTGCGCGCCCCGAATCACAAGCTCACCGAGCCGTGGCGCTTCACGGTCCTCACCGGCCCAGCCAGGGATCGGTTCGCCGAGATCCGGGCGAACCACCGGCTCAAGCGGTTCTCCGATCCTTCGACAGCGGAGGCACTGACCGGTGCCGACAAGGTGCGGCGGGAGGCGAGGGAGGTCCCGGTCTACATCGTGGCGATGGCGGCGGTGAATCCGGATGCGATCACGCGGGAGGAGGACTATGCCGCGGTCATGATGGCGGTCGCCAATCTCATGATCGCGGCGGAATCGCTCGGCCTCGGCACTTTTCTCAAGTCGGGCGGGGTCATGCAAGATCCGGAGCTGCTGGAGCTGGCGCAAGTTCCCGACAAATGCCGGGTGGTGGGTCTCATCTCACTGGGCTATCCGGCCGAGCGGGACCCGCCGCGACGTCGGAAGCCCGCTGCCGAGCTGACCCGCTGGGTGGAGAGTTGAGGGAAGGCGGCGGCGGGGCAGCGGGGCGGTGACCCTACCTCTGGATCCCCAGTAACTCCCTGAGTCTCGCTGCATTCCGGATGGCGTAACCCTCCCAGTCGTTGTTGAAGTACGCGTAGACCTCCTTGCCCGCGCCCCGTAAGGCGCGAATCTGCCCAGCCCATGCCTTCAGCTCCTCTTCAGTAAAGCCGCCCCCCGGCTCCTGCCCGCGGTGCATTCGAATGTAGGTGAACGGCGCCGTGGTGATCCGGTCGGGGTGAAGTCCGCCCCCTACCGGTATGCAGAGTGCCACACCGTGATTGGTTAACCGCTGATAGACCTCCCGGGTGTGCCAGCCAGGGTGCCGGAATTCGATTACCCAGCGGCGGGGCGGAGCAAGCAACGCCAGGAAGTCCTCGAGCCGGGCTAATTCCAGCTGCTGGGTAGGGGGAAGCTGGAAGAGAATGGGCCCAAGCTTGAGTCCGAGATGGTCCGCCCGCTCCAGAAGCCGGCTCAGCTTCGTCCGACACCTCCCGCAGCCGTTTGATGTGGGTGATATACCGGCTGGCCTTCACCGAGAACTGAAAATCCGGCGGGGTGCTTTCTCTCCAGCGCTGGAACATGTCGACAGTGGGCAGACGATAGAACGGGTTATTGAGCTCCACCGTGCGAAACCGGCTCGCGTAGTGGGCCAACTCCTCGCGCGCCGGCAACCCAGCGGGATAGAAGACCCCTTTGCGCCAGTGGCGATACACATAGCCGGAGGTGCCGATCCAGGCCTCAGCGGGGCTGATCATTGGGGAGCATGCTGTTGCAGGGATGCCGTTTACCGGCTAAACTTGCGGGCCCCTCAGGTGCCGACCAATGGATACAACGGTGAGACAAATCACTGCGGCGGCTGCCGGCTGGGTTGCAGCATCTGAGTCCGGTCCAACAGGGCGGACTCGGGAGCCATGGCCCAAGCCTGGGCAGGAACACACTCATAGAGGGGGACACATGAAGGTGCTATTGGCAGGATTATCCCTGGTGGTCGGACTGAGCGCGTGCGACAGCCGGCGGGGTGAAGATACCGGTCGTACCGAGTCGGTCGACACTACGGTGACTACCCGGTCCACTCAGGACACCACGATCATTACCAGCGACACTACGATCCGGGCGGACACTGTCCACAAGGAAGGCGAGCTGAAAAGGGACACTGCAAAGAGCCATTAGTTTCCTTCCGGGCGCGTTGTATACTCCATCCGCCCGCCGGCGCCGGTCGATCCCGGCGCCGGGCAGTTGGGGCGGACAAGACCACTCCTGAAAGGCAGACCTCTCTCCGTGCCCGCACAGCGCACCTCACGTTCGGCCCAGATCCTGCTCTTCAGCCGCAACTTCATCAAGCATCCGAAGATGCTTGGTAGCCTGATCCCCAGCTCCCGTTTTCTGGTCAACAAGGTACTGAGCGAGGTGGACTGGGGCCGGGCTCGGGTGTTTCTGGAGTACGGACCGGGAGTTGGGACCTTCACCACCGAGATCCTCCGGCGTATGCGGCCGGATGCGGTGCTGATTGCGCTGGAGACAAACGCCGACTTCGTGCGGTTTCTTCGGGGCAGGGTGCGAGACGAGCGGCTGCATGTCATTCATGGATCGGCGGCCGACGCCGACGCTGCCTTGGCGGGGCTGGACCTGCGTCAAGCCGACTACGTGATTTCCGGCATTCCTTACACGACCATGCCGGCCCAGGTTCGAGAAACCATTCTTCGGAAAACCCATTCAGTCCTGCACCCCACCGGCGCGTTTCTGGTGTACCAGTTCACTCGCACCGTGCTGCCCCATCTTCAGCAAGTCTTTGCGCTGGTCCGCCAGGACTTCGAGCCGCTGAATGTGATGCCGGCCCGGCTATTCTTCTGCCGGCATCACCCCGAACGCGTGAACGGCGATCGAAACGGACAACGCACTAACGGCGCGGCGCGACCGGCGTCTCTTCGGCCCGTGGCGCCTGATCCGACTGCGAGTGCCACACCTCCTCTATCGTCCGGCTGATCTCGGGCAACACGTCCTCCCGTACCGGTAAGCCGTCTTCCTTGAGGAACCGAATCACTGCCGCTGGAACGATGTTGTGGAGCCGAGTGACGGCTTCGGCGTAGTCGGTGAAGTGCTGCCGGGCGAGGTCAGCCACCTCCCGGTCATCGAGTGCCAGCCCCGAGGTGTGGAGCATCACGTACCCGATCGACGCCAGGCTGAAGGCCGTGTAGTCATCCCGCAGATTCTTCGGCAGCCCCTCGCGCCGTACCAGGTCGATGGCCGCGGCCCCGAGTCCCAGCACCGCCGAACCCGCCCGCTTGATGACATCCGCCGGACCACCTGCCGCCCGCCGCTCACTCAGATTCCTGAGATCGGAAATGTGGTGCTCGACCGTCTGGTGAATCTGCTTCAGCTCACGGATCACGTCCGGATAGTCCTCCAGGTCCTCGAGCTGTCCCCGGAGGGCCTTCTCGATGTGATCCTCGAGGGCGAGCATATCCGTGATGTAGCTGTTGATCGCTTCGTTCTTGTCCCTGGCCACGTTAACCTCCTCTGGGGTAGCGTCTGGTAGATGGCGGACGATAGCGAGTTTGCATCCGTGTTTCTGTGCCGACCGTCACCGAAAAGCAGGAAGGGAGAGACTGGTGGAGCATTTCATTGGGGCGCACACGGTGGCCAATGGCGGCATCCAGATGGCGGCTCTCCGGGCGGGGAACGCCGGCATGCGGGCCTTGCAGATCTTCACGGCACCGCCGCAATACTATGGCGACAAGGCGACGATTAAGCCGGAGCGGGTCCAGCGGTTTCGCGCGGCGCTGGCGGAGGCAGAAATCCAACCGGCCCACGTGGTGGTGCATGGGGCGTATGTGCTGAATGCGGCCACGGAGGACGAAACCAAACTGGCCCGCGCCCGCGCCGGCCTACGGAAGGAGCTGGAGCGATCCACCGCGCTCGGCGTGGGGAGCGTCTGCTTTCATCCGGGCGCAGCCACCTCCGGCGACCGGGCGGCCGCGGCCGAGCGGGTAGCCAGCGCCATCACGGATGCCCTCGAGGTGGTCGAGGGAGACACCCTGCTCCTGGTAGAGAACACCGCAGGAGCCGGCATGACGCTGGGCCGGACCGCGGCGGAGGTGGGAGCCATCCTTCATTCGGTGCCGGACCGACTGCGTCACCGCACCGGCTATGGCCTCGACACCTGCCATCTCCTGGCGTCGGGGCATGACATCACCCGCTCGGAGCCCGATCTCACCCGCGTGCTCGACGAGTTCGAGGAAGCCACCGGGTCGGCACCCTCCTTTTTTCATCTGAATGACAGCGAGGGCGCACTCGGATCGAACAAGGACCGCCATGTGCTGATTGGAGATGGCAAGATTGGCCGCCAGCCATTCGAGTGGCTGCTGCGCGACAGGCGGACCGCCGGCATTCCACTCATTCTGGAAACGCCGCAGGAGAACTATGACATCGCGGAAGACGATGCTTCGCCCGATCCCTACGACTTGGCCATGATGAGGTTCCTGCTCTCCGTTCAGACGGATTGATCCCGTCGGTGGGGCGCCGCGGGCTGCCCAACCTCTGGCAGATCCTGTTACCTAATCCCATTCCGCTCCCCAGTTTGGTCCGGCAAACACCCGCGTAGTCTCAATCGTTGCACCCACCTAAGTCATTTGAGCTAAGACAGATGTAGGGTCCGTCCTGGCACTCCTGATCCAGTGTGCCCGGATTTTGCATACCTGGGCTGCACCATGAACAGACCAAGCTCTGCGTTCCTGCGTCCTCTCCAGACACCCAGTCGGCCATTCGTGACGTTCCTGGCCGCCGCGGGGTTTGCCGGCGCGCTGCTGTTGACACCAACGGCCCGGCTGGATTCTCCGTTGGCCGTCGTCCTTGCGCCGAACACCACGGCGCTACCGGCAGCTCCGGCCGACAGCGCCACCCTGGAACGCGAGGTCGTCAGCCGCTATGACCATCTTCCGCTCGCCCAGATCTTCCGTCGGCGGGCAGAGCCCGAGATCGCGAACCGGGTCGCCCGGGCCATCGTGAAGGAAGCCCGCGAGCTTCAGATTGCGCCCAGCCTGCTTGCTGGCGTACTCATCACCGAGAACGCACGGCTCGAACCGGAGACAGTCAGCAATAAGGGAGCGGTTGGGCTCATGCAGGTAATGCGGTTTCACGCCGGCGTATTCGACTGCGACTCGGACGATCTGCTCCAGGTAGAAGCCAACATCTGTCACGGATCCCGCGTGTTCGCCGGGTACCTCAAGCGAACCAAGGACGTACGCTCGGCGCTGCTACGCTACAACGGCTGCATCCGAAGCCTGGCGACGCCGAGCTGCCGGCGGTATCCCAGCAAGGTGCTCCGCGAAGCGGAGGAGGTCCGCCAGCAGCTGCTTCACTACCTGCCTCCCCGGCAGCTCAAGACTCTGTCCACACGGGTGACCCCGACCCTGTAGGCCGGGTATCAAAGCCCGTTGAAAATTCGCTCTAACACCTTACCGACCTTGCGGCCGAATTCCTCGAGCTGATCGAGGAGCGGGGCGTCGTGCGTCCGGCAGATGCTGGTTGGCTCGGTGCCGCTCTTGAACCACTCCCGCTGGGTGTCGGGGCACCATTCATTGGCCAGCTCACCGTTTGAAGCATCAATCGTACGCTCCAGCATGCCGGACGGTGGACGCCAGGATCCTGCCGGCGAGCGCTCGTGCCACCCGTCCAGATAGAACGTCGCCCATGCCGGCGCGGCGAGCCGGCCTCCCGAGGCATTGGACGAGATCGGGCGGGGCGAGTCGTAGCCGAACCAGAACCCCGCTACCAACGTCGGAGTGTAGCCGATAAACCAGACGTCGGTGCCGTTGTTGGTGGTCCCCGTCTTTCCCGCCACCAATCCGCGTACGCCCATCTGGCGCAGCACCCGACCGGTGCCGCCGTCTACTACCGACTGCAGCATGGACGTGACCTGGAAAGCCTCTGCCGGGCCGAGCACCTGCTCCGTCTGCGGCGGTGCGGCCCGCCACAACACGGTGCCATCGGCCGCTTCAATCCGGGTCACGATGGAGGGCTGGACCCTGATACCGCCGTTGGCAAAGGGCGCGTAGGCCGCCACCAGCTCCAGCGGCGTCACCTCAAGCGCGCCCAGCGCGAGTGAGGGGACTGCAGCCATGCGGCTTTGAATGCCTGAGCGGTTCGCCATGGCGACCACGCGCTTCTCTCCTACGGCCTGGCTCAGGCGAACCGTCGCGGCATTGGCCGAGCGCATCAGCGCCCTTCGCAGGGTAAGCGGGCCCCCGTATTCCCCCCCGAAGTTTTCCGGGCGCCAGATCCTCCCTGCATCCTCCACCTGCACGGGCGAGTCATCGAGAATGGTGGCGGGACTATAGCCGGCGGCGAGAGCGGCGGCGTAGACGAAGGGCTTGAAGGCCGATCCCGGCTGCCTTCGGGCAGCGATCGCTCGGTTGAAGCCGCGGCGAACCGAGCGGCGTCCTCCCACCAGAGCCCGGATCTCTCCAGTGCGGGGGTCCAGCGCAACCACCGCCCCCTCGATCTGCGATCTGGAGGTTGAGCGTGCAGCCTGGCGCTGTATGGCCGCACCCTGGATCCGGAGGGCGCGCTCGGCGGCCTGCTGGGCGTCGGCATCCAAGGTCGAGTGAACGACGAGATCTCCCGCGGTGGCGGCCGCCTTGCCAAGCACCGAATCGACTGCCTCGCGAACGGGATCCAGCGCGTATGACTGGCTCCGGGTGGGACGCCACTCTGCGGGGGCTAAGCGGAGAGGCTCTTGCTTCGTGCGCGCCGCGACCTCAGACGTGATGTAACCCTCCTGAGCCATGAGAGACAGGACGAGGTCGCGGCGTGCGCGCGCTCTATCCGGGTGGCGCCGAGGGGCGTACAACGACGGTCCCTTCGCCAGGCCCGCCAGCGTCGCGGCCTCCGCCAGCGAGAGCTGGCGGACGCTCTTGCCGAACAAATCACGGCTGGCGGCCTCGACGCCGTAGGTGCCGTTCCCGAGATAGATGATGTTGAGATAGGTCTCGAGGATCTGTTGCTTGGTGAGGGTCCGCTCCAGGCGGCGGGCCAGCTCCAGTTCGATCAGCTTGCGCCGGAGACTGCGCTCATTCGAGAGGTGCGGCAGGAAGGCGTTCCGCACCACCTGCATGGTGATGGTGCTGAACCCCTCGCGGACGCTGACGTCGGAGACGTTGCGAACCAGTGCGCGTCCGGCACTTCGCCAGTCGACGCCGCCGTGGTAGTAGAAGCGCCGATCCTCGGTGGCGATGAAGGCCGCGCGAACCGGCCGGGGCACGGTGTGGACCGGCACGTTGATGCGGCGCACGTAGGTAAGCCGGCCGATCAACTTGCCCGAGCGGTCGAGGACTTGGCTGCCTTCGCTGGGCTGGAACGCCTGGATCTGCGCGGTCGAGGGGCAACCGTAGAAGCCACAGGTGCCAACCCACCCAATCAGCACCAGCCCGAAGGTCAGCCCGACCACCAGCAGCAGCAGCCCCAGGCGGCGCCAGCGCCGCTCGCCCTGCGTCAGCCACTCGATCGGTCTTCGCCAGTCGGTCATTGCCCTCGGCTATGGATAGAGAAACGGCCCCGTATCCCGGGGCCGTTCACTGATGGGCCGCTGGATCGCCGGCTCAGCTGGCCTGGGGGGCCTCATCAGACGGTGAGGTGCCAGCGCGGGTTTCGGACCGGCCCTCATTGCCCTCGCGCCGGGCGCGGGTTCCGCCCCGCTGAAACCGATCCCACTGATCGGTGGCGCGGCGTCCGACATCTGCGGCGACATCCTGCACCCGGTCGCGGGCAATGGCCGTGCGCTCGCTGGTCAGGAAGTAGGTCGCGGCCAATCCCGCGGCCAGCGCCAACAGCTTGCCGAACGCGCCCGAATCCTCTTCCTCCCTGAATTCCAAGTCGCGGATCCGGTGCTTGGCTTTCTTCCAGCGATCCTCAACATCCTCCCATTCGTCTCCCGCATCCTCCCGCAACTTCTCCAGCCGCTGCTTGACCCGCTTGCGTGCCTTGCTGCTCACGTCCTGTACCTCTTCCAGACCGTCACCCATTCCCTCACCAAGGGCGGCGAGCCGTTTCAGGAGAAGCTTGCGGGTCTTGGTGCCAGGCTGCGGCGCGGCGAGCAGGCCAACGCCCACTCCGAGAAGCGCCGCGACGAACAGCGAGCCTGCACCGGGACCTCTCCGGCCGCGGTCTTCGGACCAGCCGTTCGTAGGGTCGTTGCTCTTGCTGTGCGGTGTGATCATGAACCCCTCCCATCGCCACCCGGCAGGGGGCGAGTTCTCGCTGAGATCGGTCAAAACGGCGTTCGGGACCTGCCGGTCCGAAACGGGGCGTTTCGGACTCTAATCGAATGAGCCGAGGAAGGAAACATCTTGCATTACACCACCACCGGTCGAAAAACGCACCCCGGGTCCCCGGGACCCGGGACCGCACGGGAGATCACTGGAGGCCTCATCCGGTCCAGGACCTGCCGACCTAGCTCACGATAATGCGTTACCGGGGAGGACGTTAGGAGACTTCGGCGGGCGGCTCTCAACCCCGGATCCGGGATCTGACTCAAATAAGCACGGATCTGGCTCCACAGGATCGCGACACCTGTCCCCGGACAGCGATCCCGCGTTTGCCTCGTTACCAAGAGCTCCGTCGACTCCCCCGTCACGGCTCCAGAACCAAGTCGAGTGTGTCCCATGTATCTCGTCGAACTCAGGCCAGGCAAGGAAGAGCTCTACCGCACCGGCGACGATCTGGCACTAGCCATTCGCGACGGCGATGTGGACGCGCGCTCACGCATCTATCATCGGGCCACTGCAAAGTGGATCTCGATCACGCTTCATCCTCAGTATAAAGCGATTGTCGCGGGACAAACGGACGAGCCGATGGCGCGGCCTGCTCGCAAAGGCTGGGGACTCTTCCCCGCCGGGCTGACGGGCCAGGGAGCGGAGATGTCCTCGTCGGATGCAGAGGCGGCCGGCGGCAGTGTTCGTCATCGCTGGAAGCGCCCGATGGGACTCGGACTATCTGGCCTGCTGCTGGTCCTCGGCATACAGCTGGCTTCATCGGGTCCCCGCCCACCGTGGTCCGGGCAGGGCAAGCCGGTGGCGGGCAAGCGTCACCAGGCGCCGAAGGTTGTCCAGAGCTCCCTGGAGAGTACCGAGCTCGTCTCTCTTGCCAGCAGCACGACGGTCTGGCCGGCGACGGCGGAAACCGCGTCCAACACCATCACCCTGCCCAGGCCAGCCGAGATCGTGTCGGTGGCCCTGCCCCGGGCACCAAGGCTACGCGCGAAGGCTCTGCGTTCGGCACTGCGGCGCGATGGCCTGCCGAACAGGTCGGTCCCAGCCAACTCGGTCGAGGCCCTGCTCCGCGGGTATGAAGCTGCCAGCGACGAGGTAGGCGCCAGGCTCCAGGGAGGGTTGCGGGTGGCGCGGCTCAATCGACTGTTCGCGCGCGGCCGGCTCACCCCGGGCGGCGGTGTGCCCGACACCAGGCTCAGCTTGGCGGGAGCCATGAACTTCATCCGGGTCTACCGGCAGCAGCAGGCGGCGGTCGAGAAGGCCTATCAGGATTCAGTGGATCAGCTCGCCAGGCACCGTCGCTGGACTCCCCAGGATGTCCGTGAGTGGCAGTCCCGGCCGCTGCGGAAGGAGTCTCCCACGCTCGAGCTGGTCAGCGAATCGCTGATTGCCGGCATCGATAGTATTCTCGGTGTGCTGGATGCCCAGGCGGGAGCGTATAAGCTGAGAGGCACTGCCATCGCGTTCGAAGATCCATCCGCCGGCCAGGCCTACGGCGCGCTGAGACGTCGGATCAAGGAGCAGATTGATGCTGCGGTGGCAGGCGGTGCAGCCACCTCACCAGGCCCGACGAGTATGCTGCTTCAGGCAATTGGGACCAGCACGCTACCGCGGGAGACGTGAGCCGACGGCCTCATTCCGCGCGATCAATCCCGGAGTTTCCGCCATCGCCCGTTCGGCCAGCGCCAGCTCGCCGCGGGCGATCAGCGTATCGAGGGCCTCGCGAGGAGAAACACCTGAGCGCCGGGGACCGTGGTGATCGGTGGCGAGGAGATCCACTAAACCCTGCTGGATCATCTGCCAGGCCAGGCGTTCCGAGCCGGGGCTCGAACGGTTGTAATGGCCGGTGAGACTCCCCACGTTGACTTGCAGCAACGCGCCGAGCTCCTGCCAGCCTCGCATGACCTCAAGTGGTTTGTGGTCGTCTAGGTAATGGTAACGTTCCGGATGGGCGATGACGATCTGCCGTCCTGCATCCTGGACCTCAGCCACGACATCGTTGTGGCTGCCCAGCAGCTCGAACCCGAACTCAACCAGCAGAAACTTCCCACCTGCCAACCCGACGTCGCTCCGGCCCACGATTCGCCGAACGGCTGCGGCATCGGGGGCCAGGATCTCCTGCCCGAGGGCGATCGAAGGTAAGTCATCGCGGCCCGCCCAGGCGGCCGAGAGCTCCTCGAAAGCCAGGCGGTGCCGATCCAGCTCCCGGTCGATGGCACCTTCACCGTCGAGGTAGGGCACAAGGAGATGCGGTGTGGTGACAACCACCCGGACTCCTTCGCGATAGAGTCCGGCCAGGGCGGCAATCGACTCTGCCACGTTGACGGTGCCGTCGTCCACTCCCGGCACGAGGTGACTATGGAGGTCTACTATGGAGAGCGGTGGGTAGCTGGTGTCGGTCATAACGGTATCCATGGCAACGATCGGGCCACCCGCCCGGTTCCCCCGACGCGGGCCCTGATTACCTCCGGACACGCGTCACAGTACTCTTCAGCATCCCTTGTTGCCGGTCATTCAACCTAGCGGAGCCGCCGTTTGCAGACTGCCCGCCGTACTCATGGTTTCCGCGAGTCGGTCATTCGAGGCATGACCCGTTTGGCGCGGGAATATCGCTCGATCAACCTCGCCCAGGGGTTCCCCAACTTTCCCGCACCCGACCTGCTGAAGGACGCGGCCGCGCGCGCCATTCACGACGACATCAACCAGTACGCGATCACCTGGGGTGCCCAGCGACTGCGGGATGCGCTGGCCCGGAAGTACCAGGCGTGGTACGGCCTCGAAGTGGATCCCGAACGAGAAATCACGGTCACCTGCGGGGCCACCGAAGCGATGATTGCCACGCTGCTGGCGGTGGTGAATTCGGGCGACGAAGTGATCGTCTTCGAGCCGTTCTATGAGAACTACGGCCCCGACACGATCCTGGCTGACGCCAAGCCGGTGTACGTACCGCTCGAGCCCGGTCGGCCGCTCGACCTCGAGCGACTGGCTGCGGCGTTTTCCCTCAGGACCCGCGCCATCATCGTCAACACGCCGAGCAATCCCGCGGGACGAGTGCTGTCCCGGGCGGAGCTGGGAGCGATTCGCGATTTGTGCGTGCAGCACGACGTCCTTGCCGTCACCGACGAGATCTACGAGCATATCCGGTTCGAGGGTGAACACCTGCCGCTGGCCACATTGCCCGGCATGCGGGACCGCACGGTGACCATCAGCGGTGCCTCGAAGACCTTCAGCGTCACCGGCTGGCGCATCGGCTGGATCCTGGCCCCCGCGCAGCTCACCGACGCGATCCGAAAGGTCCACGATTTCCTGACCGTGGGCGCTCCGGCCCCGCTCCAGGAGGCGGTGGCGGTCGCCCTCGACGGACTGGAACGTCCGTTCTATGACGGGCTCGCCACCGACTACCGAGCTCGGCGCGACTTGCTGTATGGGGCATTGATTGAATCCGGATTCAGCTGCACGCCCCCGGAGGGGGCGTACTATATCCTGACGGACTTCTCCAACCTGGCGACGCCGCCCGGCTCCAACGCGCCACTCTCCGATACCGAGTTCGCGGTCTGGCTCTCGCGCGAGATCGGAGTCACGCCGGTGCCGGGCTCAAGCTTCTTTCGCGACGGCGGTGGAGGCAGGTCCCTGGTGCGGTTCGTCTTCTGCAAGACCGACGACATCCTGCTCGAGGCTGCCAGGAGGCTGCGCTCCCTGCGTTCGCTGCCGCCGGGGGCCGCGGCACGCCCCTTCGAGCCGGCGGCCCGCAGCGGCCTCCAGCAGTGAGCGACGTCCGTCCCCTTGCAGTAGTCACGGGCGCCTCCGCCGGGATCGGCAAGGTGTTCTGCGAGCGGCTGGCCGCACGGGGGCATGATCTGCTCCTGGTGGCCCGGGATGGCAATCGGCTGCAGGCGTTGAAGCAGGACCTGGAACAGCGATACCAAACAGGGGTTGAGGTCTTCCCGGCCGACCTCACGATCGATACCGACGTGAGCCTCCTGGCAGAAACTCTGGCCCGATCTCCCAACCTCGCTCTGCTGGTGAACAACGCAGGGTTCGGGACCCGCGGATCACTGGCCGATGCCAGTCCCGCGCGCCAGGAGGCCATGCTCCAGCTTCACGTCATGGCGCCAATGCGTCTGACCCAGGCCGCGCTCCCGATGTTGCTCAGGAACAACCGGGGGGCGATCGTCAACGTCTCCTCCGTCGCCGCGTTCCTTTTCTCCGCCCAGAACGTGAATTACTGCGCCACGAAGGCCTACTTGAAGGTCTTCAGCGAGGGACTCGCTTCCGAGCTGGGAGGGACCGGGGTCAAGGTGCAAGCGCTCTGTCCCGGCTTCACCCGCTCCGAATTCCACCAGCGCATGGGGCTGGACGCCGGCGAAATCCCGGGCTGGATGTGGTTGTCGGCTACCAGCGTGGTAGATGCGTCATTGGCCGCGCTTGACCGGGGCTGGCCGGTGGTGTGTGTGCCCGGCCTCCGCTATAAGCTCCTGGTGCTGCTGCTTCGCTTTACCCCCCGATGGCTGATCGCCGGGGTCACATCACGTCAGATGCGAAGGGTGTGAGCCAGATCCTTTCGACCCCTCGTCCAACGCCGTATCTTTTCGGATGTACGGACCGGATGCAAAGTTTTGCATGAGAAAGGGTTACCTATGCGCACCTTCCATCGGCTCGTTCCTGTTGTGCTAGGCAGCGGGCTCCTCGCTTGCGGCGGCGATCTCACGCTGCCCGACGACTCCGGCCCCGCAGCGCTGGAGGTCTGGTCTGGTGACGGCCAGGAGGGAACCGTAAATAGCAAGCTGGACGACCCGCTGGTTGTGAGGCTCACCGACGCGAGCGCTCGCCCCGTCCCGGGAGTTGCGGTCGTCTTTCGGTTCGCCGGCGACGCCCCCGAAGCCGAGGTAAGCCCGGAAGAGGCAATCACCGATAGCTCCGGTCGCGCATCCGCTGAGGTTCGCCTCGGCACGAGCACCGGTGACCTCCAGGTCAAAGCTCGACTCGCGACGGCAGCACTGCTTAGCGCCACCTTCGTCGTGACCGCTGTTGAGCGGGACAGGAAGAAGGGAAAGGGCGGCGACAAGGATGACGACGACGATTGACTCCTCGCTCGACCCCGGGGCAACAGTTTCAGGACCCGCCATCCGATACTCTTTCTGAAGGGGACTGACGTCCTTTACGGGGCGTCTTTCCCACCGGTCCAAAGCCACCTAAGTCACTAATCATTGCGCAGATGCGAAAGGTTCCGGATGAGGTACGCTGGCCTGATCCTATTGGTCGCCATGACCGTTACGGGGTGCAATCGGAACCAGGCCGAACTGGCCAAGGCCCTGGCCGAGTCGCGGGCGGCCGAAGCGCAGAAGGACAGCCTGCTCACTGAGGTGCTGGAAACGACCCAGTTTGTGAGTGACCTGAACAGCGAGCTGGCCAAGGCCAAGACCCTGGCCATCACCTCACAGAGCGACGATCCAGGGCTTCCGGGGGCTATACAGGATCGCCAGGAGCGCAAGGCCACGCTGGAGCGGATTCAGCAGGTGATCGCGCGCCTCAACGAGAGCGAAGCCAAGCTGACCGCCACCGAGACCCGGGCCAAGAGCGCCAGGATCCGGAACGCCAGGCTGCTGGCCCAGATCGCGACCTACAAGAAGACCATCGAGGACCTCAAGACCGCCGCCGAGCAGCAGCGCGTGGAGAACGAGGCGATCATCGCAGACCAGAGGTCCCAGATCGCGTTTCTCGCCGGAGAGGTCGATACCCTGGGCAGGGAGCGAAATACTCTGAGGGGACATGTCGCCAGCCTGATCAGCTACAAGAACACGGTGTATTACGCGGTCGGCACCAAGGATGAGCTGATCAAGAACGGGGTGGTGACCAAGGAAGGCTCCAAGTTCCTCATGTTCGGCGGCACCCGGCTGGAGCCGGCCCGGAATCTGAATCCGGCGGCGTTCACGGCGATCGACAAGACGCAGACGCTCTCGATCGCGTTGCCCCGGATTGACAAGAAGTACAAGATCGTGTCGCGTCAGAGCCCCGAATATCTGTCGGGAGACGTAAACCCCAAGGGCGAGGTGAAGGGTGTGGTGGAAATCGTGGCACCCGAGGAGTTCTGGTCTCCGTCGAAGTACTTGATATTGGTGCAGAAATAAGCGGGGCGGCGGGTAAACGAATGGACCCGGACCGTACAACGAGAGACCCTCCGATTTAGCAAGCCGGAGGGTTTCTCGTTTTCTGTCTGCCCCGCTGCCCCGCCTACCCTCCCGCTTTCCGCCTGGCCTCATTGCGCTGCTTTTCGCTGGCGTAGATGGCGACCTCGACCCGGCGGTTCTGGCTTCGGCCGGCGTCGGTGTCGTTGGGCGCGACCGGCTCCTCCTCGCCCAGTCCGCCAGTCCCCACCCGGACGCGGCGAACACCCTGGGAGATGAGATACTCCGCCGCGGCATCGGCCCGCTTCACCGAAAGGGTCTTGTTGTACTCCGCGGTTCCAACGCTGTCGGTGTGTCCCAGGATGAGCAAATCGGAATCGGGGTACTTGTCGAGGCTCTTCGCCAGCTCTCGCAAGTTCGTTCTCGAGTCGGTCTTTACTACGTCGGAGTCGAAGTCATAGAGCAGACCCGATGCGAAGGTCACCTGAATTCCTTCGCCCACGCGCTCGACCTTGGCCCCCTTCACATTTTGCTTCAGCTCCGCCGCCTGGCGATCCATTTGATCGCCGATGATGGCGCCGGCCGCGCCGCCCACGGCGGCTCCGATGATGGCCCCCTTGGCAGTCGATCCGGCCACCTTGCCGATGATGCCACCCGCCACCGCTCCTCCCGCGGCACCGATTACCAGCCCACGCTGGGCGTTGCGGGCGCACCCCGCCAATCCGGAGCCGGTGGCGGCAAGCAGGAGCACGAGCGCAACGGATCGGAGCGAATCAGTCACAAGCACCTCACAGTCAGGGTTGGGTCACGCCATCCGTTGCACTCTACTATAGTCCGCCCAGGGCCGACAGTGACCTCAGTCGCTATCTAAATTCTTGGCATGGGAACATGACAGATAGCATTGTTACATAACGAGTTACAAACAAATATGTCAACATCATCTACATTTTTTGAGGATAACTCTCACCGCACCCCTGTCTGCGGGCCAGGGCGGGCTGAGGAGTGATCCGCAACACGGCCCCGCAGGAGCGCCTTCGCGAGATTGCAGCACGGAATTCCATTATTATGTCGGTCTCTCCTAGGGAGGTTGCTCGTGAACAAGTTCACGCTGGTTGCCGCTGTGGCTGCGCTTACAACGCTCAGCGCCTGCAAAAAGACGGGTGAAGGGCAGTACGAGGTCCAGAAGCCGGTGATAGGCACCGAAAGCGACACCGTCAACACGCCGAGCGTGGAAACCGGAACGGTGAAGGACACGGTCACCATCACCCGGCCCACCGTCGATGTGAAATCGCCGGATGAGAACAAGAAGGAAAACCAGTAGGCCGCATGAGGGTGTAGCTCGCCCTGCTAGAACTCCAGCGATATATTGAACACCCGCGGGTATCTCCCCCCGCGGGGTTTTACTTTCATCTCCCATCCCGGAGTTCCCATGACGCGACTCACCGCACGGCTTGCCGTGACGGCGTTCGCGGCCCTCGCTCCTGTCGCGTCCGTTGCCGCCCAGGGTCTGACGGCTATACGTGCGGGCCGGCTGGTGGACGTGGAACGAGGCGAGATACGCAGGAATCAGGTGGTTCTCGTAAGAGGTACCCGGATCGAGGCCGTTCTGCCGGCCTCAGCCAAGATCCCGAGCGAGGCTCGCCAGGTGGACCTGTCGCGCTACACCGTCCTTCCGGGTCTCATCGACTGTCACGCGCATCTTGTCGGTGACGCAGCCGGTGCCGATGTGCTCCTGCCCTTGGAGCGCTCGGAGGCGCAGGAGGCCTTTAGCGGTGTGCGGAACGCGCGCTGCCACGCTGCTGGCCGGGTTTACGACCGTCCGTGATATCGGCACGTACCGGGCTTTCGTGGACGGGGCCCTTCGAGATGCCATCAACGACGGGAGTGTGATCGGCCCCCGGATGAAGGTGGCGGGCGCGTACGTGACGGTGTCCACCGGGGCGGGTGAGCTGGTGGGAGCCGCACCGGACGTGACCATCCCGGCATCCTTCCGCTACGGCGTCGCCAACTCCGCGGATCAGGTGCGCGAGCGGGTGCGGGCGATTCTGAACGGCGGGGCCGACTTCATCAAGATTCTTGCGACCGGCGCGGTGTTCACCCGGGGCACCAAGCCCGGTGTGTCCGAGTACACCGAAGATCAGCTCCGGGCAGCCGTGGAGCAGGCGGCGGAGTACGGAACGTTTGTGGCGGCACATGCGCATGGCGCGGAGGGAATCAAGCGCGCGGTGCGGGCGGGTGTCCGTTCGATCGAGCATGGCTCGCTCATGGACGATGAGGCTATCGGGTTGATGAAGGAGCACGGCACCTGGCTGGTGGCCGATATCTGGAACGGCGACTATACCGATAGCGTCGGACGGGAGCAGAAGTGGCCGGAAGACATTCTACGGAAGAACACGGAGACCACCGAGATCCAGCGCGTGGGGTTCCGCAAGGCGGTTGCGCGTGGTGTCAAAGTGGCGTACGGGACCGACAGCGGGATCTACCCGCATGGGCTTAATGCAATGCAGCTGCCGTACATGGTCAAGTACGGCATGTCGCCCATGCAGGCCATCCAGGCCGCGACGATTTCAGCCGCCGACCTCATGCAGTGGACGGACAGCGTGGGCTCGCTCAGGCCGGGCAAGTATGCCGACATCATTGCTGTTGAAGGCGACGCGCTCACAGACCTTCGAAGCTTCGGAAAGGTCGGGTTCGTAATGAAGGGTGGTGTTGTCTATAAGCATCCCTGAGTTGTTACCGAGGAGCTTCGACGTGGTCCTGACTGCACTTCATCGCATTGTGCTCCTGAGTGTCCTCGTCGCACCGGCAGTCGCGGGGCAGGCGACAGTAAAGCGTGACCTGCAGCTGGACGATCTGTACCGCCTCAGAGAAGTCAGCGACCCCCAAGTCTCACCCGATGGCGCCTGGGTTGCCTATACGGTGTCCCTGCCCGACCGCGCCGAGGATCGGGCCAACAGTGACATCTGGATGACGAGCTGGGACGGCGCCAGGAGCCTGCGGCTCACCTCCAACAAGGCGAGCGAAGGCAGCCCCCGCTGGAGCCCCGATGGACGCTACCTCACCTTCCTGTCCGATCGAGATGATCCGCGCGGGATAGATCAGGTCTGGGTGTTGAACCGCTCGGGCGGGGAAGCCGAGCGGATCACCGATCTGCCGGGTGGCGTGTCGGAGTACGCATGGTCGCCGGACAGCAAGCGTTTGGCCCTGATCGCCAGTGATCCCGTTCCCGACTCCACCGAGGTCAGCGCGGACACCATCCGCAAGGCTACACCCCCGCCTATCGTAGTGAGCCGGTTCCAGTTCAAGGAGGACGAGACCGAGTACCTGGACAGCCGACGGGACCATCTCTACCTCTTCGATGTGGCCAACCGGAAGGCCGAGATTCTCACGCCGGGTGGGTACCACGAGGCGTGGCCCTCGTGGTCACCCGACAGCCGTTCCATCGCCTTCGTCAGCAAGCGCCGACCCGAATTCGACCGCACCAACAACTGGGACCTCTACGTCGTGGAAGCCAGTGCCGGTGCGTCGCCCCGCCAGCTCACGACCTTCGAGGGACCCGACATGGATCCCCAGTGGGGCGGCCGCGCGCCTTCGTGGAGCCCGGACGGCAAGCAGCTGGCGTACGTCCAGGGCGGACCGCTCAAGCTGATCTACTATGCCGGGCAGAAAATCGCCGTGGTACCTGTGGCGGGAGGTCCGGCCCGCGTCGTGTCGCCGTCCCTCGATCGCAACGTGCTTTCACCGACCTGGTCGTCCGACGGCGGCTCGATCCTCTTTCTGCTCGAGGATGACCGGGTGACGGACGTGGCCAGCGTTCCCGCTGGTGGGGGTAAGATCGCCCAGCTTACCCGGGGCCGAGGGTTCGTGAGCGACTTTTCCGTTGGACCTGGCGGGAGGGTAGCGGTGCTGGCCAGTACGCCGACCATGCCGGCTGAGGTGTTTGCGGTCGACGGTGGAGGCCTCCGGCGGCTCTCGCGGCAGAACGACGGCTGGCTCGCAGGTGTCCGGCTGGCTCCCGCGGAAGAGATCTCCTTCAAGAGCAAGGACGGCACCCCGATTCATGGGTTCCTGATGCGGCCTGTTGACTTCCAGACAGGAACTCGGGTACCGACGGTGCTCAAGATTCACGGTGGTCCGGTGTATCAGTTCTCCAACGAGTTCGACTTCGAGTGGCAGCTCCTGGCCGCAGGGGGCTTTGCGGTAGTGGCTGCCAATCCCCGCGGAAGCTCGGGGCGAGGTGAGAAGTTCTCCACCGCGATCTGGGCCGACTGGGGCAACAAGGATGGCCAGGATGTGCTGGCGGCGGTGGATTACGCCGTCGCTGCCGGGGTGGCCGATCCCGCTCGGCTCGGCGTGGGCGGCTGGAGCTACGGCGGCATTCTCACCAACCAGGTCATCGCGCGCGACCGGCGGTTCAAGGCGGCCATCAGCGGGGCAGGGCAGTCGAACGCGCTCGCCGGCTATGGAACCGACCAGTACGTCCGGGAGTACGAGGCTGAGCTGGGCTTACCCTGGAAGAACCCGGAGGCCTACACCCGGGTCTCCTTCCCCTTCTTTCATGCCGACCGGATCGTCACGCCCACACTGTTTCTCTGCGGGGAGAGGGACTTCAACGTCCCGCTGCTCAACTCGGAGCAGATGTACCAGGCGCTGCGGAGCCTGGGACGCGAAACTGAGCTGGTGATTTACCCGGGGGAGTACCACGAGATCCGAAAGCCCAGCTATCGGCGGGACCGGCTTGAGCGGTACCTGGCCTGGTACGGCCGTTATCTTACGAAGCGAGGAGCTCAAGCCGCCGCGCACTGAGCGACGAGGAGGTTTCCTGCTCGCGATTCGCGCCGTTCTTGTATCGGTCACCCTGGCGTCGAGTACGCTGGGCTGCGGCTTGTTCTCTTCCCGTAATCCCGCCCCTGCCCGCTCCGAGGTCTCGGTCGAAGTCGAGAACCGCAACTGGAGCGATATCACGGTCTATCTGCTGGCCGGCGGACTTCCTCAGCGGCTGGGCATGGTCACCTCACTCCGCACTACCACCCTGGCGTTCCCATCCCAGCGGCTGAATGCCGGGAGCGGGGTGCGCCTCAGAGCCCTGCCGGTGGCTGGAGCATCATACACCACTGAGACCATCCTGGTCCTGCCGGGCCAGACCATCACCTGGACCCTGGAGAACGTCCTCCATCACTCCAGCCTAACGGTGTACTAAACCGCCTAGGGATTGCGGTCGAGACACCCCACTGAGTTCGGATTGTTCTGCTCCTCGATAGGTAGCGGGAGATTCACGTCCGATCCGTAGCTTCCCCCCTTGTGGTACGCACCATTGGGAAAAACCGTATCTTCGATCCGGCCGTACCCCCCAGCGGCAACTGGCCGGAGGAGGCGGCGCATGTCGCCCAGGCGGTGGCCGGTGGCGTAGAGCCAGAACGCGCGCTCCGCGAAGAGCAGGTCTGCTCCCGCCGCGGCGGTACCCGGTGCTGCCAGGGGATCCAGCGGCGGATCCAGGTCCGGGAATGCCGCGCGCAGGTCATTGAGCGTGGTGGTCATGCCGCTGAGATCGCTGGCCTGGAGCTGTGCCTCGGCCTCGATGAGCCGGGCCTCGACCCCATCGGCGACCGTCACGTCCGCCGCGGCGTCGGGGTACTTGAACAGGTTGACCTGAGTGGTGATGAGGTCGAGGCCGGTGTCGGCAACCCCATCGCCGTCGTCGTCCAGGGTATCCGCGGGAACGCGAGGGTCCTGGGCGGAAAAGAAGGGCAGGCCCACGCCACCCTCAACATCGGCCACCGACCACAATCCCTGGTTGGTGTAAGCCCAGATGGCGTTCTGCAGCCGGAGAGGAGATTCTGCGTGCTCGGTGGCGTACACGAACTCAGTCGGCACGGTCGCTACCGCGGCGGCTGCCTCGGCAAACCGTCCCAAATTGACCAAAGCGCGAGCCCGCCCCACGGTGACCAGGTTGGTGATGGTCCCATCGTCATTCGCCAGCCCCGGCTCGGCCAGCGCCGCGTCGAAGGTGGCGACGGCACGGTCGAACATCTGGGCGGTGGTTTCGGGCCCGCCGAAGATCAGGCTGTCGCCGCTCACCCGGCTGAATGGCACGCCGGAGCAGAAGGTCTCGCCGAAGTACACGTAGGTGAATCCGGCCAGTGCCAGCGTCTCGGCGATATCCGGGGTGTCGTCCGGTGCCACGAGGAACTCCCGGAGGGCGGCGGCGGCCACTTCGAGACCCCTGCGCGCCTGGTGCAGGTTGCGGTAGACGTCCGAAAGCGTGGGGTTGATTACGGCGGTGGTCCGCTGGTCGACTTCCTGTTGTGACGGCGGCGTGGTGGAGTGAACGAATTCATCGGCCAACAGCCCGCTCGCGAGGATCAGTCCATCGTCGAACTGAGTCCCATCGCCATCCTTCGCGAAGGCGAAGTCGGCAATGGCGCCTTCGCGCAGCGCAATGGCGCCCTCGGGCGAGTTGATCTCGCCCGGGTCGATGATGTTCGGCTGGTCGGTGTCGAGCAGCCCGCAGCCTCCCAGGGGAAGCAGGAGGAGCAGGGCGGCTCGGAGGGAGCGTCGTGAGATGGTCATGATGGCACTCCCTCAGAAGCCGACGTTAAGACGCGCGGTCCAGTAGCGCACCTGGGCCTGCGACTCGAAGTCCGACGATGCGAAGTTGTCCTGGGCAAAGGCGTTTACCTCGGGGTCCACCCCGGTATAGTCGTCGATGGTCCAGAGGTTTCGGCCCGACAGCGTGAGGCTGAGACGATTGGCCCGAAACGCTCGAGCGATACGATCAGGGGCGAAAAACGTCAACGATAGCTCTCGCAGCTTGATGAACCAGCCCGGCTCGAGGAACGCCACCGAGTTTCCGCCGCCGGGCAGGAACAGGGCCTGGGCCCTCGCTTGCTCATCAATCGGGGCGGAGCGGTCATAGTTGCCGCGGCAATTCTGCACCGAGAAGCAGCGGAACTGCTCCAACGAGTTGTCCACCTTGTGCCCGCCCCGATAATCGAACTGGGTGCCGAGCACCACCTGTCCGCCGAAGATGGCGAGCTGACTGTTGAGCGAGGCCTCGCGGGTCGGGATGGCGGTGCCCTGGAAGACCGAGCTGTCACTCAGCGTCACCTCGGTCAGGTCTATGATCCCGTCGCTATTGGCGTCGGCAAATGTGTGGTTGGGAGCCCAGAACCCTCCCGCGGGGTAACCGCCCACGTGCCGCTGGTAAAAGCCCACGAAGATGTCGCTGACTCCCTCGCCCAGCTCCAGGACCTTGTTGTGCGCCGTGGAGCCGCTCAGCGTCAGATCCCAGGCCACGCTGCGGCTGTCGATGATCCTGGTGTTGATGGCCAACTCGACACCCCGGTTCCGAATGCGGGACAGGTTGACGAACTGGGACTGCGAGGCCCCCAGCGACGGAGCGATGTCGCGGGAAATCAGGGCATCCCGAGTGAGTTTGCTATAAAAGGTGAACTCCAGCGAGACGCGGTCATTGAACAGCCCGGCATCGAACCCGGCCTCGAACTCGCGGGACCGCTCGGGCTTGAGATCGAAGTTGCCCAGACTCGCGAACGACACTCCAGTGGTCCCGATTCCAGCCCGCTTTCCGGGGACCGAGTTGTAAATCCGGAGCGCGTCGGCGGTGCCGGGCTGCTGTCCGGAGACGCCAAATGCGGCGCGGACGCGGAAGGTGTTCACCGAGCCGCTCGGCTTATCGGACACCAGCCAGGACACGCTCGCTTTGGGGTACACGGTGGCGTCGAAATTCTGGCCGAAGGCGCTGTTGTCATCGAACCGCAGTGCGCCGGTGACGAAGAGCCGTTCGTTAAAGTTTACCTCCTGCTCGACGTAGGTGCCGATGGATCGGGCCTCGACGGTGGTGTCGGCTGCCTCGATGGCGCTGGCGCCATTGATCGTGCCGGAGCCCGGCGGCAGGCCGCGCCCGCTGGCAAAGGTGCCGGTGGCGAGATCGCGGAAAAACTGCCCGCCGACTGAAGTGCGGGAGCCGACGGTAGATGAGAGGCGAAAGCGGGCGGAGGCTCCGAGATCGATTGACGTCTGGGTGATGTCGAAGGCATTCTGGATCTTCACGCCGTCCCGATTCGCGAGGTAGGCAGCCACCTGGCCGGTCGGGAAGAACTGGAGATCGGTGCGGTCGACGAGGTCGTGCCCTACCACCGCCCGCGCTGTGAGCCACTCTCGGGGCCGCCAGGTCCCGCTGATGCCGGCAGTAAAGCGATTGGCCTTCTGATTGGCCAGCTCGGCAAACAGTTCGGCCGGAATGAAGAACCAGCCGCGATTGACTTCCGGCAGGCTCCCGCTGGCGGTACCGCTGCCGTTGACGGTCAGGAAGCTGTTGTCGTTCTCGACGAAACGGGTGTTGCTGGTGGAAAAGCCGAGCGAGCTGTTCAGCTCCAGCGTCTTCGACACGTTCGCGCCGATATTGGCCCGTAGCCCGAACTTCTCCAGCGCGTTGGGCCGCGCCTGGTTGTCCGGTACGATGCCGCCCCGCACCGAGGCCACCGAGTCGTATTCCGCGTCCGGAAGGCGGAAGGGGCCGATCTCATTTTCGTAGCTCCCGGACACATAGTAGGTCACGTCCGCACTGCCACCCGATACGCTGGCACCATACTGCTGCCGGAGTCCCGCCTTGTACGGGCGGCTGACCGGCTCGTTGAGCGGCTGAAACGTCTGCAGCGAGGTCTGGGTGCAGAGGCCATCGATCTCGCTCTGGATGCTGCAGAAGCCGTCGTACCCGTCGATGATGCCGGTTGCGGTGGTATCCCGCCCAAAGTAGTTGAGGGGATAGGTGTGTGGGTCCGATACCGTGCCCAGCTCGGAGAAGAGGCTCCATTGGGGCGGGCCGGCAACGCCGCGCTTGGTGGTCACCCGGATTACGCCGTTGGAAGCCTGGATCCCGTACAAGGTGGCGGCAGCCGGGCCCTTCACAATCTCGATGTCCTGAACGTCATCGGGGTTGAGGTCATTGATGCGTGAGGGTCCGGCCCCGATTCCGGAGCCGAAGCCACCGATGTCGAGCGTGCTGGATGTGGGATTGCTTTCCAGCCGGATACCGTCGAGGTAGTAGAGGGGCTCGTTGGACAGCGAGATGCTGTTGGAGCCGCGGATCCGGATGCGGGTCCCGGTGCCGGTGGTGCCGCTGCTCTTCAGGACCTGGACACCCGGGGCACGCCCCGAGATCAGGTTGGTAAACTCGGTGATCGGCGCCTGCTCGGCGATCTTTGCGGCATTGATGGTCGTGACCGCGTTCCCGATCTCCAGCTTTCGCTGCTCGCCGGTTGCGGTGGTCACCAGCTCGTCGAGCTGCACAACCGCCGGGACCAGACTGAAACTCAGCGCCGCGGTCTCGCCATCGGCCACCGTAAGGTTCTGGGTGGCGGGTTTATATCCCACCCGAAGAACCCGCACCTGATGGGTTCCCGGCGCGACCTGCCGGAAGAGAAAGCGTCCATCGCGGTTGGTGGTTTCGATCTGCCCGGTTCCGGTGAGCACGACTCGGGCAGCCTCTAGCGGTGTTCCAGCCGCTTCATCGACCACCTGTCCACCGATGGCGGCTTGCTGGGCCTGCGCCGGACGGACAATCCCGGCAGTCAGGCACCACAGCACCAGGGTGGCACCGATCATACCCGGACGAATGCCAGCGCTCATATAGCCTTCTCCTTCGAGCGAGGACTGCGCGATGGAACGCGGTCTTGATTTTTCGATGAGGCGGTGGACGCACCGCCAATGTGCAGAGGCCGCGGCCGGTTGTCAAAGCGAGTGGGCGGCTTGACGCTCTCAATTCGGGGCCGTATTTAAGTAACTGCCCCTGGCACCACCTTGCGTTTCCGCTCTTCATCAAAGCACTGTCCGTACCGGCAGTTGCCTGCCGGCCAGCAAACCGCGTCGCGTGGAGGACCTGTGATACGACACATTGTCAGCACGATAGCCTGCGCACTCTTGATCGGTGGCACCGCAGCACCCCTGTTCGCGCAGTCCGGAACGCTGCGGGGCACGGTGGCTGACAGCAGCGGTTCGCCGCTTCCCAATGCCTCCATCAACATCGATGGCACCGGGCTCCGGACCACTTCGGGCAATCAGGGCGAGTACACCATCCGCGGTGTGCCGGCTGGAAACCGGGTGGTGCGGGTTCGCCTCATCGGCTTCCAGGCAGCCACTGCTCCGGTCATGGTAGCCGCCGCGGACGAGACCCGTCAGGACTTCACCATGGTCCGGAGCACCGTCCAGCTGGCGCCGATCGATGTCGTGATCGGATCCCGTGGCCGTCACACGGCCTCCGAAGAGCTTGCGGTCCCCGTGGATGTCTACACCGCCGAGGACATCCAGGAGCAGGGCAGCACCGAGACCAGCCGGATCCTCGCGACACTCGCGCCCTCGGTGAACTTTCCGGTGCAGACGGTGACCGACGGCACCGATATCGTCCGTCCGTTCACGCTGCGCGGCCTCTCGCCTGACCACACCCTGGTGCTGGTCAACGGCTGGCGACGCCACCAGACGGCATTGCTCAACACCTTTCCGCTGGGTTCCCCGGCGGGGTCGAGTGGGGTGGATCTGAACGCGATTCCGGGCGTCGCAATCGAACGGATCGAGGTACTGCGCGATGGCGCCTCCTCCCAGTATGGCTCCGACGCGATCGCGGGGGTGGTCAACATCGTGATGAAGGAGGGGGAGTTCTCACCGTTCATTAACACGAGTGCCGGCCGGTACTTCACCGGCGGCTACCCGGATGACGGCACCACCGCGGACGTGGGCGGTGGGGTCGGGTTCAAGCTGGGCCGGGGCTCCCTCGGACTCTTCGGGCAGTTCCTCAACCGCGAGCCCACCAATCGCGCGTTTCCGGACGGCACTCTGGAGGACCTCAATGGGGTGACCGACGTCGTGGACACCGTCACCGGCGAAATCATTCAGAAGCGCAATGGCGTGCCTCAGCCGGTCAATCACCTCGGGGACGGTCTCGAGCGGGATCTGCTGTCATTCGCCAACCTGCGCATGCCCCTGAACGAAAGCGGCTCCAGCGAGTTCTACGCCTTCGGCGGCTTCAGCAACCGGATCGGCACCGGTAACGGCTATTATCGCAAGCCGCTCAACAACCGGAACTGGCCGGCGATCTATCCGAATGGGTTCCTGCCGGAGTTTCGTCCCAACGTAAACGACTACTCGGGGGGGGCTGGAATCCGCACCAGCGTGGCCGGCTGGGGCGTCGACGCGGGTGGCTCCTACGGCCGCAGCACCTTCGATTACCGGCTGCGCAACACCCTCAACCCGTCGCTGGGCCCCTGCCTGGTGACACCCTGCGCACCTGGCGCTGACGGTACCCTCGGCACCGCCGATGACCCAGGTATTACCAATCAGACCAGCTTCGACGCCGGCAGCGTGAAGCGGGGTGAGTTCAGCCTGGGGCTCAACTTTTCCAAGCCGCTCGAGCTCGGGCTGCGCAATCCGGTCACCCTGGCTTTCGGTGGGGCATACCGCCGAGAGGATTATCAGATCGTCGCGGGTGAGACGGCTTCGTGGATCAACGGCGGGCACCTGTCTCAGGATAGCGTGGCCACTCCGGGAGATCTGGCGCCGGCCGGCTCATCGGTCTTCTCCGGTTTCTCCCCGACCGACGCCAGCAGCAACTCGCGGAACAACATCGGTGCCTACGTCGAGCTGGAATCGGATCTGACCCAGCAGGTTCTGCTCAACATCGCAGGCCGCTACGAGCACTACAGCGACTTCGGCTCTCGGGTGACAGGCAAGGCCGCACTGCGGGTCCAGCCCAGCAAGCAGCTGGTGTTCCGCGCTGCGGCCAGCACCGGCTTCCGCGCCCCAGGCCTGGCGCAGAGCTGGTTCAGTCACGTCACTACCAACTTCATTGCTGGCAGCCTGGTCGAGGTCGGCAACTTCCCGGTGAGCAACCGGGCGTCGCAGATTTTCGGGGCCCAACCCCTGAAGGAAGAGACCTCCGTTAACCTGAGCGGAGGCGTGGTGTTTTCCGCAACGGACAACTTCACGATCGCCGTGGACGTATTCCGCATCACCATGGACGATCGCATTCTGCTCGGCGCGACGTATGACGCCGGCGACAGCGTGGTGGCGCGGATTCTGGCCGATTCCGGATTCACCACCATCGGCGGTGTGCAGTTCCCCACCAACGCGCTGGACACCAGGACTGACGGGATCGACATAACCGGTGATCTCCGCCTGCCGGCGGGTAACGGCAACCTGGACCTCACTGCCTCGGCCAACTACACCAAAAACAAGATCCGCCGCGTGGGAGGCCTGCCACCGATCCTCCAGGGCACCGGGACATCCTTCACCGGCGCCCTCGACCTGCTGACGACCCTGGCCATCACCGAGGAGCGTCCGGACTGGCGTGGCACACTCACGGCGAACTGGTCTTCCGGCCGGTTCCATACCCTGGGCCGTGCGTCGTACTATGGCTCCGGGCGTTCCGCCGAGTTCGGCGGGGTGGTGGGAGAGACGTTCGAGGCCAAGACCCTGTTCGATGCCGAGGTGGGGTATCGCTTCAACCAGGTGAACATCTCGATTGGAGCGAAGAACATTTTCGACACCTATCCCTCCAGGCTCCTTGACCTCGACAATAACAACAGTTGGACCTTCCCCTGGGCGGTCACCTCGCCGTTCGGCTATAACGGGCGGTACATGTATGTCAGATCGGAGATGCAGCTCGGCTACTAGCCGGCTTCCTGCCTAGCGCCGTCCTCCGGGGCGGCGCTAAGATACGCCTTCTTCTCCAAGGCGATCATGTCAGCGTCCTACGACCTTATCATTGTGGGCGGCGGTCACAACGCACTCGTGACCGCCGCTTACGCGGCCCGCGCCGGCGTCAAGGTACTGGTCCTGGAGCGTCGCGAGCTCCTGGGCGGTGCCTGCGTCACCGAGGAGCTGTGGCCCGGCTACAAGGTCTCCACCGCGGCCTACGTCAACAGCCTCCTCCGGCCTGAGATCATTCGGGACCTGGACCTCAAGCGGCACGGCTTCAAGATGCTGCCACGCAACCCGTCCTCGTTTACACCCTTCCCGGACGGTCGCTCCCTCATGCTGGGCCCCAACAAGGCCATGACCCACCGGGAGATCTCGAAATTCTCGGCCCGGGATGCGGAGGCGCTGCCGAAGTACGAGGCCATGCTGGAACGGGTGGCCGCGTTCATTGAGCCCACCCTCATGCAGACTCCACCCAACCCCTGGTCCTTCAAGCCCGGGAACCTGCTCCAGCTGGCGAAACTCGGGCTGGGATTCGCCAAGCTCGGCACCGACGGCCAGAAGGCCATCGAGATTCTGACTGGTGCCGCTACGCCAATCCTCGACCGCTGGTTCGAGTCGGAGCAGCTCAAGGTCACCCTGGCGACCGACGCCATTATCGGGGCCATGGCGTCGCCTTCCATGCCGGGGACGGCCTACGTGCTCTTTCATCACGTCATGGGTGAGTGCGACGGCATCCGTGGTGTGTGGGGCTACGTCCGCGGTGGGATGGGGGGGATCAGCAATGCGATCGCCTCGGCTGCGCTCGAGGCGGGAGCGGAGATTCGCACCAGCTCGGAGGTCAGCCGGATCCTGGTGAAGAACGGTGAGGCGGCCGGGGTGGTGCTCAAGGACGGCACCGAGATCCGCGCGCGCCGAGTGGCCAGCGGAGCGGATGCCCAGGTGACCTTCCTGAAGCTGCTCGGGGGCCAGGATCTGCCCGACCACTTCGTCGAAGCGGTGCGCAACATCGACTACAGCAGCGCCAGCCTGAAAATCAACATCTCGCTCAGTGAGCTGCCCGATTTCAAGGCGGTGCCCGGCACCACGGCGGGGCTGCAGCACCGGGGCACGATTCATATTTCGCCCACCATGGACTACATCGAGCGGGCCTACGACAACGCCAAGTACGGCTGCCCCTCCGAGTACCCAATTATCGAAGCCACCATTCCCTCGGTGCTGGACGACACCCTGGCACCGCCGGGACACCACGTGATGTCGATGTTCACCCAGTACTTCCCTTATAAGCTGGCGCCGGGCCTCTCGCTCCAGGAAGAAAAAGAGAAATACGCGGAGCGCTGTTTCGATCTCATGAACGAGTATGCTCCCAACTTCAGGCGCTCCGTGATCGGCCGGCAGGTGCTGGCGCCTACCGATCTGGAGAAGCGCTTCGGGCTGACCGGCGGCAACATCATGCAGGGCTCCATGTCGCTGAGCAGCCTCTCGTTCATGCGGCCGGTGCCGGGCTATGCCGACTACCGCACGCCGATCCGCGGCCTGTACCTGTGCGGCGCCGCCACCCACCCGGGTGGCGGGGTCATGGGAGCGTGCGGCTACAACGCTGCCCGCGAGATCCTGCGCGACATGCGCCGCCGGGCAAAGTCCTGAGGGGCCGTCCGTGCTCAAACACCACCTCACTGTCGGCCAGGGCCTGGCCCGGCTTCCCACCCCTGAAGGTGAGCGGTTCATCGAGCTTTTCAGGCACGGTACGCTGGCGGTGGAGCTCTATGCCCCGCGGGGCAACGATCCCCAGACACCCCACACCCGGGATGAGGTCTACGTCGTGGCGCAGGGATCCGGCTATTTCCGGAACGGCAGCGACCGGCACCGCTTTGCTCCGGGTGACGTTCTCTTCGTGCCCGCGCAGGTGACGCACCGCTTCGAGGAGTTCTCCGACGACCTGGCGGTCTGGGTGTTTTTCTACGGCCCGGAGGGTGGAGAGAGCTGATGGAGCGCACGCTCGGCCGAGAGTTCTACTTCTCGGAGGAAATCTTTGGCCTCGAGAAGGAACGTATCTTCTGCCGCGAGTGGTTCTGCGCCGGCCGCGAAGAGGATCTGCCTCCGGCGGGCGACTACCTGGCCCTCGACGTCGCGGGGGAGAGCGTCCTCGTGGTGCGGACCCGGGACGGTACGCTCGCGGCCCACTACAACGTCTGCCGGCACCGCGGATCGCGCCTGGTGCCGGCGGGTTCCCGGGGCTCTCTGGGCGGCACCATTCGCTGCCCCTATCACTCCTGGACGTACACCCTGGACGGCGCCCTCCGCACTGCTCCTCACCTCGATGAAGAGGACGGCTTCACCAAGGCGCGCTTGGGACTCAACCCGGTGGGCATCGAGATCTGGGGCGGGTTCTTCTTCCTCAACCTCACTCCGGCCGAAGCATCCAGCCGCAATTACGGTCTGCTCTCCCAGCTGGGCGAGATACCGGGACGGCTTCGGAGATATCCGCTGGCCGAGCTGCGCTCCGGGCGGCGGATCGAGTACGAGGTGGAGGCGAACTGGAAGGTCTTACTGGAGAACTACAACGAGTGCTATCACTGCGGGCCGGTTCATCCCGAATTGTGCCGGCTGGTGCCCGCTTTCAAGCAACGGGGCGGGTCCGACCTGGATTGGGAACGGGGTATCCCGCACCGTGAGGGCGCCTGGACGTTCACCGAGACCGGAACGACTAACCGAAGGCCGTTCGAGGGGCTCGATGACGATGAGCGGATCCGCCACAAGGGCGAGCTGATCTACCCCAACTTCATGCTCAGTCTCTCGGCGGACCACGTCACTGCCTACACGGTCTGGCCCCGAGACGCGGACCACACAACAGTGGTGTGCGATTTTCTCTTTCACCCCTCCGAGATCGCATCGAACGAGTTCGATCCTTCGGACGCGGTCGACTTCTGGGACCGGGTGAACCGGCAGGATTGGGCCATCTGCGAGAACGTGCAGCGCGGGATGCAGTCGAGGGTGTTCGAGTACGGGTATTACGCGCCGATGGAGAGCGCGAGTCTCGACATCCGCCGGTACATAAAAGAAAAGCTGGGAGGTGAGAAGTGAGAGGTGAGAAGGAACAGGTGCATCGTGTCCCGGGTGACGAAATGGATCTCCGATCACTCGTGGTAGGTCCTTCGCTTCGCTCAGGATGAGGAGCCTTCTGCCTATTCTCAGCTCGTCCTTCTCCCTTCTCACTTCTTACTTTTCACGGCGTTCGTGAAGAGAGACTTCGAGTACATCGTTCTCGGCCTGGGAGGGTTCGGCAGCGCCGCGGCCTACTGGCTCTCCAAACGGGCCGGGGCCGAGGTGCTGGGGCTGGAGCAGTTCGAGCTGGGTCACGTACGCGGTGAGTCGCAGGACCACTCCCGCATTATCCGGCTGTCCTATCACACCCCCGCCTATGTCGAGCTCGCCAAACACGCCTTTCGCGCCTGGGCCCAACTGGAGAAAGATTCGGGCGAGCAGATCGTGCTCAAGACCGGCGGGCTCGACTTTGCACCCCGGATCAGCGCCATTCCGCTGACCACCTACTCCGGAAGCATGGATGCGGCGGGCGTCAGCTACGAGGCGCTGGACGCGGCAGAGATCATGCGCCGCTGGCCTCCCTTTCGACTTAGCGAAGATATCCACGGGCTCTTCCAGCCGGAGAGCGGCATCGCGATGGCGGCCCGGGGGAATGCCGCCCACCAGCGGGTCGCGCGGGAGCTCGGTGCCACCCTGCGGGACCGGGCGCCGGTAGAAGCCATCCGGCCGCTGGAGGGGTACATCGAAGTCGACGCGGGTGGAGAGCGATACCGCTGCCGGCGGCTGGTGATCGCGGCCGGCTCGTGGTCCAACCGGGCGCTGGCCCCATTCGGGATTCAACTGCCACTCACCGTCACCCAGGAGCAGGTGACCTATTTCGCCACGGCCCGGCCCGCGGACTTCCAGCCCGGCCGCTTCCCCATCTGGATCTGGATGGACGATCCCTGCTTTTACGGCTTCCCCATCTTCGGCGAGAAGGGGCCCAAGGTGGGGCAGGACGCAGGCGGAAAGGAGGTCACCGCCGATACCCGGACCTTCGAACCAGACCAGGATGCGCTCCGCCGGGTGCAGGACTTTCTCGGGAAGTACATCCCCAGCGCACTCGGCCCCATCATTTACACCAAGTCCTGCCTCTACACGCTCACGCCGGACCGCGACTTCGTGCTCGATGCTGTTCCGGGACATCCGAATGTGGTTGTGGCCATCGGCGGCGGTCACGGATTCAAGTTCGCCTCATTGATCGGGCGGACCTTATCCGAACTGTCCATCGACGGCGGCACCGAGCGCAACCTCGGACCGTTCCGAATCGACCGTGCCGTGCTGCAGCTGGTCAATCCTCCCCGGAACTACATGGTGTGACGGTTTCCGCCACTCCCGCGGTCCCATTCCAGGAAGCGCCGGCACAGCTCCAGCGCGCGATGGGGTTTCGCGATCTGCTGCTGTTCTACCTGGTTACCGGTTTCACCGTGCGCTGGATCGGCACCGCGGCCGCGGCGGGGCCGAGCGCAATTGTCATCTGGCTGACGGCATGCCTGGCATTCTATGTCCCGCTGATGTTTACGGTTCTGGAGCTGTCGTCCCGCTATCCCAATGAGGGTGGCTGCTACGTATGGAGTAAACGCGCCTTTGGGGACTTCGCCGGGTTCATTACGGGTTGGACGTACTGGACCTGTAACCTGCCGTACTTTCCCGGCCTGTTCTACTTCACCGCGGCGGCAGCGCTGTTCATCGGCGGGCCCAGGTGGCAGGCTCTGGCGGAGCGACCGCTGTACTTCATCGCCTTCTCTCTGCTGGCGCTGACCCTCGCGGCCGGGCTCAATGTGCGCGGGCTTGCCGTGGGGAAATGGCTTCACAATCTGGGAGCCCTCGGGCTTTGGGTGCCCGGAATTGTGCTTTTGGGGCTTGGCCTCGCCGCCTGGCTCCGATTCGGGTCGGCCACGGCCTTCACCTCAGGGACCATGGTCCCAAGCACCCACCTCAAGGACATCGTATTCTGGTCTACCATCGCCTTCTCCCTCAGCGGCCTCGAGAGCGCATCCATGATGGGAGACGAGATCCAGAACCCGCGACGGAACATTCCGCGAGCCCTGCTGCTGGCGGGATCCCTGATCACCGCGCTCTATGTTCTCTGTACCATCGCCATGCTCGTTGCCTTGCCGGCCACCGACATCCTCCACCTGCAGGGCTTCATGAAGGCCATTGCAACGGTCAGCGATCGCCTGGGGGTGGGGCAGCTGGTCCCGCTGATCGCGCTGCTGATCGTGATCGGAGGGCTGGGGCAGGCCGGAGCATGGTTCGCGGCCGGGGGCCGGCTTCCGTTTGTGGCCGGTCTCGACCGGTTCCTTCCGGCCGCATTCGGGAAGATTCATCCTCGCTACGGCTCGCCCCATGTCAGCCTCATCACCCAGGCTGTTATCGCGGCGCTGTTCATTCTTCTGGGTCAGGCCGGCACGACCGTGAAAGGCGCCTATGACGTGCTGGTCAGCATGGCCATCATCTCCTACTTCATTCCCTACCTCTTCATGTTTGCCTCGATGATCCGGCTCCAGCGAGAGCCGGCCGGCCCGGGCGTCATTCGGGTGCCCGGCGGCGGACCGGTGGCCATAGCGCTTGCCGCCCTGGGTTTCGTGGTCACCACCTTCTCGATCGGGCTGGCGCTCATCCCGGCGGAGGACGAGCCGAACAAGGCGCTGGCCGTCACCAAGGTCGCCGGCCTCACGATCCTGCTGGTGGCCGGTGGTGCATTGGTCTACTTCCTCGGCACCCGGAGGGCGCATGCCCGCGGTTGACTCCCGATTACGCGACCTCGACCGAGCCCGCTGGCGGATGGCCCTGACCCTCACGGGTGCGACGGTCTTGATCTACTTCGGGTTCATCGCCCTGGTGGCGTTTGGGCGGTCGCTTCTGGCCATCCAGCTGCTACCAGGACTCAGCCTGGGAATCCTGCTGGGCGCGTTGGTGATCGTGGCCTCGTGGATCCTCACCTGGATCTATGTCCGGTGGGCCAACGCGGTTTACGACCCCCAGGTCCGGGCGCTGGAGTCGGACCGATGACCCAGGGCGCGGCCGATACCGCCATCGGGCAGCCCAACGCGGTGGCCATGGCATTTTTCTTCGTCTTCATCAGCATCACGCTCGGGATCACCTTCTGGGCGGCTAAGCGGACCCGGACCACGGAGCAGTTCTACGCCGCGGGCCGGACCATCAGCGCCGGGCAAAACGGCTTTGCCCTGGCGGGCGACTACATGAGCGCGGCGTCATTCCTTGGGATCGCCGGTCTGGTCTCCACGACCGGGTTCGACGGGCTCATCTATTCGACCGGTTGGCTGGTCGGCTGGCCGGTGGTGCTCTTTCTGATCGCCGAGCCGCTGCGCAACCTGGGCCGCTACACCTTTGCCGATGTCGTGGCCATGCGGCTGCGACAGACCCCGGTGCGGATCGCCGCAGCGCTGGGCACCCTGGCCACGGTAACCCTTTACCTCATCGCCCAAATGGTTGGCGCCGGCGGACTGATCCGGCTGATGTTCGGCTTCAGCTATGAGCATGCCATCATCCTGGTCGGCATCGTCATGATCGGGTACGTGCTCTTCGGCGGTATGATCGCGACGACCTGGGTTCAGATTGTGAAGGCTGTGCTGCTCATGAGCGGAGCGCTACTGCTCGCCCTGCTGGTCCTGCTCCGCTTTCACCTGAGCCCGGCCGCGCTCTTCGCCGCCGCCGCGGAGCGCTACGGTGCCGGGGTACTCGCGCCGGGGAAGCTGGTGTCGAACCCGCTCGATGCCGTCTCCCTGGGGATGGCCCTGATGTTCGGCACCGCCGGGCTGCCGCACATCCTGATGCGGTTCTACACTGTGCCGGACGCCCGGGCGGCCCGCACCTCGGTGTTCATTGCCACCGGCCTCATCGGGCTCTTCTATCTGCTGACGTTCATCCTGGGCTTTGGGGCGATGGTGCTGATCGGTCCAGCTGCCATCACCGCGGTGGACAAGGGCGGCAACATGGCCGCGCCGCTCCTCGCCGAGCTGTTGGGCGGAACCCCATTTCTCGGCTTCATCGCTGCAGTGGCCTTCGCCACCATTCTTGCCGTGGTTGCCGGTCTCACGCTCTCGGGTGCCGCGGCGCTGTCCCACGATCTCTGGGTCAGCGTGGTGCGTAAGGGGCACGCCGACGCTGGGGAGCAACTCCGGGTTGCCCGCATTGCCACCCTGGCGCTCGGTATCGTGGCGGTTGGGCTAGGCATCACTTTCAAGGGTCAGAACGTGGCCTTCATGGTGTCGCTGGCGTTCGCAATTGCGGCCAGTGCAAACTTTCCTGCCCTTGTCCTCGCCATCTTCTGGCGACGCTATACCACCGCCGGGGCGGTGACCAGCATGGCCACCGGCACCATCGCCACCCTGGGCTTGATCTACTTCTCGCCGACGATTCAGCTGGACATTCTGGGGCAGGGGAGCGCATGGTTCCCGCTCAAGAATCCGGCTCTGGTCACCATACCACTGTCCTTCCTCGCCGGCATCGTGGTGTCACTCCTGGCGCCTGAGCCCGAGGCCGCTCTGGGGTTCACGCGACTTGAGCGTCAGACCCATCTTGGAGCCGCCGCCGAGTGAGCCCCAGGATCGTGGCCCCTCCGCGTGTGGCGTTGCTCGGCGTCTGCTACGACGGCAGCTCCTCATATCTGCGGGGCACTGCCGGGGCTCCGCCCATGATCCGTGAGGCGCTCTGGTCCGAGGCGGGGAATCCATGGGCCGAGCTCGGCATCGACCTCAGTACCGCCGCGCTGGATGACGAGGGCGACCTGGCGCCGGCCCCGGACGAGGACCCGGCGCAGGTTCGCCTCTTGATCGAGCAGGCGGTCAGAAGAATCGCCGAATCCGGACGACGACCACTGGTGCTGGGCGGGGATCACTCGATAACCTATCCGGTCCTGCGTGGCTTTCGGCCCTTCCATCCACGGCTGAGCATCCTCCACTTCGATGCTCACGGAGATCTCTGGGATGAGTTTGAGGGCGACCGGTACTCCCACGCCTGCCCGTTTGCCCGGATCATGGAGGAAGGCTTGACCGACCGACTGGTCCAGGTGGGTATCCGCACCATGAATGGGCATCAGCGGGAGCAGGCCAAACGCTTCGGGGTGGAAGTGATCGAGATGAAGGATTGGCGCGACGGGATCAAACTGGAGTTCGACACGCCGGTCTATGTGTCGTTTGATCTCGATGTCATCGAGCCCGGGCTGGCGCCGGGCATCTCCCATCGCGAAGCGGGTGGCTTCTCGGTGCGCCAGGCGCTAGCGGTGGTACAGTCGCTCACGGCACCGGTGGTCGGTGCCGACTTCGTCGAGTTCAATCCGGCCGCCGATCAAACCGGTGTAACCGCCGCCGTTAGCGGCAAGCTGGTCAAGGAGCTGGCCGCCCGCATGCTCATGGAGACGCTATGACCTGCCTTGTCCGCCGGCTGGCTCGACTGGCCGCACTCCTGTGCGCTCTCGCGATGCCCGCCGCAGCGCAGGCGCCGGCGCTCGATTACGACCGCCTTCGCGACGAGACCGCCCAGCGGCTGTCCGAGTATATCCGGATCAACAGCAGCAATCCGCCGGGCAACGAGCTGGCCACCGCCCGCTGGCTCAAGGAGGTGCTGGCCAGGGAGGGGATCGAGGGACAGATCCTCGACACCGCCGAGCTGGGAGCGGGACGGGCCAACTTCTACGCTCGGCTGAGGGGGAACGGCTCCGGGAAAGCGATCGCCCTGGTGCACCATATGGATGTGGTGCCGGTATCCCGGGAGTTCTGGACCGAGGATCCATTCGCGGGGCTGATCAAGGACGGCTATGTCTGGGGCCGCGGCGCCCTGGATATGAAGGGCCACGGCATCGTCCAACTGATGACTCTGATCGCCATCAAGCGCGCGGGCATCCAGCTCAACCGCGACCTGGTGTACATCGGCAATGCTGATGAGGAGTCGGGTGGACTGGGAGCCAAGACCTTCATCGTACGGCACCCTGATCTCATCAAGGACGTCGAGTATCTGCTGACCGAGAGCGGTGGAAGTCGGGTTGAGAAGGGAAAGTCCGATGGTTCGGCCTGAACGTGGGGGAGAAGCGGGCGTATTGGCAGAAGCTGGTGGTGAAGGGCAAGGCGTCCCATGGCTCCAGGCCAACTCCCTACAACCCGGTGCCTCGCCTCGCGCGAATACTGACGCGCGTTGCCGCATGGGAGACGCCGTTACGACTCACGCCCGCAGTGGATCGCTACCTCAGGGCGGCGGCGCTCGCCGAAACCGGTGAGCACCGCCGCTGGCTGGCCGACCCGGCACGGGCCCTCGAGTCTGCCCGGGGGCGAGCCTGGCTTCTCAGCGAGCCAGAGCGCAACGCGCTGTTGCGGAACACGATTTCTCCGACTGTCCTCGTCGGGTCCAACAAGACCAACACCATACCGCCCGAGGCCTCCGCGGAGCTCGATATCCGCCTGCTTCCCGACCAGGACACGGTGGCTTTCCGGCGAGAGCTCCTTCGGGTGATCGGTGACACCGGCTTCACGCTAACATCGATCGGAGACATGGCACCTCCCTTCTCCGCGCCGCTGGATACCGAAATGTCCCGCGCCATCGAGCGTACCGCTGCGCGCCTCCTCCCGGGGGTTCCATTTGCGACCACGACCAGTACCGGTGCGACTGATCGGCCCTATTACGCGGGCGCGGGGATCATCTGTTATGGGATCGATCCGGCTCTCGTGGATATTGAAGAGGTCCGGCGAGGCGTCCACGGCAATGATGAGAGGGTCTCGATCGAGAACCTCGGTTTCGGGCTCAAGCTGTATGCGGGAGTGATTCAGGAGATGCAGGCGGTAAAAAAGCGTGAACGGTGAAAAGTTAACGGTAAACGGGGGCGGTGGAGGCCGGTTCACTGTTCACTGTTCACACCTTTGCACTTCCATGTCCTAATGCCTTCAGCACCTCTCGATCGAACTGAACCGACAGACTCTCCCGCTTGGAGTACGGCCCCGGCTGGTACGCCCGGGACTGCACCCCGAGCTGGCTCTGCTCGCAGATGTGCCAGTCCTGCCGGTTGGTCATGTCCCAGAACGCGATCCCGTCTTCCGGGTCGTGAGCGGGATTGTTCAGACTGTCGGGATGAAAGAGCCAGGAACAGAGGATCCTGGTGCGATCCGGCGCCTCGGGCCACAGGGTGTGGAACATCACATAGTCGGGGTGCAGGCTGAGCAGCATGTTGGGAAAGACGGCGTAATAGTAGACCCGGTTCAGGTCTTCCTCAGGCAGGTCGCCCACCATGACCCCGCATGACCGGCCACTCATGGTCAGGCTCTGGTGGCCCTCGTTGATCACCATGAAGCCCCCGGTGACCGGGCCGTTCACCAGGTCGTTCTCCCCGCTCGTGGGCGGAGTGAGCTTTGCGAGGGGCGGGTGTACCGGACCACAGTGATAGCACTCGGAGTAGTTCTGGAAGAGCAGCTTCCAGTTGGCCTTTACCTCGTATTCCATGGTGCGGGCCACCGTCAGATTCGACATGTTGAACCGGTCGAACCGGCCGATGAGCGATTGGCAGGCCTGAGCGAAGGGCTCGGCATCCTCCGCCAGATTGATGAAGAGAAATCCTTCCCAGCTCTGAATGCCGACGGAATGCAGCGGATAGTCCGCCTTGGCAAAGCCCTCGATCTCGGACGCCGAAGGCGCCCCGATCAGTCGGCCATCCAGGGCGTAGGTCCAGGCATGATAGGGGCACTGAATGGTCTCGGAAAACCGGCCGGTGTGCTGCTCACAGAGCCGGGTCCCGCGATGCCGACAGACGTTGTAGTAAGCTCGCAGGGTGCCGCCCTGATCCCGCAGCACGATGATGCTCTCGGTCCCGACCTGCTGGACCAGGTAGTCCCCGGGCCCCGCGATGCGGTCCTCTCGCCCCACGCACAGCCATCGACGGGTGAAGATTCGCTCGGTCTCCTCGGCGAAGATCTCCGGGGCAACGTAGTAGCGGCGGGGCAGGGTCTTGGCCCCGTCAATGGCAATTTGGGTGGTCTTGACGAACGATGTCACGCGTCGGGCTCGGCTGAAGTGGAATGCATGAATAATGGCGCCCGGCTGAGCCGGATGGAAGATCGGAATTGACCGGGATTACACTACCTCGGTGATCCAGGAGGTGGACGGTGGACGCGGGAAGGCCCTAAAATGGCCGGGATCGTCCTGGAGCTCTTTTCACCCAGACGGAGGTAATCGTATGGCGCACAGATCAATGGCACGCGTCCGATGGGCCTTGGCGCTGGCTCTGGTCCTGCCGACGGCAGGGTGCGTGGCTGCGGCCGCCGCCGCAGGCGCAGGGGCGGGAATCTATCTCACCACCCGGGGGGCCGAGTCCCTGGTCGACAACTCGATCGATAAGGTGGCCGAGCGGGTTCAGACCGTCATGAACGAGGAAGGAATCGTCCCCGACGCGTCCAGCACCGAGAGCGGCGGCGACAAGCGTGAGTTCAAGGGGAAAAAGGGCGACCTTGACGTGACCATTGAAATGGAACGAAAGAGCCCGACGAGCACTCGGGTCGAAGTCACCGCCCGCAAGAACGTGGCGGAGTGGGACAAGGAGTACGCCCAGCAGTTGTTGTCCAGGATCGTTGAGAAGAGCTGAGGGAGCGTCGGGAGTCAGGAGACAGGAGTCAGGAGCACTCTCGAACTCCCGACTCCGCCTCCCGACTCGACTACTCGCTGCGCATCAGCTGGTGGCAGTCGAATCGTTCCGGGGACGGGAACTAACCTCTTTACGCGGCGACGATCACCCCCCGGCATTCGCCTAGCCCTATGCGGGCGGTGCCGGGCCGCTCGCAGTACCCCCGCATGATCACCTCGTCTCCATCCTCCAGAAACTTGCGAATTTCGCCCGTTGGCATCGTAATCGGCTCACTCCCCCGCATGGTCAGCTCCAGCAGGCAGCCTCGGGAGTCCTTGGTGGGTCCAGAGATGGTGCCGCTGGCAAAGAGGTCGCCCGGCTGAAGGTTGCAACCGTTGCTGGTATGGTGGGCGAACATCTGGGCGATGGTCCAGTACAGATCCGCCATCCGGCTGCGGCTCAGCTGATGAGGAGGCAGGCCTCTGTCCCGCATGCGCGCGGTGCGCAGTGAGACCTCGAGCGTGACGTCCACACCCCCGTGGCGGCGATCCTCGGGTGAGGTCAGGTACGGAAGCGGGGGCGGGTCGCCGGCGGGCCGCTCGAATGCGGGGACCCGGAAAGGCTCCAGCGCCTCGAGCGTGACCACCCAGGGGGAAACCGTCGTGGCAAAGTTCTTGGACAGGAACGGACCGAGCGGCTGATACTCCCAGGTCTGAATGTCTCGGGCCGACCAATCGTTCACCAGACACAAGCCGAAGAGATGCTTCTCGGCTTCCGCGATCGGTACTGGCTCTCCCAGCGCGTTCCCCGGTCCAACAAAGCAGCCAACCTCCATCTCATAATCCAGGGCCCGGCTCGGGGCAAACAGCGGAGCCTCTGCATTGGGGTCCTTCAGCTGCCCCTCGGGCCGACGGACCTGGCTCCCGCTGGGGACGATCGAGGAGGCCCGCCCGTGATACCCGATGGGCACCCACTTGTAATTGGGGAGGAGCGGATTGTCGGGCCGGAACATGCTGCCGACGTTGGTGGCGTGATGCACCGAGGCGTAGAAGTCGGTGTAATCGCCGATCCGAGCCGGCAGGAGCAGCTCGACGTCAGACATCGGGACGAGGATGCGCTCTTCCAGTCGCCGATTGGCGCGGAATGCCGGTGAGTCGGAGCGGAGCAGGCTGCTGAGCTGAAGCCTGACCGCGGCCCAGTGATCCGGACCGAGCGCCATAAGCGGGTTCAATGATGGGGCGGTCCCCGCCCGGGCCGCCTGGGCCGCCAGCCCCGTGAAACCGGCAACCTCGCTGGAAGCGGCCAGGTCGAGGATCTGATCCCCTATCGCCACTCCGACCGTCGCCGAGCCCTTCGCTCCGTGTCTCCGGAAGACGCCGTAGGGAAGGTTCTGAATCGGGAAATCGGGGTGATTCTGGGCGGAGTCCACCCAGGAGGTCAGCCCCGGATCGTGGGTCTCGTTCACGGTCGTGGAACTCCGGGGGCGAGCAGCTGCAGGGACTCGAGGTCTGCGATCGGCTCGGTAAACGAGCAGGAGCCGAAGGAGATCATGCCTTGCCGTCGGGCGTCGCTCAGAGATCTCAGATCCAGGCGCCGGTTGCGCCAACTGAACCCTGACGCGTCAGCTTGGAAAGCATCGGGATCTCCTTCCTCCAACAGCTGGACAACCTCGACCTCTTCCATTCCGGATCGGAGAAACGCAGTAGCGAGCAGGAGATTGAGAAATCCGAACATGGTACCGCGGGGGCCGCCGTCCGCATAGGTCAGCGGGTATGTGGCCCGGAGCGGATGATGGAGCCCTGCGGTTGCCTTGAAAGGCACGGCGTACCGGACCGTTTCGCGAAGAAAGCGGACTAGATCCCGCGTCTCCGGGAAGGCATCCGGGGTCACACCACCGGTTCGCACCTTGGCCCGGCGCCCACCCCGCCCGATTGCCGCAACGAGGTGACCAGGGTCCCGGTCGATAGGAACTTCGATGTAGGTCTGAAGGCCGGCCGGGACGAGGCTGAGGATCTCCCCGACGGCGTTTTCGGAGGTAGCTTTCACCTCGACGGTGTCGATGGGAGCTCTCGTGCTTCGGCGCCGATTAAAGCCGTCAATCAACTCCAGGTCGGCCGCGAGATCGGTTCCCAGGAGGGCCGCAAAGCACCAAGGACCTTCAGCCGGAAGCTGCGGAAGGCGCCCTAGCTGATCCTCGAGCTCGGACAGCCTGCTCACGGGAACAATGAAACGCCCCAAGGCCCAGGACGAGGACTCGCCAATGTAACGGATATAGTTTTCCAGCGCGGCCTCCATGTCCAGCTCGGCCGGTGGAAAGAGACCCGCATAGTCGATACTTCGATGGAGCAACGTTCGGATCGCGCTCATGGTGCAGGGAAAATAGGCTCGATCCGCCAGTCCCGCTGCCCGGCAGGCGGGTTCCTGTTTCCCTGCTGGGCTGCGAGGGCTCCTGGATCCACCGTCAGGTTTGGCGATCGTCCTGGCCGACCACGTGAAGTGAGCAACGCAGCGTAACGAAAGGCTTCCGCGTAATGACCACCGCCGCCATCCATCCCAGCATCGCCAGCGTCAATCCAGCCACCGGCCAGGTTGTCCGCGCTTTCACTCCGCTATCGGAAGCCGAGCTCGACGCCCGCATCCAGCGGTCGGTCGACACTTACCGGCGATACCGCTGCTCCCCGGTGGCGGAGCGCGCCCGACTGCTTCTCAAGGCCGCCGAGATCCTGGAGGCAGAGAAGGAGAGGTTCGGCAAGCTCATGGTCCTCGAGATGGGCAAGACCATGAAGGCGGCCGTCGAGGAAGCGGTAAAGTGCGCCTGGGGCTGCCGCTACTATTCCGAGAACGCTGAGCGATTCCTGGCGGAGGATGTGATCCAGACCAGCGCCACCCGCAGCTACGTCGCCTATCAGCCCATCGGGCCGATTCTGGCGGTCATGCCCTGGAATTTCCCCTTTTGGCAAGTCTTTCGCTTCGCGGCCCCCGCTCTCGCGGCCGGCAACGTCGCCCTGCTCAAGCATGCCTCCAACGTACCGCAATGCGCCCTGGCCATTGAGGAAATTTTTCTGCGCGCCGGCTTTGCCGAAGGTTGTTTCCAGACCCTGCTGATCGAGACTGAGACTGTCCGCCGGGTGATCGAGGACCCACGGGTGATGGCGGTGACGCTGACCGGGAGCACAGGTGCCGGAAGCGCTGTCGCGAGCACCGCCGGAAAGCAGATCAAGAAGTCGGTACTGGAGCTGGGCGGAAGCGACCCGTTCATTGTGATGCCCAGTGCAGACCTCGAGGCGGCCTCCCGCACCGCGGTCAAAGCCCGGACGATCAACAATGGGCAGTCCTGCATCGCGGCCAAACGTTTTATCGTGGTGGGTGCCATCGCGGACGAGTTCGAGCGCCGGCTCGTGGCGGGAATGCGCGCGCTCGTCGTGGGCGACCCGATGGATCCCGCCACCGACGTCGGGCCGCTGGCAAACGAGGCCCAGGTGAAGACGCTGACCGATCAAGTGGAGCGGTCGGTGCGAGGTGGGGCCCGGTTGCTGACCGGAGGGCACCCGCTGGACCAGCCAGGGTATTACTTCGCGCCGGGGGTGCTGACCAACATCAGTCCCGATTCTCCTGCGTACCGCGAGGAGGTTTTTGGGCCGATCGCCCTGCTTTTCCGAGCCCGGGACATCGACGAAGCCATCCAGATCGCCAACGATTCGCCCTTCGGGCTTGGTTCGAGCGCCTGGACCAACGACGAACGGGAGCGCGACCACTTCATCGGGGAGCTCGAGGCCGGTATGGTGTTCATCAACGGAATGGTGGCGTCCGATCCAAGACTCCCCTTCGGCGGGGTAAAGCAGTCAGGTCATGGCCGCGAGCTCGGGGTCTACGGAATGCGGGAGTTCGTGAACATCAAGACGGTATGGATCAACGGAGGAACCCCCGTCAAGGAGCTATCGAATGCGGAGTAGCACAAGCTACTACTAATTGTATGTGGTTTTATGGTCGACTCGTGCCGTAGATCACCTGGCTTCGCGCGGTATCCCCGCTTTCCCACGCACCCCTTTTATACTAGACTGTTACCGGACAGGTACCGTGTGGCCTCAGCAGGGGACCCTATGTACATCGACCCGACAACGGGCAGCTTGGTTCTGCAGTTCGTCGCCGCTGGCGTGCTTTCAGTACTCGCTATGGCGTCCCGGGCGCGAGAGGCGCTCAAGACCTTCTTCAAGCTTCTGGTCCCGCGCCGAGGCCGGTGGGCTGGCAAGCCGTAGAGGGATCGTTCCGCGACCCTAGCGGCTTTGTTTATACCCGGGACGGCATCCTCTACCGGCAGGTCAATACCAGCTTTCGTGAGCCCTTCGAAGCGTTTCTCGCTTCGGGGCTCTACGATGAGCTTGCCCAGGAGGGTTTGCTTGTCGCCCACCGGCAGGTCGGCCTGGATCTCTCCGCCAGTCCCGACGCCTATGCTGTGCTCCAGCCCGAGCGGGTTGGCTTCATCTCCTACCCCTACGAGTGGTCATTCAGTCAGCTGCAGGATGCGGCTACTCTGACGCTGGACCTCCAGCGGCGCGCCCTGGCGCGAGGTTTCACGCTGCGGGACAGCAGCGCCTACAACGTCCAGTTCCAAGGGGGTCGCCCGCTCTTCATTGACAGCCTCTCCTTCGAGCCTCTGGAAGACGGGAAGCCCTGGACGGCCTACAAGCAGTTCTGCCAGCATTTCCTTCTGCCGCTGATGCTCATGAGCACGCGAGACGTCCGTTTCGGCCAGCTGCTGCGTTCGTACATCGACGGTATCCCCCTCGACCTCGGTAGCGCGCTCCTGCCTCGCCGTACCTGGGCCAGACTGAGCACCCTGTTGCACATCCATATGCATGCCTGGGCTCTGGGACGCTATTCCGATACCGCCGTAGGCTCCGCCACGAAGGGTCGGAGGATGAGCCGTCAAGCGTTGCTGACTCTGGTGAAGAACCTGAGTGACGCGACCCGGCGGTTATCCTGGCGGGCGTCAGGCACTGAGTGGGCGGAATACGTCGACGACAACAATTACACGGCGGCCGCCAGCCAGAACAAGCGCACCATGGTGATAGGTCACCTGCGGAGGGTTAATCCATGCACCGTCTGGGACCTCGGCGCCAACACCGGGGAATACAGTCGAGCGGCTCGGGAGGTAGCAGCGCAGGTGATCTCCTTCGACGTCGATCCCGCCGCGGTGGAGCGGAACTACCGGCGAGTGCGTGCCGAGGGGGAGGCCGGCCTCCTTCCCCTCTTGCTTGATCTTACCAACCCCTCCCCGGCGCAAGGCTGGGGCGGCCGCGAACGACTGTCACTGGAGGAGCGGGGACCGGCGGACGCTGTCCTGGCTCTTGCCCTGGTCCATCATCTGGCGATCGGACACAACCTGCCGCTGGAACAGATCGCCCACTATTTCGCCCGGATCGGCAGGCATCTCGTTATCGAGTTCGTCCCCAAGAGCGACTCCCAGGTCAAGCGCCTCCTGCTCAGTCGGCCCGACATCTTTCCGCACTACACCAAGGACGGGTTCGAACAGGCGTTTGCCCGTCACTTCACGATCGAGTCCTCATCGCCGATCCAGGATTCTGATCGTTGGCTTTACGCCATGTCTTCCCGTGGAGCGGGTGGGTGATCGGCCGGTTGCGCCTGCTGTACCCCTTCGTCTTCGCGGTGTTGCCGCTGCTGAATGTTCTGTCCCGCAGTCCCGGCGGATCGGACCTGTGGGACATGGGACTGATGATTGCCGCCATGCTGGCGATGTGCGGACTGCTGTACGGACTGGTGCTCCTGCTGGTCAAAGGCCGCCTGGCGAAGCCCGTGGTATCGCTGATCGTGTTCCTGATCATCTTCTGGTTCTACGGCTACAGCCCGCTGACGCAGGCGGTCCAGGCCGGATCCCCCGGTATGGCGGCCCTGGCGGTCGTGGCGGCGGCCGTGGCGCTGACCATCGGTATGGCCTGGTGGCTGGCGCGGCGGCCGGCGTTTCTCGATCGGGCCACGACTTTCCTGGCACTCACCTGCACACTTGTGGCTGGATGGATGCTGGCCCAGGCAGCATTACACGGATTCCGGGCGAGGGGGGCCACTGAGGAGAGTGCGCTCGTCCGAAGGCTGGGGCAGCCCCTGGCCGGCTCACCTGCCAGCACGCCGCGGGCCGGGTCGAGGCAGCGGGACATCTATCTGATCATCCTGGATGAGTATGCCAATGGCGCGGTTCTGCGCGAGCGCTTCGGGTTCAACAATCGGGTGTTCGAGGACAGCCTCGCCCGCCTAGGATTTACCGTGCCCCGGCTGGTCCGGAGCAACTATGTGCACACGCTCCTCTCGCTGCCTTCGCTGCTGAACTTTACCCATCTGACTGTGCTCGCCAGTGAAGTTGGCCCGCTCGAGACCGACCCCACTCTCCCGAACTACCTGGTCGAGAACAACCGCGTAGCCGCGTTTCTGAAGGCGCAAGGTTACAAGTTTCTGTTCTTCCCTTCCCAGTGGTGGATCTCTACCCGGCGGAGCCGGAATGCCGACTCCGAGTTCAGGGCGTGGCGCGGATTCCATCCGTTGCGCGACGCCACCCGCTCCGACCTGCGCCGCTGGCTGGTCCGGGTGACCGCATTACCGTCGAACTACAGCTATGACGCGGACCATGTGAAGCGGACGCTCGAGGGAGTGCGGCAGGTCGCATCGACGGCTGAGCCGACCTTTGTCTTCGCCCACGTGTTGAATCCCCACCGGCCTATCGTCTTTAACGCCGGCAACTGCCCCGGGCTCCGGCGCCGGTCGGCGGAAATCGGGGCACCGGGCAAGCAGGACGCGTACATACGGCAGGTCGAGTGTCTCAACGACCTCCTGATCTCTCTGGTCACCGACCTGCTGCGGAACTCGTCGCCTGCCCCAATCATCCTGCTGGTTGGCGACCATGGAACCAATACGCTGCGCTACTCCAGCGCGAAGGGCGCCGAAACCGTCTCCCCAGCCCAGGCGCGGGAGCGATTCGGCGCATTCGGCGCGTTCTACTTACCTGAAGCGGGCGGCCGCATCCTGGCAGACTCGGTCACGCTGGTGAACGTGATTCCCAGGGTGCTCAACCACTATTTCGCCGCACAGATTCCGCTCGCTCCAGATAGTCTCTACATGTCGCTGGAGCAGACCCCGTATCTCTTTGCACCGGTGGACCCGGCCGCGCTGGATGGAGACTAGCTGACCTTTGAGGCGCGGGGGCGACTCTTCCGCTTGACCGCCCGTTTGATCTTCGGCGTCCGCTTCCGGATGGCCTTGGAGATCTTCTTGCCGGCCGTCTTGGCCTTTTTTTTCAGGGCTTTGCCTACGGCCTTTGCCTTGCGGCGCACTCGAGGGTCCTCTGCGGCTTTCCGAATCACCTTCTCCAGCAACGCGGTCGTTGCGATTGCAGCGGCGGTCTTCGCCAGATTCCTCTGCTTGCGCGCCATGCGATCTCCAGGAAGTGGGTGTATCCGAATCTCGCATTCGCCGGGCCAGCCGGACGTGAGGACTGTCACAGGGAGGACTATGGGCTACGGGCTCCGACCGGGACCAGGTGATTCGAGATGAATTGCACTCAGCTCTGGCCATGACGCTGCGCGGATTGTGGGCGGTGCTCGGACGTGCGGTCGCCGGGTGGTGGAACGACAACGTCCCCCACCTGGGCGCCGCACTGTCCTATTACACCCTCTTCTCGCTGGCCCCGATTCTCGTGGTGGCTATTGCGATCGGGGGTCTGGTCTTCGGAGCCGAGGCAGTACGGGGCGAGATCGTCGGCCAGATCGACGAGCTGGTTGGGCATGATGGGGCCGTAGCGGTACAGGCCATGCTCGAGGGCGCCGCGAAGCCCTCGTCCAGCGTGCCCGCAACCATCATCGGGATAGTCACCTTCTTCCTGGGAGCGACCGGCGCGTTTCTGGAGCTGCAGACCGCGCTCAACGCCATCTGGCGGGTGAAGCCCAAGGCGAGCAGCAGCTTTCTTCGATCAGTGTTGATCGACCGCATGATCTCGTTTGGGCTGGTGGTCGGAGTCGGCTTTCTGATGCTCACCTCACTGCTGGTGAGCGCGGGCCTGGCGGCCCTGCACACCTACATGGGGGAGACCTTCCCCGGCGGAGTGGTTCTGTGGGAAGCGGTGAACGTGATCGTCTCCCTTGGCGTCATCAGCATTCTGTTCGGTACGGTCTTCAAGGTGTTGCCGGACGTGGAGCTGGCGTGGAGCGATGTGTGGGTCGGCGGGTTGGTGACGGCTGGACTCTTTACGGTGGGAAAGCTGCTGATCGGGCTCTATCTGGGCACCAGCGCCCTGGCCTCCTCCTACGGCGCGGCAGGCTCCGTCATCGTTCTCCTGGTGTGGGTCTACTACTCGGCCCAGATCATTCTGCTCGGCGCCGAGTTCACCCGGGAATACGTCAAGCAGTTCGGCCGCCGTCCGACTCCCTCCGAGTTTGCCACCAAGGATCCGAGGCCGCCTACCGATTCGTTCGGCCCATAAACTTCTCACCTTCCGAGGGGGTAAAGGCACGCATCCGCTGGAGCAGGGCGCCGGGGCTCGACTCCACGATGATGGCGTTCCGATGCGCCTCGGTCAGGAATCCCTCCCGTACGGCGTGGTCCAGAAACCCGGTCAGCCCGTTGAAGTAACCCTCAACGTTGAGAATTCCCGAGGGCTTGGCGTGAATCCCAAGCTGCCCCCAGGTGAGAATCTCGAAGAAGCCTTCCAGGGTCCCGATTCCGCCGGGCAGGGCGATAAATCCATCAGACAGGTCGGCCATCTGGGATTTTCGCTGATGCATCGAAGCCACGACGATGAGGTTGCGGATGCCGGTATGCGCCGCCTCCTTCTCCACGAGCTGCTGGGGGATGATCCCGGTGACGTGGCCGCCGTGCTCCTGGACTGAGTCGGCCAGTTGGCCCATGATCCCCACACTCGCTCCGCCGTACACCAGCTCGATTCCCTCTTGTGCAAGGACCTGCCCCAGCTGGCGGGCAGCGGCCCCATAGGCCGGCCGCGATCCAGGGTTGGTGCCGCAGAACACACAGATCCGGTTCATCTCTCAGTACCCATCCGGTGGCCTCGTTCGGGAGAGTCTAGGGTCGAGGGTCTGGAGTCTACGCTCAAACCTGCGGATTGCATACATTGCGACTCTTGAATCCTGGCTCTACACCTCGACTCTAGACGCTAGACTCTGGACCAGAATATACGGAGATCGCAGATGCAAAGGCGTACGCTGGGCCGTGAAGGGTTGACGGTCACGCCCCTGGGTCTCGGTTGCATGGGAATGTCGGAATTCTATACCGGCCGGGACGACGAGGAGTCGATCGCGACCATCCAGCGGGCGCTCGACCTCGACGTCGACTTCCTCGATACCGCGGACATGTACGGCCCCTTCAGCAACGAGCGCCTGGTAGGCCGGGCCATTCGGGGGCGCCGGGACCGGGTGGTGCTCGCCACAAAGTTCGGGAACCAGCGGGGCGAGGACGGCAGCTTCCTCGGGGTGAACGGGCGGCCGGACTACGTGCGCAAGTCCTGCGACGGGTCGCTGCAGCGCCTTGGGGTGGACCACATCGATCTATACTATCAGCACCGGGTGGACCGCACCGTCCCGATAGAGGAGACGGTCGGCGCCATGGCCGATCTCGTGCGGGCCGGGAAAGTTCGCTACCTCGGGCTTTCCGAGGCCGCTCCCGGCACCATTCGCCGGGCCAACCAGGAGTACCCTATCAGCGCGCTTCAGACCGAGTACTCCCTGTGGACCCGCGATCCCGAGGACGATGTCCTGCCGCTCTGCCGAGAGCTCGGTATCGGGTTCGTGGCCTACAGCCCGCTGGGGCGCGGCTTTCTCACTGGACGGTTCCGCACCTTCGAGGACCTTCCGGAAGGGGACTACCGGCGCAACTCGCCCCGCTTTCAGGGCGAGAACTTTCAGAAGAACCTCGATCTGGTAGACCGGGTGGAGGAGATCGCCAGGCGGAAGCACTGCACTCCGGCACAACTCGCCCTGGCGTGGCTGCTGGCTCAGGGGGACGACATCGTCCCCATCCCGGGCACCAAGCAGCGGCGGTATCTGGAGGAAAACCTTCGGTCCCTCGAGGTCGGGCTGTCGCCGGCCGACCTGGAGGAGATCGAGGAAGTGGCACCGAAGGGGGCGGCTGCCGGCGACCGCTACCACGAAGCTGGAATGAAGACCATCAACGGATGACCGGCTCGGTGTCTAACCTGGGAGGTCACTCCTCGGCTCGGAGATGGCCTCCACGATGCGGCCAACTTCCCGGTCGCTCGCGGCACCGTCCTCCCGGGCAATGTCCGCCTGCGCGACGATCCCCACGAGCAGGCCATCGACATCGACGACCGGAACCCGGCGCACCTGTTGCTCGATCATAACCTGCCGCACATCCTCGATTTCGTCTTCCGGCATGGAAGTGATGGGATCGTTGGTCATGAGGGCACGGACCGGCGCGTCGGGCCCCAGTCCGGCTGCCAGGCCTCGGATGGCCAGATCGCGGTCGGTCACCGTTCCCACCAGACGATTGGTGGCGGTGTTCTCGACCACCGGGATGGAGCCGCAGTCGTTGTCGCGCATGAGGATTGCCACCTCTCGGGCGGTTCGCTCCGGTGTACAGCTGACCGGGTTCGGGGTCATGATCTGCTTTACTCTCACTGTGTCCTCCCGATTGTAAGATCCCCCCAATTTGGTGTGCTGCTGCACCCGCGCGGTGACCTGCGTAACTTTGGGGCGCCATCAGTTACCTGGTGAGCCGAGGCGCCGGCTTCCCGTGGGTCTTGGAGGAGTGAGTCTGGATGAGCCTTCCCGGCGAGGTCCTTCAGGGCATTCTGGCGCGCGGGGCGTTGGTGCTCTTGCGGGTGTACCTGGGGGTGATCTTCCTCGTCGCCACACTGCCGAAGCTACAGCACGATTTCACGCCTCATCTCATAGGATTCGTCCAGCAGGTCGGACTGGAAAGAGGCCATCCCTTCTACCAGCAGTTCCTCGAGCGGGTGGTACTGCCCAACGCCGCGTTTTTCGCGGCTCTGGTCACCGGTTCCGAGCTGTTCGTCGGGGTGACCCTCATCCTGGGCCTGATGACCCGAGTCTCTGCGTCGGTGGCGCTGACCCTCGCCCTGAATTACATGTTCGCCAAAGGGGCATGGTTCTGGACCCCATCCAGCAACGACGCGGCCTTGGTCGCCATTGCCCTGGCCCTGCTCATAGGGGCGGCGGGGCGAACGCTGGGACTGGACTCCTTCCTGGCCCGCCGGTGGCCGCGGTCGCCGCTCTGGTAAGTGAGAAGTAAGAAGTAAGAAGTGAGAAGTGAGAAGTGAGAAGGGTGGCTGGGGGGCCCTCTCACTGCTCACCTCTCACTTCTCACTTCTCACTTCCGCTACGCAACCCCGAGCACATCCAGCATAAACGCATACTTGAACGCGATCTCACGCAGAAAATCGAAACGCCCGGACGCTCCGCCGTGCCCCGCTCCCATGTTAGTTCGCAGGAGGAGCCGGGCGCCGTTAGTCTTGGTGGCGCGCAACTTCGCGGTCCACTTGGCGGGCTCCCAGTAGGCCACGCGCGGGTCGTTGAGCCCGGCCGTCACCAGCATGTGGGGGTAGTCCTTGGGCTCGATGTTGTCGTACGGGGAGTAGGAGCGGATGTACTCGTAGGCCGTCCGCTCGTTCGGGTTCCCCCACTCGTCGTACTCGATCACCGTCAGGGGCAGCGTGGCATCGAGCATGGTGTTCACCACGTCGACGAAGGGGACCTCCGCCAGCACGACCCGGAACAGGTCGGGCCTCAGATTGGTCACCGCGCCCATCAGCAAGCCACCGGCGCTGCCTCCGTTGATGGCCAGCCGATCGGCGGAGGTGTAACCTGCTCCGACCAGGTGCTCGGCGCTGGCGATGAAATCGGTGAAGGTGCTGCGCTTGTTCAGCAGCTTGCCCCCTTCATACCACGGCCGTCCCATCTCTTCCCCGCCGCGGACGTGGGCAATGGCCACCACGAAGCCGCGATCGAGAAGGCTCAGCGTGTTCGACGAAAACGCGGGGTCATAGCTCAGGCCATACGCTCCGTATCCGTTGAGCAGGAGTGGCCGCGCCCCATCCAGCTGGAGTGGAGCCCGGTAGACCAGGGAGATCGGCACGCGCTTTCCATCGGCCGCGCTGGCCAACACCCTCTCGCTCTGGTACAGCGACGGATCGTAGCCGCCCAGCACTTCGGTCTGCTTGCGCACCATCCAGGTTCGCTCCCCCATGTCGTACTCGACGACCGAGCTGGGAGTCACCAGGGAGGTATAGGTGAAACGCAGGAGCGTGGTCTCGAACTCCGGATTTTCGTGGGCACGAAAGGTGTACACCGGCTCCGGGAAGCGGACGAGATGCTCCTCGTTCGACGCCAGTTCGACCACCCGGATCTGGCGCAGTCCTGCTTGACGCTCGTACACCACCAGATGGGACCGAAAGGCGTCCGTTTCGTCCAGCTTGACGTCCGGCCGGTAGGGCAGGACCGGCGACCAGTTGGCTTTCGAGGGGCTCGACACTGGAGCCTGGACCAGTCGAAAGTTTGGCGCGGAGTCATTCGTGGTGATGAAGAAGCGCTCATCGTGGTGCTCTACGCTGTACTCGACACCAGGCTCTCGTGGCTGGACGACCCGAAACTCGCCCTCGGGCTCATCGGCATTCAGAAAACGGACCTCGGACGTCGAGTGGCTGGTGATGTCGAGAAGCAGATACCGGCGGCTCCGGGTGCGATTGATGTCCAGGAAGAACGACTCATCCGGTTCGAAGTACGCCAGCGCATCTGTAGTTGGACTGGCCCAGACCGTGTGGCGGTAGAGCCGGGCGGGGCGATGAGCATGATCCAGTAGGGTGTAGAAGAGCGTGCGGCTGTCGTTAGCCCAGGTGACTCCTGACGTCCTTCCAATGCTCTCCGCCAGCAAGCGTCCGGTGGTCAAGTCCTTGATGTAGAGCGTGAACTCCTCGGACCCCGAGGTATCGACCGAGTAGGCGAGGAGCCGATGGTCCGGGCTTACCTCGCTGACCCCGATCTTGAAGTAGGCGTGGTCGGCCGCGAGCGGATTCTGGTCGAGCAGGACTTCCTCCAGAGCCTCCAGACTCCCATGCCTCCGGCAAAAGATGGGGTATTGCCCGCCGGTCTCCGTTCGGGTGTAGTAGAAGTAATCGTCCACCCGCTCGGGCACCGACAGATCCGTCTCTTTGATCCGCCCCCGCATTTCCTGGTAGAGCTGTTCCTGGAGTCCCTCGGTATGCTTCATGACCTCGCCGGTGTAGCGATTCTCTGCCTCGAGATAAGCCATGACCGCGGGATCGTTCCGGTCGCGGAGCCAGAAGTAATCATCGATTCTGGTCTCACCATGCAGCGCGTGGATCCGCGGCTCCACTCGGGCGACCGGCGGAACGAGCTCCTCGGCCACCAGGCGCGGCGGTCGGTCGGTCTCGTATTCGATGGGTGGGGCCGAGGGACGATAGGGCGATGCCAGTTTATGGCTGGGATTCGACGACATTGCGGTTTTCTGTCCTTGGCGGCCTGGGTCCACCGGGCAGGTGTTAAACGAGTGGACCCCAAAGTAGGCCCTGGGGGTGAATTACGATCCCCCGGGCCCCCAAGTCAAGTATGAGTTAAGTGTAAGAGCTACAATCTGTTAGGAAGGCAATTGTAACCGAGGATAGGCCTCAGATTTCGGGCCAGGCCGACCGAAGCCCGGATCTTGGGTCCCAGTTTGAAGATACAGACCCTGCGTGGTCCGCAACCCTTGCCCGGGACGATTTAGGGCTCTAGCGGCAACCCCGCATCTCCTTGCGCTCCAAGAAGCTGGGGCTTTTTGCGTCGGCAGCGGGCACCACGACCACGTCCACCGGCTGGGTCAAAGAGGCAGTAGTCATACAGTTTGGCCCCGGGGTGCGTTCCACAACCTCCACTGTCAGCTGGCCGTCATTCTGAGTTACCCGGTCGATCACGATCTCGTAGCCTCCGGTCGGGCGTTGGCCTGCAGCCACCGCGATGACCACATCCCGGTTGAAGTCTACCGACGGCCGATCTCCCACTCCCAACTCCGACCAGAACTGGGCCCAACCGTTGGCGTCCCGGATAACAAGCCGCCGAGATTCACCGATGCCGGTCCGGGTCCATTGCCCAATTCGGCGGATGTCCAGGGTTCGGTTGTTCCCGTAGGAGGCATAGCCCTGCTCCGAGGGGGCGGCGGCTACCGATGCGGTATCGGATCCCGGGGCCACGGCAGGGGACGGCTCCTGCGACGGGGTGGGGGCCAACGCCACCGGGTCCCTGGCGGTGCCATCGCCGCCCTCGGACACGCGGATGGTGCGCCCGGCGCCACAGCCGCTCAGCGCCGCAATCGAGATAACCAATGCGAAGGTTCGGGGGATCATGGGGGCTCCGTCTTCCGTCGGATGGATGGGATTGTGACTCCGATAAAGCTAAGCGAATCGGCTGCTCGCCGCGGACGTCGGCATCCCGTTGTCACTGTGATCCAGATCACACACGGTGATTAGGGTCACAGCCTCCCGACAGGGCGATTGATAGGGTGTAGCCGCTCTACCAACACGAAGCACGGGCCCAGGTGCAGTTGGGCGTGTTCACTCATACCGAGGGTGCTTATGACGAAGCTCAGAGGACTTTACGCCGGCCTGTTAGCCGGCGGCGCGGTACTTCTCGCGGGTGCTTGCAAGGACAACCGTGACACTGGTGCAGTGAACACCAAGACGGCGGAGGGCACTTCCAGCGCCCCCGCGGGCGATATGGCGGAGAACCGGGATATTGCGCTCGTCCGGGTCATCAATGCGATTCCAGCGGGCGGGCCGGTGGCCATCCTGGCGGGCGACAGCGCGGCCTTTTCCGGCGTGGACTACAAGACGGCTACCCCGTTTCGGGAAATCCGGGACGATCGGCTCAACTTCAAGCTCGGCTCGGCCGAAAATCCCCTGGCTGAAAACCGGGAGAATCTGAATGGCGGCGGCCACTATACGATTGTCGCCATGCCGGACGCGGGCGGAGCCGACAAGCGGAACCTGCGCGTCCTCGATGACGACCTGAAGCCCGTGACGCCGGAAAAGGCCCGGGTCCGGGTGATCAATGCGGTCCCGGGAGACCTGGAAATCAGCGTCTTTGTCAGAGGCCGGGAAGACGCGCTGTTCGACGGCGTGAACTTCAAGAGCGAGGCTGGCTGGGATGAGATCGATCCGGTCGCCGGTACCTTGGAGATCCGTCCAGAAGGCAAGAAGAATGTTCTGGCCAGCCTGCCAAATGTGAAGTTTGAGGGTGGGAAGAGCTACACCTTCGTGGTGGCCGGCACGCCGGCCAAGCCGGAAATCATTAAGGTCGAGGATGATGTAGCCCAGAGCACGATGTAACAAAGACGGAGAAGACGGAGAAGGCGGAGGGGTCCGGCGCGGCCCCCCCGCTTTTTTCTGTTCTGGCCCCCGTCCCCACCATCCCTTCTCCCCTCTTCCCGTCCGCGCTTTCCGGCCGCATCATATGTCGCGTCTTATGGAACCTCCCAGCGCAGTTGTCCTCAAGGAGATCGCGATGAACCTCGTCGAACGCGTCAAGCGGATCCTGCTGTCACCTCAGAGCGAGTGGGAGGTTATTGCTGCAGAGCCCACTACTACGGCCGACCTGTATACGAAGTACATCGCTCCACTCGCGGCGATCGGACCGGTCGCGCAATTGATCGGCTTCTCGGTTTTCGGCGTTTCCCTCCCCGGACCCAATTACCGCGTTCCAATCGGAGCCGGTCTCACCTCAGCGATCGTGAGTTTCGCGTTGGCCCTGGCGGGTACCTACGTGCTGGCCCTGATCATTGATGCCTTGGCCCCCACGTTTAACGGCCAGCGGAGCCAGGCTCAGGCCTTGAAAGTCGCCGCGTACTCCAGCACCCCCTACTGGCTGGCCGGGATCTTTGCGCTCTTGCCGGGGTTGTGGATTCTTTCGCTACTGGGACTCTACAGCGTCTACCTGCTGTATCTCGGCCTTCCGGTGCTGATGAAGGCCCCGCGCGACCGGGCGTTGGCCTACACCGGAGTCGTCATCATTGCGGGAATCGTGCTGGGCATCGTCATCAGCACCATAGCTGGCTTCTTCCTGAGGGTGCCGGGGTACGGCATGACGATGTGATCGCGAGTGTCGGGCGGGGACGGGGATCACAGCCCCGGCGCCCGTCCTGCATAAGATTCCTCCATTGCCCCGTCATGTGGACCCGTGAACCGAGGATCATCCGATGACTCGTCGTTCAGCCCCTAAGCTGTTACGCCTGCCCGCTTTTGCGCTCTTTCCTTCGCTCCTGATCGCAGGCCTCGGGGCCGGCCTGGTGGCCGGCCCTCTGGGCTGCGCACGCAACCCGGTCACCGGCAAGAGTGAGCTGTCTCTGGTCTCCGAGTCCCAGGAGATTCAGATGGGGCAGGAGGGGGCCAAGGAGGTGGCCCGGTCTATCGGCTTTTACGATGACGCGAAGGTGCAGTCGTACGTTGCGGATATCGGCAAGCGGATGGCGGCCCAATCCGAGCGGCCCAATCTGCCGTGGGAGTTCCACGTGGTGGATGACGCCTCGGTCAACGCCTTTGCCATCCCAGGCGGCTTCATCTACGTCACCCGTGGGCTGATGGGCTCCATTAACACCGAGGCGGAGCTTGCTACGGTGGTGGGACACGAGATCGCTCACGTCACCAATCGCCATTCCGTCCAACAGATCAGCAAGGCGCAGCTGGCTCAGCTTGGTCTGGGTATTGGCAGCATTCTCTCCTCCGACATCGCCAAGTTCGGGCAGTTGGCGGGCGCAGGGCTCGGCCTGCTGTTCCTCAAGTACGGCCGGGATGCGGAGAACCAGGCCGACGCGGGCGGCTTCCGCTATGCGCTGGGTCAGAATTACGACGTGAGAGAAATGCCGAAGGTGTTTCAGACCCTGGATCGGATCAGCGGGACAAGCGGCGGAGGGAGGCTGCCGGAGTGGCTCGCTACTCACCCGAATCCGGGTAACCGGATCAAGCACATCGAGCAGATGCTCGATACGACGGCGCTGGCTCAAAAGAAACTGATCGTTGACCGGGAGGATTACCTCCAGCACGTGCAGGGCATGTCGTTCGGGGAGGATCCGCGCCAGGGCTACTTCGAGGGGAATACCTTCTACCATCCGAAGATGCGGTTTCAGCTGAAGTTCCCGGATCAGTGGAAGAAGCAGAACATGCCCCAGGCGGTTGTGGCGGTCAGCCCGAGCGAGGATGCCATCATCCAGCTCGCGCTGGCGGGCCAGGCATCGCCCGAACAGGCCGCGACGCAGTTCCTCTCCCAGGAGGGAGTGCAGGCCGGGAATGCCTCACGGAGCAGCATCAATGGCTTGCCCGCGGCGTCGAGCTACTTCCAGGCCCAGACCGAGCAGGGCCGGATCGAGGGGCTGGTTTCGTTCATCTCGTACGGTGGGCAGACCTTTGGTCTGATGGGCTACACGCCGGCGGGGAAGTTGAGCAGCTATGACCAGGTCTTCCAGGGCACTATCCGCAGCTTCACCGAGCTTCGGGACCAGTCGAAGATCAATGTTCAGCCGGCCCGGATCGAGCTGGTGAAGGTGCCGCGTCAGGTGACTCTAGCTCAGTTCTATTCTCAATACCCCTCATCGATTCCGATCGAGGAGGTGGCGATCATCAACGAGCTGGAAGGGCCGGACTCCGTGATTCCCGCGGGACGGACGGTAAAGCGGGTGGTGGGGGGACGTCCGGCAGGATCGTCCTGATTCGTTCGAAGACCCCGTGCCACATGGCTCGGGTGAGCCGCCCGGTATTGGTGTTCTGCCGACTGGGATGAAACGAGGAGATCAGGATGGTGCCGTCTTCCAGCCTGGTCTCCTCGCCGTGCGCGAAACGTGGCCGATGGCGCGGACCGAGCCGGTCCCACCAACCCGCGGCGCGCAGCCACTGCTCCCACCCGATCCTCCCCAGCGCCAGCACCACCCGCACCGATCGTAGCTGCGCCAGCTCGGCCTCGAGAAAGGGCCGGCAACGGGCCAGCTCTTCAGGAGTGGGCCGATTATCCGGCGGGGCACAGCGCCCCGCTGACGTGATGTAGCAATCGGTAAGTATCAAGCCGTCATCGCGAGAGCGTGAAACAGGAAGATTGGACCAGCCATACTGATGGAGCACCCCGTACAGCCATTCGCCACTGGCATCGCCGGTAAATGCCCGGCCAGTGCGGTTGCTGCCGTGGGCTCCAGGTGCCAGGCCCACGAGAAGGAGCCGGGCCTCCGGATCACCGAACCCCGGCACCGGCCGCCCCCAGTACTCCTCAGTCGAAAAGGCTCGCTTTCGAGCGAGTGATATCTCCCGGCAGTGGTCTCGCAGCCGGGGGCAGAGCGCGCAGCTGGTGATGCGGTCGGCCAGGAGGGAGAGCGACATCTAGGTCTCGCCCCCCTAGTCTGGCAGGCGAAGCAGTAGGCGATCCCGGCTGCCTGCCGCTATTGGTTCGATCTGGGCAAAGATGGTCAGCGGTTCTCCCCGATCCGGTGCGCAGGCGAATGGGACCAGGCCCCGCACCTCGATCGTGGCACCGTCCTGCTCCATGATCCAGGATCCAGCCCGCCGCCCCTCTCCTCGCGCCGCACACCGTCCGGCCACGCGCACCCGACGGCCCAGCAGGCTGTCTGTCGTCAGCGCCTCGCGCAGCTGCACCAGTGGAGCCTGCTCGGCCCGGACCGGCACCCGCCGCACCGGAGTCTCGGATGTTCTCCGGCGTGACCCTCCCCCCTCGGCTACCACCCCGGGTTCGGACCGCGGGTCGGGCACCGGCCTGGTGCTTCCCGTCCCGGGAGTTGAGCCGGTTCGGGGGCTGCAGCTGCCAAGGGAGAGGAGGATGAAAGGGACAAGATTTCGCATGGCGGCTCCAGGCAGCGCGGCTAGGACACGCGCCGGGTCTTTCGCTTCATGAAGTCCATGAGAATGAACTGTCCGAGCGTCATAGTGTTGGTGAAGTACGCCTTGCCCCGGCAGATGGACGCCACCTGCTTGACGAATTCGACCAGGCTTCGATCCCGGGCCAGCATGAAGGTATTGATCATGATGCCGCTGCGACGGCAGTTCGACACCTCGCGATACGTAGCCTGCAGAATCTGGGGATCCAGGCCCATCGAGTTCACATAAATCCGGCCGTCGGGCATGGTGAGTGCCGACGGCTTGCCGTCTGTGATCATGATGATCTGCCGCATGTCCTTCTTCTGCCCCAGCAGCAGGCGACGGGCCAGCTTGAGCCCTTCGGCGGTATTGGTGTGATAGGGACCCACCTGGGCCGTGGCCAGGGCGCTCAGCGGAATTTCCTCGGCGGAATCATGGAAGAGTACGACCCGCAGACTGTCGCCGGGGAACTGGGTGCGAATCAGATGGGTGAGCGCCAGCGCGACCTTCTTTGCTGGAGTGAACCGGTCCTCGCCGTAGAGAATCATCGAGTGGGAGCAGTCCAGCATCAGCACCGTTGCCGCGGAGGAGCGATACTCGGACTGGTTCACCATCAGGTCGCTGTACTCGATGTTGAGCGGGACACCCAGGCCCTCCCGCGCGATCGCGTTGGTCAGCGTGGCCGGTACATCGAGGTTGAGGACGTCACCGAACTCGTAATGCTTGCTGACGCCCTCGGCCTCGACTCCGGTGGCGAGGTAGGGCGTATCATGGGCCCCGAAGCTCGACTTGCCCACGCTGCCGAGCAGGTTCTTGAGCGTCTTATAGCCGAGGAAGTCGATGCCTTTTTCGGTCAGATTGAACTGCACCTGCTGGGCAGCCGAATGCGCTTGACCGCCAGGCCCGAACATCGACTGGTAGCCCTGGGGCACCTGGGGAGCCTGGCTGATGTTCAGGTAGCCCTCCGCCATCAGGCGCTGAACGATCTTGTCGAGCAGATCGCTCAGCTCGCCCTCGATCTCCTTATCCCGGGCCTCGTCACCGGTAGACTCTCCTCTGAGGACCTTCAGCATGTCGGGCGTCAGCTGGCCCGAATCCATGAGGGCCTGGAGAATGGCCTGACGCAGGGCCTCCAGCGAACGCTCGCTCTCCCCCATATCGTCGTGCCAGAAGGACGGCGAATTCCCCGCGAACCCAGATTGCAGCAGAAAATCGCTCAGCTGGTCGAGGAGCCCCTGCAGATTGACCTGATCCGCGAGCTCGGGGTGGTATTTGGAGTAGGTGGTGAAGCGCATTTAGAAAGGTCTAGGGTCTAGTGTCAGGGATCGAAGCATAACCTTCATTTGTATTGATAACGTCTAGGAGACGGGTTCACCATGGTGCGCCGGTTAAGTCCAGATCCTAGACTCCTGGACCCTGGACCCTGGACCCTGGACCCTGGACCCTAGGCCCTAGACTCCAGACTTTAGACTCTAGACCTTTCCGCCGTGCTGCCTTCCTCTGCCCGCGCCGTCTTCGCCGCTCTCAAGCACCGGAACTTCCGGCTCTTCCTAACCGGCCAGTTCATTTCTCTCTGCGGCACCTGGATGCAGACCATCGCCCAGGGGTGGCTGGTGCTGCGTCTCACCGACTCGGCCTTTGCGGTCGGCCTGGTCACCGCCCTGGGATCGCTCCCGATCCTGCTGTTTACGTTGTATGGCGGGGTGATCGCGGATCGGGTGAACAAGCGGCGATTCATCATGGTGCTCCAGAGCCTGATGCTGCTCGAGGCCCTGACGCTGGGGGTGTTGACTGCCCTGGATTTGATCACGGTCGAGTGGGTAATGGGGCTTGCGGTGTTCTTTGGCCTCCTCACCGCCTTCGAGGTGCCGGTGCGGCAGGCGTTTGTGGCTGAGATCGTGGATCGGGATGACCTGATGAACGCCATTGCCCTGGGGTCGAGCGCATTCAACCTGGCCCGGGTCATTGGTCCCGCGCTGGCCGGAGTTCTCATTGCCACGCTGGGGCTGCCGGCATGTTTCTTTGCCAACGCGGCCAGTTACCTGGCGGTCATCGCGAGTTTGGTGCGAATGCAGGTCCCGCAGACAGTGGCGCACCGCGCTGCTTCTCTGTGGACCGCCTTGGGGGAAGGGGTGAGCTATATCCTCGGCAGGCGTTGGCCACGCGCCCTGGTCATCATCGTTACGACATTCAGCATCTTCGGCTTTTCCTTCATGCCACTGATGCCGGTGTTCGCCCGTGATGCGCTGGGGCTCAACGCAAGCGGTTACGGTGTGATGGTGGCCTCGATTGGGGCTGGCGCCCTGGCGGCCGCCTTTTTCATGGCGGCGTTTGGCGGCCGGGTGCGGCAATCCCGTCTGGTTCTGGGATCCTCCATCGTCTTCGGCACGGTGCTCGTTGCCGCCGCGCTGGCCCCGAATTTCTGGTCGGCTGCAATCCTGTTCACGCTCTGTGGCGGTGTGATGGCCCTCAATGGAATCGCGGCCAACACCATGCTTCAGACTGAGGCACCCGATGAGATGCGCGGCCGGGTAATGGGATTCTACTCCTTCATGGTGCTGGGCCTGGCTCCCGTTGGGTCGCTGCAGGCGGGCTGGGTCGCCGAGCATTTCGGCGTGCGGATAGCCTTTGCGGTGGGCGGGCTGGTCTGCCTAACCGTGGCGGCTGGGGTGGCCTGGTGGATGGGGCGCGCGGTTCGGGACCGGCGTGACGAACGCGAGCGGGTAGCGGCGCTGGAACGAAGGGAGAGACCATGATCATCACGATATCCCGGCAATATGGCGCCGGCGGGTCTGAGGTTGCCCGCCGGGTGGCCGCCGCGCTCAACTGGCGGGTAGTCGATAACGAGCTGGTCGAGGAAGTTGCCGCACGAGCCGGGCTACCGGCTTCGGATGTCGCGGAGCGCGAGGAGCGGGTACCCAGCTTTGCCGAACGGCTGGCGCGCACGCTGGCGGCCTCCACGCCTGAACTTTTCGCTGCGCCGGTCCCCGGCGGTACCGTGCCCAGATTGCAGGAGACTGATCTGGTGCGGATCACCGAAACGGTGGTGGCCGAGGTGGCCGCGAAGGGCCGGGCTGTGCTGGTGGGCCGAGCTGCGCCGGCGGTACTGGCCCGGGAAAGCAACGGTCTTCACGTTCAACTCGTTGCTCCCCGGGCTTGGCGAATCCAGGCGGCCGCCGAACGACTCGGCGTGGATCAGGCGAAGGCCGCGGAAATTCTGGATGAGACCGACCGCACCCGGGCGAACTATCTTCGCCAGTACTATCGGCGCGATTGGTACGACCCGGTGAACTATCACCTGGTGCTGAACACTGGAGTCCTGGGATTGGACGGAGCAACCGAGGTGATCGTGGGAGAGGCGAGGCGACGGGGGTGGATTGAGGGCGGCCCCGCTGCCCCGCTGGTCACCCGAAGCTGATCCCGCCCCCCTTCCCGTACCCCGGCTCTCTCCGCTCCGGCTTCGCCCGGGTATAGCCGAGCTCCTCGCTCCGGCTAATCCGCTTTTGGGCCGCGAGACCTTCGAGCACCAGCTCGCACGCGGCCACCTGCCGGGGAGCGTCCTTGTTCGTGGCCAGGCCGAATTCGGTGACCAGCTCCAGCAGGCCGGGCACGACGCCAAAGCCCTTGAGACAGAGATCGGAGCGTTCGTCGCCGGAGACCTTGAGCGCACCGCCCTGATCGAACCAGGCCACGATCTTTCCCATGTCGGCGCCTCCCATGCGCTCCTCCATCACCCGTCCGGCTGCCCGGCGAATCAAGTCCCGGGCGATGGTGTCTCCTCCCTGGAGCTCGCCTTCGTACTCCAGCTCCAGCTTGCCGGTAATGGACGGCACGGCCGCGTAGACATCGCTTACCCGGGGCACCACGCGCTCTTCGCCCAGCGCCACAGTGCGCCGTTCCGCGTTGGAAACGGCATTCTCGAGTGCGCTGATCGGCAGGCGCTGGCTTACCCCTGATCGCTTGTCTACCCGCTTGTCCTCACGCGCCTCAAACGCCACTCGCTCGATCACCTCGAGCACGAAATCGGGGACATCGACTGGCGGCCCGCCGCGCTCGGTCCAGGCCTCCTGGGTGGTGATCTCCATGCCGAGCTGCACGGTGCGGGGATAGTGGGTGATGACCTCGGATCCAATCCGGTCCTTCAGCGGGGTGATGATCTTGCCCCGGGCGGTGTAGTCCTCGGGATTGGCGGTGAAGGCGAGGAGCACGTCCAGCGGAAGGCGCACGGGGTAGCCTTTGATCTGGACGTCGCCCTCCTGCATGATGTTGAAGAGGCCGACTTGCACCTTGCCACTCAGGTCCGGTAGCTCGTTGATGGCAAAGATGCCCCGGTTGGCTCGAGGCAGCAGCCCGAAATGCATGGTGAGCTCATCGGACAGCAGGTGCCCGCCGCGGGCAGCCTTGATCGGGTCCACGTCCCCGATAAGGTCTGCGATGGTAACGTCGGGAGTGGCGAGCTTCTCGACGAAGCGCTGGTCCCGCCGCAGCCAGGCCAGTGGAGTGGCGTCGCCGCACTCCGTCAGCAGCTCGCGGGCGTACTTGGAGATCGGCGCGAAAGGATCGTCGTTCACCTCGCTTCCCGCGACGATCGGGATGCGCTCGTCCAGCAGACCAGTGAGCTCTCGCAGGATTCGGCTCTTGGCCTGACCCCGAAGCCCCAAGAGGATGAAATGGTGCCGGGCGAGGAGCGCGTTGACTATCTGAGGGAGAATGGTGTCCTCGTAGCCGAGGATGCCGGGGAAGAGCGGCTCGCCCGACCCGAGTCTGGCCAGGAGGTTGCGTCGAATCTCTTCCCGGACGGTGCGGCCCCTGAGGGGGGTCTCGGCCCACCGGCTGTTCTTGAGTTCACCCAACGTGCGTGGTTCGATCATGGCTTGATTCGCTTCGAATGCGGGATCCAGGGTGCGGAACTTAAGGTCTTTGGCAGCAATATGTTAGCGTCTAATGGGCGGTCACCAGCCGACTCAGTCGCGGACGGTCGCGGCGAAGGTCTGCAAGTTCCCTCACCTTGCACAAACCAAAACAGCGACGTACCTTCGCCCCCACGTCTGCCCGGCGCGAACGGCTCAGACCCGAATTCCACCACCAACTGTCCCCTGATGGAGAGACGATGAAGACGATCCTGTTGATGACCGCGGTGCTGGTGCTTGCTGCCTGTGGTGAGAAGAAGGGAACCACGTCGGGCGCCGATACGTCCGGCATGGCTCCGACCATGGCTGACACCTCAAGCATGATGCACTCCGACTCCACGATGACGCGGGACACGGCCAAGTAACAGGGCCATGCGTCTCGCAGTCCGACGGGCCCCGAGCATCGCTCGGGGCTCGTTCGTTTCCGGCATCACCCGTCCAGGTCCTCAGGACCAAACGGCAGGGCGACTACTGTAGCCGGCCGCCCGCCAGCCACAAGCTCCTCGCCCACGCTGACCTCCCGACGGATCAACCCCAATCCAATGGCGCGATCGTCGAGGCTAAGCGTGGACCGGACGCTCCCGACCTCGCGCTCCCCCTTATTAATGGTCCGGCCATCGAGCGGCTCGGCTCGTCGCCACCTGAGTCCGCGCAGCTCGCGGTTGGTGTGGCCCCTGAAGTGCAACCGGGCCACCGTCTCCTGTCCGGTGTAGCAACCTTTGGTGTACGACACGCCCCCGATCTGATCGTACCGTACCTCCTGCGGTAGCGTCCGGTCGTCGATCTCGGCGCCCAAGGCCGGCCAGCCGCAGAGGATTCGAGCCGCGTGAAGGTCGTCCTCCCGGCCCGGAAGCGCACCGGCCGACAGCAACCGGGAGCTCAGCGCCGCCACCGCCGGCTCGGCCCCCACGGCCAGCGCCACGAAGGGCGCGGCCTCGGGTGCGAGGGCCAGGGCCACGGGACTCACCTCTCCACCGACCGAGGCGACTCGGCCTGAGGACTCCGGCATGGCGACTCCCGATTTGGCCAGTGTCTGGAATCCGTGGGCACCAATCAGCCAGGCTACCCTGGCCTCCCCCGTCAGGTCGGTCACCCGGGCCAGGCGCGGAGGGAGCTGTCGGCGGAAGAGATCCAGCGAGGCTTCATGTCCCGAACGAGGAGCAATGAGCGTGATGGCATCCGCCTGCCGGATGACCCAGTAGTCCACCACCAGGGCGCCCTTGGGAGTGAGCAGGGCGCCGTAGACCAGGCTGTTATCGCCAGGCTTCACCAGGTCATTGGTGAGCAGCCCCTGTAAGCATGCCAGGGCGCCCGGACCCTGCACCCGGAAGACCGCTGGCTCGCTGGTCACCAGTACCGCGCCGTGACGAACCTCCGAGAGTCGATCTCGATCGAGGGTCAGATCGAATTCAGACATGAGCCCAAGGGAGCTCGGCGGCATCATGACCCACGAAATCCTGCCAGACCAGATCGGCGTTGCTCAGCATGTCTTCAGGGTGGGAAGTGGCCAGTACGGCGCAGCGAAGACCGGCAGCGCGGGCGGCGTTCAGCCCGGGTATCGAGTCCTCCACGACGACGCAGCGCCGGGGTGCGAGCTCCAGCTTCTCCCGCGCCCGATTGTAGCCCTGAGGATCGGGTTTGCACGCGCCCACGTCTTCCGCGGCGACAATCTCGGCAAAATGGGGTCGCAGCCCGGCCAGCTGCAGCACCAGATCGATCTCGCTTCTGAGCGCGCCGGAGACGATAGCGAGCTGAAAGCCATCCAGCGCCGCGTTCTCAATGAAATCGGCCACCCCTGGAACCAGGCGCATGGAGCCACGGATGGATCGCTCGTACTCGGCATGCTTGCGGGCGATTGCCTCCCGGAGCGCGGCCTCGTCCTGGGGTCGGCCCATGCGCTCGAAGGTGAACCGGAAGCACTCCCGGTCGTCGAAGCCGAGATACTCGCGATAATAGGTGTCCCGGTCCAGCGCGTACCCGTATCCCGCCAGGGTGGCGATCAGCGCATCGCAGTGTTGTGACTCATCGTCCACGATGACGCCATTGAAGTCGAACAGGATGCCGGAGGTCATGGAGAAGGTATAACTGGGTAAGAGGTGAGAAGTAAGAAGTAAGAGAGAAAACGGAGAAGGCGGTTGCCAATTGTCCTTCTCACCTCTCACTTTCATTTCTTATCCGTAAAACCCCGCCTCATCATACGAGAGATCCAGCAGCTCCACCGGATGAGCGACGCCGATGGGAAGGCGGGCAGCTCGAAGGCCGGCTCCGATCTGCATCAGGCAGCCGGGGTTGCCGCTGACGATCAGATCGGGCCGGGGTCGGGCTTCCGCCACACTCGCGATCTTGCTCTCGAGCACCGCGCGGGCCATAGCGGGACGCAGGACGGAATAGATCCCCGCGCTGCCGCAGCAGCGGTCCGAGCCCGGCAGGATCCGAAGTCGTAAACCGGGAACCGCCTCCAGCATGGCGAGCGGGGCCCGGTGGACGCGCTGGGCGTGCTGAAGGTGACAAGGGGCGTCGTACGCTACATCCAGGCCGATCGGTGCGCCGGGCCGGGGGCCTCTCTCGGCCAGTAGCTCGGAGATGTCACGGACCCGGGCCGCCAGTCTTGCCGGCGCACCTGGGCCCAACAGACGTCCGTAGTCCTTGAGCAGCGCCCCGCACCCGGCGCTATTCACCACGATGAAGTCTGCCTTCCCCTCGAGAGCCGCGACATTCGCCGCTGCCAGAGACCGAGCGCCACCCACATCTCCCGCATGCTCGTGCAACGCCCCACAACAGGCCTGGCCCCCGGCCTCGATGACCCGATACCCGTTCACTCGCAGGGTTCGCTTGGTGGCTTCGTGCACGTGGCTGAAAAGCGTGTTCATCACGCAGCCGCGGAAGAGGACGACAGTCGGAGAGGACGGAGATGGCGGTGAGGATCGGTAGGGATCAGAAGTCGGAGACGGCGCGGCCTTTCTCTGCTCCGCCTGCTCGGTCATCTCGGACGAGGACGCGAGCATGCCCATCCCGAACCCAAGCCGCCCTTTGCCGGCCAGGACGCTGGGCAGACCAGTGGAGCGGAGCCCCCGCGCCACGGTAAACAGGGGGCGCCAGAGCTTTCCGTAGCGAAAGACACCAAGGACCAGCCGCGCCAACGAGGAGAGGCCTCGGGCGTGGTAGATCTGTTCCCGTGCGGCCTCCAGGCCGCGACCATAGCCCACGCCGGAGGGGCAGACCGGCTCGCACCCGCGGCAGCCGAGACATCCCTCGAGGTGATCCAGCAACCCCGGATCGTGAGGACTCATCTCCCCACGTTCCAGGGCCCGCATCAGCACAATACGACCGCGGGGGCTGTCCCCCTCGTCGCCAGTGACCAGGTATGTCGGGCAGGCCGGCAGACAGAACCCGCAATGCACACAGGGATCCAGGGCGGAGTAGCCGTTCCCTGGTTCCACCTTAAGCATCGTTCACCCCTTCCAGCGCCACACTCAGGCATTGCCCGGGGTCGAAGGTGTCACGCAACCGGCCGACGATCTGGCCAACGCCTTCCCGGTAGGCCCCAAAGTGCCCGATCGCCCGCCGGACCGCCCAGGGCGCCCTCTCGAGCGTCATGGGGATTTCACGCGCCGCCGCGGCGCGGCGCAGCGCCCGGAGCTGCTCGAGCGGCGCATTGCCTGTCCAACGGATCATCCCCAGTCCCGCGCCGGCCGAGACCAGGCCCTCGTCGAGGTCATGGGCCAGGAGATCGATCGCTTCGTCGATCCCATCGCCGAGGACGCCGAGCCGTAGGGTAATGGGGCCGCCAAGACTTCCACGCGCGGCCACGCTCCAGAACGCCGCGGTGCGATCGGCCGGCAACGGCTGCCAGAGCTGCTCGCCCACCGAGCCCAGCCGACGCACATCGGCCTGGACCGCGGCGTCGGTGCCGACGAATCGGGCGGCAAGCACCCAGTCCGCCTCGGCGGCGAGGGCGGGTGAGATCAGCTCCAGGGCGCTGGGCAACAGGTGCGCCGACATCAGCTCGCGCGCGGCGGCCGTCAGTGCGTCGCGAGCGCCCCGCGCCACCAGGGTCACATCGGCCCGGGGCAGGGCACGGAGCCGGAGATGAACGTCCGCGATGATCCCGAACCCGCCGAAGCCTCCCACCTGGAGCTTGGTGAGATCGTAGCCCGCGACGTTCTTCACCACCCGGCCGCCGGCGTTGACCAGCCGCCCGTCTCCGGTGGCGACGGTGCAGCCGAGCACGTGGTCTCGCACCGGGCCGTAGCCGTGACGGAGAGGTCCAGCCGTCGCAGTGGCAATCACCGAGCCGATGCTCCGATCAGGGCGCCCCGGCGGGTCAATAGCGAGCCACATCCCATAATCGGCCAGCCGGCGCCGCAGCGCCTCGAGCGATGCGCCGCCCTGGACGGTGGCGACCAGGTCGGCCGGGCTGACCGACACGATCTGCTCCAGGGCGCGGGTGCTGACCACCAGGTCGGCGGGCGCATCCGGGGCCAGCCAGGTCCCTCGGCCTTCCACCCGGATCTTCCAGCTCTCCTCATGCGCCAGACGGCACACGAGCGACAGGGCGTCGCTGGTGTCCGGGCTGGCGCGGGCCACGCCGTTGGCGTCGCGGTCGACGCCGGCAGTGCCGAGCAGGGCACGAAGACGGGCGTAGATGGCATCGTTCATTGGCGGGCGCTCCTCACCGCGTGCCATTCACGGCAGGCGTGCACCGGATAAACCTTACCGGGATTCGCTCGTTCTTCCGGGTCGAACACCCGGCGGACAGCGCGCATGGCGCCCAGGGTCTGCCCGTCGAAAATCCAGGGCATGTAGTCGAGCTTATCCGACCCGACTCCGTGCTCGCCGGTGATGCTGCCTCCCGCGGCTACGCAGGCGGCCATGATCTCGCGGCAGGCCAGCTGGACCCGTGCAGTGACCACCGGATCGCGCCGGTCGAAGCTGATGTTCGGGTGAAGATTGCCGTCTCCGGCATGGAAGACGTTGCTGATCGTGAGATCGTGATGCTGCCGGATTGCTTCTATCTGGTCCATGATCGCTGGGAGGGCGGAGCGTGGGACCACGGCGTCCTGCACCGCGAGGTCCGGAGCGATCCGGCCCATCGCCCCAAATGCCTTCTTCCGCCCCTGCCAGAGTCGTCCCCTGTCAACAGCGGTGGATGCGCTCCTCACCTCGCGGGCGCCGCACTCGAGGAGGATGTCCTTGACGGTGTGCGCCTCGGCCCCGACGGCATCGGTCTGGCCGTCGAGCTCGACCAGCAGGACCGCCGCCGCATCCGTCGGGTAGCCGGCGGCGTAGATGGAAGCTTCTACTGCCGCGACACAGGCCTTATCCATCATCTCGAGTGCTGCGGGTACGATTCCGGCCGCGATGATGGCTGATACGGCCTCACTGGCGGCCCGAACGGTGGTAAAGTCGGCTAGCATCGTCCGCACGCTTTCGGGGATCTGCTCCAGCCGGACCGTAATCTCGGTGGCAATCCCGAACATCCCTTCGCTTCCCACGAACAACCCCACGAGGTCGGGCCCCCAGGCCTCGCCCTGGTCGGATCCGAGCCGCAGCACCGAGCCGTCGGGGAGAACCACCTCCAGTGCCACGATGTGATTAGTGGTCACTCCGTATTTGAGGCAGTGCGGTCCACCGGCGTTCTCGGCCACGTTGCCTCCGACCGTGCACGCCGCCTGGCTCGACGGATCCGGTACGTACTGGAGCCCGAGCGGGGCCACGGCTTCGGACAGCCGGGCATTCACGACCCCAGGTTGGACCACTGCCCTCCGTTGGATCGGATCCACCCGGAGGATGCGATTGAGGCGGGTGAGGGTGATGAGCACCGCGTCCGACTCGGCAAGCGCTCCCCCCGATAACCCGGTGCCGGCGCCCCGGGCGACGAACGGCACCTGAATGAGGTGCAGCAGGCGGACGATCTCCCGCACCTCGGCGGGGCTCCCCGGCATGATCACGAGGCCGGGCATCGATTCGTGAGTGGGGAGGCCGTCCATGGCGTAGGTGGCCAGATCGGCACGCCGGTGGCGCACCCACTGGGGTCCAACGATCCGGACCAGCGCATCGATCAAGGAGGAGTTCATTGGTCCGCGACGATATCGGGGGCGGCGCCGCCTTTGCCGTTGGTGTGTGCCCGTTGGTGAATCTTGAGCGCCCCCTCGACTGCACTGGTGAGCACCGGCAGCAGCAACAGCAGCGCCTGGAATCGCCGGGTGGTCGATCGTTCCGCGAGCAGCCGGTGCTTCACGCCGGGGTCGCACTCGATTGCTCCAGCCACCTGAAAGGAGAGACTCAAGGGATCATCGGGCAGCGCCGGCTCTTCCGGTTCCACGTCATTCAGCTGACGCAATCCAGCGAAGTACCGGCTAAAGAGCGCTCGCAAAATACTCGTCTCTTCTGCTGCAGGCTCGGTGTCCGGATCATCGTCGAAGGTCTGAACCTGGGCAACGAGATACGGGAGAGACTCATTGAGGAGGCGGCGGAGCACGAATCGCGAGCCGCCCACGACGACGATGTTCGAGCGGCCATCCGGCAGCTCCTGGTTGACGCGCACCTCCGCGACGCAGCCTACCGTTCCCGGCTCCGGGACCTCGCGCGCCGGCCCCACCGGGGTGATGCCAAAGCGCCGGTCCGCGGCGAGACAGTCCACCAGCATTCGCTTGTACCGCGGCTCGAAGATGTGCAGCGGAAGCGGCGTACCAGGGAACAGCACCGCTGTGAGTGGAAAGATGGGAAGCCGGGAAGACATGCCGGAATGTAGCGGGGCAGCGGGGCGGCGGGGCAGAAAGGCGATCGGTATCGGAAATCGAAAGGCCGGCTGGATTCCGCCGGCCCTCTTGTCACTGCCCCGCGGCCCCGCCGCTCGCTTCCCTCAGGCCGCGCCCCAGAACCCCCGGAGCGAGCGCACATCCGGGGAATCTCGCAGCTTCTCGAACGCGCGCTCCCGGATCTGCCGGATGCGCTCGCGAGTGACCCCAGCAGCGCGCCGATCTTTTCCAGCGTCAGGGCTTCGGATCCCTCCTCGAGACCGTAGTACAGATGAAGAATTTTTCTCTCGCGAGGCGTGAGGTGCCGTTGAACAGCCGTGTCGATAAATTCGCGCATGAAGTGGAACATCGGTTATCTCCTCGATCTCGATACCGCCGGTTACGCCGGCGAAACGCTCGCCAAGTGTGCTGGCCTCCCGATCGGACCGCTCCACCGGTGCGTCGAGCGAGATTCGGTTGCGATGTCATGCATGAGCGGAGCGGAACGCCTCGAGCGTATCGTTGAGCGCGATGGCAATCTCGGCGTCGGTGGGCTCCCGCCTGAGCTCCTGGGCCAGAGAAGCTCTTGGCCCGGGACAGCTGGACCAGCGCGGAATTCTGATTCAACGGGATCCGGACTGCTGCGAGTCTGCTCCGCAAGGGCCTTCAGCACCGCCTGGCGGACCCACCAGACCGCATAGGAGATGAATTTTACCCCGTGGTCGGGATCGAATTTCTTGACCGCCTTGAGCAGGCCTTCGTTGCCGATGGCGACCAGTTCGGACAGGTCGAGCCCGTGTCCCTGGTACTTCTTCACGTAGGAGATCACGAACCGCAGGTTGGCCGTGACCAGCCGCTCGGCCGCGACCTCGTCACCCGCCAGCGCGCATCTGGCCAGCCGCTTCTCCTCGTCGGGATCGGAGATCATCGGGAGCTTCTGGATATCGAGCAGGTATTGATCGAACGCGCCGGAAGGAGTAGAGCGGGCAAACGGCCGGGCTTTCCCGGTACGGACGACGGTCATAGACAACCCCGGCAGAGTTGAAATGCGCTGCGATTATGGCTGCGGTGACCAGACTATTCGGAGAGGATGAGGCAATATAGGAATAGCGTTGCGCGCGGTCAAGCAAAAAAATCTTTCCACATCACAAAATGTTACCGGATACAGGCTTCGTGGTTTTATCCACTTTGTGCAGAAACGCCCGGAGTCGCCGGTGGGGCCCCAATGAGCTGCAAGAGGCTGCAGCCCAACCACATAGCTTCCGTCGGATTCACTCCACCGCTGCGATTGCCGAGCTGATAGCCTCCACCTCAACCGCGGTGGTCCAGCCGGCCGCCTGATGCATTTCTCCCACCTGAACGGGCAGAGCGAAGTGAACCTGTCCGTTACGATTCTTCTTGTCGATGGCCATGTTCCCGAGCAGTACGCCCCGGTCCAGGCGGGGAAGCCGCGCAGGCAGACGGAACCGACCGAGCAGAGCGGCAACTCGGTTCCGAAGGCCGGGTGGCGCGATGCCAAGCTGCTCCGCCAGTTGACACTCGACCACCAGCCCCAGGGCGACGGCCTCGCCGTGGGAGAGCTCGTATCCCGACGCCCGTTCGAGCGCGTGCGCCACGGTATGACCGGCGTTGAGAATGGCGCGCTGCCCCGACTCGCGCTCGTCCCCGCTCACGACCCCGGCCTTGATCTCCACACTTCGCCTGATGAGGCGGGTCAGCGGGTCCATGCCGCGTGAGGAGATCTCGAGCGCGTTGGCCTCCATCCACTCGAAGTATTCCCGATCCGCGATGAGGCCATGCTTCACGGCCTCCGCTAATCCGGCGCGGAAGTCCCTGTCCGGGAGTGTGGCCAGCGTTTGAGGATCGGCAACCACGGCGGCAGGCGGGTGAAAGGCTCCAACCAGATTCTTGCCTTGGGGCGTATCCACTCCCGTCTTGCCGCCGACCGACGCGTCGACCATGGCCAGCAGGGTGGTGGGTACCTGGAGGTACGGCACTCCCCGCATGTACGTGGCAGCCACGAAGCCTGCAAGATCGCCGGTAACTCCTCCTCCCAACGCGACCAGGCCACTGTCGCGCCCAAAGCCGCGCTCCACGAGCGAATCGGTGAGGAGAGCCCATGATTCCCGGGTCTTGGATTTCTCTCCGGCCCCGAAGGTGATCGTCTCTCCGTTCCAGGGGGCTGCTCCCAGCCGACCGTTCCGGTAGAGTTGATGGACCATGTCGTCCGCGATCATCGCCACGCGCCGCCCTGGCAGGTGCTGGTCCACCAGCTGGTCCAGCCGTGCGAGTGCACCCGGTTCGACGTATACGGGGTAGCGTCCCAGGGCATGGCTCACCACGACCGGTTGGATCATGTGCTTCCTCACCAGGCCGCATCGCTCACGCCGGCGCGGGAGTTCGCCAGCCGAGCGAGGGTGAAGAGCAAGTCGGAAAGCCGGTTGAGGTAGACCACGAAGAGCTCAGGCACATCGCTCTCGTGCGCCAGGTGCACGACGCTTCGCTCGGCGCGGCGGCAGACCGTCCGTCCCAGATGTAGCGCCGACGCTTTGGGGGTTCCGGCGGGAAGCACAAAGGCCCTGAGCGGCTGGAGCTCCTGGTCTGCCTCATCGATTGCTCGCTCGAACTCGCTCACTCGTTCCGGTGAGAGCGTCGCCTTCTCCAGGGCCTTGCGCACCCGCTCAGGATCCGGCGTGGCCAGGTGCCCGCCGATGGAGAAGAGGTCGCGCTGGATCGACTCGAGCAGCGGATCAAAGAGGGTGACAGGCTCGGTGGCGCGGATAACTCCGATGACAGAATTCAGCTCATCTACATCCCCGTAAGCCGCGACTCGAGCATGATCCTTGGGCACTCGTCCGCCACCGAACAGCCCAGTCTCGCCGGTGTCACCCGTCCTGGTATAGATCCTCACTGGCAGGGCGCCTCCACCTCGGCCGCCGCGACGACCACATTCCCCGCCGGCTGAATGATGCCCCAGATCACACTGCCCTCGGCCACATCGACCTGCTCCATCCACAGGTTATCACGGTCAAATCCAAAGTCGCTGATCGGTTGGAGCCGGCGCCAGAAGATGCTGCGTCGGAGGGCGCCATAGGGGGCGAGGCGGCCGCGGCGGAACGAGAGCACGGCCGGACGAAAGATGGTCTGTTGCCAGGCGCCTGCGCTGTCCCATGCCATGACGGTGGACGCCAGCAGCGTGTCGTCCCCCGCCGTTATACGTCGCTCCCGCAGTGAGACAGCAAAGCGGACTCTGCCGGGCGCCGGGCGGAAGGCCATCACGTCTGCGGCATCCACGTCCGATAAAGTGTTGGTCTCGATCCTCGAATCAGCCGGACCCCTCAGCACCAGCGACGGAAAGCGGCCGGCGAGCACCGAGTCCATGACCCTGCCGGTTCGGGCGATCAGCTCGTCTGCCAGGCCGGGACCGGGGGGCGCGAGCGGCTCCCGCCGGCGAGAGACGACCTTCTTGTCAGGAGCCGAGGAATCGCCGCGCGTCAGAGACCCCAGCACCGGGCCTTGCAGCGGGGGACCTCGAGCGCTGCGGTCGTGATCCACGATGATCTCCACTTGGGCACCACGCCAGCCACAGGAGCCTCCGCGCAGCAGGATAGCTCGGGGGACGACTCCCGTCTGCCCCAGCGGGGAGCCGACCGTCGCCCGCCCGACCTTGGGCGAGCCTGTGGTCCGACGACCCCCGGCGGATCCCAGCGTCACGACACCCTCGCGCGCCAGCGGTCCCCAGGGCTGGTCAGCCTGGAGGAGGTCTCGTCGGTAGCGCCGCACCAGTCCGGCCACGAGTCCCGTGTCGCTCGAGAGGAGGTGAACCGCCCGGCTGGTACCCTCCCCCACGAAGCTTCCCACCAGGTACCCCAGCGAGTCGATCCGCACGTCGCTGGCAACGCTCATCGAGTCCAGCGGCGAGGGCGGGCGCTCGCGAAACAGCTCGCCCAGAAAACGTCCCGCACTACGGCAGCTGCTCAGGCCTACGGCGGTGCCGAGGACCAGCGGCGCAACGACCAGCAACCGGATGTGTCGCGGGGGCATGGCCGTCAATGTGCCGAGTCCCGGTGCGAAGCGAAAGGGCTTAGATTTTGGCCAGCCAACAGCCCAGAGGAGACGCAGTGGCCGAGCAGGAGCTGAAAGACATATCCATCATCGGCGGAGGCCCAACCGGCCTGTTTGCCGCATTCTACGCGGGCATGCGTGGGGCGTCGGCGCGCATCATCGACGCACTCCCGGCGCTGGGCGGCCAGCTGATGGCCCTCTACCCAGAGAAGTACATCTTCGATGTAGCGGGCTTTCCCAAGGTACTGGCCAAGGATCTGGTCAGGGACATGGCGACGCAGGCGCTGCAGTTCGGAGCCACTACCCACCTGGGCGAGATCGTGACCGGACTCCGGCGGGTGGAGGAGAACGGAGCCAGTCACTTCGTGCTCGAGACTTCGGAGTCCGAGTATCCCACGCGGACGATCGTAATTGCCGCGGGTATCGGCGCGTTCGAGGCTCGGAAGCTGGGCATCGAGGGCGAGGATGGTTTCGAGGAGAAAGGGCTCTACTTCAAGGTGCTGGACCCGAAACAGTTCCAGGGTCAGCGGGTGCTTCTGGTGGGCGGCGGCGATTCCGCGTTCGACTGGGCGGTGAACCTGCAGGGCATTGCGAAGTCCATCACCCTCATCCACCGGCGCGACGGGTTCCGGGCCCACCAGGCAACAATCAGCCAGGTGCAGGAATTTCAGCGCGCCGGGAAATGCGATCTGCGCACCTTCTGGGAGGTCAGAGCCCTACACGGCAACGGCAAGGTCGAGCGGGTCACCATCTTCAACAGCAAGACCAAGCAAGAGGAGACGCTCGATATGGACGCGGTCATCCCACTGCTCGGGTTCCACTCCGACCTCGGGGCTATCAAGGAATGGGGGCTCGATACCGAGAAGGCCGACATCAAAGTGGATCAGGTCATGGCCACCAACGTGCCCGGGATCTACGCCGCGGGGGACATCACCAACTATCCCGGTAAGCTCAAGTTGATCGCCACCGGCGCGGGCGAGGCCTGCATCGCGGTGAACAATGCGGTGCACTGGATCAATCCCAAGGCCAAGGTGAATCCGGGACATTCATCCAATATGGCGCTCTTCGGGCAGAAGGACGATTAGCGGGAGAGCGGAAAGGCGGGAAAGGCGGGAAAGGCGGGAAAGGCGGGAAGGACGGGAAGGAGGGCCGCGAGTCATCCCGAGCCCTTCGCCCTGCTCAGGGTAAACTCTGCGAGGGATCGCTCATCGTGACGTCTGCTCGAGATCGTAGGGATACCTGCCCCCATGCCAGGCTCAACCCAAACAGAAGCAGCATCACCCACGCAAAGACACTGTAACCGGCCAGGTAGTGATGGAGACGACTGCCGATCAGATCGCGCCCCAGTCCCAGGACCAGGATGCCTCCCCACGCCAGTCCCAGCGCTATCCGCCCCGCTCGTCCGAACCGAGTAAAATCCAGCGCGAAGAAGGCATAGAAAACGAACAGGAGCGTGACCAGGTGCGCCTTCCAGGTGATTCCTGACAACAGGTGGCCTGCCAGGAAAACGCTGGAGATCTCGAGCGCTCCGATTTGCCGCTTTGCGAGCCTCAACCGCACCAGATGGGTCAGGAAGGCTGCCAGTAATCCCAATGCCAGCACCCGATAGATCCTGGGGGCGGCTGGGGCGAGGGATGGCACGTAGGCGTATTCGTAGGGCGGCACATCTTCGGCTGCTGCCGGAACGGCGGCCCGGTAGACCAGAGCGGCAAGATTCTGGTTCCGATAATTCGTAAGCACCCCTCCCGAAGCGAACTGCTGAAGAAAACTTCCATAGTAGTCCTTCAGGTCCGCCGACCCCTGCGCCACTCCTCGCTGAGCGACCGGCAGCACCAGGCACAGCACCCCAGCTACGGCGATGGCTGCGACAGTGCGCCGGCTTCCGCGAATCACGGCCCAAACGAGAAAGAAGACGGGTGTGAGCTTGATGGCGGTTGCCGCCGCGAGCCAGCCTCCGGCCGCCGCCTTCTGCCTCGACACGAACGCCTGTACTCCCAGGAGGCAGAGAACGAAGATCACCAGATTCACCTGAACGTGTGCCAGGTTGTCCAGCATGAATCCGGCAGAGCAGAGCACAGCCAGGGCCAGCGGGAGCGCGCCCGGCCGTGGTGGCGGCTGCAACCGCTGGACGATGTCGCGGGATAGCCCAACCGCGAGGAGGATGAGTCCGACACTCGCCACGTAGAAAAACAGCGCCGCCGTTTTCAGCGGAAAGAGGCCGAGGATCTGGAAGACCTGAGCTGCGAAAGGCGGATAGTTGAAGTGGCGGGCGCCGGGAAGCGACTGGTAGAGCGGCAGTCCGTGGGCAAAATCGTAGCCTGCCTGCCAGAACACATGGAAATCGGTGCCAACGTCCTGCTTGGCGGCTCGACGGGCCGCCGCAGCGATGATCACCACTCCAAGGAGGAGGGCTCCGAGGGCTCGGCTCCAGTACCACGGCCCCCTCTTATCGCTCACCGCCTACGCTTTTCCCGGCCGGGCGTCTCTCGACTCTCACCGCACGCCTTTCGCCATTTCCACAACCACACTGTCGATCACACCCAGAATCGACCGGGAGGACTGGGCGTGGTGGTTCGCCTGCACGGAGAAGGTCAGGAATCTTCCCCGATCGAGCTCGACGTAGCCGGAGAGGGTGTTGACCCGGGAGATGCTTCCGGTTTTCCCTCGTACCCGGCCGGCGAGCGAGGTCCCCACGAATCGGGTTCGGAGCGAGCCGGTGGCGCCTGCCTGCGGGAGCCCGGCCGCAAACGTGGGATAGTGCCGGTGCCGCCGGATGAAGCGGAGAATCTGGGTGAATGCCAGGGGGCTTACCAGGTTGGTGCTGGAGAGACCGGAGCCGTCGCTCAGCGATATTTGGGTCGAGTCCACCCGCACCGAATCGATCAGAAAGCGCCGCTCCACCTCCAGGCCTTCGGGCCAGGAGCCGCCCCGGCCGAACTGCTTGCCGAGCTGCTTCAACAACATCTCCGCGAACCAGTTCTGACTGGTGTTCAGAATGGGAAAGATCCAGTCGCGCAGCGGGCGGGAGAATACCTCCGCCAGTGGGGGGGTCGCCCGTAAACCGGCGTAAAGAGTGGAGTCGGTGGTGGAACGGGTGGTGCCTGCAACCGAGATACCTGCGTCTGCCAGTGCCTGACGCAGGGCTCGCGCGGCGTACAGGTTGGGATCCGGCAGCGCGAACGACTCGATGCGCCGCGGATTGTCCATGGCCACGGTGCCTTCGGCCCAGATTCGGAGGGTCCCAGGATGCCGGAAGAAGCGGTCCCCGATGTCCGACTCCCCCCCGGGCGGGACCGTGACCGTGCGGTTCTCGAAGGCGATGTCTCCGAGATCCGGACTCATCGAGATCACGGCGGGTGCACCGGGCCCGGGCCCCGGCTGCCAGGTGAAGTCGACGCTATTGTCGTGGAAGCCGAGCCCCGAGACCGGCGCGGCATACCACCAGTTGAGATCAAACTGCTCCCAATTCGGGTGGATCAAGGTGGGCTCGAAGTAGCTGCCGTCCCCTACCACGTCTCCGGCAATCAGCTGCACCCCCAGGCTTCGGAGCGAGTCGGCCAGCTGCCGCAGCCGGCCGAGCGGATCGGTGTCGCACACGCCGACGAGGGTGGAGTCGGTGGCGTAACAGCGGCGATCCATGGTCGGATCGCCCCGGCCGTAGAGCAGCAAATCCCCCAGGAGGACGCCGCCCACCACCGGCCCGCCGTAGACACTGGTCTTCACCCGCCAGTCGGGTGGGAGAAGCGCGGAGGCAACAGCGCTGACAACCAGCTTGGTGTTGCTGGCGGGAATGAAGAGACGATCCGCATTCCGGCCGTAGACCAGCCGCCCACTCTGGTCCGCCAGTGCCACGCCCCAGAGCTGCCGGTTGAACGGTGGACGGTCCAGGCGAGCATCGAGGCGCTTGGCCAGGGATTGGGCGGCTGCGCCGGCCGAGAGGACGGAGAGGACGCAGAGGGCACAGAAGGCTCGCAGCAACCCCCGTCTCCATCCTGTCACCACCTTTCCGTCTTCACCGCCCTCCCCGCCTTCTCCGTCCTCAATCATACGCCACTCTTGGATCCACCCGCGCATACAGCAGGTCGGTCAGCAGGTTCACCATCACGAAGACCAGGCTGAGAAAGAGAATGCTCCCCTGTACCGCAGGGAGGTCACGCTTGTCGATGGCGGTGAGGACATAGCGGCCAACTCCAGGCCAGGAGAAAATGGTCTCAGTCAGAATGGAGCCGGTCAGATAACTGCCGAAGTCGAGCCCCAGTACGGTGACAACGGGCAGAAGGGCATTTCGAAATCCGTGCGACAGTACCACCCGGCCTTCGTGCAATCCTTTGGCACGTGCTGTGCGAATAAAGTCGCTCTGGAGCACCTCCTGCATGGCCGCGCGCGTCATCCGCGACAAGAAGGCAACCGATCTCATACCCAGGGTGATGGCGGGAAGGATCAGGTAGATGAGCCCGGCCGATCCCGACGGTGGCAGCCAGCGCAAATGCACCGCGAAGATCAGGATCAGGATCAGGCCCACCCAATAGACCGGGAACGAGACCCCCAGGTAGGCGCCGAAAGTCGCGAACCGGTCGGCCCAGCTGCCCGGCCGCCAGGCTCCAAAGATGCCGACCGCGATGCCGACAACCGCGGCGAAGAGCATCGCGGCGCCGGCCAGCCGGAGCGTCGCGGGAAATCGCTCGAGCAGGTCCCGCAGGATCGGACGCCGGGTGATGTAACTGGTGCCGAGATCGCCCTGGAGAACGCCGCCGATGTAGTGCCCGAACTGCTGGTAGAGCGGGTCGTCCAGCCGCAGCTCGGCCCGGAGGCGGGCGAGCGTCTCGGCGTCGGCTCGCTCTCCGACCATCGCTTGCACCGGGTCTCCCGGGGCGACATAGAGCAGCAGGAAGGTGACCAGCAGCACGCCAAACAGGGTGGGGACGAGCAGCGCGAGCCGGTACAGGATGAACCGGCTCACCGGGTACGCGCTGCCTCCATCCAGCGCTGCCCGGTGAAGACCAGCGGAATCCGCCAGCCCTTGACGTCGGGCTGACTGGCCCAGATGTCCACCGGAAACCAGAGAAAGATCCAGGGCGCCAGCTCGAAGACCCGGGCGTCGATCTGGCGCGATAGCCGGGTTTTCTCGGCTTCATCCGTCGTGGCACGGGCGCGGAGAATCATGGAGTCAATTCCGGCGTCGGAGAGGAACGCGTAATTGCCGCCCGGACCTTTGTTGCGGGAGTGGAAGAGCGGGAAGTTGAAGTTCTCGGGGTCGGGGTAGTCCGCCCACCAGTCGGTGAGGAAGAGGTCGGCCTCGCCATTGCGCACCGCGGCGCGAGCGCTCGACGCATCCCGCTCCACAATCTCGGCCCGGATGCCGACCTCGGTCAGGTTCTGCTGAATGGACTGGGCCAGCCGGGCCAGCTCGGCGCGTTGCGTCCGCCAGAGCTTGATCGAGAAGCCGTTGGGGTAGCCTGCCTCGGCCAGAAGGTGCTTCGCCTTGGCAGGATCATACCCGTACGGCGCTCGGGTGGAGTCGTAACCCGCTATTCCCGGCGGCAGGGAGCCGGCCGCGAGCACCCCGCGATCGGACATGACGGTTCCGAGTAAGGTCCGGACATCCACCGCATGATTGAGGGCGCGGCGGACGCGCAGGTCCTTGAGAGGCCCCCGGGTGGTGTTGATCGCAACGTACAGGTCACGGAGCGCGGGCCGGCGCTGGAGCTCGTCGGCATGGGTCTGCTCCCAGCGCCGGGTCTCGCCTACCGGCACCTCGACGACACTCAGCTGGCCGGCTTCGTACTCGGCCGCCTGAGTCAGAGGCTCCGGAATGATCCGGATTCTGAGGGTGTCGGATTTCGGCGCCCCGCCCCAGTAGCTCTCGTTCCTGGCCAGGATGATCGCATCGTCGTGTGACCAGGAGACGAACTTCCACGGTCCGCTTCCGGTGGGACCCTGATCGAAGTTGGGCGGGGTTGGTGTTGGAACGATGGCTGCTACCGGCATCGCCAGCAGCTTGGGAAAGACGTTGAGCGGTTCCTCCAGGGTCAGGACCAGGGACGAATCGTCGCGCACGACGATTCCGGCTACATCCTTCGCCGACCCGGCGGCGTAGGCCCGGGCGCCGTGGATCGGGTACAAGGGCCAGCTCCGGCCGCCGGTGCTGCCCGGCGCCAGGGCCCGCAGCAAGGACGCGCGCACGTCCGCCGCCTTGATCGGGCGGCCGTCGTGAAATGTGGCGTTCTGGCGGAGACGAAAAGTGTAGACCCGGCCGGCGGCATCGGTCTCCCAGCTTCGGGCCAGCCCCGGCTTCAGCTGGGCGTCGGCATCAAACTGCGTCAGATTGTCGAACAGCTGGGAAACGACCTCGCCGGTGGGCACGTCGGTGGACAAAGCCGGGTCCAGTGATCGAGGGTCGTAGGTGAAATAGTAGTTGAGGGTTTCGTCGCTGCCCTGATCGCCGCAGGCAGAGATGATTAAAGCAGTCGCGATAAGAAATTGGCGCATTGTTGTCAATCGGACAGCGGGGCAGGGGGCAGGGGGCAGGGGGCAGTAAAAGTTCACTGAGCCGGCTGAACCGGGCAACCGCCCCGCGGCCCCGCGGCCCCGCTGACGTTGACACCACGGCGTAAGGTGGTCAAACTACCGGGCTTACGGCGCGCCGTCAATCGGCTCTCGGTTTCCCCGGTGGGCGTAAGATCCTCCTTCTGGAGTGTGGCATTTTACCTCACCGACCGCGGCTCCGTCCGTCCCCTGCGACCATCGGGAGTTTGTTCCTGGCCGGCGCATCCTGCCGCCGATGAACTCCGTGCTCCGGCTGGTCTGCCTGGTCGGGGTCCTGGTCTCGACCGTCCCGCTTTCCGCCCAGGAGCGGCAGCTGGTCGTTCGCCAGCTCGACTTCAGCGGCAACAGCGCAATCTCGGACGAGGTGCTCGCCAGCGCCATCTCCACCACCAATTCCAGCGTGTTCGCGCGGAGCTTCTTTTTCCGCTGGATGGGCTTGGGCGCCAAGCGGTATTTCGATGAGCAGGAGTTTCGCCGTGACGTGGTCCGGCTCGGGGTTTTGTACAAGCGGAGCGGGTACAACGACGCCGTCATCGATACGCTGGTCCAGCGTACGCCTGAGGACGTCTACATTACGTTCACTATCCAGGAAGGTGCGCCGATCATAGTTGCGACGCTCACCATCACTGGACTGGACTCACTGCGGGACCGGGCGCGCCGGGCAGCGCTGGAGGACTTGCCGCTGCAGCGGGGTGATCCGTTCAACCGGTACGCCATGCAGGCGAGCGCGGACAGCATCTCACGGCGGCTTCGGGACCGGGGCTATCCCTCGGCAACCGTTTTTACCGGCTTCGAGGTCGAGAAGCCGGCGCGAAGAGCCACGGTGACGCTCGAGGTTGCACCGGGCCGCAGAGCGGTGATCGGGCGGGTCACGGTGGTAGGTGCCGCGCGGGTGGATTCCTCCCTGGTCCGCAAGCTGTTAGTGGCGAGGCCGGGCCGGCGGTACTCGCAGGAGGAGCTGTTTCAGAGCCAGCGAAACCTCTACGAGTCAGATCTCTTCCGATTCGCCTCGGTCAACATCGACTCGACCACGTTCCAGCCGGGGGCCGACTCGGTGCCCCTCCTGGTCCAGGTAAACGAGGGCAAGCGGCGCCGGATACGGGGGGGCCTCGGTTACGCCACCAACGATTGCTTCCGCGGCTCGCTGGGCTGGACGTCGCGCGACTTTCTGGGAGGCGGCAGGATCCTCGACCTCACCAGCCGTATCTCGAAAGTTGGGGTGGGTGCCCCGCTCGACTGGGGCCTGGCGGACAACATCTGCGGCGCCTCCCGAGACGACGCCGTCGGATCGGCCAAGGTGAACTTCTACCTCGGCGCTTCGGTGCGCCGGCCGGCGTTCCTCTCCCCCAACAATGCGGTCACGGTTTCGGTTTTCACCGAACGCCGCTCCGAGTACAAGGTGTACCTGAGGCAGGAGACCGGCGCCAGCATAGCATTTACCCGCACCACACCCAGGCGGCGCAACCCCTTGTCGCTGGCCTACACCCTGACGTACGGCCGGACCGAGGCGACGCCCCAGAGCTTTTGCGCGTTCTTCAACGCCTGTACCGCCGATGTCATCGATGCACTGAGGCAGCGCCGGGTCCTGGCGACGATCACGGCCCTGGGAAACTTCCCCCGGGTTAACAGCCAGATCGATCCGACCCGGGGATCGATCGCCTCCCTCGAGGTGACCCACAGCTCCAAGTACATCGGCTCCTCCTCACTGCAGCAGTTCACCCGGTTCGGGGGAGCGATGGCGTGGTACCGGCCACTTTCCCGAAATGTGGTCTTGAGCTGGCGGGTCAAGGGCGGGTTTATCGTCTCGCCCAACGTGGACATCGCCTCGGAGAGCGGTGCCTTCATTCCGCCGGAGCAGCGGTTCTATGCCGGTGGTCCGAATGACGTGCGCGGTTTCGATCGAAACGAGCTCGGACCGGTGGTGTACGTGATACCCCAGACCGCAGTAAGCAATCCAGACAGCATCAATGCGGACTCGGTGCGGGTCGCCGCGACCGGTGGCAACAGCATCGCGGTGGCCAACGTCGAGGTCCGGGTGCCCTCGCCGGTCCTGAGCTCCCGGCTTCGCCTGGCGGCATTCGTGGACGCTGGAGGAGTCTGGACGCGGGGCGGCAACGAACGTACAGCGGTGATCCGGGTGACCCCGGGCCTCGGTCTGCGAATAGCGACTCCGTTGGGCCCTGCCCGGCTGGACGTGGCCTACAACCCCTACAAGCTGCAGCCGGGGACGCTGTTCGAGTTTGATGATCAGGGCAATCTCACTCCGGTTCAGGGACAGGGTTCCTACATCTTGCCACGTAAAGGCAAGTTCACTTTTCACATCGCCGTGGGGCAGGCGTTCTGATGCGCCGCCAGCGTGCGATGCGCCGCCAACTGGCTCGGTTCCTGTTCGTCTTCGTGATCGGGAGCGCCGCGATGATCCTGGGGGTGATCACCTCCATGACCCTCACCCCGCCCGGCCGCGACCTGCTGGCCCGAACCGTCTCGAGGTTCCTCGACCGCATCGTCATCGGCCAGATCCGGGTGGGGTCAATCTCCGGCTCATTCCTGTACGACCTCACGCTCGAAAATCTGGTAGTGCGCGACACCAGCGGAGAGCTGCTGGCAAACCTGCCCCGGGTGCGGGTCGCCTACCGGCTGCCGAACTTCATCGCCGGCCAGGTGGTGCTGAGCGCGATACAGATGGATAGTCCCACCATCCAGCTGATCAAGCATCGCAACGGCCGGATGAACTACGAAGAGGTGCTCGGGATCGGGAAGGGGTCCAAAGGCGGAAAGTCTCCGCTGGTCGAGTTCCACAACGTCAAGATGACGGACGGGATGCTTCGGATTGCGCTGCCGTGGAATCCTCCCCGCACCGCCCGCACCGAGACCAGCGTCGACTCGGCACTCAGCGCCGAGCGGGCGAAGCCGGGCCGCATCGTGGAACAGACTCCCGAAGGTCTTCGGCGGGTGATCGTTCTGGCTGATCTCGCCACCCGGATGTCCCGAATGCGCATCGCCACTCCTGACCGGCTGCCATTCACCATCGATCTCGACTCCCTCGCCACCCGGGTCAACGACCCCGGAGTGACGCTCACGCACGCGGTCGGCCGAGTGCGAATCCGGGGGGACAGTGCCGTGTTCAGCCTCTCCCGGGGCGCGTTGCCGGATACCCGATTCTCCGGTGGTGGGGCGGTCACCTGGCCCCGGGACACGATCCTCTTTGATTTCCAGGTCATCTCGCCTCACGTCAATCTGGAGGACCTGCGCTGGGTCTCGCCCAAATTCCCCTCGATGACGGGGCGCGGGGTCCTCACCGCCCGGTCCGAGACCGGCGTGCGGACGGCCTACGACATCCGCGACCTCCACCTCACTGGTCCCGAGGGGCAGGTTGATGGCGACTTGGTGACGATCACCGATCGTCGGCGCGGACTCGGGGTCCGTGACATGAACGTGAGACTGGGGGAGCTGGATCTCGATGCCGCGCGCCGCTTTCTGGACAGCCTCCCCTTCTACGGAACCGTCACCGGCAAGCTGGCGGGTTCGGGATTTCTGAATGCCCTCGACCTCAGCATCGAGTGGGCCTTCAGGGACGCGGCCGTGCCGGGAAATCCCCTGACGACCATTGCCGGTGAGGGTGGTATCGGCGCATCACCTGATAGCGGACTTACCTTCACGGAGTTCGGCGTCAAGCAATCGGATATCGACCTCCGCACCGTTCGCCGGATAGCTCCCGCAGTGATTCTCGAGGGGCGGCTTACGGCGGTCGGCATGCTGAATGGTCCGCTGCGCAATGTCAGGTTCAATGGCACCGCCCAGCACCAGGACCAGGACCGTCCGCCCAGCCAGCTCGAAGGCACAGTGCACCTCGATACCAGATCGCGGGTCCTTGGACTCGACACCGACGTCATGCTGGATCCCCTCTCCTTCGACGGGATCCGGCGGGCCTTCCCCTCCATGGGGGCCCGGGGTGAGCTGAGGGGTCCCTTCCAGAGCCGGGGCACACTCGCTCGACTGGCGGTGGACGCTTCCCTGACCGGCCAGATCGGCTCGATAGAAGCCCACGGGTTCGCAACGCTGCAGCCTCCCCAGTGGGGAGCCGAGGATCTGCTGCTGCGCTTCTCCCGGCTGGACCTGGCCGCGCTCACCGGCCGCGACCTGCCCACCCGGTTGAACGGCGAGCTCTCCATCACCGGTGTCATCGATACCTTGAAAGCCCCAGAGGGCGAGGTGCGGGTGGCTCTGTCGAGCAGTCGTGTCCGGGAGCTCACCCTCGACAGCGTCTTCGCCGTTGCCGGTTTGCACGACAGCCTGATCCGGGTGGATACCGCCTACGCGGTCTGGAAGGGCGCCCGGGTGGGCGGATCCGGTACGCTGGGCTGGGGGGGACTCCATACCGGACGGATGGCGTTCACGCTCGCGGCCGACAGCCTTATTGCATTCGACTCCTTGCTCCTGGCGACGACCGGGCAGACCCGGGATATCGGCCCCGACAGTCGACCGCTCGGGGGAACGGCGCGGGCGAGTGTGCAGCTGGCGGGGAATCTCGATACCCTGGAAGCGAGCGCCGACTTTTTGGTCGAGAGCCTCGAATGGCAGAACATCCGCTCGCCCAGGGTCACCGGCGCCTTCAGCTGGATTGGTGGTCAGCGACCGCAACTCACTGCGTCAATCGGCTCGGATTCCCTGAGCGCGGGCCGGTGGGCCTTCCACCGAATCGGTGCCCAGGCACGCGGGTGGGCCGATTCGCTCGAGTGGAATGCCGGTACCGGCGTCGGCTCGAACATCGCTGTGAACGGTGCCGGGCGCTGGTGGCGACGTGACCAGACCCAGGTGGCGATGTTCGACAGTCTTTCCTTCGCGCTGCCCGCGCATCGGTACCGGTCGGAAGAGACGTTCGCGATAACTCTCAGTGATTCGGCGCCCGCGGTCAGCCCGGTCACCCTCCGCGCCGAGGATGGCTCGGGCCTGATCCAGCTGGCCGGCCGGGTACCGGGGACGTCGGATGGCTCTCTCGTGGTTCGGGTGCTTGGCCTCGACCTGCACGATGCCTACGGCCTCCTTCAACGTGACACCCTCGGCGTGGGCGGTCACCTCGGGATCGACGCTCAGGTGGGCGGCACCGCCGAGCGGCCGACGCTGCGAGGCACGCTGACGCTGGATGGGGGGAAGTTCGGTGATTTCAACGCGCCGTTCCTGCAGGGTGTCGTAGACTATGCCGACCGCCGGCTGGAGACCGATCTACTTCTCTGGCGCTCGGGCAAAAACGTGCTCGACGTCGGTGCGACGCTTCCGCTGGACCTCGCACTGCGGGGAGCAAAGCAGCGCCAGGTGGAGGGTCCCCTGTCGGTCCACGCCCGGGGCGACAGCGTCGATCTCGCGATTCTCGAGGCCCTGACCCCGGCCATCAGGCAGGTCACCGGCGAGTTCTCCACCGACGTCAATGTCAGTGGTACCTGGGAGGCGCCCCGGCTCTCGGGAGCAGTGGAATTCCGCGAAGGCGCGATGTCGCTCCCCGGGCTCGGTGTCCGTTACGATCGAATGAATGGTCGCGCCCGATTCCAGGGTGATTCGCTGGTGCTGGACAACGTCACCTTGAGGGGTGGCGACGGCTCGCTGGCCATTACCGGGTCGGTTCGCCTGGAGGACCTCGCCCGTCCGGTGCTCGACCTCGGGTTCCGGGCCAATGAGTTCAGGGCGGTCGATGTGCCCAGATTCCTCAGTCTGGACGGCACTGGCCGCCTGCAGCTGGAAGGTCCCTTGTTTCAAGCCAGGCTCAGTGGGAATCTCACCGCGAACAGTGGCGTGCTGTACTTCGCCGACCTGGTGACCAAGCGGATCATCGATCTGGAGGACCCCACTATTGCCGACCTGGTGGATACCACCCTGCTGCGGCGGGAGAATCTGGGAGGCAATTTCCAAAACCGGTTCCTTGATTCGCTGACCATTACGAACCTGGGCGTAGAGATGGGATCCGACGTCTGGCTCCGCTCCGCCGAGGCAAACATTCAGTTAAGCGGGCAGGTACAGCTCAGCAAGACTCGGCGGGCGTACACGCCTTCCGGCACGCTGGAAGCGGTTCGCGGCAGCTACACCCTGAAGATCGGACCGGTGACCCGGGACTTTACGGTAGAGCGGGGGACGGTGCGTTACTTCGGGGACTTGAATGCGGCGCTCGACATCCGGGCCACGCACGTCGTCCGGGCGGTCCGGGGCGAGGAAATTCCGGTGATCGCGGTCATTACCGGGACCCTGTACGCTCCAAAGATCAGTCTCGAGAGCACCTTCAATCCTCCGATCTCCGAGACCGATCTGGTGTCCTACCTCGTTACCGGCTACCCCGCCAACGAGGCGACACAGTTGGGGCTCGGAACGGGACTGTCCTATTTCTCCAGCGCTCTTTCGAGCGAGCTCGAGCGGGCGCTGATTCAGGACATCGGCATCCCGCTCGACCTCATCGAGATCCGTCCCGGGGTGTCGAGCAGGGGCGGCGTGAGCACGCTTACGCAGCTCGCTGCCGGCTGGCAGCTCGGGAGCAAGACCTTTCTCACCTTCAACGCCGGCTTCTGTCCCGAGAATCTGAGCTCGTTCAGCTACAGTAACCTCGGCGCCAGCCTCGAGTTCAGGTTCAGCCGCGAGTGGAGACTTCAAGCCAGCGTAGAGCCTACGATCCAGTCCTGCCGGCAGGACTTCGGCCTCTATACCAGTACTAACCCCTATCAGATCGGCTCCGACATCCGCTGGGAACGGGAGTTCTAGGGGTGACGCGGGCGTTGGTCATTACCAACCCAGCTGCGGCGCGAACCGACCAGCTGGCGGTTAAGGCCATTATGAGCACCCTGAGCGCCGCTGGCTGGAGCGCCGAGGTCCTCGCCACCGGCGGGCCGGGCGATGCCCGGGTGCTGGCGGAATACGGCGTGGCGGAGGGGGTGGACGTGGTCGCGGTTTTCGGTGGAGACGGGACCACGATGCAGGCGGCCGCCGCCCTGGTGGGTACCGATGTCGCGCTCGGAGTCATTCCCGGCGGAACCGGCAATCTGCTGGCCGGGAACCTGCGGATTCCCGCCTCGCCGGCCCGCGCGGCTCGGGCGCTGGTGACCGCGCGACCGAAGCCCTTCGACCTGGGAAGGATGGAGCGGCCCGGCGGGGCTCAGTATTTTGCGGTCGCCTGCGGAGCCGGATACGACGCGCGGGTCATGGCAGGCACGCTTGCGGAGCACAAGCGACGATGGGGGATGGCGGCGTACGTCGCCACCACGCTGCGGCTCATCCAGGATATCCGAAGCACGCGGCACGCGATCACGATAGACGGCGTTGAATACGAGGCCGACGCCGCCATGGTTCTGGTGGCCAACTGTGGCGAAGTCATTCCCCCATTCATCAGGCTCGGCCCCGGCATTACCCCTGACGATGGCCTGCTCGACGTGGTAGTGGTCCGCGCAAACAGTTTCTCCCAGAGCGTTCTGGCCGTCTGGGAGCTGCTGCGGATCACACCCGGGGGGCTCGGCGATGCGGGTTACGTAGGTCATGCCCGTGGCCGGGAGGTCCGGGTAGAGACCGATCCGGTCCAGCCGGTTCAGCTTGATGGCGAGCCCGGCGGGCAAACCCCCTTTACCGCGAGAGTCATTCCCGGGGCCATCCAGGTGATGGTGCCGGCCGGCAGATGAGCCATGGTGCAATAGCGCTGAGTGACTAATTTCTGGTGGGTCTCCTGTCACGCTGAAGTAGCGCCGCAAGCCGGGGGACGACGCCTCGTTACTATCGATCCAAGGTATCTCAATGGCTGCCTCCGTCCTGCTCATCGATGACGATGTCGACGTTTTGCGCAGCATAGGCAACTACTTCGAACGGTTCGGCTATGAGGTCACCCGCGAGCTCAGCGGCGAGGCCGGCCTGGCCACATTCGATCGCATCCGCCCCGAGGTCGTCATCCTGGATCTGGCGCTGCCGGGCATGGACGGCATGGAGGTCCTCGAACACCTGCGCCAGCGCGACGCGTCGGTGGTCCTCCTGACCGGGCAGGCCGATGTGGCCACCGCGGTACGGGCCATGCAGTTGGGTGCCGAGAATTTCCTGACCAAGCCGGTAGATATGGAGCACCTGGCCGCCGCCACGGCCAGGGTTGCGGACAAGGCGAAGCTTCGGCGGATCAACGAGGCCCTCTTAATCCAGAGCGCCCCGGGTCACGGGCTGGACTCGCTGGGCACTTCATCGGGGATGCAGGATTTCGCGCACCAGGTTGGGCTGCTGGCTCAAAGCGAGCGCACCACGGTACTGCTGAACGGTGAGAGCGGCACTGGGAAGGGATGGGTCGCCCGCATGATTCACGATCTGAGCCCCCGTACCAAGGCGCCGTTCGTGGAAGTGAACTGCGGCGGCCTCAACGCCACCTTCCTCGACTCCGAGCTCTTCGGGCATGAGAAAGGCGCGTTCACCGACGCCAAGGACCGGAAGCAGGGCTTGTTCGAGATTGCGGACCATGGGACCATCTTTCTGGACGAGATCGGCGACCTCGCGCCGGAGCTTCAGCCCAAGCTTTTGAAGGTGCTGGAGACCAAGACCTTTCGCCGTCTCGGCGGCACCCGCGAGATCACGGTGGACGTGCGCCTCGTCGCCGCCACGAACAAGAACCTGCAGGCCGAAGTCGAGAGCGGGCGATTTCGGGAGGACCTGTACTATCGCCTGAGCGTCATGCCGCTCACCCTGCCGGCCTTGCGCGACCGATCGAGAGAGGACCGGCTGGCGCTGATCACGCGCCTGATGGGCGACCTCCGCTCCGAGCTGCCCGATGGGCCGTCCGCGCTCTCGGGCGAAGTGCTCGAGCGACTGCTCTCCTATCCCTGGCCCGGCAACGTGCGGGAGATGCGCAATGTGCTGGAACGGGCCCTGATCCTGGGGCGGGGCCAGCCGGCCGTGAGCGTCGAGCACCTGCCGGGCGAGTTCCGCGCGCGGGCCGGAGTGGGCGATCGACGGCACACCCCGCTGAGTCTGGAGGATCTGGAGCGCCAGCATATCGAGCGGACCTTGAAGCACCACACCGGCAATCGTACCCGCGCCGCTATCGAGCTCGGGATCTCCAGGGCTACGCTGATCAACAAGATCAAGCGTTACAGTATTGTCGCATGAAGCCTCAAGAGCACGACGCCATGGACTGCCGCGCCTGCGGCAAGGAGGAGCGCGCATCAGAGGGATATCCCTGCTCCAACTGCGGCACCTTCCTCTGCCTGATCTGCACCTTCCGCGGGGTTACGCTTTGTCGCCAGTGCGCGGCCAACGCCGTGTCTGAGAAGGGTGCTTAGGCCTGGATCCGTCATGCCCGCTGCCATAGCCCGATCCGCCATCGCACCGGTTCTAGCCGAGCCTCGGGTGCGCGCCGAACAGGTCACCCAGCTGGTGCTCGGTGAGACGGCCGGCATTCTGGAAAGCACGGGTGACTGGCGCCGCGTCTGCACCCATTTCGACGGCTACAACGGCTGGGTCAACACCGGCTACTTGAGCGAGGTCGAGGATCAGCAGGCGGAGGACTGGCGCTCCCGTGCCTCCGCCTGGAGCGAAGACGCCACGGTGCGCATCAGTGGATCGCACCTGCGGCTCCCGTTACGGGCTCGCGTGGTGGTGGAGCAGGACGTCGTGGTGCTGCCTGACGGCAGACGGGGGCGGGTCACCGAAGGCAGTGTCCGGGAGATGAGGGACGTCATGGCTATGGCGGCGGCCAAGGCACCCGAGCGCTGGGCGTTCGAGCATTTCATCGGCAGTCCATACCAATGGGGCGGCGTGACACCCTGGGGTGTTGACTGCTCCGGACTGGTCCAGACGACCTTCGCCGCCCGGGGAGTGGTCCTCCCCCGGGATTCGGCTCAGCAGGTGATCCACGGGGTCGCCGTCTCGCCCGAGTCGGTCCAGCCGGGCGACCTGCTGTTTTTCTGCGGAGAGACTGGCAGCGGAATCACTCACGTCGCCTTTGCCGGTGATGCCGATACCCTGATCCATTCGACGCTGGCATGCGGCGGAACGCTGGCGGAGCCATGGCTCCCCGGTACCCGCGCCGCCAGTCTCAGGCCGCGTCTGGTCGCGGTGCGCCGGCTGGAGCAGAGGTGATGGCAGCCAGGGGCCGACTCGTCCTCTTCGACATCGATGGAACCATCCTGTTGACCGCCGGCGCCGGCCGCCGAGCCATCATGGCGGCAATCACCGAGGAAGTGGGCGACGTCGCGGTCATGCGGGAAGTGCGTTTCGACGGCAAGACCGATCCCCAGATCGTGACGGAGCTGCTCGAGGCAGCCGGCCACCCGGGCCCGCATGGATCCGAGCGGGTTCAGGCGCTCTGCTCCCGTTACGTCGATCTCCTGCAGCACGAGCTCCGGCAGCCCACCAGCAGAACCACCGTCATGCCCGGCGTTTTCCCGCTCCTCGATCGACTGGAGCGGGAAGCAGGAGTAGTCCTCGGTCTGTTGACCGGGAACATGGTCCAGGGAGCGGCGCTGAAGCTGCGGGCGGGCGGCCTCGACCCGGCCCGCTTTCGCGTCGGCGCCTACGGTTCAGATTCGGCCCACCGGCCCGACCTGCCGGCCATCGCCGCGCGCCGGGCCGAGCCCTACTTCGGCCGCGTTCCAGCCGGAGCGGAGGTGGTCATCATCGGCGACACGCCGGCCGATATCGCTTGCGGGGCGGACATCGATGCCCGCGCGTTCGCGGTGGCGACCGGCGCCTACTCAGTGGCCGACCTTATGGCCTGCGGACCTCACGCAGCCTTCGAGGATCTCAGTGACACCGATCGGGTCCTCGAGGCCATTCTTGCCTCCCACATCGGCTGAGGTCTGGGTGGTCCCGGAGCTGGGCCCTGCGCTCGGTCGGTTGGTTGACCTGCCGCTGACCCGCAGTGACCGTGGCTCCCTCGATCTGGTTCTCGATGACATCCGTCTCGACCTGGTCACCGGGATCTTCGAGCTGGCCGGTGCTGCGCGCTCATTCGCGGCGTCGGGGGACCGACAGGGCGCCATAGCTTCGCTCTCACGCGTGGCCTGGCTCGATCTCTGGGAGCGCGCTGTCGCCGCCGCCGCCGAGCGCCTTGCCGAGGCCGCAAACGCAAAGCTGATTGAGGCCGCCACTGAATCGAGACTGCCCGCCCGGCAGCTCGAAGCCCTCAGGATAAAGACCGAGGATGTCCGTGCCATCACTTCGCGCCTGGGCAGTGGTGGAGCGGGGTTCGTGAGTGCGCTCGATGCCCTGGAGCAGACGGTACCCGGTGCGTCCGCCGCCGGCACCCGCGGGTGGGCCGGCCAGGAAGAGTGGCAGCGCGCCCTGGCGGCCGCAGCGCGGCGCCTCGAGGCGGCGTGGCTGGCCCTGGCCGCCGGAGCGCGCGCCGAGCAGGACCGATGGAAAGTCGAGATCGACCGGGCAAGGACGTGGCGCCGGCCTACCAGGCTGCTCTGGTTGATCAGCGGGTCAGTGCTGGCGCTGGGCACTTATCTCGGATTGGTGCTGGGCGGGTACTTGCCGGTGCCGCCCTGGCTCCGGCCGCTGGCGGACCTGTGGTGGTCTCGTCTGTGACCGTGATCGGCGTGGGCATAGACCTGATCGACCTGGAGCGGGTGAGATCGCTGCTGACCCGGAAGGGGGAACACGCGATGACCCGCTTTTTCTCGGACGGGGAGCGACAGTATCTGGCCACTCGCCCGGATGCCACCGGACACGCCGCGGCTCGCATCGCGGCGAAAGAGGCGGTTTATAAAGCGATGCAGTCGCTGCGCGGGGCTCGGGCAATTGGCTGGCGCGAGATCGAGGTCTCCCGCGACCTGGAGGGCAAGCCCGCTATAGCGCTGCATGGGCTGGCCGCGCGGCTCTCCGACGAAAGCGGCGGGCTGCGGATTCAGGTATCGCTCACCCACTCAGCCACCTCGGCGGGCGCTATCGCAATCGTAGAAGCACCTTAGAAACCACCCTCTTTCAATTCCGACCAGAACACTCTACTTTGCGGCTGGTCGAATCCAAAACTGGGTGAAAATGGTTCTCATCGGCGGAGTCGCCCTTCTGATTGGGGCCGGTCTCCTCAACGCCCCCCAACAGACGACTCCCCCGAACGATCCTGCGCCACTGGTGCGCCGGCTTGCGGCTACGGCCCAGTTGGCGGCCCAGGAGTACCGCATTGGGCTTGTGAACGGCCGCGTGGTATCGCAGGCGGAGATCGACGAAGCGCGGCTGTTTCTCCGGGAGTCCCGTCGGTCCGCCGACGCCCTCCCTGCGGAGCTCGGTCAGGGTAGCTTGGCCGAGATCGATTCGGTTATCGGACTGGTGACCCGCCTTGCGCCGCCCGATTCGATCGACTCGCGGGTTCACCGGCTGATCACCACCCTCGCCAGCCGGGCAGGTGTCAGCCTGGACGAGCTGCCGGCTCAGACGCCTTCCCTCGCGCGCGGGGCCGAGGTCTACCACGCGAACTGCGCCGGCTGTCACGGCGCATTGGGCCGAGGAGACGGACCGGCCGCGTCCGGTCTGGATCCAAAGCCAACCAATCTTGCCGCCGGCGCCGATCTGGTGAACCAGTCGCCGCTGGACTATTACCGCCGGATTACTATCGGTGTAGTGGGCACGGCAATGCCCTCCTTCGAGTCCCAGCTGCCGGCTCAGGACCGGTGGGCCGCGGCTTTGTACGCCACTCTCCTTCGCCTTCCCAGTCCGTCAGGTGTCGCTCCGGCCGCGCTCCAATCGTTTCCGGTTACCGGCCGCATGTCGGACGCCGAGCTGCTAGCCGCGCTCCCGACCCGCGACACTTCGGCGGCTGCCCTGGCCCAGGTGGCAGCGATCCGACGTGCCCAGCCGGATGCTACGACGAATGCCACCGCGCAGGTCTTTGAGCAGGTCCGAAGGCAATTGGAGTCGACTTTCGTCCTCGCGCGTAAGGGCGATTCATCCGCCAATACCAGCGCGTTCGACGCCTATATGACGTTCGAGCAGGTAGAGCGGGGGGTGCGCGCCAAGAACCCCCAGTTGGCCGCGGAACTGGAGGGGCACTTTGCCGAGCTGCGCGGGTATGTGGCTGGAGGCGGCGCCGCCCCGCAGCTCGACGCCATACGGCATCAGCTGGCGCTCGGACTCGAGCAGGCCGAGAGATCGCTCGGCGACCGCCTGTCGCCCGCCAATCTTTTCTTTCAGTCGTTCGTGATCATGCTCCGGGAGGGGCTGGAAGCGATCCTGATCGTGGGCGCACTCATGACGTTTCTGGTCAAGATGGGCGCCTCGCACCGGAAACGGGACATCAATCTGGGCGTGGCTACCGCCATCGGGGCCAGTCTGATTACCGCATTCGCGATCGAGACCGTGTTCCATCTCTCGCCAGCCAGGCAGGAGGTGCTGGAAGGCCTGACGATGGTCGTGGCCACGGTGGTTCTCTTCTACGTGAGTTATTGGCTGCTGTCGAAGATGGAAGTGGTCAAGTGGAACCACTTCGTGAAGAGCAAGGTAAACGATGCGCTCACCAGCGGGTCGTCGCTGGCCTTGGCCTCCGCGGCATTCCTGGCAGTTTACCGCGAAGGGTTCGAGACCGTCCTCTTTTATAAGGCGCTGTTTCTGACGAGTGGCCCCGGCAGCAGCAGCATGCCCATCGTAGCCGGCATTCTGCTGGGTGCGGCGATTCTGGTGGCCGTCTACGTGGCCATCAGCCGGTTCGGGGTGAGGCTTCCACTCAAGCCGTTCTTCGGGGTGACCAGTGCCTTTCTGTACTACATGGCTTTCGTGTTCGCCGGCAAAGGGGTGGCCGAGCTTCAGAGTGGGGGGGTGTTGCCGACTACTATCGTGGAGTCGGCTCCCCGGATGCCAGCGCTGGGGATCTACCCCACCGCTAGAGTCCTTATTCGCCCAGGGGGTGCTTCTCATCCTGCTGCTGGTTGCTCTGGCGTGGACGTTCCTGATCCAGCCCCGCAGACAGGTGGCCCTGACTTGACCTTCACCACGGCCGACCTGTGCGATGCGTTCGGGCCGGTTGCGCGGGTGGCCGCGCCCATTTTCCGGGATTACGGCGGCCTGATCCGGTTTGCCGGGCCGATAGAAACAGTGCAAACCCTAGAGGACAACGCGCTGGTTGCTGAGATCCTCGAGAATGCCGGCCGGGGGCGCGTGCTTGTGGTGGATGGAGGCGGCTCACTTCGCTGCGCGCTGGTGGGAGGACGCCTGGCGGCGCTGGCGCATGCCAACGGGTGGGCCGGGCTGGTGATCAACGGCTGCGTGCGGGACTCGGCCGAAATCCGTGAGATCCCGCTCGGGATCCGCGCCATCAATAGCTCGCCCAGGCGAGGCGGGAAAAGCGGCTCCGGGCAGCGAGGTGGAGCCGTGAGCTTTGCCGGCCTCACGTTCTCGCCCGGGCACTTCCTCTATGCCGATGAAGACGGGATCGTTCTGGCTGATCGCGGCCTGGGAGCATAGGCAAACGGCCCGTCGATTGACGGGCCGTTCGCAATAGAGGTGGTAGATCGCCCCCTGAGTTTACGGAGACGGACCGAAGTGTCCGCTCCACCCTTCTTCGACCTACCACTTTTCGTGTGAAGCACCTGACTTCTTGCCTCACTACTTAGGCAAGTCGGGTGCCACAGATGACGAATGCTGTAAGTCGTTGATCCACAAGAGCAAGCTGCTCAGGGTTCAAGTGCCTTCGAGGTGCAAAAATTGTACAGTCCCAGGCCCCTCCGCTGTAACTCATTCATAACAGGAGACTTACGAAGCTGTCGAAACCCTGGTCACTGGCTGTTTCTTCCCGGTCGATAAGTAGGTCCCGGGCGCCGGGCTCGGGCCTCGCCTCCAGGCGTAGATCAGGGCAATTCCAATGAGTACGATGATCACGCTAGTTAGCTGGGCCAGGGTAAAAGGCCCGAGGAAGCGATCGTCCTTGGCGCGGAGGATCTCGACCAGAAAGCGCTCGATCCCGGCAAAGATCAGGTAGAGACCAAACAGCCAGCCGACCGGCCGGCCATTCTTCCTGAGGGACCAGAGTACGGCGAAGGCGACCAACATCGCCGCAACCTCATAGAGCTGAGTTGGATGCACCGAGAGCACCGTGGCGGGGTCCACGCCTTCGGGGACCGGAACTCCAAACAGGTTCTTGAGGTTGCCTGCGGTGGAAGGAGGCAGACCCTCGGGAAACTTGACCCCCCAGGGAAGATCGGTCGGGCGGCCATAGTCATCGTTGACCAGGAAACAGCCCACCCGACCCAAGGCATATGCCGCCGCCAGCGCGGGGGCGCCCAGCTGCATCGTCCACCTGAGGGGCACGCCGAGGCGCCAGCTGTTGAGGATCACCGCCAGCGCCCCCCCGATGAAGCCACCGTACCAGACCAGGCCGCCTCTGGAGAACAGCGAGCCGGGATCCCCGGTCAGCGCGACATACCACAGCTTGGCTCCGATGATGCCGCCGATGACCGCAGCGGCAACCATATCCGCGGCGTAGTCGTCCTTCAGGCCTGCCTCCCTGAGCTCGCGAGCGATCAACCAGCCGCCGGTGAGGAAGGCAACCATCAGCATGATGCCGTAGCCCGTGACCTCGAGTGGTCCGAGGTGAATAATGAACGGATGAACCGTCATGACTTGGATCCCATTGGGAGAAAGGCGGACACCAGGCCGGGGAGCGGCAGGTCATCGCGCGGTTCGAGGTCCCAGCCGCTCCGTTCGCCGCGGGCAAGGCGCCACGCTCCCGCTGCCGCGATCATGGCCGCGTTATCGGTGTTGAGCCGGGGGGAAGCTACGCTTATCCGGGCCTGTCCTGCCAGCCGGTCTTTCAGCGCGGTCACGAGCGCCCGGTTACAGGCCACCCCCCCACCCACCACAGCCAGGGTGTAGCCGGTTGACCGGACCGCGTGCGCCGTCTTGCCCACCAGCACGTCGATGGCCGCGTCCTGAAAGGCTCGAGCCAGATCGGCCCGGTCGGGCCCTGCCTGGTCGGGGTCCGCGAGGTTCTGGCCCGGACGAATCGCCCGCAGCACGGCGGTCTTGAGGCCGCTGAAGGAGAACGCGTACCGGTTGGCCCCGTCCCGCTCCAGCTCCTGGAGCATGGGCCGCGGGAGCCGAAAGCGATCGGGTCGCCCCTCCCGGGCCAGACGTTCCAGCGGTGCGCCGCCCGGGTAGCCGAGCCCGAGGAGGTTTGCCACCTTATCGAAAGCTTCGCCGGCGGCGTCGTCCAGCGTTTGACCCAGCAGGTGGTATTCGCCCCAGGCCGGGACATCGAGCAGCATGGTGTGCCCGCCGCTCACCAACAGCCCGATAAAGGGCGGCTCGACGGCCGGATCCTCGAGGGTCGGGGCGAAGAGGTGACCCTCGAGATGGTTGACCCCGATGAGCGGACGGTCGGCGCTGAACGCCAGGGTCTTCCCATACATCACCCCGACCAGGAGCGCGCCGACCAGCCCTGGCCCGGCCGTCACCGCCACTCCATCCACCTGCGGCAACCCGATTCCGGCGTCCGCCAGGGCACGCTCGACCACGGATCCTATGGCGTGAACGTGCGCGCGGCTGGCCAGCTCTGGAACCACCCCGCCGAAGATCCGATGGACATCCTGCGAGAGGATGGTCAGCGAGGCCAGTGTGGACCGGCCGTTGTGCGCTTGAACCACCGCGGCGGACGTCTCGTCGCAGGAGGTCTCAATCCCGAGGATCCACTCAGCCACCGGACTCGTCCAGCAATTTCTCGATCAACCTGCGGTTCCCTGGGGAGTTCCAGGCGTGCTCGCCGATAAGGCGCTTCACAATGATGCCCTGTTTATTGATCAGGAAGCTCTCGGGTACGCCGGTGGTCTGATAGATCTGCTGCACTCCGCCGCTACGATCCTGGAGGAGATCGAAGCTGAGGCCCAGGTCGCTGGCAAAGCCGCGCACGTCCTCCGGACTCCCCTCATCGATGCTCACTGCGGCAATCTTGAATCCGCGGGGCGCCAGGGAATGGTAAACGCTGTCCATTCCGGGCATCTCGACCCGGCAGGGGAGACACCACGTGGCCCAGATATTGACCAGGGTCACGGCGCCCTCGTAGTGCTCCCGGAACGAGACCGAGTCACCGGTGGCCAGGTCGATGGCGCGGAAATCCGGTGCCCGGGCACCGACTTCGACCAGCTTGATGTCGGGTCCAAACCGGGTCAAAGCGGTTGCACCGGCTACCAGCCCCGCGACCACTGCGCCTACCACGATCCACTGCTTCGACATCACCCACTCACACTTTCACGGCGCATTGCCGCTTGAGCTCGCGTACGCCCTGCGCGGGATCAGCCGCTCCGAAGACCGCGGTCCCGGCCACGAACGTATCTGCGCCCGCACCCCACGCCTCGGCGATCGTGGTCGTGGTGATCCCGCCGTCCACCTCCAGCGCGGCCTTGGAATTGTGCCGGTCGAGCAGCGCCCGGGTCCGGCGGATCTTGTCGCTGGACTGGGGGATGTAGGACTGCCCGCCGTAGCCGGGATTTACCGACATCACTAAAACCAGCTCCACATCGCCGATCACTTCTTCCAGCAGGGCCACCGGGGTGGACGGATTCAACGCCAGACCGGCCACCATGCCCAACTGCCGTGCCGTGGCCAGGTGTCGCTGCACGTGCACCGTGGCCTCGGGGTGGAAGGTGAACACACTGGCGCCTGCATCGGCGAACTCGCCGAGGTAGCGCTCGGGATGCTCCACCATCAGGTGGACGTCAATTGGCATGGTTGTCAACCGTGTCAGCGCGCGGACCAGCGGGGCACCAAACGTCAGGTTAGGCACGAAGTGCCCATCCATGACGTCGACGTGCAACCAGTCGGCGCCGCCTTCTTCCGCCCGCGCGATCTGTTCCGGCAGCCTCCCCAGGTCAGCGCTCAGGATGCTGGGGGCGATACGAACGGTCATGGCGCCGGCTCCGGTCCGCGGCTGATGACAAGCGCGACAGGAGCGCCGCGAGGACGGCCCACGCCGGCTGCCGGCCGGGTTGCCAGCACTACACCTCGATCCTGACGTCCCGGGACCGTGTCAACGGTCCCTACTCGCACGCCGGCCGCGGTAAAGATCGTGGTCGCGAGCGGCAGATTGATCCCGATCACGTCAGGCACCGCAACGAGCGAGGGCCCCGCGCTGGCGACGAGCTGAACCACGCTGTTGGGCGGCAGCACCGTTCCCGGCGCAGGGTCCTGCCAGATCACGGTCCCCCGGGCAAACGCGTCGCTCTGCCGTTCCCCGTCCATCCGCGGCCGGAATCCGATCTCGTTCAACTTGCTCCGTGCCTGGGTTTCCGTCAGTCCGAGAACGCGAGGGAGCGAATGGTCCTTGGTGAAGACCGACCCGGGTGAGAGCCATAGCACCGAGATACCATAGCCGACGACGAAGGTCAGGACGATGAGCCCCATGTCGCGCAGGAACCCTCGCCAGGGCCCTGACTGCAGGAGCGAGACGCCCGACGTGAAGTGGCGTCGAGTTCTCATGGGCTCCGGCGGAGCCGTGCTCCAAACGCTCCGTCCATGCCGTGTTGATGAGGCAAGACCATCAAGTCTCCCTCGGGTGAGAGCAGTTCAGGGGGAACGGCCCTGGTAGGCTCCCGGTCAAATTGGGGGTGGCCGGCCAGGAAACGTTGAACCTGAGCACGATTCTCCTCCGGCTCCAGCGAGCAAGTCGAGTAAACTAGCAGACCCTCCGGAGGCACGAGTGCCGCGGTTCGGTCCAGCAGCTCGGCCTGGAGCCGGGCCAGCGATCCCAGTGCCTCCGGTGTCACCCGCCAGCGGGCGTCGGGATGGCGAGCGAAAGTGCCGGTGCCGAGGCACGGTGCATCGAGCAGGACCACCTCCGCCTGCCGGAGCGGAGGCCGCCTGGCGTCGGCGACGATGACCTGCTCCCGTCCGCTTCCGGCCCGGCGCACGTTTTCGGCCAGCCGCCGGGCGCGGGTACGGCTCACCTCTCCCGCCACGAGTGTCCTGGCCTGGCGCCCGAGCGCGATGCTCTTGCCGCCGGGTGCTGCGCAGGCGTCGTAGACCAGCGCTCCCGGCGGCAGGTCAGCGAAGCGTCCGAGGAGCGCCTGCGCGGGATCCTGCACGATGAAGTCCCCCTCCGCAAACCCGGGGAGGTCGGACGGGCGCGTCAGGGTCGTGACCAATCCAGCCCCATAAGGAGCGACCTCGACCTCGATCCCCACCGCCCGCCACCGCTCCGCCAGGAACCTGGAATCGCGCCGGGCCGGGTGCAGGACCAGCCGGGGAGGGGTGTTGTTCCAGCCGAGCAGGCGCTCGGTCGGATCGATCCCGAAGAGATCCACCCAGCGACGCACCAGCCAAACCGGGTGGGAGTGCTCGGCGGCCAATCGGTCGGCGGCGTCCCCCGCGGGCGGGCGAGGGGACGACTCGGTGCTGGCCAGGCGCCGCAACACGGCGTTCACGAACGCGGCAGGCTTGGCTCCGCCGGTTTCCTTGGCCAGCTCGACGCTGGTATCGACCGCCGCGTGGCTCGGCACCCGGTCGAGGGCGGTGAGCTGGTAGGCGCCCAGTCTCAGAATGTCCTGGAGGTCCGGAGCGACGCTCGACCAGCCGTGACGCACCAGCGGCGCGAGGTGGGAATCCAGAACACTGCGTTGCCGCAGGACTCCGGCAGCAAGCTCATGGGCAAGACGCCGGTCGGGCTCCGGCAGACTCCCGACTGAGCGGTCCAGAGCAATATCGAATGCCTTTCCGCTCCGCACCTGCTCCAATATGCCCAGAGCCGCTTTTCTGGAGTCCAGGCCCGCGCACTTGGGCGTAAGCTTCGTGCCACGCTCGTAATGAATGAGATTCTACTCCAGCATTCCAGCGCTGGGCGTGGACGGCATCGCTACTTCACGCCGGGGCATCCGGCCCGCGAGGAACGCCTGCCGCCCAGCTTCCACCGCGAGGCGCATGGCCGTGGCCATGGCGACCGGATTCCGAGCCTCGGCCAGCGCGGTATTCATGAGAATCCCGTCCACGCCCTGCTCCATGGTGAGACACGCATCCGACGCGGTGCCGACTCCGGCGTCGACGATCACGGGCACCGAGAGGCGCCGCTTGATGGTGCGAATCCCGTAGGGGTTGAGCAATCCCAGGCCGCTGCCGATGGGGGAGGCCAACGGCATCACCGCCGCACACCCCGCGTCTTCCAGCCTCAGTGCAGTAATCAGATCGTCGTTGGTGTAGGCCAGCACCTTGAAGCCCTCGCCCGCGAGCTCGCGGGCCGCGGTCAGGAGACCCTCGGTGTCCGGGAGCAGGGTCTCCCGGTCTCCGATGACCTCGAGCTTGACGAACTCGTTGAAGCCGGCCTCGCGGGCGAGCCTCGCGTAGCGTACCGCTTCCTCAGCGGTGTAACACCCCGCCGTATTCGCCAGGAGGAAGTACTGGTCCGGGCTCAGGTGGTAGAGAATCCCCTGGTCCTTGGTTCGATCGAGATCTACCCGCCGCACTGCCACGGTGACGATCTCGGCCCCGGAGGCCTCTATAGCGCGCACCATGTCGCCGTTGTCGCGGTACTTGCCTGTGCCTACCATAAGGCGGGAGCGGAAGGCTCGGCCGCCGATGGTAAGCGGGGCGTCGGTAGCGGGCTCTGCGTGGACGGTGGTCATGCTGGAAAGATAAGCGGTAGGCGGTATTCTCATCCTCCCCCGACAAAGTGCACCAGCTCCACTGCGTCACCCTCGGCCAGGGGGGTGTCACCCAACTGGGGACGACGCACAATCTTGCGATTCAGCTCCACCACCACGGTACGGGGATCGAGCCCGAGGTGATGCAGCAGGTCGGCCGCCGTGGCCGGTTCCGGAACCAGCCGTGGCTCGCCATTTACCATGATCTCGATCTCGCTCACCTGTCCTCCACCCAAGGGGCCAGCATGGCGAGTGTCGCCGCGGCGGGATCATCCGCCTGCCAGAGTGCCCGGATGGCCGCCACCCCGTAGGCCCCGGCTGCCTTCAGCTCCGGGACACGCTCCGGCGTGATCCCGCCAATCCCAATCACGGGCCGGCCAAGCGTCGCCACCTGGCCCAGCAACGTGGTGCCTACGGGGTCCCGTCCGGGATGCGTGGGCGTCTGGAAGATGCTGCCTAACACCAGGAAATCGGCGCCGTCCTGCACCGCTGCCCTCGCCTCATCGAGGCTGTGAACCGAACGTCCGATCCAGCCATGGGGCAGGACTCTCCTGGCCTCGGCAGGTGAGAGATCGCCGGCTCCCAACTGCACCCCATGCGCTCCGCTGGCCGCGGCGATATCCGGCCGGCCGGCGACGAACACCGCCGCTTCAGGCGGCCGAGCGAGCGCGACCATCCTCAGTGCGGCGGCTGAAAGGCGGGACCCGGAGTCGGCACGGTCGCGGGCGTACAAGGCGACCGCGACCCCTGCGGCCGCGATCGCGGCGGCGCGGATGCCGAAGTCGGGCGCCGACATGATCGCGCGATCGGTGAAGGCGTGCACCCGTGGCAGCGGTCTCATATAAGCCGCTGGCCCGCCGCAACCCCTCGACCTCGTAACCAGGCCTCGACCGGTATCCGGGTCTTGCCGGCCGGTTGCACCTCGGACACTGCGACGGCACCACTGCCTGCCGCGATTACCAGACGCCCGCTGGTATCGAGAACGATTCCCGGTTCTCCTGACCCCGGCGCCACCTGGGCACCGAAGAGCTTCAACGTATTCCCATCCAGCTCGGTCCAGGCACCCGGGGACGGGTCGAACGCGCGGATCTGCCGCACCAACGCTGTCGAATCCCTTTGCCATAGGAGGTGAGCCTGCTCCCGGTCGAGCTTGGGAGCAAAGGTGGCCAGGGTGTGGTCCTGCGGGGTGGGGCGAGCGACCCCGCCGGAGCGAAGGGAAATCGCCTCGACCAGCGCGGCTGCGCCGATCTCGGCCAGCCGGCCGGCCAGCTGCCCGGCCGTCTCATCAGGACCGATCGGTGTCACCACCTGATGCAGCACCGGACCACTGTCGAGGCCCTCCTCCATCTGCATGATGCTGATGCCGGTCTCCCCGTCGCCGGCCAGGATGGCATGCTGGACGGGGGCCGCGCCGCGGTGGCGGGGGAGGAGAGAGGCATGGACGTTGATCATGCCGCGGGGCGGAACAGACAGGACGTCGGGGCGGAGAATGTGTCCGTAGGCCACCACCACGCCGAGGTCCGGCTCGAGGCGCCGAAGGCTGGCGGCGAAGACGTCGCCCACCGGGCGGACCGGCTGGAGAACGGGGATTCCCGCGGCCAGGGCCGCGAGTTTGACGGGAGGAGGGATCAGCTCGGAGCGAGACCGGCCCTGCGGCTTATCCGGTTGGGTAACCACACCGGCCACGGTGAAGCGGTCGTGCAGCAGCGACTGCAGTGATGCCACGGCAAAGACCGGTGTTCCGAAGAAGACGATCCTCATTACTCGGACCCGGCAGACGCCGCCTGGACCTCCTTGGTGTAGCCGCTGTCATCCTTGTGTTCGCGGCGCCAGCGGGAGAGCAGCATACCCCGCTTGAGCAGGCTCAGGTGGTCCAGGAAAAGGATGCCGTCGAGATGGTCTATCTCATGCTGGATGGCTCGGGCCTTGAGCCCAGTCGCCTCTTTCCTATAGCGGGTTCCATCCAGATCCAGCGCCTCGATGACTACCCGCTCCGGACGGGTCACATCTCCGTAGATCTCTGGAATCGAGAGGCACCCCTCCTCGGCAGTGGAGCGGCCTTCGGTCTCGAGAATGGTCGGGTCGATCATGACGAACCGGTCCCCATCCGCGTCCACCACTGCCACGCGGCGCGCGACGCCGACCTGGTTGGCGGCAAGCCCGACTCCCTTGGCGGCGTCCATCGTCTCGAGCAGGTCGGCCACCAGGCGGCGGATCTCGTCATCAACGGTTTTCACCTCGGCGCTGTGCTGCCGGAGTATTGGCGAGCCGAGCAGATGGAGCGAGCGCAGACTCATGTCGGCGTCGTTCCCGACGCGGCCGGGTTCCCCACCCGGATGATCCGCGAGCGCTCGACTACCACGGTGGCGGTGCCGCTCTCCACAGTGACTCGCACCTCCTTGGTGCCGTCGTTCTCGACTTCCTTGATGTCCTTCACCCGGCCGATGATCCCTCCACCGGTCATCACCTCATCTCCCTTCTTGAGCCTGGACAGCAGCTCCGCGTGCCGCTTTCTGGCCTGTCCCGACGGGCGCAGAATGAGGAAATAGAAGACCAGACCGATGGCGGCCATCTGGAGGACCAGGACAGAAAGCCCTCCGGTACTACTGCTCTGTCCCTGGATCAGAATTGCCAGAAATGACGGATTCACGGTGCCTCAGTCTCCTCGAGCATAGTGGCGGCCGAGCCATTCACGGCTCCAGCCGTCGAACGTACCATTCAGGATGTGGGTGCGGGCCAGCTCCCCCAACCGGACCAGGAATCTGATGTTGTGAATCGAGATCAGCCGCAGGCCCAGCATGTCTTCCACCACAAAGAGGTGCCGCAGGTATCCTCGGGGGTAGGTGGTGCAGGTCTCGCAGTCGCAGGTGGGGTCGAGCGGCTCGGTTGACCCCTTGAGCGATGCGCCCCGCACGTTCACCCGCCCGGTCGGTAGCCACGCGGTGCCGTGGCGGCCGTTCCGCGTGGCGGCGACGCAGTCGAACAGATCCACCCCGCGCGCGATTCCCTCGAGCAAATCGGCGGGAAACCCCACGCCCATAAGATAACGGGGGATCTCCCTGGGCAGGCCCGGCTCCAGGTGCTCGAGGATGCGATGCATCACGGGCTTCGGCTCACCCACCGAGAGGCCTCCGATAGCGATGCCGGTCCAGGGACCTCGCTCGAGCGTGCCATCCAGCGAGCGAAGCCGGAGCTCATCGTGGATGCCGCCCTGGATGATGGGCCAGAGCGCCTGCGGCGCGGCGGGGCAGCGGGGCAGCGGGGCAGTTTGCTCCGTACCCGGTACAACTACGGGGTGTTGTTGCCGCCCCGCCAGCTCCACGTGTCTCGCCTTGCACCGATCCAGCCAGCGGAGAGTCCGCTCCATGCCCTCGCACGCGGCGGTGGGCGACGACTGGCCCGGGACCACATGGTCGAAGGCCATAGCGATATCAGCGCCCAGCAGCCACTGGATCTCCATGGCGCGCTCCGGCGTCAGCGTGCGGCTGGTGCCATCGATGTGGCTCTGGAACTCCACTCCGTGCTCGCTGATGCTGCGAAGTCCCTGAAGGGAGAACACCTGAAAGCCGCCCGAGTCGGTCAGCATCGGGCGGTCCCAGGTGGTGAAGCGGTGCAGGCCACCCATCTGCTGGATGACCTCTTCGCCCGGGCGGAGGTGCAGGTGATAGGTGTTGCCCAGAATGATCTGGGCGCCGGTGCGGCGGACGTCGTTCGCGCTGAGACCCCGCACGACGGCATGAGTCCCCACCGGCATGAACGCCGGCGTTTGGACTTCGCCATGAGGCAGCGTGAGCGTGCCGGCGCGGGCCGGGCCGGCGGTGCCCTGAATCTGGAATTCAAACATCAGGTCCGCGGGTCATTCCCTGCCGCAACGGTCGAAAGGATGCGGTCGATCTGGCGCCGGTGAACCAGGTCGTGGGCGCCCATGAGTTTCAGCAGGAACCCGACACTTTCCGGTCCCCGCTCGGTGTGCAGCCCCACGCGCTCCAACTGGGATGGCGAGAGGCGTCTCAGGACGTGGAGGTTTGCTGTTCGCACCCCGCGCAACTGGTCCAACGCCAGCTCGAGCGGCACTTCCCGATAGTGAAGCACTCCGGCCCAGCCATCCTGGTCGTACCCCTGCAGCCGTGGCTTGTCTTCCGTCAGCATCATCTTGAGCCGATAACTAAAGACAAGATCGGAGTCGGCAAGATGCTGAATCACCTCGATGACCGACCACTTCCCGGGCGCTTCCGGACGGCGTAGCGCAGAATTATCCAGGTCCCGAATTCGATCGGCCACCCAGGGGAGAAGCTGGTCGAGCACCTCGACCGGATCGCGCGAGCCGAGCACCTCCAGCAGTGCGCCTACGTAGGTCGTCGCGCTCGCGGCGGCCGCGGGGCCGGCTGGATTGGAAAAGGTCACCGCCGTCTCCAGATCACATGATCACCATGGCATCGCCATAGGAGTAGAAACGGTAACGCTGGGCGACGGCGAACCGGTACGCCGCGAGTGTGAGCTCGTGACCGGCAAAGGCACTCACCAGCATCAGTAACGTCGAACGTGGAAGGTGAAAGTTGGTGACCAGCCGATCCACCACCTGAAAACTATGTCCCGGTGTGATCATCAGGTTGGTCTCCGCCCGCCCTGCGGCGACGGTGCCGCCCTCCCGGGCGGCGCTCTCGAGGGCTCGCGCCACCGTCGTGCCCACCGCCCACACCCGTCCCCCATCCTCCCGAACCCGCTCCACCAGAGCGGCCAGCCGGGGCGGAATCTCATATGCCTCGGGATGCATGGCATGCTGGGACGGATCCTCAACTTCCACCGGCTTGAAGGTGCCCGGGCCGATCTCCAGATCGAGCCCCGCCACGACCACGCCGGCGGCGGAGAGGCGGTCCAGCAAGGCGGTCGTGAAGTGGAGGCCCGCGGTTGGGGCGGCTACGCTCCCTTCGACCCGGGCGTAGACCGTCTGATAGCGGGACTCATCGAGCTCGGTGGGAGGCCGGTTGATGTAGGGTGGCAATGGCAGCTGGCCGTACCGCTTGATAGCGTCTTCCGCGGTCACCCCAAGAAAACGGACCAGCCGGTTTCCATCGGGGAGGACCTCCACCGTTTCGACCCAGGCATCGGGGGCGAGCTCGATCCGCTTGCCAGGCTGGAGTGCGGTGCCTGGCTTACCCATGGCGATCCAGGTATCCGCGGCTCCGGGGTGAATCAGGAGGACTTCGGCTGCCGCACCAGAGGAGCGCTTGCCGAGCAGGCGAGCGTGGCGGACCTTCGTGGTGTTCAGGACCACGAGGTCGCCCGGAGGGATGAGGGAAGGCAGCTCAGTGAAGAGCGAATCCACTAATGCCGATGCCCCGACCGGGATGCGCTCGCCCAGCAGGCTCACCCGCCGCGGGAGCACCCCCATCCGGGGGGCATGCCGCCGGTCGTGCGGTCCCATCCGGCGGTCGTTACGGAGCAGAACGAGGAGCCTGCTGCCTGTCCGATCGGTCAACGGCTCCTGGGCGATGAGCTCGGGCGGAAGCTCGTATTCGAAGTCGTTGGTCCGAAGCAGCTCAGGCGTCAAAGATTGTGGCCTGTCCTGGCGGGGGTGTGAGGCCGAAGCGACGGTAGGCGAGCGCGGTGGCGCAGCGCCCACGCTGGGTCCGCTCCAGGAATCCTTGCTGGATGAGGTACGGCTCGTAGACGTCCTGCAGCGTGCCGGCATCCTCACCGACGGCAACCGCCACGGTACCCAGCCCCACCGGACCGCCACCAAACTTCTCGATGATGGTGGTGAGGATGCGGGCATCCATGTCGTCCAGACCAAACTCGTCCACGTTGAGCCTGCCGAGCGCCGCGTTGGCGACCACTCCCGAAATTCGCCCGTCCGCCTTCACCTCGGCATAGTCGCGGACCCGGCGGAGGAGCCGGTTGGCGACCCGAGGGGTGCCCCGGCTGCGGCGGGCGATTTCCGCGGTCCCTTCCACCTCGACCGGGACGCCGAGTATGGCAGCTGAGCGGGTCACGATGCGCTGGAGGTCTTCCGCCGGGTAGAAACCCAGCCGTTCGACGATGCCGAAGCGCGCGCGCATCGGCGGCGTCAGAAGCCCGAACCGTGTGGTCGCGCCGATCAGGGTGAACTTCTCCAGCGTCATCGGGATGGTCTGGGCATTGGGCCCGTCGCCGATCCTCACATCGATGCGGAAGTCCTCCATAGCCGAGTAGAGGAACTCCTCCAGCGCCGGCCTCATCCGGTGGATCTCATCGATGAACAGCATGTCGCCCGCCTTGAGCGACGTGAGCAGGCCGACGAGATCACCCGGCTTCTCCAGGACCGGCCCCGAGGTGGTGCGGAGCTGAACCCCCATCTCCCGGGCCATGAGCATCGCGAGGGTGGTCTTCCCCAAACCCGGCGGACCGAAGAACAGCGTGTGGTCGAGCGTCTCCCGCCGGGCTCTCGCGGCATCGATCGCGATCTGCAGGGATGCCTTGACCTGGCTTTGACCGACGAACTCGTCCAGCCGGGAGGGCCTGAGCGCCGCATCGGCGCTGCTCTCCTCCGGGAGGGCTTCGGGGGTGGTGACCTGGAGTCGGGTCATAGCTACAAGGTAAGAGGTGAGAGGTGAGAAGTGAGAGGGCGTCCGGTAGCTGTCTCATTCCGAGCCGCGCGAGGGAACCTGCTGACAATCGCTATGTATCCAGGTGGGGCCCAGTTGTCACCTCGTACTCCTCACCTCTCACCTCTCACTTTTCCAACCTGGCCTTCCACCTCACCGGCCGCCGGTCGGGCTCCACCACATGGCGAGTGTGACAGGTGACGCACCGGTCATTCGTCTGCCGGGTGCTGAGGGCTACCAGCTTGCGGTTCGTGGCGCCGCAGCGGGTGCAATTCCATTCGGCCGTGGTGGCGGCTGTGCTCATCGTTCGGTCCCTCCGCGGGTGGCGGCCAGCTGTTGAAGGGCGCGCCGGATGAGCTGTGGCGTCTCGGCCGGAGTGCCCTCCGCGAGCGCAGCCCGGACGGCATCGTCGGCCGCCGCCACACCGTAGCCCAGTCCCATGAGTGCCTGCACTGCTTCCTCCGATCCGGCCACCCGGGTGCCGCCTGAATCGACGACCACGTCGCTGAATCGGTCCTGCAGCTCGAGCACCAGTCGCTCCGCCTTCTTGCGGCCGATGCCATTCACCGAGCTCAACGCCGCAAGGTCACGCGCCAGGATGCTGCGGACGGTGCGTTCCGGACCGAGCGATGAAAGGAGGGAGAGGGCGAGCCTGGGGCCAAAGCCACTGGCCCCGAGGAGCCGCTGAAAGACCTGCCGTTCGGTCCCGGTGTCGAAGCCGTACAGGGACCACCCGTCCTCTTTCACCACCAGCTCGGTGAAGAGACTGACGCGGGCCCCGCGCGGCGGCAGGCGGACGGCTACTCCGACCGGCACGGTCACCAGGTAGCCCACTCCCCCGTCCGTCTGCACGACGAGCGTCTCGCCATGGCGCTCGGCGATGACGCCCGTGACGGTGGCTATCATCCGGTGCCCGCGATCTGACGGGCTAAGGCAATCCGGTTCAACGCAATCAACAGGTGGGTCAGCGCGACCGCGACCCCATCGGCGGCATCGTCGGGCGTGGGTGGCGCCTTGAGCCGCAGCAACTGGGCTACCATGTATCCCACCTGCGGCTTCAACGCCGCGCCCCGACCGACGATGGTTTTCTTGATCAGGGCGGGGGAATACTCGGCAATCTCGACGCCGGCCATCTCGGCGGCCAGCAGGATCACTCCGCGGGCATGGCTCAGCACCACGGCGGTGCGCACATTCTTGCCGTAAAACGCGCTCTCGACGGCGATCGCCTCCGGCGTGTGCCGGGCAATGAGGGCGGCAACTCCGTCGTGAAGGATTCTGAGCCGGGCCGGGAGTGGATCCCGGGCTCCCGTCGTGAGCGTCCCGCACTCGACCAACCGAGAGTGCCGGGTGGGCCCGCTCTCCACGACGCCGTAGCCCATTACGGCAGTTCCGGGATCGATGCCGAGCACCCTCAACGGTCCAGCCTCAGGCTTCCGCCTCGGCCAGCTGAGATGCGTCGATGTCGAAGTTGGAAGAAACCCTGGAGACGTCTTCGAGCTCCTCCAGTACCTCCATCAACCGAAGAATGCGTTCCGCGTCGGCGCCCTCAACCCGCACGGTATTCCGCGGCACCATGGTGAGCTCGGCCGACTCGACTTGAAAGCCCCGGCTCCGAAGCGCGTCCTGCACCGCGTGAAACGTCGATGGAGTGGTGGTCACAAGATACTGGTCGCCTTCGCGGGAGAGGTCTTCCGCGCCGCTCTCGAGTGCGGCCTCGAGCGTGCTGTCCTCATCATGTCGCGCCGCTACGAGGTAGATCTGCCCTTTGCGGTCGAACATCCAGGCCACCGAGTTGGTCGCCCCGAGGTTTCCACCGTTCCGGCTGAAGGCGTGGCGGATCTCCGCCACGGTGCGGTTCGGATTGTCGGTGGTGGCCTCGATGAAGATGGCTGCTCCGCCGGGCCCGTAGCCCTCGTATGTCAGCTCCTCGTAGACGCTGCCCTCGAGCTCACCGGTGCCTTTCTTGATGCCCCGGTCGATATTGTCGCCCGGCATGTTGACTGCCTTGGCCGCATCGATGGCCGTACGCAATCGTGGATTCCCGGCCGGGTCACCTCCGCCGGCCCTGGCTGCGACGGTTATTTCCCGAATCACCTTGGTCCAGGAGGATGCACGCTTGGCGTCGGTGATGGCCTTTTTGCGTTTGATCTGCTTCCATTTGCTATGGCCGGCCATGGCCGAGCTCCTTCAGCAACGTGAGGTTAGCATGGTAGTGCGGGATTCCCTGCGGTTTACGGAAACATAAGGGCCGCACCCGCTTGCGGCAACGCATCGGGCCCACTAAGCTCACCGTCTATGTCATCCCCAATACGCACTTTATGCCTGGCCTGCGCTCTATTCGTCGGGTGCGGTTCGGAGTCCCCTCCGCCCAAGACCCCGGAGGCGTTTGCCGTCTTTCCTCAGCTCCCGCTCCCGCCGGACGCGAGGCTGGTGTCCCGCGCCGGCAGCGCGGATGCGCTCCAGCTCACCATGTTCAGCCCCGGCAAGGCCGACGCGGTCACGGACTATTACCGGAACCAGTTGAGCGGTGGAAAGTGGCGGCTGGTGGGTGACCAGAAGCGACCGGATGGATCGGTGGCGCTCTACGCCGAGCAGGACGGGCGCCCGCTCTGGGTGCGGGTCTGGCCTACCAGCGACAGCGCGGGCACGATGGTCCAGCTTTCGGGTGCGCTCGTGGGAAAGGCGAAGGGGTTGGCAGTGGACTCGGTCAATCAAGCCGGATCGACGGCCGCACCCAAGCCGAAGAAGTGAGCGTCAATCGGCATCCAGCATGTCAACAAAGCGTAGCCAGCGGGGATAGAAATACAGGTCCACGAACCCGGTGGGCCCGTTGCGGTTCTTGGCCAGAATCAGCTCGGTAGCGCCCTCCACTCCCTGCGCCGGCCGGTACATCTCCTCCCGATAGATCGTCAAGATCACGTCCGCGTTCTGCTTGATCGCACCCAGCGATCCGAGATCGTCGAGCGTCGGTCTGGGATCGGGCCGAGAGGCTTGGAGATACGGAAGCTGGGCGATCACCAGTACGGCCACATCTCGGGCCAGAGCGAGCGCCTTGAGTGCGCGCACCGCCAGAGCAACTCTCTCCTCCAGGCGGCCGGCCGAGAGTGGAGGGGTGGTGAGCTGGAGGGAATCGACGATCAGCAGCCGGCGCGGGGGGACCATGGCGAGGGCGTCGCTCACTTCGGCGAAGTCGGCTCCCAGGAGCGGCTTTACCAGGAGGGGAGCCCGGCGCAGGCGGACCGCCGCCGCGCCGACCGCGGCACGAGCCGCATCATCGAGACGGCCCTGGCGAAGGTCGTCCACCGACACGCGCGCCTCCAGCGCGAGCGCCCGTTCCAGCAGCCGCTCCGGGCTCATTTCGCCCGAGAAGTAGAGCGTGGGGGTTCCTGCGCTCGCGGCCCGAATCGCGATGCCCAGGGCCAGGGCAGACTTCCCACTGCCCACGTCGCCCGCGAGAACAATCAGATCCCGCCGCCTGAGTCCGCCAGCGAGCAGCTTATCCAGCGATGCGAATCCGGTCGGGACGGTGTCACCATCCGGGGCACCGCCCAGGCGGTCGTCGATCTTTCCAACCAGTTTCTCAAGGATGGAGGCGGGAGCTCGATCGGTCTTCTTGGAGAGACGCGGCATGGCTGATTATAAGCGGGGCAGTGGGGCAGCGGGGCAGCAGGGCAGCGGAAGCTATTACCAGGGAGTAGCGTCATCCCGAAACCCGGCGAAGGATGCTCTATCTGAGCAGCAGAGGAATTGCCGAGGGTTGCCCCATTGTCGCGATGTCAGTAACGTACCCGAGCCTCGCCTGGAGATCATCTCCGGCGGGGCTTCTGGTATCCTGAGGAGCGCTCGATGAGACCTACCGCCCGCGCTCGGCACAACCCGGTCCTCCGAACCGGAGCCCAGCTTTGCCGCCAGTACCTCAAGTGGTTCGGGAACGCGAGCTACAAGCCCGCGCGGAATGGCGAGCGCTGGCTGCTGGACACGCTTCGGACCGAGCCGATGCGGACCGTGCTCGACGTCGGGGCCAACGTCGGCTCCTGGTCCCTGATTGCGGCAGAGCTATTCCCCGCGGCCACCATCTACGCCCTGGAAGTGATACCGGAGACGGCGGCCGCGCTCCGGTCCCGTACCGCACAGCAGGATCGCATCCAGGCCTTCAACCTCGGGCTCGCTGCCCACACCGGCACGCTCTCGCTCCGCTACGAGCGGGCGGCGAGCACCCACGCCACGTTCACCGAGTATCCCCACCGATGGGCCGGGGAACGGATCGAGTGCCCGGTGATGCGGGGGGACGACTTTCTCACCCGCGAGGGGATCCAGGACGTCGATTTTCTGAAGCTGGACGTGGAAGGCGCCGAGCATCTGGTGCTCCAGGGCCTTGAGTCCTCTCTCCGCCGGCAACGGGTACGCTTCGCTCAGTTCGAGTATGGCCGGGTCAACATCCTCACCCACTTCCTGCTCCGGGATTTTCACCAGCTCCTCACCTCGTATGGCTACGTCGTCGGGAAGATCTACCCCGATTACGTGGATTTTCGGGACTACGATCTGGGCGACGAAGACTTCATGGGTCCAAATTATCTGGCGTGCCGAATCGGCGACCCGGTGATTGACCGACTAGCGGGCGCCCTTCAGCTCCGTTCCCGGAAATGAAAGCCACCGCCGGGGTTACCTTCGACGATGACGATGAGGAGCTGCGCTGAGCCGAACCGGTCAGCGGAAGCTATTACGGCTGCCCCTTCCACCTACGCGCTCACAGCCTTCCGGGCCTGCTTAGCCGCCAGCGCCACCGCCTCTCCTGCTTCCGCACCACCAGTCTCCCGGGCGGGCGCCACCAGCTGGCTCAGTACCTGGGCGGCGGTCTCCGGCCGCACTTCGCGCAGCTGGCTTACGGCCGCGCCGAGCGCGCGCCTCAACGGGGGCGGCATGGTGAGGCTCGACAGGCGACGCTCCAGGGCCTGCACCCGGCGGCGCTGGGCCCGCTCGGGCGGCGGAGGATCGAGTAACAAATCCTGAGCGACCCGCACGGTCAGCCAGAGGGCAAAGATCCCCCCACGCTTAGGCCCCCTTCCGACCTGGGGCAACAGCGCCAGCAGCGCGCTCTCCGCCGGATCCCAGCCGTTCATCGCAGCCTCCGTCCAAGCGCCTCGTGGACGACCGCGGACTCGATATCGACCAGGCACCGGTGGTGCCCGAGCGGGCAGCGCGGCCCACCCTGAGCGCTACACGGCCGGCAGGGAAGAGGCAGCTCCAGCACGGTGGCCTCTCTGGTGTAGGGAAAGAAGCCAAACGCTTCGACCGTGGGACCGAATAGCGCCACCACCGGCGTCCCTACTCCTGTCGCCATGTGCATCACACCGGTGTCTCCCGACACCAGCGCGCGGGCACGTTTGAGCAGAGCGCCAGTGGCCTGCAGGCCAAAGGCTCCCGCGGCGCTCGAAACCCTGGCTCCGGCGCCCTCCGATAGCGCTGCGGCGAGGGCCGCATCGTCGGGACCACCCACGATGACCACGGAGAGGCCGTCCTTGACCGCCTTGCCCACCAGCCTGCGCCAGTGCTCCACCGGCCAGCGCTTGGTGGCGTGCGCCGCCCCCGGTGCCATGGCCACGATGTCGGGCTCGGACTGGAGACCCACCGAGCCCAGCCAGTCCCCAACCTGCTCGGTGGCCTCGGCACCAACGAAGAACTCCGGCGGCTCGCCGTCGGGCGCCACGCCGAGGTCCCCTGCCGCGGAGAAGTAGCGCTCAGGTACCGGCCGCCGATCGCGATAGCGGTTCCGCTTCCCACGAATCAGCAGGGCCCGGGCCCAGGGGTGCTTGGGATAGCCGCGCCAGTGGCCCGGCACCAGCGCTCGAAGGGCCCGGCTCCGGAGGTTGCCGTGGAGGTCGAGCAGGTGGCTGTAGTCGTCGCCGCGCAGCTCGGCGGCCAGCCCGAGGAGCGAGCCGCCCGGCGTCAAACCGATCACCCGGCTCACATTGGGGTTGTGACTGAGGAGCGGGACGAACTCCCGTTTGGTGAGAACCGTGACTCGGGCGCCGGGATGGGTGCGGCGGATCGCCCGAAGGAGCGGGGTGGTGAGCAGGATGTCGCCGATTGAGCTGAAGCGAACCGCGAGAATGTTCGGGGAGGTGGAAGCGTGGGGCACGGGGTGAAGGTACAGCGTATGTTTAGAGCATGCCACGTCCCAAGAGCATTCTGTGGGTGGATGATGAGGTGGAGAGCCTTACATCCCACATCCTGTTCCTCGAGGAGCAGGGCTTCGCCGTCGAAACCACGACTCACGGAGACGACGCCCTGGTCCTGCTCCAGCGCCAGCCGTATGGCGTCGTCCTGCTCGACGAGCAGATGCCCGGCCGCCGCGGATTGGAGATCTTCCAGGCCATTCGAGCCATCGACCACGCGATGCCGGTGGTCATGGTGACCAAGAGCGAAGAGCCTGAGACGCTGAAAGATGCAATCGGGGTCGAGATCTCCGATTATCTGACCAAGCCAGTGAATCCTCGCCAGATCCTCTCGGTAGTCACTCGACTACTTGATGGCGACCGGATCAGGCAGCAGCGGCTCTCGAGAGACTTTGCCACCCGCTTCAGGGAGCTCGAGGCGCGTCGCGGCGGTCCCCTGGCCTGGCGGGAGTGGGTCGAGGTGGTCGTCGAGCTGGCGGAGTGGGAGGTCCGGCTGGGGCAGGCGGACGAGCCCGGGTTGCAGGACGCGCTCCGCACCCTGCAGGACAGCATGCGCCAGGATTTCGCCCGCTACCTGAAACGGAACTACGCCAGCTGGCTGCACGAGGGCGATACCGACCGGCCGCCACTGTCGGTGGATATCGGCGCCGAATTCCTTCGCCCGGTACTCGACATGCATGGGCGGGCGATGCTGGTGGTGGTGGACTGTCTCCGGCTGGATCAGTGGGCCATGATCCGGCCCCTGATCAGCTCGCGATTCGACATCGAGACCGCGCACTATTTCTCGATTCTTCCTACCGCCACGCCGTTTGCCCGGAACGCCATTTTCAGCGGCCTCTTTCCCGCCGAGATCAAAGCGCGCTACCCCAAGTGGTGGCACGACAACGAAGAGGCCAGCCTCAACGCCCACGAGGCCGAGCTGCTCACCGAGCAGCTGCGCGAGCTCACCGGCCGCCAGGTGCCGGTCCATTACGAGAAGGTGTTCACCGCGTCGGATGGGGAAGGACTGCTCAAGCGGCTGCCGGCACATCTCGCCCAGGATGGCGTCACCGCGCTGGTCTTCAACTTCATCGACCAGCTCACCCACGGCCGCACCGAGAACTCGACTCTCTTCGAGGTGGCCCGGGACACGTCCGCGCTTCGGAACCTGACCCGCACGTGGTTCGAGCGGTCGCCTCTCTGGGATGCGCTGCGGGAGGCCGAGCGCCGGGGGGTGCCGGTGCTGCTCACCACCGATCACGGCTCGATTCACTGCCACACTCCGGCGACCGTATTCGCCAAACGAGATACCACCTCGAACCTGCGCTACAAGTTCGGCGACGATCTTCGGGCGCAGGACCCGGAGTCGGCCCTGGTAGTGGATGATCTGGCCAGCTACGGGCTCCCCGCCCGGACCCCGGGCACGCGGCTGCTGCTGGCTACGGGAGATCGCTTCTTCGTCTACCCCACCAAGCTGCGGGAATACCAGGCTCGCTACCGAGGGGCATTCCTGCATGGCGGAGTGTCACCCGAGGAGGTGCTCCTGCCGATCGCCCTGCTCACCCCGCGGCACGGCTGACGGTGCGCGCCGAGCTCCGCCTCCTGAAGCTGGTCACCCCTTACCGGGCCCTGCTCGGATTCGGACTCGTGACCACCATGCTGGCCTCCCTGCTCGATGGCTTTACCCTGGTCATGCTGGTCCCCCTGCTGAAGCACCTGTTCGGGACCGCCGGCAGCCTCCGGGGCGGGTCCACCCAGCTCGAGGCGCTGATCGACAGGCTGGTGGATCCGCTGGTAGCGGGTCTCTCACCTGGGCAGGCGGCCGGCCGCCTGGTGGTCCTTCTGGTCATCGGCCTCGTGCTCAAGAACACCATGAGCTATGCATCAGGTCAGCTCTCGGTGCGCACCCAGGAGGGGTTGGTGCGCGACCTGCGGACCCGGCTGTTCGGCCACCTCCTCACGCTCGACCTGGGCTTCTTCCAGCGCACCCGGGCCGGCCAGCTGATCTCCGGAATCATCACCGAGGTGGACCAGACCAAGACCGTCATCTCGGCCTCGCTGCTCTCCTTCTTCCAGAATCTCGTCGTGGTGGCGGTGACGCTGTTCATCCTGAGCCAGATCTCGCTCCGGCTGACCCTGCTCACTCTGGCGTTCGTTCCTTTTTTGCTGCTGGGACTCCAGTCGCTCCTGCGGCGGCTGCGGGGGCATGCGCGCGCGCGGGCGCACGAGCGGGGGGAGATCACCGCGACCGTCAGCGAGCGGCTCAGCGCCATCCGGCTGATCCGGTCTTACGGGGAGGAGGCCCGGGAGACGTCGCGTTTCGGTGCTCAGGCGGATCGCTATCGGAAGCGGGTGATTCGCACCCAGCGATTTTCCTCGCTTACCAGCCCGGTGACCGAAATGTTCTCCGGGTTTCTCGTCATCCTCATCATCTGGGCCGGCACCAAACCGGCGCTGGTCGGGCTGACCGCTCCGCTCGCGCCCGAGACCATAATCGTATTCCTCCTGGCGGCGCTGAAGCTGACTTCTCCGCTCAAGACCATTGCCTCGTTCCCCGCCACGATGGCGGTGACCATGGCCAGCGCCGAGCGGGTCTTCGATTTTCTCGATGAACCGTCCACCGAGGTGGATCGCCCTGGGGACGAGGTCGCCAGGTTCGACCGGGAGATCGCCTTCGATCGGGTCTCCTTCCGGTATGGAGACGGCGATCTGGTTCTGCGCGACATCTCTTTCAGTCTGGGGAAGGGTCGGATCGTCGCCCTGGTCGGACCATCCGGAGCAGGGAAGACGACGATTGCCGACCTGGTCCCGCGCTTCCACGATCCCACCATCGGGCAGATTTTGATGGACGGGGTGCCTCTTACCCGCATCGGCCGGCGCTCACTCCGGGCGTTGATGGGGGTCGTGAGCCAGGACACCGTCCTCTTGAACGACACCGTGCGAGGGAACATCGCCTATGGCTCGCCCGGGGCTACGCCGGAGATGGTCGAGGCAGCAGCTCAAGCGGCCAACGCCGCCGGATTCATCGCTGAGCTCCCCCAGGGTTACGACACCATGCTGGGCGAGCGGGGGACCCGGCTCTCGGGGGGGCAGCGGCAGCGAATCGCCATCGCCCGCGCCCTGCTGCGCGATCCACCGATTCTGATTCTGGACGAGGCCACCAGCGCGCTCGATACCGAATCCGAGCGGCTGGTGCAGCAAGCTATCGAGCGGCTCATGCGGGAGCGCACCGTGCTGGTCATTGCCCACCGGCTGGCGACGGTGCGCGATGCCGACGAAATCGTGGTGCTCGATGCGGGCAAGGTGGTGCAGCGCGGCAGCCACGAGGAGCTGCTGCGTGCCGGGGGACTCTATCGGCGGCTATACGATCTTCAGTTCCGGGGCGAAGAGCCGGCGGTCACGGCGCTGTAGGCCGGCCCTCGGGAAGCTCCTTTGTTGCCAGATAATGGCGGTACATGCGCACGTACTCCTCGGCCATGGTTGTGTGGCTGAACCAGCGCTCGGCCCGGCTGCGGCACGCGCCCGGATCGCAACGCTCGATCGACGGCCGGAGCGCTACCAGCTCATCGAGGGAGTCGCCCAGTGCGCCGACCTGATTCGAGACCACCTCGGGAAGCGCACCTCTCCGGGTGCCGAGCACCGGAGTTCCGCTCATCATCGCCTCCACCAGCGTCAGGCCAAACGGCTCATCCCACAGCGCCGGCATCCACAGGCACCTGGCTCCGGCCAGCAGGGCGGCCTTTCGGTCACCGTCCACCGCGCCGACGAATCGAACCCGCCGTCTGAGGCTGGGTCTCCATCCGCCGGCTACGACGATGGGCCGGCCACTGCGCTTGGCTCCCTGGATCGCCCAGCGGTAGCCTTTGACCGTATGAAGCCGGCCGAGGAAGAGATCGTAGTCGCCCTTGTCGGGACGAAAGATGAATTCCGAAGGGTCCACGCCGTTGTACACGAAGGCTGTGCCGCCATGCCGCCGGGCGTGATCCGCACTGAGGAAGATGGTGTTCGCGCCCGAAATTCTTTCCGGCCGGGAATTGCCGTGCAGCGTAAACACGTGCGGATGGTCAGGCAGCACGCGCACCGGGCCGTGAGCGTGCAGAATCTCCACGGAGGCGGGCAGCAGGGGGGTGAGGTCGAAGCCGGCCTGCACGATCTTGACTGGATCCAGTGGTACCAGCTCGGCTTCCGGAACCCGGGAGCCGGCCGGCGCGAGCAATACCACGCGATGGCCCAGCTCCACGAGTCCTCGTGCCAGCCACACCACCACGCGCTGGGTGCCGCCGTAACCCTCCACCGGCAGGCGACTATGGGTGTAGAGGGCGATGTGCATTGCGCCGCAATGTACCGGTGGCCGATGCCCCTGGCCAACGGGCCGTCAGCCGGATGAGCACATCCGTCATGCAGGTGCTTCACCAGGGCGGCGGCGCCGGTTCGGTGACGTCCACCCTGCATCTCAGCTTGGGCCTGGCGCGCGCCGGCCTTCACGTGCGCTTCGTCTGCCCCCCTGACTCCGAAGTCGAGACTCTCGCCCGGGCCGGAGGCCTCGAGGTCCATCCCCTCAAGTTCGAGCCGCACCGTCGTAGGGACAATGCGGCCAAGATCGCGGCGCTGCTCGAACGCTATCCGGTGGATCTGATCAATTCCCAGAGCGCCCGGGATCGTGAGGCGCTCACCTGGCTCGCCTTGACCCGGCGGCTCCCGGCGCCGCTGGTGGTTACCCGCCGTCAGATGCCTCGCACCTTCATCGTCGAAAACTGGCTGATGAGCCGCCTGGCTGCCCACGTCATCGCAGTCAGCCGCGCTGTAGGGGACGCATTGATCCGGCGGGGCACTCCGAGACGGAAGCTCACGGTTATTCCCAACGGAGTCGTGACCGCGCGAATCGATGTGCCGGTAAGCGAGGCAGCCATAGCTGAGTGGAGAGCCCGCATCGGCTGGGAGCCGGAGCGGCGCACCATCGGCATCATCTCGCGCCCCAAGGATCAGGAGGTGGTGCTGCGGGCGCTCCCCGATGTCCGAACGCCGGTGCGGCTGGTGTTGGCGGGGGTGGCGCCGCAGAGCCGGCTCAGCCAGCTCGCAGCGAACGTGGCGGCTCCCCACGCAGTCGTCTGCCTCGCCTTCACGCCCGAGGTGCGCCCGCTCTACGATCTGCTGGACCTGGTCATGCTTCCCTCACAGTCCGAGGGGCTGTCTCAGGCGTTGCTGGAGGCAATGGCGCTGGGCAAACCGGTGATCGCCTCGGCCTCGACCGGCAATCTGGATCTGGTGACGGATGGAGCAGACGGCCGGCTCGTGCCGCCGCAAGCGGCCCCGGCCTGGGCGGCCGCCATCGACGAGCTGCTCACCGATGCCGAACTTGCCCGACGTCTCGGGACGGCCGCCCGGCGGACCGCCAGGGAGACTTTCGGGCTCGGGCACACGGTGGCCCGAACGACGCAAGTCTACGAGTCGCTGCTTCGGGGCCGGCCGACGCGGGTCTGACACTTGCTCCCGTCCCGGAGATCAGGGCAAATTCTCCCATCCTCGAATCCGCGTTCCCGGAGCAATCCCGTGGTCAAGGTGTCCGGCTTCACCATCGTCCGCAACGCCGTCAAGCTCGATTTCCCGCTCGAAGCCAGTATCCGTTCGATCCTCCCGATCTGCGATGAAGTCGTGGTCAACGTCGGTCGCTCGGAGGATGATACGCTCGAGGTGGTGCGTTCCATCGGCGATCCCAAGATCCGGATCCTCGAGACCGAATGGGACATGACGAGGCGCAACTGGGTATTCGGGGACGAGACCCTGAAGGCGATGCGGGCCTGCCGGTTTCCCTGGGGGGTCTACATCCAGGCCGATGAGGTACTTCACGAGGATGGCGCGCGTGAGCTGCACGAGGTGATCCAGCGAAACGATGCGGATCCCCGGGTCGAGGGGCTCCTGGTGCGATATCTCCACTTCTACGGGGGTCTGGATACGATCGCCACGCATCGCAGATGGTACCGTCGGGAGGTTCGGGCCATCAGGCTCGATCCGGCGCTCGACATTCGGCCCTATCAGGGAGCTCAAGGCTTCCGGGTTGGGCCGGAGCTCAGGAAGATCAGGAGTCGCCTCACCGGTGCAATCATGTATCACTACGGCTGGGGGCGCCCTGCCCGAGCCATCCACGCGAAGCGAGAAGTCACCCGCGGGTTTTTTCCGGAGAAACAGCCTGAAGGGACACCCCTGCTGCCATGGGTACCCCTTCTCCGCCCGTTTCACGGCGCCCACCCCGCCGCGGCACGGGAGTGGGTGGAGCAGCGGCGGAACGATCCCGAGCGACGGGTCGCTCCGCGCCGGCTTCGATTACTTCACCTTCGTTTCTACCTCTCACACATCATCGAACGACTCACCGGCGTGCGCGTCTTCGAGTTCCGCAACTACAAGCGGGTCTAGCACCGGGTCAGAGTGGGTAGGCCTGCCCGCCCAGCAGTAGTTCCAGCCGATGTGCGTAGGTGTGGGTTGTGTGGACATGGGCCAGGCCCGCGGCGGCGATCCGGGCTCTCGCGGCATGGTCAGCGAGATAGTGCCGAATCAGCTCGACCGCATTCGCATTTGAGTCATACCAGACGCAATGTTCACCTCCTCGGGCCAGGTGGTTGACGTCGGGCACTTGGGGCCCGAGATAGAAACCACCGGATCCCAGGACTTTCCAGAGCCGATTCGAGGTGCAGGCCCGGGCGCTCCACTGCTGCTCGGTGGCGTTTGCTCCCAGTGAGATCGAGGCGCCGCGCACGATCCGGGAGAAGCGCCGCCCTCGAACCGCTCCACCCACCACCGGAAGGATCGTGTCGGCGTCCCAGCCGGGTCCGCGGATCTGAAGGTCGCAGGTCCCCGCCACCGCCCGTAGCAGCTCGTGCCGGTAGTGGTACTGTCCCGATCCAACGAAGGACGCGTCACACCGGTAGCGGGCCGGGACGTACCTCGCGGGTGCGTCGAATCTGGGGTCGCAGCCCTGAGGGAGAAACCTGACCGAAGCGATCCCCCCGCCGTTGTAAAGCTCGATTTGTGACGGGCAGGTGACGAACATCGATTCCGCGGCCCGGCCGAGCCGAAGGATGCGCTCGGCCGGGCGATCGACCAGGTCGAAGAACCAGAGGGCCGACTCGCGCCCCCGGGTCACGGCAGCCAGTGTCTGGTCATCGAGGGGGGCAGCGTAACGGGTGAGCAGGATCGTGTCGGCTCCGAACCGATCGATGCGCCACCGAATGAACCTTCCGGCAAACCGCCCCAGAAGCCGGTAAGTACCAGGCACGTCGATCAGAAGAGGGCGGTGCCCCAGGCTCCTCGCACCCCGGGCAATGGCCGCCTCTGTCCGGTGGGCACCGCCGGCGCCGAAGATGACAATCCGTTTCATCCGGCTTCTCATGGTCGTGGGGCGAGAATAAGTTGTCGCGCACCAGTATCATCACCGTCGATGTGCCGGGCAAGCGCCTGACCCCGCGGAGGACACATGCCGGTACCCGTGTCTATCGTCATCCCAACCCGGAACGAGGAGGCACAGATAGCCGAGTGCGTCCGGGACCTTGCCTGGGCGGATGAGGTGCTGGTGGCCGACGGCGGATCAAGCGACGCGACCGCGGCCATCGCCCGTGAGGCCGGCGCCTCGGTGCTGGAGAATGCCGGGGCTACGATTGCCGCCCAGCGGAACGCAGCCATCGAGCGCGCCCGCAACAGCTGGGTTTTTGCGCTGGACGCGGACGAGCGTTTTACCGAGGCGCTGAGGGAGGAGGTGGCCAGTACCGTCGCCGCCCCGCGGCACGATGCGTATCGGGTACGTCGGCGCAACTTCTACCTCGGTCGGGAGCTGACCCGGGGCCACTGGGGACACGACTGGGTTACGAGACTGTTCCCGCGAGAGCGGCGCTTTGTGAATCGCCGGGTCCACGAGCACCTCGAGCCACTACCGGAGGTCGGCTGGCTGAGCGCGCCGCTGCTGCATATTCCCTATCGCGACCTGCAGCATCAGCTCGAGAAAATGAATCGATTCGCTCTCTGGGGCGCGGAGGAGCTCTACGAGCAGGGGCAGCGGGCGAGTGCCTGGGGCCTTCTCACCCGCCCCGTCGGCCGCTTCCTCAAGGCCTATTTGCTCCAGGGAGCCATCGCCGACGGGCTGCCCGGCCTGGTGAGCTCCATGCTTGGCGGCTACACCGCTTTTCTCAAACAGGCGCATCTCTGGGCACTCGAGGCGGCGCGGGAGACACGACTGCGAACCTGAATTCAGGTTCCTGGTCACGACCACGGAATGCCGGTTCAACTTCTCCTCACCTACGACTTTCCTCCCATCGGCGGTGGCATTGCCCGCATGATGGGCGAGCTGGCCAAGCGCTATCCGCCCGGGACCCTGGTGGTGTCGACGGGACAGCATCCGGGTGGCGGCGAGGTCGATGGGGTACTGGCCAACCGGGTGGACCGGCTGGAGGTGCCCAGTCGGCGTCTTCGCACCCTTCAAGGGCTGCTGCGCTGGTCCCATCGGGCCGTGACCCTGGCCCGCTCGGTCCAGCCGGAGTTCGTCTGGTGCGGCAATCTCAAGCCGGCCGGATATCCTGCTCGCTGGATCCAGACGCGGCTTGGCATCCCCTATGGAATTGTGTTGTACGGCACCGATCTCCTGCTGCTGCGGCACCGGATCCGTCATTCCGCCCTCAAGCGCGCCGTCGCCCGCAGTCTGATCGGATCGGCTTCTGTGCTGGTGGCCATCAGCCGCTGGACCCGGGAGGAGGCGGTCTCGTTGCTGGATGATCTGGGATTGCAGGGCAAGAGTATCGATGTACGTCTTCTCCCGTTGGGGACCGATCCCGAGCACTTTCGACCGGGAGTTGATACGTCCGGGGTTCGGGCCCGGTATGGTCTGGCGGAAGGCCGTTGGTTGCTGACCGTCGCGCGCCTGGCCGCGCACAAGGGCATTGACACGGTATTGCGGGTGCTTTCCGCGCTAGGTTCGGAGTACCCCGATCTGCGCTACCTCGTGGTCGGGCGGGGCGACCGGCTCAGCGACCTGAAGGGTCTGGCGCGGAATCTCGGCGTGGCCGACCGGGTCCGGTTTCTGACCAACGTTCCTGATTCCGATTTGCCCGCGCTGTATAACACCGCCGAGATTTATATGGGACTCTCCCGGCCCGCGGGTTTGATGGTGGAAGGCTTCGGAATCTCGCTCAGCGAAGCCTCGGCTTCCGGGATCCCAGTGATTGCCGGATCGGGAGGTGGTATCCCGGACGCGGTTCGTGACGGGGAAACGGGGTTACTGGTGAAGGTGGAAGGGGCCGAGGCTGCTACGTCCGCTGCGCGGAAGCTACTGGGCGATCGGGATCTGGCTCGCCGGCTGGGGGCCGAGGGTCGTCGAGCAGTAGAGACCCACTACAACTGGGACCGAGTGACCCGCGAGCTTGCCGGCATCGGTCACGACCTGCGAAAATCTGCCCGTCAGGAGATGGCGCGGTGAATTCCCAGACAATTCCCCAGCCTTCAGCCGAATGGGATTACGACCAGCAGTATGGGGCGTCGGGCGTGGCTCGAATCAGGGGGTCATCCGGATCCGACGATATTACCGTACGCCGCTGCGCAACCTGCTGCCGTTTCGACAGGAGGCTGCCGGGTGTTCATCTTTGAGGTCAGGCCGCAGAGTCTTCGGGACGCACGCTGATCGCGTAGGTGGGACAATTGAGGACGTAGGCACCATCGATGGGAGACCAGCTCTGGACCGGGGTCATCACCTCCGCCTTGCCCCGGGCGTCCAGCCGAAATACCTGAGGCGCCTGGATCACGCACGACCCGCAGCCCACGCAGCGATCCTCGTCCACCAGGACGCGCAGCCGGCGAGTGGGGTGCATGCCCTGGCTGATGCCGGGCAGGCGGGTACCGAGCTGATCCAGGGTGTTGGCGGTGGCCCGGTAACCCGACTCGATCAACTCCTCGGTCTTGTCGAAGGCGAACATCGAGATGTGCTCGACCCGGGGCTGGACCAGCACCAGCGGCGGACCCTTCCAGTCGCGCAGCTGAGACTCGATCTGGGTCTGCATCACGATCTCGAGACCCCGGATGTAGGTGGCCGCAAAGCCCTGAGTCTCTACCTCCGAGCGGAGGACGCTGGTGGCGGCGACGTTGATCGCGAGGATCGGGCCCTGTCCCAGCGAAGCGGCCATGCGCACCGGTAGATTCTCGACCACGGCCCCATCGACGTATGCACGGCCATTGATCTCGCGCGGCGGGAAGATTCCCGGCAAGGCGCACGAGGCTGCTACGGCGTCGGCCACGCGGGCGGTGCGAAGACCGGGGAGTCCCCACATGACCTGCATGCCGGAGTGTAGATCGACCGTGTTGATCAGGAGCCGGCGCTGGAGATCGCCAAAGGTGACGTTCCCAACCAGGCTGGCAATGAGGGCTTCCAGGGGTTCGCGACGGTAGAGCGCGGGAGCGAGGAGACGGCGAAAAGCCACATCGGCGCGGGCAACCTGGAAGACGTCCCGGCGGCGGACCAGTCGTGCCCGCGCCTCCATCTTCCCGGCGGGCACCCCGGCAGCCCAGGCCGCCGCAATCAGGGATCCGATACTGGAGCCCACAACCAGGTTCGGCACCAGGCCCCGCTCTTCCAGGGCGCGTAGCACGCCGATGTGGGCCAGGCCTTTCAGGCCGCCGCCACTGAGGACCAGGGTAAAGGGGCTATCCGGTATCACATGCCCGCCCTGCCAAAGGTTGCATTCGGATCCAGTGCCGGACTAAAAGTGCAAGAATCGTGCGCTCGGCGCGGTGAGAGCCGATGCGGAAAGGATGTGCCCGGCTCACCCTCGGAACGGGTAACCCAGGACACGGGAGCAGGATGCCACAGAGTGTGTTAAGGGAGCGGCTGCGGCGGGATCGCTTCTTCCAGCTGGGCCTCTTCTTCGTCTCGGTAGTGGTGCTCGCGGCGGTGTTCGCGCCCTTGTTGGCGCCCCACAACCCGATCACGGGGGACCTCAAGAACGCCTACCTGGTCGAGCCGGGGTCGCGATTCCTCCTCGGGACCGATACCCAGGGGCGAGACGTCCTCAGCCGGGTGCTCTACGGGGCCCGCCTCTCGCTCTCAGTGGGGATCATCTCCCAGTCGGTCTCGGTGACCCTGGGCGTCCTCCTCGGCCTCCTGGCTGGCTACTACGGGCGTTGGGTCGATGCCCTGGTGATGCGTCTGGCCGACATAACCCTCGCGTTCCCCACCCTTCTCCTGCTCATCGCGGTAGCCGCGGCAGTCCAACCGTCGCTCCCGGTAGTCTTCGTCGTCATCGGGATCGTCGGCTGGGCTGGAATGGCCCGCCTGGTCCGAAGCCAGGTGCTGGTCCTCCGCCACTCGGAGTTCGTGCTGGCCGCCCGGGCACTGGGTGCTCGCGACCGGCGGATCCTGCTGCGGCATCTCCTCCCCAACGTGCGGACCCAGGTCATCATTGCCGCAACTCTGGGCATAGCCGGCGCGATCATGGCCGAAGCCGCGCTCTCGTTCGTCGGACTCGGGGCGCAGCCGCCTACACCCAGCTGGGGGGCCATGGTGGCCGATGGCCGGGACCTGCTGCGGGTGGCGCCCTGGATCTCGTTCGCTCCCGGCCTGGCCATCGGCGCGGCCGTGCTGGGCTTCAACCTGGTGGGCGATGCGCTGCGCGAGGCCTACGATCCCAAGCTGAGAAGTGAGAGGTGAGAAGTGAGAAGTGAGAAGGGCAGCCAGACCCACGGGGCAAAGGACGAGGTGAATTCCCTCTCACCTCCTACTCCTCACTTCTCCCCTGGTTTCGACCTCGCCTCGCTTCGCGACCAGGAGTTCCCCTGGACCGCCGGCACCCTCTACCTGAACAATGCCAGTGTCGGTCCGCTGCCGGAGCGAACCCGAAAGGTGCTGGACGAGTTCAACCGCAAGCGTGCCGCTCCGTTCCAATTGCCCGATCGGGATCTCTTTGCCTTGATGGCCGAGTCGCGCCGCCTGGCGGCAGAGCTGATCGGAGCAGTCCCAGAGGAGATTGCACTCACCATCAATACCGGCTTTGGCTTGAGCATGGCGGCCCGATCCCTGCCGCTCCGTCCGGGTGACATCGTGCTGGCGAGTGACAAGGAGTTTCCGGCCAACATCTATCCCTGGATGCTCCTCAAGGACAGCGGCATCACGCTGGAGCTCGCGCCGACCACCCCCGAGGGCTGGCCCGATGAGGCTCGTCTGCTGGAGCGGCTCGAGGATCCCCGTGTACGGGTGCTAGCCGTGTCGCTGGTGCAATTCAGCAACGGGTACACCGTCGACCTGGCTCGCCTCTCGGCCGCCACCCGAGCTTCGGGGACGTACCTGGTCGTGGATGCGATTCAGGGCGTCGGGCAGTTGCCGGTGGATGTCAAGCGCACGCCGGTGGACGTGCTGGCCTGTGGAGCGCAGAAGTGGCTGCTCTCGCCCTGGGGCTCCGGGTTTGTGTATGTCCGCCGGGAGCTGGTACGCGAGTTGGCGCCAACGGTTACCGGCTGGATGGCGTTCGAAGGCACCGAGGATTTTACCCGGCTCACCGAGTACCGCGATACCCTGCGAGGAGACGCCCGGCGATTCGAGCTGATCACCCTTCCGTATCAGGACTTTGCCGGGATGAACGCCTCGCTGGGCCTGTTGCTCTCCGTGGGCGTTCCGCGCATCGCCGAGCACCTTCAGGCCTTACACGCTCCGGTGCTGGCCTGGGCGGCGCGACACGGGGTGCGCGTGGTCTCACCAGCGGGGAAACAGGGCTCGGGGATTCTCTGTGTGCAGCCTCCTGATGTGGGTGACGCGTTCCGGCGGCTGAAAGGGGCGCGGGTCATCGCCAGCATGCGTGAGGGCGCCATCCGGCTCAGTCCCCACCTCTACAATACCGTGGATGAAATGGAGCGGGTGGTCGACATATTGGGGGAGTCATGACCGCGTTCACCGAGATGCTGGTGTCGGGCTACGGTAGCAGTGAGCCGTCGCTGGTCCTGGGCGCAGCACTGGAGGGATCCCAGGTTCACCAGGAGCCGAAGATTCGCCTTCTGCTGGCGATGGCCAACCGCCACGGGCTGATCGCCGGCGCCACCGGCACGGGCAAGACCAGAACGCTGCAGCTGCTCACCGAGCAACTCTCGGCTCAGGGGGTACCGGTATTCCTGGCCGACATGAAGGGCGACCTCTCCGGCCTGGCGATGCCCGGCGAGGCGTCCCCGCGGGTGAGCGGGCGGTCGAGCGAGATCGGCTGGGACTGGAAGCCGCAGGGCGTGCCGGTCGAGTTTGTGAGCCTCACCGGGGCGTTGGGTGTGCAGCTGCGTGCGACGGTGAGCTCATTCGGACCGCCGCTGCTGGGCAAGGTGCTTTCGCTGAACGAGACCCAGACCAGTGTCCTGACCATGGTCTTCAAGTACGCCGACGACCAGCGGCTTCCGCTGCTCGATTTTCACGATCTGAGGGCAGTACTTCAATTCCTCGTCTCCGACGACGGCAAAGCGGCGCTGGCTCAGTACGGCGGGATGTCCAGTGCCTCGGTGGGCGTCCTGCTGCGGAAGATGATCGAGCTCGAATCACAGGGGGCCGAGCGGTTTTTCGGCGAGCCAGAGTTCGACGTGAAGGACCTGCTCCAGCTCACCCCCGATGGCCGTGGCGTGGTCACCTGCCTGGAGCTGCCCGACGTCGCAGACAAGCCGAAGCTCTTCTCGACCTTCATGATGTGGCTGCTGGCCGAGCTGTATCACAACCTGCCCGAGGCGGGAGACCTGGCCAAGCCGAAGCTGGTCTTCTTCTTTGACGAGGCTCACCTGCTCTTCGACGATGCGCCGAAGGCATTTCTCGACCAGATCGAGCAAGTGGTTCGACTGATTCGCTCGAAGGGCGTCGGAGTGTATTTCGTGACCCAGACTCCCAAAGACGTGCCCGAGGGGGTGCTCGCGCAGCTGGGCAATCGCATCCAGCATGCACTGCGTGCGCACACACCCGACGACGACAAGGCGCTCAAGGCCACGGTCCGGACCTTTCCGAAGACGTCCTTTTATGACCTGGGCGAAACCCTCACGTCGCTCGGCATCGGCGAAGCGGTGGTCACCGTGCTCAACGCTCGCGGCACTCCCACGCCGGTGGTCGCAACCCGTCTCATCCCCCCGGCGGCTCGCATGGCGCCGCTGACGCCGGAGGAGTTACAGGCCGACATCAGCCAGTCGGGACTGCTGGCGGAGTACGGCAAGCCGCTGGACCGGGAGAGCGCGCGCGAGATCCTGGCCGCGCGGATGGAACGCACGGCAGCTCCGGCCGCGGAGCCGGGAGCGGAGCGCTCGGCAGGATCGCCACCGGACAGAACCATGGGGGAGATGGCCCGGGACGCGGTATCCTCGCCGGTGGGCAGAACGGTGGTGAGGGAGGTCATGCGCGGTCTGTTCGGCCTGCTCGGGGCCAAGCCTCCACGCACCAGCAGCACCCGGCGGAGACGCTGGTAGGATCAACCTTCCAGAACCAGCCTGACGTAGTTCTTCTTTCCCTTCCTGAGTAGGACGAAGCGGCCCTCCGGTGGTCCCTGGAACTCGTCTTCGTCCAGCTCCTGGTCGGCCGTCTCGATCGGCTGGTCGTTCACATAGAAGCCCTTGCCCTGGATACCTCTTCGGGCGTCGGCCTTCGATGTGGCGAGGCCGCTGGCCACCAGCAGGTCGACCACTGAGAGGTCCCGAAGCTGACTGCGCGAAATGCGGCGCTCGGGAACATCGCCGAGGTCGACGCCACCCTTGTCGATGCCGCCGCCGAACAGCTTCCGGCTGGTGGTCATTGCCTGCTCCGCCTCCGCCGCACCGTGAACCCGCGTCGTCATGTCCGCCGCCAGCAGCCGCTGCGCCGTGCGCGTCCCAGGATCGCTCGCGTGGGTTGTCATGGTCTCGGCGATCTCTTCGAGCGACAGGAAGGTGAACAGCTTGAGATACCGCGCGACATCGCGATCGTCGGTGTTGATCCAGAACTGATAGAACTGGTACGGACTGGTTTTGGCGGGGTCGAGCCAGATGTTGCCGGCCTCGCTCTTCCCGAACTTGGCACCCGAGGTATTGGTAATGAGCGGAAACACCAGCCCGTGAAGCTGTTGCCCTTCGCGCTTCCGGACCAGTTCGATCCCCGCCGTGATGTTGCCCCACTGGTCGCCGCCGCCGATTTGGAGCTCGCAGCCCTCGGTTCGAAAGAGATGCCAGTAGTCGTAGGCCTGAATCGCCATGTAGCTGAATTCGGTGTAACTGATGCCGCTCTCCAGCCGGCTGCGCACGCTGTCTTTTTGAAGCATGAATCCCAGCGTGAGGTGGCGGCCGGCTTCGCGGAGGAAATCCATGAGCGGCAGATCGCGTAGCCAATCGGCGTTATTCCGGAGCCGGGCGCTGTTGCTGCCGCTGCCGTCGAAGCTCAGGAATCGGGCCAGCTGGGCCCGGATGGCCTGGGCGTTGTGATCGATCTGGTCGAGGGGAAGGATCGGCCGCTCGGATCGCTTGCCGCTGGGATCCCCGACCATGCCCGTGCCCCCGCCAATCAGCACGATCGGCGTATGCCCGAAGCGCTGCAGCCAGGCTGCGCCGATCACCGGGACAAGACTCCCCACGTGTAGCGAGTCGGAGGTCGGATCGAAGCCTACATAAGCCGTAAGTGGGCCCATTTGGAGCCTTTGGGCCAGGTCGGCGGTGGCGTCCTGCAGCAAGCCACGGGCCGCGAGCGTCTCGAGAAGGTCGGGCATAGGCGCCAATGGTACCCGCTGGAATCGAGCCTTGCAATCGGCTAGCTTGCTCACATGACCCACCCACAGGATCCGATGGATCCTCTGAAGGCTTATTCCCCGGCCGGGAACGACCTCCGAGCGTCGCGCCTGAGCCCGCGCCGCCTGTCGCCCAGGGCGCGCCGCAACATTCTAGTCGGAATCCTCGCCACCCTGGCCTTTGGGCTCGCCGTTCTGGTCGCGGCGTGGAGCCGCGCCTGCGCCGGGAATACCTGTCCCTCTATCGAGGAGCTCGGCGGCTACGATCCGGATCAGGCCTCCAAGGTGTACGCGGCGGATGGACGGCTGATCACCGATCTCGGGCTGGAGCGACGAACGGTAATTCCCCTGGGGGAAATGTCGCCCTACGTGAAAACCGCATTCCTGGCCACCGAAGACAAGCGGTTCTACAGCCACCACGGCATCGACTGGTATCGGGTGGTCGGCGCCATCAAGACCAACGTCTTCGCGCTCCGGTTCGCGGAAGGCTTTTCGACCATCACGATGCAGCTGGCCCGAAACATCTGGGACGAAGACATCAGCGGCACCGACAAGTCACTCCGGCGCAAGCTGAGGGAAGCCCACGTGGCGCGGGATATCGAGCGCAAGTATCCCAAGGACAAGATTCTCGAGATCTACCTGAATCAGATTCCGCTCGGGAACGGTGCCTACGGAGTGGAAGCGGCCTCTCAGCGATACTTCGGAAAATCGGTCCGGGACCTCAACGTGGCGGAGGCCGCCACGCTGGCCGCCATCCCAAAGGCCCCCACCCGCTACAACCCACGCCGAAATCCCAACCTCAACATCCAACGCCGCAACACGGTGTTGAATCTGCTGCGGGACAACGGGCTGCTGAACGCCGAGGACACCGAGCGCTGGAAGGCCTTCCCGCTGCTGTTGTCTTCCCATTCGGACTTCAGCGGGGTGGCCGAGTACTTCGTGGAGTATGTCCGCCAGCAGCTGGAGGCCAGATTCGGCCGGGAGCTCTACACCTCGGGATACCGGATCTACACCACCCTCGATCTCGACATCCAGCAGGCTGCCGAGCGGGCGCTGGAGGCGCGGCTCGAAGCCATCGAGAGCGGCGCCGACGGGAAGTTCACTCACGAGACTTACCGTCAGTACATGGACGCGCGGAGCGACAACAGCGACAACAACAGCCGGACCACGACGCCATATCTCCAGGGGCTGGTCGTCACTCTCGAGGCCAAGACCGGGTACATCCGGGGGATGGTGGGTGGCCGTGACTTCGACGACAGCAAGTTCAATCGCGCCACTCAGGCTTTACGGCAGCCCGGGTCGACTTTCAAGCCGATCGTTTACGCGGCTGCGGTCGAGGCTGGCTACCCGCTGTCGCACGTGATGGTGGATGACCCGCTCACCGTCGACCTTGATCCCACCGAGCCGCCCTGGGCGCCACAGAACTACGATCTGGAGTTCGACGGGCCGATGACGCTGCGGCGGGCGCTCTACCTCTCGCGCAACATCATCGCCATCAAGCTGGGCATGGAGCTGGGTGAGCAGGCCGTGATCAGTGAGGCGAGCAAGTTCGGCATCACCACCCGAGTGCCGGCGTTCCCCTCGATTCACATCGGCTCGGCCGACGTGATCCCGCTGGAGATGATCGCCGCCTATACCACCTTCGCCAACCTCGGGTCACGCACCATCCCCAACGGCGTGCTCCGGGTGGAGGACCGCAGCGGAAAGATCGTGTGGCAGCCGGCGGTTCGAGCCGTGGAGGTGATGGACACGCTCCACGCCTGGCTGATGACCGACGTGCTGCGCGACGTGGTGCGCCACGGGACCGCGGTCGGTTCGGTCGGGGCCCGGATAAACTTCCCGGCCGGCGGCAAGACCGGCACCACCAATGACGGCTACGATGTCTGGTTCATCGGGTTCACGCCCGACATGGTGACCGGGATGTGGATCGGGTTCGACCAGCCCAAGAAGATCAAGGCCAACGCTCAGGGCGGTGTGCTCGTGGGGCCGGCGTGGAGCGCCATGATGCGGGAGGTCTACGAGCGGCGGAGCCTGCCCCCAGCATGGTCGCGGCCAGCTGGACTGAGCGCGCTCGACGTCGACAAGACCACCGGCTATAAGGCCACGCCATTCTGTCCCAAGGATGTCCATTATATCGAATCGTTCATCCCCGGCACGGAGCCGGCGGCCTTCTGCCCGGTACATTCGCCCTTCGGCTCGATTGGGGTGATGGGCGGAGAATCGCCGGAGCCACCGCCGAATCCCGCCGGCCCGCCCACTGCGCCCGGCGTCGGAGCACCGAAACCGCCAACCACCCAGGGCGGGAGTCCCGCGCCGGGTGGTAGTACCGGAGTCATGGGGGGGACCGGGCCGGCGCCCACTCCGCGTCCCTGAAATGCGGGCGCGCCGGCTGGCCGCCCGCTGGTTGATTCCCGTTGAAGGCGCACCCATCGAGCACGGGGCGCTGCTGATCGGACCTGACGGCAGGGTGCAGTCGGTAGGCCCTGACTCCAGCGTCCCCCGACCTTCTGATGTGCTGGCCGAGGATTTCGGCAACGCGGTCATTCTCCCCGGCCTGATCAATACCCATACCCATCTGGAGCTGACGGGCTTTGCCGGCCAGATCCAAGAGCTCGACTTTCCCGCCTGGATTCGCCGGCTCAGGGAACTGAAAGCCAACCGCCCACCGGCTGAGTACGTGGACGCCGCCCGGCACGGATTGGCAGCATGTTATGCAGCGGGAGTGACCACCATCGCCGACACGGGCGATTCGGGCGCGGTCATTCAGGCGCTATCGGAGTCCGGCGGATCGGGCGTTGCCTATCAGGAAGTCTTCGGTCCTCATCCGGAGCAGGCCGAGCCAAGTCTGGCCGGTTTGCGCGAGAAGGTGGCGGTCCTCGGCCGGTGGTCTGGCGAGCGGGTGCGCATCGGAGTCTCGCCTCACGCCCCGTATAGCGTAAGCGGGCCGCTCTTCCACGCGGTGGCTGCCTGGTCTCGATCAGAGCGCTTGCCTCTGGCGGTGCATATCGCGGAATCGGTGGCGGAGACAAAGCTGCTCGGCAGCGGCGCCGGTCCCTTCGCCGAAGCGTGGCAGGCTCGCGGGATCCCCCTGCCGCATCCCACCGGCCTGTCGCCGATGGCATGGTTGGCCGAGCACGGCGGACTCAGTGAACGCACGCTGTGCATTCATGCGGTGCAGGTCGGCCCGTCGGACATCGGCGTGCTGGTGGATTCAGGCGCTTCGGTTGCGCACTGTCCACGTTCGAACCAGGCGCACCGTCACGGGACAGCGCCGCTCCGGGCCATGCTCAGGGCCGGAATCCGGGTCGGTATCGGAACCGACTCCGAGGTGAGCGTTGGTCAGCTGGATATGCTGGCGGAGGCGCGCGCGGCCCGGAGCCTGGCCCGGCTGAGCGCCGACAGTGTGCTCGAGCTCTGCACGCTGGGCGGTGCCCGCGCACTAGGCATCGGCAGCGAGACGGGCAGCCTCCGAGCCGGCAAATGGGGTGACTGCGTTGTGATACAGGTGAGTGGGGCAGGGGAGGAGCGCCCGCCCGCTGAGCTGGTGCTCGCCAGCTCGGCGAGGGATCTGCGGTTGACCTGCCTGGGTGGGAGGGACGTCTACCGAGCGCTATGAAAATTCAACGTCATGCCGCCATTCTCCGGGTTGTTCGCGACCGCCGGATCGAAAGCCAGGACGAGCTGCGGGAGGCCCTCGCTGATGATGGGTTCGTCGTAACCCAGGCAACCCTCTCGCGTGACATCCGGGAGCTGGGAATGGCCAAGCTGGCCGATCCTCAGGGTGGCGCGTACTACACTCATCCGCATCGGCCGGCGGTACGACCCGAGCTGGGGCAGGTGCTCCCGGCGCTGCTGGTGAGCGTAGATGGGGTCGGTCCCTTCCTCGTTATCAAGACGGCCAGCGGGTCGGCCGGGGCGGTGACCGAGGCGCTGGACCAAGCGGGGTGGTCTGAGATCATCGGGACCATCGCGGGCGACGACACGGTGCTGGTCATCACCCGAAGCCAGCGCTCACGCGAGGAAATTGCCACCCGGATTCAAAAGCTGGTGAAGTAGGCCTGGGGGACCTGAAGATGCGGGCTCAAAGTGCCGATACTTCAGGTTGATCGCGCTGGTGCGGGGGGTCTCACAGGTCGAAACTTGCTCCGCTTGCTGGGCTAAAACGAGTTTGTTACGATTCGGGAGCGCTCCATTCCGGGGGCGTTTGTCTGATTCCCCGTATCTCACCATCGCATATCTGGAGAGAGCCAGTGCGGTGTCTGGCGTTAAACGCCTCCTTTGAGCCGCTGACCATGGTCCCGGTCCGGCGTGCCCTTCGGCTGGTGATCGAGGGCAAGGCCGAGATCGTCGAGGCGGATGGGAGCGACTGCGTTCGAAGCGAACGTCTGACGCTCCCGAAACCGGCGATCATACGACTCGTCAAGTTCGTCCACGTCCCCCGCCGCTTCCGCCGTCAAGTCACCAATACATTTCTCTTCGCTCGCGATAGCTACCGTTGCCAATATTGCCACCGGGGCCAGCTCGACCTGCGGCACCGGGAGTGCCTCACCCGGGATCACCTGATTCCGCTGTCGCGGGGCGGTGACAACGAATGGAGCAACGTCGTGACCGCCTGCAGCTCGTGCAATACCCGGAAGGGGAATCACCTTCCCGAGGAGTGCGGTATGCACCCGCTGAGCGCCCCTCGAGAGCCGCACTTCGTGCATCTGTCATGGGCAGTGCGCCGCCTGTCGGTCACCCAGGCCAAGTACATCAAGCTGTTTTATGGCGACCAGGCCCTTCGGGCGCTGGGTGGGACTGTGTAGGCTACCGCACCGCAAAGCGTTTGCTCCGCGCCTCGAGCCGCAAACTGGGCAGACCCGCGAGACGTAACAGGAACCGAGTCGCCCCCCGGCCCACTGCATCACCGATCCCTTCGCCGCCCTGTGCCCCGTTCCCCAGATCGCCCGCCAGAAAGCGCTCCAGCTCGTCGAGATCGGAATCCGAGAGCGTCGAGACCTGCAGGGAGGCCGCATAGTAATACCCACCAGCCTCGTCCGGCCGAACATTGATCTGGTACGCAAAGGCGAGTGCCGCGCCGAGCGCATCGAGGGTGGCGTAGCGCCGCTCCTGCCGCCGCGCACCCACCAGCGTGAGCAGGGTGTATTGGTCCAGCAGCGGCTCGTGACGGACTACCACGTCCCACTCGACCTGGCGGGAGAAGGTGTCGAACCACCCCTCCCGAGACCGCCAGACCTCCACCCGGTAATGCAGCCGGACTGGAAGTCCGGACCGCAGGGCGTCCAACCACCGGCTCTCGCCGCTTAGCAGGTTTTCCGCGCGTACCACCGGAGCGCGGGCGCCTCGCAGGCTGGAGTCCTGCGTCAGCGTGACGTGGAGCCGGATGGGACCCTCTCCCTGAGCCGCCAGAGCGCTCCAGGGAGGGACGGAGAGCAGGGCGGCGAATGCCACCACCCCCCAGCCGCGCCGACCCAGCGCCTGCGCCAGCCCGGGACGCCGGAGTGCCGCTGGATAGACCACTAGAAGCGACGCTGCAGCCTGACCACGAACTTGACTGCCTCCCCCTCGGAGAGGCTCTTCGCGAGATAGGCCGCGATCCCTCCGGCGTCGAGGCCTGCCCCGGCATCGAATGCCCATTCCTTCAGGGCGGGAAACCGGTTCACCGGTACCTGACCCGGTCCGCTTCCTGCAAGCCAGGCCTTTCCCGCGTCGCTAAAGATGACCAGATCCGCTTCCTCGATCCCGATGAATCGCCCGCGCCGGTTTCCTTCCCGGTCCGGCGTCCGGTAGCCCAGGTTGAGTCCCAGGCGGGTGCGAAACTCGACCTGGGCGGCGATCGTTCGGTCGCAGAGGGCCGGCAGCGCGGCATCACTGAAGCCGCGCGGCGCGCAGGTGAACGCCCGAAAGTCGAAGCCGGGTAGCAGGTCGGGTCCGCCGAGAGAGTAGCGGCGCTGAATCGGCAGCCGGTCACCCGCGATCCATCCTTCTGCCCGTATCCTTCCATTCATTTGTAGGCCCGATGTCAGTCGAGCATAGCGGCGGACATCGAGCGAGATCCGGTCGGTGGCATATCCGCCGCCGGTCTGGGGGTTGGGGCGTACGACGGCGGGCAGGGCCACGGGAGCGATATCATCGCTGGTGGAGTGCTCGAACCGGCCCCGGATCAGCCATCCGGCGGTCGGGCGGTCACGGTCGTTCCGGGTATCGATATCGACCTGGAGACCGGTATTGAAGTAGTGACCGTCGTCGATCAGGGGATTGCGGCGCCAGCGATCACTGTTGCGCAGCAGGGACCACGGGTCGGTGATCTGCACCGAGCGCTCCGCGTCCCGGCTGATGGAGAATTCGACCCGCCACGCTGGATGCGGCTGGACATACGCCACACCGCCGACACCCTGCCGCTCGAAGTAATCCCGGTAGTCACGCTGGAGGAGAAAGGCCGACCATCCGGACTCGGCGTTGCTCAGCGGGTAGTCCTCGATCGGGTCCACCTGGCTATAGAGCCGGCCTCCGATTCCGAACTCGGTCTCGCCCTGAATCCGGAAATCGGCGCGCGCCACGTACCCGAAGTCGCTTCGATCTTCGGCCTGGCCCGCGGTGCGCAGAATCCCGCGCAGATCCAGTCGGGCGTAGGTGCGGGCAGACGGCCGGAGCTCGAACATCGGGCCGAAGAGGATAGGCAGCCCCTCGACCCGGTTATAGGTGCCCCCAGTGGCGAGCGACAACGTGGTCCGGATTCGGCCAGCCTGAAACGAGGTCCGTGCCGTTGCCAGCTCTCCGAGCGAGCGGCGCCGCTCCCGCAACGCCAGCCAACCTTCCGTGGTGCGAATCACCGGCGCCGCGTCCCAGTACACCCGCTCGGGCCCAAAATGCTCCACCTGCTCGGACCGGATGAGCCGTCCCCCCACTACCAGGATCTCACCCTGGACCGCCGCTCCGGGCAGGAGGTACAAGGTGCCGTTGGCCACCGTGACCGGCCCGGTCACCCGTCCGGCAATACGGAGCGACCCGCGGAACAACGCCAGCTTGCCCTCGAACCGGCTACCGGCAGGAAAGGTGACGTCTCCCTGCATCCGAGTCGCGGCGGAGTCGTTGTACAGGGCGATCAGCTCCGCCACTACCTCAGGCGGCGGGCTCGCGCGAACCAGCGAGTCGGTTGCGGGGGCATTGGGATCGATTACGATGACGCTGTCCTGCGCCCATCCGGGCGAGGCCAGCACCAGCATCAGGCCGGCGATGAGCAGGCGCATGAGGCTCTCGATGGGAATGAGTGGCTACAGCTCGGAGTCGGCGCTTTTCTCCAACCCCAACCGCCGCATCCGCCGATAGAGGTTGGCCCGATCGGTCTGAAGGACTCGGGCGGCTTCGGCCATATTGTGCTGCGCCTGGCTGAGGGCCGCCATGATCAGACCGCGCTCAAATTCGTCCAGGGCATCGCTTAACGGCCGGCCGAGCAGCGCCATCAAGGGTGTTGCCGCTGGGGTGGCGGGGGTGCCCCGGATCACCTGGCGGACCGCGGTGGCGTCCACCACCGGACCACTGAGAATGCTCAGCCGCTCCACCAGATTGGCCAGCTCCCGAACGTTGCCGGGCCAGGAATACTGGGCGAGGGCCTCGAGGGCTGCCTCGTTGAACCGCGCCGCATGGCGCGGGCGGACCCGCTCGGCTAAATGCGTCACCAGGGCAGGAAGGTCCTCCAGTCGTTCTCGCAGCGGCGGCAGGTGGACCGGAAAGACGTTGAGCCGGAAGAAGAGGTCCTCCCGGAACGTGCCTCCGCTGACGGCGTCCTCGAGCCGCCGGTTGGTAGCGGCGATGACCCTGGCGTCGATTCGCATCATGGTCTCGGCGCCGATGCGCTGCAGCTCACCGCTCTCCAGGGTTCGAAGCAGCTTGGCCTGCGCCTCCTGGCTCAAGTCGCCCACCTCATCGAGAAACAGCGTTCCGCCATGGGCAAGCTCAAACCGTCCCAGCCGTCGCTCCGTCGCTCCGGTGAAGGACCCTCTCTCGTGCCCGAACATCTCAGACTCTACGAGATCGCGGGGAATCGCGGCGCAGTTGACGGTCACGAATGCCCGTCCCGCCCGCCGGCTCGCAGCGTGGATTGCCGCGGCAACCAACTCCTTGCCGGTGCCCGACTCGCCGGTGATGAGCACCCTGGCATCCGTGGGACCCACTCTCGAGATCAGGGCGGCCACCTGCTGCATCGCGGGGCCACCGCCGATCAGAGCGGCCCGCCGTCCCAGTTCGGCGTGCAGCGCACGATTCTCCGCCTGGGTGCGATTCAGCTCCAGCGCCGCCCGCACCGTAACCAGCACTCCCTCGGGGCTCAGCGGCTTTTCCAGGAACTGAAAGGCACCCAGCTTGACGGCACGGACCGCATCGGTGAGCTGGGCCTTGCCGCTCATCATGATCACCGGCGCCAAGCGGCCCCGGTCACGCATCCGGGTTAGCGTTTCGAGGCCATCCGGCCCGGGCGGCATCATCAGGTCGAGCAACACCACGTCGGGATCCGCCTGGTCCATGAGAAGCAACGCGGCGTTCCCGTTGGGTGCCTCAGTGACGTTGAAGCCCTCGTTTCGCAGCAACGCGCCCAGCATTCGCCGGATATTGGCTTCGTCGTCGACCAGGAGGACCTGTTCGCTTCCACTCACTGGGGATGCATCCGTATCACGAAGGTCGCGCCGCCGCCGGGGGTCTCAGTAACGCCGATCGTGCCGCCGTGCATCTCGATGGTCTGCTTGACGAGCGCCAGTCCGAGGCCGGTGCCGCCGGGCCTCCCCGTAAAGTAGGGATCGAAGATCTGCGCGACGGCTTCGGCCGGCACGCCGGGTCCTCGGTCCGAAATTTCGATCCGCACGCCCCCCCCGTTCTCCGGCGCGGAGCTGATGTCGAGCGAGCCCCGTTCCTCGCAAGCTTCTACGGCATTCCGCAGGATGTTGCTGAAGGCCCGCCGCAATGGATCGTAGTGTCCCGGGAGAACTGGCGTGCCGGGATCCAGATTGAGGCGGGCGGTCATCGTGGCGGGCAATGAGGTTCGCGCCAGCTCGGTCAGGAGCTCGGTGAAATCGACCGGCGCTACCGGACCCTCGGGGAGGCGGCCGAACTCGGTGAACTCACGGGCGAGCTGCTCCAGCCGGCCCGACTCCGCCACCAGGACCTCGATGGCCTCCCGGTGTTCGGTCCCACCCGAGCGGACTAGTGCCGCCACGGCCAGCCGGATGGGGGTGAGCGGGTTTCGCATCTCGTGGGCCACCCGCCGGGCCGTCTCTCTGAAGGCACGGAGGCGTTCGGCCTCAATCTCTTGCGCCCGCGCCCGCTCGAGGGAGGCAGCCATGTCCCGAAGGGCGGTGCGCAAGGCGGCAAACTCCGGGGCTCCGCGGCGAGGGCGGTCGGGAGGGAGCGGCTGCATCAGCCGAATATTCCCGGTCCATCCGATCAGCTCCTCGATTGGTCGGCTGAGCTGCCGCGACAGATGGCCACCGAACCGGATCGACGCGTACACAAACCCGGCGCCGACCATGAGGATCACCAGTCCCAGCCCGGCGTAGTAGTAACGGCTGAACGTCTCCGCCCGCTGCAGCTGGCCTATCGCATTGTTCAGCCGGGTGGCGTGGTCAGCCAGCGCGCGTCGCTCGGGCCGCCGAAGGCGGGTAGAATCGATCGTATGAAGAAGGAGTCGTCCTGATTCGGTGACCGCCTCGATCGCGTCGCGCGCACCGGGCGCCCGGGCGGTGGACCGGAGGGTCAACCCCCAGCCCAGGATCGCCAGGGCCGTGGGAATCGCGCCGAGGCAGATCAGGATGAGCAGGATTCGTTGATGGAAGGAGAGTCTCATCGCCTTCCAACATAAGCCGCCGGGGCGGCCGAGCAGGAGCGCGCGATCCACCCGCTGACTTCTTCCAGTGACTGCTGATCGAGGAAAAGCCGGTGCCAGATCTCGAGATTGAGGAGGATCCAGAGCCGAAAGTTATGATCGTGACGGCCTTCGAGGTGCTCGCGTACCAGACGTTCCACATAGGGACGACAAAAGACCCCGGCCTTGATGAAGCGGGCGTCGGGGAGCGCCGTCCGAAGGAGGGGCGCCAGCTCGGTTCGCATCCAGCGGGCGAGCGGGAAACCGAACCCCTGCTTGGGCCGGTCTACCAGGTCCGGCGGCAGGTATCGCCTGGCGACCTGCCGAAGGATGTACTTGAGCTTGCTGCCCCGCAGCTTGAGGTTGGGGGGCAGGTGTCCCGCCAGTTCCACCATCCGGTGTTCGAGAAGCGGCGGCCGTACCTCCAGGCCATGTGCCATGGACATCCGGTCCACGATCGGCAAGATGTGGTCGGGGATTCGGGTCATGAGGTCGGTGTAAAGCATCCGGTCTACAAGGTCGCCGGCGTTGGGCGAATCGAAATGCACCAGGATCTTTTCGGCCGAGTCGAGCCCACCGAGGCCTGCCAGGACGCCGGGGGTGAACAGCGACCGCTTGGCGTCTTCCGTAAACCGAAGAAAGCTCATGCTCGAGGCGTACCGTTGGCCCCTCTCCAGCAGTGACATCTCATTCAACCATTGAAGCTTCTGGGCGAGGCCCTTGTAGGCGAAGCTCTCCGGGACCAGACCAATAACCCGGCGCATGAGGGTTCGTCGCAGCGGTGCGGGCAGGAGCGCGTAAACGGTCGCCATTCGCTGGCCGGCGAATCGGTCGTACCCGGCAAATAGCTCGTCGCCCCCATCGCCGCTCAGAGCCACCTTGACGTGGCGTGCCGCCAGCGCCGATACCAGGTAGACCCCGGCCCCGAACGGATCCGACGGCTCGTCCAGGTGCCAAACCATCCTGGGCACCAGGTGGACAAGATCGGCGGTGACGATCTCCTCATGGTGGCGGGTATGATATTGCCGGGCCACTTGGCTGGCGAAGGGCAGCTCGTTGAAGGACTGCTCTCGCACCCCGATGGAGAACGTCGAGATCGGATCAGCAGACTCGCCAGCCATCATGGCCGTCACCAGGCTCGAGTCGATGCCACCGCTGAGAAAGGCCCCCACCGGCACATCGCTAAGGAGATGAGCTCTCACCGACTCTCGGAGCGACTGATCCAGCTGGTCGGTGAGCTCTATCCCGGTTCCGGCTTGCTTCTCGATACAGGAGAAGCTCCAGTACTGCTCGACCCGCGCGACTCCATTCTCGAACATCAGTCGATGGCTGGCTGGAAGCTTCTGGATGCTCTTGAACAGGGTGAGGCGGTCGGGGATGAAGCGGAGTGAGATGTAGTGAAACAGGGCTTCGAGGTCGGCCTCTGCGGCAACGAGCCCACTGGCGAGTAGCGCCTTCACCTCCGACGCAAAGGCGAACCCGCCTGGGGTCTGGCAGAAGAAGAGCGGCTTCTGCCCCATGTGATCCCGGGCCAGAAACAGCCGCTGACGGGACGCCTCCCAGATGGCAAAGGCGAACATGCCGTCGAGATGGGCCACGCACTCGGCGCCGTGCTTCCGGTAGAGGTGCAGAAGCACCTCCGTATCTGAGCGGGTCTGAAAACGACATCCTTCCTGCTCCAGCGAGCGACGCAAGGCGGGAAAGTTGTAGATCTCTCCGTTGAATACCACCGCGAGCTGCCGGTCCGCGGTGAACATGGGCTGATGGCCTCCGGCCAGATCCAGGATGCTGAGTCGCCGATGTCCCAGTGTGGCGGGCCCCAGCTGCTCGATCCCTTGATCGTCGGGCCCGCGATGCCTAAGCGCCGTCAGCATCGACGGAACGCCCGATCTGACCGCCGGGTCGGCGGAGATGATGCCAGCAATGCCGCACATATCTCTGCTGCGCGCCTCGGCGGAGAGTATCGACCGCCTGGTTGAGGGAGCTCGGGTGGGCTAGGTACGAGTCCGGTCGGCCCGGACAATGATGGGCGAACCAAACCAGCGGGTGAGTCCCAGCAGCCTCGCCGGTGCCTCAGCGACCTTGCTCAGGGTGGCCTGATTAGCCCACCGGTGCAACACCATGGGCAGCAGGAATTGGGGCTGTTCGTTTCGAACGATGAAGCCGCGCTGTCTGAAGGCTGAGTTGATCTCGGACGGAGTGAAAAGCATGAACTCCCGGGTATTCAGCTCGATCGCCCTTTTCAGCTGGAACAGGCGGGACGACAGCAGGTTCGCGCTGCGGACAGACGGGTAATCCAGGATGACCGAGCGGCCCGATACCCGGCACAACTCTCCGATCAGCGCGGTCCACGCCACGCTGTGGGGCAGCAGTCGAAAGCACACCACTGCGTCGAACGAGCGGTCCGGATAGGGCAGAGCCATGAGGTTGGCAACCTCGAACCGGTAACGCCCGCTGGCCTTCAGGGGCTCCAGCCGAGCGCCACAGATGGGGTCGCTCCCCACCACGGTCACCTCATACCCCGCCTCCACCAGTTGAGGAGCTATCTGGGCGTGCCCGCCGCCCACGTCCAGGATCGACGCCCCGGCCGGTAGATCGCGGAGCAGCGCCAGGGTAAGGCGCGTCTGGGTCTCCAGGAACCAGCGGCCCACCGCCCCCCTGAAACGGCTGGCGTAGTCATCGGACGACGTCCCAATGTCCGCGTCCTCGATCAAGGCCCGGTCAGGGCTCGCTCCAGGATCGGGAATGGGGCTCATGCCAGAAGCTAGACCGCAGCGTTGCCAGTGTCCATGCGCCCGCGCGGGGCCGAGGCTAGCCGAGCGGCGGGAGCCGATTTAGACTCGGGGGGACGATCCTCAACCAGTCCGACGCCTGGGCTCTCGGTCTGCACTGGAGACGGAAATGCGTGTGCTGGTTACTGGAGGGACCGGGTTCACCGGGACCGCCCTGGTCAAGCGGCTCATCGTGCTGGGGCATGCCGTCGTGGCCCTGGACTACAAGGAAGGGCTCCAGTGTGATGAGCTGCGGGCTCGTGGCGCCCAGGTGGTCACCGGGTCAGTGACGGACGAGCAAGCGGTGGAGCGAAGCATGAAAGGGGTGGAGCTGGTTTTTCACCTCGCCGCCGCCTTCCGCGAGCTGAACAAGCCGGACTCCTTCTACAGTGCGGTCAATGTCGGGGGCACCCAGGTGGTGCTGTCCGCCGCCCGGCGCCATGGGATTCGCAGATTCATTTATTGCAGCACCTGCGGTGTTCACGGCAACGTGGAACATCCGCCTGCCAATGAGGATGCACCGATCCGGCCGGCTGACTACTACCAGCGCACCAAGTACGAGGCGGAGCTCATCGTGACGCGGGCTGGGGGGCCCGAGCTCGAAACGGTCATCCTGCGGCCAGCTGCGATCTATGGACCTGGAGATCCGGAGCGCTTTTTCATGATCTTCAAGCGGGTCTCGCAGGGGACCTTTCCGATGTTTGGCAGCGGGAAAACTCTCTACCATCCGCTCTATGTCGACAACCTGGTGGACGCATTTCTCCTCTGCATGCCGCCAGGGGTGGGCAATGGCCGAGCCTTCCTGATCGGGGATGCGCGCTACTACTCGATCGAGGAAATCGTCGGAGCGGTGGCGCGGGCGCTCGATGTGCAGGTCCGCATCCCGCACTATCCGGTCCTGCCCGTGGTAGCGCTGGGTCACATCGTGGAGAAGGCCTTCAGACCGCTCGGACTCATTCCTCCCATCTTCCCGCGACGGGTCGATTGGTACCGGCAGAACCGTGCCTTCGACATAGCCCGAGCCAAGCACAAGCTGGGATACGTGCCCGCGGTTCACCTGGATGAAGGACTCCGACGCACCGCCCTATGGTACCGGCAGAAGGGCTATCTGTAATTGCTGCCTGTAACTATCGGCCTCCGGAGGAAGGCACCGAGGAGGAGATGGCCTCTGCCGCCAGTCGAACCGCGGTAGTGCCATACTGGCCGATGACGGACGGTCGAACGACGTAGAGCGCCCCCAGTATTCCCAGGCTTACGCCGCCGGTGAGCACCAGAACCAGGAGGTGCCCTGCTCCCGCCGCGAGAAGACCCAACCGGGTCGGGTAGGCCACTGCTGCTGTGAGCAGCCCGAGACCAAACGCCGGCAGCTGAGACCCGGCGTAGTCTCGCCATGTCGCCCCCAGCATTTGCAGGCTCATCGCGGCGCCCACGATGTAGTTCAGGGCGATGGCCAACACCACGCCGGTGGCCACACCAACCAGCCCGAAGCGGGTACCGACCAGACTGCCGGTCAGCACCGCGGCGGCGTAAATCCCGTCGCGCAGGGTACGATTCCGCATCGCCCCCATCGCCCCGTCCAGACAGTAGGCCATCAGGTAGACGTTGCGCAGCATGATGCCGGCGGTGAGGATCTGGAAGGGCACGATCGTCGGTGCCCACTTCGGACCGAGTACCACGCCGACGATCTCGGGCGCCAGCACCACCATGAGCGCGCCAAGCGGAGCGCTGACTAAGCCGAGGACGGCGGCTCCCGTCAGGTAGGTCGAGCGGAGGCGCTCCCGGTCGCCCTGGAGCCTCGACATGACCGGAAAGAGCACGCGGGTCGTGACAGTCGCGAAATAGGTGACCAGGATCAGCATGAGTTTGAAGGCGCGGTTGTAGTAGCCCAGGGCCACGATCCCGAGCACTCGGCCCACCACGAGGTTGTCACCCTGGGCGGCGCCGTAGTTGAACACCCGCGCCAAAGTGAACCCGGAGCCGTAGCGGAGCAGCTCCCGAATCTCGGGGCCGATGCGCGGCCACTTCGGATGAGGCTGAAGCTTCAAGAGCGCGGCAGAGCGGATGAGGGTGAGACCCACGGCACTCGCCACCAGCGCCCATACGCCGTAGCCGGCGGCCGCCAGCGCCACAGCCGGCAGAGCGTACCCGACGACGAACGCAGTCACCTCGACCCACATCAGCGTGCGCCACGCGTGGTGACGCTGCAGAAGCGCCTCGGCGACGAGGCCCGGATTGGCCAGCACGAAGCTGAAGCTCAGGCCCCGGATGATCGGGGTGAGCGTGTCTGAGCCGAGCGCTCCAGCCGCGAGCGGCGCCGTGAGCCAGACCAGCGCGGTAGTGAGTGCACCGATCACGATGGTGGCGGTGAACCCCGCCCGGACATGGCGGGGCGTTAGCTCCGGTCGCTGGATCAAGGCCGCGCTAATGCCGAAGTGAGAGAAGATCGCAGCCAGACCGATGTAGACCGCCGCCAGTCCGGCCAAGCCGAAATCTTCAGGGGTGAGCAGCCGCGCCAGTGCGGCGGTTACCACGAACTGCCCCAGGCCGGTGATGACCGTGCCGGCATACTGGTTACCCAGCCCACTGAAAACCGATCGGACCAGGAGTTTCTTGCTGGGGCTGGAGGTCACGCAGACGCTCTCCGGCCTGATACCCCGGCGCGCTTGCCAGTCCTGCCCAGGAATATCCGGGTCAGGGGGTGATCCCGGTTAGGCCTGTGGAGGGGTGATGAGGCTCATCAGTCGGTGGGGCGAACTGTCCGGGCTCTTGTGCCCCCCATCGAGCGTGTCGCGGACGTGCGCAACGGTCTCGGGGGTGGCAGCCGGGCATCCTTCTGGATGATGTCGGCAGTTCGCGGACCAGTTCGAACGGCAGGCGCTCCCGGACGCTACGCACCAGGGGCTAAGCGCACCCTTAGAGCGCCGGGCATTCGAAGATGTCCCAATGTCCGCGTCCTCGACCAAGTCACTGTAATGGCTCGCTCCAAGTTCCGGGATCGGGCTGTGCCAGAAGCTAGACCGCAGCGTACCCGGTGTCCATCCGCCCGGAGAGACCTCGAGTGCCCGCGAGCTAACAGGCGCCGAGTCAGCTTAGCAGGTAAATTCACGATCTCCCATTCACAGAAAGCCGGATTCTGTAGGGCGTTGATTCTCTTCTTGGCGGAGCGAACGATGCCGATTCACCGGAGCGCGCCTCCTGACAGGACCGCAGAAGACTCGCCGCCGCATCGCCTGGCTCACGAGTCCGGCAGCGAGCGATTCCATCGGGTCTTATACCTGGGCCTGCAGCGACTGCGTAGGCGGCCCATAGGCGCGTACATCCGCAAGCTGCAGGCATGGGAATGCCTCGATCCTACGGCATTCGGACATCTCCGAGCCAAGCGACTGGGAGATACCTTGAGCTACGCGAAGGAGCGAGTGCCGCTCTATCGCTCCGAGGCTTGGCGGCGCAGCGATAGCCGTGAGCTAAACACTTGGCCGCTGCTTGAGCGAGAGATTGTCCAATGCAGGGGGGCTGAAATGCTGGCCCAGCCGGCCCCCGCCGGACATTTCCTGAGGCTCACGTCGGGCTCAACAGGGGTGCCGCTCGGAGTCGGAATGGATCCGGATGCGGTCGCGTGGGCCTGGGCCAGCGACCTGCGCGGCTTGCGCTGGCACGGCGTCAACGTCGGTGCCCGATGCCTGTCGCTCCGGGCCCGCCACGAGAGTGCGGTAAAGGAATGGATACGAAATCACAAGGCAATGGATACGGCCCACCTCTCCACGGCTCACCTCACCGAAGGAGTGCGCTATCTCCAGGCCTGCCGGCCAACCTATGTATGGGGGTTCGTATCCGCCATAGTGGAGCTGGCCCGACACGCTCGGGAGATCGCCCCTGCTGCTCCGCGTCCCCTGGCCCCCTTCGCGAAGGTCTACGGAGAAATGCTCTACCCCTTCCAACGCGAGGCGATCGAGGACGGTCTTGGTGCGCGGGTCATCGCGACGTATGGCTGTAATGAGACCGGAACGGTGGGCTACGAATGTCCTGCTGGTTCTCTCCACGTTTTCTCAGAGCATGTAGAGGTTGAAATTCTGAATGATGGGGAGCCGGCAGCCCCAGGTGATATGGGTGACATCGTGCTTACCTGCACGACGAACCGGGCCATGCCCCTGGTGCGCTATCGCATTGGGGACCGTGGTCGGCTCTCGCCAGAGGCCTGCCGTTGTGGTCGCTCCCATCCGGTACTCTACGACATTCAGGGCCGGGTGGGGGACGTGCTGACCGCCGCCACCGGGGAGGGAGTCCACGGGACCGCTGTCCTTGGCCGTATCCTCAAGGACATCCACGCCAAGGCCCCAAAGCTGGCTATCCGACAAGTCTTCTTTGAGCAGCACGACCCCTTAACCTGGACCGTCCTGGTGCAACCGGGCCCGAGCTTCGGGGAGGCGGTCGCGGCAGACCTCGTTGCCAGCGTGCGGGCTGCGTTCGGTCAACAATGCCGGGTCGAGGTCAAACCAGTCTCGGAGATACCACGGGAGCCTTCTGGCAAGTTTCGCTTTTACCGCTCCTCCGGTTCCGGCGCCGTCGAGCCGAGGCCCTAAAGCTTGTTTTCTTGCGCCGCTCTGCGGAGCTCCGAGAGCAGGGTGCGCGCGCTGTTCATCCAGGAAAAGTCCGCCGCTCGCCGATAACCGCGGCGACGCAGCTCCTCACCGAGGGCATCGTCGAAGCTGACCCGTTCCATCGCTCGAGCCAATCCGTCAGCGTCGTCGGGATCCACCAGCAGCGCAGCGTCGCTCGCGATCTCGGGGCAGGCCGCGACCGAGGAGGTCACGACGGGACAGCCGCAGGCCATCGCCTCCACGATCGGGATCCCGAAGCTTTCGTAGCGGGAGGGGAAGACCAAGGCCTGAGCCATCGCGTAGAGCGCGGGCATATCGGCGGCCTTCACGAACCCCGGAGTATGCACGTCGGCTGGGTCGGTGTGCTCACTGATCAGCGCCGGTGTCAGCCGCTCCGCAATACCGAGACCGACAATGACCAGTGGTGGTGCCGTGCCGCCTGACTGCAGGACGCGCCGCCGCATCCGGCCGTATGCGTCCAGCGCTACGGCGACGTTCTTTCTGGTGGTCAGTGGCTTCCCGCATGCCTGGCCCTGGACCTGATGCCCCTTCACAACCATCAGCAGGAACGGAGTGGCGGGCAGCGCGTATCGCTCGCGCACGAGCGCCAGGGTCGCCCAGTCGGTGACCGGGTGGAAGCTCTCGTCGGCCGCGGCGTAAACCGTGCTCAGCGAGGAGCGAGAGACCCCGACGTGGCGAACCAGCTCGTCGCCCAGAGTATCGGAGTTGGTGAGAACGCGAGCCGCCCGTCGGCAATACAGTGGGATCATGAGCCGATTATACACCAGGTCCATTCGCCCGGCCCAGCCAACGAAAAACTCCGGATGGCTCCAATACTCGGTCCCGCGCTGCTGGACCACGCTTGGGCATGGCGACACCAGCGGAATACTGAACTTGTGATGGAAGAGTACGTCGAGACGCTCACGCCGGGCTGCCAGGGGCACCAGAATCTGGTCCCAGAGGAGCTTCCGGCGCGATGGTACCACGACCTCACGCACATTGGCGAGACCCCGGTATCGCCCCGCCTGGCTGGCCTGACTGTAGAATGCAACGTACTCGTTGTGGCGGTCCACCTCGAATAAGGCGTCGCACAGCTTCCGGATGTAGATCCCCTGGCCGTCGACATCGTCGATGGCGCGGAGCATCAGTCCGATGCGTAACTGGTCCCCAATCTCCCGCTCAAGGGCACGGTCGGGCGCTGTTGTCTGGCGGAACACCAGCTTCCAGGCGGGCCGAAGGCATAGGGCACACTCTCTGGTAGTGGAGATGCTGACCCTGCAGGACTATCGGTGGAGCTGAAAGGGGGTGAGAGAGGATAATGGGTCCGCCGACCGGGTGCCAGCCTCCCCGGGGGAGAGGGTCCCGGATTTACCCGAGGCTGCGGTACAGCCGGCGGTACAGTTCCAGGTGTGTCGCGGGGGCGAAGTTCTCGGCGACGTAGCGCTGGGTACTGGCCTGGTAGGTGGGGTAGTCTGCCTGCAGCTGAAGAATGGCCGTCTTCAAGCCATCGATCGTGGGCTCGAAGGCTACACCGGCACCCGCGGCGGTAATCGAAGGAGCAAGGGAGACGAGGTGAGAGAGGAGCAGCGGTTTGCCGTGGGCCAGAGCCTCCAGTCCGCTCCGAGGGCACGGAATAAAGCTGCGGTGTTCCAGCCCGGGGAGCACTGCCGCATGCACCCCGTCAAAGACTGCGCCCATATCGTCTACGACGCCGCTTCGGATCACCACGTTCGGCAGCCTGAGGGAGGCCAGGATCCGCTCGAGCTTGGCGAGATGATGGCTACGCCAGATCAGAAGAAACCGGACCTCGGGGAGCAGGGCGGCAACCGCCGTGATCAGGTAGATGCCACGGGACAGAAAGTCGGCGGCGTTCATCGGGCTGGAGGCGAACAGGATCGTGAACGGTGCGGCTGCCTCCCGGTACTGGGCCAGGGGAATGCCCGGGCGAATGAGCCGGAGCGCCTCCTTTCGCACCCCAAGCTGGCGCAGAATCTCACGGTCACGCTCGCCCTGCACCACCACGGCCCTCATCGCCTGGAGCGCCGGGCGATTCCGCTCCAGGCCCCGCAGGGTGGCCGCGTCCTTGGCCACGGTCAGCACGCTGTTGCGGCGGGAGAGGATCGGCGTCAGCAACCGCTCGCCGGCCGACGCAAAAAGATGGTTGATGTCAAACCGGGAGGCATACCAGTTCACCAGCGGGTAGAACGGCAGGCCGTGCGGCAGCGGAATACGTTTCTCCCGTCCCCGAAGCCGCAGCCCATATACCTTGTCATTGAGGCTGAGGAGCGACGCGTCGATCTCCCCATCCAGTCCGCTGCGCAGGGAGTCGATCTCCTTCGACACCGCTTCCCACTGGGGCATGTAGTTGAATACCCAATGCAGGACTCGTGGCCCGCTCACGACAGAGGGGCCTGCGTCCTGCGGCAAACGTAGATCTGGTTCTTGGAGAGCCGGTTGGCCACCGGAATCCGGCTGAGAACCGCCTCGACCGCGACCAGCCAGCGAGTAGGAAGGAGCTGGAGACGCTTGTGCCCGGGGAGCACGAAAATGCGATGGACTTCCTCGACCTGCAGCCCAGCGGCCGCCAGCACCGCTCTCATCTCGGATTCCGCCATCGTGGAGATGATTCCGCGGCGGCCCTCGGGAACCAGCGGTTTCCTGGGCATCCGCAGGACCTTGTGGGCGAACAGTGCACTCAGACCCAGAATGGAATACCGGTTCATATGATTGTCGATGATCAGGTAGCCATCGGGGGTCAGGAGCTCGCGCACCGCCCGGAGGATGGGCAGGCGGTTCTCGGGCTCGAGGTTCAGCAGGAGGCGAAAACTCGTTATGAGATTAAACCGGCGGCCCCCGAGCAGGTCGGGGTCGGTCACGACGTTACCCTCCACGAGCTCAGCGTCGGGCACCTTTGTCTGGGCCACGGCGAGCTGTCCTGGACTGGTATCGACTCCGACCTTGATACGAATCAGATCCTTGAAGACCTCCAGGATCCTCCCGGTGCCGCAGGCAAAATCGAGGTAGGCGGTATGGGGGTCAGATGATCGCAGCCGCCGGAACAGGTCGTGCAGAATGTCGTGCTCGAGTCTGAATATGGCGAGCTCGAACCGGTTGGCGATCGAGCGATCGTAGGACTCGCCCGACTTGCTCCGTTCCTGGTAGTGGTCGGTGTACGCCGAGGTGTAGGCCATGAGGCGGAGCTGGCTGCTCTAGACCCAGCCCAACTGCCGGTAGGACTCGAGGGTCCGGCGGAGGCCCACACGCAGGGAGACCTTGGGGGCGAAGCCCAATTCCGTCCGGGCCCGCGAGATGTCGAACCATCGGTTGCTGGTAAAGAACTTTACCCGGCGTCGGAAGATGGGAGGCTCAACGCCGAGCGGTACACAAACGGCCTCACAGAGGCCGCCCGCCACCCAGAACGGCCACACCGGAAGCCGGAAGCGGGGCGCAGGCACCCGGGCGGCGCCGGCAATCTCATCCACCAGCTCGTTCAGGGTAGGAGCCTCCTCGCCGGCGAGGATATAGGTCCTTCCCGCGGCGATCGGAGTCTCAGCCGCCTGGCGCAATCCCTCGATCAGATCGTCGATGTACACCATCTGGAAGTGCGGAGACCCGTCGCCGAGCAACCGGAAGCGTTTCCGCGCCACGCCGCCGATCAGCTTGAAGAGCCGCTTGTCACCCGGACCATAGATCGGCCCGGGACGAACCACCGTCAGGGGCACACCGACGCGCTGGGCCGTCTCGAGTGCGACCTGCTCGCCTTCGAGCTTCGTCTCCTGGTAGATGTCCCCCGGGGAGAAGGGGGCATCCTCGGTTGCAGGAGCCTCCTCGGACACGCTGCCATGCACTCCCACCGTGCTGCAATGTACAATCCGGCGGACGCCGGCCGCCGCGCTGGCCTCGATCAAACTGCGGGTAGCCTCGACATGCACCTCGCGATACTCGGAGTCCGGTACGCCCGCCCGCCGGAACACCGCGGCCAGGTGATACACGGTATCGATCCCCTCGGTCGCCTCCCGTATCAGCTTCGGATCCCGAATATCACCCGCAAGAGTACTGACCCCGGCGCTTTCCAGGGCGGGCACCCCCCCACGGGTCCGCACCAGGCCCCTGATCCGATGACCGGCCGCAGCGAGGCCTACCGCCAGCGAAAGGCCGGTGAAGCCTGCAGCGCCAGTTATAAGGATGCGCTGGAGGTCTGGGTTCATTCGAGAATCCGGGGCTATAAGGGTTTTAGTGTAGGCCGGCACGCGCGCGACCAGAGTTCCAGATGACCTAATTAGCCTTCCAGGGCCCGGGGAGGCCGTGTCATTGGTCACATTCGAGGCGGACGGGGTGTCCATCGTCTACCGCCCGACCGCGGGTGACCGTCGGCGCGCCGAGACGATCAACTTATACCCCGGCGTAAAAAAAAGCAGTGCGTCGAGCTTGGCTACGCCCCAGAGCAATGGGTACAGCACCGACAGGAGGACGAACTGCTTCCTGTGTTTTCGCAGGTCGCCTTGGGTGATCACGCTGCCCTTGGAGGAAGCGCCTCCAGCACGCTGTCGCCGTTGCAGCGTAAGATAGAGTCCGTTGAGGGCGGTATCGATGAGCTCGGAGAAAGCGCCCGAGTACGTGGCGGATTCCTCGATGAGGAATGCGGGTGCCAGGAGCTGGCGGAGACCCTCCAGGTTATAGCCCGGTCTCAGGTGGCCGTGCCACTCGTCGGTCAGACCAATGGCGTGTCGCAAGCGGTTGAGCAGGGAACCCGGCTTCAAATGAGGAACGTTAATGATCACCTGCCCGCCTGGCTTGATGATGCGGGCCAGCTCCCGGGCGAATCGATGGTCGTCGGGGATATGCTCGAGGAAGTCGACGATGACGATCTGGTCGAACGCGGCGTCCTCGAAAGGGGTTGGTCCCCCATCGATCTGGTGTACATCTGTACTCACCAGCTCCCGAATCGAGCGAACGGTCCGCTCGTCCAGGTCGGCGCTGTGCCAACGTCCGCCGCGCTGCCGCAGGAGATAGCTGATCACACCATTGTCCGCGCCGATGTCGAGGCTGAGCTTGCCCACCGGGTCGTCCAGCCGCGCGACTATCTGGCGGAACTTGGCTTGCTTGAGGACCGATTTATTGAAGAGAGCGAGGGCCCAGGCGGTTTCGGGTGGGCTGATCCCGGGCGCCGTCACCGCGCGGTGACCGGGACCGACTCCGGCAGCTTCAGATGGTGGAGAGTGAGGTAGAACGCCGTCAGCGCCCGCACCAGCCAGCCGAGCCCCACACCGTAGATCACCCCGGCCAGGCCCCACCGCGCCCCGAAAACGGCGGCGCCGATGGCTATGCCCACGGACACCCACCCCACCCAGTTCACGATCGACACCTCGCTGGCGGTGGCCAGCGCCGTAACGGTGGATTTGGTGAAAGAGTTCATGATCTTGGCAATACCGCTGAAGACGGTGGCCGCCAGGAGCGAGGCGCCCAGATGGTACTTGCCCGCCAGGAACGCCCGCTCAATCCATGGAGTGATGAACCAGATGGCGACGGACCCCGCGATGACGATCGCGCTGACCAGCCTGGCTTCGTGGGCGATCAGGCGGCGGCGCTCCAGGATGCTGCTGGCGGCCCGCAGGCGTGCCACGAGTGAGTAGCCCACGCCCATCGAGAGCACCCGGTACAGGGAGCCCACTATGGCGGCCAGAACGCCAAAGGTGGCGAGATCATGAAGGGTCAGGACATGCGGGATGATGAGCCGGTCGAGCTGAACCAGGAACAGCCCGGCGGCATTGAGCCCGAAAATCGAGATTGCCTCGCCCCAGGGAAATTGGGTGTCACGAAAGGGTTTGGATGCACGCTCGCGGAAGAGGATCCACCAGCCGATGACGCCGGCCAGCACGAACCCCACCGAGGAGATGATCAGGGCCAGATGCGCCTCCCTGATGCCGGTCACGATCACCGCCAACGCCGCGACCATGAGCATCAGGTTGGGACTCTGAGTCAGGGTGAGCGAGAGGCCGAAGCGCTGCTCGCTCTGGAACTGGGCACCGGCCACGGCCATCGCTCCGCCGCCGACTGTCGAGGCAAAGACGAGAATCAGCAGGCTGGACGGCAGGTCATAGGCCAGGCCGCCCACCAGGATGGTGCCCAGGCCGGTGAGGAGCCCCGCGGCAAGGGTGTGCTTGAGCAAGGTCGGTCCGGCATCGAGGTGGTGCCGCTGAACGATCCCGTCGACTCCGATCGGTGCCAGGGCAAAGCTCAGGTTCGCCAGGGCGATGTAAAGGGTAAACAGCGCGTACTCGGCGGTAGGAAGGAAGCGGGCGAGGATGAGATTCGCCCCGGCAAAGCCGAGCCCCGACGCTCCGTAGATAACCACTGTCCGGAGCGTGGGCGAGAACCACAGACTCCTCACGCCTTGGCCCCGGAAGCCTTCGATTCCATCATGGTGTAGAACGCGCTCAGCTTCCGGTGCGCCGCCTCGGGCGTGAATTCCTGCTGCACATAGGCCTTGGCTTGAGTGGCCAGGCGTGCACGCAGCGCCGGATCGTTGAACAGGTGCGCCAGCCCATCGCCCAGGGCCTCGGGCTCGGGAGCCACCAGGTAGGCGGTACGGTCATCGAGGACCTGGGTGTGGCTGCGAAGGCGTGTTGCCAGCACCGCAATGCCGGAGTCCAGATAGGAATAGATCTTCATCGGCGTATTGAGGCCCTTGAGGCGCGGCGAGACCAGGACATCCGCCCGCTGCAGGAGGCCATTGAGTGAGGCGACCGGCCGTGGCCCCAGGAAATGAACCTGGGTTACGATACCGAGCTGCTGGGCTCGACGGCGATACCGCTCGATATCCTGGTCCAGGCCTCCAACGATCACCAGGTGGGCGTTCGGAACCCGGGCAACGGTGTGCCGGAATCCGTCGATCAGCAGGCCGATGCCCTGGTAGTGTTCGAGGTTACCGACATACATGGCCACGAGGCTCTGGCTGCCCACCCCGGGAGGCAGCGACGTCTCGGCTCCCTGGCCGTTGCCCGAGTGCGCTCCCGGGGTCAGCAGGGTGGTATCCTCCACCCGCCCCACCGTCTTGTCAGGCGCGTGCCCGTGGGCCACGTCCTCCAACGCGGCGCAGACGGTGAGGACCCCCAGGCTCCGGCGCACCGCGAGCGCTTCGCAGCGGCGCAGGGCAGGAAACGCGAAATGCAAACCGGGGTACGCATCCACCATCTGCTCGGCCAGCGAAGAATCCATGTCATAGACATAGGGAACTCCGGTGAGGCTCTGCATGGCGGCGGCGATGAAAGCCGATTCCTCGACGGCGTGGATCAGATCATATCGGTTCCGCCGGACCATCCGGAGGCATTTCGCGAACATGAAGACGTCGGAAATCACTTTCTTCATGGAGAAGCCTGGACGAATGTTGCGGATCCAGGGCAGTCGGCCGGTCCGGTAGATGCGGCAGTTGGCGATCTTGACGTCCTCTCCCTCGTGGAAGGTCAGGACATCGATCTGGTGCCCCCGCGCGCTGAGGAATTCGAGCACAGTCCGTACCGCCAGCGGTGTACCGCGGGCCTGAAAGAACGGATGTGGCGCGAGGACCAGAATTCTCACCCGACGGCCTCCAGTGCGGACCCCGGCACGCCGGCATCTCGAAATACCGCGTCGATCTCTGTTTCTTGACGGAGACTGTCCCACCCGAGCTCCGCGCCCGCTATACGGGCGGCAGCTTCAACCGCGGCCCGCTGGGGCCCGGGCACTGCGCCGAGGGAGGTGCGGCGGAATACGATGTCCGTCAGGCTGACTGCCATTTCATCTCGCACTGCCCGCACGATCTCCTCTCTAGCCGGCATAGCCCCCTGGTCCATGGCAACTCGACTTCCCGCGCCTCCAAGCCGGAGCTCCGCCGTCCGGCAGGCCGGGCTGGCGCGCTCGAGTGACGCGAACACGCGATCGACGGCCTGCTCAGCCAGCAGCCTGGCCGTCGTGTATTTCACCCCCTCGACTGAGAGCAGGTGCCGGACCCCATGCCGCATATGATCCACTATACGCGGATACTCGGCTAGAGCCTCGGACCGGCCGGGATCGTTCCCGCCTCTCAGAGGGAGCCATCCCCATTGGCAGCGCACCACGTCACTGGGAGACAGCTCCAGCCCCGGACAGGCCGCGTTGAACTCTCCCAGCAAGGCCAGGATTCCGCGATCGCGGGTTGCCCGCGGGTTGCCCTGATCCAGGGCGTACCAGGTACCCAGGACAGTCCCCGTGCCCTGGGGAGCGCAGAACAGGAATCGGGAGCCCCCGCAGACCGGGTCTTCGCGGGGCCCGGTTCCCGAGCGGACACCGAACGATACCTCCGCCAGTCTTCGACCGATCACCACGTTCAGGCCCATCGCGCGGCCCGGTGGGGCGAGAACCTCGGCCCCAACTCCTGTGGCCACCAGCTCAGGTGTCCAGGGGCCAGCTGCAACGAGCACTGCGCGAGCCCGGATGTCGAGCTCCCTGCCGGTCAGGCAATCGATGGCTCGGGCACCCGACGCGGCGCCGTGCTGTGTCAGAAGGCCCTTCACTCGCAGGTAATTGGCGGGCACGGCCCCGCTCAAGGCCCCTGCCTCGACGAAACTTAGGGTAAGCCGCTCGGGATGGCGCAACTGGGCATCGTACCAGATGGCCCCACCGGACAGGCCCCGGGACTCGAACCAGGGAAACAGCCGGAGGCATTCATCCCGCGAGATCACCCGGCCGCGCGGGATGGTCCGGTCCTGCTCGAGGTGACGGTTCCGGTTCCACGACACCAGGTCGTTCAGGGCCAGTGCCGCGGCGTGGGCCACCCGGCCCCGCCCACCGATGCCGTAGGTGGGGACCAGTACCGGAACCGGCTCCACCAGGCCTGGCGCGATCCGGAGGAGCGTGGAACGCTCCCCAATCGACTCCCGCATCCGGGAGAACTGCCCGCGCGCCAGATAGCGGAGGCCGCCGTGAACTATCCTCAGGCTATTGGCCGAAGTCGCCGCTCCGAAATCGCCCTGGTCGACGATCGCAACCGACAGCCCGCGAAGGGCAGCATCCCAGGCTGCGCAGGCGCCGTTAATGCCGGCGCCGACGATAAGGAGATCGAACGTGTTGTCGGCGAGCCGGGGGATGTCTCGTCGCATGGCTGGCGAGGCTAGGCTCGCTCACGCACCCGATACGCACGCCGATGGGGTGCTCGGAGATGCACAATGATCTCGCCGACCAGGCCGAGTCCCATGAGCTGGACTCCCAACGCCAGGAACAGCACGGCGAGCAACAGCGCCGGCCGGTTGGCGATCCCCTGTCCATCGACCCGTTGAATGAAGAGCACCAGGCTCAGGACCGTTCCGGCGGCGATGAACAGAGATCCCACCAGCCCGAAAAAGCGCAGGGGCTTCTCGGTGAACTTGGCGAGGAAGAAGAAGGCGGCGATGTCGAGGAGGCGGCGCACGTAGACGCCCGGCCCATAGACCCGCATCCTGGCGTCGCCCGGGTGCTGGGGGACCGCCACTTCATCCACTCGAAATCCCTCGCGCAGGGCGAGCGCCGGGATGAATCGATGCAGATCGCCATAAAGCGGCAGCGCTTCGGCGACCGTCCGGCGCATCACCCGCACCCCGCAGGCCATATCGTGGAATCGCTGCTCCGACACTCCCCCGATAATACTCTGGAAGGCCCGCGACTGCAGCCGGTTGAGCCAGCTGTCGAGCCGGGGCGATCGGTTGGCGACAACCATGTCGGCGCCGGCGGTGACCGCGTCGAGCAGCCGGTGAATACCCTCGGGCTGAACCTGGAAATAAGCGGGCAGGGTAATGACCAGATCACCCCGGCTCCTCTCGATGCCGAGCTGCAACGCCGCTGTCTCACCAAACGAACGGGCGAAGCGCAGAATCCGGACTCCTTCGTTCTGCCGGGCAAGCGCCACCAGCTCCGGCGCCGGGGTAATGGAGCCATCGAAAACAAAGAGAAACTCGTGCTCCTGAGGGCGAGCATCCAGCTCCCGTCCAAACGCGCGATACACCGCAACGAGGTCGTCGGCCCTCTCCACCACCGGCACCACCACGGAGATGAAGCCGGAACCGGCGGCGGTCCGCTGACCGGAGGTATCGGTGGTAGGTTCCATCAGAGTCTGTGGTGCGCTCATCTCAACGAACCTCCCACGCGTTCGGGATATCGCTCGCGTCCCCGCGTTCGCTGCTGAGTGCGACCTCCGCGACGAGACCAAGCATAAAGAGGTAGAAGGCCACCCCGAGTCCCAGGAGGCCGGCGCCGGGGAAGACCAGGGCGCCTGCCTTGTCAGGGCCGAAATGGGTCAGACTGAACAGCCACAACGCGGCGAAGACCAGGGCGACGCCCAGCGCCGGCAACGTTGCCAGCCCGAAACCCAGGAGAGGCCTCGATCTGAAGGTGGTGATCATTTTGAGGGTAATCAGATCCGCCAGCACTTTCACCGTTCGAGATATCCCATACTTGCTCTCGCCGAACCGGCGAGCGTGGTGCCGGACCGGCATCTCGGTAATACGCGCACCCACGCTGGCCGACAGCGCGGGGATGAAACGGTGCTGCTCCGCATAAAGTGGAATCCGATGCAGCAGCTCCCGCCGGTAGGCCTTGAGCGAGCAGCCATTGTCCCTGATGGGCACCCCGGTAAGGCGCCGGATCAGCCGATTCGCCAGCCAGGACGGGACCTTTCGAAGGATCAGCTTGTCCTGCCGCTGCTGGCGCCAGCCGCACACCAGGTCGTACCCCTCATCGAGCTTGGCAACCAGCGCGGGAATATCCCGCGGGTCGTTCTGCAGGTCGCCGTCCAGCGAGACGATCACTTGTCCCCGCGCGTTGTCAAACCCAGCCATCATCGCCGCGGTCTGCCCCACATTCGACCCCAGACGAAGGCCGTGGACCCGCGGGTCTGCTGACGCCGAGCGAACTTCGGCCCAGGTGCCATCCCGGCTGCCGTCGTCGACCAGAATGATCTCGAAGGTATCGGGGTACGTCTCCAGGGCCTGCAGGATCCACTCGACCAGTGGACGCACGTTCTGCGACTCGTTGTAGAGCGGAGCGACCACAGAGAGCATCGGCACGCCTGTTTTGGCCGGGGCGGAAGACACGGTTCGAATTCTCGTCATCAGGTCAGGGTAACCACAAGAATAGGCCCTAAGTCCTGCCTACACCAGCAATCGTCGTTCCGCCGCAAGCCCTACTCAGGCGCTCTACTAAGTCGTTGAGAGGCATGGCAGAGGGGAGGGGCAGGGCACCAGCGGCAGCAGGGGGAAAGGCGCCTGCGGCATCGAGTGTGGCTCGCGCGCCACGGTTAACGCAGGAGGGGCAGGACCTTACAGTGAGATCTTACCAGCCACCGCGACGAAGGAGGACGACCGGAACCGTCTTGAGCATGATGCGGAGGTCCTCGGTAACCGACTGGCGGCGGATGTACTCCAGGTCGTAGTGCACCTTGGTGCGGACGTCCTCGAGCGAGCGGTCGTAGTGGTGGTTAATCTGGGCCAGTCCAGTGATGCCGGGTTTGGCCTTCTGCCGCAGCGGATACTCGGCGATGTGCTCGCGCAGCTCGGCGAAGATGGTGGGCCGCTCGGGGCGGGGCCCGACGATGTTCATCTCGCCCTTGAGCACATTGAGCAGCTGGGGCAGCTCGTCCAGGCGATACTGGCGAAGGAGCCCGCCCACCGCGGTGACCCGCGGATCGCGCTGCTGGGCCCAGACCGCCCCGCTCCCCTGTTCGGCATCGACCCGCATGGTGCGGAACTTATAAATCGTGAAGGGCTGTCCGCCGAGATCCCTTTGGCGGCGATGGTTCTGGATGCCGGTCGACGGTGCGCGGCGATCGAGTCCGATGCGGACCTGGGTGTACAGTACCGGCCCACGTGATGTCAGCCACACCAGTACGGCCACGCACAACATGATGGGCAGGGTGACGATGATAGCCATCAAGGCGAGCGACAGATTGATGCCCCGCCGGGTCCACTCTGATGCCCGGGAGAAGCTGGTGTCGGTATGACCCCAGTCGCGGTAGTGCTGCCGAACCAGAGATGGATCCAGTTCGATTGCAGGCAGTGACGGGTGGCTCCTCCGTACCCCGGACATGGCAATTCCCATTATCGAACTCTGCAAAAAAAGAAAAGGCGAAAGGACACGGGCACCCTCGAACCCGAAACTCGTTGCTGGGGCCCCGCCGATAAGACCGACATTATAACGGGTTTCCTCGAATACCTTAATACCGCCGAAGAAAGTTCCCCGTGATCCGACTCACGCGTACAATGCCGTCGGGCCACGCCGTCAACGGTGAGGCCGGCGCTTACTCGGGGGTCGCGATTCGGTCAGCAAGGGATCCGGCGTCTCCCCCAAGCCGAAGCTCGCCAGGCGCTGACTGAATTCCGAGAGCTCAACCGGAAGCTCGGCTCCCGCTCCCGCACCATTCAAACCCTCGGTGCCTTCGGTCTTCTCGACAGAATCGACTACCGGAGTCGGGGCTGGAGTGTCGTGCAGGGATTCGCTGGGCATCCGTCGTCAACTTCCGCAATGAGTTCGGTTGGACTTCGGGGATGCCTGGTTCCTGTTCAAGGATGACGCCGTAAATACGGGCGGTGGCGCCGAGCGGGAAACGGCTGGGCTGGTCCAGGCGAAACCTTTGCTTGCCAGTCTGTTACGGCGATAGACCCAGCTCGGAGCAGAATGACCGGTGCCGGGCAGCCGTTGCTGGGAAACCACAGCGACCACGGCTAGATTACCACAATCTGCACGGTGTCAAGTGACGTGGCATTCCAACATCCAAACTGTGGCGCCCCTCCCGCGATCTGGCCCTCAGATGGGGGGCACTACAAACGGCAAGTAGCTATATTGTCGTCGCTTACACCTTTTGGTCGAAGGCGCACGACTCCTGCTATCTGGGCTCGGACGACCCGGGGTCCCCGCTTCTCATCATTCTGGCAAATGCGCATGGCTAATCGTGACAAGGCTCCATCCGCGCCTCTCGTCCTCATCGCGAACGATCAGGAATGGTCGGCACGGTCACTGGAAAGCATCTTGGGGCCGAGCGGCTACTCTGTGGTCCGGGCCTATACCGGCCAGCAGGCGCTCGAAAGGGTTCGGACGGCCCAGCCAGATCTCATCATCCTCGACGCCCAGATGCCGGACGTGCACGGGTTCGAGGTCTGCCGCCAGCTCCGCAGCGATCCCCGGTTCAGCGCAACGACTCCTATCATCATTACAACCTCCGGGCCTTCAGGCCGTACCCAGCGTCTCGAAGCCTATCGGGCTGGCGCGTGGGAGTTCCTGGGGCAGCCGGTGGACGGTGAGGCCCTTCTGCTCAAGCTCGCCACTTTTCTGCAGTGCAAACTCGAGGTGGACAGCCTGCGGGAGGAGAGTCTCCTGGACCCGAGCACGGGGCTGTACAACATGCGGGGCCTGGCCCGGCGCGCCCACGAGATCGGCGCCGATGCCTTCCGGAGGCGGGATGCCCTGGCATGCGTGGTCTTCGCGCCCCAGTCAGAAGGAGCTACTGAGTCCTCGGACGAAGAAGTACAGCGCATCGCCGAAGAGGTCGGTCAGTTGCTGAAACGGGTAGGCCGTTCCTCAGATGCCATCGGGCGCCTGGGACAATCGGAGTTTGCCGTCATTGCTCCCGCTACCAGCACCGAGGGTGCGTTGCGGCTGGTCCGAAGGTTGGGTGGCAGTATCGAATCATCTCCAATACCGGTTCGCGGCGGCGAGCGTTCCCTTCGAGTGCAGGCCGGCTACTGTGCGGTTCCCGACTTTGCCGAGTCCACGGTGGACGCGGTGGAGCTCCTGCTGCGGGCCACGACAGCCCTCCGCGACCTCAAACGGGACGGGGAATCGGCCCAAGTGCGCGGATTTGACCAGGCATCCATCCATTTGGCTTAAGCCGCCACAGCTGTAGAGTTAGGCCCACGATTTGCCCCCCTTAGGGGCCATTGAAGTGTGGCTCTCCGCCAGCACCTGCTTGACTTTTGTGTCACTCTGTGGTAAAAACGTTACTAGTATGAAGCTCCCGGGGGCCGCTTAGGTGGCTCCAGTTCGGTAAAGAGTTCCCCAGCCTGTCGGCTCCTGCGTGAGCTGCGTGTGAGTCCAACCGACCGCCGCCGCGGTCACCCCCCGGGAGTTTGCACGGATGGCTAACCCTCTCATCCAGCAGGATCGGAAGGTTCCTTCCGCTTCCGAAAGCACCGCCCGCGATCCCCTTTCCATTCCCAGCGAGGTCAAGGCCAGCATCCGGGTCTTGGTCGTCGATGACGAGCGCACTCTCCGGGAGAGCTGCGCCAGCGTCCTGCAGATGGATGGGTACAATGTGACCCTGATCGGTCGAGGCGAGGAGGCGCTGGAAACGGTTCGGCGCCGCAAGTTCGACATCATCCTCGTGGACCTGTACATGTCACAGGTGTCCGGTCTTGAGATCCTGCAATCGACGCTCGAGGCCTACAAGGACACCATCGTCGTGGTCATGACCGGCAATCCCAGCGTCACCAGCAGCATCGAGGCGCTCCGGGCCGGCGCCTGGGACTATCTGCCCAAGCCCTTCTCCGCGACCCACCTCCAGGTACTGATCGGCCGGGCCTCGCATGCCGTCATGATGTCCCGGGAAACTCAAGACCTGCGAGTGCAGCTGCAGCGGCAGAACGGACACAGCGACAAGATCGCCCTGATCGGGATCTCGCCGCTGTTCCGCAAGGCGGTGGATCTGGCCCGCAAGGTGGCCGGAACCGACGCGTCAGTCTTCATCAGCGGCGAGAGCGGAACCGGCAAGGAAGTCATCGCGCAGTTCATTCATCAGAACAGCCGGCGGGCGAGCCGGGCGCTGGTGCCGATCAACTGCGCGGCGCTCCCCGAGCCGCTGCTCGAGTCGGAGATGTTCGGACACAAGAAGGGGGCCTTTACCGGGGCCGACCGGGACAAGCCGGGGCTGCTCGAAACCGCCAACGGCGGTACGCTCTTCCTCGACGAACTCACTGAAATGACCATGCCGCTCCAGGCCAAGCTGCTCCGCGTGGTTCAGGACGGTGTGGTTCGCCGAGTTGGCAGTGAACAGCAGGACGCGGTGGTGGATGTCCGCTTCATCTCTGCAACCAATCGCGAGCCGCAGGAGGCGGTAGACCAGGGACTTCTGCGTGGCGACCTGTTTTACCGGCTGCGGGTGGTACCCATCAAACTCCCGCCGCTGCGCAAGCGGCTGGAGGATATCCCGCTGCTGGCCAATCACTTCCTGACCTATTACTGGCAGCGGCACCGGCAGATGGGAGACCGGCTGCCGCGGCTGAGCGAGGCGAGCATTGGCTTCTTGCGTTCCCGACCTTGGCGGGGCAACGTTCGGGAATTACAGAATGTCATCGAGCATGTTGCGGTGTTGGCCGAGCCGGACCAGACCATTCAGCCCAATGACATCCCGGTCTACGACGATAGTGCCGAATGGCCGACCGAGAGTGTCACTCCGGCGGGGGTCATGGACGAGGCGTACCATCCGGCCAAGGACCGCGTAGTGGTCCAGTTCGAAAAGGAATATCTGGCTCGTCTCATCAGCCGAGCCGGGGGTAACATGTCGAAGGCAGCGCGACTGGCGAGCATCGACCGCACCACCCTGTACCGGCTGATGGATAAGCATGAATTCCAGAGAGATGAGACCCCGGGATCCGCGTGATACCTGAGACCGTCCTGACCGGGCCAACCGGTGAGCGTCGCCGAGCCAATCAGGACGCCGCCGGGGCCGCCCGGGTGTGGGATCCAGACGGTCCGCCCGCCGGTTCGCTGGTGCCGGCGCTCTGGGATGCGCTCCGAGAGTCCGTGCTCTGGGCCGAGGCCGAGTGGGAGCGGGTCATTCAGGACGCCTCTGGTGCCGAAGAAGCCACCGCGCATCTGGCCCAGCTGTGCAGGGTGATCAGGCTGGAAGTCGCCGGCCTGCCGGCGGAAACCAGCGCCGTCCCCCGTAACGCCCTCTCTCGTCGCTGGCTCGGACTCATCCGCACCGCCTTTGTTGAACGGGCGCGAGCCCTGCCGGCACCCGATCCGGGACAGCTGCTCCACGTCTTCCATGCTTTCGAACGGGTGGGCGCGCATCTCGAAGCCGATTGGGCCCAGCACTTCACCGACCGCCTTTCGTCACCCGACGGGCTGGAGCTGGTGGTGGAGGTAGCTCACGATCTGCGCTCGCCACTCACCTCGATTCTGTTCCTGGCGGAGACCCTGCAGCGAGGTCGCAGCGGGCCCGTCACCGCGGTCCAGGAGCGCCAGCTCGGGCTCATCTACAGCGCCGCCTTCGGCCTCAGCTCAGTGGCGAGCGACGTGATCGAGCTGGCCCGGGGCGGCGACCGGCTGGTGGACCTGGATCCGATTCCGTTCTCGGTCACCGACATCCTGGAGTCGGTGAGGGACATCGTCCAGCCGATTGCGGAGGAGAAGAACCTTACCGTCCGCTTGACGGTGCCCGAGGCCGACTTCCGTATCGGCCATCCCGTGGCGCTGAGCCGGGTGCTGCTCAACCTGACCACCAATGCACTCAAGTTCACCGGTGAGGGCTTCGTCGAGGTAACGGCTGTCCAGCGCGGGTCCCACTCCATCGAGTTCTCGGTACGCGACACTGGGCGGGGTATCCCGCCGCAGTCCATGGCCACGCTGTTCGAGCCCTTCCGGCGCCGCCAGAAGCCCGGTGAATACGCGTTCTCCGGATCGGGCCTGGGGCTCTCCATTTGCCGGAAGCTGGTGGAGGCGATGGGCTCCGTCATGCAGGTGGATACCTCTCCCGGATATGGCACCCGGTTCTACTTCGTTCTTGATCTCCCGATCGCGGGCGAACCGCGGTTCGGGTGACCCCAGGTTCTGACCTCGCCCTTCCAACGCCCGGCCAGTCCGGATAGATTTTGCCGCGCTAGCCTCCTCCTGTAGATGCCGTCCGTCGGGCCCGCAGTCCGGCCGACCGGTCTCACGGTGAGCACGGCGCGCGTCGGCGACCCGGCCGGCGAGGCGCACTCCCGGTAGACGTTTTCCCTCGGCAACCGTGGCGGTGGCTGGCACGATCCTGGTTCGCTCCATTCAAGCCTTCGCGGCGGACAGCCGCGGGGCCGGGAGCGGGCCCCCCACAAACGGTCCCTCGACCTCGTGGACTTCCTCGACGCCCTGCCGCTCACCGGGTCCGGCCAGGCGCGATGAGGGGGCGCGCGGAGGCAGTGGACCCGGAACCGAGCGCTAAGTGAATCGACCGCTGATTCGACCGGGCCGGCATCTCAGCCAGCCCCCAGTACATGCCCCGCACGCCGCCCTACTCATCGACTTTGACAACGTCACCCTTGGCATTCAGAAGGACCTGACCAAGGAGCTCCGCACTCTCCTCAACAGCGACATCATCAAAGGCAAGGTTGCAGTCCAGCGCGCCTATGCCGACTGGCGCCGCTATCCCCAGTACATCGTCCCGCTGTCGGAATCCTCGATCGACCTCATCTTTGCCCCCGCCTTCGGCTCGAGCAAGAAGAACGCGACCGACATCCGGCTGGCCATCGACGCCATCGAGCTGGTGTTCACCCGGCCCGAGATCGGAATGTTCATTCTGCTCTCCGGGGACAGCGACTTCTCGACCATGGTGATCAAACTGAAGGAGTATGGGAAGTACGTCATCGGAGTCGGCATCCGGGAATCGGCCAGCGATCTCCTGATCCAGAACTGCGACGAATACTACTCCTACAACGACCTGGCCGGTCTAACGAAAGAGGTTGACACGCCGTCGACCCAGAGGGACCCATGGGAGCTTGCCGCCGAGGCGGTGGCGCAGATGGCCCGAAACGGCGACGTCATGCGCTCCGACCGGCTGAAGCAGGTGATGCAGCAGATCGATTCCAACTTCGACGAGCGCAATGCCGGGTTCAACCGTTTCAGCAAGTTCGTGATTGAAGCGGGGCAGAAGGGAATCGTCCAGCTGACCAAACTGGACAATGGACAGTACGAAGTGGCTCCGGGCACCGTAGCCCCTCCGCCCGCCGCTCCCGCGCCGTCGGCCACCCGGACCCGTGCTCCCGCCGAGTCGGGCCGCGAGGAGCCGGCACCCACCGGTTCGAGGAGTCGGGAGGAGGGGGCCCGGCGCGGACGTGGCCGCCGGGGGCGCGGCGGACGCGAGCGTACCGGTGCTCGGGAGGGGGCTGCCCCTCGCGGTCGGACGCCGGAAGCGGGGCGGGAATCGCCGTCCCAGCGCCCGGTCCGGGAGGAGCGCCCCGATGGCGCCCTGACGCTGGCGCGCGCCTTCCAGCTCATGTCCCAGGCCCTGTCTGAGTTCCGCTCGCCGGTGGGACAGGAGGCGCTCCGGCTTCGCATGGTTGCCATGAACGGCCGGGAGGACCCGTTGCTCGACGCCGCGCGGTTCCAGCGGCTGCTGCGGCAGGCCAACGATGCTGAGGTGGCGGATGTGCGGAAGGTGGGCGACGACGACTACGAGATTGCGCTCCAGCGCTCGTCCTCCCGCCCCCAGCTCCCGGCCGCTCCTCGCGAGGAATCCACCGAAGCGCCGCCCGGTGGCGAGAACGTCCTCCCCGAGCCTGCCTCGTCAGGAGGCCGGGAGAACGGTCAGCGGCTTGGACTTCGGTTCCGCCGGGGCTCTCGCGGGCCGATGCGAGCGGCGGACATTCCTCTCGTAGGCATGGTAAGCATCGAGCCGTATGCCGAGCCGGAGCGGTTGGCCGAGCCTGCGGACCTGGCTCCGATCGAGGCAGAGCCCGAGGCCACACCCAAGCCGAAGCGGCGCGCTCCGCCGCGTCGGAAACGAGCCACGGCGACACCGGCACAATCCAGTCCGGCCGAGGTTGACGAGAGCGCAGCGCCGGCGCCTCCCAAACGACCGCGAGCCCGCCCCCGGAAGAAACCGGAATGACGCACCTCCGACGGGCAGCTACGCTGCCCGTCGCTTTTTTCAGGCGCCCCGCCGAAGTCGTGGCCGCGGAGCTGCTCGGCATGGTGGTAGTGTCCTCGGTCGGAGGACAGGTCGCCGCGGGCCGGATCGTCGAGACCGAGGCCTACCTCGGCTACGACGATCCGGCATCGCACGGTTACCGGCACCGGCGCAACGCTCGCAACCAGGCGTTGTTCGGCCCACCCGGCTCCTGGTACGTCTACCTGTCCTATGGGATGCACTGGTGCGCCAATCTGGTCTGTCAGCGCCCCGGGCTGGCCAGCGCCGTTCTGCTCCGGGCACTGGAGCCGGTTGGGGGAGTCGAGCTCATGCGCCGGCGCCGGGGCGGGGTCACCGATCGCGAGCTCTGTTCCGGTCCGGGCAAGCTGACCCAGGCGCTGGGAATCACCCGCGATCTGGACGGCAGCAGGATGCTCGGCAGCGAGGTCCTGGTTCGGCGACCCACTGCGCTAGAGGAGGTCGCCGTTACCGCCACGCCAAGAATCGGAATCACGAAAGCGGCGGACTGGCCGCTTCGCTTTTGTGTGGCGGGGTCCGCTTGGACCTCGCGGAAAGCAAAAGGCGGGAGGTCACAGTGACCTCCCGCCTCTTACGGTATGGCCTACCAACTGCGACTAGGTCTGCCCGGCCACCCGCGCCGGTACTTGGGCGCTGACCACGTCTCCAGTGCCACTGCCCGTATTCGTTATCTCCCCAGCAGTAAGCGCCGGTAGTGGTCATACCACAGCTCGTTACCTCTCCGGCGCTGATTGACCCGCAGTTGAGCCCACCGCTGACCAGCAGTGGTCTCGAGCTCCGAGGGTCGTTGGCTTGGGGGTATCAATAGCCGCCGGTTTGAGCGCGCTCGCGGGCTGCACCAAGGCCGATGCGCAGGCCGGCGGAGAAGGTGTGCGTTGGGCCGGCGAGCAAGTTGCCGTAAGCTACCACTCCACCGCCGTCAGTCACCACGTGCATGGAGGGGCTGGTCGTGATCTGGTACTGTCCGAACGCCATGAAGCGGGCGAGTTTGAATTGGACACCACCGAGGAACGTCCCGAATCCGGTCGAGCCAAGCTCGTTGGCGATTTCAGATGCGGCTTCAGAACCGGTGAACGGGTTCACCACGTGCATGATTCCCACGCCAACGCCCATATAAGGCTGGATTGGCATACGGAAGGGGTACGCCATGAGAACGGCGGAGTACCTCCGGATATCATTGAAGCTGACGGTCTGGGTGGAGCCACTGCCATTAGTGAAGGAGCTCAGCTCGTCTGAGCCAATCCCCTCCTCCACGGAGAGCAAGAGCCCGGTGCGGCGTGCAACGATCATCAAGTGGCCGCCCGCCATGGGAATCCCACCCCGCGTCTGACTCGGCGTCCTGAAGAACATCGCCCCGCCGTGGGCGCCGACGTACCACTGAAAGTTTCCGTTGCCCGGCTCTTGAGCCGAGAGGTTGGCCGCCCCCACGCAAAGGGCCAGCGCGACCGGGATGCTTAGGGTGACCATGCGCATCAGACTGCCTCCGAGAGGTGGTTGCACCAGGACTATCCTGCTGCTTGCCGGGCTTGGTTCGCACGGTACGTCAAAATGCGGGAACTCATGCCGGAACACGCGGAAGGGAAGTGGAGCCCGAGCCAGGAGGCCTCGTCTATTGCACTGGGGGACAATCAGTTAGCCCACGTCCACCAGCCCTTCCTCGATCGTTGCGAGAGGGCGAAGTGCAAGGACCGGGCCTATTGGGAAGACGACGAGGGTCTAGGGTCTAAGGTCTATTGGTGGAGTCGGAGTCTCCAGAATCGATTGCAGCCCATCCCTGGACTCTCGACTCCAGACCCTAGACCTCTCAAATCAACTGAAGCTGTCGCCCGACCTTCCGGAACGCGGCGAGAGCCTGGTCGAGATCTCCTCTGGTGTGAGTGGCAGATATCTGGCAGCGGACCCGTGCCTGGCCTTGCGGTACCACAGGATATCCGAAACCGGTAACGAACACCCCTTCGGCGAGGAGGAGGTCGCTCATGCGGATGGCGGCCGCCGTCTCACCCAGGATCACGGGAATGATCGGGGTCTCTCCCGGAAGCGGCTTGAAGCCGAGGTTGAGCAGCTGGTCGCGAAAATATCGCGCGTTGTCCCGGAGCGTGGCCACGCGCTCGGGGTGGGCCTCGAGGAACTCGATGCTCGCCAGTGAGCTGGCCGCCACCGTGGGCGGCAGCGCGTTGCTGAAGAGCTGAGGCCGAGCCCGCTGGGTCAGGTAGTCCGACACCGCGGCCGAAGCAGCGACGAAACCGCCGGCCGCGCCACCGAGCGCCTTGCCCAGAGTCGAGGTGATGATGTCCACCTCGCCTACCACCCCGAAATGCTCCGCTGTTCCCCGGCCACTTTTCCCCAGCACGCCGGTGGCGTGAGAGTCGTCCACGACCAGTACCGCCTCGTGCCTGCGACAGAGCTCGATCAGGTCGGGAAGCCTGGCGATCGCTCCTTCCATGGAGAACACGCCATCGGTGACCACCATCTTGACCCGGCGGTCACGCGCGGCGGTGAGTTTGGCATCGAGGTCGGTGAGATCAGCGTGCTGGTAGACCGCGGTCTGGCACCTGGTGATGGCCTTGGCCAGGCGAATCCCGTCAATAATCGAAGCGTGGTTGAGCTGGTCACTGACAATGAGGTCGTTCGCGGTGAGCAGGGTGCCGGGCACGGCCTCGTTGGCGTTCCAGCAGCTCCCGAAGCTGAGTGAGGCCGGGGTTCCCACCAGCCGGGCGCAGGCCGCTTCGAGCGCCCGGTGGACGGTGAAGGTTCCGCAGATGAACCGGACCGACGCGGTGCCGGCGCCGAAGCGCTCGAGCGCCGCCTTCCCGGCGGCAACCACGCTCGGCTCATTGGCGAGCCCGAGGTAGTTATTGGAGGACAGAATGATGACCTCGCCCCGGCCCTCCATCTGCACCCGGGCCGCCTGGGGGCTCTCCAGGAAGTTGAGTCGCTTGTAGGTGCCATCGCGGATGAACTGCTCCAGCTCCGGAGCGATCCGGTCTTCGAGCGGGTTGCTCACGCGCATACCTCCAGGATCACCTTCCCGGCCTGGCCGTCCTTGATGACCTGGATCGCCTCGGCGATGCGCTCCAGCGGGAAGCGGTGGGTGATGACGGGCCGCGGATCGAGCTGTCCTGCCCGGATGAAGCGCCGCATCTGGTGCCAGGTGGCGTACATCTTCCGGCCGGTGACTCCGTAGAGCGTGAGGCCCTTGAAGATCACGTCGCGGGCAAAGTCCACCTCGGTAGTCCGGCTGGGGGTACCAAGCAGGTTGATCCTTCCACCCATGCGGGCCGCGGCCAGCGCCTGGGCGTGACCGCTGGGGTGCCCACTCATTTCACACACCAGATCGACGCCGTCACCGGCGGTGAGCTCATGCACCCGGGCCACCACGTCCTCGGCGCCAGGATCGATCGTGACCTGAGCCCCCATCGCTCGCGCGAGATCGAGCCGCTTGGTGTTGTAGTCGCTGGCAATGACCAGCGACGCCCCAGCCGCCCGGGCCACACCGACCGCAAAGCAGCCGATGGGTCCACAGCCGATCACGAGCACAATACTCCCCGGCACCTCGGCCTCGAGCACAGTGTGCACCGCATTGCCCATCGGATCCATGATGGCGCCGATCTCTGTGGGGATGCCGTCGAGGTTCATGACGTTGGAGACCGGCATGGCGATGTAGTCGGCGAAAGCGCCATCACGGTCGACCCCGATGATCTGGGTGCGGCGGCACAGGTGTGCGGCACCAAGCCGGCATTGGAGACAATGCCCGCAGACGACGTGTCCTTCGGCAGTGACCAGGTCGCCGACGGCGAGGAGGCCGGCCGCTGCGGCATCGCGACCGAGCTGGGTGATCTCTCCCGCGAACTCGTGGCCCACCACAACCGGGGGCTTGATCCGGCCGCTAGCCCAGCTGTCCCACTCCCAGATGTGCAGGTCGGTCCCGCAGACGCCGGCGTGGTGCACCCGGATCAAGGCATCGCTGGGCCCGCAGGTGGGGATCGGTACCTCCCGCAGGACGATGCCCGGTCCGGCAGACTCTTTAACCAGCGCGCGCATGGGGGCTCGGAGTTAGGACGGGGGGAATATAAGACGGGAAGGACGGGAAGGATGGGAAGGTGAAGACGGGAACGGCTGGAAAGTGGTACGCCAATCAGTTGTCCGGCACCGGGAATACCAAAAGGGTCACCGGCGCTAGCTCGCAGTGACCCGTCCTTCCCGTCTTTCCCGTCCTTCCCGTCCTAGTCAGCAAACACCGGCGCCACCGCCTCCACCCGGACCGCGCTGATCTTGAACTCCGCGATCTTGGCGTAGGGATCGAGCCGGGGATTGGTGAGCAGGTTGGCGGCGGCCTCCCGGAAATGGAAGGGGATGAAGATCTGTCCCCGGGCCTGCCGGTCGGAGAGCCGGGCACCGATGAGCATCGATCCCCGTCGGGAGCTGACCCGCACGGTGTCGCCCTCGGAGACGCCGAGCTCCACTGCGTCTCTCGGGTTGATGTCTACGACTGGGATGGGCTCCCGGGAATCGAGTCCCGTTGAGCGCCGGCTCATGGTGCCGGTGTGCCAGTGATACATCTGGCGGCCGGTGTTCATCACGAAGGGGTACTCCGCATCCGGCAGCTCTTCCGGCGCGACGTACTCGACCGGAACAAAAAGGGCGCGGCCATCCGCGGTAGGAAACGACTCGCTGAAGAGGAATGCGGTGCCCTTCGAATCGGGCGTCAGCACCGGGTACTGCAGGCCCTTTCCCTTGAGTCCGGCATAGGTGACCCCCCGCCAGGATGGCGTGACTGCCGCGATCTCACGCATCACATCTTCGGGCCCGGACCAGGAGGTTTCGAGCCCCATGCGATTGCTCAGCTCCACGAGGATGTCCAGGTCGCGGCGTGCCTCCCCTGGAGGATCCAGGGCAGCCTCGGCCAGCTGTATCCGGCGCTCGGTATTGGCATACGTGCCTGACTTCTCGGCGAAGGAGGACCCCGGGAACACCACGTCGGCCCAGCGGGCGGTCTCGGTGAGAAAGAGATCCTGTACCGCCAGAAACTCGAGGCCGCGGACCCACTCTTCGGCGTGCGCGATGTTGGGATCCGAAATCACCGGGTTTTCACCCATGACGTAGAGTCCCCTGATCGGACTGTCGTCCCGGGTCATCTCGGTCACCATCATCCCGTGCTCCAGGGAGAGCGAGTCCTCGGCAACCCCCCACGCGCGGGCATACTCCGCGCGATTGGCCGGATCGGTAACAGGACGATAGTCGGTGTAAGCGAAGGGAATCGCACCGACGTCGCTGGCGCCCTGCACGTTGTTCTGGCCCCGGATCGGCATCATCTGCGCACCCCACTTCCCGATCATCCCGCAGGCGAGGAGCAGGTTGAGCAGGCTGGCGACGATGTCGGTCCCGGTGGCGTGCTGGGTCAGACCCATCGCCCAGAGCGTCGAGGTGCGCGGACCCCGGGCGTACATCTCCGCCGCCTCGCGGATCGTAGCGGCAGGGATGCCGGTGATCTTCTGACCCATCTCCAGCGTGTACGGGGCGACGGCCGCTTTCACCTTCTCGAACTCGCGGGTGCGCTGGCTGATGAACCTGGGATCGGTGAGCCCGGCTTCGATGATGTGACGCAACATGCTGTTGAACAGCGCCACGTCGGACCCCGGCGTCATCTGCAGGTGAATATCGGCCAGCTCGGCCAGCTCGACCTTCCTGACGTCGGCCACGATGAGCTTGGCGCCCCGGGCCACCGCCCGTTTGATCAGCGCGCCGAATACCGGATGGGACTCAGTGGTGTTGGCGCCGGCTATGAAGATGACGTCACACGCCTCCTCGATCTCCCGCATCGAGCCGGACGCCGCGGCGGTGTTGAGCGCGCGGTTCATGGCGGAAACGGAGGTCGAGTGGCACAGCCGGGTGCAGTGGTCCACGCTATTGGTTCGGAACGCTCCGCGCACCATTCGCATGAAGGCGTAGTTATCCTCGTTAGTGCACTTGGCCGAGGAGAGGGCACCGAGCGCGCGGGGCCCATGCTCGTCTCTGATGCGAAGGATCTGCTGCGCGGCCAGGCTCAGCGCTTCATCCCAGGTGGCCTCGCGGAAGGCGCTGTACCACCCCGCCGGAGTCGCCACTCGATCCCGGACGTCGTCCTCGCCGGGCGGTAGTCCGGTCAGCGGCGGCTTACCGATCTGCCGCAGCGGGGGGCGCGGCTTCTTCTTGTCACCCATCTCCTCGATGGTGAGCCAGGGGCCTTCCCGATGCCGGGGCACCTCGCCGGTCCAAGTCCACTGCCCATCCTGGCACATCCAGCCTTTGCGGACCAGCGGGACCGTCAGCCGGTCCCGGTGCTGGGTAAAGTCGTATCCGAACCGGCCCTTGACGCAGGTGGAGCCCTGGTTGGGCGTATCCTCTTCGATCCAGGGCGAGGTCACCCGCATCAGGGTGTCATCTTTCACATGCAGGTCGAGCTGGCATCCCACCGCACAGTAGGGACAGACCGAGCGCGCGATCTTATCTGGAGTACGGAGCGCTTCGGCCCCGAATCGTTGCCTGGGAATGAACTCGAAGATGGCGCCGGTAGGACAGACGCGAACGCATTCGCCGCACCAGGTGCAGCCGGCATGGTCAGGATTGCCGTCGCCACCGACGATGATCTGGGCATGCTCGCCCCGCAGGCCCACGTCGAGCACCCCGACTTCCTGAATGTCCTCGCAGGCCCGGACACATCGGGTGCAGAGGATGCAGGTACTCATATCGTGCTGGATCATCACGTCGCCGGGACGCTCGTCACCGGTGCGGAGCGGCAGATCGTGGTGGGTGCGGACCGGTACATCGTACTGCACGACGTAGCGCTCGAATTCGTTGCGAGGGTGCTCTCTTCCACCGTTCGCGAGGTGCTCCCCCGGGTACCGCTCGAGGAGAAAGTCCAGCACACTCCGGCGATTCTCCACCGCCGGCGGGGACTCCGCATCTACGACCATGCCGTCGGTGGCGGGTGTGGCACAGGCCGGCAGCAGCTTGTTCTGTCCCGTGACCGACACCAGGCAGATCCGGCAGTTGCCCACGATCGGCAGCTTCGGATACCAGCAGAGGGTGGGGATGTCGACGCCGACCGTACGCGCGGCTTCGAGGATCGTCTCCCCGGGCTGGAAGGAAACGGACTTACCGTTCAGAGTCAGGGTCGGCATGAGCAACCGGTTGGGGGAAAGAGTAAGCTAATTCGAGTTTAGACGGGAATTTGGTGTGGGGCAAGGCGCTGGGAGCCGGGTGCTGGGAATCGTGGAAGGCCCCAAGTCGCGACCCGCGGCGGTTAGCTCGTGACTCCCAGCTCCGGCTCTCATAAATACAAACACCCCCGAACCGAAGTCCGGGGGCGTTTCGGCCCGGCGCGTTTCACAGGCGTGCGCCTGTGGCGTGCGGGCCTCCTAGGCGGCGTGCTCGGCCGGGACCCGCTGGTGCCAGTGCTGGTCCAGGGTGTCTTCATCGTCCGTGGCCCATAGATAGGCCCAGAACCGCACCGGCTTTGGCGCCGGGGCTCCGCTCCTGATCACGATGCCGCGAGGTGCCGATGGTTCAGCCAACGGGAGACTGGTCACGGGTTACTCCTCACACACGGGAAATAGCCTGCTCGCCCGGGGAGAGGTGCACCGTTCGTGCCGCCAGCGGCCTTCCTATAACTGGAGTGTCGACAAGGTGTTGCAGGATGTACCTGAATGGCGCGTGTCGCTTGGACTCGGGAGATCGAGCGTCAGGCCGTGTCGGGTGGACACGCGGGCTTGCAGAGGATCAAACCATCCTGGCGGCGGTTTTCCCCGGGGCGGCGGCGCCGTTTCGGGTCTTCCTCCTGGGCCCATCCCAGATACATGGCGCGCAGCGCGTCCCGTGAGATCGCCTTGCACGTGGGTAGCAGTACGTGAATGCCTCCCGGCCGGGTTCGCGCCTGGAGATCCTCGACCAGCCCTCCCCGGTCCGCGGAGGGCAAGTCAACCAGTACGCATGGGTCGAGCACCACGATGTCTACGCCTGCTACGAAGCTCAGGAAGTCCGGCAGCGCCTGGTCCAGCTGCGTAACGTAGCTCTCAAAGAGGCTGGCCAGCGCCTCAGCCGCCATGCGGGACTCGACCCGCTCGACGCACCCGAGGTCTCCCGCAATGAAGGTCACCGCGGCGTCGTGCGCGGCCAGCAGGTAGGTCGTGGGCGCTGCCTCGGTGCCGACGACGAGGGCAGTATCCTCCGGCTCGAGTCGGGCGAGCAGTGGGGCAAGGGGGCAGTGAGGCTCGAGGCCCCAATGGGTGGGCATCCGCTGGGCGGCGCGCAACTTGATAAACTGCTGCCGCCATCGGCGGTACGGACGCAACGAGAGCCGCTTCATGATGAGGCGGTCCACCGACTCGAGCATCAGGACCTCGGTCAGCACGAACTGGCCCTCCGAGTTCGCCTGCAGTTCCGATGCGGCTTCGTCGCCCAGCCGGAGCAGCTCGTCGCGGCCGATCGAGTTCTTGTAGCCTTCGATGCGCTGAAGGATGTATTCCTGGTAGTGCTGCTTGTCCGAGTAGGCCGAGCGGCGCCGTCGGTGGGCTGGGCGTACCTCAGTGGCGCTCAGCATGGCTCGACGTGCACCGTCACTTCGTCCAGCTGGAGGCTGTCGCGGAGACGGTCCTCGACCTGGTCCGCGATGCGGTGTGCGCTGGCCACATTGGACTCACCATCTACCGCAATAGTCAGCTCGGCGAAGCGGTGGTCGCCGGCCCGCCGAGACCGGATAGCGTACGCCGACCTGACGCCCCTTACCCCCTCGGCCTCCTGCCGGATGGTGGCCTGATCGAAGGCCCGCTCGTCTACCAGGCTGGGGATCGAGCGGCGCAGGATCAGATAGCCCGCCCGTCCCACCAGCACCGCCACGATCAGCGCGAGCGCCGGGTCGGCCCAGGCGAGCCCCGCCTGGGCAAGCGCCAGGCCGGTGAGCACGCCGAGGGTGATGAAGACATCGGTTCGGGTATGGAGCGCGTCGGCGAGGAGAATATCACTGTTGAAGTCTTCGGCCCGCGCGGGTCTCGAACCACACCACCCAGACGTTCACCGCGAGGCTGAAGACGAGGAGGGCAAGTGCCGTGTTGGACACGTTCACCAGCGGGACCCCCGTGACCAGCCGGGCGATCGCCCCACGCACCAGCTCGAAAATCGAGAGCGCCAGTAGAAGTGCGATGAGCAGGGCTCCGAGCGTCTCGAACTTGGCATGCCCATAGGGATGATCCTCGTCGGGCTCCTTGGAGGCCACTCGAACGACGAATAAGGCGAACAGGTTATTGACCGCATCCACCGAGGACTGGATGGCGTCCCCGAATACGGCCAGTGAGTTGGTGTCGAACCCGACTGCGAACTTTACGATGACAACGACGATGTTGGCGAGGAGGATTCCGCCAAGGACCCGGCGCACCCGCGACGACTTGTCCCCAGAGTCTCCTAGGCTGCGCATTGATAGAAGTTGGTCATCGTGGTCTGGAGAGTCAACGATTTTTGGGAGGCGAGATTCGGCTTGGTCGCGAGTCCAGGGTCAAGAGTCCACGCCGTCTGAGATTGGGAATCGGCAGCGAACATCGCCGCAGTTGTAGACCCTCGACCTAGACCCAGGACCCCGGGACTGTCCGTAGAACCGCCCCCTTCAGATACCCCGTCTCCGGGATCGTCAGCACTTCGGGATGATCCACGCCCTGTCCGAGCACCTGCTGAAGCGTGATGCGGCGGCCGCTGTCGCCCGCCGCCTCCGCGAGCATACCGAGGAACTGCGGCAGCCGCACATGGAAGGAGCAGGATGCGGTCAGGAGGGTGCCTCCCGGCGCGAGAATCCGCATCGCCCGGAGGTTGATCTCCCGATACCCCCGAAGCGCGTCACCAGCCGTGGCGCGGGACTTGGCGAATGCCGGTGGGTCGAGTACGACAAAGTCAAATCGCTCGCGAGCTCGCTCGAGCTGCCGCAGTGTCTCGAAGACATCGGCTTTGCGCCAATCGATATTGGGCAGGCCGTTGAGCGCGGCATTGGCAGCGCCGCGATCCAGCGCCTCCTGGCTCACATCCAGCGCCAGCACGCTACCGGCGCGGCGGGCCAGGTGAAGGGCGAAGGAGCCGTGATACGAGAAGCAGTCGAGCGCTCGCCCGGCCTCGGGCATCAGCTGGCCAGCCAGCAGCCGATTCGGGCGCTGATCGAGGAAGGCGCCGGTCTTCTGGCCGTCCCATGGGGCTGCCAGGTACGACGCGTCTCCTTCCCGAACCCGGATCTCCCGGGGCACGTTGCCGTGCACCTCGAGCGGCTCCGCCGGCAGCCCCTCGCGCCGCCGTGCGGGGGCATCGTTGCGGAGTAAAATCCCTTCGGGCTGGAATACCTCCACTAGCGCAGCCACGACCGATTCCCGCATGGTCTCCAGACCGGCCGACAGCACCTGGACCACGAGCCACCGATCGTAGCGATCCACCACCAGTGACGGGATGCCGTCTCCCTCGCCGTGGACGAGGCGGTAGGCGGTGGCGTCGATTCGCTCCCGGCGGGCGGCGCAGGCGGCAAGGTGCTCGACCCACCACTGCTGATCGATGACCCGGTCGGTGCGCTCCAGCAGGCGAAGCCGGATTTCGGATTTGGGAGAGTAGAGGGCCTGGCCGATGAAGCGCCCCCGCGAGTCGTGCACCGGCACCACGCCTGGTGCGGCCGGCCCGCCGGTCACCTCACTGCGGTAGATCCAGGGATGGCCCCGCACCCAGCGCTCGGCGCCGCGCGGAGTAACCCTGGACCCGGTCACGCTCGGTCAGGCCGGAGCACGGTAGCTCCACGGAGGTAGCAATGCTTGATTTCGGCCCTGCTGCGCGGGGTGTAGGCATGCACCAGCAGGCGAATACACTTCGGCAGCGACCCCGGCACCGGGATCTCGGTGGCGTGCAGCAGCGCCACGATGTTCCAGCCGAATTCCTCGGCGGCACGCGCGGGGAAGGCCGCGTCCAGATCGTTGGTCACGGTAAAAAGCCCGCTGACGATATCATCCGGCTGCAGCTCGTTGGCCTCGATCAGGGTGCGGAGCAGCTCATCGGTGGCCGCAAGTATTTCCGCCGCATCGTTGCGGGCCACGGTAGTGGCGCCCCGGATCCCCTGAAGTCGCACTGAGGGTGGCATGGGAGATAATGTAGCGCAACTTGTCCGCCTCATGCTCGTCACCGACGACCGATTGATCCGCGGACGAGACGTCGTTGCCCTGGCGCAAGCGGCGGAACGGGGCGGGGCCACTTCGGTGCAGCTCAGACTCAAGGAGGCTACCGGGCGGGATCTCGTGCACCTGGCCCGCCGGCTGGTGCAGGCACTCCGCATCCCGGTCCTGGTCAACGACCGGCCGGACGTGGCCATCGCGGCCGGTGCTGCCGGTGTCCACCTGGGTCCTGACGATATGCCGGTGCGCCTCGCGCGCCGGATCGCGCCGCCTGGATTTGTGGTGGGCGCGTCGGTGGGCACCGAGGCGGAAGCCGCTAGGGCCGGCGAAGCCGATTACTGGGGCGTCGGCCCCTGGCGGGCCACGGGGACCAAGGAGGACGCCGGAACAGGACTGGGCCCCGAGGGATTTACCCGGCTATCCCGGCTGGCCGGCGGCAGGCCGGTCCTCGCCATTGGTGGCGTGACCCCGGACGACGTTCCGGGGATCCTTCGCGCCGGCGGGACCGGCGTCGCTGTGGTGTCGGGAATATTGGCCGCCGAGGACGTGGAGAGGGCGGCGAGCCGGTATCGGGAAAGCGTAAACGGTGAACGGTAAACAGTGAACGGGGGTGAATGGCCCGCTTACCGTTCACTGTTCGCGCTTTTCTCCCCCTGTCTGATCTGTCGAATCGCTCGGAGATGTTCGTTGTAGGTCCGCGAAAACACGTGATGCCCGTCCTCCCGAGCCACGAAATACAGGTAGCGGACGTTGGCCGGGTGCAGCGTCGCCTCGATGCTCCGGTGGCCGGGTGAGTTCACCGGTGCTGGGGGCAGTCCGCGATTCAGATAGGTGTTGTACGGTGACGCGATCTGGTAGTCCTTCACGAAAAGGCGGGACTTCCGTTTCCCCCGCTTCAGCATGATGGCGTACTGGACTGTGGGATCGGCCTGCAGCGGCATGCCGATTCGTAGCCGGTTGTGATATACCCCGGCGATCGTCTCCCGTTCTTCATCGGCCCGCGCCTCGCCCTCGACAATCGACGCCAGTGTGACCAGCGCGAGCCGGCTCATCTTCAGGGAGTCCAGGCGGGCATCCCACGCCGGCGTCCACTCGGCCTTGAAGCCCTCGGCCATCACTCGAACCAGCTCGCGAGCATTGATATCAGCAGGCAGGAGATACGTCTCCGGCCGCAGGAACCCCTCGAAGGACGGCACTCGCATCCCCAGCAGCGCGGTCGCGGCGCTGCTGTCCCGCGCGGCGGCCACGAACGCATCAGCGGGGATGCCGAGCTTCTCCCGGGCGAGCGCCGCCACCTCCGGAATGGTGAGGCCCTCGGGAACCGTGAATCGCAGCGCTGCCTTCTGCCCGCGTGACAGCATCGTCAGGACCTTGAGCGGCGACGTACCCGCGGGGAACTCGTACACGCCCGAGTGCACCGAACGATCCACCCCGCGCACTCGAGCCAGCAGCTTGAACGAAGCCGGGTGGGTGATCACCCCATGTGCCTCGAGGCTGTCGGTTACGGCTGAAAAGGAGGCACCGGCCGGCAGGATCACGCGGGCGGGCCTGGTGGAGGGGCTGCAGGAAAGGACGGAGAGGGCGGCGAAGACGGAAAGGACGGATGAGCCCCCGCGCCTCCATCGCCTGGAAGCTGCCGCTGGCATCACTCGGACCCCTCCGTCCTCGGCGCCGTCTCCGTCCGGTTCCGCCGCGCATCGAGAAAATGCTGGAGCAGAACCGCCGCGGCCAGGGCATCCACATCGGCCTTGCGGCCACGGGTGGAGCCCCCCTGTTCCCGTATAGTGGCGAGGGCCCGGGCCGTGCTCATGCGCTCATCCCACAACTCCAGCGGCAGGCCGGTGCGGCGAGTGACGGTGGTGGCCATCTCCCGGGCCGCGATCGCGCTGTCGCCCTCAGTACCCTCCATCGAAAGCGGAAGTCCGACGACGACCCCAACCGGATTGTGCAGGGCAACGAGCTGGAGCAGCCGGGGCATGGGCAGGCGCTTACCCTCCCGGCGCTGCAAGGTCTCGAGCGGGGTGGCGAGCACCTGGGATTCGTCGCAGAGGGCGAGGCCGATCCGGAGCTCACCCCAATCGAGGGCGAGCAGGCGGCCCCTGGTGGGTAGCGACATGGCCTGGTAGACCCGCACCGTGTTGTGGGCCTACTGGGCCATGGTCGCGAAGAACTCCTTGTTGTTCTTCGTGCGCTTCATCCGCTCGAGCAGAAACTCGAGGGCTTCGACCGGCGGCATGTCGGCGAGGAAGTTACGCAGCAGGTAGACCCGGTTGAGCTCGTCCTTGTCCATCAGCAGCTCTTCCTTACGGGTGGAGGTCTTCTGGATGTCGATGGCAGGGTAGATCCGGCGGTCGGCCAGACGGCGGTCGAGTACCAGTTCCGAGTTGCCGGTGCCCTTGAACTCCTCGAAGATGACTTCGTCCATCCGGCTCCCGGTGTCGACCAGCGCCGTCGCGATGATGGTGAGGCTGCCGCCCTTGTCGATGTTCCGCGCCGCGCCGAAGAACCGCTTGGGCTTCTGCAGGGCATTGGCGTCCACACCGCCGGAGAGAATCTTACCGGAGTGCGGCACCACGACGTTGTGAGCCCGCGCCAGGCGGGTAATGGAGTCGAGCAGGATGACGACGTCCCGTCCATGCTCCACCAGCCGCTTGGACTTCTCGATGACCATGTCGGCCACCTGGACGTGGCGGTCGGCGGGCTCGTCGAAGGTGGAGGAGATCACTTCCGCCTTGACGTTTTCCTCCATGTCCGTCACTTCTTCCGGCCGCTCGTCGATCAGCAGGACGATGAGCACGATCTCCGGGTGGTTCTCGCTGATGGCGTTGGCCAGCTTCTGCATCAGGATCGTCTTGCCGGCCTTGGGCGGCGCCACGATCAGCGCACGCTGGCCCTTGCCGAGTGGGGAGAGAAGATCCACCACCCGCATCGACAGGTCTCCGTTCTTCCGCTCCAAACGAATCCGGGAGTCCGGGTACCGGGGCCGCAGGTTGTCGAAGGCAATCCGGTGCTTGGTCTTCTCCGGCTCCTCGAAGTTGACCTGCTCGACCTTGAGCAGGGCCAGATACCGCTCGCCCTCCTTGGGAGGACGAACCTGTCCCATGACGGTATCGCCCGTGCGGAGATCGAAGCGTTTGATCTGGCTGGGCGAGACGTAGATGTCATCCGGCCCGTAGAGGTAGTTCCAGTCCTGGCTTCGGAGGAAGCCATAGCCCTCCGGCAGAATCTCGAGCACGCCTTCGCCTCGGATGACCGTGTCGGAGTCGAGCAGCGACTGCTCGATGCGGAAGATCAGATCCTGCTTTCGAAGGCCGGAATAGTTAGTGATGTTCAACTGCTCGGCCAGCGTGTGCAGTTCGGCGACCGACTTCTGCTTTAACTCAGCGATATCCACGGGTGGGACTCCAGGCGGACGGGCCCGGCCAAGGGTCGGGCTGGGGGGTTGGGTTGTGAAAGCAAGATCGAGCGAGGTTGGACTGTATGTAGTTGGCGCCGAGCGCCGGGGGCTGCAAGGTATTATGGGTCGGGGAGTTTCCTAACAAGACAAGTAAGCTCCGTCAAAATAGAGGCCGGCCGGAGCAGAGTCAAGAGCCAGGAGCCTGATTCCCATTGCATAACCTCCTGGCAGGTACAATCTTTCACCCGTCAGGCAGCCAGGTGGAGGTTCCGTACTGCCCCAATAAGCCGGGTTATGATGTCATCCATCCAGGAACGATGAACGACGCCGAGAGGCTCAGCCGACTTCGCCACGACCTGTCGAATCCGCTCTCGGCACTGCTCGCCGAGACCCAACTCCTGCTGCTGAATGAGGCACAAATCGACCCCGAGACCCTGACCGGGCTCAGGGAAATCGAGGCGCTAGCCATCCGCATGCGGTCTCTGTTGCGGGAGCTCTAGGCCGAGATCGGCAGGTCGCCGGGGTGGGGGAATGCCGTCACGAAGGCCTCCACGGCCTCTGGATCGAGCTGGGTCCCCGCTACCCGGCGCAGCTCGGTGATCGCGACCTCCGCCGGCCTCGGATCACGGTAGGGACGCCGGGTCGTCATGGCGTCGAACGCATCAGCAACGGCGACGATTCGGGCCTCGATCGGAATCTTCTCTCCCCGCAAGCCATCTGGAAAACCCGCCCCATCCAGCCGTTCGTGGTGCGATCGTACGATCCGCAGAACGTCGGGGGACTCATGCGCCAGCGGGGCCAACATCCGCTCGCCCAGCGCGGGGTGCTCAGTGATCTGGCGGAACTCCTCGGGCGTCAATCTGCCCGCCTTGTGCAGTACGGCCTCCCGGGTCCCGATTTTCCCGATGTCGTGCAACTCGCCCCCCAGCCTGATGCCGTCCAGCCCGGGGCCGTCGAAGCCGAGCTCCGCCGCGGTGGCCACGGCATACTGGCTCACCCGGATCGAGTGGCCGCGGGTGTACGCGTCCTTGGCCTCGAGCGCGCGGGCCAGCATCTGGATTCCCTGGAGGAAGAGCTCCTGGATCCGCTGGGCCTGCACCGACACCTGACGCTCGAGATGCTCCTGATAAAACCGGTTCTGCAGCACCAGGGCCCGCTTCTCCAGGGCACGAACGACCCGGGCCTGGAGCTCACTCAGGGAAATAGGCTTCAACAGGAAATCGGCTGCCCCCAGATGGAGGCAGTCGACTGCGGTTGTGGTCTCGCTGAGTCCGCTGAGCATGATGACGGAGCTGTCGGGGAACCGTCGGCGAACCGCTTCCAGGAAGCCCATGCCGTCCAGATCGGGCATGCGCATGTCCGAGATGATCAGCGGGGTCTCGCCGATGCGGTCGAGAACCTTCAGCCCCTCCCGTCCGTTGCCGGCCTCGAAGCAGTTGAAGCCTTGTGCCTGGAGCATACGGGTGAGGGACCGGCGGACACTGGGTTCGTCATCAACGATGAGACAGTTGGCCGAGCCGGCCATGACCGGCGGCGCGTCCTGGGCTTCTAGCATTACGGCTGTTACCGATTGGTGGGGGATAGGATGCCACGAACATCCGATCGCCACACACTGTAAGCCGGTTAGCCTGGATTGTCCACTGTCGCAGCTTGCGGCAGTGTCGGGACAGGTGGGCGGTACGGCGTAAGGCGTAGGGCGGTACCAACTCGGATCACCCTGAAAACAAGAGTCACACAGGTCTCCTCACTTCAGGGCTGCTATCCGATTCTTCGACTTACCGCCGTACCGCCGTACGTCGTACCGCCTTACCGCCTACTTTCCAGCATGACCAACACTTTCGGAGCCCGATCCACCCTGAGGGTGGGCGGGCGGACCTTCGAGATCTTCCGGCTGGACGCGCTGATTAAGGCGGGCATCGACGTACGGCGGCTGCCTTACTCGTTACGAATTCTCCTCGAAAACCTCCTGCGCACCGAGGACGGCGTCATCGTTACCGCCCGGGACATCGAGGCGCTAGCGCGCTGGACGCCCGATAGCGGTCCGGCTCGCGAGATCGCCTTTACCCCTGCCCGGGTCCTGTTGCAGGACTTCACCGGGGTACCGGCGGTGGTGGACCTGGCCGCGATGCGGGACGCCATGGCGGATCTCGGCGGCGATCCCAGCCGGATCAATCCGCTCCAGCCGGTGGAGCTGGTGGTGGACCACTCGGTCCAGGTAGACGCCTTCGGCACGCCGCAGGCCTTCGCGACCAACGTGGAACTCGACTACCAGCGCAACCGCGAGCGCTACCAGTTCCTCCGCTGGGGACAGCGAGCCTTCGAGAACTTCCGAGTCGTTCCGCCCAACACCGGCATCGTCCACCAGGTCAATCTGGAGTACCTGGCCCGGGTGGTGTTCACCTCGGACGAGAACCCGCACGCGTCCGCGGCCTCCCTACCGCAGGCCTACCCCGATACGCTGGTCGGCACCGACTCCCACACCCCGATGATCAACGGACTGGGCGTGCTCGGCTGGGGTGTCGGTGGAATCGAAGCCGAAGCCGCGATGCTGGGCCAGCCCGTCTCCATGCTCATACCGGAGGTCATCGGCTTCCGCCTGGAGGGCCGGCTGCCGGAGGGTGCCACGGCCACCGATCTGGTGCTGACCGTTACCGAGGTGCTTCGCCGCAAGGGCGTCGTCGGCAAGTTCGTGGAGTTCTACGGACCCGGGCTCAGCAGCCTGGCGCTGGCTGACCGCGCCACTATCGGCAATATGTCGCCCGAGTATGGCGCCACCTGCGCCATCTTCCCGGTGGATGACGTCACTCTGCAGTACCTCCGGTTCACCGGACGGCCCGAGGAGCGGGTCGCCCTGGTCGAAAGGTACATGAAGGAGCAGGGGCTCTTTCATTCGGCGGACTCACCGGAGCCGATATTTACCGACACCCTGACCCTCGATCTCTCCACTGTGGAGCCAAGCATCGCGGGTCCTCGCCGTCCTCAGGACCGGGTCCGACTCTCCGATGCTGGGCGCGCGTTCCGGGACGCGCTGCCCGGTCTGCTGCCCGGCAGCCCCACTTCGGGGAAGGACGGCACCAAGGGCCCGGCTCAGGGGCCGGCGGCGGTCGGGGTATGGGGCGAGGGGTCTTCGCAGTCTCCAGCCGCGCATGCGGTGATGCTGGAAGACGCCACCGAGGTCCTGAACCATGGCTCGGTGGTGATTGCGGCGATTACCAGCTGCACGAACACTTCAAACCCGTCGGTGATGCTGGCCGCTGGTCTCCTGGCAAAGAAGGCGGTCGAACGCGGGCTGGAGACAAAGCCCTGGGTCAAGACCTCACTGGCCCCGGGCTCCAAGGTGGTCTCCGACTACTACGACCGCGCCGGCCTCACGCCCTATCTCGATCAGCTCGGCTTCAACGTCGTGGGCTATGGCTGCACCACCTGCATTGGCAACTCGGGGCCGCTGCCGATGGAAATCTCCGATGCCATCCAGCGCCACAAGCTGGTGGCCTGCTCGGTCCTCTCGGGCAACCGCAACTTCGAGGGGCGGATCAACTCGGATGTGCGGGCCAATTACCTGATGTCGCCTCCGCTGGTAGTGGCGTTCGCCCTGGCGGGACGGATCGACATCGACATGCTCCACGAGCCGCTAGGTCACGACAAGAAGGGCGTGCCGGTCTACCTGCGCGACATCTGGCCCAGCTCCGCCGAGGTGGAGAAAACGCTCGCCTCCGCCATCCAGTCCGACATGTACCGTCGGAGCTACGCCGCGGTATTCGAGGGGGATGACCGCTGGGGCGCGCTGGAGATACCGGAAGGAAGCCGCTTCGAGTGGTCACCGAGCTCCACCTATGTGCGGCGGCCGCCCTATTTCCAGGGGATGTCCCGAGAGACCCCCAAGGGAGTCGCGGAGATCCGTGGCGCGCGGGTCATTGCGGTGCTGGGCGACAGCGTCACGACCGATCACATCTCCCCGGCGGGCAGCATCAAGAAGGACTCACCGGCCGGGAAAGTATCTGACTGGGGAGGGGGTCCTGCTGGCGGACTTCAACTCGTACGGCTCGCGGCGCGGCAATCACGAGGTGCTGGTGCGAGGCACCTTCGCCAACACCCGGATCCGGAATCGTCTCGCCCCCGATACCGAGGGAGGGATCACCACCTACCTACCCACGGGCGAGGTGATGCCGATCTACGATGCCGCGATGCGCTATATAGCCGACAGCACCCCGCTGCTGGTGCTCGCGGGCAAGGAGTATGGATCGGGGTCGAGCCGTGACTGGGCGGCCAAGGGACCTGCGCTGCAGGGAATCCGCGCGGTCATCGCCGAGAGCTACGAGCGGATCCATCGCTCCAACCTGGTAGGGATGGGCATTCTGCCGCTGCAGTTCTCCCCGGGGGAGTCAGCCGAGACTCTGGGGCTCACCGGGCGCGAAGTCTTCGACGTCGCAGGGCTGGCCGATGCAATCGCCACGCGATTTGCAGGGGGTCGCGCCCTCCGCGTGCGAGCGCGGACAGACGACGGGTCAACAGTCGACTTCAGCGTCACCATCCGGATCGATACCCCACAGGAGGTGCTCTACTACCAGCACGGCGGGATCCTTCCGTACGTGCTGCGGCAGCTGTTGTCAGGCCGGCAGAAGCCGCGCACGATTGGTGGGTCAGTCCCGATATCGGAGGCAGCAACCCCCTCCAGTTCGGCCCAGGTGGATGAGGAATCCAGAGAATCGTTCCCCGCGAGCGACCCACCGGCGCACTGAGGGGGCGGTTGGGGCTAGGGGCTAAGGCGGTAAGTGCTGCCGCGGTATCTACCGCCGCTTCACCTGCCGCCCTCCTCTCGTTACCTTCCAATAACCCTAAGGGGTTCCCCCGATACATCAGGCTGGACGTCGACCCTCTGACGGCAGTTGCAATCCAATCTCAACCTGCCGACACGTCGGCGAGGAGAGGGGATGCCAGTGCAGGGACGTGTGCGAGCGGAGCACAAGCGACGGTATCTCGATCTGGACCCCGCGGTCTGGTACCAGGTCGTCCCGGTCTTTCCCGGTGTTACCCAGCGGATGGTGAACATGGCCGGTGAACGCCTCACGCGGCTGGCAACCCCGCGCGGCTTCATGACCGTCAGGGCGGATCACCTCGAGTTTCGATCGGCGGGGGTTGAAGCGAAGGCCCAGAGCGTCTGATCAGGCCGGCGGACGCACCTGTTGATGCTGATCCAGCATCGCCCGGACCTTGTTGGCCAGGCTGGCCGGGGTGAACGGTTTCTGTTGAAATGGAGCGCCCGGCTCGAGCAGCCCGCGCTGCACCACGTCTTCACCGGTGTAGCCGGACATGAAAAGCACGGGCAGTCCTGGTTCGAGCCGCGCCAGACTCTGGCCGAGCTCTCGTCCTCCCATTTCGGGCATGACCACATCGGAGATGACGAGGTCAATCGTTCCCGGGCGCTGCTCGATGTACTGCAGAGCCTGAACACCGTTTCTGGCCTCCAGCACCGAGTACCCCTGATCTCTCAGCCCCCGGCAGGCCAGGTTGCGCACCACATCCTCGTCCTCGATGACCAAGATCGTTTCTGATCCACCATGAGGGGGCTCCAGCCGTTCAAGGGCCGGCAGGGCCGGCTCCTCATCCCTGGCTGTCGGCAGGTAGATCTTGAAGACGCTGCCCTGGCCTGGCTCGCTGTAGACCCACACGTAGCCCCCACTCTGCTTCACGATGCCGTACACGGTCGACAACCCCAGGCCGGTGCCCTGGCCAATCGCCTTGGTGGTGAAGAACGGCTCGAATATCCGGGCCTGCACCTCCGGATCCATGCCGCATCCCGTGTCACTCACGGCGAGCATCACGTAGTGGCCGAGCGGGAAGTCCACACCGCCATGACGGTCGGCATAGACTTCGTCCCAGACAGCGGGCTCGGTCTGAATCGTGACCCGCCCGTGACTCGCCATCGCGTCGCGGGCATTCAGCACCAGGTTGATGAGCACCTGCTCCAGCTGACCCCGGTCGGCGCGGAGCTGCCCGGCGACGGGGGAAAGCTGGAGCTCGAGGACGTGGTCTTCACCGAGCGACCGGCGGAGCATTTTCTCCATTTCGCTGACCACGGTGTTGACCTCGATCACCTGGGGCTGGAGGAACTGCTGGCGGGTGAAGGCGAGAAGCTGGCGGGTGACATCGGCGGCGCGACTGCCCGCCTTGATGATCTCTTCCACGTCGGCCCGGCGATCATCTCCTTCGTCCAGACTGCGCAGGAGAAACTCGCTGAACCCGATCACCCCGGTCATCATGTTGTTCACTTCGTGCGCCACGCCCCCCGCGAGCTTGCCGGCGGCCTGCATGCGCTCGGCGCGGCGCAGCTGTTCTTCGACCCGCTTCCGCTCGGTGATGTCCCGGTAAATGCCCCGGACCACCGCCGGCTGCCCGTCCTTGAAGGTGCAACTGAGGTTGCCCTCGACCGTGATGGGGGCTCCCGCCTTGGGCACGAAGACCAGCTCGACGTGATCGAGCCTCTCTCCTTTCAGCACTCGCTCCAGTACCTGGCTGTAATACGCGCGCGCCTCCGGGGGGACCAGGTCGAGCAGCTGCATGCGGCCGATCTCCGCTTCGCCGTACCCGGTGCCTTGCTGCCAGGCGTGGTTCACATACAGAAGCGAGCCGTCCGGCGCCGCCATGCACACCAGATCGCTGGCGTGGTCGAAGAGATCGCGATAGCGTTCTTCGCTCTCCCGGAGCTCCCGGTCGGCTCGCTTACGCTCGCTCACGTCCCGCGCGTTCAGCACGATGCCCCGGATGGTGGCGTCGGTCAGCAGGTTGGTGCCGACCGCTTCCAGCCACACCGGCGATCCGTCGCCTCGGCGGAGACAGAATTCGATTGGGCCGGCCCCGTTGGTGTGCCCGTTGCCGTTCTGCAGCAGCCCGCGCAACGTCTGCACCCCGTTGCCATCGAGGTAGGAAAGCAGGCTGCTGCCGACCAGGTGTCCCGGAGCATACCCCACGATTCGCTCGGCCGAGTCACTGGCGTACAGAATGGTGCCATCCGGCGCCAGGATGGTGACCAGATCGGAGGAGTTTTGCACCAGGGAGCGGAACCGCCTCTCGCTCGCGGCCAGCGCGGCCTCTGCTTGCGCCTTTTGGGAATGGGCGCGGCTGCGCTCGAGCGCTGCCTCGATGGCCGGCCCGATCCGGGCCAGGTTGCTCTTGAGCAGGTAGTCTGTGGCCCCCGCTTTCATGCATCCGACGGCGGTTTCCTCATTCACGGAGCCGGTGACGATCAGGAAGGGGATGCTGGGGACCCGCTCCTTGGCCAAAGAAAGAGCCGTCATGCCGTCGAAGCGGGGAAGCGTGTAGTCGGAGAGGATCAGGTCCGGAGCGAACGCCTCCAGCGCGTCAAGAAACCCCTCCCGGCTATCCACCCGGTGGGACAGGAAAGGGATGCGGGCACGCTCGAGCTCATATTCAACGAGCTCGGCGTCCATGGGGACGTCTTCGAGGATGAGGATGCGCAGCGCTTCTGGGGGCATGGACAGATCCAAGTCCGAGTAAGCCGGGTTTGCGGCCTCCCGGAGAAGCCCTATACTTCACATTCGCATGAGGTCTTAAGTGTCGTCGAAGTGTGATGTAAGTCAAGCTCTCCTCGGTAGCTAGCATGCGCCGGTCCGGGTGTGATCTGCCTCACAGCCAGCCGCGCTCTGACCTCATCAGTATGGTAGGTCTCCACCTATCACAACCAGCTCGCCCCCTCGGGAGTTTTTTTCATGCCGACTGACAAGTCGACCAGCAATGGTCGCACAGCGAAACGGCGTGCCGACCACCGAATCACGATCGATTCGTCCGACACGCTCGACACTAATCAGCTGCTGGCGGTGCTCATCGCGGTGAAGAGAGGCGACTTCTCGGTGAAGATGCCCCTGGGGCAGATCGGGGTCGCGGGCAAGATCTCAGACACGCTGAATGACATTATCGAGCTCAACCGTGAGACCTCCACCGAGTTCGAGCGGGTGAGCCAGGCAGTCGGCAAGGAAGGCAAGATCACCCAGCGAGCCCGGCTGAACGCCGCCGGCGGTTCCTGGGCCGCGTCGGTGAATTCGGTGAACACCCTGATCGCCGACCTGGTGCAGCCGACCAGCGAGGTGGCCCGGGTCATCGGCGCGGTGGCCAAAGGGGACCTGTCGCAGTCAATGTCGCTCGACATCGAGGGCCGGCCTCTGATGGGTGAGTTCCTCCGGATCGGTCGTACCGTGAACTCGATGGTCGACCAGCTCAGCTCGTTCGCCTCCGAGGTGACCCGGGTGGCCCGCGAAGTCGGTACCGAAGGCAAGCTGGGCGGTCAGGCGCGGGTGAAGGGCGTGGGTGGCACCTGGAAGGACCTGACCGACAACGTGAACTCGATGGCGGGCAACCTCACCGCGCAGGTCCGCAACATCGCCCAGGTGACGACGGCCGTGGCCAACGGCGACCTCTCGAAGAAGATCACCGTGGACGTGAAGGGCGAGATCCTCGAGCTCAAGAACACCATCAACACCATGGTGGACCAGCTCAACTCGTTCGCCTCGGAAGTGACGCGCGTGGCCCGTGAGGTCGGTACCGAAGGCAAGCTCGGCGGCCAGGCGCAGGTGAAGGGGGTGGGCGGCACCTGGAAGGACCTCACCGACAGCGTCAACAGCATGGCCGGCAACCTTACCGGCCAGGTGCGTAACATCGCCGACGTCACGACGGCCGTGGCCAACGGCGACCTGTCGAAGAAGATCACGGTGGACGTGAAGGGCGAGATCCTGGAGCTCAAGAACACCATCAACACCATGGTGGACCAGCTCAACTCCTTTGCCTCGGAAGTCACCCGGGTGGCCCGCGAAGTGGGTACCGAGGGCAAGCTGGGCGGCCAGGCGCAGGTGAAGGGGGTCGCCGGCACCTGGAAGGACCTGACCGACAACGTGAATTCGATGGCGGGCAACCTCACCGCCCAGGTCCGCAACATCGCCGAGGTCACCACAGCCGTCGCGCGCGGCGAGCTCAACAAGAAGATCACCGTAGACGTGCAGGGGGAGATCCTGGAGCTGAAGAACACCATCAACACGATGGTGGACCAGCTCAGCTCCTTTGCCTCGGAAGTCACTCGCGTGGCCCGCGAGGTCGGCACCGAGGGCAAGCTGGGTGGCCAGGCAAGAGTGACCGGTGTGGGCGGCACCTGGAAGGACCTGACCGACAATGTGAACTGGATGGCCAGCAATCTGACGGCCCAGGTCCGGAACATCGCCGACGTGACCACCGCGGTGGCCACCGGCGACCTTTCGAAGAAGATCACGGTGGACGTGCAGGGTGAGATCCTGGAGCTGAAGAACACCATCAACACCATGGTGGACCAGCTCAGCTCCTTTGCCTCCGAGGTGACCCGCGTCGCCCGCGAAGTGGGCACCGAAGGCAAGCTGGGTGGTCAGGCACAGGTGCGGGGTGTCGGCGGCACCTGGAAGGACCTGACCGACAACGTCAACTCGATGGCCGGTAATCTCACCGCCCAGGTCCGGAATATCGCCGACGTGACCACCGCGGTGGCCACCGGCGACCTTTCGAAGAAGATCACCGTTGACGTCCAGGGCGAGATCCTGGAGCTCAAGGACACCATCAATACGATGGTGGACCAGCTCAGCTCGTTCGCCTCCGAGGTGACCCGTGTGGCCCGCGAAGTGGGCACCGAAGGCAAGCTCGGCGGCCAGGCGCAGGTGAAGGGGGTGGGCGGGACCTGGAAGGACCTGACCGACAACGTCAACTCGATGGCGGGGAACCTGACGGCGCAGGTCCGGAACATCGCGGAAGTCACGACCGCAGTCGCCCGCGGCGAGCTCAACAAGAAGATCACCGTAGACGTGAAGGGCGAGATCCTCGAGCTCAAGAACACCATCAACACCATGGTGGACCAGCTCAACTCGTTCGCCTCGGAAGTGACCCGCGTGGCCCGCGAAGTCGGCACCGAAGGCAAGCTGGGTGGTCAGGCGCAGGTGAAGGGGGTCGGCGGGACCTGGAAGGACCTGACCGACAACGTCAACTCGATGGCGGGGAACCTGACGGCGCAGGTCCGGAACATCGCGGAAGTGACCACGGCCGTGGCGCGTGGCGAGCTCAGCAAGAAGATCACGGTGGACGTGAAGGGCGAGATCCTCGAGCTCAAGAACACCATCAACACCATGGTGGACCAGCTCAATTCGTTCGCGTCCGAGGTGACCCGGGTGGCCCGCGAAGTCGGTACCGAAGGCAAGCTGGGCGGTCAGGCGCGGGTGAAGGGCGTGGGTGGCACCTGGAAGGACCTGACCGACAACGTGAACTCGATGGCGGGCAACCTCACCGCCCAGGTCCGCAACATCGCCCAGGTGACGACGGCCGTGGCCAACGGCGACCTCTCGAAGAAGATCACCGTGGACGTGAAGGGCGAGATCCTCGAGCTCAAGGACACCATCAACACCATGGTGGACCAGCTCAATTCGTTCGCGTCCGAGGTGAGTCGCGTGGCCCGTGAGGTCGGTACCGAAGGCAAGCTCGGCGGCCAGGCGCAGGTGAAGGGGGTGGGCGGCACCTGGAAGGATCTGACCGACAACGTGAACTACATGGCGGGCAACCTCACGGCCCAGGTCCGGAACATCGCCGACGTGACCACGGCGGTCGCGCGCGGCGAGCTGAACAAGAAGATCACGGTAGACGTGCAGGGCGAGATCCTGGAGCTCAAGAACACCGTCAACACCATGGTGGACCAGCTCAATTCGTTCGCGTCGGAAGTGACCCGCGTGGCCCGGGAGGTGGGCACCGAGGGAACTCTCGGCGGGCAGGCCCAGGTGACCGGTGTCGCCGGGGTGTGGAAGGACCTGACCGACAACGTGAACTCGATGGCCGCCAATCTCACGGCCCAGGTGCGCGGCATCGCCAAGGTCGTGACCGCGGTGGCCAACGGCGACCTGAAACAGCAGCTCCGGGTCGAGGTGAAGGGCGAGATCGCGACGCTGGCCGACACGATCAACTGGATGACCGAAACGCTGGCGACCTTCGCCGATCAGGTGACCAACGTGGCCCGCGAGGTGGGTATCGACGGGAAGCTGGGCGGCCAGGCGCGGGTCCCAGGCGCCGCGGGAATCTGGCGCGACCTGACCGGAAACGTGAACCAGCTGGCGGCTAACCTCACCACCCAGGTTCGCGCCATCGCGGAGGTGGCCACCGCGGTGACGAAGGGCGACCTCACCCGGTCCATCGCGGTCGAAGCGCAGGGCGAGGTGGCGGAGCTCAAGGACAACATCAACGAGATGATCCGGAACCTCCGGGACACCACCCGAAAGAACATGGAGCAGGACTGGCTCAAGACGAACCTGGCCAAATTCAGCCGGATGCTCCAGGGCCAGCGCGACCTGGCCGCGGTCTCCCAGCTGATCCTCTCGGACCTCGCTCCGCTGGTTTCCGCGCACCACGGCGTTTTCTATGTCGTCGATCCGGCGGGCGACGAACCCACGCTCAAGCTGCTGGCCAGTTACGCCTACAAGGACCGGAAGAATGTCTCCAGCGAGTTCCGGCTGGGTGAAGGTCTGGTGGGCCAGTGCGCGCTCGAAGGGCGGATGCTCCTCATCAATCAGGTGCCGGGGGATTACATCCAGATCAGCTCCGGGCTGGGGGAGGCGCCACCCCGCAACATCGTGGTCCTCCCGGTGCTCTTCGAAGGCGAAGTCAGGGCGGTGCTCGAGCTGGCGACCTTCGACCAGTTCGACGAGATCCGTCTCACCTTCCTGGAGCAGCTGGCCGAGAGCATCGGTATCGTGCTCAACACCATCGCGGCCAACATGCGGACCGAGGAGCTGCTGAAACAGTCGCAGGCGCTCACCGAGGGACTCCAGTCGCAGCAGGAGGCGCTCACCGAGACCAACAAGCGGCTGGAGCAGCAGACCCGGTCGCTGCAGAAGTCCGAGGACCTGCTCCGCAGTCAACAGGACGAGCTGCAGAAGACCAACCTGGACCTGGAAGACAAGGCGCAGCTGCTGGCCAGCCAGAAGGCGGAAGTGGAGCAGAAGAACAAGGAAGTGGAGCAGGCCAAGGTGGCCCTGGAAGAGAAGGCCGAACAGCTGGCGCTCATCTCCAAGTACAAGTCGGAGTTCCTGGCTAACATGTCACACGAGCTCCGGACGCCGCTCAACAGCCTGCTGATCCTTTCCCAGATCCTGACCGAGAATTCGGATGGCAACCTCACCACCAAGCAGGTCGGCTTCGCCCAGACGATTCACAGCTCCGGGTCCGACCTGCTCGACCTGATCACCGACATTCTGGACCTGTCGAAGATCGAGTCGGGCACGATGGCGGTGGATATCACGACGGTGCCGTTCACCGAGGTCCGGAAGTTCGTGGAGAGTACCTTCCGGCAGGTCGGTGACCTCAAGGGACTGCACTTCGAGGTCAGCCTCGATGCCGCGCTGCCTCCCGCCATCCAGACCGACACCAAGCGGCTGCAGCAGGTGCTGAAGAATCTGTTGTCGAACGCGTTCAAGTTCACCGAGCGGGGGAGCGTCTCTCTCCGCGCGAGCGTGGCAACCGGCGGATGGAATCCGGAGAAGGAACTGCTTAACGCCGCCAACACCGTAATTGCCTTTGCGGTAACCGATACCGGCATCGGCATTCCGAGGGAGAAGCACGGCGTCATCTTCGAGGCCTTCCAGCAGGGCGACGGCACCACCAGCCGGAAGTACGGTGGCACCGGACTGGGACTCTCGATCAGCCGGCAGATCACCCGGCTGCTGGGCGGCGAGATCCGGATCGAAAGTACGCCCGGCATCGGCAGCACGTTCACTCTCTTCCTGCCGCTGATCTACCCTTCACAGCCCGTCGACGCGCCGAGCATCGAGGAGGACGGCGTCGGCAGCATCGGGCCACTGATCGGCGAGGCGCCAAAATCGATCGCCACCGCCACCTCCCGGGTGGTGCTGGCTCCGGTGGTGGAGCGGGCGGTGAACGACGACCGCGCGGATATCCACGAGGGCGACCGGGTCCTGCTCATTGCCGAGGACGATCCTAGCTTTGCGCAGATTCTCCTGGATCTGGCCCGGGAGCGCGGCTTCAAGGGCGTAATCGCCCACACCGCCGACCGGGCTCTGGCGCTGGCCCGGGAATACCAGCCGACCGCGGTGACCCTGGACCTCCGGCTTCCCGATGCCGATGGATGGACCATTCTCGACCGGCTGAAGCACGACCCGGCGACTCGCCATGTACCGGTGCACATCATCTCGGTGGAGGAAAACTGGCAGCGGGGCCTGCGCCTGGGTGCCATCGATTTTCTCACCAAGCCGGCCACAAAGGAGTCGCTCTCCGAGGCACTGACGACGCTGCATGAGTTCGTTGACCGCCCCATCAAGCGCCTGCTCGTGGTGGAAGACGATGAAGTGCAGCAGCGGAGCATCGCCGAGCTGATTGGCGACGGCGACGTCATCACCACGGCCGTCGCCACCGGGGCCGACGCGCTTGAGGCGCTCCAGCGCGAGACGTTCGACTGCATGGTGCTCGACCTTGGCCTGCCCGATATGACCGGCTTCCAGCTGATCACCCGGGTCAAGGGAGAGATCGGGCTGAGGAAGCTCCCCACCGTCGTGTATACCGGCAAACAGCTGACCAAGCGGGAGGAGATCGAGCTTCGCCGGATGGCGGAGTCGGTGGTGATCAAGGACGCGCAGTCACCGGAGCGGCTGCTCGACGAGACGGCCTTGTTCCTTCACCGGGTCACGGCCCGGCTGCCCGAGTCCAAGCGGCGAATGCTGGAGCTGCTGCACCGGACCGATCCCACCCTCGCCGGTCGAACCGCCCTGGTGGTGGATGACGACGTGCGCAACATCTTCGCTCTCACCACCTTCCTCGAGCGCAGCGAGATGAAGGTGCTGTATGCCGAGAGCGGCCGGGAGGGGATCACGAAGCTGCAGGAGAATCCCGAGGTGGATGTGGTGCTCATGGACGTCATGATGCCGGAGATGGATGGCTATGAGACGATGCGGGCGATCCGGGAAATGTCCCGCTTCCGCAACCTTCCGATTATCGCCGTTACCGCAAAGGCCATGAAGGGCGACCGGGAGAAGTGCATCGAGGCCGGGGCTTCGGACTACATCGCCAAGCCGGTCGATATGGATCAGCTCCTGTCGCTGCTCAGAGTATGGCTGTACCGGTAGGCGGACGGGCGGACGGGCGGGCGGGCGGACAGATGGAGGAACGTCCGGTTGCGGCTATAGCGATCTCGTCAGAGGCGAAGGACCAGTCAGCCAGTCCGACTGACCGCCTGTCCGCCCGTCCGCCCGATCGCGTCAACATCCTGCTGGTCGACGACCAGCCGGCCAACCTGGTTGCGCTGGACGCGATGCTGCAGGGATTGGGGCAGAACCTGATCAAGGCGGAATCCGGGCGGGACGCGCTCAAGTGGCTCCTGACTCACGAATTCGCCGTCATCCTGCTCGACGTCAAGATGCCCGAGATGGACGGGTTCGAAACCGCGACGCTGATCCGGGAACGGGACAAGTCGCGCCACACCCCGATTCTATTCCTCACCGCAGCCGACAGGAGCCAGGACCACGCCGTCCGCGGGTACGCCGTCGGCGCGGTCGACTATCTGGTGAAGCCGGTTGTTCCCGAGTTCGTCCGATCGAAGGTTGCGGTCTTCGTCGAGCTGGCCAAGAAATCAGAGCTCCTCCGGCGGCAGACCCAGCTGCTGGTGGAGAGCGGGCAGGCAGCGTTGGAGCTGGCGGAGACGCGCGCAGAGCTGGTTCGCGACCTGGAACACAAGAATCGGGAGCTGGAGAGCTTCAGCTACGCCGTGTCACATGACCTGAGGGCTCCGTTGCGGCGCATCGAGAGCTTCAGTCGCGCGATCCTGGAGAGCCAGGGGGAGCGGCTGGATGAGTCTGGCCGCCGCTATCTGGACCGGGTTCGGGAGGCGAGCCAGCAGATGTCTCAGCTGATCGACGATGTGCTGTATCTCTCCCGGGTCACCCGGGCCGACCTCAGGGAGCAGGACGTGGACCTCAGCGCGCTGGCTACCCTCATCCTGGCACGGCTGCAGGAGACCGATCCGGCCCGGAAGGTCGAAATCAAAGTGCGGCCGGGGGTCGTGGTTACCGGAGACGGCCAGCTGCTGCGGATCGCGCTGGAGAATCTGCTGGAGAACGCCTGGAAGTTCACCGGCAATCAACCGGACTCCCGAGTTGAATTCGGCGTGACCCAGGCCTCGGGGGAGCCGACCTACTATGTGCGCGACAACGGCGCCGGCTTCGACATGACCTATGCCGACCGGCTCTTTGGTCCCTTCCAGCGCCTTCATCCTCAGGGTGAGTTTCCCGGGTCAGGCATCGGGCTCGCCACGGTGCAGCGCATTATTCACCGGCACGGTGGTCGGGTGTGGGCTGAGGGTTTGGTGGGGCAGGGTGCAACGTTTCAGTTTACGTTGGGGCGAGTTCGGCCTTGAGGTACCTTTAGTCCTGGCCCGAACCGCTCACCACCGCATCCATCTTCGCCTGGCTTGCCTCCCGCGCCTTCACGATGCCGCAGCTGACCCGAGCATGGGGCTCGGCCATGGGACACTCGCGGGCGGGTTTGTGGATGACGGTATCGATCTGGGAGTTTAGCGAGGGGGGTCCTCTACCGGGGTCCGGGCCGGTGCCGCGAGAGCCTCGCTCACCTTGGTGAGCAGCTCGTCCCGGGTAAACGGCTTAGCCAGGAAGGGTGCATCAAGCTGGGTGAGGCCGTACTCCATAAGCACTTCCGCCGGATGGGCCGACATGTAGAGCGTGCGCTGCGTGGGCCAGCGCTCCCGGATCCGCTGGGTGACCTGAACGCCGTCGGCGAGCGGCATGACGACGTCAACGATCACGAGCTGGACCCCCACGCGCGCGGTCTCCAGCACTTCCATTCCCTCCTCGCCACTCTCCGCCTCGAAGACGCGGAATCCCCACTCGCTAAGGAGCCGGTGCGCCATGCGCCGGACCGTCGGCTGGTCGTCGATGACGAGGATGCTGGGGCCACTACGAACGTCAGGTAGGCTCAATGTCACTGCCGGCAAATATTCGACCGCACCAGCATAGCCACTTCGGCGTCCCCCGGGTGCGAATGGCGAGGGGCATGAATACTATACCCGCAGAGGCCGGCCTGTCATTGTGATACAGATCACAATCGCCCGTCCGGCTACCGGGCCTCGGCTCGGCGCTGGCGGCGGTCCTCGAGGCGAGTGCGACGCTGATCGTCCTGGGTGCCGGCCGAGGGGAGTCCGCGAAACTGGAAGTGGCGCTCATCCAGGACCCGGTCTCGGTCAACCAGCGTCAGGCTGCGAGCACCTGGACGGACGGACAACACCAGATTGGCCATGACGGCGGCTGGTTGCCACTCGCCCGGCGGTATGCCCGGATAGAGGTGGGCATGTGCGGACTTGAGGAGAGCCTGCCGCACGTCGGCTCTGGCCCGGCCCGCCCTGTCCGACCCGGCTCGATGCTCTTCACTCATCCGTGACTCTTACTTTCTTGAGGCTCCGCACTGGAGTCGCTCAGCCGCGTGTGGCCCTCGGGAAGTCCCTCCGGCCGGGCTGACACTCCTCGGTACTCGAAGTGCTCGTCATGCAGAAGTCGGGGACCGGTGATGACCCCCGACTTCGAGCGATCCTTGTGAATCAGCTCGGTTACGACGCGTAGCAACTTCTCCACCGGCATCCACACACCGGGCTTAAGTCCCGGATAGAGGGTGGCGTGCTCCTTCCGGAGTCTCGCCTGCCGGCCGCGTGGCGTGCTCACAAGCGCCTCCAGACTGTTGATGGGATCCCTGCGAATCTACACAATAACTCACCCCCTCGCGCAGGCGGAAAGAGAGGGTCCGGCAGGCTACCCGCCGGACCCCTTGAGCTACCGATTGCCTCCGCCACCCGGACGGCCGCCATGGCCGCCGCCCTGTCCTCCCCCCCCACCGCCCTGACCGCCACCCGGACCCTTGCCACCTCCGCCCTGACCGCCGCCCTGGCCCCCACCGCCACCTGGCCCTCTGGGGTTTCCGCCTCCGCCGCCGCCAGGGCCCTTACCGCCGCCACCGCCGCCGCCGGGGTTACCGCCACCGCCACCGCCGGGGCCCCTCCCGCCGCCTCCGCCACCACCGCCACCACCTCCGGGATTACCACCACCTCCAGGGCCCTTCCCGCCGCCGCCACCACCGCCCGGGTTGCCGCCGCCACCACCCCCGGGTCCTCTGCCCCCTCCGCCGCCGCCCTGGCCGCCGCCCTGGCCGCCGCCCTGGCCACCACCGCCTTTGCCACCCCCGGGGTCGTCTTTTCTCGCCGTAGGTGAAGATGCGTCACCCATGCCGGAGAACTCCCGGTTCCGTTCCTGTGTCATGGCCTGACTCCTTTTACTGGTGAGCTGATGATCCTTCTTACTGGTGAGCTGATGATCCTTTCCCACGGATGCGGCCAGCTGCCCATGCCGAAAAACCAGCGACTACCCAGGCTGCGGCGCGAGCAAGGCATAATCGGTGGCTCGTCGCGCCCCCGAGCCATACGCGATGATAACCTGTTTGCCCGAGAGAGAACATAGAACGCCCCGCCCATGGAGGGCACTCAGGCTTCAAACCACGTTAAAATGCATCGTCCTTATGGAGGAACATCATTAGCGCAATGTATTGAGCCGCAGCAAAGTGCATTTCTGTGTCCTGCGACACGGTGTACGGTTACAAAAAGCCCCCGTGCGAAGCCGCACGAGGGTACCCGGCTGAGGCCGGGCAACTACTCGCCCGGGGTCGCCGGGCTCAGCACGGCGCGCAGCATGCGCCCCAGAGCTTCCGGTGAGAAGGGCTTTTCGATATAGGGCATGCCGGCGGCCAGCAGTCCGCGCCTGGTCAGGTCATCGTCGGTGTACCCCGACATGAAGATGACAGGCAGTGCGGGCCGGAGTTCCGCCAGCCGTCGGGCGAGCTCCTGTCCCCCGAGCTCGGGCATGGCCAGGTCAGTCAGGACGGCATCCACCTCTTCATGCTTCATTATCAGGGCCAGCGCCTCGCGGCCGTTGGCCGCCTCGAGCACATCGAAGCCCGCTTCGGCCAGCGAGCGCCGAGCCATGGTTCGCACCAGAGGATCATCCTCCACCACCAGTACCGTGGCGCTCTCGCGCTCTTCGGGCTCTTCCGGGGCCTCGATGCGTGGCGGATGCGGCGTATCTGCAACCGCGGGCAGGTAGATCTTGAATGTGGTCCCCATTCCGGGCTCACTGTATGGCCAGATGTAGCCGTCACTCTGCTTCACGATTCCGTAGACCATGGCTAGCCCCAGGCCACTCCCCTTGCCGACGCCCTTGGTGGTGAAGAAGGGCTCGAACAGATGCTTCATCGCCTCCTTCCCGATCCCCATGCCGGTATCGCTGACCACCAGGGCGACATAGGGGCCGGGAGGGATGCTGACACCGGGCCGGTCCGCGACGTAGTGGTCGCCGAGCCGGACGTTGCGGGTTTCCACGGTGAGGGTGCCGCCCTCCGGCATCGCGTCCCGGGCATTGATCGCCAGGTTGAGTAGCACCTGATCGATCTGCACCCGGTCGGCCCGTACCGCCGCCAGGTTGCCGGCGAGCTGGAGCTTCAGACTCTGTTGTTCGGTGAGAGTGCGACGGAGGATGGGCTCCAGCTTTCGGACCACCATATTGAGATCGACGGCCTGCGGCTGGAGGATCTGGCGGCGGCTGAATGCCAGCAGTTGGCGAGTGATCGAAGCGGTTCTCTCGGCGGCCTCACGGATGTACTCGGCGTCCTGCCGCACGGCTGAGGGCACGTCACTGCGGCGAAGAATGAACTCGGTTGCGCCGAGTACGACCGACATCTGGTTGTTCGCTTCATGGGCCATGCCCCCCGCCAGTTGACCCACGACCTCCAGCCTTTCCGCGTGCCGGAGCCGCTCCTCGGCCACCCGACGACCGGTCTGATCCAGAACGAAGAACACGGTGTGACTCGTGTTCGCGCCCAGGCGTGCTCCCCCGGCGAGGACTGAGACCCGGGTGCCGTCCTTGCGAAAGAACTCCTTCTCGTACGGGGTGCACGTACCCGTGGCTCGAATCTGCTCCCTTGCGCGGGCATCGGCCTCTTCATAGCCCGGCGGGGTCAGCCGGCCGTGACGAAGGAGTCCCTGCTCCAGATCCTGGCAGGTGTATCCCAGAATCTGGAGCAGCGCATCGTTCGCATCCGTAACCACAGCGCCAGCCCGGAACCCAATTCCGATCATGCCGGACTCGAACACGCTTCGGAATCGTGCCTCGCTCGCCAGCAGCGCCGCCTCGGCCTTCTTGCTGTCGGTGACGTCGCGCTGCGAGCCCCAGGCCCGGACGATTCGTCCGCCCTCGATGATGCCGATGAGATTGTTGAGGAAGTAGCGTTCACCCCCTTCGTGGTCTCGTTCGTGGGACTCGGCGTCGGCGAGCCGGTAGCCGTGGGCGATGAAGGCCTGGAGGAACGCCAGATTCTTCGGATCCGATCGGGGCATGAGGTCGCCGAGCCGGGCACCAATCAACTCGGTGGCATCCTGGAATCCATACATGTGCGCCATGGCATCGTTGCACTCGGCCAGCTCGCCCTGCGCGTAGAAGCGGTCGATCTGCTCGGCCGCTGGGAGGGTCACCGGCACGGGCTCGGGAAGCTCTATCCTCCAGACTCCCTCGGCCGTCTGCTCGATAAGGACCCGGTAGCGCTCCTCGCTTTTCTTCGCCTCGCGGGCGGCCGTCTCGGCTCGCTTCTGAGCCTGCAGCCGGGATCGGCCCAGCCAGCCGGCCGCGACACCGGTAAGGGCGAAGAGGCCCGCACCCAGCGGCGCGACCACGCCTGCAACATCGAGGGACGTTACCGGGGGGAAGAACAGGAACAGCGCCAGCAGGAGGCTGACGGCCGTCGCCGCCACGGCCGGGCCAAGGCCGCCCGCCCAGGCAGCAAAAAACACCGCCGGAAACAGGGTGACGAAGGGTAGGTCCGAGCCGAGAAGCGGCGTCAGCAGCACTCGCGCCATGCCCATCAGAAGAACGCCGGTGAGCGCGAGCAGGTAGGGCAGGAATCTGTTCAACGATGAGTCGGGTCGAGGCACTCGGGACGCGGGTGGTGGGTTCAAACGCGCTGATGGCGGATGATGCCGCGTTTTCTGTAAGTAGGGGGTATGTCTCCTCAGGGGCAAGCCCGGAGAACCAATCTTCGGGCGGCTGACCCTTGCACCATTGGATGTGGCAGATCGGTGGCAGCTGGGCGTCCCCCCCCCGGGCGTATACGGCTCGCGCGAGCTGTCCGAAAATCGTCAAAGTGCCAGGGGCCGGACCTGGTTGGGCTGGGTGACGGCGGCGGCGGTAGCGGACGGACGGCTCTTCCAATTGACTCGGATGGCGGAGTTTTGCGCGATTGCGAAACGTTTGCGTCAGACACACCGAAAAAGTGTCGCAGCGTCGCGTGGCCCGACCGGAATCTTTCCCTGTAGTGAGACGCCGATGTTTCTCAGGGGTTTCCCTATGGCTTGTCCCCTGCACCCCCATTAGAGTTATACGAGTTCATGTCAACGTCGCCGCTTGGCCTTCGTGTCCTACTGCTCACTACTAATCCTCGTGATGTAGAACTGATCACGTGCGTCGTCGAGCGTACCAACCCCCTGAGCACGGTTGTTTACGTCGAGACCAGGGCAGCCTTCGCGCGCGCGTTGGAGATATTCGAGCCCGACGTGATAGTGTGTAATGACGCCGCCGCCGAATTCGACGCCGCCGGTGCGCTACGATTGTCCCAGACCCGGCTGCAGTCCTCCCCCTTCCTGCTGCTGGCGGATACCTTCGCGCAGAGCGATTCGGACTGCATGAAGATGGGCGCCTGGGACTGTATCTTCCGGTCGGACCTGTCCCGCCTGCTTCCTGCTATCGCTCTGGCGTTGGAGGCACGCACGCCGTTGCGCCGCTTATCGAGGCGTCAGCGTGAGGTCCTGCAGCTGCTCGCCATGAGCTGCTCCACCCGGGAGATCGCCCGGCGGCTGCGGTTGAGCGTCAAGACGGTCGAAACCCATCGGGCCGCGGTCATGAGGCGGCTGGGCATTCGCCAGCTCGCGAATCTGGTGCGCTACTCTCTGAGTGTCGGCTTGATCGAGCGGGAGCAGCCCCGAGACTTCGAACACGCGGTAGCTTAGACCGGGCTCCCGTCCGTCCCCCGACGATCAGGACGCGCCCGGCTGGCAGAACACTCTGCAGCGCCGTTATGATTAGCCGTCTCAAACAACAGCCAGACAAGAGGGACCATCGGCCGACTGTCGGGGACGACTGTCTTCCTGGTCGTGCCCAGGTCTTTTCCCCATGGTCGGCTTCTCGTCGCCCGCATAGCCTTGCTCACACATGTCCACATCACCTTTGTCGAGTCTCCGCATTCTGTTGTTGGAGGACGATCCGCGCGATGCGGAGCTGATCCTGCATGCGGTGCGCCATGCGGCTCCCGCCAGTGTCATGCGGCAGGTTGACAGCCGGATCGACTTCGTTCGCACCTTGGACGAGTTCGCCCCGGACGTGATTCTGTCGGATCACGCGGTTGCCGACTTCAACGTGCTTGAGGCGTTCCGCCTGGCGCAGCGCCGGTCGCCCGGCTCGCCTTTTATTCTGGTCTCTGGCCTCTTCGAGCAGCGGGCCTCCGAATGCCTCCAGGCGGGGGCGGCGGACTTCGTCCCCAAGGCGGAGCTCTCGCGGCTGGGGCCGGCGATGACCTCTGCCCTCTCGCTCCGGGCCCCGCTCCGCAGTCTCTCCCGCCGTCAGCGGCAGGTCCTGCAACTACTCGCTTCCGGGCGTTCCACCCGCGAAATCGCCCTGGGTCTCCATCTTTCCATCAAGACCGTGGAAACCCACCGGGCCCAGCTGATGAGCCGCCTCGACATCCACGATCTCGCGGGTCTGGTGCGCTACGCGGTTCGCGTGGGCATCGTCTCCGCCAACCAGTCGGACGACTAGGCCTTCCGAACCGGGGGGGGGTGCATCCCGGTCAGGCCTTTCCCGATGGTTCCCGCCCCCTCCACGGGTTAAGCTGAGACGCAGGCATTCCGATCGCCTCTCCCCTATGCTCCCAGCCGGGGCCGTTCTCCTGACGACCACGGTCGCGACGTCCGCGGGAGAACCAGTGATAGCCATCGCCCGAAGGATCGCCACCGCGACGCGGTCATGACACGACCACAGCCACCGCCATTCCCAGTTTTCGATCCGGCCTCTCGTCCAGGTTCTCCTGGGTGCGTTACTGGCCGAGACCGTCGTGCTCACCGATCGCCGTACCGTCCCTCCTCCCGCGCACCTGCATCTGCAGCTCGGTCTACCCCGGCCGCGACCATGAGGCAATCGGTCGAGCGCAACATCTGGAACGGGACCTGACCATGGTCTCTGCGGCCCCGGGGCCCATCAAGCTCTTCCTGGTGGAAGACAACCCGGGCGATGTGCGCCTGATTCAGGAGATGCTTTCGGGGACCGGCGCCGTCCCATTTTCGCTTGAGATCGCCACCAGCCTGGCGGCCGCTCTTGAGCGCCTGCGCGCCGGGGGAATCGATGTGCTGTTGCTCGATCTGGGACTGCCGGACAGCCGTGGGCTGAGCACGTTTACCTCCATTCACAGCACGATCCCGGCCTTGCCGATCATCGTCTTCACCGGGTTCGGTGATCAGAGCCTGGCGGTCAAAGTGGTGCAACAGGGGGCCCAGGATTACCTGGTGAAGGGGCAGGTCGATAGCAATCTCATCTGGAGGGCCATCCGGTACGCCGTCGAGCGGGGGCGGGGAAGCCGGGAGCTGGTGCTATCCGAGATCCGGGTTCGCCACCTGAATGAGAGCCTGGAGCGTCGGGTCGCCGACCGGACGGCCGAGCTTGCGGCCGCGAACCGCGAGCTGGAGACTTTCACCTATTCGGTTTCCCACGACCTCCGGGCACCGCTCCGTCAGATCGACGGTTTTTCCCGGATCCTGGTGGAGCACGCCGGGCCCGGGCTCGATTCCAAGTCACAGCACTACCTGCGCCGGATCCAGGAAGGCACCCAGCATATGGGACGGCTGGTGGACGACCTGCTCAACCTGGCTCAGCTGGGCCGGCAGGAAGTGCACACCCGGCCCACACCGCTGGCTGGACTCGTCAACGATGCGCTTCAGGAGCTTCGTGCGGATATGGGAGACAGAGTGATCCGGTGGGTGATCGGCGATCTCCCCGGCGTGGAGTGCGACCCTGGCCTCATGCAGATCGTACTCACCAACCTGCTCTCCAATGCGATCAAGTACACCCGGCCGCGCAAGGTGGCGACCATCGAGGTGGGCTGTAGCGTGGGCGACGGCTGGGACACGGTCTACGTCCGGGACAACGGCGTGGGATTCAACATGAAGTACGCGGACAAGCTGTTCGGTGTCTTCCAGCGGCTGCATCGCGCCGACCAGTTCGAGGGCAGTGGGGTGGGCCTCGCCACCGTCCAGCGCATCATCCACAAGCATGGCGGCGAGATCTGGGTCGAGACCGAGCCCGATAAGGGTGCGACGTTCTCCTTTAGGCTCGCCCAGCGCCACGACTACCCAGGAACCCAGTCCGTATGAGCCCGGCGTCCGTGGAGGTTCTGCTTGCGGATGACAATCCGGCGGATGCGGAGCTGATCATGCACTCGCTGGGAAAAGCGATCGTGGGTCGGATTCATCATGTGCACGATGGTGAGGAGGCGCTGGATTTTCTCCTGTGCCGGGGAGCATACGCAACCCGGCATTTCGAAGTTCCTCCCAAGCTGATCGTCCTCGACATCAAGCTTCCGAAGGTGAGCGGCCTGGAGGTCCTGGAGGAGATCAAGCGGGATCCCCGCACCCGGGCCATTCCCACGGTGCTGCTCACCTCCTCACGCCTGGCCGAAGATGTGGTGCGGGGCTACCAGCTGGGAGCCAACAGCTATGTCCAGAAGCCGGTTCAGTTCGAGCGGTTCCGTCAGGTCGTCAGCCAGCTCGGAGCCTACTGGCTGGCGGTGAACGAGGCCGAACCCGCCCGGGTGCTGGGCCGGCGGAGCCGATGACCGAGCGATTGTATCTGCCGCTGCCCGAGCACATCGCAATGGACGTGGAGCTCTGCCTGGCCGGGCTCGAACGCGGCGGCTTCGACGTTTCTGCCGACGTTGTCGACCCCCGAGGACTTCGAGGCCAGGCTCCGGGGGGACATACGGTGTGGTCCTGGCCGACTGCCGGCTGCCCGACCTCGACCGGGTGCACCCCTTACGTCCCACCCATGAAACGCACTCTCATCGTGGCCGTTGCCCGGAGCCAACCGACGTGATCACCGCCACCAATCCCGACGCGTGTATCCTCATCGTCGACGATGAGCCGCCCAACGTGAAGATCCTGGAGCGCGTCCTGGCCGTCGCCGGCTATCGGCGAGTCACAGCGATCACCGCGCCACGTGAGGCGATTGCGCGGTTCGCGGAGATCAAGCCCGACCTGCTGCTGCTGGATCTCCACATGCCGGAGATAGACGGCATGGCGGTGATGGCGCGCCTCCGGGCCCAGCTGCCCGCCTCCGAGTACTTTCCCATCCTGATGCTGACCGGCGATGCGTCGCCCCAGGCCTGTCAGCGGGCTCTGGGATTTGGCGCCTCGGATTTCATCGCCAAGCCATTTGATATGCACGAAGTGCTCATCCGGATCAGAAACCTGCTGGAAACCCGGTCGCTGCACCGCCAGGTAGCAGAGCACAATCAGGAGCTGGAGCAGAAGGTCCAGCTGCGCACCGCCGAGCTGCATACTGCGCAGCTCGATACCATCGCCCGACTTGCCCTGGCCTCCGAGTTTCGGGACGACGAGACCGGTCGCCACACCCAGCGGGTGGGCGCCCTGGCCGAGTTGCTGGCCCGGGCCACCGGTTGGAGCGACCACGAGGCCTCGCTGCTGGGACTCGCCGCACCCCTGCACGACGTGGGGAAGATCGGTATCCCCGACTCCATTCTCCTGAAGTCAGGCCTCCTGACCGTGGGCGAGCGCAAGGTCATGGAGGGACACACGACGATCGGCGCGAAGATTCTGTCGGGTGGGCGCTCGAGCTTCATCCAGCTGGCCGAAAACGTCGCCCTGTCCCACCATGAGCGCTGGGACGGGCAGGGCTACCCGGAACGAAGGTCGCGAGCGGAGATCCCGTCCGCCGCTCGCATCGTGGCGGTGGCTGATTTCTTCGATGCGACGGTCCACGACCGCGTCTACCGCAAGGCGTGGCCGATGGACCAGGTGTTCGCCGCTATCGCGGCCATGAGCGGAAGCGCTTTCGATCCCGTCGTCGCCGAGCTGTGCGCCAGGCCAGAAGTGCAGGAAGCGATGCTGGTGACTATCCGCGCCTTCCCCCCTGCGCATATGTCACTTGCGGGCGGAGCGGTCAGTCGGGCCGTCGGCTACCCGCCCAGTCTCTCCGAGCGTCGGGTGCGCCGGAGACGCCCGGTGTAGAAAGACCTCGACGGAGGACCACCCGGATCGAGGTGGCCATCCAGGCCCACGATCAGGAGAGGCCCTGATCCCGGGTAACCGGTTCCAACCCTCACCATGGCCCGGACCCTGATGGTCCCCGGGCCGTCCTGCGCCCGTCGCCCGTCGCGGTACCTTCACAAAATCCCGAGGGTCGTGGTCTTCTCCTTCTCCGGACGAGGGGAAAAGGCACGGAAGACTGTAGAGCAGGATCGTCCCCCACTGAACGCGTCTCCGCTGTAACAATTACCCCGGGTCCTTCTGAGACGGCCATTCTCCCGAGCGCCTGGGAACAACGGAGACACGGTACTCGGCCCCGCGCTCTTCGATACGTACCTTCAGGCTGATCCGGATCTCCTGCGCCATCTCTTCCCGGTCGAGCACTCCGATCAGCTGCTCTGCGTTGAGATGTCTTACCATGGACCCGGATACCCAGAGCGCGCGTGATATCCTCGCTAGCCCGCCGCTTTCCTGCCAGACGTGAAATCCTCCGACCTCCGGGTCCAGTTCCCAGCGGGCGGGGCCCACCTTCCAGCCCTGCTCTCCCATCCATGCAATGACTGCCGCGTCGCTCTCCTGTGGTACTCGTGGAGCTAACCCCTGATTCATGCCCACCCCTCTCAAAAGCCCATCCAATGCACCGATGGGACGTGCGTCCGGGAACATGCTTCGTGTAAGCCCTACATCCAGGGCACCGCTCTCACGCCCTTCTTCGGCCGTACCCCGCATCATCCTCTGCGGCGAGGATTGCCACGCTCCTGGCCTGTCCTCGAGACGTTTGATTGTCTCTCGGCTTATGACCTGAGCTTACCACCAGAGGTCCGTCTCCTGTGGTTCATGCTTGGGAGAACCGTCGCCGGCGGCGGGGTTGACGCTGAAGGAACCTTTCAGGCCGGATCGGTTGCTCGCTGCGGTCGAGGGGCTACTGTCAAGCGGGCGCACCCTCGCAACTGGGTAGCAGGATCGGCAAGCGGGGAGAAACTCCGGAGTGGGCTCGGCGCGGGGTGCCCGCCGACGGGCGCGTGAACCCGCGACCTCTGAACATTCCTCGGAGTGGGCCCGGCGCGACTCGAACGCGCGACCTCTTGCTCCGGAGGCAAGCGCTCTATCCAACTGAGCTACGGACCCTTGGGTTTGGGTCGGGAAAACTGGCCCCCCGCGCCGATTTCCGCAACCGCTGCTCCTCGCCCGGCAGCCACACCGGCTCACCATCGATTCCGTCCGGTATCGCAACACTCAGCCAGTCCAGCATGGCCGGAAACAGGTCCACGGTTCTGAGCGGGCCCTTCGCTATCGGCTGACTGGACCAGACCGGCGTCTGCATGTGCGCCCGGATCAGGCTGCCGTGTCCGGCCCGATGCTCCGGGACCTCGAATCGAGCCCGGAAGTCGTATCCTTCCCGTGCGATGACCAGCAGGTCACCGGACCGTTGCGTCCGGAACTGATCCAATAGATGGAAGGGCGCTTCCGGGAATGGACTGTCCCAGGTGGCCTCCAGCCACTCACGCGCAGTCGCGGTCCACGGACCGCCCAGCAGGAGCGGGTCTCCCATCAGCGGCTGGTACCCGATATTGCCGCCCTGGCTGGTGACCCGTGCGGATCCGTCTTTGCTCTCCAGCCAGATGCCGCCGCTTTCCGATTCAGCTGCGACAAAGGCCACCGAGGGCTCACACACCAGGGCTCCGATCAGATCTCCCCGGCTGCCGAACGCAGACGGAGTCCGCAGGCGCTCGATGGGCCAGCGCTCCGTCCTCGAGGCGCCCGGGCGGGCGTAGACCATGGCCGACCCGTTCCCGGCTACCATGACGGCCGCCCTGGGCCGCCGCTCCCAGACAACGGGATGAGCCAGCGTGGGGATTCCCTGCGCCCGGAACCAGTCTCCCAGGTCCAGGTGAGTGTGCACCGCCGACGCCCCGTGATCGCTCACCAGCAGAATGAGGCTCTCGTCCAGCTCTTCTCGGAGCTGAAGCCGCTGCCTCAGCCGGCCAACCGTCTCGTCCACCCTCGCGAGCGCGCGATACACCGGCTCCGAGCTCGGTCCCGACTGATGAGTGTATCCATCCACTGCGGGGAACTGGGCAAAGACGAAGCGCCACTCCCTATCCACCGCTCGAAGCAAGTGCCGGGACACGGCGTCGTCCGACGGCTGGTGCCACATGGCCACGTGGGCCACCGATCCCCATATCTGTCGCTCGCGACGAGACGGATCTCTCTCCGCTGACAGCCCCCGGGCAACCGGGGTAAAGATTCCCAGGCTCTCGGGCACCAGCTCGAAAATGGTGCTCACGTCGGGCCGGATATCGCCATCCAGCATCGGCGCCTGATACCCGCAATAGCTCCGAATGGCATTCCGGTCCCGCCACCATCGTCCCCGATAGCCGGCGCGATCGAGCCACCGGATAGAGGGGATGTCACAGTGGCCTGGGGTGCATCCAGTCAGGAACGGGAGGTACGCCACGCTGGTCGTGGAGGGGAAGCCGGTGATCGCCTGAGTCCGTCCTCCGCCGTTCAGCATCGCCGCGAGATGAGGAAGCTCACCGCTGGCGAGCCGGGCCTCCGCGACGTCGGGCCGCAGCCCATCCACCAGAAGCAGAAAGCAGCGTCTCATGCCTCCTCCGGGAGCGCCGCCTCAGAGGTCCGAGTAATGGCCGGGTCCGGCTGCGCGCTGTTCATGCGCCTGGCTCCCCTCACCCCCAGTGCGAGAATCACGAGGCTCGCCAGCACGATCCACGGCCCCGGTATGGGTATCATCGCCCCCACCAGTACCAGACCCGCGTAGCGAGTGCCCCGGCCAAGGATGACCGAGAGCTGGTACTTCCAATGCGGGTACGCCGCGAGCACGGCCAGGATGCGCATAGGGTAGTGGGGCACGATCGGGAGCACACAGGTGAGCACGAGGGAGCAGAACGGCGCCTGGCGATACCAGTGCAGCGTCCACTGCGTCACCCGGTGGTTCCGGAATGCCCGAGTGCCGTCACGCGCCAGAATGCGCGCCAGCAGTTCCATGTTCCAGGCCTCGATGAGCAGTGTGGCGGCGATGGCTACCGGGACGATCATCCAGAGCGGGTACCGAGCACCGAGATAGACGACCGCGCCATCGTAGGGCAGGGGTGCGAGCGAGTTTCCCAGGAAGGTGAAGGGCACGAAGTAGGACAGCGGTGCCCAGGCAGGCAGGGCCTCGGCCAGGAGCAACGCGGCCAGACTGATCCCCAGGAGAATACTAGGGACGACCCAGGGTGAGCGTGCTGGCACCCGGAGCGGCGTAGAGAGGGACGGGAGCGGTGTCAAGAAAGGGAAGCTAGGTGACGCCGAGCCGAGGCGGAAGCCACCTTCTTCTCCCCAAGCGCCGAGCCGGGACGGGGCTTCCACTCGACGGTGTGATCCAGACCATATCCTCACTCGCCCTCCCGCTCTAAGTTGCCGCGACAAACTGGCTTAAAGGGGCTGGCTGCGATGATTCGACTCGTTCTCAAATGCACGCTCGCTGCGATCCTGCCGCTGGTCGGCTTTGCCTGCGGGGGAAGCGACCTCGTCCTGCCGAATGGCCACACCCCGCCGGCCAGGATAACCATCGTCAAGGGCGACGCGCAGGCAGGGCCGCCCGGAACCATGCTCCACGACTCGATCGTCGTAAGGGTAACCGACAGCACCGGTTCGCCATTAGCGGGACAGCGGGTCGAGTTCGATCCCGACGCGCCGGGCGCAGCGGTCACCCCCCAGGCCTCGACGACAGGTGCTAATGGACTCGCCGGGGCACGCTGGGTGCTGGGCCCGACCGTGGGACCCCAGGAGGTTGTGGCGCGCATCGTCGCGGGATCGGACCAGCTGCGGGTCAGCTTTACCGCGACAGCCAAGCCGGACTCCCCCGAGCCCGCGCAGCCCCCGGGCGGAGCCAATCAGCCACCCACGGCAGTGAGCGACGAGTACGCCACCCTCGAGGGTCACGACCATGTTCTCACCGTGAGCGCAGCGGGGGGAGTACTGCAGAATGACCGCGATCCAGAAGCAGGAAGCCTGACCGCCTCCAGCGCCGGGAATCCCCCCAACGGCGAGGTTACTCTCGAAGCCGATGGCTCGTTCAGCTACGCCCCCGATCCGGATTTCTTCGGAGATGACCGATTCACCTATACGGCGCGTGACGGCGCCGGAAACGGAAGCAGCGCAACCGTCACGATTCATGTGGCTCCGGTCAATGACCCGCCTGGCTTCTATGATCGGGGTGATCCGTCCCGGGTCGGGACCGATGCGGGTCCTCAGACAGTACGAGCCTGGGCCACCAGCATCCACCCCGGCGCAGAAAACGAGAGCAACCAGACGGTGGAGTTCCTGGTCACCGGCAACAGCAATCCCGGCTTGTTCACCCCGGGTGGGCAGCCACGTGTGACGCGAGATGGTGCGCGATCGCGAGAAGGGACCCTGAGGTATACCCCATCCGGCCAGTCGGGCAGCGCGACCATCACCCTCGTCTTGCGGGACAACGGCGGGACTAACGATGGAGGGGTAGACACGAGCGCGCCGCACACCTTTACCATACGTGTTCGGCGCTAGATGGCTGACTGGCCAGCTGAAAGCACGAAACCCCGCCATCCAGGAACCGGATGGCGGGGTCATCGTTTGAACTTCATCGGGGCGCCGGGATTTGAACCCGGGACCTCCTGCTCCCGAAGCAGGCGCGCTAACCGGGCTGCGCTACGCCCCGTCACTTCAAAAAGCGTAAACGGTAAACGGTGAACGGGATGTTTCGGTGCCGGCCCGTTCACCGTTCACTGTTCACCGTCCACGCAGTTGGCCACCATGCGCCCTGAGGGACTCGAACCCCCAGCCTTTTGATCCGTAGTCAAATGCTCTATCCAATTGAGCTAAGGGCGCCCATGGGCGGTACAAGACTCGAACTTGTGACCTCCACGATGTCAACGTGGCGCTCTAACCAACTGAGCTAACCGCCCGTCTTGGCAGGACGGAGAAGGCGGAGAAGACGGAGAGGGCGGTGTGCTGACTCCGCGTTACGGCGGCCTGCCCCACGCTGGAGCATCCATCCGTCCTCTCCGACATCTCCGCCCTCTCCGTCCTACCAAGTAGCGGGGGTGGGATTTGAACCCACGACCTCCGGGTTATGAGCCCGGCGAGCTACCAGACTGCTCCACCCCGCGACGTGTGCTTCAGACTCTGCGGTTCCCAGCCGATACTCTGGCTAACCCCGGGACCGTCCAGTACTTGACTGTCCACGACCTACTTGAGGTTTGGGCCTGTAACCACTCCGCTGGCCTGGCGCCTCCGAGAGCGGGAAACGGGACTCGAACCCGCGACCCCAACCTTGGCAAGGTTGTGCTCTACCAACTGAGCTATTCCCGCGAAGCGGATGATTTTAGCGTGCCACCCCTCCCGGCGCAACGACCCGAATGCACGGGTTCAACCAGCCGGAAGGGGGGCTATGGAGGCGAGGGGGATCGAACCCCTGACCTCGTGAATGCCATTCACGCGCTCTCCCAACTGAGCTACGCCCCCGCTATATTGTCCCGCCTTCGTTCGGCGCCGCGACAGCACGGTAACGTAGCCGTCGTAGCAGTAGGTGTCAACGAGGGATACATGGCACTGACCCAGTCCGGTGCCCGCGATTTTAAGGTCATTCGCAAGCCATGAGCAAGCAGACTGAGAAGGGCCACGAGCCCCACGATCCGGACGGCGAGCGCCCTGCCGGTCCGTCTCCCGACCCCATCTCTGCCGACCTGAGCACCGCCGAGATCCTGGCCCAGACGCCGCCCGGCAAGGCCCGGCGTCCCCGCCGAAAGGAAAGCGCCAAGAATCTGGGCGCGTCCGACGCCGAGCGCGACTTGCTGGACCAGTACCTCTTTGAGGTCAGCAAGACTCCGCTGCTCACCGGTGCGCAGGAAGTGGCCATCGCGCGGCGCGCCGTGGCCGGCGACCCTGAGGCGATGCAAGAGCTGGTCATCCGGAACCTGCGCTTCGTGATCTCGGTGGCCAAGAAGTACCAGAACCGCGGGTTGACCCTCCCCGACCTGATCGGGGAGGGGAACGTCGGGCTCCTCACGGCGGCCCGGAAGTTCGACCCCGATCAGGGCGTGAAGTTCATCTCCTACGCGGTCTGGTGGATCAGGCAGTCGATCCTGGCCGCCCTGGCGCGGCAGGGCCGCACCGTCCGGGTGCCCCTCAACCGGACGGCGGACCTGTCCCGCATCGTCCGGAGCACCGCGACGCTGCGCCAGGAGCTGCAACGGGAACCGACCCCCGAAGAGATCGCCAGCGCCACCGGTCTGACGGTGGACATAGTCCAGTCGCTCGTCACCCTCAACTCCGCTGACGTCCGGCTCGACGCCCCGGTCGACGCCGAGGGAGACATGTCGCTGATCGACCGGTTTACGGCCGATGAGCAGAGTGATCCCGAGACCCAGGTCATGGAGCAGCTCCTCACCGAGGAGATCGACCGGGCCTTGCGCTTGCTCCCCGCCCGAGACGCCAAGGTCCTGCGGCTCTACTTCGGACTCAACGACGGCCGGGAGCACACCCTGGAGGAGATCGGCGGGCTGCTCGGCGTTACCCGGGAACGGGTCCGGCAGCTTCGGGACCGGGCACTCAAGCGGCTCCGGGACGGGGAGATGGGTCGGGCTCTGGCGAGCTTTGCTGCATGAAGGCTATTGGCTATTGGCTATTGGCTATGGGCTGCGGACCACCGGCCGAGGACTGCGGGCCATCCCGGCTCCGGAGTAGCCCACAGCCAATAGCCAATAGCCCCATAGCCAGCTTCTTTACACCCTCTCGTCCTACCGGGTAGCTTCCCACCGTGACGCCCCTCGTGGCCTCCGCTCTTCCCACCCGGGAAGGCTTTATCGCCCATGTGGGCCGGCGCAGCATCGAGGCAGGCCGCGCCCTGGCCGATGCTCCTACCTGGGCCCCTCTGCTGGCCATGCAGATGCGAAGGCTGGGCGTCGATTCGGTGCCGATCGCCCTCTTCATCGCCGTCTTCACCGGCATTGTCCTCTCCCTCCTCTCTTCCTACATCTTCACCGGGGCCGTGCCGCTGTATTTCGTGGGCGCGCTGGTGGGGAAGACGATCATGATGGAGCTCGGGCCGGTGCTGACCGGTATGGCGCTGGCGGGACGGGTAGGGGCCAGCATCGCGGCGGAGCTGGGCACCATGAAGGTGACCGAGCAGGTCGACGCGCTGGAAACCCTGGCCTACGACCGGTATTCCTACCTGGTAGTGCCGCGAGTGCTCGCGGCGACGCTGATGTTTCCGGTGGTGACCGCATTCGCCGTGGGCGTGGGCGTGCTGTCCGGGTGGATTACGGCCATCAATCTCCTGGACCTCTCGACCACCGAGTTTCTCAAGGGACTGAAGCAGTTCTATCAGTTCAAGGACGTGTGGTTCGGCCTGGTGAAGAGCGCCAGCTTCGGCTTTGCGGTGGCGCTCATGGGATGTCTTCGCGGGCTGGCCACCGAGGGAGGCGCCCAGGGCGTGGGTCAGTCTACCACAAGCGCGGTAGTCCTCGGCTGCGAAGCGATCCTGGTGCTCGACGCCTTCTGGGCCCTCGTGCTGCTATGATCGTCCTCGACCGCCTCAGCAAGGCCTTCGGGTCGCGCGCAGTCCTTAAGGGGCTCTCGCTGGAGGTCCCGGATGGCCAGAATACGGTGATCATCGGGCCGTCCGGAGCGGGGAAGAGCGTCACCCTCAAGCTCATCGTGGGACTGCTCGAGCCTGACAGTGGACGGGTGCTGGTGGACGATGCCGTCGTCGGCGAGACGGATCGCGACGAGCTCGCGGCTTTGCGCGGCCGGATCGGGTATGTCTTCCAGTTTGCAGCTCTGTTCGACTCCATGACGGTGGCCCAGAACATCCGTCTGGGCCTGGTCCGGCGGGGACATGACGAGGCGACGATCCGGCAGCGGATCGAGGAGAGCCTGGATGTGGTGGAGCTGAGCGGAAGCGGGGACAAGATGCCGGGCGAGCTCTCGGGCGGCATGCGGAAGCGAGTCGGGATCGCGCGAGCGATCGCCCTCAAGCCGCGCTACATTCTCTACGACGAGCCCACGACCGGGCTGGATCCGGTCACCGCCGCTCTGATGGACCAGCTGATCATGCGAACCCGCGACCTCGGTGTTACCGCACTCGTGGTCACCCACGATATGCGCAGCGCCTTCAGCGTGGGAGACCGCGTGGCACTCATGCACGATGGTGCCATCCGCCAGGTCGGCACGGTGGACGAGATGCAGACCTCTCACGATCCTCTGGTGCGACAGTTCATCGAAGGCCGGCCCCACCCGGTGGTGCTCGAGCCGGTGGCACGGAGGTCTGCAGGGTGAAACGGAGCAACGAATTCGCGGTGGGACTGGCCGTGCTGGCGGCCCTGGCACTGGTGATCGGAGGCGCGCTCTGGCTGAGCGAGACCGACGTGAACCAGAAGCAGGCTTCCTATAAGGCCCGTTTCCGCACCGTGGGCGGCCTGGGCGTGGGTGCGCCGGTCACCCTGCGGGGCGTCCGGGTGGGGCGGGTCGAGGGCATCCGGCTGATCGAGAACGAATGGGTCGAAACCGATCTCAGCATCGACCGCAGCGTCGAGCTGCCGCGGCGGCCAGCTGCCATTTCGGCCTCGGCCAGCCTGTTTGGTGAGTGGAGCGCCAACATCGTTCCCTTCGAGCCGCTTCCCACGGACCCGCTTATCCGGAGCGCGCTCATCGAGTCCGATCGGGCCGGCGGGGCCGCCTGGCCCGGCGCCACGCTGCCGGATATCGGACAGCTGACGGCGCAGGCCAGCCGCATTGCCGGTGACGTGGGCGACATCACCCAGCGGATCGGACAGGCGTTCGACAGCACGGCGCTCAAGAACATGCAGCAGAGCGTCAAGGATCTGGCCGCCATTTCCGGACGGCTGGTTACCTTTGCCAACGCCCAGACCAACCGGATGGATCGAGTCGGCCGGAATGTGGCCACCACCTCCGACGCCTTTGCCGGCGTGGCCCGAACTTTCGAGGGGGCGGTGGCCCGCCTCGATACAGCTACCAGCGACAATCAGCTGAAGGACATCCTCAACAACTCGCGCAGCTCGAGCGCCGACCTGAGGTATGCGGCCGCGGACCTGCGCTCGGTGATCGCCGCGGCCCGGGCCAACGAGGCGAGCCTGGTGCGGGTGCTTCAGGCGGCCGACACGCTGATGACCAGGATCCAGGCCGGCAACGGGACTCTCGGCATGTTGGCGTCGGATTCCACGCTCTATCGGGAGACCACGAAAACGGTGATTCAGTTCCGGGAGCTGCTGACCGACATTCAGGCCAACCCCAAGAAGTATCTGAAGATCTCCGTTTTCTAAATGAACAAGCGTCGCGCGGAGCTGGAGGTGAGTGCCGGCGGGATCGTGTTCCGGCGGGTGCCCGGTCAGGCAGCGACCTACCTGCTCATTCGGGATTCCTATAAGAACTGGGGCTTTCCCAAGGGACACCTCGAGGGCGACGAGTCGCCCGCCCAGGCCGCCATCCGGGAAACGGCTGAAGAAACGGGTCTGGAGCACTTGATCCTGCAGGGACCCATTCGGGTGATCGACTGGCACTTCCGCTTTCGCGGACGACACATTCACAAGTACTGCCACTTCTTCCTCTTCGAGAGCCCCCACGGGGAGGCCTCTCCCCAGGTGGACGAAGGCATCACCGACTGCCAGTGGCGCCCGTTGCCCGAAGCGCTCGATCTCCTGAGCTATGACAATGCACGCGGGGTGCTGAAGCGCGCCGGGGAGATGGTTCGCACCCTGGTGGCCATTGGAGCGGGACGGGCGGGCGGAAAGGCGGAGAGGCGGACAGGCGGACAGGCGGAGGCATCGACCCAGGCGCAGGAGGGCGAGGAGATTGAAGGAGATAGCCAACCGGCCGCCAGTCCGCCCGTCCATCCGTCCGCCTGACCGTGCCCGCCATCGCTGCGTTGCTGGTCAGTCGTGCCGCGCTGATCGCTCTGCGGCGAACGCTCCCGAAGGGCGGTCCCAGCGTCGTCTCCTGCCGGAACCCCGCTGCGTTGCACCGGCTGCTTCAAACCAGGCTGGTGGATGCCGTGGTGCTGTCGCCGCAGCCGGAGCTTCTCGCGGATCTCTCCGATCTTCGATCCCACTTGCCGTATGTCCCCGTGGTTGCGTACGCCCCCTTCCGTCCCGACGATGGCGAGTTGCTCCTGGCCTGCCGCCGCCATGCGGTGGCCTCGGTGGTCGTCGAGGGAGTCGACGATCCGATCGTGGGCGATCTCGTGCTCCGTTCTTCCATTACCGCGGAACGGCGCCGGGCGCTGGTAGATGCACCGCGCATGCTGCGGCTCACCGAGCCGCTGCAGCAGGCGGCCTGGAACCTGCTGCTGGGCGAGGTCGAGCGGCCGATGCGCACCACGCTGCTCGCGAGCCGCCTTCGGATCAGCCGGGAGCATCTCTCCCGCCAGTTCGGCGCCGGGGGCGCTCCCAATCTGAAGCGGGTCATCGACCTGACCCGCATCGCCTGCGCCGCCCAGCTGCTGGGAAACCCGGGCTACGCCGTGCAGACGGTGGTCCGAGTGCTCCACTTCTCCTCGTCCAACCATCTCGCCCGGAGTGCCCGCCGGATCGCCAATGTGCCCACCAGCGGACTGGCCGCGCTGGGCCCGCGCGGGGTGCTGGCGGCCTTCGTGAGAGGGAATACCAGGAGCCGGGCGGTAAGACGGTAGGCGGCGCGGGTCTTCATGCATCGCCGGCCCTTCGACCTCCGGTTCACTTTCACTCCGGCGCCAATGTTCCCTCGCGGTGACAACCTTACCGCCCTACCGTCCCGCCTTGCCCTCCCTCGCATTGTGATTATTTTCACAAGCTAGATTGTAGCGCACCTTCAGCCAGGCTTAAAAAACGACATGGCCACCGAATCCATTCTTCGTCCGGGCGAGCTCAAAGAGATCCTGCTACGCGAGATCGCGTCGGCGGACCTTGCCACCGAGGACGTCAGCGAAGTCGGCACGCTGCTCGAGGTGCGTGACGGCGTCGCCCGCATTTACGGCCTCAAGAACGCCATCGCCAGCGAGATGTTGGAGTTCACGGCTCGCGAGACGGGGGAGACGGTTGCCGGACTGGCGCTGAATCTCGAAGAGGACAACGTCGGCGCCGCCATCATGGGCGATTACCTCAAGCTGAAGGAAGGCGATGAGGTCCGGCGGACGGGTCGCCTGCTCGAGGTTCCCGTCGGCCCCGCGATGCTGGGCCGAGTGGTTGACGCTCTCGGCAGCCCGGTGGACGGCCGCGGCCCGATTCAAACCACCAGCACGCGGCCGGTTGAGATGGTTGCGCCGGGCATCATTGTGCGCCAGCCGGTGAAGGAGCCGCTGCAGACCGGCATCAAGGCCATCGATGCCATGATTCCGATCGGCCGGGGCCAGCGGGAGCTGATCATCGGCGACCGGGGCACCGGGAAGACCGCCATCGCGGTGGACACGATCATCAATCAGAAGGGAACCGGCGTCATCTGCGTCTATGTCGCCATCGGGCAGAAGCGTTCGACCGTGGCCACGGTGGTGGAGAAGCTGAAGGACGCGGGGGCCATGGAGTATTGCATTGTAGTCGTCGCCTCGGCCTCAGATCCGGCGCCGCTCCAGTTCATCGCGCCGTACTCCGGCTGCGCCCTCGCCGAGTATTTCATGTACGAGGAAGGGAAGCCGACCCTGTGCGTTTACGATGACCTCTCCAAGCAGGCTGCGGCGTACCGCCAGCTGTCGCTGATCCTCCGGCGCCCGCCGGGCCGCGAGGCTTATCCCGGAGACGTCTTCTACCTGCACAGCCGCCTGTTGGAGCGCGCCGCCAAGATCAACGAGGACGCGGAGGTGGTGAAATACGACCCCAGGATCAGGAAGGCGGGCGGGTCGCTTACCGCGCTGCCGATCATCGAGACCCAGGCGGGAGACGTCTCGGCCTACATCCCCACCAACGTCATCTCGATTACGGACGGCCAGATCTTCCTGACCACCGATCTGTTCTACTCCAACGTCCGCCCCGCTGTCGACGCCGGAATCAGCGTCAGCCGGGTCGGCGGTAACGCCCAGATCAAGGCCATGAAACAGGTGGCCGGACCGCTCCGGCTCAGCCTGGCGCAGTACCGTGAGCTCGAGGCCTTCGCCCAGTTCGGTTCTGACCTCGACCCGGCCACACAGCGTCAGCTCTCCCGCGGCGCGCGCCTGGTGGAAGTGCTCAAGCAGCCGCAGTACCGCCCGGTGCCGGTCGAGAAGCAGGTCGTGATCATCTATGCGGTGACCAACGGGCACCTGGACAACATCGAGGTCAAGCACATCCGCAAATGGGAGCATGACTTCCTCGATTACGTCGAGTCCTCGCATCCCGACGTGCTGAAGGACATCCGGACCAAGAAGGCGCTGGACGACGGTCTGACCCGTCGTCTCATTGCCGCGCTTGACGCGTTCCAGAAGTTGTTCGTGCCCGAATAATGGCCAAGAGCCGGCAGCTCAAGGGACGGATCCGCTCGGTCCAGAACACCCGCAAGATTACCAAGACGATGGAGCTGGTGGCCACGTCGAAGCTGAAGCGGGCTCAGGACCGGGTGATTGCGGCACGGCCATACGCCGATGCCCTGCGACAGGTGATCGCGGATCTGTACACGCCCGACCTGGCCGAGGGTTTTCCTCTCCTGCGCAAGCCGGCGCCGCCCTCCAAGGGGGGCCCGAGCCGGGCCGCGGTGATCCTGCTGACCTCCAATCGGGGGCTGGCGCGGCGGGTTCAACTCCAACCTGATCAAGGAAGCCCGCCGTCGGATCGAGGCGCTCGAGAAGGACGGGTACACCGTCGAGCTCCTGGGAATCGGCAAGAAGGGAATCGGCTACTTCAAGTATCTGGGCCGCAAGCTCGCGCTGGAGCGGGTCGACATCGGCGACCGGCCGACCACGGATCATGCCGCCGAGATCGTGGAGCCCCTGATCCAGGCCTTCTCGGCGGGGGAGCTGGCCAGCGTCGATCTGATCCAGGCCCGCTTCCTGAGCGCCTTACAGACGCCTCCGGCTACCGTTCCCGTCCTTCCCGTAGAAGCTCCAGGGGGGCGGGGGGGCAGCGGGGCAGAGCGAGAGCATGAAAAGGCGGGTGGCATGGTTGCCAACTACATTCTGGTGCCCAATGCCGAAGCCATTCTCGAACGGCTGCTACCACTCTATGTGCGCAACGCGGTGTATCGCGGCATGGTGGAGACGGCGGCGGCGGAGCATGGGGCGCGGCGCACCGCAATGAAGAACGCCACTGACAACGCCGGGGACATCCTGGAGCTGCTCAAGCGGACCTACAACCGGCAGCGGCAGGCGCAGATCACGCAGGAGATCGCCGAGATCGTGGGCGGCGCGGCGGCATTGCAGGGATAATTCCGGAGGCCCGCAAACGCGGTGCGGGCCAACAATCGAGGAAAGAAAAACAATGGCAACTGCAATCGCAGCCGAAAAGACAGGGAAGACACCCAAGACCCAGCACAACATCGGCCGGGTCGTGCAGGTTATCGGTCCCGTGCTCGACGTCGAGTTCGAGCCGGAGCACCTGCCCGAGATCTACAACGCCATCCAGATCGAGGATTCCAGCGGCTCGATCCCGGTCAAGCTGACCGCGGAGGTGCAGCAGCATATCGGACAGAATCAGGTGCGCGCGGTAGCCATGAGCACCACGGACGGCGTGACCCGTGGCATGGAAGTGCGCGACACCGGCGGTGCCATTACCGCGCCCGTCGGAGAGGCGGCGTTGGGGCGCATTCTCAACGTGCTGGGCGAGCCGGTCGACGGCGGCCCGCCGATTCCAGCGGACGTCGAGCGGTGGCCCATTCACCGGCCCACCCCGAAGTTCACCGACCTCGAGCCCAAGACCGAGATCTTCGAGACCGGCATCAAGGTCATCGACCTCATCGCGCCGTTCGTGAAGGGTGGCAAGATCGGCCTGTTCGGCGGCGCCGGTGTCGGCAAGACGGTCGTGATTCAGGAGCTGATCAACAACGTCGCCAAGGGACATGGCGGCCGGTCGGTGTTCTGCGGCGTGGGCGAGCGGACTCGCGAGGGGAACGACCTCTATCTCGAGTTCAAGGAAGCGAAGATCCTGGAGAACGTCGCCCTGATCTACGGTCAGATGAACGAGCCGCCGGGCGCGCGACTCCGGGTCGGCCTTACCGGCCTGACTATCGCCGAGTACTTCCGTGACATCCAGCGCCAGGACGTGCTGTTGTTCATCGACAACATCTTCCGCTTCACCCAGGCGGGCTCCGAGGTCTCCGCACTACTGGGCCGTATGCCGAGCGCGGTAGGCTATCAGCCCACACTGGCCACCGAGATGGGCGACCTGCAGGAGCGGATCACGTCCACGGATAAGGGGTCGATCACCTCGGTGCAGGCGATCTACGTGCCGGCCGACGACCTGACCGACCCGGCGCCGGCCACCGCGTTTGCCCACCTCGATGCGACCGTCGTGCTCTCCCGCGCGATCGCCGAGCTCGGTATCTATCCCGCCGTGGATCCGCTGGACAGCGCCAGTCGGATTCTCGACCCGCAGTATGTCGGGCAGCATCACTACGACGTGGCCATCGGCGTGCAGCGGATTCTGCAGCGCTACAAGGCGCTGCAGGATATCATCGCCATTCTGGGAATGGACGAGCTCAGCGAAGAGGACAAGCTCATCGTGGCCCGCGCGCGCCGCATCGCGCGGTTTCTCTCGCAGCCGTTCTTCGTGGCCGAGCAGTTCACCGGGTTCCCCGGCAAATACGTGAAACTGGAAGACACCATTGCCAGCTTCGAGCGCGTTGTCGCGGGTGAGTTCGACCATCTGCCGGAGCAGGCGTTCTACATGCAAGGGGGAATCGACGATGTCATCGCACGCGCCAAGCAGCTGGCAACCGGGTGATGCAAGTCACGGTAATATCCCCCGAAGCGTCTATGTTCGACGGTGAAGCGGACGCGGTTGTGGTACCCGCTTTTGACGGCCAGGTCGGCATCCTGCCGAACCACGCACCGTTCATGACGCTGCTGGGCGAGGGTACGCTGACGGTACGCAGGGCTGATACCGTGAGCCGCTTCTCCGTACGTGGCGGGTTCCTTCAGGTGGTCGACAATAAGGTCCGCGTGGTCACCGAACACGTTCAAGGAGAATCTCATGCGTCGTAGTCTCTGCGGTGGGCTTTTGGTGGCCGTGATGGTGGCTCTGGGTGCGAGCGAATCGGTGGCCCAGGAAACCGGCACTCCGGTCTTTCGGGCTCCTTATCGCGCCTTTACCAACCACGAGTTCGGGGCCTCGATCTCGGATCCGGGCAGCGCAGCCGACTTCGCGCTGGAGGGGTTCTACAGCTACGGCCGGGGGACGAACGATTTCGGTCTTCGCGCCGGCTTTGCCGACGGCGCCGGTACCCTTGGTACCCGCTTCCTGATCGGTGGGAACTTCCGCACTCGCGTTGTGAGCTACAGTGAGAGCTTCCCGCTCGACGGCGCCCTCACGGTTGGACTGGGAACCAGTCTGGGCGACGGCGACGATGCGTTCTTCATCCCGGTGGGGATCTCGCTCGGCCGGCGCTTCGAGATGGAAGGCTCCAAGACCAGCTTCATCCCGTACGTGCACCCGGTCATCGTCCCGATACTGGGCGCGGCCGGAGGCGATGACGTCGGCTTTTCCCTCGGCCTCGGTGTGGACGTCCGGTTCAGCGATACCTGGGCGATCCGCGCGAGCGGTGGTCTGGGCGACATCGAAGGTGTCGGCGTGAGCTTGACTTACCTTCAGTAGTTCACCGCCCTCTGAAGCGCCCGTCCGCACTCGCTGCGGACGGGCGCTTTCGCGTCTCACCCCACTGCCTGCTTCGGTTGACTTCCTTCGAAGCCCATTAGTACCTTCTGGCGCCCGCAGGGGTGGTTGATCGGCCCCGCACACCGAATGGAGCGTGTCATGAGACACCGTACACATGAAGCCCTCGCAGCGGGTCTGGCTCTCTGCTTGACACTGGGTGTCGGGTCCGCGCGGGCCCAGGTCCGCGGGATCCCGGTGTATAACAGTGGCATTGCCACCGGCATCGCGCTCTACGGCGACGTGGGGTTCCCCAACGCCGAATCCGGCAAGGGGACGGCGCTGGCAGTCAGCGGCCGGGCGGGCTTCGGCCCCCTGGGCGCCACGGCCATGCTCTCCACGTTCAATCCCGACGGGGCGGGCGACAGCGAGCTCTCGGTTGGCGGCAGCCTCAACTACAAGGTCTTCGGTGGACCGCTGATTCCGCTCTCGGTGACGGTACAGGGAGGAATCGGATATTCCAAACCGGACAACGGATTCCTGCCGGGGCAGGAGGTGAACGAGCTGCGGTTTCCAGTGGGTGTCGGGTTCGCGCTTACGATTCCTAATCCGGCCCTGGCCATCAAACCGTGGATCGCACCACGGATCGACATCGTGCGAAGGTCAGCGGGTGGAGTCTCCGACACCGAAAGCAACTTCGGGCTGGGAGGCGGGCTGGAGCTGAACCTGCTCAGCGGGCTTGGCGTTCATGCGGCGTACGATCGGGTGTTCATTGATGGCGCGGATGCCAGCGTGTTTGGCCTCGGCGCACACTACAGCTTCGGGATTCCCGGACTGTGATACGCCGCCTGGGTATCGGGCTGGTGCTGTTCCTGGTTCTCGCCGGCTGCGCCGAGACGTTCGATGCCACTACCCTGGGAGTGCCGGCGACGCTGGCCACCCCGGCCGACCAGCCACCTGTGGGTAGCCGGTTCAGGGTCACTCAGCGGTCGGTGTACGGGCTCTGGGGACTGGCGACCATCAAGTCGCCCTCGCTCCGCAAGGCGCTGGCCGCGCAGCTCGCCGGGGGGAGCGGCATTGCCGGGCTCAAGATCAGGGCCCGAAGCCGCTGGAGCGATATCCTGATCACCGCGCTCACTGCCGGCCTGATAGTGCCCCGCTCTGTGACGTTCGAAGGAGTCGTGACCGGACCGCCCCAAGCCACCACTCGGTAGCCACCCGCCTCCAATCCGCTGTTCTGACCAATTTTGCCGACTCGTGAGCGCCATCACCACAGTTCTGTGGGACGCGGCATATGATGAAATAGCGGGATTCAGCCCGCCATTTCCACTCAACCCAAGGAGAGAGTCATGCCTCGGTTGCAGGGCAAGTCGTCGAGTACTCCTGCCATCCTGGTGGTACTCCTCGTGTTGGTTGCCACGTTTCTGGTCCTCGAGTATTTCGGCGTGGTCAATCTGATTCCAGACTTCGGACGGCCGTAGGAGGTTGATCATGCTCAAAGCCAGCGATAGTATCGGCTTGCCTGTCGTCACTTTCGACACCGGCGAGCGAATCGAAAAAGTCACCGACGTGGTGTTCGACCATGTCAGCAGTCGGGTAGTGGGTTTTCTGGTGGACGAAGGCGGCTGGTTCCGCGCGGCCCGCATCCTCCCCTTCGGGTCGGTCCAATCGGTGGGCCCGGACGCGCTGGTGGTGCCGTCCAAGAGCTCGGTGGTGGACGCCAGCGAGATTCCCGAAGTCGCCGGCATTCTCCAGCGCGGCAACGTGCTGAAGGGGACCAAGATCATGACCACCGACGGGCGGGACCTGGGGTCCATGCGGGATCTGTACTACAACGAGGCCACCGGACGGGTCGAGGGATTCGAGGTCTCGGGTGGGCTCTTCGCCGATGCCTACGAGGGACGCTCGTACGTGCCCGCTCCCCAAACGATCAATATCGGGGAGGACGTGGCCTTCGTACCCCCCGACACCGCCGATCTCATGAAGGAGCAGGTAGGTGGCATCAAGGGGGCCGCCCAGTCGCTGGGGGAGAAGATTAAGGAAGGTGCGGAAACGGCGGGGGAGCGGGTGCAGGAGGGGGCGCAGGCCGTGGGCGAAAAGATCCAGTCAGGCACCGCGGCCGCCGGCCAGAAGCTCCGGGCTGGGGCTGACGCCGCCCGCGAAGGGCTCGAGAAGGCCGGTGGCGTGGCGTCCGGTACGCTACTCGAGGAGGCAAAGGGCAGGCGCGTTCGCCAGGCCGTGCGCGACCGGGGCGGCTATATCCTGGCTGCCCCTGGCCAGATCGTCACCGACGAGGTGATCGAGCGGGCCCGGTCGAGTGACCAGGAGCAGGCGCTTCTCGCGTCCGTCGGACTGTCCGCCGGTGAGGCGGCCTCCGCTCGGGTACAGAGTGCAGCGAGTTCTGCCGGGACCGGCTTGAAGGAAGGCGCTGCGGAGGTCAAGGAGGGTGTGGCCAGCCTGTGGGGCAAGATGAAGGAGAAAGTGGGTGAGGTGAAGGATCGGAGCGCCCAGGAGCTGGAGGAGCGGCGCATCCGGGCAGCGCTCGGGCGGCCGGTCACCCGGGTGATTCTGGACCGCCAGGATGGCGTCATCCTCAACGTCGGCGAGCTTATCACCCACGGTGCGATCCAGCGGGCAGCCTCCGAGGAAGTACTCGACGTGTTGCTGGATTCGGTGTACAAAGGCGAGCCAGAGCTGACCCAGGAAGACCTCCGAGCCTCGGAGTCCGGATCCGAAGCACTGGAATCCGAGTCCACCGAAGCCCAGGCTTCACCGGTCAGGCAGCCCGGTAGCAGGCAGTAAATCGCAGCGCCAAATAGGTGGGTCATTCGGTTCAGCACCGGCCGCCGGTGGCCCACCTTTATCGCGGCGGCAAAACCCGGACGGCGTTTCCCCCGGGTCCGGCCGCCAGTAACCCGGCCAGCATTTCCGCGCTCTTCACCGCCGCTCCAACGCCACTTTCCACCACCTGCCGTGCGCGCCGGCCCTGTTCCCGCCTGCGGGCCTCGTCGAATATCCAATCGCTCCACTGCTTCTCCATCTCGGCGGCAGACCTCCGGGTGCTGCCGGTGGGGAGTGACGTTGCCCCCCCCGACCGAAGCAACAGCTCCGCATCCCGGCTGTTGCGCCACCGGGGCCCGAACGCAACTGGAATGCTCCAGGCGGCGGGCTCCAGCACCGAGTGCAGCCCCGCTCGCCCGAACCCACCGCCCACATAGGCCATCGAGCCGGAGCCGTACAGCGTCGCGAGCAGACCGACCCGGTCGACCATGAGCAGCGGGCCGGGGCGGTCCGCAACGCTCAGCCGCACGGCCGGGGCAGCCCCAGACGGGCCACCAGGCCGTCCAAGGCGCTCAGGTGGGCCTCGGTGGGCTCGTGGGGCACGAGGATGAGACGAGCGTTCTGACTCCGGCGCCGGACCCCCACGAAGGCACGGAGGACCACAACCTCGTCCGAGGGCCAGGTGGATCCCGCCACCATCGTGGGGGCCCCGCGGCCGAAGCGGAGCAGAGGATCGGAGGGATCTACCCCGAGCACGCGCTCGAGGACGCTATCGAACCGTGGATCGCCCAACACCCGGATCCGCTCCTCCGCCACGCCCAGACGAACGAGCCGGGCTGCGTCTTCTGGCGAGATAGCGGCGGCTGCCGTCACCGCCCTGTACCCTGGAGCGAGAAGCGTCCGGGCCGGCCAGCGCAGCCTGCCGCTGCCTTGGCTCACCGTCGCCGCGACCATCGCCACCTCTGTGCCGGTCGTCGAAGCGCGAGTCGCCAGCTCGGGCCACAGGTCCAGTTTGGCGAAAACCAGGAGATCGGGTTGCAGCGCGCCCAGCAGACGGTCCACGTGCTCGGGAAGATCGTAGGGGAGATAGTCGGCGACATCGACCGGAAGTCGTGCCGCGAGGCTCGTCGCCGAAGGGCTGAAATGGGTGTAGACCAGCTGACAGTCAGGCCGCAGGCGACGCAGCTGACGCAGCACGCTGTCGGCCTGGAGCCCCTCGCCCACCGACGCCGCGTGGAACCAGACCAGCGGACGGGCGTCGTCGCGGCTCGAGCGGGCCCAGTCCAGAAGGCGCTCTCCCGCGTCCTGCCGCGCACGAGTCGAGAAGCGAAGCCTGGGGGAGAGGACTCCCAGCGAGGGCACCAGCGCCGTTCCAAGTCGGACTGCGGTGCGATATCCCCAGGTTGTGGAAGCCATGGCGGGCAATGTTGCTGTGGTCGCCGATCCGGTCAACTGGGGCCGGGGGAAGGTCTTGCATCGGATCCCGGAATCCTGCTACCATTCTTTCGGCAGTACGGGTTCCACCTGCAACCGAGGGAGGTGATCCATTGTCTACAGCGTCAAGGGTCGCCTGCGGCCACTAGTAAGCGCTGCAAGCTAAACCCAGGCGACACTTCGAACCTGGGGGGGCCGCCACTGGCGGCCCCTTTTTTTGGCCATCCTTCGAAGGAACATGGCAACCTCCCTCTCGAACTATTGGCGCAGTGCCCGGGCGGCCCGGTATAGTCTGACTTTCGCGCTTCCGCTGCTCGTGGCGTACGAAGTGCTCGCCTTTTCCCTCTCCCACCATGAAGTCGCCGGCGTCCGCAACGGAGCCGACGTGCTGCTCAAGAGCCTCTTTCTGGCGATGGGCGGCCGGAACGGCCTGGTGCTATTCGGCGCCCTGCTGGTTGGCGGCGGCGCGTGGCTGGTCTGGCAGGACTACCGCAGATCGGGCTCGCTGGACCCCCGCGTGCTCGGGCTGATGGCGGTAGAGTCAGGATGCTACGCGTTTGTCTTTGGGATGGTGACAAGCACGCTCACCGGCCTGCTGCTCCCTGGCCTCGCTACTACACTGTCAGTGGCCCCAGCCGCTTCGTGGAGCCTGCCGACCCAACTCATGATCTCGCTCGGTGCGGGGATCTACGAAGAGCTGCTCTTTCGGGTGATCCTGGTGTCGGGACTCGCCTGGACCGCGCGGCGGGTGTTTGGCTGGACGACGACCACGGCAGGTCTCTTTGCCGTGGGTACCGGCGCGCTGATCTTCTCCGCCTTTCACTACATCGGTCCCTATGGAGACCACTTCGAGCTGGGCTCATTCACATTTCGGGCGGTTGCTGGCGTGCTCTTCAGTGGTCTGTACCTGTTGCGAGGCTTCGGGATCGCAGCGTGGACTCACGCGCTCTATGATGTGTTCTTGGCCCTGTAGCTCACCTTCCCGCCTTCACCGCGTACACTGAATCCAGCACCCGCTTGAACACGTCGAACGGCACCGCGCCCTCCAGCAGCCCACCCTCGATGTAGAACGTCGGCGTGCTGGTCGCTCCAGAGCGCTCGGAGCCTTGAGCCTCAGCCCTCAGCGCCGCTTCGGTTTCGGGCGCCTGCAGACAGGCCAGGAGCATCTTCTTCGACAGCCCCGCGGAATCGGCGAGCGAGAGGAAAAACGGACCCGGCTCCTTCAGCGGCGCCCATCTCTCCTGGTAGTCAAACAGCAGATCGTGCATCGGCCAGAAGCCATCCTGCTTGGCGGAGCAGAGGGCGAGCTGGCCGGCAGCGGCCGCATGCTCATGCACACTGGTGAGGGGAAAGTTGATGAATACCCAGCGAACCTTGCCCGGCTTGATATAGCTCCGCTCGATCTGGGGGAAAGTTTCCTCCGCGAACCGCTTGCAGTAGGGACACTGGAAGTCGGACATCTCGTACACTGTCACCGGTGCCTTGGGAGAACCTTTGCTGCGGGCGGCGAGCGGGATGTCAGCCGACTGGGCCGCGAGGGGAGCGGCGCCCAGCAGCGTTAGAAGCACCCCCCCTGTCATCCTGAGGGAGTGTAACGACTGAAGCATCATGAATTCCTCAATATCTCGGACGCCGCTGTCCGGTGCGGCTGGAGAGCAGGATGGTGTCAGAAGCGGCCGGAATGTTCCAGTACCATTGAGAGTTCGGGTCGCTGGTGTCCCAGGCCCGCGCATGAATCCACCAGTTGCCGGGCGCCAGGGTAAAGCGGGCCCAGCCGGTGGCGTCGGTGGTATCGGTCATCGGCTCGCGCCGGCGAGCTCTGGCCAGCTGCCCCACGATGCTGTCGTATCCCCGGTAGGTGCTATCTTCCCAATGCCGAACCGCGCTGCGGAGGCTCTCGCTTCGGCTGACGAAATCCAGGCGGGCCCGGTCGAGCGCCACCCGCGCCCGCCGGGCACGGCTTTCGATGCCGCGCAGCGAGCCGGACATCCGGGCATAACCGGCCGAGAGCGGGGCGTAGTCAGGGGACTGTCGCGGGAGCGAGTCAAGCCGGCTGCGCAGCAGACGAAGCGAGTCGCGCAGCGTGCCCTCGGCATAGGAGATGGCGGTGTAGGCGGTGAACGGACCCCGAAACCGCGCGAACAGGCTGTCGAGCGCCGCGGTGTCGGGGCGCGGCGAGCGGGCACGAGCCTCCAGGCTGACCAGCACGCTGTCGCGATCGTAGGGCAGCGCAACCACGCCCACTCCGGCCGCCGGGGTTTCGGCCGAAGCGGGATCGGGAATAGAGACCCGCACCGCCACCTCACGGCGCCCGCGATCGCAGCCGGCGAGCCCCGCCGCCAACACTGTGGTGAGCAGCAACGAGGGAAGCAGCGAATGGCCCAGCAGCAGGAGACCGATTGATCGCGACACGTGCCAAAGCTACCGCCCTCCTGGTGGCGCTTCAACTGACGGCGGCGGCCTCGTGGGCGCAACGGCCTGGGGTGGACACGCTGTTCCCCGCTCAACCGGTCGGCTTCGTCAACGACCTTGCCGCAATCATCGATGCCGGGTCCAAAGCCGGGATGGAAGATCTGATCCAGCGGCTGCGTGCCGCCACCGGGGCGGAGATCGCCGTGGTGACCCTTCCCTCCATAGGCCAGCAGGATGCAGCTGAAGTGGCCCTCGCCATCGGACGCAGGTGGAAGGTCGGGGCCAAAGCGGAGATCGGAGATGCGCGGCGGAACGCAGGCATCGTCATGCTGCTGGTGCCGCGACAGGCAGGTCGGCCGGGGACCGGCCATCTTCGCCTCGAGGTGGGGCAAGGTCTCGAGGGAATAATTCCAGATGCGGCCGCCGGGCGAATACGGCGCGAGGTCATGGGGCCGGATCTGGAGCGCGGAGCCTATGGCCCGGCGCTCCTGAAAGGGGTTCAGGCCCTCGCCGCCGAAATCGCGCGCGGGTTCGGCGTCTCGGACTCCGCCCTCACCGCGTATCGGGCTCCGGTTGCGCCGGGAAGCGGGACGCGGGCACTTAGCAACCTCCTGCCGATCGTCTTGTTCATCGTGTTTCTGCTCCTCAGTGCCAGAGGCTCCAGCGGAAGGCGCCGCAGGAGGAACGTATATTGGGGTGGGGGTCCCTGGATCGGTGGTGGCTGGGGCGGCGGAGGTGGGTTCGGCGGTGGTGGAGGTGGCTTTGGCGGCTTTGGCGGGGGCGGTGGTTTCAGTGGCGGCGGTGCCGGGGGAAGATTCTGATGCGTGATTCTGTGGCCAAGGTGGTGGACGCGTTCCTGACTGACGCCGACGCGGCGGTAGGTCCGGCGTATAGCGCCATCCTGTACGGATCGGCTGCGCGCGGCGACTACATCCCGGGTCGCTCCAATATCAATCTGATGCTGGTGATCGACGAGATCAGCCCCAAGGTCCTTCGCTCTTTCGGCCGCGGCTTCACCGCTTGGCGTAAGGCCGGCCGGGAGCCGCCGTTGGTGCTGAGCCGGGCCGAATGGGACCGCGCCTCGGACGCATTCCCCATCGAGATCACCGATATGCGAACCGCCTACAAAGTGCTTCGCGGCGCGGATCCGCTGCAGGGCGTTCGGGTCGAGCCCGCCGACCTGCGTAAGGCGCTCGAGCGCGAGTTTCGGGGCAAGCTGCTCCGGCTTCGGCAGGGTTATGCAACCTACGCACCCGATCCGGGAGCGCTGGGCTCGCTGGGGCTGCAGAGCGCGGCGACGATTCTGGTGTTGCTGCGCGGGGTGCTCAGCCTGCTGGGCAAGACGGTGCCGCACGAGTCACTCGAGCTCGCGGCTGCCGCAGCCGCGTCGGTTGGTTTCGAAGGAGAACATCTGCTGCACGTAGTTCGCCACCGGGTCGACCGCGAGTGGCGCTGTGAGGCCCCGGAGTTCGAGAACTACATGGACGCCGTGGAGCATACGGCGCGGTTCCTCGACCAACTTCAGCTCGGAGATCAGTGATGAACCGAAGTTCCAGAATCCAGGTTCCCTTGCTTGCCGCCCTGATATTCGTGGCGGGTTGTGGCTACAACACCATTCAGACACTGGATGAGAAGGTGAATCAGGCACAGGGGCAGATCCAAACGCAGCTGCAGCGGCGCTCGGACCTCATTCCCAACCTGGTCAACACCGTGAAGGGGATTACCAAGCAGGAAGACACCGTCTTCATCTCGATCGCCAATGCCCGTGCCCGGCTCGGTGGCGCGGTGCAGTCGGGTAACGTTCCCGAGATGGCGGCCGCTAACCAGCAGCTCACCCAGGGCCTGGGCCGCCTCCTCGCCATCGCGGAGAACTATCCCCAGCTCCAGTCCAGTCAGAACTTCCGCCAGCTCCAGGAACAGCTCGAGGGCACCGAAAACCGGGTCGCAGTTGCCCGACAGGACTACAATACAGCGGTCGGGGAGTACAACGCCTACATCCGGCGATTCCCCTACAACCTGACTGCCAAGGTTTTTGGTATGGGCAGCCCTCGGGAGTACTTCGAGGCTGCAGAGGGATCCAAGGAGGCACCGAAGGTGAACTTCTAAGGAGGACGGAGAAGGCGGAGAAGACGGAGGACGGAGATGTAGAAACACAAACCCCCGATGCTTGGCACCGGGGGTTCTTGCTTTTCACCTCTTCGCCTTCTCCGTCCTCTTCAGTCCGTCACCACCCCATCGGGCAGTACGTATTTGAGCGGATCGACCGGGCGTCCCTTCACATGCACTTCGTAATGCAGGTGGGGACCGGTGGCGAGCCCGGAGTTTCCAACCAGGGCGATACGCTGGCCGCGGGACACCCGCTGGCCGGTGCGGACCAGGAGTTTGGAGGCATGAGCGAACTTGGTCTCGATGCCGAAGCCGTGGTCAATAGTGATGGTGTTCCCGTAGCCCGATTCCCAACGGGCATCGGTCACGAGCCCTGCGGCCGGGGCCTCGATCGGACTGCCCATGGGGGCGGTAACGTCGATTCCCTCATGCGGGCGGGCGTAGTGCAGAATCGGGTGGGCACGCATTGAGGAGAACGCGCTGGAGAGCCAGCCCTGGGTCGGCATGATCGACGGCGTGGCGGCGAGCCGTGCCGAGTGGTAGGACAGGCTGTCGGCGGCTTCTTTGAACGAGGAAGCCAGCAGGTTGGCGCGACGAATCAGCGCGCTGAGGTCGATCCGCACCTCCGCTGAACGCCGAGCGATACCGGTCATCCCGGCCAGACCGAGGCTGGTGACGCCGGCCGGACCACCGATGCCCGCGGCCTGGACCTGGGGGTCGATCGGCTCGAGGTTGGCGAGGACCCGGATACGGGCGTCGCGTTGAGAGATCCGGGTCAGCGTATCAGCCAGGGTGGACAGACGGCCGTTGAGCTCTCCGATTTCACGGGCCAGATTCTCGTTTTCCTGCTGGAGTCTGGCGGTGCGGGAGAGGTCGGTTGTATGGGAAACGGTGGCGTAGCCGGCAAGAAGTACCAGAACCAGGAAGCCCGCGGCGGCGGAGGCCGCTACCCGCAGTACTCCGTAGGAGACCTCGACAATGCGCGAGGGCTCCGCCCCGTGGGGCACAAGAACCAGAGTCCAACGGCGTTTGGCCATGACCGTTCCTCAGCACAGGTGCGCGTGAAACGAGCAAAACCGCTTGCTCAATAGCAATACTGGGGCCCTTTGAGGGCAAGCACGGGCCCGCCCCCAACTCAAGGTGACCCTTTAGGATAATCCTTGTCAAGGGTTCGGGGGAGTGATAACTCTTTCACTGTCAAGTAGTTTCGCACATGGGTCGTCTAACTTCTATGCCTTGACGGGCTTGGGGAACAGTATCGACGGCTTCTTCACTCGGCGGTTTGTCAGGGCCGGCTGTTCCGCGGCCGCCCATCGTGAGTGCGCAACCTCGCCATCCATTCCCAGATTCTCCCAGAGCGCTTGAGCTTTACCCGGAATGAACGGGCAGGTCATCACCGCCAAACGGCAGAGCGCCCGAGCCAACGCACTTAGCACTTCATCCAGCTCGGCATCCTTGTCGGCTTTCGCGAGCGTCCACGGTGCAGACTGTTGCACGAAGAGATTCGCCGCCGACACCAGCGTCCAAGCCGCTTCCGCGCCGCCTCTCAGGTCCAGAGCGTCCATCGCCCGGGTGTAGTCCCGGAGCGCACTTTGTCCGGCCTGGTCGAGGGAAGTATCGCCCTTCTGCGCGGGCACGGCGCCGTCCCGATACTTGAGAAGCATGGCCATCGATCGAGAGGCCAGATTGCCAAAGCCGTCGGCCAGGTCAGCCGTGTAGCGCTCGTCGAACCGCTCCCAGGTGAAATTGCCATCCGCTTCGAACCCGACTTCCCTCAGAAGGAAATAGCGGAGCGCGTCGGGTCCATGCCGCTCGATCGCCTCATCCAGCGTGACCACGGTGCCTGCCGTCTTCGACATCTTGGTGCCTTCCCACTGCACGTAGCCATGGGCCCATACTTCGCGCGGAAGGTCCAGGTCGGCGGCGAGCAGCATCGCGGGCCAGATCACGCAGTGGAACCGGGTGATGCCCTTCCCGATCACGTGCAGATCCGCGGGCCAGAGGCGCTCGTGGCCGGGCTCCGGAAAGCCGGTGGCCGACAGGTAGTTGATCAGGGCGTCGAACCAGACGTAGACTGTCTGCTCGGAATCGCCGGGGAAGGGAATCCCCCAGGGCTGCCGCAGGCGGGACACCGAGATGTCCTGCAGTCCGCCCTCGAGCAGACGCAGGACCTCGTTACGCCTGATGGCCGGCTCCACCCGAAACCGCCCGCTGGTGATCAGCTCGAGCAGGCGGTCGCCGTACCGGCTGAGCCGAAAGAAGTGGTTGCGCTCGCGAGTGGGGATCAGCTCCAGCGTTGGGTGCTCGATGCAGCGCCCATTCACAATCTGGCTTTCCTGCTTGAACTCCTCACAACCGGCGCAATAGAGGCCCTCGTACTCGGACACGTAGAGGTCATCAGGGTACCGCCGCTGGATCCGCTGCAGCAGCTCGGTGACCGAACGAAAGTGGCGCGGCTCCGTCGTGCGGATCCAGTCGTCGTTGCTGCACTCCAGCCGGGCCCAGAAGTCGGCGAAACGGGCGGCCATACGGTCGACCCACTCCTGGGGCGGAAGACCGGCCTTCGCCGCCGCCTGAAGAACGGATTGACTGTGCTCGTCCATCCCCATGACGAAATGCACCTGATCGCCGCGCAGGCGCCGGTAACGCGCAATCGCATCAGCGCCGACCTTCTCCAGGGCGTGACCGAGATGAGGGTCGCCGTTGGAATAGTCTATCGCGGTAGTCAGGTAGAACTTGGGCACTCGCCGGACTCCTAAGAAAACAAGGAAAAGCTAGGGCACTCCGGGCCTCGTGGTCAAAGCACACCGCTCAGTACTGGGGCTCGATTGGGGTGCCTTTAGAGAAAAAAGAAAGCACGCTGCCGTGGAGAAGGGAGCATTATGCCACACGGAACGATCCCTACGTTTTCCGGGTCACCGTGCTGATGCTTTTCTAGTGTGGAAAGCTAAACCGGGACGGCGTGGGGTTCAGGTTGGCGGGCTTTGGGTACCGCCATCACCCCGGCGGCTGCGGCGGGACGGATGTGAAGAGGGATGGCCCTCGGGGCTGCCGCCCGGGCCGGGGACGGCTTGCTGGCTGCGCATCTCGCTGGTCTGGAGGACGTCGCCCAGCTGTTCGACTTCCTCCCGCAATTGCACCAGCGGGATGATGCGCGAGCCCTGCTCTTCGTGCTTGAGGAAGACGCGCTCGCGAAAGATATCCACCGCGATGACCTTCTCCGTCCCCAACGACGTTTTCAGTGTCTTCCCCTCCTTGGGAAAGCGCTTTCGAGCGGTGACGTAGAAATCATGCTCGTATTTCAGGCAGCAGAGCAACCGGCCGCAGCCGCCCGAGATCTGGGATGGATTGAGTGAGAGATGCTGGTCCTTGGCCAACCCGAGATTCACGGGAGAAAGTTCCTTGAGCCAGGTGGAGCAGCAGTATTCCCGGCCGCAGCGACCGACGCCGGACAGCCTGGCTGCCTCGTCCCGGACCCCGATCTGTCGCAGTTCGATCCGGGTACGGAACAGCGAGGCGAGATCGCGCACCAGCGCACGGAAGTCGACTCGTTTGTCGGCGGTGAAGTAGATGGTCAGTTTGTTCCGGTCCCACTGCCACTCGGTATCGCTCACCTTCATCACGAGGTCGTGGGCCCTTACCCGCTGAATCACCTTCTGGCGCACCTCCTCTTCCGAGCCCCGGATTTCCCGGTGGGTCTGGAGGTCGTCGGGGGTGGCCCGCCGCAGCACCGGCTTGGGCGCTTCCGGCTCGGCGGCGGTTTCCCCGACCGCGCAGCCGGAGCAGCCGGTGCCACATTTCTTGTCCGCCAGGTCGCCAATGGCGGTAACCCGTCCCAGGTCCCGGCCGCGCTCGACCTCGACGATGACCGCGTCCTTGACCCTGATCGGGTCTTCCTCGTCGCCCCAGACGAAGTACGCTTTGCGGGTGCCCTTGAACCTCACTTCGACGGTCTGGGACATCATGCCTCCGTGTAAGCGCCCATGGCCGCGTACTTCTCCGCCCGGCGCCGGACCAGCCGGTCCGGCTTACTCTTGCGCAGCTCGGTAACATGGCGGATCAAGGCCTCGCGCAGCGCCTCGCCGGCGGCATCGGGATCGACGTGGGCGCCCCCCACCGGCTCCTTGACGATCTCATCGATAACCTTGAGCCGTAGGAGGTCTTCAGCGGTAATCTTGAGCGCCTCGGCCGCCCGCTCACGCTGAGTGGCGTCCTTCCACAGGATGGCGGCACAGCCCTCGGGCGAGATCACCGAGTACACGGAGTTCTCCAGCATCAAGACTCGATCCGCCACTCCGAGCGCCAGCGCGCCGCCCGAGCCACCCTCGCCGATGACCACCGCCACACAAGGCGTCGGGAGCGCCGACATCTCAAGGATGTTGCGAGCAAGCGCCTCCGACTGTCCCCGCTCCTCCGCCCCCAGCCCGGGGTACGCACCCGGCGTGTCGATGAGCGTGATGACCGGGCCGCCGAACTTGGCGGCGAGCTTCATCAAGCGAAGCGCCTTCCGGTAGCCCTCGGGGTGAGGCATTCCAAAATTGCGCTTCAGGTTGTCCTTGGTGTCCCGCCCCTTCTGGTGTCCGATCACCATGACCGACACGCCCGCCAGACGGGCCCATCCGCCGACGATTGCCGGATCATCCATGTAGAGCCGGTCGCCGTGGAGCTCGATAAAGTCGGTGAAGATGGTGCTGAGGTAGTCGAGGGTGTACGGCCTGCGGGGGTGCCGGGCCACCATCACCCGCTGCAGCGGAGTGAGCTCCCGATAGATCTCGGCACGGAGCGTTTCGAGCTTGCCCTGGAGCCCCTGCAGCTCGCCGTCGATGTCGATCTGGCGCTCGGTCCCAATGCGCTTGAGATCATCGATCTGCCGCTCCAGCTCGAGGAGCGGCTTCTCGAAGTCCAAAGTGTAGGCAGAAGCCATCGGGGTCATCCCGCCTTTACATAGTGGACGGAGTCGCTGCCCAGCAGCTCGCGCAATGCACGAACGAGGTCGTCTTCAGCCGCAACCCGGACTCGCCGCGACCGGAGTCGAACCGCCTCCCCGTTGCCGTCGCTCCATTCAATATAGAGCGGCGTAGGGCCCGGGTGCGCCGAACAGAGGGCGGCGACGGCCTGTAGCGCCGACGGCTGAAGTCCCGAGGGAGACCGCCAGCGGAGGCTGAGGGCGACGGCCCCCGAGGCCTTGAGGTCGGCCAGGTCCCGCGCGGCTTCCACGATGAAGGGAGCCTGATCCTCGCCTCGGTCCCGGTCGCTGTAACCGCCGGTGAGCAGGAGCGCCGCGTCGGGTAGGATGGTCTGGTTGAGCTTGGCCCAGGCATCCGGAAAGACGATAGCCTCCGCCGTGCCATGAAAATCCTCCAGCACCAGCCGGGCGTACTCCTTGCCCGTCTTCTTCGAGATCTGGCGCTTGACCCCGGTTACCACGGCGGCCACGCTCACCTGCTGCTCACCCCACTCGCTGAGGGTGGCCGTCGTGCGCGAGCCAAAGAGCTCCACCTCTTCCCGGTACCGCTCCAATGGGTGGCCTGAGATGAAGAAGCCCAGGACTTCCTTCTCCTTAGCCAGCCGCTCGGCTTCTGTCCAAGCGGGGATGTCGGGAATGATGGGAAGGTCGGGACGGGACGATGCGTTGACGCCTTCCTTCCCGTCTTCCCCGTCATTCCCGCCCTCTCCGAACAACGACCCCTGCCCGGCCTCGCGCTCCTGGTTGCGCAGCTGGGCCTCGGCCAGCGCCGGCTCCAACACCTCGATCAGTTGTTTGCGGTGGCCCCCAAGCGAGTCGCAGGCCCCGGCGGCAACGAGGGACTCCAGCACCCGCTTATTGCACAGCCGCAAGTCGATCCGCTCCACCAGCTCGCCCAGCGTGCCGTAGGGAGCCTTATGCCGGCCGCCGATGATGGACGCGATCGCCCCTTCGCCCACGTTCCGCACCGCCCCCAGTCCGAAACGAATGCGTCGCTCGCCGATGACGGTGAACTTGAAGCCCGACTCGTTGACATCGGGAGGGAGGATCTCCAGCTCCAGCTCGCGCGCCTCGTTGATGTATTGTACCACCTTGTCGGTGTTGCCGATCTCCGAGGACAGGAGCGCGGCCATGAATTCGGCTGGGTAGTGGGCCTTGAGCCACGCGGTCTGGTAGGAGAGGATCGAGTAGGCCACCGAGTGCGATTTGTTGAAGCCGTAGCGACCGAAGGTGACGATCTGCCGCCCGAGCTCCTCTACCATGGACCGCGGGTGACCCAGCGCCACCGCCCGCTCCACGAACTTCGCGACCTCCTGATTCGCCAGGTCCTGGTCTTTCTTGCCGACGGCTTTCCGGAGCACGTCGGCTTCCGCCAGGCTGAAGCCGGCGAGCACGTTGGCGATCCGCATCACCTGCTCCTGGTAGGTGATGACGCCATAAGTCGGCTCCAGCACCTCCCGGAGTGCCGGGTGGGGATAGGTCACTTTCTCCTGGCCCAGCTTCCGACGGATGAACACAATGTGCATTCCTGCGTCCAGCGGGCCGGGGCGGAGCAGGGCGTTGGATGCCACCAGGTCGTCGAACCGGTCGCATCTCATCGCGCGAAGCGTGTCGGTGGCCAGCGGTGACTCGAACTGGAAGACGCCGGCGGTACGGCCCTGCCGCAGCAGCTCGTAGACCTTGGGGTCGTCGAAGGTCAGGGTCTCCATGTCGGGCCTGGTGCCGTGGCGCTCGCCGATCATGTTGACCGCGTCGTGGATCACGGTGAGTGTCTTGAGGCCCAGGAGGTCCATCTTGAGCATGCCGACCTTCTCCAGCGCCCCCATCTCGTACTGCGTAATGATGGATTCGCCTTCGGCAGCGGCGCCGGCGCCCCGGGTCGGGGCGGTGCACACCGGCACGTACTCGGAGAGCGGACCGGGAGCGATCACCACCCCGGCCGCGTGCACCGACATGTGGCGGGAGATCCCCTCGATCCGCGAGCTCAGCTTAACCAGGCGCTCATAGGAGGGATTGTCCCGGATCAGGTCGCGCAGCTCGTCCACCTTCTTGGCGGCCTCCTGGACCGTAAGGCTGTAGGCCGGACCGGAGGGGATGAGCTTGGTAATGCGATCGGCCTCCCCGGGTGGGATCCTGAGAACCCGAGCAACATCCTTCACCGCCGCCCGGGCCTTCATGGTGCCGAAGGTGACGATCTGGCCGACGCTGGTGCGGCCGTAACGCTCCCGGACGTACTCGATCACCTCGCCCCGGCGCTCGAAGCAGAAGTCCACGTCGATATCCGGCATCGACACCCGCTCGGGGTTCAGGAACCGCTCGAACAGCAGGTCGAACTTGAGCGGATCCACATCGGTAATCCCAAGCGCATAGGCCACCAGCGAGCCGGCCACCGATCCCCGGCCAGGGCCGACTGGAATGCCCCGCTCGCGCGCCGCCGCGATGAAATCCTGGACGATGAGGAAATAGCCGGCGTATCCAGCCGTGTTGATGACACCCAGCTCGTAAGCGAGACGGTCCCGGACCACGTCGGGCCAGGGCAGCCCGTAACGCCGCTCGGCACCAGTGGTCGCGAGGTGGTTGAGCAGGGCCTCGTCCGACGGGTACTCGGCGGGGCGGGGAAACTCGGGCAGGAAGTAGCGCTTCTCGAAGTCGAACTCGCACAGGCCGGCCACGACGCCGGTGTTGGCCAGCGTGTCCGGCCGATCCGGAAACAGTGCCTGCATCTCGGCTTCCGACTTCACGTACGATTCCTGGCCGGTGAACCGAAAGCGCTTCGGGTCGTCCAGATCGCTTCCCGTACCGATGGCCAGCAGCACGTCGTGCGACTCGGCATCCTCGCGCTTGAGGTAGTGCGCATCGTTGGTGGCGACCACGCCGATGCCGAGCTCCTGGCCCAGCCGCAGCATCCCCTCGGTGACCAGCCGTTCCTCCGGGAGGCCGTGTTGCTGGATCTCGAGCCAGAACCCGGCCGGTCCGAAGGTCTGGCTGAACCATTCCGCGCTGCGTCTGGCCTCCTCGAATCTCCCCTGCCGGAGATGGAGCGCCACTTCCCCTGAGAGACATGCCGCCAGGCAGACGATGCCCTCGGAGTGGGCCGCGAGTACCTCGCGGTCGATTCGGGGCCGGCGGTAGAACCCCTCGACAAAACCGATCGAGGTGAGCCGGATCAGGTTTCGGTAGCCGGTGCGATTCTTGGCCAGCAGGACCAGATGGCTGTACGGGGCGGGCGCGCCCGGAGGCTTCTCACGGGCCGTCCGTGGGCCGAACGCAAGGTAGGCCTCGAAGCCGAGGATCGGCCGGATCTTCTGGGCCTTGGCGTGCTCGTAGAAGCTCCACGCCGCGTGCATGTTGCCGTGGTCGGTGACCGCCAGACTGTCCATGCCCAGCTTCTTGACGTGGGTAACCAGGTCAGGGATCCGGTTGGCCCCGTCCAGCAGAGAGTATTCGCTATGGGTATGGAGATGAACGAAAGACATGTAGGCCTTGGGGCTATGGGCTATGGGCTATGGGCTGTTCCGGTTCGACCCGCAGCCCATAGCCCATAGCCCATAGCTCCTCACCGTGCTCTGGACTCCAGCTCACGTAACACGGCATCCAGCGGGACACCACGGGCCTGGAGGAGCACCAGAAGATGATAGAGGAGATCGGCCGCCTCGGACGCGAGACGTTCGTCGTCCTCCGAATTTGCCGCAACTACCACTTCCACCGCTTCCTCGCCCACCTTCTGCGAGGCCTTGCCGACGCCCTGGGCCAGCAGCTCGGCGGTATAGGACCCCCTGGGCTGGTCGGTGGCCCGCTGAGCGATGGTTCTAGCCAACCGGCTCAGCACGTGGCCCCCCGGATCCTCTTCCGCCATGCTCCCGTCCGCCGGGCCACCCGTCCGCCCCATTACCGTCGAGAAGCAGGTGCGCGTCCCGGTGTGGCATGCCGGCCCGGTCTGTTCCACCCGATACAGGACCGTGTCGCCGTCGCAATCGAGCCGGACTTCGAGGATGCGCTGGACATGGCCGGACGTCTCACCCTTCTGCCACAGCACGCCGCGGGATCTACTGTAGTAGTGAGCCAAGCCGGTGGCGAGGGTACGGTTGAGCGCGTCCCGGTTGGCAAACGCAACCATCAGGACGTCGCCGGAACGGCTTTCCTGGGTCACGACAGGCACTAGTCCGTCAGCACCGAACCTGACCGCCGACAGCCGTTTGTTCTCGGGCACGGAGAGAACCTACCGGCAGGTTGTCGGATTGTCAAAAGCCCTTGCGGCGCCTTATTTTGTGAAGGTCCGCGGGTGATCCTTCCGGTCCAGGTCCCCTTGTCCAGCCACAGGAGTGGTCCTCACGTGCGACGTTCGCGCTCGCTTCTGATCGCCCTATTCGGTGGTCTCGTCCTCGCGGCCTGCAGCGAGGGGACCGGGCCCGGCGCGGGTCCCTCGCTGGACTGCTCCGAGGCCAACTCTCAGGTCCTGGCGGTCGGGGAGCACCGTGTTCTCGACCCCAATGAGACCGATGCCTGCATCCGCCTGCCTGCCGCAGGTGCCTCCGGGGCTCAACATCTCTATGTGCAGGTTGCCACCGAAGGGACAGAAACCGAAGACGGGGTCCGGACGGACTACCGGATACAAGGGTCTTCTCCGACCGCGGCGGCCGCGCGGCGGGTCCCGTCTCCCCTGCTGTCCGCGTTCCGTCCACCGGTACGAGCCGCCGCGTTCCACGCCATGCTTCGAGAGCGGGAACGGGCCCTGTCCCAGAGTCCGACCCAGGCACTTTTCGACCGAGGCCGGGTGCCTTCGTTGGCGACCGTCCCGGTCCTTGGCACCCAGCGCACGTTCGATGTCTGCTCCACACCGACCTGTAATGCCTTCGTACAGGCGACCGCCACCGCCCGTGTGGTCGGCGACCGGGTAGCGATCTACGTCGACGACGACGCGCCCGCCGGAGGTTACTCCGATCCAGACCTGGTCGACGTGGGCACCCTGTTCGACAACTTCCTCTATCCCATCGACACTACCGCCTTCGGCCGGGAATCGGACATCGACGCCAACGGCGTGGTGATTGTCCTGCTGACTCACCGGGTGAATGCCCTGAGCCCGAACTGCACCGCCGAGGGCAGCGTCATTCTGGGGTACTTCTTCGGCGCCGACCTGCTGCCCCGCTCAGGCAACAATCCCGGCTCGAACGAGGGGGAGATCTTCTATGGCCTGGTTCCGGACCCCCTTAATGGCGCCTGTGATATCCCCCTGGACTTCGCCCGCCGGCGCCTGCCGGCGACGTTCATTCACGAATTCCAGCACATGATCAGCTTCAACCAGCACCGGCTGGTCCGGGGAGCGAGCGCGGAGGACATCTGGCTGAACGAAGGACTCTCCCATTTTGCCGAGGAGCTCGGCGCCCGGCTCCTGCCGCCCGCGGAGTGCGCATCCGGGTCTTGTTTCGATGATTTTCTGAGAATGGGCGACATCGCCAACGCATTCGCCTACCTCGATTCAACCGAGGCTTTTTTCCTGATCGAGCCGGGGAGCTCGAATGGGACCCTGGAGGAACGAGGCGCCAACTGGCTCTTCGTCCGTTGGCTGGCAGATCACTTCGCCACCGACAGCGTGCTGGGCACCGACCTCACCCGGCGGCTGGTCGCGACCACCCAGGTGGGCGCCTCCAACGTTGCTGCTCAGACCGGAGTCGCGTTCTCGATTCTGGTTCCCGAGTGGCAGATGACCAATTATCTGGACGACCTCTCCGGCTTCAATCAGCCCGGCTCGCGGCTCCGCTACAAGACCTGGAACTTCCGCCAGGTCTTCCAGGACTCCCTGGTGAGCTCCTTTCCGCTGATACCGGACAACACCTCCGGAACCGGCTACAACCATACCGGGGTCCTGCGAGCCGGATCGGGCCACCACGTATTGGTTACCCAGGCCGCCGCTGCGCCGCTGGTCGATCTTCTGCTCAGCGCACCCTCGGGCACCGAGCCGGTGTCGCCTACGGTCGATGCGCGCATCGGCCTGGTCCGGATCCGGTGAAGCGTATGGTCTTCTTTGCCCTCGTCGCCGCGTTGTTTGCCGGGTACGGAACCGCCTACCTCGCCAGCGATGATGTCCGTTACCTGACCCGGGCCGGATTCGAGGAAACCCGGATCCTCCAGTCGCGGCAGCCGATCGCCCGGCTGGTGCGGGACAGCTCAACCGACCCTGTCCTTCGCCAGACCCTGGGGCTCGTTCTGGCCTCCCGCGACTATGCCGCCCGACTCGGACTCGAGGCCAAGGAGACCTATACGTCGTATTCGGACGTGGGCCGTGACACCCTCCTGCTGGTGCTCCAGGCAGCGCCCAAGAACTGCATCTGCCCGTATACCTGGAAGTACCCGATTGTGGGGCGGATACCCTACAAGGGGTTCTTCGATCCCCGTGCCGCACGGCGAGAGGCGGACCGCTTTGCGGCGAAGGGATATGACATTTACCTCCGTCCCTCCGGCGCATTCTCGACGCTGGGATGGTTCGAGGACCCGCTGCTGTCCACGGCCATCTCGGGGGACTCGGTCGAGCTGGCCGCTACCGTCTTCCACGAGATTGCGCATAACACGCTGTACGTAAAGAGCGCCACGCCGTTCAACGAGAGCTTTGCTCAGATGGTCGGCTATCGCTCCGCGGAAGCGTTTTTCCGGGAGCGAGGCGACAGCCTCAACGCGGCCCACGCGGCCAACCGCTGGCACGACGAGATCGTCCTGGGCGACTACTACTCGGCCCTGGTGCGCCGTCTGGATTCACTCTACGGCCACAAGCCGGATTCGGCGGCGCTGGAGGCGGGGCGGAGAGAGACCGCCGTGTGGGCCCGGTCCCAGCTTACCGGACCCATCGCCCAGCGGCTTCGCACCTTCCGGGTCGACCGGATGGCGGAGCGGCCGATCAACAACGCCCAGCTGATCGGCGCCCGGATCTATCGCACCCGGCTGGATCTCTTCGACCGGTGGTTCGAACGACATGGCGGGGATGTCCGGCAGAGCGTCAGTGCACTCGGGAAGCTGATGGAGGGGGTCGAAGGCGACAGCGCTTACGGCAGGCTGGGACGGGCGGTCGGAGACTCCACTGCAACTGACGAGCACTCCCCATGAGAGAAGGCTTTGTCAAACGTGAGCAAGCCCGCCTGCTGGGCGAGCTGAGCGAATTCCTCTCCATCCCCAGCGTCAGCGCGCTCCCGGCGCATGCCCCGGATTGCCGCAGGGCCGCAGAGTGGTTGAGCACCCACCTGCGCGGCCTGGGCTGCCCGGTGGTAAACATCATCGAAGGTCCTGGCCACCCGGTGGTCTGGGCAGAGAGCCCTGCGGTGGCGGACCGACCAACGCTGCTGATCTACGGCCACTATGATGTCCAGCCGCCCGACCCACTGGATGAGTGGATCAGCGAGCCCTTCACGCCTACCGTGCGGGACGGAGGCCTCTACGCCCGTGGCGCTGCCGATGACAAAGGGCAGGTCTTCTGCCTGCTGAAGGCGTATGAAGCGGTGCTCGACTCCAGGCGCATGCCTCCTCTTAACGTGCACTTCATCTTCGAGGGTGAGGAGGAGTGTGGCGGCAAGGTCATCTTCGATCTGCTGCACAACGAGCCGGCGCGGACCCGGGCAGATGCCGCCCTGGTGTGCGACATGTCCTACTACGCGCCCGGCTGGCCCGCCGTGTACACCGCGCTCCGTGGGCTGTGCTACGCAGAGATCTCGGTCCGCACCCTGGAGCGCGACCTCCACTCGGGGACCTACGGCGGCGTGGCCCCCAATGGACTGGAAACGCTGGTCCGGATCCTTGCTCAGCTCAAGTCGCCGACCGGCGAGATCCGGATTCCCGGGCTCTACGAAGCGGTCCAGGCTCCGACCAGAGAGGAGCTCGACACCTGGAAGCGCCTGCCCTTCGACCAGGAGCGCTTCCTCAGCGACGAGGTCACCGGCAGGGCCCTTACCGGTCTCACCGACCGGTCGGTATACGAGAGAGTCTGGGCCCTGCCCACCCTGGAAATACACGGCATCAAGGGTGGCTTTGTCGGCGAAGGGGCCAAGACGGTGATTCCGGCCCAGGCGACGGCCAAGGTGAGTCTGCGCCTGGTGCCCGGCCAGCAGGTGGCGGAAGTCGGTCGCGCCCTGGAGCGCGCGGTGGCGGCGCTGGCCCCCGGGTGGGCCGACGTGAAAGTGACGGTCCTGCACGGAGGCGACCCGGTCCAGGTGGACGTCAACCATCCCGCATTCGAAATCCTGAACGAGGCCTTCGAAGCGGTGGAAGGACGGAAGGCAGTGCAGGTGCGGGCCGGCGGGTCGATTCCGATCGTTCCCGAGCTCGGCCTCAGCGGGGCGCCGGTCATTCTCACCGGAATTGGTCTTCCCGACGACGGGCTCCACTCCCCGAACGAGAAGCTGGAGCTGCGCCAGCTCTGGAACGGGATCGAGATATTCGGACGATTCTTCGAGTTATTTGCCGAGAAGGGCGGGGAGGGAAGACAGGCGGCGACGGCCAGCACAAAGCGCCAACGCACCGCACGGTAGGCGCGCCAGCCTGCGGACCTACTCTTCGTCGGGCGTGATGCGCTTGACCGGTCCCGAGTAGCGGGCTTCGGTACGGGCATGGAGCTCATCTACGCCAATCAACGCGCGCACTGAGGCGATGACCCCTGCCACCACGTCATCCGCCCAGTAGGGATCCGGACGCTCGCCGGCCGGGAGGATCACCGTCTGGCCCTCCAGGTATCGGATGGCGGTGGTGATCCATTCGGTCTGGGCCGAGGCCACAATGGCCCAGGATCCGGTGGAGCGAAGCTCCAGCTCCTCCAGGGCCTTCAGGTGCTCCTCCACCCCTTCCGTCACCGGCTTCGAGCGCAGCCGATCGGCCACCATCGACAGGACCTGCCGGCGCTCGGTCTCCTGCGGCTCCGGCAGCGGGGCGAGGTAGTTCCGCTGATCGGCGACCATTTCCGCCAGGCGGATGCACACCGCCCGGATGGCCGGCATGAGTGCCCGCGGGGCCTCCCGCGACCAGCTGTCGGCCGCGCGCAGGATCTCCTGGATCCGCTGGTCCGCCTGGGCGTCAGGCGAGGGGTGTCGGGTCGAATCGGGCATGGTAGGGAGAAAAACTCATTGGTGTCCAGAAGGCAACCGCGCAGAACAAGGGCGAGGCGGGAGTGGCGAACCAGGCGGAATGAGCTAGAGAATCGCGAGCATGGGGGTTTCGACCGGCTGGAGCTCGAAGGCTTCCGCCATCCCTGCGATGACGGCCTGACGGGCCTCCTCCCAGAGAGCCGGAGAATCTGCCCGGCGCAGCTCCGCGGCCACGCTGGTCATGGTCACATCCTTGATGCCACACGGAACGATGAGATCGAAGTAGGACAGGTCGGTGCTCACGTTGAGGGCAAAGCCGTGGAACGTCACCCACTGCTTCACGTGGATACCGATGCTTGCGATCTTCCGGCCTTGGGTCCAGACCCCGGTAAGCCCCGGATTTGCTCCCGCCTCGACTCCCAGTTGGCCCAGGCTCCCGATCAGACCCGCCTCAAGCCGGCGAAGATACCAGTGCAGGTCCTCCCGGTGATGCCGCAGATCTACCACGGGATAGCCCACCAGCTGTCCCGGACCGTGAAAGGTGACGTCACCTCCGCGCTCCACTTCGAACACCTCGACCCCGCGTCGTTCGAGCTCTGCTCGTGGCAGCGGCAGGCTCTCTGCTCGGGTTCCCCGGCCCAGCGTCACCACCGGATCGTGTTCCACCAGCAGCAGGACGTCTTCGTCGCTCTCACCCGCGATACGTTGGCGGCACAGGCGTCGCTGCAGCTCCAGTACCTCGGCATAATCCCGCCGGCCGAGGTCGTGCACGACCAGGCGAGCGGTCACGGGTGCACCTGCGACCTGAGGCGGCGAGCCTGGAAGGCCAGCACCGCGGAGGTCAGGGCGGAGAGGCCCAGCAAGGTGAGCAGGCCGGCGCGGCCGAAGAGCTCGAAGACCCCGGTGCAGATCAGCATCAGGACGACTGTGGCAAAGGCCGCAACCATGGCCAATCCCCCACGGCGGTACGCGGACGCGACCGGCTCGAGCAGACGCCAGGCGACGAAGCCGGCAAGGACGAGCCCCGCGATCGTCCCGCAGGCGATCAGGTAAAACCGAAACTCGAGGTTGGCCTCCCCATGCCGGGAGCGGAGCGTATCGGCGACCAGCACCGTCGCCGTGATTGCGCTCAGACCGGTCAGGACCGCGGACGCGAGCGCGGCCGCCAGAAACCCCAGCATCAGATATGCACCACCCGTCCCATCGAATCCAGCGCCGCCTCGGCGATCGCTTCGGACAGCGTCGGATGGGCGTGGATGGCGAGATCCACCTCCTCGACGGTGTATTCGTTCTGCCGGGCGACAGCCAGCTCGTGGATTATCTCTGAGGCGTGTCCACCCACGATGTGGGCGCCGAGGATCTCGCCGTACTTCTTGTCCCGGATGATCTTCACGAAGCCTTCAGTCTCACCGGCGGTCCGGGCGCGGCCGTTGGCGCTGAACGGGAAACGACCAACCTGATACTCCAGCTTCCGCTCCTTGGCCTGGTCCTCGGTCATCCCGATGCTGGCGACCTCGGGGTGGCAATAGGTCACACTGGGGACGTTGTCGTACTTGATCGGCTGGGGGTGATGGCCGGCGATCAGCTCCGCGACCACCATCCCCTCGCGGCTCCCCTTGTGGGCCAGCATCGGGGGACCGGCTACGTCGCCGATGGCGTAGACCCCGGGCGCGCTGGTCTCCAGCGTCGCCAGATTCACCTTGATGAACCCCCGATCGGTCAGCTGGACGCCGGCTTCCTGCAATCCCAGATTCTCGGTGTTCACCGCGCGGCCGGCGGCCATCAACACCTTCTCCGCCTCGATCGACTCGGTCTTTCCGCCGGTCTCGACCTCGAGGGTCACCTTGTCCTTGGCGACAGTGGCCTTCTTGACCTTGGCGCCGGCAATGACGGCGATGCCGCGCTTCTTGAAGCTCTTGGTCAGGGCGTCGGATGATTCGGCGTCCTCCAGTGGAAGGATCCGGGGCAGGGCCTCGATGAGGGTGACCTTGCTTCCGAAAGCGTGGAAGATGTCGGCGAACTCACATCCGACGGCGCCGGCCCCCACGATGGCGAGCGTCTTGGGCTGGGTCTCGAGGAACAGGGCCTCATCCGAGCTGATTACAGTGCTCTTGTTGATCTCCAGCCCGATCTGAGGAATGCCCTTCACCCGTGACCCGGTGGCGATCACTACCGCCTTCCGCGCCTGGTACTCGTCCTTGCCCACCCGCACGGTGCGGTTGCGCGCCACCACCCCGGCGCCCTTCACCACCGTGACCTTGTGCTTCTTCATCAGGAACTCCACTCCCTTGGAGTTTTGCTCCGAGACCTTGCGGGAGCGCCGCATCGCCACGCCGTAGTCGGTCTTCACCGATCCGACTTCGATTCCCAGGTCCTTGGCCTCGTGGGCCACCAGGCCGGCGACGTAGGCGCTGTGCAGCAGGGCCTTGGTGGGGATGCAGCCGATATTCACGCAGACGCCGCCGAGCTTGTCCTTCTCGATCACGGCCGTTGCGAGCCCGAGCTGCGCCGCGCGGATGGCGCAGACATAGCCGGCGGGCCCGCCTCCCACGATGATCACGTCGAACTGAGTTGCCACAGTATCCCCTCTAAGAAAAGCGAGTGATGTCACCCTGAGCGTAGCGAAGGGGCCGAAGCGACGCTCTGGCCCCCTCGCGCTGCTCGGGGTGACAATCTGCTACCAGACCAGCGCCAGCGGATTTTCCAGCATCCCCTTCAGCGTCTTGAGAAACTGGGCGCCGGTCGCGCCGTCGATCACCCGGTGGTCGCAGGACATGGTGAGCCGCATCCGGCGCCGGATAGCAACCGCGCCCTGGTGCGCCACCGGCTTCTCTGCCATGCGGCCCACCGCCAGAATGCCGGTTTCGGGCGGATTGATGATGGCAGTGAACTCCTCGATGTCGAGCATGCCGAGGTTGGAGACCGTAAAGGTGCCGCCGGTGTACTCCTCGGGCTTGAGCCGCCGCTCCCGGGCCCGGGCGGCCAGATCCCGTGACTCGGTCGCGATCTCCCGCAGGGTCTTCTGGTCGGCGTGACGGATCACCGGGGTGATCAGACCTTCCTCGACCGCGACCGCCATGCTCACGTGCACCTCGTTCCAGTAGCGGATGTGATCGTCCTGCCACCAGCTGTTGCAGGCCGGATGCTGCCGCAGAGCCATGGCCACGGCCTTGATAATGATATCATTGAACGAGACGCTGGCGTCTTTCCCCGCTTCCCCGCTTTCCCGCTTACCCGCCGCGCGAAGCTCTTCGCGCGCCTCGACTACCCGCTCCATGTCCACCTCGCTGGTGAGGTAGAACGTCGGGACCGGGCCGATCGACTGGGCGAGCCGCCGGGCGATGGTCTTCCGGATTTGGGTGAGCGGGACATCGGTGTAGGGGGCGCCAGCGGGGCCGCGGGGCAGCGGGGCAGCCGCAGGGCCTGACGACGCGGGTGCCGGTCGGGCGGGACTCGCCGCAACGGCCGTCTCAAGGTCACGGGCGATGATGCGGCCCTCCGGCCCGGTGCCGGCCACGGCCCCGAGATCCATTCCACGGTCCGCCGCGATCCGGCGCGCCAGTGGCGAAGCCTTGACCCTGGTGGGGGTGGCCTTGGCCCCGTTTCCTTCGCGCGCGGGCTGCTTTTCCACAGGACGCCGCTCTACCGTGGCCACGGCGGCTGGTGGCGCGGGCGGCATGGAGACCGGTCGGTCCTTCCCGGGCGATGGCTGCGTGGCTTGTGCCTCTTTGCTGGCCCGTGGCCCCGCGGCCCCGCTGTCCGTCCGCCCCACTGCCCCGCTTACATCCTCCCCTCGTTCCCCAATGACAGCAACCAGCTCCGAGACTGGTACGGTGGCGCCGGCCTCAACCACGTGCTTGAGCAGCGTCCCCGCAGCGCGGGCCACGAGCTCCATGACCGCCTTATCGGTCTCCACCTCGGCGAGCACGTCACCCACGGCGACGGTGTCGCCCTCCTGCTTTTTCCATTCGACCAGGCGCCCTTCCTCCATGGTGGGGGAGAGGGCTTCCATTACGACTTTCGTGGTCATTCTTGAGTCCTGGTTGAAGCGCTATTGGCTATTGGCTATTGGCTATGGGCTGATCCGATGCCGACGAAGCTCCGCTTCCAGGGCGGAACAGCCAAGGGCCAATAGCCAATAGCCAATAGCCTACTCCTTATACAAAACCTGATTCACCGCGCTGACCACTTTCGCCGGATCGGCCTTGGCCGCCTTCTCCAGCTGCTTGTTGTAGGGCATGGGGACATCGGCACCGGTGACCCTCAGCACCGGGGCGTCGAGCTCATCGAACACCTCGCGCTGAATGGTGTCGACCACCTGGGCCCCGATGCCGGCAAACGGCCAGCCCTCCTCGACCACGACGCACCGGTGGGTCTTGGCCACCGAGGTGAGCACCGCTTCAGTGTCCATCGGCCGGATGGTGCGCAGGTCCAGCACCTCGGCCTTGATCCCGTCCTTGGCCAGCTGCTCCGCCGCTTTGAGCGACACGCCGACGCTCTTCGAGTGGCAGATGATCGTCACATCGCTGCCCTCGAGTTTGATGTCCGCCAGTCCGAGCGGCACGACATGCTCCCCCTCGGGCACCTCGCCCTTGAGGTTGTACAGCATCTCGCCCTCGATGAAGATGACCGGATTGTCATCCCGGATGGCGCTCTTCAGTAGCCCCTTTGCATCGGCCGGCGTCGCCGGCATGACCACCTTGAGTCCGGGGATGTGGGCGTACCAGCTCTCGAAGGCCTGGGAGTGCTGCGAGGCGAGCTGCAATGCAGATCCGCCGGGTCCCCGAAACACCGCGGGAACTCCTACCTGGCCATTCGACATGTAGCGCATCTTCGCGGCCGAGTTGACCAGCTGATCGACCGCAAGCAGCGCGAAGTTCCAGGTCATGAACTCGATGACGGGCCGAAGCCCGACCATGGCGGCGCCCACCCCGACGCCCGCGAACCCCAGCTCGGTGATGGGGGTATCCACCACCCGCATCGGACCGAACTCATCGAGCAGGCCGCGGCTCACCTTGTAGGCGCCCTGATAGACCCCGACCTCCTCGCCCATGAGGAAGACGTTCGGGTCCCGCTGCATCTCCTCGCGAAGTGCCTGGTTGAGGGCGTCTCTATAGGTCAGAATTGCCATAGGTGATCCCGGTGAACGGTGAACGGTAAACCGGATGCGCGGTAGCAGGCCGGTTCACTGTTTACCGTTTACGCTGTTTTCTTCCGCGTAGACGTCCTGGTACAGCTCCTCCGGCGCGGGGTCCGGTGCCTGATCGGCGAACTGGTAGGCGTCCTCGACCTCCTCCAGCACATCCTTGTCCATGGCCCGCACCGCGCTTTCATCCATCAGCCCGTCCGCGATCAGGCGCTGGGACCAGACGGAGATCGGGTCGCGCTTGCGCTGGTCTTCCACTTCCTCGCGGGTGCGATAATGGCCGTGAATGGGGTCGGACATCGAGTGGCCCATGAAGCGGTAGGTGCGGACTTCGAGCAGGGTGGGGAGCTTCTCGTTCCTGGCCCGTTGTACCGCCCGGTCCATGGCGGCGTTCATGGTCAGCACATCCTGTCCGTCGACCACCTCGTTGGCCATGTCGTAGGAGCAGGCTCGCTCGGAGATGTCGTACAGGGCGCTGGCCCGCTCGAGCGCGGTGCCCATGCCGTAGCGATTGTTCTCGCAGAGGTATATGGCGGGCAGCTTCCAGAGCGCCGCCATGTTGAGCGCCTCGTGGAAGGCGCCGTTATTGACGGCGGCCTCGCCGAAGTAGCAGACCGCCACCTGGCTGGTTCCCCGATACTTGGCGGCAAACGCCATCCCGGTGGTCAGCGGGATGTGGCCTCCCACGATGCCGTGGCCGCCCAGGAAGCCCAGGGAGGCGTCGAACAGGTGCATCGAGCCACCCTTGCCACCGGTGCAGCCCGCTGCCTTGCCGAACAGCTCGGCCATGACCGCCTGGGACGAGATCCCCCGGGCCAGCGCGTGGCCGTGCTCGCGGTAGGAGCAGGTGATGTAGTCATCCGGCCCCAGCGCGGCGAGGCTGCCGACCGCCACCGCCTCCTGGCCGATATAGAGATGGCAGAAGCCACCGACCTTGCCCAGGCTGTACGCCTCGCCGGCCTTCTCCTCGAAGCGGCGGATCAGCAGCATCTGGCGCAGCCAGTGCCGGTACTCCTCGGCGCGGCCGGCGTCGAGACCCTTGGACTTGGCGGTGGTGCGGGCGGCGGTCGATCCGGCCACTACGCGTGCTCGGGGCGCGCGGAGCGCGCCTGCTCCCAGGCGTGGTACGACGACCGGGTGAGGGGGCTGGCTTGGACGTGCGAGAACCCCATGCCGAGGCCCACATCGCGCAGCTCGTCGAACTCCTGGGGAGTGTAGTAGCGGGCTACCGGCATGTGACTCCCGGAGGGGCGCAGATACTGGCCCAGCGTGAGGATGTTGACGTCGCTGGAACGGAGGTCCCGCATGCAGGTGATCACCTCGTCCCACTCCTCGCCCATGCCGAGGATCACCCCGGACTTGGTGAGCCCATCGGGGGCCATGCGGCGCGCGTTGGCCAGCAATCGAAGCGCCCGGTCGTAGCGGCCCCCGGGCCGCGCCATGCGATAGAGACGTTCGGCAGTCTCGAGGTTGTGATTGAGAATGTCGGGCCGGGCCTCCATCACGATGCCGAGCGCCTGCTCGGAGCCCTTGAAGTCCGGGATGAGTACCTCGACCGTTGTCTCCGGCAGACGCCGCCGGATCTCGGTGATGCAGCCGGCAAACGCTTCCGCGCCGCCGTTGGGCAGATCGTCGCGATCAACCGAGGTGATCACGACATGCTGAAGGCCCATGCGAGCCACCGCTTCTGCCAGCCGCAGCGGCTCCAGCTCGTCGAATGCCTTCGGGGTGCCGTGGGCAACCGCGCAATAGGTACAGTTGCGGGTGCAGACGTCGCCCAGAATCATGAAGGTGGCGGCCTCGTGCTCCCAGCACTCGCCCACGTTCGGGCAGCGGGCCTCCTCACAGACCGTGTGGAGGCCAAGCTCGCGCATCATTCCCTTCAAGCGGACATAGTTGGCGCCGCCGGGGGCCTTCACCTTGAGCCAGCCGGGCTTCCGGGCGGGAACCAAGGGGGCAGGGCTCGCGTTGGTGGAACCCGATCGCGTCAGTTGGACCAGCGGAACTGCCACTATCTCCTCACCAGTTGGTGCCTGCCTGCTAGTAGGTTCGACCGGAAAACTAGCAGGGGCGGCCAGCCGGGAGCTAGCTGCGACACCGGTCCAGCAGCGCCTGTGCGTCGGCCTTGACCAAGTCGGATGCCCGCTCCTGCACCTCGGTCGGACCCCGCTGCGTGGTGTATTCCGCGAAGGTGCGGGGCAGCACCTCGATGCTCGTTTGTCCCTCGGCCGTGGCCGAGACGTCAACGTCCAGCTTGTCCTGGATGCGGCGGAATTGCACGTCAGGCCGGCGCGACTTGGAGTCGATCTTGGTGGCGGTGACCCGGAGATCGTCGGCGTCGTTCGAGGTCTGCCGGTAGCCCAGCGCTCCGAGCTGTTTCTTCACGCATGCGAAGGTATCGTCGGGACCCGCCGCCGTCCGGGTATTCACCGGAGTGGAAAGCGCCTTGCCGCATCCTGACAGGAGCACGGCCATGCCGAGGAACACGCGGTAAAGCATCGACTGCTCCAGGGTTGAGTGAGGGTGGCGGTAATGTACCCAAGGTCAACCGGCGCCGCTCCTGAAGGGACTCCGAAAAAACGACGGCCCCTCGAACGGGAGGCCGTCGTGGACCGCGGTAAAAGGTTGTGCGCTAGAAGAACAGCATCAGGCCGACGGCTGGAGCGATGGACTTGTTATCGTCGCTGAGATCGCTGTCGTCTCCGGTAACGGCATAGTTGAATTCGCCGACCGCCTTGAGCGACTTGGTGGCCTGATAATAGATGCCACCCGAAGCCAGCCAGTTCTTGGTCTTGAAGGCGGGTTCGCTGTCGGAGTTCTCCAGGATGCTGATGCCCCAGCTGCCGGCCACCGTCACCTTGCTGTTGGCCGGAGTAAAGGTCACCTGACCGATCCCGCCCATGGACTTCCGCAGGTCATCGCCCAGGGTCCCGCCTGTGCCGAGGTTGAACAGCAGGGTGGTTCCGAGACCCTTGCCGTAATAGCCGCTGGCCGTGAGCGAGAACGTCGGATTACCGAAGCGCACACCACCAGTGCCGCCCCAGGACGTGGCCTTCTCGTCGGCTACGCCGCCGGTGCCGTTGTTCTGCACCAGACCGCCGACCCAGACCTTGGTGTTTCCGGCCGCCCACACACCCTCGGCCTCCAACCGCGGGAGCTCGATGGTGGTGTACGGCCCATTGCTGGCCGGATCGAACACGCCGATCGAAAGCTGGAACGGCCGGCCTGCCGCCGTGCTGTAGGTCATCTGGGCCTTGAACTGCGGATAGATGTACCCGAAGCCGATGCGCCCGAGGGTCGTGCCGCCGGAGATTTGGCCACCCGTGGCGCCGACGCCAAACAGGGTCTGGTCGGTCAGGATGTTCTGCCGGCCGAAGAGACCGAGCTCGCGACCCGCGAGAATCTGGCCCCACGCCCCGCCGACGGTCAGGTACACCTGACGCATGTCGATCTGGGCGCCGAAGCAGTCATGAAAGACCTGTCCGGTGAGCGGATCGCCGCCGCACTGAATCTGTGGCGCGAATCCGAAGTGAACGCCGAGATCGGTGTTGCCCTCCTTGCCCTTCGCATCGAATACCGCAAAGGCCGGGAGCAGCCCGGTGCGGATCCGGGTGGCACCCTCGCCGCCTCCGGCAACGATGCCGCCGGGCGTCGCGGTCGGGGCCGCGTTATCACTCGGCTTCTCGTAGACCAGGAAGGCATTGACGTTCCCGCCAAAGGTGAAGCTCCAGCCATTACTCATCTGCATCGTCAGCTGTGCCTCGGCGGCGCTGGCCGCTCCCATCACCAAGCCCATACACAACAGTGCGACTCGCTTCATAGGTACGTCTCCCTCGAGTAAGGATGACCGCCAACGACTGCTTAACTTCGGGATCAAAGCCACGACTTGATCAAAAGCTCCAGCAATGTTACGGCAGTGTATCGGTAATCGGCCGGCCAAGTGCGGTGTTCACCTCCAGGAAAGCGTGCCACGTGGGCAGGGGGACGTGGTTTTTCCACCAGTAGAAATCACTGATGCGACTCGAATACACATTGGCACTGTAGGGAAAGCGAAGCCGGTCATTCCGGCTCAGCTTCTCGATGGCCATCCGAACCTGGGCTGAGTCCCGGGCGCCGGCGGCGGCCTGACCCAGCGCCGCGCCGGCAAGGAACCCCTCGACATAGGCCAGCCGTACGTCCGGCTTCATCTGTCGCCAGTCGGCGCCGTTCACGCCGAGCCAGGGACGAGGGGGATCCTGCCGGGACCAGGCGGATCCTGCCAGGGCTCCCACCACCAGCAGGGTCATCCAGAACCACCGTGTGACTGCCATAGTTCTCGTGCACCGGACCGGCAAGGAACCCGAATCACGGGATCCCGGCCGGCCGACACGGATGACTTACCTCTTGGCTGCTGCCCGCTTCGGAAGACCGAAGACGAGGATGTCGTCGCCCAGTGGATAGCTGAGCTGGAAGTTGCCGCCACAGGCCACGGCAATAAACTGCTCGCCACCGTGCATGAACGTCATGGGCGCGGAGTTACAGCCGGCGCCGCCATTGAACTGCCACAGCAGCTTCCCGGTCTTCGAATCGTAGGCGTTGAAGTTGCCGTTCCCTTCACCGGTAAAGGTGAGGCCGGTGGACGTAGCGAGGGCGCCGCCCATCATGGGCTGGGGTACCTTGTTCTGCCAGGCAATCTTGCCGGTCTTGAGGTTGACCGCGGAGTAGAGCCCGTACTGCTCTTCACCCGGAATGGCCACGAAGGCCGATCCGAGCCAGAGCTTGCCTTTCTCGTACGGGGCCGAGTGGGTGATGTAGTTCATCGGCTGGTGCAGGCCGGCCACGAAGGCGTAGCCGAGGGTAGGATCGACCGCGATGGGAGACCACTCCGCGCCGCCGTTGGCACCCGGAAGCATGCGGGTACCCTTGTCGCTCGGCAGGGCGAACATGTTCTCCTGAGGCGTAAAGTTGTCCGTCTTGCGGATCAGCTTCCCGGTGGCGGCATCGAGGACGTAGACCCACGCCGTCTTGCCGGCATGCACGACGGCCTTCTTACCGCCCACGTTCACGACTACCGGCGGAGAGGTGGCGTCGAGGTCCCAGACATCGTGCGGGACGGTCTGGTAATACCAGTTGGTCTTGCCGGTGGTGGCATCGATCGAGACGACCGCGTCGGTGTAGAGGTTGTCCCCCGGGCGGATGCTGCCATCCAGGTCGGGCGAAGGATTGCCGACCGAGACGAAGATCGCATTGAGTTCCTTGTCATACGCCGGAGTCGTCCACACGCCGCCGCCGCCGGTCTTCCACGCGTCGGCGTACTTGGCGCTGTCGGCCTTTTCCTTGGCGATGTCGCGGTGCAGGTCGTGGTCTTCCGCCTTCGGGGCCCAGGTACCCCACCAGCCGTTGGGGGCCTTGTCGTCGAAGGTGGGATCGCCCTGGGGGGCGGGAATCGAATACCAGCGCCAGACCTGGTCGCCGCTGACCGCGTTATAGGCGGTGACGTGACCGCGGATGCCGTACTCGCCGCCCGAGACCCCGATGATCACATTGTCGCCAACGATGAGTGGGGCGTGGGTGATGCTGTAGCCGAAGGCGGGATCGGCCACTTCCTTGTCCCAGAGCACCTTGCCGGTCTTTCCCTCGAAGGCCACCAGATGGGCGTCGAGGGTGCCCATGTAGACGTGGGGGCCGTGCATGCCAAAGCCGCGGTTGTTCGGTCCGCAGCAGGTGATGGTCGTGCCCAGCTTGTGCTCGTAGCGCCAAAGCTCCTTGTTGGTATTGAGATCGTAGGCCATGGCGGTGTTGTACGGGGTGGTCACGTACATGATGCCGTTGGAGACGAGCGGGGTGTTCTCGAACGAGCCCAGCTTGGAGATACCGGTCTGGAAGATCTTGCGGGGCACCAGCTGCGAAACGTTTGCTGGGGTGATGAGCTTCAAGGTCGAGTACCGCTGATTCCAGTCGTTACCGCCGTAAGTGGTCCAATCGCCTTTTCCTTGCGCGCTCAACGGGCTGGCAACAGCTAGAAGCACAGGGGCCACCCACCAACGAGAACAGATCCTCATGGGCACTCTCCTCAGGGGCAAGTCTGGATGGGAAGAATCGGTTGCTCGGTCATGGAGACGGCTCGGTGCCGCCCGGGAGAAGCCCCCTGCGGCCACCACTAACTTCGGCGCTGGAAGTGTTTTAACGGGTTACAATTTGATTACACCGCTGGCTGCGTCAAGCCCCAGTTCCCCTACCGTGGCCGGGCAATTCATGGAATAATGATGCAACTTTATGGAGTGCAACCGTTTGCGCGCTTAGGCAGGGTATCGGCCGGTAGGATCAGAATTCATCGGAAGAGCACGGCGGCCTTCTTAACCGTCTGCCAGATCCCCCAAAGGAGGGGTAACGTCACCGGCAGCCACGCCAGAACGACCATGACCCAGCTGCTATCCGAGCGCCGGTCCGACGCGTCGTTGGTGGCCACAGTCGGCTCCTTGGGTGCTCAGCAAGTTGAGGCGTAAGGCGCAATAATATGCGGTGAGCCTTGGGTTTTATGCAACGGGGGGCTCAGCCACGCTGCCCGGCCTGGAGCGCCCTGGCGGCCGCCAGCTCCTCGGCCGTCATGTGGTACCCGGGGTGCACCGGCTTCACCATCAGATTACAGATCAACCCTATCACCAGCAGTCCGGCCAGCACGAACATCGTGACGTTATACGCCTGTGCTGTGGGCACCCCGCGCTCGATCTGGTACTCCCTGATGTAGTTCACCAGGACCGGTCCGAGCACACCCGCGGTGGACCAGGCGGTGAGCAAACGGCCGTGAATCGCGCCCACATACTGGGTGCCGAAGATGTCGGCCAGATACGCGGGGATGGTGGCGAATCCCCCTCCATACATGGTCAGGATGATGCAGAAGAGGACGACGAAGAGGGTGACGCTGCCGGTCCGGCCAGCGAACGGGGCCGTCCCGTAGAGCACGAAACCCAGGGCGAAGAAGACCAGGTAGGTGCGTTTCCGGCCGATGTAGTCGGAAAAGGAGGCCCAGCCGATCCGGCCGGCGATATTCGAAAGACTGAGCAAGGCCGCGAAACCGGCGCCGATGCTGGCAAGCTGGACTTTCTGCTCCGGAGTGAGCTGCTGCAGGGTTCCCGGAACTCCAAGCAGGCGGCCACCGAAAATCTCCTGGATCATCGGCGATGCGATACCGATGACGCCGATGCCCGCGCTCACGTTCATGCACAATACCATCCAGAGGAACCAGAACTGCGGCGTCCGCCAGGCCCGGCTCACGTGGACGTTCCCACTGGTGATCATGCCGGTGCGCTGGGAGCTGGGCGTCCATCCAGCCGGCTTCCAGTCCGGTGGCGGCACCCGGTACCCGAAGGCCCCGGCCATCATGGTAATGAAGTAGAGGGCGCCCAGGGCGACGAAAGTCTGCCATACACCAACTGACGTCGGAGTCGTGAAGTGGCGCATGAGGATGTCGGCCAGTGGAGCTCCGATCATCGTGCCTCCGCCGAATCCCATGATGGCCATCCCTGTCGCCATGCCGCGGCGGTCGGGAAACCACTTGATCAGGGTGCTGACCGGTGAGATGTAGCCCAGCCCCAGCCCGCAGCCGCCGATGACGCCGGAGCCGAGCCAGAGCAGCCAGATCTGGTGGAGGTAGATTCCCAGTGCGGAGATGAAGAATCCCGTCGACCAGCAGACGGCGGCCACCACGCCGGTTCTCCGCGGTCCCACCCGTTCGACCCAGGGCCCGAACAGCGCCGCCGACGAGCCGAGGAAGACGAAGAAGAGGGTGAACATCCAGCCGAGCTCGCTGATCTTCCAGTCACAGTCGCGGGTGACGAGCAGTTGGAAGAAGCCCATGTCGGCCGGGCACGGCCTGGACTCCGTCAGGCCGACGGCCCGGCTCAGCGGCAGCCAGAACACGCTGAATCCGTACGCCATGCCGATGGACAGGTGAATGGCGAGTGCGGCCGGAGGCACCAGCCACCGGTTGTACCCCGGCCTGGCGACGGTCCGTTCCCTCGAAAGCAATCCCGCCATCACGATTCTCCTGGGTTATGTTCCTGCGGAGGCGACGGCGGGTGTCATTTCCCCCGCGGCGATTTCAGCTACGAAGGTACAGACGACCCTATTCCGGGACCAGAGCACCGCAATGATTCAGCTCCCTCCCTCTCTTCTCATCACCTCGGCGGCCGCGGCGTTGACTGTGGCCATGGGCTGCTCCGGACGGGGCCAGGCGGCCGCGAGTGCCCCGGCTCCGGCGCCACCGGCCCGAGAGGCGGCCACGCCGGCTCCAGGAGCCGGCGACACCGCGGCCGTGCCGTCCTGGATGACCGTGGACAGTGCGGCCAGGGTGGTCACATTGTCGCTCGAAATTACCGCCCCACCCGGAGCGCCGTCGGCACTGATCAACGGCTATCGCGCCGGAGAGGCCCGCATCGTCGTGCCGCTCGGCTGGACGGTCAAATGGGATTGGCGCTCGGCCGACTCGACCGCCCCCCACAGCCTGGTGGTGATGGTGCAGCGGGAGAAGATTCCGCTGGAGGGCGGCCGCGCCTCGTTCAGCAATGCCATGACCCGGGCGGTTGTCGAGGGACTCCGTCCGGGCCAGAACGATCAGACCATCTTCGTTGCCGATGAAGCCGGCTGGTACTGGCTGCTGTGCGGGGTACCGGGGCACGCCATCAAAGGCGAATGGCTGGAGCTACGGGTGGATCCGGAGGCGAAGCTGCCGAACGTGGTCGTCAAGAACAAGGCGTGAGCGGTAAGCGGTAAGCGGGACACAGCCCCTCCTCCCCTTCACCGCCTCACTGCTTACGCTTTTCACCTAAAAGTCTCTCAATTTCGACCTCGAACTCCCGCGCCTGCCGCTGGTGTTGGTCCCCTGCCGCCAGGCCGTGGAAGCCGGCGTGCACCCGGCGCACCCGGCCATCGCGACCCAGAAAGACTAGCGTCGGAAAGGCACCGGCCCCCTGAAGCTGGGGCAGCGCCGCCTCGATGCCCTCGACGTCGTTGGTTCCGGCCAGGAGCAGGGGGAAGGGAATGCGGAACTTGTCGCGGTAGCGGCGCACCAACGGCGCGTCCACGGCCGGGTCGCCGGTGACCTCGAAGGCCAGACCCACGATCTCCAGTCCCCGTCCACGATACCGATTATAGAGCTCGATCAGCCCCGGCATTCCTTCGTGACAGGTGGGGCACCAGGTCCCGAAGATGTCGACCAGGACGACTTTTCCCTTGAAGCGCGGGTCGTCGTTCCCCACCAGGCGGCCCTGAAGATCGGGGAAGCGAAACCGGAACGGCGCGGTGGTGTCGGCAGAGGTGATCTCGGTCGGAGACTTGAGATGGGCCGCTCCGGTGCTGCGCACCGCCTGCCACGGTGTCTGGGTTCTCAGTCCGGCGTGAAAAATCCCCCGCAGCGTATCGCCGTGGAGCTTGCCGGTGATGAGGTAGACGAACGAGCCGTCGAAGTATCCGATCGCGAAGCTGTCAGCCGAAGCGGTCCCCGAGAACGGCCCATAGTCCGAGGTGCTGGAGATGAGGGTTCCCTCGATGCCGCCGGGTCCGTTGCGAAACTCGAAGACGCGCGGGCTGGTTTCCAGGTCCTGGAAGAAAGTCGCGTCCCAGCGGCCCACCAGCTTCCTGGAGGCCTTACTGATCGGCCAAGGGCGGCGCGCTGCCCGGAATGGAATGGTGCGCGGCCCGTTGCTGCCGATGTTGCGGTAATATCCGATCAGCGAGTCGCGCCGGACGGCGGCCTTTATGGTCGCAGCATAGTCGGCGATTTCGAGAACCACGCTGTCGCCTTCCACTCGCACGGCCGAGAACGGCTGGGACTTCTGCCCGTTCCAAAGCCTCCCCAGCCAGTCGCCATCTTCATTGTGCCCGACTTGCACCGTAAACGGCAGGGGACCGCCTGCGAGGTCCAGCACGGCCCGCCAGGTCCCCCTCGGCGAAGAAACTACCGCCAGGCCAAGCGCGGCCTGGATCGCCAGGACGAGCATCATTCCGCCGGCTGGTCGGGCACGACTTGGAGGCCGCCCCCCGAGTAGCGCTCTCCTGCCCGGATAGCGGCAGGCACGGTGTTGCCCCGCCATGGCGCGGGACAGGGGTATACCGAGCTGTAGGCGCAGAACGGATTCCGGGCCCGGTTGAAGTTCAGCCGGAACAGGCCGTTTGAAAGCGGGTGCAGGCTGACGAATCGGCCTGCCGGATAGGTCCCGTCTCCGTTGCTCTCGTCGCGGAAGTAGATCTCCAGGTCCGACTCATTACCGCCCGCAAACGGGATACGCAGCACGCGAAGCGAGGTCCGTCCGCCAAGCGGCACGACGACGCTACCCACCTCGGTAGCCTCGACCTCGATTCCGTCGGAGGCAAGGACGCGTATTGACTGAGGAGTCTTGAGTCGGATGAGAGGCCCAGTAAACACCATCGAGGGGTCGTAATCGTAGTAGCCCGGCGGCTCTTTGCCGGCCTGGTCGGTGAACACGGACAGAACCGTCCCCCGCTGAGAGCCGGTGAGATACAGCGCATATTTCCCGATCCGATACGGCCCGCCACGGCCGATGGGTCGCTTGTCGTCTGACCCTTCGAGAACGACGCCTGTGCCACTCGGGTAGACTCGATACTCATCGATCCCCGGCAGCGGAATGTCCGCATCCCCCGGTCCCAGTCGGAGCCCATCGCCGACCTTTTGCCGCGCAACGGCCGACAGCGGCGAGTTGAGTCCCTTCTTGAGCCAATCAACGTAGCCGGTTCGTTCCATGACCACGTCAGGCGGCGCCTGTGCCGCGAGCGTCGATGCAAGAAGAACCAACGGAAGAAAGCGAGTCATATAGTCAGGATAATACAGATAGCTTCGTCTCAGAATCGGTCTGGAGCGAATGCCTGCAATCCGACACCCGGCGGCTCCCCGTCCATCAACTGCCGGAGGAGCACTCCAGTAATGCCCGCCAGCAGTATGCCGTTTCGTCCATGTCCAGTCGCGTACCACAGCCCCCTCATGGTGGGCTCACGGCCGATGATCGGCATGCCGTCCGGCGTCATGGGGCGGAGTCCGGCCCAGGTTCGCCGTACCTTGGCCCTGATGAGGCTGGGGGACAGCAGCATGGTGGCCGCAAAGATCTGGGCCAGGCCCGCGGAGGTGACTTCGGGCCGGAACCCCACGGGTTCCATGGTCGAGCCGATGATCGCCTCACCAGCCCGGGCCAGGATATAGGAATGGTTGTGGTAGACGATTGCTCGGGGCACCGCGGCAGGCCAGGGGAGCGCGGCCATCTGACCGCGCACCGGTTCGACCGGCAGTGGCCGGGGGAGATTCTGCAGCTGGCCCGACCAGGCCCCCGCAGCGACCAGGACGTGCTCGCTGGAGTAGCGCCCGGTCTCCCCGCCCACTCCCGTCAGTTTGTCTCCTGCCCGCTCTAGCCTGAGGGCCCGATCATCGACTACGACCGCGCCGAGCCGCAGCGCGTCGGCCAGCAGGGCCTGGACCAGCCGTTCGGGATCGAGTGCGCCATCCCGGGGCGCCCACAGCGCGCCGAGGGTCGGGCCCAGCCAGGGCCAGCGCCGGCGAACCTCGTCCCGCTCCAGCCACTCACACGCATAGCCCTGTTGCTGTTGCCACGCTACCTTCGACCCCAGCGCGGCCGCCTCGACATCGGTGCCGGCCATCCGGGCTATGCCCTCCTGCCAAAGGCCCACATCGACACCGGTTGTCTCATGAAGGGCGGCCGCCAGCGGTTGGTACAGGTCCCGCGCGGCCAGGCCAAGGGTGAGGAGCTGGTCGCTCGCGTCCGCCTCGATCTGCGGAGCAAGCAGCCCCCCGGCCGCTCGCCACGCCTGCCCGTGCTGGCCGCCGGGTTCCAGGATGAGGACGGTGCGACCGGTTGACGCCAGCTCTCGGGCGCAGGCAGCCCCCATGGCGCCGCCTCCGATCACGATCACATCGTACGCGGGGCTCACCCGGCACCGATGAAACTATTTGAAACGTCCGGGCGTACTGCAGCCTGACCCGCTCTCACGAGGAAACGAGAATGTTGCGGAACCTGCTGGGATTCGCGGTGCTGGCGGTGGTGACGGTCTTTTTGCTGAAGGTCGTCTTCACCCTCTTTGGTCTGGTCCTGGGGCTGGTGGGGGCGGCGCTGTGGTTTGCCTTCGTGGGCTTCATGATCTATCTGGTCCTGAAGGTCTTTGCCCCGAACACCGCGGCGCGAGTGCGGGAGATGATTGCTGGGGAGCGGTGAGGGCGTAAGACCCAGGTAAAGCGCCCAGGAACAAGGTCTAGGTGAAGACGTCTACGGTATTCTAGCAGACGTCTTCATCTGGACGTCTCTATTTGGACTGCTTTTTCTCGACCGCCTCCACCACGCCCCACACCAACAGCGGGATCAAGATCTCATGATGCCCGGTGAGGAGAAAGCCGGTGCCCCCTGCTCGGGTGGGTCGCTGCACCACGTTGACCCGCGGCCGGTAGTGCCGCTGCATGTCGAAGTCGGCCGCCGTGAAGTGAGTGGGTTTCCCGCCCTCGAGGTTCCGCGCGATGGTCAGGGCTTTGAGGAAGACCTCCGGCAGCAACACCGCGCTCCCCAGATTGAGCACCACCCCACCCTGATGCAGATCGGGGACTGAGGCCGCAAGGCGGCGGAAGTCTCGGTGGCTGGTGGCGCCGACCGCGGCGCCGTCGGCGGTGGGATGCTGGTGGATGATCTCCGCCCCGATGGCGGCGTGGACGGTCACCGGAACATCGTGCTCCTGGGCCGACAGCAGGATGGAGGCCTCGGCCCCGGGCAGGCTCTTCCGCTTGGCCAGGGCCCGGGAGAGACCCTCTCCCATTCCCTGCTCGGCACGGGCCGCCGCGCCGATCGCGGCGTTCATCCCGGCCCCAGTCTCCTCAGCCATGCCGAAGCTGCCGTCCGTCAGACCGGCCTCTACGTCCTCGCTCGTCCCCCCGAATGCCGCCAGCTCGAAGTCGTGAATAGCAGCGGCACCGTTCATCGCGACGTGGGTGACGATCCCGCGTGCCAGCCAGGTGTTGATGAGCGGACCCAGGCCTACCTTTACGACGTGGCCGCCCAGGAGGAGAATCACCCCCCTGCGTTCGCGCGCAGCATCAACCACTGACTGGATGACCTGGCGGAGATCGTGGGCGGCCAGGATGTCTGGCAGACTGTCGAGAAAAGCGGAAAAGGAGCGGTTCGTTCCGGGCGGCGAGGCCAGCCGTCGCTGGTCGACCTTGTTCCGCCGCCCGGCGACCGGAATGGTCGTGAGGCGGCTCAGGTCGGCCTCGCGATACGGCACGATCAGCGACTCATGGCCGAAGTGGTCGTGCCAGGCAGAACCATGTCCTTGAGCCGGAGTGTAATGGTACCAAAGGGAAATTTGGTGCGGATCTGCACCGGTAACCGGCGAACATCGTCGGTCAGCCAGATGCGCGTCTCTGAGCGCTTGGAGAAGAGTCCGCGGGTGTCGATCGTGGGATGTAGCACCAGGCAGTTCACCTTGGCGCCATCGGGCAGCTCCAGCTTCTCCCGCTTGAGAACCTCGATGGTAACAGGGTTCTTCTCCTTCCGGAAATAGCGATCGTAGGAGTATTTCCGGCCCACCTCGAGCGGAGTGACCCGGACGAAGTAGAAGAACGCGGCGTCATCCAGCGGCGCGGATGGCGTGGACCAGGTGGTGTCCCGGCCGTGCTCGCGGAAGAACCCTGAATCCGGGTAGATCTCGTACCGGCGGTCGGAGGACTTGCCGTTCTCCTCGAAATCCTGCACGAACCGGCGGGAATGCAGATCGCTGGTACCCACCCAGGATTCCAGCACATCGTCGAGCGAGTAGAACGCGGTTTTCCCCTTGAGCCGGAACCGCAGCCGGAGGCTTTCGACCCCCCGTACGGTGTCGATCGAGGCTACCTCCAGCGTGGCCGAGCCCAGCGTCAGCATTCCCAGCTTGGCGCTGTAACTGAGCTTCTCCCCCACGACGAAGGGGTAGGACAGGGGCTGCGTCGCTGCCGCCGGCGCGGGGGAGGCCGCCGCCTGCAAGAGCACGATAGCGAGCTGGAGGCTGGTCACGATGGGGCCACCTCCGCCGGGCGCGAAGCTTCGCGGCTGGCGGGCGGCTCCGCAGCCCGGGCTGGGGGCAGGTGGCTCAGTGAGCCTCGTGAGCGCCAGACGTTGATCATGGGCGCCCATGAGCCGGCCCGGCTCTCCCGCTGCCGGAGATCACGACGTTCCACGGCGGTAATCGTCTCCACCCGCCGAGCATGGCGTGAGGCTCGACCGTACAACTCGGCGTTGGCCGCCCAGCCTTCGGTGGTGAGGAGCTGGCCGGGTGCGCTGCGGAAGGCATTGCGCAGAGTGACGAGACGGAACACCGCGAACCCGGAGACCACATCGGTCACACCGGGCACGGAAACCGCTCCCCGTAGCAGATGAGGGGCAAGCCGGCGGATCCAGCGCCGGACGCGGGACGGTTCTCCCTCCAGCTTGCTCTGGGCGATCACGATATCCGCACCGCTCTCGATCCGACGAACCAGGTCGGGGATGGAGTGGGGGCCATGGGCAAAGTCGGCATGCATCAGGATGGCACAGTCCCGCTTGGGACGGTCGGTCCGATCCACGGCCAGGCGCAGGAGCTCTTCGACGCTGTCGGCATAGCCCTGCCGCTCCTGGTGCCGGATGACGCTCAACGGCAGCACCCGAGTGTACCGTTCCAGGACTTCCGCCGTGGAATCGTTGGATCCGTCATCCAAAACCAGCATCTGGTACTCCCGCTGGAAGCCGGCAAACACCTGGCGGATCTTCCACAGCAGGAGCCCGATAGTAGGGGCTTCGTTGTAACTCGGTATGCAAACGTAAATCATGAGCCGTCAAGAGAATGGACGGACGAACGATACACCCCTAGAACCCGCTCTGCCATCCCGGGAACCGAGAATCCCCCGGCGTCACGACGGCCGATTCTGACCAGGTTTTCCCGGAGCCCCGGTTCGGTGAGGACCCGCCGAACGGCGGCGGCAAACCCTGACGGGTTGCCCGGAGAAACCATCAGTCCGGCTCCGGTGCCAAGGAGCTCGGGAATACCTCCCACCCGCGTGGCCACCACCGGTACGCCCAGCGCCATAGCCGCCAGAATGGAGCTCCCCAACCCCTCGGATGTCGAGCTCAACACACACACATCGGCATCCACGAGGGCGGTGTGCGGGTCGGGCAGCTGGCCCACCAGGTGGAACCGTTGGTCCAGGCCGGCCGCGGAGATTTGCTGCTCCAGCACCCCGCGCAGCGGGCCTTCGCCCGCGATAACCCAGTGGAGGTCGGGCAAGTCCCGGACCAGCAGGGCCGCCGCCGCTACGAGCGTGGACTGGTCCTTTTCCGGGGTCAATGCCGCCAGGCTAACGGCCAGCCGTCCCTTTTCGGGGAGATGCAACGCGTGTCGGATGGAAGGCTGGGCCGGGGTGGCCGAGTCCTCGACATCGACCGCGGAGGGAATGATTACGATACGCTGCGCTTCTACCCCGTCGGCCACCAGCGCGTCCCGGACCGCCTCGGAAATGGCGATGACCTGCCGCGCCCGCAGCCAGAACCCCCGGTGCCGAAGGGGAAAGACGACGCGACGGGTCACGACCAGAGGAGCTCCGGTCAGAGCAGCGCAGATACCTGACAGGGTGAGGGAGTGGGCGTCATGGGCGTGGAGAACCGCGTGGGGACGGCGGAGCTCCTGGAGAATGGGCCAGAGGACCCGCGGATCCAGTCCGGCTTTCCAGGAGGCGGTCCGAACAGGAACGCCGGACGACTGGAGCCGTCTGGCCAGTTCGGTTCCCGCGCCGGTGACCACGACCTGCACGGTTCCGGCGCGACGGAGCTCGCGGGCGAGCAGCCACACCTGCCGCTGACCGCCTCGCCACTCGCGGCCGGAGGCCACGTGGACGACGGCGGGGTTCACGTCCTGGGTAGAGCGTCTGCCGGCCAGCTCCCGCTTTCGCGCACAATGGCCTGGGGCCCGCTTTCCCGTACAATATCGGCCAGCAGAGTCCGAAGCTCGGCCAGGCTGAAGGGCTTATGGAGGTAGGGGCGGTCGAGTGTTTCCAGAAAGGCGAGGGTGTCGCCCCGCACCGTATCCCCGGTGCTGAAGACCAGCCGCGCCGCCATCGCGGGGTTCCGGCGGGACAGCTCCTCGTAGAATTCCCGGCCTCCGTATCGGGGCATCCGCAGATCGGAGATGATCAGGTCGAACTGCTCGCTGGTCGCCCGGGAAAGCCCTTCTTCGCCGTCGCCGGCGACCACGGGGATGTGTCCCCATGCCTCCAGCGTCGCCCTCATGTAGTGTAGGATGTGCGGCTCGTCGTCGACCACCAGGACTCGGAGCCGTCTGGTGGGGGCTCGTGTGGCGTCATCCGCGGGCGGAGTGGAGGTTCGGCTGCATATGGGCAGCTGGACTGTGAAGGTCGAGCCCTTGCCCTCCTCGCTGGAGAGCATGATCCGGCCGCCGTGCTCCTTCACGATCCCCTGGCTGATCGAAAGGCCGAGACCGGTACCTTCGCCCTCGGCCTTGGTGGTGAAGAAAGGCTCGAAGACCTGAGTAGCCAGGTGGTCGGACATACCCGGACCATCGTCGATGATGTCGATCGCCACTCCGTCCAGCCAGCGCCGGGCCCGAACCACGATGGTGCCTGGTCTTCCGGTGGCAGCAACCGCCTGCGCGGCGTTGTTGATCAGGTTGACGAAGACCTGCTGGATCTGGTTGGGGTCTATGTCGGGCATGGGCAGGTCGGGCTCGACCTCGATGCTCGCTTCTACCCGGTGCGCCATCAGCTGGTTTCGCAGCAGCACGAACGTCGCATCCAGCAGGGGTTTGAGCGCGGTGGGTCGGCGCTGATGTTCCTGCTTTCGGGCAAAGCCCAGGAGGTTTCTGACGATGCTGGAAGCCCGTTCGGCCTCTTCGCGAATGACGGTGAGCGGCTCGCGGATGTTGGGCGGAATGTGAGGCACTTCGGTGAGGAAGTCGGCGAACCCAAGCACGGAGGCGAGCGGGTTGTTCAGGTCGTGGGCGATGCCTGCAATCAATTGCCCGATGGCCGACATTTTTTCCGACTGGATCAGCTGGTCTTGCAATCGGCGTCGCTCCGTCTGGTCGTCGAACAGGAGCACGACGGCGCTGCGGTCGTTGCTGCTAATCGGAACGGCGGTAACGGCATAGGTCCGCTCGCCGGTGCGCAGCTCGACTTCCCGGCCCGCTCCTTGCTGGTCGAGAGCCCGCTGGATATCGGTGGCCCACTCGGGCGGGATGAACGCCTGCCACGGCCGCCCGATGAGGCTCGCGGGGGGTGCGTTCACCAGGTCGGCAAAGGCCCGGTTCGCTCGCCGGATGGCCCCGCTTCGGTCCACGATGCACAATGCCGGGGAGATGGCGTCCACCACCTCCTGCCAGGTACGGCGGCCGTCATCGTGAAGGTCCACCAGCCGGGCACTCTCGAGGGCAATGCTGGCCTGCGATACCAGCCCTTCGAGCAGAACCAGGTCCGCCGGTCCAAAGCGACCCGCCTCACCGCGCGCAGCGATGGCCCCGGTTACCCTTCCTTTGGCGATGAACGGTGCGACCAGCCAGCTTCCCACCGTCAGAGGGGGTGGAGTAAGGCCAGCCTCCCTCAGTATGGCATCCAGTCCGTCATGAATGAGCAGGGCGCCCCGGCGGGTCGCCAGCTCCAGCAAGGGTCGCGGGTTGGTTCGGCCCGGAGGCCAGCCCAGCACAAAGTCGATGGTCTCCGCTTCGCGCTGAAACAAGGCAATAGCGATCTCGCTGGGGGCCAGCGACTCCCGTACATGTCGCACCAGCAGGTCTATCACCGAGGCACGCCGCAGGGTCCCGGCCACTTCCTGGCCGAAGGCGGTGAGCCGGCGGACAAGGTCGAGATCGGTAGGGGCGTCGGTGCTGTCGGGTCCCGACAGGAGTTTCGCTGATGGAGGGTTCGTCATGATCCGTGCGAATACGCGGGGCCGCCTGACCGCGGCAGACCTGCAGCTGGTGATCCTGCTGCTGAGCCGTGGGTCCGCCCATCGCCGCGCCTATCTGGAGCGCCGGCTGACGACCGAAGGACCCGACTCACTGCTCGACGCGCCTGATCTGGTCGAGCGGCTGCTGACAATGCGTTCGATGCTGCTTCCGTCCGAGGCGCTCTTCTTCTATGTCCTGGTACGCCATGCCCTGCGCGGAGCCGGTCTCGACGATCGCGACCTGGCCGACTACCTGGCTGCCCTGCTGATGGAGTTCGGCCAGCGGGACCGGGCCTGGCGGGTGGACTGGAACGACGACCAGCGACATCGGTACCTGGTCGACATCCTGACCGATCTCGAGGCCACGGCGGGCGACCGCCGCTTCAAGGTGATGGTCCACCTCGGCAATTACGCGCTGTGGTTGACTGGACTCTTTCCCGATTATATCGCCGCCCGGCGGCTGCGCAAAGCAGGCCCGGACATCAGCTACTACGATGCGCTCGGCAGCCGGGGATTCAGTCTGGCGTCCGATCACGCGCTGGCGGCTCAGTACGGCCTCGATCTCGTTCTCCGGACCGCCGCTGACCGCTTCCCGGCCCTACGGAGCGCGCTCAACGGCGTGAGCGATCGCGTCTTCTTTCCGTCGTCCTCCCACTAACCCACGGCGGGCAAGCCCCGCTTCATTCACCAGCGCCGAGAAGAGACCATGCTCCGGCGCCTGACGGTCCGCGTGCATTTCCTCCGGGTGCCATTGAACAGCCAGAATCCATGGGGTCCCGGGGGTAGTCTCGGCGACCTCGATCAGGCCGTCGCTGGTCCACCCGGTGGCGACCAGACCCGGCGCCAGATCCTTGATGGCCTGGTGGTGTACCGAGTTCACCGTCACGCTCGTGGTCTCCAGCGCCGCGGCCGCCCGGCTGCCGGGCTGGATACGAACTGAATGAGTACGGATATCGCGGGCACCTGGTGGACTGTGCTCCACGATCCCCGGTCGCTCGGACGGGAGGTCCTGAATCAGGGTGCCTCCCAAGGCCACGTTGATGAGCTGAATGCCCCGGCAGATACCCAGGATGGGCAACTCGCGTTGCCGCGCCACGGCAAAAAGCGCGAGCTCGAACAGATCCCGCTCCTGGCTGGGTGGACTCAGCAGGGGCGACGGGTCGGCGCCATACCAGGAGGGATGGATGTCTTCCCCGCCCGAGAGCAGGAGTCCATCACAGCCATCGAGTGCCGATCCTGCCAGCGGGGCGCCCATCAGTGGTGAGAGAATCAGCGGAACGCCGCCCGCGGCCAGGAGGGCGCGCACATAGGCGGCGTTGACTCCCGTGCGGTCGGCCCCGTCCCAGGTGCGGACCACCCCGCTGACGGCTATGCGGGCAAGACTCACTGAATCACGGTGTCGGGGAAGAACGGGCACCGGGGATCTTCGATCTTTGCCGGGTCCAGCTGGATGCCGATCAACGGCACGGTGAACTCCCCGATCGACACCCGTCCGATCTCCGGTGCGCCCTCGATGGGTGTTCCCTCGTAGAGAATTACCCCTCGCGCCTTCTCGCTTTGATCGAGAATCAGCACGGCGAAGCCGGGCTTTACATTGGGCGGCAAGCTCCCGTTAACTCCGATGATCCATAGCGAATCGGCCCGACCGACAATCGCGGGATAGGCCGGACCAGCGACCAGCCGCACCACCAGACGTTCCGGGAGATTGCGCGGAGGGGTACCAAGCGTCTGGCCCGCAATGCTGAACTGTCCCAGCAGCGCGGTAGGTCCGGCAAGCGCTGCCAGGCCGCACGCCGCGGAAGGTTGTCGATCAGACCGGGAGCAGCCGGCGATCAGGAGGAACGCGAGACCCAGGACCCAGCGCATGAGCTAAGATAACTCGCTGGCCGAGCGGATGAGACTCCGCACTACGACCAGATCTCTCGCTGGGCCCAGGTTTCCCGGGTCAGGATGACCCCATCCGGAAACTGGGTCTGGAACTCGGCGCGGAAGTGAGGCGCGTGGTCCTTCAGGTACCGGTCGAGATCGGCCTGTCCATCCGCCTGGTAGCTGGTTCGAAATCGGTTGGCGGCGGCGAGGCTGAAACGGATCCGGCGAAAGCAGCCGGTGGCGAATATCGCAGGAATATGGCGCTGCCTCATGTACTCCTCCACTGCGGCTGCCAGCCTCGCCTCGACCTGCAGGGTGACTTCGTAGCTGATCATGAGTCGAGTCTCCGGGGAGGGTCCAGGGTCTAGAGTCTGGGGTCTGGAGTCTATTGCAGCGACCTGGGTCGTTGGCGCCTCGCATGGGAGTGGTTCCTGCGGTAGCTGCCCCGTTGGTTCGGCGGCGCGGTCCGTCAGGACCGCTCATCCCCGAGCCTTGCTATCGTTCTCACCAGGTTGGCCCGCGCCGGCGCCTCGTATAGATGGCGGAAATGGTCGGTCTGATAGATCGAAGGGCGCCGCAGGAACCCCGCCAAGATCTCCCCTCGCGCACGGCGGTACATCGGCTCAGGCACCCAGGCGTACTCCCGCCGGATCCGCTGCTCGAAGTCATCGAAAACGTCCGGGGTCCGGCCGAGAATAGAGAGGTCGATGTCGCAGAGGAGCGCCGCGTCCGGCTCTCCCGGACTGGAGAGATGCCGGGTGGTGAGGATGAGCTCCGCGATCCGGTCAGCGATTTCGAGTGAGGCTCCTGCGGCCGCCAGGCTGGACCTGCCCAGACGCGCGCTCTGGTCTTCGTTGTCGGAGGACCCTGGCTGATAGACCGCGTCGTGAAACCAGATGGCGGCCTCGACTTCGTCGGGCCGCTTTGCGATTGGTGAGGTCATATCGAATTGCCCAAGGCAGTCGCGGATGTGCTCGGCCGTGTGGTAGGCTCGGGCCGGTTCCGCGTAGGCCGCCTGGAGCGCGTTGAAGACGGGAAGCCCGTCTCCCTGGGCGCCGAGGCGGTTCCACAATCCGATCCACCGGCTTCGATCCAGGGCTGGGAGTTGCGCCACGCTATCCGGGTGCCGCCACGGTCTGAGCGCCGCGCCCCACCAGGTGGCTGCACCACTCAATTTCGATCTCGAGCTGCTCCATCTGCAGGGCTGCCTCCGCCACGCACTCCTCCAGGTCGCGGTCCCCGGCCACGGAGTGGAGTGCGCTTACCAGCTCGCGCAGCCCTTCCAGCTCGAAGGTGAGGAGCTGGTGATAGCGGCGGGCGGCGGATGGCAGGGTAGGAGCGAGCCGCCGCAGCTCGGCCTTCCGATCCAGAGTGTGCTCGATCGAGTGGCGTGCGGCGTAGTCCTCGGCGGCAATGCGCGGGCGACGGCGCTCCACCGCCGGGACCAGAAACGGCAGCCGGCGCCGATGGCGGGTCCTGAACCGGTCGAGCGTCTCCAGGATGCTGCGCAGGGTGAGGGCCACCGCTGGCCTCTGCTGTCGTAGATCGGGCTAAAATCGTGAGGGAGCCCGATAATAGCGCGAAACCAGCCGCCGGCCTAGAGGCTCTTCGCTTGACGGTCTCCCAGTGCACTCCTACCATTCGCCTTCCCCAGTAGTCTGATTCCTGCCTGTAGTACCCCGAGGTGGACACGATGACTGGTGTGCGCCGGCCGTGTTCGAAAGTGTAAAGGCCAGGCTGGAAAAGTTGTTTCGCGACCACTCCCGGTCCGACCCGCGGGCCTACCTGGCGGGCCTCCGCGAGGCTCTCCTGGAGGCCAAGGTGGGAGTCGGGGCGATGAAGAGCGCGCTCTCTGCCACCGAGCGCGAGCTGCTGAACGAACGGCGCCAGTTGGCCGACGCCGAGCGGAGAGGCCGGCTTGCGGCGGAGCTGCCTGATGCGGAAACGGCAGCGCTCGCGGAACGCTACGCGCTGAAGCATCGCGAGCGCGTCGCTGTCCTGGAGCGGAAGCTGGTGGTCCAGCGGGATGAGCTGGTGCTGGCGGAACGTGAGGTCGAGGAGATGCTCATTCAGGTGCGTGCCGGCCGGCCGGGGCTGGGGGCCGAGTCCATCGCGGCCGCGTGGAGGGACCTCGAGTCCGCCGGAGGGGCTCGACCCGACCTGGCGCCGGAGGACGAACGGCTTCGAGCCGAGGCCGACCGCAAGCTCAAGGAGCAGGCAGTGGAGGCGCAGCTGGCTTTCCTTAAATCAAAACTCAAAAAGCGCGAACGGTAAATAGTGAGCGGTAAACGGACGACTCCTGCGTTCCTGGCGCTGCTGAGCCTCGCGGCAGCGTGTATTTCCTGTGCACCCTTCACGGTTCACCGTTCACGCCTTTCAGTCCCATCCCCGACGGTCACTCCCACGCATGGGCTCAAGCTGGCGCACACTTACAGCATCGTCGCCTATGACTCCATCACCGGCGACCTCGGGGTAGCGGTACAGTCCAAGTTTCCCAACGTAGGTGGAATTGTGCCGTGGGGGCGGGCCGGCGTCGGCGCGGTGGCGACCCAGAGTCTGTCGAATACCGACTACGGTGAGCGGGGGCTCGACCTCATGGCCCAAAGCGCCACAGCGGAGGAGGCGCTGCGCATCGTGATGCGGACCGATACCATGCTGCAGGATCGACAAGTCGGCATGGTGGATGCCCAGGGGAACGCGGCCAGCTTCACCGGAGATCGAACCTTTGATTGGGCCGGAGGTCGTGTCGGGTCCGATGCGCCTGCCCGGAGCCCTTCGCCAGTGCGCAGAGTACCCTCTACGCCGGGACGGCCTGGCGGCCCGATCGGCGGAAAGGGCGAGGTCATCGTGGGCCGGGGTTACGCCGCCCAGGCGAACATCATGGTGTCGGATCAGACGGTCAGGAATCTGGCGGAGACCTTCGAACGGACCAGCGGCAGCCTGGCCGACCGGTTGATGGCCGCGCTCAAGGCCGGACAGGCCGGCGGTGGCGACAAGCGCGGTATGCAGTCGGCTGCCCTCCTGGTGGTCCGAAAGAACGGCGGGTATTTAGGCGCCAACGATCGCTTCATCGACATCCGGGTCTACGACGCCAGGGATCCCATCGCAGAGCTGGAGCGGCTCCTGGCCCTGCACCGGCTGCACTTCTTCCCCAGCGAGCCGCGCGACCTGATTCCTCTCGGGCCGGCCCTGGTCGCCAGGCTGGAGCCGATCCTGTTGAGCGAGCCACAAGGCCAGCGGGAGAAGTGGCTCAAGCAGAGGCAGGGCAGGGCCACGCCGGCGTTTCTCCAGGCGCTGCAGAATTTCATGTACTGGGAGAACTACGACGTGCGGGTGCGGATGGACGGAAAGATCGATCGGGTGGTGCTGGAAGACATCTTAGAAAAACGTAAGCGGTGAGCGGGCAAGAAAGAGCGTGAGCGGGAAAAACGGGTGCCAGGCGATTCGTTGCGCTTTAACTCCCGCTTACCGCTTACGCTGTTTTTTCCCCGCTTACGCTTTGAGGAGCTAACCTTGGCCACTGTAACAGCCCCGTCTAAAGCCTCGGCATCGGGTCGTGACGATACTCGGTTTTTCGGCCACCCGCGCGGCCTCTCCACCCTCTTCTTCACCGAGATGTGGGAGCGGTTCAGCTATTACGGCATGCGGGCGCTCCTCATTCTTTTCATGACCGCACCGGTCGCCGCCGGGGGGCTGGGCTTCGACACGGCCAAGGCCGGCCCGATCTATGCCCTGTATGTCAGCTCCGTGTATCTGCTCTCCGTGCCCGGCGGCTGGTTCGCGGATCGGGTGCTTGGGCTCCGGCGTACGGTCTTCGTCGGTGGCGTCATCATCATGCTCGGGCATATCTGCCTTGCGGTGCCGTCGATCACCACCTTCTATCTCGGGCTGACCCTGATCGCCACTGGGACCGGCCTGCTCAAGTCCAACGTCAGTGTGCTGGTCGGCAAGCTCTACTCTCCGGATGACGTCCGGAGGGACGCGGGTTACTCGATCTACTACATGGGGATCAATACCGGCGCCCTGATCGCTCCGATCATCACCGGCTGGCTGGCTCAAGGGGATTCCTTCAAGCGGATGCTCGCCTCGGCCGGGATCGCGGTAGAGACCTCCTGGCACTGGGGCTTCGGGGCCGCGGCTGTGGGAATGTTTCTCGGTCTGGTGCAGTACACGATGGGCGGAAAGCACCTCTCTCCCGACGGACTCTATCCTGTCAGACCAAGCGACCCGGCTGCTGCGGCCAGGGTGGACCGGCAAGTCAGACTGGTGGGACTCGTCACCGGTGGCCTGGTATTGGCTGCGGTGGTGCTGGTGCTCAGCGGTGTGGTGGGGCTCGACCCCGAAGCGATCTCCCGGAATTTCAAGTGGGTTCTGATTGCCGTCACCGCGGGATTTTTCGGCTGGCTGTTTCTCAGCCGCGAGTGGACCCGGGAGGAGCGAAAGGGTCTAGTGGTGATCGCGGTCCTTTTTGCCGCCGCCGTCGTGTTTTGGATGGCCTACGAACAGGCCGGCTCGACCCTCAATCTCTTTGCCGATCGCAGCACCAACAACACCATCCTGGGTCACAGCTTCCCCGCCAGCTGGTACCAGTCGCTTCCGCCACTCTTCATCATCATGTTCGCCCCGGTCTTCGCCTTCGTCTGGGTGCGTCTGGGCAAGCGAGACCCTTCGAGCCCCGCCAAGTTCACCATTGCCCTGGCTCTGCTGGGACTTGGTTTTGCGGTGATGATCGGCGCGGCCACCGCCGCCGCCGCCGGTGCGCAGGTCAGCCCCATGTGGCTGGTGGTGTCCTACCTGCTTCAAACGCTGGGTGAGCTGTTTCTGAGCCCGGTTGGACTCAGCGCGATGAGCAAGCTGGCCCCGGTCCGGATTGCGGGTCTGGTCATGGGAGTGTGGTTCCTTGCCCTGTCGGTGGGGAACTACCTGGCCGGCATGGCCTCCAGCTTCTACGAGACGATGCCGTTGCCGACGCTGTTCACCATCGTCACCGCGACGGCCCTTGCCACCGCGCTCGTGCTCGCGTTCTTGATCAAGCCGATTCAGCGTATGTTACAGCGGTCGTAGGAACAAAACGGAGGCGAGCTCAGGCCCGAGCTGTTTCGTAGATCAGCACCTCTCCCACCTCGTCGTCCTCGTACGAACCCACCGGCCGCATGCCGACCTTTTCGGCCACGTGGACCGCGGGCGTGTTCCAGACCGGGGCCAGGGCCCGAACGATCTTGACCCCCGGCTGAGCAAAGGCCCAATCCACCATGGCTCGCACCGCTTCGGTCGCGTAGCCGCTTCCCTCGCGCGCCGGATACATCGCGTAGCCGATCAGCACCGATCCCGCAGGATCGGGCATCCCGCCGAACGCCACCGATCCCACCGCCTCGGCATTGTCCTGGCGCACCACCAGCCAGTTCCACCATTGTGCCTCTGCCGGATTCTTCCGCAGACGCTCCTGCACGACCGGCAGTGACTCGGCCATGTAGGGCGGCGGCCCTGCGGGTGTGGCGAACTCCGCCTGGGTAAGCGAGCGCAGCCGGACCGCGTCGCCATCGAGGAGGGCCTCGACCGCGTCGGCGGTGAGTGGGGTGAGCTGGAGGCGCTTGGTGTGGACCGCGATGTCGCTCATGGTTGCCTCGCTCCTGGATCGGCCGGGACAGTCTTGAAGATGTGGAAGAGGTACCAGAGGGAAGGGACCAGCACGATTCCCCCCAGCGCCGTGGCAATGAGCAGCGCCCGAAGCGTGGCATGGGGCGCCGCCGAGCCTTCAATGGTGAAGTCGGGAGGAATAAGCAGGGGGTACTGGGCCAGCGCCCAGCCCCAGAAGATCAGCGACACCTGGAGGCCCGCGCCGAGTCGGGCCAACCGGAACCGCCGAAACCAGAGCGCAGCAAAGACGGCGATCGCGGTGACGCCCGTCGCCAGGTGCAACGGCAGAGCCCAGGGAGACGCCGCCAGTCCGGCCATCACCAGCGGCGCCTGACCCTTCGATAACAGCAGCACCAGCGCCGACGCCAGGAAGACCGCGATCCCCGACCCCAGCGCACGGCGCCGGAAGTCCTCGCACAGGTCGTGATCGTGGGTCTCCAGCGTGAGGAACACCGCGGCCAGAAAGGCGAAGAGGGCCAGGGTCAGCAGTCCGACGCTGAAGGCAAACGGAGTGAGCCAGGGCTCCACGTACTGCGCCACGAAGCCGCCGGCCATTTCCCGCCCGACCCGGCCCGTCGCCACCGCCCCGATCGCCGTCCCCAGCAGCACCGGCGTAATTACGCTGGCGCTGGAGAAGATGCGTCCCCAGCGGTGCTGTGCCGCGTCGTGCTGGCTGTCATAGGTGCGGAAGGTGAACGCCGAGCCGCGCAGCACGATGCCGATGAGCATCAGGGTAAGCGGAATGTGCAGCACCGTCCCCAGCCGGGCAGCCACCGCCGGAAAACAGGTGAAGGTGAGCACGATGGCAAAGATGAGCCAGACATGGTTGGCTTCCCAGATTGGCCCGAGCGCGTGCGCGATCACCTCCCGCTGACGATTGCGGCGGGGTCCCGAGGCGAGCAGGTCCCAGACGCCGCCACCGAAGTCGGCCCCGCCGAAGAGAACGTAGGCGTTGAGCGAGAGGGCCAGCAACCCGGCCATGATCTGGGGCAGGCCGAGCTCAGGCACCTGGCACCCCCCGAGGCGTATAGATCCGGCTCCACTCGGCCGGCGTCGGGCTCCGGATGATCTGACGATAGAGGAGCCACACCACGATCACCCCGAGAAAACAGTAGAGCAGGGTAAACAGCAGAAAGGGCACGATCAGTCCTGGCATCGGCGTGACCGCGTCCGCGGTACGGAGCACGCCGTGAATGACCCACGGTTGCCGGCCCACCTCGGTGACGGTCCAGCCGGCCTCGATGGCGATGAAGCCCATCGGCGCGCCCAGGGCGATCGCCTGAAGCAGCCGCCGGCTGGCAACCAGATCCCCGCCCCGAAGCGCCAGCCATCCGGCCCACAGGGAGACCAGCGCCAGGTAAGTCCCCAGCGCAACCATGATCTGAAAGGCGAGGTGTACGATCGGGACGTTGGGCCAGTCTTCCCGGGGAAAATCCTTCAATCCCTTCACCACCGCCCCGGGATCGTGAAAGGCAAGCAGCGAAAGCCCATACGGAATCTTGATGGCGTAGCGCACCGTGCCGGCATCCACGTCGGGCCAGCCTCCCACCGTGAGCGGAGCTCCAGCCGTCGTCTCGAAATGCGCCTCCATGGCGGCGAGCTTCACTGGCTGGCTCGCTGCCACCTGCCGCGCGCTGATATCTCCCGACAGCGGCTGCAGCAGCGCAGCGGGGGCGCCCACCAGCAGTGCAACACTCAGCGCGCGGCGATGGAAGGCATTGAGCGGGTCGAACAGCAGGAGGAGGGCGTGGATCCCAGCGACCGCAAACCCCGTGGCGGTGAACGCGGCCAGCGTCATGTGCAAGGTCTGCTGAAACGCCGCCGGGTTCAGCATCGCGGCGATGGGATCGACGTTGGTGACCCGGCCTCCCACGATCTCGAACCCGGCCGGTGAGTTCATCCATGCGTTGGCGGTCACCACGAAGATTCCCGAGGCGATTCCGCTCACCGCAACAGCCACGCCGGACCAGATGTGCGCCCGGGGAGAGATCCGGTCCCAGCCGTAGAGGTAGATCCCCAGGAAAATGGCTTCGGTGAAGAAGGCAAATCCCTCCAGGGAGAACGGCATCCCGATGATCCCGCCGGCGAACTCCATAAACTCGGGCCAGAGGAGAACCAGCTCGAAGGACAGCACCGTGCCGGAGACGGCGCCAACCGCGAAAAGGATTGCCGTTCCCTTCGACCACCGCTTGGCGAGCTCGAGATAGATGCCGTCGCCGGTTTTCTGCCAGCGCCGCTCGGCGATGACCATGAGCACCGGCATCCCGATGCCGACTACCGCGAAAATGATGTGGAAGGCCAGCGAGATGGCCATCTGGGAGCGGGCGGCGAGGAGGTCGGACATGAGGTGAAGGTATCGCCGAACGTCTCAAGTCGCACCGGGGATGGGCTGCGGGCCTGAATCTTTTGGAATACCGCTCCAGTAGAGCTTCATAGGGACCATCGCAGGGCCATCCATCTTTCAATCGCTGGAGGTTACATGTCGCAACGGTCGTATCGATCGCGCGCGGCGCTGGCCGGTGTCGTCCTGGCCTCACTCGCGGGGTACGGGTCGGCGGCAGGGCAGGCGGACGGCAGGATCCCCATCACCACTTCATCGGCCGAGGCAAAGGAGCAATACGTGAAGGGCCGCACCCTGGCCGAGAACCTCCGGGGCCATGATTCCCGCCGGTTCCTGGGGCAGGCGGTGGCCAAGGATCCGCAGTTCGCTCTGGCTCATTACAGCCTGGCGCTGAGTGCGCCGACGGCGAAGGATTTCTTCGACCACCTGAAGCAGGCAGCCGCCCTGTCCGACAAGGCGTCTGAAGGCGAGAGGCTGATGATCCTCGGCCTCCAGGCCGGGGCCAACGCCGATACCAAGGCCCAGCGAGACTACTACGAGAAGCTGGTCGCCGCCTATCCCCGGGACGAGCGCGCGCACTTTCTGTTGGGCGGCGCCTACTTCGGCCAGCAAGACATGGCCAAAGCCATCCAGGAGTATCGCAAAGCGGTGGAGGTAGCGCCGGACTTTGCCCCGGCGTACAACCTGCTGGGTTACGCCGAGCGGCAGGTCGGAGCGTACGGTGAGGCGGAAACCGCCTTCAAAAAATACATCGAGCTGATACCCGGCGATCCCAATCCCTACGACTCCTATGCCGAGCTGTTGATGAAGATGGGCCGGTTTGATGAATCGATCGCCATGTACCGGAAAGCGCTGGCGACCGATGCCAACTTCGCCCCCTCGCGTATCGGGATCGCCACGAACCTCATGCTGCAGGGCAAGCACGATGCGGCCCGCGCGGAGACCTGGAAGGCGCAGCAAGCGTCACGCAATGACGGCGACCGCCGGGGTGCGCTGTTCACCACCGCGGTGATCTATGCCGACGAGGGAAAATTCGAGCAGGCGCTGGGGGAGCTGAAAAAGGAGTATGCGGTCGCCGAGAAGATCAACGATCACGCGGCCATGTCGGCGGACGTGGTGGCCATGGGCGACGTCCTGCTCGAAGCGGGCAAGCCGGACGAGGCCCGGAAGCGGTACCTCCAGGCGGCGGAGCTGATCCAGCAGTCGGACCTGTCGCCGGAGGTAAAAGCGAACGCGCAGCTGCTCCATCACTACAATCTGGGCCGGGTGGCGGCTCGCGCCGGCGACCTGGCCGGGGCCAAGCAGCATGCCGCCACGTATCTGAAGGGCGTCACCGCCAAGAAGAACGATGCCCAGACCAAGCAGGCGCACGAGCTGATGGGGACCATCGCGCTGGCGGAGAGGCGGTTCGACCAGGCAATTGCCGAGCTGAGCAAGGGAAACCAGCAGGACGCGTACACCCTGTACCGGATAGCCTGGGCGTACCAGGAGAAGGGAGACGAAGCCAAGGCGAGCGAGCTGTTTCAGAAGGTGGCGAACCAGAACTCGCTGCCGGCGCTGAACTACTCGTTCGTGAGGGCGAAGGCGAAGAAGATGAAAGCTTAAAAAGGCTATTGGCTATTGGCTATTGGCTGATGATCCTGGAGAGACCCTCCATGTATTGGAGGGTTTCTTTCTATCTTGATCCCCTTGATCCCCCAATAGCCAATAGCCTCTCACCTGCGACTGCAATAGCTGTCACCCGCACTGCACTTCGCCGTAACGCGGTCGCGATGCATGGCGACTCCCCGGCTCCGCCGCCGCGGTGGGCTGCTGGCGCCATTCGTCAACTCTGTTGCTCCCAATCCGGTACCTAAAGGTGCAAGTGTTTTAGGCCATTTGGGCACGTCGCTTGCACCTCCCCCCACGAATCGCATAACCCCCATGTCAACAACCTTGTTCCTCCGCACCGCCAGGAGGGAATACGCTCATGCAATCGACCCTAAGCAACGGCCGACCGAGCAGTGGAGCTGGATGGTCACCCAGCTATGGGGCTGGATCTGGTCCGGCATGTCCTGGATCCTGGATCTCCAGCAGCTGGTGTTCGGCTACGTGCTCGGTGGCGGCTCTCCAGCGCTGACCGTCCTGAAGGCCGCGCTGCTGCTGCTGCCGGCCGCGGTGCTGGTTGTCAGCCTGTGGGCGATGATGATCTCGCTCTACACCCTGCCGTTCCGCTCCGGACGGGGCCACTTCCTCACCGCCATTCTGATGTCATGGTGGGACGTGGGACGGATGGCCTGGTTCTACTGGGCCGGCATGGGCCGCTTCCTCTTCGTGCTTGCCGGCTGGATCGGGAGTCTGATCCGCGCATTCGCCCGGCTGACCTGGAACGCCATCAAGGGCGCGTTGAACTCGCCCTTTGCGGTTCTGGACTGGACCTCGCGCCGGTACTTCCAGCCGGGTGTGCCATGGCTGGCGTTCCTGTTGTTGCTGCTGTGGTCGGCGATCGAGGCTACCATCTTCACGTTTACGCTGCGTCCGACCATGAACGAGCTGCTGGCCGACCTCACTGGGGCCGAGCCGAACCCGGTCATACTGTCGGCGCTGCTGTACGTCTTCCTGTTCTTCCTGGTGGGCGGAAGCTTCGCCTGCGTTCAGGCGCTGAACGACGCCATTAAGAGCAAGCAGTACGGCACCATCATCTCGATGGTGCTCATCGAGGCCGTGGTGGCGATGTTTGAGGTCCTGTTCCTCTATCGGGAGCTGGTCGACGCCATTACGCCCTGGATGGCCCAGCAGGGCTTCAACCTGGGCATCGGGGGCACGCTGGCCCTGGCCTTCGCCGGCTGGCTCGGTGTCCGCGGCATGACCTGGTTCCTCTTCGGGCGGTACGGCACGCCGGCACTGATTGCGGTGCTGGCCCGTGAGACCATCAGCCGCGAGGGGGGCAACGTCGACATCGCCCCGCCCCGCCAGCCCGAGTTCTGGAAGGCCCCGATCACGGCCCTCAAGGCCGAGGTCGAATGGTTCAAGAAGGAAGGGCGCGAGATGTTCGAGCTGCTCACCCTGCCGGTGCTTCAGCTCCTGGCTGCGGGATTCAACTTCTGCCTGGTGCTGTTGCTCGGACGGCCGCTCTTCACCTTGCCGTTCCGCTCGCTGGATGAAGTGCTCGCCGCCACGCCGCTCAGCATGGAGCGGAAGCCGGTTGCCCGCGGGCCGGTCCCGCAGGTGGCCGCATGAAGCGCATGCTGGGAGCAGCGGCGCTCGCCGCGGTCGTATTCGGGTGCACTCCTCCCGAGAAAGGGAAGAGCGCGCCCACGCCGCGATCGACCATGATCATCGGCCTGGATGTGTCCGGGTCGTTCAGGAATGGGGGCAACTTCAACGACGCTATCGAGTTCGCGTCTCTGTATATCTACGCCCATATGAAGGGCTTCCATGATCTCCGCCGGCCCACCGACGTGTTCGTCGGCACCATGGGTGGTCAGAAGAGCGGCGACGCCAAGACGTTCCATCCGATCCAGGACCTGAGCGGGAAATCGCCGGCTCAGATCCAGGCAAGTCTCCGGAGCTGGTTTCCCGAGACCGATCCGATCACAGATTACAACGCGTTCTTCGAGCGCATTGCCGTGCACGTGCAGCGGCAGAACCTGACCCTGGCGCCGCTGAGCATCATCATGTTCTCGGATGGCGTCCCCGACATTCCCGGGGCCAGGGGAGACGACCTCTACCGCCGAATCAACCTCACGCCGCTGGAGTATCTCTCCAGGAGCGTGACGGTCCGGCTGCTCTACGCGTCGCCCAAGGTGGCCCAGCGATGGGAAAAGCACGTCCCGCGGAAGCGGGTTCGGCTCTGGACCCAGGATGCCGATGTGATGCAGGGCTGGCGCCGCCATATGGTGGCCTCGGCCCAGATGGAGCGGCAGGACTCGCTCTGGTCCTGGATGAAGAACGTGGTCGACTTCCGCGTGAGACGCGGGAAGGTGATGTAGGCTGGAAATCGCGGGAACAGTAAACAGTGAACGGTGAACGGGAAACAACCCCTTTCACCGTTTACTCTTTTCAGGCCCCGCCGCTCACCGCTTGGCGCTCACTCCTCACCTCTCGACTCTCACTTTTCACCTCTCACTCGTTTTCCAGCGTAAACCCGATCTTCAGCGTCACCTGCCAGTGAATCACCCGCCCGCCCTCGATGTGTCCCCGGGTCTCCAGCACCTCGAACCAGCGCAGATTGCGCAGCGACTCGGAAGCCTTGGCCACGGCCTTTTGCACCGCGTCTTCCACGCCTTGTGCGGATGACCCAACCAGCTCGATGGTCTTATAGATGTGGTCCGGCATGGTAAACCCCGTGGTAGTGAGAAGCCCTTCATAAGCTTCATCTGCCTAACATACCATCGTCGCCAACAGGTTACACGTTAAAGACTTCCTCCCTGCCGGCCGATAACTCTTCTCAGCCCTCCTCCATCGTCCCTCGACCAGCGAATCGATGGGGGACCTACCCCCTTTGCTGCTCATCGCCGCACAGGCGGCTCGCGCAACTCGAAACCCAGGCAGGTGAATGACCCATCAGGGCTGGCGAGGCCATGTGACGCGGTGGGCACCGCAAGCGGCGGCCTGCCTTGGCGTTGCCGTCGCTTACCTCGTCGCGGCGCGGCTAGCCTTCTACCTCGCAACGGTTCATCAAGTCGTGGCCTCGATATGGCCCCCAGCCGGCTTGGCGCTGGGCCTGCTCGTCGTCTGCGGATTCCGGCTCTGGCCGGGGATATTCGTCGGGGCGTTGCTCGCCAACGGGTTGAACGATATTCCGTGGGCCGCGGCAACGCTGATTGCGACCGGGAACAGCTTGGCCGCCATTTCGGGTGCCTACGCCCTCCAGCGGTTGAGGTTCCACAGCCGTATCCATCAAGTTCGTGACGCCCTCCTGCTCCTTGGCTTCGGCGCCCTCCTGTCACCGGTAATCTCGGCGACGATCGGCACGCTCAGTCTCCACCTGCTTGCCGGGGTGCCGGTAGACCTCATCGGTACGATCTGGATCACCTGGTGGAGCGGCGACGCGATCGGAGTCATGCTGATTACTCCCCTGTTTGCCGCCTGGGCAGATCTGCGGCTGCCTGAGCTCACGTGGCGCCAAATTGCCGAGGGGGGCCTGGTCGCCGCTGGCCTGGTGGGCTCGAGTGTAGTGCTGATGCAGGCTGTGCACGGATACGAATACGCTATCCTGCCGTTCGTGGGCTGGGCCGCGATCCGTGGTGGCCCCCGGGCTGCCAGTCTCGCAACGCTGGTGGTGGGGGCCGTAGTGATGATGTACGCCGCCAACGAGACAGGCCCCTTCGTCGGAGACGGCCACTACCACGGCATTTGGCAGCGCCAGCTGTTTCTCGCGATTCTGACCACCACGAGCCTCCTGATTGCCGCAATGGCGGCGGCTCAGCTCAAGGCCGCAAACGCGCTTCAGATCAGCGAGCAGCGGTTTCGCCGCCTCTTCGAGCATGCCTCCGTCGGCATGGCAGTTGTTGGCTCGGATGGAAACATCACTGACGCCAACCCCGCCCTCCGAAGCATGCTGGGCTACTCCAACGCCGAGCTCCTGGGCTGCCCCTTCGCCGAGATCAGTGATCCCGCGGACCAGCCATCCGAAAAGGACCTGCTGGAGGAACTGCTTGCCGGCCGACGGACGTCCCTCCGCCTGGTCAAACGGTACCTGAGAAAGGACCGGACGGTTTTCTGGGGCAAGGTTACAGCGACGCATGTTCCGGACAGTGCCGGCGGCATGGGCTGGGGCATCGGTCTCATCGAGGACATCTCCGAGCAGCGCGCGGCGGAGGAGGCACTGGGGCGGGATGTGGCGCAGCGGCGGGAGTCAGAGGAAAAGCTGCAGCGCACCACTCAGACGCTGCAGACGCTGATCGATGCGTCGCCGCTGGCCATCCTGACGCTGGACTCGGTCGGGCGGGTGCGAAGTTGGAACCAAGCTGCTGAAGTGATGTTCGGCTGGTCGCCGGTCGAGGCAATAGGGCAGATCCTCCCGTTCGTACCGCCTGAGGCGATGGCTGGGTTCCGGCACAGTCTGCGGCGCGTGCTCTCGGGCGAAGCGCTCACCGGCCTTCAGGCGGAGCGTTGCCGCCGGGACGGGCAAAAAATCGACGTACGGATCTGCGCCGCTCCCACCCGTGATCCCGACGGAGGCATTGACGGTGTCATCGCGCTGGTCGAGGACGTGACCGAGCGCAAGAGCCTGGGTGAACAGCTCCGGCAGGCCCAGAAGATGGAGGCCATCGGGCAGCTCACCGGCGGCATCGCGCACGACTTCAATAACCTCCTGACCATCGTCATCACCAACGCGGCGCTGCTGGCCGACGAGATCTCGCCGGACCGTACGGACATGCGGACGGAACTGTCCGAGCTCCAACGCGCGGCGCTCAGGGGGGTAGAGCTGGTCCGGAAGCTCATGGCCTTCAGCCGGCGGCGCTCCGTTGAGATGCAGCCGATCGACCTGGGCGAAGTCGTCGGCGAAGCCTCAAGAGACCTCGGGCGCCTGCTGCCGGCCTCGGTCGAGGTTGGGGTCCAGATCGAGAGCGGAGCCCCGCTGACGGTCAGCGGCGATGTCGGCGGGATCCAGCAGATTCTCTTCAACCTGGCGACCAACGCCCGGGATGCGATGCCGGACGGTGGAACCCTGCGAGTCCAGGTCTCTCGGGCCTGCCTCGACGAGGAGCACCACCGCACCCAGGGCTGGGGCAAGCCGGGCGAATACGTTGTGGTGGCGGTGAGCGATAGCGGGTGCGGTATGAGTCCGAAGGTACGGGCGCGGGCGTTCGAGCCCTTCTTCACCACCAAGGGGGTGGGGAAGGGCACCGGGCTGGGTATGGCCATGGTCTACGGGCTGGTCACCCAGCATAAAGGATACTGCGACCTCGATAGCGAGGAAGGTCGCGGCACCACGATACGGTTGTACTTCCCGGCGATCGGATCAGCGGTTCTACCAGCACGCAGTCCGGCGCAGACGCGCCCCCGGGTGGGAGGCAACGAGCGCATCCTGGTGGTGGACGACGAGGAAGGGATCCGGCGGTCTGCCGCCCGGGTGCTGGCCCGATTCGGCTATACAGTAGCAGAGGCGTCTGATGGCGAAGGGGCGCTGGATGCGATCCGGAGCGCGAGAGTCCCCTTCGATCTGGTCGTTTCCGATGTGGTCATGCCGGGCTTGAGTGGCATGGCGCTCTATCGGGAGCTTCGGGGGCACGGAAGCGGCGTGCGCGTCCTGCTCATGAGCGGGCATACCGCCGAAGACCTCGACGCACTGGACGAGCCGCTATCGGGTGCCAGGTTTCTGCCCAAGCCATGGAGCATTACCGATCTGCTGTTCCGGGTTCGGGAGGTCCTTGACGAGACGCTGGCCGCAGCCAGCTAGTCCTAGCCAGCCCCGCGTCGCCCGGTCATTTTCCTGCCACGGTGCACCCGTACTTCGCCAGTCATTTCACGCCCACCGGTCCCTTGCCCGAACGCAAACTGATCGCCCGCGAAGCGAGAGAGACGCCGGCCGAGCTGAAGAGTCGATCGGGGCGGACGAGCCCGTTGCCGAACGATCTGCTGCAGCAGGCGTCGCGCCGGCTCCAGGTCATGTCGTTGATCGCCGCGGCGCTCTGGGTCCTCGGCCCGCTCTTCGGACACCTCGCTCGGCACGCCGCCAACCCCGAGGACCCACGCTGGTCCGGGGTGCAGTGGATCGACGCCGTCGCCGCCTCCGGCGCGCTGACGTCGCTGGCCGTGTACTTCTATCTGCGCAAACAGCGGGACCCCGTCTTCGTGATGGACCTCTCGCTCGTCTACCTGGTGGTGATGGCGTTTGCCCTTGGGGTGATGATGCACGGGGGGCCGCTCGGGGACACGTCCCTGGACGTCAGCCCGACGATCACCTGGATCGGGCCTGTCATCCTCATGGTTGCGGCCATCGTGCCGCCAACTCCCCGGAAAATGCTGTTCGCAGGGCTCCTGGCGGCATCGATGGATCCGCTCGGCATGCTGGTCTGGCGTCACTTCGGACACTACGAGTTCGGACCACTGATCAACCTGCTGGGAATGCATTTTCCCACCTACCTCATGGTCGGCGTCGGCGTGGTCATCTCGCAGGTGGTTACCAGGCTGGGCCAGCAGGTCGCCAGAGAGCGGGCGCTGGGGAGTTACCGGCTGGGCGAGCTGCTGGGGCAGGGTGGGATGGGGGAGGTATATCGCGCCGAGCACCGCATGCTGGCCCGGCCGGCGGCGATCAAGCTCATCCGGCCACAGGTTCTGGCCCAGCGTGATCGCGAGGCGGCCCAACTGGCCAGCATCCGGTTCCGCCGGGAGGCAGATGCGGCGGCCCACCTGCGCTCGCCCCACACGGTGGCGCTCTACGACTTCGGGGTGATGGAGGATGAGACCCTGTACTTCGTGATGGAGCTGCTCGAGGGGATGGACCTGGAGACCCTGGTGCGGCAGCAGGGCCCCCTCCCCGCCAACCGGGTGATTCACATCGTGCGACAGGTCTGCGAGTCGCTCGAGGAGGCCCACGCATCGGGTCTGGTACACCGCGATATCAAGCCGGCCAATATTCATCTGGGCCGGGTCGGGATGCGTCACGACTTCGTCAAGGTGCTGGACTTCGGGCTGGTCAAGTCGCTGGGCGCGGGAAGCGGGCAGGATTCACTGGCCACCGCCGCCGGCCTCACGCCCGGAACCCCGGCCTACATGGCGCCGGAGATGGCGTCAGGGGAGATGGTGGACGGACGAGCGGATATCTACGCGCTGGGATGCGTCGCCTACTACCTGCTCACCGGCCAGCTGGTGTTCCCGGCGTCCAACACCTTCCAGGTCATCGCGAAGCACTTACAGGAAACGCCGGTCCCGCCTTCTCAACGAACCGAGCTCGCGGTGCCTCCGGAGCTGGATCGGATAATTCTCGCCTGCCTGGCCAAGAAGCCCGAAGACCGGCCCGGCACCGCGACAGAACTGGAACGGATGCTTGCGGAGATCGACGTCGAGCCCTGGACCGAAGAGGAAGCGGACGCATGGTGGAGCTTGCACCGGCCGTCGCTATAACTGAAGTCGAAGCAGTCCCGCGAGCCATTCGATTGCGCGCTGATGCCAGGGCCGGCTCCGCCACCACTCCAGCGTGAGCTGCTTCGACCGGGCCTTGTCTGCCTCGAACAGGCCAATCTGTTCGCGGGCAAACTCCGCATCGAAAACGTTCAGGTTTGCCTCGTCGTTGAGCCGGAAGGACCGGTTGTCGAAGTTGGTGGACCCGACCGAGGTCCAGACATTGTCCACCACCATGACTTTGGTGTGATACATGGTCGGCAGGTACTCATAAATGGAGACCCCTGCCTCGAGCAGCGGCTCCCAGCGCGAGCGGGAGGCTTTCCGGACGAGCGCGGTGTCGATGTGACGGCCCGGCACGATGATCTCGATCCTCACGCCACGACGCCGGGCGGCCACGAGCGTATTCACCGCCAGAGTGTCGGGAACGAAGTAGGCATTGGCGATGCGCACGCTGTCCTCCGCGCTGGCGATGGATAGCAGGTACATCAGCCGTACACTCTCGCTGGCCTCGTTGGCCGAGCTCTTGAACATCTGGGCCTGCTGGGGGCCCGCCCGCTCCAGCCGCGGGAAATAGGCATCCCCATGCAGCACCGTCCCGGTCGCCTCGATCCAGTTGTCCACGAACGCGGCCTGCATCTGGGCCACCGTGGGACCCTCCAGCCTGAAGTGGGAGTCCCGCCAGTGTTCGGGGTCCTGCGCGTGGCCTAGCCAGTTATCGGCTATCCCCACCCCGCCGGTGAAGCCGGTCTTGCCGTCCACCACCAGCAGCTTCCGGTGGGTTCGATTGTTGAGCCGGCCAAGGCTGTACCACCGGAGGGGGTGGTACTTCACCACCTCCACGCCGGCCTGCTCCATCTCCTTGAGCATCGAAGCGTCCATCTTGCCGGTGCCCACCCAGTCGAGCAGCACGTGGACCGTGACCCCTGCCCGGGCCCGGTCGGTGAGAGCAGCGGCGAACTCCTTCCCTATGGAGCCCGACCAGTAGATGAAGGTCTCGAAGGTGACTGTCCGCGTTGCCTTGCGAATCGCCTCGAGCATGGCTGGGAAGATCTGATCGCCGTTCACCAGAGTGATGACCCTGTTGCCGGCCAGGCTGGGAGGACCAAGCAGCGTATCAATAGAACGGGCGAACTGGGGGTCGCCAACCGGATACAGGTGCTGGATCTCATCCTCGACCTTCTTCTCACCGGACGAGAGATTGGCTACGACCAGCACCAGCACTCCGCCGATCACGACCGCGAGGAGATACCACATCATGGCGCCGACCTCTACCGGGAAGGTACGTGTTGGTATGTCATCAGGGACTCCCTGTCACGGAGCTGAAAGTTCGTCACACCTCGGGCAATTGAGTATGGTGGCCCGGTGACTTTGCCTGCCCTCTCCGGTCGTCACCCAGCTCCGGACCTGCCACGGGGGATCGTGACGGACGTGCTGCTGATGGCCGCATTCCAGCTCGGCCACCCAGTGCCCTTCTTCGTCCTGATGGAAACCCGCGATGCGCTGTTGCATTCACCACACGGGGCCGCCGGCGTCCTCTGCCTGCCGGGCAAGCCGCCATCCGAGCGAGAGCACTCCCACCGCCAACACTACCAGTATTGCTTCTCCGACCAGGGGACTCAGGTGCAGAGCGAGCACCAGGATCGCCGCCGCCGCATTGACGGCGAAGTGCAGCGCGATAGCCAACGCCAGCCAGCGCAGCCCGCCTCGCATCCATACCTGAAGCACGATCAATGAGAGGCCAACGTGCGCCGCAATGGCGCTGGCGCGCTCCACCGCCGCGAGCAGCACCTTCAAGCCGTCGAGTGCCGCGGTCTGCTGTCGAACTGCGTCGAGTGCCATTCCGGGCGGAATCAGCCCGCGGGCCGCCATGACCCAGGTGACCAGGAGCCCGGCCAGCGGCAGTCCAGCCAGCAGGATGGCTTCCAGTGCGCCGTGCCCCAGGCCGAACATCACTCCAATCCGGAGACTCCGCTCCTTCCTCAACAGGTGGCGGTAGCCCAGCCAGCGGCCGGTTTCCTCGAAGAGTCCGGCTGTCAGCGAGGAGAAGAGCAGAAAGGGGATCAGCCAATCGGGGTGTGCCTGCACCCAGCGCCCGAGGGGGATCTGCCACGGCAGCCGCAGGATCACCTGTGAGACCAGGAAGACGAGGGCCCCGGCGCCGAACGCCGCGAGGGGCGCCCGGCTCCGCCGGTGCCACCAGAGCGCGACCAGCACCGGGCCGATCAGGCAGACACCGGCAGCAACCGCCAACCCGGTGGCGGCGGCGGGATCGAAGGGGATTAGAGCGGGAGTAGCGTCCTGGGTGAGAGGCGTCACGGATTCGAGAGCACCGCCATGCACTCCAGCTCCAGGCGGGCGCCGAGAGCGAGCCCGCTGGTGCCGAACGCGCTCCGGGCCGGCCGGTGCGAGTGGAAGAAGGTCACATAGACCTCATTCATCGCCCCCCACTCGGCGATGTCCGCCAGCATCACGGTGCACTTGGCCACCCGATCGAGACTGGAGCCGTGGCGGGCCAGAGCCGCCGCGATATTGCCGAGCGCCTGACGGGTCTCGGGGCCGATGCCTCCCGGCACCAGCTTACCGGTGCTGTCGGTGCCGAGCTGGCCCGAGAGATAGAGCATGTCGCCCACGCGAACGGCCTCAGAGAAGGGGAGGTTTTGCCGGCCCGGCATGGGGAAGAATTCAAGGCCGGCGGCGCGAGGCCGCTCCATGGGGCAGGCACCCAGCAGCAGGAGGTACGCGACTGAGATTAGTCGCGTCATATGCCGGCCTCCCGCGCCCGCTGCTCGGTTTCGGCATCCAGAATGGCGCGCACGGCGGCGATCAACGGGTCATCGGCAGTGTGACTCCGCCCATACTCGAGGTTGAAGCGATAGTCGAACCCGGGCGGGTTCTTGCCCTGGGTATGCTGCATGATGGTCTCCAGCTTGTCGAGCCCCTTGGCGAGCCGGGCCTCGGGCGAGGCCGCCGCTTCGTACTCGTCCCAGAGCTCGGCGATCTCGGATTTGAGCGCCACAGGCAGTGGCTCCAACAGGGTGAGGAGATCGCGCCGCTCCTGGTCGCCCTTGCCGGTGGCGAGTCCCGCCGCCTTCCGTCTGACCTGCTCCGGTGCCGGCACGTCGCCGCCCACTGCCTCACCCAGGTCGTGTACCAGGCAGATCTTCACCAGCCTGGTGAAATCCACGTCCGGAAACTCTGGCGCGAGCAGGAGCGCCATCAGGCAGAGCCGCCAGGTATGCTCGGCGACGCTCTCCTGCTGGCCGTCGGATATGTAGGCGCTTCGGTGGGTGGCCTTCAGGCGCTCGGATGCGCGAAGGAAGTCGAGGACGCCCGCGAGATCGGAGGGGTGCATGAGGCGAAATTTACCCGCCCCTTCAGGGCAGGGCCATACGAACGGCGAGGACTTATCCCAGCACCACCAGCACGGCCTCCACCGTGGCAACCACCGTTCCTTCGGACGAAATCTCCACGCTACCGAAGTTGAGGTGCCGCTTGCGCCGGACCTCTGCCTTGAGGTGCAGGCCCGGGGCCCACTGTCCACAGGCCTGTGAAACTCCGCACTGGTGCGCACCAGCCGTGGTCGTCCCCGTTGCCCCTGGTCCCAGGCCCACAGCGCGATGAGCTGGCCCGCGGCCTCGATCAGGAGCGTGCCCGGGAAAAATCGGATCACCCGGGAAGTGCTGCTCCCAGACCCAGTGATCCGGTCCGAGATCGACCTCGCCTTCGATCCCCCGTCCTTCGAGCGCGGTCACCCGTGAGATCTGGCGCATTTCGGCCACGGGGAGAAAGGTCGTATCGAGATCGATCAGGCTGGTGACGACCGGCAGGGGCGTGTCGTGGGTCATGCTCGAGCTCCAGGGGTGGGCAGATTGGTTGGGAGTCACCTCATCTGTACGCCCCGGATCATCGATTTGGATCTCCGCCACCCGGAATTCACTCGGAGAGATCCAGAATTCGATTAGCGGCGTATGAGGTTGTAAGGGTGGTGTCTCTACCGCTGCCCTTGCGGTTCGCTCAGCGTCGTTTTGGTCGAGTTTCGGTGACTGCGCTCACAGAATCCCCCCGTCCCACTCCATTTATTGCCGTTCGGTTCTGCAGCCTCCTCCTCAGGGTCGATCCCGCAGTTCCAGCTCATGGCTGATTTACACTCTCCGCGCGTGCGTGCCTCCCGGCGCATGGCCGGCTCATCGCACTTGGAGGCGACAAATGGTCTCATCGAAGAACCGGGGCGCGGCGGCCCTGCTCCTGCTTACCGCAGTCTCGTGTTCTCCCCGCGCGGATCGCGCCGATACCGGTCAGATCGATACCGCGGCTTCGAACGCCAGTGCTATGACAGAAGAGGGCACCAGCCCGGCCGCCCCTGACCAACAGATGCAGGCGGTGCTGACCGAGCTCGAGGCGCTGCACCCCAAGCCGATCACGCAGCTCTCCGCCGCCGAGGCCCGCAAGCAGCCCACGCCGGCGGATGCGGTAAAGGCGCTGCTGAAGAAGGAAGGCAAGAGCACCGCGCCCGAGCCGGTGGCCAACGTCACTAACCGGACGATTCCCGGCGCCGGCGGCCCGATCCCGATTCGGATCTACACCCCGAAGGGCGCGGGGCCGTTTCCGGTCATCGTCTACTACCACGGCGGCGGCTGGGTGATCGCCGATCTCGACACCTATGACGCCTCTCCGCGGGCGCTGGCCAATCTCGCTAACGCCATCGTCGTATCGGCCCACTACCGCCAGGGGCCGGAGCACAAGTTCCCGGCCGCCCACCAGGACGCGTTCACCGCGTATCGCTGGGCGCTGGCCAATGCGAAGTCGTTGAAGGGGGATCCGTCGAAGGTCGCAGTCGTCGGCGAGAGTGCGGGCGGTGGGCTGGCTACCGCGGTATCGATGATGGCAAGGGACAGCGGCGCGCAGATGCCGGTTCACCAGGTACTGGTGTATCCCATCGCTGGGTACGACTTCAACACGCCGTCCTATCAGGAGAACGCCGCCGCCAAGCCACTCAACAAGCCGATGATGCAGTGGTTCTTCCAGCAGTACCTGAGCAACCCGGCTGACGGGAAGAATTCCCTGATCGACCTGGTGCATGCCGACGTCCAGGGTCTTCCGGGGACGACGGTCATCACCGCCCAGATCGACCCACTTCGCTCCGAAGGGAAGGATCTCGCTGACCGGCTCAAGGATGCCGGCGTCGAGGTGGACTACAAGAACTACGACGGTGTGGCACACGAGTTCTTCGGGATGGGGGCGGTGCTCGATGATGCCAAGGCGGCAGAGCAGCAGGCGGCCGACGGATTGAAGAAGGGCTTCGGGAGCAGGACCTCGGAGTCGGCGAGCCGCTAGTAGGCGCGGAGATCCAAACCGGCACCGCCGGGCGTACTTGGGAAGGCTATAGCACACTTCATCACCTAAGGAGTTAGCACATGCCCACGAAGTCTCAGGCCGAGGGAGAGCTGAACTTCCTCGACAAGCTGGCGCGCACTACGGGTCGAAGAACCTTTCTGCATTGGTCCGGTGTCACGCTTGCGGTTGTGGCGCTCGGCTGTAGCGATGACAACGGCAGCGGAGTGGGTCCGCCGCTACCGGGCGACGGGGAGGTCGATCTGGGCACCGGCGACACCGGTGTCCTGAACTACGCGTACGCCCTCGAGCAGCTCGAGGCCGCCTTCTACACCCAGGTGGTCGCGAGCTTCTACGCCGGCGCTCGGCTCGAAGGAACAGACGATCCTGACCGATATCAGGAACCATGAGGTGATTCATCGCGACTTCTTGAAGGCGGCCTTGGGACCGCCGCCATCGCCGACCTTCCGGTGGACTTCACCAGCATCAATTTCGCCGACCGGGCCAGCGTGCTAGGTGCCGCGAAGACCTTCGAGGACCTCGGCGTGTCGGCCTACAACGGCGCGGGCCAGCTGCTGACCGATGCGGCCAACCTTCTCGTCGCCGGAAAGATCGTGTCGGTCGAGGCGCGCCACGCCGCTGCCATCCGCGACCTTCTGGTGCCGATGCTCAAATGCAACCGGCTCGTTTGCCGGTGACGATGTGGTGGACCCTGCACCGGGCTGGAGATCCCGAGCGGTCAACGACCCGCCGACGGCTCTGGCAGCGCGGACACCTACGTCACGACCACCATCAACGCGTCGGGTCTGCCGACCAGCTAAGGAGCCGGGAACAATGAAAGTCACCACCATTTTAGAGGGTCTGGATCCCGAACTCATGGACCAGGTCGTGTCCAGGCGGGGCGCCGTCGGACGCTCGGGGACGATGGCGGGGGCGCTTGCCTTCGCCTCCGTGCCGGTTGCGCTGGGCATGTTCGCCAAGCGCGCCTTTGCCCAGGGCGGTCTGCCCCAGGGGATCATCGATGTGCTGAACTTCGCACTCACCCTGGAGTACCTGGAAGATGAGTTCTACCAGATGGGCATTGCCGCCTCAGGGCTCATACCTGGGGAACATCTGCCGATCTTCCAGCAGATCAGCAAGCACGAGACCGCCCACGTGGCCCTGCTGGAGAGCGTGCTCGGCGCCAGTGCGAACCCGAAGCCGACTTTCGACTTCACCGCCGGCGGTACGTTCGATCCCTTCAACGACTATGCTACGTTCCAGGCATTGTCCCAGGGATTCGAGGACACCGGGGTACGGGCCTACAAGGGCCAGGCCCCGGCGCTCATGGCGGACAACACGATCCTGACCACCGCGCTCCGGATCCACTCGGTCGAGGCCCGGCACGCGTCCGAGGTGCGGCGGCTGAGGGGACAGAAGGGGTGGATCACCGGCAATCAGACCGACGTGGCGGCGTTGCAGGACGTGTACGCCGGCGAGGAGGCCGCCAACGGCTCCGCCTCCAGCGCGGCGGCGGCAGAAGCGTTCGACGAGCCGCTGACGAAGGATCAGGTCCTGGCCATAGCGGGTTTGTTCATCGTTCCCTGATCTCGCCACAATTCACGCGAAAGCCCGCCGATGTATTCGGCGGGCTTTTGTTCGACCACCCGTGAACGAAGGCCATCACATCGTCCAGCACCGGTGCAATGTTGAACCGGGGTAACGCCAACGCGAGGACGATGCCGATGTGGTCCAGACCCCGGTACACTTTGACCGGCGCGCACCCTCCCCGCGCATGTATGCGATCGGCGAGGCGGATGGAGTTGGCCGACGACACCAGCCGGTCCCGCGCGCCGTGCAGCAGGAGGAGTGGGGGCGCGGAGCCGTCCACCTGCTCGATGGGGTAGGTCATCGGCCACATCTTCCGGGGACCCATGAGCGCCTGCACGTCGGGGTCGGTCCAGGTGGTGGCCACCGGGCCGGCAAGACTGATGAAGCCGTTCACTGCGGAAAGCGGTACTCCGGCATCCTTGAGGTAGTGGCGGTCGAGCGCCAGAAGGGTTGCGGTGTGCGCGCCGGAGGAGTGTCCCATGACGAAGATTCGAGCCGGGTCGCCGCCGAACATCCCGATGCTGTCTCTCACCCAGCGGACCGCCCGGGCCGCGTCCTCCACCCAGACCGGAAAGCGGACCTCGGGATACCGGCGGTAGTCCGGCACCACGGCCACCACGCCCTCTCCGGTCAGCGCATCACCCAGCAGCCGGTACTCCTCCCTGGAGCCGGTCTGCCACCGCCCGCCATACAGGAACACAATGACCGGGGCGGGGTCTTTCCGGTGGCGGGGCCGATAGACATCGAGCCGCTCCTGCGGGCCTGGGCCATACGGCACATTTCGTAGTAGCTGGAAATGGGTCCCCGCGAGAACCGATTCAACGATGTGGCGCGGCGCGCAGGCGGCGGCAGGTCCCAGCACCAGCGGCAGTGTCAGGAGGAGCAACCTCCAAGCGGTGTTCATCGTGATGTGATACGAATAGGAACCGGCGTCGCTGGAGGGGCCGCCTTCAACGACGCCGGGGTAGGTTGGAAATCCAGCGCTTCAAGTGTGTGGCTCACCTCCTGGGCTGACAGCTATAAGCCTAGGATGTCTGATTCCAGCGAAAGGTTGCTTCCAGCCGGTCTTGAAGTTCGGCGGCCCGGCGCTGCTGTTTCCGGAGGTAGACCAGGAAGCCAAGCAGGACAAAGGTGAGCATTCCCGACAGCAGCCATCCGTAGGCGACCGTCCGGTGCACCGAGTGGTGCACCAGCAGTATGCCGGCCAGCCCGGCGGCTACCATCCACCCCAGCCACCGGTCCGCCCCCGGACCCCGAGCGCTCCTCGTCGTACGGCCTGCCCCTACCCGGGTCAGGAGCCGATTCCGGACCACGGCCGAGCGCGCCGGGTCCATCGCATCCGCCGGAACTCGGAGCACGAGCCCCGCAGCGGCATCGCGATACTGGCGGAGGAGCTCCACGCAGCCGGGGCACCCCGTCAGATGTGCCCGAACCAGCTCCAGCTCGGCACCCTCCAGCATCCCGAGCGCCGCCGCGGGGAGCAGCTCCTGCATCTCGTCGTGTCGCAGTCCCTGACTCATGAACCCTCCTCGCGCAGGTATGCCAACCGCTGCCGTAGCTTCTGCATCGCCAGCCGGATTCGAGTCTTTACCGTGCCGAGCGGCTCGGCCGTCTGCTCCGCGATCTCGGAATGCGACAACCCGCCAAAGAATGCCAGGTCGACCACCCTGCGCTGCTCGGGAGGGAGTCCGTCGAGCGCCGCCTCCAACGCCGTCTGGCGCTCGACGCTTTCGGAGTGGGCGTCAGGTGTCCTGGCGCCCAGGGCGGAGGTCGTTTCCTGCAGCATGCCCGCGTTTCCGGGACTGGTGCTCAAGTCGGTCCACCGGCGGCGGGATCGGAGCCGGTCCAGCGCGCGGCTCCGGGCGATCATGATCAGCCAGGTGGAGCTCGCGCCGCGCTTACTGTCGTACCGTCCGGCTGTCCGCCAGGCCTGCCAGAAAGTCTCCTCCACGACGTCCTCGGCCTCGTCCGGATCCTTGAGGATCCAGTTGGCCAGCGTGTGGACGCGCTCCGCCCAGCCGTCATACAGCGCGGCCAGTGCCGACTCGTCCCCGTCGGCCATCCGACGAAGGAGGACATGATCATGATCCTGATGCACGCCGGTGGTCATCCAGGCTGTATACGGTTGAACCCGAGTAATGGATTGCCGGACCCGGTATCCAACCTAACCCGGCTCTCCGGCAGACGGCGGACTGGCGGCACGGCTGCGGCCTAGGCCATACGCGTTGCTGCAAAATGGCCTGGCTATGATCCCTTTATGAACGACCGCAAGCTCATCGAGACCGAGATCGGCAGCCCGCCCGCCACCACTCCGGTCAGCCAGCAGGGCCTGCCCGAAGACCTCCTGCGGGAGGCCTCGCGGCGGCTGGCGCGTATACCGCCCTCATTTCCGGCGGCCTCTGGCTGGCCAACTGGCTGGTCGTGCGCTTCATCCACACGTTGCCCGGCACCTTCCAGGCCCCGGAGATGGCGCTGCACGAGCGCTGGGTCAGGGTGTTCGACTGGGTCGGGGGTGCGGCCTTTCTCGCCTCGGTGGCTCTGTTCTGGTACACCCGCAGGAGCCAGCGCAGCCCCCGGTTCCTGCTCGATCTCGCGCTGGTGTATGAAGTCTTCATCACCCTCAACATCGGCATTCTCAATTATGCGGTACGGGGTATCACGGGGCGTATCGTGGATACGCCATCATCATTCTCCTCTTCCCGCCGGTCATTCCCAGCACGCCAAGGAAGACGCTGCTGACGGCACTGCTGGCCGCGTCGATGGATCCGGTGGGGGCGCTCTTCTGGAATGCGATGGGGCGTCCATGCGCTGCCCATGCGGGAGGTCTTCATCCTGGCGATCCCCAACTACCTCTGCGCGCTCCTTGCCCCGCTCATCTCCCACATCATCACCCGGCTGGGTCGCGAGGTGCGGATGGCACGAGAGATGGGGAGCTACGTACTGGGCGACTTGATCGGCGCGGGCGGAATGGGCGAGGTGTGGCAGGCGACGCATCGGTTTCTGGTCCGGCCGGCCGCGATTAAGCTGATCAAGCCCGAGGTGCTCGGGGCCATGACCAGGGAACAGCGCGAAGTGCTGGTGGAACGCTTCCGGCGCGAGGCGCGGGCGGCAGCGAACCTCCGGTCACCGCACACCATTCAACTCTACGACTTCGGTGTCACCAGCGACGGGACCTTCTATTACGTGATGGAGCTGCTCAACGGCCTCGACCTCCAGACCCTGGTCTCGCAGCACGGGCCGCTCCCGCCTTCCAGGGTCATTTATCTCCTTCGAGCAGGCCTGCGAGTCGCTGGCCGAAGCACATGAGAGGGGACTCATACATCGGGACATCAAGCCGGCCAACATCCAGGTCTGCCGCATGGGCCAGTACTACGACTACGTGAAGGTGCTGGACTTCGGCCTGGTAAAGACGCAGTCAACTGTGCCGCAGCCCGAGCTCGAGCTCAAGCTCACGGCGGAGCACGCCGTCACGGGAACGCCCGCCTACCTCTCACCCGAGGGCGCCATGGGTGAGCCGGTGGACCAGAGGACCGACATCTATGCCCTTGGCTGTGTCGCGTACTGGATGCTGACCGGCCGTTATGTCTTCAACGCACCAAGTCCGCTGCAGATCGTGGCCCGCCATATCAGCTCCTCCCCGGAGCCACCGTCCCGGCACAGCGTATATAGCATGCCTCACACGCTGGAAGGCCTGGTCCTCGACTGCTTGAAGAAGAAGCCCTCGGACCGTCCGGCTACGGCGCGAGAGCTTTGTGATCTGCTGGGAGAATGCGTGGAAGAGCCATGGACCCGGGATGACGCCAAGCGCTGGTGGGAGACCAGGCTGGAGCCGGAGACTCTGGTCAGCCTGGTAAACTAGGCTCCGCGATCTACCGCGGCGTTAGCCGTGATCGAGCGCCACAGCGAAGCTTGCCGCGTAGCCATCCTTCGCCGGCGTCACGGTCAGCATGCTCTGCCGGCCGCTGTCCCGGTTGTAAATCCGGTCGGTGACGTTGGAGACGGTACGTTTTCCCATCGTGGCGTAAGGCGCCCTGGCGTAGACCCGGTCGCTGACGCCCTCCTCGAAGTAGAGCTGGCCGGTGAACTCATAGGCTGCCGGAGCCGAAGCCGGTGAGCGAATCTTGTAGTGAATATGGGGGGTGCGAACCGGATACCAGCCAGGGTAGATGGTGGTGAACGTTACGACCCCCTTCCTGTCGGTTATCTGGTGGCCCCGGAGAAACTTCTTCCCGGTAGTGTCAAAGTTCGCGTCTACCGCATCGGAATACACCCCTGCCGCATCGCACTGCCAGACATCCACCACCGCGCCGGACAGCGGGGCGCAGGCACCCTTGGCAATGCTGGAGACGTTGAGCGTCAGAGCGAGCAAGGCACCTTCCTTGACCGTGCCATCGGTGGGATCGCTGCGGATGTCGGAACGCTCCAGCTTCTCGTCCACGTAGTACGGGCCCTCGGTGCTGGCCGGCCGGACTACACAAGGGCCGCGGGGACGGCCGGCGCGGGGGCCTGAGCCACCGAGAAGCACGACGGCGCCGGTGGCGCCCAGGACCGCTAGCGCTTCCCGTCGGGTCAGCACTCGGCCGATGGGCAAGTCGTCGAGGTCCATAAGAGTTCGCCTTGGAGGAGTTGCCTAAATTGCTGCCTTCCCGCGACCCCGAAAGGGTCGTAACCTTCGCAACATCCGATGCCTCTCGATTCCCAACCCCCGACTCCCGACCCCCGACTCGTCCAGACCGAGATCGGCAGCCGGCCATCCACTTCAACCTCGGGCCTCCCCGAGGATCTCCTCCAGCAGGCCGCCCACCGGCTGGGGCTCGTCTGCGCCGTCGTCGCGGGCCTCTGGATCGCGGAGCTGCTGCTGGGGCACCTGGTCACGCCGATCCCGACGCAGTACCCGGATGTCAAGATCTTCCGGCTCTTCGAGGTGATGGGGGCGATCTCGCTCGTGGTCTCGCTGGGCCTGTTCTGGTATGCCCGCCGCTCCGGCCTCGATCCCCGTTTCCTGCTCAACCTCGGCCTGGTCTACGAGGTGCTGATCGCACTGTCCATCGGGCTGCTCGACTGGGCGTACAACATGCCCACGGGGCTCTCCTGGATGAGCATCATCATCCTCATCTTCGCGGCGATCATTCCCGCCCCGCCGGCGAAGACCCTGGTCGTGGCACTGCTGGCCGCCTCCATGGACCCGGTGGGCGCGCTGGTCTGGAAGGCGGCAGGGCAGCAGCATGTGCCCGGCGCAGGTCACGTATTCCTCCACGCCTTCCCCAACTACCTTTGCGCCCTGATCGCGCCGCTCATCTCCCACATCATCACCGGCCTGGGCCGCGAGGTGCGGAAGGCGAGGGAGATGGGGAGCTACGTGCTGGGCGACCGCATCGGGGCGGGAGGGATGGGGGAAGTCTGGCAGGCCACCCACCGGTTTCTGGCCCGGCCGGCGGCGATCAAGCTGATCAAGCCCGATGTGCTGGGAGCGATGACAAAGGCACAGGGCGAGGTGCTGGTGCAGCGCTTCCGGCGGGAGGCGCAGGCGGCGGCGATGCTCCGCTCGCCGCACACCATTCATCTCTACGATTTCGGGGTCACCAGCGACGGGACCTTCTACTACGTGATGGAGCTGCTCAACGGGATGGATCTGCAGCGCCTGGTGTCGAAGCACGGGGCGCTTCCGGCGGCGCGGGCGATCTACCTGCTGCGACAGGC
>CAVUMU010000003.1:0-318825 GCA_963742755.1 uncultured Gemmatimonadales bacterium
GTGTAGCCTGACAGTTACGTATTGCTGTCGGATTTGGACCCAATCTAGGCGTTTCATGTCTCGAAGGTCACCTAACTGACCATAGTACAAATGGCGTTGTAAATCATCCCCGGCGGGGTGGACGCTGATGCTACTGCCCAGGAGTGTGTCGATCTGGTCCACAGCAGTGCGGAGGGAGAACAGAAGCCCGTCAGGAATGCGCTGGGCAGCCTCGCGCCCTTCAAGCTCGTTCGGATTCACCGGTTCAAGTAGGGAATCAACCTCAGAGATACGCTGGAGAATGGCACCTCTTGAGAAGATCGCGCCTCTTACGATCGAATCTGAAACGATACTCGTCGAGGTCCTGCCCTGGTTCTTCTACTCTGCGTTCGACATCTACTATGACCTCTATTTCATCAATATCGCGCGCATCGAGACGCATTTGCGCGATAGCATCTAGGTCAAGCAGCTTATCTTCTATCCTCCAACCATCGATTTCAGGCAGGTGTGGAAGAACCTCCCTATAGCGACGGACTAGATTGTCATGTACCGCGCTCCTGCCAAAAGCAATTCCGCTGGGAATAAGGGCGGTGATTTGAGCCCATAATCGCTCCAATTTGACCAAATTGGCCTCAGTTGCTTCCAGCGCTATTAAGATAGGCCGGATGTCATTCTGTTCAGGCAACGCCGACACCTGTGACGGAATAGTCCGCGTGAGGCGGCTCTATTGGTGCTTCGCGTGATGCAGCCAATCGCCTGGTGAGCTCCACATAGGTAGCCGTGATTTCGTACAGGGCTGATGCAGCGCCAGCCTGGATCACAGGGGCACCCACCTGAAGCCACCTTGGCAATGCCATAGCTGAGGTAGCCTTAATGGAGATGGTCACGGTTGCTTGCGAACGAGCGATAGTTTATCAACGGCGCCTGCCCGCTACGATTGCAGCCAGGTTTGCAACAGATGCCGTGGCCTCAGCGCATAACGCTGCAGTACGAAAGTCAGCGGTTCGCTTGTGTTGAAGGGCCAGGGCAAGCCGGACTGCTGCTTTCGCGTGAGCGCAGACCTTCGTTTGCCGAGCCGCCCAACTCCGATTCAAAGATCGCTTCCAACCGCCGCTTTGAGTCTGTGTCGCTGGGTTGAACTCCATCAAGTGATCTGTGGCGTGTTGACTCAAAGGCAACTTGCCCAACTGTGATCAGAACTTCTCGGCTAAGCAGACCCACCGCCTGGTACTGTTTCCTCAGATTGGGCTCCGCTCAGGCGCTGCCGAACCTCTTGCAGTTGTCTATCAACCTTCGTCCAACCAGTCGGTTCCTCGAAGATGCGTACTTCCCCTGAGGACTGTTGAGCCCCGTACAGTGGTCTTCCGGATATCTGGCCGACCTCAACTAAGCGCCAGCCATCCACGCTTAGATGCTTATTGTACTCATCAACTAGCTTCTGGGCTTCATCAATATCTGGCCGAACAATAGGGTGGACTGTTTCGCCCAAGAATTTGAGAAGCTGTTCGTCAGGTCCGTGGAGCAGCCTAAACCTAGGGTCGTGAAACACCCAGTCTGCGGGCCAGTCACTAAAGCTCTCACGGTGTTGCTGATATTCTTGAGCGCTGACTCAAAGCGGTGGTCAGTGGACGGCAGCTGCGTTAGGTCGTACAGGCGCGAAAGGAAAGCAGAGTCCGGCAGGCGGCCGGACCACTCGGTGTCAGACACGAGCAAGTAGTCGATGATGGCGCGCCGCGTAACCTCCGTTATCTGCGAGCTCACGTCCCCTCGTTTGATGTTCTGATTAGGTGATCCAATTGCAGGTCTAGTGGTATGTCAGCTGCCTTTGATACTTAGGTAGAGAGGTAGGGGAAGTGCTCCTGCTGGGCAGCATCCTCGTTCTCTAAGTCTACCAGATCCCAATATTGCCGTGCTGCTCCGTCCCGTCCCGTATTGCTGAGGCAACCATTTCCCTGGTCGTGGACCAGTCCCGCTGAAACACCACGCTTGCAACCAATCTATCCTGCAGTCGCCAGCTGGTGGGAGCCCTCTGGCTAGGTGGTGACCTCGAATGTCGATTCCGCTACTCGGGGAGCGATCACCCAGTATCCCACTAGGCTCAAACATTGGTAGAGGAGGCTCGACCATGTGCCCCAACTGCTTGACACAAATCGCTATGGCGCTGGGCGACCGGATCGGCGATCTTGCTGACCGCCACCGGGCTGCGCTTCCTGATTGGCAGAGCACCCCGAGAAGATCCGGTCTTAAGTCCGGCGCGACGAGGAACCCGGCTGCTACCGCATCCGGTCTCGATCCGGCCGCGAGGCCAGAGGTTCTTCATTAGTGGAGAGACTCGCGTGTCGTTTGGCAGCATCCTCCGTCCGCCTGGGGTCCAAGTCGTCCGAAAGAGATCGCACTTGGTGGCGCAGGGGACACATCGAGGAGCTGAGGAGTTGGACTCGCTCCGCACGGAGTCGCCGAAAGTTCGTCAGGCTTCGCGCGGGTAACTAAAAGACTCGCCTTCGAGTTTGAAGCGCTCACACTCACTCCATGGGGACTCGCGCTCGATCCGTGGAGCCTCCCGCTCACCCGCTCGGCTCGCAATCAGACCGTCCAGACTCGCACTCGGGCCGTTCGGACACGCCCTCACGCCCGGGAGACTCGCGCTCCTCCCCTGGAGACGAGCTCTCAGCGCCTCGAGCCTCCCCCTCACCCGCTGACCCATCTCTCTCACGGGCTCAGTGCTCGCACTCGGCCACCGGCGGGTCGCGCTCATCGAGTTAGGGCTCGCGCTCACGACATGGGGGGTCGCGTTCGGCCCGTGGACCCTCGCAGTCGCCCGCCCAGGGCTCGCAATGACTCGCTGCGGATTCGCACTCACGCGCTCGAGACATCACGCTAGTCCTCCGAAGTCTTCGGCTTTTTCCCCGAACATTCACGCGACCCCGCGCCGGATTCGTAACGGCACACTGTATGCTTCTCCCCCTCTCGGCCGCGCGGACGCCGAGGCCGCGCGGACCTTCCCTCGTCACCATCGCCGGACCGGTGACTCGGCCACCGCCGGCACGCTGGAAAGAAGGAACGTTTATGGATGCGCGCACGCGTACGATCCTGGAAATGGGGAGGCGGGCCCTGGACTTCGCCGAGGCCCACCCGGAGCAGAGCCCGGCCAACCTCCCCGCGTTGTCCCGCCTGAAGGAGATCCTCACCCGCGCCGACGTGCTGATCGTCCAGCAGCGCGACGGGACAGCGAGGTCCGGGCCGCCACCGCCGAGAAGCGGGAGATCCGGCGGAAAATCCGGCGGACCCACCTGCCGCACCTCTCCCGGGTGGCCGAAGCGGCCGGCATCGAACGCCCCGAGCTGGCCAAGAAGCTGGCCCTCCCGTCCGAGGCGCTGCCGTACCTGGCGTTCCGGTCGGCGGTGCAGGGGATCCTCACCGAAGCTCAGAACGAGAAGGAGCTGCTGGCGAGGTTCGGCATGGTGGAGCCCGCCCCGTCCGGCCTCGGCGAGGCGCTCGGCCAGTTCGACCGGGCCGTCGAGCGGGGGGTCAGCGGCCGCCGGGCCCACGTGGGGGCCCGGGCGGAGCTGGAGGCGATCGCGGACGAGGTGGTCCAGCAGGTGGACAGCTCGATGGCCTCATCCGCTTCCGCTTCGCCGGCAATCCCGAAGGGCTCGCCACCTGGCGCAGCGCGAGGAATATCGTCGGGCCCGCGCGGCCGGGAAGCGGAGCCCGCCCCGAGCAATCGAGCGAGGGGACAGGTGGGCAGCGGGGAAGTAGCGAATCTCCGGAAGCTGGAAAGGATGTAGATCATGCAGCGTGAGCAGCACGTGTCATTCTGAGCGAAGCGAAGAATCCCTGCGCGTGATTGGAGAGATCCCTTCGCAGGCTCAGGGCAGGCCTTCGCTGCGCTCAGGATGACAGCTGCGAAAAACGGCCAATTGGCGAGTTCAGGCCGGCCGCATGAAGATGCTGTTTCCCGGGTTCAGGTCTCAGTGTCCCACGGTTGCAGCCGGACGCGGCAGCATCCCCGCATTCCACTCGCGGAACTGCCCCCGTAACCGCGCCAGTATCTCCGGCTGGTACGCCGCGAGATCGGCTCGCTCCCCCGGGTCATTGGGAATGTCGAAGAGCAGCTCGTCCTTCCCGGTCCTCAGATACTTCCACGCTCCCTGCCGCACCGCCTCCTCTCTCAGGCTTCGCCAGAACACGGCGCGGTCGAGTCGAATCGGCCGTCCCCGGCAGAGCGGCAGCAGGTCCACCCCATCGAGCGGATAGCGCGGATCCTCGCTCACCCCTCCCAGCGCCAGCATCGTGGCGGTCCAGTCCATGGTGACGACGGTCTGATCGGCCACCCGTCCGGCCGGCACCTTCCCGGGCCAGCGCACGATGGCGGGCACCCGAATCCCGCCCTCGCGGAGCGACCGCTTGGCCTCGCTCGCCGGCCAGTTATAGGAGAAGCGCTCGCCGCCGTTGTCGCTGGTGAACACCACGAACGTGTCTCGACTCCTGCCCCCGTCCTCCAGCGCGCCGAGCACTCGGCCGACGCCCTCGTCCAGCCGCCGGACCATGGCGGCGAAGGTCCGCGGTGAGCCGCCGTCGGCATAGCCGTTCACGTAGCGGTCCTTCACGGTATCCGCCACCGTGCGATATCGCCGGCTCGCGGCCGTGTCGCCCGGCCCCTCCCAGGGCCAGTGCGGAGCGGTGTAGTGCAGGGCCAGGTAGAAGGGAGCCGCGTGACGCCGCCGGATGTACTGCACCGCCCGGTCGGTCAGGAGGTCGGTCATGTACCCGGCCTGAGCCACCGTGACGTTCCCCTCGTGGAGGTCCAGCGTGCCGGTGGGCGCCCGGTGGCTGAAGTAGTCCACGCCGCCGCCCAGAATACCGTAGAACTCATCGAAGCCGTGCCGGATGGGGCCGTGCTCCGGCAGAAAACCCAGGTGCCACTTGCCGATCAGTGCGGTGGCGTAGCCGGCGCGCTTGAGCAGCGAGGCCGGGGTGGGATGCTCCGGCGGAAGTCCCACGCTCTCGTCGCCGTAGCGGAGCGGCTCGGCCAGGCCGACGGGAAGCCGCGCCGGATAGCGGCCGGTCATGAGCGCCACCCGGGTCGGGCTGCAGACCGCGGCCGCCGTGTAGTTGCCGGTGAAACGCAGCCCCTCCCGGGCCAGCCGATCTATCTGAGGGGTGCGATAGTCCGGCCGGCCGTAGCAGCTCAGGTCGCCGTAGCCGAGGTCGTCGGCCAGGATGAAGAGGATGTTGGGAGGCCGGCCGTCAGGGAGCCGGAGCCGGGGGAACGCGCCGAGGGCGGCAGCCGCGAAGCTGCCGTGGAGAAAGCCGCGTCGCGAAACTATCCGGGCCATGCGACCTCTCGCCGGAGGAAGATGACCGAAGCTACTTCGGTTTGGTCCCTTACTGAATAGCCGGCAGGATGAACTCGGGGATGTACCTCCGCTGCGGAATGAACAAGGCGGGCGCACTATAACTCCCGCCGGTAAACCCGATGGCCAGGCCCAGCGCCGGGATCCCCATGAAGATCTGCCCGCCATTCCCCGCCGCGAAGAACCCGCGCACGGTCCGCCCCTTATAGGGATACTCCACCGAGTTCCAGAGCCAGCCGTACTGCTGCCGCCGGCTCAGGTTCCGGAGCGCCGCGCCCGACTGCCGGACCCACTCCCGGCTCATGATCTGCCGCCCGTCCCATTTCCCATCGTTCATCATGAGCTGGGCCAGCTTCAGGAAATCGCGGGGCAGGAACTGATGCCCCCCGCCGCCGTACGCCTCGCCGGTCGGGCTCAGCAGCAGATGGTAGTTGCGCATCCGGAGCGGCCCCGCCACCAGCCGGTGAAACAGCTCCGGCAGCGGCTCCCCCGCGATCTTCCGCAGCATGCCGCCCGCCAGATTGGGCTCGATGCTGCAGTAGACCAGGGTGTCGCCCGGAGCGGTGAGCATGGGGACCGCGAGCGTATAGCGGTACCAGTCCGGCTCCTCGGTCTGGCTCTGCATCAGGTCCTCGTTGCCCGGCGCCGAGTCGGCGGCGCAGTCGTAGCCCGCCGTCATCGAGATCAGGTGCTCCAGCGTCATCGCCCGCTTGCGGGGATCCAGGCCGGGCGGCACCGAATCCAGCATCGTGGCGTACACGGGGGTGTCGAGCCGGATCGGCACGCCGGAATGCATCGCCGCGCCCAGCAGCACCGCCACCCAGCTCTTGGCCGCCGAGCGGGTGTCGTGCGGCTGGTCCCGGTGATAACCGTGGAAATACTCCTCCAGCACCAGCTTCCCGTGCCGGGCGACCAGGAGCCCGTGAATCTGGGGCGATCCCAGCGAATCCATCGGCTCCTCGATGAGCGCCTGCACGAAGCGCTCGATTCCCGCGCGCGAAAGCCCTACCTCCTCCAGCGTCGCCACCGGCCAGCCGTCGTCCAGCTTCAGCGGCGGGGTATAGCGGTACCGCCCGCCGGTCCGGCCTCGGGGATAGAATCCGCTCGACGAGTCGTGGTCCACCCGGACGAAGTCGAGGCTCGCGCCCCGGAGCGGAATCCGGATCATCTCCTCCTCGTACCGCCCCTCCGCCAGCGCCCGCTCGGCGCCGCTGCCCCGGCGGCCCAGCAGGATCACCCGATCGCCTTGCAGCTCCATCCGCGACACCGGAATGAACCAGCCCTGATTGCGTTCGGGATTCCGGAGATAGGCGGAGTAGGTATTGTCCCCCCGGCGGGCAACCGGCAGGTACCAGGTGAACTCGTCATCCAGCGGGATCACCGTTCCGCGCCAGCGGTCCCGGCCATCGGGTGCCAGCGTCACCGGGGTGGCGTAGGCCAGACCGCTGTTCGCTGTTGGTTGCCCGATCCACTGGCCGGTGATGCCGGCCCGGTCCCGGCGTCCCCGAAACCGTCCTTTCCCGTCCGGCAGCTCGAACGACACCGCCGGCCTCGTCGGCGAGGGCGGGTACCGAGAAGCCAGCGATGTCCGCCCGCCAGCGGTTGCCTTCCCGGAGCAGGATCAGCGGACCCCGGATGTCGGGCCCGAACCGCACCTTGGCGGCCCAGAGCCCGGTGAGATCGGGGGTGCCCTGCTGCGCCGGCGCGGTGCGCGGGGCCAGCGCCAGCGCGGCAACGGCCGCGAAGAACAGGTGCGGGATCAGCATACACGGTTCCTGGTGTGGCGGTTGGAAGACACGGGGCCAACCCTGAGACACATCCGGCTCGACAATGGTTGCGTGTCTGCGTCCAGCCGCCGAGCCGGCGCTGCCTCGGGTTCACCGCGCGCCTCACTCCGCGGAGCGCGCGCATTCTCACGCTCGGTCTCCGCTCCCTCGCTTTCAGGAAACGCTTCATCCCGCGCCGCCGCCGCCGCCTCCCGCGCCGGGCCGTCCGTCAACCGCGCACTCTCCGCATCCTCCCTCACACCTTCCCGTTAAGTCAGAAACCTCATGAAGCCGGGCCCGCACTCAGCCGGTTCCGCCCTGCGGCGAAGCAGGCTCGTCTCATTCATCATGTATTACGCCATCCACCGGCCGCATCCCTGCCTGCACCCGGCGCGCGCACCCGCCCACCGCGCGCATTCTCTTGCCTACGGAACGTTGCATCCGTTGTTGGACCGCTTTCCGCGAATTATCCAGCCCAAGGGTTCCGCTTTTTCATGTGCGACCAAAAAAGTTGGCACGCCTGATGCAAAACCCTTTTGCGCCCGAGATCGCACCGGGACACTCGAGGTGAACTCAACTTTCGATCGCCGGCGGACCGGTGGCCGCCCGGCTCAGCAGGGAGTGTGCTTTATGAAAGCGACGATTCGTCGGACGATCGAAATGGGTAACCGGGTGCTCAACTTCAGCCGGGCCCATCCGGACCCGAGCCCCGGCTACTCCGCGGCGCTCGCGCGGCTGGAGAAGAGCCTTGCCGAGGCAGATGCGCTCGCCGCGCGCCAGCGGGACGGAATCAACGCCGTCCGCTCGGCCACCGCCCAGAAACGCGCGCTCAGGCGGAAGATGCGCCGCACCCAGCTGGTGCACCTCGCGCGCGTGGCGGAATCGGCCGCCGCGGAGATCCCCGACATCGCCCAGAAGTTCCGGCTCAGCCGGGAAGGCGTTCCCTACCTCGCCTTCCGGACCGCTGCCCAGGGGATGTCGGCCGAGGCGCAGAATCAGAAGGAGATCCTGATCAAGCATGGACTCCTCGATTCGGTGCTCGAAAGCCTGTCCCAATCCCTGGACCAGTTTGACCAGGCGGTAGGGCAGGGGACCGACGGCCGGCGGGCCCACGTTGGCGCGAGCGCGGAGCTCGACGCGCTGGGGGAAGAGCTGACCCAGATCGTCCGGCTGATGGACGGGCTCAACCGCTACCGCTTTGCCGAGCGACCCGGAGTCGCTCGCGGCCTGGAAGAGCGCGAGTAACACGTGTCGGGACCGGTGAGGGCGGGAATGCTAAGCCGCCTCACCCGATGCGCCGCCGGCAGGCGGCGAGATCAAGCCGGCCGCCTGATGCGAGCGGCGTTCCGCAGTAAGTCGAAAACCTGAACCGCCATCGGAATCCGGTGGCGGTTCTCGTATCTCATGGTCTTACCGCCTTACCGCCCCAAATGCGACGTGTTTCCCGCCTTTTGCTGTCGCAAATGCGCACATTTCTGTGGATCTGGGTCAGGCGCAGCCGACGCCGCACCGATCTGAGATAGCGCCACAACGCCTGCAGCTCCACTTCGCGTGGCGGCGGCTCAGGTTCCTTCTGGCGCCCCTCGGTCCCCCGGCTACCTTATCGCTACTCAATCGGACGCTCGGGGTGAACGACAGCGGGGGGTTTCCATGAGAATGCTTTCACTGCTCGCGGGTGCGGCATGGATGGCTACCGGCTGCGGAGGCGACCCGCCCGGCCCCTCGATACCCTCCGTGGCCGGCGTCTACCAGGGCGCCTTCACCCTCACGCTGTCCAGCGACGCCGGTGAGCAGAACCTCGGACCGTCCCCGGCGACGGCGACGATCAATCAGGACGAATCTGACATCTTCGTCGGCATCACCGACCCCCAGGGTAGTGCTTCGGCGACGTTCACCGGCACGGTTGCAGCCGGCGGCGCGATCACCCTGGACCAGGACCCCGACCTGTCCACCCTCGCGGCGCTCGTTCCGGACTGCTCCTTCCAGGACGCGGTGGCAACCAACGGCGCTTCTGTGGTGGGGGACATCCTCGTCGTCACCGTGAGCGTCGTCAACGCCTCCTGTCCCTGGCCGGACGCGGGCGGCCCTCTGGTTACCGCCTTTCTGTTCCGGTTCGAGGGGTCATAGCTGATCAACGTGGTGGGGAAGCGGGGAAGGAACCGCTCCGCACCAAGTCGAAAACCTGACCGCCACCAGACATCGGTGGCGGTTCTCGTATGAGGTCGACCACTGGGTGCTATCAGTCAGAGACGCAACGCCACACCGGCAAAGCCCCCGGGGAAGGTGCCGACTGCGGTCCGAAGGTTGGCCCCGCCGGTGAGCCCGAAGTCGCGAGTGAGCCAGCCGGTGGCGTGCGCCGCGACATAAAGTCCCACGCCGCCACCGGTCAGCTCCGACTGATCGCCCACCAGAAAACCGGTGGCACCGAGCGAGGCGCCGAGCTCGGTGGCTCCCTTGATCAGCGTGTAGGTCGCGGCGAGATCGAGGGCGGCGCCGCCGCTCCCGTTGAATGCGGGCAGGGCCGCCCTGAACTCGGCACCCCACCTCGGTCCAAAGTCGCGGCGAATCCCGAGTGCGGGCCCAACCCCCCATGAATCCGCACCGGCGTGCAGCACCTCGAGTAAACCGCTCAGCGTCCAGCGTGGCTGAGGGGGCAGAGCGGTCGCCGCTGAATCCTGCGCCTGAGCGGTCCGCCCGACGAGGGCGCTCGCGATCATCATCACAAAGGCAGCCGAGCGCAGCGAACGCCTGGACGGCATGCGATCTCCTGGTTCGACCTGCGGGAATGGGGGAGCAGCTTAGTGTTCTCGATTGGTGTTTGCCAGTCGATCCTGGAAGTAATCGTGCCAGGAATGCGGCAGCGCCGGCGTCGCCAGGGCGCGCTCCAGCAGGCCGCCGGCGTGGTCCTTGTTGGTATAGAGGGTGACGATCTCGGTCACGCCGATGGCGGATGGCTCGGCCTGAACCAGCTCGATCGAGTCGCCGGCGGCGAGATGGCCTTCTTGCAGCACCGCGAGATAGAATCCGGTTCGGCCGCCCCGGAGAAAGCGCTTCACCATGTCCGGGCGCTGGAAGCGGACGTTGAGCTTATAGCACGGCAGCCTCGGCTGGGTGACGACCAGCTCGGTAGTTCCGATTCGGAGTCGGTCGCCTACCCGCAAGTCCGCTTCCGATAACCCTTCCACGGTGAGGTTTTCGCCGAATACGCCCCAGGGCAATGCCGCCCCGGGGAGCTCCTCACGCCAGTATGAGTAGTGCTCACCGGGATAGGCATACACCGCCTTGTCCGGACCTCCGTGAACTGAGAGGTCGGCCTGGCGGTCGCCCGCGAGATTCAGCCGGGTGACGGCGACCGGCCCCGACACCGGCGCCTTGAAGATGGCGGTCTCCACCGCCTCGGTCCGCCACTCGACTTCGCGGGGGACACCCACGTTGACCGACAGCACTTTCATTCGCTCGACCGGGTAGGGGATGGATAGAGAACGGCGAGGCGTGGTCGCGGGTTCCCAGGTGACACGATACCGCCGTACCGCCTTCCCTCACCAGCTCAGCCAGTAGCTGGCCTTCACCGCCACCACGTTCCGCGACGCACCTCCGGAGAACAGCGCGTCCACATCCCGGCCCAGCCGCAGGTTCCCGAACGCCTCGTCGTTCTGCCGGTTCTGCTGCCAGACCACAAAGAGAGTCGAGCCCGGCCGCCACTCCCAGCGCAGCACCGCGTTGGCCCGGAGCGAGCGGATGGTAAAGTTCTGCTGCGGTATCGTGAACGTCGCACCGCCGTCGCCCGGATCGATTTCGGTGCCGGCTGAGGTTTCCGTGGTGGTCCCTTTGTCCCGGCCATACACCGCGAAGTCGTAGGTGCGAGGCCGGACAAACTCCTTCAGCTCGGTGAAGTCGCCCGCCGAGATGAGCGGCTGGAGGAAGAGCTGTGCGCTCAGCCGGGGAGTGAAGGTCCAGTCCACCCGGGTAATCATCGACAGCTCATGTTGCTCCAGCGTCGCGAAGATGTGGCGGGCGCCGAACGTGGCCGCCGCGACCGGGTCCGGAATGGACCCGACGTACTGCGACAGTGTCCGGCCCAGGACCAGCGCCGGTCCCAGGCTGAGCCGCAGCGCGGGCGACGGACGGACACTCAGCGTCAGATCGGCCTCGGTCCGCGTCTCATCCGCCGCAGTCCACACCTGGGTCAGGTTCGCGTTGAGCCGGGTGGTTTTCCGGGTATCGGAGTTGAGCGTCATCCGCACGTCCCGGGACGTGGGCTGCCGGGCCAGCGGCCCGCCCCGGGTGAGGCGGTCGTCGTACGCAGCCCCGGTGTAGTCGCCCCGGAGCTGGAAGTCCCAGAAGTTGTGCAGCTGCCCCGAGAAGATGAGGCCGTAGGACCCGTAGACCAGGTTCCCGTCGAAGTTCCACTGGTGGTTGGTGAAGGGAAACAGTCCCCAGCGGCGGAAGACTCGGCCGGGCTGGCGCTCGTTGTACTCCAGCGCGGTCGAGATGCCCCGCTGCGACGCCTCCGACTGGAAGCCCAGGTCGTTGGTCTCCATCCCGGGGCTGGTCTCCTGATACACCAGCCCGCCCTGCCAGTGCTTCCCGCTGTTCTTGCGCAGGGCCAGCTGATAGGCGTGGCCGCCCAGCGAGGTGCGGGTGGGATCGAGCCGGAAGCTGGTGGCGTCCGGGCGCTGGTAGTAGCGCGCGCTCGAGCGCTGGGTGCGTTCGATTGCCTCGGGTGTCCCGCGCACGGTGCTGAATCCCAGCGATCCGTCCAGCGACCACACCCGGTCGGCCCATGAGTTGGTGAAGTCGGCCCCGACGCTGTACGCGCTGCCCCTGAGGAGGGACCTGAGCTCGGGGCTCTCCTGGTCCCGGTTACCGCGGTGGCGATGATCCCCACCGTGGTGTTGCCGCCGCGCAGGTCCTTCCGCACCCGCCCCACGAAATAATTGGTCAGCGGCTCGACCGGTGCGCTCACCCGGGCGCCCAGCGCATCCAGGTACCGGGCGTCCTCGCCGGCGGTCACTGCATCGAGCAGGCCGATGGACCAGCCGGTCCGGGTGCGGCCGCTGAGCTTGGCCGCGGCGCGGATGGATGTCTCGGTGGGGGCGTCGAGGAAGTTCACGCCGTCGCCCGCCAGGTTCCGTTGCGGCTCCCGGCCGATCCGGCGGCTGAAGAAGATGTCGGGGACCCCGAAGCTGTTCGAGGCGCGGATGCCGCCGAAGCGGAACACGTCGGCCCCCTCCACGAAGAAGGGACGCTTCTCGGGAAAGAAGGTCTCGAACACACTGAGGTTGACCACCGCCGGATCCACCTCGACCTGGCCGAAGTCGGGATTCACGGTGGCATTGATCGTCAGATCGCTGGTGAGGCCGTACTTGAGGTCGAGCCCGGCCGAGCCGTGATAGTCGCTGCCGCTCCGAAAGGGATCTCCCGCGGCACTGGGCTCATAGGACCCTCGCGCCAGCAGGTAGGGCGCCAGCTCGAGCTGCCGCTGGGCCTGGAGGGGGCCCAGCCCGATGAGATGCCCGTACCGGCTCACCCCTCCCACCTCGCTCTTGGGCACGAAGGCAAACCAGTCCTCCTCGCCCTTCCGGAGGACCTTGCGATAGAACTGAATCCCCCAGGTGCCGTCCGCCGTGGAGTTGTAGCGGAGCTGCGAGAGCGGGATCCGGATCTCGGCGGTCCAGCCGAGCGAGTCCACCCCGGTCCCGCTCTCCCATATCGGGTCCCACGAGAGGTCTTCCTCGCTCCCCTGGGCCGAGGAGCCGAGGATGCCGTCCAGGGTGGCGCCACCGGGCGTCACCCGGAAGCGCACGCCGCTCAGATGATCGTGAAAGGTGTCCAGGTAGACATCGAACTCGTCGGCCTCGACGTCCTCATCCCGCCGGGCGAGCGCCGCCTTGATCCGGCTCGGCTCCCGGTCGTGGAGCCTTGCACCTATATAGATCGCGTCGTCACCGATCAGCACCCGCACCTCGGTCCGCTCGGTGGCAGGCCGGCCCTCCGCCGGCTCGGTCTGGGTAAAGTCGCCCGCCGGCTGGGCCTCGGCCCACGAGGCCTCATCGAGCCGGCCATCCAATGCGATGGCGCCCTGGACCCGGGCGGCCGTGATCGTCGGCGCGGCGGCATGCCGGCCGGCGGGCGCCGAGTCGCGCGGGGAGGGGGATGGATTTTGAGGGGCGGCAACGAGGGCAAAGGCGAGCGGGGCGGACAGTACGCCGGGCATAGGTCTCCAGGAGTGCGAGTCAGTGATCGCAAACTTGGACGGGCCCGGCGGGCGAAAAGTTGCAAGGGTGAACGGGCGGTACGGCGGTACGGCGGTACCCGAGAAGCCCTTCGACTCCGCTCAGGGCACGTTGCACTCGGGATGAGGTGCCGTACTTACTTTCCGTCCGCCCGTCCGCCCGCCTAGCAGACCTGGACGGTGGGAGAGCCCCCGAGAATCACCGCTGTGTTCACCGGATCCCCCGCCCGTGCCACTGCCTTCCCACGGACAAACAGCGTGGGGACAAGCGTGAAGTGTCTGGAGGCGAAGTCGGGTCATCCCAATCCCGCCGGTGCCGTGGCTCAGGGTACAGCCTAAATGCGACCCCGTGACCGCCTGAGCTCAGTCGATCCTCAGGCCCCTCAGTGCCGCCTGGCCACCCGATGTCACCGCCAGCTCGGCGGTGAGGTGCCGGTCCCGGATCGCCTGCTCGTATCGGAGCCCGGTGCCCTCCTGTACGTAATACGCCTCGATCCCGAACTCCAGCGAGCCGTGACGCTTCATGTGTCCCTTGAGAAACAGGCCGGTCGCAGGCTTCACCACTGTGGCCTTCTCTGCCCGCATGTGCACCCCGGTCGAATCCGGAACCAGTGGCACGTAGACGGTCCGGCCCTCTGACTTCGACCAGCTCCCGCGCTCCTTCTCCGGGAGTCCTTCGATCCCTTCCCGTGGGACCCGGCTGAAGTCGTAGCTCAGGATGACGTAGTCACCCCGAAAGAGATCCCTGGGATCCACCGGCACCACCCGGACCAGTACGGTCTGGCCGGTGATGAGGGGAATGGCGCGCAAGGCGATCATCCCCACCAAAATCACGAGCTGGGCCGCCACGGTGATCAGCAGAACCTTCTGCTCCCGGGCCTTGAGCCACCCCAGAACGTCACGCATAGCGGACCTCCTTTCGGCCCTGCCAGTAGCGTCCGACGGCGTAGAGCGCCCCGCCGCACAGGAAGAACATCAGCGCCGCGCCGAGCATGCCGCCGAAGTCGCCGAAGAGATCCACGTAGCGCAGCACCGCCCAGAGGAGGAAGTACAGGACGCCCGCCCCGAAGGGACGGCCCCGGTCCTCCCGCAGCCCGACCTGCATCAGCCAGAACGCGCCGGCCACCATGGCGACATTCACCAGCACCGTCAACATCAACGCCGCCGGCTTATCACCGCCCATGCTCCGGCTCAGGCTGGCCGCCAGCGGCAGCAGCGCCATCAGGAGGACGAGCCCCATGGGGATCAGTTGGCGAGTGGGAATGGTGCGCCGATCGTTGGTCAGCAGCACAACCGCCAGCGCCAGAGCCGCGAGCAGAGCCGGGGGAGCGATCAGGCCGAGCGAATCCCCCACCAGATGCTTATTGAGATCGTAGAAGCTGAGCGGCACCAGAGCGCCCCCGACCAGGAGGCTGCCGTAATGCCGATACGGAACCGCGAAGCGACTCCCCACCGCATGGGCCTCGGCGACGACCAGCAGCAGCGCGCCGACGCTGCCCACGAAGTAGATCGGGTTCGATCCCACCTTCCAGGCGAAGACCTGCAGGACCGTCCACCAGGCCAGGAGCGGCACGTACATGCCCAGCGTCTTGAACGACTGCTTCCGGTAGGCCCACAGGATTCCCGGCAACGCCAGAAGCGGCAGGCTGTATGCGCCGTTCGGGATGAAGTCCCAGCGTCCGAACAGCCAGCCCCCCAGGTGCCCGAAGTTGAGGACCTCCATTCCGGCCCAGAGGGCCAGGAGACCAACCAGCAGGGCGTGCAGCAGCCGGGTCTCGAGACAGAGGGCGAAGGGCAGGACTCCTACCGCCCACCACCAGACGCCATCGGGATAGTGCGCGTTGATGTGGAAGACCTGGGCCACCAGCCAGATGCCCGCGCCATAGAAGAGGCAGGCCAGAAAGAAGACGGTCTCCGAGCGGCCGGGGGCGTTCCGCTTATATCGCAGCCTGAAGGCGTAGGCGTGGGTGATGGCGATGGTACCCAGCACCATCACCAGCTTGATGTCACGGGAGAGGGCGTCCCAGTTGTAGCCGACCAGGAGCAGAGCCGCGAGGCCCACCAGCATTGCCGCCGCGGCCATCAGGACGGAGACGGCTCGCGACCGCCCCCGCTCGGCCAGCTCTCCGGCACCCTCGTAGAGGTCCGCGATGCGCTGGGCCTGCTGGTCGGAGACGAGAGCGTCTCGCCGCCAGAGGCTCAGCTCCTCCAACAGCCAGGCTCGCTGCTTTGCGCTTATGGCCCGCTTCGACATGTGGGTGCCCGCACGCGATTCGAGGAGGTCAGGGGGACTCTGCTAGTTTCGGAATCCGGACGTTAAAGCTGAACAGGGACGGGCGGGCGGGCGGGCGGACAGGCGGGCAAGCGAGTCATCCCGAGCGTATCGAGGGATCGGCCGGGCAAAGGCCGCCCGTCCGCCCGTCCGCCCGTCCGCCTTACCGCCCTACCGCCGTACCGCCGTACCACCGTACCACCTACCTTGAATCCATGACCTACGTCTCCGGCCTCTTCAATCAGTCCGACCGATGGTATCGCCCCCTGATCGGGACCGCCGCCTTCGTCATCATCGCAGCCGGCATCCGCACCGCCGCCCCCGTGCTCAACAGTATCCTCCTTGCTGTGCTGCTGGCGGTGGCGGTCCTGCCGACGTTCGATGGGCTGCGCCGCCGGGGCGTGTCGAAGGGCCTGGCCGTCGCGCTGACTACCCTGCTCCTGGTGGTAGTGGTGCTGGCGCTGATCGGATTCCTTGGCGTGGCAGGCACCCGGTTGGTCCAGACGCTCCCGCGCTATCAGGACAAGGCCGAGGCGCTGCAGCAGGGGCTCAAGCACTGGATGATCACTCGGGGGATCGAGCCCGAGAGAGTGCTGTCCCTGGATCTGGTGAACCCGGGCCGTCTGCTGGGCCTGGCCGCGGGGTTCCTCTCCCAGGTGGGCAAGGTGCTCGGCCAGACTCTGCTCCTGGTGCTGATCGTGGCCTTCATCCTCGTGGAGCGGGGATCGCGCGACAAGATTTTCGAGCCGGGCGGTAAGGTGGCGGGCGTGGCGCGCGAAGTACGCCAGTACCTCCTGATCACGGCCGCCACCGGCCTCGGCTTCTCCGTCCTGGCCTACATCCTCCTTCGCGCGGTGGGAACCGACCTGGCCCTGGTGTGGGCCGTGCTCGCGTTCGTCATGAACTTCGTGCCCAACATCGGCATCATCCTGTCGGTGGTGCCCCCGGTCGCCCTGACGCTGCTCGGGCTTGGCTGGCAGCGCGCCCTGGTAGTGCTGGCCGGCTACCTGGTGCTCAACTTCGTCGTGGACAACCTGATCAAGCCGCGGTTCATGCAGAGCGGCCTGGATGTCCCGCCGCTCCTGGGCCTGCTCTCGTTGCTGGTCTGGAGTTATCTGCTCGGAGCTCCCGGGGCTCTGCTGGCAATTCCGCTGACCATCGCGCTCCGCCGAGTGGTCCAGGGTGGAAAGTCTGCTCCAAGCGAGCGAAGCGAGGGGGCGGGAGCCTGAACGGCGGCTGTCGACGCATCCTCGACGAGCACCTACTCAGCACTAAAGGGGGTTCCGGGAGGGCTCAATCCGGTGGCCCACGTCCCCGGCGTTGCCTCCCGCTCCATGGGACGTTAATCTAGGAATCCGTCCCCCATCCTCAAGCATTCGGCCCGGTCCAGTGACCCTGGAGTGGGATCAGCTATGCCGCACCATCCACAAGTGCAGGATTACCAGGCGATCTTCGATGCGACCCCGGGCAATTACCTCCTGCTGAGTCCGGAGCTCACCATCGTTGGTGTCAACCAGTGCTATCTCACCGCCACCAACACCAGGCGGGAGGAGATCGTTGGTCGGGGGCTCTTCGATATCTTTCCCGACAACCCGGAGGATCCGAAGGCGGACGGAGTCCGGAACCTGCGGGCTTCACTGAACCGGGTGCTCGCCAGCAAGCGGCCCGATCGGATGCCGCTACAGAAGTACGACATCCGGCGGCCCGAGGCTGAGGGCGGAGGATACGAGGAGCGGTACTGGAGTCCGCTGAACAGCCCGGTGCTCGATGAACGGGGGGAGATCCTCCACATCATCCACTGGGTCGAGGACGTATCCGAGTTCATCCGGTTCAAGCGCCAGATGCTGGAGGAGGACCTGCGCCAGGACCAGTTGATTGCCGGTCCGGGCACGTTCGCTGCCGAAGTCTTTCTCCATGGCGAGGCCATCGAGGCCAACCGGCGGCTGACCGAGGCGGCGCGCCATTACCGGTTTCTGGCGGATTTAGTTCCCCAACTCATCTGGACCGCCGACGCCGGTGGCGCGGTCGACTATTTCAACAGTCGATGGTTCGATTTCACCGGCCTGGACCGGGATCGACTGCTCCTGGACGGCTGGCACCGGCTGCTCCACCCGGCGGACCGGATCAAAACGCTCGAGTCGTGGACCGAGACGATCAGAACTGGAGCGGAGAAGTACCAGATTCAGCATCGGCTTTTCTGCCATGATGGAACCTACCGGTGGATGCTCACCACTGCGCTTCCGTATCGGAACGGTAGCGGACGCATACTCAAGTGGTTCGGCAGCACCACCGACATCCACGACAAGGTGATGGCTGATGAGCGCCTGCAGCAGGCGCAGCGGCTCCAGGCGGCGGGCCAGCTCGCCGGCGGGGTAGCCCACGAAGTCAACAATATGATGACCATCGTGATGGGTTGCGGGGAGTTCGCCCTCCAGGGCCTGGAGTCCGGCCACCCCCAGCGGGGTGAAGTGGAGGAAATGGTCAAAGCGGCGAAGCGGGCTGCCGAGGTGACCCGGCAGCTGCTTGCCTACAGCCGCCAGCAGGTATTTGAGGTCGCAGCGCTGAACCTGAACGCGATCGTGACCGGTCTGGCGCCGGCGCTGACCCGGCTCATCGGATCGGACCGGCAACTCACCGTAGGTCCTGCACGGGGTGAAGCGTGGGTCCGCGCCGACCGAGGTCAGCTGGAGCAAGTCGTGATCAATCTCGTCGCCAACGCCCGCGACGCCACCGGGACGGATGGCCTCATCAGCATTGATACCGGACTGGCGGACTTTGACCCGGATCAGCACCCCCAGGACTACAGCGAGGAGCTCCAGCCGGGACCTTTTGTTCGACTCAGCGTGCGGGACGACGGGGTGGGGATGACCCCCGAGGTAGCCGCCCGCGTGTTCGAGCCGTTCTTCACCACTAAGGCGCCGGGGCAAGGCACCGGCCTCGGCCTCTCCATGGTGTACGGGATAGTGAGGCAGAGCGGGGGATTTTCCGAGGTCACGAGTACGCCAGGTGGGGGAACGGTAGTCGCAATCTATCTGCCGGCTGCCATCGAGGAGCCGGCTGCGGAGGCAGTGGTGCCGGCCAGGGCACGAGGGACGGGGGAGCAGATTCTGGTAGTGGAAGACGATCCCCAGGTGCGCTCCATTACCCGGCGGGCGTTGCAGGGAGCGGGTTATACAGTTTACGAGGCCATGACCGGTCAGGCGGCCATCCACTTCGTGGCCTCCCATTCGGACCAAGTCGACCTGATTGTCAGCGATGTCGTGATGCCCGGTGTCAATGGCCGGGAGCTGACAGACCATCTGCGGGTCGCTCATCCAGAGGTGCCGGTCCTGCTCGTCTCCGGATACCCGGGCGCCGAGCTGGAGCGGCGAGGATTGGATCCGGCAAGGACTCCGTTCATTCAGAAGCCGTTTACGCCCGAGGCGCTGGTTACCGCAGTGCATGAGGCCCTTGCCAGGAGGCCTCGGCTACCCGCTTCGTCTCCGGCAGGAGGTTAAGTGGGCGGCAGATCCTGCGGCGGTAGACGAAGCGTAGGGGTGTTGCGGATGTAATTGATTAGAAGAATCGTCCGCCCTTATCGCCCGCCGTACGCCGCTCAAGCGCTCCCCTCAACCAGCCGCAGCCGGGAGAGCGGGTGGGACCCGAGCAGCTCCTCGATCTTTGCCGCCGGGAGCGCCGGCCAGAAGTGATATCCCTGTCCCAGGGTACAGCCGAGCTCGATCAGCGCCGTGCGCTGCTCCGCCCGTTCGATTCCCTCGGCGATGGTCTGGAGCTTGAGCGTGTCGCCCAGTCCGACGATGGCGCGCGCCAGCGCCGAGCGGTCCGTCCCCTGGCCCACTTCATCCACGAACGGCTTCGCGATCTTGAGGATGTCGATCGGGAAGCGCTGCAGGTAGCTCAGCGACGAGTATCCGGTCCCGAAGTCGTCGATGGCGAGCCGCACGCCGAGCCCCTTGAGCTGCTGCAGCCGCTCCAGCACCGCATCGGTCTCCTGCATCAGCACGCTTTCGGTGATCTCGAGCACCACCGACGATGCTTCGGCCCCGGACGAGGTGAGCGTCTGGCGGAGCGTGTCCGCCAGCCCCGAGCCCAGGAGCTGCCGGCCCGAGATATTGACTGCGATGGTCAGTGGGAGCCGCGGGTGTGCCGCCCGCCAGACCTGAAGCTGCCGGCAGGCCTCGCCCAGCACCCACGATCCGAGCTGCACGATGAGGCCGGTTTCCTCGGCGAGCGGGATAAACTGCTGAGGCGTCAGCCGGCCGAACCGCGGGTGCTCCCACCGGACCAGCGCCTCCAATCCGTATACCCCGCCGGTCTGGAGGTCGACGATCGGCTGATAGGCGAGTATCAGCTGCTGGCCCTCGATCGCGGTCCGGAGCGCGATCTCGAGGTCGAGCCGCTCGCGGATGTCGGCATACATGCGCGACTCGTAGGTCTCCGCCCGACCCTTGCCGTGCCGCTTGGCGGCGTACATCGCCATGTCCGCGTTCCGAAGCAGGTCGTCCGCCCGGTCATCGGGGGAGGCGGAGGCCACGCCGATGCTCGCCGTGGCCCGCACCTGGTTGCCGCTGAGCGAGAAGGGGTGGGACATGGCGGCGGCCAGCCGGTCAGGGAGCCCGTCCCGTCCGTCGGCCCCTTCGATCAGGATGGCGAACTCGTCGCCGCCCAGCCGGGCCACCGTGTCCGCGCTCCGGGCGCAGGCCAGGAACCGCTCCGCCACCGCGATGAGGAGCCGGTCGCCCTCGCCGTGGCCCAGGCTGTCGTTCACTTTCTTGAAGTCATCGAGGTCGAGGAAGATGACCGTCACCGGACTCCCGCGCCGCTGCGCCAGCGCCAACGCGTGGCTCACCCGGTCCCGGAACAGGGCCCGGTTGGCCAGCCCGGTGAGCGGATCGTGGAACGCCTGGTGGGTCAGCTGCTCCTCCAGCCGCCGCCGCTCGCTCACGTCGCGGGTGTTCAGCACCACGCCCTTCACGGTGGTGTCGTGCAGCAGGTTGGTCGCCAGAATCTCGGCGTGCAGCCAGGTGCCGTCCGGCTGGCTGAAGCGCCACTCGACCGGGCCGGTGACGCCCGGCGTCTGCGCCGCGGTGGAAAAGAAGGCGGCCGCGCGCTCCCGGTCATCGGGATGGAGCAGCTCGGACACGGTGCGGCGCAGCATCCCCGACGGATCGTAGCCGAACACCCGGGTGACAGAAGGGCTCACGAACCGGACCGTCCCGTCCGCGCGGGTGACGATGATGACGTCGGACGAGTGTTGTACCAGCGAGCGGAAACGGGCCTCGTTCTGCCGTGCCGCGTGCTCGTCGAGGAGCCGGACGTTCTCCCCCACGGCCAGAAGCTGCCGCAGTACCACCAGGCCGGTCACCAGCAGGGCCCCGATGGCAAGGCCGCTGATCGGATCGGCCCACGGGCGGAGCGCCACGAAGAGCAGCAGGGCGTACGTGGTCCCGACCGCCAGATAGGGTAGTGGACTGATCGCCTGGAACCGGGTGAGGGGCGCCGCGGAGGTCTCCCGCCCGGCGACCGGCCGGCGCCAGTAGAGCTCGGCGCTTCCGATGAGCATCACGTAGCAGAGCAGGAAGACGGCGTCGGCCCAGCTCGCGCTCCGGGTGCCCGCCGCGAGCTGGACCACGTTGAAGGTGAGGTCTGCGACCACGCCGACCGATACCCCCGTCACCAGGAGACCGAAGGCCAACCGGTTGCCATCGACCGGCCGGCGCAGCAGCACCGTGGTGACGCCGAGCAGAATCAGCATGCTCGCCAGCGGATAGGCGAACGCCAGCAGGGTGACAACCAGGCTGCTCTCCTGCGAGGCGGCCGTCGGGCGGACCGAGAAGTACCAGATCGCGACCCCGCCCCCCACCAGCACCATCGCGCCGTCGAGCAAAAACTTCCACCGCTCCAGCCGGGTGCGGCGGGCCAGCGGGAACGAGAGGAGCGCGGTGAGCGTGATCAGCGAGTCGCTCAGGTAGAACAGATCGGCCCAGGATACCGGCGGGCTGTCATGGAGCGTCAGCACATATCCGGTCGAGATGGCGTTGCCGGTAAACACCATCGCTCCGCCGAGTGCCAGGAGCCGGAGTGCCTGGCGCACCCCCGGATCCAGGATTTCCCGCTTGGAGGCGAGGAAGAAAAGAGTCAGGACCCCCAGGTTGATCGGCATGAACGCCACGTTGCCGATGAGGGCCCGGACGGTCTCGCTGCCCCAGCCGCTTCGCTCCCACACCAGGTAGAGCGCGGCGTAGAGCGCGGTGGCGACCGTGACGCTGCCGAGGGGGAGGAGGCGATGGGGTGTGACCGGGACCGCCGTCCCGACCGCATTCTGCAAGTCGGTCGGGGGGCCTGCCTTACCATGGGGGGCGGAGTGGCGTCGTTGGGGCATTGCGGGAGATTGGAGGCAATGATGATGCCGGGGTGGCGGGGCGGGAGGGCGGTAGCGCGGGCCTTCCCGCCTTCGATAGGCACGCCGTTGCCTAACGAACCGGGCAGAGGTACGTTCGGGCCGGCACTCCGACGAAAGGCGGTCCATGCTCGCCCGATTCGTACTCGTTCTCTCTCCGGCTCTGATTCTCCTTCCGCCCCTCTCCGCGCAAACGCCGTCGCCCGCGCCGTCGGTCACGCTCAGCGGGTACATCCAGGGACGCGAGACCTACCAGGAAAACGCAGGACTGATCGGAACCATCAACCGCGCCCGCCTGACCGCGGCCGGGGGCCTAGCCGGCAACGTCACCTGGAGAGTCCAGGGCGAATTCCGCACCGGCAACGTCGGCACCGGGAGGGCCAGTGTCTCACTGGCGGATGGTTATCTCCGTTGGACGCACAAGGCGCTGGGGGTTCAGCTCGGTCAGTTCAAGACCCCGTTCACGTGGGAGTACGTCACCTCGCTGACGCTGATCGAGACCGCCGACCGCGCGACGGTGGTGGACTCGCTCGCCCCCAAGCGCGACATCGGCCTGATGGCCGACTACGCCCTCGGCTCACGGGCCACGATCTCGGCCGGCATCTTCAACGGCGAAGGCCAGAACGTCACCGCCAACACCGACTCGTCCGCCCTCGGCGTCGCGCGGGTGACCTACCGGCCGATCCCGTCTCTGGTCCTGGGTGCCAACGCCGCCCGCTACTTCGCCGACAGCACCCGGTACGGCGTGGATGTCAGCGTCGAGTCGCCCTGGATCGTCCTCCGGGGGGAGTACATCGGCCAGCATCGGGACCTCGCCGGCACGGCGGACGACAAGGGCTGGTATGCGCTCGCCGCCACCCCCGTGCGTCCCTGGCTCCAGCCGGTCTTCAAGTACGAGTGGTTCGATCGCCCCGGCGTGGCACCGGCCGGCACGCTGAAGAACCGCGCCTGGACCGCGGGCGTCAATCTGTATCCCTGGGGCCGGAGCACCCGGCTGACCCTCGAATACCTCTCCCGCAAGGTTGGCGAGCCAGGCGTGCGCAGGAGCCTCGGACTCGTCCAGGCCCAAGTCATCTTCTGAGGCTGCAGGAGCGATCCTTTGCGCGCCGGTCCGCCACCGTACCGTCCTTCCGGCAGACCGCGTATTATCCCACGATGCGCGGCACCGAAGGGTTCGTCGTTCTGCCGGACTGGACTCGAGCTGTAGCCGGAGCGTTCCGTGTCCTCGGTGCTGAGGGTTTTCGGAGAGTCGAGCCGCCTTCGATGGCTACCTTCGACCTCAGGCACTCACTTACTTAAACGGAGCTTGTCATGGCTGAGAAAAAGATCATCGCGGTCGTCGGGGCGACCGGTGCGCAGGGCGGGGGACTGGTCCGGGCCATCCTGGCCGACAAGAGCGGCTCGTATGCCGCACGCGCCATCACCAGGGATCCCAACTCGGAGAAGGCGAAGGCGCTCCGGGCGGCCGGAGCCGAGGTCGTCGGCGCGGACCTCGATAAGCCGGAGACCCTGGCCCGGGCGTTCGCGGGCGCCTACGGTGCCTTCACGCTCACCAACTTCTGGGAGCACTTCTCCCCCGAGAAGGAGCTGGCCCAGGCCCGGAACATGGCGCAGGCCACGAAGACCGCCGGCGTGCAGCATGTGATCTGGTCCACCCTCGAGGACACCCGGAAGTGGGTGCCGCTGTCAGACAACCGGATGCCGACGCTGATGGGCAAGTACAAGGTGCCGCACTTCGATGCCAAGGGTGAAGCCGACCAGATCTTCCGCGACTTTGGCGTCCCGACCACGTTTCTGCTGACCGCGTTCTACTGGGACAATCTGATCTATTTCGGGGCCGGTCCCCAGCGGGGGCCGGACGGGAGCCTGGCGATTATCTACCCGATGGACGACAAGAAGCTGCCCGGCATTGCCGCGGAGGACATCGGCAAATCCGCCTTCGGCATCTTCAAGCGGGGACGGGAATTCATCAACCAGACGGTGGCGATCGCGGGCGAGCACCTCACCGGTGCCGAGATGGCGCGCGGCCTTACCGGGGCGCTGGGGCAGGAGGTCAAGTACACCAACGTGCCGCCCGAGGTGTACCGCGGCTTCGGCTTCCCCGGCGCCGACGATCTGGGCAACATGTTCCAGTTCAAGCGCGACTTCAACGAGTACTTCGTCGGTGCCCGGGACATCGCCTTCACCCGGTCTTTGAATCCCGAGCTGCAGACCTTCGATCAGTGGCTGGCGAAGCACAAGGATCAGATTCCGCTGCCGGCGGAGGTGTAGGCGCCGCCCCGCCTACGGCCGTATCACCCGCTCCCGACCATCCAGGTTCTTCAGTCTCACCAACGTCTCCCGCTCCTCCGCCAGCACCTGGACGTAGGTCGGGTCGGACTCGCCGCCGATGAGGAGGCCCGATCCCGTCGTACCGGCTCCCAGCTTCACATTCGGCCGTCCCTCCGCCGTGATCAGTCGCAGTAAGACGGTTTCCTGGTAAGGCTTTCCCTTCCAGGTGACCTTGGGATCCTCGGGCAGTATGGTGATGCTTGCCCGCACCTTCCCTCGACCGTCAACGATCTCGAGCCCGGTTCCCCGGATCATGCCTGGCGGACTCGCAGGCTGCTGAACCGACTGATAAGCGGCGAGCCCGAGATTCACGGCGGTGAGAACACCGAGCAGGGTCTGGGGAGGCATCGTCACGCTCACTATCGTTAAGGTTACCGCCGCGGCTTCCTCCACCGCTCTTACCCGTCGGTGCTCAGCTACTTGAGCCCGAATCGACCCTCAGGGTCAGAGCCTCCCATCGCGCGGGTTATTGAAATGGCTTGAGCGCCTGAGGCGGGAATTTCTTATAGGCCGCGACGCTCAGAACCGCGAACATGGTCAGCACCAGGAGCTGGGTCACCACGAACGGCGGCTCCTTCTGGGTCGGCGCCGATACGAGCAGGGCCGGCACCTTCTGAAACAGCTGCACCACCAGGACGAAGAAGTTCAGGTAAAGCGTCAGCGCAGTTCCCACCACGAAGACCCCCCGCCAGGAGCCAAGCAGATGCTTCCGGTAGCGGGCGTAGATCACCGGCGGCAGGACGAGGAGCGAGATGACCCCGACATAGTGGGATGCGATCAGCCCGGCGAAGGGGAAGCCGAACCCGGTGATACTGGTCAGGGCGGTGGTAACCAGAAAGAGGCCGACCCACCCATCGAGTCGCTTCCCGGCCATGAGTCCCCCCATGACAGCCAAGCCGGAGGCGATCCCAACCAGGCTGATCAGCGTGTGAATCAGGGTGAACGTCTTGATGTCGAAGATCACGCATCACCTCGGTTGAGAGACTGCCACCCCCCGACCATCGTAGTGGCAACACGGGTCGCCGCACCCAATACTCTGGCATGAAGCCCCAGCACCTCTAGCATGGCCGTGCTCAATCAGGCTCGACGTGAGCGACCGCCTTTGGCCCGTCGTGCCACGGCAAGGGCCGCCTCTACCCAGATTCCCAGCCGATCCGGATCCTCCAGCACGTCTGCGGGCACCTCGTAGTACTGCATGATCTCGCCGTCTTCTCCGTACGGGCGGAACGGGGACATGCCATTGGCCTCGAACTGCGGACGGGTTACGTCATCCACCTTGAAGTACAGAATGTCGTCATCGATCAGGGCAAAGAAATGGCCGGCCCCGTAAACGCCCACGCCGCCGAACATGCTGCGGGCGCGGATCCCCGGCGCAGCTCTCCCGAGTTGTTCCAGGACAAAGGCTCGAAAGCTGGGACTGACGCTCATTCCTGACTCATCAGGAGGTGACAGCGGGTGATCGGTGACCGGATGAATGGCACACCGTGATCTGCAGGCCGGCCGACTAGAACCGCCCCAGGACGGCGTTCACGGGTTCGTCCCTGAGCGCCTGATGGAGGCTCTGACTGCACTCGTCACAGATCCCATGGGTCAGCTGCGGGGGCCGCGGCTCGGAAAACAGCGACAGAGCGGTGACGGCCTCGTCGACCTCGAGCCATCCCCGCGATGGCACGGCGACGCGTTTGCACCAACTGCACATCGTCACGAAGCTTTCCGAGCGGGGCCGGTGCGGATCCAGCAATGAAATCGGTTCGCGGTCTTTCAGCCGCACCGTCCGTACCCGGTAGGTCAGCCCCTGATCCTCCGCCAGCGAAATGTTGAGCTCCAGGAGCCGGCGGCGGCTCGGCCCATCGCAGCGTAAGCAGAGCTGAGCCGGCGCAGCCTGGGCGCGTACCCGTCCATGCAGCAGACGGTAAATATGCTGGGTCTCCAGGTCACCGATAAAATCCCACAGTGGGCGACCCAGGACCTCGGGCGAGAGGAGTGGCTTCCCCTCATTCGCCCGGGCAAAGGAATGCCATTCCTCGTTGACCGAGAGGATTTCATCCCGCGCATTCAGATGGTATAGAATGTCGGTCACGGCTTGAGCACGGTCCACTCGACTTCGAGTGCCTGTTCGGCCGCCGCTACGGCGCGGTCTACATCGTCCACCGTGGTGCGCCAGCTGGAGACCGACACCCGCATGCAGCGCCTGCCCCTCCATGTGGTGCCGGTGAAGAACGCTTCTCCTGTGGCGTTGATCGCCGCCATCACCTCGTCGGTCCGCTTGTCGTGGTCCTCCTCGGTCGCCCCGGGCCGAGCGTCGTGAAACCGCACCAGCCCCTGGTTGATTTGGGGGACGCAGACGGCGCGTGCGTTCGGCAGGGCGCCGATGCGGGTGACGATGTCGTGGGCATGGCGGCAACATCGGGTGATGAGATCTGCCAGGCCCTCGCGTCCCAGCTCCCTGAAGGCCGCGTAGGTGGCAAAGCCCCGCGCCCGGCGAGAGTGATCCGGGTTCCAGTCGAGCTGGTCGCGCACATCATCGGCGTGCACCAGGTAGCTCGCGTGATGCTCCATAGCGGCGCGGTGATGCTCCGGATGGGCAACGATGGCATACCCGCAATCGTAGGGGACGTTGAGCCACTTGTGGCCGTCGGTGGCCCAGGAGTCCGCTTTCTCGGCGCCCGCGAGCAGATGCCGGAGCTCCGGTACCGCGTTGCACCAGAGCCCCATGGCGCCATCGATGTGCACCCATGCCTCCGCGTCAGCCGCCAGTGCAATGAGCTCGGGGAAGGGATCGAAGGCGCCGCAGTTTACGTCGCCCGCCTGGAGCACCACAATCGTGGGTCGCTCGGGCTCCCGTGCGAGGGCCTCGCGCAGGACCTCGGGCGAGAGCTGCGAGGCCGAGTCGCTCGGTAGCAGCGAGATGTTCGAGGTGCCTAACCCCAAGAGCTTCGCCGCGCGGGTCGTGGTGCCGTGGACTTCGCTCGACGTGAGAATGCGGACGCTCGGGGCGCCGGCCAGCCCGTCGCGATTGACGTCCCACCCTCTGCGGGCGAGTACCGCGTGCCGTGCCGCGGCCAGGCAGGTGACGTGGGCCATCTGGCAGCCGGTGACCAGCGCGAAGGAGGCGGACGCCGGCAGGCCGAGCACGTCCTTGAGCCAGGCGCCGCAGACTTCCTCGACTACGGCCGCGGCTGGGCCGCAAGCATACAGCCCGGCGTTCTGGTCCCATGTTGCGGTGAGCCAGTCGGCGGCGAGTGCGGAGGGAAGGCCGGCGCCGATCACCCAGCCGTAGAAGCGGCCTCCCGCGCTGCCCAGGAGGCCCCCGGCCGCATCGCGCGCGAGCTCCTCGATGATGGTCACCGGGTCGACACCCTCGTCGGGCAGCGGGCGGGAGAATCGTCGCCGCAGCTCGGCCAGCGGCGCCGTGGAGCAGACGGGTGCGGCATCGAGCGATCCGAGATAGGAAACGGCCAGCTCGGCGGCACGCTCGAGGGTGGCCTGCTGACGGGAGTCGAAGGTCATGGAAGTCGGCAATGGTCGCAGTGGTTATCCGAGGCGGGGAAGGAACTGCTCCAGCCAGCCGAGAAACCTCGTCACCGGAGTCTCCGTCCTCGAGCCCCGGGCCGGCAGCGCCCGAGGTCCTGCGGAGGCAGCTGGGATCGGCCTCCGCCAGGAGTCAGGGGAACGAAGCTGTGCTGGTGGCCGAGGTCATCCTCCAGCGTGACGGTGACTGCCTGGGGCCCGGCGCTGAGAACCCCGGCCATGACCGACGTGGGCGGGAGCCCGACGCCGGCCAGGAGCTCCTGCAGACGCGCCGTGGCGGTCGCGGCGAGCTTCTCGAGCTCCGGCGTTCGAGCCTCCTCCGGGTTCACCCTCCCAGTCAGGAGGTCCAGGGTGACTGCTGGCACACCAGCCGACTGACCAGAGCGGTCCATCTGCACCAGGATATCGCCGTCCTGAAGCGAGTAGGGTCCGCTGAGGAGCGAGTCGAGGAGGTTGTGCGCGACCGACCTCAGCATCCGCCGCGTTGGGCTCATGGCGCGACAACTATCGCATGTTCGAGGGTGATCATGGGAGAATCATACGGCCCAAAGTGCTTCGGCGCACTAGCTGGACGCGCCATCACCGATGCCTTGTGGTAGGCTGCGGGATTGCTTCAGGCTTTGCCCTCGGAATGACTCCGTCGGCGCCTTGCACCAGCGTACACCTACCGCCGTACCGCCGCACCGCCATACCGCCTATTCTCAGTGCCATGACTCCTCGCATCGATCATTTCGACGGCCGCCGCTTCCTTAACCCCAACGGCGCGAATGGACAACCATTCTGGCGGGTGCCACAGCTGCTGTTCACGCCATTTGACCGGTGGCCATCGAGCCTTCCGGTCGAACCGCGACGGCCGCCCGCCCCGGGACCAGACGAAGTGGTGGTCACCTTCATCGGTCACGCGTCCTTTCTCATCCAGGCCGAAGGCGCCAACCTGCTGATCGATCCGGTGTACTCCGAACGGGCAAGCCCGCTCTCCTTCGCGGGACCCCGCCGGGCCCGGGCTCCGGGTGTGCGATTCGACGACCTGCCACCGATCTCGCTCGTACTCCTGAGTCACAACCACTACGACCACTGCGATATCTCGACCCTGCGGCGGCTGGAGCGGCGCTTCCACCCCCCGGTGGTCACCCCGCTCGGCAACGACGGTCTGCTCCGGGCCGCGGGCTTCCGTCAAGTCGAGGAGCTCGATTGGTGGGAGCAGGCGACTACCGCCCCGGTGCCGGTCACGGTCACGCAGGCCCAGCACTTCTCGGCCCGGGGTCCATTCGATCGGAATCGAGCACTCTGGGGCGGGTTCCTCATCGAGATCGGCGGGCAACGGATCCTCCATGCCGGAGATTCCGGCTACGGCCCGCATTTCAGAAAGATCGCAGCCCGGCTGGCCCCCATCGATCTCGCACTCGTCCCCATCGGTGCCTACGAGCCGCGCTGGTTCATGAAGGACATCCACATGAATCCGGCGGAGGCGGTGCAGGCGCACCTCGATCTCGGGGCCCGCCGGAGCATCGCGATGCACTTCGGCACCTTTCAGTTGACGCCGGAGGGGATTGACGAGCCGGTGCGCGAGCTGGCAACGGCGTTGGTGGAACGCGGAGTGCCCGCGGAGCGGTTTCAAGCGGTGGAGGTCGGAGAGTCGGTGACGCTGCGGCGGCCGGGACCGATCAGAATGTGACTGCGTGCGCGATACCGCCGACCGGGCGAATGGCGCAATCGCCGACGAGCCCACGGAGACGTGCCTCAGAGAAATGCTCCGACCGAAGGCCGCCATCGGTCACCAGATATTCGTTGGTCTCCTCCACCACGGCGTGGCCCAACCGGTGATACCATGCTTGCCGAGCCGGTACCGAGGACTCCGAGAAGACGGACAGGAGTCGAGTGCGAGGCTTGGGAGCCAGTCGCCGCATCTCACCCAGGACGCCGGTCTTGTCGCCCATGGTTCCCCAGGTGTTGGTGAGGCACATCGCGAAGTCGAACGGGCCCGCAGCAGGAATCGCCGCCGCATCTCCCACGATGAAGTGGAGCTGGCGGGCACCGGCGCGAGCCCCGGCCTCGGCGATGTAGCTGCGCTCGTAGTCCACGCCGAGCCCCAGCCGGAGCCGGTCCCGGAGGAGGATCAGATGCCGACCAGTGCCGCAGCCGACGTCGAGCACGCGCATCCCCTCCTTGACCACCTCGTTCAGGAGGGCGATCTCCGCGCCTAGAAAGGCCTGGATCTCGGGTGGCTGCGAGGCCGGATCGAGGGCCCGCTTCAGTAGGCCGCCGGCGTAGACGTCGTCGTTCGACATCGCTACAACCTGGCCCCGCATCGCCGGCAAAACTCCGCATCGGCCTCATGCCCTCCGGCGCCGCAGGCGGGACACGCCTGGGTCGAAATCGGTTGCGCCATCGCTCTGGTGAGCTCGGCCGTCACGATCCCGGTAGGTACCGCGATGATGCCGTACCCGGTGAGCATGAGGACCACCGCGAGCACGCGGCCGAGCGTGGTGGCCGGAGCCAGATCACCGTACCCCACCGTCGTCACCGTTACCACCGCCCAGTAGATGCTGATGGGAATGCTGGTGAACCCGTGCCGCTCGCCTTCGATCACGTACATCATCGTCCCCACCACCACCACGATGGTCATGACCGCGATCAGGAAGACCGCGACCTTACGCCGGCTGGCCCGCAGCGCCTGCAACAGGGTGCGAGACTCGCGTAGATACTCGGCCAGCTTGAGCACCCGGAAGACCCGCAGCAGCCGCAGCAGCCGGATGACCAGAAGGCTCTGCCCGCCGGGGAAAACCAGACCGATATAGCTCGGCAGGATCGCGACCAGATCGATAATGCCGAGCGTGCTCCGGGCGTATCGCAGCGGCCGGCCCACGGAGGCGAGCCGGAGGAAGTACTCCAGGGTAAAGAGGATGGTGAATCCCCACTCGAGCGCGCGGAGCGTGGGGCCGGCCCGGGCCCGCACCGAGGCCACGCTTTCCAGCAGCACCACCACGACGCTGCTCACGATGGCGAGGAGCAGCAGGAGATCGAAGAGGCGGCCAGCGGGTGTGTCGGCCTCGAAGATGATCTCGTGCAGCCGGGCGCGCAGGGCGCCAGGGGGCCGATTCATGAGAGAATGTCCATGGCTCAAATCTGTTTGACGTGCCCAACTAGACAAGTCGGGTTCCGGCCAGTATGTCTGGTCTGGAGGTGAGAACGTGAGCAAGCGCCCGCTGGTCCCTGAGCACAAAGATCCAAGACCCCACAGGCCCGCCGATGTATTTCTCTTCTGCGGTTTGCCGCCGCAGCTCTTCTGCGCCCGCTCGCGATCGCTCTGGTGACGCTGACCGCAAGGAGACCGCATGCCTACCCTCGTCCGAAACAACGTAACCCCGGGCTGCGCGACCGCCGCCACCCCCCGGTCGGCGGGTTTGCTCGCCACGCTGGGGTGTCTCTCGGCACTGTTGGCGGGGTCGGTCTCCGCCCAAGCCGGGGCCGACGGCGAGTGGACCATGCCCGCCAAGGACTACGCCTCGACCCGCTACAGCAAGCTCGCGGCGATCACGCCGGTTAACGCCCCCAGACTGCGGCCGGTCTGGACGTTTTCCACCGGGGTCCTGGCGGGTCACGAGGGCCAACCGCTGGTGGTCAAGAACACCATGTACGTGGTTACGCCGTGGCCCAACGTGCTCTACGCCTTCGACCTCACCCAGGAGGGCTATCCGCTCAAGTGGAAGTACCGCCCGGACGTGAGCCCGAACGCCATCGGCATCTCCTGCTGCGACGTGATCAATCGGGGTGCGTTTTACGCCGACGGCAAGGTGATCTACAACCTGCTCGACGGGCACACGGTGGCGGTGAACGCGGAGACGGGTGAGCAGGTGTGGAAGACCAGGATCGCGGATCTGGGTCAAGGAGAGACCACGCCGATGGCACCCTTCGTCGCCAAGGATCGGGTCCTGGTCGGCGCCTCGGGCGGAGAGTTCGGGATCTACGGCGCCCTGAAGGCGCTCGACCTGCAGAGTGGCAAGCTGCTCTGGACCGGGCGCAACATCGGCCCCGATGCCGACATGCTGATCGATCCCGCCACCTTCAAGCCGTTCTATGACAAGGGCACGAACCTGGGGACGACGACCTGGCCCGGGCAGACGTGGAAGATCGGGGGCGCGCCGGTGTGGGGCTGGATCTCCTACGATCCCGAGCTGGACCTGGTGTACTACGGGGTGGGGAATCCCTCACCCTACAATGCGGAACAGCGGGTGGGCGACAACAAGTGGACCTCGAGCGTCCTGGCGCGCCGTCCCTCCGACGGGTCGCTGGTCTGGGCCTATCAGTTCACGCCGCACGACAACTGGGACTACGACGCCAACTCCACCATGATCCTGGCGGACGTCAGGATCGGCGGCAAACCGCGCAAGGCGCTGGTCACCTTCAACAAGAACGGCTTCCAGTACACCCTGGACCGCGCCACCGGCGAGCTGCTCGCCGCCCCGGCCTACGTGCAGGTGACCTGGGCCAAGAGCATCGACCTCAAGACCGGCCGCCCGGTGCTCGATTCCACGAAATTGACCGGCGCGTCCAAGGGCAACGTCACCGGTGTCTGTCCCAGTCTCGAAGGCGGGGTGAGCCCGGCCTCCCCCGGGGCGTACTCGCCCAGGACCGGGCTGTTCTATACCTCGACCAACAACATGTGCATGGACTTCGCGGCCACGGAGGCGCAGCACTTCCGGGGTACGCCGTACATCGGCGCCGGCACGCCCTACCATGCGGGCCCCGGCGGCCACATGGGCGCGTTCATGGCCTGGAATGCCAATACCGGGAAGAAGGTCTGGGAGCTGAAGGAGCACTTTCCCAACTGGAGCGGGGCGCTGGTGACCGGCGGAGACGTGGCGTTCTACGGCACCCTTGACGGGTGGTTCAAGGCGGTGAATGCGAAGACCGGCAAGCTACTGTTCAAGCAGAAGGTGGGCTCCGGCATCGTGGGCAATCCGATCACCTATCGCGGCCCCGACGGCAAGCAGTACGTAGCGGTCTACGCCGGTATCGGGGGCGACTGGTTCCTGCTTGCGGGTGACGTCCGCTCCGACGATCCGGCGGACGTGCGCCCGACCTCCGATCCCTACAAGGACATCGGACGGCACACCAGCCAGGGCGGCATCGTCTGGATCTTCGGCCTCTAACGGAGGGGGAGCAACCATGCCAACCACCGGACGCGCCATCGTGCTGCTTGCGGCCACGGTCATCGTCTCGCCTGGCATCCGACCGGACGGCGGGGTCGCGGCACAAGCCACCGGCCGAGGGGCGCAGACCGTCGACCGGGTAGCGGCCGGCGGAGTCGTCCCGCCCGCGAATGCACTGAGTGGCCCCCGCCCGGCCAACCTCAATCCGGACGCCGGGGCCACCCTGTTCAGTGCGATGAACTGCGATGGCTGTCACGGCGGCGGTGCCGTGGGCTGGGTCGGGCCCAGCCTGGTGGATGGCCGCTGGCGTCACGGGGGGACCGACGACGAGATATTCACCTCGGTCTTCTATGGCAGGCCGAAGGGGATGCCGGCGTACGGCGGCGTCATCGGCCCCGAAGGGGTGTGGAACCTGGTGGCTTACATCAGGGCGCAGGGCGTCCCCACCGTGGTGCCGACTACCTCGTGGCTGGAGGGCGGCAACGCGGCTCCCACACCGGGGCCGGCACATGAGGGAGAGGCGCCTCCGGGGGACGCAGCCCCGGTTCCGCCCGCCAAACCCGCGGCCGCGCCGGCACCCCCGCCATCGGTAGCGCCGGAGCAGATGCTGACGAAGTATGGATGCACCGCGTGCCATGCGACCGACCGCAAGATCGTGGGTCCCTCATTCAAGGACGTCGCCAACAAGTACCGGGGCCAGAACGCCGAAGCCGCCCTGGCCCAGAAGATCAAGAAAGGTGGCGGGGGTGTCTGGGGCGACGTTCCGATGATTCCAAACCCGCAGGTGCCGGACCCGGACCTGCGCGTCCTCGTCAAATGGATCCTGTCGCTCAAGTAGGAGACGCCCCCCATGCGCACCATGTCGCGAGTGTTACTGCTATCGATCGTTGTGCTGGGTGCGGCTGCCCGCCCCCAACCGCAACCACGGCCGGCGAGCGCCGCCGCCGCGCCGGACCTGGTCGGGGAGTGGCGCGCCCAGCTCCAATTCAGCAGCGGCGCGTTCGCACCGATCAAGGACCTGGAGTTCATGTACGTGTTCAACCAGGGCGGGACCATGACCGAGTCGTCTAACTACGACGGATCCCCACCGGTGCCGCCGGCGTATGGGATATGGCGAAAGGTCGGGGACAGGCAGTTCGAGGCCAAGTACGAGTTCTATGTGACCAAGGCCCCGGCGGCCTTCGATGAGATCGCCAAGGGAGGTGGCTGGGCCCCGGCGGGCCGCGGCGTGTTCCTGGAACGGATCACGGTCTCCGAGGACGGCAAGACCTTCACCTCGAAGATCAAGTACGATCAGTTCGATGCCGCGGGCAAGCCGGCAGAAGGTGGGGGTGTGGCCGTGGGGCGGGGGGTCAAACTCACGTTCTGAAGCGAGGGTGTAAAGCGGAGCCCGAGTGCTGAGTCCGGATCGCAGGACGTCCCCGGTTAAGCTGTGGGCGACACTTACCGGGAGTCGGCATGCGCTTCGGCTGCTTTGTCCTACTGATGGCAGGGCCTGTCCTTGTTGTCGCGATACCGGCTCAGGCTCAGTCTGCACCGGCGCTGGGATCCATCAGGCCGTTGCAATTCGAGTCCTGGTCCGTGGAGTCAACGCTCGGGGCCAGCCGCGGACTGACTGTTGGTCGCCTGGTCGTGGGCTCGCGGAAGCGTACCCGCCAGGCTCTACTCGGAGGCGTCATTGGGGCGGCCGCCGGGGTGGTCCTGTGCACCGCCTTTTCTACCCTGATCGACGACTCCGAGGATGGCGGATTGTCCTTCTGCCCGCTCGACACCAACCTCCTGATTGGCGGAGCGGGCTTCGTGCTCGGAGCGGCCATTGGCTGGGTGATCTGACTCTCACCGGCGGAACGCCGCGCACCCTTCGCGAGGCCGGAGATGTTCTCCCACCGCTGCCTTCACTGATCAGCTGCTGGGAAGTCGTGAGAGATGGGTCAATACGCACTTCCACTGCCCCTGTTGCTTAACGAAGACGTTGGATGACAGCTCGTCCTCACGAAACGCCTGCCCCCTGTAGGCCCCGCCGGAAACCCCTCGCGCCAACAGCACCGCCGTATCGCCGTAGATCCGAACTCTGAAGTCTTCCGACTGCATCACATCATGAGTCAGCGCGCCGGACTTCACCAATCCGAGGAAAGTCGCCTTGTCGCTCGTGCTGCCATCGGGGCCGACAATCGTCCAGTCGTCCGCCATGTACCGGCCGATGGCATCAGCATCGTTCTGTACCATGGCCCGGTCCCATGCATTCGCCAGCGCGATCAGTTCCTCTTCCATCCTGTCACCCACTGCAGAGGAGAATTCGTAGCTTGGACGTGTATATGTCACCCTCGTCTTCGTCTTACCTGGGCAGGCAGGAGCTCACCCTGGAGGTTCCATGCGTTCCACGTATCTACTCCAGCTCACCGCCCTTGCGGCAGTCGCCGCTGGGTGCAGGTCCGAGGTCAGTGAGGAGCTGTCGGGCTCTGCTCCGGAGCGCGACCTCACACTGATCACACAGGCCACTGATGTAAAGATCGCCTCAGTCGTGGAGACGCAGCAGCCTCGGATCGAGCGCCGACGACCGCGTCTCAGCCAACCGGCTCGGGCCCCGGTACCGGAGTCCGGTCCCATCGAGCCTCAAGTGCATCTCGCGGCTGTGGCTGTGCCTGCCCCCGCCCCGGCCAGCGATCGTGAGCTGCTGCCAGGAAAGACCGTCACGCTCATTCCGGCGAGCAGTGGCCCCTCGGCCGGCCCGGACGACAGCGCTGAGCTTCCTGCAGTCCACCGCCCTCATGGCGGAGGCAGGTGCCGGGGCAGGGGACCGGGGACCGGAATCGCCGGGTCTCCCCGCCCGGATTTCCGATAGAGCGAGCAGTCGACCACCAGCTATTGGCTATTGGCTACCGGCTATTGGCTAGAAGCTATCGGACCAGGCGGGTGGGGTAATGGGGTTGGCTGTTCCGCGGCTGTCCGGGGGTCGGTCTTCCTGGTGCGTGCTCCGCGCCGCCGGGGACTCTCGGGTCCGCCGCGGAACTCGAAATGGGTGGGGTCGAAGGTGCGGGTGTGCCGTCCTTCGCGGCGGCGAGAGTGGGCTCGTTCGATCAGCTTCTGCGCCAGCTCGGTGGCCGGCATCCAGACTTCGGGGGGCAGCCCGGGGTACTCCTCGGCGCACTCGGCCTTCAGCCGTGCCTCTCGTACTACCCCAGGGGACTTCTTTTCGGGCACTGCGTCCTCCGTCTGATCGTGACGGAGCAAGTCTCGGCTGAACCGTCGAAAACTTGAGCGATCGCCCACCCGCCCGCCGGCTTCCGTCAGCGCCTTGCCGATCGCGCTCGCAGCTCCACCCCTTGCCGCTTGTACGCCGAATCCATCAGCTCGCGGGCCGGTAGCGACTCCACCGCGTGCAGCTGGGCTGCCGCGTCAGCGGGGCGTTTGCGGTCGGCGTAGATCCGGGCGAGCTCCAGGTGGTGGTAGATTCTTCCGGGGTCCAGCTCCACCGCTTTCTGCATGTTGGCGATCGCGTTCTTCCACGATGCCTCCTTGAAGATCCCGGCCCCCAGGAAGTTCCGGGCAAAGAAGCGGCTGAGACCGGAGAGCCGCATGATCTCCGCATTCCAGCGGCCCAGAATGTGGTAGGCGCCGTCGTGCTTCGGGTTGAGCTCGATAGTCCGGAGCGCCTCGGCGCGGATGACCTTGGCCTGGCGGATGCGTTCCTCGGTTCCCATGCCCAGGGAGACTCGGCCAATGGAGGCGGCCAGCGCAAAGTGGCCATCGGCTCCTTGAGGGTTTGCGGCCACCGCTCGGGCGGCGAATCGCTCAGCCAGTGCGTACAGGGAGTCGCGCTCGCTGCCCCTTGCCGAGTCCGGGATCTGCTCACCCCGGTCGAGGAGGGCGAGCGCCCCGCGCCAGTTGGCGTCATAATTGGTGGAGTCCTGTTCCAGCGCTGCCTGGAAGTGCTGCAAGGCCGTCCTGGGGTCATGCGCCTCGTTGGCGGCGATGCCCATCGCTACGTGGTCGACGGGGTCCTGGGCCTCGAGTGCCGGGGCGGCGCCGGCCGACGCGCCGAGCACCAGGGCGATATTCCAGAGTCGGTTGAGCACCTGATCGTTTGCTCCCGGAAAGGTTCAGAATGGTTATCCCGTCACTGATCGGGCACAAGCGGGACGGCCAGGCGCTCAAGCCGGAAGAATGGAGCGAGCTGATCCGCGAGTATACTGCCGGCCGGGTGCCGGATTACCAGATGTCGGCCCTGCTGATGGCGGTCGTCTGGCGCGGGCTGGCCCCTGACGAGCTGGCCGCCCTCACCGACGCGATGCTCGAATCGGGCGACCGGCTCCGTTTCGACGGCTTCGCTCAGCCCCGGGTGGACAAGCACTCGACCGGCGGGGTGGGGGACAAGGTGTCTCTTCTTCTCGCGCCCATGGTGGCCAGCTGCGGGGTGGCAGTTCCCATGATGTCTGGCCGGGGCCTGGGTCATACTGGTGGGACTCTGGACAAACTGGAGTCCATTGCCGGATTTCGTACCGGCCTGACCCTGGCGGAAACCCGGGCCCAGATCGAGCGGCTGGGCTGCGCCATGATCGGCCAGACGCCCGAGATCGCCCCGGCTGACAAGCGGCTCTACGCGTTGCGCGACGTGACCGGCACGGTGGAATCGATCCCACTGATCGCGGCGAGCATCATGTCAAAAAAGCTGGCGGAAGGCCTGAACGGTTTGGTGCTCGACGTGAAGACCGGAAGCGGGGCGTTTCTTCCGGAGGCCAAGCGCGCGCTGGAGCTGGCGCAAACGATGATCGGTCTGGGCCAGGCGCATGGCTGTCCGACCGTCGCCCTGCTCACCGCCATGGATCGTCCGCTGGGCCGAGCCTGTGGCAATGCGCTGGAGGTCGAGGAAGCCATCGAAGCGCTCCGGGGCGATGGCCCGGAAGACCTGATGGAGGTCACCTACGCGCTCGGGGTCGAGATGCTGCTGCTCGTGGGTGCGGCAGGCACGCCGGCCGCGGCTCGGCAGCGGCTGGAGGAGAGCATTTCCTCGGGCCAGGCCCTCCAGAAACTGGCTGGAGTGATCGAAGCGCAGGGCGGGAATCCAGCGGTGCTGGAGGATCCCTCGGTGCTGCCGCAGGCGGCGGAGGTGGAGGTGTTTCGCGCTCCGCGCGACGGGGTTGTTGCCACGGTCGAGCCCCGCCGGATCGGGCGAGCCATCATCGAGCTGGGCGGAGGGCGCCGAACCATTGAGGACCAGGTCGACCCATCGGTGGGATTCGTGATTCCGGCCAAGCCAGGCGACCGGGTGAAGGCCGGCGAGCCTTTGGCGTCGGTGTTCGCCCGCGACGAGGCCGGCGCGGCACTTGGCTTGAAGGCGCTTGGGGAGGCGATCGTGATCAAGAATACCGGAAAGCTCACACCACTCATTACCCACCGCGTCACCGCCGACGGCGTGGCTGAGCTGGGGTAGGGGGGCTTAATGCCGATGATCAGTGGACCGGTTCAAACCCTGCTCGTAGCGGTGGTAGCGATCATCGCGCTGGTGCTCTGGCTTCGGCGAGACCGCAGCCATCGCGGGCCGAGACTGGCTGACGACGAGATTGATCGCGAGGAGCTGGAGGCGGCGGAGCGGGAGGTACGTGATCTGGATCCCAAGGCGCGGCCGGAGAACGGGTTTCTGGGCGATGACTGGGGACCGGGGTCCTCGCGCCCGCGGCCCCCGGAGAGGCTATAGCAGGACAAGCGGGCGGAGAAGACGGGCGGTGTCGGGAGGGACGATGGTCCGCTCGAGATGAGGTCCAGGTCCGGCCGGTCGGTTTCGGCCCACCGTCTTCTCTGTTCTCTCCGGCCTGCTGGTCAAACGTCCAGATTGCTCACGTACTTCGCATTCCGCTCGATGAACAGCCTGCGGGGCTCCACCTCGTCACCCATGAGCTCGTCGAACAGCTGGGAAGCAGTCGCGGCACTTTCCATCGTCACCCGAAGAATGGTGCGGGTGGCCGGGTCCATCGTGGTCCGCCAGAGCTGGTCCGGGTTCATCTCGCCCAGGCCCTTGTAGCGCTGGATATTGACCGAGCCCTTTACCTCACCGTTGCTCAGCCGCTTGGTGTATTCGTCCCGCTCCGGCTCGTTGTAGGCGTAATACTCGTCCTTCCCCTTGGCCACCCGGTAGAGCGGTGGCTGGGCGATATAGACGTAGCCCGCGTCCACCAGCTCCTGCATCTGCCGGAAGAAGAAGGTAAGGAGCAAGGTGCGGATGTGGGCCCCGTCCACGTCGGCGTCGGTCATCAGGATGATCTTGTGGTACCGGGCGTTTTCCAGGTTGAAATCTTCCTTCACCCCGGTGCCGATCGCGGTGATCATCGACCGGATCTCCTCGTTGCCCAGGATCTTGTCGATCCGGGCCCGCTCCACGTTCAGAATCTTCCCTCGCAGCGGCAGGATCGCCTGGAACGAGCGGTCGCGGCCCTGCTTGGCGCTGCCGCCGGCCGAGTCGCCCTCCACCAGGTAGATCTCGGAGTGGGCCGGATCGTCGATCGAGCAGTCGGCCAGCTTGCCCGGCAGCACGGCGTTCTCCAGACCTGACTTCTTCCGAACCAGATCGCGAGCCTTGCGTGCGGCTTCGCGCGCCCGGGCGGCGCTGACCGCCTTTTCGATGATGTTCCGCGCCACCGGCGGATGCTCGTCGAGGAAGTTGCCCAGATGCTCGTTGACAACCGCCTTGACGATGCCCTCGACTTCGGAGTTGCCCAGCTTGGTCTTGGTCTGGCCTTCGAACTGGGGCTCCCGAACCTTGACGTGGAGCACACAGGTAAGCCCCTCCCGAATGTCCTCGCCCGAAAGGGTAAAGTCTTCCTTCTTGAGGAACTCACGCCGCTTGGCCACGTCGTTGATGGTGCGGGTGAGCGCCGACTTGAATCCGGTAAGGTGGGTGCCGCCTTCGTGAGTGTTGATGTTGTTCACGAAGGTGAAGGTGTTCTCGTTGTAGCCGTCCTCATACTGCAGCGCCAGGTCCACTTCGACGTCGTCCTTCGTCGCGGTGAAGAAGATCGGCTTGGGGTGGAGCGCCTTCTTGTTGCGGTTGAGCCACTCGACGAACTGGACCAGGCCCCCCTTGGCCAGGAAGGTCTCGGTCTTTCCTCCCTCCCGCTCGTCCTTGATGCTGATGGTGACACCGCGGTTCAGGAATGCGAGTTGGCGCAGCCGGTCGGCCAGGGTGGTGTAGTGGTACTCCAGGACAGTAAAGATCTCCGGGTCGGGCTTGAACCGGACGGTGGTGCCCCGACCCTTGGCCTTGCCCAGCACGGTGAGCTTCTTGACCGTCTTCCCCCGGACAAACCCCATATGGTGCCGCTGGCCGTCCCGGTCGACAATCACCTCCAGCCGCTCGCTCAGCGCGTTCACCACCGAGACGCCGACACCGTGCAGCCCGCCGGACACTTTGTAGCTGTCCTTGTCGAACTTCCCGCCGGCGTGAAGCATCGTCAGCGCCACCTCGACCGCCGGCATCTTCTCTGTCGGATGCATGTCCACCGGGATACCCCGGCCATTGTCGGACACAGTGATCGAGTTGTCGGCGTGGATGACGACCGAGATGGTGTCGCAGTGGCCGGCGAGAGCCTCGTCGATCGCGTTATCCACGACCTCGTACACCAGGTGGTGCAGGCCGTTCTCGCTGGTGGACCCGATATACATGCCGGGACGCTTGCGCACCGCTTCCAGACCCTTGAGGACCTGAATCGATTCGGCTTTGTACTCTGGTTTGCCGCCGGAGGCGGAGGTCGGTTCTTTGGCCATGTGTCCTTGGCTATTGGCTATTGGCTCTTGGCTAATGGTCTTCTGGCGGCTGGGTCACCGGCGGTGAACTGGATCGCTCACGGTGGCCCGTAGCCAATAGCCAATAGCCCCTCTCACTTCTCCAGCGGTCCCGGAATCCAGCGGATCTCCTTGACCCGGCCGGATCGACCGGCGTTGAGCCGGGCCAGGATCCTGGGTGCCATCAGACTCAACTCATTGGCCCACGGCGCAGTCGCGACGCGGACCCGAAGCATTCCGTCGGGGGTGATCGACTCCGGCACAGTGACCGCGGCGATCTGGGGTCCGACCAGCTCCGCCCATTCTTCAATGATCCCGGCCTGCTGCACCCGCTTGGTGATGCCAGCCTGCTTGAAGTAACTGGTCAGGGCGTCGGACAGGGGCACGGGTATAGTCTTTTTCTTCATCTCGGTGCCATTGGCTTAATAGCTTCTAACCCTCCCACCCTCGACCACCCACACCGGCAGATCCAGATTGGCCGGCAGCTCATCCCGCCGCGGGCTGGTGACGAAGATCTGGCACTCGCCAGTCTCCAGCAGCCGTGCCGCCAGTCTACGTTGACGCTCACCGTCCAGCTCGGCAAAGACATCATCCAGCAGCAGCGCCGGCTCGGTATCGCGCGCCCGCCGAAGGCTGGTGATCTCGATCAGTTTGAGCGCAATGGCCGCGCTGCGTTGCTGCCCGGTCGATCCATAGTCACGAAGGCGACGGCCGTTCACCTCCAGCACCAGGTCATCCCGGTGCGGCCCGACCGTGGTCATCCCGCGAGCCCGATCGTCCGGCAGGGACTCAGCCAGCACCGGCTCCCACCCCGCCGCATCGGCCAGTTCGAGTCTCCCCCGGTACCGGAGACAAGCGTCACCCTGCTCACCCAGGTAGTCGAGCTCCGCGGCGAACTGTTCGGCGGCGCTGGCGGTCCAATCCATCCGCCACCGCACCAGCACAGAGCCGGCCGCTGCGAGGGCGCCGTTGAACGCCTGCGCCACCTCGGCGCGTCCCTGGCGCAAGGCGCTGTTCCGCTGCGCCAGCGCGGCCCGGTATGCGGTCAGCGCTCGCAGATAACGCCGGTCGGAAAGCGAGAGCACCCGATCGAGAAACTGCCTGCGTTGCACCGCCGGCCCCGAGGCCAGTCCCACGTCGGCGGGGAGAAACGCTACCGCCAGCCAGTGCCCCACGGAATCGGACAGGCGAGTCACCTCTTCGCCGTCGATCGTAATCCGTTTCTTCCGGCCGGAGTAAGTCGCCGCCACCGAGGCCGCAGACCCGCCGTCAATCTGGACCTCGACCGAGAAGCCCGGCGGTGACCCCACCACCTGCCCGTCGGCGGCTCCCCGGAATGATCGGAACAGCACCGGGTAGTAGGTCGCTTCCAGGAGATTCGTCTTCCCCTGGGCATTGGCGCCGAGGAGTACCACGCCGGACGGGGGAGGCTGGCGATCGAGATCGGCGAGGTTTCGATATCCCCGCGCCACCAGGCGGCGGATTCGCACTAGCGAATGTTGATCTGCCGCGTCGAGGTACCACCCCGATTGCCCAGGGCATCAACCCCGTAGATCTGGACCACGAACGTCTCCCCCGAATGGCCGAATGTGGTCACCGGCAGCCCGAAAGTGACCGAGGTGGCCGCGGGGTTGGGGTGAAAAGGATGAAAGTTCTGATTCCCGCCAAGGACAAAAAAATAGACGCTGTCCACCCCGTCTGGATCGACGGTCCGGCCGTTGATGACCAGGTCGGAACCGGGAAACACGGTGGTGTCGGCGCCGTTCGGCTGGTCGATCGTAGTCACCGGTCCCAGCCCGTCGCTCGGGGTCGGAAAAGTGAGACGGTCGCGCTCTTCGCATCCGATCGCCAACAGCAGCCCGAACCACACGGCCGATCCCCGCCAACGCCCGTACGCGCGGATCCGGAATGGGCTTCTCATCTTGGGCATCACTAAAAAATAGTCGGCTGACGGAAGAAATTGCAGGTGCTCAGACACCCTTGAAGACGGGTTTTCGCTTCTCCAGGAAAGCGCTTGTTCCCTCTCGCATATCCTCGGTGGCCGAGAGCAGGCCAAAGTGGTTGGCTTCCAGCGCCAGGGCCTGATCCAGGGTTGTTTCCAGCCCGGCATCTACCAGCTCGAGGCAGGTGCGGGTGGCCAGCGGCCCGTTCTCGAGGATGGTCCGGAGGAGCGTTTCGGCTTCCGTAAGCAGTTGGTCGGCGGCAACCACGCGATTCACCAATCCGATCCGATACGCCTCCGCAGCATCGATCATCCCGCCGCTGAGCAGCATCTCGAGCGCGCGTCCCCTGCCGACCAGCCGGGGCAGCCTGACGGTGCCGCCGTAGCCGGGACCGATACCCAGCCTGACCTCGGGCTGGCCGAACCGAGCGTGCTCGGCCGCGATCCTGATGTGGCAAGCCATCGCCAGCTCGCATCCCCCTCCGAGGGCAAAGCCATTCACCGCGGCGATGACGGGCTTGCCGCATTGCTCCAGCCGGCGAAACACCTGCTGGCCCAGCATCGACCGCGCCCGGCCTTGCATCGGTGTCTGGGCCGCCAACTCCGCGATGTCGGCGCCGGCAACAAACGCCTTGGCCCCCGATCCAGTGAGAATTACACCCCGAATCGCCGCGTCGGTCTCGATTCGAGTCACCGCGTCTCCCAACTCCGCGATCACCGTGCCGTTGAGGGCGTTCAGCTTATCGGGTCGATTGATTGTGATTCGGGCGATGCCGCTATTGAGCTCGAAGAGGAGGGTTGTGGGCATGGAAGTCGGGGCTAGAGCCAGGAGCTGGGGAGCCAGGAGCCTCAAAGCTAATTCATCGGCTCATATACGAAACTCAAGGCACTAGTTTGCGGGCTCCGCTTCCAAGTCCCAGCTCCCAGCTCCCAGCTCCCAGCTATCTTTTCCCGCATGCCGATTCCATCCCCCATCGCATGGACCGACAACCATGCCGTCCGCATCCTGGACCAGACGCTCCTCCCCGGGGCGGAGACCTATCGGGAGCTGGATTCGGTTGAAGCCGTCGCCGAGGCAATCCGGACGCTCCGGGTCCGTGGGGCGCCGCTGATCGGGATCGCGGCGGCCATGGGGGTGGTGGTAGCTACGCGGCGGGGCAGGGGGGCGGGGCAGGGCGGGCTCGAGCGAGTTCGGGAGGCGTGCGCGGTGCTCGGTGCGACAAGGCCCACGGCCGTGAACCTGCACTGGGCGCTCGAGCGGATGCTCCGGCGCGCCGAGCGAGCCTGCGCGGCCGGCGAGGACCTGCGAACCGCGCTGATTGGGGAAGCAAGCGCCATCTGGGACGAGGACCGGGCGATGTGCGACCGCATCGGGGAGTTGGGCGCCTCGCTCATCGCGCCCCGCTCCACCGTCTGTACCGTCTGCAACGCCGGCGCCCTCGCGACCGGTGGCATCGGCACGGCCCTGGCTCCGGTCTATACCCTGCATCGGCGAGGACAGGCGCCGCACGTTGTGGTCCCCGAAACCCGCCCGCTGCTTCAGGGAAGCAGGCTCACTGCATGGGAGCTGACTCAGGCCGGTGTGGATTGCACCCTGATCGGCGACGGGATGATCGCCAGCCGGCTGCGGCTGGGCGATATCGGGTGCGTGATCGTCGGCGCGGACCGAATCGCGGCAAATGGGGACACGGCCAATAAGATCGGGACCTATGGGCTGGCTCTCGCCGCCCGTGCGCATGGGATTCCGTTCTACGTCGCCGCTCCCAGCTCGACCCTCGATCCGGCCACGCCCAACGGCGCGGCGATCCCGATCGAGCAGCGCGACGCGCTGGAGGTGTCCTCCTGGCAGGGCAGGCCGACTGCGCCGGTGGGAATGAAGGTGTGGAACCCGGCGTTTGACATGACCCCGGCTGATTTGATCACCGCCGTCATCACGGACAAGGGAATCTTCAAACCCAGCGAGATCGGTCGTTAACTAATGGCCTCGATCCTCGCGCTCGACCAGGGAACCACCGGCTCCACTGCCTTGGTCATCGGCCAGGACGGCAAGGTACTGGGCCGGGGATATCGGGAATTCACCCAGCACTTTCCCCAACCCGGCTGGGTGGAGCACGACGCCGAGGAGATCTTCCGGGTGTCGGTGGAGGCCATGCGGGAGGCGGTCGTGAGCGCGGGCGAGCGGCCGGTGGGACTGGGGATCACCAACCAGCGGGAGACGGTGGTTCTGTGGGATCGGGAGACGCTCGTTCCCGTGGCTCGCGCCATCGTCTGGCAGGACCGTCGCACGACTGATCGGTGTCGCGAGCTTCGTGACGCCGGTCTCGAGCCCGCACTCCGTGAGCGCACCGGACTCGTTGCCGATCCGTACTTCTCCGCGACAAAACTGGAGTGGCTGCTCCGCGATGCCGCCTTCAGGCGACGCGCCGCCAAGGGCGAGCTCGCCGCCGGCACGGTGGACAGCTGGCTGGTGGCGAAGCTGACCGGCGGAAGGGCTCACGTCACCGACCACACCAATGCCTCCCGCACCCTCCTCTACGACCTCCGTTCCCGCGACTGGGCGCCTGAGCTGCTGGAGCAGTTCGGCGTGCCGGCCGAGGTACTGCCGGCCATTGTCCGGTCGTCCGGAGTAGTGGGAGAGACCGATTCCAGGCACCTCGGATGGTCCCTCCCCATTGCGGGCCTGGCCGGGGACCAACAGGCCGCGCTCTTCGGTCAGGGCTGCGTCTCCCCCGGACTGGCCAAGAACACCTACGGCACCGGAGCCTTCCTCCTGGTCTTTGCCGGCGATCGCCTTCCCTCACCATCGCAGGGTCTGCTCGCCACCGTGGCGTGTGGACCGGCGGGCGAGCCCGGCTATGCGCTGGAAGGCAGCGTCTTCGTGGCCGGTGCCGCCGTGCAATGGCTCCGGGACGGGCTCGGGCTCATCGGGCACGCGGCCGAAACCGAGGCGTTGGCCCGGGGCATACCCGACAGCGGGGGGGTCTACTTCGTCCCAGCGTTCGTGGGAATGGGTACACCATACTGGGAACCGGATGCCCGTGGAACGATCACCGGTCTCACCCGGGGAACGACCAGGGCCCATCTGGCCCGGGCAGCGCTGGAAGCGATGGCGTACAGCAGCGCCGAGCTGCTCCAGGCGATGGCGTCCACCAATGGACTCATGGTGCCGACTCTCCGGGTAGACGGCGGAGCTGCGGCTAACGACTGGCTGATGCAGTTCCAGGCCGACGTGCTCGGCATCCCGGTGGAGCGCCCCGACCTGGTGGAGACGACAGCGCTTGGTGCCGCGGGCCTGGCCGGCCTGGCGCTCGGCGTCTGGCGAAGCAGGGAAGAGTTCCTTCAAGGCCGCAAGTTCACCTGTTTCGAGCCACGGATGAGGGCCCGAGATCGGGAGGCAGGCCTAGCCGGCTGGAGGAGAGCGGTGGCCGCGACGCTGGCGTGGGCCCGGACTCGATAATACAAGCTATATTTCCGCCTCGAACTCGTCCCGGAGGCTCCGATGAAGGCAGGTCACAAATTTCTGGTGGGTGCCGCCCTCATCGTCGGGAGCGTGGGCTTCCTCATTGCCGAGGGGGTCAAGGAGACTGGGGTGTACTTTCTGACACCGGCCGAGCTCGCCAGCAAGACTGCGGCGGACCCCACCTTCGTCGAGAACGTCGGTTTCAAGGTGGGTGCCCGTGTCGTTCCCGGATCGATCCGGCGCGATGCCAATGCGAGACGCATCGACTTTCAGGTCTCCGACGGGATCAGGACCTATCCGGTCACCTACCATGGTCTGGTACCCGACACCTTCACCGATGCCAATGACATCGAGGTGGTCGTCGAAGGCCGTCTGGGCCGTGACGGCGTCATCCGCGCTACCGATGTCCTCGCGAAATGTGGCTCCCGCTATGAGGCCGTTCCCCAGGCCTAGGCTCCCATGACACTACTCGGGCAGTTCGCGCTCTGGGCCGCCTTCGTCCTGGGGCTCTGGTGCGTCGTGTTGTCATTCTCCGGCCGGTGGCAGGGCCGTCCCGAGCTGAGCGCGACGGTTGTCCGCTCGATCTATGCCATCACCGGGTGTCTGCTCGTGGCCTCGTTGTCGTTGTGGAAGGGTCTCGTCTCCCACGACTTCAACATGGAGTACGTCGCCGCCTACACCTCTCGCAACCTGCCCAACGCCTACATTTTCTCGGCCTTCTGGGCGGGACAGAAAGGCTCGCTGCTCTTCTGGGCCGTGGTGCTCTCGCTCTTCGCCAGCGCCGCCCAGCTGCTGACCCCGCGCCGGTTCGCCTACCTGATGCCCTACGTGGCAGGCGTGACCGCGGCCGTCATCACCTTCTTCGTCAGCGTGATGATCTTCGCCGCCGATCCGTTCGAGCGGCTCGCCTTCACGCCGGCGGATGGCCGGGGCCTCAATCCGCAGCTACAGAACGTCGGGATGGTCATCCACCCACCGATGCTTTACCTGGGCTACATCAGCCTCACCATTCCGTTCGCCTTTGCCATGGCCGCGCTCCTCGCCCGGCGGCTCGACACCGGCTGGATCCACGCGATGCGGAAATGGACCCTGGTGTCCTGGCTGTTTCTGGCGATCGGGATCACCCTGGGCATGTGGTGGGCCTACGTGGAGCTGGGCTGGGGCGGTTACTGGGCCTGGGATCCGGTCGAAAACGCGAGCCTGCTCCCCTGGCTCACCATGACCGCCTTCCTCCACTCGGTCATGATCCAGGAGAAGCGGGGCATGCTGAAGCGCTGGAACTTCAGCCTGGTGATCGGGACGTTTCTGCTTGAGCATCTTCGGCACCTTCATTACCCGCTCTGGGGTGATCGCCAGCGTGCACAGCTTCACCCAGTCCAACGTGGGGTACTTTTTCCTCGCCTTCCTTGTCATCGTGGCGGTCCTGTCCTTTACTCTGCTCTATACCCGGTGGGATCTGCTCGAGGCGGACGTACGGCTGGAGTCGGTGGTGAGCCGTGAGGCCGCGTTCCTCTTTAATAACCTCCTGCTGGTGGGCATCGCCTTCTCGGTGCTCTGGGGGACGCTGTTCCCGATTCTGTCCGAGCTGGTGCGGGGCACCAAGATCACGGTGGGAGTTCCCTTCTTCAATCGGGTGAACGTCCCGCTGGGCCTGCTGCTCCTGGGCCTCACCGGTGTGGGGCCGCTGATCGCCTGGCGCAAGGCATCGACGGCCAACCTCCGGCGCCAGTTCATCGCCCCGGTGATCTCCGGGCTGATCACCCTCGCGGCGCTTCTTGCGGTCGGGGTACGGGACTTCTATGCCACCGTTGCACTGTCGCTGGCCGGATTCGTGGCCGGTACTATCGTGCAGGAGTTCTATCGCGGAGTGCGTGCGCGGAGGCGCATGCACGGGGAGTCGATTCCGCTGGCGCTCGGCCGCCTGATCGGCCGGAATCGGCGGCGCTACGGTGGATATATCGTGCACGTGGCGGTGCTGATCTACTTCGTGGCCTTTGCCGGGATGGCGTTCAAGCGGGAGCAGGAGGCCACCCTCAAGCCGGGTGACTCGGTGGAGATGACGAGCCCGTTCGGGCACCGGTATCGGTTCACCCACCTGGGCATCTCGCAGTACGAGGCGCTCAACCGGATCGTCTCCGCCGCCACGGTCGAGGTTGCCAGGGATGGCAAGTCGCTCGGCCTGATGACCTCGGAAAAGCGGCAGCACGTGGACAGCTTCAAGCGACCCACGTTCGAGCCTTCGACCGAGGTCGGCATTCGCAGCAACCTCCAGGAGGACGTCTACATCGTGTATGCCGGATCGGTCAACGGAACCGAGGAGGCGGTGTACCGCTTCAACATCAACCCTCTGGTGTGGTGGGTCTGGTTCGGTGGGTTCGTCCTGGCGCTCGGGGGCATCCTCACCATGTGGCCCGGCGGTGGCCCCACGAGCTCGGTTTCGCGTCAGGTGCAGGCAGGGTACGAGGTGACCCTGGTCGGCGCGGGAAAGGACTGAGCATGCATCGCAACCCTCCCGCATTGTCCCGTAGACATTTTCTGCTGCTGGGAGTGTCGAGTGCGGCCGCCTCGCTGGTGGGACAGCCGCTTGCCGCCGCCGGCCTGCAGGCGCCGCAGGAGCCTCTGTCGGGTCGGGGTGCCACGCGGGACTCTGCGCGATCCAAGCGTAGTGGGCCGGCCCAGGCAACCCACCGCTATCCGGGGAGACGAGGCGGAGATCCAGGCCATCGAGCAGCGTCTGGCCTGCAGCTGCGGCTGCACCCTGGATGTGTTCACCTGCCGCACCACCGATTTTACCTGCACCTACTCTCCGGACCTGCATCGAGAGGTGCTTGCCCTGCGTGATGAGGGTAAGAACGCTCAGGAGATCCTGGACGCGTTCGTGAGCAAGTACGGCGAGAAGGCGCTCATGGCGCCGAAACCTGAGGGCGTCATCAACCTCACCGGTTACCTGCTGCCCGGGGCGTTGATTGCCGCGGCCGGCGCCGGCCTGGCGCTGTTCATTACCCGCCGCAAGGCGGCCGTTGCCACCGTCACCGCTTCGGCCACCCCCCCGTTGCCGGTGGGCGCTCATGTCAGTGCGGAGGAGCTGGAGCGGCTGCGGCGCGCCCTGGCCGACATCGAGGACTGATGGCGGGCGAGGCACTCGCAGCCGTCGTGGTTGGCATTGTGGCCCTCTGGCTCGTGCTCCAGCCCCTGATCCGCCCCCGCTCATCTCCGCCATTGCCTTTCGAGCCGCTCGATCCCGAGGAGACGCCCAAGGGTGTGGCTCTGGCCGCCCTCAAGGAGATCGAGTTCGACCGGGAGACCGGTAAGCTCTCGGACGAGGACTATGAGCTGCTCAAGGCGAAGTACACCGTGGCCGCGGTGGAGGCTTTGCGCGGGGAACAGAAGCTGCTGGTGTCCAACGACGTCGAGGCCCTGATTGCTGCCCGGGTACACTCGCTTCGCTCTGCCTCGACGCCATCGGACACCACCGCTGCGCCTCTCGGTGCGTCAGCCTCCCTACCGACATGTGACCACTGCGGTCCGCGGCCTGAGCCCGATGCCCTGTTCTGCTCGACTTGCGGCCGCCGCCTTTCCGCCCACCAGTATTGCAATCGCTGCGGTGCCGGGCTGGTGCCCGGAAGCAAATTCTGCGAGGCCTGCGGGCGACCAGTGGCGGCATAGAGCGACTCCCTACAGCCGGTATCGCAGTCCCACGGCGAAGCTCCGCCGCCAAAGGGCTCGCAGGTCATACGTGGCAGCGCCGCCCCCCAAATCGAGTTCTCCTTCCTTATAGGGCGAGGGTGTAACCGCCGCACCCGCGACCACCACCCCGCCGAAGCGTCCCCCCAGCGGCACATCCAGCGAGACGGAGCCCTGCGCCCCGACACGGGTGCGCTTCTCCTCGTCTATGATCCCCCATATCTCGAACAGGGGTCCGGCATGGAGCCGGAGCTGATTGCCAGACCCCAGGGTTGCAATTCGAACCGCCACTTCGGGCGAGATGCTCAGGATGGTAAAGGCACCTTCCACCGAGATGATCGCTTCGGGCCCTTCCAGCGCCAGACTGGCCTTCGCATAGTGCACTTGCAACCCGGCGGCGTACCGGCCGGTTTGGCGTTCCAGACCAATTCCGAAGGTGGTGGGACGGTAGGGCCTGAATGAGGTGTGGTCGCCGCCGGTATCCAGAGACGCACCCCAGAATCGAGTGGCACCAACCTCGGTGCCCACGCGCCACTGCCCAGCAAGGGGGGAGCACCAGACGACCGTGGCGGTGGCCAGCACGACCAGCACCGAGCTAGGCAATGAGGTAGGCATGGTATCAGCGCATCTCCAGTTTGAGCCAGCCGTTGGTTTTGTTGCTCTCGCCCTTGACGACCCAATTTGCTCCGGGAAAGTACTGGCCCACGACGACGTCCTCGATTGCATTTCCGATCAGGTCGTCCTGGGTGGTGATGAACGAGTACACCGCGCTCAAAATCTTCTGAAGCGCATTGGCACGCTTGACGTACTTCGCGATGCCACTGGTAGTGTCCTTGGCGCCGGTCACATTGGGATACTGGGTCTGGATCGTGCCCAGCATGTTCCGGAAGCGAGCACCATCGAACTTGATGACGCAGCCGGTGTCGTCGTCCTCGAGGGCGATGATTCGAAAGTTCTGATTCGGATGCGCGCTCTTATAGGTGTTGAGCTGGCTTTGGCTGAACAGCATGACGCTGCCGCTCCAGTTCAGGTCGTTCTGATCGAATCGGTAGCTCCCGCCTGCACCGGCCCCGGCGCACTGGTAGTCCCGCAACGAGTCGGTGACTCCAGATTGTCCCAGAATGTGAATCTCAAACTCGGGGTCTCCCTTAAACCAACCTTCAAAGTCTTGCACGAAATGGGAATAGGTCATGAAGAGACCGCTCGGCGGCGGGGGAGGAGGCGCAGGCGGGGGAGGGGGCGGCGGAGGCGGGGTAACGGCGAAGGCGGCGGACCCTTCCGCACTGAAATCGGTTTCTACCGGCACCAGCACCAGCACCGGAGTGGAAGGAGGGGCGTCGGGGCTGAGCGCCTGCCTCCGGCCTTTGACGTCGTAGGCGATGGGTGCCTCACGATCTTCCCGGGCGCTGGCCACCAGGATGTCCGGGCCTCCGGCCCACGCGGCTCGATGCGCATCTACCGGGAAGTACATCTCCAGCGGGATGGCGGCGTCGGCGTCGGCCTGAACGGCCGACTCAGCCTCGGCAGCCACTTTGGCCAGCTGCCGGAGTGCCTTTCGGTCTGCCCGGGTGAGAAATCTTTGGAACTGAACCTTGTGCTCCACGATGGGTGAGCGGTCGAGCTCTCCCTTGACGTACGCCCTGAAATCGGTATCTGCCAGGGCGAGCGCTACCCGGCGAGCCAGGCGGTCCATTGCGGTGCGCTCGGTGGCGCGCCGGGTGGCGGCACTGAGCGGCGCAGGCGCTTCATCGTTGGCTGCGGTAGGTGCCGGCCGATCGCAGGCGGCAAGGGCCGCCGCCAGGGCGATGGCGGTGAGACTGATCCTGTTGAGCATGGCTCCTCCCTTGGAAAGGTCACGAGCGCTGACGGCGGGCGCGGTTCCGACGGCGAGGCCAAGCTAGGGTCGGGTGGAGCTCGGTTCGGGATCAGGGTTACGCGGGGTGGGGCTGAAAACTGAGGCGAGGCGGCTTAGCCCTGCAGGGCGTGGTCGTAGACCGCGAGCGTCATGGCCTCGCTGTCGACACGGGCGGACGCCAGGGCGCCGAGTGACACGGGGGAGCCATTCTTGTGGCGGAATGAGGCGTTGGGGACAGAGCTGTTTCCGGCCCAGGCGCGGCCCAGGACCCGGGACTGCTCTTCAGGGGTGGCGAAGATGCCCAGCACCCCGCCGATGCGCTGCAGCTCAGCGGGCGAATCGTAGCCCAGCATTCGCGCAAAAGGGCCGTTGGCGGCCAGGGGAGTGCCGTCCCGCCGGAACCGGCAGAGACCTACCGGCGCGCCTTCGGTCAGCGATCGAAGCAATGCTTCCGCGTCGCGGAGGGCGTCTTCCACCCGCCGCCGCGCCATCATGGCCTCTTTCAGATCCTGGATCTGTTTGCGAAGGCCGGTGACCTCGTGCACGAGGTCCTGCTTGGGACGATGATTGTCTCGCATTTGCCACATAATGACGGCCGTTGCACGGTCGCTTGCACTCGCGAAACAATATGAAACGGTCAGGGCACCGTTGAATCGCTAAGGTACCTGGGCCACGATCCGTAGCGGGCCGCCGCTGCCGCCCTTGATCTTCATCGGCAGCGCGATAACGAAGCTCCCGCGAGGGGGCAGGCGCTCGAGGTTGGCCACATTCTCGAATGCAGGGATGTTGGATGCGAAGAGAACCTGGTGGGTTGCGAAGCTGGTCGACTGCCCGTAATCGACGCTGGGGGTATCGATACCAACCGCCTTGACCTTCCGGTCCACGAGCCATTGCGCCGCACCCGGGTCAATCCCCGGGAAGTGCAGCTCGGAAACAGCCTCCGGTCCCGTCCGCAGGGTTCCGAGGTACGCCGCGCGATCCGGCCAGCGCCGCGCCCAGCCGGTGCGAAAAAGGACCATCGAGTTAGGCGGGATAACACCGTGCTCCTTCTCCCAAGCCTTGAGCGCCGCAGAGTCCACCCTGTAATCGGCGGAACTATCCGCGCCGCTCTGAACGTCTACCACGATCGCCTCTCCGATCAGGCGGTCGAGAGGAATCTGGTCCGTGGTCCACTTGCCCTCGGCAAAGTGAATAGGAGCATCCAGGTGGGTCCCGCCGTGCTCTGCCGCGCTGAAGTTGTTGGCGGCGTAGTAATAGCCGGCGGGGGTCCGCTGGGCCGAGACAACCTCGAGCCTGAAAGGCTTTGCTGTGGGCCAATAAATCGTCTGGGCTGAGAAGTCGTGGGAGAGATCGATCCAGCGGCCTTCCCGTGGGATGTCCGGGTCTCCATGCCTGCCGCATGCGAGCGCGGCAGCCAGGACCAGAAAGCCAATGAGGCCTGCCATCCGTCACCTCTAGGAAAGAGTTAGCGGCCGGTAGCGGCCCTGGCCGCCTCGAGCGCCCGCGCGATGCCGTGCGGTGGGATATCCAGGTGGGTGACTGCCCGCACCGTTGTGGGTCCGAGGACGCTGAACCGCACACCGTGGCTCGCCAGCGTGCGGGACGCGAACGCATCCGCGGAAAGACCGCTGCGCGTCACATCGAAGATCACGATATTGGTCTTCACCCGCTCCGGGGCCACCATTATCCCCGGGATCTCGGCCAGCCCGAAGGCGAGCCGCCCGGCACTCTCGTGATCTTCTGCCAGCCGATCGACGTGGTGACGCAAGGCAAACACTCCGGCAGCGGCGATGATGCCGGCCTGGCGCATGGCGCCTCCGAAGCGCTGCTTGAAGCGCCAGGCCTCCTCGATGAAGTCGCGTGATCCTGCCAGGACCGCGCCGACTGGTGCGCCAAGCCCCTTGCTGAGGTCGATCCAGATGGAATCGCACGGTGCGGCGAAGGCTCGCGCGGACGTCCCGCTGGCTACCACGGCGTTGAAGAACCGGGCCCCGTCCATGTGCGCTGCCAGGCCGCCCGCATGCGCTGCGGCACATACCTCCTCGATCTGGCGCAGCGGCCAGCACATCCCTCCGATAGAGGCGCTGGTCTGCTCGATCGACACTACCCGGGTCCTGGGCATGAAGTGCACAGCCGGGCGGATGGCGGCCGTCACCTGAGGTCCGGTATAGAAACCGTCGGGGTCCGAGAGTGGACGGAAGACCGCGCCGATCAGTGCAGCCGCTCCGCCCGCCTCGTACAGGAGGGGATGCGCCAGCTCCTGGAGCAGGATCTCATCTCCGGCGCGGCAATGAACTGCGAAGGCCACCTGATTGCACATCGTGCCGGAGGGAAGAAAAAGCGCCGCCTCCTTGCCCAGGATGTCGGCGACCATGTCCTGCAGCAGGTTGACGGTGGGGTCCTCGCGTTGCTGCTCATCCCCGACGTCCGCCTCAAACATGAACCGGCGCATGGGTGCGGTGGGCCGGGTGACGGTGTCGCTGAAGAGGTCGACCGTCACCACTCCATCATCTCGATTCTTCGGAGGCCGAGCCGTAAGGGAATAATCGTGGCCGCCAGGCAAATGAGCACCACCGCTACACCGGAGCCGAGCAGCTCAGCGGTGATGCCTACCGGTTGCTCGGCGTAGCGTTGATCCCGGAGATATTCGGTTACCGGCCCGGCCTCGATCACGAGGATCAGTGCCAGCAGGCAGAGGCCGCTCATCATGTAGACCAGACCGCCGAAGCTGGTAGGGATCTGGGCCGCGTTTTCGGTTCCGAACTGCGGATAGAGCGCGCCGAAGGACAACGCCAGGGCGCTGACCGCCAGGGTGTAGAGCATGATGGTGCTGACGGCCACGACCATCATGAAGCTACTCACGTGCAGGAGCCAGTTGGTGAATACCGTGATCATCAACGCCAGGAGAAGAAGCGGAATCGTCCCCAGCCAGTACTTGCTCCACAGCATGGCACGCGGATCGAGCGGGCTGGAGCGCAGCAGCCACATCTGCCGTCCCTCCAGTGAGATGGCGGGGAAGACGAACCGCGCCGCCACCGCCGCCAGAACAAAGCCGGCAAGGCCGAGGTTGAGGAACGAGACGAGGGTAACGAGGCGAAACGGCACGCGCTCACCGGAGTGAAGCGGCAGTGACCGGATGTTGAACAGGTAGACCATGAGGAGCACGGCGAGGAGAATGAGCTGGCTCCACTGGGTATTGTCGCGGAAGAATAGACGCAGGTCCTTCAGAATGAATTCGCGTCTCGAGACCGGCAGCCAGCGGAGCACGCGGGACAGCGGTCCGCGGAGCGGCCGCCTCACCTTCCGCTCGGCCCCTTCTTGCGCCTTGGAGAAGCCCAGGGAATAGAGCCGTTCGTGAAGCAGGGCCCCGAGGGCTACTGCGACGGAGGCGGCCCCCCATAGTTTCGCCACTGGCCACGGGTCCGCCACGCGGAGCAGCCAGTTCATGACCATGGCAGCGGTCCATTCGCTGGGCAGGAGCGAGCTGGTCGGCGTGCGGAGCACCGCCAGGTAGTCCACCAGGTTTCGGAACCCTTCCGGCTGCGCCAGCTGTTCGGGACGCAGAAAACGCAAGCTCACCAGCACGATCACCACCGCGCCCGTGGCGATCAGGCCCAGCAGCTCCCGGGTACGCCTGGCGGGAAAGACATTCACCAGCAGCAGGGTGAGCGCCGTGCCTATGACGGCCGGGAGAACCAGATAGGGTATGAAGGCCGCTAACACCACGAAGGGATACAGGAATCCGCCCTGGTACACGATACCGTAGGCGGTGAATATCGGCAGCGCGAGCAGCGCCACCATCCAGGAGGAGTGCACCACTGTCTCTGCCAGCTTGGCCAGGTAGAGTCGACCCCCGCCCACCGGGGCGGCAACCAGGAGATCGAGATCCTTGGCCAGAAAGAAGGTCGAGAGCGCGGTGATGATGTTGGACAGCAGCAGAATAGTGAGGAACGCCAGCAGGATCACACCGAGCACCTTGCCGGCCATGAGGTTGCCGATCTCGTCCACGCTCCGGAAGTAGCGGAGCACTCGGAACGCAATCCCGAAGACGGCGACCCAGAAGAGCAGGGCGATGAACCCGAGGAGCAGGAAGCGGGCCCGAGAATCGGTGTGCTCCTCCCGCGAACGCACCAGCGCGCTACGCCACTTGGGCGTGAGGAGGGTCCACAGCCGCGGCTGTACCGAGGAGGCTCGGGGCATGCGCTCAGGCGTCGAGAATGGTGTCGAGCTGATGATCCCGCATGCCGCCGGTCAGCTTGAGGAAGACGTCTTCCAGGCCGAGGTCTTCCGAGGAGGTCTGCTCCTGCAGCTCCGACATGTTGCCCGAGGCAACGATCTTGCCGCCATGCACGATGGCAATCCGGTCGCACATGGTTTCCGCCACCTCGAGCGTGTGGGTGCTCATGAGGACCGTACCGCCGCGGTCCACGAACTGGCGGAACAGGTCCTTGAGCAGCCGGGCGCTTCTCGGGTCGAGACCCACCATCGGCTCGTCGACCACGATGACCTCCGGCCGGTGCACCAGCGCCCCGGAAATGATCAGCTTCTGGCGCATCCCGTGGCTGTAGGACTCGGTGAGCTCGTTCTTCCAACGGCTGAGATCGAAGAGCTCGAGGAGCTCGTCGATGCGGTGTTCCACCGTCGGCCCCTGCTGGCCGTACAGTGCGGCCGCGAAACGGAGAAACTCTGCGCCGGTCAACTTGTCATACACGAAGGGGCGGTCCGGGATGAAGCCGAGCCGGGCCTTGGCTTCGAGCGGCCTGCGATTGATGTCGATGCCGCCCACTTCGACCGTACCACTGGTCGGCCGGAGGATGCCAGCGATCATGCGAAACGTGGTGGTCTTCCCGGCCCCGTTCGGGCCCAGGAAACCGAATAACTCCCCGCTGGGGACGGCGAGGTCAATCTTATCGACTGCGGTGAACCGGCCATAGCGTTTGGTAAGCTGGTGCAGTCGAATCACGAAATCCTCCGTACGATGGCTTCAACCAGGGCGCGATCCGCGTCACGGTCCACAACGATGTGGAGCTCGGTGGGGAATCCCTTCGGCTCGGCGGGGAACGTCTCGGCCAGAAGGGTCGCCGCCTCTTCCACCGTCAGTTGGCCCGAATCCGCGCCGACCAGCGGGGTGGCGATGGTACCCAGCTCCCAGTCGGTGGCCCGCTGCCAGGCGGAAACCAGCGCGCGCCGCACGATCTCCCGTCCGGTCTTTGATTCCTGGTCCTGGACCACGACGTGGAGCACGAATGGGGCCGCCAGGTCTCCGCTCCCGGTCACCACCGCCGCACCGGCTTTGAGGGGGCTGGCCACTTTCCGCTGCTCGGCAAAACGCGGGCCCGCCTTCTCATCGAGGCTGGCTATCGCGGGGGAGATGGGGCCCAGGCTCTCGTTGGCAGGACGGACGATCGCGTCGGCCTGGGTGAGCGCGAGATCGTCGACGATTACCCGGATCACAGGCGGGCGAGATCGCGGCAGCGGCGGTACATCCCCTGGGCCTCCTCCGGCAGGTTCAGCCGGTCAAGGACCCTGCCCATGAGATGGTATGCCTTGGCATCATCCGGGGTTACCTGAAGCGCTCGCTCCAACGCGGAACGGGCGCCGGGAAGATCACCGAGCTGGTTGAGGCACTCCGCGAGGTAGTAGTAGCTCTTACCATTGTCTGGTTGGAACTCCAGCGCGCGGTGAAAGGAGGCTGCAGCCTCTTGCACCAGGCCCCGTCGCCACAGCAACAGGCCAAGCTCGAATTGGGCGGGAGCGTGAGAGGGATGGAGCCGGAGCACGCGACGGAGATCGGCCTCCGCCTCCCGATACCGTTGCAGCCGGCCAAGAATGGAGCCGCGTTGAACCAGAAACTCGGTCTGGTCGGGACTGCGGCGCAGCCCGTCTGTGAGCACGTCCACCGCGTCGGAGGCTTCCTCCAGCCGGTCGAGGAGGCGGGCCAGGTGTTGCCGGGCCTCTACATGCTCGGGCTCCAACTCCAACAATTCACGGTACGGGCGCACCGCCGACCCGGGCAGCGGACCGTTCGCCAGATCATCGGCCTGCTGCAGCCGGCGCTCGGCCGCACTGTGATCGCGGGGCGGCGGGGCGGGAACTTTCTCCGATGCCCCCGACCCGCCCGACTGTACATCGGGCCGGTCGGATCCGCTGGTCGGGTCAGGGCGCGGAGGCATGAGCTAGGAGTCGAGAGTCAGGAGTCGGCAGCCAGGGTCCGGTGCGCAGGGTGCTCTATGGTAGACCGCGGTGACTCAAACTGGAAGTGACCCTGGCGTCTACCTCCTGGTTCCTCCCGATTCCTGACTCCCGGCTTGCCGGCTCCTGACCCCTGACTGTTCGTACCCCGCCGGTTGACCTGCCTCACAATCTTCGGGTACCTTTCGGGGCTATGGCTCAGGAATTTCTGGTGGTGCGGGGCGCCCGCGAACACAACCTCAAGAATATTTCCGTCTCCATCCCCCGGAATCAGCTCACCGTCATCACCGGGCTCTCCGGGTCGGGAAAGTCTTCGTTGGCCTTCGACACGATCTATGCGGAAGGACAGCGCCGCTACGTCGAGTCGCTCTCGGCCTACGCCCGTCAGTTTCTCGGCCTGATGGAAAAGCCCGATGTCGATGCCATCGAGGGCCTCTCTCCCGCCATCTCCATCGAACAGAAGACCACAGGACAGAATCCCCGCTCTACGGTGGGGACTGTCACTGAGATCTATGACTACCTGCGTCTGCTTTGGGCCCGGGTGGGAGTGCCTCATTGTCCCAATGACGGCAGTCCGGTCGCCCGGCAGAGCTCCGCCCAGATTGTGGACACCATCCTGGGCTGGCCGGAAGAGACCCGCCTCGAAGTGCTGGCTCCGCTGGTGCGGGGCCGGAAGGGCGAGTTCCGCGAGCTGCTCGATGACGTGCGCAAGCGCGGGTTCGTCCGGGTCCGAATCGACGGCCAGACCTACGATCTCGGCTCGCTGCCTACGCTGAACCGCCGCCAGAATCATGACATCGCCATCGTGGTGGATCGCCTGGTGGTACGCGCCGCGGACCGCAGCCGACTGAACGACTCTGTTGAAACCGCGCTGAAGACGGCGGATGGGTTGGTGGAGGTGGTGAGGTACGGCGGACAGGGGGACGGGCGGACAGGCGGGCCGGAAGGCGCGGTCGAGAATTCGTCCACCCGCCCGACCGACCACCAGTCCGTCGTGTTCTCCGAACGCTTTGCGTGTCCGATTTGTGGCCTCTCCTTCCCGGAACTGGAGCCGCGGCAGTTCTCCTTCAACTCACCATTCGGCGTCTGCCCTGACTGTCACGGCCTCGGCACCCGGCGCGACGTCAATGCCGACCTGGTGCTCGGCGATCCCAGCATTTCCATTCTGGAGGGTGTGATTCTCCCCTGGGGGGAGCCGAGCGGGTATCTGCGAAAGGTCGTCCTGCCGACGCTGGCGAAGGCCTTCAAGTTCGACCTCAACGCGCCCTGGGGTGGGCACAGCGACGCGGCCAAGCAGGCCATCCTGCACGGCGCGCCCGGCCGATTCAAGTTCCAGACCGATGGGGCGCGAGGCAGGGAGGAGTACGAGACCGATTGGGAAGGCGTGCTCAAGAACATCGAGCGGCGCTATCGCGAGTCCACCAGCGATGGGGTCCGCGCTTCCCTCGAAGAGTTCATGATCGAGCAGCCCTGCCAGACCTGCGGAGGGAAGCGGCTGAGGCCCGAGAGTCTGTCGGTGCTGGTCAACGGCGCGAGCATCGGCGACGTGGTGGACCTTCCGGTCGAGCGGGCCATTGAATTCTTCGAGAGAATCCCGCTGCGCGGGAGCCGGGCGGCGGCGAACGGACGACCGGGCCTCGATCCGGACATTGCGGGTCCCATCCTGAAGGAAGTGGTGGACCGGCTCCGCTTTCTGGGCGATGTCGGTCTGGAGTACCTGACGCTCGGCCGGGCCGCGACCTCGCTGTCGGGAGGCGAGACTCAGCGGATCAGGCTTGCCACCCAGATCGGCTCGCGGCTGGTCGGCGTGCTGTACATCCTGGACGAGCCCAGCATCGGCCTGCACCAGCGGGACAACGAGCGCCTGCTCGGCACCCTGCGCGGCCTGCGCGACCTGGGCAACACGGTGATCGTCGTCGAGCACGATGAGGAGACCATCCAGGCGGCCGACCACGTGATCGATCTCGGACCCCGCGCCGGGCGCTTCGGGGGCGAAGTGGTTGCCGAGGGGACCGTGGAGGACATTCGGAGCCATCCGGACTCGCTGACGGGCCGATATCTGCGGGACGAGCTCCGGATCCCTGTGCCCGCGGGGCGGCGGGAGGCTCCGGCCAAGCACCGCCTCCGTGTGATCGGTGCCCGGGCCAATAATCTGAAGGACCTCACGGTAGACATTCCGCTGGGTCTCTTCGTGGCGGTCACGGGGGTCTCAGGATCGGGCAAGTCGACCCTGGTGACGGACATTCTCTACCAGGCGCTGGCACGGCACTTCTACCGCGCCAAGGTCGTACCTGGTGCGCACACCCGCATCGAAGGGCTCGACCGGATCGACAAGGTCATCGACATCGATCAGAGCCCGATCGGCCGTACACCGCGCTCGAATCCGGCGACATATACCGGGCTGTTCACTCCCATCCGGGAGCTCTTCACCCAACTGCCCGACGCCAAGCTGCGGGGTTACGGACCCGGGCGCTTCTCCTTCAACGTGAAGGGGGGACGCTGTGAAGCCTGCCAGGGCGACGGACTGGTGAAGATTGAGATGCACTTCCTGCCCGACGTCTACGTGCCCTGCGAGGTCTGCAAGGGCCGGCGGTACAACCGCGAGACGCTCGAGGTCCGTTACAAGGGGCGCAGCATCGCGGACGTGCTGGACCTTACCGTCGAGGATGCCATGGAGTTCTTCGCGAACCAGCGCCGGATCGCGGAGAAACTGGAGCTGCTGAACGACGTAGGGCTGGGATATATCCACCTGGGGCAGGCGGCCACAACCCTATCCGGGGGAGAGGCGCAGCGGGTCAAGCTCGCCACCGAGCTCTCCAAGAGAGACACCGGCCGGACACTGTATATCCTGGACGAGCCGACCACCGGTTTGCACTTCGAGGATGTCCGTCTGCTGCTCGACGTGTTGCACCGCCTGGTGGACAAGGGCAACAGTATCGTCGTCATCGAGCACAATCTCGACGTGATCAAGACCGCCGACTGGATCATCGATCTGGGCCCGGAAGGTGGCGAACGGGGAGGCGAGGTCGTGGCGGCGGGAACACCCGAGGATGTGGCGGAGGTCGAGGGAAGTTACACCGGTCGATTCCTGGTTAAAGCCTTAAGGAGTGCGGAGTCGAAAGTCTAGGTAAAGAAGCCGAAATTCTGACGTGGACGTCTCCACCTAGACTTCTTCAACTCGACGTGTCTGCCTAGGACTGCTTCGTTGGCCCGAGACTCGGCGTCTTCGCCGCAGGGTCCACCTTCAGCCAGATCCACATTCCCGACAGCCCATGTCCCGGTACCCCGCAGAAGATCCGGTACGTGCCGGCCTCGGGCATGGGAAAGCGCATGACGTCTCCCGCTTCCTGCGGCAGACCTTCCAGCACCTTATTGGTGTAGGCCCGGGGTATCGCGGGGTCGGAGGCGGCGTTGGGAATCGGTCCCTCGCCGGAGATGACGATGGCGCTGTGCGGGGTCCCGTCCTTATTGACGAAGTTGATCACCATGTTCGCCTTCGGCGGTACCGCAAGGGTCGCCTCACCGTTGCGGTAGCCGTTGAACGTAAACGGGCCCCCAATGAGCTCGAAGGTGACGGTGTTGGTGGCCGCGTCATACGAAAGTGTCTTGGTCTGGCTGGCAGGGGCCGCCGAATCGCGCGGCGGCGCGGGGGGCTTCGCCACCGGATCCATGGAGGGCTTGGGGAGCGGCACCCGCTTCGCCTTTGGCTTGGCTGGAGTGGCTGGCGCCGGAGTATCTACCGGCGAAACCGTAGCGGTGGTATCGGAACGGGCTGCAGCTACCGCCGGGGTTGCGATGCTGGAGGAGGCAACGACAGGCCGTTCGCCGTCATCCCTGGCGCAACCGCTGAGAGCAAAGCCGGCCACGATGCCGGTGACAAGGCGGAACATGGGCTGGGTGAAACGCGAACGAGACATGGATATGTCGCCTGTCGAATGAGTGATATAATCCACCACAACGCCGGCGAATCAGGTCTCGATCGACGACGTGCTGAAGGGATAGCCCCGGGAGGCTTTCCGGGGCAACGCCGGGTTCTGCCGATGCTCAAGGCCCGCCGCCACCTTTACCCCCGGACACTCCAGTGAATCGACTCGCTTTCGCTTTCATCGGTCTTCTCACCCTCGCGGAACCGGCGCAGGCACAGCGGGCGGACTCGACCCTCCTGTCGGTCCAGCGGATCTACGGCACCAGGGAGTTCCGGAGCCAGAGCTTTGGACCCGCACGCTGGCTGGGCGACGGCTCCTCCTACACGACGCTGGAAGAGTCGGCAGCCGATAAGGGTCAGAACCTGGTCCGCTACGACTCCGAGCGGGGAAGTCGTGAGGTCCTGGTCGCGGCACGGCAATTCATTCCCCCGGGCGACAGCGTGCCGTTGCCAGTCGAAGAGTATGCCTGGTCGCCGGACACCCAGGTGCTCCTGATCTTCACCAACACGCAGCCGGTCTGGCGCCTGAACACGAGGGGAGACTATTGGGTGCTGGATCGCGCCACCGGCCGCCTGCGCCAACTCGGCGGCAGCGATGCCAAGCCGTCCACCCTGATGTTCGCCAAGTTCTCTCCCGATGGCCGGAAAGTGGCCTATGTCCGTGAGAACAACCTGTATGTGGAAGATCTGGCGAGTGGCGTCATCACTCCACTCACCACGGACGGCTCCCGCGTCATCATCAACGGCACCTTCGACTGGGTCTATGAAGAAGAGTTGATGAATTACTACGCCGACGGCTGGCGCTGGAGCCCGGATGGCAAGAACATCGCCTACTGGCAGCTCAACGCCGACCAGGTGCGGGACTTCAACCTCATCAACAACACCGACTCGCTGTACTCCAGGGTCATCCCGATCCAGTATCCCAAGGCGGGAGAAGCGAACTCGGCGGCGCGCGTAGGTATCGTGGGCGTTGCCGGCGGGCCGACCCGCTGGCTGGAAATCGAGGGCGACCCCAGAAATCACTACATCGCCCGGATGGAGTGGGCGGCCAGCTCGAACGAAGTGATGCTGCAACGACTCAACCGGCTGCAGAACAGCAACGAAGTCATGCTGGGCGACGCCCGGACCGGGAAGGTCCGTACGGTGCTGACTGAGCGGGACAGCACCTGGGTGGACCTGGCGGACAAGGTCACCTGGCTGAAGGGCGGGAAGAGCTTCACCTGGGTCAGCGAGCGGGATGGCTGGAACCATGTCTATCTCGTCTCCCGGGATGGGAGGTCCACCCGGCTGGTGACGCGGGGGAATTTCGACGTGGTCAAGGTGCTGGGCACCGATGAGCGGGGCGGCTGGGTCTACTATGTCGCTTCACCGGACCAGCCTTGGCAGCGCTACCTGTATCGCTCCCGTCTCGATGGGAGGGGCTCGCCGGAGCGACTTTCACCCCGGTCCGATGCGGGTACCCACGCCTATGACCTTGCTCCCAACTTCCGCTACGCGCTCGAGACCTATTCCCGGTACGGCCAGCCGCCCGTGGTTCGGCTGACCCGCTTGCCCGGACACGAGATTGTCCGGACGCTGATCGACAATACGGGACTGCGAGCCCGGTTGGCCACACTTCGGAAAGGAAGCGTCGAGTTCTTCAGCATCCCACTGGAGAGCGGCGTCAAATTGCCGGCCTTCCTCATGAAGCCGGCGGACTTCGACTCGACCCGGAAGTACCCACTGCTCCTCCATGTCTACGGCGGACCGGGCAACTCCACCGTGAACGATGCCTGGGGCTCATACTATCTCTGGCACTTGCTGCTCACCCAGCAGGGCTATCTCGTGGCCAGCGTCGATAACCGGGGGACGCCCGCTCCGCTGGGCCGTACCTGGCGCAAGTCGGTGTATGGACAGCTGGGTGTGCTGGAAACCAGGGATCAGGCCGCCGCCGCTCGCGCGCTGGCCCAGCGGTCGTATGTGGACCCCAGCCGGATCGGAATCTGGGGCTGGAGCTACGGCGGCTTCATGACCCTCAACTCGCTGTTCCAGCACCCGGATGTGTTCCGCAGCGGGGTTGCCGTTTCTCCGGTGACGCACTGGTCACTGTACGACAACGTGTACACCGAGCGGTTCAACGGCTTACCCGCCGAGAACAAGGCCGGGTACGACCGCGGGTCACCGCTGACTTACGTGAACGGCCTCAAGGGGAACCTGTTGCTGGTCCATGGCGGGGGAGACGACAACGTGCATTTTCAGAATAGCGAGGTCCTGATCAACGCCCTGATCGCGGCTAACAAACCGTTCACCATGATGGAATATCCCAACCGGACCCACTGTGTCTGCCAGGGGAAGAACACCCAGCTCCACCTGTTCGAGCTGATCACCCGATACCTCGACCAGAATCTCAAGTCGGCGCCGAGTCCGGCAACTCCCGAGCGCGCCGCGGCGGTCGGCCGCTAGATCCAGGCGCCGAGACGCCATCGCATAGCGATGGGGGAGTCCGAGGCCTAGATTATCAACTCCAGCCACTGGGAGCGTCCGTGACCTATCAAGAGATTGTCGCCCTGCTGGGTTATGCGGGAGGACACGAGCAACCCGTTCGGATCACGACGACCGCGCAGACCGAAGTGATCGGGATCCCGATGAGCGTGGACACTCACGTCACCGCCCACGAGGTCTATCTCAGGCCCGCTGGCAGCGATGACACCGAGATCGCGGTGTCCCTCGAGGCCATCGAAATGGTTGAGCTGGTTTAGCGCCCCTCCGACAGCCCCGAAGAGCGATCGTTTCGTTGTGAAACAATACAGCGAATCGGCCCGTAGGTCGGGGTCGAGGCAGTATGGGGTCCGCGCTGGGGCTCGGAGAGCGAACACGGAATGGACGTGGAAGGCATACTAGCCATTATCCTGATCTTCGGAGGAGGCACCCTCTTCCTCCTTTCTATCAGCCCAGTTGGCAAGGCTCTGGCCGATCGTCTGCGCGGCGGCCACGCCGAGCCGATGCAGGATCCCGAGCTCCTGGCCGAAGTGGATGCCCTCCGGCAGGAGGTGGCTGACCTCCACGAGCGAGTTGATTTCGCCGAGCGCATTCTGCTCAAGGGTCACGAGCGCAACGAGTTGGGGAAGGGAGAGAGTACTGGATGATGCTGCTTCAAGTCCCGGTTCCCCCGACGCCGCCGGTGCCGCCCTTCGACCCGAACCTGATTTTCATGAACGACGGCGGCCCGCCCACGGTCGTGCTGATCGTGATTGCGGCCCTGACCGCCATGACCATCATTCTGTGGCCTATCATGCGCGCCTTCGCCCGTCGCCTGGAAGGGAAGGGGAACGTCGATTCCGCCCTCCGGGCGGAAGTGGACCAGCTGCACGCCAGCTTGGCCGAGGTGGATGCGCTTCGGCAGGAGGTGGCGGAGCTCCATGAACGGGTCGATTTCGCCGAGCGGCTCCTGGCCCAGCCCCAGCAACAGGCCCGGGTCGGCGCCCCGACGGAAGAAAGCGGCCGGTGACCGCGCCGGGAGAGCTCGCGATGTTTCTGGCGATCGGAGCCGCAGCGGTCGGCCTGCTGTTCGGTCCGATCGGCTCAGCGGTCGCCCGCCGGATCGTCGGGCGGCCCGAACCGGACGATGCCCATGCCGGGATTGAGGAGATTCGCGGGCGGGTGACGGACGAGGTGGAGGATCTCAGAAATCGGTTGGCCGAGGTCGAGGAACGGTTAGATTTCGCCGAGCGGCTCCTCGCGCACGGCAGACAGACGGACCAGTTGCCCGGGGGAGCGCATCGATGATCACTCGTGAAGACATTCAGTCCTGGCTCGACCGGCTCGACGGAGGCGGCCTTGCCGTGAGCGAGGTTGAGCCCAACCTCTGGCTGGCCCGTACGCCGGACGACGCCGAGGTCGTGGTCCACTACGCACCGCCGGTGGTCATTCTCCGGGTCCGGGTGATGGAGCTGCCGGCCAGCGAGCCGCGCCGGAGCGAGCTCTTCCGCCAGCTGCTGGAGTACAACGCGAGGGAGCTGGTCCACGGATCCTACGGCCTGGAAGGCAATCACGTCGTGCTCACCGACACGCTCGAGCTGGAAAACCTCGACTACAACGAGTTCGAGGCCAGCTTCGACTCGGTCACGCTGGCGTTGGCTTCGCACCTCAGCGCGCTCGCGCCCTACCGGGAAAGGTGAAGCGTCATGGGACTCTTTGATCGACTTTCCACCATGTTGAGGTCGAACATCAACGACCTCATCTCCCGGGCGGAAAATCCCGAGAAGATGCTGAATCAGCTGATCCTCGACATGAAGACCCAGCTGTCGAAGGCCAAGCAGCAGGTGGCCTCCGCCATCGCTGACGAGAAGAAGCTTCAGAGCGATGCCGAAGCCCTGAAGAAGCAGGCCGAAGACTGGGAACGCCGGGCGATGATGGCCGTGCAGGAGGGACGGGACGACCTCGCCAAGCAGGCCCTCGGCCGTTACAACGAGCACCTGCAATCGGCCCAGCAGCTGCAGGAGACCTGGCTGCGCCATAAGGCGGAGACCGACCAGCTGAAGCTCTCGCTCCGGCAGCTCAACGACAAGATCGAAGAGGCGAAGCGCAAGAAGAACATCCTGGTCGCGCGCTCCAAGCGGGCCGAGGCCCAGCAGCGGATCCAGGAAACGATGTCGGGGCTCTCGGACAAGAGCGCCTTTGAGTCGTTCGAGCGGATGGCGGAGAAGATCGAGGCCACCGAGCGGAAAGCGATTGCCGCGGCCGAGCTGAACGAAGAGGTTTCCGGCGACCTGCTGGCCCGCCAATTCGACGCGCTGGAGTACAAGGGCAGCTCCGACCAGCAGCTCATCGAGCTGAAGACGAAAATGGGTATCCTGTCTCCCGGGCGGGGGAAGCCGGATTCGAGGCAGCTGGGGGCTGGCCGTGAGGACGTGCGCGACGCCGAGCTGATCGAGGAGGGGGACGAAGGGAAGGGGCGTTGACCCAGCCGGTGGAGGCAGAACGGCGGCGAGGATTCCCACTGGGTTGGGTTCTCCTCGTCGTCATCGTTGCGGCGCTGACGATCCGCACCATCGACGTCCTGTTGGTGGTGTTTCTGGCCGTGATTCTGGCCATCTACCTCGAGGCCGTCTCGGGGTTCCTGCAGCGCCGGCTCGACGTACCGGCCTCGGTGAGCCTTGGAGTGGCCTTGGTGCTCACCCTCGGCGCGCTTGTCGGGGTCGTGTTCCTCATTGCTCCTCCGGTCACCAGCCAGGTGCAGGACTTCGCTGCCAACCTTCCGAAGTTCCTCAGCGAGCTCGATCAGAGTGTCAATCGCCTCTTCCTTCGCATTCCCGTACTCCGACGTGGGGTAACCGAGGGAGGTTCACCCGGCCTCCTGGCGACGTCGCTCAACGAGATATTCGGCGTTCTGAGAGGTGCCCTGGTTCCCTACCTCAAGGGAGGGCTGGAGCTGGTCATCAAGGGCGTGAGTGTATTCGTCATGGCACTCTATCTGGCCAGGAACCCGAGGATCTATCTCGATGGGCTGGTCGCGCTGGTGCCCCCCTCGCAGAGGCGTCTGTCTCGCCTGATACTCTACGACCTGAGAGTGACTCTCAAGGCGTGGGTCGTCGGTCAGATTATCGCGATGGTGCTCCTGGCAGCGCTCACGACCCTGGGACTCTGGCTGCTCGGTATTCCCTATTTCCTGGCGTTCGGGGTGTTCGCGGGCGTAGCCGCCATTGTGCCGTTTTTCGGCACCTTGCTCTCCACGCTGGTGCCCGCCCTTTTTGCCCTGGGGCTCTTCGGGCTTCCCAAGGCGGTAGCCGTGGCGGCGCTCGGCATCGGGGTCCACCTCATCGAGGCCAACTTCGTCGCGCCGGTGGTCATGGAGCGGCAGGTGAATCTCCCACCGGTCATCACGATCGCGGGCGTGTTACTCATCGGAAAGCTGTTCGGGCTGGCGGGTCTGATCATCGCCGTGCCCATCCTCGCTTTCGTCATGGTCCTGATCCGGCATATACTCCTCGGCGAGGTGTATGGTGACCCGATCAGCGAGGCTCAACTCAGCGGTACTGTCCCAGTGGGCGCCGCGACCACCATCACTTCTCAGCCCGTTACTCCCTGATCTCATGACCGCTCCACGTTTCCTGATTGTGGCCGACGGCGACTTCGGTCCGATGACGTCCAAGACCGCCAACTCCGTTATCCGCTACCTGCCCGAGCGCACCGTCGGCGTGCTCGACCGCCGCCTGGCCGGCAAGACCGCGTATGACGTCCTGGGATTCGGCGGTGGAATTCCGGTAGTGGGCTCAATGCGCGAGGGACTGAAGCTCGGACCCAGCGCCGTGCTGGTTGGAATTGCTCCCCTGGGTGGGCGGCTGCCGGAGGAGTGGCGCGCCTGGCTGGCGGAAGCGCTCGATGGCGGCTGCGACCTCTGGAGCGGGCTGCACACCTTTCTGGGCGACGATCCACTGCTTGCGGCCAAGGCCAAGGCCGGCGGCCGCAGGATATTCGATCTGCGGCGCCCTCCGCCGGATCTTCCGGTGGCGTCGGGGGCAGCCAAGACCGTGGAACCGTACGTGGTCCTCACCGTCGGAACTGACTGCAACGTTGGGAAAATGACGGCGCAGCTTCAACTGGCTCGGGAGCTCAACGCGGGAGGTTTGCGCACCCGCTTTGTCCCGACCGGTCAGACCGGCATCATGATCGAAGGCTGGGGCATTGCGGTCGATGCCGTGATCTCCGACTTCGTTGCCGGCGCCGCCGAGCGGTTGGTCGTGCAAGGGTCCGAGGATGCCGACGTGGTTCTGGTCGAAGGGCAGGGGAGCATTAATCATCCCGGCTACTCGGCTGTCACCCTGGGGCTGCTGCACGGCTCCTGTCCCGATGCCTTGATCCTGTGCCACCAGACCAGCCGGCAATACATCGGAGACTACCGCGAGGCGGCCTGGCTTCGGATCCCGCCGTTGAGCGACTACATCCGGTTGTACGAGACGATCGGCTCAGCGGTGCACCCGACCCGGGTCATCGGGATCTCGCTCAACACCTACGATCTGAGCGAGGAAGCGGCGCGCCGAGCCTGCGAGGCGGCCACAAGGGAGACGGGGTTGCCGGCCACGGATCCAGTCCGCTTCGATGCCTCGCCGCTGCTTGAGGCCGTGCGGCGGGGCCGCCAGGCGTATCTGACTTCCCGGGGGGGTCAGAAGGCGGAAAGAGGAGAAGCGGTAGGGCGATCGTAGCCGGTAAGTAAAGAGGCGGACGATCGAGAGGCGGTCAGCGAACAGGCGGTAGGTTTGTCGGTTGGTAGACCACACGAGTACCACGGACCTGCACGCCCTCCTCGAGGCAGCCGGCCAGCACCTCTTCGGCTGATTGTTTCGCCACTGGAACAAGAAAGCCGTTCGGGGTGCTCTGGAGGCCGGGGAAGAGTACCCTCAACTGGTCCAGGCCCAGCAGATAGGGAGTAGAAGTAGCAACCTGAAGTGCCCGCCACTGAATCACGATCTCCGAGGCCAGAACAACGGTCTGGTCTCCTGCTCGAACAGCCACCTCCGCACATCGCCTCAACAGAAGACCGAGATCGGCACTGGCAAGTACCGAGCATCGCGAGTCAGCCGGAACCTGATGGAGGTGCAGTCGGGAAACGGCCCCTCGGACCCAAGCACCGACTTGGCCCGGCGATCTGCCGTGGCCGAGGAGCTCGCGCAGGGTAACGTCGGGTGAAAGGGGAAGGAGCGGGCCCTGAAACATCGGTCAGCATAGGACCTGATCTGTCCAGGTACCGCATCCTTTTCGTGCTCGCAGGGTCGGAATAGGTCCCGCCTCCTTACTAACCGCCGCTTCATCGACCGGCTCTCTTACATACCCCCTCTCCACCTTCCGCCTCCCCTCTCACCGCCTTAACGTTAGGACCCGACCGCTCATTTCTGTGCGGCCAACCTGCGTTGTTCCCGGGAGTTACCTTGCGCCTGCTGTTCTCGCTCGATGACATCATCCGGCGCATCGCCGGGATCCTCAGGATCGATGCCGAGGTCCTGCTCCGCACTGGCGGGCGGGTCCTCGGCATCTGGCTCGTGGCTGCGTTGGCCATGTGGCTCATCGGGGTCGCGGCGCACCGCATCGAGCGGGTGGTGGATGATGGCGATGATTCGGTCACGACGTTGCGGGAGAAGCGGGGGCGCACCGTCGCCCAGCTCCTGCGCAGCCTGGGCCGGGTCACCGTCCTCGGCATCGCCATCCTGCTCAGCATCAACGTCTTCATTAATATTGCCCCGATCCTGGCCGGGGCCGGCATCCTCGGCCTGGCGGTCTCGTTTGGGGCGCAGAGCCTGGTCAAGGACCTGATCTCGGGGTTCTTCATTCTGTCCGAGGATCAGTTCGGGGTCGGCGACATCATCGAGGCCGCGGGCAAGGGCGGCGTGGTCGAGCGGATGACGCTCCGGGTCGTAGTCCTGCGGGACCTGGAGGGCGCCATGCATATCATCCCCAACGGTGAGATCAAGGTCGTGAGCAACCGGACCCGCAGCTGGTCCCGGTACATAATTGATGTCGGAGTGCCCTACCAGGAAGACATCGACCGCGCCCTCGCGGTGGTGCGGGATGAGGCGGCCCAGTTCTCCACTGATCCCAAGTGGAGCGTCGTGCTCAGTGGTCCTGTGGAGGTGCTGGGAGTGGATTCGTTCGGGGACAGCGCGGTGGTGATCCGCACCCTGGTCAAGACCCAGCCGGGTTCCCAGTGGACCGCCGGACGCGAGTTCCGCCGGCGGCTCAAGGTTCGCTTCGACCGGGAAGGGATCGACATTCCGTTTCCCCAGCGCGACGTACACCTGTCAGTCAGGGACGTGGGCGAGGCCCAGGGTCTCGCCAATTCCATCCGGCCGGGGGCGTCAGGCGGATGAGCCTGCGACTATTCAATACACTCAGCCGGCAGGTCGAGGCATTCGAGCCGCTCCAGGCCGGCAAGGTGTCGCTTTACACCTGCGGCCCCACGGTCTACAACTACGCCCATATCGGAAACTTCCGGACCTTCCTTTTCGAAGACCTGCTCCGGCGTTGGCTGGAGGCGAGCGGATACGAGGTGTTCCACGTCATGAATCTCACCGACGTGGACGACAAGACGATCAACGGGGCCAGCGCCGCCGGGCTACCCCTTCGCCAGTACGTTCAGCCCTATATCCAGGCCTTTCACGACGACCGCGCTTACCTGCGGATTAAGGATGCTTCGGTCTATCCCCGCGCCACCGATTTCATCCCGGCGATGATCCGGCTGGTGGAAGCTCTCCTGGCCAGGGGCGTGGCGTATCAGAGTGAAGACGGATCGGTGTACTTCGCCATCCGGAAGTTCCCGGCCTACGGACGCCTCTCGCGCCTGGATACCCGGGAGCTCAAGGCGGGCGCGAGCGAGCGGGTGGCCAGTGACGAGTACACCAAGGACGACGTGCGAGACTTCGCCATCTGGAAAGCGGCCCGGCCGGAGGATGAGAAGGTGGGGGCCGCCTGGGATACTCCCTTCGGCCGGGGCCGGCCCGGATGGCACCTCGAGTGCTCCGCCATGGCCCTGGAGCTGATCGGCCAGCATTTCGGGACCGACGTGCTCGATATCCACGCCGGCGGCGTAGACCTCATCTTCCCCCATCACGAAGACGAGATCGCCCAGAGCTGCGCGGTCACCGGGAAGGAGCTGTTCGCCCGCTACTGGGCGCACGGCGAGTTCCTGAATATTCGGGGCGAGAAGATGTCCAAACGGTTCGGGAACATCACCACGCCGCGTGATCTCCGGGAGGATGGAGTGGACGCGGGGGCAATCCGCCTGCTCATGTTTCAGACCCACTACCGGCAGCAACTGGACCTCACGGACGACGGGCTTGCTGCGGCGCAAGAAGCGTCACGCCGGCTGGGCGAGTTTCAGAACCGGCTCATCGAGACGAAGGCCGACTCCGATCCGCCACGCATGCGTCAGGCGGCGGAGCGGCTGGACCGCGACGTGGCCGAGGGACTCAACGATGACTTGAACGCCCCCCGGGCGGTGGCCGCCATGTTCAGGTTCATGAACGAGGCCAATGCGGCCCTCGACTCTGGCGAGCGGCCCGGTCCTATGGCGCTTCAGGCTTGGACCAACGCGGAAGGCTTGCTCGGGGTCTCGAGCAAGATCACATCTATGAGGATTACCGGCGCTGGTGCTACGACGTCGCCAGGTCTCGAGACCAGCGGGCCCGGAACAGTCGAGCTTCCCGAGACTTCGCCTTCCGATCAGAGTGAGGAATCCCAAAGAGTATGGGCTCTGCAGTGGGCGATGCGGCGGAAGCAGGCTAAAGGCGCGCGGGACTATGCCGAAGCCGACCGGATCCGCGCCCTCCTGCGAGATGCCGGCTGGGAGGTCCGGGACGGGAAGGACGGCTCGATCGAGGTGGTGCGGGTACGCCGGGCGAGCTGAAAACCGCGCGGGCACTTGCTGGTGGCGAGAGAAGTCGGCTTTTTTCGCGGGTGGACGGGCCTCGCTGACGTAGCTCAATTGGCAGAGCAGCTGATTTGTAATCAGCAGGTTAGGGGTTCGATTCCCCTCGTCAGCTCTCCCCCCTTTTCCGACTCCTTCCCCTTGCGCAACTTGTTGTGCACCACTATTCTACCAGTCTGTCTTTTTTTAGAAGTTCCGAGCCAACGCTTGCTAACTGATTTTAGGCCAGCAAGTTAGGAGGCAGTCATTCCCTTCGTTCGCTCGGCGGTGCCTATATGATGGCTGCAAGACACGGACCCCGCTTTTGTCGGCGGGGTTCTGTCTCAGGTGCGGGTGAGTGTACGGGCGCGGTGGGGTGACCGAGTGGCTAATGGTAGCAGACTGTAAATCTGCCGGGCTATGCCCTACGTAGGTTCGAATCCTACCCCCACCATGGGCGGACAGACGGACGGGCGGACGGTAAAAAAAGAGCGTAGGCGCGCGGATAATTGGGCTGGGTGTCTCTCCGACTGACCGCCAGTTCGCCTGTCCGCCCCGCGGGTGTAGCTCAGTTGGTAGAGCATCAGCCTTCCAAGCTGAGGGTCGCGGGTTCGAGTCCCGTCGCCCGCTTTGTCGCTCGCGTAGCTCAGTTGGTAGAGCGCATCCTTGGTAAGGATGAGGTCCGCGGTTCAATCCCGCGCGCGAGCTTGTTGAAGACGGTCGGGAGCCGGGAGTCAGGAGTCAGGAGCTACGCGCTCCCGGCACCACACTCCCGACTCCCGACTCCAGACTCCAGACACAGGACACGAGACCAGCATGGCCAAAGCCAAATTCGAGCGCACGAAGCCGCATGTGAACGTGGGGACGATCGGGCACGTGGACCACGGGAAGACGACGTTGACGGCGGCGATCACGGCGATCCAGGCGAAGAAGGGGCTGGCGCAGTTCACGGCGTACGATCAGATCGACAAGGCCCCGGAGGAGCGGGAGCGGGGGATCACGATCGCGACGGCGCACGTGGAGTACGAGTCGGCCAAGCGGCACTATGCCCACGTGGACTGCCCGGGGCACGCCGACTATGTGAAGAACATGATCACGGGGGCGGCCCAGATGGACGGGGCGATCCTGGTGGTGAGTGCGGCGGATGGGCCGATGCCGCAGACCCGGGAGCACATCCTGCTGGCCAAGCAGGTGAACGTGCCCTACATCGTGGTGTTCATGAACAAGGTGGACATGGTGGACGACCCGGAGCTCCTGGAGCTGGTGGAGCTGGAGGTGCGCGAGCTGCTGTCGTCCTATGACTTTCCGGGGGACGACACGCCGATCATCCAGGGCTCGGCGCTGCAGGCGCTGGAGTCGGGGGACCCGAACTCGGCGCAGGGGAAGAAGATCCAGGAGCTGCTGGATGCCCTGGACAGCTACATCCCGCAGCCCAAGCGGGAAGTGGACAAGCCGTTCCTGATGCCGGTCGAGGATGTGTTCTCGATTACGGGGCGGGGGACGGTGGCGACGGGGCGGATCGAGCGGGGGATCGTGAAGGTGGGGGAGGAGGTGGCGCTGGTGGGCTTCGGGGCCACCAAGAAGACGGTGGTGACGGGGGTGGAGATGTTCCGCAAGCTGCTGGACCAGGGCGAGGCGGGGGACAACGTGGGGCTGCTGCTGCGGGGGATCGAGAAGAACGAGATCGAGCGGGGCATGGTGCTGGCGAAGCCGGGGAGCATCACGCCGCACGCCCACTTCGAGGCCGAGGTGTATGTGCTGACCAAGGAAGAGGGGGGCCGGCACACGCCGTTCTTCAAGGGGTACCGGCCCCAGTTCTTCTTCCGGACCACGGACGTGACGGGGAGCTGCGAGCTGCCGGCGGGGGTGGAGATGGTGATGCCGGGAGACAACGTGCAGATGACGATCGAGCTGATCACGCCGATCGCGATGGACGAGGGGCTGCGCTTCGCGATCCGTGAGGGTGGGCGGACGGTGGGCGCCGGCGTGGTCACCAAGATTTTGAAATAGGCCGACATACAAAATGCCGAGAGACAAGATCATTCTAGAGTGCACCGAGTGTAAGAACCGCAACTTCTTTACCGATAAGAACAAGCGGAAGCACCCGGAGCGGGTGGAGCGGCGGAAGTACTGCCCTAACTGCGATTCGCACAAACCGCACAAAGAGTCCAAGTAATGGACAGTGTGCAGGTCGGGCATTCGTCGAACAAGCTGACCGGGTGGTTTCAGCGGACCTGGGGCTTCCTCGTCTCGGTACGGGACGAGCTGAAGAAGGTCACCTGGCCCACCCGTCCGGAGCTGATCAAGGCGACGCGGATGATCATCGTGTTTTCCATTGTGTTGGGACTCACGATCGGTCTGCTCGACTATGTGCTCCAGCTCATCCTCGTGGATGGAGTCGCGCGACTCGCGCGGTAGGCATATGGAATACCGCTGGTACGCGATTCAGACGACCGCCGGCCACGAGAACAAGGTCCGCGGGCTGCTCCAGAGGCGGATCGAGGAAGACCCCCGGCCGGCCGACGGGAAGCTGATCCGTCAGGCGCTGGTTCCGGTCCAGGAAGTAATCGAGATCAAGAACGGCAAGAAGGTCATGGTGGAGCGGAAGCTCTACCCGGGCTACGTGCTGGTCGAGATGGGGATGAGCCAGGAAGCGCTGCACGTCGTGAACAGCATTCAGGGCGTGATCAAGTTTGTGGGCACCGGGAAGATGCCCCAGCCGCTCCGGCAGGACGAGGTCAACCGCCTGCTCGGCATTGCCGAGGCAGTGGCGGAGGCCGAGCCGAAGGAAGAGATCCCGTTCCTGATCGGCCAGGTCGTCGAGATCACCGAGGGGCCGTTCTCCGACTTCAGCGGGACGGTCGAAGAGGTGCTCAGCGACAAGGGGAAGGTCCGGGTGTCCGTGAGCCTGTTCGGCCGGCCGACGGCGGTGGAGCTGGATTATTTGCAGTTGAGGGGGCATTAGAGGCCTATTGGCTATGGGCTATTGGCTGCTCCGTTCACGGAATGGCCCACAGCCACTAGCGAATAGCCCGTAGCCCCTCCCCGCAACCGCGCGGGTTATCGCGGGAGTCGCCCTGAAGGGCTGACGCTACAGGAGAAGAGATGGCTAAGAAGATCAACGCAATGGTCAAACTGCAGTGCCCGGCCGGGGCGGCAACGCCCGCGCCGCCGGTAGGAACCGCCCTGGGTCCTCATGGCGTGAACATCATGGAGTTCGTGAAGCAGTTCAACGCACGGACCCAGAGTCAGAGCGGGATGGTCATCCCGGTCGTGGTCACGATCTTCGCCGATCGGACCTTCACGTTCATCACCAAGACCCCGCCGGCGCCCAACCTCCTCCTGAAGGAGGCCGGGGTCGAGAAGGGCAGTGGGCAGCCGAACCGCGTCAAGATCGGCAAGGTCACCCGGGCCCAGGTCAAGAAGATCGCCGAGATCAAGATGGCCGACCTCAACGCCGCCGACCTGGACAGCGCCATGCGGATGATCGCCGGCACGGCCCGGTCGATGGGGCTGGAGGTGATCGACTGATGCGTACTCACGGCAAGAAGTTTGGGGCCGCGGTCGCCAAGGTCGACCGGATGCGGGAGTATCCCATCCCGGACGCCGTGGCCCTGGTCAAGGGAACATCCTACGCCAAGTTCGATGAAACCGTGGATGTGGCGGTCAACCTCGGCGTAGACCCCCGGCATGCCGACCAGGTAGTCCGGGGCACGGTGGTCCTGCCCCATGGAACCGGAAAGTCGGTTCGGGTGTTAGTGATTACCCAAGGTGACCGGGTTCGGGATGCGGAGGCCGCCGGGGCCGACTTCGTAGGCATCGAGTACATCCAGAAGATCAAGGAAGGCTGGCTCGAGTGCGACGTCATCGTCGCCACCCCTGACGTGATGGGGCAGCTCGGCGCCCTGGGCAAGGTGCTCGGCCCCCGCGGCCTGATGCCCAATCCCAAGGCGGGCACGGTCACCATGGACGTGACCAAGGCGGTGCGGGAGATCAAGGCGGGCAAGATCGAATTCCGGGTGGACAAGACCGGGAACGTGCACGCCCCCGTGGGCAAGGTCTCGTTTTCGGCTCCCCAGCTCGCGGACAACGTTCAGGCGTTCATGGACACCATCGCGCGGGCCAAGCCTGCCGCGGCCAAGGGCACCTACATTCGCTCGGCCACGATATCCAGCACCATGGGCCCGGGCGTCCGGCTCGAAACGGCGGTGTACCGATGAACAAGACCGAACGACAGGACACGGTGGCAAGCCTGACCGAGCAGTTCAAGGCCTCGCCCAACATCTACGTGACCGACTTCAGCGGCCTCAACGTCCTGCGGCTGACGGAGTTCCGCCGCCGGCTGCGGGCTGCTGGAGTCACCTACGTCGTGGTCAAGAACACCCTGGCCCAGCGGGCCCTGGCGGCCAACTCGGTCACGATGCTGGATGAGCATCTGGCGGGTCCGACCGGCCTGGTGTTGGCCGGGAAAGATCCCATCGCCGCGGCCAAGGTGCTGACCGACTTCGTCAAGGAATTCGAGCGGCCTACGATCAAGATCGGCCTGATCGACGGGCGGGCGGTCACGTCGGACCAGGTCAAGCGGCTGGCGAGCCTGCCGCCCCGGCAGGAGCTGCTGTCGCAGCTGGCCGGTACCATGCAGGCCCCCATGGCCCAGTTCGTCGGCGTCATGACTGGAGTTTTGTATCAGATGGTCGGCGCCCTCGAGGCGCTTCGCGAGCAGCGTTCGTCGCAATAAAAATCATCCGGATTGAGAGAGAAAACATCGATGCCCACCACCACGCTGAGTAACGAAGAGCTCCTCGAAGCGATCGGCAACAAGACCGTGGTCGAGCTGGCCGACCTGATCGAGGCGTTCAAGACCAAGTTCAACGTCACGATTGCGGCTGCGGCCGCGGCGCCTGCGGGCGGTGGCGGCGGCGGAGCGGCTGTCGCGGCACCGGCCGAAGAGAAGACCGAGTGGACGGTCACCCTCAAGGAGGGCGGACCCAACAAGATCAAGGTCATCAAGGTGGTCCGCGAGATCACCAGCCTGGGTTTGAAGGAAGCCAAGGATGCGGTGGACAACGTCCCCAGCGCCATCAAGGAAGGCGTGTCCAAAGCGGAGGCCGAGGAATTCAAGAAGAAGCTGGAGGAGCAGGGCGCTGTCGTCGAACTGAAATAGGCGGAAAGCGGGAGTTCCCTCGCCGGACGCACGTGGCGCGTTCCGGTTCGGGACAAGCTTTCACCCTATTTCAGTGAGACGAATGCACGCTCAAAGTTCCGTACGTTCCTGAATCTGCCGAGCCCCGTAGCCACCCCGCTTCGTCGGGGGATTCGTGCTGGGGCCATTTGTGTTGCGTGAGAGTGAGTGAAAATGCCTGAGACCCGAGCTGTGATCACGTTCAGCAAGCGCGAGGGCGGCATGCCGATGCCGCACCTCCTCGACATCCAGACGGCGGCGTTCCAGACGCTGCTCGTGCCGGACGACGTCCACGGCGCCCGCCAGGACGTGTCCCTCGAGCGGGTGTTCCGGGACCTGTTCCCGATCACGGACGTCAACGAGAAGTACAAGCTGGAGTTCCTGGGCTACGCCCTGGGCGAGGCCAAGTACTCGGTCGAAGAGTGCGTGGAGCGCGACATGACCTACGCCGCGCCCCTCAAGGCCAAGCTCCGTCTGGATGTGTACGAGGAAGTGGAGGGCCAGAAGCGGCTCAAGAACGCCATCGAGAAGGAGGTCTACCTGGGTGAGCTGCCCATCATGACCCCGCTCGGGACGTTCGTCATCAACGGCGCCGAGCGCGTTGTGGTGAGCCAGCTCCACCGCTCCCCGGGGGTGGTGTTCGAAGAGGACACCCACCCCAACGGCCAGCGGCTCTTCTCGGCGCGGATCATTCCGTTCCGGGGCTCGTGGGTCGAGTTCACCATCGACATCCACGACGTGATCTACGTCCACATCGACAAGAAGAAGAAGTTCCCGGCCACGGCGCTGCTGCGCGCCTTCGGCCACGGGAACAACGCGGACATCCTGAAACTGTTCTTCGCCACCAAGGAGTTGAACATCACCGGCAAGCTCGAGGGCCGGCAGGAGAAGCGTGAGGTCATCGGATCGCTGCTGGCCACCGACGTGCCCAATCCGGAGGACCGCAGTGGTGAGCCGCTCGGCGCGGTGGGCGATGAGCTCACCCAGGAGCGCCTCAACGAGATGCGGCACAAGGGCATCAAGAGCGTCACCGTCTTTGCCGGCTACACCACGCTGGACGTGCGGGAAGAGGAGCAGCCGACCTCCACCCGGGACCGGCAGAATCACATGCTGGCCTTCGACGTCGCCGACCCGGCCACCGGAGAGGTGTTGGCCGAGGGCGGTGCGGAGCTCACCGACGCGCTGCGCAAGAAGCTGATCAAGGCCGGTGTCCACAAGGTGGAGGTGCTGCTGCCCCACGGGCGGTCGGAGTCTCCGCTCATCAAGAACACCCTGGCCAAGGACCCGACCCACAGCGAGGCCGAGGCCCTGGAGCAGATCTATGCCCTGCTCCGGCCGGGCGATGCGCCTAACCTCGAGACCGCCCGGCAGCAGCTGCAGAAGCTGTTCTTCAACCCGAAGCGGTACGATCTCGGGCGGGTTGGGCGCTACAAGATCAACCAGCGGCTCAAGACCAAGACCGACCCGAACCACACCGTCCTGACCGAGGAAGATTTTGTGGCGATCATCCGCTACCTGATCGACCTGCACGACGGCCGGGGGTTCACCGACGACATCGACCACCTGGGCAACCGGCGGATCCGGTCGGTGGGCGAGCTGATCGCCAACCAGTTCTCGGTCGGCCTGTCGCGGATGGCCCGGCTGGTCAAGGAGCGGATGAGCATCAACTCGGATCCCGAGAAGATCTCGCTCGACGACCTGGTCAACGCGCGCACCGTCAGCGCCGTCATCCAGGCGTTCTTCGGGTCGTCCCAGCTGTCCCAGTTCATGGACCAGACCAACCCGCTGGCCGAGCTAACCAACAAGCGGCGGCTCTCGGCCCTGGGTCCGGGCGGCCTCACCCGCGAGCGCGCGGGGTTCGAGGTCCGCGACGTGCACTACTCGCAGTACGGCCGGATGTGCCCGATCGAGACCCCGGAAGGTCCCAACATCGGGTTGATCACCAGCTTGTCCACCTACGCCCGGATCAACGACCTCGGGTTCATCGAGACGCCGTACCGGACGGTCAAGAACGGCAAGGTTACGGATGAAATCCGCTGGCTATCCGCCAGCGACGAAGAGGACTACGCGGTGGCGCAGGCCAACGCGCCGTTGAACCCGGACGGCACCTTTGCGGAGCAGCTGGTGCTGAGCCGCAAGGGAGACGACTACCCGTTGCTGCCGCCCGAGCGGATCGAGTTCATGGACGTGGCGCCGGAGCAGCTGGTGTCCATCGCCGCGGCGCTGATCCCGTTCCTGGAGCACGACGACGCGAACCGCGCGCTCATGGGCTCCAACATGCAGCGGCAGAGCGTGCCGCTCCTCTTCCCCCAGGCGCCCCTGGTGGGCACCGGGCTGGAAGAGAAGGTGGCCCGGGACTCGGGGGCGGTCATCATCGCCCGCCGGGCCGGTACGGTTACCCGGGTAACCGCGGACGAGATCATCGTGGATGCGGGCACCAACGGCGGGACAGTGGGGGAGACCCCCCTGGCCCGGCTGCATCAGCACGACCGCTACCGGGTGAAGAAGTTCTGGCGCACCAACCAGGACACCGCCATCAACCAGCGGCCCCTGGTTCAGCTCGGCCAGCAGGTGGGGGCCGGCGAGATCATCGCCGACGGTGCGGCCACCGAGGGTGGCGAGCTGGCGCTGGGCAGCAACGTGCTGGTGGCGTTCATGCCCTGGTACGGACACAACTTCGAGGATGCCATCGTTCTCAGCGAGCGACTGGTGAAGGACGACGTCTACTCGTCGATCCACATCCAGGAGCTCGAGCTCCACGTACGCGACACCAAGCGGGGTCAGGAGGAGATCACCCGGGAAATCCCGAACGTCTCCGATGAGAGCGTGGTGGACCTGGACGAGCGGGGCATCGTCCGCATCGGGGCCCACGTGAAGCCAGGCGACATCCTGGTTGGCAAGATCACGCCGAAGGGTGAAACCGAGCTGTCGCCCGAAGAGAAGCTGCTGACGGCCATCTTCGGCGAGAAGGCCAAGGACGTGAAGGACAGCTCGCTCAAGGTGCCGCCCGGCATGGCCGGCGTGGTCATCGACGTGAAGATCTTCAGCCGGATCGAGGATCAGGTCGTCGAGAAGGACCGGGGCGAGCGGATCGGCGAGGTGCGCCGGATCGAGAACGACGAGAAGGCCCGAATCAGCACGGTGATGCTCGACGAGCTCACCCATCTGCTGACGGGGCAGGAAGTGGCCCTCATGCTGAAGGCAGGCACGGTGGAGGAGTACCTCGCCGCTGGAACCAAGCTCAGCCCGGCGATCCTCGCCGACGCCGACCTGGGCGAGGTTGACCTGAAGACGCTCCGCGTGGCCAACAAGGCCGCCAACGAGCGAATCCGGGCCGCCATCGATATGGCCGCGAGGGAGCGGGCCAAAGTGGAGGAGAAGGCGGAAGACCAGATCGACAAGATTCTCCAGCCGGATGAGCTGCCTCCGGGCGTGATCCAGCTGGTGAAGGTCTATATCGCGGAGAAGCGGAAGATCTCCGTGGGCGACAAGATGGCGGGCCGCCACGGCAACAAGGGCATCGTCGCCCGGATCGTGCCGGAAGAGGATATGCCGTTCCTGCCGGATGGCAGCCCGGTAGACATCGTGCTCAATCCGCTCGGCGTGCCGAGCCGGATGAACGTGGGTCAGATCCTGGAGACCCACCTCGGCTGGGCAGCGCGGATTCTTGGCTTCGAGGCCAAGACCCCCGTGTTCCGGGGCGCGGATGAGGGAGAGATCGGGACCCTGCTTCGCCTGGCCGGCTTCCGCCGGGCAGCCGAGGGCCTCCGCCTCCGGACCATGCCCCCGGAGATGACGCCCCAGGCGATCACCCGGATGGTGCACGATCTGAAGAAGGTGGCTCCGAAGGGCGATCGCACGACGCTGAGCGAGTCGGGAATCGGGGTGCTCGGTGCCCGGGCGGCGTCGGCGGAAACGCGCGAGCTGTTTCAGTCGGTCCGCGCATATATGGTGGAGGCCGCCAAGGAGCTGGCTGAGCGAGAAATCGCCCAGAAGCGCCAGGAGGTGGAGTTCCATAAGGCTCAGGCGGAGCGGGTTGATCTCGGCCGCGACGAAAAGGCCTTTGCCAAGGCGCTGAAGGACGTGGAGAAGGCTGCTTCTGCGTCGCCGGTGGAGGCGCTGGAGGCTTCGGGAAGGCCGGCCCTGGCCGGACTCCTGGGCACCAGCAAGAGCGACGTGGATATCGATGCCGCCGCAGACGAGCTGCTCCGCGCTGCGGGGCTCACCCCGGGCGGCAAGGCGCGCCTGCGGGATGGACGTACCGGCCAGCCCTTCGAGGGCGACGTCACGGTGGGCTCGATCTACATGCTGAAGCTGAGCCACCTGGTCGACGACAAGATCCACGCCCGCTCGATCGGTCCGTACTCGCTGGTGACGCAGCAACCGCTCGCCGGTAAGGCGCAGTTCGGCGGTCAGCGATTTGGAGAGATGGAGGTCTGGGCGCTGGAGGCGTATGGCGCGGCCCACGTCCTCCAGGAAATGCTCACGGTTAAATCGGATGACGTGAACGGCCGCAGCAAAGTGTACGAGGCCATTGTGAAGGGGCAGAACCTGCCGGAACCCGGCATCCCCGAGTCGTTCAACGTCCTTGTGAAGGAACTGCAGGCGCTCGGCCTCAAGGTTACCCTGGGGACCACCGAAGCCAGCGACGAATAGAGGCTCTCAATGATTGATTTTCGCAGCGGTCGTGAGCCCAAGAGCTCGAGTTTCGACTACATCAGCATCCGTATCGCCGCGCCCGAGGAGATCCGCGGGCCGCGCGATGCCAAGGAGCGCGAGCGCCTGGAGCTCCAGGGGCAGCGCACCTGGTGGTCGTGGGGGGAGGTCACCAAGCCGGAGACGATCAATTATCGGTCGTTCAAGCCGGAGAAGGACGGCCTCTTCTGCGAGCGGATCTTCGGCCCGGTCAAGGACTGGGAGTGCCACTGCGGGAAGTACAAGCGGATCCGCTATCGCGGCGTGATCTGCGACCGCTGCGGCGTCGAGGTCACCCTGAGCAAGGTGCGGCGGGAGCGCATGGGCCACATCGAGCTCAGCGTGCCCGTGGCCCACATCTGGTTCTTCAAGACGCTTCCGAGCCCGATGGGGAACCTGATCAACATCACGCTCCGGGACCTCGAGCGGGTCATCTACTACTCGAGCTACATCGTCATCGACCCGGGCAAGCAGGAGGTTGAAGAGAACCAGCTGCTCGACGAGGACGAGTACCTCACCCTCCGGGCCAAGGCCCGGGATGAGGGCGACAACACCTTCAAGGCCGATATCGGCGCTCCCGCGGTCAGAGAGCTGCTGGGCCGGCTCGACATCCGCCGTCTGGCCGACGAGCTGCGCTCCGGCGTGGCCACCGAGACCAGCCAGCACCGCAAGAAGCAGATGCTCAAGCGGCTCAAGATCGTCGACGCCTTCCTCTCGTCGGGCGACTCGGGCGATCTGGCCAACGATCCGGCCTGGATGATCCTGGACGTGATCCCGGTCATTCCGCCCGACCTGCGGCCGCTGGTGCCGCTCGACGGCGGGCGCTTTGCCACGTCCGACCTGAACGACCTGTATCGGCGGGTGATCAACCGGAACAACCGGCTCACCAAGCTGATTCAGCACAAGGCTCCGGAGGTCATTCTCCGGAACGAAAAGCGCATGCTCCAGGAAGCGGTGGACGCGCTGTTCGACAACGGCCGCCGGTCCAAGGCCATCCGGGGTCGGGGCAAGCGTCCGCTCAAGAGCCTGTCGGACATGTTGAAGGGCAAGCAGGGCCGCTTCCGCCAGAACCTGCTCGGCAAGCGGGTGGACTACTCCGGCCGCTCGGTCATCGTGGTCGGTCCCGAGCTGAGGCTGCATCAGTGCGGCCTGCCCAAGGCGATGGCGGTCGAGCTGTTCAAGCCGTTCATCATCCACAAGCTGGTGGAGAAAGGCATCGCCGAAACGGTCAAGCGGGCCAAGAAGATCGTGGAGCGGGAAAGCCCCGAGGTCTACGAGATCCTGGAAGAGATCATTCAGGATCACCCGGTGCTGCTCAACCGGGCGCCCACGCTGCACCGGCTGGGTATTCAGGCGTTCGAGCCGGTGCTGGTCGAGGGCAAGGCCATCCGGATCCATCCGCTGGTCTGCGCGGCGTTCAACGCCGACTTCGACGGCGACCAGATGGCGGTGCACGTCCCGCTGTCGTTCGAGGCTCAGCTGGAGGCGCGCCTCCTGATGATCTCGTCCAACAACGTGCTCAAGCCGTCGGACGGGCGTCCGGTGGCGGAGCCGTCGCAGGATATGGTGCTGGGCAGCTATTTCCTCACCAAGCTGCCGGCCGGCTTCGAGGAAGATCTGCGGAAGGCTGGGGTCGGGAAGACCGAAGAGACCCGGACCCGTCTGTGGACCGGCTGCAAGTATTTCGGCAGCCTGGCCGAGCTGGAGATGGCGCTTCTCAACGGTAGCGTGGGCTATCACACGGCCATCTGCTTCTGGTATATCCCGCCCCGGGAGTCGGAGGACGCCACGCCGCGCTGGCTCAAGACCACCGTCGGACGGGTGCTGTTCAACAGCATCCTGCCGCGGCGGGTGGTGGCCGAGCTGGGCTTCCGCGACGACTTGATGAAGAAGAAGATCCTGTCCGAGCTGGTGCTGCAAAGCTACCGGCGGGCGGGGCTGGCTGACACGGTCACGTTCCTCGACCGGCTCAAGGAGTTCGGCTTCCGCTTTGCCACCATGGGCGGCGTGTCGATCGGTATCGAGGACCTGGAGATCCCTGCCGAGAAGGCGGAGCTGCTCACCGAGGCCGATGCCCGGGTGAAGCGGTTCCAGCGGGCGTACAACACCGGCCAGATCACCTTCGGCGAGCGGTACAACAAGGTGATCGATGCCTGGACCCACGCCAACAACGACGTGGCCGAGGCGATGATCAACTCGATGCGGGTCTCCCGCGGCGGGTTCAACCCGGTCTTCATGATGTTCGATTCCGGGTCACGCGGCAGCCGGGACCAGATCCGGCAGCTGGCCGGGATGCGCGGCCTGATGGCCAAGCCGCAGAAGAAGCTCACCGGCGGTATCGGCGAGATCATCGAGAGCCCCATCAAGTCCAACTTCCGTGAGGGGCTCACGGTGCTGGAGTACTTCATCTCCACCCACGGCGCCCGGAAGGGTCTGGCCGACACGGCGCTGAAGACGGCGGACGCCGGCTACCTGACCCGCCGGCTGGTGGACGTGGCGCAGGACGTGACCGTGACCGAGGAAGACTGCGGGACGATTCTCGGGCTCGAGATCGCGGCACTCAAGGAGGGCGAGGACATCATCGAGCCGCTCCGTGAGCGCATCCTGGGCAGCGTGGCCAGCGAGGATGTATTCGATCCGCACGAGCTGGATGCGGACGGCGATGCCAAGCTGCTGGTCGAGGCCGGTAAGCTGATCGACGAGGATATCTCCAACGCGATCGACGATGCCGGGATCGAGAAGGTCAAGATCCGCTCCGTCCTCACCTGTGAGGCACGGCGAGGCATCTGCCGGATGTGCTATGGCCGGAACCTGGCCACCATGGACATGGTGGACATGGGCGAAGCGGTCGGCATTCTGGCGGCGCAGTCGATCGGCGAGCCGGGCACGCAGCTGACGCTCCGGACCTTCCACATCGGCGGCACCTCGTCCCGCATCGCCGAAGAGGCGGAGCGGCGGGCGCGGTCGGACGGCAAGGTGAAGTACACCGAGGGTCTGGAGTGGGCCGACGTGCCGGTGGAGTACGAAGACGGCACCAAGGCCAACATCCGGGTCGTGCTCACTCGCGAGGATGAGTCGGCATCGGACGAGAGTAAGGAAGGCATCCTGGTGGTCGACCCCCGGGACCCGAAGCGGGTGCTCAACCGCTATCCGGTGCCCGAGGGCGCGCTCCTGCAGGTGAAGGAGGGCGAGATCGTCACCAAGGGCGACAACGAGCGGCGAGCCACGATTCTGTACACCTGGGATCCGTACAACGACCCGAGCATCATCAAGGCCGATGGCGAGCTCCGGTGGAAGGACCTGGTGCCGGGCGTCACGCTCCGCGAGGAGCTGGACGAGGGCACGGGGCTGCGCAGCCTGGTGGTCATGGCCGACCCCGATCGCGAGCTGCATCCGAGCGTGCTGGTGTACATGCCGAATCGGAAGGACCCGCAGGAATACACCCTGGCGGAAGGGAGCCGCGTCATCCTCGGCTCGCCAACCGACCTTATTACCCGGGGCATGGCCGTTCCCGACGCCGCCAACCCGTGGAGCACCAAGTTCCACGTGGACGAGCGGCCGATCAACGAGGCGTGGCCGAGCAAGACCAAGAAGGAGAGCAAGGACAAGACGGTGTTCCTCAGCACTCCGGTCAAGGTGACCAAGGGCATCACGGTCACCAAGATTCCGCGTCAGGCCTACAAGACCCGGGACATCACCGGAGGCCTGCCGCGCATCGCCGAGCTGTTCGAGGCCCGGCGGCCCAAGGATCCGGCCACCATTTCCGAGGTGGACGGCTCGGTCAAGTTCGGCGAGATCAAGCGTGGCAAGCGCGAGATCTACGTGTACCCCGAGACTCCGGCCGGGCAGGCGGAGGAGACCGAGCCTCAGTTGTACGAGGTTCCGGCCGGGAAGCACCTCCGGGTTCACGAAGGCGATCGGGTACGCGCCGGAGACCGGCTCACCGAGGGTCCGGTGAACCCGCACGACATCCTGCTCATCAAGGGGCCGCGGGCGGTGCAGGAGTACCTGCTCAACGAGGTGCAGGAGGTCTACCGGTTGCAGGGTGTGCGCATCAGCGACAAGCACATCGGCGTGATCGTGCGCCAGATGCTGCAGAAGGTGCGCGTGACCGAGCCGGGCGACACCGACTTCCTGGAGGGCGAGACCGTGGACCGGCTCACCTTCCGTGACGAGAACGAGCGCGTCGTCAAGCGGAAGAGCACCCCGGCGCAGGCCGAGCCGGTGCTGTTGGGCATCACCAAGGCGAGTCTCACAACTCAGTCGTTCATCTCGGCGGCGTCGTTCCAGGAGACCACCCGGGTGCTGACCGACGCGGCAATCCGCGGGGCCAAGGACGACCTCCTCGGTCTCAAGGAGAACATTATCATCGGCCACCTGATCCCGGCCGGCAGCGGCATCTACCGCTACGCCGAGATCGATATCGAGCCGCCGGCGGGCTACGAGCCGCCGCCGCCGCGGATCGAGGAGGTGCCGGTAGCCGCGCCGCAACTGACCGCGGCAGGGTTGTTAGCGGACGAGGAATGAAGGCGGGCCCGCCGGGAGGCCGCGGGGCAGTATGACAACAGGCGGCGTCCAGATCAGTTCTGGGCGCACGGGTGACTTGCAGGCTCAACGATCGGAGGAGGGTATGTGGTCGAGATCGCCAGTGGTGCCACTGTTACTTATGGCCGTCATAGCATGCGGGGGAAGCCGTAGCGAAGACGTCGTTGAGTACCCACCCCCGAGAGTTGCGACCGACACGGGAGTCACGGCTGCAGAAACTGACCCGGGAGTCGCGGCCAGAACAATCGACACGGTCGTCACGACCAGAACAATCGTCGATACTACGCTCGTCACAATGGACACGACGATCGTGGTAGACACGACGATTACCGTGGACACCACGGCGATCAACGCCGGGAGGGGCGAAATCGTCGACACCACCCGGTAAGAGGCTCCTCGGACAGGAAGCACCTAAAAGAAAGATGAAGGAGAGCGCCCGGGACCAATCCCGGGCGCTTCTGCTTAGCTGGGTGAACTCATCTGGCTCGAATCTGCACCTGTCCTATGACCGTGCTCTCGTCATTTTGTACCGAAGTTATCCGACCTTGGTATTGCGGGTCTCAACCATAGGCATCCAGTTTCCATCCGGGCCGAGGACCTCCAGCCTGAATGTATGTGAGGTGGGCGATAGCTCCTTGATCGTGACCCGGGTCTTGACCCTGCTCCCGCCGAACGTCGCTTCATCGGTGTAGGTCCAGGTGTCGCCCTGAACCGTGCCCTTGGGGACGGTTGCCATGCCCATGTTCGTGTTGTCGACGGCATAGTAGGTGTAGACCTTCTCCTCGGTACTATATCCGAGTATGCCGAGACCCTTATTGGGACCCATCGGGCCACTCCCCTCATAGCGACAGACTACGCTGAACCGCCCTTCGAACCATTCGCAGGTGTCGGAGGACATCATCTTCCCACCCGGACCCATAGGGCCCGGCTTCACTTCGCCCTCCGCCTTCCACTTGCCGACGAAGTACCCCAGACGCTTGTGCTCTGGGCCTGGCTTGGGCGCCTGCGAGGCTGCGACTTCGAGGCCGGCCGCCGATACCACAGCGAACGCAGCAAGCAGATTGAACAGTCTCATGATCCCTCCTTCGTGGGCCGCTGGAAAAGTTCATCGCCCAGGTGAAACATGCGAGGATGGTTCGGGGGACGTCAATTGGTTGTGGGCTTATCGGTCTCGGGGGAACAAGAGCGACCGGCTCGCCCGCCTGGCCCGGTGTCAGCCCCGCGCTGAAACTCGAAACCGGTCACGGCGCCGGTTGAGCCTCCGGGACCGAAACCCCGCTCTACGAACACGACGCGACCGGCATGACTGACCAGTATGACGGTGGACGAGCGGGTACCGTACTGGTCCGACGCGATGAAGGCCGAAGACAGCAGTTGCTCCCATTGGGGTCCGACACCGGTTGACGGCAGTTGATCGTCCGGGGGCCGCTGACGATTCGACAGGAGGGCGAACAGGGCTCCGGTTGGATCGGAGACTCCCTGATGCAACAATGCGCCCAGGGCGGTCTTGGCCGACCTCACCTTGGGCCATGGCGTGTCGAGCAGATGATTACTGAGCCCATAGAGGCCCGGTTCGAGGCGGCGGATCGGGCCATCGTGATTGGAGTAATAGAAGACACCCCCGCCATCCCCCGCGATCAGATTGAATCCGCTATACAGGCCGGCGTTGCGTTGAGCCTGCCGGAGGTGGTCAAACGCGCCGATGTCGGTCGAGAGGAAGTCGCTGACCAGCCGCCCCCGCGATCGCGCCGCGGGGCGCTCGCGCTGTCCCTGCCGGTAGTTGGTGACAGCCGCGAATCGAGCCTCCCGGTCGATGCCGAGCCAGGTCCCGCCGGCCTTGAGGTCGCGGCCGGCCAGAAGCGACGGGTGCTCCGGCCAGAACCCGGCCGGCGACGTGGGCCGGTCGTAGAATTCGTCCCGGTTCGCCGCCACGATCAGCGGGTACTCAGGGTGAGCCTCCAGCGCGATCAGAACCAGACACATTGGTGATTGCCTCAATCCCCCGGATCGGTTTCATTCTCAGAACCCCGAACGAGCAGCCGGGCGATAATGTTGGAGTCGGAGCGGGGGGAGCCGTTCGTCCCCGCGAGCCCGGCATTCCCGTCCGAACCCCTCCGGATCAGTTTCGCAGCGGGAGACGCTGATGGACGAGATCAACCGTATTCTCCAGCGGGCCTGGGAGTGGATGAACTACGGTATTGCCGGCTCATCCTTCACCCTGGGCAAGCTGATTCTGGTACTGTTCTTCCTGGTCGCCCTGATCTGGGTGACCGGCTGGATCAGCCGGACGGTGATGGATCGGGTCCTGGGACGGCGCGGAATCGATGTGGGCGTCGCCCAGGCGGTGAGTACCATGCTCCGCTACGCGATCGTGGCGCTGGGCACGCTGGTCATCCTCCAGGGCGCGGGCATCGACCTGAGCGCCCTCACCGTGCTGGCCGGGGCCCTCGGAGTAGGGCTTGGCTTCGGACTCCAGAACGTCACCAGCAACTTCATCAGCGGACTCATCATCCTGTTCGAGCGTCCGATCAAGGTCGGCGACCGGGTCGAGGTGGGCCAGGTCACCGGCAACGTACGGCGGATCGGTGCGCGGGCCACAACCGTGGTGACGAACGAGAACATCTCCATCATCGTTCCCAATTCCGACTTCATTACCGAGCGGGTGACCAACTGGAGCCACGGCGGTCCCCTGGTGCGCCTGAGGGTGCCGGTCGGGGTCTCCTACGCCTCCGATCCCGAGGCCATTCGTCGGCTGCTGCTCGAGGTGGCTGGGCGCCACGACGGCGTTCTCGCGGAGCCCAAACCCGATGTGATCTTTGCCGAATTCGGAGACAGCTCGCTCAACTTCGAGCTGCGGGTCTGGACTCGCGACTTCACCCAGGCGCCGGCGGTGCTCCGGAGCCAGCTCAACTTCGCCATCTGGGAGGCGTTCAAGAGAGGCGGCATCGAGATTCCCTTCCCCCAGCGAGACCTGCACATCCGCAGCGGCACGCTGCCGGTGCGGCAAGAGCCTTCCCCATCACAGGGTAAATTGGAGTCCTGATGTGAGGAGCCGGTCGGTGCTCCGGAATCCGGGCTCCGGCCGATGGTCGAAGCGCACCACGTAGCTGATCTTGAGCGCGAGCCGCCTCGAAAGCGGCGCCACCAGGGCCGATTCGCTGGTCACCCGGTAGTCGCTCGTGTCCTCCAGGTTGGCCTTCGCCTCCAGCAGCTGCCGAAAGTAGGTCTGCTCGGTGAAGTGATGCGCGTAGGCGGCTGCGCCGCGGGCGGAGACAAAGTCATCCTGCGTGCCCAGGGTCGACCGCTGCTGGACCAAAGAGAATCCGGCTTCCGTCTCCAACCGGTCACGGGTACGCCGGATGAGCCCGATCGCGACTCCGCCGCCTTCCTCGAAACGGCGGGCAATGCCGGCGAACCGGTCGCGGTCGTAGGCCACCAGGGCGTAGGCCGCGATCGCGTCGGCGAGCGCATAATCCGCGCGAACCCCGCCCCGCCACAGCGAGGACGTTGTCTCCCCTCCGCTCCGCCCATATACCAGGGCAAACGTCTGTCCCAGCGTGAGCAACCCCCGGTGCCAGCGTACTTCCTCGCCGACATTGATCGTGGTCAGATCGGTGTTGCCCGCCGTATTGACGATCCCCAGATCGCCGGTGAGCTGGAGTGAATCTGCCGTCTGCGCGGCCCCGATCACGGGAGCAAGCAGGAGCGCTGCGGCGAGCACGACCCGGCGGGCGAGTTGCTGGAGCATGGCGACTCCCAAAGAAGAAAACCCCCTTGCGGGGGGCTCCCTGGTGGTGATGGGCGGACCGAAACTACTGTGGGAGCGAGGTTGCGCTGGGCCCGGCCCTTCCAGATGCTGATCCCCAGGGCCCGCTCGCCGTTCACCATGGCGAACTCATGATTGAAGCCCTCCTGCTTCCGGAGGGTGGGGATAACGTCGTTGTTGAGCGTCCTGGTGAATTCATCGACTTTGCCGCGCTTGACCTGAAACTGCACATTGCGGACGATTTGCCTGCGTGATCACCGGGAATCGGATGGTACCGGATATGGGCGGGTGAGGTGCGCCCAGTCCGAGTCCAACAGCCGGGGCGCCTATCCCAGCGCGCTAACCCTCGGCGAAAAAGAAGCGGGTTTCGGTTCCCCCCGCCCCCATGGCGGCGACGAGTGCGTCCACCGAATCGCGAATTCGGGCCACCTCGGTGGCCGGCATCCTACGAAGCTGGTGCAGCAGCCGGCCCTGGGCCGGCTCGGGACTCCGGGCGGCGAGCGTTCGGCCCGAGGGAGTCAGGGCGATCTCGACGTAGCGCCGGTCGTTCCTGCGGCGGACCCGGCGTACCAAATGCCGACCCTCGAGCCGCGCTACGAGCACCGATACGCTGCTCTGGTGGACCAGCAGGGCCTCGGCCAACTCGCCCGCGGTCAGGGGCCCGCGGCGGTAGAGGGTCTTGAGCGCCCAGAGCTGCGGCCCGGTCAAGCCGTAGGCCCGGTAGACCTCGCGCGAATAGTCTTCCACCGCCTTGGCGATGCGGCGGAGCCCCTGTACGATGGCCGCCACGTCCGACCCTTCGGCCCGCGGAGGGCCGGCCTTCCGGATGGACCGCAGCTGCGTACTCCCCTGGTGATGTGGCGAGATTACTTTGACATCAATTTTGACATCAAAGTATAGCCGGGTGCAACCGGTGCGTCAACCGCCGACGCCGGGGTTCAGCCATTCGATGACCGCGGCGTGGCCGCCGCTCTCGGGATCGTGCCGCAAATACCCAGGCACCACCGCGAGCACATGGAAGCCCTGGCGCAACTGAAACGACAGGGTCGGATCATGGAGCTCACCGCTTACCACCCGGGCGACGTACTCCGCGGGGGAGTGGGTGTCCGCGTATCGGTGATAACCGCGGAGCCGGGCGCCAGCCCGGATCCGGAGCAATCCCAGCCGCCGGACGAGCGCCTCGCGGGCGGCATAGAGCTGGGTGCCGATGCCGGTGCCCTGGCGCTTGGGGTGCACCATCACCTCGGCGCCGTACAGCGTCCGGCCGCGCGCGGGGTCGTGATTGGTGAACATCCCCTGGTCGGTGAAGTCCCGCCAGCTGGTGGTGATCGCGTAATCGTCCCACAACACGATGAGGCTCGCCGCCATCCCCACCACCACCCCGTCGGCGTCCCTTGCCACCAACTGCCCCTCGGGGAAGACTCGCAGGTGGGACTCGAGCTGCCCCAGCGACCAGGCCGGGGCCCCCGGATAGACGGCGGCGCTCAGCTCGATGATCCCGGCGAGGTCCGCGGGGCGGGTGGGCCCTACCGTGACCGAGGACGCCACCAGCCTCACAAGCGCACCATCTCGGGCGTAGCTACCATCGCCTGGGTCCGGGCACTGTCCAGCAGTGGGAGCACAGTGCCGGTGGTCCGGCCCTGGCAGATGATCTCGAGATTCAGCTCCCCGATGACCATCATTTCCTGGTTGGGGTTCCCTTCCGCCAGGATCCCGTCCCGCGAGAAGGCGAAGTCGCTCGGCGTCAGGATCGAGGCCTGCCCGTAGTTGAGCGAAACCGCCGGAACCATCGGAAGCGAGCCCACCGTGCCGGAATGAATGACATACATCTGGTTCTCGATGGCGCGGGCGTGGGCACAGTATCGGACCCGCCAGAAACCCTGCCGGTCGTCGGTGCAGCTGGGGACGACGAGAATGTGCGCGCCCTGCCGCGCGGCCGCGCGCGCGATCTCGGGAAACTCTACATCGTAGCAGATGGCGATGGCCAGCGGGCCGAACTCGGTCTCGAAGACGCGGAGCGTGCTGTCCGCCGTGACATCCCAATCCTCGGTCTCGAAGCGGGTCATGTGGAGCTTGCCCTGCACGCCGTATTCACCGCTCGGGTGAAAAAAGTAGGAACGGTTGAAGACCCGGTCCGAGCCCTCCTCGGCCACCGGGATGGTGCCGGCCACGATATGCAGCCGGTGTTCCCGGGCCAGGCCCGCCATCATCTCGACGAAGATCGGGGCCCGCCGCGCGAGGTCCCGGATCTGCACCCGCATCGGCCGGCGGATGTCCCCGAGGCAGAGCAGCTGGACGGTGAAGTACTCGGGGAAAACCACCAGGTGGCAGCGGTAGTCCGCCGCCGTCTCGACCAGTGCGCGGACCTGGTCGCGGAACTGGTCGAAAGTGGTCACCGGCCGGATGAAATACTGGAGGCTGGCCACCCGAATGCGGTTCACGGCGTATTCCTCAATTGCCGCCGCCGACTTTGCGCCGGGCCTCGAGGATCTTCATGCGCCGCTCGATTACCTGCTTCTCCCGGTCGGCCACGTCCGCCGCCCGATCGGCCCGCTTCTTCGCCGCTTCCAGCGCGGCCTGCTCGACGTCCAGGCTGACCTGCTCCAGACGAATCGCCTCGGGGGTACCCCGCTGCAGCTTGGCGCGCTCCGCCCGCTTGAGAACCAGCTCGCGCTCCAGCTCGAGCGCCTGCCGGTCGAGGTTCGCCAGGTCGATCCGCTTCTTCGCCAGCTCAATCTCCGTCTCGCGCAGCTGCTTCCGCCGCTCGAGCAGGTCCTTCTCCCGCTCCAAAGCCTTTTCCTCGGCTTCGAAGGAGGCGACTTCCGCGCCGCGCTTGTCCCGCTTGGCGACATCCTTCTGTTTCTTGGCCGTCTCGATCTCTCGCTTCTTGGCCTGGATCCGGGCCTCCGAGCCCGTGCGCAGGGCCATGGCGGTCTGCTCGGCGCCGGCGGCGGCCGCCCGCGCCTGCTGCGCCGCGGCGATGTCCCGCTGGATCTCCGCCAGATCGCGCGGCGGCACCAGGGCCAGGAAGCTGTCGGAAACAACCGGCATGGAGGGCGTCGCCTGCGCCGCCGCCCACCCGGGCACTACCATCAGCACGGCCAGCCCGCAGGCCCAGGCCCGACCCGATCTTAATGTACCCATGCGTACTCCTGGAGAGAGAGTTGTTGTTGAGTACTTTAATATCAATATATTGTCCGCCAAAGTCAAGTGGGGCCACGGCTTAGTATCCCATCGTATGGTCTGTCGCCGAAGAGATCGAGCCGTCGACGGGCGCTTCCGGCCGGAGGCGCGGCCGTGACCGGGCGCTACTTCCATCGGCCGCTAGTCTTACAAGGGAACTAATCGGCACGGGGAGGGCGCAGGAGGGCGGCAGAGCAGCGTCCGGTAGGCGATTGTCCATCTCAGTCACGTGCTCGCGGTGCCGTCCTCCGCTTCCGGCTGGTCCTCTGCCTCCTGCTCCTCGTCGGGGTCGGCGCCGAGATCCACGTCCTGGGCGGCCAGCGTGAGGACGACGATGGGCAGCTCCCGGAGCAGCTCGCTCGCATCGCCGGCCGGCCCATGCAGCCGCACCCCGTGGAAGCTGACCGGGAGAAAGACCAGCGAGGCGCTGCGTGACCGCCGCACGATCTCGTCGGCCTCGGCCGTGCAGACGACCACTTCGGCGTCGATGCGATACTCCTCCAGTGTTACCCGCAGCTGGTCGGCGAGATCCTGGGGGGTCTTGCCCTGCCTCTCATCGGCCAGAATGCGGATCTTCGCCCCCGTCCAGCCTTCGCTTCGGGTGATCAGGTGACCCAGGAGCAGCATCAAGTCCCCGGTCTTGTTTTCGCGCCACCAGATGTCGATCACCCGGTCGTCCGGCTTGGAGCGGTCGACCGCGTCCCATTCCTCGGCCGTCCCATCGAGCACCAGCAGATTGCATCCCAGGCGGAACGCCGTCCGGAGGTTCCGGCCGAATCGCCCGCCGCCGATGGACGCCCGTATCTGAGCGTTCCCCGCCACCCAGTTCGACACCACGGTGTTCGCCTGGAGCGGACCGATGCCGGCCGCCTGGATGACGGATGAGATGGTCTGGTCCAGGTGGGCCCCTGCCACCACCAGCGGGAATGCGCTGTACTCCCCCTGTTTGATCTCCGCCGCAAGCTCCTCCAGTGCTTCCTCCCGGCGTCCCAGCAGCTCGGGGCCATCTCCCTCGAGGATGCGGACGACGGTGGTCAGGCCGCTGCCGCCCTCGATCCAGGAGGCGAAGCGCAAGAGCCGATGCCGGCGCTCAGCATCGTCGGAGAAGACCAGCAGCTGGGGCCGCCAGTCCCGGGGGTGCTCCGGCGCCGCGGCCGCCGCCAGGAGATGCTGGCGGGTCTCGTACAGGTGATGCGACCGGCGGACATCGGCCCAGCGGGCCGGCACCGCGCGGTGCTCCAGATACTGATAGACCCCGAAGACGACTGCCACTGCCACCGCGCCTGCGGCCGGGTCGATCGCGAGCATGGCGGCGGCGCAGAGGACCGCGCCGGCCAGACCGACCCGGGGGTGGTAGAAGCGGAAGGTCGGGCGGAACGAGGGGCTCTTGATCCGGGCCTCGAAGTAGGTCGCGTAGTTGAGGAGGCCATAGGAGATGAGAAAGAACATGGATACCAGCGGCGCAACCCGGTTGAGGTCGCCCAGCGCCACGACCGCGAGGGCGATACCGCCGGTGAGCAGCACCGCCCGGCGAGGGTTCCCGCTCGGCCCGTTGCCGTGGGCGAAGCCCTGCAGCGTGGGAAACACTTCGTCCCGCGCCAGCGACTGGAGGATGCGCGGCGCTCCCAGGAACGACGCCAGGGCGGACGACAGCGTTGCGGCCACGACGCCGGCGTCGATCAGGGGTGGGAATCCGGTGATCCGCTTCAGCGCCAGGTAATCGCCGCGGAGCACCACGCCGGGCTGGGTCGCTGCCAGCAGCATCGCGCAGCCGACGTAGACCACCACGGACACCAATACCGCCGACAGTACGCCCCGCGGGATGCTGCGGGCCGGATTCGCCAGATCGCCGGACATGCTGACGCCCTGGGTAAAACCGGTGACGGCTGGGAAGAAGATGGCGAACGCGGCCCAGAACGGCAGGCCCAGCGCGGGACGGCTCCAGTTGGCCGCCAGCTGTTGCCCGTTCCACCCGGCCACGCCCCCGGCGCCGACCGCGATCAGCGCGGCCACCAGCACGGCAAGCACCACGTACTGAAAGCGGGTCGCCCAGTCGGCACCCAGCCATGCCAGCACAAAGAGCCCCAGCACCGCTACGCCCGCCGCCAGCCTCACCGTCGCGCCTCCGGCGTGTGGCAGCAGCGCCGCCGTCACCTCGGCGAAGCCCATGCAGTAGAATCCCACCGAGACCGACTGCGCCAGAAACAGGACCAGGCCGATCGCCCCGCCGAAGCCCAGACCCAGCGTCCGTGAGATCAGATAGTAATCGCCGCCGCCCTTCACCCTGAGATTGGTCGAGATCGCCGCAACCGAGAGGGACGTGAGCACCGAGATCGCGTTGGCGACGACGATCACGGCCAGGCCCTGCTGGAGGCCCGAGGTCCCGACGACGTAGCCGAGGCGAAGGAAAAGGATGATGCCGAGGATGGTCAGAATGCTGGGCGTGAAGACCCCGGCGAAGGTGCCCAGGCCGGCATTGGCATTCGCCGGCTTTTCCGGCTCGGCAGCAGCGGCGCTCTGATGCATGGCGATGACGGATCCGGAAATCTTGATCGGGGGGAGAAGTCGCAACCGACATTAGTCTGAGCTTCGATCCGGGGGACCGCAAGTTGGAGGCGCAGGAAGGACGGGTGAAACCGGGGTCAAGGCTCACCGCGACGGCCTGCCGCCGAGTGCCATGATGGGGCGTAAGTTAATTTCAAGCACGCACGCCTTTTCACAAGGAGGGGCCCGCGCTCCGCCACCGCTTCGCCCCGTCCCTCAGCTTCGGACTCATCGCCGCGCTCGCGGGCGCCGGAACGGTGTCCGGGCAGGTCGCCCGGGTGCAGGTCGAGGTCATCGGCGTCGGTGGAGAAGTAAAGGAAAACGTTCGGCAGGTGCTCTCCCTCGCGCGCGCTGCGGAGGCAGGGGCCCTCCCGGTGGCTCGAATCCGCCGACTCCATGGCCAGGCCGCGGCCGAGATCGAGCTGGCACTCCAGCCGTTCGGGTACTATCGGCCTCGAATTGAGTCGGGGCTGAGACAGGAGGGCGACAGGTGGGTGGCCCGGTACGCCATCACTCCCGGGCCACCGGTATTGGTGCGCCGGGTAAACCTATCCCTGCTCGGTTCCGGCAGTGACGAGCCCGCATTCCGCCGGCTAGTGGCGACGTTCCCCGTCGAAGCTGGCGACACGTTGCGCCATGCCGAATACGAAGAGGCCAAGCTCGCCTTTCTCGGCCTCGCGGCCGACAGCGGATATCTCGCCGCCGCGTTCGACACCGCGCAGATCCGGGTGGACCGGAGCGCTTTCAGCGCCGAGATCATATTGCGGTTCGACACCGGCGAGCGGTTCAATTTCGGTCCTGTCACTTTCAATCAGGAGGTTCTCGATCCGGCGCGGCTCCAGGCCTTGGTCCCCTTCGAGCCGGGAGAGCCCTACCGGGCAGACAAGCTGCTCCAGCTCCAGACCGCGCTGGCGAACCATCCCTCTTTCAGCCGGGTGGAGGTCCGGCCCGTCGTGGCTCAGGCGGGAGACGGCCGGGTGCCAATCGAAGTGGACCTGGTGCCTACCAAGGCCCGGGCCTACGAGATCGGTGTCGGATACGGCACCGATACCGGACCGCGCGGTACCGCGGGGGTGGAATTCCGGCGCCTGAACCGGTCGGGGCATCGGGCCGAGGCCGAGCTCACCCTCTCAACGGTGGAGCGCAGCATCTCGGCGCAATATCTGATTCCCGCGGTTCTGTCCCCTGCCGGGGTGCTCACCCTGCTCGGCGGCTACGCCAACCTGGACCCGACAACGAGCCAGAGCGAGGCGATCATCGCCGGCGCCCGCTTGAGCCGACCACGGGGACGCTGGCGGGAGACCCTGTCGCTCACGTTCAAGCACGAGTCCTTCGAGGTCGGAGTGGACCGCGGCACCGCCGACCTCCTCATCGGCGGTGGGAGCTGGGAGCACACTGTCGCGGACAGCCGTGTCTTTCCTTCGCGCGGGCATCGGATCCGCTTCGGCCTGCAGGGCAGCCCAGGCGGGGCCCTGGCGAGCGCCAACTTTCTCCAGCTGGACGTGAGCGGCAAAGTGATTCGGAGTCTGGGCGCCCGCACCCGGGTGCTCGCCCGGGCCGAAGTGGGCCGCCTCTTCACCGGTGCCTTCCGACGGCTACCCCCCACGATCCGATACTTCACCGGTGGCGATCAGAGTGTCCGGGGCTATCGCTACCTCGAGCTGGGACCCCGCGACGTGGCCGGTAATGTGATCGGGGGCGAGGCCGTGATCGCGGCAAGCCTCGAGCTCGACCACCGGGTTTTCGAGCGCTGGTCATTGGCGGCATTCTACGATGCCGGCAACGCGCTCGAGGACCTGTCGCTCTCGCTGGACCAGGGGATGGGAGCCGGGATCCGCTGGCTGTCCCCGATCGGTCTGATCCGGCTGGACGGCGCCTTCGCGGTGAGCCGGCGCGACTCCCCCTTCCGCATTCATTTCTCCATCGGTCCCGACCTGTGAACGGCCGGAGATGGCTGCGCGGTTTGCGCTGGGGTCTGGGCATACTGGTCGCGTTGCTGCTGCTGGTTGTCATCCTGGTGTGGGTGGCGCTCTCGAACCAATGGGCGGGTCGGCGGCTCATCGCGGCGGCGGTGCAGCGCACGCCTGCCCTGGTGCGCGTGGGACAGGTGAGCGGGCGGCTCGCTGGTCCGCTGGAACTCCGAAACGTCGTGATTCAGACGGAAGCATTGAGCGCGCAGGTGGATCTCGTACTGTTTGACTGGCGGCCCACCGGACTCTTTCGGAAACGGATTGATCTGAAGCAGCTGCACCTCTCCGGCGTGCGGGTGCTGTTGGCCGACAGTGTCCCCGAGGAACCGGATACCCTGGGGGCGAAGCGGGAGCGAATCGAGCTTCCGGTGGAGGTGCGGCTCGGCGACGTGCGGGTGCAGCGGCTGGCGATAGACGCACCCGGTGGTCTCCAGCTGCGCGACGGCGAGATTCTCGCCACCGGCACTGCGGAGAACTACGCGCTTCAGGTGGCAGCCGCGATTTCTACTCCTGCCGTGGAGAGGGTAGGGCTGCGCGCCGCGGCGCGCGGAGATCTGGACCGCCTGACGCTCGACAGCGTGACGGCCTCGCTCCTCGATGGAACGGTGACCGCGGAAGGCGCAGTCGGCTGGTGGCCCGAGGTCGGCTGGAGCCTGACGCTAATCGGGCAAAGACTCCGGCCGGCGCCGCTGCTGCCTGATTCCGCCGCCTGGCCGGGAACCCTTTCGTTCCGCGTGGCGACGGAGGGCGTACTCGACACCACCGGGCCGGTTGGCCGAGTGGTGCTGGACACCCTCACCGGAAGCCTTCGGGGGCAAGCAGTGGGCGGGGCGCTGGCGGTTCGCGCCCGCGGCGAGCGGTACGAGATACCCAGTCTGGGCCTGAGCTGGGGCTCGGCGCGGCTGGGTGCCTCGGGTGTGGTCGGCGAGCTGCTGGACCTCCGCTTCGACATATCGGTCCCGAGCCTCAGCCTGCCGCTTCCCGGCGCCGCCGGCGCGATATCCGCCCGCGGGACGCTCACCGGGCCGCGCGATTCGGCCCGGATCCGGGCCACGTTTTCCGGCCGGAGATTCCGGTACCAGGAGAATCGTCTCGCCCGGCTGACTGGCCGCGCCGATCTGGGGATGGCACCCGACGGGCGCACCGAGCTGGACCTGCGGGCCGAGAATGCCGAGGTCGCTGGCCGGCTGATCGACCAAATGGCAGTGGTTGTCCGTGGCACCCGGGCCGAACACCGGGTAACCGCGCGGGTGGAGGCACCGAGCGACACCATCCGCCTCGCGGTGGAGGGGGGAATCGTCCAGGACAGCTCCTGGAGCGGAGCCATCCGCGCGCTCGACGTCCGGAGCCACGACGCAGGCGAGTGGCGGCTGGTCCGAGCCACTGCGCTTTCCGCGGGCCCCGCGGCGGCGGAGCTGGACACGCTCTGTCTTCGCTCGACGGACGAGGCCAGGGTCTGTGCGGCCGCGGCCTGGCGCGAGTCGGGAGCCTGGCGGGTCGCCTCTCGCCTCCGGGACCTGCCGCTGGCGCTCGCCGCTGCCTTTCTCCCGGATGGCTGGTCGGCCGAGGGGACGCTCGATGGGAGTGCCGTCGCGTCGGTCGCCGCCAACGGCAGGATTCAGGCGGATGTGGCCCTGGCGCCGACCCGCGCGGCGCTCGTGTATGTGGCCGATTCGGTAACCGAACGCATCGCGCTCGACCGGGGAAAGCTGGAGCTTCGGGTGGGACGCCAGGGCGTGAACGGAGCCCTGACGCTCGAACTCTCCCGAAACGGCGCCGAGCCGATCGGCGTGCTCGACGCCATCGTCACGCTTCCGGACTATACCAGGCTGGGCCAGGTGATCGAGCGCCAGCGAGTGGCGGGGCGGGTCGAAGCCCGGCTCGGCGATCTCGCCTCGCTCCGGCCGTTCACCGACAGCCTGGAGACGCTTGCGGGGTCGGTGGCGCTGGAATTGAGCGCCGAGGGCACTGTCCGCTCACCCAGCGTCACCGGGCGATTGCGCCTGACCGAGCTCGTGGCGCGCCACCAGTCCGGCTGGGCCGCCCGAGGCTCGCTGGCGGCCGACCTCGATGTGGAGGTTGGTGCCGATCGTTCGCTGACCGGGGAAGTTCACTTCCGTCCGCGTGGCGTGGCGCTCGAGCTCCCCGGCGACTCGCTGCCTAGGAGGCTGGCGCTGGACACCGGCGCGGTGGATCTGCGAGCAGGGCCGGGCGGCGTCGAGGGCAGCCTCCTCTTCAGGTTGGTGGCTGAGAGCGGGCGCCTCCTCGCGGCGACGACCGGAGAGTTCGGCTTGCCCGGTTACACCACGTTCGGGCAGGACCTGAGCCGACAGCCGGTGCAGGTGCGGCTCCAGACCCGGGTCCCGGAGCTAGATGCATTCCGCGCACTGGCACCGGCCGCCGCCCTCACGGAGCTTGCGGGTAGCGCCGGGCTCGACCTTCGGGTCGATGGATCGATCGGAGCTCCCGAGGTGAGTGGGGAGCTGCGGATTCGAGACGCGCGGGCGGTCCACGCCCGCGGCTGGGCTGCCGCGGGATCGCTCGCGGCGGATCTCCAGGGGGCGCTGGCCCCGGATAGCACCATCTCGGGCAGCCTCCAGATCCTGACGCTGGGAGCAACATTCGAGTACCCGGAAGACGGGGGGCGGCAGCGGCTTTCGGTAGATACCGGAGCCGTCAACCTGCGGGCGGGCGCCGACGGCGTGCTGGGCACGCTCGCGCTCCGGCTGGCCGGCGGGGGAGGGGAGACCGTGGGCCGGATGAACGGCACCATGACCTTGCCGGGATACACCAGACTGGGGCAACCGGCTGAGAGCCAGGTGCTTGCCGCAAGCCTCCAAGGACGGGTGGACGATCTCTCATTTGTCGAGGCGGTGACCGACCGGGTGGACAGCCTGGCGGGACGTTTCACCCTCGATGTCAACGTGGGCGGGACCCTGGCCCAGCCTCAGGTGCTGGGCGGCGTGGCCTTCCAGGAGGGTGCGGCCAATCTTCCCGCGCTGGGCCTCCGCCTGCGGGAGCTGCACTTCGAGGCAAAGGGCAACCGTGAAGAGCTGATCACATTGACGGGCGGGGTACGTTCCGGACCCGGACGCCTATTCCTGGAGGGAACGATGCCGGTGGAGCCGAGCACCGAGCGGCCTGCCCGGCTCTCGATCCGGGGCGAGCGTTTCGAGGCGGCTAACCTTCCTGATGCGAGAGTACTCGTGTCGCCCCGGTTGGATGTCGTCCTCACCGGGGAGCGGACCGAGGTGAAGGGCGAGGTCACGGTGCCTCTGGCCCGGATCGAGCTGGCGGAGATCCCGGCCACCGCGGTGCCGCTTTCGGCGGACGTCGTGTTCGTCGACTCCACCGCGACCCCCGAACGCGCGCTCGAGATCGCGGCGCAGGTCCGAGTCGTGCTCGGCGACAGCGTCAGCTTCAAGGGCTTCAACTTCGCGGCCGACCTGGGAGGCAGCATTCTGGCGATCGAGCGGCCCGGGAGCCGGCCGGCCGCCACCGGAGAGTTGGTGATCGAGGAGGGCCGCTACAAGGCGTACGGGCAGGATCTGTCGATCTCCCAGGGACGCGTACTCTTCGGCGGCGGACCGGTGGACGACCCCGGGCTCGACATCCGGGCCACTCGCACTGCCGACGACGGCGTGGTGGCGGGGCTCGATATTGCAGGGACACTCAAGTCTCCGGAGGTGACCATCTTCTCGGAGCCGCCGATGGCCCAGAGCGAGGCACTCGCCTACATCGTGCTGGGCCGCCCGCTGGGCGAGGGAGGGTCATCGGAGGACGGCACGCTGGTATCGAAGGCGGCTCAATCCCTGGGCCTCCGGGGTGGAAACCTCCTGGTGCGGACACTGGGCCGCGGAGTCGGACTCGACGAGGCCCGGCTGGAGACCGAGGGCGATCTGAGCGAGGCGTCGTTCGTGGCCGGGAAATATCTGTCGCCTAACCTGTATGTGAGCTACGGCATCGGGCTGTTCGATCCGGTCAGCACGCTGCGCCTGCGGTACGTCCTATCATCTCGTTGGACTCTGCAAGCCGAGACCGGCAGGGCGACGGGCACCGATCTCTTGTATCGGATCGAGGTAGGGAACTAACAGCTTCGTCGTCACTTCAGCCGGGGCGAGTGTAAATCCTGATCGGGACGCTCGTACCGGTTGCGCTCCATCAGTCGCACAGTATTCACCAGGCTCCGGGCCACGTTCCGCACCTCCTCCTGAAGCGCCTCATCCTGGTCCAGTGCTTCGTGGCTGGTGGCATACGGCTCGTAGTAGCCGATGTAGCGATCCAGGGTGGCGCCGTTCCCAGCCTGGACCAGGTCCATGTTCAGGAGCCAGTCGGTGAGACTGCGACGAAGCGTCTCGGCTCCCTCGGCATCGCCATGCACGACGATCCCGAAGGCTCGGCCGGCAAGGTGCTTAGGATAATCCCAGCCTGCCAGCTCCAACGCCTTCGCCTCCTCCGGTTTCTTGCCGTGGGTCGTGGTGGGGTCGGGGTTGCCGCCGTCGGCGCAGACCAGCCGGTCGATCATCAGCTTCAGAACGCTGGGCGCCTGGAACCAATACACTGGCGAAACGATGAGGATGCCATGGGCGGCAACCCAGCGAGGGTAGATCTCGTTCATCCAGTCGTTCACCTGCCCCATGGCGTGGTTGGGATAGCAGGAGCAGGGCCAGTGGCAGAGGGGCATGGCGGTCGATACACAGGCCTTGCACGGTAGAATCTGCCTTCCGTACTGCGCCGTCAGATGGCTCAGGTCGAGCAGGTCGGCCTCGAAGCCGTCGCTCGCGGCCACCACCTCGCGGGCCAGCTCCACTAGACGAAACGTCTTCGACATCTCGCCGGGGCAGGTCTGATCGTGCCGCGCGGCTCCGCAAATCAGCAGGATGCGTCTGGGGCCCGAGGGATCTCGGTGGCGCTTCCCGGCGGCGGTCACCGCGTCTCGGGCCGCCAGCCACTCCACCGGCAGCTCGAACTCCGGATCGGCAAAGCCTGGTCCTGCCTTCCGCTCCCGGGGGCTCTTGTGGTAGTCATCGTAATTCTTCCACGCGATCTCGATGATGCGGTCTATCTCCGGACGTACAGCATCGAAGGCCGGGTCGTAGAACCGTTCGGCTAGCCTGGCCGCGAACTCTTTTTGCGAGAGTTTGACATCTCCCTGTCCCTTTCGAACCTTGGGAGTCTGGGGCTGCTTCTTGGACGGTCGTTTCACGTCGTCTCCATAGGCTATCGCCAGCGAAACAACTTCAGCGCGAGAAGGAAGCTCACGCCGAGCCAGGTCGTGATAATGCCGAGCTCAGACGCAAGCGCCTCCCAGCCCGCACCGCGAAGGATGTTGGCCCGCAGGGCATCCACTACGGCGGTCAGGGGAAGGGCCTGAATAAGTGGCTGTAGCGAATCGGGAAATCGGGTGGCCGAGAAAAATACACCCGAGAAAATCCACATCGGGAGCATCACCAGGTTCATCAGCCCGGACGCACCCTCCATCGTCTGCGCCCGGGACGACACCAGCAGGCCGATGGAGGTGAAGGCGAGCGAGGACAGCAGGCAGAGAGCAGCCAGCACCACGGGCGACCCCCGGAGCGGCACGCCGAATGCGAGGACGCTAAAGCCGAGCAGAAGCCCCACCTCGATGACCAGCAGGGTGAGCCGGGAGAGCACGAACGAGGCGAGAAACTGGGGACGCGACATCGGCGTGGCAATGAGTCTCTTGAGCAGCCGCTTCTTCCGCGCATCCACGATCGCAAAGCCCACGCCCCAGATGCCGCTTCCCATGAGGTTCATGCCGAGAAGGCCGGGCACCAGAAAATCGATGTAGCGGGAGCCCCGCTCATGGACCAGCCGGTCGCTCACCGGCACCGGATCGCCCCGGCCGGCGGCGCGCTGCAAGGCATCGTCCACCAGCAGGCGCGCGCTCCGGCTCTCCGGCCGGGTGTCGTCGTATCGGTATTCTACCCGCCCGTCGGTGCCAGGCACGACGACCAATGCCACCTCTCCGGTGCGAAGCGCCTCGGCGGCACCCGAGTCGCTCAATTGCGCGATCTCGAGCTCGGGCGTCCCGCGCAGCGCGTCGGCCATGGCGGCGGAGCTGGAGTCTCTGGTCATTACCGCCACACTGGCTCGCTCCGGCGCCCGGTTTCTGAACGCGATGCCGAGCCCCGCGGCCAGGAGGACGGGAAAGATGAAGACCCAGAACACCGCCTCAGGCTCGCGGAAGAACTCGCGATAGCGCACCCGGGTGAGCTGGACCAGCGGGTGGCCGGTCCAGCGGCGCCGATCACTCATCGCGCAGGTGACGCCCGGTGAGAGACACGAATACATCTTCCAGCGTTGCAGAATGGGTTCGCAACTCGCTCAACTGGGCTCCCTGCCGCCGCAGCTCACCCAGTAACGCGGGCATTGCCCGATGCAGCTCCTCCACCTGGAGGCGGTACGTCCCATCCTGGCGCGACGCGGCGCAGACTCCTTCGATCTGCCGAAGCGGGACTTCATCTACCGTGGTGTCGCTCGCGAGCGCAAACTCCAGCACGTGCTCCGCCCGGAGCGCGGCGATCAGCTCGCGGGGGGTGCCCAGTGCGATCACCTTGCCGTGATCCACTATGGCGACGCGGTCGCACAGCCGCTCGGCCTCTTCCATGTAGTGGGTGGTGAGCAGGATGGAACGTCCGGCCAGCTTGAAGACCTCGATCAGGCCCCAAAGCTGGCGCCGGGACTGGGGATCGAGCCCGGTGGTCGGCTCGTCCAGGAAGAGGAGCTCGGGGTCGCCTACCAGGGCACAGGCGAGAGCAAGCCGCTGCTTCTGGCCGCCAGAGAGTGCGCCCACCCGAGACCTGGCCTTCTCCCCCAGCTGTACCATGGCGATGACGGCATCGGGCGACTCGCCCCTGCGGTAGAAGCTACGGAAGAGGAGCACCGTCTCCTCCACCGTCAGCTTCTCCGAGAACTGCGTCTCCTGGAGCGAGATCCCCAGCCGCTCGCGCAGCTCGCGGTCGTCCTGGCCCCAGCGGCGCCCGAGCACGGTCACCTCGCCGGCGTCGGGCGTGTTCAACCCCTCGCAGACCTCAATGGTCGTCGTCTTGCCCGCACCATTGGGTCCCAGAAGGCCAAAGCACTCGCCGGCGAAGACCTCGAGATCGAGGCCATCGACAGCGACAACATCCTTATAGGCCTTGCGGAGATTCCGAACCTGAAGGGCTACCGCGCCGGAAGGCGATTGCATGGGGGAATCATAACGCCACCCGGGTAGGGTGGGTGCGCCCCCCGGATCAGTCCTTGCGCCGCTGGAACCAGCTGTTACGGAGAGATTGCCAGGCGTTCTGCCACTCATCGGGTTGCAGCAGAAGTACGTAACCGAGGAGCACACCCCCCATGTAGACACCGGCCTGCACCATCGGGGAGGGATCTAAAGCAATGAGAAGCATGAGTGTTACCTTGCCGTTGCGGCGGTCTGAATCATCTGTGCGTTGAGAGCCTGGGAAATCCGTTCCTTCGAGTCCGCCAGGTGCGCGCGGGTGTATGGATCCAGCTGCACTTGTCGGGCCATCGCTCGATCCAGCTCACTGCCGAGATCCGCGAGAGTTGCCCGGGCGAGCGTGCGCGCATCTTCCGGGGTATCCGGAAGCGGGCTCACGACCATCCGGATCAGGCTATTGAGATAGAGCCGCTGCAGGTCGCGCCGGACCGAAGTGATATTGCGCGGCACTGCGACGTTCCCGGCCGCCGGGTACGCTGCCTCGGACCAGATGGCCCGGGTGAGCGTTGCAAACAGCTCGGGAATCGCCAGCGTCGGCTCGTTTGCCGGCGCACGAAGCTCCGCGTCACGAATCCGGGCCAGGACGGCGGGGTCCAGCAGCTGCCCCAGCAGCGAGGATTGCTGCGCCAGCGCCCAGGTGTGCACCGGGAAGTCGATGCGGCCGTCCGCTCCGGGCGTCGATCCCCAATGCCGCCACCGGTCCGGGCCGAGTTGGCTCAACAGGTCAGGCCGGAAGCGATAGGCCTGCTCCCCGAACCCGGCCTGGGTGATGAAGGTCAGGGCGTCCCGCTGACGCGCGGCCGGTACCGTGGTCAACGCCGGCCGGCCCGATGGATCACCCCGGTGATCCCGAGCTGTGGTTGCTCCACCCAGGTACTTGGTGGTGACCAGGATCGCGTACCAGCGATCGTTCAACAGATCACTGAAGGCGGTCCGCAGGCGGGCGTAGCTCTCGCCCGGCGCGACCATGCGGGTGTCGAGCGAATCGAACAGCCCGTTGATCAGGGTGACCCGGTCGCGGGCCCATTCCAGCGGATCGCTGGTCTGATCGTAGCGTGACACCGTGGGATCGAGGCCGAGGCTACCGAACCCTGCATCTTCATCGGTGCCGTACAGGTGCGACGGATCAGCCGCTTCCCTGGCCACGGTGCGGAGGGCATTGATCTCCGCGTCGGGTGTCCAGAACGGGGCGATCGATGCCGAGCCCTTTGCGTTGGCCGCGGCCAGCTCGCGCGGGCCGAGCGACGCGTAGCCGTAGCGAATGGCCCAGCGGTCGTAGGTGCCGATGGTGCTGGCGTGGTAGTCGCCCTGCTTATCGGGATCGAGCGAGAGCGCAGGCGGGCTGTAGTCCATCACCGAAACGCCGAGTCCATTCGCCTTCGTAAAGGTCCGATCGATCAGCTGCGCCTTTGTGGCGCCGGCGGAGCCGCGGAAGTTGTGCCGCAGACCTAGGGTGTGCCCCACCTCGTGCATGATCAGCGCCTTGAGCGCCTGGCCGATGTAGCGCCGCGTGACGGTACGTCCATCAGGGCCATTGCGCGCGGCCATCAGGGCCCTGGTCAGAGTACCCTGGCGCCGCATTCCCTCGGCGAGACTGCACAAACGGGTGTCTCCGTTGAACGCGGCGCTCGCCGAGTCCTCGACGAAGACGGATCGGACGGCGGCGTCGGGGGCGACGTATTCGCCCGCTTCCCCACGCCAGGCCTGGATCCAGGCGGCCGAGACCAGCACATCGGCATTCAGGATCTCGCCGGTACGGGGGTCGACGTTGGACGGTCCCACCGCATAGACGCTGCGGTTCGTGGCGGTCCAGCGCACGGTGGAGTACCGCGCGTCCTCGGCGCTCCAGAGGGTATCCTCGGGCGCATCGAGCACTTGAATCGCGTTCCGGAAGCCGGCCGGTTCGAAGGCCCGGTTCCACTCCAGAATCCCGGCCCTGACCCAGGGTCTCCACTCGGTCGGAACGGTGCGATCGATGTAGTACACGATCGGGGTCACCGGCTCACTCACGGCCGCGCCGGGATCGCGCTTCTCCAGACGCCAACGGTTCACGTAACGAACGAAGAAGCTCTCGGCGGTGTCGCGTGAGAAATCCTTGATCGCAGACACGAAATAACCCACCCGCTCGTCGGCATAGCGGGGGCGCATTGGAGTAGCTGGCAGCTCGAGTAATGAGTAATGAACGCCCACCGGGATCCAACGGTAGTCCGCCACGACTTCGAGTCCAAGATTCCTATTGGCCTGATAGGTCAGTCGAACTTCGGCCTCGAGATTCCCCGGGAAGAGACGGATTCCATCCAGGCTCGACCGCTCCCGGTCCAGCACGATGGTGCCGGTTACCTTGCGCTGCGTGGCTACTCCCTGGAAGAAGGCGCCCAGGTCGGCCCAATCGGACAGGAGGAATGGTGCCACGTCCACCAGGATCTCCCCGTTGTCTCGCATGGTGGCGATGGGGAAGGACTGCGCGACGGAGTGCCCGAACGAGTAGTCCACCGCGCGGGCCATCGGGGTGCCCGCAGTGGCGGCAAAGCGTGGGTTCACGACGGTGAGCTCGATGCGATCGCCGGCGCGGCGAAAGCGGACCAGGTCCGAGCGGATCGAGGTGCCGCCGTCCAGGCCCAGCTCGCCGATCCCGCGGGAAAGCTGGGTGACCAGCAGGTAGTCGCGATCGAGCTGGCCCGGGGTCAGGGCCAGATAGGCTTTGTCGCGCTTCAGGTATAGGGTGAAGATGCCGGTCCGAACTTCGGCGCCCTTGGTCACATCGGAGAACGATTTCCAGGGCCCATCCTCGAGGCTGGTTGCCTGAAAGGGGGCGGGCCGGAGTGCGTTGGGCGAGAGCGGGGTATCGCTCTCGAGCACGGTCCGGGCAGGACTGGGAGAGTTCGCCGGCTGCTGCGCGTGGGCGGTGATGGCCCCGCACCCGGCGAGGAACACGCCGAGGAACCATCGAGCTGATTGGGGCACGGCAACTCCGGACGACAGAAGACGAAGGCGAAGCGGCCCGCGGTGGGACCAGGTCTGCGTCGCTGAGGGGCAAGTTGGGGGCCGTCATCGGAAGTGACGGTAAACTGAGGATTTCAGCGGGGTTGCGAGGCACAAACCTTTCAAAAAGCCAGCCCCGGGGGCAAAAAGCGGTGGGCGGGAAGCGGGAAGCGGGTAAGCAGGCCATCGGGGTCCCCCTCATTGTGTCTAGGGGGCAACCGACGAGATTTACCGGGGCCTCGTCTTGGGGGGCCTCGTGAACCCTCCCTCCTCCGCTCTCTCCGTTCCGCCGCGCTGGAGCGCGTGAATGACGCAACTACCTGCCGCCGCAACCAAAGTCGCAAAGCTTGTCTGGTGGGGGGCAGCATCAGGCGACACCGACTCGGCCGAGGAGGTGGCAGCGGTTACGGAGCGCGTCTGTATCCAACTTCGAGCCGGACTGGGACGCTGGATCGGAACCATGGGCTACCGGGCACTGCTCCATCGAGCGCTGGCCTTGGCGCGGGCGGAGCATCCGGCACTGGCCGGCTTGTCGTGCCACGGAGGAGACGAGGAGATGATTGCGGCCGCGGTGCGGACGCACGGCTCCGCCGAGGTAGCGGCCGGCATGGTGGCGTTGGTGGCCATCCTGGTGGATCTGCTGGGTCGCATCATAGGAGAGGACATGGCGGTTCGCCTGGTGGAGGAGACAGTCGTGCCGACCAGCCGCGAGAGAAAGAAGGAGCAACCGAGCCCGCGCGGAGTCGTGAGCATCATTTCGAGGGGAGCGCGCGATGCCGACGCTAGTTAAGAAGCAGTCCCGGAAGCCGGCACCATCCGACCGCCCGGCGCTGACGCTCGTCAAGACCGGGATCAGCGGGCTGGATGACGTCCTCGGCGGAGGTCTGCCGGAGCTTTCGTTCAATCTGGTCGCGGGGGGTCCGGGCTCTGGAAAGACGACCCTGACCATGCAGCTGCTTTTCGCCAACGCCACCCAGGAGCGACCCGCCCTGTACTTCACGCTCCTCGGCGAAACGGCGTTGAAGATGCTGCGCTACCAGCAGCAGTTCGAATTCTTCGATCCCAGCCGCGTCGGCAGAGACGTGCACTTCATGAATCTCAGCGAGGAGGCGCTGAGCGGGGACCTGGACGGGGTGCTGGCCCGAATCACCGATGAAATCGAGCGGGTGAACCCCGCCATCGTCGTGGTCGACTCGTTCCGGTCGCTCGTGCGTACCCAGGGACTGGACGCTCCGGACCGTGAGCTCGAGCAGTTCGTCCAGCGACTGGCACTCCACCTGACGACCTGGGAGATCACCTCGTTCCTGATTGGCGAGTATTCGGAGCAGGAGCTCAGGGATCCGGTGTTTACCGTTGCGGACGGCATCCTCTGGCTCTCCCAGGAGGTCAACCGCAACTCGGTCGTCCGCCGGCTTCGAGGTGGTCAAAGCGCGCGGCATGGCGTCCATGCCCGGCTTGCACACCGTGCGAATCACCGGCGCAGGCGTGCAGGTGTTTCCCCGCACTCCCGAGCGTTCCGGGGATCTCCCCCGCCGCCGGCCGATACGCGGCTGTCGAGCGGGATTGCCGGTCTGGACGAGATGATGGGCGGCGGGATCCCGGCGGGTGATTCCCTGGTCCTGGCGGGTCCCACCGGCACCGGCAAGACGACCTTCGCCATGAAGTTCATCGCGGCGGGGCTGGCGGAGGGCGAGACCGCCGTGATCGCGATCTTCGAGGAGCATCCGGAGGTGTACCTCGCAACGGGCCAAGAGCGTCGGCGTAGACCTGCGAGACGCGGTCGAGCGACGGACAAGCTGCGCATCATCTATCTCCGGCCGCTGGACCTCTCGGTGGACGAGACGCTGCGACGAGATCCGGAAGGCGGTTGAGCACGACTCGGCGCGAAGCGGGTCGTCATCGACTCGCTCTCCGGCTTCGAGATGGCGCTGGCCCCGACCTTCCGCGAGGATTTCCGCGAGTCGCTCTACCGACTCATCGGCGCCCTCACCGGATTGGGCGTCACGATGTACTCGACCGTCGAGGTAGTGGAGGGAGCGGAGGGAAGTGCCGGGCTTCAGCTCACCGGGTACCAGGTCTCGTTTCTGACCGACGACATCCTCAGCCAGCGCTATATCGAGATCGAGGGGGAGCTCAAGAAGGCGCTGGTGGTGGTAAAGATGCGGGGGAGCGCCCATAGCCGGGAGTTCCGGACCTACGAGCTCACCGGCACCGGCGTGCAGCTCCGCGAGTCGCTCCGGGAGTACGACAGCATCATTACCGGAATGCCCAAGCGCCAGCTTCGTATCCCGCCGCCGCTCTATCCCGGCCTGACGGAGCAGGAAGTGCTGGTGCTCGAGATGGTGATGCGGGCGGGAGCGATGTCGCAGGCCGAGATCGCCAGGCAGACCGGACTGGCCGCTGGCGTGGTCGAGGTCATTCTCGAGCGCATGGTTCTGCTCAAATTCATGAGCCGCAGGGGTACCCGTTACGAGGCCGAGGCGCGTCGGCGCGAGGTCTGAAGGGAGCCGGTGTGACCGAGCGCAGGAAAGTGGTCAGAGGAGGCGAGCGGAGGCGGGAGGATCAGGCGCGCGCCGCCGAGCGTGACCAGCGCTATCTCCAGCTAGTGGAGCTGGCGCCGGATACCATCCTCATCCACAACGGTGAGCGGATCATCCTGGCCAACGCAGAGGCGGTCCGGCTCGCGGGCGCGGCCCACCGGGATCAGCTCGTCGGCCAGCCGATCGACCGCTTTCTCCATCCCCCCTACCTCAAGTCGGTCGAGGCCCAGATTCTGAGGTCCGGCGACGTGGCGAAGCGCGTGCCACCGGTGAAAGACAAGTTTCGCCGGCTGGATGGGTCCGAGGTCGAGGTCGAGGTGACGGCCATCGCGTTTCTGGACCAGGGCCACCCCTCGGCCCACCTCGTGGTCCAGGACATTACCGAGCGAATTGCAGCGCAGCACACCGCCCACCTGGCGGAAGTGGGGCTCCAGCAGGCGCAGCGGATGGAGGCGGTGGGTGCGCTCGCGGGGGGAGTGGCTCACGAGGTTAACAACATGATGTCGGTGATCCTGGGGTTCAGTGAGTTCCTCCTCACCGGCCCGGACATGGCGGAGGAGCGGCTTGCGGACGTCCGCCATATCGTGCGTGCGGCCGAACGCACCGCGGCGGTGACCCGCCAGCTCCTGGCCTTCAGCCGCCGTGCCTTCCATCGACCACAGATCACCGACCTCGGGTCTGCCATGCGGGACTTCGAGCCGGTGGTCCGCCGACTGCTGGGCGAGGAGCGCCAGCTGTCACTTTCATCCGATGCCTCTCCCCGGGTCCGGGTAGACAAGGGCCAGCTCGAGCAGGTGGTCGTGAATCTGGCCCTCAACGCGCGCGACGCAATGCAGCCGGGCGGCACGCTCACCATCACAACGGCGGAGGCCGAGGTGCCGGCCGGGGTTTCCTCGGGGGACGGCAGCGCCATCCCACCCGGACGCTACGGACTCATCGTCGTCCGAGACACCGGCGTGGGTATGGATCCCGCAACCAGGACGCATGTGTTCGAGCCATTCTTCACCACCAAGCCCGTCGGGAAGGGCACGGGGCTCGGCCTGGCTGCCGCCGACGGCATCATGAAGCAGAACGGCGGGTACATCACAGTGGCGAGCACGCCCGGGCTGGGCGCCACGTTCACGTTGTACCTGCCCGCCCTGTCCGACGTCGATGTAGTCGACCGGCGTGAGGGGCCGCGGGGTGAGCCGCTGCCTCCCGTCCCGGACGAGACACAAGCCGGGGCAATCATTCTCCTGGTCGAAGACGAGCCGGCGGTCCGGGCCATCGCCGCGCGGAGCCTGGAGCGCAGCGGCTTCCGCGTCCTCCAGGCGTCGGGCGGGGGCGACGCGCTCGAAATGGTGCATCGGCACGGGCGGCCCGATCTCGTGCTGACCGACCTGATGATGCCGGGAGTAGGTGGCACCGAGCTGGCCCGGCGTCTGAGGGAGCGTTGGCCGGAGCTGCCGATTCTCTTCATGTCCGGCTACTCGGTGGAGGACCTCATGCGGCAAGGCACGATAGCCTCCGAGCGATCCGTAATCCAGAAGCCGTTCACGCCCGATAGACTGGTCAGGAGCGTGGCCGCGGCGCTGCTTCAGGCGGGTAGGGAGATCAGCGGGTAGACGAGGCAGCGGGGCGGCGGAGCATGGTCAACTCTTTGTTGACGTAAGGAGCCGCCGCGGCTACATTTTCGGGCTATGCCGACTATCAATCAGCTCATCCGGCGCGGCCGGAAAGACGTCGTGGCCAAGGACAAGGCGCCGGCCCTCAAGGCCAATCCTCAGAAACGCGGCGTGTGCACCCGGGTCTACACCACCACGCCGAAGAAGCCGAACTCGGCCCTTCGCAAAGTGGCTCGCGTGCGCCTGACCAACGGCTTCGAGGTCACCGCCTACATCCCGGGTGAAGGACACAACCTGCAGGAGCACTCGATCGTGCTCATTCGCGGCGGCCGGGTGAAGGACCTGCCAGGCGTTCGCTATCACATCGTGCGCGGCACCCTGGACTCGGCGGGCGTGAACGACAGACGGAAGAGCCGGTCCAAGTACGGCGCCAAGCGGCCCAAGGCCGCTGGGAGCGCGCCAGCAGCCAAGGGAGGCAAGAAGTGAGTCGGCGCAACAAGTCGGTCAAGCGTCCGGTACCACCCGATCCGCGGTACGACAGCCAGACCGTATCCAAGTTCGTGAACAATCTCATGTTCGAGGGTAAGAAGAGCCTGGCCGAAGGCATTTTCTACTCCGCCATGGACCTCATTGAAGAGCGTACCAGCCAGCCGGGGGTCTCGGTCTTCAAGCAGGCCGTCAACAACGCCAAGCCGACCCTCGAGGTAAAGAGCCGCCGAGTCGGTGGAGCCTCGCTCCAGGTGCCGGTCGAGGTCCGTCCCGACCGCCGGACCGCGTTGGCCATGCGCTGGATCATCTCGTTCTCTCGTGCCCGCACCGAGAAGACCATGGCCGAGCGGCTCGCGGCCGAGCTGATCCTGGCGTCCAAGGGCGAGGGAAACACCATCAAGAAGAAGGAAGACACCCACCGCATGGCGGAAGCCAATCGGGCGTTTGCGCATTACCGGTGGTAAGGCGGTAGATAAAGCGGCGGTACGGCGGTAAACAGCGGGCGCTTCGGAAGAGGCGCCCTTTTCTTGGGTCAGCGCCTGGGAGCAGACGATGCGGCCAGGTGGAGGGCCAACGCCTTCCGTGAGGTGACACCGGCAACGATCCACAACAACGATAATGATCTCTTCGGGACCCCGGGCAACAATGCTAACGCGTGGCGCTTCGGGGCGAACGGCAGGCTCTCAACTCCTACTGGACGCAGGGTGGTCTACAGCGGTCAGCTTCACTTCCGCTTCAATGAGTCGGCTGGGTTCAAGGAGCTTTCGTCACGGGTCAGCGTCCATTGAGAAGTTTGACACCGAGGGGGGCCGCGGGGCGCGATCCGGCCGCTTCCGGCCCAGCTTCGCGTCGCAGGCTAACCGGAGTGCCGCGGCGGGTCGCGTGCGCCCAACTTAAGCCGGATAGCTGGGTTGACACTGCCGGACTACCCGCTATTTTCCCCGGGCTTGGAGCATTTTGGTCCCCAAGACAACATCAGATCATGTGATCCTCCCCCTGGGTCGGACCACCTCTGATCTTCTAACGACAACGCGTGGGACCCTGCTGGGCGTCCTCATTCAGGGCGAGAGCCCGGACGTGCGCGGAGCGATACCACGGGTTCTCCCGGTCGGTCGCCCCGCTTTTTCGTTACCGGTAGGGGAAACATGGCCCGACAGACCACCCTCGATCGCTACCGTAACATCGGCATCATGGCCCACATCGATGCCGGGAAGACGACTACGACCGAGCGGATCCTCTACTACACCGGCAAGAACTACAAGATCGGTGAGGTCCATGAGGGCGCCGCCACCATGGACTGGATGGAGCAGGAGCAGGAGCGGGGGATCACCATCACGTCGGCCGCCACCACCTGCTTCTGGCTCCGGAACGGCAACTCTTACCGGATCAACATCATCGATACGCCTGGCCACGTGGACTTCACCGTCGAGGTGGAGCGCTCGCTCCGGGTCCTCGATGGTGCCGTGACCCTGCTCGACTCGGTGGCCGGCGTCGAGCCCCAGACCGAAACCGTCTGGCGCCAGGCCGATCGGTACGGCGTGCCCCGGATCATCTTCGCCAACAAGATGGACCGGGTCGGAGCCGACTTCGACCGCTGCCTCGAAAATGATCCGCGACCGGCTCACCAAGAAGGCCTACCCGATCCAGCTGCCGGTCGGTTCCGGCGAGATGTTCACCGGGCATATCGACGTGATCGAGCGGGTCGAGATCATCTTCGACGACGAGACCCTGGGCAAGACCTTCACCGAGCTGCCGGTGCCGGAAGCCTACCAGGAGCGGGTCGAGGAAGCGCGGCATGAGCTGATCGAAGCCGCGGTCGAGCACGACGAGGTGCTGTTGGAGAAGTACCTGGCAGGCGCCGAGCTGAGCTACGACGAGATTCAGCACGCCATCCGGAAGGCGACGACCGGCGGATTCATCGTCCCGGTGCTCTGCGGCGCCTCCTTCAAGAACAAGGGCGTGCAGGCGCTGCTCGACGCGGTGATCGACTACCTGCCGAGCCCGGAGGACGTCCCCCCGATCGTAGGGTCACTTGCCGTTGCACGACGAGACCCACATCGAGCGCTGCGCCTCGGATGCCGAGCCGTTCTCCGCCCTGGCGTTCAAGGTCGCCACCGATCCGTACGTGGGCCGGCTGACCTTCTTCCGGGTGTACTCCGGCTCGCTCAAGTCGGGCAGTTACGTGTACAACAGCACCAAGGACAAGCGGGAGCGGATCGGCCGGCTGCTGCAGATGCACGCCAACAAGCGGGAGGAGATCGAGGAAGTGCTCGCCGGCGACATCGCGCGCGGCCATCGGCCTTAAGGACACCCGCACCGGCGATACGTTGTCCGACGAGGATAAGCCGATCATCCTCGAGGCGATGAAGTTCCCCAACCCGGTTATCGACGTCGCTATCGAGCCCAAGACCAAGGCCGACCAGGACAAGCTGGGCACGGCGCTCCAGAAGCTCCAGGAGGAGGACCCGACGTTCCGGGTTCGCTCCGACGCGGAGACCGGCCAGACGATCATCGCCGGCATGGGCGAGCTGCACCTCGAAATCCTGGTGGAGCGGATGAAGCGGGAGTTCAAGGTCGAGGCCAACGTCGGCAAGCCCCAGGTGGCGTTCCGGGAGACGGTCAAGAAGGCCGTCACCAACGTCGAGGGCAAGTTCATCCGCCAGTCCGGCGGCAAGGGTCAATACGGCCACGTGGTGATCAACTTCGGGCCGAGCGAGCCGGGTTCGGGCTTCGTTTTCGAGGACAAGATCGTCGGCGGCACCATCCCGAGGGAGTTCATCAAGCCGGTGGAGGCTGGAATCCGCGAGGCGCTGGAGAACGGCGTCCTGGCGGGCTACCCGATGGTGGACGTGAAGGCAACGCTGGTCTTCGGCAGCTACCACGACGTCGACAGCTCCGAAATGGCGTTCAAGATCGCGGGCTCCATGGCGGTGAAGGAAGCCGCCCGGCATGGCTCACCCCATCCTGCTCGAGCCGGTCATGGAAGTCGAAGTGGTAAGCCCCTCCGACTTCCTGGGCGACGTGATCGGCGACCTCTCCAGCCGCCGCGGCAAGATCGGTGGCATGACCCAGCGGGGCGAGGCCCAGGTGGTCGCGGCCGACGTACCGCTGGCCGAGATGTTCGGGTACTCGACCCCGCTTCGCAGCATGACGCAGGGGCGCGCGGTGTACACGATGCAGTTCGATCATTACGAGGAAGTGCCGAAGTCGATCGCGGAGCAGATTATTTCGAAGGTGAAGGGATAAGAGGCGTAAGTCGCGATTGGCTATGGGCTACTCCGGCTGACTGAATGCAGCTAATAGCCAATAGCCAGTAGCCTGCAGTGACCCGGGACTTTGAGGACTAAAGACGCATGGCCAAAGCCAAATTCGAGCGCACGAAGCCGCATGTGAACGTGGGGACGATCGGGCACGTGGACCACGGGAAGACGACGTTGACGGCGGCGATCACGGCGATCCAGGCGAAGAAGGGGCTGGCGCAGTTCACGGCGTACGACCAGATCGACAAGGCGCCGGAGGAGCGGGAGCGGGGGATCACGATCGCGACGGCGCACGTGGAGTACGAGTCGGCCAAGCGGCACTATGCCCACGTGGACTGCCCGGGGCACGCCGACTATGTGAAGAACATGATCACGGGGGCGGCCCAGATGGACGGGGCGATCCTGGTGGTGAGTGCGGCGGATGGGCCGATGCCGCAGACCCGGGAGCACATCCTGCTGGCCAAGCAGGTGAACGTGCCCTACATCGTGGTGTTCATGAACAAGGTGGACATGGTGGACGACCCGGAGCTCCTGGAGCTGGTGGAGCTGGAGGTGCGCGAGCTGCTGTCGTCCTATGACTTTCCGGGGGACGACACGCCGATCATCCAGGGCTCGGCGCTGCAGGCGCTGGAGTCGGGGGACCCGAACTCGGCGCAGGGGAAGAAGATCCAGGAGCTGCTGGATGCCCTGGACAGCTACATCCCGCAGCCCAAGCGGGAAGTGGACAAGCCGTTCCTGATGCCGGTCGAGGATGTGTTCTCGATTACGGGGCGGGGGACGGTGGCGACGGGGCGGATCGAGCGGGGGATCGTGAAGGTGGGGGAGGAGGTGGCGCTGGTGGGCTTCGGGGCCACCAAGAAGACGGTGGTGACGGGGGTGGAGATGTTCCGCAAGCTGCTGGACCAGGGCGAGGCGGGGGACAACGTGGGGCTGCTGCTGCGGGGGATCGAGAAGAACGAGATCGAGCGGGGCATGGTGCTGGCGAAGCCGGGGAGCATCACGCCGCACGCCCACTTCGAGGCCGAGGTGTATGTGCTGACCAAGGAAGAGGGGGGCCGGCACACGCCGTTCTTCAAGGGGTACCGGCCCCAGTTCTTCTTCCGGACCACGGACGTGACGGGGAGCTGCGAGCTGCCGGCGGGGGTGGAGATGGTGATGCCGGGAGACAACGTGCAGATGACGATCGAGCTGATCACGCCGATCGCGATGGACGAGGGGCTGCGCTTCGCGATCCGTGAGGGTGGGCGGACGGTGGGCGCCGGCGTGGTCACCAAGATTTTGAAATAGGACGGCAAGACGGCAAAGACGGCGAAGGCGGAGAGGTTCCCGCATCACGCCGTCCCCGCCGTCCTCTCCGACTTGGGAGGAAAAGATGGCTCAACGAATCCGAATCCGCCTCAAGGCCTTCGACCACGTGGTGCTCGACCAGGCCGCCGCCGACATCGTGCGCACCGCCGAGAAGACCGGTGCCCAGGTGTCGGGCCCCATCCCGCTGCCGGTGAAGACCGAGCGCTGGACGGTGCTGCGCAGCCCGCACGTGGACAAGAAGAGCCGGGAGCAGTTCGAGTTGCGGACCCATAAGCGGCTCCTGGACATCAACGACTCGCGCCCGCAAACCATGGACGCGCTGACGAAGCTGGACCTGCCGGCCGGCGTCGACGTCGAGATCAAGGTCGAATAGCGATGACCAACGGATTGATTGGCCGGAAGCTGGGGATGACCCGGGTCTTCGAGGAAGACGGCACCGCGGTGCCGGTGACGATCATCGAAGCCGGGCCGTGCCGAGTGGTGCAGGTCAAGGATGGTGACATTCAGCTCGGATTCGGCGCCCGGCGCAAGCAGCGCACCAGCAAGGCCCAGCTGGGCCACGCCAAGAAGGCCGGGCTCGAGGTGGCGCCCCAGGTGCTGCGGGTCTTCACCGTCAACGGCGAGGCCCCGGCCCCCGGCGCGGAGATCAAGGTGGACATCTTCGCGGCGGGTGAGCTGGTCAAGGTCACCGGGACCACCAAGGGACGCGGCTTCCAGGGTGTGGTCCACCGGTATCACTTCGGCGGCGGCCCCGCGACCCACGGCAATACCCGCCACCGGAAACCCGGTTCCATCAGCCCCGGCACCGATCCGTCCCGGGTCATCAAGGGCAAGCGGATGCCCGGTCACATGGGCGCCGAGCGGCACACCGAGCTCGGTCTGCGGGTGGTGAGGGTCGATTCGGAGCGGAACCTTCTCTTCATTAAGGGCGCCATTCCGGGCTCGAAGAACGGCATCGTGACGGTCGCAAAACAGGGAGGCCCGAGCCGCCATGATTGAGGCTCTGCACTACAGCTCGGCCGGCGCAAAGCGAGAGGGGAAGTTCGCGCTTCCGGCGGATTACTTCGACGGCACCGTGAACGAGCCGGTGCTGCACCAGGCCGTGAAGGTGTACCTGAACAACCAGCGTCAGGGCACCCACATGACCAAGACCCGCAGCTTCGTCTCCGGTGGCAATCAGAAGCCCTGGAAGCAGAAGGGCACCGGCCGGGCGCGGCAGGGCTCAACTCGCGCGCCGCACTGGCGGGGTGGTGGCATCGTGTTCGGCCCGTCGCCGCGCGACTACCGGACCGACATTCCCCGGAAGGTGAAGCAGCTGGCGCGGAAGAGCGCGCTGAATGCCCGGGCCCGCGAGGGCGCCGTCCACGTGGTGGAGCGTCTCGCGTTCCGTGCCCCGAAAACGGCGCAGCTGGTGGACTTGCTCGGCAACCTGGGCGTGGCCGGGCGGAAGGCGCTGGTCCTCACCGCCGGGCACAATCCCAACGCCTATCTCAGCGGGCGTAACCTGCAGGGCGTCGAGGTCATGGCGTATCCCGAGGCGTCGGCCTACGACATCCTGTGGTCCGATGTGGTGGTGGTGGAAGAGGGCGCGCTTACCGGGGTGATGCCGGAACCGTTGGCGGAAGAGACCGAGGCGGAGAGGGCGGAGCGGGAGAAGACGGGAAAGACGGGAAGGGCGGGAAGGTCCGCGAAAGCCGCTCCGACGAAGGCCAAGGCGGCCAAGGCGACTGCGAAGTCAAAGCCGGCCAAAGCGAAGGCCGCCAAGAAGACAACGACGGCCAAGAAGGCTGCCGATAAGCCTGCGAAGAAGAAGGCCGCTCCGAAGAAGAAGGGATCCAAGTAATGCCGTCGCTGCATCAGACCATCGTCCGTCCGGTGGTGACCGAGAAGAGCTCGGCCGCCTACCAGACGCGGAAGGAATACACCTTCGAGGTGCACCCGGAAGCCAACAAGTACCAGATCCGGGATGCCCTCCAGAAGCTGTTCAACGTGACGGTGACCGACGTTCGCACCATGCAGATGCGCCGGCACGAGGTCACCCGCGGTCGCACCCGGGGCACTACCGCCCGGTGGAAGAAGGCGATCGTTACGCTCAAGGATGGCGACTCGATCGCCGTGTTCGAGGGCTGAGATGAGCATCAAGCAATTTCGTCCCATGACGCCGGGCACCCGGTTCCGGTCGGTCTCGGGTTTCGACGAGATCACCCGGATGACGCCGGAGAAGTCGCTGCTGGAGCCGAAGAAGCGGACCGGTGGCCGAAACAACCAGGGTCACCTGACGTCCCGCCACCGCGGCGGCGGCCACAAGCAGCAGTACCGGAAGATCGACTTCAAGCGAAACAAGTTCGGCATCCCGGGCAAGGTCGCCGAGATCGAATACGATCCGAACCGGAGCGCGCGCATTGCCCTCATCGTCTACGCCGATGGCGAGAAGCGCTACATCCTCCACCCCAAGGGGCTGCTCCAGGGTGACACCGTGGTCTCGGGCCCCGGGTCGGACACCCGGACCGGCAATGCGGTTCCGCTGGGCGAGATCCCGCTCGGCACCACGGTGCACAACGTGGAGCTCAAGATCGGAAAAGGTGGCCAGCTCGCCCGCACCGCGGGATCGAGCGCCCAGGTGGTGGCCAAGGAAGGCGAGTACGTGACCCTGCGGCTCCGCTCCACCGAGATGCGCCTGGTGCACGGCCGCTGTCTGGCCACCGTGGGTGAGGTGGGCAACTCCGAGCACGAGCTGCTCTCCGTGGGCAAGGCGGGCAAGAGTCGCTGGCTGGGCAAGCGGCCCAAGGTCCGCGGCGTGGCCATGAACCCGGTCGATCACCCGCTCGGCGGCGGCGAGGGCAAGAGTTCGGGCGGCCGGCCGCCGACATCGCCCTGGGGCAAGCCCGAAGGCCGGAAGACCCGGCATCGGAAGAAGGGCTCGAACAAGATGATCGTGCGGGGACGGAAGCGCGGGAAGGCGACAACGTAAGTAAGGGCTATTGGCTATTGGCTGCTCCGATAGCCATCGGGCTCCGCGGACCGGGCCGAAATAGCCAATAGCCAATAGCTAATAGCCAAGAGCGAGAACCAACATGGCACGTAGCGTAAAGAAGGGCCCCTTCGTTCAGGACGCGTTGATGACCAAGGTCCAGGTCCTCAACAGCAAGAACGAGAAGCGGGTGGTGAAGACCTGGAGCCGGGCCAGCACGATCCTGCCCGAGTTCGTGGGCCACACCTTCGCGGTGCATAACGGGAACAAGTTCGTCCCGGTGTACGTCACCGAGAACATGGTGGGGCACAAGCTCGGTGAATTTGCCCCCACGCGGCTCTTCCGCGGCCACAGCGGCAAGATTGTGGCGGACAAGAAAGCCAAGCCGGAGTAGCCATGAGCGGCCATGCGATCCAGCGGCTGGTGCGCCAGTCGCCCCGAAAGATGCGGCTCGTCATCGATCTCATCCGGGGCAAGGATGTCAACGAGGCGTACGCGATCCTCAAGTTCAACAAGAAGCTTGCGGCCAAGCAGATCGCCAAGACGCTGAAGTCGGCGGTGGCGAATGCCGAGCAGAAGGCGCTGAAGGAGAATGCCAGCTTCGATGTGGACGCGCTGGTCATCAAGAAAGCGATCGTCAATGGCGGCCAGCCGCTCAAGCGGTTCACCGCGGCGGCCCAGGGGCGGGCCACTCCGATCAAGAAGCGCACCAGCCACGTAGAGATCTACGTGGAGACCAAGGAGAGCGAGTAATGGGTCAGAAGACGCATCCGATCGGGCTTCGGCTCGGCATCGTCAAGCAGTGGTCGTCCCGGTGGTTCGCCACCAAGGAGATGCCCGCGCTGCTCAAGGAAGACGAGCTGATCCGGAAGTACCTCAAGACCCGGCTGGGCCATGCGGCGATCTCGGAGATCCACATCGAGCGCCGGCCCGGCAAGGTGACCATTACGGTGCATACCGGTCGCCCCGGGGTCGTGATCGGGAAGCGCGGCGCCGAGGTGGACAAGCTGCGCGACGAGCTGGCCCAGCTGACCGGCAAGGAAGCGGCGATCAACGTCGAGGAGATCAAGCGACCCGAGCTGTCGGCCCAGCTGGTCGGCGACAACATCGCGCACCAGCTGACCCAGCGCATCTCGTTTCGCCGGGCCATGAAGCGCGCGGTCCAGAGCGCCATGCGGATGGGTGCCCTGGGGATCAAGGTGCGGGCGTCCGGCCGGCTGGGTGGAGCGGAGATCGCGCGGACCGAGGGATACCACGAGGGACGGGTACCGCTGCACACGCTGCGGGCCGAGATCGACTACGCGACCAGCACGGCCAAGACCACGTACGGCACCATTGGGATCAAGGTCTGGATCTTCAAGGGCGAAGTGGTCGAGGACGTGTCGGGCCGGACTTATAGCACGGGAGCCTGACGCCGATGCTCGCGCCAAAGCGGATCAAGTTCCGCAAGACGTTCAAGGGCCGGACCAAGGGGGTCGCCACCCGGGGAAACACGGTGGCCTTCGGGGAGTTCGGGCTCATGAGCCTGGATCCGGGTTGGGTGACCAACCGCCAGATCGAGGCCTCCCGCGTCGCCATGACCCGGGAGATGAAGCGGGGCGGCAAGGTCTGGATCCGGATCTTTCCGGACAAGCCGATCACCAAGAAGCCGGCCGAGACCCGCATGGGCAAGGGCAAGGGCAATCCTGAGGGCTGGGTGGCCGTGGTGAAGCCGGGCCGGGTGCTGTTCGAGATCGAGGGCATCAGCGAGGACCTGGCCAAGAAGGCGCTGGCGCTGGCGCAGGCCAAGCTGCCGGTGAAGACGCGTTTCGTGAAGCGGGAGGAGATCTAAGCCGTGAAGCCGAACGAGCTGCGGGAGATGTCGGCGGAGAATCTCGAGAGCAAGCTGGCCGAGCTGACCGAGGAGCGTTTCCGGCTCCGGTTCCGCTCCGCCACCGAGTCGATCGAGAATCCCATGCGTTTCAGGGCGATCCGGCGCGAGATCGCGCGGATCCAGACGATTTTGAAAGAGAAGTCGGGAGCTGCGGCTTCCTGATCCCGAGCTCCCAGCTCCCAGCTTCTGACTAATAGGAATGACGAACATGGCCGAACCGACCGAACAGCCACGCACCCGACGCAAGATCCGCATGGGTATCGTGAGCAGCGACAAGATGGACAAGACCGTCACCGTGACGCTGGTGCGGCGGTACGCCCACCCGGTCTACGGCAAGCAGGTCACCCGTACGAAGAAGGTAAAGGCGCGAGACGAGCACGGCGCCAAGGCGGGCGACACGGTGCGGATCATGGAGACCAGGCCGCTGGCCAAGACCGTGAACTGGCGGGTTACGGAGATCGTGGAGAGGGCGAAGTAACATGGTCCAGCAAGAAAGCATTCTCCGCATCGCGGACAACTCGGGCGCTCGCAAGGCGCTGGTCATTCGGGTGCTCGGCGGCAGCAAGCGCCGGTACGCGGGCCTGGGCGACACCGTGGTCGTCGCCATCAAGGACGCGATCCCGACCGGCCAGGTGAAGAAGGGCGATGTCGCCAAGGCCGTGATCGTGCGGACCGCCAAGGAGACCCGTCGGAAGGACGGCTCCTATATCCGGTTCGACGAGAACGCCGCGGTCCTGATCAACGATGCCGGCGAGCCCCGGGCCACCCGCATCTTTGGTCCGGTGGCCCGCGAGCTTCGGGAGAAGCGCTACATGAAGATCGTTTCACTGGCGCCGGAGGTTCTGTAGCATGAAGCCGCTCGTGTTCAAGAAGGCAAAACGGATCCGTCACCAGCCGCCGGTCCGGGTGCGACTGCACATCACCAAGGGTGACACCGTGCAGGTCATCTCCGGCGAGGACAAGGGCAAGCGGGGCCGGGTGCTCCGGGTGCACCCCAAGACGGGGCGGGTCACGATCGAGGGTGTGAATGTGGTCAAGCGCCACCGCCGCGCCAGCAACACCGCCGAGGGGGGCATCGTCGAGTTTGCCGCGCCGATCCATCACTCGAAGGCGATGCTGATCGATCCCCAGAGCGGCGAGCCCACCCGGGTCCGCCGCCGCCGGGACGCGGATGGAACCGTGGAGCGGATCGCCGTGAAGTCGGACCAGCCTATCCCGAGGAGCAGGTAGCAATGGCTGAGACTCAAGAGGGCGTCAAAGACGGGAAGGAAGGAAAAGGCGGGAAGGGCGGGAAGACCGCCGCCCCGGCAGCGGCAAAGCAGGCTCCTTCGGGCAAGAGCAAGGACAAGGCGCCGGCAGCCGCGGTCGAGCATGCGCCCAAGGCGGCTGACGGCAAGCCCCGGCTGCAGGACTACTACGAGAAGACGGTACGGCCCAAGCTCGCGAAAGAGTTTGGACTGACCAATCCGAACGAGCTGCCCAAGATGGTCAAGATCGTCCTCAACGTGGGCATGGGCGACGCGGGCAAGAATCCGAAGCAGCTCGAGGCCGCGGTCGAGGAGCTGGGCCTGATCACCGGCCAGAAGGCGGTGGTCACCAAGGCCAAGAAGGCCATTGCCAACTTCGGCCTCCGCGCCGGCATGCCGGTGGGGGCCAGGGTGACGCTCCGTGGTGCCAGAATGTACGAGTTTCTCGACCGGTTCATCAACCTCGCGATCCCGCGCATCCGCGACTTCCGCGGCTTGCCGACTCGCAGCTTCGATGGACGGGGGAACTACACCTTCGGCATCAAGGAACAGATGGTCTTCCCCGAGATCGATTACGACCGGGTGGAGAAGATCCACGGCATGGACATCACCCTGGTCAGCTCGACCGACCGGGACGACCTGGCCACGGGGCTCCTGCGGGAGCTGGGGTGGCCGTTCCGCGGTGAGACCCCGGTAAGGGTGGCGTAGGATCAGTGAGAAGTAAGAAGTGAGAAGCAAGAAGTGGGAGGGGTGGCCCTCTCACTTCTCACCTCTCACCTCTCACCTTAGAGGAATTGAGATGGCAAAGACTGCCTGGATCGAAAGAGCCAAACGCACGCCGAAGTTCAAGGTCCGTGGGGTCCGCCGCTGCCAGCGGTGCGGACGTTCCCGCGCGGTGCTGCGGAAGTTCGGACTCTGCCGTATCTGTTTCCGTGAGCTCGCCTTGAAGGGGGAAATCCCGGGCGTGCGCAAGGCCAGCTGGTAAGGGGAACGAGTAAGTATGAGCCTGACAGATCCCGTAGCGGATATGCTGACACGCATCCGGAATGCCTGCTCTGCCGGTCACCGGCGGGTGGACATGCCGGTCTCGAAGCTGAAGAGCGAGGTCGCCCGGTTGCTGCGTGACAACCACTACATCGCGGATTTCAAGATCCTCGACGACGGGGCGCACGGCGTACTGCGTCTCTACCTGAAGTATCACAACGAGGCCCCGGTGATCCGGGAGCTGCGGCGGGTCTCGACCCCTGGCCTCCGGCGCTACGTCAAGTGCCGGGAGCTGCCTCGGGTCAAGAACGGCCTCGGCATGGCCATCGTCTCCACACCGCGCGGACTCATGACCGATCGTGAGGCCCGCACGGCCAACCTCGGCGGCGAGCTGCTCGCCGTGGTCTGGTAGGAGGGCCCATGTCACGTATCGGCAGGAAGCCGGTGACCGTCCCGAAGGGGGTTACGCTCCAGCTGGAGGGAAATCGCGTGGCGGTGAAGGGCCCGCGCGGCGAGCTGCGCCGCACCCTCCACCCCGACATGCAGATCGCTCTCGATAAGGACCAGTTCACGGTCACGCGTCCCAGCGAGGAGAAGCGCCACAAGGCGCTCCACGGGCTGACCCGCACCCTGGTGCAGAACATGGTCGAGGGCGTCTCCAAGGGCTTCACCAAGACGCTCGAGATCCAGGGCGTCGGCTACAAGGCCGAAGCCAAGCCCTACGGGGTCAACCTGGTGGTGGGGTATTCGCACCCGGTGAAGTACGAGGCTCCGAAGGGGATCAAGATCTCGGTGGACAACAACGTCGTGGTCAAGATCGAAGGGGCGGACAAGGAGCTGGTCGGCCAGGTGGCCGCCGAGCTGCGCTCGGTGCGTCCGCCGGAGCCGTACAAGGGCAAGGGGATCCGCTACCAGGGCGAGCACGTCCGCCGCAAGGCCGGCAAGACAGGAGCCAAGTAAGCATGCGTACGATTCACGCGCCGAAGACCCGGCTGCAGCTGCGCTATCGCCGCCACCTCCGGGTGCGCCGCAAGGTATCGGGCACGGCCGAGCGGCCGCGTCTGGTGGTCTACCGCTCGCTCAAGCACATCTACGCCCAACTGGTGAACGACGAGCTGGGCGTGACCCTGCTCGGCGTGAGCGACCTGAGCGAAGGACTCGAGACCGACGGCAAGGCCAAGGTGGGCCGGGCCAAGGGCACCGGCAAGCTCCTGGCCGAGAAGGCCAAGGCGGCCGGGATCACGAAAGTGGTGTTCGACCGGGCAGGTTACCGTTACCATGGTCGCGTGCAGGCCGTTGCCGACGGCGCACGCGAAGGCGGATTGGAGTTCTAATGGCAGAAGAGACGACAGGCACTCCCCCGGTTCCGGGCACGGCGGGCACCGCCGCGGAGACCGGGAACCCGAGCGACGGTCCCGCGGTTGCCGAGCGGCCCGCGGGCACCGACCGTCCGCGTGGGCGGGGTGGCCGGGGTGGCGGGCAGGGTGACCGGGGCGGCCGTGGTGGCCCACGGCGCGACCGGGGCGACCGGGACCGTTCCAGCGAGCACGTCGAGAACGTCATCGCCATTAACCGGGTGGCCAAGGTGGTGAAGGGTGGCCGCCGGTTCTCGTTCAACGCGCTGGTGGCGGTGGGCGACGGTAAGGGCAAAGTCGGCATCGCTACCGGCAAAGCCAACGAGGTCTCGGAAGCGGTGCGGAAGGCAGTTGAGGCGGCCAAGCGCTCCATGATCGAGCTGCCGCGGACCGGCTCCACGATCCCGCACGAGGTCACCGGCCGGCACGGCGCCGGCCGGGTGCTGCTCAAGCCTGCCGCCACCGGTACCGGCGTCATCGCTGGTGGTCCAGTACGCGCGGTGCTCGAGTGCGCCGGCATTACCGACATTCTGACCAAGAGCCTGGGCTCGACCAATCCGCACAACATGGTGCGGGCTACCATGCAGGGGCTGGCCAGTCTGGTCTCGCATCGACAGATCGCGCGGGAGCGCGGGGTCGAGGTCGACCAGATTCCCTACAAGGCCAGGCAGGGGAGCTGATATGGGACGTAATCCAGTGGTGGGGCGGCAGGGACCGGGACACCGGGCAGCTGTCATTCCGACCGAAGACAAGGCCAGTGTGCTGACGGTGAAGCAGGTCCGCTCGGGGATCGGTCATGCCGACACCATGCGGCGCACCCTGCGGGCCCTCGGGCTCCGCCACCACCAGCAGAGCGTGCAGCTGCCGAACAATTCGTCGGTCCGGGGCATGTTGATCAAGGTGCGGCACCTCATCGAGGTGACGCCGGCGAAGGAGAAATGATGGCAGAGAAAAAGGGTGGCCGGCGCCGCGAGGCGGCAGCCACGATCACATTATCGAATCTGAAGCCGGCACCCGGCTCGACCCAGTCGCGCAAGCGGGTTGGTCGGGGCCCGGGCTCGGGTCTCGGCAAGACGTCGGGCAAGGGTCATAAGGGACACAAGGCCCGGACCGGCGGGGGCACCAACCCCGGCTTCGAGGGCGGGCAGATGCCCCTCTATCGCCGGCTCCCCAAGCGCGGCTTCACCAACCCGTTCCGAGTCGAAGCCCAGGTGGTGAATCTGTCCGACCTGAAGAAGGTGAGCGCCACCGACGTCAGCCCGGAGACCCTGTACTCCGCGGGGCTGATCGGGAAGCCCGACGCCCCGGTGAAGCTGCTGGGCACCGGTGACGCCGACCGGGCCTACTCGGTTCGAGGCGTGGCCTTTTCCGCGTCGGCGCGCACCAAGATCGAGGCGGCCGGCGGTAAGTTCCAGGAGTAGGACCGCAACGCGTTGCGGCCTACCGGAAACCATACATGACAGTACCGCGTGTTCCCAACCTAGCGATGGACGATGAGCTGAAGAGGAAGATCCTCTTCACGCTGCTGGCGCTCGTGATCTACCGGGTCGGCGCGCATATCGCCGCGCCGGGAGTCAACGTGGCCGCCCTGGCCGACTTCATCCGGAACTCGGCCGCGGCCGGGTTCTTCGGGCTGTACGACGCCCTGGGTGGCGGCCTGTCGCGCGCGACCGTCTTCGCGCTCGGCATCATGCCCTACATCTCTGCCTCGATCATCTTCCAGCTGGCCGGCGGCGTGGCTCCGTCGATCGGCAAGATGCAGAAGGACGAGGAGGGCAAGAAGCGGATTACCCAGTGGACCCGGTATCTCACCGTGTTCATTTCGCTCTCCCAGGCCTACACCTTCGCCCTCTTCACCGAATCGATTCCTGGCGCCATTTCGGATCCGGGGTTGTGGTCGCGGCTCATCATGGTCGTGACCCTGACCACCGGGGCGATCTTCGTCATGTGGCTGGGCGAGCAGATCACCGAGCGGGGCATCGGCAACGGGATGAGCCTCCTGATCACCTTCTCGATTCTGGAGCGGTTCTGGCCCGGGTCACTGCAGCTGCTCCAGTTCATCCAGAGCGGGGTGGTGAGCGTCCTGGGGGCCGTGGCATTCCTGATCGTGCTGGTGGCCACCATCGCCGCGGTTGTGGGCATGACCATCGCGGCCCGGCGCATTCCGATCCAGATTCCCCGCAAGGTCATGGGCCGGGGCCGGATCCGGGAAGGGCAGAAGACATTCATCCCCATCCGGCTCATCACCGCGGGCGTGATGCCGATCATCTTTGCCCAGACCATCATCATCGTACCGGGCACGCTCGCCAGCTTCACCCAGAATCCAGTCCTGACCGAGCTCGCGGGCTTCTTCCAGCCGGGCGATTGGCCCTACAACCTGGTATTCGGGTTCCTGATCCTCGTCTTCAGCTACTTCTACACCTCGATCATCTTCAATTCGGTCGATCTGGCCGAGAACCTCAAGAAGCAGGGTGGATTTATCCCCGGGGTGAAGCCGGGGGCCAGTACGGCGGATTACATCGACGGTGTTCTTGGGCGCATCACCCTGCCGGGAGGCCTGTTCCTCGCCCTGGTTGCCGTGTTGCCCATCCTGGTCTCGGAGTGGATGAACATCCCCAACAGCGGCTTCGGCGGCACCTCAGTGCTGATCGTGGTCGGCGTTCTGCTGGACACCATTGCCCAGATCGAGCAGCACCGCACGCTGCGCAAGTACGACGGCTTCATGAAGACCGGGCGGGTAAAGTTCCGCGGACGCCAGCAACGCTATATGTAACACCCGCGTGAACGGTGAACAGGAACAGTGACGGAAGGGGGCTTCGATATTGTCGGGAGCCCCCTGTTCACTTTTCACCGTTTACCCGTTCACGTTTTTGAGGATTCGAAATAGTGGATATCCTACTGATGGGCCCGCCCGGCGCGGGAAAGGGCACCCAAGGCGCCCTGCTGGCCGAGGCGCGCGGTGTGCCCAAATTTGCCACCGGCGATCTGTTGCGTGACGCGGTCAAACGGGGGACCCCGCTGGGGCTCCGGGCCAAGGAAGCCATGGAGGCGGGTCATCTGATCGGTGACGATCTGATCCTGGGGATTGTGCGGGACGAGCTGGCCAAGCCAGGAGCGGCCAGAGGGGTAATTTTCGACGGGGTGGTGCGAACCATTCCGCAGGCGGAGGGTGTGGAGCGCATCCTGAGCGAGAGGGGTCGCCGGATGGACGCCGTGTTGTTCTTCGACGTGTCAGACGACGAGATTCTCGCGCGGCTCACGAAGCGGCGTGAGGTGGAGAAGCGCGCCGACGACGATCCCGAGGCCGTGGCCACCCGGCTCACGGCCTACCGCAAGCAGACCGCTCCCGTGCTGGAGTGGTACCAGAAACGGAACCTTGTCCATCACATCCCCGCGGTCGGCTCCGTCCAGGAAATCGCGGAGCGGGTCCGCCGGACGCTTGGCCAGTAACATGATCACCCTGAAGTCTCCCCGGGAGGTGGAGATCATGGGCCGGGCGGGGCGGATCGTGGCCGGCACGCTGGCGCGGATGCGGGAGTTCCTGCGGCCGGGAATGAGCACCGAGGACCTCGATGTTGAGGCGGAGCGGTTTATCAGGAGCCACCCCGGGGCGGTTCCGTCGTTCAAGGGGCTCTACGGCTTTCCGAAGACCCTGTGCACCTCTATCGATCAGGAGATCGTCCACGGGATTCCATCCGCCCGGCGGGTGCTGGCCGAGGGGAGCATCGTGAGCGTGGACGTGGGCGTGCACCTGGAAGGGCTACACGCGGATTCAGCCACTACGCTCCCGGTAGGGAAAGTAGCCCCCGAGACCGAACGGCTCCTGCAGGTGACCCAGGAATCGCTGGCGGCCGGCATCGCGGAGGCGAGGCTGGGGAATCACGTGGGAGACATCGGGCACGCGGTCCAGCGGGTCGCTGAAGGGGCAGGATACGGCGTGGTGCGGGAACTGGTAGGCCACGGAATCGGGACCCGGTTTCACGAGGAGCCCCAGGTGCCCAACTACGGCGCGCCGAAGCGAGGTCCTCGCCTGCTGGAAGGAATGACACTCGCCATCGAGCCGATGATCACCATCGGCAGCCCCGTCACCAAGACTTTGGCCGACAAGTGGACCGTAGTGACGGCGGATGGGAGCTTGTCGGCCCACTTCGAGCATACCGTGGTGATCACCGCCGACGGACCCCGCATCCTGACGACGGCCTGACTAGCCCACCCGGTCCTCCAGCAGCTGCTGCACCCGCAGCTCCGCCGACTCCACCTGCTCCAGCATGGTCCAGGCCGTATCGATCAGCACCCGCGCCTCCTCGGGCCAGCCCACCGCCTTGAGGTTGCTGCGAATGCTCCAGTAGGCGCTCCGGCTCGCTGCGGCCGCCAGGAAGGTCGCCGCAGCCGCATCGCCAATCGCCGTGGCCAATCCCGACCCCGCCATCGCCTCAGCCAGCTCACTCACCTCCGCCGCCTGGTGAAGCAGCTCGAGCTGCACCCGAGCCGCCTCGATGAGGGCAGCCCGCTTCGCCGCTTCCCGCGCGGTGCGCTCGAACTCGGTGGACTGGGGCAGGGTGAGCGCGTCCATGTACTCCGCCACCGCTACCGCATCGAGGGTGGCCATCTCCAGCAGGTCGGCGCGCAGGAACTCGGCCCGCTCCAGCGTGGCTCGGGCGTGATCGTGCACCGCGGCGTACTTCTCGCGGCGCGTCGTGAGCCCGGCGACCATGGCTACCAGCGATGCGGACAGGGCGGTCGCCAGCGCGGCGACCGCTCCGCCCGACGGGGTTGAAGTGGCGGCCGCAACGGCGTCCGACCACTCCTGGATTGAATTAGTCGAGCTGAGCGCGTCTTCCTCGTCCATTCGGCTTTCTCGTCATTTCAAGGTTCTCATCAGCCACTCATGAATGGCCGGATTACCGGCCACGACGCCCGTGTGCTCAATGCCGACATCTCGGCCCGAGAAATCGGTGACCACTCCACCCGCCTCGCGAATCAATAACGTCCCTGCCGCGATGTCCCACGCCGAGAGCTGCTGCTCCCAGAATCCATCGAAGCGCCCGGCCGCCACGTCGGCCAGGTCCAGCGCGGCGGCGCCCGGTCGGCGGATGCCGCTGGTCGCTCGTGCCACCCTGGCGAACTGTCGCTGGTACTCCTCCAGCCGCGACACGTCGCTAAAGGGGAATCCGGTGCCGATCAGTCCGAATGCCGGATCATCGATGGCGGAAACGGTGAGCCGCCGGTCGCCGAGCCAGGACCCGCCACCGCGGGACGACGAGTAGGTCTCATTCCTGGGGACCTGAAGCACGACGGCCGCCTCCAGAACGCCATCGACCGCCGCAGCGATCGAGACCGCGTAGGCCGGGAAGTCGTGCAGGAAGTTTGTGGTTCCATCGAGCGGGTCCACGATCCAGACCAGGCCGTCGGTGATGATCTCGGGGCTCAGCTCCTCGCCGACCATCCGGGCCTCCGGTTCCGCGGCGAGCAGAATGTCCGTGATCATGCGCTCGGCGGTGCGGTCGACCTCGGTGACGAAGTCGCGCCTGCCTTTGAGCGTCCAGCCGCTGGGATCGGCGGGCCGATGGACGCTCCTGAGATAGCCCCCGGCCCGGGCGGCCGCACGCTGTGCCAGGTCCAGTAAGTCTAAGGCAGACACTATCTTGCACGCCTTGTTTCAGCAGGGTAACTTGCCGACATGCCACGAATATTCTCAGGGATTCAACCGTCCGGTGAGCTGCACATCGGCAACTGGCTCGGCGCGGTGCAGAACTGGGTCAACCTTCAGGGTAGCTACGAGTCTCTGATTTGTATCGTGGATCTGCACGCCATCACCGGTAAGTACGACAAAGACACCCTGGCTCAACGCACTCGTGACATGGCGATCGGGCTCCTGGCCGCGGGGATTGACCCGGAGCGGGCCACCCTCTTCGTGCAGTCGCACGTGCCCCAGCACTCCGAGCTGCAGTGGCTTCTGAACAGCGTCACCCCGCTGGGGGAGCTCGAGCGGATGACGCAGTTCAAAGATAAGTCACAGAAGTTCGAGAGCGTGCCGGCGGGGCTGCTCAACTATCCGGTCCTGATGGCGGCCGACATTCTGTTATATCGCGCCGATCTGGTACCGGTGGGAGAAGATCAGGTACAGCATCTGGAGCTCACCCGCGAGATTGCACGGAAGTGGAATGCCGAGTTCGGGCGGGGGGAGGACTTCTTTCCCGAGCCGAAAGCCATCCTGACGGAGGCCAAACGGATCACCGGGCTGGACGGACAGGCCAAGATGTCCAAGAGCCTGGGCAACACGATCGGGCTGCTGGACACCCCAGACGAGATCTGGCAGAAGCTGAGACCCGCCAAGACCGACCCAGCCAGGGTCACCCGGAGGGACCCGGGAACCCCGGAGATATGCAACATTTATCATCTGCACCAGTATTTCTCGCCTCCAGAGACCGTTGCGGTGGTCGCCGAGAACTGCCGGGGTGCCAAATGGGGGTGCCTCGATTGTAAGCGGGTGCTGGCCGATAATATGATTGCCACCCTCGCGCCCATCAGGGAGCGGGCGTTACAGCTCCAGGAAGCCCCTGACCGGGTAGACGAGATCCTGGCGGAAGGCGCGGCGACGGGTCGCCGGCAGGCTTCCGAGACCATGGGGGAGGTGCGGGATCGGATGGGTTTTCTCCGGGGCCCGCGGTGAACCAGCGGTGCTCGACGTGATTCGGTAACCGCGGCTTTCCCCTATATGGCGGATATCATGGAGAAGATCATCAAGGCGGCGGTCGAACGCGGCGCCTCCGACCTGCATATCAAGGCCGGTGACGTTTTCCGGGCACGGATCAACGGCAAGCTGGTGGCCCTCACCAAGCAGCGGTTGACCCCGGATCAGACCAAGGCCATCGCCCTGAAGCTGATCAGCAACGACGAAGACCGGGCCAAGATCGAACGGCTGCGGGACTTCGACTGCTCCTGGGGCATGCCGGGAGTCGGCCGCTTCCGGGTCAACGTTCTCCGCCAGCGCTCCTCGTTCATGATCGTCATGCGGGTCATCCCATTCACCGTGCCTACCATTGAATCGCTTCGCCTGCCTGACGTGCTCAAGCAGATCGCGGAGGCTGATCGGGGTCTGGTGCTGGTCTCGGGAGTGAGCGGCAGCGGAAAAAGCTCCACCGTGGCGGCCATGGTGCATCACATCAATCGCACCCTGCACAAGCACGTCGTCACCATCGAGAACCCGATCGAGTTTCTCCACCGCGATCTGAGCTGCTCAATCACCCAGCGGGAGGTCGGCGTCGATACCGAAAGCATCGCCGTCGGGCTTCGGGCCGCGCTACGCCAGGATCCTGACGTCGTGGTCCTGGGAGAAATGGCCGACGCCCCCACTATCGATACCGCTCTCAAAGGCGCCGAGACCGGCCACCTGGTCATCGCCACCAGCACCACCCCCGATGTGGTCACCACCATCGAGCGGTTGATCGCCACTCTGCCCGCCGAGGAGCGGGAGATCGGGCGGCTGCGATTCTCCGAGGCCATGCACTCGGTCATCTCTCAGCAGCTGCTACCTCTCAAGGACGACAAGGGGAGGGTAGCCGCGGTCGAGGTCCTGCTGGGCACGCCCGCAGTGCGTGAGTGCCTCAAGGATCCTAAGCGCACCGGGCAGGTCAGGAAGATCATGGCCGACAGCCACAAGGAGCTCGGCACCCAGACCTACGAGCAGCACCTGGACGAGCTGCTTGAGGCCGATCAGATCACCGAAGACACCAAGCGAGCCGCCCTGGCCACCGCTGACCAGCAGCTGGCCCGGTCCAAGCGCCCCAGACAGGCCTGAGTCCCGACACGACGTGCTCTCGTTAAAGGAAATCGCTCTCCAGGTACTGGCGCTGGCCCGTGAAGCCGGAACGCCAGAGGCGGCAAAGGCTCGCGAGCTGGTCACCGCCTACCTCACCGGCCTCGGCTACACCGTAGTCTCGCAGGGGTTCACCTTCGCTCCCTCCAGCCTCCGTGCGTTTCCCATTTTCGGCGCCGGCCTCGGCGGCCTGGCCCTCGTCCTTCTGCCTTTCCTGTCTTCCAGCGGTCTCCCGTCGTGGGCAGCTCTCGCGGTCTGGCTGACCGGGCTCCTGGCCCTCACCATCGTCGCCATTGGGGTCGGACTGGGCTGGGTACACCTCGGCGAAGGCCTGCGGGAGGACGCCAACCTGATCGCCACCCGCGGCCGGCAGCCGCCGCGCCGTTGGGTGGTGGCTCATCTCGACTCCAAGGCGCAGGGCCACTCCATGGCCGGCCGGCTGGTTGCCCTCTGGATTGTCGGGCTCGCCCTGTTGGCGCTGAGTGCGCTTGTACTCGGCCGTCTCTCGGGCCCGCTCTCGCCTGTGCTGGCCGGCACCGGAGCGGTGGTGGCGGTCCTGGCGGGCTTCCTAGCGGGCCGGGGCCGCCTCAGCGGCCGCTCACAGGGCGCCCGGGATAATGGCACCGGGGTGGTTGCTGCCCTGGCGGCGGCGGCCGCGCCGGACTCGACCGTGGGCATCCTCATCACCGGAGCGGAGGAGTTTGGTCTGGTGGGGGCCCGGGTGTTCGCCCGGCTATCGCCGCCCCTGGCCGACACCGAGTTCGTCAACGTGGACACCGTAGACCAGGAAGGAAGGCTATACCTGGTAAGCCACGATGCCGCGGGCGAGCGTCTGGCCCGTGCAGTCGAGCCGCAGCTCGCGGTCATTGGGCTGCCAATGCAGCGCCGGCGCCTGCCGCTGGGAATCTTTGTCGATAGCGCTCCACTGGCCCGGGTGGCGCCGGCCGTCACCGTCGGGCGGCTGACCTGGCGCACCTTGCGCTGTATCCATACCGTGGCGGATACGCCTGCTGGACTATCCTTCCGCACCGCCGAGCAAGTCGGCAAGGCCATCGCTTCGAATTGACGTTTCCCTGGGGCCACGATAGGTTTGCCCGAGGATTCAGGAGCCCCGCAAGGGGCTCTTTTGTTGTTTCACGAGGGGAGCCGACATGTTCGACGAGAAGACCACCTGTATGGTGGTCGTTGGGGCGCAGTGGGGGGATGAGGGCAAGGGGAAGCTCGTCGATGTGCTGGCCGAGCGGGCGGATTTTGTGGTCCGTTACCAGGGCGGGGCCAACGCGGGCCACACCGTCGTCATCGGTGACAGCCAGTTCATCCTCCGTCAGATACCGTCCGGCATCCTGCATCAAAGCGTCACGTGCGTCATCGGCAACGGCGTGGTGCTGGAGCCGGAAAACCTCTTTGCGGAGCTCGATCAGCTGCACGCCCGCGGCATCGATACGACGGGCCGCCTCTTCGTTTCCGACCGGGCGCATCTGGTGCTCCCTTACCACAAGCTGCTCGACGCCGCCAGCGAGCGGAGCCAGAATCTGGGCACGACGGGACGGGGCATCGGCCCGGCCTACGAGGACAAGTACGGGCGCCGCGGGATCCGGGTCACTGACCTGCGCCGGGTCGAGTGCGCCCAGCAGCAGCTGACCGAACGGGTCGAGCGAGCCAACCGACTCCTGGCTATGATGGGGAGCAGCGAGCGAGCCCGGTACGAGGATCACGTCGACTTGCTACGGCGCATCGCACCGCGATTACTGCAGCTGTCGGCAGATACCGGCCTGATGGTGCACCGCGCAATCCGGGCGGGCCGTCGGGTGCTCCTTGAGGGAGCCCAGGGCGCCCTTCTCGACGTGGATCACGGTACTTATCCCTACGTGACCTCGTCCAACACGACGGCGGGCGGTGCCGCAGTTGGAGCCGGGATCGGGCCCACGGCGGTCAACGGGGTCCTCGGCGTGGTGAAGGCCTACACCACCCGGGTCGGCAACGGACCCCTGCCTACCGAGGCCGAGAGTCCCTATGGCGAGCAGCTGCGAGAGCTGGGTGGGGAGTTCGGCGCGGTGACTGGACGGCCTCGGCGCTGCGGATGGTTTGACGCTACGGTGGTCCGCTATGCCGCACGGGTGAACGGTTTGACCGGCCTGGCCGTGACCAAGCTGGACGTGCTCGACTCGTTTGCGGAGATCCCGGTGGGCATTGCCTATCAGCTGGATGATGAGCGCTGTGAGGAAATGCCGGCTGAGGTGGAGGCGCTTGGCCGGGTGCGGCCGACCTACGAGGTGCGCCCCGGCTGGCGCCAGCCGACCGGTACCGCACGGCGGCTGGCGGATCTCCCTTCGGCGGCCAGAGCGTATCTCGACCGCCTGGAGGTGCTGTCGGGGGTGCCGGTGCGATACGTGAGCGTCGGGACTCGGCGGGATCAGATCATTGAAGTCTGAGGGCGTGATGGAAGAGACTGACCTCCTGGTCATCGGCGCAGGTCCCTGCGGACTCGCCGTCGGAATTGCGGGCACGCAAGCAGGCCTCTCCTGCGTGCTGCTCGACCGCCGCACGGTCGTATCCACCATCGAGCGCTATCCTCTGGCGATGACATTTTTCTCCACGCCGGAACGGATCGAGATCGGCGGTATACCGTTTATCGCCAGCCATGAGAAGCCCACACGGCAGGACGGGCTCATATACTATCGCCGGGTCGCAGAACATTATGCCCTGGACATCCGGCCCGGGGAGGACGTGGTTGAGGTCACCCGGGCGCCGGACGGCTCATTCGACATCCAGGCAGCGCGGCGCCACGACAGCAAGGCCTACCGGGCGCAGGCGATCGTTTTTGCCACCGGCTACTACGATAATCCCAATTTCCTCAGGGTTCCTGGCGAAGACCTTCCGCACGTTGGCCATTACTTCGTGGAAGGTCACCCCTACTGGCACCAGCGGGTAATCGTGATTGGAGCGGGCAACAGCAGCGTCGACGCCGCGCTCGAGTGCTGGCGCGCCGGGGCTACAGTGACGCTGGTGCATTTTGGCGAGGGCTTCGACCGCACCGTCAAGGCATGGGTACTCCCGGACATCGTCAATCGGGTCAAGGAGGGAAGTATTGCGGTGCGTTGGCGCTCGCGGGTGCGGGCGATCACGCCTACCGACGTCGAGGTGGTGTCAGATGAGAGCGGCGCCGTGGAGAGGATCCCGGCCGACGCGGTGCTCGCCATGACCGGGTACCATGCCGATACCAGTCTGCTGCACCAGCTCGGCGTGCCGGTGGACCCCGTGACCGGCGTCCCGGCGCACGACGAGGCGACCATGGCAACCCCGATTCCCGGGTGTTACCTGGCGGGGGTCATTGCGAGCGGAAACGACGCGAACCGGTTGTTTATCGAGAATGCGCGGGGGCATGGCGAGCTCATCCTGCGGCACCTGCTGCAACGGCGCGCCGGCCCTACGCCGGCACCCCCGAAATCCGCTGGTCCCACTGTCGCATCATCTCGATGAACGCCTGGGCGATCCCCGGATCGAACTCCACGCCCGAGCGGTCCTGGATATAAGCCAGTGCACGGTCGGACTCCCAGGCCTCGCGGTAGGGGCGGTTGGTGCGTAGCGCATCATAGACGTCGCACACGTGGACAAGCATGCTGGCGTACTGAGCCCCTCTCGCGCCGTGCAGGGCAGGGTAGCCTCCTCCGTCCAGCATCACGTGGTGCTCGTAGGCCACCACCGCGGCCAGCTCCATCGGCTCCGGGCTCGCCAGGAGCATCCGTGCCCCCACTATCGGATGCTCCCGGATGACCACCCGCTCCGCCTCGGTGAGGTTCCCCGGCTTCACCAGGATCTCCCTCGGGATGCAGATCTTTCCGAGGTCGTGCAGCAGCCCGGCAACGCCAAGGGCGCGCACGGTTGCCCCGCCGAGCTCGAGGTACTCCCCCAGCGCCATCGCCAGCACCGCCACGTTCATGGAATGGGTGGTCGTGTACTGGTCGAACTCCTTGAGCTGCAGGAGCGGTAGTACCATGGCCTGCTCCGCATGCATGGCTATGGACAGCGACCGCACCACCGCGTCCGCCTCGACCAAGGGAATCTTGCCGCCCTTTTGAATCTCGTTGTGGACCCAATCCATGGTGGCCCGCTCCTCCCGGAGCGAGTATGTCACCGTCGCCACCGGCAGGGCCGGCTCGAGCCGCAGGAGCTCGGCCGGTGCCTGGCCCTGACCCAGAGTCACCTGCCCGTACCGAATGGGCGACTCGCCCATTTGCCAGATGTCGGTGCCCAACCCCGGGCGGATTCCAAGCCGCATCGCCAGGTGAGACAGAAACCGCGCGAACTGATCTACCTCAACCGGTGCGAGCATCTCGATCCGCTCCACTCCGGCCTTTACCAGCCGGTTGCTCCACTCCCAGCCTTCCAGCTCATGGACCACCTCGGATCCAAAGACGACCTCGCCGGAGAGAAAGGTGAACTGCAGCTTCGGGTCGGCCTCCTGGAGCTGGTGCAAGCGCTCGAGCGCTGACTCCAGTCCGCGAGTGGTGGCAGGGTGGTCGTCTCCGTACAGGCTCATCGTCGAGAGGGCCTGAGTGAAGGCTGTGAGGAACCGGACGGGATCGGTCATCTGATCGAGCGGGCGGCGGCACGAATGTCCGGGTCGGCATGCTTCCGCGCGTCGCCGAGCACGTCACTGGCCAGGGGATGATCGGCCCAGTAGCTCGCCAGCCCGGCTACGGCCGCGAGCAACTCGGGTGACTTCGACGGCAACCGACGTCCGAACCAGCGTCGGCGGTGCTGCGCGAGCTCCAGGAGAACCGAGAGCGCAACCGGGCTCCCCGTTCTGGCGAGAATCCGGAGGGCCGGCACCTTGGTCTCGGCCGGGCGCCGGGCATCCATCGTAATGCTTTGCAGCAACGGTATCGCCTCGGGGGGACAGGATTCCAGGGCTGCTCTGAGCGCGAGCCCAACGATCCCTTCATCCTCGTCTCGAAGGCCAAGCAGAATGCCTTCGGTGAGGTGCGAAGGCGACTCCAGCAGCAGTTTGATTCCTTCCCGGCGGATCCGGGCATCGATGTGGGCAGCGAAACTCAGCGGTGAGAACGCCTGGGGCCAGCTACCCAGGCGACCGATCAGCACCAGGATGTTGCGCTGGAGATACCAGGGAGCGTTGCGCAGTCGGGCCACCGCCACCTCGCCGATACCGGGGCCCAGCGCCAGGAGCTGTTTCATCAGGGCGGCCCTGATGGAGCGATCGTCGGTGCGCGCGAGGTGATCGAGCAGGGAGTTGGCGGCGTCCATGCCAAGGCGACGCACCAGGATCTCGATGACCTCCTGATCCGGCGGATTCTGAAGCAACTCCGCCTCCAGTCGCTCGGGGCTGGCGACATGACGCCAGACCGCCGCGGTCGTCTCCGTCTGAGACGCTGCCTCCAGGAGACCGGCAAGCACGCCAAACTGACGGCGATTCAGCAGCCCTTCGGCGGCGGTGAGCACGGATGGCCCGATGCAATCGAGCTCCAGTGCCATCTGGACAATGATCTCGGGCTCACAGCCGCTCTCCGATTGCTCGGTGGGATCCTCGGGGGCCTGGCGAACCATCCCCTCGAGAATTGCGGTATACGCCTTGGGGTTTGGATCCTCGAGCTCCCAGTCTCCGATCAGTCGCGCTACGTTGCCGCGCAACGCCCCCTCCGCCTCGGCCCTGATCTCTGGCGCACCGTCCTCCGCGTGATGAGCCAGCTTGTGAAGCAGGTTGAGGAGATTGTGGGAGATGGTCTGATGCGAGGCTTTGGCCGCCGCCTCGAGGATCTCCATCACGGCGTCGGCGGCGAGGACCTGCGAGGTGTTGAGCACGAAACGCCGGCGCTCCGCCTGGTCGGCTCCGGTCTCGAGCAGGCGGTGCAGCGCATCGGGGTCAAGCGCTTGAATCAGGCTCGAAAGCCGCTCACCAAGCCGGTCCTCGACGACGCCGTGGCGGCCAGACAGCTCCTCGGCCACCCGCGACAGGTAACCCAGCACCACACGGTCGTACGCTATTTCTCCCGACTTGCGCCCGATGGCCTTGGCCACCACCAGGGGATCTGCCTCCGCTGGGGCGACGTCCGCCTCGTTGATGAGGGCGAGGCGCGCGAGCTCGACCCACGCATCCCTGCTATCCGCAGGCTTGTCACCCCAGGGTTCCCCGGTGCCATCGGGATCTTGCAGGACGAGCTTGTCGAAGCCGACAGGCCGGAGCCCGATGTGGGGCCAGGGGCCTACCCGGTCCAGCCGCTTCCCCAGCGGACCGTCGCCCTGTTGCGGATTGGCGCTGAGGGCGGCCAGTACCTGTTCGATCTCGCCCGACCTTGCGCCCCGGGTCAGATGAACCGCCGCAATCCGGTGCCGGTGCAGCCGCTGCGACAGGTCGCGCAGCAAGGCATTCCTTGGATCGGTCGTGGCGGTCTCGATCACCAGCCGGTTCCGGGCCACACCCAGAGTGACCGATCCGCGATTCTCGAGGAGCGTGTTCAAGCGGCGCGCGAAGCGCTCGGCACCGGTCCGCAGATGAGGATGACCGGCGGGATACATCGAGCGCTTATGGAGGACGATCGAGAACTCGATCAGGAAGTTGGCCAGATCACGGGACAACGCGGTGACGTGCTTGGGCTTTCCCTCAGACTCCAGGGGCGACGAATCGGTCCCCGGTTCTGGAGCCTCCTCGGACCGGCTGTTCGGGCTGGATTCTGCGTCCATCGACTGCCTCGTGAACGCGCTGGATGAGGGAACGGGAGCCGGTAAAAAGCAAATTCCGAGCCTGCTGCCATATCCACGGTAACCCCTGCTCCTGCAAGGGTATCAGCCCCTAAGGAAAGGTCCCGGGGCCGGGATTCTCCTGCTACTCGCGGAGATTCGCTAGTTTCTGCCGCGCTTTCATGGCCCAGGCGCCAGTCTATTATCTTCCCCCGCTGACCTGGATTCACCCTCCCACGCTCGGAACCCGATGGCCGACACCACCTTGATGGACAAGCTCGTCTCCCTCTGCAAGCGCCGTGGGTTTGTGTTCCAGTCGTCTGAGATCTACGGCGGCCTGGGGTCGGTGTGGGACTATGGACCGCTTGGGGTGGCGCTCAAGAAGAACGTCAAGGACCGTTGGTGGAACTCCATGGTTCAGGCCAGGGACGATATCGAGGGCCTGGATGCGGCGATCCTCATGCACCCCAAAGTGTGGGAGGCCTCGGGTCACGTATCCGGCTTCACCGATCCGCTGGTGGACTGCCGGCAGTGCAAGAACCGCTTCCGGGCCGATGACCCGCGGATCAAGGGCACACCGGGGCAGCCGGACGCGCAGTGTCCGGTCTGCGGGACCCGCGGGTCACTCACCGAGGCCCGGATGTTCAATCTGATGTTCAAGACCTTCATGGGACCGGTTGAGGAATCCGCGGCCGTGGTCTATTTGCGCCCGGAGACGGCCCAGGGGATCTACGTCAACTACCTCAACGTGCTGCAATCGTCCCGGCAGCGTGTCCCTTTTGGGATCGCCCAGATCGGGAAGGCGTTTCGGAACGAGATCACACCGGGCAACTTTATCTTTCGGACCCGCGAGTTCGAGCAGATGGAGATGCAATTCTTCGTGCAACCGGGCACCGACGCGGAGTGGTTCGAGCGCTGGCGCGCGTGGCGGATGGAATGGCACCGGTCACTCGGGCTGGACCCTGCCAAGCTGCAATGGCATCAGCATGCCGGAAGCGAGCTGGCGCACTATGCCAAGGCTGCCTTCGACATTCAGTATCAGTTCCCCTTTGGCTGGCAGGAGATCGAAGGGATTCACAACCGGGGCGACTTCGATCTCGGACGCCATCAGGAGTACTCCGGAAAGAAGCTGGAGTACTTCGACCAGGCGCAGAACCAGCGGTATCTCCCCTACATCGTGGAAACCTCGGCCGGTGCCGACCGGGTGACGCTGACGCTCCTGGTGGACGCCTATCGCGAGGAAGCGGTCGAGGGCGAGACCAGGGTGGTGCTCGCGTTGCTGCCTGCTCTGGCGCCGATCAAGGCCGGCGTATTTCCTCTGGTGAAGAAGGACGGCATGCCCGAGGTGGCCACCACCCTCTACCACGATCTTCGGAAGCAATTCGCCTGCTTCTACGACGAGAGCGGTGCCATCGGGCGGCGGTACCGGCGCATGGACGAGGCGGGCACCCCGTTCGGCATCACCGTGGATGGGGAGACGCTGAGCGGCGGCACGGTCACGGTTCGGCACCGGGACACGATGCAGCAGGAGCGGGTGGGGTTGGATCGGGCAGCGGAGTATGTCAAAGACAAGGTGAGCGGTAAGCAGTGAGCGGGAGCCTTGGTCAGCGTCAAAGCCCGCGGGCTGCGAATTTCGTCAGCCCCCCCGATTATCGCCGGATGGCCACCGCCGACCGCTTACCGCTCACCACGTACCGTTGAGATGCGCCTCTCCGATTTCGAAGCCATGGTCCGCGGACTCTCCCACGAAGTGCCGGCGCACTTCTTCGAGGGGGTCGCGGAGGTCGTGGTGTCTCCCCGTGTGGTGCCGCACCCCGACCGCGAGGAGGTCTACACCCTGGGTGAATGCATTCCCCTCCCGGTGGAGTTGGGCAGTGGGGTGGAGGGGGTGCAGAGCCGGATTGTCTTGTACTACGGGTCATTCGCGGCACTGGCCGGGCTGCAGGGCGAGTTCGAGTGGCGGCTGGAAGCCTGGGAGACCCTGACCCACGAGCTGCGTCACCATCTCGAGTGGAGAGCTCGGGCACCCGATCTGGAGGAGTTCGATTGGGCCGTGGAGCACAACTTCGCGCGGCACGACCGGGAATCCTTTGACCCCACCTTTTTTCTCAGCGGCGAGCTCCAGGCGGACGGAAACTACTGGGTCGAGGACGACGTCTTCATCGATCAGGTGGTGGGCGCCATGCCGCCTGCCGTGACCTTCGTCTGGCACGGCCGCAGCTATCGGGTGGCACCGCCGGGAGGCGCGGAGCTTCCATGCTTCCTTACGGTCGAGGGAGTGGTGGATCCGCCGCCCGGAGACCTGGTCGTGGTGTTGCGCCGAAAGCCGGGTGTCCGTGACCTCTTCGATAAGCCGGATGTGTTTCAGGCCAGCGTGCAGGTCGTTCGGTAGGCGGGTATCTTCCCAGCTATGACACGCGCCGATCACACGAAGGAATTGCAGAGATGAGACGGAATCTGGCCTTGCTGGGCCTGGTGTTTGCGAGTCCCGCCCAATCCCAGACCGGTGACCCAGGGTATCGCGTCGGGGTGGTGAGCGAGTCCGGTGATGTGGCCACCTGGCTCCGGCCGCACGGTAACACCCTTTCGGTCGATCGGGTGGTGCCGGTCGGCATCATGCCCACCGATATCGACGGTCCGCACAACATTACCGTGGCGCCGGATCAGAAGAGCTACTACATCAGCGTAGCTCACGGAACGCCGTTCGGCTCCTTGTGGAAAATGGATGCTGCGGGCGACTCGCTACTCGGACGAGCCCAGGTAGAGCTGTTCCCCACCACGATCACCTTGACTCCCGACGGCCAGTTCGCGTTTGTGGCCAACTCGGATTTCCACGGCGATCACCCCCGGGTGAACGTGGTTACGGTGGTGCACACCCCGACGATGAACAAGATCACCGACATTCCCGCGTGCGATATGCCCCACGGGGTGAAGTCGAACCATGCGGGCACCAGAATCTACGTGTCCTGCATGCACAGCGATGAGATCCTCCAGCTCGACGTCGCCAGCTTCCGGATCGCGCGGCGGGCAAAGACGGGTGAAGGTCACCCCATGGGAAGTACCGGTCCAGCGCATCATGGACCGTCGGAGCCGCTGGTCGGCGGGGTGTCCAAGGAGTGCTCCCCCACCTTCATTTCCGTCTCGCGCGACGATAAGCGGCTGTACGTCGCCTGCAACTACGGCAACAGCCTTCAGGTCTGGGATGCGGCCACGCTCACCCTGGTCAAGGAAATTCCAGTCGGCAAGGGAGCCTACAACGTCGAGCCCTCGCCCGACGGCAGGCTGGTGCTGGTCACCAACAAGAAAGAGCAGAGCGTGAGCCTGGTCGACGCGGCCAAGTTGACCGAGATCGCCCGCATTCCGACCAGCAAGAAGATCGTCCACGGCGTCGCCTACTCGCCGGACGGACGCCTGGCCTACGTTTCGTCCGAGTCCATCGGCGCAGATCCCGGGGCCGTGGATGTGATCGATCTCGCCAGCCGGAAACTCGTGGGAAGCGTCTCGATTTCGGGTCAGCCCACTGGTATCACCATTCTCCAGATGCCGTCCCCCACGGCAAGGCGCTAATCCCATGGTTTACGAGGCGACCACGACGCTGGTCCCGGCCGAGGTGATCTACCGGGCCAAACGGTTTTTCGCCGAGCGCGTCCCCCTCAATGCGGCCTATCCGGAGAAGGAGGGGCCAACCTTCGTCACCCTCCGCGGTCAGGGAGGCGAGGAAATCGCGCTCGCGGTGTGGCCTGATGCTCTCGGTACCCGGGTCCGGGTGTCCACTCTGCTCTTCGATCAAGTCGTCGACCGATTTCTCTCGACCCTGCCTCTCCCCGCCGAGCACGTCGCGTGAGCGGGGGACTGGCGGTGCGAGTGATGGTGGAGGATGCCTGGGACGAGGTGTTCCTCGAGCTTCCGGGCGCAACGCCTCTGGCTGAGCTCAAGCGCCAGGCCCTCGAACTCACCCACGTGACCCGTAACCCGGCGGAATATCTGCTCAAGTACCGCGGCGCCGCCCTGGGAGACGAATCCCGCACCATGGCCGAGGCCGGACTGGTGCAGAACGGAGCCCTCATCGTGCTTTCCCGGCGGCGCAGGCCGGTGCGGTAGCGGCGCCGTGCCCGTTTCTCCCAAGGTCGGCCCCACCCTGACTCTGGTAGCGGCCGCCGTCCTGGCGTTCGACGGCCTAGCGCTCGCGGGTTTAGGGTACATGAGTGGGCGCGTGGTGCTCATACCGGTGGGCCTCGCTTTCTTCCTATCGGCGGGTCTACTCCTGCTCTATCGGCGCTGGTACCGTCGCCGGTTGGACGATATCCTGGCCGCGCGGCGGGCGCTGAGTGAGGAGGCCCGGGAGATGCAGAGACTGCTGCGGAAGAAGTGAACATGCTCTCACTTCTCCTTTCTCCCCTCTAACTTTCCAGCATGCCCGTCCCCGTCTTCACCCATCCCAGCTGTCTCAAGCACGATCCCGGTTCCGGTCATCCCGAGACCCCGGCCCGCCTGCGCGTCGTGCTCGAACGCCTGAAGGGCGAGCCCAGGGCGGACATTCGGGAGGCCCGCCCCGCCTCGCGAGAGCCGCTGCTGGCGGTGCACCCCGAAGCGTACCTCGCGGGACTCGAAAGCATGAGCGCCAGGGGCGGGGGAGCGCTGTTCCTGGACACCATTCTCAGCCGCGATAGCTGGGCAGCCATCCTCGGTGGTACCGGCGCGGTGATCGCCGCGGTGGAGCATGCGGTCGCTGGACACGGTCATGCCTTCGCCGCGATTCGGCCTCCGGGCCACCATGCTCTTGCGGCCAAGGGAATGGGGTTCTGCCTGGTGAACAACGTGGTGGTGGCTGCCCGCCATGCACAGGCGGCCGGACGCCGGCGCGTGCTGATCATCGATTGGGATGTGCACCACGGTAATGGTACCCAGGCGCTAGTGGAGACCGATCCAACGGTGCGCTACGTCTCCCTTCACCAGTACCCCTGGTATCCGGGGACCGGCGCCGCCGGTGAGCGCGGGGTGGGGAACGTGTTCAACGTGCCGCGGGGGCCCGGCCAGCCGCCCGCGCTCTACCTGGGCGATCTCTGGGCGGCGATCGTGGCGGCCACCACCGACTGGTCTCCCGATGTCGTCCTGGTCTCGGCCGGGTTCGATGCCATGGCGGGCGATCCCCTCGGCGGATTCACGCTCGAGCCGGAACACTTCGCCGACTGGACCACCCGCCTGCGGGACCGCTTGCCTAAAGTGCCTATCGTCGGCATGCTCGAAGGGGGATATGTGCCCGCGCGTCTCGCCGAGGGAGTGTTGGCCCACCTCCGCGCCTTGGCGTAAATCGGCCTGTTGCCTCACCCGCTACCGGCCGTATACTCCAGCCGGTTTGCTTCTGGTCCGTCCCTCAGCTTCGAGGACGCCTTGCCTCATCCGTTGCGGATGGATGTCGAGCTGCTTCATCTCAAGACCAAGCACCCCTTCATCATTGCGCGTGGAGGCCAGAGCGACTATCGCACGGTCTGGGTCCGCCTGACCGATGGCGACGGCCAGGAAGGCTGGGGGGAAGCCGCCCCGAGCAAATTCTATGGCGAGACGGCCGAGTCGGTGCTGGCCGCGCTCGAAGTGTACCGCACGGCGCTGCCCGACGACTCACTCAACTTGGAGGAGGCCGAGCGGCGCTGGGAAACAATGCTGCGCGGAAACGCGGCCGCTCGTGCCGCCCTCTCCACCGCGCTGCACGACCTGGCGGGTAAGCGGCTCGGGATACCGGTCTACCGGATGTGGGGACTCGACCCGTGCAAGGCTCCCCGGTCGACGTTCACGATCGGCCTCGATTCGCCCGAGCGGATCCGGGCGAAAGTGCTGGAGGCGGAGCAATATCCCATTCTCAAGGTCAAGCTCGGTACCGATCGGGACATCGAGATCCTGCAAGCCATTCGGGGTGCAACCGACAAGGAGGTCCGGGTAGACGCCAACTGCGGCTGGACCGTCAAGGGCACCATTCGCATGCTGCCGATTCTCGAGGAGTTCGGGGTCACGGTGCTGGAGCAGCCGCTCCCACCCGAGGATCTCGACGGCCTTGCCGCCATCACCGCACAGGCCGACATACCGGTGATCGCGGACGAGAGCTGCGTCACCTCGCAGGATATCCCGCCCCTCGTTGGCAAGGTTGACGGGATCAACATAAAGCTGGCCAAGTGCGGCAGCCTGCGTGAGGCATTGCGGATGATCGCCATCGCGCGTGCGCACGGCATGATGGTCATGGTAGGCTGTATGATCGAGAGCTCGCTCGGCATCACCGCCGCCGCGCACTTCACTCCGCTGGTCGACATCGTGGATCTTGACGGCGCCGCACTCCTGGCCCAGGACCCGTTCATCGGGGCCGGTATCGACGGAGGCCAGCTCACGCTTCCCCCGGGTCCGGGTCTCGGCGTCAGGCGGCGATGAGCGACCGCTTCGCCCTGGTTGCCCTCCCACTCCCGCTCGCCACCCCCTACACCTACCGCATTCCCGAGACGCTGGGCGACCGGGTCGTTCCGGGGGCGCGCGTGGTCGTGCCGGTCCGCCGTCGGGAGCTTATCGGGCTGACCGTCGCAGTAGATGCGCCGCCACCGGAAGCCTCGGCGAGGGACGTGTTAGCCGTGCCCGACGCCGAGCCGGCGTTGTCCGAGGCCCTGTTGGCCATCGCCGAGTGGATGGCCGGATACTATGGAGCCCCCCTCGGCCTTACCCTCAAGAGTGTCTTGCCCGGAGGCATGTGGGGCGGGTCACAGGTCATCGTGTCTCTCCGGAACGGGTCGCGGGGCACGGGTGGCGTGGCGGGGGAGGTGCTGGCGTGGCTGGAGAAGCGCGGTGGGGAAGCGGCCGTTTCGACCGCTGCCCGTGCGCTCAAGCGTCCGCTCTGGGATGTGATCGATCGTCTTACCCGGATCGAGGCCGTGACGCTGAGGGTTCAGCCCCCCGACACCAGCGCGGCCGGCCTCACCGAGCGGGTTCTCTCCCTTACGGAGGAGCGACCCACGCTGCTGGAGCGCGAGACCCTCTTCCGGCGGCGGCCCAAACAGCAGCAGCTCTACGAAACCCTGGAGGCGCTCGGCGGAAGCGCACCGGTTCGGCATCTCTCCGAGCAGCTCGGCTTCGGCGACGGCGTGCTCAAGGCGCTGGTACGTGAGGGGCTGGCGCGAGTCGGCCGCTCCGAGGTCCTCCGAGACCCGTTCGCCGGCTCGCCCGGCTCGCCTCCGCCCACCGAGCTCACCTCGGACCAATCCCAGGCGCTCTCCACCATATCGGCGCTCGAGCCCGGAGGCGGGGCGCTCCTGTTCGGGGTGACCGGAAGCGGGAAGACGCTGGTCTATCTCGAAGCCGTGCGCCGGGTGCTGGCGGAAGGCCGGGGGGCCATCGTGCTGGTGCCGGAGATCGGGCTCACGCCACAGACGGTGAGCCGGTTTCGTGGCGCGTTCGGCGACGAGATTGCGGTGCTCCACAGCGGATTGTCGGAGGGTGAGCGAGCGGATGCCTGGCGGCTGCTCCGGCGCGGCGAGCGGCGGGTGGCAGTGGGCGCGCGATCCGCGGTGTTCGCGCCGGTAGCCAACCTGGGCATGATCGTCATCGACGAGGAGCACGAGGCAAGTTACAAGAACGGCGAGACGCCGCGCTATCACACCAGGGACGTGGCGGCAGTACGTGCCCGGCTCGAGGGAGCGCGCCTGATCCTGGGTAGCGCGACTCCGTCACTGGAGACGATGGTGAGCGCCGAATCGAAGCTTCGACTACTCCGGCTGCCGGAGCGCGTCGGCGCCCGGCCGCTTCCAGCGGTCGAGGTGATCGATCTGCGCGTCGCGCCAAAAGTATCGGGGACCGGGCCGGTTCAGTGGTCCGCAGCTCTCGACTCCGGCATCACTGCCACTCTGGCCCGGGGGGAGCAGGCGCTCCTCCTGCTCAACCGTCGCGGCTATGCCGCCTTTCTCCAATGCCCCGATTGTGGTGAGGTCTGGCAGTGTCCCCACTGCAGCATCTCGTTGACTGTCCATCAGGCACCTGCCGGGTTGCGCTGTCATTACTGCGGTCATGAGGAGCCGCTGCCGCTCACCTGTCGAGCCTGCGCCAACCCGGTGCAGCAGATGCGAGGGGTGGGTACCCAGCAGCTCGAGCGCATGCTGGCCGACCGATATCCCGAGGCCCGGATCGCCCGAATGGATTTGGATACCACCAGCACCAAGTGGTCGCACCAGCGGATACTGGCCTCGGTAGAATCGGGAGAGGTCGACCTCCTGATCGGGACCCAAATGATCGCCAAGGGGCTGGACTTTCCCAACGTGACTCTGGTGGGTGTAGTTGACGCGGATACCGGGCTGTACCTGCCCGACTTCCGCTCGGCGGAGCGCACCTTCCAGTTGCTGGCGCAGGTGGCGGGGCGGGCCGGCCGAGGACCCAAGGGTGGGCGAGTGCTGGTCCAGACTCGCCATCCTGCACATCATGCTCTTGTGTGCGCCCAGCAGCATGACACCGAGGGTTTTCTCCGGCAGGAGCGCCAGCTCAGGGTGGATCCGCCCTATCCGCCCACGACATCGCTGGTCAATCTCCTGGTCTCCGGGCCGGATGAGGGCGAGGTGGGGCGCCGTGCCGCGGCGGTGGCCGACTGGTGCACGGCGCTCATGGAGCGCCACGAGCTGCCGATCACCGTTCTGGGGCCCGCACCTTGTCCGCTGGTGCGGATCAAGGATCGTTGGCGATGGCACGTGCTGTTGAAGGGGCCATCGAAATCGCTGGGCAGGGTGGTACGCTACGCGGCGCGGAGTCTTCGCCGTGAGGGAACTACGCGGGTGGTGATCGATCGGGATCCGGCTTCGTTGCTGTGAGGTCGAGGCGCGAACCCGTCCGCTCTCACTGCTCAGCCCGAGATGCTGCCCGCCAGGGGCGCCGCGCACCCGGCGGCGCGCGGGATGAACTCCCCAGTCTCGTCGCCCGAAGTTGATCACCGCGATCGACCGCGAAGGGCTGGTTATCGACTAGGCGGTAGGCCAGGCGCCCAGGGCGCGTCGCACGACGACCAGCTCACCGAGATGATAGGCAGTGTGGTCGGCAACGAGCAGGAGCTCGCGCAGGTAGCTCTGGTCCTTGCCCGCGGGGACTCGGCCCATGAGGTCAATGCGCGGATCGACCGCCAGTTTCTTGAGAGCCTCCCGATCCTTTCGAAATCCGGCCACACTTTCATCCCAGGCCTTCGGCGCAGGTGGGGAAGGGTTCCTGGGCCAATAATCGTCAGGCCAGTCGAGCTCCTGATAAGCCGGGTTCAGGCAGAATTCCAGGATGTCGTGCTGGGTGATTCGGAGATGCTCCAGCAGCTGCCAGGGCGAATACGGGAGGGCCGGCGGGACCTGGCCTTGAAGCTGGGGAGGGAGGCCGCTGACGACCTTGTCAAAGCCGGCATGCGCGTCCTCCCAATCGAGCAGGCGAGCGATGGTGGTGCGGATGGGATCAGTCATGGGAGGACTAGCTGGGGTCGAGGCAAGCGGAACTGGCGCTCACCACCCTCGCGCCACTTCCCGATCCGAGAAAACGAAATACTATCGGAGCCTTGCTACATACCTCCCCAGGCGGATACAGGAACACTTCCGTGGTATCCCCCGAGCGCCATCCGGTCCACGCGCTGGTACGACCAGCCCAGAGCGCCAGGGACTCGGAGTGTGTACGTGAGGCGCCGAGTGCCCACTCCACCGGGATATTCGAGGCGGACAGTCGAGCGAGCCTCAGCGAATCTCGATCTAATGCCGCGTGGATATATGCTCGGGCGGGCGGGCCGTAAGCCCGGCCGGTCGAGTCTGCGGTGTAGGGCTGGAAAATGAACAACGCGGCTACCAACAGGCATGCGGCAAGCATCGTCAGCACAAGCGGTTCTTTGCCCCTGGAGTCGTCCATGGGAGATCTCCGTCAACCAGCCGGGATCAAGGCATCTGTGCCAGTGCGGCGCGGAGTGATGAAGCGTGCCGGAGCAGCGCCTGACATCCGGGGTTCGCCCCATGGCTCGCCAGTGCCCTGTCCATGACAGCGTCGGCCTCGCCAGTGGCCACGAGCTCCGCCATCCGCATGACCACGTACTCGTCGGCGACTTTCTGGCGCAAGGACACCCCGCCCGGGAGACCAAAGGCCGCTGAGCGGCGATCGCCGGGCGGTTCGAAGCCCTTGGCCCAGCTGGATTCGTCCCAGCCGTCGTAGCCTTCAGCCGACCAGATGTGCAGGTGGGTGGCATCCACCCAGACGTACTGCCGACCCAGGATATAGGACATGGCTTACCGAACCGTGCGGAACCCGATCTCCGTCCCGACGTAGATGATTCGTCGCGGTGCGGGCTCGAATACCCGTCCACCGATGCCATTCAGGGTGACCGATCCGACATAACGCCGGTCCCAGAGGTTGTTCACACCGAGGAACGGCGCAAATTCGACCTGACCCGACCGGCCATCCCAGCCGAGCCGCAGATTCGTGATGCCGGCGCCCCAGGCATCCACATACGTCGTATTGGCGTCGTCCGCCACGATCGAGGAGGTAATGGTATGATCGGCGTCGAGAAAGAAATCGGCCGGCAGGGAAGTGCGGAGCCCGAAGCGCCAGAAGTGTTCCGGCACCCCGGGAAGCCGGTTGCCGTCGAGCACGGTGCCGTCGGCCAGCTGGTAGTCGGTGAAGCGATAACGTGCGTACGTGTACGACCCCCGCAGGGTAAGTCCGGACGTGGGCGACACGTTGAGTCCGACCTCGGCGCCGTCGTTGTGGGTCTTGCCCGCGTTCCGGAAGAAGGCGCGGCCGCCGATCTCGGGCCCTTGAACGATCGCATCCGACACCCGGCCCAGGAAGAGCGCCACCGAGTAACTGACTTTCGGCACCGGCTGCCCGCGAGCGCCGATCTCATAGTTTACGGCCCGCTGCGGCCCCAGGTCGGGGTTGAAGCCGCCGGAGCCGTCGGGCTGGTTGGCCAGCTCGGTCGTGGTCGGGGTCTCAAAGGCGGTGGCTACGTTGACGTAGGGGACGAACTGATCACTGAACGACAAGCTCAGGCCGAGATTGCCGCTGAGGGCAGACATCGTACGCGTCCCGCTGTCGTCGCCGTCATCGGTGAACCGGTCGTCCAGACTGAAACGAGTCCAGTCGAAGCGGGTGCCGGCGCTGACCAACCAGCGTTCGCTGGGATTCCAGTTGATCTGCGCAAACGGGCCGAACTCGGTCACCTGCTCCAGCTGGTCGAGAAATACGACTGACGTCGGCTGGCCGGCGTCGGAGACGAAGTTCTGCCGGTCGTCACGCATCCGCTGCAAGTCCATTCCGGCGGAGAGCCGGGGCGCTCGCCCGGGATCGCCCAGGCGCCGATTCAGCCCTACCCGCGCCCCGCCCACCGTGCGGTCGATCGCAATGTAGGTACCTGCCGTCGGGCCGGCACCAACCGGTGGGGGAGCGGCAATGGGGTTGGCCAGATCGCGAAGCAAGCCGAAGACTGTGGCCTCGTACTCGTTGCCTCCGGCATCGAAATGGCGGACCCTGAGCGCGAGCTGGTGCTGCTGGGCATCCTTATCCGCGCCCCGGCGGATGTTGTTGGGTGCGGCCGAGTCGGGGTTGGCCAGGTACTCGGCGCGAGTGAGGGCCCCGGGGTTCTGGCCCCGCGGGTTGTCGGCCAGGCCCAGCCGGACCGTAGCCAGGGTCGATCCCGTGACCGCATAGTCCATCGCCGCATTGAGCTGGCGGAACTCGGCGGCGCTGTGCTGCCGGAATCCGTCGGTCTTGAACTGGGACACCGACAGCGTGCCGCTCACGTTGCCGGAACGTCCCGACGTCCAGCTTTGCCATTTGTAGAAGTCGTCTGCGTCCCGTTCTCCCGTCCCACCCTGCACCCGCAGGCGCTGGGCGAACGGTCCGGCAGCGGCCGGCTCGCTGGAGAAGGCGACCACTCCGCCAGACGCGTTGCCATAGAGGGACGAGCTTGCCCCCCGCAGGACCTCGGCCCGTTCGATGTTGGCGAAGTCGATGTTGGTGAGCTGGCTCTGGCCGTCGGGCAGGGTCTGCGGCACTCCATCCAGCAGGATCTTGAGCCCGCGCACACCGAAATTGGAGCGGCTGCCGGCGCCCCGGATCGAAATGCGCTGGTCGAGGGAGAAGTTGTACCGGTTGGCTACCACAACCCCGGGCAGATTGTTCAGAGCCTCGTCCAGGCCGATCGTCTGCTGCCCCCGCTGAATCTCGGTCCGGTCCACCACGCCAACGGCGTAGGGCACCCTCTGGAGGGGCTCGGCGGTGCGGGTCACGTTGATCTCCGGCAGCCGCCGAATGCGGGTAGTGTCCAGCGCGACCGAATCCCGCACCGGCTCCTGGGCCAGCACGACCGAGGCCGAAACCAGGCTCAGCAGCGGAAAGCTTCCCAGGCCCAACGATGGGGTCCATACGTGCATGGTCACTCCTGGTTGAGACAAACTTAATCTTCCTTTGACTCAGGGCTATGGCGCTTGAATCCCCCTTGGCCCGGCCCTAGCTTCCTCCGCCTGATGCACAACCCTAAAGATACCCTGCCTGACTTCAGCCGGCCCCCGTTTGCTGGCGCGCCGGAGGCCCGGTTTGCTCCGCTCCCTGCCGATGGAGTCCTGCCCGAGGGCTTCTTCTCGACCTCGAACCTGCCAACCTACATCAAGGTCGGTGGCCAGTGGCAGGCGCCCATCCGTCCCCGGATGGACGGCGTGGTCGTCAAGCGGCCCAGCCTGCTCGAGACTATCGAGCCTCGGCGGCTCAAGCGCGGCGACATGATCGCCATGGGGGAGGCCGAGGATGGAACCGAGGGGATTGTGGTGCACACCCAGGGGTTTCTGGGCAACGTGCATGGGGCGAATGAATTCCAGTTCATGTCTACCGAGGTCAGCCGAGAGCGCCCGGTCAATTATGAGGAGCTTGCGGCCCGGCTCGGTGAGGAGAAGCGAAAGGGCGGCTATCTGGTCTGGGTGGCGGGCCCCGCCCTGGTCCACTCCCGCGCGCGGGCCGACTTCGAGTGGTTTATCCGGAACGGCTACGTCCAGGCGGTGCTCGCCGGAAACGCCGTGGCGGTGCACGACATCGAGGCGGCCATCTTCGGCACAACCCTGGGGATGAGCAACACCGGTCAGCCCACCCAGGGTGGGCACGGCCTGCACATGCGGGCCATCAATCGGGTACGCGCCGCCGGCTCCATCGAGCGTGCGGTCGAGGCAGGCCTCATCACCAGTGGCATCATGCACGCTCTGGTGACCCGTCGCATTCCCTATGTGCTGGCCGGCTCGATTCGCGACGACGGCCCCCTTCCGGGCGTGCACAGCGATGCGCTGGAAGCGCAGGATGCCATGCGGGAGCACACGGTGAAGGCCACCGGAGCGATCTTCGTTGCCACCGCGCTTCACGCTATCGCCGTGGGGAACATGCTGCCGGCCTTTTACCTGTGCGGCGGCGCTCCGGCACCCTTGATGACCATCTGCGTGGATCAGACCGAGTTCGTGGTGAACAAGCTCAAGGATCGGGGTACCCATCAGGCCTATGGCGTGGTCACCAATGCCCAGGATTTCATGCATGTGCTGCGGTTCTATGTTGCCCAGTGGGAGCAGGGGGGGGCTTGAGCGATCCCTCTCGAGGCGCGCCCTGGCCGGGACTGGGTTGGGAGCGGCTGGCTCAGGCCGTGGCCGACGTCCTGCCCCCGGCGGAGGTCGATGGGGTCTGGGCGTTCAGTCCGGTGCGGCGTGAGACCAGAGAGTGGGGCACCGCCGTGCTCTCCCGGGTGGACGGCCTGCGCCGCCGGATCTACACCGCGCGATACGTGCTCGCGATCAAGGGGAAGGAGCGCGGGAAGTTCGAGGCCTCGGTGCTGGAGGTAGGCAGCGGACCGCTCGATGCTCTGAACCGACTGGTGCAGGAGGCACACCGCCGCATCGACGACGAGCACCCTCCGGTCTCGGTACCTCCGGAGTCGTGGTTCTCCTCAGTGCTTCCCGCGGATCTCGGAGTCGATGGCCAGCCTCGGTAAGGCGGAAGCCGCGGCCCATTCCGAGCGCTTCCGCCGTCACCTCCGGGAACATCATCAGCCGGTCACCCGCCAGCGCGATCTGGTAGCCCAGGTCGTCTTCGTCGCCGAAGAGCATCTATCCGTCGAAGCCATCCGACGAGAGCTGAAGCAGCGGGGAGAACGGGTAGGCACCGCCACCGTCTATCGCACCCTGGATCTGCTGGTCGAGAGCGGCCTGGTGCGGGCACACGACTTTGGCGAGGGGTTCAAGCGTTACGAGCCAATGGCGGCACAGGCGGATCATGAGCACCTGATCTGTCAGCGGTGCGGCCGGGTGGTCGAGTTTGCCAACGAGCGACTGGAGCGCATGCTGCCGATTCTGGCCGACGAGCACGGCTTCCAGCATGAGCGGCACCGACTGGAGATCTACGGGGTGTGTCGCGAGTGCCGCCAGCGAGAGCTCGGCCCGCTATGAACGAGCCTGCCGCTCTGGGATTCGTGGTGGCTTTCCTTGCCGGACTGCTGAGCTTCCTCTCCCCCTGCGTGCTCCCCCTGGTGCCTTCCTATGTCGGGTTCATCACCGGGATGACCCTGCCCGAGGTGACCGGGCGGCGTCGTGCCGCCCTCACGCATGCGCTGCTCTTCGTCACCGGCTTCTCTCTGGTGTTCGTGCTGCTCGGCGCCAGCGCCACCGCGCTGGGCCGCGCGCTCAACTATTACCAGGTGTGGCTCCAGCGCGTTGGCGGCGTCCTGATCATCCTGTTTGGACTGTTCTGCCTGGGCTTGTTCAAGGGCGGGTGGCTGACCCAGGAGCGCCGGGTTCATCTGGAGCGCAAGCCGGTCGGCTACCTGGGCTCTCTGCTGGTGGGCATGGCGTTCGCGGCAGGTTGGACTCCGTGCATCGGTCCGGTGCTCGGCGGAATTCTCGGACTGGCCGCGACCTCGAGTGATGTCACCCGCGGCATGCAGCTCCTGGCCGCGTACTCGGCCGGGCTGGCGCTCCCGTTCCTGATCGCCGCGGTGGCCGTCGACTCATTTCTGGAATGGTTCCAGCGGTTCCGGCGCTTTCTGCCCTGGGTGATGCGGATCAGTGGGGTCATGCTGATCGTGGTGGGCCTGCTGCTGGTGAGCGGGGAGTTCACCCGGCTGGCGGGATGGCTGCAGGGGCTGACGCCGGATTTCCTGAGGGAAAAGCTCTAGACCGGTGGAGAGGCGGACGGGCGTTGGGCGCTGGGATCCGTTGCCGGAGTCTGCCTCTGCGAAGCGGAAGGAGTCCCTGCCGAAGGGTCCCTCAGGATGACAGCACTGCCTTCCCGTCCGCCTGTCCGTCGGTCCGCCCGTCCGCCTCTTCCAGCTCCTCCTCCATCTGCTGTCTCCGCAGCAGCTCCCAATAGCGTCCGCCGGCTGCGAGCAATTCGGCGTGGGTCCCTTGTTCCACGATCCGTCCTGCATCGAGCACCAGGATCCAGTCGGCATCGCGCACCGCGGCCAGGCGGTGGGACACGATGATGCTGGTGCGGCCGACGAGCGCATCCCGCAGCCGGGCCAGGATCCGGGCCTCGGTGTGCGCGTCCACTGCACTGAGGGCATCGTCGAGCACGAACACCGGCGGATCCTGAGCCAGCGCCCGGGCGATGGCGGCTCGCTGCTTCTGGCCGCCGGAGAGATTGATGCCCCGCTCGCCCAGCATCGTGTCGTAGCCAGCGGGCAGGGCGGGGAGCGCTTCGGTGAGCTGGGCGATCTCCGCCACCCGCTCGAGCCGGCCATCATCGGGTGCGCCGAGCAGGATGTTGCGCCGCAGTGTCTCGCCGAAGAGAAACGTCTCCTGCGGCACGAACCCCACTGCACGTCTGAGGTCGGGGAGCGAGAGCTGGCGGAGGTCGACACCGTCAATGAGCACGGCGCCGCGCTCGGGGTCGTAGGTCCTGGCAATCAGGTCCACCAGGGTGGACTTGCCGGAGCCGGTGGGGCCAACGATGGCCAGGGACGATCCGGGCTCGACGCGAAACGAGATGTCCTGCAACACCCAACCACGCTCGCGCGCTCCCGGGTAGCTGAACCAGACGTCGCGGAATGCGACCGCCCTGGAGCCCTTCGCCGGAGGCAGTCCGGCGGGCACCGGGGGGCTGGTGATCGCCGGCTGCTCGCGGAACAGCTGGTTGATGCGTCCCATCGATGCCGCTCCGCGCTGCACCAGGTTGAACGCCCAGCCCAGTGCGATCATTGGCCACACCAGCATGGCCAGGTATACGCCGAATGCCACGAACTGGCCGACGGATACCGCGCCTCCCATCACCAGCTTGCTGCCGGCATACAGGATAACGAGGCCGCTGAGACCGCCCAGCAGGGTGAGCAGCGGAAAGAAGGCGCCCTGCACCCGCGCCAGGCCCAGGTTGCGAAACAGATACGTGTCGTTCAGTGCGCGGAAATGCGCGATCTCGGCGCGCTCCTGGCGATAGGAGCGCACCACCCGCACCCCTGACAGGTTCTCGTGGGCGTGGCTGGTGAGCTCGCTGAACTGGGCTTGAATGTCCTGCGACCGGCGATGCATGATGCGACCGAGGGACACCATGGCGATCGGCAGGCCCACGAGCGGCACCAGGGCCAGCAGGGTCAGCCGGGGGCTGATGGCTATCATCGCCGGCGCAATCAGGAGGGCCCTTACGGTCGTGTCCACTAGGTACATGAGGGCCGGACCGGCTACCATTCGTACGGCCAGGAGATCGTTGGTTGTGCGGGCCATCACATCGCCCGTCGGGTACCGATCGTAGAATTCGGCGGACATCCGCTGAAGGTGGTCATACAGCTGGTCTCGCAAGTCGGTCTCAACGCGGCGACTGCCGCTGTTGAGCAGCTCGCGCATGCCGTATCGGGCAAGCCCGCCGGCGAGCGCAACGAGCAGCAGCAAGGCCACCGCGACTCGGACCTGGTGGAATCCGCCGCCGTCGCGCAGGGCGTCGATTCCGTGCTCGAGGAACCGCGGGCCCAGGGTCACGAAGAAGTTCGAGACGACGACGAGCGCCAGGCCGGCCAGGAAGGCGCGCCGGTAGGGCAGAAGGTACGGCAGAAGAGAACGAAGCTCGTGCATAAGACGGGCTGAAATGTCGCCGGGTGGGAAAACCCGAGCAAGTCACTCCCAAGGAGGCATAGATGTCGAGAACGATAATCGCAGCGCTTACGTTGGTGGCCGTGGCAGCCTGTGGCGGCGGCGACAGGGGGGATACGGCCACGGCGGACAGCCTGAGTCGTGATCTTCAGCTGGCCCCCGTCGATACCAGCGCCGAACTGAATGACCGGCCAACGGCCAGCACGCCGGCACCTGCGCCTCGTGCCAACCGGCCCACCGCTCCTGCGGCGGCGCCGCGCCAACCGAGGCCGAGTGCACCCGCTCCGGCACCCAGGGCACTGGCTGTGGGCACCACCATCACAGCCTCCACCAATGCCGAGCTCCGCTCGCACAAGAACAAGGTGGGCGACACCGTCACCGCCACCGTCGGATCCGATGTCAAGGACAACTCCGGCCGGGTGGTCATTCCGGCCGGGTCCGAGGTGGTCCTGAAGGTCACCGCGATCAAGGAATCGGAGAACAAGAGCGACAAGACCGGGACCCTCACCTTGCAGCCCACGTCGGTGAGCATGAATGGCCAGTCCTATCCCATCTCGGCCACCATCGAGGGCGTCACGACTGAGCTCCAGGGCCGCGGCACCAACGCCGGTGACATTGCCAAGCCGGCTGCGGGCGCCGCAGTTGGCGCGGTGGTGGGACGAGTGCTTGGTGGGAGCAGCAAGGGTGCCATCATCGGTGGTGTGCTGGGGGGTGCGGTGGGCGCTCAGCGGGCGGTCGAGACCAAGGACCGGGACGTCGTGCTGCCGCAGGGCACTACGGTGACGCTGTCGCTTGATCAGGCGTTCAGGCCGACTACTTAAGACAACAAGAGCGTGAGCGGGGAAGAAAGAGCGTAAGCGGGAACGAAAACCGAAGCGTTAAGCGTCAGGGCCCCGAGCGAATGACCCTCTGTTGATGTGACAGGGGGTCTTTCCTTATCAAACACCCGCCGCTCACCTTTGGGTGCCCCGCTTACGCTCTTTGTTCCCCGCTCACGTTTTTCTCCCGTCTCTCAGTACCCCGCTCCTCCCCCTCCCCCCCGCGGGTCGCTCACACCCTGCCACCCGTTCGGCGTGCGGATGATGGCTTCGACGTCCCCCCACCTGCCCTGAATCGAAATGCCGTGACCCCGGGCTCTCAGACTGTCCAGCACCTCCGGTAGCAATCCATCACCCTCCACCCGAAGGCTGTCGGGCAGGGCTTGGTGATGGTTTCGAGGCGCCTCCACCGCCTGGGCCAGCCGCATCCTGTGATCGATCACGTTCGAAATAACATGATAGGTCATGGTGATGATCCGGGGTCCGCCCGGCGTGCCGGTGACCAGGTACAGCTGCTTCTCGCGGTCGAGCACGATGCTCGGGGTCATGGCGGACAACATCCGCTTACCCGGAGCGATCGCATTGGCCTCTCCCTGGACCAGTCCGTACATGTTGGGCTGGCCCGGCGAGGTGGCGAAGTCATCCATCTCATCGTTCAGCAGAAAGCCGGCACCCGTCACGGTGACGGCGCTGCCATAGCTGTTGTTGAGCGTCGTGGTGCAGCTGACCGCATTCCCCTCGGCGTCCACCAGCGAGTAGTGCGTGGTGGAGGGACCGGCCTCGCCGCCGGGCTCGAACGTGGGCGTCACCGAGGCCTGCTCGCCGATCTGCTTGCGCAGCTCCGCCGCGTAGGCCTTCGAGAGCAGACGCTCGACCGGGTTTTGCACGAACCCCGGATCGCCCAGGTAGCGGTTCCGGTCGGTGAACGCGCGCCGCATCGCTTCGGCCTCGCGGTGCATCAGCGCCGTCGATCCAAAGGGTGGCAGCGGGCTGTAGCCCTCCATGATGTTCAGGATCTCACCCATCGTGACCCCACCCGACGACGCAGGCGGCATGGAGTAGATGGTATGGCCCCGATACGAGATCTCGATTGGATTACGCCAGATGGCCCGGTACCCGGCGAGGTCCTCATGGCTGATGAGCCCGCCGCCGCGCTTCATCTCGGCAACGATGAGGTCCGCTACCCAGCCGCGATAAAAACCGGCTGCCCCACTGTCACGCACCGCTTCCAGGGTGGCGCCAAGCTCGGGCTGCCTGAATGTCGAGCCGACGGCGGGCGGCTTGTCGTTTGGCAGGAACGTGGCGCGGGACGCAGGAAAGAGTACCAGGCGCGCGCTGTCACCGCCGATCGAGCTGCTGCGGTGCTCATCGACGACGAACCCCTCGTATGCGAGGCGAATGGCAGGCTCGATCACGGCCGATAAAGGAAGCCGGCCATATCTCCGGTGTGCCTCGGTCAACCCGGCTACGGCGCCCGGCACGCCCGCGGCCAGATGGCCGGTCACACTCGCCTCCGGTCCGGCGGGCAGGTACATGTCGCGGGAGGCACGAGATGGCGCCGTCTCGCGGTAATCCAGCGTCTGCACTTCGCCATTGCGGAGCCGAATGACCATGAATCCACCGCCGCCGATGTTTCCGGCCTCGGGGTGCACCACGGCCAGCGCAAAGCCGACCGCCACCGCGGCATCGACCGCATTGCCGCCCTGCCGCAGGATGTCGCGTCCGACGTTGCTGGCCAGCGGACTTCCCGCCACCACCATGGCCTTGGGAGCCTCGGCAACTCGTGCCTTCCCGACGAACGGCCAGGAGCGGGCAATCCCGGCTACCGGGGCGGTGCTCGGGGCTTCAGAGCGCCGGGCGCAGCCAGGCGTCAGGAGGATCGGGGCCAGCAGCACCCAGGCGGCAGTTATGCGCACAGGATCTCCGGGAAAAAAAGGGACAGGGGTACGGAGTTGCTTCGAACCTCGGACTTCTCCTAATTTAGCCTGAGGCTGACGCCTGGATACTCCTATCCTCTGCTTGCGTGGCTGACGACTTCCACGACACGCGCCTGACCGAACGGCGCAACCCCCGAAGCTCTACCATCGATACTGCTCCCGCCCTGGAGATCGTCGATCTCATCGGCGCCGAGGACGCCGGTGTGCCCGCCGCGGTCGCCAAGGCCCGGGTCGAGATGGCGCGCGCCATCGATCTGGTAGAGGCGGCCTTCCGCGCGGGTGGCCGACTGATCTATGTCGGGGCAGGGACGAGCGGCCGGCTCGGGGTGCTCGACGCGACCGAATGCCCCCCCACGTTCGGGACGCCTCCGGAGATGGTCGTGGGCATGATCGCTGGCGGCGCACCGGCCCTGGTGCGTTCCGTCGAAGGTGCTGAAGATGACGTCGACGCCGCGGTGCGGGAGTTGAACGCCCTCGGCGTGGGACGCAAAGACGTCGTAATCGGCATCGCCGCCAGCGGAACGACGCCCTACGTAGGCGCGGCTCTCGCCCGGGCCCAGGCGCTCAACGCCCGAACAGCTTTTCTCTCCTGCTCCGAGCCGCCCGAGCGGCTGCGGGACAGCTGCGACGTCTGTATTACCATCCTGGTAGGACCCGAGATCGTCACCGGATCGACCCGCATGAAGGCGGGAACCGCCACCAAGCTGGTCCTCAATACCATCACGACAGGGGCCATGATCCGTCTGGGAAAGACGTACGGCAATCTGATGGTCGATCTTCGAGCGTGGAACGACAAGCTGGTGGATCGCAGCCAGCGGATCGTGATGGAGGCCGCGGGCCTGGACCGGCAGGCCGCGCAAAAGGTCATCGAGGCGGCGGATGGCAGTGTAAAGACCGCCATCGTGATGGCCCGGCGCGGGGTGCAGAAGGATGAAGCAGAGCGGCTGCTGGCCGATCACGCCGGGCGACTTCGGCCAATCGTCGGCGATCCTCCGCCGGTTCGGGCACGATGACCGAGCGGCCGACTCTTGCCGTAGGACTGATGTCCGGCACCTCTCTCGACGGAGTGGATGCCGCCCTGGTCCGGCTCGATGGTCCCACTCACGCGACGCTGATCGATTTCGTCACCCGTCCCTATTCCGATGAAGAACGAGCCGAGATTCGCCAGGCGTTCAATGGCTCCACCGCGCCTGCCCTCGCGCGATTGCACGTCCGGGTGGCGGAATGGGCCGCCGAAGCGGTGCAGGCGGTATTGGTGCAGGGCAAAGTGCCGGCTTCCGATCTATCCCTGATCGCCTTCCCGGGTCAGACCATCTGGCACGAGCCCCCGTTGGTATCCTGGCAGCTCGGGGAGCCAGCGGTACTGGCGGAACGGTTCGGGGTAAGCGTCGTCAGTGGCTTCAGAGCCCGCGATGTGGCAGCAGGCGGGCAGGGGGCACCACTCGTGCCCATGGCCGATGTCCTGCTGTTCGCGTCCGCTGATGCGCCTCGTGTCCTGCTCAACCTGGGCGGAATGGCCAACCTCACCTACGTGGTGCGGCGCGCTCAGGAGGACGGCGTCCTCGCATTCGATACCGGGCCGGGAGTGGCCGTCGTGGACGCGGTTGCTCGCATGGTCGATCGGCGGCGCTCCTACGATCGTGACGGCAAGATTGCCGCTCAGGGCAGCGTGCACGAGGACGTTCTGGCGACTCTCCTGACAGACCCCTTCTTCGCCGCGCCCCCGCCCAAGAGCACCGGCCGGGAGCGGTTCGGCGACCAGTATGCCCGCGACCTGCACCACCAAGCACCGGGTCCGGACGGAGTTGCCACCGCGGTTGAGCTGACGGCGCGCACCGTGGCGGGTGCGGTTGCTCGGTGGACCCCGCCGGGGGTCGAGGTCGTGGCCTCCGGCGGGGGCTGTCATCATCCGGGTCTCATGGCGTCGTTGGGCCGGCGGCTCGCCGCGCAGGGCAACCATCCGCTCCGGCGATTCGACGAGCTCTTCTTCCCCGGCGATGCGAAAGAGGCGGTCGCGTTTGCTCTGCTGGGATACCTCACGCTGCATGGCCAGCCGGGCAACGTACCGGCGGCCACCGGTGCTGGTGGATCCCGGGTACTCGGGGCCGTCACTCCTCCATGACCAACGGAATCCCGAAGTCGGTCAACCCGGCCCGGTTGATCATGCCGGCCCTGCGCTCGGACGCGTTGAGTGGCTTTGGCCACGAGGCAGGGCGGATCGCGGATACGCTCGAGATCGGCGTGGGCGGATACATCATCTTCGGCGGCTCCGCGGAAAGCGTGCGCCGTCTGACCGCTGATCTGCTTCGGCGAGCCGGCCGTCCACTCCTGATCGCGTCTGACCTGGAGCGCGGCGCGGGTCAGCAGATTGCCGGCCTCACCGAATTTCCGCCACCGATGGCGCTCGCCTCGCTACGGGATCCTGCGGTGGTTCGCTGGGCCGCCGCGGTCACCGCTCAGGAGGCGCGAGCCGTCGGTATAAACTGGGTCTTTGCCCCGGTCGCGGATCTCGACGTGATGGCGGAGAATCCGATCGTGCAGACCCGCGCCTTCGGCGCCGACCCGAATGAAGTCGCCACCTACGTGCGCCAATGGGTCGAAGGGTGCCAGGGAGCCGGCGCGCTCGCCTGTGCCAAGCACTATCCCGGGCACGGCCGCACGGCGGTGGACTCCCACGTCGCCCTGCCGGTGGTGGAGGCGTCGGCCACGGCGTTGCGTGCCACCGACCTGGTTCCTTTCGTCGTTGCTGTGGCCAGCGGCGTGGCGTCGATCATGACCGCGCACGTCGCGTACCCGACGCTCGATAGCTCGGGTTTGCCGGCGACCCTCTCTCCTACGCTGCTGGGTGAGCTACGCAGCAGCTTCGACGGGCTGGTGGTCACTGACGCCCTGATCATGGATGGGGCTCTGGTTGGCCGCCGGGAGTCCGACGCCGCGGTCGAGGCGATCCAGGCTGGAGCCGACCTGCTACTCTATCCCAACGACGCCCGCCGGGTGCGCGACGCTCTCCAGGGGGCCCTGGCGAGCGGAGCACTGGCGCAGGACCGGCTGAACGACTCCCTCCGCCGCTACGACCATGCCCTGGCGGCCGCCACCGCGCCGACGCCTCCGGTGACGCGGGGGCCCTACGAGTCCGCGGATGCGCTGGCGGACGTGCTCCTGATCGAGGGTATGATGGTTCGCCGCTCGGTGCCGGAGCTGACCGAGCCGCTCGATCTGGTGGTGGTAGACGATGACATCGGGGGGCCCTACCCGCCGGGGCCCAGCGACTACGTCCCTCGTGCGCTGGGCCCTGATCGCGTCGGCCGCTACGGCGGTGGCTCCAGAGTCCTGCTGGTGTTTGCCGAGCCGCGGGCCTGGAAGGGCCGCTCAGGGTTTGGCACGGCAGCGAAGGAGGCGCTGGCGCATCATGCGGCCGGTGCCGACCTCATCGTGCTGTTCGGACACCCTCGCCTCATCGCGGAGCTGCCCAGCAAGGCACCGGTTCTCCTGGCCTGGCATCGGCAGCGGCTCATGCAGGAAGCGGTAGCGAGATGGCTCATCCAGCGACTCCCGACGACCAAATAATTCACCACAGATCTTGGTTGGGCCCTGATGCTTCTCCGCCCGGTCAGCTGGTTCTGCTCGCGCCTTTGATCCAGGGAAGTAGTGCAAAGGCGGGAATGGCCAGAAGAAAAGTCAGGAAGAAGTACGGCCCATATCCCATGTTCTCCGCCAGCACCCCCGAAGCTCCTCCGGCCAGCGTCCGGCTCAACGCCAATATCGCCGACAGCACCGCGAACTGGGTTGCGGCATAGCGTCGCTCGCAGACCGACATCAGGAACGCCAGAAACGCCGCCGTCCCCAGCCCATGGGCGAAGTTCTCGAAGAGCGCGGCTCCGATAATCAGCGGCTTCGACGTCGGGAGTGTGGCGGCCGCGGCGTAGCCCAGACTCGACAGCGCCTGTAGGATGCCGAGGGTCCACAGGCCCCGAAAAATTCCCATCCGGGTGGTGAGCAAGCCACCCAGCACCGCGCCAGACACCGTCGCGATGATACGGCCCGGGGTGAGGATGGCGCCGATTTCTTCGAGCGTGAAGCCGCGATCGACCCAGAACGGCCGAGTCATGGGCTCCATGGCGTAGATGTCGATCTTGAACAGCAGCGCAAAGAGCGCCACAGCCCAGATATTGGGCCGGGAGAGCAGTTCGCGGAGCGGCTCCCAGATGGACATGGCCGTTGCGACGGCGCGCCTGGGCTCGGGGATGAAGAGCGCCGCCACAGTCAACCCGCCCATCAGTGTGGCGCCGGTCAGAAACGAGAGCGGCCATCCCTGCCGGCCCGCGAGCCAGATGAGCAGGCCACCCGCGGTGAACATCGCCACCCGGTACGCCGCGATCCGGACCGAATTCGCCACCCCCAGCTCGCGCGTGGTGGTCGCCTCGATCGTGTAGGCGTCGATGGCGATGTCCTGCGTCGCCGACAGCGTGACCATCAGCACCAGGATGAGCCAGAACCACCGCGCCAGCTCGCCGAGCTCCTGGGTGCCCAGAACCAGCGTCAGCAGAGTCAGGCCGGCAAGGCAACCGACGATCCACTGTCTCCTGGTGCCGAGCCGGTCCACCAGCGGAGCCCAGAGGAATTTGAAGGTCCAGGGAAAGCTGACCGCGCTGATCAGTCCGATCTCGACCAGCCCGGCGCCGTGGGTGCGGAGATAGACGGGGAGGGTTTCGTTCACCAGGCCGAAGGGAAAGCCCGACGCAAACGAAAGAGCGGCCAGCCAGGCCAGCCGCACTCTGAGGGGAGCGGCCACCCCGGCCGGCTCTGCCTGATCCGGCGCGCCGGGCGAGGGGCCTACTGCCACACGGTGAGCAACAGCAGGAGCACGCCGAGGATGATCAGGATGAGCGCCAGGGAGCGGAGACGATCCATCGGACGCATCCAATGCGAACCTTCTTCGTCCTCCCCTACAGAAAGATCAACGCCCGAACCATGTTCCTCGGGTGGTACGATCCTCTGTTGTGGCGCGGTGGTGGTTTGCGCCGGCTGGAAGGCCTGGTGGCCGATGCCATCGGCTCCGTTCGCTTCCGGCAGCCCCTCTCCTTCGAACCGGGCCGCGACGACGGTGATGTTGTCGGGGCCACCTCGCGCGTTGGCCAGATCGATGAGCGCGGAGCACAGCGCGGCAAGATCGCTGTGCTCTTGTGCCATCTGGGCGAACTCCTCCTTGCGCACTAAACCGGACAGACCGTCCGAGCAGAGAATCAGCGTGTCGCCCCGCCGGATCGGCTGGTGGGTGAGATCCACCTTGATCCGTGGGTCCGGCCCGAGTGCCTGAAGGATGATGTTCCGCCGCTCACTCTGCTCCGCCTCATCCGCGGTCAGTTCGCCGGCGTCGACCAGACGCTGCATGAGGCTCTGGTCCTTGGTGAGCTGAACCGCCTCTGACCCCCGCACCAGATACGCGCGGCTGTCTCCTATCTGGGTGAGGTAAAGGTCGCTGCCAAACATCCCGGCCGCGGTTACGGTGGTGCCCATTCCCCTGACATCGGGGTGCTCGCGGGCGTAAGAGTAGATTTGCCGGTTGGCGAGCTCGACCGCCTCACGCAGGCGGTGAGCGAACTGATCGGGAGAGGCGTCGGTGTCGGTGGCCCAGGCGGTGGCCAGGTGACGGTAGATCAGATCGGCAGCCATGGCGCTCGCCAGCTCACCCGCGGCGGCGCCACCCATCCCATCCGCCACCATGAACAGCGATCCCCGCGCGCCGATCTCGTGGTGGCGGACTTCCGGGTGGAGGCTGGCGTTCCCGGTGCTGAGGTCGGCGACGAGGAAGGTATCCTCGTTGTGATCCCGGGTGCGGCCGAGATCGGTCTTGCCGAATACGCTGACACGCACCGCGCCGCCGTTCACGCGCTCCTCGGAACGATGTAACACCTCCGGAAATGGGGCTGAGCGGGGACGGCTGGCCAGCCGTAGCGAGCGCATGGCGCTTCCAGGTCAGACGAATCTAGGAAGCGGCGAGGGGAGCGTCAACGCCGTCTTGGCGTAAGTTATGGTCACTGTGTACTTTGCAGCTATGCTTGTCTCTCGCGCACGCGGGTGGGCGCTCTGGCTGATGGTGGCGGCGCCGGCCTGCTCCTCAAAATCCGATCCCTCGCCCGCCCCTCGTACCGCTGAAAGCCCCGATCCAGGGCCGGCGGCGCCGCGCCTCCAACGCTCGGAGCTGCACGCTGCCCCGGCGGTCCAGGATCCGATCGGCCTTCGGGTGGTCTATCCGGCGCTGACCGACCTGGTTCGGGCCAACGACTCGAGCTTTCTGTTCGGCTCCGTGGCCGACGGGAAGACCAGGCTGACCATCAACGGCAATCCTGTACGGGTCTGGCCCAACGGCGCCTGGATGGCCTGGATCCCGTTTCCTCCCGACACCTTGATGCAGTTCACCATCGCGGCCCGTGCGGGCCAGGACTCGTCGGTGCTGATCTATCCGGTGCGCCGGGACAGAGGCACCGTCCCCCGAGAGATCAGCCAGGGCCGGGCCTGGATCGACTCGGTGTCGCTTTCGCCTCAGGGCCAGGTGTGGATCCCCCGGAACGAGTACCTGACATTTTCAGTCAGGGCGGTCGAGGGCGCGGACGTTCGGGTGCGTCTTCCCGGCGGCAGGGTGGTCCGCCTGCTTCCCCAACGACAGAGGGCGGAGGTGCTGCCGGCACTCCGGGCGTTCGATCGCGATACGACGAAGCTTCGCGCGCCGGAAGAAGTGAGATACGTCGGCGTCGTGCGGGGACGGGCAATCGGTCCGGATGCCGGCCCGGTTCTCCGGGGCCCTACGGCCTCACTGGTCCGGGTGCTCGCGCGGGCCGCGGTCCGCTGTGTGACCGGGGCACGCTGTCCGGCTCCCTATGCCGAGCTGGTCTCGCCTGACAGCTCCTGGGCCGTGGTCGAGGCTGCGCTCGAGCGGGACACGGTACGGCTTCGCTGGCCGTTGCAGGTGGCGCTGCTCGATACCTTGCCGGTGCTCACCCAGCTGGACGATGACACCGCGAGGCAGGGGAACACCGACAGCCTGACACCAGGCCGCGCCACGCCCGGCGGTACTTACGCGTGGTTCTTTCCTACCGGCACCCCCGCAATGGTTTCCGGGCGGGTCAACGACGATCTTCGCATCCGGCTCTCCCCCGGGTCCGAGGCCTGGGTCCCGATTGCCGATGCGCGGCCGCTTCCCGCCGGGCTGCCCGAGCCGCGGGCGGTCGTGGGTTCGGTCACCCTCAGCCACTTCGCGGATCGGGCCACGCTGCGGATCCCGCTGACCCAGCGGGTCCCGTTCCAGGTGGCGGAGAACGAGCGAAGCCTGGCCATCACCTTCTACAGCGCCGTGGGAGACGTGGACTGGATGCGGTACGGCACCGATTCCCTGGTGCGGCAGATGAGCTGGGCCCAGACCCAGCGTCAGGAGGTGACGCTGACCGTGGAATTGCGGGCGCCGGTCTGGGGCTATCGAGCTCGCTGGAGCCGCAACGATTTACTGCTCGACATCCGGCGCCCGCCCAGGATCAGGGTTAACGACCCTTTGCGTGGGCGAGTCATCGCCATCGATCCAGGCCATCCGCCACTCGGCTCCACCGGCCCGACCGGTCTGCGCGAGGCGGAAGCCAACCTGGCGGTGGCCCTGCAGCTGCGGGCCATGCTCGAGGCGGCCGGCGCCCGGGTCCCGATCACCCGGACTACCGATTCCGCGGTGGATCTCTGGCCTCGAGTGGCGCTAGCCGATAGCAGCGGAGCAGAGCTGCTGGTCTCGATTCACAACAACGCCTTGCCTGACGGGATCAACCCCTTCACCAACAACGGGACCAGCGTATTCTATAATCAGCCGCGGAGCGCGCCGCTCGCGTCCGCCATTCAGCGGACGCTGGTCCGTCGAGTCGGTCTGCCGGATCTGGGAATCAGCCGGGCTGACTTCGCCATCGCTCGAGCGACATGGATGCCCTCGGTGCTGGTCGAGGGCATGTTCATCATCATGCCGGAGCAGGAGGCAGCCTTGCGGACTCCGGCCGGGACGCGGCGGTATGCCCGGGGCGTGTACGAGGGGATCCGTGACTTCCTGCAGGACCGGGCTGGAAATCTGCCTCCGGCGGGTGTGGGCCGGTCGAGACCAAGGGCGTCTCCTAGGGCGAATCCCTCCACATCGCCAGCGGCGCCTGAGGTCGGAGCCACGGGCGGCGGTGTTGATCCCTAGAGTGCAGTGACGAGGTCTGCTGATGCCTTCCCTGATGAGTCCCCGCATTCTCGCTGGTACCGCCATCCTGCTGGCTCTCCTCCCCTTGAGCCCGGGACATCTCCGCGCCCAGAGCCCCGAGGAGCGTGCAGAGCTGGAGCGCTTTCGAGACTCGGTTGCCAGCACGGTGGATTCGATTGGGCTTCTTGGCTTGGAGAAGCGGCTGATCGATTCGGCCAAGGTGAATCGCAGCGACGCCATGGTCCATCTGAAGCTGGGATTCCTCTCGCTCCGGCTCGGCGATCTGGGCGGTCAGGCGCACTATGATGATGCCGCGTCGGAGTTCCAGTGGGGTATCGATCTGCAACCCTCCTGGCCCTACGCCTGGTACGGTATGGGGCTGGCAGAATACGGCGTCGGCGACTCCCAGATCTCGTTCGTGACCGGCCTCAAGACCATGCTGGGCAAGGACGCTCTCACCCGCTCTGCGGTGGCGTTCGCCCGGTCGGCGGAGATCGATCCCTCGTTCGTCCGGGGTCTGGTGGATTTGTCGAACACGGCGCTGAGGCAGAGGGTCAACATCAAGCTGGGGGTGGCGCTGGAAGCTCTCCGGCGGTCAGCCTCGACTCCGGCAGGCAGCGATCCTCAGGTGCTGCTCGCGCGCGGCCGGGTCGAGCGCGAAGTGGGCGATGGTGACTCGGCGCTGGTGGCCTTCAACGGGTACCTGCAGAGCGGCTCCAATCGGGGACTCGCCCTCCTGGAGGTGGCGCGTACCCAGCTCCTGCTGGGCCGCTTCGAAGGGGTGACGCCGTACTTCGAAGGCGCCATGGTGGATGACTCGCTCACCGTCGCGAGTTATCGAAGTGACCTCGCGACCATCGCGTCCGACAGTGTCATGGGGGAGTTCGACGGGCAGCAGGGCCCCCGCCGAGCGGCGTACCTCCGGCGTTTCTGGGGTGAGCGCGACTTGGCTGATCTGCGCACCGATGGCGAGCGGCTGCGCGAGCACTACCGTCGTTTGTTCTATGCCCGCAAGAACTTCCAGCTCACCTCCAATAACCGGCACTACGATATCGTCGAACGCTACCGCTCGGGCAGCCGCGACTTCGACGACCGCGGGGTCATCTATATCCGTCACGGCGAGCCATCGAGCCGCGCCACCTATGCCGCTCCCGGTCTGGAGCCGAACGAATCCTGGCGCTATACCCGCACCGATGGTGACCTGATCTTCCACTTCATCGCGCGTGAAGACGTGCAGGACTTCAAGCTGGTCGAGAGTCTCTTCGATGTGATGGGCTTCAGCAGCGCGGTCAAGCTCCAGGACCGGAGCGATCGCGGCGACAACGCCATCGCCGAACAGTTGATGCTGTCGCGGGAGCAGCTCTCCCCCATCTACCGCCGGCTCCAGGCGGCAGGGCGGGGCAGCACCGGCCGTTATCAGAACCAGGAACGGCGGGCAGGGCAGGAGAGCATTGCGGTAGGGACGACGAGCGACAGCTACGAGCTACGGTTCCCCAATGAGCTCAAGGCCACTTCGGAAGTGCTCGCCGTTGGGCGGGATTCGACGGGGCACCAGGTTCAAATCGCCTACGCTATCGCGGGGTCCAGCCTCGAGCCGGTCACCGTTACCCGCGGGTTCCTGTACAGTGTGCGGCTGCGCTTCGTGGCCATGGACGAGAAAGACAGGGTCGTGGCCTCGCTCGATACCACCCGGCACTTCGTCGCTCCCGAGCGGGTTCCGCCCAACGAGCACCTGGTGGGCCGAGTGGCCGCCCCGGTGCCATCCGGCGCCCTGCGGTATCGCCTTGCCATCCAGCAGGGCGACGATGCGGGGACAACTCTCCCGCGCGACAGCGTCCGGGTGGGACCGATCAGCGCGACCGCACTGAGCCTGAGCGATCTCGTGCTCGGGTCCCGTACCGCCAATCTCGGCTGGCGGCGCACGCCGGATGACACCGTGCTGTTCAATCCGCTGCGCACCTACAAACGGGGCGAAGAGATGGAGCTGTATTATGAGATCGAGGGACTGCGGCCGGCGCCCTATACCGTCGAGCTGGCGGTCAAGAAGCGGGGTGGCGGCGGAGGCGTCTTCAAGAAGATTTTCGGGGGTGGTTCGGCGGCGATCAAGCTCAAGTTCGAGCAACAGGCCACCACGGCCGCAGTCACGACGCACCGGAGCCTCAAGCTCGACCGGCTCAAGCCCGGCCACTACGTGTTGGAGCTGCTGGTCGTAGATGCCGACGGACGGAAGGACATCCGAAGCCGGGAGTTCCAGGTCGTTGACGAAGAGAAGCGATCCTGACCTGAGGGGGAAGAAAAAGCGGGAGCGGGCAAGAACAGCGTAAGCGGGTGCTCTACAGGAGAAGACCCTCCGGCGTCAAGGCTCGGAGGGTCATTCGTTTGTGAGTTCCCCCTCACGCTCTTTCTTCCCCGCTCACGGCGTGGTTTGCCGCTTTCTACAACGGCCACGCGGAGGGTCTGGTGGGCGCGAGGATCAGGAGCGGCTGCACCAGACTCTCGGCTTTCACCACCGCCTCCACCTGTACCAGGTGCTGGGTGACGCCCGTGCTGGTGTCAAACGTGGCGATGTGCATCAGCATCGAAGCGAGCGGCCGATCGGCCGGCTTGGTGCGGCCCCCTTCGCCCGGGGAGATGGAGACACCCGGCACGAGCGTGATGCGCGCGTGCCCGAACAACCAGAGGGGCATCCCCTCGAGGGAGCTCAGCAGCCGCTCGTTGAATGCCAGGCTCTCGCCATGCAGGGTGATCAGGCCCAGGGTCGGACGCTCGTGGTGGCGCCGGGAGTGAACCACGAACCCATAGGTGAAAGCTGGGTCTTGGCCGGCAGCCCGCCTGAGGGCGGCCCTGAGTTTCTGCTGGCTGAAAGCGATCGTGTGATACGGTACCACAGGCTCTCCAGAGTGGATGACGCGGGTTGGGTCACGGGGAATCGCTGCAGGGGACGTGCCAATCGAGGCGGGTAAGTTGGTACGCGGGTAAGACGATAAAATTCCCCTCTGAACATTGGCCTGTCACGACTTACAGCCGGCTTTTCCCGCCCGCCTACCGGCCTCCCCGCCCACCCGCTTATCGCAACCTCCTCTCGCGATACGCCATGCACTCGGCTTGAACTCGATTGGGCGCCGACGTAGGTTGCCCCCATGTTCTGCTCCCGATGTGGAAGCGAAATCACCGGAAAATCGAAGTTCTGCCCCTCCTGTGGTCTCGACCTTATGGCGACCACACCGGTGCACGCCATTGCGACCGGCGTGCTGCAGGAGCTCGACCTCGTGCGCGAGTCGCTCGCGGCCGAATACGAGATCATCGAGGAGCTGGGCCGGGGCGGAATGGCGATGGTGTACCGCGCCAAGGACCGGCAGCTGGAGCGGGAGGTGGCGGTCAAGGTCCTGCCGTTTTCCCTCGCTTTCGATACCGAGTTCGTGGAACGCTTTCAGCGTGAGGCCCGCACCGCGGCACAGCTCGAGCATCCCAACATCATTTCGATCTACCGCGTCGGCCGCTCCGGCCGGGTGATCTACTTCGTCATGAAGTTCCTGCGCGGCGGGTCCCTCTCCAGCGTGCTCGGCTCGCGAAAGAAGCTCACCCCGCCGGAGATCCGGCGCCTGCTGTCCGAGGCGGGCGGCGCGCTGGGCTACGCCGCCCAGCGGGGCATCGTCCACCGCGACATCAAGCCCGACAACATCATGTTCGACGAGCACGGGCAGAGCGTGCTGACGGACTTCGGGATCGCCAAGGCGGCTTCAGGACAGAAGCTCACCGGGACGGGGATGTCCATCGGGACACCTCACTACATGAGCCCGGAGCAGGCGCGGGCCCAGGCCATCGACGGCCGGAGCGACATCTACAGTCTCGGTGTGGTGGCGTACCAGTGCCTGACCGGCACCGTGCCCTATGATGGCGAGGACAGCTTCTCCATCGGCTACAAGCACATCACCGAGCCGATTCCCATGCCCAGCCTGGTGACGGCGGACGAGCGGCGGATCTTCGAGGTCATCAAGCGAATGCTGATGAAGGATCCGTTCGACCGGTTCCAGAGCTGCGAGGAGCTGGTGGCCTCCTTCCGGGGACAGCCGATCGCGGCACCCGGCGCGGTGCGCTCCTCCGCGGCCACGTTCGTGGGCAGTGCCGCGGCGGTGGCGGGCGTCGGTGGAGCCGGAACCGATGGGACTGGTCTGCCCCCGATCGTGAGCCAGCCGACAGCGCCGCTGGATTCGCCGCTGGTAAACCGGCGGCTCACCCCGCTGGAGCGGCGCGAGGTACCTCGCCGCGTGGCGGACCGGTCCGTGGCCATGCGCCCCGGTGCATCATCATGGGCGTGGCTCTGGGTGCTGCTTGCGGTGCTGGCTGGAGGTGGGGGGGCCTTCTACTACTACACGATGCGAGGATTCGCGCCGGGGGCGCTAGACTCGCCGGCGGACTCGGTGCTCCGGGTTGATTCGGCTCCTCCTCCCAGCACTCCGGCGGCGCAGGCCCCACCTGTTTCCGGAGACTCGGCACCTGCGCCGGCGGTGACCCTACCGGTTGCCCGGGATTCGTCCCCGCCGGCGCTGACGCCGCCGGCCGAAGCCGCCGGGTCCAGCGACGTCACCGGGCCAGTCGACAGCGGCGGCATTCGACTCAGCGGACTGCCGCGCGGCTCGACGGTCATGATCGACGAGAAGCCCATCAGTCAGGCGTTGACCCGCCTGGCCCCGGGACCCCATGCGCTCGCCATTTCCGCTCCGCGGTACAACTTCTATTCCGACACGATCGTGATCCGCCCCGGCCAGGTCCAGGAGCTCGCTCCTCAACTCACCCAGCTTGGCGCCCCGGCGCCCGCCACACGGCGGCAGGCGCGGAACGATGGTAAGTGTATTCCCGGCCTGGGGTACAATGCGGACGGCTCCTGCTTCGACGAGCGGCCCAAGCCGGTGAATCCGCCGTTCGTGACGGTTCCCCTCGATGCGCAGCCCACGCCCCGGCCGTCGCTGCTCTGGGTCAAGGTCTCGACCGAGGGCCGCACGGTGGACATCAGGCGGCTCCGGCCGTCCGACGATCCTGCCTATGAACGTGAGGTTCGCAACTTTGTGTGGACCGTCACCTGGCATCCGGCCTTGAAGGATGGGGCGCCGGTCGAGGCCTGGACCCAGATGCTTTTCCCGCCGGCACAAGAGCAGTAAGGGCCTGGCATGAGCCCCGCCTCGATTCATCCTACTGCATTCGTTGCCAGTACCGCCGCCGTCATGGGTGACGTGACCCTGGGTGAGGAGGCGAGCGTCTGGTACTGCGCGGTGCTCCGCGGCGACATGGCCCCAATTGTCATCGGCGCTCAATCGAACATTCAGGACGGCACCATCGTGCACGTCGACGCCGGCGTGCCCTGCTCCGTGGGCAAGCGGGTCGGTGTGGGCCACCGAGTGATCCTCCACGGCTGCATCGTGGAGGACGATTGCCTGATTGCAATGGGCAGCGTCCTGCTCAACGGGGTCAGGATCGGCCCCGGTAGCGTCGTTGCGGCCGGCGCGGTGGTGCCGGAGGGCATGCAGGTGCCCCCGGGCTCGCTGGTCATGGGCGTGCCCGGTCGGATCGTGCGGCCGGTGGACCCCGCCCTGGCCAGGAGGGCTGCGGCTACGTGGACCCATTATGTCAAAGAGGCTCGTGCCCATCGCGAGGGACGCTATCCACTCTACGGAAAGGGCGGGAACGAGGGCAAAGGCGGGGAGGAGCGATGACCTGGGGGAGACTCCCACCGCAGAACGCCGTCCAACCCGCGTTCCCGTCCTGCCCGCCCTTTCCGACTTATCCGCAGCAATCCACTTCTTCCACATTGTACCCCCGGCTATATTTGTGATGTGGGAAGCGGGATTGAACGTGGTTTCGGCTGTTTTTCATGGTATTGTCTCGGTGGCGTAACAGGCCTAGCTTGGCCTTCCGTTTCGGTTGGAAGCGACGACGGGCAGGGTCGGTGCAGGGGCGGTCGCTGGTGCTGAGCATGCGTTCCACCCTCTGAGATCAATACCTTTCTAAGCGGGGAGTTCTATGAAATCGTCCACCCCACGGGACGCCGTTCGGCTGTCGCCCAATGCCACCACCGTCCTCGAGAAGCGTTATCTGATCAAGGACGACGCCGGTGTGCCGGTCGAGAGTCCGCGCGATCTGTTCCAGCGGGTGGCCCGCACCATCGCAGAGGCGGATCGCCGCTACGGCGCCACGGATCCCTCCGTAGACCAGGTGACCCAGGATTTCTTCGGGCTGATGGCCAACCGGCTCTTCGTGCCGAACTCGCCCACGCTGATGAACGCGGGCCGTCCGCTGGGCCAGCTGTCTGCCTGCTTCGTCCTCCCGGTCGACGACGCGCTCTCCAACGGCAAGAGCGGCATCTACGACACCCTGCGTGCCATGGCCCTGGTGCACCAGTCGGGTGGCGGCACCGGCTTCAGCTTCTCCCGGCTCCGGCCCAAGAACGACATCGTCCGCTCGACCATGGGTGTGGCCTCGGGCCCGGTGTCCTTCATGACGCTGTTCGACGCGTCCACCGACGTAGTCAAGCAGGGCGGGACCCGGCGGGGAGCCAACATGGGCATCCTCCGGGTCGACCATCCCGACATCATGGAGTTCATCACCTGCAAGGACGACACGACCAAGGTCACCAACTTCAACATCTCGGTGGCGGTGACGGACGCGTTCATGGCGGCGGTCGAGAGCAACAGCATGTACGACCTGCTCCATCCCAAGACCCGGCAGGTGACCGGACAGCTCCACGCCCGGGAGGTCTGGGAGCGCATTATCCATGGCGCGTGGAAGACGGGCGAGCCGGGCGTGTTCTTCGTGGACAAGGCGAACCACTACAACCCGGTGCCGCAGCTCGGCGAGTACGAAGCGACCAATCCCTGCGGGGAGCAACCGCTGCTGCCGTATGACGTCTGCAACCTCGGCTCGATCAATCTTGGTGCGTTCGTGAAGGATGACAGGAAAGTCGGGAAAGACGGGAAGGTGGGGAAGGAAATTGACTGGGATGATCTGCGGCGCGTAGTATATCTCTCGACCCACTTCCTCGAGAACGTCATCGACGCGAACCAGTACCCGCTGCCGGAGATCACCGATCTGGCCCAGCGGATCCGCCGCATCGGACTCGGCGTCATGGGTCTGGCCGACGTCTTCGTGAAGCTCGGGGTACCCTACGATTCCGAGGAGGGCGTGGCGCTCGGCCGGAAGATCCAGCAGTTCGTGGATGAAGAGGCCAAGATCGAATCGGAGCGGCTGGCGGCGGAGCGGGGGGTCTTTCCCGAGTGGGAGCGGAGCATCTGGGGCCCGGACGAGACCGCGGCCCGGGACGCCAACGGCGAGCGAATCCGGCCCATGCGGCGGCTGCGCAACTGCAACGTCACCACCGTGGCCCCGACCGGCACCATCTCGATCATCGCCGGGTGCAGCTCCGGCATCGAGCCGCTCTTCGCCGTGGCGTTCATGCGGAACCAGGCCGGCTCGCTGATGCCCGACGTGAACGAGGACTTCATCGACATCGCCAAGGCGGAGGGCTGGTATTCCGAGGAGCTGATGCGGAAGATCGCCGAGACCGGGCACATCGACTTCCCCGAGGTGCCGGCCAAGTGGCAACGGGTCTTCGTCACCGCCAATGGCATCAAGCCCGAGTGGCACATCCGGATGCAGGCCGCGTTCCAGGAGTACAACGACAGCGCTATCTCCAAGACCTGCAACTTCGCCCACGACGCCACCGAGGAATACGTCGAGGAGATCTATCGCCTGGCGTACCGGCTCAACTGCAAAGGCGTCACCGTCTATCGGGACGGGAGCCGTGAAATGCAGGTGCTCTCCACCGGATCAACCGCGAAGAAGGTGCAGGAAGGGCACGGCGGTAAGGAGAGGGTGGCGGCAACCGCGGACCTGCACGGCGAGATCGCCGAGCTTCGGACGGAAAACGAGCGCTTGCAGCGGATTGTTCATGAGCTCGAGTCGGAAAACCTGCAGCGGCGGCAGAAGCGTTCCCGTCCGGAAGTCCTGCGCGGTTCCACCCGGCGGGTGGAGACGCCGCTCGGCACGCTATACGTCACCATCACCGAGGATGACCGGGGTCAGCCATTCGAGGTCTTCATGACTCTCGGTAAGGCGGGTGGCGCACTGATGGCCGATGTGGAGTCGCTGGGCCGTCTCATCAGTCTGGCGCTCCGCTCGGGAATACCGATCAAGGAGATCTACCGCCAGCTGCGCGGGATCAGCTCCGACCGGGTCATCGGGCTGGGACCCAACAAGATCTTGTCGGTGCCTGATGCGGTCGGCATCGCGATCGAGCGCTGGATGCAGGAGAAGCAGGGGATCCAGCAGGAGCTGCTCCCCCAAGGGGGTCGTGGTGACCCCCAGGGGATTGCCGGCCAGACCGAGGTGGCTCCCATGGTGGCGCAGCCCGGCCACACCGGCGACAGCGGGGAGCAGATGGTCCTGGGCGGCATGCAGCAGACGCTGTCCGGAGCCTGTCCCGACTGCGGCTCGCAGCTGGAGTTCGCCGAGGGCTGCATGAAGTGCCACGTGTGCGGCTTCAGCGAGTGCGGGTGATCGTGGTCATCCGGAGATAGCTGAATAAGAGCACACGACAGCGCCCGCAGGCCGAAAGGTCCGCGGGCGTTGGTGTGTGTTCGCGAACTGGCCCAGGCCCAAGCCACGTAATACCTGACAAGGCTGGATGATGATGGAAGGCACGTCATGACTGGCTGGCGGGCCGAGCTGCGCGGGCTAGCCACGTCGCTGGGATCACGGATCCGGCGGGGCGCCAATGCGCTGGAACGCCTCGTAGATCGGGACCCGTATCACATCGTTGGATACCGCGGGTATGCGGCCGACAACCGCGTTCTTCTCCTTGCCCGCGTCCTGCAGAACGAAGGGTTGCCCGAGCCTGACCCTTCCCATTCCAGGCTTCGCAATCTCGTCGCCATGCTCAAGCGGTTGGAGAGCGACCCGCTGCCGTTCGCGAGAGTGCGGGTCCGCCTGCCTGGCGGCGACCGCGAGCTGATCGCCGATGACGAGGGGTTCATCCGCCACTGGGTGGCCCTGGACGCCCCGCCCGAGCCCGGGTGGGGATCGATTCCGCTCCAGCTCCATGACTCCGCCGGTGGCGTTTCCAGCACCGGCAAGGCGCTCTACCTGACTCTTCCGGCGTCCGTGGCATATGGTGTCATCAGCGACATGGACGACACCGTGCTACAGTCCCACGTCACCGATTTCATCCGGGCGGCGAGCATGGTGCTGTTCGAGAACGCGCGCACCCGGCTGCCATTTCCCGGCGTGGCGGCCTTCTATCGTGCGCTCCGGGAAGGGCGTACCGGTGGGGCAGGGAATCCCATCTTCTACGTGTCGAGCAGCCCCTGGAACCTCTATGATGTCATCGAGGGGTTCCTGGAGGCGCAGCAGATCCCCGCTGGCCCGCTCCTGCTCCGGGACTGGGATCTCGGTCCCTCCGTGCTTCGGAACGCCGCCTACAAGACCGGTGTGATTCGCGAGATCCTGGCCGCCTACCCGTCACTCCCATTCATTCTCGTGGGTGACAGCGGCCAGGAAGATCCCGAGATATACGCCGACATCATTGCCACCCATCCGGGCCGGATCCTGGCGGCATACATCCGGAGCGTGCGGCAAGATCCGGGAGGCTCGCCCGCCATTCGAGAGCTGGCGGAAAGCGTCTCCCGAGCCGGCTCAACGCTGGTGCTGGCCGACGACACCCTCGCGGTCGCGCGTCACGCAGCGGCGCACGGTTGGATCAGAGATGAAACCCTGAGCGGGATCGGCGAGGAGAAGCGTGCCGATGAGGAGGGGGGTGCCAAGGAGCCAGCGCCGGGAGTGGATCAGACGCCCGCCGCTCCCACCGTGGTGATTGACCGGAACGTGGACGCGAAGGAGTTGGGCTGACCTCAGGAAGCAGGGCAGCCGCACCGAGGCCGGTGCGATCAGCCCCAACTCCTCCGCGATCAGCTCGAAGGATCGACGCCGTGCCGGCCGGCGAGCCCGGTTGTCTGCTTGCGCGCCCCAGCCTAGACCCCAGATTGCAGGGACGCCAATGACCCGCCTCATGCTCCGGCGCGCGACCGCCGCCTCCGCCCACCTGCCCCACCAACTCAACCGGAGACGTGCGCTCCTGCTCTCGAGCCTCCTGTTGAGCTGCGTCGCGGGTGGGGAGGGGCCCCAGGGACGCGGCGATCCCGTTGAGGATCCTTCGACCGACCTGTCTGCCGACCTCTCTGCCGGCCCAATCCTGGTGCCGGAGCAGGTCCGGGTGGACTCGATCCTGGAGATGCTGGTGGAGGTGCGAAACAGCGGCAACCGCGTGGTTGAGGCCGGATGGATAATCCGGGTGATGCTCTCCACCGATCCGGCGATTGATTCGGCGGACATTCAGGTGGACCATTTCTCGGCGCCGAGGGATCTTTCGCCGGGCGGCGAAGATCAGTACCTGCGGCATAAGAAGCTTCGGGCCGCGACGCCGCCTGGTCTCTACTACATCGGCTCCATCCTCGATGTGACGGGAAGGGTTCGGGAGTCCAGCGAGACCAACAATATCCTGCGGTTCCCCGCAACGATCTTCCTCACGGCGCCGCCTACTCGCCCGACTGGCGGTAACTGAGTCACGGGGGGCAACAGCCAATGCATTTCGCGGGTGAATTCATCGCCCGGCACGAAGTACCTGGGCCAGCGTGCTTCATACGGCACACCATCGAGCCCAGGTGGGCGATTGCCTTCGGCTGCTCAATGCCCGGGTACCGCCGACCTACGGGCCCACCGCGGATGTCACCTGGTCCGGGGCGGATCCCACGCAGACTCTGGACGCGGTGCGCCGCGCCCAGCGATAATGCAGGTCACCGGTGTTCATCTGTTCACGGCCTCGGAGAGGAATGACATGTCGGCTGACAAGAAGGAAGGCGCTCTCAAGCCCATCACGCCCGCGCGCGTTGCGGAGGAGCTCAGAAAGTTGGGCAGTCAGCGGAAGGACGGCACACTCGCCGCCGATGAATACGAGCATCGCTTCGCCCGCATGATCGGCGAGCTGCGCGACCGGCGCATCGATGGCAGTCGCGCCGAAATCATGGCCACCCTGACCCCGCTCATGAACGAGGGTATCATCCCCCCTGCGGATTGGCAGCGGCTCACCAAGCAGCTGGGCCTCGCGTGACCCTTCCTTCCACCCGAATAATTTCCCGCCGGAGCTTCGGCCTCGATGCACCGCAGGTATCCGCGGTGGGCTACGGCGGGATGCACCTTTCCATCCAGGATCGCCCTCCGGAGACCCAGGGGATTCGAGTCATCCAGGCCGCGCTGGATGCCGGCGTCACCCTGATCGACACCGCCGACGTCTACTGCCTCGACCACCATGATATCGGCCACAATGAGCGGCTGATCGCGCGGGCGCTCCAAGGCTGGAAGGGCGACCGTGACAAGGTCATCGTGGCGACCAAGGGCGGGGTCACCAGACCCGCGGGCCGCTGGGAGACCGACGGCAGCCCGACGCACCTCAGAGCCGCCTGCGAGCGATCCCTCGCGGCCCTGGGGGTCGAGCGGATCGATCTCTACCAGCTGCATGCCCCGGACCCCAAGGTTCCTCTGGCGGAGAGTGTGGGCGCGCTGGCCGAGCTCCAGCGCGGGGGCAAGATCCGTTCGATCGGGCTCTCCAATGTGTCAGTGCCGCAGATCCGTGAGGCCGAGGCCGTGGCTCCGATCGCCAGCGTGCAGAACCGCCTGAACCCATTCTTTCGGGAGGCACTTGCCGAGGGGGTGGTGGAGTATTGTGCCGAGCGGGGGATGGGCTTCCTGGCATACAGCCCGACCGGAGGAGGGCGGCTCAACCACAAGCTGCCGGCTCACCCGGTGCTTCAGCCGATGGCCGCCCGCCTGGGTGTGACTCCCCATGCGCTGGTTCTCGCGTGGGTGCTGGCGCGTTCACCAGCGGTGCTCGTCATTCCCAGCGCGCGGACCATCGAGCACGCGCTCGATAGCATCGGCGCAGCGGAGCTCCAGCTGAGCGAATCCGATCTCTCGGCGATTACGGCGGCGGAATTCTCCAGGGCGTAGGTCAAGACCACCGCACCAGCGTAGCCCCGGACGTAAAGCCAGCTCCTACCGCGGTAAATACCACCAGGTCGCCCCGCTTGATTCTCCCCTCGCTCAGCATGCCGTCCAAGGCGAGCGGCAGCGTCGCACCAGTAGTGTTGCCGTAACGGGCCAGCACCGATGCCACCCGCTCATGGGGGACGCCGAGCCGTTCGGCAGTGGCGTCCAGAATGCGCTGATTGGCTTGGTGGGGAACCACCATGGCGATGTCGGCGGGGGTGAGATCGTTTCGCTGGAGCAGAATCTGGACGCTCTCTACCATCGTCGTTACGGCGAACTTGAACACCGCGCGGCCGTTCTGCTTCAGAAAGTGCTGCCGCGCATTGACGGTGGCGATGCTTGGGGGCAGGAGGCTTCCGCCGGCGGGCATCATCAGATCGTCCCGCCCGCTCCCATCGACCCGATGATAGAAGTCCAGGACGCCATAGCCCGGCTCGGCTCGTTCCAGGAGCGCGGCGCCGGCGCCATCGCCGAAGAGCACCGCAGTGGTCCGGTCCAGCGGATCGATGATCGAGCTCATGAGATCGGCACCGACGACGACCACACGTTCATGCGCGCCGCTGGCAACGAGCTGGGCGCCGGTGGTCAGTGCGTAGAGGAAGCCGGAACACGCGGCGGAGAGATCGAAGCCCCAGGTGCCGCGGAGCCCGAGCTGATCCTGAATCAGGCAGGCGGTGGCGGGGAAGAGCATGTCCGGGGTGACGGTCGCGACGAGAATCGCGTCGACATCGTCCGGACCGAGCCCGCGCTTGGCCATCAACCGCCGCACGGCCTCGGCACCCATCTTCGACGTAGTCTCGCCCGGAGCACCCACCCGACGTTCCCGGATGCCGGTGCGGGTGACGATCCATTCATCCGAGGAGTCGAGCCGGCTGGCCAGTTCGGCGTTGGTCACAATGCGGGCCGGGACGTACGCCGCGACCGCCGTGATGGCGGCGCGCGTCGGTGCTGGCCGGGGCTCGTCTGGCATGCACGAATCTAACGACTGCCAGCGACTGTTGCCGTTATATTCCTGCCATGCCATCTGCGATTCGCCGTCGGACCGTTACCGCCACTATCGGTGGCGTTCGGGTCGGGGCCGATCATCCGATCGTCGTCCAGTCGATGACCAACACCGACACGGCCGACGTGTCGGCCACGGTCCAACAGGCCGCCGAGCTCGCGCGCGCCGGCAGCGAGCTGGTTCGGGTGACGGTCAACAATGAGCCATCGGCGGCCGCGGTCCCCGCCATTGTCGAGGGACTGGATCGCCTGGGGCTCGCAGTTCCGATCATCGGTGATTTCCACTACAACGGCCACCTGTTGTTGACCAGGTATCCCGACTGCGCCCGTGCCCTGGCGAAATACCGCATCAATCCCGGGAATGTCGGCGGTAGGCGTCACGACGAGAACTTCCGCGCCATCATCGAGGTGGCGCTGGCTCACGACAAGCCGGTGCGGATCGGGGTCAACTGGGGTTCTCTCGATCAGAGCCTTCTCACCCAGCTGATGGACGCCAACGCACGGCGGTCTGTCCCTCGGGACGCCCGCGATGTGGTCAGGGAGGCAATGGTCGAGAGCGCCCTGCAGTCCGCGTCGCTGGCGGAGGCCACCGGGATGGCCCATGACCAGATCGTGCTCAGCGCCAAGGTGTCGGGAGTGCAAGACCTGGTCGAAGTCTATCGCCTTCTGGCTGCCCGCTGCGACTATCCACTTCACCTGGGTCTCACCGAAGCAGGCCTGGGCAGCAAGGGCATTATCGCCAGCACCGCGGGTCTCAGCATCCTGCTGCAGGAGGGCATCGGTGACACGATCAGGGTTTCGCTCACTCCGGCCCCGGGCGGTGATCGCACCGAGGAGGTGAGAGTCGCGCAGCAGGTGCTTCAGTCACTGGGTCTCCGGAGCTTCACGCCGCAGGTGACCAGCTGCCCCGGCTGTGGTCGCACTACCAGCACCTTCTTTCAACAGATGGCCCAGGAGATTCAGGACTATCTCCGCCAGAAGATGCCGGTGTGGCGTAGCGAGCGGCCCGGCGTCGAGGAGATGAAAGTTGCGGTCATGGGGTGCGTGGTGAACGGCCCGGGAGAATCGAAGCATGCCGATATCGGGATCTCGCTCCCCGGTACGGCCGAGGACCCCAAGGCCCCGGTATACGTGGACGGCCGGCTGCTGGTGACCCTGCGGGGCGAAGACATTGTCGCCGAGTTCCTCGGAATACTCGACGACTACGTGGCCTCCCGGTTTGGGGCCGTCGAGTCAGCTGACCGGTCCTGAGATTCGTGCTCCTGCTGGCGCTGGGTTCCGGACTCGAGACCACGCTGCGGGACCAGCCGCTCCTCGCCCTGGTCGTCCTGTTTGGTGCCGGACTCGCCACCAGCCTGACACCCTGCGTCTACCCCATGATTCCGATCACTGCCGGGATACTCGGTGGGGTAGGATCGGCTCAGCGCTCGCGGGGGCGCACGCTGCTCCTGACCGGCGTCTACGTCCTGGGCCTGGCGCTGGTGTACGCTTCTCCTCGGTCTGCTCGCGGGCCTCTCAGGCACGCTGTTCGGCTCGGTAAGCTCCAGTCCCTGGGCCCTGTTTTTCATGGGCAATCTGCTCCTGGTCTTCGGTTTGTCGCTCCTGGACGTCTTTACCGTGAATGCTCCGGCCCGTCTCGCGGCATGGGCCGGCCGGCTGGCAGGGGACTCGTGGCGGGCGTCTTTGCTCTCGGGGCCACCTCAGGGCTGGTCGCGGCGCCCTGCGGCGCACCAGCCTTCGCCGCGGTCCTGACCTTCGTGAGCACGACGGGGAGCGCCCTGCTAGGCTTCCTGTATCTGTTTGTCTTCTCGATCGGCCTCACGGCGCTCCTGGTGGCCGTGGGCCTGTTCAGCGGCACGGTGGCCGCGCTCCCGCGGGCCGGGAGATGGACCCTCTGGATCAAGCGAGCGGGGGGAGTGATCCTGCTGGCAATGGCCGAGTACTACTTCGTCAGAATGGGAAGCGTACTATGAGAGGAAGATTGTTAGTGGCGCTACTCCTGGGCGCAGTGCACGGAACTTCTCCGTTACGAGCCCAGGAGTCGGGGATCGCGCTCGGGGCCAAAGCCCCAGTGGTCACGGTTCGAGATCTGGACGGCAAGGCCGTGGATTTGGGCCAGTACATCGGGAAGAAGCCGGTTTTCCTCGAGTTCTGGGCGACATGGTGCGAACTTTGCGAGGAGCTCCTGCCGCGGGTGCGCGCCGCCAAGGCGGCCTACGGAGACCGAGTCGAGTTCTTTGGAGTCAACGTCACCGTCAACCAGTCCCGCGACCGTGTGCGGCGGTACCTGGAAAAGAATCAGCCTCCGTTCAGAACCCTCTACGATGAAGAGGGGACCAGCACCCGGGCGTACCAGGCGCCGGCGACCTCCTATGTGGTCATCGTGGACCGGTCAGGAAAAATCGCCTACACGGGGAGTGGCGGCGCCCAGGATCTCGACGGCGCCCTTCGCCGCATCACCCAGAACTGATTCTCCAACCGAACAGGAACGACATGCGTGTACGCATAACAGGACTCGCCATCGGCCTGCTGATGTTCGCCGGCGTGCCTCTGCTCTTGGCGCAGAAGGACACCGCCGGGAAGGTCACGGTCGTGCTCATGGGCGGGCCGGACGTGGGCAAGCGCGCTCCGGATTTCTCGCTTCCCTGGGCCAACCAGGAAGGCGTCGGTCCCATCGAGTCACCCTATCAGCTGGCCAGCGACCGGGGCAGGACCGTGGTGGTTGCGTTCTATCCTCGGGATTTCACCAAGGGATGCACTGCTCAGCTTCAGACATTCGCCGAGCAGTATGACAGCCTCTTCGGGCCCGACGTCACCGTCGTCGGGATCAGCACCGACTCCGTCACGACCCATAGCCGCTTTGCCGCCAGCCTCAAGCTGCCGTTCCGCCTCCTGAGCGACCCCGAGCAGCGGGTCTCGAAGCAGTACGCCAGTAAGGACTCCGGCGGCTATAACCGCCGCACCGTGTATGTGATCGGCCCCGATGGGCGGGTCAGGTATCGAAACATGAAGTTCAACGCGCTCGATCCGCAGGCCTATACCGAGCTGCGCGACGCCGTCAAGACCGTTCGCGGCAGCTGACACCAGTGTTCCCCAGACTGGCGGAGGTCCGGGTGACGCTGGGCCTCGCGGCGGCCCTGGGCTGCTGCGCGGGGCCCCTCGTGGCCCAGGAGCGATCCGACGGCCGGGCCGGGCGGGTGTGGACCCTGGAGGGCATCAGCCCCGGCCAGTGCGTGCGCTTTCTCGTTGAGCCCAGCATCGCCCGGCGAGGCCTCTATGAAAAGGTGCGCCTTTTGCCGGCCGGCCAGGACGAGAGCCTGCATTCCGCTCTTCGCAGTGCGATCGAGGGACAAGCCGAGTTTGCCAGCTGGATTCCCTCCTCGCTCTGTCTCTTCTATAGTGACGCGGTCACCGTGGGCGGCCGGCGCTTCGGCGGAAAGGGCCCTCGCAGGCGGCCAATGATCGGCGTATGGGCCATCGCCGCAACGGAGCAGGGAAGCGGGGCCCGGCGAGACATCCTGGTGGACTTCGTCGGCGTGGGAGGGGGACTGTCCCAGGCCGCCGCCAACGCCAAGGTCAAGCTGAGCGAGGCCCAGTCGTCGGTGTCGAAGGTGCCGGGCAGCGACAACGACCTGTACGAAGTGAGAATCGGGAGCACAAAGCTGACGTGGAACGGACGGCCCGTGGGCGACAGCACCAGGGTCGAGCAGCCGATCCAGGAGTCCTGGCTGGGGAAGGGGACCAGCGGCACGGTCTGGCGGATCCAGGCGACGCTCAGGCCCGAATGGAGCCGGGCCCTGGTAGGCATGCTGAGCGTCGAAGGCAAGGACGATCTGGCCAAGGCGCTCAAGGCTTCGCCCATTCGCTTTGTCGGGCCGCTTTACCTGGGCGGGGGAGGCGAGCTGCGCTTTTCTCGCTGAGCTTTGCGGTCGCCAGGCGCGAGCCTGCAGTTCCGCTGACCGCTCATGCCTGCCCCTCCTCTTATTTCTCGTTACCGTTCACCTGCTTTCTCACCTCCATCTCTTGCCTAACTTCGAATTTCCGGCGTCTCATGCTGACGCCAGGACTCCCGCCCACGTACTCCCGTACCCGCTCACGTTTCCCTTTCCCGTCTTCACTTCTGAACTTTTCCCGAATTTTCTCGGTTCCCCGATGCCTGTTTTCCACCGGGATTCGTGGGGAACGGCTCGGTGCTAATATTGGCATGTCGATGATGTTCATAATTCGCCCGTCTGCATAATTACTTCGCCACAAGCGACACTGTCGCCTTCCTCGTAGCTGCATTCTCAACTAGCTGGTAACTCATTCGAGGGCCTTGGAATACAACGAAGGATTAAAGCAAGTTATGCTGTCTCCATAAAGCGATTTATCACGTTTTACCGGCAAATAAGATATGCACTTCCCGGGCTTTTCCACATGTGGAAACAGCCCTGGTCGGCCTGGCCCCGCCCTGTTTTCACCCAAAGATTCCACGCCCGCCCTCTCCCCCTATCTTCCGCCATGCCTGATGCGCGGATGCAGGGGAGCGGGCTCCTTCGGGCCCGCCGGATTCTCACCATGATGCCGGGAGTCGAGGGCGAGAGCCTCTGGTGGGAGAGCGGACGGATCCGGGGTGTCGGACCGGCCGCCGAAATCGAACGGGCCGCTCCGCGCGGTATCCCGCGGCTGGAGCTTCCCGATGCCCTGGTAACGCCGGGTCTGGTGGATGGACATACCCACCTGGGGATGTGGGCCCTGAACCGCCGGCGAGTTGAGCTGAGTGGTTCGCTGACGCGGGAGGAAGTGATTGCCCGAGTCGCTGCGGCCCGGCCGCTCGAGGGCTGGATCATCGGGCAAGGCTGGGATGCGAATGGCTGGTCTTCCCCTCCTCATCGCCTGGCACTGGATGCGGCGCAGAAGGGGCCGGTCTACCTCGATTCGCTCGATGTACACGCCGCGTGGCTGAACAGTGCCGCACTGGCAGCGGCAGGGATCAGCCGGGACACACCCGACCCGTTCGGGGGCCGTATTGCGCGGGACGCCAATGGGGATCCGACGGGGTTGCTGCTCGAGCGCGCGGTCGAGCTGGTGACACCCTATCTGCCCGAGCCTTCGGCACCATCCCTCGACACGGCACTGCGGGAGGCCCAGGCAGAAGCTCACCGGCTGGGCTTAACCGGGATCCATGAGGTCGAAAGCACGGCGGTACTCGAGGCGTTCCGCCGGCTGGACGCCGCCGGCGAGCTGCGACTGCGGGTGCTCTTCCATCCCCCGGTGGCCACCCTTCCCTCCCTCATCGCCGGCGGTGCTCGGAGCGGTGAGGGGTCGGAATGGCTGAGGCTCGGCGGGGTGAAGATGTTCCTCGATGGCAGCCTCGGTAGCCGCACCGCCTGGATGCTGGAGCCCTATGCTGGTACGCGGGACCGGGGCCTGCCGATAACCGGTGAGAAGGATGTCCGTAACGCCATGACCGCCGCCGCGGCCGCCGGCATCTCCAGCACGGTCCACGCCATCGGCGACGCCGCGGTGCGGCGGGCGCTGGATCTGCTGAGCGTCGTTCCCCGGGTGTCGATCCCGCACCGCATCGAGCACTTCCAGTGCGTACACCCGTCGGACCTCGATCGCGCTCCCGGCGCCGGTATCGTGCTTTCAATGCAGCCTGCGCACCTGCTGACAGACATCGAGCTGGTGGAGCGACACTGGGGCGGGCGCGGCCGAGGCGCCTATGCGTTCCGCTCGCTGCTCCAGCGTGGAGCGCGAATGGTATTTGGGAGCGATGTACCGGTAGCCACGCTGGATCCGCGGGTTGGCATTCACGCGGCCCTGGAGCGCAAGGGGTTCAATGGTGCGCCGCCCCAGGGCTGGAGACCCGAGGAGAAGATCGGCTTTTTCGAGGCGGTTGCAGCTTACACGATAGGCGCCGCTCACGCCGGGGGCGTGGGGCACCGGCGTGGAAAGCTCGCACCTGGGTTCGACGCCGACCTGGTGGCGTGGGCGGTGGAGCCTGCGGTGGAGCAGGGCGACGGGGCAGCCTTTGAACGGGGACACGCGGCGCTCACCATCGTCGGCGGCGATGTAGTGATGCGGGCGTGACCCGCCTCCATTAGACTCCTGCCATGTCACGCAGCGCTATCCGCCGCACCAAAATCGTCGCCACTCTCGGTCCCGCGTGGGAAGAACCGGCGCGGATGACCGCCCTGCTGGACGCCGGGGTGGACGTTGTGCGCATCAATGCGTCACACGGAACGCCCGAGATTCGCACCCGCTGGATCGGCCAGCTTCGAACCGTCCTGGCTTCACGGCGCACGGCGGCTGCCATTCTCCTTGACTTGCAGGGTCCCCGCATCCGGGTGGGCAACCTCAAGGCAGCGATACGGCTCGAGCCGGGTCAGCGGGTTGTGTTCGCGCCGGAGAGTGTCGCCGAGGACGAAGAGATTCCCACCACCTACGACGACCTGTCCAAGGACGTGCGGGTCGGCGCCCGTATTCTGCTCGACGACGGTCTGCTTGCACTGGAGGTCAGGGCCGTGCGCGATGAGCGGGTCGAGGCGGTGGTCCACTACGGCGGTGAGCTCAAGGCCCACAAGGGCATGAACCTGCCCGGCATCGAGGTGAGCGCGCCGGCGCTGACCGAAAAGGACATCGAGGACGTCAAGCAGGCCGTAATTCTGGGCGTGGACTACATCGCGCTCTCCTTCGTGCGCCGGCCCGAGGACATGGAGCAGCTGCGCGCCCTGGTCCCGCGAGGACTCAAGCTGGTCGCCAAGATCGAGAAGGACACCGCGCTCAAGAATCTGTGCGGAATTCTGGACGCCTCTGACGCCATCATGGTGGCCCGGGGCGATCTTGGGGTGGAGCTGCCGTTCGAGGAAGTCCCTCTGATCCAGAAGAAGATCATCCGCGAGGCGAGCCTGCACGGGAAACCGGTGATCACCGCCACCCAGATGCTCGAGTCGATGGTCCACGCCCCCCGCCCCACGCGGGCGGAAACGTCGGACGTGGCCAACGCCATCCTCGATGGAACCGACGCCGTGATGCTCTCGGCGGAGACGGCGGTGGGCGAGTATCCGCTGGAGGCGGTGCAGGCCATGGACCGGATTGCGAGGGAAATGGAGAGCCAGCGGCAGTCTCGTGGGGCAACCATCGATGTCGCCCTGGGGCGCCGATCGGCAGGAGACGACGCGCTTACCCATTCCCGGTCGCCGCAGTCAGGACCGATCAGGACGGAGGACGCCATCGCGGTCGCCGTGTGCGCCGCAGCCGAAATGCTATCGGCCCCGCTCATCGTCTGCTTCACCAGCAGTGGTTTCACCGCCAGGAAAGTGGCCACCTGTCGTCCCACCGTCCCGGTGTTCGCCTGCACCCCTGAGCCGGAGACCTTCCGCCAGCTCGCCCTGGTCTGGGGTGTCACGCCCGCGCTCACCGAGCATTCGACCAACTACGACACCATGCTCGCCGTGGCACGCCAGCAGATCCTCGATCGTCAGCTCGCGCAGCCGGGGGAACGGCTGGTTGTCACCGCCGGCGTGCCGTTCGACATGCCCGGGACTACCAACCTCTTGAAGGTCGAAGCAGTTTAGGGCATGCGTCTCACGTTCCTCGGTACGGGCACGTCGTTCGGCGTGCCCCAGATCGGGTGTGACTGCGCGGTCTGCCGCTCGACCGACCCGCGAGACAAGCGCACCCGCTCCGGCGCCATCCTCGAGACCGCGGGATCCACTATCCTCATCGATACGCCTCCCGAGCTCCGGCTGCAGCTGCTCGCTGGTGGGTTCTCCCGAATCGACGCCGTGGTCTACACCCATGAGCATGCCGACCACGTCAACGGGATCGACGACCTGCGGATCTTCTCGGTTCGCCGGAGCCGGCCGCTGCCGATCTATGGGCCGTCCGAAACTCTGGATCGGGTACGTGCCTCCTTCAACTACATCTTCGATGATGCGGTCCGTCCCTACGAGGGAACCTCGAAACCCCGGCTCAGCCTGCATCCCACCGAGCCTGGCCAGCCGGTAACCATGGCTGGGGTCGAGGTCCTCCCGCTGTCGTTTCAGCACGGGCATCTCCGGGTGTTCGGCTACCGCTTCGGGAGCCTGGCCTATATCACCGATGTCAAAGCGATTCCGGAAGCCGCGTTCGACCGGCTGCGCGGGCTCGATGTCCTGGTGCTCAACGCCCTCTGGTGGCGGCCTCACCCGACGCATCTGAGCATCTCCGAGGCGGTAGAAACTGCCAAGGCCCTGGGTGCGCGGCGAACCTATCTCACGCACTTGACGCACGAGACCGGGCACGCGGAGCTGGAGGCGCAGCTTCCGGCAGGGATCTTCCCGGCGCACGATGGACTGACGGTGGAGGTAGCGTGATCAAGCTTCGCTATGGACGAATGTTTCGCGACACGCTCGATGGCGAGCACGGTCTCGATCGGGCGCGGCTGCCCGAGCTCGCCACGCGGTTCGCTGCGATTCAGGCGGACGTGCGCCGCCGCCGTATGGCGGGCGAATACGGGTTTTATGGACTGGTGGACCAGGCCGCCACGGTGCGTCAGATCCAGGCATTCGCCGAGGGGGTTGGGCAGGCGTACGACCATGTGCTGGTCCTGGGGATCGGCGGATCGGCCCTGGGAACCAAGGCCCTCCTGAATGCTCTCCGCCGGCCGGCGTGGAACGAGTGGGACGATGAAGGACGAGAGTTCTTTCCCCGGCTCACCATCCTGGAGAACATCGATCCCACGACGGTTGCTGCCGCCCTGGAGCGAATCGACCCCCGGCGCGTGCTGGTCAATGTGATCAGCAAGTCAGGCGGCACGGCGGAGACGATGGCGCAATACCTCGTGGTGCGCGAGTGGCTGGAGCAGGCACTCGGCTCCGCGGCGTCTCGGCACCTGGTGTTCACGACCGACCCGGAGCGGGGCGCCCTGCGCAGCATCGCGCAGCGCGAGCATATTGCTACCCTGGATGTCCCCACCGAGGTGGGTGGCCGGTTCAGCGTGCTTTCCCCCGTTGGTCTGCTGCCGGCGGCGCTGGTCGGAATCGATGTAGAGGCCTTGCTGGCCGGCGCACGGGTTGCGGTGGATCGGGCCGAATCGGATGATCTCCTGAAGAATCCGCCCGCGCTCTACGGTGCCCTGCACTGGGCAGCCGACATCGGTCTGGCAGCCCGGATCCACGTCCTGATGCCGTATACCGACCGGCTTCGCGAGTTCGCCGAGTGGTACCGGCAGCTCTGGGCCGAGAGCCTCGGCAAACGGGTCGACCGCACCGGCAAGCCGGTACATGTCGGGCCCACGCCGGTCGGTGCGGTCGGTGCCACCGACCAGCACAGTCAGGTGCAGCTGTTTATGGAAGGCCCCTACGACAAGGTCATCACCTTCATGACTGTGGACCACCTCGGCGCGGATCTCCCCATTCCCGGCCCGCCAAAGACTTTGGAGGGCGCAGGGAATCTCCCGCCGGACCTGGAATACCTTCCTGGCCACACTCTGGGGGAGCTGCTCCGAGCTGAATTCGAGGCAACCTCCGCGGCCCTGGCCGAGATGGGCCGGATGAGCTGCACGTTGAGCCTTCCCGATCTCAGCCCGGCGACGCTGGGGGAGGCGATCATGTTCTTCCAGCTCGCGACCGGGTATGCCGGCGCCTGGTACGGCATTGATCCCTTCGATCAACCCGGGGTGGAGCTCGGTAAGCGTCTGACCTATGCCGCGATGGGGCGTTCGGGGTACAAGGCCGAGTCGAGGAAGGCGCCATCGACCGGAGACGAGGTGTAGCCCGTAACGCGTTGCGGGCCTACCGTTCCAGGCCTACCTTTGGCAGACCTATGGGCTCTGCGTTCAAGAGGATAGACGTGCATGGCTGATGCAATGCAGCAGGTGATCGATCTCTATGGCGGCGGGGTGACGCTCGTCCCCGGCGGAATCAAGGTGCGGGACCAGGCCAAGCTCCGCTCTCCAGCGACCGACCGGCTGGTCTGGCAGGCTGTCTTCGGGACCGCAGACGAGCGCGAAGCGGCCCGCTGGCTCATCTGGGAGCTGGGCCAGATCACCGGCGCGCGTCCCGCTTCCATTAATGAACTGTACCTGGCCCGGGGCCGGAGAGAGTGCGGTGGGTTTACCGTCCCCGCGATCAATGTCCGGATGATGGCCTACGACACCGCCCGGGCGATTTTCCGAGCCGCTCGCGCGGGCAAGGCGGGAGCCATCATCCTGGAGATCGCCCGGTCGGAGATCGCCTATACCGAGCAGCGACCGGCCGAATATGTCTCGGTGATGATCGCGGCGGCGCTGCGTGAGGGCTACACCCTTCCGCTCTTCATTCAGGGCGACCACTGCCAGGTGAACCATAAGAAGTATCAGGTGGACCCCGCCGGAGAGGTGGGGGAGGTCAAGAAGCTGATTGCCGAAGAGGTTGGGGCCGGGTTCTACAACATCGACGTAGACACCTCGACGTTGGTGGACTTGTCCCAGGCCTCGCTCGAGGAGCAGCAGCGGCTCAACTACGAGCATGCCGCAGAGATCACCGCGTTCATCCGGGATCAGGAGCCCGCGGGGGTGACGGTATCGGTGGGCGCGGAAATCGGCGAAGTCGGAATGAAGAACAGCACCGTGGAGGAGCTGCACGCCTTCATGCAGGGCTACAATAAGAGCATTGCCGCACTGGGCGACTACGAGGGCATCAGCAAGATCTCGGTGCAGACCGGCACATCCCACGGCGGCGTGGTGCTCCCCGACGGGACCATGGCGGACGTCAAGCTGGACCTCCAGGCTCTCGCGGCGCTTTCCAATGTTGCGCGGGGTGAGTACGGCCTTGCCGGAGCAGTGCAGCACGGAGCGAGCACGTTGCCGTCCAACGCCTTCGGAAACTTCCCCCGGATCGAAACCGCGGAGATCCACCTCGCCACTAATTTTCAGAACATGGTCTTCGATCATCCGAAGCTGCCGGCCGCCCTCAAGGAACGGGTCCGGAGCTGGCTGAACGACAACGCGGCGGGAGAGCGGAAGGACGGGGATACTGAGGAACAGTTTTACTACAAGGCCCGGAAGAAGGCGATCGGGCCGTTCAAGCGGGACTTCTGGTCGCTGCCGGAGGATGTGCGGACCGCCATCGCCACCGACCTGGAAAAGACTTTCGCATTCCTGTTCGAGCAGTTGAACGTGAACGGAACGCAGGAGCAGGTCAACCAGTTCATTCAGGCCCCGATGCAGCATCACGCGGCACTCAAGCCGGTGCTGGTTGCGGCGGCCGACGACCCCGACGCCGGGGAATAGGGAGGACCGCATGCGAGGCAGGCAAGGTAAAGAAATCGTGTACGTCGAACGAGGCGGAGATACCTCCGCCAAATGGCTCTTCTGGGGGTCGCTGCTCGGCGCCGGGCTCGCGCTGCTCTATGCACCGAGCAGTGGCGAGGAGACCCGGCGAAACCTGCAGCGGAAGCTGTGGAAGCTACGGGCGATGACAGAAGAGAAGCTGGACGAGCTGACCCAGCAGCTGGGCGGGGCGAAGGACACGCTGGATGGACTGATGGACGATGAGGACGAGGACCTGGACGAGGATGGGGACACTCGCGAGGTCTTTGGCCGCTCACCGGCCTCCTCGCCCAGGGAAGAGCTCGAACGGCGACTGGCAGACGCCCGTGCCCGGCGCCGCTCACCGGGTGACCACGAGGAACCGCTCGCCTGAACGGGTTCCGATCCGGCGGGTGGTACCGTTCACCCGCTGGTTTCCTCGCCCGCACCCTCCAGGCGGCTGACGAAAACAACATTCCGTTCCTCGCCAGCGCGCTGACGTTCGACGCGCTGCTTGCCGCGGTGCCGTTCATCCTGCTCATGCTGATAGGCTTCACCCATCTGGCCCAGGCGATTACCCATGGACCACCTATCGACACCGTGTTGCTCTTCCAGCGCTTCCTGCCGCCCCACTCCTCGGGGACTGGTGAGCCTTTCGGTGTGATGGAGCGCTTGTTGACTGGCATCAGCCTGAACCGGGGCCAGCTGTCGCTCTACGCCGCGCCTGCTTTCTTGTGGTTCAGCACCCGCTTGTTCGCCGGCATCCGCACCGCGCTCAACGACATCTTCGACGTCTCGCTGCGGCCCGCCCGCCATCGCGCGTTCATCCTGCTCTGGCTCCAGGCAAAGCTGCGCGATACGGTCATGGTGATCGGCACCGTCGTCCTGTTTCTCGCCAATACCCTGCTCTCGACCGGGCTCGTGATCCTGCAGGCCCGGGGGACGGCCAGCGTTCCCGAGCTGGCGTTTTTCGTGTCTACCGTCGGACGCGTCGTGACCGAGCTGCTCGCCATCACGTTTTCCGTGTCACTCTTTTACATCACCTACCGCTACGCCTCCGTGCGCCGGCTGCCGTGGAGCACAGCGTTACTCGCCTCGACATTTACCGCCGTCCTCTTCGAGCTCGCCAAGCGGCTGTACGCCCTGTACCTGGCGAACTTTGCCTCCCTGGATGCGTGGGGCGGGGATGCCAACCTGGGAGCGGCCGCACTCTTCATCCTCTGGGTGTATTACACGGCCATCGTGTTCTTGCTCGGCGCCGTGGTGGCGGAGACCTGGGAGCTCCGGAAGATGCAGGGGCGCCAGCGCGCGATACTGTGCTGAGTACCCCCTCCCCCCCGGCTTTCGTGGTTGTTTCTCTCTTGAGATGGCGCACTCCTATCCGAGCCTGCGAGGTTTTGTGGCAGCTGTCACCCCGGTTGTGTTGTTAGGGATACTGGTATTCGGCGCGGCGAGCGGGTGTCGCCCCAGGGACAAGGAAACCATGGACGCCGGTGCCCCCGCGGGGCTGTCTCCGGTTGACGAGGCCAGGATCCGCGCGGTGGACTCTGCATTCGCGGCGGCGGCCAACGCCGGCGACGCGGAGGCGGTCGCCGCGGTGTATGCGTCTGACGGCGCCCTGCTGGCTCCGAACCTTCCACCCCAGCGGGGACGCGCCGCGATCAGGGCTTTCTGGGGCGGCTTCCTTGATGCCTACAACGTTCGCTTCGAGGTGGCCTCGGATACCATCGAGGGGCGGGGCGACTTGGCGTACAATCGAGGTCACTATCGCTTCACCGCGGTGCCCAAGGCCAAGAGCGGCCCCGGCGTGGCCGACGAGGGCAAGTTCATCGAGATCCTCAGGAAGCAGCCCGATGGCAGCTGGAAATACGTGGTCGATATGTACAGCTCCAATCTCGCGCTCCAGCATTAGGGACCGATTCCCTGACAGGTAGGCCGGGGTTATATTGAGGGTGCCTCAGGTCCGAAGGGCGCCGGCGCGTGAACCGCGTCAGGACCTCGCCGGTAGCAGCGCTAAGCGATGCCCGGTGTCGCTTCGGGGTGCCTGAGGCACTTTTCTTTCTCCGCCTCCCGCCACCACCCCGGTTACTAGCCTTCATGATCGCACTTGCCCGCCGTTACCGTCCCAAGCGCTTCTCAGAACTCCTGGTGCAGGACCACGTCGTGGCGGTGCTCCGGGGTGCGGTGGCACGGGGCCGGGTCGGGCACGGGTATCTGCTCACCGGGCCCCGCGGGGTAGGCAAGACCACGGCGGCCCGTATCCTGGCCATGGCACTCAACTGCCCCAAACGCGAAGCGTCGGGCGAGCCCTGCGGTGAGTGCGAGAACTGTGTGCGGGTCTGGAACGGATCTGCCAACATCGATGTGGTAGAGATCGACGCGGCCAGTAATCGCGGGGTTGAAGACGCGCGCGATCTGCGGGAGCGTGCCATGTATGCCGCATCGCAGGAAGGCCATCATAAGGTCTACATCGTGGACGAGGCCCACATGCTGACCCGCGAGGCCTGGAACGCGCTGCTCAAGATTCTGGAGGAGCCGCCACCGGGCGTGGTGTTCGTGTTTGCCACCACCGAGCCGCAGAAGATCGCCGCGACGGCGGCCCCGGTGATGTCCCGTCTGCAGCGATTCGATTTCCGCCGGATCACCCCCACGGCCATCCGGGATCGGCTGCGCCAGGTTTTGACGGCGGAGCAGATTGCCGCCGACGATGACGCGCTGATCCTGATTGCCCGCCACGCCGACGGCGGCATGCGTGACGCGCTGTCGGTGCTGGACCAGTGCCTGAGCTTTGGAGAAGGTGCGGTCACCGCCGAGCGGGTCCGGGAGGTGCTGGGTCTGGTGGACGAAGAGCTCTTTGCCGAGGTGCTGCAGTTGGTGGCTGAGCGTCGCCCGGCCGGCGTATTCGCGCTGGTAGACCGGCTGATCGATGCGGGAGTGGACCTGGCGGAGTTCGTGGGTGGCGCGGCCGAGATGCTTCGGGGGCTGCTCATGCTCCAGGTCGGCGCCCGAGCCGAGGGACTGACCGAGGCACTCCGGACCTCGCTGGAGAGCTACCGGGATCGGCTCGAACCAGGTGATGTCCTGCGCATGCTCCGCCTCCTCGCCGAGAACGAGATGGGCATTCGGCGAAGCGTAAACCCGCGCCTGGTCGTCGAGACGCTGCTGCTGCGCTGGACGATGCTGGACCGCATCGTGGACCTGGAGGAGGTGTTGGCCGGTGGGGCGGCGGGGCAGCGGGGCAGTAAGAGCCCACCCGCAGGGCAAATGCAGTCAACCCAAAGCGCTCCTCCGCGCTCAAACCCCGGGCCGGAACCAGCTGCCCCACCGCCCCGTCTCCCCGCCGAGGATCAGACCGCCCCGCCGCCCCGTAGCCCCGCTTCCGTGGAGGCAATCAAGGCCGCCTGGCCCGCCGTCGTGGCCGCGGTGCGGGTCCACAGCCAGTTCCTGAGCGAGGCGCTGGCGGCCAGCCAGCCGCTCACCCTGGAGCTTCCCTGGCTGACTGTGGTCATGGCGGAGCCGAACCAGCTCTTCGCCGACCGTCTGGCCCAGGAGGGGGGTAAGGTCGAAGAGGTGTTGAGCCGAAGCTTGGGTCAGACGGTGCGGCTCCGGGTTACCGCGGCCCCGGGCTCCGGCACCCCTGCCAAGCCTCGCCGGATGTCCGATTCCAGCCTTAAGGCCGAGCGGCTGCGCGAGTTCCGGTCCAAGGATCCGGCCCTCGACACGGCGGCGGATGCGTTAGATTTAGAGATAGTTGATTGACGAGGGTCGAGGGTCGAGGCTCTAGGGTCAAATGCTAGACCGCAGACTCGGAGCTTTAGACCCTAGACTCTAGACCTTAGACTCTTAGACTGCAGCTTGTTGCGGTACGCTAACCCTCTCCCTACTTTGGCCTCACATGGCAGGACTACCCGATAGCATGGCGGATCTTCAGCAGCTCTTTCAGCTGGGACAGCAGGTGCAAGGCCGGCTGCAGCAGCTGCAGTCGGAGCTGGCCACCCGTACCATCGAAACCGCCGCCGGCGGCGGCATGGTAAAGGTGACGGCTGATGGTCGCGGTACCGTGCGAGCGGTCACGATCGACCCCGTCGTCTTTCAGGACCACGACGCCGATTTCCTCAGCGAGCTGGTGCTCACGGCGGTAGCCGAGGCTCAGCGTCGCGCGGCCGAGATGCTTCACGCCGAGATGCGGAAAGTGCCGCAGCTGCCCTTTACGTCGCCTTTCTGACCGGTGAGCGCCATCGAGGAGCTGATCACCGAACTCGCCAGGCTCCCGGGGATAGGCCGGAAGACCGCTCAGCGGCTCACGTTTCATCTGCTCCAGCAAGCTCCTGAACAGGCGCAACGCCTCGCCGCCGTGCTCACCTCGGTGAGCGAGCGGGTGCGGCCCTGTGAGGCGTGCGGAAATCTTACCGAGGAACAGCCTTGCGGCATCTGCCGCGATCCCCGGCGAGACGGGGGAATGGTGTGCGTGGTCGAGGAGCCCTCTACCGTCGGCGTGGTCGACCGCTCCACTGATTTCCGCGGCCATTACCACGTGCTTGGCGGGCGGCTTTCGCCGCTGGACGGCATCGGCCCGGAGGCATTGCGGCTCGACCGCCTGGTCCAGCGAGTGCGGGACGGCGGGGTACGCGAGGTGATCCTGGCGACCAATCCCTCGATGGAGGGCGAGGTCACTGCCACCTACATTCAGCAGCTGCTGGCCGGCATGGGCGTTCGGGTCACCCGGCTCGCCCGTGGGCTCCCGATGGGCGGTGATCTCGAATACGTCGACGGCGTCACCCTGGCTCACGCGCTGGTGGCGCGGCAGGATCTGGGCTGATGAAGTCTCGCCGCTGGGTCTTCGTAAGCGGCATTCTGGCGGGCGCGGCCGGGGGCTGGCTACTGGCCCAGCGGCGGTTCAGCTATCATCGTCGCGATCTGTTCAGTCCGCGCCCGCTCCGCCGGCTCGCCGCTCTCGGCTATCTGGCGGGGCAGGGGGGGGTCGATACCGTTCGCCTCCTCAGGGACTATCTCGCCTGGGAGCGGCAGCCGATGCTGCGCCGGCGGGCCGAAGCGATCGTACGGCGGATGGAAGCCACCCTCGTATGAGGTGTGTTCGATGAGCGGTGCCTCGAGCTGGTCATTCCGGGAAGAAGACGCCAAACGCATTCAGGGGATCCTGAGCGGTTTTCTCGGAGAGTCCAATGCGCGGACCGCCCTGATCGTCGACCGCACCGGACAAATGGTAGCCACGGTGGGCGAGGCTCCCGCGTTCGACTCCACCGCGTTCGCGTCGCTCACGGCGGCCGACTTCAGCGCCAACGATCAACTGGCGCGCATGCTGGGAGAAACCGAGTTCGGTGCCCTGTTTCACCAGGGCGAGCGCGAGTCCATGTACCTCGCCGATATCGCCCGGCGGGTGATCCTCGTAGTGTTGTTCGACAACCGGACCACCTTGGGATTGGTGAAGCTGCGGGTCAAGACGGCGGTAGCGCAGTTGACTCAGGTATTCACGGAAATGTTCAACCGTGACGGCACCAGTGCGCCGGGCGTCGAGTCCGAGTTCCTGGGCGAGGCGGAAGACGAGATCGACAAACTCTTCGGGGCTTGAGGGAACTCCACCCATGTCGATGATCAACTACGCCTCGCGCGAGATCAACTGCAAGCTGGTCTACTACGGCCCCGGGCTGGGTGGAAAGACCACCAACCTCGAGCACGTGTATAACAAGGTAGCTCCCGCCGCGCGGGGGAAGATGATCTCCCTGGCCACCGAGACCGAGCGGACCCTGTTCTTTGACTTCCTCCCGGTGGACCTCGGCACTATCCGCGGTTTCAAGGTCAAGTTTCACTTGTACACCGTCCCCGGTCAGGTCTACTACAACGCGTCCCGCAAGCTGATCCTCAAGGGCGTGGACGGCGTGGTCTTCGTAGCGGACAGTCAGATCGAGCGTATGGACGCCAATCTGGAGGCCATGCAGAACCTTTACGAGAACATGACCCAGCACGGATACGACGTCACCAAGATTCCCTTTGCCATCCAGTACAACAAGCGCGACCTGCCCAACGCGGCTCCCATCGTTGAGCTGCAGGCGGCGCTCAACCCGGGCTGGCCCGTTACTGACCCGATGAAGCAGCGTCCGCTGCCGGATCCCCATCATGACTCGGAATTTCTCGTGAGCCAGGAAGACGGGCAGTGGATCGAGCGCGCCCCTTACTTCGAGGCCGTCGCGCTGACCGGCGACGGTGTCTTCGATACGCTGAAGGGCATCAGCAAGAACGTCGTCAAGACGCTGGGGTAGCGCGTCACCATGTGGACCCTCCCCAACATCATCACGCTGGTTCGCATCTGCTTCACGCCCGTCATCGCGCTGCTGCCGTTCATCGAAGGGTACTGGCCCAAGCTCATTGCGTTCGTCATTTTCATCATCGCCGCGGTCAGCGATATCTACGACGGGCATCTGGCTCGGAGCCGGAATGAGGTGACCGACCTGGGCAAGATGCTGGACCCTATCGCGGACAAGCTCCTCCTGTTTGCCACCTTGATCCCCATTTACTGGATCTCCCGCCAGCGCCACGACCTCTACGACATCCCGATCTGGGGCAGTATTCCGCTGTGGGTCTGCCTGCTCCTCATCGGGCGCGAGCTGGCCATGACCGGCTTTCGCTGGTGGGCCAGCCGGCGCGGCGTGATCATCCCGGCCGGGAATGCTGGCAAGCTCAAGACCACGATCCAGAACATCTTCGTCGGCGCCATCATCCTGTGGTTTGCCTTCCGCGACGCCCGAAAGCCGATGGGGTGGGAGCACAACCGCTACGCCCAGTACTGGAACGAGTTCCATGGCGGCTTCGTGGCCGTCACGCTCGCCATCGCCGCCCTCCTGACCGTGTACTCGTTCGCGGTGTACCTCTACCGGAATCGTGCGCTGTTCTCCCAGCGGGCGCAGTAGAGGGCTGTTGTCCCACCCATGAACATCGAGCTGGTCACCATCGGCACCGAGCTACTGCTCGGAATGACCGTGGACACCAACGGAGCCGAAATCTCGCGCGCGCTCGCAGCCCAGGGCATTCGGGTCACCCGGCGGACCTCGGTGGCGGACCAGCGCGACGAGGTCCGTAACGTGGTCCGTGACGCGCTGGGGCGAACCGGGGCGGTCCTGACCACCGGTGGTCTCGGACCCACCAGCGACGACATCACCAAGAGGGTGGTGGCCGACCTGTTCGACGCGCCACTCGAGTTCGATGAAGCCATCTGGGCCGGCCTGCTGGCCCGCTTTGCCCGACTGGAGCGAAAGCCGGCCGAGAGCAATCGGAGCCAGGCGGAGGTGCCCCGGGGGGCAACCGTCCTGACCAATCGCTGGGGAACCGCCCCGGGGTTGTGGCTCGAAGGGTCGCCGGGGCTGGTCATCATGCTTCCCGGCGTCCCGCTCGAGATGCGGCGGCTCCTGGAGCACGAAGTCGTGCCCCGGCTGGCTTCCCGGGGCACCGGTTCGGTGATCCGCTCTCTCATGGTGCGGACGTCGGGCATTCCCGAGTCCTCCCTGGCCGAGCGAATGGGGGACGTAGAAAGTGAGATCGCGCCTCTCACCCTCGCCTATCTCCCCGGCCTGGAGGGCGTCGACCTCCGATTGAGCGCATGGGACCTTGCCCCGAAGGAGGCGGAGCGGCGGCTGCACGCTGCCGCCGCGCTGCTGCGCTCCCGCGGAGCCGAGAACGTCTACGCCGAAGGCGAGACGGACCTGGCGGCGCTGGTGCTCGACGCCGCGCGCTCGCGGGGGGTTCGGCTGGCGGTCGCCGAGTCATGCACCGGGGGCCTCCTCGGCGCGCGGCTGACTGAGGTCCCGGGGAGCTCGGACGTCTTTGTCGGCGGCGTGATCGCCTACGACAATGCCCTGAAGATCGAGCTCCTGGGGGTAACGGAGGCGGCCCTGGCAGAGCACGGTGCGGTAAGTGAGCCGGTAGCACGCCAGATGGCGGAGGCGGCCGCCCGGCGATTTGGGGCCGCAGCCGCCGTCTCGGTGACCGGCATCGCCGGCCCGGGGGGCGGCACTCCAGAGAAACCGGTGGGAACGGTGTGGATCGGATGCTCGTACCATGGGTCGGTCGAGAGTCGCCGCAGCGTCTTCCCTGGATCGCGCCACGAGGTCCGCGCCCGGGCCGTACAGTCGGCTCTCTTCCTGCTCTATCGGCGCCTGGCAGGCCCATAGGGAAAGCGGGAAAGTGGGAAGGAGAAAAGTTCTGCCCTCCCCCTTTTCTTTCCCTCATTCCCTCCTTCCCGATCCCTGCCACTCTGACACTTTATCCCGGCACACGGGTTGCTGTTATCTTTCTCCAGTCCTAATAGTGAGCGTTTCAAGTGACTGAGAGAGCCGATTTTAGAAGAGATCTCGCTACTGAGCCAGACCCAAACGAGGTACCCGTGGACCGAGATCCCGATGCTGCCGACCTTGCATCTACCGACATGAGCGCCGAGCCCTCCTCGCGCGCTGAGGGAACCCAGCCTTCGTTCGGTCGTGGTCGTGAGGCCGATCTGGCCCAGGAGGTCGCCGAGCTCAAGGACCGCCACCTCAGGCTGGCCGCCGAATTCGACAATTATCGGAAGCGGATCAACCGGGAGCGGTCCGAACTGAGCGATCGCGCCCAGGCGAGCTTTGTCGCCAAGCTGCTTGATGTTTTGGATGACATGGACCGGTTGGTGGCTAGCGACGCAGCGACGCCGCTGCACTCCCTGCGATCCGGTCTCAGCGCCGTGGACCGGAAGCTCTCCAAGGAGCTGGAAGACGCCGGAGTGGAGCGGATCGACCCGGTTGGCACCCCGTTCGATCCCAGCCAGCACGAGGCCGTCTCGACCGTGCCGGCCCCGGATCACAGCCGGGACCAGCAGGTGAGCGCCACGTTTGCCCCCGGCTATCGGTTCAAGGGTGTGCTCGTGCGTCCCGCCCGGGTACAGGTCTACTCCGACCAGGGTCAGCGCTAACGTGGCTGCCAAGGACTTCTACCAAGTCCTCGGCGTTTCAGACTCGGCCACCCAGGCCGAGATCAAGAAGGCCTATCGTAAGCTGGCGAAGCAGTACCATCCCGACGCCAACCCGAATAACGCCGGTGCTGCCGACCGCTTCAAGGAGATCTCCGAGGCGCACAGCACCCTCTCCGACCCGGAGAAGCGAAAACAATACGATCACATGCGCCGCTATGGGGCGTTCGATGGCATGCCCCGGCGGCCATCGGGTGCCGGGACCGGGGCAAGCGGTCGCCGCGGTGGATTGGGAGCCGAAGACATGGGCGCCCAGGGGTTCGAGTTCGGAGACCTGGGCGGACTGGGCGACATCTTCTCCTCGATGTTCGGCCGCGGCCGTCGCGGCAGCGCCGAGGAGGCTGACGGCGATACCCTCGAAGCCGTGGTGGAAGTACCGTTTCGGGTCGCCATGCTGGGTGGAGAAATTCCGGTAACGTTACCGGTGACGGAAACCTGCCCGACCTGCAAGGGGAGCGGTGGGTCTCCCGGGGCAACCTTTTCGACCTGCCCGGAATGCCAGGGTCAAGGCACGATCTCATTCGGCCAGGGCAACTTTGCCGTGAGCCGTCCGTGTCCTCAGTGCCGCGGCCGGGGAAAGATTCCATCGGAGAAATGCCCGACCTGCCGAGGTGCCGGAGAAGTCCGTACCGAGCGACGAATCGTGATCCCGGTCCCTCCCGGCACCGAGGGCGGCACCAGGATCCGGCTGCGGGGACAGGGACAGCCCAGCCGGCCCGGTGGTCCCCCCGGCGACCTGATCATCACCTTTCAGGTGCAGCCCGACCGTTTCTTCCGCCGCGAGGGACTCGACATAGTCGCTGACGTGCCGATCAACCTTGCCCAGGCGACCCTGGGTACCCGGCTCCGAGTGCGTACGCTCGACGGAAAGAAGGTGCTGCTGCGGATTCCACCCGGCACCCAGCCGGGCCGGAAGTTCCGGATCAAGGGTCAGGGGATCGAGAAGAACGGACGGAAGGGCGACCAGCTGGTAGGCATTCAGGTGACGGTGCCGGACGAGCTGACGCCCGAACAGCAGGATCTCATGAAGAAGTTTGCCGATTCTGCGAAGCTACCGTACTGAAGGAGGCAGACCGCCCGGTGTGTAAGGCCTCGTGCCCTTCGCCGGCAGTAGGAGAGACAGCGCCATGCTCACCAGCCCCACGACCAGACCTCCCCAGAACGCTGCCCAGAAGCCCATTACGGTGAAGCCGAGATTCCAGCTCTCGGAGAGCCACCCCGTGATCAACAGCATCAACGCATTGATGACGAGGGTGAAAAGGCCCAGCGTGATGATGATGAGAGGGCAAGTGAGAATCGTCAGGAGGGGACGCAGCGTGGTGTTCACGATTCCAAAGACCGCGGCAACCAGGAGGAGGCGGCCCACGCCGCCATTAAAGTCCAGGCCTGGGACGATCGCCGCCGCCACCCAGAGCGCCGCGGCGTTCAACACCCAGTGGAGAAGTAGCGCTGGCACCGCTCAGCCGATGACGCCGCCGCCCAGGACGCGGCTTCCGGGTCCATAGAGCACACCCGATTGACCTGGCGTGATGGCTCTGACCGGCGCGGCGAGGGCCAGGGTCAGCGACTCATCGTAACGCTCCAGCACCGTGGCTGGAACCGCACGGGCCCGATAGCGGATCTGGACCTCGCACTGATCGCCCGGCTCGAGCGATGGGGCCAGCCAGTTCACCTCATCGAGCCGCAGGCTATGACCCGCGAGGTCCTCGGCGCCTCCCACCACGACCTCGCGGTTTTCCGGCCGGATGGCAACCACATATCTCGCCGCGGCTGAACCCCCCGGGAGCCCCTTCCGCTGTCCGATGGTGTACCGGGCAAACCCGCGGTGCTCGCCGATCACTTCACCGGTGGTCGTCACCAGCGGGCCGGGAACGAGCGCCGGCGCGTCGGCGGGGAGATGGCGCTCGAGCACAGACGCGTAATCGTCGTTGGGAACGAAGCAGATCTCCACCGATTCTTCCTTCTCGGCGGTCGTCAGTCCCAGCCGGCGGGCATAGGCCCGGGTCTCCGACTTGGACAGCTCGCCCACCGGCGTCAGCATCCGCGCCACCACCTGGCGGTCGATGCCCCACAGGAAGTAGCTCTGGTCCTTGTTGGGATCGAGCCCGCGGTAGAGGCCGCCGCCGCGGGCGACCGCATAGTGCCCGGTGGCGATGTAGTCGCATTCGAGCGCATCGGCATGCGCCAACAGGTCGCGGAACTTGGTAAACGAGTTGCATCGAACGCAGGGGATGGGGGTCCGGCCCCGGCTGTACTCGCTCACGAAGTTCTGAATCACGTGCAGATTGAAGCGGTCTTCCAGATTGAGCACGTAGTGCGGGATTCCGATGGCGTGAGCGACATCGCGCGCGTCGTTGATCGAATCCAGCGAGCAGCAGGGCCGGTCGGGCACGTCGTTTCCATAGCAGAAGAGCTTCATCGTCGCGCCCACGACGTCGTAGCCCTGCTCCACGAGACGGGCTGCCGCGACGGAACTGTCGACGCCGCCCGACATAGCTACGAGTACTCGCTTACTCATAGTTCCACATCCACAGACCGGCGGTACGGCGGTACGGCGGTACCGTCCGCCGGTCCCCCTGTCCGCCCGTCCAACCGTCCCAGCACCCCGGCTAACGCCCGCACCTTGGCGACGACCGCCGGAACCACCTCGACGGCGCGGTCCACGTCTTCGCGGGTACTCTCCCGGCCGAAGCTGAAGCGGATGGCGCCGAGGGCCAGCTCGCGAGGCACCCCCATGGCGACCAGCACGTGAGAGGGCTCGACGGCACCGGTGGAGCAGGCGGAGCCACTCGATGCGGCGATGCCGGCAAGATCGAGGTGCATCAGCAAGGCTTCACTGTCCGCACCGTGCACCGCGATGCTCAGGAGATGGGGCGCGCGGGCGCTGGTCTCGGCGTTGACCACCAGATCCGCCACCGCGGCCTTGAGTCTCGCAGCCAGGTCGTTGCGGAGCGCGCACAGACGCTCGGCCAGCGAGCTCTGCTCACCGGCGGCAAGCTGCGCCGCCCGTCCCAGGCCTACTGCGCCGGCGACGTTCTCGGTGCCCGGCCGGATGCCGAACTGTTGCCCGCCGCCGTGGATGATGGCCTCGATCGCCTTGCGGTCACGTACGATGAGAGCGCCGATCCCCTTGGGCGCTCCGATCTTGTGCCCCGAGAGCGTGAGCAGGGTGCACGACAGTTCGGCCACCGAGACCGGCACCTTGCCGAGCGCCTGCACCGCATCGGTGTGAAAGATGACTCCTGCCTCTCGACATCGAGCGGCGATCTCGCCCACCGGCTGGAGGACCCCGGTTTCATTGTTGACCCACATCACCGAGACCACCGCCGGGTCTTCCGTGAGCGCGGCGTCGAGCGCATCCAGATCAAGCCGGCCGCCGGAGTCCACCGGCAGCAGGACCTCACGTCCCCCCAGGTGACAGACCGCATGGGCCGCGGCGAGCACCGCCTTGTGCTCGACTGCGGAGACGACGGCGCACATCGGGCCGCCTCGCTCCCGGGCAGCCAGCGCCGCTCCCACAATGCCAAGGTTATCTGCCTCCGTCCCCCCCGATGTAAACACCACCTGGTTGGGCTCGGCCCCCACCGCCTCAGCCACCTGCCTCCGCGCCTGCTCGATGCCCGCCCGTGCCGCCCGGCCGAACCGGTGGGCACTGGAGGGGTTGCCGAAGGTCTGAGCCGTCAGGTAGGGAAGCATGGCCTCCAGCACCTCGGGGCGGACCGGGGTCGTGGCGGCGTAGTCGAGATAAACCGGAGGACGCATGGGAGGGAAGATAGCGGCGAAATCGCTGCTTGGGAGTGTTCTTTACATGCTCTGGACCCCCAGCTTCACCACGTCCTCCATCTCCACAGTCTCATGGGTAAAGAACGGCTCTCCGTAACGCTTCCTGATGAGCGATCCGACGTGGGCGTTCTGGGTCTCCACCAGTGAGTAGAGGTCCTGTCCGGTGGGGAAGATCTCCCCCGCGGCCTTGGCTCCGTCGAACTGGCTGCCGTAACACTTGATGGCGGCGAGCTTCCGGTCGAACTGGGCGGTGATGTCTACCACGAACGTCGGCTTGATTGGGTCTTCCCGGTAGGAGAGCGCATAGAGCACCTTATGAGGGCGGTGCGGGGTACCCTCGGCATCGTAACGCGCCAGGCCCGCCAGGTAGCACGCGTCTCGCCCTAACTCAGCTGCCATTCGGTGGTCCGGGTGTCGGCCGACAGGGAAGGGGAGTATGACGACCCGAGGCGCGAAGTGCCGTATCTGTCGAACGATAGCCTGCCTGGTCTCATCTGTGTTGTGAAGGTGGGCATCGGGCAGCCCGGCGTTCCGACGCTCGGCTACGCCGAGAATCTTCGCGGCGCGCTCGGCCTCATCGGCTCGGACGTCGGCGCTGCCCCTGGTCCCCGTCTCTCCCGCAGTCAGGTCCAGGATGGCGGTCCGGTACCCCGCGTCCACGGCCTTGAGGAGGGTACCGGCGCAGGTAAGCTCGACGTCGTCGCGGTGGGCGGCGATTGCGAGAATGTCGACTGGCATGCTGGTAATAAAGCGTGAACAGTGAACGGTGAACAGTGAACGGTGGTACTCGGACCCGTTTACCGTTCACCGTTGACCGTTTACGCGGTCCTGCGTCGGTACCTCTTCCCCAACAGCACCGCACCCCAGCCCAAGATCGCCAGCGGCCCGACGAAGCCGAGAGATGCAATCACGCTCGCGGTCAAGCCAACGAAGTTCCGCCAGGCGGTCTTGAATGCCTCACCGATCACGCTGCGTCCCGGGTGAGAAGCGACCAGGGGCGGCGGCTCGTACAGACTGACCGAGAGCGTGCTCAGCTGCGCGCTCGTCTTGAGGAACCGCAGCCGGCCGTCCATCCGCTCGATCTCTTCCCGAACCCGTGCGAGCTCCCGCTCGACCGACAGCACGTCCTGGAGCTTTCCGGTGCGGGTTCGCAGCAGCTCAACCAGCCTGTCCTCCAGCCTGCGGCCGTTGGAGGCCCGCGCAGTCAGGTCCACAAACTCTTCGCTCACGTCTTCCGCCCCGACATTGACGAACTGCAGCCGACCCAGCGGCTGGAGCCCTTCGGTCAGCTCGTCAAAACGCGCCGCGGGCACCTTCAGCTCCAGCGTTGCCGAGCGCACCTGGTTCCGGCCACTCTGGACCGAGGCATCCGCCACGAACCCGCCAATGCGCTGCACGATCCGCCGCAGCTCGGCCATAGATGACTCGAGCGAATCGACCTCAATGCTCGCCTGTCCGGTTCGAATGATCAGCCGGGAGGCAGGGTCGAAGCCGGTGGGACGGAACCACTGGTCAGCCTGCCGGGCCTCAGACGACACCTCCTTCGCCGACGTGGTCCGTTGCCCCACTGCACCCAATGCCACGGGGCTGTCCGCCTTGTCGTAGGCCGCGTTGCCGGCCTTCCCGTTCTGATCGGAAATCGTCTTCGGCTCTTCACACGCCATCAACAGGGCCGCCTGGAGCAGCCCGATTGCCATCGTCTGCGCTCGCATGATGCCTCCTTGGGGAGCACAGGAGATGCGGCCGGCCGCCGGGTTTGCACAGTGCAGGGGATGGCATGCGGGAAACATCAGCGGAAACGCGGTTCCTTACTCGTGCCTCAAAGCCTCTACCGGATCCATCCGCGCCGCACGGTTGGCGGGATACAGGCCGAAGGCGAGCCCGATGGCAATGCTGACCACGCACGCCAGCACGGCGCTCCAGAGCGGTACTCCGGATTCGAGTTGCAGCGCGGCCTTCAGCAGCTCACCCGACCCGAGACCGAAGAGGATGCCGAGGAGCCCGCCGATGAGGGTGAGCGTGGCTGCCTCGACCAGGAACTGCCAGAGAATCTCCCGCCTGGTGGCGCCGAGCGCCTTCCGGAGTCCGATCTCCTTGGTGCGGTCGGTGACCGAGACCATCATAATGGCCATGACGCCGATTCCGCCTACCAGGAGGGCCACGCTGGACAGTGCGATCATGGCGATGAAGAAGTACGACGTGAAGTTCCCGATCACCTCCAGGATCTGGTCCTGGGAGATGAGATCGAAGGTGTTGGGTGTTCCCGGCCGCAGATTCCTGGCCCGCCGGAGCGCCACCGTCACCAGGTCCTGTGCTTCAGCCACCGGAACACCCGGCCGCGGTTTGACCGCAATGAACAGACTGTTGGTCTCGTCGTAACGAAAGTTCTGACGGGCGGTCTCGAATGGAATCACCGCGCCGATTTCCTGGCCCGGCGGCTCGAAGATGTTGTCGGGCTTCTGATAGATGCCGATGACCCGAAGCGCCTTGGCTCCGATCCGGACTACCCGTCCGAGCGGATCGATGCGGCCGAAGAGGCGCTCGGCCACATCGGTCTCCAGCACCGTCACCTCGCCTCCCTTCAGCTCCCCCGGGGTAAAGAAACGGCCCCGCAACAGTGTCCCACCCTGGATCTCCATGTATCGCGAGTCGGCCCCGAACACGGCCAACCCTCCTGTCCGCTCGCCCTGATACTCTATCCGCTGGAACAGCTGCACCCACATCGCGCTGTAGGCGATCTCCGGGATACGGCGGATGGCATCCGCGTCGCTCGATTGCACGATCGGCCTGATCCGGACCTCGTAGGGCAATCGGTCGGGGTTGAGAGGTGTCTGAGAGAAGAAGCGGAGGACATAAAATGCGGTCGGCCCCGCGGTCTCGATCGCGTTGAAGATCTGGGCGCGAATACCCTGCACCATGGAGGCGATGGTCATGACGGTGGTCACGCCGATCACCACGCCCAGAATCGTGAGGGCGGACCGGAGCTTGTTAGCCCGGATCGAGTTTACCGCGATCGCGACACCTTCCCCGACATTCCGGATCATTCTGCGCGAAGGGCGGTGATGGGATCGAGCCGGGCGGCGCGGGTGGCGGGAAACACGCCGAACAGGATGCCGGCTCCCGCGCCGAGCGCCAGGGCCACTGCTACCGACCAGAGCGTCACTCGGGCGGGCAGGGGGGTGAAGCTGGACACCGCGGCGGCCAGGGCCCACCCGCCGAGTACACCCTGCAGGCCGCCCAGCGTGGTGAGGACGACGGCTTCGATGAGAAATTGTCGCCGGATATCCGCCCGGGTAGCGCCGAGCGACTTGCGGATGCCGATCTCGCGGGTGCGCTCGTTCACCGTCATCAGCATGATGTTCATGATCACAATCCCACCGACCACGATCCCGATGCACACCACCGCCGGAATCGCCGTGAAGAGCAGCCGGGTGAGCTTCCGCCAGAAGGCCACCAGGGCATCGGCCTTGTCCACCGTAAAGTCGTCGGGCTCGCCGGGCCGGAGCCGATGGGCCACCCGCATGGCCTCCTGGGCTCGGCCCATGGCCGCCGGGATCGCGTTGGGGTCGGTCATTTTGACCGACACCACCGTAGTCTTGCGACGGCCGTACCACGACTCGAACGTGCTGAGCGGCAGGAGAACAAAGCCGTCAAAGGACTGCCCCAGCGTCCGGCCCTTGGGGGCGATGACGCCCTTGACGGTGACCTCGTTTCCTCCGATCCTGATCTTCTTTCCGATGCCGCTCTCGGGCACGTCGAAGAGCTTATCGGCCACGTCGAAGCCAATGACTCCCACCGGTCGCCGCTCGCGCACGTCGGGCTCGCTGAGCGGTCCGCCCGCCGCGAAGCTGTAGTCCTGAACGATCTGATAGGGCGGGGTCACCCCGAAGATGAGGACGGTGCCGACCGTCCGGTTACGGTAGCCTACGTCGCTCACCGGAGTGGGCCATCCCGATTGCATCGACACGGCCCGGGCCTCCGGCACCGCGCGACGCACGGCCTCGGCATCGTCGCTGGAGATCAGCGGCCGCTTGTTGATCTCCTTCACTTGGTCCTCATCCAGCAGGCCCACCGAAATCGGGGACCGCCGAACCTGAAAGGCGTTGGTTCCGATTACGGCACCGATCAGGTTCTCCTTCACGTAGGCGTTCATCCCCTGAATCACCGCCACGACCACGACCAGGAAGCCGACCGAGACGATGATGCCGAGGAGGGTAAAGAACGAGCGGAGCTTGCTGTACCAGATGGACTGGAGGGCGAGGCGCAGGGCTTCTGGGAAGGGCATTGTTGGAAAGTAAGAGGTGAGAGGTGAGAAGTGAGAGGGGCGCGCTTCTTACTTCTTACTTCTTACTTCTCACTCCTACTCGTATCTCAACGCCTCCACCGGATCCAGCTTGGACGCCTTGCTTGCCGGGTAGATCCCGAAGAGCAGGCCGGTGAGAATCGACGCCACCACTGCGGCCACCACCGAGAGCAGCGGCACGGTAGCCGGAATGGGGAAGAAGGATCGGATCCCCCAGGCGATCAATGCACCGGCGGCGACACCCACCAGGCACCCCACCAGCGTCAGCGTCGCAGCTTCCACGAGGAACTGAAACATGATCTCCCGGCGGGTGGCGCCGAGTGCCTTGCGGACTCCGATCTCGCGGGTGCGCTCGGTAACCGAGATCATCATGATGGCCACCACGCCGACCCCGCCGACCATGAGGCCCACGCTCGACAAGGCGATCATGACGACGAAAAACGCCGCCGTGATCCTGTTGAAGCTGTCGAGGATCCGGTCCTGGCCCACGATGGCGAAGTTGTCGGGCTGGCCGGGACGGAGTCCTCGGCTGCTTCGCAGCGCGGTTGTCACCTGGTCCTGCGCTTCCTGCACCGTGGCCGTCTCTATCGGCAGGACCGCGATATCCAGCCAATCTTTCCAGTAGGTCGTCGCCTTGGTGAAGGTCGTGTGCGGGATCGCCAGCCGTGGCTCGCTGGCGTTGCTGAAGAGGGACGCGGCCTCCGCGTGCATCCCCACGACCTGAAACGGCTGGCCGGAGATCTTTATCCGCTTGCCGACCGGGTCACGGCCCGGAAATAGCGACTCGGCCAGCTTGTCATTGATCACGACGACCGTGGCGCCGGCGGCGTACTCCATGGGGGTGAAGTTGCGCCCCGCTAGAATCTCGCCACCGTTCACCAGGTTCCAGCTCGGACTCATCCCGGCGATGTCGACACTCTTGAGCTCAACGCCCTCGAAGCTCACGGCCCCGTTGGTGAATTCGCTGATGTTGACATCACGGACCGCGGGAAGCTTGCGAATGAGCTCGGCGTCCTGCACCGTCAGTGGTGGCATCCGGCGCCAGGGTGACATCTCGTCCGAGCCGTCTGAGACCTCCAGCCCGCCGGAAAAGTAGCGATAGACGAAAAACGTCTTGGGGCCGGCGGATTCCAGGATTCCGGTAATGCTGCGGTTGATGCCGGTGATCGCCGACGCCATGGCGATCACCACCGTCACACCGATGGCCACGCCCAGGATGGTGAGCGCGGCCCGCACCTTATTGGCCCGGATGGAGTCGAGGGCGATGGTCGAGCCCTCGAGCATCCGGGTGACCGTACTGCCTCCGCGCGGCCGGATCACTCAGCCCTCAAGGCGTCGATGGGATCGAGGCGCGAGGCCCGGCTGGCGGGGTAGACGCCCGCGGCAATGCCGACGCTCACACCCAGCAGCACACCCAGGGCGATGGACCAGGGCGCCACTGCGGCCGGGAGCGGAGTGAACGCCTTCACCACAAAGGCCAGCGCGATCCCCAGCCCGATACCCAGCAGTGCTCCCACCCCTGATAACGTGGCCGACTCCACCACGAACTGTGCCAGGATGTCGCGGCGGCGAGCGCCCAGCGCCTTGCGGATCCCGATCTCGCGAGTCCTCTCGCTCACCGCCATCAGCATGATATTCATAATTACGATCCCGCCCACCACCAGCGAGATGGCCACCAGCCCGGGCAGGGCCACGAAGAGCACCTTCGAGATCTTCTCCCAGCTTCCCAGGGCTCCCTCCGCGGTTTGAAACGCGAAGTTGCTTTCCTGCCCTGGCCGGAGCTGCCGCCGGCTCCGCATGATGGCCTCGGTCTGGCCCATGGCGAGACGCATCTGGTTCGGATCGGAGGTCTGGACGATCAGCGCGTCGAGGATATTGATGGGACAGATCAGGCGGCGCCCCTGCGCGCTGAACGGCATGATCGCGAACTTGTCCATGGAGATCCCAAAGAGGTTCCCCTGTTTGGCCACCACGCCGGTTATCCGGTAGGGAAGGCCGCCAATCACCACCTTCTTCCCGATCGGATCGACGCCCTTGAGCAGCTTCTCCGCCACCTCATTGCCAATGACCAGGACCGGCTGTGCGGTCCTGACCTCCTGGGAGGTGAAGGCACGGCCGGAGACGATCTCATAGTTCTTGATCTTGAAATAGCTCTCTTCGGTCCCGGCCAGTCTGATGCTCTTGGCAGTCTTGCCGCCGTAGTGCACCGACACGTAGTCCTCGCAGAACTTGGCGAAGGTGGCGGGGGTACGGACGCGCTCGCGGACATAATCGGCGTCGTCATAGCTGATCCGGGGACGGCGGCGCCAGGCCAGCCACACCTCATCGGAGACGTTTCCGGTCACGATACTGGGTCGTTGCCGCAACTCGAAGGTGTTGGCGCCGACCAGCGTGTTGGCGAACTCCTCCACCATGTACCGGTTCATGCCCTGCACGATCGACACGACAGCGATGAGAAACGTCACCCCGATCAACACCCCGATCAGCGAGAAGAAACTCTTCAGCTTTTGTGCCCGGAGGGTGCCCAGGGCCATCCGGACCGCTTCCAGCAGGCGCATCAGGACGACTTTGCTTCCCGCGTCTTGGTGGTGTCAGTCTGACGGACCTTGGCACCATCCTTCAGGTCACGGATGGCCTGGTAGGTGCCGGCCACGATGGTCTCGCCCTCGCGCAGTCCGTCCACGACCTCGAAGTACTCGTCGCCTGCCACGCCGACCTTGACCGGCCGGAAGGTGGCGGCCCCGTCCCGGACGATGAAGACGCCCTCCGCCTCCCGCTTCTGGAACCGCGCGCGCAGCGTGTCCACTACCGGGGCAGCGGCGTCGGACTCGTTGGGAATCTTCTCGTGGTCTCGCACGGTCAGCGCGATGATCGGGATGCTGAGCGCGTCGTTCCGGGTATCGGTCACGATCCGGGCGGTGCAGCTCAGATCGGGGCGGATATCGGCCGGCGGCTTCAGGAGGGTGATCTCGACGTCGAAATCGACCGCGCGGTCGTTCGATCCCGACGCGGTCTGGGTGGCGGTGAGCTTGGCGCTGTGACTAACCTTGGTGACCCGTCCCGAGAAGGTGGTATCGGGGTAGGCGTCGATGTTGACCTCTACCGAGTCGCGCACCTTCAAGCGCACGACGTCGGTCTCATCGACTTGTACCTTGGCCAGAATCACCGACAGGTCGGCCACGGTCATCAGCAAGCCAGTTTCCCGGGAGAAGGTCCCTGGTACGGCCACCTCGCCTTCTTCCACGGCCAGGCGGACCACGCGGCCGGAGATCGGCGCCGTAAGGCGAGTCTTGGCCAGGTTGTCCTTGGCCTCCTGGAGGCCGGCGCGGGCCTGCTCCAGCTGTGCTCTGGCGGACTGATAGTTCGCTTCAGCAACCTCGAGCGCGGTCTGCGCCTGCTCGGCGGTCTCGGGCGCGATCAGATTCTCGCCCAGCTCGGTCAGCTGCTTGGCGCGGCTCCAGGCTCGCTGCGCCTGGTCCCGGCTGGCCTTGGTCTGCAGCAGTATCGCCTGGGTGGAAGCTACGACGCCCTGGGAGCGGGCCACGGCCGCCTCATACTGGGCCGGATCGATCTGGAGCAGGAACTGTCCCCGCTTTACCAGATCGCCTTCGCCCACCCCGATCTTGATGATTCGGCCGGTAATGTCGGCGCTGATATCAACCGAGGTCTTGGCCTCGATCGTCCCGCTGGCGGTAACGGCACTCACGAGATCCCGGCGCCCGACTTGCTCCATCCGAACCTCGGTTGCCGCGTTTCGGCTCTGGTTGATCCGAAAGGCGATGATCCCGCCGACGAGGAGCACGACCACCGCCACAATCAGCCCGATCCTGGTCCTGCGCGACATGTCAGTTCCTCTTAGCGGAGGGGGCGGCCAACCGCGGCTTCGAGCGCTGCGATGGCTTTGTGGTAGTCATAGACCGCATTCACGTAATCGCCTTCGGCCTGCTGGACCGCGTTCTGGGCATCCGAGACCTCGAGCGCAGCGCCGGCGCCGAGTCGGTAACGGTCCTGGGCCAGACGAAGCTGATCTCGCGCCGCCTCCCGGCCGGCGCCCTGAACTCCGATGGCCTGATACGCCGTTTCCAGACCGAGATAGCGCGAATGGACGTCGGTACGCACCTGGAGCCGGCGGGCCCGGACCTCCTCCTCGGCATCGTCTTCCTGCGCCCGGGCCTGCGAGAGGCGGAGCGATCGGCTGAAACCGGTGAAGATAGGCAAGGAGACGGTCAGATTGGCCCCGAACGGCTGCCCGGTGTAGGAAAAAGGAAAGACGCTGTTCTGATTGCGGATCTGTTGCGCGACAGGATCGAGCAAAGCGCTACCGCCATCGGTCAGGCCCGCCGCGGAAAAACAGTTACCGATTTGCCCGCCGAGCGACAAGCCGCTCCGCACCGCGTTGTCGAACTCACAATTGGCCGCCTGACCCTGGGCGTCTACCAGGTTCTGCCGCAGCAGAAGATCCTGATTGGTGAACTGCCGGGTGAAACCACTCCACCCTGCGCGAAGCGACAGACTGGGAAGGAAGTCGGTCTTTGCCGCGCGGACGTCGAGCCGCGCGGCGGCACCGCGGGCCCGGAGAGCGCGCAGCACCGGATTCTGCCGGTCGGTGAGTGCCAGCAAGCTGTCAAGCCGGAACTGGGGCGGCGTCACGGGAAAGGAATCGGTCAGCTCAATCTGGTCGATCGACACCGGCGGCTCGACTCCCATTCTGCGGAGCAGGTCCAACTTCGCCTCATTCTCCGCCTGCACCGCCCGCAGCAGAGCTACATCCGAGGTGCCCTTGATGACTTCAGCCTGACGCACATCCAGTAGGGTGGTCTGTCCTACCTTGTGGCGTGCCCTGGCGAGTGAAAGGAAGTCTTCATTCCGCCTGACCTGCTGCCGCGCCACGGTGACCTGTGCCGCCGCCTGTAGTGCGGTCAGGTACTGGGTCGAGATCTCGGCGGTGAGCCCTACACCGGCGGCGCCGATATCTTCGTCGGTGGCGCGCTGAAGCGCGCGTTGCTGCCCCGGCGCCTGAAGCATCCGGCCACTGAGCAGCCACTGAATCCCAAGGCTGTAACCCGAGGTAAGGAACGCGGACGTTGGGAGGACCAGGCCACCGCCGAAGTTGGACTCCCCGGAACCGGTATACCCGAAGTCGGTTGCCGCGGTCAGCGAAGGAAGCAAACTACCGTAGGCGTTCCGGACGCCCCATCTGGCCGGTCCCGCGTCGTTCAGAGCCTGGCGGTATACCGGGCTGTTGGCTCGCGCCTGTTGCAACGCCTCGGCCAGGGACAGGCTGACTGACCGGGTAGGAAGAGTGGCCTGCGCGGAGTCTTGGGCCGACGCCACTGCGGGAAAGAGGCAGCCGAGCACCAGCAGACCAGACCAACAAGTCATGGGAGAGGCCCCTTGGGGTGAGACGCGACGGGCCCAATACGCTGGCCTCGCCGCAGAGGTTTCAACTTGCGACAAAGCACGTCTTTTCTGGTTGTCGTCAACGAGTGGAAAGAAGGGCTTCGACCTGCTATGGCCAGCGTCAGTCCGGAGCGCGAGTGACCACGATCCCAGAGCCTGGGAACTCGAGGTGCTGCACCCGGCCTTTGGCGTCGGTCACCAGAGTGCCGTTGATGTCACCGCTGAGTGTTACTCGCGCCGTCCCGCCACCGCCCCCGGCCTCGCGTCGAGCGACAAAGGAGGCCCGCCGGCTGGTCCGGGGGAAGACTCCGGTCAACGATTTGCCGCTGGGGGTGGCGAGGTCCACAACCGCTGCGTACAACGAGTAGACCCCCTCGTCGAGCAACACCACGTCGGGACCTCCCGGAAGCTCCCGACCCGCCTCAGACCCCTTGGCCACCGTGCGGACAATAAGCCGCGCACCGGAGCCTGCGGCGAGGATGACCGTTGTACCGTTGGGGCCTTCGACATCGAGTTGGAACTTGGCCAGCGCCGATTCGGGAGTGCGCTCCATTGTAGCGGCGAGCTTGAGCAGCGGATTGGTGGCCGGGTAGCGGGCCACCGCGATCAGTGTCGAGCCGGGGGCTCCCCGTCCCCGTCCCGGCCGGAGGGTGAATTCCTCCCGGCCGGTCTCGCGGCCCTCCTGGGTGATCACCAGCTTTGTCTCCAGCGACTCCTGTGCCTCGGCCTGAATAGCCGGCAGCAGCAGGAGCAGGACCGCAGCAGTGCGCATGGGGACTCCGGTTATGTCAGGGTCGGATCAGGCAACGGCCGACCCGTTCGAGGATAAATCTATACAGGGCCTCACCCTTCTGGGGCGATGCGAGGCTGGGATAGCCCACCGAGCCGGGGGATCCGGTGGGGAGATGACGGCTCTGCCCCGGCCGATAGCGCGCGAGCATGCCGGGAGAGAGATCAAAGTCCTTGGCCAGCTCCATCCGCACCATCTCGGGCGCAAGATAGAGCAGCAGCGAAGTATCGAGCTCGCCCCCGTGGACCGGGCCCGAGCGCTCGAGCAGCGCACCGAAGTCGAGACTGAAGATATCGACCACCTGCACCGTCGCCTCATCGGTCCTGATGGTACTGAGCGCCTCCAGGTGTGCCTCGCTGGCCTGGGCGGTCAGAATGAGGAACTCCTTGACGCCTGCCCCGGCTTCCCACGACTCGATAAGTTCATTCATCACGCGGTGAAGCGTGCGCCGCCTGAGGGCAGCGCCTCCGGGGAAGGGCCGGGTTGTGGCATGGACGCCGTACTCAACTGTCGGGGCGCGGGGAACTCCGTACGCCGCTGACAGATCGTCTGCCAACCGCTCTACAATTATGGTATCGCACCCAAGCGGAAGATGGGGGCCGTGCTGCTCGGTCGTGCCCACCGGCACGATAAGCGTCGGCCGCACCTGGAGGCGCTCGCCTACCGCAACGGGGGTCATCTCTTTCAAACGCCAGGGGCGCTGGTCTTGAGTCATCGCGAGCAATCGTGGGTCGTGGTCGTGTTGGCGGCGGTTGGCGCCGCGGCCGAGTGGCTTCGGCAGCCCTCACCCATATGGCTGTTGGTGGCCTGGCTGTGTGTTCTGGCCGGTGCCGCCGCGCTGTACCCATTCGCCGGCTGGCGGCGCCGTGCGCTCGCAGTCACGCTCTTGGGCTTGACGCTGGGTCTGACGCTGGCTCAATGGCAGCTCCGCACTATCGAGACCCGCTGGCCTGAGGAGCGTGAGCGCCGGGTGGCGGCGGCCTCGGAACGTCTCGAAGGCCGCCTGCGCTCGGTGAAGCACCGCGTCGACCGATTGGCCGAGGCTGCCGCCAGGATCTCTCCGACCGACCGGGCGGCGGCGCTTCAGGTGCTGAGCAGCCTGGTACCTGGCGCCGGCCCGGAGATGAGCGTGGTGGTGTTCGACGCCGCGGGTGATCCATGGGCCTGGGCTGGGCGTCACCGTTTGCCGCCTCATAGCGAGGGAGACTCGGTCGCAGCGCGTGCGAGTGGATATTACGTCGTGCTTGAGGGGCGGCGCCACTCGCCGGACGGCAGAGCGGTGGTAGCGAGCGTGCTGATCTGGGCTCACCCGGCCGTCCCCGACCGGGGCCGCAGCCTGGCCGAGCTCTTTCGGGCTCGAACCGAAGTGGGGCTGGCCGTGTACCCGGCCGGGACCGCTCCCGATAGCCCGGACGTGTCCGACTACGAGGAGCCCACTACCGCTGGGCCCCGGCAGCTCTTCAGCGTGCAGCCGATTCCGCCCGAGCAGGGGCCTGCCAAGGAGCGGGCGTTCGAGAAAGCCAGTCGCGCCGTCATCCTGCTCGCCCTGCTGGCGTTTGTCGCGGCGATGGCCCTCAGCTCCCGACCGGCCGAGCGCTTTGCGCTGCTGCCGGTGCTGCTCTGGCTGATTGTCCGGGCGCCGGTAAGCGCCGCTCTCGACGTGCAGCCGCTCTTTTCTCCCGCCACTTTCTTCCGCCCTTTGCTCGGGCCTTTGTCCAGCTCGGCCGGGGTCCTCGCCCTCGCCGGTATTCTACTCACCATGGCCGGGGTATGGCTCTGGCGCCGCCGCCTTCCCCGGCGCTGGTATGGCGTTCTGCTCGGTGTGGTCCTGTTGCTGGCGTCACCCTATCTGATCAGTAGCCTCGGGCGCGGAATCACGCCTCCGGCCCGAGGTGTCTCTGTCGGGCTCTGGCTCATCTGGCAGCTGACCCTCCTGGTGTCGGTGTCGGCCCTGATCGTACCCGCGGCAGCCCTCTTTCGAGGCAGCGGCCCGGAGAGCCACACGCGGTGGCGCATGGTGGTCGGCGTGGGTATTGCGTTCGCGGCGGCGATCATCGGTTTGCTGGTCTGGGCACCCCGGGGAGGTGGATGGCCTAACTGGTACACTTTCATCTGGACGCCGGCACTTCTGCTGGTCACGCTCCCCGCGACCCGCTGGGCCACGATCAGCGGAATCGCCCTCGTTGCGGGAAGCTCCGCCGCCCTGGTTACCTGGGGCGCGGAAATGTCGGGCCGGCTTCAAGTGGCGCAGCGAGACATCGCGCGGCTCGGCGCCGAGCCCGACCCGCTGGCCTTGCCCCTGCTGGAGCGGTTGGGGGACGAGGTCCGCCATGCCTCCGCTCCGGCAAACGCCTCGGAGATGTACGCGCTCTGGCACGGCTCCTCGCTCGTCAACCAGGGATATCCGGCCCATCTCGGCCTGTGGTCGGCAACCGGAACCCTGCGGGATGAGCTGACGCTCGACTCCCTCGACCTGCCCCCGTCGCTGCTCTCCATCATCGTGCAGAATCTCCCAGCAGGTGACAGCAGTCGGGTGATGCAGCTGGCTCGGATCCCTGGGGTGCACTATGTGCTCGTTGTCCGCACCGGTCCCGATCAGGTCATGACGGCCGCGGTGGGGCCGCGGTCCGAGTTGATCCTCCCCGGCCGGGTGGGGCGCCTGCTCGACCCGTCCCGTCATCGGGCGCCGCTCTACACTCTCACCCTGTCGCCGCCGCTCACCGGCGCCGGCGGCCAGGTCCGAAGCTCCCGCTGGCGTCGCGAGGGCTGGGTCCTTCGGAGCGAATTCCCGCTAGCAGTAGCAGGAGGAGTCCGCGCGGTCCACGCCGCAGTCGACTTGCGTGGACCACTGCCTCTCCTGGTGCGCGGCGTACTGGTGGTGCTCCTCGACGCCGCGGTGCTGGCATTGCTCTGGTTTGTGGCCGAACTGGTGTCGGGAGCGCGGCCGCGCCGGCCCCGGTGGCGAAGCCTCTCTCGCTCCTTCCGGGTGCGGCTCGGGGTGACGCTAGGGGCGTTCTTCATCCTGCCCGCCGTGGGGTTCGCGGCCTGGAGCTTCGCTCGCCTGGCCGATGAGGCAGAGCGCAGCCGGGACCTGCTCATCACCCAGACGCTCCGGGACGCGGTGCTCACCTCCGGCGGCATCCTCGGCCGCGGCGGCTCCATGCCGGATCGCCTGCGCGAGCTCAGCCGACGGATCGACGCCGACCTGGCATTGTATCGCGGAGGCCGGCTGGTGGGGACCAGCACTCCGGTGCTCGAGGATCTGGGAATCGTGGGCCAGTTGATGGACCCGAGAGCCTTCAGGTCGCTGGGGCTCGAGGGGCAGTTCGAGGTCACCAGGGAAGGCTCACTGCCTCAGCTCGCTGAACGGGTAGGATATCGTGTGGTTCAGCCGGGCCGCCCGAGCGACATCTCCGTGCTGGCCACGCCCCAACTGGCAGACGACTCATCGCTCGCTACCCGCCAGCTTGACCTCGCCCTGGTTCTGCTCCTCGCAACTCTCGCCGGCGTTGCCGCGGCACTGGCCGGGGCGCAGGTGGCCTCGCGAGCGCTCTCCCGGCCGGTGTCGGAGCTTCGGCGTTCGGCGCTGGCGTTGGGTAAGGGGAAGCCGATGCCGGTCCACCCCGGCCGTCCGCCACTCGAATTCGAACCGGTATTTGGGGCCTTCGAGCGCATGGCCGCCGACATCCGTTCCACCCAAAGCGCGCTGGAAGGAGCCCGGCAGCGCACCGCGGCCGTGCTGGCGACGGTGGCCACCGGGGTCGTCGGTGTGGATCCGCGGGGGAGGGTGCTTATCGCCAATCGGCAGGCGGTGGATCTGCTTGCCACTCCGCTGGAGGAAGGAGAGCCGTTCCTCGAGCGACTCGGGCCTGAGTGGGCGCCGCTGGCAGACGCGGTGCGACGATTCCTGGGTAACCCGGCGGTGGATGGCACGGTCGAGCTCGAAGTTGGGGGACGCCGCCTGACCCTGCAGCTGGCCTCATTGGGGCCCGAAGTGCACGGGGTGGTCATGGCGCTCAACGACGTCACCGATGTCTCCCGTGCCGAACGAGTGCTCGCCTGGGGCGAGATGGCACGCCAGGTGGCGCACGAGATCAAGAACCCGCTCACCCCGATGCGACTGGGCATGCAGCACCTGCGCCGAGTCTATCGGGATCGCAGAGGGGAGTTCGACCGTACCCTGGAGGAAACCGCGGACCGAATTCTGGGCGAGATCGACCGGCTCGACACTATCGCTCGGGCCTTCAGTCGCTTTGCCGCCCCGGCGGACCTGAACCAGCCATTGAACCGGATCGACCTCGGAGCGATCGTCGGTGAGGTGGTACAACTCTATCGTCTGGCTGAGGAGGAGTGCGAGGTTCGGCTTGCGGTCGAGCCGGAGGCGTTCGGGTTCGCCCGCTCGGATGAAGTGAAGGAGGTAGTAGTGAACCTGCTCGAGAACGCAAGGAATGCGGGCGCTGCCGTCGTGCTGGTGACCGCAGGGCCGGCACGCATCCGGGTGGAAGACAACGGCGCCGGCATTCCGGCCGAGCTGCTTCCTCGCGTTTTCGAGCCGCGGTTCTCGACCACGACGAGCGGGTCGGGATTGGGGCTCGCCATTGTGCGTCGGTTGGTGGAGAGCTGGGGGGAAACGTCGAGGTGGAGAGTGAGTCGGGGCGGGGAACGGTGGTGACGGTGCAGCTGCCTCAGTAAGCTACCTGGAGGACATCTTCCCGCGTTCCGCATCGGCTACGCTCAGTACCTGCTCCTGCGTCCGGCCCCGGCGAAGCAGGCGCACCGCCGTTTGCATCTGGCGGTCGGAGAGGGCGCGGCGCCTGGCTTCAGCCACCGGCCCAAACACGCTGCGAGCGATCTCGTAGCCCAGCTGCTCGTCGACGTACCCACTGGCGACATCGAACGTATCACGACCGATCTCCACTCCATTCTCCTTCAGCCTGCTGAACACGTCTTCGCGCATCCCCGGACTGATTCGAAACGATTCCGACTGGGGAGGACGGGTCTTCTTCACGTCGGCGGCGTACTGCGAGAGAACCGAGCGGAACAGGCTCAGGTCCTCTCCCAGCGCGCTCAGCAGCGTACGCTCCGCGTCGGAGCGGGGGACGCCGCGCACCGGAAGATCGGGGAGAATGCCGCTGGCATCGGGGATGGGGCGACCGGAGGCTGTCCGAAAGACCGTGGGTAGCTGGGCCGGGGTCCGGTTGCCAACCGCGCCCTCGGCGTCCGCCTTGGGCCGCTGCACGGTTCGACCACTCGGCGTATACCAGCGCGCCGTCGTGAGCTTGATCGCGATTTCCTCGCCCAGAGGGTAGGTCGTCTGGAGGACCCCCTTCCCGAAGCTCGGGGTTCCAAGAATCACGGCACGATCGTGGTCCTGCAGGGCTCCTGCGATCAGCTCGGCCGAGCTGGCGGTTCCGTGGTTGATCAGGAGTGCGACCTTGAGACCTCTCCAGGCCCCGGAGGTCCCGGCCAGATAGACCTTGGAATGCTGCGAGGACCGCCCGCGGGATACCGCCACCGTGTCGCCAGGCTTGAGAAACAGGCTCGCGACCCGGACGCCTTCGTTGATGAGCCCGCCCGGATCGCCCCGCAGATCCAGGACCAGCGAGGTCATGCCGTCGCCGACGAGCCGGTCCACCACCTGGCGGAGCTCGTTGGCGGCACCCTCGCTGATCCGGCGGAGCTCGACGTAGCCGACGCCGCTGCCGAGCAGGATGCCCTGCGACGTTGCGGGAACGTGCACCACGGTCCTGGTCAGCCGCCGAACCACGGCCGAGTCGGACCCCTTGGGACGGACGATAACCGTGACGGTCGCCCCCGACCCGGCCGACAAGGCCTCTTCCAATCGGCGTGCCGACCAGCCTCTGGTGCTCTTGCCATCGATGCTCAGGACTTCGTCGCCGGGCCCGAATGCGGTGCGCGCGTCCCTTGCAGTGGCCTCGGAGGTCGATCCCACATCGACTTCGGTTCCCGACATCTGTCGCTGGTACTGGCGGTAGCTCTCCCGGGTCAGCAGCTCCGCATAAGGATCCCGCAACGAGGCGACCAGGGTCTTCGCCGCGGTCTGGTAGAGGTCTCCCTCACCCATTGAGTCGATGTAGTTGGTGTGGATTGAGGCGACGACATTCTCGAACAGGCGGGCCTGCTGGTAGACGCTCCCGTCGGGGGCCGCCTTGCGGCGGAGTAGCCAGCCTCCACTTATGATCGCGAGCACGAGGATGGCGAGGAGGCCGCCCCAGCGTGCTCTAGTAGAAGATCTCACCATGACGAGTAGCTCCCGCGAAATGCCAGAAGATCTGCTGGATGCATACCCCTCGGGAAGGGGGATACAGGTCGCGACTACGGTTACAGGATGGGGCAGCAAGATGAGGGCCGCCCGGCCGGCGGGGCCATGCCGTACGGTTCAGTTTCCCCTTGGATTCCCCGGGTCGGAGGTCAGGGTGGAGTCGCGCCAGACCGCCGCGGAGGCCACATGACAGGAGCTGACGAATACTTCCGCCGGATGGCTGCCCCGCTGGAGGAGCGCGTGCAGCATCTCATGACGCACCAGCCACTCCTGTCCCAGCGCGTTGGCGGGCAAGTAGATCCGATTGCCTTGCCGGACCCACCAGGCGTGGGCCATCTCTCCGGCCAGCTCGATGGCTCCGGACGGCGCGTCCACCGCGTAAAAACTCACGTCGGTCATTTTGCCTTGACGGCCCGAGCATGCAACCGTCTTGTCCCACCATTCCTGATACAGTCCCAGCGTGGGGACAGCCCAGGAGCGGGCGAGTGGCGCGAGTGGGGCGCCGGCGGCCCGTGGAGCGGCGCAGGCGCTCAACCCCAGCAGCAGGGGGACGACGTAGAACAACCTACCCATGTGAGTCTCCGGATTTGAAACTCGACGGGGCGGTGGGCCGGGGGACTCTCCGCCACGTTCGGCGCCGGGAGACCGGCGTCGGGTCCGAATCTGCTGCAGGATTCGGTCCACTTTTGCGCTGACCGGGTACCGACCCTTCAACCGCCGCCGGGTAGGTTGCGAGCCCCTGCCCGGAGCCTCCTCCATGCTCGCCCGAATCCGCTCCGCCGCCGTCCTCGGGATCGATGCCTACCCGGTGGATGTCGAGGTCGACATCACCAACGGGCTTCCGTCCTTTTCCACCGTCGGTTTGCCGCACGGCGCCGTGAAAGAGGGGCGCGAGCGGGTGAGCGCTGCCCTGGCCAACGCCGGGTTCTCCTTTCCGCTGCGCCGCATCACCGTGAACCTGGCGCCGGCGGATATCCGCAAGGATGGCTCGGCGTTCGATCTGCCGATCGCGCTCGGGATTCTGGTAGCCAGCGGACAGCTGCCCGAGGAGCGCCTGCGAGATCATGCCGTGATCGGTGAGGTGGGCCTCGAAGGAGACCTGCGGCCGGTGCGCGGGGCACTTTCCATGGCTCTGGCCGCGCGCACCGCGCGTTATCGAGGCGTCCTGCTCCCTCATGCCAACCTCCCCGAGGCATCAGTAGTCGAGGGACTCGACGTGTGCGGCGCGCGCACACTGCTCGAAGTCTGCGGTCATCTGTGTGGAACCGAATCGATTGCTCCGACCCGGGTGGATGTTCCGGCGCTGATGGCCGATCCCGGGAGCAGCGATGTCGACTTTGCCGATGTCAGGAGCCAGGCGGCGGCCAAGCGCGCGCTCGAGGTGGCAGCGGCCGGAGGCCACAACATCCTGCTGATCGGACCACCGGGTGCGGGGAAGACCATGCTCGCGCGGCGCTTCCCCACGATTCTGCCTTCCATGGGTCTGGAGGAGGCTCTCGAGACCACCAAGATTCACAGCGTCGCGGGCACGCTGCCGGCGGGACAATCGCTCCTCACGCAACGGCCGTTCCGCTCCCCCCATCACACCATCAGCGACGCCGGCCTGATCGGAGGCGGCTCGTCACCCCGCCCGGGCGAAGTGAGTCTGGCCCACGGCGGAGTGCTCTTCCTCGATGAGCTGCCCGAGTTCCGCCGGAACGTCCTGGAGGTCCTGCGGCAACCGCTGGAGGACGGTGTCGTCACCCTGAGCCGTGCGGCCATGAGCCTGACCTATCCTGCCCGGTTCATGCTCGCGGCGGCCATGAATCCCTGTCCCTGCGGCTATCTCGGCGACCCGCTCCATGCCTGCAGCTGCGGACCCCTGGCCATCGAGCGATACCGCTCCCGGATCTCGGGCCCACTGCTCGATCGCATCGACATCCACCTCGAGGTACCCGCGGTCGCGTACGGCGATCTGGCCGGAGAGCAATCGGGGGAGACCAGCGGCACCATCCGAAGCAGGGTCGAACAGGCGCGCTCGGTGCAGCGGACCCGGTTTCGAGATCAGCGAGGGGTCTACGCCAATGCCCACATGAGCGCCCGGGATCTGCGCCGGCACTGCCGGGTCAGCGAGCCGGTGGAGGCGATGCTTCGTCAGGCGGCGACGCGGCTCAGCCTTTCAGCGCGGGCCTATCACCGGGTGCTCAAGATCGCGCGAACCATAGCCGACCTGGCGGGGGCAGCCGAGATCACGACGGCCCACGTCAGCGAGGCGATTCAGTATCGAAGCCTGGATCGGAAACAGGAATTTGCATGAGAATCCCCGGGGCCACAACCGCTGAATCCGGCGACGGCGCTGCGTTTCCAGGGCGGAGAGGCCTGCTATTCCGCGCGGTATTAACTCGCGGCTGTCGGCCGCGCGGTCTCGAGCCGAGGAGCGCCATCCCAGTTGCCCGAGGCGCAACACTGCCTGGTGGCACAGACTAGCGCCGAACCGGCTCGGATACTCCCCGAGAGAATCCTGAGCCCGGGTCCTGCTTGCGATTCCCTCGGCAGCTCACGTCCCTCGCAGAAAGGTCGGGCATGTTCGCCAGTCGTCCTCCAGGCCGGCCCGATGCCGGGACACCTCGACACGCTCAGATCGAGGAAAAGCGACTCGATTAATCCCCGGAATCTGCCAGAACCGTGCGCATGCCGCCCTGCCCCAGCCCCGGTGAGTGGTGCTACTCTGTTGAATCCATTGAGGATGACTGGTGGCCCGGGATCTGCAAAAGATTCCTCACCTCATCTTGTGTGGCCGTCGAGCTTGCCGGTTTCCCTTCTTTAGTGACTGGGGTCGAGATTGAGCATCCTGGGTAGCCAGCTCTCTCCCTTCCAGCGCTTCTTTCGTCTGGACACCGTCCGGAGCAAGATTCTCGCGTTTGCGCTGGTGGTTACGCTGATCCCAACCGGGCTTACCGCCTGGATCTCCTATACCCAGAATCGAACCGCCCTGGAAGAGAAAATCTCGCAGGAGCTGTCCAGCGCCAGCGCGCAGACAGCACGCGAGATGGACGTGTGGCTCAAGGAACGTCTCTACGATCTCCGGGTGTTCGCCAGCTCCTACGAAGTCTCCGAGAACCTGGCGCGGGGAACCTCAGGCTCGCCAAGGCAGGGCCGGCTGAGGGACTACCTCAACTCGGTCCGGGAGCGGTTCAGCGACTACGAAGAGCTGGTGGTGCTGGATCCCCAGGGCCGCATGGTAGCGAGCAGCTCGAGTAAGCCTCGAGCGTTCCGGCTCCCGGATAACTGGAAGACCGAGCTCAGCGCTACCAACGCCGTCGTGGGTGAGGCGTTCTGGGACCAGTCCCTGGGAATGGGAACCCTGCTGGTTGCCGTTCCGGTCCAGCGAGCCGACGGACGGCTACTGGGAGCCCTCGCCGCCAGACTGAACCTCCGCGGCGCCAAAGATGGTCTGCTGGCCTTTGCTCCAGGCAAATATGGCCAGGTCTACCTCATCGGAACCGGCGGGAACCTGGTCGTCAACTCGCTCACTACCTCGGCTGAGCTGATGCGGCTGAGTATGAAGCCGGCGGTACTCGAGCGATTGAAGAAGCGGGAAGGGGCGGTCCTGACCTACGTGAGCGTCTCTGGAGTCGAGGTACTCGGCAGCCTGAAGCAGGTGCCTCGCGTGGGATGGGCGGTCCTGTCGGAGATTCCCGTGGATACCGCGTATCACCAGGTCAGACGGTTTCGGGATCTGACGCTGGCAATCGTGGCGGGCCTGCTCCTTGGAGTTACCGCCATCGCCTACCGCCTCGCCCTGCTCATCGTTCGTCCGCTGGAGCGGCTCACGAAGGGCGCGGCGGAGGTCGCCGAAGGCGATCTGGCGGTGGACCTTCCCACAGCCACCGGCGAGGTGGGAGACCTGACCTACGTGTTCAATCACATGGTGGGTCGCCTGCGGCAAAGCCGGCAGGACCTCGATTCGGTCAACGAGACTCTGCGGCAGCAGAACGAGGAGCTGGAGCGGCTCTCCGCGTCGGATTCGCTGACCGGGCTCTCCAATCGCCGGATCCTGACCCAGAAGCTGTCCGAGGAGCTGCTCCGGGCTCAGCGCCAGAGCCACTCTTTCACGGTGTTGATGCTGGACGTGGACCATTTCAAGAAGTACAACGATGCGTACGGTCATCCTGCGGGCGACGAAGTCCTGAAGAAGGTGGCGAACGTCCTCCGCAGCTGCACTCGCGCGGGCGACTGCACCGCTCGGTACGGTGGCGAGGAGTTCGCTGTGCTGCTCTCGGGAAAGGGCGGCGACACGGCGCTACAGCTGGCTGAGCGCATCCGCGAACGGGTGGCGGCGGAGGACTTCGTCGGTGGGAAGGTTACCATCAGCGGCGGGATCGCCGAGTTCCCACATCATGGTCATACCGCGGAAGCCGTCATCTCCAGCGCCGACGAAGCGCTGTACGAAGCGAAGCGCCAGGGTCGAAACCGGGTGGTGTGTGCCCGGCGCAAGGACAAGCAGGTCCCCAACCGCCGCTAGGGCCGGGCCACGAGACTCCGGAAGATCCAGCCGCCCCGGCCGCTGTCGTCCCCAATCCGAATCCACTCTTCCACATACGAATAGCCGATCAAGGGGTCACCCGGCTCTACCCCGAACTCGATGCGGGAACCGGTACCCGGCCCGGCCCTTACGTTCCCCCGGCCTGCGGCCACCAGCCGGATCGGCAGAGCGAATGCGGTCTCGCCCTGACGCGGCGCGCCACGCTCCCCGGCAGACAAGCGGCCCCGCGCCGCGCTGGCCAGCGTCTTGGCCTGATTTGCCAGGTACAGGGCACCGCCGTAGTTCTGCTTGTCGAACTCAGCCGCGCTCTCCTTCAGTAGTCTGGCGGCTTGGGTCCCTTCGGGCGTCGCCTGCTGCCCCGGCGCCGTCCTCAGCGTCTGGAGGGCCACCTCGGCTTCGGCTATACCCGACGCGGCCTCGGCCCGGGTGGCCAGTGTCTGGAGCTTGGCCATGGCTCTGACGACTTCCTGCCGGGTGTTGTCGAGCCGGGACTGAAGGTCCTCGACCTGGGCTTCCTTTTCCATGAGACTAAGCTCGAGGCGCGCAATCCGCCGCTCGAGATCAGCGGGGGAAGACCCTGGCCGAGGCCGGGGGGCCGGAGTAGCCGGGGCCGTCGTCTCGCCCTGCTTGGCCGCACACGCAGTCAGGAGCAGCGTGCCGGAGATGATCAGGAAAGCTGGATTCACGTAAGTTCCGATGGAGATGGGACCAAAGAACATAGCAAGCCAGGCGGCAGGCTTCTAGTCGTCGATGGTGCCGGGAGGGCGCCGATGCCGCTTGGTAGCCGCCCGCCGCCGCTTGGCCTCCAGCCTGGCCACCTTCGCGGCCCGGCTTGGCTTGGTCGGCTTCCGCTTTTTCCTGATGGCGAGCGCCGCCGCGACGACCACCCGCAACCGCTCGGTCGCATCCTCCCGATTCCGAAGCTGACTCCGCGTGCCACTCGACACCACCCGGAGCCTGCCGGCCGAATCCAGCCTCGCGTGCAGGCGCTGCAACAGCTGCGCGCGTTGTTCCGGGTCGAGGCTGGGAGAGTTGGCCACATCCCACCACACTTCGATCCGGGTGGAGGAGGTGTTCACGTGCTGACCGCCCGGTCCGCCCGAGCGAGATGCGAGATACTCCAGCTCAGAGATGGGAAGGCGAAGCTCAGGGGTGATGTCCAGGGCGTTCTCATCGGCCATGCTTAAACTAAGGCGGTACCAAGGTTCGGCGGTACGGCGGTAACTGAGCAATCCGGATTACGCTGTCAGATCGGTCCGTTACGCTGCGCTCAGGGTGACGACTACCGCCGTACCGCCGTACCGCCGTACCGCTTACGTTACTGCCCATGGCACAGATCCAGACTCTGCACGCCCATCTCTCGACGCTGGGACGGGTCCTGCTCGGCTACTCCGGGGGGGTGGACTCGGGGCTCCTGGCCGTTGCGGCACGTCAGGCTCTGGGACGCAACAACTTCCTGGCGGTGACCGGGCGCAGCGCCTCCTATCCTGCAGTCCAGGCCGATGCGGCCGTCGAGCTGGCGCGGCGGTTCGATGTCCCCGTTGTCGAGGTCGCTACGCATGAGCTCGAGGATCCGAGATACCTGACCAACTCCACCGATCGCTGCTACTACTGCAAGTCGGAGCTCTGGGCCCGCCTCCACGACATGGCCAGGGAACGCGGCTTCGATACGATTATCGATGGCACCAATGCGGAGGACCTGGGAGAGCATCGCCCGGGGGTTCGCTCGGCCGCGGAATGGCACATCAGATCGCCGTTGGCGGAGCTGGGCTGGACCAAGCAGGATGTCCGCGACGCGGCGCGCGACCTGGGCCTGCCGATCTGGAACGCACCCGCGGCGCCTTGTCTATCGAGCCGGATACTGTACGGCCTCGAGATAACCCCCGAGCGTCTCCGTCAGGTGGAGCACGGCGAGGCGTACCTTCGGAGCCTCGGCGTCAGTGGAGATCTTCGGGTCCGCCACCACGGCGGCACGGCGCGGCTGGAGGTTGCTCCCGACCAGATGGACCGGCTCCGCAGCAGCTGGGACGCGATCTCCGCCGTCTTTGTTGAGCTGGGCTTTGCCGCAGTCGAGCTCGACCCCGCGGGGTATCGCCGGGGCGGGCTCCTCGCCATAGCGCCCCGGTCGCCGCGCTGATGCGGCTCTTTGCCGCGGTACCGGTCTCCGAGCCGGCGCGGGAGCAGATTCTCAAGCTTCTTGCCAAGCTGCGGGAGGCCGGCTGGCCGGTGCGATGGGTCCACGACGAGGGCCTCCACATGACGCTCAAGTTTTTCGGCGAGGTCGCCCCCGAGCGACTGGATGTGATCGCCGAGGCGCTGCGCTTTACGGCCACGGGCGCCGAGCCGTTATCGCTGGAGCTGGGAGATCTTGGGGCGTTCCCCAGCCGGTCCCGGCCCCGGGTGCTCTGGGTGGGGGTGCAGGCGCCCGCAGGCCTCGAGCTGCTCCAGGATCGGATCGAGCGGGGCTGTGAGGCTATCGGCTTTCCACCGGAGGGAGCTCCCTTCCAGCCCCACATTACCCTGGGACGCCTCCGGGAAGGGCAGCGCCTTCCGCCGGGGGGGCTGGATGATCACGCGGAGGGGTTCGAGCAGGTATCGTTCGTGGCTCGACAGCTGGTCCTGTATGAGAGCGTGCTGACCACCGGGGGTCCACGCTACGAATCCCGCCTGACACTCGAGTTCGGCCACTGATGGGTTGTCTGTCATTTCCCTTCAAGCTGCTGGGCGGGCTTGCCGTGATCGTGGCGCTTGCGATCGGCTGGCTCTACCGGGACCGGCTCGCGGCGGAGCTGCGTCGGGTGCTGGACTGGTCAGCAGACGGCGAAGCTGCGAGCGCAGCCGGCCGTCCCGGCTCGCGGGCATTGGCGTCGGCGCAGTCGAAGGTGGACTCGCTCAATGGCTGGGGCGCCGACTCCGTGGTGCTCAGTGCCTCGGAGGTAGCCTCGCTGATCGGCGCGGGCCTCAATCCCAGCCTTCGTCGCCAGCTCGATTCACTGCAGGTCGAGCTCCTCGAGGGATCGGTCGCGGTCAACGCCAAGCTGGCCACCGCCCGCCTGCCTCGCGAGCTCACCGGTCCGCTCGCGGTGGCGTTGCGGGAGCGGGAACCGGTCCAGGCCGCCGGGCCGATCCAGGTCGTCGGCCCGGGGAAGGCAGAGTGGGAGGTGCGGTCGTTTCGGATCAGGGATTTTCCGATCCCTCGCGACGCGGTACCCAGGCTGGTTGCCCGGGCCTTCGGTGATTCGACCCGGCGAGCCGTGCCGGTGCGCCTCCCGCCCGGGATTCGAGAGATCCGCGTGCGGCCGTCGGGGGCGACTCTTTTCGGAGCCCGTCAATGAGCCATCGGATCCTGATTGTCGATGATGAGGCGGGGATCCGGCAGGCACTGAAGCAGGTGCTGGAGTACGAGGACCTCGTGGTACGGGTCACGGCGTCAGGCGGCGAAGCCATCACAGTCTACTCCGAGTTCCGGCCCCACCTGGTGTTCCTCGACGTGAAAATGGCGGGGCTCGACGGATTGGAGACCCTGACCCGACTCCGGAACCTGGATCCCTCGGCCCAGGTGGTCATGATCTCCGGGCACGGTACCATCGCGACGGCGGTGGAGGCCACTCAGCGCGGGGCCTTCGACTTCCTGGAGAAGCCGCTCGATACCGACCGGCTGCTGGTGACGGTTCGCAACGCGCTGGCGCACTCCGAGCTGGTGGGGGAGAATACCCGCCTTCGTGAGGCCACCGAGAGCCGGTACATCATGGTCGGGACCAGCGCGCCGCTCCAGGTGGTGAGGGCCCTGATCGACAAGGTGGGTCCGACCTCGGCTCGGGTGCTGATCACCGGCGACAATGGGACCGGCAAGGAGCTGGTTGCCAGGGCACTGCACGAGGCCTCCCCGCGGCGTGAGAAGCCCTTCGTGGAGGTAAACTGCGCGGCCATTCCCTCGGAGCTGATCGAAAGCGAGCTCTTCGGCCACATGAAGGGATCGTTCACCGGCGCCTTTGCCGATCGGGCCGGAAAGTTCGAGCAGGCCGACGGAGGGACGTTGTTCCTGGATGAGGTGGGCGACATGTCGCTGTCGGCCCAGGCCAAACTGTTGCGGGTGCTGCAGGAGGGCGTCGTCACCCGAATCGGCGGTTCCAAGTCGATCCAGGTGGACGTCCGGGTCCTGGCCGCCACCAACAAGGATCTTGAATCCGAGATCGGCGAGGGGCGCTTTCGGGAGGATCTCCTGTACCGGCTCAACGTGGTCCCGATCGACGTTCCGCCCCTGCGGGAACGCACCGAGGACATCCCCGCGCTGGTGACGCACTTCGCCGAGCAGCTGGCGGCCGGCGCGGGCGTGCCGGGGCGGAGGTTTGCGGAGGACGCCGTACGCCGGCTGCAGTCGCGTAGCTGGCCCGGCAACATTCGGGAGCTGCGAAACGCGGTCGAACGGGGCCTCATTCTGGCTTCGGGAAAGGTCGTCACCGCCGCTGACATCGATCATTTGTTGCCGGGGCCATCCGGTGGCGGGGCGGAGGTGGGGGAGAGCCAGACCTTCGAGACCTTCAAGCAGGAAGCTGAGAAGACCTTTCTCACCCAGAAGCTGCGCGAGCACGACTGGAACGTGTCGGAGACGGCGCGTGCGCTGAAGATGCCCCGATCCAACCTCTATAAGAAGATCGAGCGTTACGGCCTCAGCCGGGAGTCGGTATGACCGAGCAACCACGCAATTGGGACAAGGAACTCGCTGACATCGATAAGGTGATCGCCAGGCACCCCGCCCCGACGTCCGCTCCGGGCGGGGGAGGGCAGCCGGCCATTCCGCCGCAGCGCCGCTTCGTCGCGCTGACGTGGTTCTGGACCGGCCTGGCCGTCGTGCTGGCCGTCGCCCTCCCACTGTGGCCCAACGACAAGAGCTGCGGGCTCACCCTGGTCTTCTATCTCGGCCTCGCCGCCATCGCGCTGCTGATGGGTGTGCTCGGTGCCCTGGCGAGCTGGTCCTACCGACGGGGTCTGGCATTCGTCCTCTCCCTCGCGGCCATCCTCTGGGCCGGGATCATGGCGACACGGGAAGTCCTCCCGCGAGTGGGATATGCCAGGCAGGAGCTCCACTGGACCTGTCCCGACGAGCCTCCCGCCGCGGCGCCGGCGTCGACACCTGACTCGGCACCGACCGGACCCTAACCAACGGGCGCATGCCAAGCGCCCCCACATGATGGGACATGGCCAAGACTTTCAAGAACTTCATCGCGGGTGAGTGGGTTGCCCCCAGCACCGATGCCTACTTCGACAACCGCAATCCCGCGGACACGACCGACCTGATCGGGCGGTTTCCCGATTCCGACCGTCACGATGTGGACCCGGCGGTCCGCTCGGCCAAGCGCGGATTTGCGCTCTGGTCGCGGACCCCTGCGCCGGCGAGAGGCGACGTCCTCCGCCGGGTGGGCGACCTGCTGGTCGAACGCAAGGAAGCCATCGCCAACGCGATGACCCGGGAGATGGGCAAGGTTCTGGCCGAGACCCGGGGCGATATGCAGGAGGGGATCGACACTGCGTACTACGCGGCCACCGAGGGACGCCGGCTTTTCGGCCATGTGGTTCCGTCGGAGCTCCGCTCCAAGTGGGCCATGAGCTATCGCCGGCCCATCGGCGTCGTCGGACTGATCACGCCGTTCAACTTTCCGCTGGCCATCCCGACCTGGAAGATGTTCCCCGCGCTGCTCTGCGGGAACTCCGTGATCATCAAGCCCTCCGAGGATGTCCCCCACACGGTGCACCTGTTGGTCGAGATCCTTCTGGAGGCCGGCCTCCCTCCCGAGGTCATTCAGCTGGTACACGGCCGCGGTGAGACGGTGGGTAAGGCCCTGGTCGAACACCCCGAGGTCCCGGTCATCTCCTTTACCGGGTCTACCGAGACCGGCGCCATTATCGGTGAGACCTGCGGGCGGATGCACAAGCGGCTGTCGCTGGAGATGGGGGGTAAGAACGCCATGATCGTCATGGACGATGCCGACCTCGATCTGGCGCTCGACGGGATACTCTGGGGCGCGTTCGGCACCACCGGACAGCGCTGCACTGCAACCAGCCGCCTGATCCTCCACAACAAGGTCCATGACCGCTTTCTCAACCGGCTGTCTGACGCGGCGGAGGCGCTGAAGCTGGGCGATGGCCGGGCGGACAAGACCGATGTGGGCCCGCTGATTCACGAGGCCTCCCGCGACAAGGTGGAGCGATATGTCGAGATCGGGGCGGAAGAGGGGGCCGAGCTGGTCACTGGAGGAAAGACACCGGGCGGGGAGAAGCTGAAGCAGGGGTGGTTCTACCGGCCCACGGTGTTCGCCGGGGTCAAACCCAAGAGCCGCCTGGAGCAGGAGGAAATCTTCGGACCGGTGCTGAGTGTCATCAAAGTAGGATCGTTCGACGAGGCGGTGAAGGTCAACAACGACGTCCGCTATGGCCTTTCCAGCTCTATCTATACCGGCAACGTCGATCAGGCCTTCCGCGCTATGCAGGATCTCGACAACGGCATCACCTATGTCAACGCCCCGACGATCGGGGCGGAGGCTCATCTGCCCTTCGGCGGCATCAAGGCCACGGGTAACGGCCACCGGGAGGGCGGCTGGGAGGTGTACGAGTTCTATTCCGAGACCAAGGTCTGCTACGTGGACTACTCCGGGAAGCTGCAGCGGGCTCAGATGGATAACTATGAGGTCTAGTCCGGAGTCGGGGGTGGGCAGTCGGGAGTCCTGAGGGCGGCGCGACAGTGTGACCAAAATCACCAGAAAAACATGAGACAGAAAGCTCGATTCCGTGGTCAGCTTCTTGCTCCCGACTCCCGACTCCAGACTCCCGACTTTTCTCCATTGCGCACTCCCTGGCCGCAGGGTAAGGTTCCATCAAAGGTTGCTAACATCGTTGGTGTCAAGAATGGATTTCCTCGATGCCTCCGCTATTCGAGTGACTCCCCAGATCAGTACGAGGTCGAGTCGCATGCGCCCAATGCAGGTCGGTTCCGGCAAGCGTGGCCCGTCGTTCGATGAGGGCTCGCTGGACCAGTACCTACGCGAGATCAGCAAGTATCCCCTGATCCCGCAGGAGGAGGAGGTCAACCTGGCGCAGCGGATTCGCGTCGGGGAAGAGGAAGCGCTCGACAAGCTGGTTCGCAGCAACCTGCGGTTCGTCGTGTCCGTCGCCAAGAAGTATCAGAATCAGGGGGTCTCGCTGGCCGACCTGATCAATGAAGGCAACCTCGGCCTCATCCGCGCGGCACACAAGTTCGACGAGACCAAAGGGATCAAGTTCATCTCCTACGCTGTGTGGTGGATCCGGCAGGCCATCCTCCAGGCGTTGGCGGAGCAGAGCCGCATCGTCCGGGTGCCGCTGAACCGGGCCGGCACGCTGCACCGGATCGGTAAACGCTCCTCCGCGCTGCTACAGGAGCTGGGACGGGAGCCCACGCCTTCGGAGATAGCCGAGGGAATGGACATCACCATGGAGGAGGTCCAGAAGACTCTCTCCATCTCGCAGAACCATCTCTCGCTTGACGCGCCGCTCACTCCGGGCGAGGACAACAAGCTCCTCGACTACCTCCCCGACACCCAGAACCCCGGCCCCGACTCGGAAACCTTCGAGCACGCGCTTACCGAATCGATCGAGGAGGTGCTGTCGACGCTCAAGGAGCGGGAGGCCAAGATTCTCCGGCTCTACTTCGGCCTCGACGGTCCCGAGCCCATGACTCTGGAAGAGATTGGGAGCCTGCTCGGCATCACCCGCGAGCGGGTGCGGCAGATCAAGGAGAAGGCGCTGAGCCGGTTGCGGCATGTGAGCCGGGCCCGGGCGCTGGAAAGCTTCTTAGCCTAGTTATTGCGAAACGGCTGTCATCCTGAGCGCAGCTGTCATCCTGAGCGCAGCGAAGGGCTCAGAAGGACATCTACCCTCTCAAGATCTGTCCCACCTGATCCCACTCAATCAAGAACGCGTCGTGACCGTAGAGGGAGGCGATCTCCCGGTATTCGGCGTTCGCTCCTCCGGTGCGATACGCACTAACCCAGTCTCGCACCTCGGAAGCCGGGTACAGGATGTCGGAATCAATGCCGACGCCGGTTACCACCCTGACCTGACGGGCGGTGTCCTGGGCGGCGGTCGTGAAATCGCCGATGTCGTGCGAATCCATCGAACGCATCAACGCCACATAGCTGGCGGCTTCGAACCGGGCCACCAGCTTTTCCCCCTGCCGCCGCAGGTAGTGCTCCACGTCGAAGAGTCTCTCAGACCGCGATGAGAGTCGCCCGAACCGGGCCTGGAACTCCGCCCCGGAGCGGTAGGTGATCATGGCCAGGGCACGAGCGGCGGCGAGACCGGCCGCCGGTCCTTCACCCGGCGGGTAGTTCCCCCCGGCCCACGCTGGATCTGCTTCGATCGCCATCCGCTGCACCGCATTCCAGGCGATTGCCTGGGGGGAAGCAGCCGCGGGAGCGGCGAACACCACCAGCCGGTCAGTCGGCACGCTGGCCAGCCGCCCCCAATGCAGCGCCACCATCCCGCCAAGCGATCCGCCGGTGGCCAGGGCCAGCCGGCGTACCCCGAGGTGATCGAGCAACGGAATGTGCGCCCGGGCCAGATCTGCCGGCGTCAGGTCGGGAAAGGGCTGATGACGTTCCGCTGTCCACTCGGCAGGGCCGGTCGAGCCGTAGCACCCTCCGAGCAGATTGGCGCTGACGATGGCATGCCGGGTGGTATCCAGAGGCTTGCCCGGCCCTACCAGCGGCCCCCACCAGGCATCCACCTCCGAGCTGCCGGTGAGCGCATGGAAGACGAGGATCCACCCATTGTCCGCCGCCGCTTCCACATCGCCCGTCACGCTGTAGCGCAGACGGAAGCCGCTGACTCTCCGGCCCTCGGTGGTGGTAAGCTCCGGGAGGACGAACTCACGGGTGAGCGAAGCGGCAGGGGTGCTCACACTCATCTGGTTTCGACTTCCGTGTGGGTCGCGACCTCGTTGAGCCGGCCGGTCCGGACGTCGTAGACGAAGCCGCGAATCGGGACGTCCTTGGGGATGAGGGGAGATGCCTGGAGCAGCTCCACATCCTGACGCACGCTCTCTTCGAGGTTGGAGAAGGGCAGGAAGTCGATTCCGGTCGCGTCGGCACCGAGATCCTGCTTCACCTTGGCGTGAAGATCTGGATTGGTGAAGGTGAGCATACCGCAGTCGGTGTGGTGGATGACGGCGATCTCGTTGGTCCCCAGCAGCCGTTGGGAGATTACCAGAGAGCGCAAGGCGTCCTTGGCCCGCCCCCCCGCGTTGCGAATCACGTGGGCGTCTCCCTCCTCCAGCCCCAGGGCGCGCGAAGGGATGATTCGCGCATCCATACAGGTCACTATCGCCAGCCGGCGACGGGGGGGCATGGGAAGCTCTCCGCGGTCGAAGGTCTCCGCGTACTCCTGGTTGGCCTGAACCAGCTCATCGATGGTGGACATTATTTCCTCCATTAGTGTTTGAAGTCGGGAGTTGGGAGTCGGCGGTCGGGAGTACGTTTCCTGTCGCCCCTGACTTCGACTCCCGGTTTCGACCCCCCGACTACCGCCTTCCGGCTGCTAACTCGCGACCACTGACCCGCGACTCCTGACTCCCGACTTGCTCACCCAGCGCCTGATCCAGATCGGCAATCAGGTCCCGGACATCCTCCAGCCCGACCGAGAGACGCACCAGCTCCGGCGTCACCCCGGTGGCACGCTGCTGCTCCGGCGTGAGCTGCTCGTGGGTGGTGGACGCGGGGTGGATGATGAGCGACTTCGCATCGCCCACGTTGGCCAGGAGCGAGAAGAGCTTGACCCGGTCAATCAACGCGCGCGCGACCGCGTGGCCGCCCTTGACCCCGAAAGTGAGGACGCCTCCGAACCCGCCCTTCAGGTATTTGGTGGCGTTCTTGTGCTCGGGGTGGGTCTCGAGCCCAGGGTAGGACACCCACTCGACCCGCTTATCCTGCGCCAGCCAGCGGGCAATCTCGAGCGCGTTGCTCGAGTGCCGCTGAATTCTGAGCGGCAGCGTTTCCACGCCCTGGAGGAACAGGAAGGAGTTGAACGGGGAGAGCGCGGGGCCGAGATCGCGCAGGAGTTGAACCCGGAGCTTGATGATAAAGGCAGCCGGCCCGAAGGCCTCGGTGTAGACCAGGCCGTGATACGACGGGTCAGGGGTGGTGAATTCCGGAAAGCGCTTCCGTGAGGATGGGCTCGCCCAATCAAAACGACCGGCATCCACCACCACTCCGCCGATCGCCGTGCCATGACCGCCGATCCACTTGGTGGCTGAATGGACCAGGATGTCAGCCCCGTAGTCGATAGGCCGGCTGAGCGTGCCTGCAGCGCCGAAGGTGTTGTCGACCACCAGCGGGATCCCAGCCGCGTGGGCGATGTCGGCCAGGGCCTCGAAGTTGGGAACGTCGAGCCGAGGATTCCCGATGGTTTCCACGAACAGCAGACGGGTGCCGTCGTCGATGGCCGCGCGAACCTGATCGAGGTTGTGGATATCGACGAACCTGGTCTTGATACCCAGCTTCGGCAGCGTGTACTCGAAGAGATTGTACGTGCCGCCGTAGAGTGTCTGGGACGAGACCAGGTTATCCCCCGAGCGGGCGAGATTAAGAATGCTGAGCGTTGTGGCCGCCTGCCCGCTTGCCACCGCGAGCGCCGCCACTCCTCCCTCGAGCTCGGCGATGCGCTTCTCGAACACATCGCTGGTGGGGTTCATGATCCGGGTGTAGATGTTGCCGAAGACCCGGAGGCCGAAGAGGTCCGCCGCATGCTGGGTATCGTTGAAGACGTAACTTGTGGTGGCGTAGATCGGGACGGCCCGGGCGTTCGTTGTCGGGTCCGGGGCCTGGCCGGCATGGAGCGCCAGGGTGTCGGGCTGGTAGGTCATGGACGTGCTCCTCGAGTGTAGGAAAGAAAAAGGACCCGGATCACTGGGTGTGGTCCGGGCCTCGGTCGTCGGGTGAAACGAGAGTGTTAGCTCTCCGCCTCCTGCCGCATGCACGCCGAATGCTCGGTCCACCCCGTGAGGAGGGGACACATGCAAATTCGACAGCACATTTCGGACTGGAAGCGCACCACTCGGACCTCGTTCTGAGTTACCGGGAGCAAAAAGCCCCCCGGGCCTTGGAAAAGCGCGGAGGGCAGCGTCCGGCGCTTTAGCTCTTTGTTTCGGACCCGATGGCCCCGGCGGGAGCAAGTGGCCTGAAATCCACCGCCGACGATCTACACTACACGCGGAGGCCGAGGCTGTCAAGCGCACTCAGGCATTGTCATCCTGAGCGTAGCGAAGGATGGCAGCGCTGCATGGCCCACAGGCTTGCCGGGCCACCACCGTGGGGTAATTCTTCCGGCGTCAACGCCACCCTCTTACCCTTCGCCGCTCGCATCGACCTCTATGGCCAGCAACGCTTCATTCGACGTGTCCACCGGCGCCGACCTCCAGGAGGTCGACAACGCCGTAAACCAGACGCTGAAGGAGGTTGCCCAGCGGTACGACTTCAAGGGAACTCACTGTACCGTGGAGTTCGACCGCCTGAAGGCAGAGATCCGGCTCAGCGCGGACGACGAGTTCCGCATGGACGCGCTGGTGGATGTACTTCAAACCAAGATGATCAAGCGGGGGGTTCCGGTGAAGAACCTCAAGCTGGGCGATATAGAGCAGGCAACCGGTCAGAGCGTGCGGCGGACGCTCACTCTCACCCAGGGGATTCCCCAGGACGTCTCCAAGCGAATCGCCAAGGCCATCAAGGACGGTGCCTTCAAGAAGGTTCAGACCAGTATCCAGGGTGACGAGGTACGGGTGACAGCTCCGTCTCGTGACGAGCTGCAGGCCGTCATCGCATTTCTCAAGGGCCAGGATTTCGAGATCGAGCTGAAGTTTGGGAACTACCGGGGCTGACCGGCGGATCTGGCGGTGGCAGCTCACCGCGCTGATGCTCAGCGTATTGGCGGGTTGTACCACCTCGAGGTCAGTGCCAGCCCGTCCCCCGGCGCAGCCCTCGCCCGGCTCGCGCGAGGTCGAGATTCGAATCGGCCTCTCCGTCGGCGTCGGCTCAGCCTCCGTTGGTGGCGGTGGCGCGGTTGCGATCAACGAACCCGACGGCACCAGCATCGTCACCATCCCCCGCGGCGAGCAGTGGCGGGTGACGGTCGCGGGGCCGGGGTTGGCCATAACCAGTCCGAGCGGCTGGGTGTCGCCCCAGGTGGAGGCGGTCTCGTTTGCGGCGATCGATCCCCGAGCCCCGCTCTGGCTGAACGGCAGGGCCTATCGCGGCATCGGAGAGATCATCCGCGACCGGACCGGGCTTACCATCGTCAATCGCCTCGGCCTGGAATCATATCTTCTCGGCGTGGTCTCGGCGGAGATGGGTCACAGGAGCTCGGTCGAACATGCGGCCGTGCAGGCGCAGGCTATCGTCTCTCGGACGTATGCCCTCAAGAACCTGCGCCGCTGGCGGGCAGCGGGATTCGATCTGTACGGCACGGTAGCCGATCAGGCTTATGGAGGCGTGGCCGCGGAGACCGCGGAAGGCCGGGCCGCGGTAAGCGAGACGAGAGGACGGGTACTCACCTACGACGGCGCCGTAATCGAAGCTTTCTACTACTCCACCTGCGGAGGCCGAACCGCTGACGGGTACGAGGTGTTTCGTGGAGCGGTCCGGCCTTACCTCCGGTCGGTATCGGATATGAACGAGAACGGGTTGGCCTACTGCCGCATCTCGCCGCGCTATCGCTGGCGGGAGGAATGGAGCGGTGAGGCGCTCCGTGCCACATTGCAGCGAAACCTTCCCCCGGTGCCCGGCAGGATGAGCACGCCTATCGCCGCGGTGACCGATCTCAGAGTCACTCAGCGCTCGGCCTCGGGCAGAGTGGAACAGCTCTCGATCGGACTGGGTGCGAGCGAAGTGCGAGTAGACGGCCACACCAGGATCAGGCAGCTCTTGCGGCTGCCCAACGGCCAGTTGTTGCGAAGCACGGCGTTCAGCGTGACGGCCACGGGTGCCGGCCGGAAGGTGACCAACGTGGTGATCGATGGCGCCGGTGCGGGCCATGGCGTGGGGCTATGTCAGTGGGGTGCGGTCGGCCGAGCCCGCGCGGGACAGGGTTACCAGCAGATTCTTGCGGCCTACTATCCGGGTGCCAGGCTGGAGCGCCGCTACTGATGGAGGAGGAGCCATGAGCGGGGGGCGCGGCGGCGGCACAAGCGAGCGACTCAAGGTGGGGATCGTCGGCGGCGGTGCGATCACCCAGGTGGCGCACCTGCCGGTGCTGAAGAAGATGCGCGGCGTGGACGTCCTGGCCATCTGTGATACCGATCTGCTCAAGGCCCGGGCGCTGGCTGACCGTTTCGGGATCAAGGACGCCTTCGACGATATCGAGGACCTCCTGCGCTACGAGGCCCTCGATGCCGTCGTCATCTGCTCGCCCAACCACCTGCACGAATCGCACATACTCGCGGCGCTCTCGGCCGATCGGCACGTGCTGGTGGAGAAGCCGCTCGCCATGACGGCCACCAGCGTGCAACGCATTCTTCGAGCGGTTGAGAAGCGCAACAAGGTCGTGATGGTGGGCATGAACCACCGCTACCGCCCCGATGTGCAGATCGTCCGCAGCTTCGTGCAGAGCGGCGAGCTCGGCACCATTGAGAGCGTCCGGGGCAGCTGGCATGCCTTTCGGCCGGGGCGAACCCAGCTCGGCTGGCGCCAGCGCAGGGATGAGGCGGGGGGCGGTGCCATGCTCGACCTCGGTCTGTCGGTGCTCGATCTCGGGCTCTGGCTGGGCGGGAGCTCGCCACCGGTTCGGGTGAGCGCCAGCCTGGACGCCAGCGGAAAGGAGAGGGCGGTGGAGCAGTCGGGGAGCGCGTTTGTCATCTGCGAGAATGGCATGTCGATCTTCGTCGATGTCACCTGGCGCCATCTCGGGGAAGGGGAGCGGTTCGGCGTCGGCCTCCGGGGCAGCAAGGGTACGGCCGGCATCAACCCCCTCAACGTCTGGAAAGACCTTCACGGCATGGCGGTGGATGTGTCTCCCACCGGCTCGGTGGGCCGGGAGAACGCCTTTACCGCCTCGTACCGCGCCGAGTGGGCCCACTTCCAGGCGGCAATAGCGGGGGAAGCGCGGGTGCCTTCGCTCCAGGAACACCTCATACTGCACAGGGTGGTGGACGCCATTTACCGCTCGGCGGTCGACGGACGAGACGTGGAACTGTGAGGGCGGACGGGCGGATAGGCGGACGGGCGGACACATTGAGGGTGAGGGCCTGCTTACTCCTAATCGGTCTCTTCTCCTTTCTACCGACCGAATCGATCGCGCAGAACCGACCGCCCGACCGCCCGTCCACCCGTCCGCCCGAGCTCACCGTCTACCTCATGACCATGGGCCCTGGGAAGGCGGTATGGGAACGGTTCGGGCACAACGCGATCTGGATCCACGATCCGGTGCAGGGAACCGACAAGGCCTACAACTACGGGCTCTTCGATCTGCGCCAGGAGAACTTTCTGGTCCGGTTCCTTCAAGGCCGGATGTGGTACTGGATGCAAGGCTTCCCGGCGCAGTCCTACGTGGAGCTCTACCGGCGCGACAACCGCTCGGTGTGGGTGCAGGAGCTCGAGATGCCGCCGCCGGCCCGGCGCGAGCTCCAGCGGTTCCTGGAGTGGAACGAGCGGCCCGAGAACCGGTTCTACCATTACGACTATTACCGGGACAACTGCTCCACCCGGGTACGGGATGCGCTCGATCGAGCGCTCGGCGGCCGAATCCGGCAGGAGACCTCCGAACTGGCCACGGGCCGAACCTACCGATTCCACACCCGGCGGCTCACGGCGAACGATCCGCTTATTTACACGGGCCTGGTGATGGCCCTGGGCCAGCCGGTGGATCGTCCCATCTCCGCCTGGGACGAGATGTTTCTTCCCCTCGCCCTGCGTGAGCATCTCCGCAGCATCAGTGTCCCCGGGAGCGACGGGCGTCCCACCCCCCTCGTTCGATCGGAGCAAACCCTGTTCGAGTCCACCGCTACTCCGCCGCCGGATCGCCCGCCGTTCTGGTTGCCGATTTACCTGGGCGTCGGGGTGGTGGTGGGCTCGGTCATCCTTGCGCTGGGCGCATTGGCCCGGCGCAGCCGTCTCGCCAGGGTCGGGCTGATCGCGGTGGGCGGAGGCTGGGTGCTGCTGGTGGGTCTGGTGGGGCTGATCCTGGCCGGCCTCTGGGGATTTACCGATCACGCCGCCGCGTATGACAACGAGAATCTGCTACAGGCCAACCTGCTCGCACTGGGACTGCTGTGGCTGGTACCGAAGGCGGCTCGAAGATCGGCCACCGGGAGGCCGGCACTGCTGCTTGCGGCTATCGTGCTTGGACTATCACTGCTGGGGTTGGTGCTGAAGGTTCTTCCGGCGGTCTATCAGGTCAACGGTGAGATCATCGCGCTCGCCCTGCCGATTCACCTGGGCGTTGTTGGCGGACTCGCCCGGCTCACCCGGCAGGCCACCCGGGTGAACAGTGAACCCTGAACGGAACTGAATGCCGGGCGTAGCTGCCTGGATCTTACGCCCGGCTGTCCTGCTGTCCTGCCCCGCCTACCGCACCCGCTGCATGCCTTCCCGCGCCGCTGGGTAGTCCGGAAAAGTCGTCAACGCCCGCTGGTAGTGCTCTCCGGCCTTTGCCTTGTTCCCTTCGGTCTCGTAGAGCAGCCCCAGGCTGTATTGGGTGAGGGCATCGGTAGGCACGGCACCCTGGCGGGCGCCGCCTGCGTTGCCGGCAGGCGGCAGATTCACCGCGGCGAGCGCCTTCTCCGCCAGGTTCTGGATCATTCGAGAGAGGTCGGCCCGATCCTGGAGATTGGGCTCGCTGTTGGACACGACCTTGAGGATCCGACCGGTTCCGACATCGACCACTCGCGCGTCGACGCGAAACTTCCCATAGAAGTCGGCGAAGTTGCCGGTGACCGCGTACTGCGCTCCGGCCTCGCTGCCGACCTTGGCAGCGGTGGCGGCGTCCAGCCGCGCGTTGGGCCCGAGGTTTTGCGCCTGCACCGCCTGGGCTGTCCGCGCTCGATCGGCCACCCGCACTCGGGGATCACGGCCCAGCTCAGCCGCGAACGTGGCCGGAATTCCGAGCTCGAGGGCGCGAAACACCTCTTTGTCCTGTCCGTAGGACCCCCGGTCCTCGAAGGGCAGGACCGCTATCACGATGGGCCCGGATTGCTGGGCGGCGGCAGTGCTCGCTGACGCTACAGCGGCGAGGAAGCTCCAGCGTAGATACCGTCTCATGCTCGCTCCCCTCAGAGAGAGAACCGCATCCCTTCCGCGGCCGCCTCGACCTCGAGCCGAGGTGCAACCTGCGCGGCATAGCGCCGGGTGTCGGCCAGTAGCCGGTCCATTGCCACGTCGTCGTGCTCCGGCTCGTGATGGAACAGCACCAGCCGGGCGCAGCGTCCTTCCGCGGCCAGATCCACGGCCTGACGCGGGGTGGAGTGTCCCCAGCCGGCGCGCGCTTGAATGATCTGGTCCAGGTACATGGCGTCGTGAATCAAGGTGTCGGCCCCCTCGACGAACCGCACCAGCCGTGCCCGCCAGTCTGGCGGCTCTTCGTAGCTTCCACCGGGTCCGAGCTCGTTGTCGGTCAGGTACGCAACTTCCCGGCCGCCGGAGGATGGGGCGAGCCGGTAGCCCAGAGTGGTGCCGGGATGCCGCAGCCGAAAAGTGCAGACCCGAAAGTCGTCGATCTCGAACTCGCCCTCGGTGATCTCGATGACGGCAAGGGAGGCGGCAAGAGCGTTTAACGGAACCGGAAAGACCATGGGGTCCATCTGCCGGCCGAGGATGTCCTTGAGCGGCACTCCTTCCTGGGCCGCACCATAGATGTTCACCGAGGTGGACCGGGAGCTGAGCGGCTTGAAAAATGGTAAACCCTGAATGTGATCCCAGTGCGTGTGCGAAAGGAGAATATCGGCGGACAGCACGCCGATGCGCTCTTTCATCAGCTCATGGCCCAATGGACGCAGGCCGCTTCCGGCGTCGAGGATCACCAGATGTCCGTCCCGGCCACCAATGCCGATGCATGCGGTGTTGCCGCCATAGCGGGCGGTGTCTGGCCCCGGCGTGGGAATGGAGCCTCGAGTACCCCAAAATGTCACCGGATGGGTCACACTAAGTCACGAGCAGCGGGAACGGTCATGCCGCAACCTTCTCCGGCGCGCGCGGCGCCGGCAGCGGGGGTAGTCACCAGCGTTCTGTGACGCTGATCACGACCTCCGGGCCGCCAGCATGAGCGAGCGACGGTCTTTGAGAGTGATGTCCTTGCGGGTGACGTCGATGATGCTGCGCTCCACCAGATTCCGCATGGTGCGGGAAACCGTTTCGCGGCTGGAGCCGATCATCTGGGCAATGGTATGATGGGTGAGCTTGCGGGTGATGCGGTCGCCACCTTCGTCTTCCGCCATTCGAAGCAGCAGGTGCGCCACGCGTCCGTTGACGTCGAGCAGGACCAGGCTCCCAATCTTCTCGTCGGCCCGTCGCAGGCGGCGGGAGATCTCCTTGAGCAGCGAGATCGCCACCTCCGGCGAATTTCGCAGTCGGGCGTGAAAGTCCTCGCGCCGGAGCACCAGCAGGCTGGAGTCGTCCATGGCGATCACGTGGGCGGAGCGGGGTTCCTCGTCGATCACCGCCATCTCCCCGAAGAAGCTGCCTTCGCCGAGCACCGACAGGATCACCTCGCGCCCATCCTCCGCGATTAGCACCACCTTGACCTGCCCTGCGGCAACCAGAAAGAGCGCGTCACCCGGATCGTCCTCGAAAACGATTACGCTACCCTTGGGATAGCTGCGTTCCCGGGTCAGATCGGCAAACGCAGTCAGATCGGCCTCGCCCAGTCCTGAAAACAGGGGGACTTTCCGCAGGACCTCCATCGGGGACAATGCCACTCGCGCCTCACGATAGTGGAAGTGTTTGGGGGTAGCATACTTGCGGCTGGAGAAGCTGTCAATCGCGAGAGTCAGGGAAACAGCGTGAACGGTAAACGGTAACCAGTGAACGGGGTGGGGGCCCTTTCAGCGGTCACCGCTCACCGTTCTTTCTCCCGACCCCCGCCTTGCATCAAGCCCCCGAAACCATCTAAATTGAATGGCTTAGCACAACCACCGAGGAGCAACAATGAAGGCCGATCTTCACCCGACTTACCGCAAGCTCATGGTAAAGTGCGCCTGCGGCAACGAATTCGAGACCCGCTCGACCGCCACGTCGATTCACGTGGAGGTATGTGCCCAGTGCCATCCGTATTTCACGGGCAAACAGCGTCTCGTCGACACTGCCGGCCGGGTGGATCGATTCCGCCGGAGGTACGCTACGGAGCCGGCGGCCGCAACGCCCGCGACCACAACGCCCAAGGAGTAAGCCATGGAGGCCCGACTCCGCCAGGCGCTACTTCAGGCGGAGGAGGTCAACCGGGCCCTCGCCGACCCGGCCGTGGGCAAAGATCCTGACAAGCTGAGGGCGCTCGGCCGGGAACACACCCGGCTGGCTCCCGTGGTCCGTCTGGCTGAGCGTCTCGCACGGCTGCAGGACGAACTCGAACAGGCTCGGGGTCTGGCTGAAGAGCCGGACCTCGAGCTTGTCGCATTAGCCCGGGCCGACATGGCCAGACTGCCGGCGGAGATTGAGGGGCTGACAGCCGAATTACACGAGCTGCTCCTGCCTCGCGACCCGCACGATGACCGGGACGCCATCATGGAAATACGGGCCGGCACCGGCGGCGATGAGGCCGCGCTGTTCGGCGCCGACCTCTACCGGATGTACCAGCGGTACAGCGAGCGTCACGGTCTAGCCTGGGAGCCCATCTCTCTCAGCGAGGGATCCCTCGGCGGGATCAAGGAAGCGATTGTGGCGGTCCGAGGTCCGGAGGCCTACGGCCTGCTCCGCCGTGAGTCAGGAGTCCATCGCGTGCAGCGCGTTCCCGCAACCGAGACGCAAGGGAGAATCCATACCTCGGCAGCCACGGTCGCGGTGCTTCCCGAGGCCGAAGAGGTGGACATCAAGATCGAGCCACAGGACCTCAAGATCGATGTGTTCCGGTCCTCGGGTCCTGGCGGACAAAGCGTCAACACCACCGATAGCGCGGTCCGCATCACCCATCTGCCGAGCGGCGTGGTCGTGAGCCAGCAGGATCAAAAATCGCAGCTGCAGAACAAGATCAAGGCCATGGAGGTTCTGCGGGCACGTCTGTTCGACCGGATGCTCGCTGAGCAGGAAGCCGCCCGCTCGCGCGATCGCAGGGCGATGGTCGGCACCGGGGATCGTTCCGCCAAGATCCGCACCTACAACTTTCCCCAGAGCCGAATCACCGACCATCGGATCAATTTGTCGGTGCACAACCTGGCGGACGTGCTGAACGGCGGGTTGGACGAGATGGTGGACGCGCTTCGCATGGCGAGCCGGCAGGAGCTCATCGATGCCTGAGCTGGCCCTCTCACTCGGAGCGCTGATCGACAATGGTGCCGATGAGCTGCGGCGCTCAGGCGCGCGCGAGCCCAGACGGCAGGCCGTCCGCATCTGGAGCGAGCTCGGTCAGCGGGCCCTGGCCGAGGCATTCCTGGAGCGGAACCAGCCGGTGGACCCCGATCAGGTCCACCGGTTTCAAGAGGCCATCACGCGTCGGGCCAAGGGCGAGCCGCTGCCCCACGTCACCGGTCGCACTGGTTTTCGGCACCTGTCCCTCGCCTGCGACACCCGAGCGCTGATCCCCCGGCCCGAGACCGAAGGCCTGGTCGAGCTGCTGCTTCAGCGGGTGCGCACCGGCCGGGTTGCAGACATCGGTACCGGCGGCGGGTGCATCGCGTTGAGCCTGGCCCTGGAAGGGGCCTTCGACATGGTCACCGCGGTTGACCGGTCTGCCGAGGCTCTCAGCCTCGCGAAGGTGAACCGCGATCTGACCGCGGCTCAGGTGAGCCTGGTCCAGGCTGACTTGTGCGCGCCGCTCGGGGCGGGTTCCCTCGACGCGCTGATTTCCAACCCCCCCTATCTTACAGTGGACGAGTACTCGTCATTGGAGACCTCGGTGCGGGATTGGGAGCCGCCCATGGCGCTGGTGAGCGGGGAAGACGGGATGGCGGCAACAGCGCGACTGTTGGATGAGGGACGCAGCGTGGTGCGGCCCGGAGGGTGGCTGGCGCTCGAGCTGGACTGCTCGCGGGCCGCGGTTGTGGCGGGCCAGGCCGCAGTACTCGGCTGGACCGAGGTGACCATTCATATGGACCTATTCGGCCGCGAGCGATATCTGCTCGCGCAGAGGAGCAACGCAAGGTGATCTGGGAAAAGGCGCAGGATCTTGGCCGGCAGATCGGCCAGGCGGCGGAATACCAGGCGCTTCGGCGTGCGGAGACCGCGCTGCGGGAGGACAAGGAAACGGTGGCCAAGCTGGACCACATACAGACTCTCGCCCGCCAGGTCGACCAGGTGGTCTCTCAGGGGCAGATGCCTGACCAGGCAACCGCCGAGGCCTACGAAGGCGCGGTCCGCGACCTCGAGATGAGCCCGACCGGCCAGGCCTATGTGGTTGCGCGCTCGAACTTCGAGAAGCTGATGCAGCGGGTCAACCAGCAGATCAGCGAGGGCATGGAAAAGGGAGCCACCAGCAGCATCATCACGCTGGGATGAGTCGTCGCGGCTTCTTCGTTGTATTGGAGGGCCCGGAAGGCTCAGGCAAGTCAACCCTGCTCGGTCCATTGGCCGAGCGCATGCGCGGGTGCAAGGTCGACCCGGTCGTGGTGCGCGAGCCGGGTGGCACCCACGCCGCCGAGATCGCACGGAAGGCGCTGCTGGACCCGGATCACCCGGTGGGACCGGTGGCCGAGCTTTTCTTCTTTCTCGCAGCCCGGGCCGACCTGGTGCAGACCGTCATCCGGCCGGCGCTGGAGGCGGGGCGTGTAGTGCTCTCGGATCGTTTTGCCATGACCACCGAGGCATACCAGATGGCGGGCCGGGGACTCGATCCGGCCATGGTACGGGCGGCAAATCAGGCAGCAGCCCACGGTCTGACCCCCGACCTGACACTGATCCTTGACCTGGCACCCGAGGTGGGCCAGGCTCGGCAGATCGCCGCGGGAAAGCGGCAGGATCGCCTCGAACAGGAGAGCGTGGATTTCCATCGGCGGGTGCTGGCGTACTACCTAGCGGTCAAGGGCAGTGGGGTGCGACATTTAGATGCACGTCTTCCCCCGGACCAGCTCTTGCAGGTCGCGTGGACCGAGATCCGCAGTGCCGCTCCTGCGATGTTCCAGGCCGCGGTCCGGTAAGCGTATACAGAACAGGGAACTAGGCCCGAGGTCGTCTTCCTCCTCGAGTGGGGTGACATGGGGTCCCCCCACATCAATCTGGAATGACTGTAGCAGCTATTCTGCGGGAGTGGAGGCGAATATGAAGCAGCGCTGGGGTGTGATCGGAATGGTGGCGTTGATCTCCTTCTTCAGCGGCGGCTGGTTGCTGCAGCGGGGCGCTGCCAGTGATGGCAACGTCTACCAGCAGGCTCGGCTGTTCGATGATGTCCTCGGGCATGTCAACACTTACTTCGTCGATTCGATCGGTGAAACCGACCTGTATCAGAAGGCCACGAAGGGGATGCTCGAGCAGCTCATGGATCCCTACTCGGTCTTGCTGACCGGGGATGACTACAAGGCGCTGACCGAGCAGACTTCCGGCAACTACGCCGGACTCGGGATCCAGATCGACGTCCGCGACGGGTGGATCACCGTGGTGGCCCCTCTGCCCGAGACCCCGGCTGAGAGAGCTGGCATCGAGACCGGCGATCAGATCATCGAGGTCGATGGAAAATCGACCGAAGGATGGAAGAACGATCAGGCGGTCAAGGCGCTTCGGGGCGACGCGGGCTCGAAGATCGTCATCACCATCCGCCGTGCTGGGATCTCCGATGCGATCAAGTATCGCCTCACCCGGGCTCAGATCCATATGCGGTCGGTGCCTCCGGGAACCATGTTCGATGGTGGGGTGGGCTACATCTCGTTGAACCCGGTCAGTGAGACCTCGGCGGAGGAGCTGCGCCAGGAGATCGCCGGCATGAAGGGCAAGGGGATGAAGTCGCTCATCATGGATCTGCGGGGTAATCCAGGCGGCTTGCTCGATCAGGGTGTCAAGGTGGCGGACCTCTTTCTGGACAATCGGCAGGAGATCGTCTCGACCCGAGGCCGGGCCCGGGGATCGACCAAGGAATTCGTCGACGAGGCCAGACAGGCCTGGCCCGATCTGCCGATCGTGGTTCTGGTGAACGACGGAACCGCCAGTGCCGCCGAGATCATCGCGGGCGCGCTGCAGGATCACGATCGGGCGGTGGTGGTGGGCGCTCCTACTTTCGGCAAGGGACTGGTTCAGACCCTGTTCCCGTTGGGCGAAGGTGTGGCGCTGAAGCTGACCACGGCCCGCTGGTTCACCCCGAGTGGCCGAACCATTCAGCGGATTGCCAAGGACGAGGAAGACCAGGCTACGCAGGCGGCTCTGGCAGTGGTGGCTGACACGATCCTCGGCGCGCCGGACAAGGAGTCTACCGACTCGGCGTTGAAGGAGCGGCCGATCTTCCATACCGACGCCGGGAGAGTGGTCCGGGGTGGTGGTGGCATCGTGCCGGATCTGGTGATCCGCCCGGATTCGTTGACTGCCGGCGAGCGTGACTTTGCCAAGGCCCTGGGCAACGGGCTCCCGCAATACCGTGACGCGCTTACCACCATTGCGCTCGAGGCCAAGAAGACCCACGGGGTCAAGACCGAGTCATTCAAGGTGACCCCCGAGATGCGGCAGCAAGTGTACCAGCGGCTCCGGGCCAAAGACATTCAGATCACCCCGGCCGTCTTCAACGGTGCCGGCAATCTGATCGACGAGCAGCTGGGCTATGAGATCGCGCGCTACGTGTTTGGTCGGCCGGCCGAGTTCCGTCGCCGTGCCGCGCAGGATTTGCAGATGCAGACCGCCATAGGGCTACTGCGCAAGGCGCAGACTCCCAAGCAGTTGTTGGGCCTGGCCCAAGCGAACGGGTCTGCGGCGCCGGCCCAGAACTAGGATAGGGGCAGCGGGACTATTTACTATTCGAGCCCGGTCGGCCATCTCGCCGACCGGGCTCGCCCGTTTCAATCAAGGAGTGTCCGGGTGTCGCAGCCACGGGTGACGATCATCGGGGCAGGACGAATGGGGCAGGGCCTCGGCCTGGCCCTGAAGCGGCGGGGTTACAAGATCGCCTTGGTGGCGCGAACCCCGCGCGACGTCACGCCTCCCTTGATGCTGCATCAGGGCAGCCGGGCGGAAGCAACGGCAGGCGCCGAGCTGGTGCTCATCGCGACGCCGGATGACGCAATCGGCGCGGTGGCCGCCGAGCTCGCCGGGGAGGGCGCCATCGCGCGGGATCAGGTGGTGCTCCACCTGTCCGGGCTGCTGGACCGCAACGCGCTCCTCCCGTTGGAGGAGAGCGGAGCGGCCTGTGGGTCGTTTCATCCGCTGCAGTCGGTGGCCGAAGCCGCAACCGCCGCGGAGCGGCTCAAGGGCGCATACGTCGGCATCGAGGGAGACGATCGTGCGCTGGTCGCGGCCGAGCGACTGGCCAACACTCTCAGAATGATTCCAGTGCGAATCCCGGCCGCCGCCAAGCCGGCTTATCACGCCGGCGCGGCGTTCGTCGCGAATTACACCGTGGCGTTGGTGGGGGTGGCGGAACGGCTCGCCAGGGCAGCCGGGGTGCCCGCCGACATTGCGGCCCGGATCTACCTACCCTTGCTGGGCGGGGCGGTGGCCAACCTGACCGCGCTGGGCCCGGCGGGATCGCTGACTGGCGCGGTGCGGCGGGGGGACGAGCAGACGATCCGGGCTCATCTCAAGGCGCTGAGTGCCGAGGACCGTACCCTCTACCGCACGGTCAGCCGGGCAGCGATCACGCTGGCGCGGGAAGCAGGTCTCAGCGAGAGTGCGGCGGAGCGGGTGGAAGAGGTCCTCAACCAGAAGTAGAGGACGCGTGCGTCGCCCCTACTGATCGACTACCCTGGCGCCGGCGGGCACTTTGAAGATGAAGGTCCGCTCCGGCAGCTTCTGGTTCACTCGGAGCCGGGCCAGCCGGAGAGTCCGGGTGGCGCCGGACTGCTCGTGGATCTCGAGTCGGCGGGGCAGGGCATCGTCCCGGTCCAGCCAGATCACGGCTTCGGTGAAGGGCAGGTCCGGAACCGCCGGGACCAGTTTGATGACATCGGTAGTGCGGCCGCCGATGCGGTCGCTGCGAAGGTACGAGGGCCGGTATCGCTCGGTCGGCCGGTCGAGGAACCAGGCGAGAAGATTGTAGCCGTACGCCGGGCCGCCGCTCGGTGCCTTGAGACGAATAACCTGGCCTGGGACCGTGCTCGGCGTATAGACCCAGACGTGTTTCCCGTCGATGACGATGGCCTCGCCAGGTGGATCGGTGAAACGCATGGCAAGCTTGTCAGTGCCCGCCTGAACCAGAGTACCCTTGCTCTCCGCGCTGTCGATCATCGGGTTGTCGATCGTCTGCTCGAAGTCGGCCTGAAGACTTCCCAGCGACCGATATACCCGCGCCGCGCGCCCGATGACCGCCGCCGCATCCTGGGCCTGGGCCGCCGTGGCGCCAAGCAGTCCAAACAGCAGCAGCATACCTGCTATCATGCGCGGATCCCCACCGGCTCGGCCACCTTGCGGCCGATTGCTTCCGCGATCAGCCGGATTTCCTTCATCATCCGATCAAACTGTTCCGGGTAGAGACTTTGCGCTCCGTCCGAGAGGGCCCGGTCAGGGCTCGGATGCACCTCGACCAGCAGCCCGTCGGCGCCGGCGGCTATGGCCGCGCGTGCCATCGGACTGACCATGTCGCGGTGGCCGGTGCCGTGGCTCGGGTCGGCCACGATCGGGAGATGGGACAACCCGTGCACTACCGCGATGGCGCTGAGATCGAAAATGTTGCGAGTGGCCGGATCGAAGCCGCGCACGCCCCGCTCGCACAGGATGACGTTCGGGTTTCCCTCGGCCAGGATGTATTCCGCCGACAGGAGCAGCTCCTGAATGGTGGCGGAAAGCCCTCGCTTCAGGAGGATCGGTTTTCCGGCGCGGCCAGCCCGCTTCAGTAACGAATAGTTCTGCATGTTCCGGGCGCCGATTTGGATGATATCCGCGACCTCAGCAACGAAGTCCAGCTCTTCGCCGTCCATGGCCTCCGTGACGATCAGGAGGCCGGTCTCTTCCCGAGCTCGCCCGAGCAACTTCAGGCCGGCCCGTCCGAGTCCCTGGAACGAATACGGTGAGCTACGGGGCTTGAAGGCACCCGCCCGCAGGACCGTGGCACCGGCGTCGCGCACCGCCCACGCGGCGTCGAGGATCTGTCGCTCGCTTTCCACCGAGCAAGGTCCGGCCATGACTACGACGTCGTCGCCGCCTACGGAAAGCCCACCGGGAAGCCGGACGATGGTGGAGTCCGCCTTCCACTCGCGGGACACCTGTTTGTATGGCTTGGTGACGTGAATGATTTCCTGCACGCCGGGGAGCGCGGCCAGGCGGGACCCGTCTACCCGGCCGTCGTTGCCCACCAGGCCGACCGTGGTGCGCTGCTTGCCCGGCATGGGGCGCGCCTGATAGCCCATCTCCTCGATGGTAGCGGCGACGCGCTGGATCTCTTCTTCCGCTGCGCCGTGGCGCATGACGATCAGCATGCTTCGCTCCGCGAAGACGCTAGGAGCTGGGAGTCAGGAGCTGGGAGACAAATCTCGGCATGAACCGGACGCTTTTGCACAGACCATGCCACCGTCACAAGGGCTCCCGACTCACGATTCCCAGCTCCCAGCTCACACGTGCTCCCGCTCGCCCAGCCTGACGCCGACAATCGTAGACACTCCGGGCTCCTGCATGGTCACCCCGTAGACGGCGTCGGCCGCCTGCATGGTCCGGGGATTGTGAGTAATGACCAGGAACTGGGTGTCCGCTTTGAACTCCTCCAGCAGGCGGGTGAACCGGCCCACGTTGGCGTCATCCAGCGGGGCATCAACTTCGTCCATGAGGCAGAAGGGGCTGGGCTTGGTGAGATAGATGCTGAAGAGCAGGGAGACGGCTACCAGCGTGCGCTCACCGGAGGAGAGCAGGTGGATGCGCTGGGTTCGCTTACCCCGGGGTGCCGCGTGGATATCGATTTCGCTCTCGAGCGGATCGTCCGGGTCCGCCAGCCTCAACTCGCACTCGCCGCCCCCGAACAGCGTATTGAAGACCTTCGAGAAGTTGGCCTGCACGGCGAGGAAGGTCTCCAGGAACATGGTTCGCGCGGTTCCGTCGATTTCCCGAATGGCCTGAAGCAGCGAGTGGCGGGCGCTGATCAGGTCATCCCGCTGGCTGGTGAGGAACTCAAGCCGTTTGGACTCCTCCGCGTGCTCCTCCACGGCCAGCGGGTTGACCGGCCCGATCGAATCCAGCGCCGCGACAATGCGCGCCGCCTCCGACTCCAGAGTCTCCAAATCCAGGTCCAGTAGTACGGCCGTGGCCATCAGGTGATCGAACGGCTTGTGCCATTCGGCTTCGACTCTCTCCACGATGGATCGCCGGAGTCCGGTGACCTCGGTGAGCCGCACTTGCAGGGCGTGGTTCTCGTCTCCGGCAGCTTCGAGCTCAGCACGAATGGTGTCGAGCTCCTGTTCCGCGGCAACCAGCGTCGCATCCGCGGTTGCCAGGGAGACTTCGGCCGCCGAGCTCGCGACCTCGAGCTCCTGGAGCGCCACGCGGCGCTCGGCCCGCGCCTCGAGCCATTCGGCCTGCTGGGCAGCCACCGACGCGGCGTCCGCATCCAACCGGGTGAGCTCCTCGATCAGGCCGCGAACTCTTTCCTCAGCCTCCGTCCGGGTGCGACCGGCCCGCTCGAGCCGCTCGGTTGCCCCGCGCAGACTCCCCGCGACGTGTGCCTCCTGCACCTGCCAGTGGGCGCGCTGCTCTCGCGCATTTTCCTGATCGGCCTCGAGCTCAGCCAGCTCGCTGCGGGAACTGCCCAGGTCCTGCTCGACCCGGCTGCGATTCAGCTCTCCCTGTACCAGGGCCGCATCGATCTCGGCCAGCCGCTGCTCCGATCGGCCGACCCGCTCGGTCATTTGTTCGAGCAGGGCGTCGGAGTCGGCTACTTCGCGGGCGAGATTACCGACTACCCGGATGACATCGTCGCGGGTAGCGAGGGCCTGCCGTTCCGCGTCGCGGGCGCGCTCGGCGGCTCCTACGGTCTCGGCGAGCGTCTGCTCTCGCTCAGCCAGGCGCTCGACCGTAAAGCGCAGGGCCTCATCGGCGTGAGCAAGGGATGCCTCGGCCTGGGCCACTTCCTGGGCCAGGGCCTCCAGCTCAGCGCGCCGGCGCAGTGGGCCTGAGGGGGCGCCGGCGCCGGAGAGGAAGATGGCGCCGCTGGCGCGTCGGAGGATCCGACCCGACTCGTCGAGGACCTCAGAACCGGCCAGCGCGGCCTGAACCCAGCCTGCAGCGGGCTTCTCGGACTGCAGCCGGTGGTCCACCGGCTGGGTGCCGGCCGGCAGGACCGGGCCCGGGTCGAGTGGAAGCAGAACCAGCGCCCCGGGCTGGTGCTCCGCGTGCCAGGATTGGATGGCCTTTACTGTATCTTCGCTTCGAACCAGTACAGCATGCATCCAGTCGCCCAACAGCCGCTCAGCCAGCTCAGCATCCTGACGCCCGGTGCTGACGAAATCGCTCAGTGGCCCCAGTACTCCGCCGCCGAACTGGTCCCGCACCGCCAGCAGGGCGGCCGCGGCCGGCGCCAGGCCGACGCGGTCCCGCTCCAGTTCCTCCAGTGCTTGCCTGCGAGCCGTCATCTGAGCCAGTGCTTCTTCGGCCTGACGTCGCTCGGCCCGATTCATGGCCTCATGCTCACGGGTCTCAGCCAGGGCGTGACGGGCGTGGTCCGCAGCGGCGGCGGCGCGCCTGCTCTCCTGGGTCTGGAAGCCGGCGCTCTCCAGGGCGCTGTCCCGACGCCGTTCGGCTCCCGCGAGCTCCTGCTGGAGGCTGGAGCGTCGCACGGCGGCCTGTGAGGCGCGCTCGCGCAGCGAAGCCAGCTCACCCTCGAGGGCAGTGCGCTCCCCTTCCAGCGCCTTCAGGGTCTGGGCGCTGGATTGCAGCTCCTGCTCCAGCCGGCGGACCGCGGCTCGCCGCGCCGCCAACCGGTTCCGAACCTGCTCCTCCGCCTCGGCGCGGCCGCTGAGCTCCTGCAGGATCCGCTCGTGCTCGGCCGCGGAGCTCTCCCGGTGTTCCGTGGCGACGGCCTGCTCGGTGGCCGCAGTTGTCGCCCGCTGCTCCATGCCGGCCCGCTCTTCGCCTGCCCGGAGCCGCCGGGCCGCCGCGTTGGCGAGTCGCTCGGCGGCGAGCGCGAGGTCGCCATCGAGCCTGCCCAGCTCAACCCGGAGTCCGGCGAGGCGGTGGGTCATCTCGGTTCGTTGCCCCTCCGCCCCCGCCCGGGCGCGGGCCGCCTCATCGCGACGAAAGTCGCTTTCGGTAAGGCGCTGCCGCATAGCCGGCAACAGATCCGCCAGCACCCGGAACCGCGCTTCTCTCCCGGCAGCCTCTTCCGCGAGGTGGTCGAGCCGGCGCCGCGCCAGAGTGAGCTGAACCGAGAACTTCTCCTCGGACAGCTTCGCGTGGCGCTCCGCCTTGCCGCGCTGACGGGCCAGACTCCGGATCTGCGACTGCACTTCGGCGACCAGATCCTCCACCCGCTGGAGGTCGACGGCCGTCTCCTCCAGGCGCCGCTCGGTGCTGTGCTTCCGGTCGCGATAGAGGCCGATTCCGGCAGCCTCCTCGAACAGCGATCGACGCTCCTCGGCTCGGTCAGAGAGGAGGAGATCGATCATCTTGGCTTCGATGACCACGCCGGCATCGCTGCCCAGGCCGGTGCCGCGCAGGAGATCCTGGATGTCACGCAGCCGGACCGGCGACCCGTTGAGCAGGTAATCGCTCTGGCCCGAGCGCGAGAGACGGCGGGTAACGACAACCTCCCGATACGCGATGGGGAGCTCTCCGTCGGAGTTGTCGAGAAAGAGAGAGACTTCGGTCACGTTGACCGGGCGCCGGGCCGCCGAGCCCTGGAAGATCACGTCCTCCATCTTGCCGCCCCGGAGCAGGCGGGCCGACTGCTCACCCAGCACCCAGCGCACCGAGTCGGAGACGTTCGATTTGCCGCAGCCATTGGGGCCGACGATGGCGGTGACACCCTCCTCGAATGTCAGGGTGACGGTATCCGCGAACGACTTGAAACCGGAGAGCTCCAGCTTGGTGAGCTTCATGCCGTCGATCCCTGTCGGTGGGGAGAGGGGAGCTACTGGGCCTCGGACTGTTCCTGCGCCGTGACGACGAACGAAGGCATACCGATTTTCCGCCCGGTTGCCTCCGCCTGTTCCCGGGTCGCATAGGGCCCCAGCACCACGCGGTAGACTTCCCCCGGACGGCGAGGGGTGAGTACCGAAGCAGGGAGGCCTGCGCCTCCGAGCTTGGCTGACAGCTCGTTGGCCCAGGCAGGGTTCTGCGAGCTACTGACCTGGAGGTAGACGGTGGGACGGGCGGCTCCGGTGTCGGACGCGGCGAGCGCGGAGTCGGATTGGAACGGGAGCTCGGTCTCGCCGGCCGGCTGCCACGCAAGCGCGAGCCAGAAGTCGGCCGCGCCGCCCTTAATCCGTCCCCGCTCGGTGAATCCGGTAGCGGAGAGGTCGAGCGCCACCAGATCGGCTCCCTTGCGAACCAGCAGGGTGTTCGGCGGCGCCACCACTGGGAGATCATCGCTCCAGCGCGCTGCCGCCGAGCCGACGAGCTTGCCGGTACCCACGTCGATCACCCACAGGGAATCGCCCTGCTCCGGACGGACCAGAAGCCATCTGCCGTACATGTCGCTTCGCAGCTCCCGGGCAGGCCCGGGAAGCTCGATGTCGTGGAGCCGGGAGCCGTCCGCACGGTCGAGCACCAGCAGCGGTGCGGCGGCGCGAGCCACGTAGAGCCGGTGCCCCGAAGGCGAGAACAGCACTGCCCGAGCGTCCCCTTGCACCGAAATCGACCGCGGCTCCGTCTTCCGCTGCGGCGCGTACATCACCACGGAGCTGTCGGCGGCCACGGCCACCAGGTCACCCAGAAAGGTGGCGGCCACCTGTCCGGCGGGCAGCGGGGTGGAGCTCGGGGCCTGGTCCGGCCCCAGATACTCCAGTACCGGCTTGTCGCCGCCGAGCCTCGCGACCAGGGCGCCGTCCATGGTGCCATAGAGCTCGGTGGGTTTGCCCTGCAGCTTGGAGCGGAACCGGATCGGTGTGCGGCGGACCAACTGGGTCACCGAGCCGGCAGTATCCACGGCGTACAGCGCTCCGTCAGGCCCCACCACCGCGTAGCGAATATTCTCGAGGTAGGTGCGGACTCGTCGGGTCTCGAGGTCAAGCGCGACCACGTTGTTCTTACGGTCCAGGGCGAACACGAGCCCCTGCTCCGGATCCGCGCCGATCGGGCGCTCCATGGCCGGCAACGGATCGGCAGGCTTCCATGCGGCCGAGTCCAGTGAGGCCGCGCGGTAAAGCCGCGCCACTCCTCCCTCGCGGGGTATTCTCAGGACACTGATGCCGGGAATGCCTCGGGAGGAGGCTTGGGCGTTGTCGCTGGCCAGCTCAGTCTTGCCGCCACAGGCCGACAAGAGGCAAGCAGCGACCAGCAAGGTGGTTGTGGGATTCACGGGTTGGAAGATAGCGGGGGCGTGAAGGGCGGAGAAGGCGGAGAGGACCGAGGGGCAAGCGCACGACATGGCGCTCGGCTCCCTTGCGGACCAGTCTACCTGCTGAGGCCTGCAAAGGTCCTCTCCGTCCTCTCCGCCCTAACTAAAACGCCGGGCCCAGACTGAAGGCCCACAACCCCTTCACCGCGCGCCGCTCCTGGGGAATCGAATAATCCACCCTCGCCACCGCGAAGCCGAACAGGTTGGTACGGACGGAGAAGCCGATGGTCTGCGACGGGGTGCGAACCCGGAGTGGGTCGTCGCCGGCCCGGCGGTTCCATCTGAGGGTGCTCCGTTCATCCCAGGTGACCCCGATGTCGTAGAAGATGGCGCCCTCGATGGGAGGGAAGCCGTCGGGAAGAAACCCGAACTGCGGCGTGAGTATGGGAAAGCGCAGCTCGGCACTGGCGACGCCGATCTGGGTTCCGACCAGCCGGTCGAGCTGGGCGCAGCCGGTCTGGGTGCCGGGGTCGTTGGCGTTCAAGCACTCATGCTCCCGATAGGAGCCCGAGGTGTTGCCGCGAATGAGCTCGGTGCTGCCGCCGAAGATCAGAAACTGATCGGCATCCCGCCCGAGCCGTCCGAAATAGAGGAGACGCGAGGCAACGGTGATCGGGCCTATGATCCCGTCGTACCGCCGGTAGTCGGCGGTAACCTGGGAGAACTTCCAGTCGCCCAGGGTCTGGGCAAACTCGAGCCGGTAGCGGCGGCCGTAGAACGGAGCCGTATATCCGAACAGCGAGTTGTCGAACACCAGCGCGGTCGAGGGCTGGAGATAGTTGATCCCCGGCTGGTTGTCGGTTACCAGGCTCGGGTCATCCGTCGCGTTCAGCGTGGTCCGGCTGTAGGGCTCCAGAATGCTCAACAGCGCATCGTCCACGTTGGCGGCGCGTAAGCTTCCCTCGATCCGCTGAAACCGGCTGATCGGGTAGTACGCCTGCCCGAACGCCGAGCGCACCACCAGGCGTCGAATTTTCGTGACGAACGTGTTCTCGCCCGGCCCCGGATCGTCGAACCGGACTTCGCTCGGCTCGAGGAAATAGTACGGATCCTGGGACACGCCGACTGCCCAGTTGATTCGGTGGCTCATATTGGCATACGCGGCCAGCACCTGCGCTTCGCTGATACGGCCGTTGACGTAGCCGGCGAAGATCAGCTGGTGGTTGCCCAAAATGTCGCTCAGGGAGACGGCCGTGCCGCCGAAGAATCCCCGCCCGAAGTTGTCCCGGGCATAGCCGATAGAGGGCCGGGCGACGTAATCGGGCGAGAAGTGGACCCGGTAGTTCTTTACCGTGAACTCGCTGGTATCCGGCAGACTGTACGTGGCCGAGTCCAGCAGGGCCGCGATGGAAACCGGCGGAGCGACGAACGCCGTATCGCCGGTGCGGCCGACGTCGCTCGAGGAGCGAAAGCCCTGCGGCGTCCGGTAGATCGAGCCGCCCTCTCCCACCTGTGGGCGAACGTCCTCTGGAACCTGCAATGCGCGGCTGGTGTCGGTCGGCACGGCGGCCGTGGCCACCAGCAACCCGCTGTTGTCCGGGGCGAGCTGCTGGTAGGGCTGTCGCTTGAGCGAGCGGGGATTGGATAACGTGTAGACGTCGTACTTTCCCTTCTCGAAGTACACGAAGGCGAGACGGTCGGCATCCGACGCCCAGGACAGAACCGGGGACAGAGGGGTGATTCCCTGGCTTCCGGTGTAGAAGTCGGTGAGCTGATAGGTCGTCTTCTCGCCCACGTCATACAGGAAAATATTGCTCACCCCGTTGCGGTCCGACACGAAGGCGATGGAGCCGCCGTCGGGAGCCCACTGCGGGCTCACGCTCTTGCTGTGATCCTCGGGCTCGAGCAACTCGATGGACTCGGTGTCCAGGTCGTAGGTAGCAATACGCATGTTGCCGATGGCGAGGGTCCGGAAGTTGGTTTCCCCCCCGCGGTCCGTCGCAAACGCGATGGTCTTCCCATCCGGCGACCAGACCGGATGAAGATCGGCGTACTTGTCCTCGGTCAGCCGCCTGAGCCCGCTGCCGTCGCGGGAAACGACGAAGAGATCGCTCAACCCGCCGTCGTACCCGGTGAAGACCAGCTGCTTGCCGTCCGGACTCCACGAGGGAGTGGTGACCCCGCTCAGCTTCAGGTCAATGCGCTTGATCTCCTTGTTGCGGGCAACGTCGACGACCAGGATGACGTCACGCGCGCCTCGCTTGGCGGCAAAGGCGAGGTATTTGCCGTCCGGTGACCAGTTGGCCTGGGAGTTGATGAAACGATAGGTCTCGTAGTTGCTGCTGATCCCCGACTTCAGGATCCGCCGCTTCACTTTGCCCGTGGTGCCATCGGCCAGGTAGAGATCGACGAAGTAGAAGTCCTTCTCGCTGAAGTACGCCACCTGGGACCCGTCGGGCGACAGGGCAGGGGCCAGGTGCAGGGTGCCGTCCGAGCGCTTCTCGGTCAGCAGCGCGGAGGCTACCGCGCTTGCCTTGGCCCGGGCCCCAATCTCGGGGAGGTACTTCTTCTGAACCGCGTCCCGCCACTGGCTGGAGAGCTGCTCCAGGGTAAGACCGATTGTCCGGCGGAAGGCGCCGTCAATCCCCCCCCCAAGCGTGGCCTTCAGGATGGCTCCCACGGCCTCGTCGCCCCAGCGCTCGCCGATGTAGGACCACAGGGCATGCCCGAAGCGATAGGGGAAATACTTGTACGGGTCGAGGGTCATCTGCTCGATGGTGGGCAGCGTGCCTTCCAGGGCGGCGTCCCGCAGCCACATTGCGGTCTCGGAGTGGATGGGGCCACTCGAGAGATACTCGGCCATGCCCTCGGCGAACCAGAGCGGCGGGTTGATGGCGATGAGCGTGGACAGGCCACCGCCGGCCCGACCCCGGGACCAGGTGTCGTACTGGAACTGGTGGACCATCTCGTGCTGCAGGACGTGCTCGAACTCCTGGTAGGAGCCGGTAAACGGCATGACCGCGCGGTTTCGCTGGAAGTCGGTGACGCCGCCGGTGCCTTCGCCTGGTGCCTGGCCCAGCGCATTGGTCTGCTGGAAATCGGCGTGCGAGGCGTAGAGGATGATCGGCTTCCGCTCTCGAAACTCGTGATTCAGGACCTTGGACAGGCGGGCATATCCACGCTCGGCCATGCGGGAGGCGTCCATCGCAGCCACCCGCTCGCGCTCGTAGTAGTAGACGTCGAAATGCTCGGTCTGAATGATCTTGAAATCGAACGAGCTGTACTGGACCTTGTTCCGCCCGAAATACTGGGCGGACAGCAGTCCCGGCGCGAGCAACAGGAGGATCAGTGCCGGGGCGGCGCGTCGGAGCATAACTACCTCGATCTAGGAGGAGCTGATCAGCAGCTCGGGTGCGTCATACCAGAGCCGCTCGAGCTGGTAGAATGAGCGGGTCTCCGGATGAAACAGGTGGATCACGAAGTCCACGAAATCGAGCAGTACCCAGCGGCCACCGTTCAATCCCTCCACATGGTGGGTGTGGTGGCCCTGCCGGTCCAGCTTATCCATCACCGACTGGGCGATGCCGCGGACATGGGCATCCGAAGTACCCGAGGCAATCACGAAGTAATCGGTGGCGTCGTTCAGTCCCCGAAGATCGAGGACTACCAGCTGGCTTCCCTTCAAGTCGTGTATGGCGTCCAGGGCAAGGCGAAGCGCTTCGGGGGGCTGCGACTGGGCCTGCCGGTCCAAGCGTGGATCTCGAATCATTCGTCCTGGGGTCCTCCGGGGCCGACCGGGCCGTTATGCCCGTCTTCGACCTGATAAAAGATGCCCCAGGCTCCTGGTCCAACGTGGGTGCCCAGCACCCCGGTTGCCAGCGATACGAAGCAATCCTGGGGCTGGTACTTCGCGACCAGCGCCGCGCATATCCGTATGGCCACTTCGGGCGCGTCGGCATGCGCGACGCCGAAGCGCACCTGTCGAGGACGCGGTGTCAGGCGCCGATCCAGCAGAGACAGTACCCGTGCCTCCAGATTCTCACGCCCGCGTACCCGCTCGATCGGGACAACGTGACCCTCAGCATCAAATGAGAGGATGGGCTTCACATCCAACATTCCGGCGAGCCAGGCCTTTCCGCGCGAGATCCGGCCCGACCGAAGCAGGTTGTCGTACCGATCCACCGTCAGGAGCATGCCGGACCTGGATCGTAGCCGGGTCAGCTCAGCGGCAATGCGGTCGCCCGACCACCCCTTCTCCGCCAGCTCGGCCCCGCGGAGCGCCAGCAGCCCCACGCCGAACGAAGCGAGGCGGGTGTCTACCAGATGGATCCCCTGCACACCACCGGCCCGGATGGCTGCCTGGGCCGACGCGAACGTCCCCGACAGGTTGGACCCGAGCAGCACCGCCACCACCTCATCCGCTTCCTGCCGGGCGTCCCGGAAGGCCTGAATGAACGCCGCGGGGGTGGGCTGCGATGTCGTGGGGAGCTCGGTCGTGCCGCGCAGCCGCTGGTAGAACTGCTCCGGCTTGAGCTCCACCCGGTCTCGGAAAGTGGCGTCGCCGAAGATCACCTGCAACGGCACCAGAGCTATCCCGTACCGGTCGAGCACCGAATCCGGCAGGTCCGCGGAGCTATCGGTCACGATGGCCACGGCCCGGCGGCTGGGGTGCGCCAGCCGCCGGTGCTGGACCCGCATGTCTTCGGCCTTGGTGCTGTCGATTCGACCCCAGCGGGACGCATAACTAAAGACGGCCTCCGGGGTATCGGTGTGCACATGAATCTTGAGAATGTCCCCTATGAGGGCCACCACCGTGGAAGCGCCGAAGGCGTGCATGGCCGCCCGCACCTCGTTGGCCGGGGGGAGGCCGTCACCCCGCACCAGGACCTCGGTGCAGTATCGAAAGTCGCGCTCGGCTGCTACATCCATGCCGGCGGCCGCGAACCGGGGTTGCTCCAATGGCTCGCCCACATGGGGACTCGCCAGAACCGGGTCACCGTGGATGTAGCGCACCACGCCCTCCAGCATCCGCACGAAGCCCTTTCCCCCGGCGTCAACCACTCCCGCTTCCTTGAGCACGGCCAACAGCTCGGGCGTGCGAGCCAGTGCCGCCTCACCCTCCTCCAGAAGCCGCTTCATGAATTCGCAGACGTCGCGTGACTCGCGGGCCACCGGCTCAGCGGCGATGGCGGCCTCGCGCGCGACTGTCAGAATGGTCCCTTCACGAGGATCGTCCAGCGATTCGTAGAGCCGGTCGGCGCCCTGCCTGATGGCGCGGGCAATCTCCGGGGCGGTGGCGGTGGCCCGGTCGCCAAGCGCCTCGGTGAATCCGAGCAGGAAGTGCGCCAGCATCATACCGGAATTGCCCCGCGCGCCAAGCACGGCGGCCCGAGCCATGGTGCGGGCAGTATCTGAAAGCGAAGCGTCGCCGAGCGCCTTGAGGGCGTCGGCGACAGCGCGGAGGGTAAGGCTGAAGTTGGTGCCGGTGTCCCCGTCGGGGACCGGAAAGACGTTGATCCGGTTGATTTCCTCCCGGCCGGCCGCCACCCAGTCCGCGGCGGCGTAAACGGAGCGGGCCAGCCGGGGACCGTCGACGTACGCAATGCCGACCGTCATGCCCCTCGGTTCACTCCGCGACGACGGAAACGCGCAGCTGGGCATGAACCTCGGGGTGCAGCCGGATGGTGACCGCATGCTCGCCGATGGTCTTGATCGGATGATCCAGCTCGATCCGGCGCTTGTCGACCGTGTGACCCTGGCGAGCCAGAGCGTCGGCCACGTCCTGGGACGTGATGGATCCGAACAACTTGCCTTCCTCGCCCGCCTTGCCCGACAGATTCAGGGTGACGTCGGCCAGGGTGGCGGCGACCTTCTGCGCTTCGCCCTTCTCTGCCTGATCGCGGGAAACGCGGGCCTTGGATTCGGCGGCGATCCGCTTCTTGTTGCCTTCGGTAGCCTCGAAGGCCAGCCCCTGGGGAAGCAGGTAGTTCCGGGCGTAGCCAGGCTTCACCCGGACCATTTCCCCGGCCCGGCCCAGTGTCTTGATGTCTTCACGCAGGATCACTTCAATCATGAACTTTACCCTCGAGTGGCCGACGTCGGCACGAGGCGACGTCGGAAATCTAGCCAGGTGTCGGCCAGGCCGAGCAGCGTCAGCCCTGCCGCAACGAACGGCAACAGAAACATGGCGATGATCGTGAGCGTCGCGAGCACCGGGCCGGGTACCCGCCCCGACCCAACAGAAAACACCGCGAGCCCCCGCACGGCATACAGAACTGCCCAGACCAGTAACAGATTTCCGCCCGCCAGCGCCCAGGCGCCCGGAAGTGGCGCCAGGCAGAGCCCCAATCCCAGGACCCACCCCCAGACCAGCTGGTCGCTGAACTGAAAGGCCGTGAAGCGGGCAGGGGGTGGCCCGATCGGGTGCCGGGCGATCCGGTGATGCCAGGTCCAGGCGAGCCGAAGACCCCCGACGCTGCCCAGGATCATCAGGGCAGGATAAATGGATCCGATGGTACGCACTGCCGAAGACATGTCGTCGAGCATTCCTTCCTTTCCCGGTGACCTTGCGATCTCGCTCACCTGGGAAAGGAACTCCCGGTTGTAGGTCCAGAGGTTGTGCTCTACTGCCCGCTGGATCTCTCCCCATTGGATCCCGAGGTGCCACATCCAGATAACCAGCGCCACTCCGGCCAGCGCGGTGGCGGTCAGGGACCGGGAGAACCGGGCCGAAGGTCGCCACAGGGTCAAGGCCACGAACGTGCCGGCCAATAGTACCGCACCGGCTCGGGCGAACTGGGCCGCCAACCCCCCGGGCTGGTTCAGCCAGACGCCGCACCAGATTCCGGCTCCCGCAATCCAGAGCCACTCCCGCAGGCTACTGGGCCGGCTGAGGAGCAGCAGGCCGAACAGCGGCCCGAACAACAGGACCGGCGGAGCCAGGATCAGGTAGCCCGCCAGGGCCAGCACCGCGCCCCATCCGGCCCGAGAAACAGCGGTTGGCTGCCCCGCTGACGTCAGCCGCCGAACCCCTTGATGTACGGCAGCAGCGCCAGCATGCGCGCCCGCTTGATGGCGGTGCTGAGTTGGCGTTGGTGCCGGGCACAGGTGCCCGAGAGCCGGCTGGGCAGAATCTTGCCGCGTTCAGTCAAAAAGCGGGACAGAGTGCGCTCGTCCTTGAAATCGACTACCCGCACGCCTGATTCGCAGATGGCGCAGGTCTTCTGCGGGCGCCTCATTCGTCATCCTCCTCATCGCTCTTACCTGCGGTCACCGGCACCGGCTGGGCTCCCTCGCTGACGACCACAAGGAATCGGAGCACGCTGTCGTCGAGCTTGATGGCTCGCTCGAATTCGGGCAGGGCGGTGGCCTCCGCGTCGAACTTGGCGACCACATAGTAGCCGGTCTCGTGCTTCTTGACCGGATAGGCAAGCGTCCGCTTTCCCCAGTGGCTTACCTGGGGGGGATCGATGCCTTCCTTCTGTATCAGGGCGTTGAAGCGCGCGAGGCGCTCGTTGATGGCGGCCTCTTCGAGCGCGCTGTCGAAGATATAGACCACCTCATACTGACGGGTCATGACACCTTCCTTCGGTCTAGCCGGTCAGAATTGCCGGCTGGGTAGCCCCGGGCCTGGTGTGGACGCCGGGGAGGAGATATGTGAACGGCGGAAACTACTTCAGTTCATGGTTCTACGGTAGGTCTCGATGGTGGCCTCTGCCGCCGCGCTCCAGGTGAACAGACGGGCTCGTTGGTGTCCGAGAGCTCGCAGACGGGCCGCCTCCTCGGGCCTGGTGGCCTGCTCGATGCCGCCCTCGATGCTGTCCACCGAGAAAGGATCGACCAGGAGTGCCGCGCCTCCGGCAACCTCCGGGGCGGCACCCGTGGTGGATGTTATCACGGGCGCGCCGCAGGCCATGGATTCGATGATGGGGAGTCCGAATCCCTCATAGATTCCGGGGTACAGAAAGGCCGAGGCACCCGCATACAATCTGGGAAGCTCGGCCTTGTTGACATAGCCCAGCAACGAAACACCATTCGGCACTCCGCTTCGCGCAACGTCACGATCCAGCGAGGTGCCAGTGATGCGCAGCTGGTAACCGGCGCGATGACCACCACGGCCACGCCACCGAACGAACGCCTCGATCAACCGGCGGGTGTTCTTCCGCGGGGAGACGCCCCCAACGGCCAGCACGTACGGTGGGGACGGGGAGGCCTGGTCGGCGAGGTGCTCAGCCGCGGTAAAGACGGGGTCGAGTCCGTGGTAGACCACATCAATTTTTGACGCCGGGACCCCCGCTCTTCGCATCAGATCGTCGGCGGTGTACTGCGAAACCGAGATCAGCCGGTTGGCGCGGCGGAGCACCCAGGGGAAGAGGGCGCCGTACATCAGTCGCAGCTTGCGGTCATACAGCTCGGGGTGCACCTGCCAGCCGAGGTCGTGCACCGTGGCCACACAGCGATCTCGCCCCCGGAGTGAGTAGGGCAGAAACCCATCCATCCCGTGCCAGAGAATGCCGCCGGCCGGGGCCACCGCGCGCAGAGAGTGCCACTGATCGAACCACAGCTTCCAGAGTGTGGCCCGCAGGCCGCCCAGCTCCGGCCGGCGCGCGGCGACCACCTCGCGCACGCCCGGGAGCTCGAGTCCGAGTGGGGCCCAGGTGATCGCCGTGACCTTCACCCGTCCGGTTTTACCCAGCGCGCCCAGCAACTGCTCCATGTAGACTTCGATGCCGGTGTGAGGACCGGCGAGGTGGCGGGCGTTGACGAGCAGGTCGATCGGATCAGCCGGCGGCACGCTGGTCGGCCCCCTTCCGTCCCGCGCCGACTCGTTCCAGTACCTCGAGGGTTCCCGAGGCACAACGCTCCCAGGTAAAGTCCCGGCTGCGCACGCGGCCGGCAGCTACCAGCTCGGTGCGCAGCGACTGATCTTCCAGCACCCGTCCTATCCCGCTCGCGATGCTCTCCACCGACTCCGGATCCACCAGCACGGCGGCGCCCTCGGCCAGCTCCTTGGTCCCGTAGCGATCGGCGGTCACCACCGGGCAGCCGGCGGCCATGGCCTCCAGCACTGGAAGGCCACACGACTCGAAGATCGACGGCAGGAGCAACGCGTCAGCCATGGTATAGAGTCCCGCCAGCTCCTCCTGCTCGATCCACCCGGGCCAGCGAACCCATTCCGCAATCCCGAGCGCCTCGGGCTCCCGGAGCTCGCCCTCGGAGAGAAAGCGATTCTCTCCACCGGCCACCACCAGCGGAATTCCACGCTGGGGTCCGACCCGGGCGTAGGCCCGGATGAGACGAGTGAAGTTCTTAGGCGGGTAGATGGCGCCGGCGTAGAGGAGGAAGCGCTCGGGCAACGAGTATTTCTGCCGGATCTCGTTCAGGCGGGACAGCGGCAGTGGCCGGCGAAACACGTCATCCACGCCCGAATACACCGTCGTTACCCGGTCCGGCTCCACTCTGAGGTAATGCATGACGTGTTCGCGGGTGACTTCCGAAACCGCGAGGATGGCACCGGCCTTCGCGGCATAGCGAGGGACCAGGAACCGGTGGCTCATCCGGTCCGTGAGCCGGGAGCCCCAGGGCATGACGTACCAGTCCAGTCCGTGGCAGACCCACACCGCCGGACACGGCGCCAGCAAGGGGATGGAATACTTGGGATTGAAGAGGAGGTCGATGCCTAGCCGGCGAGCCGCAGATGGCACCGCAAGTTGGTCCCAGGTCAGCACCGATCGGGCAGGCAAGGCGACTTCCTCGACGCCTGGCCAGGATGCGTAGGTACCAAGCAGGCCCGGGTTTCTATAAAGGAAGACGAATTCATGCCCGGTGCGGAGCTCGAGCAGCGCCTGGAGCAGCTTCTGGGTGTAAACCCGAACCCCACCCCCGTGCTGGTCGTAGTGCCGCAGCATGACCCCAATGCGCACGACTCGCCGCCTTAGCTGGTGAACCGGAACAGCATCACGTCCCCATCCTGGACCACGTATTCCTTCCCTTCGGCCCGTGCCAGGCCCTGTTCCCGCGCCGGCTTCCAGCCGCCTACTCGCACGAAGTCTCCATACGCCACCGTCTCTGCCCGGATGAAGCCCTTTTCGAAATCCGAGTGGATCGCCCCCGCGGCGGCCGGCGCCTTATCCCCCCGGTGCACCGTCCAGGCACGGACCTCCTTCTCGCCCGCCGTGAAGTAGCTGTGGAGGCCGAGCAGGTGGTAGGCTGCATGGGCCAGGCGGTCCAGCCCCGATTCGTGGAGCCCCAGCGATTCGAGGAACTCGCTCCGGTCCTCCGGGGCGAGCTCTGCCAGCTCCGCCTCGACCTTGGCGGAGAACGTGACCACCTCGGCCGTTTCCTGATCCCGGGCGAGCGCGGCTCGCAACTCCTCGACGAACCGGTTGCCGGAGTTGATCTGGTCTTCGGGAACGTTGGCCGCGTAGAGCACCGGCTTGGCGGTGAGCAGATTGAAGCTGCGATAGGCTGCTGCCTCGTCCTCGGTGGGCCTGATTACCCGCGCCGGCCTTCCGGCGGCGAGCTCGCGCTGCAGGGGCTCCAGAAGACGGTACTCGAGCCTGGCCAGGGGATCGCCGGATTTGGCGGTGCGGGCTGTCTTGTCCAGCCGCTTTTCGACGCTCGCGAGGTCGGCCAGACCGAGCTCGATGTTGATGATTTCGCGGTCACGCGCCGGATCCACCTCCCCTACGACGTGCTGGACGTCAGGATCCTCGAAACAGCGCACCACGTGGATGATGGCGTCCACCTCGCGGATGTTGGCCAGAAACTGATTGCCGAGGCCCTCGCCCTCACTGGCGCCCTTCACCAGCCCGGCGATATCCACGAATTCGACCACCGCAGGAACTGTCCGCTCCGGCTTCACGATCTTTGCCAGCGCATCGAGCCGGGGATCGGGGACCTGGACGATCCCGGTGTTGGGCTCGATGGTGGCAAAGGGATAGTTCGCCACCAGCGCCTTGGCGGAAGTAAGCGCGTTGAAGAGGGTGGACTTCCCAACATTTGGAAGGCCCACGATGCCCAGTGTCAGCACCTGGATCTCTGCATTTTTACCACGAAGGCCCCGAAGGTCACCAAGAACACCCGCAGTCTGTTCGTCATCGCTCTATCCATATTGGTGGCCTTCGTGGTGAAGCTCTTGCGGAGCTCAGCGATTGAACTGATTCATCGCCTTTTCGATGCCGTTCTCGAGCCAGCTCTCCACGGCCTCGCTCATGGGATCGAGCAGGGCGCTAATCTCATCGCTCTCTTCCTTACTGAACCGATCGAGCACGAAATCTGCCAGGTCATCGATTCCAGCGGGGGGCGGACCGACCCCGATCCTGAGGCGCGCGTAGTCTTGTCGCTGCAGCATGCCTTCGATGCTCTTGAGGCCGTTGTGGCCGCCGGCGGAGCCGGCTCCGCGCAGGCGAAACCGCCCCACGGGAAGGGCCACGTCGTCCACCAGAATGAGCAGATGTTGGCTGGGGTCGAACCCGGGGAGGATGCGGAGCGCAGAAATGGCCGCCCCGCTTCGATTCATGTAGGTCTGCGGCTTGAGGACTCTGACCGGATATCCCTGCCAGGTTCCCTGGGTTTCGCGGGCACGATCGCCACGGCGGAACGGAGCCAGTTTCCAGCGACCCACCACTCGATCGGCGAGGCGGAACCCGGCGTTGTGCCGGGTGTCCTCGTACTCCGGGCCGGGGTTCCCCAGCCCCACGATCGTGTGCAGAGCCTAGGCCTTCGACTCGGCTTCGCCCTCGTCTTCGCCCTCCGGCTTCGCCTTCCGGATCAACTCGGGTTCGACCGGGGCGGCTACCTCCTCCACCACCGCCGGCGCCTCTTCGGCCCGCGGCGCCACGACCGTGCAAACCGGCGTGTCCGGCTCGTTGAGGATTTCGGCCTTCTCGATCTTGATGTCGCGGACGAACAGCGCGTGGCCAATCGTCAGATTGGTGACGTCCAGCTCCACGTGCTCCGGGATGTCGGCCGGCAGTACCTCGATCTCGAGCTCACGCAGGGAGTGGTCGAGCACCCCGCCGAAGTTACGGACCCCGTCGGGAATCCCGACCAGGTGTACCGGCACCGACAGGGTAACCTTCTCGTCGGCGCGAACCTCGTAGAGATCGAGATGCAGGATCTCCGCCGGGCGGACCGAGTCGCGCTGGATCTCCCGGATCAGTGCCTTGACCGCCGGCCGGCCGTCCACCACGACGTCCAGCACGGTAGTGCCCGCGCTGATGCCCACCAGCATCTTGTTGAGCGCGGCGGTATCGATCGCCAATGCCTCGGGCGACCGGTCGTGTCCATAGATGACGCCGGGGACCTTGCCCTGGCGCCGAAGGCTGCGGGCTGCGCCCTTGCCCGTGTCGCTGCGGGTGGCGGCTTGGAGATTTGCTTGTTGGGCCATGGTTTGTTTCTCGCTATTGGCTATTGGCTATTGGCTATTGGCTGTCGGCCATTCGCTAGGAGCATTTCCTGTAGCGGAATAGCCCATAGCTAATAGCCAATAGCCTTCTTCTAATCGAACAACGAGCTCACCGACTGGTCGCTGTGGGTGTACCCGATGGCCTTGGCCAGCAGTCCGGCGATCGAAAGCACCTTCAGCCGGTCGAAGCGCCGCTCGGGCGGAATGGCGATCGTGTTGGTGACGGCCACTTCCTTCACTCCGGACGCCATCAGGCGGTCCACCGCCGGCCCGGACAGCAGGGCGTGGGTGGCGCAGCAGTATACATCCTCGGCTCCCAGCCGCTTCAACGCCGTCACAGCCTCCGCCATGGTGCCGGCGGTATCGATCATGTCGTCCGGGATGATGCAGTCCTTCCCGGTGACCTCACCCACCACGTTGAGCACCTCGGCGATGTTGGCCGAGGGACGCCGCTTGTCGATGATCGCCAGCGACGCATTGAGCCGCTTGGCGAACCCCCGGGCCATCTTGGCGGACCCGACGTCGGGGGCGACGATGACCAGGTCGCGCAGCGACTTCTGCCGGTAATGATTGACGAACACCGGCGCGGCATAGAGGTGATCGACCGGCAGGTCGAAGAACCCCTGCAGCTGGTGCTGGTGGAAATCCATGGCCAGCACCCGGTCGGCTCCGGCCATGGATACCATGTTCGCCATCAGCTTGGCGCTGATCGCCACTCGCGGCTGGTCCTTCCGGTCCTGCCGGGCATACCCGAAGTAGGGAATGACCGAGGTCACCCGCGCCGCGCTGGCCCGCTTGGCGGCATCCATGAGGAGCAACAGCTCGATCATGTTCTCCGCCGGGGGGTTGGTCGGCTGGATGATGTAGACGTCCCGGCCGCGGACGTTCTCATCGATCTTGACGAACAGCTCGCCGTCGGCGAAGCGCCGGAGCGTGACCTGGCAGAGAGGCTGCCCCAGATGGGCGGCCACCTCTTCGGCAAGGGGGCGGTTGGCCGACCCACTCAGGAGCAGCATCTGGCTGCGCGACAGCGACAGGTCCGTCATGGTTACAGCCCGCAAACGTAGCCAGATCAAGGGCCTCGCGTCAACCGACGGAGGCGCCCGACGTGCGGAGGATCACTACCTTTTCGGGCCCGCCTCGTTACGATGTCTGGTCCGGGTATGGGCCGCCCGCCACAGTTGTGGGCTCCTCGCACAGCGGTGATGCAGGGGTGGGTCAGTGGGCTAGGTCCATGTGGGATCAATCGTTGCACACGCGACACGAAGCTGTGGAACCAACCATCGTCGGTTGGCACGGCTCTGGCTCATCCGGCGGTCAGATCGTGCATCGTGCTGCGCGACAGGTACCGTCGAATTCCTGTGGGCATTCTGTCACTCTTTGGCTGGAAAGACTTCTATGCGATCAATGCGTTTGCTTGCTGTGGCCTCTGCGGTCCTGGTTCTGGGATCTGCGTGTGGAGGCGATGATCCACCGACCGGCGGCGGAAACGTCGCGCCGGTGGCCAACTTCACTCCGCCGACGAATTGCACCGCGGGCACCGCTTGTAACTTCACCAGCACCAGCACAGACGATGCTGCCGTTACCACCTGGAGCTGGGATTTCGACGGGGCCGGAACTGCGCCCAACGTGACCACGTCTTCGGCATCCTTCACCTTTGCCGCACAGGGTACTTACCCGGTCAGCCTCACCGCCGGCGATGCCCAGGGTCTGACCCATACGGTCACCAGGGACGTGATTGTGGCCGCTGCCCCGACGGGCAACGTCGCGCCGACCGCCAGCTTTGTCCTCCCCACCGACTGCGTAGCAGGGACGCCGTGCGGGTTCCAGAGCACCAGCATCGACGCCGATGGCACCATCGCCGCCACGGACACGGACTGGAACTTTGGCGACACGGAGACCGGCGAGGGCCTCGATGTGACCCACACCTACGCCGCCGCCGGTACCTACACCGTAACGCTGACCGTCACCGATAACCTGGGCCTGGCCTCGACTCCGGCAACCCAGCAACTGGTCGTGACGGCGCCGGCAGCCCAGGACTGCACCACCACGGGCACCACGGTGGCTTGCTCCCTCACGATGACCCAGAAGGTAACGGTGAAGATCACCGTGGTCAGCGAGGCGTGCGAGCTCTCAGGCAACGACTTCTACGTCACCGCCCCACGTTTTCAAACCGTCTTCCAGAACCTTTGCAACCGGGCTCCCGGTACGGAATACATCGTGACCGATGCGGACGGCACTACGCCGCTGGTGTTCAACGCGGGAACGCCGATCGCGCTGCGGTTTAACCAGGGCCCGCAGGGCACCAACCCGCCGGTCAGCGATCCCGGCATCCAGGTTTCCGGCAGCTATCCCAACTGGACGCTGAACATCGATGATGGTGGCGCCGCCGGCACGCCGGGCGAGCCAGACTTCGACGACGCTGTTCTGAGCGTGCAGGCGACTGTCGTACCGTAAGGGTTACCCAGAAGTTCTATGATGCGTAGCACCCCGCCGGAGGGAAACCTCCGGCGGGCAGCAGGGAAATCGCAGACCAAGACTCAGATCAGTTGTAGCGGAGAAGAGCAGCACGGCGCCGGAGGGCAACCTCCGGCAGCCAGACGGAAGTCTGCGGCCGATCCGCAGGTCATAGCACGAACCCATACCCCTGAGGCGCTCCATGAAACCGATTTGGCTCGCAGCACTACTTGCTGGGGCGGGCCTGACTACGGCCTGCAAGGATTCCAAAGGCCCGGACGGCTCGATCGGTCCGATCAATGAGGCACCGGCCGCGAAGTTCTCCTCGCGGTGCGAGGCGCTCCGGTGCACGTTCACCGATGCCAGCACGGACGACGCCGGCGTGGTGAGCTGGCTGTGGTCATTCGGAGACGACGGATCATCTCCGAATCGGAACCCGGTTCACGGCTACGGCAACGAGGGCACCTACACCGTCAGCCTCACGGTCACGGACGCCGAGGGCGAGACCTCGACGATTTCTCACCAGGCGATCGCTACCCAGCCCGCCACCACGAGGCTCTCCTGCATCAACGGCTCGGGTCAGGTGGTCGACTGCACACTGACGCTGGAGCAGGAGGCCGGGTTCAAGGTGATGCTCAACAGCACGAGCTGCGAAGCCCATGGCAACATGTTCCGGGTTACCGCGCCGGTGCAGGGGACCCTGACCAGCGACGGGTGCTATGACCAGCCCGGCCGGCAGATCGTGTTCGCCACCCCGTTCCCCGCCGGGACCGAGATCAGTGCCGAGGTGGTTGCACCGCTGCTCGCCAATCCTCCGGCGCTCCGGGTGACTGGCAGCTATCCGGAGTGGGTGCTGACGTATGAGGACGGCGTGGACCAGGACTTCGACGACCTGGTCATGACCCTTACCGCGCTGCCCACCGGCCACTAACGGGGCGCGATCCGTACTGCAGTCGCGAGACAAGGCTTCGGTGCCGCCGGCCTGGTGGTGCCGGAGCCGCTTCGTTTCTACCTGAGCTGAGGCGGGGAATTTGTGCGGCGACGATTGTTTCTGCCCTTGGTGGTCCTGGTGGGATGCTCGGGGCCGACGGCTCGACCCGAGGCCGAGTCCTGGCCGGCACGGCCGGTTCTGAGTGGTGCCACCTCCGACCAGGATACGATTGCCTTCGTGCCGGCCGCCGGCGAGGATGCCGACGCCCCGCAACCCGCGGTGGTGTTCCACTGTGAGGACGGACGGCTTGGCGCCTACCTGGTGCCGGGCGGATCCGGGGAGGCAGAGCTTGGGGGGGAACAGATGGTGCCGATCATCCTGGATTCAGCACCGAGCTGCTGACGGGCAGGCCGGCCGTGGCGGTGACCCCGACGACCCTCGCCCGCGGGCAGGGTCGATAGCGTCTTCGCCATCCCAGCCTTAATCCAAGTCAAGAGCTCCTGGCTACGGCTTCCGACTTCCAGTCGTCCAACCGGGCGAAGCTGCCCGGGGACACCCCAACCAGTCGTCCGAAAATCCTGGTAAAATGGCTCTGGTCCGAAAATCCCAGCCTGGCAGCCACTTCCGCGATGGTAGAATCGCGGGTCTGCAGGATGCTCTTCGAGCGTTCGATTCGGACTCGACGCAGGTACGCCATCGGACTCTCACCGGTACTGAGTCGGAACTGGCGGGCGAAGTGAAATCGGCTGACGCCGGCCTGGCGGGCCAATTCGTCCAGCGAGATACGCTCGCCGATATGGTCGTCGATGTAAGACCGTACTCGACGGAGAGCCCCTCCGGCCAACCCTCCACGGAACCGAGAGTCGCCTCCACGCCGCCCACCCTCAATGTCCGGAAGCAGTCGTAGGTCAGGTCGCTCGTTGTCGCGTCGCAGCTCTCGCGAGATGGCCCTGGCCATGTTCGCTCCGGCCGGCACATAGTGGTGGGTGGGTCTTTCCGGTCCCGATGTCGGAAGGAGTTGGCTCATCGCGGTTCCCCGATCTGTCAGTGAGTATGAGGGTGGTGGATCACCCCGTACGCCACACAAGATTGGGACGACCGCGAAGGCAGCCTATTGTACGTTGGTATAGAAGCTCATTGTACGTTGGTATAACGCGGTGGGAGGTTAGCTAATTGGAGGGGAGAGCCGTACGGATGGCCTTGAGCAGGGCCTCCTCGCTGAAGGGCTTCAGCAGGCAATCCACGGCGCCTTCCAGGACCACCCGCGGGCGGAGGTCCTCATCTCCGTGCGCCGTGATAAACACGATCGGGATGGTGTAGCCGCGGAGGGTCAGCTCCCGCTGCAGATCCGGTCCTCGCATGCCCGGCATGCGAACATCCAGGATCAGGCAATCGGTCCTGGTGAGCTGTCCGGTCTCGAGGAACGTCTGGGCGCAGGAGAAGGTCTCCACCACGAATCCAATGGATTGGAGCAGCCCCTGCAGGGATTCACGGACGGAATCATCGTCGTCCACCACGGCAATCAGCGACACATTCACCCAGTTCTTCCAAGTAGTTGCTGATCTTTGTGTTCAAGGAGCAGGATTCAAGGGAATTGTGAACATGAACGTGGCGCCGGGTCCGTCGTTGGGTACGGCCCAGAGACGCCCCCCGTGTTGCTCGGCTATGGAACGGCTGATAGCCAGCCCCATGCCCATCCCCCCGCTCTTGCTGGTGTTGAAGGCGTCGAAGATCTTGTCCTTGCCCTCGGGATCGAGTCCGACACCGGAGTCCTGTACTAGCACCAGCACCTCATCGTTCTCGCCGCGGGTGCTGATGACCACCTCGCGGGAGCGGCCCTGCACCCCACTCATCGCTTCCACCGCGTTCATGATCAGGTTCAGCACCAGCTGCTGCAGCTGAACCCTGTCGCCGGTTATCGGCGGAAGATCATCGGTCATCTGGGTGCGAATCGTGGCTCCACCCTTGAGTACTTCGCCGCGGGTAATGGCGATGACTTCCTGAACGATCTCGTTCATGCTGAGCTGCTCTTTCAGCTGGCCTCTGCGCTGAAACAGTGAACGGAGGCGGGTGATCACATCACCGGCCCGCTGCCCGTCGCGCACGATACGCCTGGTGGCCTCCCGAGCCTCGGGGAGGTTGGGCGTCTCACCGGCGAGCCACCGCAGCGAGGCGTTGCCGTTGATGACGATTCCAGCAAGTGGCTGATTGATCTCGTGGGCGATCGAGGCCGCCATCTGGCCCAGGCTGCTGACCCGAGCCACGTGGGCCAGGTCCAGTCGCACCTTATCGAGTGCTTCCTCGGAACGTTTCCGTGCGGTGACATCCATGACCGCGCCCACGAACTCCACGTCGTCCAGCGATTCGCGTTGGACTCGATGGGCCACGATCTGGAGATGCTTGATCGAGCCGTCCTCCAGCTGGAGGCGGTGCTCGAACGCGAAATCCTTACCCTCGGCCGCCCCCCGCTCTGCGGTCTGCTGAAAGAAGGCGAGGTCCTCCGGGTGAATCCGTTGACAGACCAGTTCCATCGTAGGCTGCACCGCCGGGTCGAGCTCGAAGATCCGGTAGGTCTCCTCCGACCAGGTGATGGCCCCTGTGTCCGGGCGCCACAAGAAGCTGCCGGTAAGGCTGAGGCGTTGTGCTTCAGCCAGATAGGCCTCGCTTCGGCGAAGGGCATTCTCGGCCTGGGTCCGCTCGATGGCGATGCTGGCGATATTGCGAAACTGCTCGATGACGTTGTACACCTCGGGCGTCGGAGTGCGCGGCTCGCGATAGTACAAGGCAAAGGTTCCCAGTGCCTGACCCTCGAGCGAAAGGATCGGCGTCGACCAGCACGCCCGCAACCCATGCGCCAAGGCGAGCGCGCAATACTGCTTCGACCAACGCTCATCGGTGCCGAAATCCGAGGTGATGACGGGTTCCTTCGAGAGCAGGGCGTTTCCGCACGGACCGATCCCCAGGGCGATATTCATCCCGTCGAGCGATTGGGTGTAGTCGCGTGGAAGACTAGGGGCTGCGCCGGCTCTCACTTGCCTGCCGTTCGGATCTACCAATAGGATCGAGCACAGCGAACCTGGGGCCATCTCTTCCACCAGTCGGCACAAGGCGTCGAGGAGCCGGGGGAGCGAATCGCCCTTGGCGATCATCTCCAGAAGTAATTTCTCTCCAGCGAACAGCGCTTCGTCGCGTTTCCGCTCGGTGATGTCCCGGTAGATGATGTAGCCTTCGATCGGCCCGGCGGTCAGAACCGGCGAGGCAGTCATCGAAACGTGAATGCGCGCTCCGTCCTTGCGCCGGCGTATGGTCTCGGATTCGACCTTCTGCCCACTCGACAGCAGCCTGGCGTTGTGCTGGTACTCGGGGAGCCGCTCCTCCGGCGCGACCAGGTCGAGGAGCGGCCGGCCCACGGCCTCCTCCGGGGTGTAGCCGAACATGCGGATGAATTCCTTGTTGAGCCGCATGACCCGCACTTCCGCGTCGACCAGGACCACCGCGTGTGGCGCCAGCTCGAACAGCTCATCGAGATGGGCCGTCTGTTTTTTCAGCTCCTCCTCGGCCCGCTTGCGGTCCTCTATATCGGTGGTCTGGCCGTACCATTTGACCAGGTTTCCCCGCTCGTCATACTGCGGCACAGCGCGGAACAGGAACCAACGATCCACTCCATCGTGCCGGCGCAGGCGTGCTTCGGTCTCCCCGGCCTGACCCGACGCCAATACCGATTGCCAGTAAGCCGTCAGTGCAGGCTGGTCCTCCGGAGCCACGGCCACTTGCCACCCCCACCCACTGGCCTCCTCCAGGGTGAGTCCGGTGTATTCCAGCCAGCGCCGATTAAGGAAGGTGATGTGACCGTCCGGGCGGGCGGTCCATACCAGTCCGGGGATGGTGTCGATGGCGAGCCTGAACTGATCCTTCAAGGCCTGCATTTCCTCGAACGTCCGTCCCAGCACGGCGATATCGGTCATGGAGCGTTCATCCTCACGCTCGCCATCGGGTGACAGCCTTTCGCAGAGGTCTCCACCGAGGGAGCGTTGCCTGGGTGATGATGGGTGGTACAAGGAAGGGAAGCCATTATACGTTGGTATACGCGCGGCCGCGGCGACAGCATCAGGCCCTCTCGGCCGGCCTCAATTTCAGCCTCGCCGCTCGGTTGACCAGATCAGGCAGGGATGTGGCGTGCATTTTTGCCATCACTCGACCACGATGCACCTTGATGGTGATCTCACTGGTGCCGAGCTCGGCCGCGGCCTGTTTGTTCAGCCGACCCGAGATCACCAGCTCCAGGACCTCACGCTCGCGAGGGGTCAGGGAGGCATAACACTCCCGCAGCTCCCGCAGTTCTGCCTCTTCAGTGCGCGCCGCGGTGTTGCGGTCCAGCGCCACCGCAATGCCGGCGAGAAGATCCTGCTCCCGGAACGGCTTGGTGAGGAACTCGACCGCGCCAGCCTTCATGGCCCTCACAGACATGGGGATGTCCCCATGACCAGTGATGAAGACGATGGGCAGGTCCTGGTGGACCTCGGCCATTCGGGCCTGAAGATCCAGGCCACTCAGGCCCGGCAGCGCCACATCCAGTACCAGGCAGCTCGGCACATCGGCCCTGGGAGACGCCAGGAATTCATGGGCGGAAACGAAGACCTCCACCTTCCATCCCGCGGAGCGGATCAGGCCTTCGAGGGCCTCGCGCACCGAGGAATCGTCCTCCACGACAAAAACCACGGGAGTTGGCTCCGACACGGGACTCCTGGCGGGGTAGGGCGTGCATGATGAGGTGGGTCCGTGCTCAATCTGAACCGAGCGCCGGCAGATCGCCAGATGGGCAGCACGAATGTTCAAGCCCATGCCTGGATCAGAGCCTAGGCTACCAGGGATGTCTCGGAACCTGGTCTTCGCGCTGGCGGTCGGAATTGGATTCGTCGCCGGATTGCGCTCACTGACCGCTCCCGCCGCCGTGAGTTGGGGTGCCCGACTGGGATGGCTGGACCTGCACGGATCCGCCTTCTCTTTCATGGGATCCACACCTGCCGTTGTACTTTTCTCCCTCCTGGCGCTGGCTGAATATGTAGTGGACGTCCTACCGACGACTCCAAGACGGACCGCGCCTGGTCCACTGATCGGGCGCATCGTGATGGGGGGGCTTTCGGGCGCCTGCCTGTGCGCATCGGCCGGGCGATCCGTGGCATTGGGTACCGCCCTCGGCGGGCTTGGAGCGGTGACGGGCGCCTTCGCGGGCTACGGAGCGCGTACCCGTCTGGTGCAGGCGCTCCGAGTAAAGGACAGCGTGATCGCGGTATCCGAGGATCTGGTGGCGATTCTCCTTGCGTGGATATTCGTATCCTGGCAATGACCCCGGCAGCACGTCCGTAACGACTGGAGGGAGACGACCATGCAGGAGCTCAAGGTCAACGGAAAGACCCTGCGGGTGGATGTCCCGCCTGACATGCCGGTACTCTGGGTCCTCCGGGATGTCATCGGTTTGACCGGCACCAAGTTCGGCTGCGGCATCGCCGCCTGCGGTGCCTGTACGGTGCATCTCGACGGCCAGGCAATCCGCTCGTGTGTGACGCCGGTGAGCGCTGCAGCCGGGAAGAGTATCACGACCATCGAGGCCATCGGCGAGACCCCCGCGGGCCAGAAGGTCCAGCAGGCGTGGCTGGACCTCGAGGTCGTTCAGTGCGGTTACTGCCAGTCGGGCCAGATCATGTCGGCGTCGGCGCTCCTGGCGACGAACTCGAATCCCAGCGATACCGACATTGATGGGGCCATGTCGGGGAATATCTGCCGTTGTGGGACATACACCCGGATCCGTGCGGCCATCAAGCAGGCGGCTCGAGGGCCGGCCCTCGCCGAGAAGGGAGCATAGTCATGGCGCTGAGAGCGACGGATCAGGTGTCGCGCCGGAGTTTCGTCGTGGTGCTCGCGTCGGCGGGAGGAGGGCTGCTTCTCGGGTGTCGAGTCGACCGTGCGCGTGACGTCAAGGGCGCCAGCGCGGCCACCACCCCGGACCCGGCTGCCTTTGCTCCAGACGCGTTCGTCCGGATCGACCGCGATGGCCGGGTAACCGTGATCGTGCCCCAGGTCGAAATGGGGCAGGGCATGTACACCTCCATGCCGATGCTGGTGGCGGAAGAGCTGGAGGTGGACCTCGACCAGGTTCAGGTGGAGCACGCTCCGCCCAACGACAAGCTGTACGCCAATCCCCTGATCGGCTTTCAGGTGACGGGAGGCTCGACCTCGGTCCGGGCGATGTACCAGCCGCTGCGCAACGCGGGCGCCACCGCGCGCACGATGCTCATCGCGGCCGCGGCCCAGCAGTGGACCGTGGATCCTGCCACCTGTCGCGCGAAGAAGGGCTCGGTCAGCCATCCGCCGACCGGTCGCACCCTCACCTACGGGGCATTAGCGGACGCGGCCGCAAGGGTGCCGGTACCGGCCAAGGTCGCGCTCAAGAGCGCTAAGGACTTCACGCTCATCGGCACCCCTGCCAAGCGACTCGACAGCCCGGAAAAGGTGAATGGAACGGCGAAGTACAGCATCGACGTGCGGCTGCCCGGGCTCAAGATCGCCACGCTCGCCGAAAGCCCGGTGTTAGGGGGTAAGGTTGCCACTCTGGATGACGGCAAGGCGAAGGCAATCCCTGGTGTTCGCCAGATCGTGAATCTTGGCGACTTGGTGGCTGTCGTGGGCGATCACATGTGGGCGGCGAAGCAGGGCTTGGCCGCGCTCACCATCCGCTGGGACGACGGTCCTAACGGGAAGATCTCGACCGAGGATGTGGTTCAGGAACTCGATGCTGCCTCCCGGAAGCCGGGCGTGGTCGCCCGGAAACAGGGCGCGCCACCCTCGGGACTGGCCGGCGGGGCGAGAAAGATCGAAGCCATTTACCAGGCACCGTTCCTGGCCCACGCCACGATGGAGCCGGTGAACTGCACGGTTCATGTCCGAAAGGATGGTTGCGAGGTGTGGACCGGCTCGCAGGTGCTGAGCCGGGTGCAGGCGACGGCGGCCAAGGTGACCGGCTTCCCGCCGGAGAAGGTGGTGGTCCATAACCACTTGCTCGGGGGTGGATTCGGGCGCCGGCTCGAGGTGGACTTCGAAACCAAAGCGGTTCGCATCGCGAAAGAGGTCGAAGGGCCCGTAAAAGTGGTCTGGAGCCGGGAGGAAGACATCCAGCACGATGTGTATCGGCCCTACTATTACGACCGGATCTCCGCCGATGTGAACGCCCGCGGAAAGCCGGTGGCATGGAACCATAGAATCGTCGGCCCATCGATCCTGGCCCGCTGGGCTCCGCCCGCCTTCAAGGACGGGATGGATGGCGACGCGGTGGACGGCTCGGCGCAGCTGCTCTACGAGATCCCGGCCATCCAGGTAGAATACGTGAGGCACGAGGAGCCGGTCGTCAGCACCACCTTCTGGCGAGGGGTCGGCCCCACCCACAACATCTTCGTGGTCGAGAGCTTCGTGGACGAGCTCGCCGCCGCATCGAAGCAGGATCCGCTGGCGTTCCGCCGGGCCCTGCTTACAAAATCGCCGCGCGCCCTGGCCGTGCTGGACCTCGCGGCCAAGCAGGCCGGCTGGGGAAAGCGATTGCCCACGGGCCACGGGCGTGGGGTGTCCCTGCTCTATAGTGGCTGGGATACCTATGTGGCCCAGGTTGCCGAGGTGGAGGTGTCACCGGCGGGCGAGGTGCGGGTGCACCGGGTCGTCTGTGCGGTGGACTGCGGCACGGTGATCAACCCGGACACCGTCAAGGCGCAGATGGAAGGCGGTATCGTGTTCGGCATCGGCGGCGCGCTGTGGGGTGAGATCACCCTCAAGAACGGCAGGGTGGAGCAGTCCAATTTCAACGACTACCGGGTGCTGCGAATCAACGAGACACCTGCCATCGAAGTGCACTTGGTACGGAACAACGAGACGCCGGGAGGCATCGGCGAGCCGGGCACGGCCGCCATCGCACCCGCCCTGGCGAATGCGGTCTTTGCGGCGAGCGGAAAACGAATCCGTCGCCTGCCAATCCAAAAGGCGCTTCAGGCTTCCGCCTGAGGCCCAGGTTCATTTACGAGGAGGAATTCATGACCCGTACCATTACCGCTCCCAAGCGCTCGGACCCGTCCCGGGAAGCGAGCGAGACCAGATTCGATGAGCCACGGCTATATGCCACCAAGAACGATCTGCCGGAGGAGACCCGGACCCAGGTCATCGCCTTGCTCAACCAGCGGCTGGCGGACGCCATCGACCTTCAGACCCAGTGCAAGCAGGCCCACTGGAACGTGAAGGGGCCGGCGTTCATCGCCTTGCACAAGCTGTTCGACGACGTCAACGAGTCGGTGGAGGAGTACGTGGACCTCATCGCCGAGCGGATCGTACAGCTGGGCGGCATCGCCGAAGGTACCGTCGGTGTGGTCGCCAAACGCACCAGCCTGCCGGGCTATCCGTTGACGCTGTCAGCCGGCGGCGACCACGTGGACGCGCTGTCGGACGCGCTGGCCGGTTTCGGCCGGACGGCCCGGATCGGCATCGAGGAAATGAACGAGCTGGAGGATGCGGGGACTGCGGATATCCTGACCGAAATCTCCCGCGGAATCGATCAGTGGCTGTGGTTTGTGGAAGCGCATCAGCAGGATGCTGTCCGGCGGTAGGGCGGAACGGCGGTATGGTGGCTCTCTACAGCCGCTTTATCTACCGCGGCTATATCTACCGCCGCTTCACCTACCGCCCCGCTACTTACGATAACCCGTCATTACTGGGAGCAAATCGAAATGCCGACGATCACCACCAGCGATGGTACCGAGATCTACTATAAGGATTGGGGCACCGGCCAGCCGGTCGTGTTCAGCCACGGCTGGCCCTTGTCGGCCGATGACTGGGACACCCAGATGCTGTTCTTCCTGCGGCACGGCTATCGCGTCATAGCTCACGACCGGCGCGGCCATGGCCGTTCCAGCCAGACCGGTGCCGGCCATGACATGGATCATTACGCCGCCGACCTGGCGGCGCTGACCGCACATCTCGACCTCAAGCGCGCGGTGCACGTGGGTCATTCGACCGGCGGCGGCGAGGTGGTGCACTACCTGGCGCGCCACGGCGAGAGCCGGGTGGCCAGGGCGGTGATCATCAGCGCGGTGCCGCCGCTCATGGTAAAGACGGCCGCTAATCCCGGAGGGATACCCAAGGAGGTGTTTGACGGGTTCCAGGCCCAGGTTGCCGCCAATCGGGCCCAATTCTATCTGGATCTGCCGACCGGACCGTTCTACGGGTACAACCGGCCCGGCGCGAAGCCCTCTCAGGGCGTGATCCGGAACTGGTGGCGGCAGGGGATGATGGGAGGCGCGAAAGCGCATTATGACGGCATCGTCGCCTTCTCCCAGACGGACTTCACCGAAGACCTGAAGAAAATCACCGTGCCGGTCCTGGTGATGCATGGCGATGACGACCAGATCGTGCCGTATGCCGATTCGGCACCACTGTCGGCCAGGCTGCTGAAGAATGGCACCTTGAAGACCTACAAGGGCTTTCCGCACGGCATGCCAACGACTGAGGCCGACACCATCAACGCCGATCTGCTCGAATTCTTCCAGGAAACCGTGCCTGCGAGAGACGAGCGGGAGCTGACGACGGCTGGCGGAAGAGCGTAACCAGCAGCAACGAAGAGCGTAACCAGCAGCAACCTAGAATGGGGCGCGGAGAATCTCCTCCACGCCTCGCGACCATGGTGCAAGCGTCGGATGACGCTGCCTGCAATCCTTACAGGGGCCTAGGTCCTCGTCTTGGAATTCTCGTTACAACTCCCCGCGGTGATCCAAGCCACATCCACTCGCAAGCCGTGATTCCTAGCTTCAAATGCGTGGTTCACGCCGGGAGTCTTCCTGAGCCATTCAGGGTGTTCGATTGCTGGACACTTGTAACGGCCGCATCTTGACAAAGCCAGGGTGGAGGGCCAGTCTTTCCCCGCCTCCCCTATCCGTGTGACAGAGATGCCGAGTCCCTCAAGTCCTGCTCGCTATTCGATGCTGACCCGGAAGGTGGGGTGGTCCATCTTCCTGGTCTCCGCTATCTCGTGCGGCTCGGAGCGGCCGGGACCTTCCGGCGCCGTCAGCCCGAGCGACTCCCTGGCAAACGCGGATTCCCTCCGCATCGCCGATTCTCTTCGGGTGCGCGATTCGACCCGGGTGGCCGATTCGCTCCGAATCGCGGATTCGCTTCGAGTCTCTGATACCAGCCGGGTAGCGGACTCCCTGGCGGGGGTGGATTCGAGCTCAGGAGGGTCGCCGCCGCCACTTTCGCCTGCACCTCCACCTTCGCCCGAACCTCCATCTATAGACAGTGGTTTTCCTCTCATTCCACCTCCGGTGCACTCCGGCATGGCCTTTGGGCCGTGGTCGCTGTGGAACCCGACACTGGGCTGGCGGGGGTGGCCCGCGCCATTCACGGCCAGCGTCAACTACACCGATAGCCGCTTGATCATCCGTCACCTGAATCAGGCCCGCCAGGTGGGCCATCGGCTACTGTTGCAGATGACCGACCATCCCCCGTCGTTCTACAATACCGGCGGCAAGTTCGATCTGGCCAAGTGGAAGAAGGACATGGATACCTATCGCAGGCCGCTGATTCAGGCTGCGATCGAGAGAGGGCTGGCTGAAGGCACGATCATCGGGGCCTCGGTGCTCGATGAGCCGAAGCGCACCGTCTGGGGCGGCGTGCTCGACAAGGCGATGGTCGATGAGATGTGCTCCTACGTCAAAGGCATGTACCCGACCATGGCGGTTGGCGTCGTGGTGGTGCACTGGTGGCGGCAGGAGGAGCGCTACCGGGTGTGCGACTTCATCGTCACCCAATACGGGTGGTCTCAGCCCCCCCGTGGGTGGGGAACGCCCGGGGGCCGGGGGGACGTCGTCTCCTGGCGCGAGGAGGCGCTGCGGCAGGCGAAGCACGACGGTATCGCCATCGCCTTCAGTATGAACGTGCTCAATGGCGGCGAGGAGCTGGACGACTGCGTTCTTTCGAAGACCGGCGGGCCGGGCACCTACAAGAGGCACTGCCGGATGACGCCGAAGCAGGTGAGAGAATTCGGGATGGCCCTGGCGACTGCCGGGTGCGCCATGTTCATGTGGCGTTTCGATGACCGATTCATGGCGGATCCGGCGAACGTCAAAGCGGTCGAGGATATCGCGGGGGTTCTTGCGGCCAAGGAAAAGCGGAGTTGCCGTCGCCCGTAGAGCCTCGAATCTCCGCACACGCGGCTGCCTGGGTCCTGGCGCTTGTCGTTGTAGTCGGTTGTTCCGACAGCAGCGGAACTGAGGATCGCTTCTCTCTTTATCGAGGCGCGCTTCCAGAATACGTCGTGGGCAGTGACCGACTCGGTCGACTTCTTTGTCGATCTCGACTCCGACAATAGGTTGACCATCAGTGGGATCAGGCGGGATTCTCAGGATAATCCACTCGATGCCATATACCTGATTATCCGGGATTTTCAGGGGCCGGGAAGCTACTTATTCGGAACCGGACCCAGCGACAATAGTGCCTCCCTCAGTATGTGGTTCTACAATCCTCCGGTGGGTTCCACCTTCTTTGTCGCGGCACCCCCGAACGCCGGTGCAGTGACGGTGACCTCGATCGACACCGTTCAGCATCTAGTGCACGGGGTATTCAGCTTCGACGGTCTCAACGAGGGTAGTGGCACCAGGGTCGCCGTGACACGGGGGCGGTTCCGCGTCAACTACTCGTGGTTCCCATGACCTGCTGTGTTCTCTCATTCAGCCCAACTGGTGTGCGGTTTCACAGGTTATTCAACAGCGGGCGGATTACTCCGTCGCGAATGCGCAACCATTCGGTCGCGAGCTGCTTGTCCTTCGGCTGGATCTTGTAGGCCGGGGGAAGTTCGGGGTGGCGGCCATAGAAGACGATGTTGGTCAGCCTTCCTGCATCCCGCTCGCCGCCGGCGATGGCCATTCCGGCCTGCGCGGCCGTGGCACCCGCCCGCATTGCCGCGGCGATTCGCCCCGGTAGCGACTCGATGGTGTCGAGCACTCCGGCGCCGGTTGCCACGGTTCTCCGGGGTGGCTTGAGAATGGCAAAGTATCGGCATCCGCTGGTTGCCGGGGCAACGAAGCCGCTGCTATCCAGCGGAATGGTCCTCTGCTTGACGCTGCCCGAGACGTTTCCTCCCACCACGTTGATGGAGCCCGCCTGCACTTCGGTCAGCCGGTCGGGATGCCATCGCATTGGAGGCGAGCACGAAGGGCCTTTGCAACCCGGTACTCTCCGGGTTGGCCCAGCCCCGGAGGACCTTCGACTACGATCGAGACTGTCCCTGAGGCTGAAATGCGAGCTTGGGACCGCGCGTTGGGTGCCTGGACGGTCGTGATCGTGTCGCCACTTGCTGGGTCCGGGCCAGAGATAATTATCGTGGGCGTACCCACGGTAAGGGTGACTCGGGCCGGGGTCGGAGTCGCGACGACAGCGCCGCCTGCGCTGCAGCGCGCGCACTGAGTCGTGGTGCTGGCGGGAGGCTCCCCACAAGTCGGGCACGGGACAGTTATCATCCCCTGAAATCTACCAAGAACGACAACTATCGAAGTAGGCTCAATCCCTGACCCGACCTAAGAGGAACTCCGGGACGGTGAAACTGGCGCAGCAAACTGGAGCAGGAATTGCTAAGTGTAATTGGCCCTGGTGGATTCGAACCACCATTAACGGATCCAAAGTCCGCTGTCCTGCCGTTGGACGAAGGGCCAGCTAGAGACAACCCACCGGCCTGAAGCTAAGGGGTCCCGAAGCCCCGACGAAAGGGAGGCTCGCCGCCCCACTTGCCATGCCGGTTCCGGGGCCCGTACTTTCGTAGGCCAGCCCAGTTCCCGGATCCTTGACGGTGCCATCGTCCTTGCTCCCGAAGCGCTCCAACGCCGCCAACCGGTGCAATCCTCCATATTTACCCGATGACAGAGATCACGGTCCCTGCCACTGATCAGTGGTACCTCGCCTTGGGCGAGGCCACGCCTGGTTTCTTCTGGCTGACCGACCCGGCCGGCCAGATCCTCTATGTCAACCGTGCCTGGGAGGCGTATACCGGATCGACCCTCGAGGTGATCAACCGGGGAGGCGGGGCCCAATTCAATCACCCCTCCGAAGCCGACGCGGTCCAGCAGAAGTGGAGTGAGGCCCTCCAGTCAGCGCAGCCGTTTGAGATGGAGCTCCGCTACCGGCGGCACGATGGGGTGTACCGCTGGATGCTCGCCCGCGTCGTCCCGCTCCGGACCTCCGAGGGGAAGGTACAGCACTGGGTCGGGACCTCGGTGGATATCGAGGAACTCAAACAGATCGGATCGGAGCTCCAGCGGCGTGAGCTGGAGCTCAACGATTTCTTCGAGAACGCCGCGATGCCCATGCATTGGGTGGGGGCCGACGGCACCATCCTCCGGGTCAACCAGGCCGAGCTGGATCTGCTGGGCTATGACCGCAGCGAATACCTGGGAAAGAACATCGCCGACTTTCACTTGGACCGGGGCGTCATCGACGATATCCTGCGGCGGCTGAGCACGGGCGAGGTGCTGCACGACTACCCGGCCCGGCTGTGCGCCAGGAATGGTTCCACTATCCACGTCGTCATCGACTCCAGCGGGTACTTCGAGGAAGGCCGGTTCGTTCACACCCGCTGTTTCACCCGGGACGTGACCAGCCATCAGGCAGCCGAGCAGGCGGTAGCCCGACTTGCGGCGATCGTGGCCTCCTCATCCGACGCCATCATCGGCAAGGCGCTCGACGGCGTGGTGACCAGCTGGAACCGCGCGGCCGAGAACATCTTCGGCTACAGCCCCGCCGAAATGGTTGGCCAGCCCATCTTTCGTCTCATTCCCGAGGAGCTCCACGAGGCCGAGCGCGACCTGCTGGACCGTATCGGGCGGGGCGAGCGGGTGGAGTTTGCCGAGGCGGAGCGAATCCGAAAGGATGGGCGGCGGGTCTACATCTCGGTGAGCGTGTCGCCGATTCGAGACGCGTACGGACAGGTGATCGGCGCCGCCTCGATCAAGCGTGACGTGACCGAGCGGAGACAGGCGGCGGAAGCGTTGCAGCAAAGCCAGGAGCGGCTTCGCCTCGCCCTCCAGGCGGCTCGGATGGGCACCTGGCAGTGGAACATCGCCAGCAATACACTCACCTGGGACGATCAGCTGCACGAGCTCTATGGCATCGAGCCGGGGCAGCGGGTCACCCAGTACGAGCATTTTATCGGCCGGGTCCACCCGGACGATCGCGTCTTCGTCGCCGCCTCGGTCCAGCGCGCCCTCGAGAGTGGTGGTGGGCTGGATTACGAATTCCGGATCCTCCTGCCTAACGGCCGGGTCCGGTGGCTGGCCGATCAGGGCCGGGTGGTGCGGGACTCCAAGGCAAACCCCCTGTACATGACGGGCGTGTGTCTCGACACGACCGATCGGAAACTGACGGAAGAGCGCTTGCGCCAGGCCCAGCGCATGGATTCAGTCGGGCAGCTCGCCGGCGGCATCGCGCACGAGGCGAACAACATGATGTCGGTCGTGTTGGGCTGCGCCGACTACGTGCTCCAGCGCACCGACCTGCCCGATCCGGTCCGCGAGGATGTCGATCAAATCTGGAAGGCGGCCACTCGAACCGCAGGGATCACCCAACAGCTTCTGGCCTTCAGCCGCCGGCAGGTCCTCCAGCCGCAGGTGCTCGACCTGAACGTCACGGTCCGGGACCTCGAGGCCATCCTCAGCCGAACACTGGGAGAGACCCGGGATTTGCGGATGCATCTGGCCCCGGACCTCGGCCCCATCCGGGCGGATCCGGGCCAGTTGGAACAGGTCCTCATCAACCTCACCCTCAATGCCCGCGACGCCATGCCCGATCAGGGCAGGCTCACCATCGAGACCACGAACGTGGTGCTGGACCGGGCATACGCGGCCGGGAAATCGGTGGATTCGCTCAAGCCGGGTCCGTACGCCGCACTGGTGGTGAGCGATACCGGCCACGGAATAGACCGGACCATCCTCTCTCGGGTCTTCGAGCCATTCTTCACAACCAAGGGGGTCGGCCAGGGAACCGGGCTGGGGCTGTCCACCGTCTATGGCATCGTCAAGCAGAGCGGCGGTTTCATCTGGGTCTATAGCGAGCCCGGTCTCGGCACCGCCTTCAAGCTCTACTTCCCGCTGGCGCTTACTGTGCCGGCCCCGCCGGATTCACAGGAGCCGGCTCCAACCGCCCGTGATAACGAGACGGTGATCGTCGCCGAGGACGAAGCGATGGTTCGTTCGATCATGGCCAGAACCCTGCGGGATTGCGGCTATAGCGTGCTGGAGGCCGCCAACGGCCGTGCCGCGCTGAGCCTGATCGAGGCGGAAGGCGGGCGGATCAGTCTCGTTGTCGCCGACGTGGTCATGCCCGACATTGGCGGCCGGGAGCTGGCCGCCCGGCTGGCGGAGCGGTGGCCCGATGTACCCGTGCTCTTCACCTCCGGGTACACCGGCCTCGACGTGGTTCGCCGCGGCTTGCTCGACGAGGGCCGCGAATTTCTTCAGAAGCCGCTGGCTCCGGAAGCGCTGGCCCGCAAGGTACGCGAGATGGTGGACGCCGGGGCGACCAAGCGCTGATCCCACGTGCTGGGGAGCCATGCCGCGGATGAGATTGGCGAGGCGGCTCATCGCGGCCGGTCTGGCCGGTGCCACGATCAGCTGTCAGGACACCCTGAAGCCCGATCCTCCGGGTGATGGGGCCGCTCCATTCGCCGTGGCATATGTTTGCGGTAACGATTTCGATTTCCGGAACCGGGACTCCACCGCCCTCACTGCGGAATACACGGTAGCCGGTACTAGCGAGCAGGGCGAGCTGATCCTCCCCGCCGGTATCGCGGAGGGTACGCCGAGCAGCACCCGCCTCACCACTCTGGATTCCGGAACGCTGAAGGTCACCTACCACGACGAAGAGATCGCGTCCGTCGGCAATGCCGGGGTGGCTTGCCCCCCGGTTCCCCTCCAGCAGCCCCAGGCTCTGTCCGGAGAATGGGCGGTTCCCTTTGACTGGCCGGTCGTAGCGGTCCACCTGCACCTGCTTCCTACCGGCCAGGTGCTCTCCTGGGGCCGGGTCGGAGAGCCGCAGACATGGGACCCGGTCAACGGCGACTTCGCGGCCGCGCCCGGTGCCAGCCTGCTGTTTTGCAGCGGACACTCCTTCCTGTCTGACGGCCGCCTGTTCGTCGCGGGGGGCCACCTGAGCGACAATCATGGCCTGCCGGACGCAAACATCTTCGAAGCCGCCGCTCGGGGGTGGACCGCGGTGGCGCCGATGAGCCGGGGCCGTTGGTATCCCACTACGACAACTCTGCCCAACGGGGAGGTTCTCACGCTCGCGGGACGGGATGAGGGTGGTGCAGAGGTCGAGACTCCCGAGGTGTGGACCGGCAGCCGCTGGCGCGCCCTTGCCGGCGCTGATCGAGCGTTGCCCTACTATCCCCGCGCCTTCGTGGCTCCCAACGGGCTGGTCTTCTACGCGGGCGAGTTACCCCAGACCTCCTATCTCGATCCGGAGGGGACCGGAGCGTGGACCCCTGTCGCAACCAGCACGTACGGGCGGCGCGACTATGGCTCCGCCGTGATGTACCGGCCTGGGAGAGTACTGATCGTCGGCGGGAGCGCCCCGCCCGACGGTCCCCCCACCCGTACGGCGGAGGTGATCGATCTCACCGGCGCGGTACCCGCCTGGCGTTACACTGGCTCTATGGTCCATGCACGGCGCCAGTTCAATGCAACCCTGTTGCCGGACGGGAGCGTGCTGGCCACCGGGGGAACCAGCGCGGCAGGGTTCAGTGATCCCGCCGGAGCGGTCCATGCCGCCGAGGTCTGGGATGCGGCCACCGAGGCCTGGACCGCACTGGCCTCCAATCGAGTGACCCGCGTCTATCACTCAACCACCTTGCTCCTGATGGATGGCCGGGTGCTGCACAGTGGCAGTGGCGACGGAGTGGGGCTTCCTCGGGAGCTCACCGCGGAGATCTTCTCGCCGCCTTATCTGTTTCGTGGTCCGAGACCCTCTATGGACGCCGCGCCGGAGGCAGTCACCTATGGCCAGCAGTTCTTCGTTGCCACGGCGAACGCCCCCGGCGTGGTTCGGGCAACCCTGGTGCGCCTGGGATCGGTGACCCACGGGTTCGATCAGAATCAGCGCTTTCTGGAGCTCTCGCTGCAGAGAACCGCCGGTGGCCTGACCCTGACCGCTCCGGCAAGCGGCAGTCTGGCGCCGCCGGGTCATTACATGTTGTTTCTCCTGAATGGAAATGGCGTGCCGTCGAGGGCCAGAATGCTCCGGATCACCTGATCGAGGCAACATGAAGCGGAAGCTTGCCGATCTCTCGCTCATTGTTCCTGGGCTCGCGGTCCTTCTCCTCACCGCCTGCCTCGATGGTACCCAGTCCCCGCGTTCGCGTCCTGAGTCCCCTGAGGCGGATGGAGCAGTAGAAGGCGTGCTGGGGCCGGTGGATCTGGTCTACCTCTGTGGCAACAAGTTCCTCGCGACCAACTCCACCAAGGCATCGGTTCACGTCGAGTATCGAGTCGTGGGCACCGACGAGAGCGGAGGCCTGACCCTGCGACCGGGGCCGCCCGAAGATCCGGGATTCAGCGAGACGGAGCTGGAGACAACAGAGCAGGGTGCGGTGGAGCTGTACCGGGACGGCGAGCGGGTGACGCATCGACCGAACCGGGACATGCGCTGTGGTCCCCCGGCAATTTCCGCTTCAGTCACCGGGATGGGCAGCCCCGAGTCGGGGAGCTGGAGCGATCCGTTCCCCCTGCCCATTGTGGCACTTCACATGAGCCTGCTCCCCACCGGCAAGATCCTGATGTGGGGTCGCCTGGGCACGCCCCAGGTCTGGGATCCGGCCACGGGAAACCTCACGGCAGTCCCCAGCCCTGCGTTGCTCTTCTGCGCCGGCCACTCGTTCACCGGGGATGGAAGGCTGTTGGTGTCTGGTGGGCACATCAGTGATGACCATGGCTTACCGGACAACACGCTTTTCACACCCGGCTCTGAGAGCTGGAGCAGGTCTACACCGATGCGGCGGGGCCGATGGTATCCGACCAACACCACGCTCGGCAACGGCGACGTCGTGATTACCGCGGGGCGGGATGAGGCGGGCGTCGAGGTCGAGGAGCCCGAGGTCTGGTCTCCCTCGTCAGGCACCCTCCGACTGCTGACCGGCGCCAAACGCATGCTGCCGTATTACCCTCGGAGCTTTCTCGCGCCCAATGGCCAGGTGTTCTACGCCGGGGAACAGCAGACGACCCGGTACCTCAACCCGGCGGGGACCGGATCGTGGACAACCGTGGCCAGCCGCCAGTATCCAGTTCGCGATTATGGATCGGCAGTGATGTACGACGAGGGGAAGATCCTGTATGCCGGCGGCGGCCGCACCACCAACACGGCCGAGATCATTGACCTCAACTCGGCCGCGCCCACGTGGCAGCTGACCGGCTCGATGGCGTTCCCGCGGCGGCATCTCAACGCGACGGTGCTGCCCACTGGCGAGGTGCTCGTTACCGGTGGCAGCAGCGGAACCGCCTTCGACGATTGGAACGCCGGAGTGCACGCCGCCGAGCTCTGGAATCCTGCTACCGGGGTCTGGACCACCCTGGCAAGCAACGCGGTGACTCGGACGTATCACGCGACGTCGTTGCTGCTTCCCGACGGACGCGTGCTGCATAGCGGCAGCGGTGAGGGCGCCGGTGCACCCAGTCAGAAGAGCGGTGAAATCTTTTCGCCACCGTACCTGTTCAAGGGCGCGCGGCCCGTCATCAGCGACGCACCGTCGGCGGTTGCCTACGGCAGCTCCTTCAGCGTGACGACGCCCGACGCGGCTGACATCGGGAAGGTAAGCCTCATCCGGCTGGGCTCAGTCACCCACGCCTTCGACATGAATCAGCGCTTCCAGTGGCTGCCGTTCACCCGCGGGTCCGGAGCAGTGACTATCTCGGCTCCGGCGAGCGCGAATCGAACGCCGCCGGGCCACTACATGCTCTTCATCCTGAATGCCACCGGGGTTCCATCGGTAGCGAAGGTCGTTCGGATCGGATCCACCGGCTCCGAGCCGCCGCCCTCCAGTATCTCCTTGTCGGCGACCGGCCGCGTCGACGGTGCCGTCCAGTACATGACGCTCAAGTGGAGCGGCGCCACCGGACCCATGGTCGACATCTACCGCAACGGAGCCCGGCTGCGCACCACGACCAACGACGGAAGCGATACCAACGGCCGCACCTTCCAAGGCAACGCTACGTATGTGTTCCGGGTCTGCCAGGCGGGCACCACGATCTGCTCCAACGACGCCACCGTGACTTTCGGCAGTGCTCCCCCACCGAATGTGGCGCCGGTGGCAAACTTCACGTCGAGCTGCACCAATCTGACCTGCGCCTTCACTGACGGGAGCACTGACAGCGATGGCACGGTGACCGCGTGGAGCTGGACGTTCGGGGACGGAGGCACTTCGACCGCCCGGAATCCGTCCCGCAGCTTCGCCTCAGCCGGCACGTACACGGTAATGCTGCAGGTCACCGACAACGCTGGAGGCGCTGGCCAGCGTTCGGCGCCGGTCACGGTGACCGCATCGCCGGGCCCGAACATTACTCTGACGGCCACGGGGAGACAGGATGGGGCCGTTCAATATCTGAGTCTCAAGTGGACCGGCGCGACTGGCCCGATGGTCGATGTCTACCGCAATGGGGCGCTGCTGCGAACTACTGCTAACGATGGGAGCGACACCAACGGCCGGACATTTCAGGGTGCCGCCACGTACGTGTTGAGGGTGTGCCAGGCGGGAAGCACCATCTGCTCGAACGACGCCACCGTGGTCTTCAACTAGGCTCCGGACCCGGGGCCACCGAGGCACTCGTCTCCACCGGGGTGACGGTTCCGTGCTTTCGGCCCAGCATCATGGCGGCATCGTCGCGATCGCGCGCCGACCGATAGATCGCGAAAAGCGTCGAGCCCGACCCGCTCATACGGCAGAGCAGGGGTCGGGTGCCGACCAGCGCCTCGAATGCGCCGCGGACTTCGCTGTGACGGCCGAACACCGGAGACTCGAAGTCGTTTCCCGCCATCCGCGCGATATCCCCCCAGCCCGATAGCGCCTGGAGATCCAGCGCCACCGCACCTCGCCGCCCCGCCGATTGTCTGGCCGCATCCACCCAGCCGTACGCCTCGGCGGTGGCGACCGCGACCTTGGGCGTGAGCAGCAGGGCAGGGGCCGACGGCAGCGGCGGGAGCCGAAGCATGCGCTCGCCTCGATTCCAGGCCAGCGCCAGCGGAGCGCCGGTGCAGAAGAAGGGGACATCGCTGCCGAGGCGTGCGCCGAGTTGAACCAGCTCGTGGCGCGGGATAGGGTCACCAGCGAGACGGTTGGCGGCGTGCAGAGCCGCCGCCGCGTCGCTCGAGCCACCACCCAGGCCGGCGCGAACAGGGATCCGCTTGGTAAGCGTGAGGTGGATCGCGAAACGGTGGCCGACCGCTTCCAGGGCTGCGCTCGCGGCTCTGACGGCGAGGTTCTGCTCCGCCGCCCCGACGTCGGCACCGGAGACTTCGATCGTAACTCCGCGCCCCTCCCGCCGTTCCGCCCGAAGCGTGTCCGCCAGACTCACGAGGCACAGCAGGGTCTCGATACCGTGAAAGCCGTCCTCCTCCCGGGAGAGCACCCGCAGGAAAAGATTGACTTTGGCCAGGGCAGGCAAGGCGACGCTGGCGGCCGTCACGTCGGACCCTTGCGCAACAGGCTGAATCCCCCGGGAGTCCGGGTCAGCGACCAGAGGCCCAGCAGCGTGATAGGTACCAGCGTGGTGACGTGGAAGGCGATGGCGTAGGAAAAGGCCAGGCTCCCGGGGATGCCGTAAAGGGCCAGCACTGCCACGATAACGGCTTCGAAGGGGCCGAAGAAACCAGGCGTGGATGGCACCGAGATGCCGAGAACCAGAAGTCCCTGCATCAGCAGCGCCCCGGAGTAGCTCACCGGAATGTCGAACGCGGTAAATCCCAGATGAAACGCCCATGCATTGGCCAGCCACAGTACCAGGGACCAGAGGATCACTCCTGCGAGCCTGGCCGGGGAGCGAAGAACAGCCAGGCCCTGCCTGATCCCCTCGATCAGGTACACGATGCGGTCAGCAAGCCGGGTGGAGGATAACAGGCGCCGTACCAGCTTCTCGGCGGCCAGCGGCGCCGCGACTACCATGATCGCAAGAACCAAAGCCACTCCCGCGGCCACGCCCGCCGCACGAGCCAACTGGGTGACAGAGGTGCCGGCCACCGTGACCGAGCTCGACAGATCCGAATGGAGCAGTGCGAAGGTCAACAAGGCAACCACCGTGAGGCCATCAAAGATCCGCTCCACCGCCACCGACGAGATCACGGTGGTGAATCGTGCCTGGGTGAGGCGGGCCGCGGTGTAGGAGCGGATCAGCTCACCGGCCCGCAGTGGCAGCAGGTTGTTGGCGGTAAAGCCGAGGGCGATCGCGTGCCAGAGCGGGGCGAACGGATACGGCATCCCCCGCTCATCCGTGAGGAGGAGGCGCCAGCGGATCAGGCGAAGTGGGAAGGTGAGCGTAGCGATCAGGATGGCGGCGGCTAGTGGGCCCGGACGCGCGGCGGCGATGTGCCCCAGCACCGCGTCAGCACTGACGCCCCGGAGAGCCCATGCGAGCAGGGCAACCGAGATACCGATGCCAAGGACGGCGGGCAGGGCCCGGCGGAGGCGACTCCGCCGGGTGCCTGACTCAGGAGCGGTCAAGCGCGAGTGGAACGAGGTCGAGCAGCTCCTGGAGCAATGGTTGCAGCGATTCCAGGCTGGTATCCCGGCTCAGCGCCGCGTTGATCTCGTGCCGCAGGGTGGCTGCCCGCTCGAGCGCGGCCCGTCCGCTATAGCACAGCGTGCTGATGGCCACCTCCGCCAGTACCGGCTCGGGTGTCGCGGCCACCGTTGCGGCCGGGGCGCGAGGAGCTCCTCGTACCAGCGCGTCGAGCGAGGGGGTGACGGGCGCCCGCTGCCTGATCAGCAGCTCGAACGTCTTGAAGCTGGCTTCGAGGCCGCCGGACGCCGCCTCGGCGGGCTGGTCAGGGGCCAGGGAATGGATCGGGACCACGTCCGAGTCGGACTCGTCTGGTGCGAGGCTCTCGATGGGGACCACGATGGCCAGTTCGGACGCCGTGGCCGTCGGTTTCCCCGCGCGCAAGCCATCCAGCCGGTGTGCCACGTCCAGCAGACGCCGGGAGATCAGCATTCGATCCTCGCTCTCGCCCGCCGCTCGGAGGAGCTCCCCGGCCTCACGCAGCCGCGCAACCAGGTCGGTGAGGGAGTGGCTGGCCACTCCTGACGCGAGGGCCTCCTGAGCCGATCGGGCGAAGATGCCGAGCGCGCCGGCTACCGGATCGGGACTGGGAATCGCGGCGGAGCGAAGTGCGCCGAGCAGATGATAGAGCCGGAGGTCTCGTTGGATGGTCGACCTGGCGGCCGCAATCAGGTCGGCGGTCTGGCACAGGTGCTCACCGTGGCTGACCAGCTCCAGCGGGCCCAGCGGCTCCGGCATGGTGAACTGCGGCTGCGACAGCGGCTGGGTAGCCGGCTCCGGATCGCCGCTGAAATAGAGCGATTCGATGGGCACCACGTCTCGCTCCACTGCGAAGGCGCGGAGCAGCGCCTCGGTGAACTGGCGAGCCTCTTCGGCGTCGGGGTCCGGCCGTCCGCGCTCGGCCACGTCGCGCGAGATGCGGGTCAGCGCCCGCCCGGCGCAATCCATCACCTGATCGACGTCGGGTGGGGGCGCGAAGAGGCGGGTGAGGTCTCCCACAGCGAGCTCGATGCCGTCGAGAATCTCGGGCAGCGGCGGGAGATCGCCCAGCTCAGCCAGGCCCCGAAGCGACTGCATGCGGCGGATAACATTGTACAGCGGTTCCCGGTCGCCCGGTGTGGCGCGCAACGCCCGCGCCGCACGGTCCAGCGCGCTCGCAATGAGGGCGCCTTCCCGCGCCACGAATGCCCGTACCCCGGTATGGAGCTCCGGCCGCTCTGACTCGGCCGGGCGCTCTGGCACGCTGGCCGCGGTGGGGCCGGCCAGGGTCTCCAGTCCCCGCCCGAGCCGGACGGCGCGCGCGGTGTCCGCTTCGCCCCACTCGGAGACCCGGCGGACGAGCAGGCGAAATTCCTCGACCGCCTGTGCCACCTGCTCCCGCGTGGCCGCATCCCACGGTCGCTTATGCTCGCGGTGCGAGCGGGCGACCGCCTCCAGCCCGGCCGCAGCCCGGGCAATGTGAGTGTGGGCCGCCATGAGCGCGGAGCCCCGAAGCACCCGCGCGTTGCGCAGGAATTCGTCGGCCGATGGCGGCTCGGGCTGAGAGACCAGCGTCTCGAGCCGGTCCAGACACTCGCCAGCCTCCAAGGCAAAGAAATCGGCGGCCCCGAGGGGAGTGGTCATTGTGAGCTAGGAGCTAGGAGCTGGGAGCTGGGAGCCAGAGGCTCGAACATAAGGGCCAAGAATAGAGAGCCATGAGTCAGGGGGACCGCGCCGCTGGGTTGGAAGGTAGGAGACGCGGAGCATAGCATCAACTGCTCTCAGCTCCTAGCTCCCAGCTCCATGGCCCTCCGCATCTCCTCAACCGCCTGCCGCATCCCGACCATCACGGACCGGCTCACCACGCTGTGGCCGATGTTGAGCTCCTCGATCTCCTGAATCGCGGCGACCGGGGCCACGTTGACGTAGGTGAGGCCATGGCCCGCGTGCACGAAGAGCCCCATATCCGCAGCGTGTCGGGCCGCCTTCTGGAGCTCCTCCAGCGCGGCGTCGCTCTGGCGCCAGCTGTTGGCGTAGCGACCGGTGTGCAGCTCGATGGCGGGGACGCCGAGGTCCTTGGCGGCGTCTATCGTCCGAAGATCCGGATCGATGAAGAGGCTGACCCGGGCTCCCGCCTGCTCGAGACGCCGTATCGTCTCCCGCATTTTGGGATTGGGGCGGGTGAGGTCCAGGCCGCCTTCGGTAGTGATCTCCTCCCTGCGCTCGGGGACCAGCGTGGCCTGGTAGGGCGCGAGCCGGCAGACGATGGCTACGACGTCCGGACTGGTGGCGAGCTCCAGGTTGAGCACATGGACCGCCGGCCTGAGTCGTTCAACGTCATCGTCCTGGATGTGCCGCCGGTCTTCGCGCAGGTGGGCGGTGATGCCGTCGGCGCCTCCCCGCTCACACAGCAGGGCGGCCTCAACCGGGTCGGGCTCGTCGGTGCGGCGGGCCTGACGAACGGTGGCTACGTGATCAACGTTGATGTATAGCCGAGTCGGAGTCATTGCTCGCCGATCCGCTGCCGGTTAACTTCCGATGCTAACATTAACCCAGCGAGAGACTTGTGATTAAGCAACGATGGCTCGGATCGGTGCTGCTCCTCGCTGCTTGCGGCGGTGGCAGCGCGCCTCAGGCACAGCCCGCCAATTCCGCCAGTGGCTCCGTGCGGAGTTTCATGCAGGCGGTTGCCGATAGCAACCTCGATAAGATGGCGAACCTGTGGGGCACCGCCAGCGGCCCTGCCGCCAAGACCAATCAGCCCCCCGATTGGCGGCGCCGGATCGCAATCATGCAGGCCTACCTCCGAAACGACTCATTTCGCGTCACGGCGGACGAACCAAGCACCGACCAGAGTCGCCGGAACCTGCAAGTCGAGATCAAGCGCCGCACCTGCACCTGGACAGTCCCCTTTACCGCAGTCAAGATCCGCGACGATTTCTGGATCGTCACCCAGCTCGATCTAGCTGCGGCCGGGAACCCGGCCCGCCCCTGTCTGGAAGGGGCTCCTCGAGACAGCGCACCTCAGGGTTAATGCCGGGAACCTTCCCTGGCGGGCGCTGTTATCTTTTAGTCAGCTAGTCGGTCAACTCGAGCAGGATTCCGGCGGTCGCCTTCGGATGCACGAAGGCGATCCGACGGCCCGCCGCCCCGGTACGTGGCTCCTCGTCTATCAGACGATATCCGGCTTTCCGGCAGGCCTCGAGCGCGGCATCGAGGTCGGGTACTTGATAGCAGATGTGGTGAATACCTGGGCCGCGTTTGGCCAGGAATTTTCCAATCGGACTGTCGGCGTGGCGCGAGGCAAGCAACTCCACTTCCGATTCTCCCAGTCGAAAGGCTACGATGGTGGCGCCATCGACGGTTTCGGGCGGATGCGGCACGATGCCGAGGACGTCCCGGTAGAAGGCGAGCGCGGCTTCCAGGTCCGCGACGGCAATTCCGACATGCGCAATGCGGGGGAGATCGGCCACTGGTCCTCCCATGAATAGGGCGGCGGTCTGCTGGGTCGGGGCAATCGTCCGACATAAACACTACAGGAGAATAACCAACATGGGCGCAGCGAATACCTTGACCGTGCACGTGAGTGACGCCTCGTTCGCGGCCGAAATCGAGCAAGCGAACGGACTGGTACTGGTGGATTTCTGGGCGTCCTGGTGCGGGCCATGCCAGATCGTGGCGCCGATCCTCGATCAGCTCGCCGGCGAATACGTCGGCAAGGCCAAGGTGACCAAGGTCGATGTGGATGCCAACCAGCGCACCGCCATGCGGTTCAATGTGCGCTCGATTCCGAGCATCCTCTTCTTCAAGAACGGCCAGCACGTAGACACCGTTATTGGCGCGGTGCCCAAGGCCACCCTGGAAGGGAAGATCAAGCAGCATCTGAGCTAGGACGGAGAAGGCCGGAAGGGCGGGAAAGACGGGAAGGAAGGCGGGGAGCCAGGCTCCCTTCCTTCCTTTCTTTTTCCCATCCTTCCCATCCTGCCCGTCCTTCCCGTCCTTCCCGCTAATATTCACCATGCCCACGCCCGGCACCCTGTTCGTCGTGGCAACCCCGCTCGGTAACCTTGGTGACCTCTCGCTCCGCGCCGCGGAGGTGCTGGCCAAGGTGTCGGTGGTGGCTGCCGAGGATACCCGCCGGACCCGCGGGCTGCTGAGCCATCTCGGCGCCCGGCCAAGTCTGCTCAGCTATCACGCCCATTCCGGCGAGGATCGGCTCGACGGCCTGCTCGACATCCTGCGATCGGGCCGCGACATCGCGCTGGTGTCCGACGCAGGAACCCCTGCGGTCAGTGATCCCGGCACCGACCTGGTGGCCCAGGCCCGTGACGCCGGAATCCCGGTCATCCCGATTCCCGGTCCCTCGGCCGTGGCGACGGCACTGTCAGCCGCCGGCCTCCCGGGGGACCGCTATCTCTTCCTCGGCTTCATCCCCCGAAAAGGCCGGGAGCGTTCCCGCCTGCTAAGCCGCGCAGCGGCCGAGGAGTGGAGCGTGGTCCTGTTCGAGGCACCGCCGCGTCTCCTGGCGCTGCTGGAGGATCTCATTCCGCTGGCCGGGGCCGGCCGGACCGCGGTGGTCTGCCGCGAGATGACCAAGATGCATGAGGAGATTCGTACCGGGACGCTGGGCGAGCTCGTTGATTATTATTCGGCGGTGCCCCCACGGGGTGAGCTGACGATCGTGCTGCAAGGGACGGGCGAGCCGCCAATCCAGCCCGACCGAACCGAGGACGCCATCGAACAGGCTACCTCGCTCCTGGCTGAAGGCATGAGCCGGCGTGAAGTGGTGCAAAAGCTCACCCAATCCCTCGGCCTTCCCAGAAACGAAGCCTACAAGCTGGTCATGGAGTTACCGTGATTCTGCGGACGCTCTTCGCTCTCGGCGTTGCCCTGGGGACGCCTGGGGGAACAATCGATCCTGCCCCCGTCATGACGATCGGCCGCCTGCACTATGATGGCGGCGGCGACTGGTACGCGAATCCCAGCAGCCTTCCCAACCTCCTCTCTGCTATCAGAGCCCGCACCCGGCTTCGTGTCTCCCCGGAAGAGAAGGTCGTCACTCTGAGTGACGACGACCTCTGGGACGTTCCCTACCTGTACATGACCGGCCACGGCAACGTTCGCTGGAGCGATCGGGACCTGGCCACACTGCGCCGGTATCTGCAACAGGGTGGGTTTCTCCATGCAGACGACAACTACGGAATGGACGCCTCGATCCGGCGGGAGCTGGCCCGACTCTTTCCCGACCATCCGCTGGTCGAGGTCCCGCTCGACCATCCGATCTATCATGTGATCTATGACTTTCCCAAGGGGATGCCCAAGATCCACGTGCACGACGGTAAGCCGGCGCAGGGCTTCGGCGTCTTCCTCGACGGCCGCCTCGTAGTCTACTACTCATACCAGTCTGACCTCGGCGATGGCTGGGAAGATCCCCAGGTGCACCATGACAGCCCGGACAAACGCGAGGCAGCGCTCAAGATGGGTGTGAACCTCTTTGCCTACGCGGTAGGCTACGGCGGGTGACCGCGCCAGCGACGCAGGGCGCGCTTCAGCGGCTGGGTCGGCCGCTCCGAAGCCGAAACGGCGTGGGCTGGGTCGCGTTGGGACTCGGCGCGGTGGCTGCGCTGCTCGCAGCCTGGGCCTGGAGCGTGCGACTCGGTTGGTTCAGCGCCCCCTACTGGGTGCTGCTCGCCTGGGGTATGGCGCTCCTCGGACTTGCGGCCATTGCCTACCTGGCCTGGCGAACCCACGCCCGGCTTTCGACCGCCCGGCTGGCCGGAAGGCTCGAGGAGCTCGGCGCCTGGCGGCATGGCACCCTGACGGCACTGCTTGACGCCGCGGCTGCCGGGACCAGTGGCGATTTGCTCGATCTGGCGGATCGCACCCAGGCCGAGGAGGTCTCCCGTCGCGGTACCACGGCCGTCGAGCCTATTGCGCGGCCGGTGCGACTGATCTCAGCGGCGGGTCTGGGGTGCCTCGTCCTCGGCGTGGCGGCCTTTACCTCCGCCGGTCCGGTGAACGGGGCTGCCGCGGCGCTGTGGCATCCGCATCGCGCCTGGGAAGCCACCGTGGCTCCCGTTCGGCTACGCGCCTCCGATAGCCTGGTAGACCGGGGCAAGCCGGTAGACCTGCAGCTCGAGGCAATGGGCCGGAAGGCGGCAACCCTCTGGTTTCGCGCTCCCGGCGAGGCCTGGAAGGCGCGAGGTGTGCGCCTCGATTCCCTGGGTCGGGCGACAGTTTCAACCCCGCCGCTCCAGAGTGACCTGTTCGCCCGTTTGACCAGCGGGGGCCGCTCTTCCGATACGGTGGTCGTGCGCGTCCGGCTGCCGGTGTTCCTGGGCACCCTCGACGTGATCGCACGGTACCCCTCATACCTGGGACTGGAGAACGAGCCGGTGCCGACCGGCGGAGACACGCTCATTCTCCCGGTGGGCACCCGGCTCGAAACCCGGGGTGAGGCGACGGCCCGCCTTGCGAGCGCTGCCTGGAAATCCGCCGTGAGGACCGAATCCTTGGAAGTGACCGCAACCCGTTTTGCCGGCACGTTCGTCCCCCAGCGCTCGAGCGAATACCGCCTGGACCTGGTAACGGCCAGTGGAGCGCCACTCTCCGGGGACTCAGTGCGGCTGCCCATTCGGCTGGTGCCGGACAGCGCGCCGGCGGTCGAGATCCCGGTGCCCGGCGCCGACACCCTGGCTCCGCTCAGCCTCCAGGTGCCGCTGATCATCGACGCCAGGGACGACCATAGCGTTACGGCTGTTACCCTGGTGAGCCGCAGGATCAGTCGGCTGGGCCTCATCGACTCGGCGCGCCGGGAGAGCGTGCCTGTGCCCGCCGAACGACCCGACCGAGCCATTCTCACCTTTACCCTCGACCTGAATCGCCGAGGTCTTCTTCCGGGCGACACCGTGCGCTACTTCGCCACGGCCAGGGACAACACGCCACGAGGGCAGACCGGACGCTCCCGCGAGTTCGTCCTTCGCCTGCCGACGATGAGTGAGGTTCGAGCCGCGCAGCGTCAGGCCACCGAGAGCGTGGCCAGCCAGCTCGATTCGATCACCGACGCGAGCAGGCGAGTCGAGCGGCAGACCGACGATCTGGCGCGTGAGCGCGCCCGCCCCGCTGGAGGGTTGGGAGCCAAGGACAGCGAGTCGCTTTCATATGAAGAGGCGCAGCGGGCCGAGGCGGTCGCCAAGTCTCAGGAAGAGCTCATCCGTCGGGCGGAGTCGCTCGAACGATCGCTGCAAGAGCTGCGGCGAAGTGCGGAGGCCGCCGGAGTGCACGACACGGCCTTCCAGCGGCAGCTCGCCGAGATCCGGGCACAGCTGGAGCGCGCGCTCTCGCCCGAGCTCCGGGAAAAGCTCGCGAGCCTGCAGCAGGCCCTCAAGGATCTCGATGCCGAGCGGGCCAAGGATGCCCTGGAGCAGCTGGCCGAGGCCCAGAAGGAGCTGCGCGAGGCGCTGGAGCGGAGCCGGGAGCTGTTCCGGCGTGCCGCTCTCGAAGGCGACCTGGCAAACCTGAGCCAGGAATCAAGGGAGCTGGCGCGAGAGCAGCGGGACTGGAACCAGCAGGTCAGCTCGGGCGACAGCGCACGCTCTGCCCTCGCCGAGCGACAGCTTGCCGCGCGAGCCGACTCGCTGGCGGCGGCGTTGCAGCAGATGGGCAAGGACGCCTCCGCCGCCGCCCAGTCGGCCGCGATGCAGGATCTGGCCCAGCGCGCCGGCAGAGCCTCGCAACAGATGCAGCAGGCGGCAAAGTCGGCCCAGCGAGGACAGCGCCCCCAAGCCAAGCAGCAGGGCGAAGAGGCGTCGCGCTCGCTCGCGCCATTGAGTGACCAGCTGCAGCAGCGCCGGCAGGCGATGCAACAGGAGTGGCGGAAGCAGGTCGTCGAAGCCATCGATCAGGCGCTGAGCGAAACCAGCCGGCTGGCCGAACGTCAGCTCAGCGTGCAGGAACAGCTGAGCGAGCAGGGTGAGCCAAACGCATCGACCCGGGCGGAACAGGCGGCCATCGAGGAGGGCGTGCAGAAGGTGATGGACCAGGTCAAGGAGGCAGCCGGCAAGAACGCCCTGGTCCCTCCTCAGATCGGTGCCGCGCTCGCCGCGGCACGAATGCGGATGCAACAAACGCGCGAGGCAATCTCGTCGGCGTCGCCGAACAGCCGGGAGGCGGCTGACCAGGCCGGCGGGGCGGTGGACGGGCTCAACACCGCGGCGCACCAGCTGCTGCGGGCCAGGGGTGAGGTCTCCGGCTCACAGTCCGGATCCGGCCTCGCTGAGGCGCTGGAGCGGCTGGCGCAGCTCGCGCAGCAGCAGGGCGGGCTGGGGCAGCAGGGCGCCGGTATGCTGCCTATGGCCGGGGGCGGGGCAATCCGGGAACAGCTCCAACGACTGGCGGCCCAGCAACGCGCCTTGGCCCAGGAGCTGGAGAAGCTGCGTGGAGAGGGGAATCTACCGGGCGCCGGTGACATGGCCGATGAGGCCGCCCAGCTTTCGCGCCGGTTGGAAGCAGGTCGGTTGGAGCGCCAGACGGTCGAGCGACAGCAGCGGCTGTTTCGACGGATGCTCGATGCCGGAAGAACTCTCCAGGGCCGCGAGGAAGATGAGAAGAAGGAGCGGCAAAGCACCACGGCCACCGGCGACAGTGTCCACCTTCCGCCCGCCCTGCGGGCGCGGTTGGAGGATGAGAACCGGAGACTGAGGGTTCCGACCTGGGAGGAGCTGCAGCAGCTCTCTCCGGAGGAACGGCGACTGGTAGTAGATTACTTTCGCCGCCTGTCACAGCCCTCCGTGAGGTGATCTGATGGCCCTCCAGGTCCGCTTGCTCCTGTGGACTGCCCTTCTACTGCTGCCCCCCAGCGCCGGGGCACAGGCAGGCATGACCCGGGCCTTCGACCTCGAGCGACGGGGCGATTACGCCGGTGCTGCCGAGGCCTACCGCTCGGTGCTGAGCGGCAAGCCCGCGGACATCTCTGCGCTGCTCGGTCTGGAGCGAGTGCTGCTGCCCCTCAATAAAACCGCCGACATTCTGCCGACGGCGCGCGCGGCCTTGGCGGCTGCCCCGTCGAGCTCGGCGGTGTACGGCATCGTTCTCAGAGCCTGGGCCGCGGCCGACCAGCCGGACAGCGTTCGCAATACCGCGGAGCGCTGGGCCCGGATAGCTCCGACAGAAGAAACGCCTTACCGCGAATGGGGCGCGGCAGAGCTCGGGCGGCAGAATCGTTCCGCCGCCCGCACCGCGTACCTCCGCGGGCGCGAGCGCCTGGGCCGGCCCGATGCCATGGCCGCTGAGTTGGCGCAACTGTCCCTTGCCGAGGCGGACTACTCCACCGCGCTTCGAGAGTGGCTCCTCGCGGTGCGCCGGCTTCCTGGTTATCGCGCCACGGCGGTCTCCACCCTTGCCCAGGCGCCGCCGGCGGCTCGTCCCGAGCTCCTCCGCCTGCTCAGCCGCGACACCGACCTCACCGCCCGCCGGATGGAAGCCGACTTGCGGGCGCGATGGGGAGACCCGCAGGGCGGTTTCCGGGTGCTGACGACGGTGCTGCCGGCCGATCGGGTCCAGGGAATAGCCGTGCTTCGGGGTTTTCTGGATCAGCTGCGGACTATGCGGAGTCAGGGAGCCAGGCGCACGGAGGGCATGGTGCTGGAGGCAATCGCCGCACGTTCGCCCGAGCTGCAGGCCTCGCGGGCACGCCTCGAAGCCGCTCAGGCGTATACGGCGGCAGGCGACCGGGCTGCCGCACGCCGGATGTTGGGCGGCCTGGCCGATGACCGCGCCACGCCCGCGTCGGTCGCATCGGATGCCGCAACGACGCTGATCGGAGTGCTCATCGCCGAGGGTAAGCTGGACGACGCAACGCAACGGTTGGCCGAACTCCGTCCCACCCTGTCGGCCGATGACTACGACGCCACCCGGCGCGCGATCGCGTTCGGCTGGATGAAGCAGGGAAGCCTCGGGCGCGCCGACTCTACCATCTCGGCGGATAGCAGCGTTGACGGTCTCGCGCTGAGGGGCCGCATCCACCTGTACCAGGGCGACATCAAGGGCGCGGTCGACCTGTTCAAGGCCGCTGGCCCTTACGCCGGCAGTCGTGCCGAAGCCACCCATCGTACCACCTTGCTCGCCCTGGTGCAGCCGCTGGAGAAAGACAGTCTGGCCGATCTGGGTCGCGCGCTGCTACAGCTCGAGCAGGGCGATACCGTCGAGGCTACGGCCGGGCTCGAGCGAGTGGCAGCCGGGCTGCCGGCCTCGCATGGCGGGGCGGAGCTGTACCTCCTGGCGGGGAGACTTGCGGCCGCGTCGGGAAAGACGGTGGAGGCCGAGCGCCTCCTGCGAGCGGCAGCGGTGAAGGAGGCGCCGTCGACGGCTCCTGCCGCCGAGCTGGCTCTGGCCGAGCTGCTGATCTCGGCGCGGCGGGGGGCGGAGGCGGTGGAGGTGCTGGAGCATCTCATTCTGACCTATTCCCGAAGCGCACTCGTGCCCCAGGCGAGGCGCAAGCTCGACGAAGCCCGGGGGGCGGTGCCCAGGACATGAGGCGGCGCGAGTTCGTTTCCCATACCTGCGCCGGCCTGGTGTCGCTCTCTCCCGCGGGCTCCTTCCGCTTCCGTTCCCGCGCGCCGTGGCTGCTAGTGCCAATGGATGACGCTCAGACGGATCATCTTAAGGCGTATGGGCTTACGTACCGAGCCCTCAAGCGAGGTGTGAAGGCAGAGTGGTTCCTGAACTACCGCAGCGGCGCCTTCCTCCTCCCCAGCGATGCCGGGACGGCCCGGGACGCGGCGCTGGCCGGGGTGCTGGTCGAGCCGTTGGACGATGGGCAGCTGGTACAGATCCGGGGCGGGCTCCAAGGCGGAAACATGGATGCGGTGCCGTTGGAGAAGCCGCCGAAGGTGGCCGTCTACGCGCCGCCCAACGCGCCCCCCTGGGACGACGCCGTTACCATGGCGCTCAACTACGCAGGGATCGAGTTCGAGAAGGTCTGGGACGCCGAAGTACTGGGACAGAAACTAAAGACCTACGACTGGCTGCACCTGCATCACGAGGACTTCACCGGACAGTACTCCAAGTTCTTCCTGAATTACGCCGGCTCGGCCTGGCTGGTGGACATGGTCGAGCGTAACCGGGCCATGGCTCGGTCGCTGGGGTTCCCTTCGGTCCCCGCAGAGAAGGCTGCGGTTGCGGCCGCGATCTCAAACTTCGTGGAGAAGGGCGGCTTTCTGTTCGCAATGTGCACCGCCACTGAGACCCTGGATCTCGCCCTGGCAGGCAGTGGCGTCGATATTGCGGCCTCCTACGCCGATGGCGATCCCATGGATCCCAACGCGACCGCCAGAATGAGGTGGGATCGGGCGTTTGCTTTTCATAACGCGCAACTGGAGCTCAGCCCCACGACACCGGTCTATTCCGACATCGACGGGCATCAGGTCAACTCTCCCGACCGCCGCCAGCCGCTCGGCTCCTATACCCTGTTCAATTTCAGCGCCAAGATCGACCCGGTCGCCACGATGCTGGTGCAAAACCACCGGCAGGTGATCCCCGACTTCTACGGTCTCACCACCTCGTTCAGCCGCAAGACGCTGAAGCCCAGCGTCACGGTCCTGGCGGAGGAGCCGGGCGCGCCCTGGGTGAAGTACATCCACGGGGAGCATGGTCAGGGCACCTGGACCTTCTTTGGCGGGCACGATCCGGAAGACCCGCAGCACCAGATCGGCGACGCACCCACCGATCTCTCCTTGCATCCTCACTCACCGGGATACCGTCTGATTCTGAACAACGTCCTCTTTCCGGCGGCCAAGAAGAAAGAGCTGAAGACTTGAGCGAGCGCATCGCCCCCGGTATCCGGGCCTACCTCGCGAACGAGATCGCTCTCGCGGCTGGGCGCGAGGTCTGCTTCGTGGCTCAGATGGACCGCGATGGCGTGGTGAGCGGCGCCCGGGTCCTGGCCCGGGGCACGGCTGACATGGTGCTTGCACTCCCTGGGGGCGCCTGCCGCGGTGAAGTCCTGCTGCACAACCACCCCAGCGGCCTGCTCCAGCCGTCGGCGGCAGACCTCAACATTGCGGCCCGGCTGCATGATGCTGGCGTGGGGTTCGGCATCCTGAACAACGGCGCGACCGACCTGTACATGGTGGTGGAGGTTCCTCGTGACCGTCCCGTCTCCCCCATCGATCCGTTCGACATCATCGACGCGCTGGGAGAGAAGGGTCCGGTCGCGAAGCAGATGCCCCGCTACGAGGACCGGCGCAGCCAGAGAGACATGGCGGCACACATTGCAGATGGCTACAACGATGGCGGGGTCCAGATGCTCGAGGCGGGTACCGGGGTAGGGAAGTCATTCGCCTATCTGGTTCCGGCGCTCGCATGGGCCCGCGCCAACGGTGAGCGGACGGTGGTGAGCACCAACACGATCAATCTTCAGGAACAGCTGGTCGGTAAGGACCTGCCGCTGCTGCGCAGGGCGCTGACCACGGATGACTACACCCCAACCTTTGCATTGCTCAAGGGCTGGCGGAACTACCTCTGCCTTACCCGGATGCACTCGGCGGTATCAGGCCAACGAACCTTGCTGGAACAGGACAAGCTGGACGAGCTGATCGGCATTGCGGAATGGGCCGGCCACACCTCCGATGGCACCTTGAGCGATCTGCCGGTCAGCCCGAGCCCCGAGGTGTGGGACGAAGTGAGCGCCGAACCGGATCTGTGTACTCGCCTCAAGTGCCCGGAGTTCGATCGGTGCTTTCTGTTTCGGGCTCGCCGGCGCGCCGCGGAAGCCGACGTCGTGGTGGTGAACCATCACCTGCTGGCAGCCGATCTGTCCGTGCGCCAGGCAACCGACAACTGGCAGGACGCAGCGGTGCTGCCACCATATCAGCGCTTGATCCTGGACGAGGCTCATCACCTCGAGGACGTGGCGGCGAACCACCTCGGCATTCAAGTCACCAGTCGCGCGGTGCGCCGGCTGCTGGGGCGCTTCGAGCGAAACGGGAGAGGATTGGCTCCAACCCTTTCCTACGAGCTTCAGGGCCGGAACGACCTGCTGAGCCGGGCCAGCCTGGACTTGCTCCAGCAGCGGCTGCTCCCGGCCATAGGCGATGCTCGCAGGGCCAGCGAGGCACTTTTCCTTCGCCTCCATCAGCGGCTGGAGGAGGTCCCCGGTGGGCAACAGCGTCTGGACGACAGCTTTGCCGGGGACCCGATCTGGAGCGAAGGACTCGGCTTCGATCTGGATTCCGCGCTGGGGGCGTTCCGCTCGCTGCGGGATAACGTGGAGACCATCGCGGATCGTCTCTCGCAGAGTGAGGAGACCGAGCGCCGGGGCCAGCTGCTCCAGGAGCTGCGCGGGGTGATGCGGAGGCTGGAATCGGTATCCGACGGCCTCAACCGGACGCTCCGGCCCGCCTCCGGCGGCGCACCCACCGTGCGGTGGATGGAGCGAACCCCCCGGGGCCAGCACGTCAGCCTCTCGGCGGTGCCTCTCGATCTGGCTCCGGTGCTGCGGGAGCTGCTGTTCGATCGCCTGCGGACAGTGGTGCTCACCAGCGCCACTCTGGCCGCCGCGGGAGAGTTCACTTTTCTCGAGTCTCGGCTCGGCTTGAGCGGGGAGTCTTCGCCGGTGACGGTACGAGAGATCTTTTCGTCGCCATTCGACTACCCCTCCCAGTGCCTCTTCGGAGTGCCCAACGATCTGCCGGAGCCTCGGGAAGACGAACCGGCGCATGGCGCGGCGGTGGTGCAGGTCGTCACCGACCTGGCGTACGCCTCGGACGGCGGCATGTTCGTGCTGTTTACCAGCCATGCCGCCCTGAGACGGGCGGCGCAGGAGCTTCGAATCGCCCTGGGAGACCGCTGGCCGATCCTGGTGCAGGGCGAGTCATCCCGGGATATCCTGCTCCGCCGTTTCCGCGAGCTGGAGAACGCGATCCTGCTGGGCACCGACTCGTTCTGGGAGGGCGTCGACGTCCCGGGCCGTGCGCTCCGCACCCTGGTTTTGAACAAACTACCTTTCAAAGTCCCCTCGGAGCCGATCACGGCGGCGCGTTTGGAGCGACTGGCTGAGGAGGGGTTTGACGGGTTCATGAGCTACCTGCTGCCTCACGCCGCGCTCAAGTTGAAGCAGGGCTTCGGCCGTCTGATCCGAAGCCGTCAGGACACGGGAGTGGTGATACTGCTCGACAGCCGGGTGGTCACCAAGCGTTACGGTCCCTTGCTGCTGAGCGGCCTTCCGCGAGCCGAGCGCGTGATAGGAAGCTGGGCCCAGGTTCGCACCAAGTGCGAGGACTTTTTCGCCCGCGTGGGTATCGGAGCGGCGGTATGATGCCAGTGCGGCCGTCGAAGATCATCGGCATCGGGCGAAACTACCTGGAGCACGCCCGGGAGCTGGGGAACGAGATGCCCGCGGTGCCGATCCTTTTCTTCAAGCCCACCACTGCTCTCATCGGCACCGGTGAGGCGATCCTGCTCCCGGGCGTCTCCACCCGGGTGGAGTTCGAGGCCGAGATCGGGGTGGTAGTAGGGAAGCGGGTCCGACACGTGGATGCCACAGCGGCTGAGCGCGCCATTGACGGATTCGTGTGCGTGAATGACGTCACCTGCCGTGATCTCCAGAAGACCGATGGACAGTGGGGACGGGCGAAGGGCTTTGACACCTTCTGCCCGGTGGGACCTAAAGTCGCCACCGGCCTCGACTGGCGCACCCTGGAGCTGATCTGCCGGGTGAACGGGGTCGAGCGTCAGCGGGCCCGCTCGACCGACATGGCCTTCTCGATTCCCGAACTGATCTCGTTTTTAAGCGGTATCATGACGCTGGAGCCCGGAGATCTGATCGCCACCGGCACCCCCGCCGGAACTGCGGCGCTGCATCACGGCGACGTGGTCGAAGTGGAGATTCCCGGAGTGGGAATACTGTCCAACCCTGTTCGCGACGCCGAGAACCCATGATCAGCTTCAGCCAGCGGCTGCAGAGTCTACCCGGGTACCCGCTGGCCGAGATTCCCGCCATCAAGCGGCGCCTCCTCGAAGCGGGCATGGACGTCATCGACCTGGGGGCGGGTGACAATGACACGCCTCCGCCTGAGGTTGCCGTAGAAGCGATGCGGGCCGCCGTGCGTAATCCCGCGCTCAGCAAGTACGGGTTTCAGCAGGGCCTGCCCGAGTTCAGGCAGGCCGCATCGCGCTGGATGGAGCGCCGCTTCGGTATCACCTTCAATCCGGCCACTGAAACACTCCCGCTGATTGGCTCGAAGGAAGGGCTGTCGCACCTGCCGCTGACGGTGATCAACCCGGGTGACGTGGCCATCGTGCCGGAGCCGGGCTACCAGGCCTACCTCGGCGGTGCCCTCCTGGCCGGTGCCGAGCCCTACATCGCCCCGCTGCGCCCGGAGAACGGGTTCCTGCTCCAACTGGACCAGGTTCCGGAGGAGATCCTGCGCCGGGCCAGGATCGTCTTCGTGAACTATCCCAATAACCCGACAGCGGCGGTGGCCACCCCGGAATATCTTGAGCGGACGGTGGCCATATGCCGGGCGCGCGGCATCCTGCTGGCGTACGACAACGCCTATTGCGACCTGACCTTCGATGGCTACCGCGCACCGAGCATCTTCGAGTTTGCGGGAGCACGCGATGTGGCGGTCGAGTTCTTCTCTTTGTCGAAGAGCTATTCGATGACCGGTTGGCGGCTTGGATTCGCGGCCGGCCGCGCCGAACTGATCGGCGCGCTCACTCGGGTGAAATCGTACATTGATACCGGGCCCTTCCTCGCGGTGCAGAAGGCAGGTGCGGCCGCCCTCGATCAGGGCGAGAGCCTGGTGGAGCCGATCCGGGCCGAGCTGGAGCGCCGGAGAGACGCCGCAGTCGTTGCGCTACGGGAAGCCGGATTCACGGTGGAGTCGCCCAGGGCCGCCATGTATCTCTGGGTTCCGCTGCCGGCGGGCGTACAGTCCGCCGTATTCGCCAGGACGTCACTCGAGGAATTGGGTGTCGTAGTGCTGCCGGGAAGCGGATTCGGGCCGGCTGGAGAAGGCTTCTTCCGCATAGCACTGACGGTCGAGGCCGGTCGGCTCCGCCTCGCGGCCGAACGCTTGGGTCGCGCGCTCGAAGCAGCGCGCAGAGGCGCACTTGCCACGACAGTTTGAATTCCATCTCCGGAAACGTCCGCCCTGGCCCTGGATTGCGGTTGGGGTCAGCCTTGCGGTGCACTCCCTGCTGCTGTTCGGATGGGTCACCGGACGGTTGCCGCATATCCCCCGACTGCCTCGCCAGCTGATCGTGATTTCTCCGCCGGCCGACGGCCCGGAGCAGACCTCCGTGCGCTATCAGCTCCCCGAACAGGTGGGAGAGCAGGGAACCAGCGAAGTGCCCGCTCCCCGGCGCACTCGTGGCGAGCGCCGGCGAGCGACCCGACCGGAGCTGCCAGCCGTACCGGAAGCCGTCACCCTGTTGCCGAAGCCGGAACCGCGGGAGGTACCACTCTCGGACAGCGGCAACGCACCCACCGCGGTCGCCCGCGCTTCTCGGATCGGTCCCGGTCTGGCGGAAGGCAGGCTCTGGGTCCGTCCGCTGCCATTGCCTCCGCGAGAGCTGGCGCAGCGGCTTACCCGCAGCAAGGCGGAGCTGGTGGATAGTGCCGTCTCAACCATCGTGCAGGCGTACCTGGATTCCATCGCCAGCGATCCGGGCAGCAAGAATGTGGCAATGCCGAGCTGGACTACGGAGATCGCCGGCAAGAAATTCGGGATCGACTCGAAGAACATCTACATCGCGGGACTCAAGATCCCTGCCGCTGTGCTGGCTTTGCTTCCAATATCGACCGGCAACATCGATCAGAACCGGGCATACAACCGCCTGATGGATCTTCGCACCGACCTGCTCTACGCCGGCCAGCGGGCGCAGACCCTGGAGGAGTTCAAGCAGGTCATCCGTGAAATCCGGCTTCGCAAGGAGCGCGAGCGTGAGTTCGAGAAGAATCAGCGCACCGCTCCGCCGCCAGAAACCCCGGCCACGCCTTGAAGCTGGTCGACACGGAGGAAACCGTGGTACTGGTCACCGGCTCCTCGTTGACTGCCGAGGAGCGGGATCGACCCCTGGCCTATCGGCTCAAAGCAGAGATAGATCGGCGCGGGTCCGGCCACGCATACCGTCGCGCGGTGGTGGTGGCCGATCTCTGGTACCAGCAGAACCGGATCTTCCAGCTGAATCCCACGATCGCAATCGGTGGCCCCGGCGCCAACGGCGTCTCGCACGATTTCTCCGAGACGCTGCCGGCGGTCTACTCCCGGGATGAGCGGGTGTTCGTGCAGGCGGATTTTGAGGCCGAGACGAAGCGGGCGAGCCTGTGGGGAGTGGATGCGTCGTGTACCGCGGCCGCGGTAGAGGTGTTCATGACCGAGGGTTATCTGGACGACCTGCTCAGCCGGATCTGGCGATTCCGCACCGGGGTGTTCGTATGATGCAGGGGCGAGGCGTGCCTCGCCCCCGGGCGGCCCACGCGTTGCCCCTACAATCCCAGAAGATCCGATAACGCGCGATCCACCACCTCCGACGTTCCCCCCTCGATAATCTTCTTCAGCACATCGGCCGTCTCCAGCGGCAGGCTCTCGGGATGCACCCGGTCGATCTGGAACCGCACGATATTCCCCAGCGGGATCGGGGTTACGGCGGGGTCATCCTCCTGCTCCGACTCCGCCTCCAGCGCCGACTCGTAGGATGAGCTGGGGACACTGGCAGCCCAGGGTTCCTCCGGCTCGTCCACTTCATCGGCTGGGATCGGTACCATGGCGAAGAGCTGACACTGGAGCCCCGGCGGAGCAAGTCGTGCCACAAGGACCACCTGTAGCGGCTCGTCAAAAAACCCGTGCTCCTCGATCTGCTCCCATGCCTCGGGCGAGAGCACGGCACGCGCGACCAGGCGGCCGTTGCGATAGGTGCCCATGCAGACCATCCCGGGGGGCACCCGTTCGTCCTCCACCAGACCGACCTCGAGCTGGACCGGCTGGTCGGTCGCGGCGATTGCCGCCGGTGTTGGGATCGGGGCGCCATCACCGGGCTCGGGTGGGTAGGCTGTCATGGGGAATTGTAGACCCGCAACGCCTTGCGGGGCTACCTCGGTGGCAGGATCTCGCCCGACTCGCTGATCGCGGCCGCGGTAGCACCGAAGTCCTGGGCCGAGAGCCGCCGTACGAGATGGAGCGCCGTGCTGTCCGGGTCCGGGGCAGGGCCCTGCCGCGGGAGCTGCTTCATGGGGATCAGGCGCGCGGCGCGTAGCGTGCGGTCTCCCGCAAACTCCAGCTGTAGCACTCCGGTGACGCCGAGGGGGCCAGCCAAATTGAAGCCGCGGTAGGTGGCGAAGTTGCCCAGCGAGTATGCGATCAGGCGGCCGCGGTAGAACTCCATCCCTCGAAGCACGTGCGGCCCGTGTCCGATCACCCCATCGGCCCCGGCATCGATGACCGCGCGGGCCCACCGGCGGAGATCCCCTCGTGGCTCGCGACCGAGCGATTCGGCGGCCTCGCCGGTGCGAAGCGCCCGTACTCCTTCGGCCCCACCGTGAAACGTCACGATCAGGAGGTCGACGAGGGAGCGCATGGAGTCCACCACTGCTGCGCTGCGATCGATGTCCAGGAGATTGTAGGCATGGGGATAAGTGGTAAAGCCAACCAGGCCCACCGTCGTGAGGCTGTCGCCCCGGCGGACCGTATCCACCGTGATCCGCCCCAGCGGTCCATAGAGCCGTACTCCCAGACTCTCGAGAACCTGTTCGGTTGATGTCCGGCCGGCCGGTCCCAGGTCGTTGGCATGGTTGTTCGCCAGGTTCATATGGGTGAAGCCGGCCTCTACCAGCCTCGGTGCCAGCATCGTCGGGGTGCGGAACGCATAACAGTTCGGACGCGTGGCGGGGGGCACCGTGTCCACTTGCAGACGTTTCCGGAGACGCTCCTTCCGACGCTGCTCTTTCGGGGTAAGAGGCACCAGGCATTTGACCGCCGTGCCGGTATCGGCCAGCACGCCCTCGAAGTTTCCTACCACAAGGTCGCCGCGCAGGCTGGCCTGCGCCCGGTCAAAAAGGCCGCGTCCGCTATCGGGCGGAACGCCGTCAGGAAGAGTGACTGTTCCCAGGTTGATGTCCCCCACGAAGGCAAGTCGAACCGGCGCATAAACCCGTGCGGCAGGCTCGGCTGTTGGCTCGATCAATGGGGAGGGGGGGACACCGTGTCCGCGCGTTGCGCCGGTGGGACCGGCTGAGGCTCGGGAGTGTGGGGCGGCGGAGTCTTCGCGCAGGCGAGTGCCGCGAGGAGGACCAGCCAACGCAGGCTGACCCTCACGCGGCGCCTGCACCTCCGTTGGACCGGTTGGCGGTCTCTTTGACCCGCCGGAGGCTGCTCTCCCGGCCGACCACCACCAGCAGCTCGTTTACCGGCTCAGACACGGTCGACCCGGTCAGAGCCACCCGGATCGGTTGCATCACGTCGCCCAGCTTGAGACCTTCGGCTTCCGCGAGCGACTTCAAGGTTTCCAGCAGGCGCTCGGCGTTCCACTCCTCCGCCGTCAGCCCTTCGAGGGCGGTGGCTCCGAGGCCCAGGTTTCTCTCGAAAGCGCCGCCCATCTTCCGGATCAGCGCCTCGCCCTTGGGATCCAGGTTCGATCGTGCGGGGTCCAATCGCACCGCTACCTGCTCGGCCACGTGGAGAATGGTCCGGGAGCGTGCCTTCACCGAATCGATCAGGGGCCTCAGGTCGCGCGCGGGGTCCGTTGCCACACCGATGCGAGCGAGCTGACGCCGCACCGGCTCGAGCATCGCCTCGGCAGGGAGCGCGGAGAGATACTGGCCGTTCATCCACTCGAGCTTGGTGGTGTCGAAGACCGCCGCTTTTCTCTGAATGCCATCGAGGGTAAAGAGCCGGATCATCTCGTCTTCCGGCATGATCTCACGGTCTCCGCCGGGCGACCAGCCGAGCAGAGCCAGAAAGTTGCGCATGGCCGCGGGGAAGATCCCCTGCTCCTGGTAGTCCCCGACGGCGGTGGCGCCGTGGCGCTTGGATAGCTTTTTCCCGTCCGCGCCCAGGATCATGGGGACGTGTGCAAACACCGCTGGCTCGTGGCCCAGGGCCCGGTAGAGGGCGACCTGCTTCGGTGTGTTGGAGATGTGATCGTCGCCCCGGATCACGTGGGTGATCCCCATGGCGATGTCGTCCGAGACAACCGCCATGTTGTAGATGGCGCTGTTGTCGCTCCGGAGAATGACGAAGTCGTCGAGGTCTCGGCCCTGAAAGCTGATCCGGCCGTGCACCGCATCCTCCCAGGCGATCTCTTCGTCCTCTAACAGGAACCGGATCGTCGAGGGCGTTCCTTGCCGGATACGCTCCGCCACCTCGGACGAGCTGAGCCGGTGGCAGCGCCGATCGTAGCGAAAGCCGGTCCCGGACGCATCGGCCTTGCCTCGCTGCGCGTCGAGCTCCTCCCGGCTGCAGAAGCAACGGTAGGCCTTACCCGCGGCGAGCAGCCGCTCGGCATCGGCCTGATGGCGGGCCGCATATTCACCCTGGAAGTACGGACCCTCGTCCCAGGTGATGCCCAGCCAGGTGAGGCCGTCGAGGATGACCTGGGTGTGCTCCGGTGTGCTCCGCTCGCGGTCGGTGTCCTCGATGCGGAGGATGTGGGTGCCGCCGGTGTGACGGGCAAATAGCCAGTTGAACAGGGCGGTACGAGCTCCGCCCACGTGGAGATACCCGGTCGGAGATGGAGCGAAGCGGACGCGTGGTTTCATGGCCAAACCGTAAACAGTTAACGGTGAACGGTAAACGGGAGGCGTCTGGGTGGTTCACCCGTTCACCGTTTACAGGTCACCGTTTACGCGGTTTGGAAAACGGAGCGGGAGGGATTCGAACCCTCGATAGAGGTTGACCCCCTATGCCGGTTTAGCAAACCGGTGCCTTCAGCCACTCGGCCACCGCTCCAGTAGCGGTGCAAAATCGCTAGCAGTGAACCCTGAAACAAGGTCTGCCAGCGAAACCGAGGAGCAGGTCCACGATTGGCGCGATGGTCAGGCGCAGCGCAGGGTAGGGGAGCCCAACCCTCCAGCGCGGGGCGCTCGGGGTATGGTGCCCGCAGAGTCGGGGCGTACTTTGATAGTCTTGCCCGTCGTCCAAACGACACTTCTCAGGGGGACCATATCAGGATCGCCAGTGGTGAAATCCGGAAACGCTTAGCTCCAAAGGGCGTGTGACGCTGCGGGGATCGAGAACGTCGGGCATCATTTAACCGGAGGGGTTGGGATGCATAAGCTGCGGAGCGTCGTGGCACTCGTGGCTCTGCTCGGGATCTGGGGCGTCGCACTTCCAGGGGGGATCGCCCACCCCCCACCCGGCCTGTCGCTAAGTAATCTCGGCTGGCTCGCCGGCTGCCTCGAGCTGCGCTCCGGCGATCGGCTGGTAGAGGAACAGCGCATGGCGCTTCGTGCCGGCTCGATGCTGGGCATGGGCCGGACGACGACCTCCAAGGGTCTGGTGGATTACGAGCTTACGCTGATTCGGGAGAAGGAAGGTAAGGTCCGCTTTGAGGCCCACCCCGGCGGCCAGCCAGCGGCGGTGTTTACCGCTACCACCGCCAATACGGACAGCGCGATCTTCGAGGCTCCCGAGCACGACTACCCTCAGGTCGTCGGCTATCGCCGGTCGGGGCGGGATTCTGTGATAGCGTGGATCGACGGGGATCAGGGCGGTAAACGCCAGCGGATCGAGTTTCCCTACCGGCGGGTCGTGTGTCAGGGGAAACTGTAGGGGCGAGGCGTGCCGCCCCCAGGCAGGCGACCCACGGGTCGCTCCTGCGTTTACGGGTGCGCTGCAGCCAGCGGCTGGTAGTACTGGCGAGCCAGGCTGATGATCTCACCGGCTGAGCCGGGGAGGTTGTTGCGGAGCCAGAGGATGATCGCCTCCGATCTCGGCACCTCACCCCACGACGGCCGGTGATTGGCCTTGATGAGCGCTCGAAGGGTAGCGACGCGATCTCCAAGGACCTCGTTCATGGCCCGGTTCAAGGCGAACTCGAGGTCATCATCTATCGGAACCATGTGGGTATGCGCGCACATAAGCGCATCCACCTGCTCCACGCGGAAGTCCTCGCCGAAGACATCGATCGGGTAGGCACAAAACAGACTGATATTGCTCGCGTGGAGCAGGCTGTTCCAATACTCCTCCAGGCGCACGGCGGCCGCGCGCTGGCCGGCCGACCAGAGAAGTCCCACCATTTCGCCGTATGCCCGAATACCGCTGTGTCCCGCTCGCCCCTGCACCCCTCTAAGCGCGTCTCCCACGACGTTCTCGAATCGGGCCCGATCGGGCTGACCGTCTACCATCAAGCGGTCCAGTGTTGCCTGGGCATCAAGAAACACCAGCCGGCCCTCGAGCACGGCCTTGGAGTAGGCAGGCTCCGGGCGCAGCTGCCGAGCAACCGAGCCGCTGTGCTCGGGCGACGCGATGGCGAGAAGCCCGTCCCCGCGCCGCAGGCCTTCCGCCAGGAATCGACTGATGTTCCGGGTCAGGAGCCGATCGTCCTTGCCGTAGAGCTGCACCAGATGCTCTTCTGGATCAACGTGGTCGAGGAGCTCTGCGCATGAGGTCATGGAATGGCTTCCTAAAACGTCGGGAATGGCAACACGTGCTCAGACCGCAGCGACTACAGATCACACTGACGCGCCAGGCGCAACCGGCATTGAAAAACAATAGGACAACGAGCCGGCGGACGCAACGCTTCCAGCCAATTGCGCACCCAGGGCTTGAACCTGATAGTATGCTGGGATTTACGCATGGCATTCGTGCGCTGCATCACACTCCCAGGCTTGCGGCTCTGAGCGAAAGCGCCATACTTCGGCCATTCCCCCCAGCCTCGGACTATCATGGTGCTGCAGGGCTCCAAGAACAGCTCGGCCAAGGCCGAGCGCCCGCCGGGAGGGTATACGGTTCTCGTGGTGGATGACGAGGAGGCGGTGCGGCACCTGGCCTCTCGCATGCTGACCTTCACCGGCTATCAGACGCTTGAAGCCAGCCACAGCCGAGAAGCCATCGCCACGCTCGAGCAGCATGCCGGGGCTATCCACCTGGTCCTGACCGACATCAAGATGCCGGGGATGAATGCCGGGAGCTCGGCCGCCACGTGGAGCAACGCTGGCCAGGCAAGCCGATCCTGTACATGTCGGGCTTCGCCTCCGAGGTGTTCCAGGGCGGGTTACTGGAGCCGAGCGAGCCCTTCCTCTCCAAGCCGTTCACCCAGGACGATCTCGCCCATAAGGTGCGGGCTCTCCTGGGCAGCTGAAGCCGGCGACCTCGGGCTCCTCGCCCTCGCTCCGGACCTCTTCCGACCACCTCCTCCGGGCTTTCCCCGAGGCCCAACATCCTGCCTTGTCGTGAGATCCGGGGCGCCAAGTCAGCACATCTCCTGTTGCGCTCGTTCCTCAGTAGGACCGCCCGGCGGCATAACCCCTCTAATGTAGGGGCCTCCAGATGGCATAAATGTTGATCTTTGGCCGGCGTTCTTCTAGC
>CAVUMU010000004.1:0-85328 GCA_963742755.1 uncultured Gemmatimonadales bacterium
ACATATCCCCCGGTATCCGGAAATAGGGTGAACCATGAGAACCGACCGACCATCCTCCCGAACCGCCGCACCCAGGGACGCCACCGGACAGGTTCACGTTCGGGGGGCCCGGGAGCACAACCTCAAGAACGTGGATCTCGATATCCCGCGCGATGCCCTGGTCGTCTTCACCGGGGTCTCCGGCTCGGGCAAGTCGTCACTGGCGTTTGGCACTCTCTATGCCGAGGCGCAGCGGCGGTACCTCGAATCGGTATCGCCCTATGCCAGGCGGCTGTTTCATCAGATGGCAGTCCCGGAAGTCGACCGCATCGACGGATTGCCACCCGCCGTAGCGCTCCAGCAGCAGCGGGGCACGCCCACCACCCGTTCCTCGGTGGGAAGCGTAACCACCCTCTCCAATCTGCTCCGGATGCTGTACTCGCGTGCCGGTGACTATCCGCCCGGGCAGCCCTTGCTCTACGCCGAATCCTTTTCCCCCAACACCCCCGAGGGTGCCTGTCCTCAGTGCCACGGACTGGGTCGCATTTATGAGGTCACCGAGCGCTCCATGGTCCCCGATGACTCGCTGACTATCCGGGAGCGGGCCGTCGCCGCCTGGCCGACTGCTTGGCAAGGGCAGAATCTGCGCGACATCCTGACGACGCTGGGACACGACGTGGACCGTCCGTGGCGCGAGCTCCCCAGGAAAACCCGGGACTGGATCCTCTTTACCGATGAGCAGCCCACCGTGCCAGTCTATGCCGGCTATACCCGGGACGAGGTGCGACGCGCGCTCAGACGTAAGGAAGAGCCCAGTTACATGGGCACCTTCACTGGAGCTCGCCGGCATGTCCTGCATACCTTCGCGAACACCCAAAGTCAGCTGATGAAGAAGCGGGTGGCGCAGTACCTGCTGAGCAGCGTGTGTCCCCGGTGCGGTGGCAAGCGCCTCCGGCGCGAGGCGCTGTCGGTAAAATTTGCCGGTCTGGACGTCGCTGATATGTCCCGGCAGCCGTTAAAGCGCCTGGCCGAGATCTTTCGCTCCTATGCGGGGGGAACCGCTGCCGGGAGAGCGAAGCTGAACGAGGAGCATCCCGAAAAGGCGGTCGTCACCCAGCGCATTGCCCAGGACCTGGAGGCCCGTTTCAGCGTCCTCCTCGATCTCGGACTGAGTTATCTGACATTGGAACGCAGTACTCCAACCCTCTCTCCCGGTGAGCTCCAACGCCTGCGGCTGGCCACCCAGGTCCACTCCAATCTGTTCGGCGTCGTCTATGTGCTCGACGAGCCGTCCGCCGGTCTTCACCCCCGGGATACCGAGGCGCTACTGAGCGCGCTCGACCGGCTCAAGAACTCGGGTAACACACTCTTCGTCGTGGAGCACGACCTCGACGTGGTTCGCCAGGCCGACTGGATCGTGGACGTCGGGCCGGACGCAGGCGAGCATGGCGGGCTCATCCTCTACAGTGGGCCCCTCGAGGGGCTGGCGGAGGTCGAAGCGTCTCGAACTCGGCGCTATCTCTTCGCCGAGGCCGAATTCCGGGTCCCCACACCGCGGACACCGAAGGGCTGGCTGCGCCTGAGCGGGGTCAGCCGAAACAACCTGCACGATTTGAATGTCGCGTTTCCGCTCGGGGTGTTCACCACGGTGACCGGGGTCTCCGGCTCGGGCAAGTCGAGCCTGGTAAGCCAAGCCCTGGTGGAGCTGGTGGCGGAGCAGCTCGGCGATCCGCTTCCCATCGACGACCAGGAGGGCGAAGAGCTGGAGCGGGCGCTTGTGGTCACAACCGGCGGCCGGATCGCGGCCGGGATGGAGGGCGTCAAGCGCCTGGTGGTGGTGGATCAGAAGCCGATCGGACGCACCCCCCGCTCAAACCTTGCGACTTATACCGGGCTATTCGATCACGTCCGGAAGCTTTTCGCGGCCACCAAACAGGCACGTGCCAGGCGGTATGACGCGGGGCGCTTCTCATTTAATGTCACCAAGGGCCGATGCGAGACCTGCCAGGGTGAGGGGTTCGTGATGGTGGAGCTGCTCTTCCTGCCCAGCGTGTACGCACCCTGTCCCACCTGTCAAGGCGCCCGCTACAGCGCTAAGACTCTGGAGATCAAGTATCGCGACAAGAACATCGCGGAGGTCCTCGGCATGACCGTGGACGCGGCGTTCGAGTTCTTTATGGATGAGCCCCACGTCCGTCGCGCGCTCGATGTGGTGCAGCAAGTCGGCCTGGGCTACCTGAGACTGGGTCAGCCCGCCACCGAGCTCTCGGGCGGGGAGGCTCAGCGAGTCAAGCTTGCCACCGAGCTGCAGCGCACCCATCGAGCCGACACGCTCTACATTCTCGATGAGCCCACCGCCGGGCTGCATCCCGCGGATGTCGAACGCCTGGTTGCACAGCTGGATGGGCTGGTCGCCGCGGGAAACACGGTCATCGTCGTGGAACACGATATGCGAGTGGTAGCCGGAAGCGACTGGATCGTCGACATCGGGCCGGGGGCAGGTGAGGAAGGCGGACAGGTGGTTGCCTCCGGTCCGCCCTCTGAGGTGGCCCGGTCTGGGAAGAGCGCCACCGCACCATACCTGGAGCGGTTTCTCAACCAGCGCGAGACTACACCAATCGAGAGTACCAACTCGGCTCAGCTATTGGTGGGAGCCGGCTGACTCCGCGTGGGCGACAACGTGACGGGGGTTGCCAGGGTGTAGAGAGTCAAACAGCACCCGGGCGGTCGCGGCCACGTTGCGCACCGCGGTGTCGAACGCGCCCTGATTCGCCTGGGATGGCTTGTTGAAGCCACTGATCTTGCGGACGAATTGGAGCGCGGCGTCGTGCAGCTCCTGGTCGGTTGGCGCGTGCTCCGGATGCCGCAGGCGCTTGATGTTCCGGCACATGAGAATTCAGCCTTTCGACGGTTGTGCAGATTCGGGCGTACGATGGAGTTTTCTGGCGGACTCGGGGTCGATGCCGTGCGTAATCCGTACGCCCAGATTGTCGACCAGAAATTCTTCGAAGGTTACCCACCGTCCATCCACCTGGATCTTCTTGCTCCACGCGCAGACCGTGACGAGTCTCTCGAGCTCAGTAGCGCGTTCGGCCCCCTGAACCAGCCGGGAGAGTGCCGCAATGGCTTTTCTGGCCGACAGACGGAGCTCCATCTGATCCATGACCAGACCGGCAAACTCGTGCAAATCCGAGAGGCCAGCCGGATCCAGCTCTCGGGAGACGAAATCGATGATATTCATGGTCCCCAGCCGGTGCCCGTCGTGGGTCACCAGCGGCACGGCAGCGTAAAACCGCAGGCCCATCTCACCTGCGACCAGAGGGTTAGCCAGCGTCCGGGGGTCTTCCAGGGCGTTCAGGACCACGTAGGCGTCGTCACTGAAGATCACCGAGGCGCACAGCCCAGGGGAGCGGGGGATCTGCTGCGCTTCCAGGCCGTGGCGAGACTTGAACCAGATACGGTCTTCGTCCACCAGTGAAACCAGGGCCACCGGCACTCGGAAATGGCGGGCCGCGAGCGCGGTTATCCGGTCGAACGCGCCGTCGGGAGGCGTGTCCAGAATCTCGTAGCTGTGTAGTGCCGCCAGGCGGTCGGTCTCGGTTTGCTGAGACGAGTCGGTCATGTAGTTGTCCATTCCGGGTCCAGCACATTCTGACTGGGCCCCAATTCGTCGCTCCGTGTGCCAGGACGTATATTAACCCATCTTTCCTTCCGCTAGCTTGCCACCCCCGGCTTCTCCCGGGTCCACGGCCTCACCAAGTGTCGCCCCGTCCGGCCGCTCTCTGCGGCTCCCCCGGCCGATCAGCCATCTCCAGGGCACCGAGGAACAGGTTACGCCCCCCAGGGATCGAGTGAGCGTCAGGGATCGCATGTCACCCGTTAGATGCGCACACTCGGGATTGACCGCCCGGCTGATCGCCAGCATTGCCGGAGAGGGGTCGGTCAGGGTGAGTAGAAACGGTGCTTTGAGGTGAAATGCGAGCCTTCCGCCGCCTGCGCCGAGCTCCAACAGGATCGGGGATGAGCCGGGAACCGGCCCCAGGCGGGACAGCAGATCGGCCGCCTCGTCCACGTACTCGCTGGGGGGACAGGAGAGGCCACCACACGGCGAGGGCGCTCATACAAACGGGGCAGGGCAGGGCTCATTGGTAGAAGCGCTCACAAGAGATCGATCAGCTCAGGATAGCGAGTGCGGAGTGCCGCGGCGGCATCGGGCTGATCGCCTGCCAGCGCAAAATCCCGGAAATCGAATCCCGGTCCAACGGTGCAGCCAACCAGCGTGTACGGTCCGGTGGAACGTGCGGCCTGCCACCAGCCTGCGGGAACGGTGTGCACCGGGCGCTGGTCGTTGTCGATCGGACCGAGATGGTGGTGGCTGGCCGCACCGCGGTCGGCAGGCGCCATCCAGAGCTCCAGCGCCGAGCCCTCGTAGAAGTGCCAGACCTCGTCCGATTGCACCCGGTGCCAGCGGCTCAGTGCTCCGGCCGGCAGCAGAAAATAGATGGTTGTGAGTGCCGCACGTGGCCCCCGTCCATCCGCCGGCAGCACGGTGGCGCCGGACCGGTAGATCTCGCCGTAGTAACCACCCTCTGGATGAGGAATCAATCCGAGCGTGGTGATGAGGCCCCGGGCGCGATCGTTCACGGTTGGAGCTAGATGGCGGGCTCAGGGCCGGCAGGCTGGAAGTGCAGCGGGTCCCGAAGGTTCTGCAACTCCCGATAGTAATACATGGCAGTCGGCCGCCCCTTCTTGAACCTGAGCTCCGCGAGAAATTCGATCTCCTCGGACGTCGCCGACCCGCTCAGAGACCGATCTGCCAGAAACGCCGATAGCCCGGGCTCCCGCTGCCGGCGGTCCGCGAGCGGCCGTTCGAGAAACTGAAACCTCCTGGCGGATCCCGTGCTCACCTTGGGGTGCAGGAAGACCTGGAGCTCAAAGGTAGGCAGATCAATGTCCCATGACTCAATGAGCGGCTCCAGGAAGGCGACGCAGTTCTCCGGGGACACATGCAGAATATCGGTGTCCAGGAACTCGAGGGCGACCACGCGAATGTCCTCAAAGTCCCGGCCGGAGAGCTGTGCTACGGTGCGGAGCCAATGCTCGTTCTCCAGCTGCTGCTTGGCTACCCGCTTGACCAGATCCAGGATCGTCTTGGTGACCAGCCGCTCGAGCTCGCCGAAAGGCTCCTTCTCGAAGATGGCGCGGACCGCGCCGGCGCGAGCTGGATGGCACTTCCGAAGGATCAGGTCCCGAACCTCCTCAAACAGGGGTAGTGGCTCGTCCCCCGTTTCCCGCTTGAGCTGCTGGGCCCGCTGGTGGGTGGCCAGCTTGGCCAGCTCGCCCCGGGGAAGCTTCAGCAGCTTGTCCATCTTTTCATAGATGTCCGTGCGGTAAGGTGCTGGAGGCACCCGCCGCCGCGTAAGCAGTTGTGAAATATAAGATTCGGTAACCTGGGCGGCTCGCGCCAACTCCTGCTGCTCCAGTCCCAGCTCATCCAGGCGCTGCCTAATGGCCAGCGATAAGTCCATGTGGTCGGCTCCCCTGAGTTAACGAGATTAAGTTAACCAAGTGTCTCTCCGAACACAATATCCTGAGTTAACTTGACAAGTACAGTAAACTATGTTATACATCCCAAGTCTCGCTCCCACTTAACTAAGTCACCCGGGAAGCAGGATGTGCCAGGGTCAGGGGCTATGCGGGCACTCCACTCTTCTATCGTTGTCGGCCTCCTCGACAGGCGATCCCTTTTCCGGAGGCCCAATTGACCCGTACCTCGATCCTGCTTGCGACCGTTGCGCTATTTGCCATGGCGTGTAACGATGACAGCCCCACCGATGGTGGCACCACTCATGTCGCACCGACCGTGCTCACCACCAGTCCCGCCAGCGCTGGAACCAGCGCGCCCCGCAGCGGCTTTATTACCGCTACCTTCAGCGAGGCGATGGAATCCAACACCATTGACGCGACCACGTTCGTGCTGGCCCAGGGTGCCACCAACATCCCCGGCACCGTGACCTACGTCGGCACGACCGCCAGGTTGGTTCCGACCGCCACACTCGCTGCCAACACCACCTATACCGCCACGATCACCAAGGGAGCGAAGGACCTGGATGGCGATTCGTTGGCCGTGGTGAAGACGTGGAGTTTCACGACGGTTGTTACCGCGGCGAACGGTCCGGCGGCGGTGGAACTGGGCACGGCCGGGAATTATGTCGTTCTGGCCAAGTCCGCCATCTCGACCACCGGGGTTACCGCGGCGGTAGGCGATTTCGGGCTGAGCCCGGCCGCAGCATCCTTCATCACTGGGTTCGACCTGTCGGCGCCTCCGACCACCTTCTCTCTCTCCGATCTCGTGGATGGCCAGCTGCGGGCGTCGGACTATGATGTGCCGACTCCGGCCGGCCTGACCACCGCCGTTGCCGACATGGAAACCGCATTCACTGATGCCGCGGGCCGCGTGCTGCCGGACTTTACCGAGCTGGGCGCCGGCAACATTGATGGTTTGACCTTGACGCCAGGCCTGTACAAATGGGGAACCGGCGTCGAGATCCCGATCGCTGTCACGCTGACCGGCGGCGCCAATGCCGTCTGGATTTTCCAGATCGCCCAGGACCTCACCGTGGGTAACGGAGCCATCATCACCCTGGCCGGCGGTGCGCAGGCCAGGAACGTCTTCTGGCAGGTGGCTGGTCAGGCGACGCTGGGAACGACCTCGAATTTCAAGGGAATCATTCTGTCCCAGACGCTGATCTCCTTCAACACTGGCTCCATCATGCTGGGCCGGGCGCTGGCACAGACCGCGGTAACCCTCAATGCCACGACGATTACGAATCCGTAGTTGATGCTGCAGGTTGATGGTGCGGGTGGTAGCCTGCCGGTGACCGGCAGGCTACCACTTTGCATTTCCCGGTCGAACGTCAAGGGGAGATCATGATGATCGTCGGAGCGGCGGGAATTGTGACCGGGCTACTGGTCGGCGAGGGTCTGATCACGATCGCGAGAGCAGTGGTCGGCGGCGTGGGCCGGTATTTCTACCTCCAGGCCACCCGTTGATGGCAGCCGATCTACTCCACACTATCGAAGAAGTCTACGACTCCGGTTTCCAGTGAATACTCGGCACCGACGACGCGCAGACCTTCGCCCTGGATCAGTTGCTCCAGCACCTCCGAGCCATGTCGGAGGTGATTCACTGAGCTCCGGATATTGGCCCGGACTCCGTGCATCACCAACGCCTTCATATCGTGCCTGAGGTCCGTCGCCAGCAGCCCCTCCACCGACGGCCGCACGCGGTCTACGATCGCGCGCAGGTTACGAGACTGATTTGCGGTCGGACGCTGGAGCTCCTCCAGAGTGGCTACGATGGCCCCGCAGAGTGAGTGGCCCAGGACCACCACCAGCCGGGTGTCGTAGCGGGCGGCGGCGAACTCGACGCTCCCGATCTGGGACGGAGCGACGATGTTCCCCGCAACCCGAATGACAAACAGATCGCCCAGGCCCTGATCGAACACGATCTCGGCGGGAACGCGTGAATCGGAGCAGCCGAGGATGATCGCGAACGGTTGCTGGCCCGCCGTCAGTTCCGCCCGCCTGAGGTGATTCGAGAAAGGGTCGGCGCCGCCCCGGTTAGAGACGAACCTGTGATTGCCCTCTCGCAGGCGGTCGAGTGCTTCGCGGGCCGGGACCATCGCTATCGACTCTCCCTGTTGGCTGAACCCACGGTTCAGGCGGTCCTGCGCGAGCGGGTAAGCGCCGCACCGACTGCCCAGCCTACTGCCGCTCCCACCACCGCATAGAATGTCCCCGCCAGCAGGATGCCGGCGACCCCGTCAGGTACGATGCCGAATTCCTGCGCGGGAAACAATGTGCTGCCGAGGACTGCCCGAGCACCCGCGTAGTAGGTATTCGACAAGCCCAGGTACGTCAGGAACCCCCAGTTGCCGGCAATCATGAGGGGCAGGGTCCACATGGGAAGCGCGCCGAGCAGCAACGCGCCGGCAACGGCCGTGTGGGTGGGCGTGAGCCGCCAGGCATGGTGCGATTCGGTCATGTGCTCGTCCAGTCCGCTGCGGGGTTCCCGGGGGTGTCACCAGTATCCGTGGGGCTCAGGGTGCAGCCTTCCCGAGAGCCTCACGTACGAGTGCCCGAACCTGCTGGTCATTCATCATGAACGTATGCGAGGCTGGCAGCTCGAAGACTCGAGCGGGTGGGCTCAGCCAGGTCTCGGCGACGGCGACCACGCCGTCATTCGGCTCCCCGTCGAAGAGACTGATCCTCCTCAGCCAGCCCCTGGTTCCCGCGATGACCGTGAAAGGAACCGCGGGCATCGGCAGGCGCGCGAAGAACTCGGGTTGCGCGAGTAGCTGGCCCGACTCCCCATTGATCCAGCGATACAGTCGCCAATGCTGAAAGCGCCGTGCGAGGCGGGGTGGCTGGTTGGGGGTTCCAAGCATCACGACACATCCCGGCAACGGCAACCCGGTCGGCCAGTCGGCCAGAGCGCTGCGAAGGATCACCCCACCCAATGAATGCCCGATGGCGGCGTAGGGCGCGCCCGTGGCGGCCACTGCCTGGAGCCGCCGGCGAATCCGTGCGGCGATGGCGCGATAGGACTCGAGCGCGCCGACATACGCGCACATCCGCGGCTCATGCCCGGCCCGCCGGAGATCGCGCGCCAGCCCCAGCAGCGAGAGCGGGGTTCGTCCCAGCCCGTGAATCAGGAGGACTCGCATGCCGATGATCCGCCTTGCGCCGTACCGCTCCAGCCTCCGCCAGGCAACCCCACCGAGATCCACGCGGCGAGCCCTCCAGTACCGCGGGGAGAATTCGACCGGCGGAGCCTGACACGAGACATGCCGGCGAGTTCCGCATCCCTGCCGCTATTCATGACCGGAAGCCGACGACAACCTGCCGCGCCTCGGGGCGGTCGACTCCGGGCCAGAGATCACTATGCCATTCGACGATGGCCTCGATTTCGGCAAGCAGAACCCACAGATTCCCCTGGTCCAGCTTGGGGTGGAGCTTCTCGATATTCTCCAGCTCATCCCGGGACTGCACGGCGCCCAGCCGTCGCAGGACCGTATCCAGGTCCGCCTGGGTCAGCGCCCGCAGATCCCAGACCCGGAGCGGCACCATTTCCGCCTTGTCGTCGACCGCAAACACGTTCTTGATGTAGAAGGATTTGCCCGAGCGCAGGATCAGCTCGAGCACAAGGGGTGGGATCGTCTGGCCCTTTGCCAGATCGAGGTACTGCCGCACCGTCAAGCTCATGAACCGACCCTTTCCCGTTGTTCCGCCTCGAATCGCCGCCGGTTCCCGTAACACCGTCGCCCCGGCAGTCCGGGCTCGGGCAGTGAGGGTATCGACGTCCTCGACGGGCACATGGACGGTCGTGCCGCCGCCGCGTCATGCCCGCCGACGTAGGGATACCCATCCCGGATAACCGGAAGTGAATTAGGTGTTTTCTCGCTCACCACCATTTCCCCTCTCCCAACTGGCGCGCATCAAGGCCTCGACAAATCGCTATCACCGCCGCAAACGTGATCCCCAAACCGGGTCCGATGCTCTTTCAGAAGCCGGCGGTTGAATTGCCGAGTCGGATGAGTCGACGGTTCCGCGAGGTACCACAACCCGATAACTGTCACACCCCGGGGGTGCTAATGGACGCCACGCCGTTGATGGATTCGGCTCCCATCGCGATCGAGTGCCGCCTCAGCGCACGATCCCCGATCCACACTTGAGCCTGCTCCCGAGCCGGTGCGGGGCACTAGCGGTGTGGTGCGCCATCGGCACCGCAGCACGCCTGGCGCAAACTCAGGATAACTGCGACGCCGGCCCACAGGGAGGAACGTACGGAGACACTCCCAAAGGTACGCAGCCTTGAAAGATGCCGCCGGAGCCCGCTTCTCGCTCGTCCGAGTAGCGAGCAGGGGTGGACCTCCAAGTGACGCGCCACCGAATCACCTCTGGGTGGCTGTTGTCGCAAACTAGCCGCCGCATAAAGGCTTATGGCCGCACACCTCGACATCGTCTTAAGCTTTCGCCGGCGACAAGCGCTCGAAAACGGTCCGCTGACAAACCATGAGCAGCGCCCGGCCATCCGGGGTATCCATCTCTCCCAAGGCGTCAAAGCCGGCCTTTTCGTAGCACCGAATGGCGCGCAGGTTTACCGGTGAGGGGTCGGTCTGTATGCGAGTGACGGCGGGATCGGCAAACAGGCGCTGCACAAAGGCTCGGACCATTGCGGTGCCGACTCCACGCCCAAGCTGTGCTTCGTTCGCGAGGAATTGATCGATCCCCCGTACCCCAGGATCCTGCTCGCCAGGCCACCATCCCTCGCCTGAATCCTTCGCGATATAAGACTGGACGTACCCGATTGGCACCCCATCGCCGAGCACGAGATAGGCTCGCGTTGTCGACTCTCCGCTGATCACCGGCCCGAACTCCTGTTCGAGCTCAGTGAGCGATGGGGTGGGGACCCACCACTCCGCCACGTGTGGCCGCACAAGCCATTCGTGCAGGAGGGGCAGGTCTGATGCGGTCAGCGTTCGAAACGTGATCCCGGGAATCAGCGTCCTAAACAGCCGAGACCTCCGTGGCAACCAGGGTGACGTCACAGTATTGGAAGCGATCGTCGCGGCGAACGCGGGCCCCGGTTTCGATGGCCAGCTGCCGCCGAAAAATGGGCCCGGCATACACGCAGGTGTGGAACTCACCGCGCTCCCCGCAGGGATCGACCGTCGGGGGCAGATCCGCGAGGAGCGCCGCATCAAACTCCCGGCCGGCAAACTCGGCGCCGAGCTGCGTGGTGTCGACGCACGTCAGCACGGCGCGATAGCCTTCGGTGACGAAGCTGTGCGCGAGGGTGGCGGTGTCCACTCCCCAGAGTGGAAAAAGCGGCACCCAGCCGATCGCCGGCAGCAGCCGCTCACGATAGGCTCGGACCTCCGTCAGGAACAGGTCGCCGAATGCCAGGTGCTGCAGGCCCGGATACCGCCGGCTGGCCAGAGATAGGGCAGCGGCGAACGCTTCCTCATAGATCGCGTTGCTCGCGGCCGCGGGGATAATGGCCTCGATCAGCGGGAGGTCAAGGGCGGCGACCTGCGCCTCGAGCACGCTGCGGCGGACCCCGTGCATGCTGATCCGGTCAAAATCGCGGGTGATCGTGGTGACCAAAGCCACGACCTCCGCCGTCGGATCGGCCCGCAGGGCGGCAAGCGCGAGACTGCTGTCTTTGCCGCCGCTCCAGGCCAGCGCTACTGGCTGTCTGGCCATCGCCTCAGCGCACCACCGGCGCGAGGAGTGCCCGCCAGAGCCGGTAGCCGGCCTGCGTCATGTGAAGACTATCCGCCTGGAACAGGGCCGGCCGCGGCTGGCCCGTGGCATCGAGCATAGAGGTGAACACGTCCACGTAGGTTTGAAGGCTGTCGTGCGCGATGACCGCGCGGATTCGCCGATTGGTTTCGCGCATCGGTTCGATGAAGGCACGGCGCGTGGGACTTGGCTTGATCGACACGAATACCACCCGGGTTGCGGGCAAGGCGTGCCGTAACTGGGCGACAAACGCCCGGTAGTCAGCCAGCACACGCTCGGGCGAACGCCCCTCCGCCAAGTCGTTATCACCGGCGTACAGCACAACGAGGCGAGGCCGATAGGGGAGCACTATCCGGCGCATGTAATACACGACATCGGCCATGGTGGACCCGCCGAAGCCCCGATTCAGGACCGGCACACCGGGGAAACTGGCTGCCAGGTCGGTCCAGTTCTTGATCGACGAACTGCCGACGAAGACGACGCTGCCCGGCCACGGCGGACTGGCGCGGTCGCCCGCCTCGAGCGCCTCGATTTCTGCCTCGAAGCGCCTGGGGTCGAGCGCTGGAACCGCGACCGGGTCGCTCGGCCGTGCGCCGGGTGTCTGCGCGGACAGTCCCCGGGCAGACGCACCCACAAGCAGCAAGGTCGCCAGGTGATGCCCGGATCGAACGAAGGGGATCATGAAGTGCTCATCGGGTCGTGGGCGACTCCTGCCCGGGTGCTACGGGATGCCAGTGCCGACCCATACCTGCTGCGAGCCAGCTGGCAGATCCGCAATGCGGCCGAGATACTCGGGCGAGTCGATATCGAATAGACTACCGTTGCGATACAGGAAGGCCACCGGATAGGTGCCGCTGCGTCCGACCCTCAGCTCGATGAGGTGAGCCTGAAACGGATTTTTCCCGACGTCCTCGCCTGCAACCCAGCGTTCCTTGACCACGCGATCCCGGAGCGGCTGTAGCCGGCGCACGACCTGCTCGCGCGACAACCCGTCGGGAAAAATCTCCACCAGGGTGGAGATCGGGAGGAGTGCGTCCTTTGCCGGTAGGTTGTAGGTCCCCCGGATGTCCGCGGTCAGGGCACGCATCTGCTGCTGTTGGCGCCAGCCGTGCGCAACGACGAGGCCGAGCACCAGGAACAAGCCGGCTACAACAGAGCCTACCCGTCGAGCTGACATGTATTTCCGAGCGCGAGGCTAGCGGGCCTGGAATCGGGCGAGTGGCCCACCGGCACCCTTGAGAATCAAGGCTGAGTCTGCCGCCTCATAGGTCGTCACCAGCGGCAAGACAGCCAGGAAGCTGCGTTCCAGGTCATCCCCAAGGGCGCAGGCCATTTTGGTGGCCAGGGCCGGTCCAAAGCGGAGGCTGTCGCCCGCCAGCGTGTAGCTCGCACGAAAGTGATTGCAGCCGGCAAAGCCGGCGGCATGGGAGTCCTTTACGTCGAGCCGCAGGCTGGCGGGCTGGTTGCCACGCCCCGCAGGCGACGACTGATCCCCAATCGTGACCAGTACCCATTCACGGCCCGTGATCTCCTGCCCTGGCTGCTGCTGGGGCGATGGGCAGGCGGCCAGCAGCAAGAGTGCTGCCGGAGCGGCACTGGCAAAGCGCCTTCGGCTCTCGATCATCTGCGCTCCTGTCTCCGCGATTTGGATTCCAGTTGATGATTGGCGCGGGGTAGACTCCGGGCTCCCCTGATGGAGGACAACGGAGCGCGGGCGGAGATGGACATCGACCTGGACCAGGGGAGCGTCGCCCATGCAGCGGAAGCCATGGATCTCCCCCGCCTTGATGACCGGACTATCCCGGCTCCGGCGTCAAATTCCTCCCCATTGACGATCCAGAAGCCTCTGCCTTCCCGCACGAACTGAATCTCATCGCCCGGATGACGATGTGGTCCGGGACCGCGCCCGCGGAGGGCGCTGCGCAGGAGGACGGAGACGTTGATGTCACCATTCTCGGCTCCAACGAAGCGGTGCGAGCTGCCCCCGAAGGGAAGGTCTTGCCGACGTACGCGGTACATTTCCCTACTCCACGGAGGCCAAATTATACATTGCGCGCCAGGCTCGGAACACCTCGCGGTAGTCATCCCCACCGTACTCGACCGTCCGCCCTCCCGTCCGTGCCGATCCTGGTACCAGCTCCGCCATGTCCGCCATCTGGGTCAGCGCGAAATCCACCTCCAGCCGTATTGGCGGCGCGATCTTCAGCAGCTTGTGTTTCCGGCGCAGGGCCGACGCCGCGGCTGCACGAATGCGCTCGCATGCGACGGACGGTGCCACGCTTCGGGTTGCGAACCGGCCCAGGGCCTGCTTCACTATCACGGTCTCGATCCCGTCGCCCAACAGCGCCCGCGCCTCGGCGGCCAGCGCCTGGTCGCCGCTCACCAGCGCCACGGGTACTCCATGGACACCCGCCATCGCGGCATTCAGGGCCAGCTCACCAACCGGCTCGCCGTTGAGACGAGCCTCATACACCCGGCTGGTATATGTGTGATCGATCGTGGCATTCCGCGTGCCCGCTCGGGCATGATACCCGATGAACATTGCTGCATCGAAGCCGCCATCGATGCCTTCGACCATCGATAGCCGCTTGGGACCGCCGCTCAGCAGCTCCGCTGCCGGGCTGAGCTCTTCGGCAAGAAGATTGCGCATGAGCCAGTGACTGTCGTTCACGAGGACGGCTTTTGCACCGGCCTCGAGCGCGCCAGCGATTGCAGCATTGGCTTCGTTGGTCATCAGCCGGCGAAACCTGTTATACTCTCCGGCATGGCGGGGCTCGATCGGATCGGTCTGGTCTTCGTGGGCTACTCCGGCTACTCCCTCCATATCGACTGAGATGTAGACCCGCATGCACGCTCCGATGTTGGCAGTCAGGCGCAAGGCATACCGAGGAAGAGATATGGCTGCATCCCGATGGTTCGTGGCGATCGCGATCCTGGCGCTGGCCTGTGCTCCTCCTAAAAAGCAGCCTGACGGCCAATTCGTCCAGCAGGGCCGGCTCTACACCTCCTGGCTCTACGGTAGCGAGTACAACAAGCTGTGGGACCGTTTCTCTCCTGAGATGCGGCAAACCTTCGGCAGCGTGGGTGAGCTGGCCAGCTTCGCCGGTCGGGCATTCAACCGCCTCGGGACCGAGCGCAGGGTCGTGGATGAACGCGTAATGGAGGCGGATCCGTTCCTGGTCTACACTCGTGCAGCGTCCTTCAATAAGGCGCAGCATCCCATGCTGATCGAATGGAGCCTGGCCCGCGATGGTGAGGTGACCGGCCTGGTGGTGCGCCCTGCGCCGACCGATTCGGCAGTGACGGTACGAGGTGAGAAGTGAGAAGGAAGAAGGTTGTCACCCTGAGCGAAGCGAAGGATCTAACCTTAGTAGACCTTCCCGCCCAGCGGCACCTCCCGCTCCACCGCGAGTAGCACGGTCTCACCTGCCGCGCCGGGCACGCCGAGCACCAGCACCTCGGACTGAAAACCGGCGATATTCCGCACCCCAAGATTCACAGCCGCCACGACTAGTCTGCCAATCAGCTGGTCGGCCTGGTAACGCGCGGTCAGCTGCGCACTCGAGGTCTTCTCGCCCAGAGGGCCGAAATCGATCCAGAGCTTGTAGGATGCCTTTCGCGCTCGGGTATTGGATTCGGCCCGGAGGATGCGGCCGACTCGAAGGTCGAGTGTCTGCAACGCCTCGTGGGGATCCATGGGGTTCAGTGCAGCAGCTCGCCTCGGAGCACGGTGACAGCCTGGCCTCCAAGATGTACCCGGTCGCCCAGTACCCGCACCAGTACGGTGCCTCCGCGAGCTGACGCCTGGTAGCCCGCCAGCTCGTTGGTCCCCAGGCGGGCGGCCCAGAACGGTCCCAGGCCGCAATGCGCTGACCCGGTGACCGGATCCTCCGGTATTCCCTGACTGGGCGCGAAGAATCGGGAGACGAAGTCGTGCCGGCCGTCGGCCGAGCTGGCAGTGACCACCACTCCGCGAACTGGCAGGCGGCCCAGCAGCGTCAGGTCGGGGACCAAGGCTCGCACCTTGGCTTCCGACTCGATCTCCATGAAATAATCGAAGGCTGTCCGGCCGAGGTACTTAATCGACGCTCCGATGGCGCGCTCGAGATCGGGCAGCATGGTTGCCGGCCGCACCGGCGTGGCGGGGAAGTCCAGCCAGATCATGTCGCCCTGCCGCTTGGCGGTGAGCACCCCGCTGCGGGTATGGAAGGAGGCAACCGCAGCTTGCTCCAGGTGTCCCTCCTCCCAGAGCAGGTGGGCGCTGGCCAGCGTCGCATGCCCGCAGAGGTCCACCTCGGCCGCCGGGGTGAACCACCGGAGGTCGTAACCCTTCGCCCGGCGCACCAGGAAGGCCGTCTCTGCCAGGTTCATCTCTGAAGCCACCTGCTGCATCCACCCTGCGTCACGCGGGGCAGGGAGCAGGCACACGGCGGCTGGGTTGCCGGCGAAGGGGCGGTCGGTGAAGGCATCGATCTGGCTGAACCGCTGCGTGCCGCTCATGGCAGGACCGCTTCCGCCTCGATTTCGATCAGCATCTCCGGGGAGATCAGCCGGTTGACCTCGACCATCGTGGCTGCGGGCCGGATGGTGCCGAAGACCTCTCCATGGGCCCGCCCGATCTCACCCCATTGCTCGATGTTGGTCACGAACATACGGGTGCGCACGACGTGGGACATCGAAGCACCGGCGGCACGAAGGGCAGCGTCGATGTTCTTGAGGGCTTGAACTGTCTGCGCGTAGGGGTCCCCGGGACCGACGATACTGCCGTCAGCACCGGTGGCGGTGGTGCCGGAGACGTGCACACGGTTTCCTACCCGTACCGCGCGGGAATAGCCGACAATCGACTCCCATGGAGCACCGCTGGAAATGAGCTGCCGGTCCATGAAACGCCGACAATCTAATGAGGAAGCGCTGCGGAGCTTTCGTCGAGGTCTTCCAAATCGGCAAGTACGCCGGCGGCAATACGGTCGAGGGCAGGACCCTCGTCGTAGAACTTGCTCTCCAGGCGATGCCGAAGCACTCGCAGCCGGCCGGGCTCGAGCGTCGTAGTACCGCTGTTTCCTTCAGAATTCGGCACGCTCGACCTTTCCGAGTTCGGGCGCGCGACGTCGAAGCTTTCGGCTTCAGCGTCACCCGGTCTATTATGAAGCGCTACAGGAAGAGTTGTCGGCCTGCCGCCGCCGAACCTTTACGCGACTGCAGTATTTCTCACTGCCGGTGGAACAGCGCAACCGCCACGCGCTCCGAAGATATTAACCAGAGATCCCGGGGCGGGCCACCCCCATCAAGTTAGGGCATGGTTCATCCGATCCTTCCTATGAGTTTCTCCGGGGTAGCGACAGCCGCCCGGCCCCCCTTGCGGTAACCTGGTCGAGGAAATCCATGCTGAGCGTTGTAGTGCCGGATCGGGTGCTGCTGGTCGACGACGCGCCGGAGGCGCGGGCCACCTTGGAGGCGCACCTGACACTGCGGGGGTTCGAAGTACTGACCTGCGCCTCAGGCGAGGACGCCCTCGGCATCCTGGCCCGCCAGAAGATCGGCTGTATGATCGCCGAGGCCCGGCTGTTCGGGGGCGGAGGCGGTGAGATCCTGTCTCGGGCCCTTGCGCGGGACCCCAACCTGGCGGTCCTGGTGCTGAGCTCGCGTCCGGATGTGGCCGACGCGGTGCGCTATCTCCAGTACGGCGCGATGGACTATCTGCCGAAGCCTCTCGACCTGCCGAGCGTGGAGGCCGCGCTTCAGCGAGCGCTACGCCGTCGCATCGAGCGGATCCACGAGCGTAGCGCGGCTCGTCTGCTCAAGGAGGAGCTGGTCAACCTCGGGGCCGAGCTCTCCCGCGAACGGGCGAAGGTGGAGGGCCTGACCGTCGCGACCCTGGAGGCGCTGGTCTGCGTTGTGGAAGCGAGAGACATCTGGTTCGTGGGCCACTCCCTCCGGGTGGCCCAGCTTGCGGCCTCGATCGCCTCCGAGCTCGGACGCACGGACGAAGAGGTGGAGAGCGTCCGGCGCGCGGGCCTCCTGCACGACATCGGGATGATCGTGGTGCCCGAAGGCATCATGGGCAAAGAGGGACAGCTCAATCCCGAGGAGCACGAGCTGATCAAGCGCCACGTGATCGTCGGCGCCGAGATCCTGGCCCCGCTGCCGCATCTGGGGCCGGTCGGCGCCTTCGTGCGGGCTCACCACGAGCGCTGGGACGGAAGGGGATACCCTGATGGATTGGTGGGCGAGGCGATCCCCTGGGGTGCCCGGCTCATCGCGGCGGCAGAGCTCTACGACGCATTTACCACGGCACGACCCTACCGCGACCAGTTGACGCCGGAGCTGGCGGTGGAAAAGATGCTTGGCCTGATCGGCACCGTGCTCGCCCCTGAGGTTCACCGGGGGCTTGGGGCCCTGGTTGAGGGGGGCCGTGCCCTGGTATTTGTGGATGAAGGGCGCGGAAAAGAGCCGGGTCTCGATGGCTCGCAGGTACGTGCCGCCAGCTGAAGCCCTGCAACTTGCCGACAACCTTGGCCGTTTCAGCCGCGATCCGGCCGGACGGCCTACCCTCCCGAAAATCGGGCCGAAATCCCGGCGCCAAGCCAGTCCCTCACCAAGTGGTCTAAGTCAATAAGTCACACTAAGATCGAAAGGCTGCGCAAGATTCTGCAGTGCGGGCACAATTCTTTCCTTCCGAACTGGTACAGCGGTTGCCCTGACTCCATCCGAAGATCCCGGAGGTCCCGAACTCCGCACTCCAAAGACACTCCATGACGGATACGAGATGCTGCCTTGCGTGACGCACCACAGGAACCGGGCTTGACCGCCGTTCCCATGCCGGAGGCCGAGGCAAGGATCGACGTTCTCTGGGCGCGGTACCGCTCCGCCGGTGACCCCGAAGCGCGGGCTCAACTGCTCTCGCGACATCTGGGCCTGGTGCATCACGTCGCCCGGGAGGTCTCCAGCCGGATTCCCTCGATCGAGCTCGGCGAGCTGGTAAGCGCCGGCGCGATCGGTCTGATGAAGGCGCTGGATAGCTTCGACCTGTCTCGCGGGCTCGCGTTCAGCACCTACGCCGTCCTTCGTATTCGCGGTGCCATTCTCGACGATCTTCGAAGCCGTGACTCGACTCCCCGGTCGGTCCGCATGAAACGCCGCAAGATCGAGAGCGTCGCGGCATCGCTCGAGGGCGAGCTGGGCCGCGCGCCGGCACCGAAGGAGATCGCGGAGCGGCTCGAGATCGACATGGAAACGTTCTGGAAGTGGAAGGACGCGGTTGGGATCCACTGCGAGACCGACGTCCCGGCGAACTCCAAGGGACAACGGGCCTCGCGCGACGCCGAGAACCATCCGGACACCTCCATGACCCTCGCTTCGGAGCAGCTGGTTGACTCCGAACATGTCGCCCATCTGCGCGAGCTGGTCTCCCGCCTGCCGGAACAGCAGCGCAAAGTGCTGGCCCTCTATTACTACGAGGAGCTCAACCTGCGGCAGGTTGGCGAGGTGTTGCACGTGAGCGAATCGCGGGTGTCCCAGATCCGGAGCCAGGCGTTGCGCCGGCTCAAGGCCGAGCTCGCGGGGGGATAAAGCGGGGCAGCGGGGCCAGCCTGCTGTCGGTTGATCAGGCGAAAGGGCCGGAACTCGGATGAGCTCCGGCCCTCATGCTTTCTGGTATGAGATTTTCTGCCCCGCCGCCCCGCTGCCCTTATTCGTCATCCACCCCGGGGTTCGGATCCAGCCGCTGCTTGGCCTTGCCGACCGCATCCTGCACCTTGCCCTTGATCTCCTGTCCCTTGCCCTTCGCCTGCTCGCTGGTGTTGCCGGTGAGGCCGCCAACCGCATTACGAACTCTGCCTTCGGCCTGCTTGGCCCCACCCTTGAGGCGATCTTCGGTCCCCTCGGTGGCCAGATCTTTCTTGTCGGTCATGTGCCGGTTCCCCCTGTATGGTGTTTACGCGCTCTTTCGCGGTTCGTGGCTGCTTGTGACGTCTTGGCCGGAGAATACTGGAGGACGAGGGGGAGACAATCCGTGACTGCGGTCACTACATCTAGGCGACGCTGACCTCCGCGGGTCTGGGTGTGCTCTCCGCGTAATGGCATGCTGCCGCCGTGGCGCCAACCGGCCGCAGAAGGGGTACTTCGGTGCGGCACCGTTCGCTCTTCCTGGGGTGAAAACAGCGGGTGTGAAAGTGGCACCCAGGCGGCGGGCTCGAGGGGCTCGGGAGATCTCCACTCAGCACGATCCGCGCCCGGCGGGCGGTGGGGTCGGGCTCCGGTACGGCCGAGAGCAAAGCCACGGTATAGGGATGCCGCGGATTGGCCAGAAGCTGATCGGTCGGCCCTTCCTCCACGATCCGGCCCAGATACATCACGGCGATCCGATGCGCGATCTGCCGGACGACCGCCAGATCATGCGCAATGAACAGATAGGAGAGACCCCGCTGACGCTGGAGATCGGACAGGAGGTTGAGCACCTGTGCCTGCACCGAGACGTCCAGCGCGGAGACCGGCTCGTCGCAAACGATGAACGAGGGCTGCACCGCGAGTGCTCGCGCGATGCCGATCCGTTGGCGTTGACCTCCGGAGAACTCGTGCGGATAGCGGCCGGCATAGGTTGGATCGAGGCCGACTTCCTCCAGCAACGCTGCCACCCGCCCCGGAGTCTCTGCCCGGGGGGCCAGACGATGAATCTCGATCCCCTCGGCGATCGCTGCCCCCACCGTCATTCGTGGATTGAGCGAGCTGTATGGGTCCTGGAAGATGATCTGCATCCGACGCCGGAGTTGGCGCAGCGCGGTCCGATCCAGGGCGAACAGGTCCTCCCCCTCGTAGAACGCCTTGCCGCTCGTGGGCTCCTGGAGCCGGAGGATCGTGCGTCCCACGGATGACTTCCCGCAGCCCGACTCGCCCACCAGCGCCAGCGTCTCCCCGCGGGCGACCTCGAACGACACGCCGTCAACGGCGCGCACCGGCGGTGTGGCCCGGCCGAATAGGCCGCCGGCGGTGTAGTGCTTCACCAGATCGCGAACTGACAGCAGCGGGCTGGGTTTATCTGCGTTCATCTGCAGCCAACTTTCTTCCCGGCTCGTCCGCCAGCCAGCAACGCATCCGGTGCTCCGGCTCGACCGGAAGGAGCGGCGGCTCGATCTCACTCCGGTCGAACGCCTGGGGACAGCGGGGACGAAAGCGGCATCCAGTCGGCCAGGCGGCAGGAGCCGGCACGCTGCCCCGAATCGGGTTGAGCCGCTTGAGCGGGCCGGTGATCCGCGGGACCGAAGCGAATAATCCCTGGGTGTACGGATGGGAGGGACTGGCGAACAACCGGGGCGTGGCTGCTTCCTCGACGATCTGGCCGGCGTACATCACCGCCACCCGGTCCGCCCGGCCGGCGACGATGCCGAGGTCATGCGTAATCAGAAGCACCGCCATGCCGCGCCTGGCCCTCAGACTGTCGAGCACTTCGAGGATCTGGGCCTGCACCGTAACATCGAGCGCCGTGGTCGGCTCGTCGGCCACCAGGATCTCCGGTTCGGCCGCTAACGCGACCGCGATCATTACCCGCTGGCGCATGCCTCCGCTGAGCTGATGGGGATAGGCCTTGAGGCGTTCCGCCGGGTCGGGGATGCCCACCTCCTGCAGCAGGTGGAGGGCTCGCTGCCGAGCCTCCGCCGAGGACACCTTGAAGTGCGCGTGGATCCCCTCGACGATCTGGGCACCCACGGTGAACACCGGGTTGAGGCTGGTCATCGGATCCTGAAAGATCATCCCGATCCGCCGCCCCCGGATTCTGCGCAGCGCCTCACCCTTAAGTGCCAGCACATCAGTGTCGCCCAGCCGGATGACGCTGCCGGATTCGATACGCCCGGGAGGAGGAATGAGCTGAAGCAGCGCGAGGCTGGTGAGGCTCTTGCCGCAGCCGGACTCGCCCACCAGCGCCAGCATCTCGCCCCGCTCCAGCGTGAAGCTGACTCCGTCCACCGGATAGAACCGGCTGTGGCCGGCACCGGGGAACGACACCCGCAGGTTGGTTACCTCGAGCACTCTGGTCATGCGCTTCGGGGATCGACGGCGTCGCGCAAGGCGTCGCCGAACAGGTTAGCGGAGAGTACGGTGATCACGATCGCGAGCCCCGGGAAGATGCCGGTCCAGGGTGCGTTCACCATCACCTCCCGGGAGTCCAGGATCATGCTCCCCCAGGAAGGGGTGGGCGGCTGGATGCCGAGCCCGAGAAAGGAGAGACCGGCCTCGAGCAGGATCACGTCACCAACGCCCAGTGTCGCGGCCACCAGCAGTGGTCCGAGCGAGTTCGGGAGCAGGTGCCTAAAGATAATCCGCCGCCGCCGGGCACCGAGAGCCTCGGCGGCCTGGACGTAACCCTCCTCCCGTATTCGGAGGACTTCGCCCCGAACCAGTCTGCTGGTGGCAAACCATCCCGTCGCCCCGATGATCAGGATTAGCGCCAGCACCGGCACCCGCTCCCACACCGCCAGCACCAACAGGAGAATAAAGAGGCGCGGAATGGCGAGCGCGCCGTCCACCAAACGCATGAGGGCCGCATCGATCGCCCCACCCCAATACCCGGACACGATGCCCACGGTGGCGCCAAGGGTCACGGAGAGCGCGACGGCAAGGACCGACACGCCCAGGGAGATGCGGGCGCCCGTCACCACCCGGGCCAGCACATCGCGGCTGAGCTGATCGGTGCCGAACGGGTGGCCCAGTCCCGGTGGAAGGCCTCCAGCAAGTATGTCGGGCTGGGCCAGCGGATCGGGGAGCAGCCAGGGGCCAACGAGGGCAGTTACCGCGATGATGAGCAACACCAGGGCACCGGTGCGGCCTCGCGGATTCCGCCAGGCCTTTCGCAGGAGCTCGAGAATCGCCGTCACCCGATTCGCACCCGTGGATCCAGCAGCGCGTACGCCACGTCGGTCAGAAAGCCGCCGGCAACGACCAGGGCCGCCACCAGGATCGAGGCACCCATCAGCAGGGGATAGTCTCGACTGCCAACCGCGCCCGCAGCCAGCGACCCCAATCCCGGCCAGGCAAACACTGCTTCGACGAACACTGATCCGGTCACCAGGATCGGGAGCCAGAGACCGAAGAGGGTGATGACTGGGAAGAGCGCGTTGCGCCAGGCGTGCCGCCAGGTGACCAGCCGCTCCGGCAATCCCTTGGCTCGCGCCGTGACTATATAAGGAAGGTGCAGCACCTCGAGCATCGCCGCTCGCTGGTAGCGCATCGTGACCGCGATGCTTACCACCGAGAGCGTGAGGACCGGCAGCACGAGATGCCGGAGCACATCGCCCGCTCGTGCCAGGACGCCGGCATCGGAGCTCAGCAGCGGGTCCTGCATCCCCGCTGCCGGTAACAGCCGCCACTCGACGCCAACCAGCCAGGCGAGCACGAGACCGAGCCAGAAGGAGGGCATCGCATAGCCGGTGAGCGAGAGCGTCGTGAGCCACCAGTCTTCTCTTGCGCCACGGCGCACGGCTTGCCGGACGCCGAGCCAGAGTCCTACGGTAAAGTTGAGCAGGAGGACGCTGCCGCCCAGGAGGATGGTGGCCGGCAGCCGCTCGGCCAGCAATGCGGTGACCGGCCGGCCATACTCGATGGAGACGCCGAGATCGCCCCGAGCAAGCCCGCCGGCGAAGGCGAGCAGCTGTCTGCCGATCGGCTGATCCAATCCGTAGCGAGCGCGAAGGACTTCAATTTCCTTCTGCGAGATCGGCCGGTCTGCGCTCAGCCGGAACAACGGGTCTCCGGGAGCGGCGCGCATCAGGACGAAGAGCAGGATGATGGCAATCGCCAGGGTGGCGACCGCCTGAAGCGCCCGCCGGAGCAACCACCTGCCCACCCTACTTGCTCCGGCCGGCTACCGGGACCGGACTCACCGACCACTTTCGCAGTGACAGCCAGGTGGAGTGCGGAGTGATCGTCACGCCTCTGAATCGGCGGTTCACCGCGTACATGAATGCAGGCGCGTACAGGAATGTTGCGGCCGCGTCCTCTTCGATCTTTCTGAGCGCTTCGATCCACGTTTCACCCGGATCTCCCCGACCGCGAACCGCCTGATCCATCAGCGAATCCACACCACGATCGCAGTATCCCGAGACGTTGTTGCCTCCGGTGCAGGCCCAGCCCTGGGTCAGGCCGGAGGGAGAGGGGTCCTGGCTCACCGACGAGAAATCAACATCAAAGTCTCCCGCCGTGCGACGCTCGAGGTAGATCTGCACCTCGAGCTGCTGGATCTCGATCTGGACGCCGATCCGGCGAAGCTGCTCCTGGATCAGCAGAGCCATCTGTCGCCGGATCCCGCTGCTATTGGGGACGGAGAGCACCAGCCGCAGCGGCCGGCCCTCGCGGTCGAGCGTCCCATCGGCGTCGGAGTCGCCCCAGCCGGTTGCGGCCAGGAGCCGTCGCGCCTCGCTGACGTTGGGGCGGGCCGCGCTGGGTGACCGGTGACGGATCCAGAGCATCTGAGACACGGGGCCGTAAGGCACCATGCCATGGGAACCAAATACCGCCTGGACCAGTTGGCCCCGGTCGAGCCCGAGGGTGATTGCCCGGCGTACCCGGTTATCCGCCAGGATCGGGTGGGGCCGTGCCCGGTTCTTGGGGTCGTGCTGGTTGAAGAGGAGATATCCCATTGTCGAGGAGGGCACGGCGATGAGACGGAGCGTTGTATCGGACGCCACCTGAGCGACGGACGGCGGTGGAATGATATCCATGGCGTCGGCCTGGCCGCTGAGCAGCAGGTTGAGCCGGGCCGACGGCTCGACGGCGGTGCGAAGGATCACCCGCTCGATCTTGGGCTTCCCGAGGAAAAAACCGGGAACTGCCGAGAGCTCCACAAATTGACCCGGCACGCTGCGCACCCACCGGTACGGCCCGCTGCCCACCGGGCTGGCCACGAAACTCGACCGGCTCACCGAATCGGGCGGAATGGATTCCAGCAGATGGGCCGGAATCGGGGCCACGTGATAAGTGGCATCGTAGAACTGCTCCGCGTAGGGCCGGGCAAAGCGGAACACCACCCGGCCCTTCCCCTCTGCCGTCACCGAGGTAATCTGGCGGAGTAGCTCCGACACCCGGGGTGCAAGGTCCGGATTTTTCGCGCGCTTGAAGGTGAAGACGACGTCCCGGGCGGTAACTGGAGCTCCATCATGCCAACGGGCTCGAGGGTCGAGCTCGAATATCAGTGTGGTGGAATCGCGGCGGGTCCAGGAGCGCGCCAGCGCTGGTACGAAATCGCGTTCGCCAACAGTAACCAGCTTGGGCCCCAATTCCGCCAGCCGGAGGAACAGTTGGTCGGCGACATCCTGGTTGCCTACACTATTCGCCGCCCCCTCCATCAAGGTGGGGACTGGAGTGGTAGCCTGTTGGCCCGTGACGATGACAATGCCGGTGGATGTGGCGGCTGCGGACTCGGCCTGGGCGCCGGCCCGGGCGCTGCCCCAGACTGCGAGGACGGCGATGAAGGCGAGCCGGCACCTCCACCGCTTCCCGGCGTTCACCGCGCCCACGTCCACTCGACAGAGCGGTAGTGAGGGAAGAGCGACGCGGCGCTGTCCAGCGGCGGCTCGAGATCGGGCTCGCGATTCCACTCGCCCGGCCACCGGATTCCCGCGGCTCGAGTAATCGCTCCGGCCAGCTCGCGGCGGTGGAGCGGCTCCCCCCTTTTCGGGGCGTCATCGAATCGTTGCGGAGACCGGGCGATGATGGCACCTCGCGTGAGGCCGAGCACGACGCTCTGGTTGTCCTGCAGCAGGATAGAGCCGTGCTGTAACAGGGCTCCTCCCTGCCGGAGCTGGGCACTGCCGACCACTTTCCGTCCCCCAATCATGATTTCCCCCCCTGCCGGTTGACAGAAGCAGGGCCCTGCATCGAGGGCGGGCGTCTGGATGGGTGGCGCGAGAGACGCTCGGACTCCAATTTCCCGGAGCGCATCGGCGAGCATACCATGGATCTCGAGGTATGCTGCAGGAAGTGAGCCAAAGCGCGCACTCGGCGCCGCGACGGCGTAGGTAAGCTCCTCCGCATGCCACACGGCCCGGCCGCCGGTGGGTCGACGCACGGTGTCGAGGCCGAGCTCCCTGATCCGTTGTGAATCGTATCGCCGGGAAGCGGGCTCATGGCGGCCGAACGAGAGGCAGTGAGGGCCCCACTGGTACAGTCTGAGCCAGCTCTCGCCGTGGTGCTGGGCCCGTTCGAGCAGGGCATGGTCGATGCCCATGTTGGCCCATCCGGGGCGGGGGGTCTCGTCCAGCCAGAGCTGCCAGACTGACGGCGGGGCAGCTGGACGGGGCAGCCGTGCAACGCCGTTATCCTCAGCCCGATCGGGATAACAAAGCGAGGCCACCTGGGAGTCTGCCCCGCTGCCCCGCGGCCCCGCTACGTCATCCATAGGCCTCCACCGGCGGACAGCTGCACATCAGGTTCCGATCGCCGAAGGCGCTGTCGATCCGGCCTACCGTCGGCCACACCTTGTACGCGCGCACGGCCCGCGTCGGGTAGGCGGCCCGCTCCCGGGGATAGGGACGGTCCCAGGCGTCGGAGATGACCTGCTCCAGGGTGTGTGGAGCGTTGGTCAGGAGATTGTTCTTCCGGTCCGCGCGGCCTTCCTCGACCTCCCTGATCTCTTCCCGAATGGCGATCATCGCGTCGCAGAAGCGGTCCAGCTCTTCCTTCGATTCGCTCTCGGTGGGCTCGATCATGAGCGTGCCCGCAACCGGAAACGAGACTGTCGGCGGGTGGAAACCGTAGTCGATGATCCGCTTCGCGATGTCTTCCACCTCGACTCCAGCGGAGTTCTTGAAGGGCCGGGTATCGATGATGCACTCGTGCGCCACCAGCCCGTTCTGGCCGGTATACAGCAGCGGGTAATGGTCGGCCAGCCGACGGGCCACGTAATTGGCGCTGAGGATGGCGATTCGGGTTGCCTCGGTCAACCCGTCGTAACCCATCAGCGCGATGTAGGCCCAGGAGATCGGCAGGATGGCCGCACTCCCCCAGGGTGCCGAGGAGATGGTACCGCACGCCAAGGGATGATGCAGATCCAAGACCGGATGGCCCGGCAGGAAGGGAGCCAGGTGCGGTGCCACGCCGATCGGCCCCATTCCCGGGCCGCCGCCCCCGTGAGGAATACAGAAGGTCTTGTGCAGGTTCAGGTGGCAGACGTCGGCCCCGATGTCACCCGGACGGCAGAGCCCGACCTGGGCGTTCATGTTGGCGCCATCCATGTAGACCTGGCCACCGTGCTCGTGCACGATCCGGCAGATCTCCTTCACCGACCCCTCGAAGACGCCGTGGGTCGAGGGATACGTGATCATCAGGGCTGCGAGGCTGTCCCGATGGGTCTTCGCCTTGGTCCTGAGATCGTCCAGGTCGATGTTGCCCCGCGAGTCGCTCCTGATCGGGACGACCTGCATGCCCGCCATCACGGCGCTCGCCGGGTTGGTACCATGAGCGGACTGGGGAATCAGGCACGTGGTCCGGTGGGCGTCGCCCCGGGAGCGATGGTAGGCCCGGATAACCAGGAGTCCGGCATACTCACCCTGCGACCCCGCGTTCGGCTGCAGCGAGACGGCGGCGAAGCCGGTGATCTCGGCCAGCTGATACTCCAGCTGGCTGAAGAGCAGCTGGTATCCGGCCGTCTGGTCGCGCGGGGCGAACGGGTGCAGCCGGTTGAACTCCCGCCAGCTCACCGGCATCATCTCGGTCGTGGCGTTCAGTTTCAAGGTGCAGGAACCGAGCGGAATCATCGCCGAGGTGAGCGACAGGTCGCGGGATTCCAGCCGCTTGATGTAGCGCAGCATCTCGGTTTCCGAGTGATGCCGGTGAAATACCGGGTGCTCCATGAACGCAGTAGTGCGCGCCAGTTTGGACGGGATGGCACGCTCGCTTTTCACGCCAATGTCGTCCAGCATGAAAGGGAGCGCTTCGTTCAGCGAAAAGATCGAAATGAGATCGGCCAGATCGCCCAGGGTCACCGTCTCGTCCAGGGCGATGCACAGCCGGGTTGCCGAGAGCGGCCGGAGGTTGATGTTGCGCACTCGCGCGGCGTCCAGCAGCCGGGGCAGCGCCCACCCCTCGACCTCGACGCAGATGGTGTCGAAGTAGGCCTCGTGGACCACCTTATATCGCAGTCGGTGCAGGGCGTTAGCCAGGAGCACGGTGCGGGTGTGGACCCGCTCGGCGATCCGGCGAAGACCGGAAGGACCGTGATACACTGCGTACATGCCGGCCATGACCGCGAGCAGCACCTGCGCCGTGCACACGTTGCTGGTCGCCTTGTCGCGCCGGATGTGCTGTTCCCGGGTCTGGAGCGCCATGCGCAGCGCGGCCCGGCCGTCGCGATCCTTGGAGACGCCGATGATGCGACCGGGGAGGACGCGCTTGTAGGCGTCCTTGGTGGCAAAGAAGGCGGCATGGGGTCCGCCGTACCCCATCGGCACTCCGAACCGCTGGCTGTTGCCCACCGCAATGTCGGCGCCCCACTCACCGGGAGGGGTGATCAGGGTGAGGCTCAGCAGATCCGTTGCGGCGGTCACCAGGGCACCCGCGGCGTGCGCCCGGTCGGCGAGCGGGCGGAAGTCGCGCACCTCGCCGTCGGTGGCCGGATACTGCACCAGCGCGCCAATCACCCCGGCGCCAAATTCGAATCCGGTCGGGTCGCCCACCACGATCTCGATTCCGCGCGCCTCGGCTCGAGTCTGCACCACCGCGATCGTCTGCGGGTGACAACGGTCGTCCACCAGATACACCGGCCCGTGCTGCCGTCCCACTGCCCCGCTGCCGACCGCCAGGCTGAGGTTCATTGCCTCGGCGGCGGCGGTGGCCTCGTCCAGCAACGACGCATTGGCGATCTCGAGTCCCGTCAGGTCCGACACGACCGTCTGGAAGTTGAGCAGCGCCTCGAGCCGGCCCTGGGCGATCTCGGCCTGATAGGGCGTGTACGCGGTGTACCACCCGGGGTTCTCCAGCACGTTGCGCTGAATCACCTGGGGCGTGAAGCAGCCGGCATATCCCATCCCGATGTACGACCGGAACACGCGGTTCATCCCCGCCAGGCCCCGGAGCGCCTGTAACACCTCGCGCTCGCTGCGGCCCGGCGGCAGTGCGAGCGGCCGGCGAAGCCGGATCTCCTCGGGGACCACCGCGTCGATGAAGGCATCGAGCGAGTCGTAGCCCAGCACCTCCAGCATCTCGTCCACATCGGATCGGCGGGGGCCGATGTGGCGGTAGGCGAAGTGGGACGGGTAGAGAACGTCGGGGGTCTGGGCCATCATCTTGCGCTCGAGGACGCTGGTCATCGGGTGGCGCTACTCCTCTCCAAAATAAAGGCCCCGAGACAAAGCTCTCGAGGCACGGCGCTTCTCATCGTCAACTCATCTCTCAATCCAGCCGCAAGGTTTCGCATCGAGTCCAGCGATCACTCCCCTATGTGGGTCCGGTACTCGCTCGGCGACATCAGTCCTTTGAGCTCATCAGGGCTCGCGATATGGAGCTTGATCATCCAGCCATCCCCGTAAGGGTCCCGATTGACCAGTGCGGCATCGGATTCGAGGGCGGTGTTGGTCTCGGCCACCTCGCCGGCGATCGGGCTGAAGAGCTCGGAGACCGCCTTCACCGCCTCGATGGTACCGAATGATTGATGAGCGGTCAGGTGTGCGCCTGTTTTCGGCAGATCGACGAAGATCACGTCGCCCAGCTCACCCTGAGCGTAGTCGGTGATCCCGACGCGCACGATGGCGGGATCGTCGGTGCGGGCGACGTATTCATGCTCTTCGGTATAGACCAGGTTCTCCGGCACGCTGGACACCCGTGATCTCCCAATGTGGTGGCGCGTGGGAGGATAGGTGGACCGGAGGGAGAGGTCAAGCGCGAGCCTGGAGCGCCTGCCACACCTTCCTGGCAGCGCGCTCGAGCGCCGCCAGATCGCCGTCGTTATCGATGACGTAATCGCTCTGCGTCCGTTTCCGGGCGGAGGAAAGCTGCGCCGCCATCATCCGGTCAGCCTCGACCGGCGAGAGCCCCCGAGCCGCGAGCAGCCGGGCCCGCCGCAGCGGCTCGGCCGCATCCACCAGCACCACGGCGTCGAACGCCCCTGGATCGTCGGCCTCGAAGAGCAGGGGGATATCGCTGACCACGATGCAATCGCCCCGGACGCGGGTCTGATCGAGCAGCTCCAGCCTCCGGCGGCGCACTTCGGGGTGGACGATCTGGTTGAGATCGGCGAGGGCTGCCGGGTCAGCCATGACCCTCGCTCGCAGCGCCGCACGGTCCAGACTCCCATCCTGCAAGATTACATCCGCCCCGAAGCGTGCGGCGATCTCTCTCAGGACAGGCTGGCCGGGTGCCTGGGCCTCACGCACCAGCCGATCGGCATCGATTATGGTGGCCCCCCACTGCTGGAACAGTCCAGCAACGGTGGATTTGCCAGCCCCGATGTTACCCGTCAAGGCTACGGAAAGCATCCGGAAAGGTTGGGGATCAAGGAACAAACGTCTAGGGGTGCGGGCGGCAAGGAGACCTGGAGCTCCGCCGGTTTGTTCGCATCAGCCCTGGTTCTCTCGCAGGGCTGGAATGTGAGCTCTTGTTTGCAGCCGAACTTCGCTATTCTGGAAACGGATGCCAGTCAGGGTATCGGCACCGAGCTCCGTTTGACCGCTAGAGCAGTGCCGTTTGGTCTTCGTCTTTACGGGGAACCCTATGACAGTGCCGACACCGCGCCTGATAGCTCTCGCGACCGCCGATCATGATTGTCGGTGAGTCGTACCGCGCAGGATTGCCATCGATCAAGCGCTGGTTGCGGCAGGCGGGGTCGCCGCAGATGACGCAGATGGCCTGCAGCTTGTCCACCACCTCCGCGATGGCCATGAGGTCGCCCATGGAGCCGAACGGCTCACCCCGGAAGTCGGTGTCGGTACCGGCGAGAATGACCCGTACGCCCCGGCTCGCCAGCAGGGAGGAGACGCTGACGATCTGAGGATCCAGGAACTGCGCTTCGTCGATGGCCACGATCTGGATGTCGGGACGCACCAGCCGGAAGATCTCGCCCGCGGAATCCACCGGGCTGGCCTCGAGCTCGGTGCCGTTATGGCTCGCGACGCTGTATAGCCCGGCATAGCGGCTGTCGAGATGAGACTTGAAGACCTGGACTTTGCGCCGGGCGATAGTCGCTCGCCGGATGCGGCGGATGAGTTCTTCGCTCTTGCCGCTGAACATGACACCGCTGATGACCTCGATCCATCCGGGGTGCATCCCGTAATTCATCGATCATTCTCCTGGCATCTTGCGGGCGCTTCACCGGAGCGACGATATTCGTCCGCCCCAGCCCGATCTTCCATTCTTCAAGGAGCGCGTGTGAACAAGCAGGAGCTCGTTGCCGCCGTGGCCAAGCAACTCGGCCTGACCAAGGCCAGGGCCAACGAGATCGCCGAGCTGTTCTTCGCGCCCACCGGTGTCATCGCCGCGGAGCTCCGCCGAGGCGGGAAAGTAGCCATCAGCGGTTTTGGCAGCTTCGAGGCTCGCAAACGGGCCGCGCGCGAATGGCGCGACCCGCGTACCGGCAAGGCAGTCAACATCAAGGCGTCGATGGTACCGGCGTTCAGGGCCAGCAGGGCGCTACGGGACCAGGTGAACAAGAAAAAATAGGGCCGCACTGCGTGCGCCTCCCTACCGCCGGCCCGCCGTACTTCCTTCCCGCCGCGGCGCTCGAGTCGGCCCCCGGTCCACCCGGGCGGTGACCTTCCGGCGCCGGATGGTCACCCCGTTCAACGCCAGCGCCACCTTCTCCGCATCCTGCGCCGGGATCTCGATCAGCGAGTACGCCTCGCGCAGCTCGATCCGCCCGATCTTCCCCCGCTCCACCCGCAGATCCTTGGTGAGCACCGCCACGAAATCATTGGCGGTGGCGCCATCTTTCTTCCCGACTCCTACAAAGAGCTTGGCGGTCGCCGCACTGTCGGGGACGCCAGCCGGGGCCGGGGTCGGCCCGGCGCTGGTCCAGAGGTCGAAGAGCGCCGCGGCCACGGCGGCGGGGTCGTGTCGCTCAAACAGCGGAGCCAGTGTGAGGAGGGCGCGGTCGGGCTTCCCGGTCTCCAGGGCTTTCATGATGGCCGCCCGCTGGCTAGCCGCGGCGGCAGTGGCCGTGTCCACAATTCCGGGAAGCGCGAGCGGGCGCCGAGGGGCCGCGATCCGGGCGACATAGCTGTCGGTGCCGGGGGGAACCAACAGCACCACTTCGCCGGCCGCCGCCAGCTGTCGGAGCCGCTCGGCCGTAGGGAGATCGAACGCGACGATTGTCTCGCCGGCCGGTGCATCGCCCGTGACCAGGCGAAGCTCGGGCTCCGCCAACGCGACCGCTTGAGCGATGGCCGGATGATGGCGTCTGTCCGCGGTCCATATCACCATGGAGGCGGGGTCAAGCAGTTCGACCAGCTCCGCCAGCGCGGGGACCCGCCGTGCCCATGAGACGCCTACGGTCCGGACCGGCCCACTCGCTGGACCCTCGAACGCCGGTGCGCCGGTGGTGAGCGCCTTCCGGGCATAGCGCTCCACCAGGGCCTCCACTCGATCCGGGGCCGCGGTGTAGATCACCCGCTGGGTCTCCTTGGGCAGATCCTGCATCAGCGCAGTAATGCTATCCTCTTCGCCCCAGCTCTCCGGCCAGGCCAGGAAGAGAGAGGTGAGGGCGTCCATGCTGAGCGCCGAGCGGGTGAGCAAGGCTAGTGCGGTCTCTGGGGTGGCGATCACGAGGTCGACGGCGTCCGCCTTGAGCCGCCGAGTGGTCCGCGCAGTGCCATGCGCCACCTGCACTCTGATGCCGCTGTCCTGGGCCAGTGCATGCGCCAGGCCTCCCCACTCATCGAGCTGGCCGGGAGGCGAGAGGAGGAGTGCGGGGCCTCCCTCACCGAGACGGCTGAGAAGTCCCGCCAGAGCGGGCGCGGCGTAGGCCGGAACCGGTGGGGCGGCTGCCACCAGGTTGTGCCCCCGCGCCGCGGTTGGGGCGGTGTCCCGGGCACCTGCATCCTCTGGAGTCCAGCCCAGTCGTTCGAGAGCCGTGGCAAAAGGCGGCTTGAGATGGAGGTCTTGGAAGGAAGGCAACGGGTCTCCGCTGGGCAGATGCAGTGCTACGCGTCCGACGAAGCTAAGCTCCCGAGAGTGGAGGTCCAAGGCCTGCCGCGCCGCCGTTGACATCACTGAGCCGACGACAAAGCTTTCCCCGGACCGCCGCTCTCTACCTCAGATTCGGACCGAAGCATGCCTGACACTTTGTCGCTGAATGTCCAGCACCTCAAGGCCTCCGAGACGGTCGCGATCAGCAACGAGGCCAAGCGCCGCAAGGCCGCCGGAGAAGATGTCCTCGATCTCGGCGTAGGCGAGCCGGACTTCGATACCCCGCCGGTCGCCGCGCAGGCGGGCATCCAGGCCATTCAGAAGGGGATGACCCGGTATCCGCCCAATGTGGGAATCGCCGAGCTCCGGGCCGGGATCGCTAACCAACTCTCGATCATGTCGGGCGGCCGCGCCATCAATCCGGACAACGTCATCGTGAGCTCGGGATCGAAGCAGTCGATCTTCAACGCCTGCTTCACCCTCTTCGGACCAAGGGATCGGGTTCTGATTCCTTCACCCGCCTGGGTCTCGTACCCCCAGATCGTCCATCTCACCCGTGCCGAGCCCGTGCTGGTGCCCGGCGATCAGGAATGGGGCCTCAAGGTCAGCGTGAAGGATCTCGACCGGGCGAGTCACAAGCTCACCCGGGGACTCATTCTCTGCTCCCCCTGCAATCCTACTGGCGCGGTATATACCCTCGCCGAGCTGAAGGCGATCGCCGAGTGGGCGCGCAAGAACGACGTCTGGATCATCTCGGACGAGATCTACCGCCGAATCAACTACGGCCCCGGTCCGGCTCCCTCGTTGCTGGACCTGCCCGACGAGTTGCTCGAGCGCACGGTCATCATCTATGGCGCAAGCAAGGCCTACGCGATGACCGGGTGGCGGATCGGCGCCGCCCTCGCGCCTCCCCATCTCACCAAGGCCATGGCGGCGCTCCAGTCGCACACTACCACCGGCGCTAATCATCCGGCCCAGTGGGCTGCCGCCACGGCGTTTAGCGACGAGCGGGTGGATGTGGAAGTCGGTCGGATGGTGGCAGCGTTCCGCCGCCGCCGGGACTACCTGGTGGACCGCTTTCGCAGCGAGGCGCCCGGCATCGAGTTTGTCGAGCCGCATGGAGCCTTCTACTTCTTCTTCCGGGTAGACGGCATCCGCGAGAGCGACCCGGTTACCGGTCAGAGCTTCTGCGAGCAGCTCATGAAGCAGGAGGGGGTCGCGCTGGTGCCGGGGGCCGCTTTTGCGGACGACCGCTGGGTGCGGCTCAGCTACTCGGTGTCCGATGCGGACCTGGAAAAAGCGCTGGACCGGGTGCTGCGTTTCATCCATCGTCTCGCATCCGCCCGCGCGGCCTGAGACGGGACGATGAGCATGGATGCCCGGATCGAGCCGCTGAGCGGAGCGCTGCCGTCCATCAACTGGCGATGGGACCCCGAGACCGACATTCTCTCGGGCGCCTTCAAGGGGAATCGAAAGAGCGGGGGACTCACCGGCTCGGTGGAGCTGACGGACGCCGAGGGATCGGTCGCCGTACTGGACGTCAACAACGGAGTGATCTGCGGGGTAGACGTGGTGGTGTGGCCCGAGGTGATCGCTGTGGCTGAGCTCAAGGTGCCGGTCAAGCTGACCGATGGCAGGGTTGTGCTGCCGGCCCGTCCTTCCCGGCCTGGGGTGACCTCAGTCGAGGTGGACACCACGCTCTCGGTTCAGACCAACGCCACGGAAAGCGTCTTCCACCTGCAAATCGGCCCCAAGCGGCCGGTGGAAGGGGTCAGGGCAGCGGATAACTTCTACATCGAAGTGGATCAGCAGGGTGGGCTGGCAGGGTTCTGGCTCACCAATGTGCCGGCCTTCACGCCGTTGGAGGAGGACTAGGCCGCGCGGTCGGACTCCTCCAGGAATCCACGTAACTGGCGGGACACGAGGGAAGCGTAATAGCCGTCCTTCGCCAGCAGCTCGGTGTGGTTGCCCGACTCCGCGATCTCCCCATCCTTGATCACCACGATCCGGTCTGCATCGCGCACCGTCGAGAGACGATGGGCGATGACGAAGGCAGTCCGACCCCGAAGCAGGGTCTTGAGTGCCCGCTGGATAAGGTGCTCGGATTCGGTGTCGAGGGCCGACGTGGGCTCGTCGAGAATGAGGATCGGGGGGTTCTTCAGCAGGGCCCGCGCGATGGCGATGCGTTGCCGTTGTCCGCCGGAGAGCCGGCTGCCCCGCTCCAGGACCACGGTGTCGTAACCCTCCGGAAGAGCCATGATGAAGTCGTGGGCGTGGGCGGTCCTGGCGGCCGCCTCGATGTCGGCCTGCGTTGCCTCGGGCCGGCCATAGCCGATGTTTGACCGTACCGTATCGTTGAACAGGTGGGCGTCCTGGAACACCACGCCGATCTGGCTGCGCAAGGAGTGCTGCGTCATGTTACGGATATCCACGCCATCAACCGTAATCGACCCGTCGGTCACGCGGTAGAATCGCTGAAGCAGGGCGGACAGCGTGGTCTTGCCGCACCCGCTCGGTCCGATCAGTGCGATGGTCTCGCCCGGCCGGGCCGTGATGCAGATGTTTTTCAGGACCGCCGAGCCCGGCTGGTAGCTGAAGCTCACCTGGCGGAACTCCACCTCGCCCCGGATGGGGCGGAGATCCGCCGCACCAGGGCTGTCAGCGACGACATCGTCCGCGTCCAGGATATTGAAGATGGCTTCCAGCGAGACGGTGACCTTCCGAAGGGTCTGGTAAGTATTGGTGAGGCCCTGCACTGGCCCGAATAGTCCGCCAATGTACCCCAGGAATGCCAGCAGCGTTCCGACGGTCATCTCGCCCCGGGATATCAGGTAGCCACCCACTGCCAGGGCGATGAGTCGCGCGGCGGTGGCGGCGAGAGTGCGAAGCGTACCGGTGAAGTTGTCGGTGCGAACCCCGCGCCGGACCACTTCATTCCCCTCTTTAACCCCGCGCATGAAGCGGCGCTTCTCTTCCTCCTCCATGGCGAAGCCCTTCACGGTCATCATCCCGGCCAACACCTCGTTGAACCGCCCGTAGATCGAGTTCCAGCGCTCGACCAGTCGGCGCTCCCGGTGCATCTGTTCCGGAGCGGCCCAGGCCCCAATCAGGGCCGGAATAGGAGCGATGATCATGACCGCTACCGCCAGCCGCCACTCCATGCGGAGCATGGCCGCGACCGAGAGCGTCAGGTACAGCAGGGTGGGCAGGAAGTTGAATGCGGTCTCACAGAAAGCCGTGACGCACCCGGTTATGCCGGCGTTGATCCGGTTCATGGTAGCGCCGATGGTCTCACCCTGATGAAACGACATCGGGAGCGAGTTGAGCTTGCTCATGACGGTTTCACGGATCGTGTAGTCCACCCCGAGTCTCACGTCCCAGCTGAGCACGCCCAGCCAGGCCTGCAGCCCGGCACGGGCCAGCTCCAGCACCACGAGGCCGGCCATGATCACCCCCAGCTGGGCCATTCCGGTCCCATGCTCCAGGGCATCGAAGAGGTATTTCATCAGCAGCGGGTCGACCGCGCTCAACGCCGCCAGCAACAATGCGAGCGATGTCACCCCGGTCAGAGTACGACGGTAGGGACGGACGAACTGCAGAGACCGCTTGGCTAGTTGGAACCCGGTACTTTGCATTTCAATCTTCGAGTGGGGGATGAGGCGCTCGCGCGTTATCGCAGAGCAAGTTCGGTGCCTTTCACGGCCCGCGGTGACGCCCACGAAGGCTCGGGTGTTGTCAGGTAAATTCAAGGTGTTGAATAGGTTGCCCCGCAAACAGTTAGCTGCCACCTTTCTCCTGCGCTGATCGGCGGACTCACCTTGTGAGGGTCGGCACTTCTCTGGTCCCGGCGCCGAGCCACCCGCATCCTGCAGGAGAAGTCTCTGATCACCCCTGAAGGAAATCCATGAATCTCGACCCCATTCGTCGCGCCGTCCGGGCCAAGGGCCTCACGCCCGCCTCGCTGGTTCCCGAAGCCAGTGGAGGGCGTGTCGAGGAGGCCTGCATCCGGCCGGCGCGCGTGGTGGAGGGAAACGCGCTGCGGATGATCCCGATTGGCGCAGCCGAGCCGTGGCCCGGGACGCTGGCCTATCTCGATGGTATCCAGCAGTCCGAGATCATCGGCTACCACGGCAGCGCACCGATCCTGGTGGCTGATATCGCTGCGGCCGTACGCGAGCGGCGGGATCGGCGACTGCACACCCTGGTGCAGGAACGGCGCAGGGTAGCGCTGGCCCGGCCGTCGGCATTGGCGGCCGCCGGCGACGCCCTGGCCGGGTTGCAGGTCATCCCCCTGCCGGAGGATGAGCCGCCTCACCCACTGCGCGATCTGGTCAACGCCGGCCATGCCCTGGACCAGGCTCGTGGCGCACTGGAGGTGGTCGTGGGCGACCGCTACCGGACCAGCTCCGACGGATGGCTGGTGCTGGACGGCTCCCTGGCGGTGAGCCCCCGCTGGGCGGTGGACCCTCGCATGGTGGCCATCTCCAAGAGCCACTCGGTTCTGCCGTTCGACGGCACCGACCTGGAGCAGTATCTGCGGTTACCGTGCGCTCATCGCTCCTCCGTTTACGCACCGGCCACTCGAAGCATCGCACCGGTCCGGGCATGGGGTCTTCGCCTCTGGCCCTGGGAAGGGAAAGACCTGCTGCACGGCCTGGTCCGGGTAGAGGTAGCTCCCGCGAACGAATCCACCGAACCGGCCAACGAGATCTCGCGCTGGATCCTGGCGGAGCGGGCGCCGGTAAGCGCTCCCGATCGGCGCTGGGACCGGCTGCTTTACGGGATCTACAGTGTGGAGCAGTATCTCAAAGCCAGTAGAGCGTGAACGGTGAACCGAGAACCGTAAACAGGGACATGTCATCCTCCCGTTTACCGTTCACCGTTTACGGTTCACGTTTCAACAGGGCATATTTCAGTGATGACTGACACCCCGCCCCTCGGCCGCGTCGTCGCCACCGAGCTCAAGCCGTCGACTCCTCACCAGTTTCATTTCTGGACCGCCCGCGAGTCCCCCATTGGGATCGGTGCCATCGTGCGGGTGGACGAGAATGGCCGGGTGGTGTTCGGCGTGGTCACCGACGCCTTTGCCTACTCCGATCTGGTCACCCCGATGCACGCCGTCATCGGAGCAGACGGCGACCCGGTCGCGGCCGGCGCTGAGCCCACCGCCCGGGCCGAGATCCGTCTCTTCACCGCCGCGGTGCTTCGCCAGATTCCGGAGGAACCGCTCCAGCCCGTGCCCCTGGGACCCGTCTGGCTGGCGTCCGACGCCGACGTGGTGCTGGCGCTCCGGATGGACGGGTACACCGGAGGCGAGCGCGCCACCGGAATTCCGGTGGGACTCTACGCCGCGGGTGGTCTGGAGGCTCCGGTCTATCTCGACTGCGATTTCCTGCTCGGCCCCGAAGCCGCACACCTCAACATCACCGGTGTCTCCGGTCTCGCCACCAAGACCAGTGCGGTCGAGTTCATGCTGGGCAGCATCTTCCAGACCTTTCCCAGCCACAAGGGCACCGTGGGCGCGGTCTGCTTCAATGTGAAGGGGCCGGATCTCTGCTTCCTGGATCAGCCGGCTGCGCTGGGCCAGGAGGATACGCGCCAATACGAGCGGCTCGGGCTGCTCCCGGTGCCCTTCGAGAACGTCCGATACTACGCCCCGCTCAAGCCGGACGGCGTGAACCTGAACACCCTCCGAACCAACGAAGCGCTGGCGGGCAATACCGAGCCACTGGTCTGGGGCCTGCGAGAGGTGTTGGACTACGCCGAGGTGGTCCTCAACCGAGACGACATCGACGCCAAGGCGGACGCGTTCATCGATTTTCTTTCTGAGCGGGTGGTAGGACGCGAGTATCACGACGAGGCGTTGCGCGGAAAACCCTTCTTGGTGGAGAGCTTCGCTGACCTGGACGAGTTCTTTCGCTCCATCTTTGACTTCATGGAGGCGCTGGGTAGAGGCTCCGAGGTCTGGAAGACCCATCACCTCGCTACCATCCGGAAGGTGCGGAATCGCCTGAGCAACATCAGCACCCGGTCCAAGGGACTGGTTACCGACGATGGGGTGGCAAACGATCTACCCTGGGGCCACTTCGAAGATCGCGGCATGCACGTCATCGATGTCGCCGGACTCGATCCCCTGGCACAGGATCTGGTCTTCGCCCGGGTGGTCTCCAAGCTCCGCGAGCATCTCGAGCGCCGCGACCTGGGCGTGGATCATGTGGTGGTCTTCGTGGATGAGCTGAACAAGTATGCGCCGGCCGACGGGCCGGACACCTACGTCCGAAAGATGCTGCTCGACCTCTCGGAGCGGGGCCGGTATCTGGGCCTGGTGCTTTTCTCGGCCCAGCAGTTCCGCTCCCAGGTACAGCGGCGCGTGACCGGCAACGCCGGCACCGGAGTCTACGGGCGCATGGATATGGATGAGCTTGCCATGCCGGCCTACGGGACGATCTCGCCGGCCACCAAGATCAAGCTGGCGACCCTTCCCAAGGGCGAGCTGATGGTTCGGCATCCCCATTTTACCCAGCCGATCTTCGTGAAGTTCCCCCGTCCCGGTGTTCTAAATGGTCGGGAAGGCATCGAGCGCTTCCCGCCGGCCGCGGAGCTTCCTTTCGCCGATGCGGTGGCCCGCCAGATGCGCCGGTTGGATCGCCGGGTCTCTGCCGACGCCGTCCGTGACTTGATCGAAGGTCGCCGGGAGACCGATGTCCGTCGCGCCTTATCCGCCACCCGTCGCGAGCGCCCTGACGACGCGTATGCGTTCTTCACCGCTTGCCTCGGTCGCCGGGTGAATGCGGAGGTTGCGGCCCCCCGCCGCGGGATTCCCGCTCTCAAGCGTGTGGACGATCCCTACGCCTCTTAGTTTCTTGCTCTTTACTGCTTTTAGGTCCATTCTCCACCCGTGAAACTGGCCCACATAGCAGACCCCCACCTCGGTATCCGGCAGTATCACCGGCAGACCTCGACCGGCATCAACCAGCGCGAAGCCGATGTCGCCAGCGCTTTCCGCGCGGCGATTGACGGTGTCATTGCCGCCACGCCGGACGCGGTGGTGGTTGCCGGAGATCTCTTTCACTCCGTCCGGCCCACCAACTACGCCATCGTGTTCGCGTTCCGGCAGTTTCAGCGGCTGCGCGAAGCGCTGCCTAATGCTCCGATCGTCCTGATCGCGGGGAACCATGACACGCCCCGCTCGGTGGAGACCGGCTCCATCCTGCGACTTTTCGAGGAGCTGGGCGTGGACGTGGCGAGCGACGTACCGCGTCGCCTGGTATACCCTGAGCTCGATCTCAGCATCTTCGCCGTCCCCCACGGGAGTGTCCTGGGCGAGGAGAGACCCGCGTTCGAGCCCGAGGGAACCCAGAAACATCAGGTGCTGCTGACTCACTTCGAGATCGATGGCGAGTATCCGACGGGCCATGTCGCCGCCGAATACGGTGGAGCCGTGGTCAGTCGTGGAGCGCTGCACCTGGAGGACTGGACCTATGTAGCCCTCGGCCACTACCACACCCAGCACCAGGTTGCCCGCAATGCCTGGTATGCCGGCGCCCTGGACTATATCGGGCCCAACATCTGGGGCGAGGCCAGGGATGAGGTGGAGCACGGGTCCCACGGAAAAGGGTGGCTTCTCGCCGATCTGACGACCGGCCGGATCGAGCGTCATCGGGTTCCGCTGGCCAGCCAGGTCCTGGATCTGGAACCGGTGAAGGCCGAGGGAATGTCCGCCGCGGCCATAGACGAGGCGATCGCTCTTCGGCTCAAGACCGTTCGGGGCGGCCTGTCGAACAAGATCATTCGCCTTCGCGTCTTCGATATCCCCCGGCACGTGTCACGCGAGCTGAGCCATACGGCGATCCGCGGCTTCAAGACCGAGGCGCTGCACTTCCATCTCGATCTTCGTCGTCCCGAGCTGCGTCGGGTGACCGGGTTGGGTTCGCCGGGGCGGCAGACGCTTCCCGAGCTGGTGGTCTCGTACCTGGAGCGCCGGCCTTTGGCGGCCGAGCTGAACCGGGAGGCCTTCGTCCGGCTGGGACGAGACCTCATGGATACCGTCGAGCGGGATCTGACGGGCGCCTGATGCGGATCAACCGGTTGCGCCTGGTGAATTTTCGCCAGCACGAGAACACCGAGATCGAGTTCGGCCCCGGACTCACCGGAATCGTCGGCCCCAATGGGTCGGGGAAGACCACGCTGCTCGAGGCGATCGCGTGGGCGATGTACGGGATGCCTGCCGCCCGGGGCAGCCGGGAGACGCTTCGCCGCCGCGGTGCGCCGCCGAAAGCGAAGGTCGAAGTGGAGGTCGACTTCAGCCTCGGGCCGCACGAGTATCGCATCGTTCGCTCGCTCAATCAGGCCGCACTCTACCGGGACCATGACCCGGATGCGGTCGAGAACAGCATCGGCACCGTGACCGCGCACGTCACCCGGATCATGGGGATGACGCGCGACGAGTTCTTCAACACCTACTTCACTGGCCAGAAAGAGCTCGCGGTCATGGCCGCGATGAGTGCGCCGGAGCGCGCCCAGTTTCTCTCCCGGGTGTTGGGGTACGAGCGGCTCCGGACCGCCCAGGATCGGCTCAAGGAAAAACGCTCGGCGCTCCGGGCCCGGCTCGAGGGCCTCCGGGCCGGGTTGCCGGACAGCAGTGAGCTGGACGCCGCGAAGAAGGCTGCCGACGAGCGGATGGCCGCTGCCCGCGCCGCCGAAACCGCCGCCGCTGCCGCGAACGAAGTCGCGGAGACGCGGCTGACTGCGATCCGGCCTGAGTGGGAGCGGCTCCAGCAGCTTCGGGAAGCCGCGATGGCCCTCGACGCGGAGCTCAAGCTCGCGGCTCAGAAGGCTGCTTCCGCCGCCGAGCATACCAGGCGGCTGGAGCAGGAGGCGAGCGAAGCCGAGTCGGCCGGAAAGCGGTTGGATGAGGTGCGTCGTCGTCTCGGACCCCTGCCCGCGCTGCGGGAGGAGGCGCTGGTGCTCGAGCGTCAGGCCGAAGCCTTTGCGGCCCGCAAGAGCTACCAGGCCCAGCTGGACGAGGTTCGGACGCATCTCACCTCGATTCAGGAGCGGCTCTCGCGGGTGCCGTCGAAGGCACTACTCGACGCAGCCCTGGAGCGGGTGAATGCGGCGCGTACCTCGCTGACGGCGGCCACGCTCGAGTCGGAGGAGCAGAGGACTGCGTGGGTACGGGACGCCCAGGACGCAAAGACCAAGCGACAGGGGCTCCTCGACCAATACCAGGAGCTGAAGGAGCAGCGGCAGCGGATCGTCAAGGCCGGGGTTGAGGGGGTGTGTCCTACCTGCGCCCGGCCGCTCGGCGTGGAGTATGCCAAGGTGCTCGAGCTGCTCGACCGTCAGGTCGAAGAGGTCCGGTCCAACGGCAATTATTACAAGCAGCGAATCGACCAGCTGCAGCAGGAGCCCGCGTTGCTCACCGAGGTCGAGCAGCGGAGAATCACCCTCGAGAGCGAGCTCTCCCTGGCCACCGCCCAGGATGGGCGTCTCCAGGCCCAGGCCCACGAGGCAGGTCCGTTGCGAGAGGAACAGAAACGCCTGCAGCGCAGGGTCGTAGACCTCGAAGGATCGCTGAAGGGGTTGGTCGAGTCCTACGACCAGGCACGCCACGAGGCCGTGGTCCGTGAGGCGCGGGCCCTCGAGCCCTTGGCGCTCCAGGCGGAGCGGTTCCGGGTCGTTGCGGAGAGAAGCGACGCCATCGCCACCGAGCTCGAGACGGCGCGCACCGCGGTCGGCGAGGTGATCCGGGGTATCGCCGAACTGAAGGAGCGCCTGGCCGGCCTGGGATACAGCGAGGCCGCCTTCAAGAACTTTCGGGAGACCGAGCAGGCGGCGGAGCGGGCGCGACGCGATGCCGAGCTGGCCCTGGTCCGGGGACGCGCGGAGAGCAAGGCGGCGGCCGAAGCAGTCGAGGTGGTTGTGCGTCGGCAGGAGGAGCGCAATCAACGAGAGCGGGCAGCGGGTGAGACCGCGATGGAGCTCGCGCTGCATCAGGAGCTGGACCGGGCCCTCACCGATCTGCGCGAGGAACTGAACTCGACACTGCGGCCGACCCTCTCCGACCTCGCCTCCCATTTCCTCCGGGATCTCACCGACGCGCGCTACACCGACCTGGAGCTCGACGAGGATTATTCGGCCACGCTGGTTGATGACGGCGACGCCAAGGCCGTTATTTCGGGCGGTGAGGAGGACGTGTCCAACCTGGCCCTGCGGCTGGCCATCAGTCAGATGATCGCCGACCGGGCCGGGCAGCCGCTCTCACTCCTGGTTTTCGATGAGATCTTCGGGTCGCTCGACGAGGAACGCCGGAGGGCGGTGATCGACCTGCTTCGAAGCCTCGCCGACCGCTTTCCCCAGGTCATTCTCATCACCCACATAGACTCGTTGAGCGAGGGTTTCGACCGCGTGGTACGGGTGGGCTTCGATCTGGCGAGCGGAGTGGCAACGGTGCGCGACGAGCCGTTGGGAGACCGGGATGTGGCGGCCTGACCGCAGTCTTCGTGGGCCGGAGCGGGCAACCGTCCGGGATATCGAGGGCCTGAACCGGGTCTTCGCGGAGGCTTTTACCGACCGATACAGCCGGGATGGGCTGGTGGGGGTCCGCGTTCCCCAGCTCAACCATCTTGTCTGGCGCTACGCCCTGGAGGACGCGGGCGACGGGTCTATGGTGTGGCGCGACGCCGAAGGTCAGATGGTAGCGTTCAATATGGTGCACCGCTCCGGCACCGAGGGTTGGATGGGTCCACTGGCGGTGCGGCCGGAGCGCCAAGGTGAGGGGCTGGGATCCACCATGGTGCGAACCGGGATCGATTGGCTGCGGGCCCAGGGCGCCACCACAATCGGTCTGGAGACGATGCCCCGTACGGTTGATAACATTGGATTCTACAGCAGGATAGGCCTGGTGCCCGGGCGTTTGACGGTCACCCTGGTCCATGACGTTCCCCGTCGGTCGGCGGGATCGGCCGAGCTCCTCTCAGGTGCTGGGCCGGCTTGGAGCAGCCGGTTGGAAGAATGTCGCCAACTGGCGGACCGCCTGGTCCCCGGTGTGGACTTCACCCGGGAGCTCGTCCTGACCCGTGACCTGGGTATCGGCGACACGACGCTGGCGCGCGATGGACGAGCCCTGAGCGGGTTTGCCTTGTGGCACTCGACCCCCCTGGCAGCGGGCCGTCCCAAGGACGAGCTGCGTATCCTGAAGTTGGTGGCGGCCACCCCCGAGGCCTTCGATCAGCTGATTCGGGCGGTACAACTCTCCGCCACCTCCGAGCGGGTAAGCCGGGTCGCTGTCCGCTGCCAGACCGAGTTCACCCAGGCCTATCTGAGGCTCATCGATCTTGGGTACCGGGTCCACTGGACCGATCTCCGGATGCTGTTGCAGGGGTATCCCCAAAGGGTACCGCCCGAGGGAATCCTGATGTCGAACTGGGAAATCTAGGCCGATCGCTCGAGCTGCCGCCTGATTATAGCCAGTAAGTCATGGCCCTTGAATGGCTTGGCTAGAAAGACAAAGTCGGGCGACACCAGCCGCATATCCATCATCTGGGCCGTGAACCCCGACATGAACACGATGGGAAGGCTGGGCCGGACCCGGGCCAGGGCCGCCGCCAGCTGGCGCCCGTCCATGACCGGCATCCTGAGATCGGTAAGCACGAGGGCCACCCCATTGGCCCCCTCGCCGGAGAGCACCTGGAGTGCAGTGGCACCATTCTGCGCCTCGAGCACGGTGTATCCTTCGGCCTGGAGTAGCCGGCGAATCGTCGCTCTCAAGGGGTCCTCGTCCTCTACGATGAGTACCGTCGGACCGGGCCTCAGCCGGGACTCGGTAGGTACAGGGTCGGGGATCATGGCGTATTGGGCCACTCGGGTTGGAAGAAATGAATGTATCCAGCCAGGTATCGGCGTCCAGTCCCTCCGCCTTAATGGAGTGGATCTCGTTAAGCCACCAGCTGTTGGGCAATCGCTTGGATTTGACCTGAGATTGGCCCCTGTACAGCTTTTGGGGCTTGACTTTTGTGACCTGCATCACCATTCTAATGCCGCGCGAGCCAAGACAACGAGATGACGCCACCCCGGCGCTCATTCCATCGCGACCCGTAAGACTATCCTCGTAGTTCCAGCAAACCCGTTAAGACATCCGTGGCAAGGGTCGATAATAGCCTTGCCCCCAATCGCGTCAGAGCCATAGCGATGAGCCGCCGTACCCGGCCCTGCCGGCGTCGGCCCCTCGCCTGCCGCGAAACTGGTGTTCACCTCCTTAGTTCTGGACAAAGAGAGGAAATCCCTACGTATGACGCACACCTTTGAGCTGGTCCGCCGAGCGAAGCGACTCCGAGCAGCCGTCGCCGCCTGCGCCCTCCTCGTATTCGCCGGTGCCTGTAACAACGAAAACCTCGCGCCAGAAGGGGCCGTGGCCGCCAACCTCGATGGCGTCAAGGTGGACTCGGTCGCAACTCCCAGCGACTCGGCGGTAGTGACCGACTCGCTGGCGGTCGATTCCCTGGCGCTGGCCGATTCGGTGATCAGCGCTGACTCGGTTGCCCTGGACGAAGAGACTGTCGCCTTCGCTTCGACGGCCATGTTCTCGTCGGGTATGCGCTTCGGGAGCTACGATTGTACTCAGTCGGGCCTGGGCGCGTACAACCTGTGCAATCGGTCGGCGGGCTCGTGGACCCTGAAGGAGATCAAGGCGCTTCAGCGGTTGAAGGCCAAGGTCATTCTGAACCAGGGCGGATACGGCAAGTTCAAGGACTCTCGGGGACGGTATAGCCCGAGTAAGTACTACAAGTGGGTCCAGTCGCATAAGAAGTATGCCGCCTCGTGGAGGCCGTTTGTCAGCAATGGCGCGCTGAAAGGCGTGCAGGTCATCGATGACCGAGGCTCGAAGAACTGGGGCGGCAAGGAAATCACCAACACCCAGATCGATGAGATGGCCAAGTGGTGGAAACAGCTGGTCCCCGGGATTACGACCTTCGTGTCGGGTGGATACACCTGGAACCTGGTTGGCTACAAGTTCCGCTATCTCGATGGCAGCATCAATCAGTTCAACGCCGGATACATGGGCAACGTGAAGACCTGGCGCGACAAGTCGGTCGCGGCAGCCAAGAAGGCGAACACCTCGCTCATCCTGTCGCTGAACGTGCTTGATGGCGGGAAGCTCGTGAAGGGTTGCCACCGCGGGGGCAGCAAGAGCAAGTGCTCCATGAGCCCCAGCGAACTCCGGACCTACGGGGCCGCGCTCGCTGCCGCGCCGGGGATCTGCGGTGTCGGAACCTGGAAGTTCAAGTCAGCGTACCAGTCGCGGGCTGGTGTGACCAGCGCGCTCCGGCATATCGCCGGGCTGACGGCCAAGCGTGCTGACCCGAGCTGCAAGAAGCGCTAAGCCATAGCAGCAGCTGTTTGACGCGCCAAAGGACCTGGGCCGCTACTTCTGCGGCCCAGGTCTTTTGTTACCTCGGCGGTGTGGACTGCCCCGCGAGGGCACCCTGATAGACCGCCAGCGTCTTGCTCACCGAGTGGCTCAACAGGAAGTCTTGCTCGTAGCGGGTCCGGCCCGCTGCGCCAAGGCTCGACCGCAAGGCCGGGGACAAGAGGAGGGTGGTGACGCGGTCTCTGAGCTCATCCACACCGCCGCGGGGCACGAGATAGCCGGTTTCCCCCTCCCGAACCGACTCGTCAATCCCGCCGACCGAGGAGGCGACCACGGGCAGGCCGGCTCGCATGGCCTCGAGAATACTCAGGGGGAAACCCTCCCAGTTGCTCACCAGCAGGTTGACCTGGGCTCTCGCGAGGACCTGCTCCACGTCTGTCCGCTGCCCGAGGAAATGCACCCGATCGCTGATGCCGAGGGTTCCGGCCAGGGACTTCACCTGGTCCATCAGCGGGCCGTCGCCGATCAAATCGAGCTCCCAGGGCAGATCTGGAATCCCTGCCAGCGCGTGTAGCAGGGTAGGGTGGTCTTTCTGTGCCCCGAAACGGGCCACCATGACCAGGCGAGCCGGGCTTGCGCCCGGATCCGCCCTCAGATCCGGGGAGATGTCGGGAATGCCATTGTGGACGGTCACGACTCGGTCCCTTCCGGCGATGCGGGCATCCAGCGCCAGCTGCCGGTCAAACTCCGACACGGTAATGATCCTGGTGGCGGAGGGGCCGACCAGGCGTTCGATCCGGCGGTACATGGCCGCCTGCAGAGCAGGTATCCCGGGGGTAAAGCTCCAACCGTGGGCCGTGAAGACGACGGGGATCCGGAGCGATCGCCCGGCGAGCCGGCCGAGGACGCCTGCCTTGGACGAGTGGGCCGCGATCAGGTCCGGGCGCAGCTCCCTCAGGACGGTGCGCATTTCGAGTAAGGCCCGCGCATCATGGAGCGGGCTGATCGGCACCGTGAGGTGGGGGAGGACGACCGCCGGAGTGTTTTGGGCCCGGAGCTGATCGAGGAACGGCCCGCTTCCACTGGTAATCACCGTGGGAGCATGACCTTGAGCCTGCAACGCTGCCGCGAGGTCTCGGATGTGGATCTGGACCCCCCCAAGAGGGTCGGCCCGGGTCACTATGTACGCGATCCTCACGCCGAGCACCTGCCTTTCCTCCCAGGGTGATGTGTCCAGGACTCCTGCCCTGGGCGGAGCCGAGGCGGCTGTTAGCGGCGAGAAGTATATCGGGAACAGGGCCCCGGGCTCCAGTACCGTGCGGAGCGCGGAAAGAAGCGGCGGGGCTGCACTTTTTCGCGCCCAGCCGACCAGATAATATACGGTATTTCGTTACAATCGAAAATTGCGGTCGTTGTAATCTGTTGCGACGAATGGTGTTAAAACTTTGGTGGATGTCGGCAATATTCCAAGTGTATTACAATTGGCACTTGAACAATGCTTCGGCGAATACCAATGTGATTTCAGCCCAAGGGTGGCGCGGGAAGTCGGGGAACGGTTGGGACTTCATGCAAGGAGAGCGATGAAAGGCTCGACCAATGACGTACACCTTCAAGCTTGCGCGAAGACTGGCTGTGTCACGAAACTTCGGTATGTTGCCGGCCCTGCTCCTGATCGCGGCGTGTAGTGGGGAGGACGCCACCTCTCCGGCAGTCTCTCCATCTGATCCCAGTTCCGCAGTCGCGGTACGCGTCACCCCACGGAAGGTCATGCTCGCCACCGACCAGCCGATCCGTTTCCTGGCGCGGGGGCTCACCGGCGCCGGTGACAGCGTCGGCGCGCGCGTCGTGTGGCAGACCACGGGTGGCACCATTCTCCCCGACGGGCGGTTCTCGGCCGGCGTGGTCGGCACCTACAAAGTCATCGGCAGCAATCGCACAGGCGACGAGGTCCACGTGGACACGGCGATCGTCATCGTCGTCCGCCGCCAGCCCTACCTGACAGCCGTGGAAGTGCGTCCCGGCAGCATCTCCATGAGCCCGGGCCAGAGTCAAAACTTCACCGCGACCGGCCGCAACATCACGGATCGCGTTGTCCCGATTGGCGTGAAGTGGAGCGCCACTGGCGGCACGATTGATGACGGCGGGACCTTTGTGGCCGGTGACTCCCTGGGCACCTATCGGGTCATCGCGGTCAACATGGGTGGCACCGTCGCCGATACCGCCACCGTCGTTATTCACGGCCCGCCCCCCGCTTCGCCGGCGGACTCGCTCCCGGCGGATACGCTCCCACCCGCTCCAGCACCCCCGTTACCGGTGCTGGCAAGCGTGACGCTGGTTCCTTCGGTTGTGACCCTCGCGCCGTCGACCAAGAAGCAGTTCAAGGCCTATGGTCGGATGACTGATGGTGACAGCGTCGCCGTGGACGTCGTCTTCCAGGCGACCGGAGGTACCGTGACCCAGGCCGGTCTCTTCACTGCCGGCTCCAATGCCGGAAACTTCCGTATCATCGCCAGCGATGGAGTGAGGGCCGACACCTCGACCATCACGGTGAGCGCGCCACTCGGAAGCAATACCGGTATTCCGTTCGGCAGCTACGAGTGCAAAGGCTCCATCCTCCAGCCCTTCAGCATGTGCATCCGCGCGGCGGGCGCATGGAGCGCCGATGAGATGAACGGTCTGAGAGCGGGGAACGCAAAGCTGATCCTGAATCAGGGCGGCTACGCGAAGTTCAAGAACGCCGCCGGACTGTACGACCCCACGAAATACCATGCCTGGGTGCAGAGCCTCAAGCCCTACGTGGAATCCTGGAAACCCTACATCGCCGATGGCACGTTGATGGGCGCGCAGGTGATTGACGACCGCGGGCCCACCAACTGGGGTGGCAAGGGGATTACGAACCAGCAAGTCGACGAAATGGCGAAATGGTGGAAGGAGCTGGTCCCCGGCCTCGCGACATTCGTGGCCGGCGGGTATGCCGATGACCTGGCGATTACCGGCTACAGCTTCGCCTATCTCGACGGGAGCATCTCGCAGTACAACGCGAGGTACATGGGCGACGTGACGGTGTGGCGCGATAAGGCGCTCGCCGCGGCCAGGACGGCCAAGACGTCGATCATCCTGTCACTGAACGTTCTGGCCGGTGGCAAGCTGGTCACTGGCTGCTACAAGTTCACCAGTGGCGATCCGGCGGTGGCCGGCACGTGCGCCATGACCCCGACGGAGATCCGCACCTACGGGCAGGTGCTGGCGGCTGGTGAGGGGGCTTGTGGCCTGGCCAGCTGGAAGACCACCGCCGAGTATCAGGCGCTGCCCGGCGTCACCGATGCACTAAAGTACGTTGGGGAGCTGGCGTCGAAGCGTCCGGCCACGAGTTGCCGGGTTCGATAAGACAGGCTTCGAGAGCAGGGTAAGCGGGATGACCGGCCGGGGATGGTTCCCCGGCCGGTTTCCTTTTTTACGTACCCCTTCGTGCTTGGACGCCGGGGGTGATACAGGTGTGTTGGGCACGTGCCACAGCGCACACCGGAGAAACAGCGGTGCCGTGACGCTGGGCACGGCCTTTTTAGCCCCCAGAACGCTTATTGTGGCGGACCAATCTACGGCGTGCGGTCTGGAAGCAGTGCTGATACATTCCCTTAGCCTATGCGGGGGTGGGTGACCTCCCTCCTGCGGGCTCCTGTGGCATGTTAACTGCGCCTCGCGCTCGCCTGTCCCACCCGGGCGCGCCGAGCGGTACGATTGCCCCGACCCTAGACCTCGAGGACTATGCGACATCTGACGCTCTGGCTACTCCCGATCATCGCGATCGTCGTCCCGGGGGCCACCGCCGCCCAGACCCCCGCGCCTCGCGCGGAGCAGGTCACCTTGAGCCCCGGTGACTCCGTCCGCATCACCGTATGGCGCAAGCCGGAGTTCAGTGGGGATTTCATCGTGGGCGCGGACGGCTCGATCACCCATCCGCTGTACCGCACCGTCAGAGTCGGGGCCGTACCGTTCACCACCGCCGAGTCGAATGTACGCACCTTCCTCACCAGGTTTGAACAGGACCCACAGTTCGTCATGGAGCCCCTGATTCGGGTCGCGGTCTCGGGTGAGGTCGGCCGGCCGCAGGTCTTCGCCGTCCGTCCCGAGACCTCCATTGCCGAGGCGGTGGCCCAGGCCGGCGGTCCCAATCAGTTCGGCCGCCGGGAGCGGGTCCGGGTTCTGCGCAAGGATCCCAACGGGGGGCAACGCGAGATCGTGGTGAGCCTGCTCGATCCGGAGAGCCCGACGTCCACTATCCGGGTCCACTCCGGTGACCAGATCGTCGTCGATCGAAAGAAGTCTTTTTTCAGAGAGGTGTTCTTGCCGGCGCTGGGGGTCCTCGGATCGGCTGCCTCTATTTATCTCGTGATCGAACGCAACAGCAGATAGCCGACTTATGCCAGAATTCTATCACCCGCGCCGCGCGCTCCCTCCGGGCTCCTCACCGGAGGATCGCGCCTACGAGACCCAGCCCGCCGGCTCGATCTCGCTAGGTCAGATTTTCGGCATCATCCGCCGGCACTACCGTTTCATCCTGGTGCTGACGCTGCTCGGCGTGATGGGGGGCGGCTTTCTCGTTTACCAGGCGCCTGCCATCTACAAGGCCACCGCAACGCTGCGGCTGGCGGGGGAGCGCCGCGCGCTTACCGGTCAAATCGAGGGCCCTGCGCCCGAGGTGGCCCGTACCACCGATCCGCTGCTTTCGCTCACCCAGCTGGTGCAGAACAGGAATGTGCTCGGTGCGGTCGTCGACTCACTCGGCCTGAGGCTCAATTCGGCGACCGAAGGACTCGAAGCAACCCAGCTGGATTCGGTCTACGTGGATCCCCTCGCCACGCCGGACACCGTACTGGCGACCTTCTACCAGAACGGCGTGAAAGCCAAGCTCGCCGACCGGGAGGCAAGAGGACAGTACGGCGAGACGTTGGACCTCGGGACCGTGCGGTTCTCGGTCCCGTCCGCCCCGGATGTCCCTGCCGCGGCCCTTTATGTGATCCCGCGGGGAAAGGCCGTCGACCAGCTGGCGGCCGACGTCGAGGTGCTCCAGCGACCATTCACTGACATCCTGGATCTCAGCTACTACTCGAAGAGCCCGCGGGTGGCTCAGCGAGTCGTCAACATGACCATCGCAGCCTTTCAGGAACTGAACATCGTCGGGGCCAAGCAGAAGTCTCAGCGACGCCGCCAGTTCCTCGAGGAGCAACTGAAGCAGACCGACAGCATGCTGGCGCGCGCCCAGGGGGAGCTGGCCTCGTTCCGTAGCCGGCAGCAGCTGGCCAGCACCCAGAATCTGCTGGATGCCCAGCAGACCGCCCGACTGACGCTCGAGGGCAGACGCGCCGAGCTCGAGGCCGATCGGCAGACCTTCCTGACCCTGCAGGACCGGCTCAAGAGCGGCGGCAGTGCCGGGGAGTCGGAAGCCCTCCGGGCCCTGGCCTCATCCCCAGCACTGGGCGACAATGCCAGCGTTGGCAACTATTTCCGGCAGCTTGAGGAGAACCAGTACCGGTTGGATTCGATGACGACGGGTCCCTGGAAGGCGGCCCCGACCAACCCCGACGTGATTCAGCTCAAGAGCCTCATCAGCAGCACCAAGACGCAGCTGCGGCAGGCGGTGGCAAGCCATGTCTCCGGGCTCGACGCCAGGATCCGGAGTCTGGGGAACCTGGGGGCCCGCACCGGGGCAGCGATGCAGCTCCTGCCTGCCTTGGCGGAGGAAGAGGCTCGCCTGAACGGGCGGGTTCAGACCCTCACATCGACCAGCGACCAGGTCCGGCAGGAATATCAGAAGGCCCGCATGGCGGAGGAGGTGGAAGCCGGCGACGTCGACGTGGTCAATCTTGCCGACACGCCCTACGCACCAGTGCTGGGTACGGCCGCCCTCAAATTGGCTCTGGGTCTGCTCCTGGGCCTGTTGCTTGGTCTGGGCGGGGCGTTCCTGCTCGAGGCCTTGAACACCTCGATTCACAAGCCGGAAGATCTCGAGACCGCCCTGCATGTCCCCGGCCTGGCCGTGATTCCACGGTTGACCGGAACCGGTCCGGGGCCGCGGCGGTTGGGTGGTTTGCTTGGGCCCGGCAAGAAGGCTCAACTGGAATCCAATCGAGTGACCTCCACGTCACTCGGGACGGTGACTCAGCCGTTCTCGGTCGGTTTGGAAGCGTTCCGAATGCTGCGCACCAGTCTCTCCTGGAGCCTGCAGGGCGACAGCATGAAGACGCTGGTCGTCACCAGCGCGGCGCCGGGTGAGGGGAAGACGCTCACCTCGGCCAATCTTTCGGTCACCTTCGCCTACGACGGGTTGCGGGTGCTCCTGGTCGACTGCGACGTGCGCCGCCCCCGGCTGCACGGTCTGTTTCAGGTGCCACGGGCACCGGGCCTGATGGAGCTCCTGACGCCATCCCATAACGGAAACGGCGGATCCGATGACGCCGCTCGTCAGGCCACGGACGTAATTCGTTCCACCAACGTGAGAGGGCTTTCCCTCCTCACCTGCGGTGCACTGCCGACCAACCCGTCCGGCCTCCTGAGCGGGGTCCGGATGCGGGTCCTGCTCCAGGAGCTGGCCAAGAGCTTCGACCTGGTCATTCTGGACACACCCCCGGTGCTCGCCACGGCGGACGCCGGTATCCTGGCTTCGATCGCGGACGGCGTGTTGTTGGTAGTGCGAGCCGGGCAGACCGATCGGGTCGCGGCGAAGCGGGCCCACCAGCAGCTGGTCTATGTTGGCGCCAACGTGGTGGGTACGGTGTTGAACGATCCGGGTGGGGAGATGTCCGCCTACGGCGACTACTACTATCCCTACGAGTACGCCGCGGAAGCCGACTGAGCCGGGGCTGGCTGGCCCCAGCGCGGGGCTAAGCTCGTGAGGCTGTGCCGCAGACGTAGAGGACATCCTGTGCTATACCGGCCAGCGGCCTCAGGCCGCTGATCTGTCGCTCCAGGGGCTCCAGGATGGAGACCGGCAGTAGAGGATGGTTCTCCGAGAAGGGCAGACAAGCGAGGGGAACGACCTGGAGGATCTGCAGGCCGGCTGAGGACACGAGAGCCTCGACCTCACGGTGGGTCATTGTCAGCCCCGGGGTCTCCCGCCCCAGCAGGCGGGAGATCCGCCGGGGCAGGCTATTTCTATTCTTGTGATTGTTGAAGACCAGCACGCCAGGTGTCGCCAGATGCCGGGCGAGCGCTCTAAGCACCGCCAGGCGCAGCTCCGGCTCCGCGTTAGGAAAAAAGCGGAACGCGGTAATCAGGTTGAAGCGTCGCTCACCCAGCACATCCCTCTGCGTCAGATCGGCCTCGATCAGCTCCGCGCCGGGAGCCCCCTCTCTGGCCACTTCCATCATCGACGGAGAGACGTCTACCCCTGTGGCAGTGGCGACCTGCCTGGCGAGGTGGCCCAGAATGCGCCCGGTGCCGCAGGCAAAGTCGAGGTAGGCCACCTGCGCCGAGCCAAGGTGATCACGCAGGATCTTATCCAGCGCGCGCTGTTCGAGTCGCCAGTGCATCGCGCGATAGGGATTGACCTCCGACGCGAAGGTCTCGTGGTAGTCGCGCCCCCGCCCTTTGTGGGAACTGGTGTAGCCCATAGCTCTTCCTCGGCTGCGGCGTGACCTCAGCCGGTGTGTGGTGGTCGGGCTTGCGTGAAGGGCGGGTGTGAAAGCCGCCTCAGGAACAAGCTCAGGTCAATCAATCCGTACCGGTAAGCCAGGGCTCGGAGGCTGCCCTTCTGCCGGCGAGTGAGCCGCACGAACGCCGGAGTGATCGTTGCCATCACCGCGTTCAGGGTGGCGAGGTCCAACCCCCCGGGGGCGGCCGACGCGTAGGTGGCCAGGAAGTGTCGGGCCACCGCATGCCGCCGGGATATCCGCCAGGGCCCGAATGGCCGCCGGTGGAACAGGCTTATCAGGAAGACGGCGACGTCGATCTCGGGCGCGCCGAGCTCGGCATCAAAACCCATCCAGTCGGCGTTGGCCCAGTCGATCACGACCATGCGATCCGAGTCCGCATGGAAGAGAACGTTGAAGACTCCGAAATCCCCATGAACCGGCACCGGGTTTCGCTGCATTCCGGCATCGAAGGAGCCGGAATGCGCGCTCGCGGCTCTTTCCGCCGGCTCCATTCGCCCGTGAATCGCCGCCAGACCCTCCGCCACCCTTCCGATCAGCTCCATGCTGCGGTGCCGCTGGGAGAGGGCCTTTCCCAGCCCAACCAGAGGGAGTCGCTGGAACACGATCTCTCCCCGCGCATCGTCGAACGACACGATCTCCGGAACGAGAAACAGACCCGTCTCCTGCCCCACGGTTCGTCCTGCCAGGGTGCGGAGCCGCTCTCTCCGGCTGGCCCCGGGCTCCTGAATCTTGACGACCACGTCGCTGCGCACCGAAACTGCTCGCGGGACGGTCGAGGAGCGTGGTGCCATGGCCTGGCCTGGGCTGCTGCTGGGAAGGAATCGAGCCTGATCGGCGTGTGCCGTGGACTGCCGGACGCGGTGAACCGGCCGAACAATAGAGGAGGCCTGTCGGGGCCGCAAGGCAACGACGGAGCGCGAATCGGGCTGACGTGTGGTCGAGGAGCCACAACCGGGAACGAGGGGGTGCACGGGGGAATTCTCTCGAATACATTGCCTTACGCCTTCAGCCGTCACGGTGCTGTAAGTCCGCCCGGGGGGCACAGTTCCTGCTTCCTCGGTCGCCCTCTGCCGGGGACCCTGAAACGCTGGACCAGGCGGTCGGGCAGTCGCGGGCAGAGATTACACTTTGACCAGGCAGGGACGGGAATGAAACTCGCCGGAGCACCGGGCGACCAGGCGGGCAAAGGCGAGGACCATTCCAGGGGCCTTCGGGAACGCACCCTCAAGGGCATGATGTGGGTGGCTTGGGGTGGCGGGGTGATCGCCATCCTCAAAGTCGCGGTACTGGTCATCCTGACCCGGCTGCTCTCCCCGGCAGACTTCGGCGTCGTTGGGGCCGCCCTGATCATCATCGGATTCTCCCTCACTTTTTCACAGCTCGGTCTGGGCCCCGCCCTGGTGCAGCGGCCAGTGCTCGAGCCGCGCCATATCAGCACCGCCTTTCTGGCCTCGACCGTTTTCGGTCTTCTCGTTGCCGGACTGGTGTGGCTCGCGGCCCCGCTGGTCGCCGACTTCTTCCGGATGGAGCAGCTGGCCCCGGTAGTTCGCGCGCTTGCTCTCATGTTCCCGATCGTGGGGGCCTCAACCGTCGCGGAAAATCTACTTCAGAGGGAATTGCGCTTCCGCCTGCTCGCCAACGCCGATGTGGTGGCGTACGGTGTGGGCTACGGACTTGTCGGCGGCGTACTCGCCTTCAGGGGCTGGGGTGTGTGGGCACTGGTTGCGGCGCAGCTCACCTGGGCCGCACTCAAGGCGGCCATCGTGCTCCGCTACGCGCCTCCACGCTTCGGTCCGCGCCCGACGTGGGGGTGTTTCGGCGAGCTCATGCACTTCGGGGTAGGGCAGAGTGCGGCCCGCCTCAGCGCGTTTGCCGCCGATCAAGCCGACAACCTGGTCGTCGGGCGCTGGCTGGGACCGGTCAGCCTGGGCCTGTACAGCCGGGCCTACCAGTTGATGGCCGTGCCGACGATGCTGCTCGGTGACGTGCTCGACCGGGTGCTTTTTCCGACCATGGCGCGAGTCCAGGACGATCCCCGCCGTCTTGCCTCCGCGTACCTGGAGGGGACCGCCATACTCGCCCTGGTGACGCTTCCGGTGGGCGTGATCGCGGCGGTGCTGGCCCCTGAGCTGGTGGCGGTGGCGTTCGGCAATCGGTGGGAAGGACTCGTCGCTCCCTTCCAGGTGCTGGCCCTGGGAATGATGTTCCGGACCAGCTACCGGATGAGCGACTCCCTCTCGAGAGCCACGGGGAAGGTGTACCGCCGGGCGTGGCGGCACGCGGCCTACGCGATCATGGTGTTCCTGGGTGCGTGGATCGGGCACCACTGGGGAGTCACCGGGGTGGCGGTCGGCGTACTCTGCGCGCTGTTCGTGAACTATGTCCTCATGGCCCACCTCGGCTTGAGCGTGGGACAGATCTCCTGGACCCGCTTCGTTCAAGCGCAGGTGCCGGCGCTCCGGCTCACCCTGGTCGTGGGTGCGCTCACGCTGGCGGTCACGGGGGGGACTCGCCATTTCGGGCTGCCCCCCGTGGTTGGTCTTCTTATCGGTGCCACGGTGGCGTCGGGCACGACCCTGCTGGCCGCGTGGGGGGCACCGGCCATCGCGCTTGGGGAAAGCGGCATGCGCATGCGTGACACCTTGCACGCGCACCTGCTGGCCCGCCTGCGCCCAGCTCGCCTCGTCCCCAACGGGAACCGCTGACATGGTCGCCCACATCTTTGCCTGGCTCATGGTGTTCGCCATACCCTGGCAGGACATGATCGTCCTCCCGGGCCTGGGCACGGTCAGCAAGCTCCTCGGCGTGGCGGCGCTCGGCGCCACGGTGCTGCAGGTGCTCTTCACTGCCAGGGTGCGGAAGCCGGTTGCATTCCATGGGATTGTGGCGCTTTTCATCTGTTGGGTCCTGCTCTCGACCTTTTGGGCCATAGCCCAGCCGCTGAGCATCGAGCGGAAGGTCAATACCTATTTGCAGATGATGGTCATGGTGTGGGTCATCTGGGAGACCGCCCCCACACGCGCACGGCTGGCCAGCCTGCTGCAGGCGTACGTGATCGGAGCCTACGTCGCCGCGGGGGCCACTATCTACAACTATCTCACCGGGTCGGTCGAGAAGGATTACGGCCGCTTCGCCGCCACCGGCTTCGATGCCAACGATCTCGGGACATTGCTGGCCCTCGCCCTGCCGATGGCCTGGTACCTCGCAACCGCCGCTTCCTACCCGTGGCAGCGCGGCCTGAACCGGGCCTATTTCGTCATTGGACTCGTGGCCATTCTCCTCACCGGGTCACGCGGCGCCATGCTCACCTCTATTCTGGCGCTGTCGGTGATTCCGCTGACCCTGAAGCAGATGCGTACCGGCGTCAAGGTCGCCAGCATCGTAATGATGATCCTGGCCTTCGTTGCCGCCGCCTGGCTGGTTCCGACCACATCCTTCGAGCGACTGTCCACGACGACGACAGAGATTTCCGAAGGCTCTCTGACCGGCCGGGTAGCCATCTGGGAGTCAGGACTGCGGGCCGTGCCCGGTGCCCCACTGCAGGGGTACGGACCCGGTGGCTGGTTCGTTGTCGCGGGATCGGTCTATGGGCGGATCAGGAGTCCCCACAACACGTATCTCTCGATTCTGGTAGAGGAGGGCATGATTGGACTTGTGCTCTTTCTCTCGATGTTCGTGGTGACATTCGTTCGGATGCGTACCATCCCCACCTTCGAGCGTCGCATTGGCCTCGTCCTGCTGGCGACGCTGGCCCTCGCGATCACGCCTCTGGGATGGGATACGACCAAGGCACTGTGGCTGGTCCTGGCGCTTCTCGTGGGATGGGCGGACGTCCTTGGGGGGTCCACCCCCGCGGCGTCCCGTCCAAGTCGCGGCCGCACCGTCCTGCGCCGGCCACCTCCCCCCCGGCCCGCGGCGGTTCAGTGAAGCTGCTCCGGGGGTCGGTGTGAAAGCTGGGCCGATCGCATTCTTCCTGCCGTCGCTGTGCTTCGGGGGAGCCGAGCGGGTGGCCATCAATCTGGCCGAGGGCTTTGCCAGCCGGGGCGTGCCGACCGACCTGGTGGCGGTGAGTGCGGAGGGCGAGTTCGCCAGCCAGATCCCCGACGGCGTCCGGCTGGTGGACCTGGCGGCTTCCCGTGTGATGCTGAGCCTGCCCGCGCTCGCCGGCTATCTCCGGCGGGAGCGGCCCGCCGCGGTCATCTCCTTCATGGCCCACGCGGGCATCGCCGCGTTGCTGGCTCGCCGATTCAGCGGCAGCCCGGCCCGGGTCATTTGCACCCTGCACACCACGCCGGCCCAGGCCGCCAGCAACTCATCCAAAATCCGGAATCGCTTCATGCCGGCGCTCCTCCGAGCTTTCTTTCCCTGGGCTGACGAGCTGGTGGCTGTGTCTCACGGTGTGGCCCAAGGTCTGAGCCAGGCCACCGGGCTTCCGTTGTCCAGGATCGAAGTGATCTACAACCCCGTGATCATGAGCGATCTCCCCGCTCTCGCGGGGCAGACGCCGGACCACCCCTGGTTTGCCGCCGGACAGCCGCCAGTCATCCTTGGTGTCGGGCGCCTCAGCCCGGCGAAGGATTTCCCTAACCTCATCCGGGCCTTTGCTGAAGTGCGCCGCCGGCGCGAGGCTCGTCTGATCATCCTGGGCGAAGGCGAGGGACGGACGGAGCTCACCGCGCTCGCAATCGCGATGGGTGTGGCCGACGATGTCGCGCTGCCCGGGTTTCGGGAGAATGCCCTGGCGTACATGGCAGGCGCGAGGGTGTTCGCGCTCTCCTCGGCGTGGGAAGGTTTGCCTACGGTCCTGATCGAGGCGCTGGCGGTGGGTACCCGGGTGGTTTCCACCGATTGTCCCAGCGGCCCGCGGGAGATTCTGCAGCACGGGCGACTCGGTGCTCTCGTTCCGGTCGGAGATCCAACCGCCCTGGCCAACGCCATCCTCGGTGCTCTGGATCTGCCGGCCGGGACAATTCCAGCCGACGCGCTGACCGAGTTCACCATGGACGCGGCGGTGGACCACTACCTGCGCCTGGTGCAGGCAGCATGAGCCAGCTTGCCACCGACCGGCCCGCCGGCCTGGATAACCCGGCACCGCAGCAGAAACCTGGTGTGCGGCCAAGGATTCTGCTCTTGTCGACCAGTCTGGGCATGGGAGGCGCGGATCGGCAGATTCTCTACCTCGCACACGCCTTGCTCGCGAAGGACTACGAAGTCCGGCTGGTGTGTATGACCCCGCCGGAAGAAATGGGCAGACAGGCTCTGGCCGGTGGCCTGCCGATCACCAGCCTGGAGATGACGCGCGGGCGAGCGGATTGGCAGTCGTTTCAGCGGTTTGTGACTCTGCTGCAGGCCTGGCAGCCCCACGTGGTGACCAGCTTCATGTACCACGCCAACCTGCTGGGACGGCTGGCGGGCAAGTGGGCGGGAGTGCCTCTCGTGGTCACCTCCATTCGCAGCGAGCGCAATGGCAGCGCCGCCCGTGACTGGCTGATGCGATTGACCAACTGGATGGATCATTCCTGCACCACGAACTCGCAGCAGGTCGCCGACTCGCTGATGAGCCGTGGCCTGCTCTCCAGGCAGAAGCTCAGGGTCATACCAAACGGTGTGGATATCGAGGCACTCACGGCCTCGGCCGATGAGCGCACCCGCATTCGCGAAGAACTGGGGCTGGCGCCGACGGGATTCCTCTGGCTGGCAATCGGGCGGCTCTGGGAGCAGAAGGACTATCCCACCTTGCTGCGCGCCTTTCAGGGCCTGGGCGCTCCTTCGGCCCGGCTGGCGATCGCCGGGCGGGGCCCGCTCCTGGACGAGCTGCAGCGGCAGGCGGAGCAGCTCGGCATCGGCCACCAGGTCATGCTCCTCGGGGTTCGGCGCGACGTCGGGGCTCTGCTCAGCGCTGCCGACGCACTGGTTCTCTCATCGGCCTGGGAGGGAATGCCCAACGTGGTCATGGAAGCGCTCGCCGCTGCCAAGCCGGTAGTCGCCACCCAGGTTGGCGGTGTCGCGGAGCTGGTGCAGCCCGGCAAGAGCGGGTTGCTGGTCCCGCCCGGAGACGCCGATGCGCTGTCCGGGGCCATGAGGGAGCTGATGTCCCTGTCTGCCGATCACAGGCGGCAGATGGGAATGCACGGTCGCAATCATATCGCCACCAACTACGGCCTGGCCACCATGGCCGACCGGTGGAGTGCTCTCTATCGGGAGCTGATGAGCAAGAAGGGATTGTCGCCCAGATGACCACCAGCCCTCGACTCAGCGTCGTAACCACCGTCTATAACGGCGAGCCATACGTCGATCGCGCCATCCCCAGCATCCTGGCGCAGACGTTCGACGACTTCGAGTGGATCATTGTAGACGATGGATCCCAGGATCGGACGGCCGAGATCCTGCGGGACCTGGCCCTCCGTGATCCCAGAGTTCGGGTGTTTTCGCCCGGACGCCTCGGCCTCACGGCGGCGGCTAACTTCGGCCTGAATCAGGCCCGGGGGGAGTACATCGCCCGGCAGGACTTCGACGACCGCAGCTATCCCGATCGGTTGCGTCTGCAGGTGGCATTCCTGGATGCCAACCCCAAGGTCGGCGTGGTGGGCGGGTACTACGTGCTGGTCGATGAGAACCGGGTCGAGCGCTACGTCCGTATGCCACCCACCGATCACCACGATATCGTGCCCGCGATGGCCAAGTCCATTCCATTCGCGAACACCATTGTGGCCTTTCGCCGGCGGGTCTGGGTCGAGGCGGGGGGCTATGCTGAAGTGGCGGATCTGGAAGACCTGCTCTTATGGCTCAGCGCGGCCAAGCTGGGTTGGCAGTTCGCCAATATCCCGGAGGTGCTGGGCGAGCACTACGTCCACGGATCCAGCTTCTTCCACCGGTCGTTCAAGTACGTCGATCGGCAGCGCGGCCTGGCGCGAGTGCAGGCCAAGGTCATCCGGGAGCTGGGGTTGCCCTCCTGGATGTATCTCTTCGCGCTGGGGCGCTATGCCTACGCCTACTGTCCTACCGGGATAAAGCGACTGCTGCGCCGGGCCGTGGCCGGCTCGGAGGAGCGGGATCTGCGTCAAGCGGATTGAGGTGTCGAGTCATCGGACTCGGGCCCGCCGACGCGCGCACCCCGGCCTGGCCTGGGGCACACTCGAAGATCTGAAGCTCGTTGACCCGGAAATCCAGCCGCGCCACGCCGATGGCGTTTCGCAGCCTGCAGTTGTCATAGATCCAGCTCTTCAAGCCGATGATCTTCGGGTTGGTGCGATGGCTGCCCTTGGCGGTATAGGGCGCAACGATCCAGACCGATCGCCCTCCCGATTCGCTCAGCTGATGTACCGACTGATTGAGCAGCGGTAGGTCCGGAACCAGGCGCTGCGCCTCGGTCCCCCCGAGATAGTGACTCATCACCTGCGGCTGGTCGGAGAACACGATGTCGCCCGGTTTGCGGTGTTCGTTCAGCCATTGGGCTGCACCGCGGAAGTCGTAACGACGCCCATCGCGATACTGCGAGATCAGCGTCGGCGCACCGGTGGCGAGAATCACCGCCGTCACCGCACCCGGGATCAGCCACCGCGGACGCAGCTCCCAATCCACCTCAGACAGCCGGTCGAGAAAGACACCCGCCGCCATGAAGATGATCGGCGTAGTAGGCACGAGGTAGAACGTCGAGATCGGGGTGCGGAAAGAGAGGAGCAGGATGAAGGCCACCGGGAAGAGGAACATACAGGTCAGCAGCATGGCAAGTGACCGGTCACGGCGCCACAGAAGCCCGACCCCGATCGCGGCAAACAGCACCAGCGGTAGCGTCAGGCTTTCCACGTATGCCGACAGAATCAGCAGCTCCTTGACCCCTTCCATGCCGGGGAGATGCAGGAGGAACTCACCCCGCGGCACCCGGTCGCGCTGGTTGATCCAGCCCTGGAGGAGAGGGATGAAGCGCAGCACGACTCCGATGGCCACAATGGCCATGAGCAGGGCACCCCACTGGACGCTCTTCTGCCGCCACAGCCGAGCCATCTGGTCGCGCTTCAAGTACGTGAGTGCCATCCAGATTCCGAAGCCGCCCATCAGGAGCACCGAAGCGGGGTGCGAGATGACCGCCAGCCCGCCCGTCACCAGGCCCAGGATAAACGCGCGAGGGTTGCGCTCGCGGAGGCCGATGTAGAGGGCGTACGGGTATATGGTGGAGAGCAGAAATACCAGGGTCCAGTAGCGCGCGAACTGGGAGTAGTAGATGTGCAGGCCACTGACGGTCAGAAGCAGCGCTCCAAAGAGCGCGGCCCGGCCGCCCACCAGGCGCCGGCCCATCAGATACAAGGTGGGAACGGCGAGCACCCCGAAGATCGCCGGCAGCAGCCTGAGACTAAACTCGTCGAAGGGCAGGAACGGCAGCACGACGTAATGATTCAACACGTACAGGAGCGGCCGCGCGTTGCCCGGTTGCAGGTCAATGGAATCGCGCAGCATGAAGATCTCATCGCTGTCGAAGTTCCACTGGCCGAGCCGCAGGAAGCGGAGTGCCGCCGCTACCACGATGAGACCCACGATCAGCCAGGCATCCCTGCTCCCGGCCGGGCCGGCAACTTTCCCGGGAGCCATCGCCCCATGCGTCATGCGATCCCCCTTGACTGGTCTGCCAGATGAGTCAGGCTGCGCCGGGACCGGAATCAACGGCCTGCGGACCGGCATAATGTTGCTGGATGTGATCCCAATCGGTAGCCTGGGCAGGAAACGGACTACCAGCCGCCGCGCCGCCAGAGGATAACGGACACGGTCTTGAGCATGATGGCCAGGTCTTCGACCAGCGACTGGCGTCGGATGTACTCCAGGTCGTAGTGCACCTTGGTGCGGACGTCCTCGAGCGAACGGTCGTAGTGGTGATTGACCTGGGCCAGACCGGTGATCCCCGGCTTGGCGCGCTGGCGCAGCGGGTACTCCGAGATGTGCTGCCGCAGCTCGGCGAAGATCGTGGGCCGCTCTGGCCGGGGCCCCACGATGTTCATCTCCCCCCGGAGTACGTTGAGGAACTGGGGCAGCTCGTCCAGCCGGTACTGGCGCAACAGACGTCCGATCGGGGTGACCCGCGGGTCGCGCTGTTGGGCCCAGACGGCGCCGCTGTGGGCCTCGGCGTCGACGCTCATAGTACGGAACTTATAGATGGTGAACGGCTGGCCGCCGATATCGCTCTCCCGACGCTGATTCTGGATGCCATCGACCGGCAGGCGGCGGTCCAGCCCGACCCGGACCTGGGTGTAGAAGACCGGCCCACGCGACGTCAGCTTGACCAGCAGTGCAATAATCAGCAGTAGTGGTAAGGAAGCGATCAGTCCCACCAGCGCCAGGACGAAATTGAGGGTACGGTTGAGGTGGCCGCGGGGGTACTCCGGATCATAGCTTGGCGCCGGGTGGCGCTCCACCGGCCAGAGCCTTTGGATCGTGGGCAGGCTGCCCGCGGCTCCGGCCCGCTCGACCAGCGACTCCATCCAACGCATCATTTGGACGACACCAAGGCCCGGGAGCGGTCACGGCCGAATCGACTGCAGGCTTGCAAAGCGTCTCCGGCGAACGGTCGTTGGAGTCACCAGCGGCAATTGTTCGCTCGGATGAGCACGTTCTGTGCCCCGGGCAGCACCCCGGTAGTCATCCCTGGAGATGATCTCCAAAGTCTTGGCGGGCTACGCCTTATGCTCCACGTACGGTGGGGTTCCAGAACCCCGCACTGCCGGCCGTGTGGTGATTCGTCAACGTGGCTTACACGAGACGATACAGGCGCCTACGCGCGCAGCGCCCACCACCGCACCAGCAAAGTGGTGCCGAGCGCCAGGAGCAGATGGATGGCTCCGGTACTCACGGGCATGGCAAACGTCAGCAAAGCCCAGGCGACGAGTGATGTCAGGGCCAGCAGCAGGGAAGGTGACATGCGACCTCATGGGTTTCGGTTGACCGTGCTGGAGCGTAGTCCTATTTTACATCCACGTGGGCGGTGGTGGGGAGCTACGTTATTGAGCCAACAGGTCCGATGAAGGGCCCGAATGCTGTGGCTGATGTCATGCCCCTCGGGGGAAGACAGAAGTTATGGTGAGGGCGCCGAGCTTTTTCTCATTGGGCTTCAATAACCCTTCCCGCTGCCGTTCCACTCCACCTTCCGCCGATCTCCGGGTCGGCGTTTTGCTTGGGAGCTGGGAGCCAGGAGCTGGGACCTGGGAGCTAGGAGCGTCTCCATGGACCGAGTAGTTTTGTACCTCATGTCTCCAGATTCCCAGCTCCTGGCTCCCAGCTCCTAGCTCACCATGCCCCGCTGCGCCGTCACCCGTCGCGTGCACTTCAACGCCGCGCACCGTCTGCACAATCCCCGCTTCTCGGACCAGTGGAACCGGGAGACGTTCGGGGAGTGCAGCAATCCAAACTTCCACGGCCACAACTATGAGCTGGAGTTAACCGTGGAGGGCGAGATCAACGCCGACACGGGCTATGTCATGGACCTCAACAAGCTGAAGGAGCTGGCTCAAGAGCGTCTCCTCCGCCACCTGGATCACAAGAATCTGAATCTCGACGTGCCCTGGTTCGCGTCGCTCAATCCCACCTCCGAGAACATTGCCCTGGTCTGCTGGCGCGAGCTCCGTCCGGCCGTGCCGGCCGAGCTGGTGCTTCGCCTGCGTCTGTGGGAGACCCCGAGGAACTATGTCGACTATGAAGGCGTCTGACCCCGTGCCGGCCAGACCCGAGCGCACCCGGCTCACCCATCCGGAGGCCCCGGCTCCGCACCCGGAAGCGTTCGCCGACAGGGTGCGGGAGATCCTGGCCGCGCTGGGAGAGAATCCCGGCCGGGAGGGACTGCTCAAGACCCCGGAGCGCGTCGAGGCCTCGCTCAGGTTTCTCACCCAGGGGTATGGGATGACGGTCGATGAGGTGATCGGCGACGCGGTCTTCGAAGAGAAGCATCAGAGCATGATCATGGTCCGGGACATCGAGCTCTACTCGCTGTGCGAGCACCACCTCCTGCCCTTCTTCGGCCGGGCCCACGTGGCCTACATCCCCAACGGAAAGATTCTGGGGCTGTCCAAGGTGGCCCGGATCGTGGACGTGTTCGCCCGGCGGCTGCAGGTGCAGGAGCGGCTGACCGATCAGATCGCCGACTCCATCATGGATGTGCTGAAGCCCACTGGCGTCGGCGTGGTGATCGAGGCCGCCCACTTCTGCATGATGATGCGGGGAGTAGAGAAGCAGAACTCGCGCACGGTGACCAGCGCGCTCCGGGGCATCTTCCGGGACGACTCCAAGACCCGCGACGAGTTCCTGCGCCTGGCATACGGGGGCCGATTCTCCGAGTGACCCGGCTTGCCGGTCGAGTGGCTCTGGTCACCGGGGCCTCTCGCGGGATCGGTGCCGCCGTGGCGGCCGCGCTGGCTGGAGAAGGCGCTCGCGTGGTCCGGGTGGCGCGCAGCCTGGCCGAGTCCACCGCGGAGCGGATTCAGGACATCCCCTGCGATCTGACCGATCCGAAGCAGGTGAGGCAGCTCGGCTCCCGGGTCATCGCGCAGCACGGCACGCCGGACATCGTGGTGAGCAACGCTGGGGCATTCCTGCTGCGGCCGCTCGAGGAGACCGAGCCGGCGGATCTCGAGACCCAGCTGGCGGTCAACGTCCGGGCTCCGCTTTACGTGGCGCAGGCATTCCTGCCGGCGATGCGGGCGGCGGGGCGGGGATCCTACATCAGCGTCGGCAGCGCAGCCGATCATGCCGGCTACCCTGAGAACGCGGCCTACGCGGCCAGCAAGTACGGACTGCGTGGCCTGCACGAGGCGCTGCTGGCGGAATACCGGGGAACCGGAGTTCGACTGACGCTGGTGTCGCCCGGTCCGACCGACACCGCGGTGTGGGATCCGGTTGATCCTGACCATCGCGAGGGCTTCATTCACCGGTCCGACATGCTCCGTCCCGCCGACGTGGCCGACGCGATTGTCTTCGTCGCCACCCGTCCGCCGCACGTGCTCATCGACTGGCTTCGTCTCGGACCCGTGGGAAAGACCTGACCACGGATGAACGGGATGGGTATGGCTTGCTCCTGCGACACACTGTACTCCCACTCAAATCACGGCCGTGGTGCTAGATGACTTTTTGTAAGTGGAGCAGATCCATTCGTTCCCGCGTTTATCTCTGGCTCATGGGTGGGGTAGGGTTGTCGGCGTTGCCTCTGGGGGAGACGGTGCTCGCGCAGGGACCGATCCCGCCGCTGCCCGACAGCACCGGCTGGGGCGTGCACGTCCTCACCGTCGCCCGCGATCCCCGAGGCAGTATCTGGGTCGGGACGTACGGACATGGGATCTACCGGCTTCCCGTCGGAGCCAAAGAGTGGGAACCGATTCGCCACGACACCACGGCTACGTCGATCTCCTGGGATTTCGTGCAGGCGATTGGATTCGGCGCCCGGGGCCAGCTCTGGTACGGCACCATCGGGAACGGGTGGGGACTCTCCACTGATGGCGGTGCCACCTGGAAGAACTGGGCCTACAAGCAGCTGGGTCCGGAGTGGCAGTACGTCGCCCCGTCGGGCGTTGTCGTGCGGGGTGACACCACCCTCATTGGGACGGCCGACGGCATCCAGCTGACCACCAACGACGGCGCCACCTGGACTGCGCTCGCCGACGCGGTCGGCCCTCGGGCCAAGGGCCCGGCCGACACCGTCTTTCCGGTGCTGAAGAGTGAATACGTTCGGCGCCTGGCCCCGGACCGCCGGGGCTGGAACGTCTCCACCCTCCGAGGGAGCCAGCGGCTTCGGCAGGGCCCCACGGGCTGGGTGGGCGAGCCGCTCACTGCGGCGGCATACCCGCCCCAGAACGCGCTCCTCATCGGCAACAAGCTGCTCCGGGGCACTCAGTGCGGTCTCAAGCCCAACGCGGACACCTTGCCCTGTCTCCGTCAGACCGGAACGCCGGCAGAGGCGCCCCGCGACCCGCTCACCACCTGGTTCCGGCGGCCGATCGCCCTGACCGACAACAGCTTCATCGACCAGACCTACCGCTACGGCTCGACCATGGGCGGCAACTTCCAGCAGCACCAGGGCGTCGAGTTCAACAACCCGGACGGGACGCCGGTGATGGCTATCGGATCAGGGACCGTGGTGTACGCCGGGCCAGCCGAAGCGGGGGCGCTGACGGTCAGCATCCGCCACGACACCCCGCTCACGGCCAACGGCAAGCGCTACCGCATCTTCTCGACCTACTACCACAACTCCGCCCTGACCGTGAAGGTCGGCCGCAAGGTGACGAAGGGCACCGTGATCGCCCGGGTGGGTAACACCGGCCGCGCGACGAACGATCATCTGCATCTGGAGATCTCCGCCTCCCCCAGCGATTCCATCTCCCTGGTGGTGGATTCGCTGCAGCGCTTTCCGCCCTACACCAGCAATCCGGAGCTCTGGATCGAGCCGCTGCCCAACACCGGCATCGTGGCGGGGCAGGTCTTCGACGGTGCGGGCGCTCCGGTGCCCCAGGCGCGCATCTACGGCATCACCAAGCGCGACCCGGTGGACACGCCGTACTCCTTCGCCGAGACCTATGGCGACAAGGCCCACCCGCACCCGCTGTACGGCGAGCACTTCGCGGTCGGCGATGTGCCGGCGGGCACGTTCGTGATGGGCACCGAGATCGACGGCAAGAAGGTGTTTCGGCAGGTGACGGTCGAGCCGGGGAAGCTTACCTGGGTGATTTTTAAGCCTTAGAGGTCTGGCGTCTCGGACAAGCGTGTCATCCTGAGCGAAGCGAAGGATCGTCCAATGAGACGTACTTTCGAGATCTCTATTCCGACGTAAGCCGGGCCGATCCTTCGCTTCGCTCAGGATGACACCGCGGCTGAGATCCACCGCCCCCGACCCCCGACTCCTGACGCCGACTCCTGACCGTGTTTATAGAACTCACCGACCACCTCCGCTGCCCCGCCGACCACGACGAGAGCTTCCTGGTCCTCCTGCCTGACAAGATGGAGGGGCGATCGGTGCGCACCGGCCACCTGGGTTGCCCGGTCTGCGGCCGCACCTTCGAGCTGGTGGACGGCGTCCTCGACACCGGGGACGCGGCTGCTCCGGCGGAGAGCAAGAGCGTGCTGGAAGCCGATGCGCTCACCACGCTGGCCGGCCTGCATGGGCCCGGTGGCTACCTCACCCTCGTAGGTCCCGTGGCCTCGCTCTGGCGTGACGTCGCCGAGCTCATCCCCGGGGTGGGGCTGGTGGCGGTGAACCCACCGGACACAGTCTCCGACACCGGCGAGCTCAGCGTGCTCCGCGCCGGCAGGCTGCCCCTCAAGTCCGGCTCGATGCGCGGGGTGGTGCTGGGAAGGCCGTTCGCCGACGATCCCTACTGGATCAGGGAAGCGGCGCGGGTGGTGTTGCCAGGTTTGCGCGTGGTGGGCGAAGGCGCGGATCCTCAGTCCGATCTAGTGGACCTGCTGGCCAGCGCGGAGGGGGTGTGGGTTGGGACGGGGAAAAGAAAAGCGTGAGGGGGGAAAGAAAAAGCGTATGCGGGCCTGTTGTCCCCGCTCACGTTCTTTTTTCCCCGCTCACGCTTTCGGCATAAAGCCTCTCGATGGCCGCCCGGTGTAGGTCTTCCACTACCCGTCGTTTGATGCTGAGCTTGGGCGTGAGCTCGCCGGTCTCGATGCTGAACTCCCCCGGCAGCAGGAGGAACTTCTTGGGCATCTCGAACTTGGCCAGGTCCTTCAGCGTCGCCCGCATCTCCGCCTCCATCTTCTGCTGCACCTGGGGTAACGCCACCAGGGCCGCCGAGCCCGCACTCTGAATCCCCTCCTGCTTCGCCCAGGCCGACAGGTTCTCGAAATTCGGAACGATCAGCATGATGGGGAAGGGGCGCCGGTCTCCCAGCACGACGGCGCTGGAGACGAACTTGTTCGTCTTGGCCCGGCCCTCGATCGGTTGCGGCGCGATGTTCTTGCCGCCCGCGGTCACGATGAGGTCCTTCTTCCGGTCGGTGATCTTCAGGAATCCGTCCTGGTCCAGCAGGCCGATGTCGCCGGTGTGAAACCATCCCTCGGCGTCGAGCGCCTCGGCCGTGGCTTCCGGCTTCTTGTAATACCCTGGCATGACGTTGGGGCCGCGGGTCACGATCTCGCCGTCGGGCGCGATCTTCACCTCGACCCCCGGAATCGGAAGGCCGACGGTGCCGAGCCGCTGGTGCTGGAACGTGTTCACCGCGATGACCGGCGAGGTCTCGGTGAGCCCGTACCCCTCCAGGATCGGCATCCCCGCCGCATGAAAGAACTTCGCGATGTCGGCCGAGAGCGGTGCCCCGCCGGAGATGAAGAAGCGCAGTCGGCCGCCGGTTCGCGCCCGGAGCTTGGCAAAGACCAGCCGGTCGGCGACCCGGAGTTGCGCCCGCAGCGCCAGCGGCAGCGGCCGCCCGGCCAGCCGAAGCTCGACCGCCTGTTCGCCCACCCGCTTGCCCCAGAAGAAAATCCGGCGCTTCACTGCCGACCCGGCGCGCACCGCGTCCAGGACCCGGCCGTAGATCTTCTCATACAGCCGGGGTACCGAAGCCATCAGCGTGGGACGCCAGCGCTGCATGTCCGACCCCACGGTGTCCACACTCTCGGCGTAGTTGATGACCACGCCGGAGTGCAGCATGCAGTAGTGGCCGAACATCCGCTCGAAGATGTGGGACAGCGGGAGGAACGACAGGCACTCGTCCTGGTCACTGAAGCTGAACAGCCCGCAGCAGGTGGAGACGTTCGAGGCGATGTTGCCGTGGGTCAGCATCACGCCCTTCATGTCGCCGCTGGTGCCGGAGGTGTAGATGATGGTGGCGAGATCGCCCCGCTTCATCTCGAGCGCGTTGGCTCGCCAATCGGGAAACCTGGCGCGGACCGCGCGTCCCCGGGCGTACATCTCTTCCAGCGAGATTACGCCGGGACCGGTGACATCGGGGTCGAACGCGATGATGTGCCGGAGCGCCGGCAGATGCTCCCGGACCGCCAGCACCTTCTCCAGCTGGGTCCGGTTCGAGACCAGTACGGCCACGGCCTCGGAATCGGCCAGATTGTGCTCGACCTGCTTGGCCAGCAGCGTGGGGTAAATCGGCACGTCGGCGCAGCGCGCCGTCAGGCAGGCATAGTCCGCGATGGCCCACTCGGGCCGGTTCTCCGAGAGGATGGCGACTCGGTCGCCGGTCGCCAGTCCCAGGTCGAGCAGGGCGAGGCTGAGATCCTGGATCCGGTCAGCGAGATCCCGATAGCTGAGCTCGACCCAGTCGCCGCCCTGCCTGGCCCGCATCGCAACCGGCCGGGAGCCGCAGCGGTCGAGTGCCCCGAACAGGAGCTCAGTGAGAGTATGTGCCGTGGCCACGAATTACTGGGATCCGGCGATGCTGGGCGTGGGCGCGGCGGTGACGATCACGGTGAGGGATATCAGAGCGGAGGACAGCGATCCCACGAAGGCCTGAACCCGCCCGGTGCCTGGTGCCATCCCGGTCACGAGGCCCTGATCGTCCACCGTCACGGTCGCGTCCGCCGCGCGCCAGCTGATCGGGACGGTGACCGGGTTGCCATCCTTATCGAGGGCGCGGGCCGAGAGCTGCAGCGTCTCACCGACCTCGATCTGGGTCTGGGCCGGTTGGGTGATCTCCAGCGATACTACTCCGCCGGTGCCTTCAGTGAGGTTGCTACAGGCGAGCACGAAGGCGGACGCGATCAGTGTCGCCCAGCGAATCACAGCGTCCCCGGTGCCGGACTGCCCGCGGCGATGTCGCGCAACGCGCTCTCGGCATGGCGGACCCAACGCTCGGCGTCGGGTCCCTTGGGCGGGCGGGCGAGAAAGGCCTTGAGGTGCACCGTCGCCTGGGGCACGTCGCCCCGCTTCAGCAGCAGAAAGGCGACGCCGTAGTGGGCGCCTCCCAGGCTGTCGTCCAGCTCCAGCGCCCGCTTGTAGTGCCGGATGGCTTCGTCCGGCCGTCCGGTCTTGGTGAATGCAATGGCCATGTTGAGCAGGATACGGGAATCCGCCGGGTTGTCACGCAGGGCCAGCCGGTAGGAGGTAAGCGCCGCCTCGAAGTCGCCCTGGCGTTCCAGTGCCAGGCCCTCGTTGAGGTAGTCGAGTCGTTGCGGGCTCAGATTTCTCTGAGTGCCCTTGCCGAACATGCGTGACCAAAGGCTCATGTGGGAGGAGGGCTCTCCGAGGAAAGTCGAACGGGCGCAAGGCGTTGGGAATGGGATAAGATAGAGTGAAAGGAAGCTATGGTCTAGAGTCGGGGGCCGGGAGACCCTAGACGAATGCCTCTCCATGCTAGACCTTTAATCCAGGTCCCGACTCCTGACTCCTGACTCCTGACTCCGAGCGACCATGCGCCGTCCCTCTCAACCCGCCCGTGGTGTCATGGAGGTCGACTGGCCCTTCTTCGGGGAGATCTGCCGCGCGCTCGCGCTCAGGGTCGCCAAGGAATATCAGCCGGAGGTCGTGCTCGGGGTAGCCAAGGCCGGTGTCATTCCCGGCGTCGTAGTCGCCTCCATCATGCAGTGCGACTTTGCCTCAATGGTGGTCACCCGCAATGAGGCCGGCGCCCAGCCGGTCCTGGTGACCGGCCCTCCCGCCAGCATCCGGGGACGGCGGGTGCTGGTGGTGGATGAGACCTGCGACACGGGGAGCACCATGAAGCTTGCCCTGAGCGAGGTCCGCGCCCTGCAGCCTTCCGAAGTCAGAAGCGCCGTCTCCTTCAAGACCGGCGACTACGCCCCGGACTTCCACGCCTTCGAGACCGACAACTTCATCGTCCTTCCCTGGGATCGCGAGATCATCCAGGGCGGGGAGCTGATCGTGCGGCCGGACTACGCGGCGAGGCTCTAGGCGGACGGGCGGACGGGCGGACGGGCGGACGGAATCACGCTGTCATCCCTTCGCTGCGCTCAGGGTGACATCCGACTCCTGACTCCCTGCAACCTTCCACCCGCCATCCCCGTCTAAGCCGTAGTTACCCTCAAGGAGCGACCTCCATGCAGGCGATCGTGATCCACGAGCTCAGGTGGACGTTGGCCCTGTCGCTCACCGCCATCCTCCCCGCCACCGGCCTCCGGGCCCAGCAGGTCGAGCGCTACGCCATGTCGGACGAGGAGGTCGCCATCTACAACCTGGTCGGGCAGGTTCGGGTCGAGCCCGGCACCGGGGGCGATGTATCCGTCCAGGTGACCCGGGGCGGAGCCCAGGCGGCCCAGATCAAGGTGGCCCAGAGCAAGCGCGACGGCGAGGAGACGCTCCGGTTCATCTATCCCGGCAACCGGATCCTCTACGGCGGGACGTCCACCGGCGGCTCGTCCACCCAGCTCCGGGTCAGGGACGACGGCACCTTCGGGGACCAGGGAGACGACCACGACAAGGATCGCAAGAAGGAGGGCCGCCCGGTCACCATCGCGAACAGCGGCGGCGGGCTCGATGCCCGGGCCAACCTGCGGATAGGAGTCCCGTCCGGCCGGCAGGTGTCGGTCTACTTGGCCGTGGGCGAGGTCTCGATCTCCAACGTCAACGGGACGATCCACATCGACGCCGCCACGGCGCCGGTCACCGCGACCAACACCCGGGGCGAGCTGGAGATCGATGTGGGCGCCGGCCCGGTGCAGGTGACCCAGTCGAGAGGCGATCTGTCGGTGGACACCGGCTCGGGAGGTGTGACCGTCTCCGATGCCCGCGGCGAATCGATCTCGATCGCGACCGGTTCCGGCGACGTGACCGCAACCAACCTGAACAGCAGCGAGCTCAAGATCGACACCGGGTCGGGCAACATCCAGGTGACCGGTTTGACCGCTCCCCAGGTGTCGCTCGAGACCGGGAGCGGCGCGGTGACGGCCGATCTGAACGGCGAGATCTGGAATGTGAAAGTGGAGACCGGCTCGGGAGACGTGACGCTGAAGGTGCCGCCCACGCTCGCGGCGGAGGTGGACATCGAGACCTCCAGCGGCGACATCGAGACCGATTTCGAGGTGGCGGTGACCCGCCACGCCCGGGATCATATGACGGGGAGGATCGGCGAGGGCGGGGGGAAGATCGACATCGAGACCGGGTCGGGTGGGATCAAGCTGGTGAAGGCCGGGAAGTAAAAAGCGTGAGCGGGGAACAAACAACGTGAGCGGGGAACAAAAAACGTGAGCGGGGAAGAGAAAGCGTAAACGGGACGCTGTTCCTCCCGCTCACGTTGTTTCTTCCCCGCTCACGCTGTTTCTTCCCCTACATCTACCCCAGAACCCCGAGCGCCTCCAGATACCCCGTCCCCTGTCCCATCCGGTCGTAGAGAATCCCGAGCGTCTCGGGCGACCCGGCCAGGAACCGGCACCGCTGCTCTCCCCGCGAGCGACACTCCACTTCCATGACGGCCACCTGGTCACCGGAGACCCGGCCCAGGAAGTCGGCCAGCAATCCGCAGCTCAGGTGGCAGGAGGGGAACTCGCCCTGCTGCTCGTCGAGCGCCTCGGCCCATTCTGCCGAGTCGAGGGCCATGACCGCCGATCCCAACGGGGTCGCAGTGAGCCGTCCCCAGCCCTGATCGGCAAAGAACTCCCCCAGCACCTCGCCCAGAAACGCTACGTCCAGCTCGGACGGCTGGTCCACCCCTCGCGCGCGCTGCAGCCACTCGCCGAAGGCGTCGTAGAGCTCCTCACCGCCGGCAAAGCCTGCCTCTTGCAGATAGGAAGCCGCCTGAGCGCCGTCCCGCTCCAGCGAGGCGCGGAGCTGGTGGAGCACTCGCCGGCCAAGCCGGAGGCCCTTGGGCGCTGAACTAATTGTCTGTGGGGTCATGGCAGGAAAGTAAGCGGAACGGCGGTACGGCGGTACGGCGGCAGGGGTTCAGCCTGAGCACTCGCGAGCCATCCCGAGGGGATGCGAGGGATGACTCCCGCTCACCGCTCACCGCTCACGCTTTTACTCTCCGAAGCAGCTCCGCCTCATCAATCACCTCCACCCCCAGCTCCTTCGCCTTCTCCAGCTTGCTGCCGGCGTCCTCCCCCGCGACCAGCGCCGTCGTCTTCTTGCTGATGCTGCCGGCCACCCGCCCGCCGGCCTCCTCGATGCGTGATGTGGCGTCAGCCCGGGAAAGGTTCGGGAGCGTCCCGGTGATCACATAGGTCTGCCCCTCGAGCGCGCCGCTTCCGCCGGCGGTCCGGGCCTCCGTGAACGTGAGCCCGGCCTTCCCCAGCCGCTCGACCAGCCGCTGGTTCCTGGGCTCGGCGAAGAATCCCGTCACCGCCTCGGCGATGGTGGGGCCGATGCCCTGCACCCCGGCGATCCCTCCCTCGGCCTGGGCCGCGGCCATCAGCGCCGCCATGCTGCCGAACCTCCGGGCCAGCAGCACCGCGATCGTCTTGCCCACGTGCCGGATGCCGAGCCCGAAGAGCAGGGAAGAGAGGGGGCGCTGCTTCGAGTCGGCGATGGCGGAGACCAGCTGCTCGGCCGACTGTTTGGCGAAGCGTTCCAGCTCGACCAGCTGCTCGACGGTGATGTCATACAGGTCGGCCACGTTCTCGATGAGCCTGGTGTCCAGCAGCTGGCGGACCCGCTCGTAGCCCAGCCCCCGGATATCCATCGCGTCGCGCGATGCGAAGTGGACGATGCTCTCCATCACCCGACCGGGGCAGGACACGTTGGGGCAGTAGCGCATCGCCTCGCCCTCGGGATGCTCCACCGGCGTGCCGCAGCGGGGGCAGTTGTCCGGCATCCGGAACTCGGGGCCGCGCTCGACCCCGGGCTCGATGATGGGCCGGACGATCTGGGGGATCACCTCGCCGGCCCGGATGATCTCCACCCGGTCGCCCTCGCGGATGTCCTTGGTGGCGATCAGCTCCTCGTTGTGCAGCGTGGCGCTGGTGACCGTCACTCCGCTCACCTGCACCGGCTCCAGCTCGGCGTAGGGGTTCAGTGCCCCGGTGCGGCCCACGTTGATCCGGATGTGGAGCAGCCGAGTCTCGGCGACTTCGGGGGCAAACTTCCGGGCGATGGCCCAGCGCGGCTCGCGGCCGCCGATCACGCCCAGCTCGGTATGGAGCTGGAGCTTGTCCACCTTCACCACCACGCCATCGGCCTGAAACGGAAGCTTGGGGATCAGCGCCTCGTAGCTCTCGATCCGGCCTGGACTTCGTCCAGCGTTTCGAATCGCTGGCGATTGGGCTCGACCTGGAATCCCCAGCGTCCTGAGGAGCTCGAGCTCTTCCCAGTGGGTTCTGGCCGGCAGCCGGCCTTCGATGGCCTCGACCGCGAAGACGAACATCCGGAGCCGCCGCTTTTTGGTCAGCGCGGGATCGAGCTGGCGCAGCCCGCCGGCGGCGGTGTTGCGGGGGTTGGCGAATGGCTCCTCGCCTTCCTGCTCCCGCTCCTTGTTGATCCGGGTGAAGCTGGTGTAGGGCATGTACACCTCGCCCCGCACCTCCATCAGGCGGGGGTAGCCGTCGCCCTTGAGCTTGAGCGGAATGTCGGGGATGATGCGGAGGTTGTGGGTGATGTCTTCGCCGATGGTGCCGTTGCCCCGGGTGGCGCCCATGACCAGGCGGCCATCCTGGTAGGTCAGGCTCACCGCGGCGCCGTCGATCTTGATCTCGGCGGTGTAGCCCCCGGTGCGCACTTCGCTGGCCAGCCGCGCATTCCGCTCCTCCCACTCGGCCAGCTCCTCGGCGGTGAAGGCGTTGGCCAGGGAGAGCATGGGGCGCTTGTGGGTGACCTTGGCGAGCGAGCCCGAGGCGACCGCGCCTACCCGCTGGGTGGGGCTGTCGGGCGATTGGAGATCAGGGTGAGCGGCTTCGAGCGCCTGGAGCTCGCGGAAGAGGCGGTCGTACTCGGCGTCCGAGATCTCCGGCGCGTCGTTGATGTAGTAGGCGTTATTGGCGCGCTCGATCTGCTCCCGCAGACGCGCGACCTGCTCAGCTGGTGACATGGAGTGAAGATAACTCGGCCTCGAGTCACGGTTCGCGAGTCGAGCCGGCGAGTGCAACGACTCTCAGGGAGTCGTTGCGAGGAGCGCAGCGCCCGGGTCAGCGCCGCGCACTGGGCGGTTGCAGCCCGTTCAGGCGAAGATAGATGGCGAGCTGGCTGTAATGGCCGGCCCACTCCTCGGCCGCGGCGACCATGACCTGCGCCCGGGAGGCATCGCTCCCGAAATACGAGATCTTCTCTCCCAACCTCGAGTCGTCCAGCTTGGCCAGAGCCGATTCGCAGAACTGGAACGTCTCCCGGAGCCCGGCGACGAGCTTCTCTTTCTGAGCCCCGGCACCAGCCGCGGACCGCTTGGGCGGTGCCACTCCGCCAATGCTGGAGCAGAGAGCATCGTTGCCGGCAGCCATGTGCCGGATCACGTCGCCGAAGCTCATCTGTGCCGGGGTCGGCTTGAAGCCGTATTTATCGGCCGGCATCTCCTCGGCCGCGGCAATGAAATTGGTTGCCGCGCGATCGGCGGCGGAACGTACGGCGTCGGAAACCGGTGTTGCGGAGTCCAGCACCACAACCGACGCGGCGAGGGACCCGGCGGCGAGCGCTGTGAGTAGAAGTGTTGTCTGCATAGCACGTATCCAGATGACGGGTGGATGAATGGATTATAACGCGGGACCCTTGCCGTCCAGGATAGCTTGAGGCATGCGAACCTCGGCCCTCGTGGTCCTCATTCTCTCGTGCGCGCCCGCACATCTCCTCGCTCAAGGTGAGCCGCCGACCGGCGACGTGATTGTGACCGTCCGGAGCGAGTCCGGCACCCCGCTCGCCGAAGCCGAGGTCCGCAGCGACGGCCGGCAGGCGCTGACCGATGCGCAGGGGATCGCGCGGCTCGCCCTTCCCGCCGGCCGCCGCCAGGTCACTGCCGCCCGCATCGGCTTCGAACCCGCCGCCATCGGCGTAGAAGTCCCGCCGGATCGGTGAAGTCAGAGTGACGGTCACCCTGGAGCCTTTGCCCTACCAGCTCGATTCCGTCACCGTCCTCTCCACCCGCATCGAGAGCCGGCTCGAGGACAGCCCGCTCAAGGTGGACGTCATCGCGCAGGAGGACGTCTCCGAAAAAGTGCAGAGCTCGCCCGGCTCCGCCGTCGCCATCTTCCGGGAGCCCAACGCGCTGCTCAAGGTGCAGACGGTCGCGCCCTCGCTCGGCAGCTCCGCGGTGCGGATCCAGGGGCTCCGGGGCCGCTACACCCAGATCCTGGCCGACGGCCTGCCGATCTACGGCAACGAGCCGGGCGAGCTGGGCGTCACCCAGATCGCGCCGCTGGATCTCGGCCGGGTGGAGATCATCCGCGGCGCCGCCTCCGCGCTCTACGGCGGGCAGGCGCTCGGCGGGGTGGTGAACCTCTTCTCCCGCGAGCCGCTCCGCCGCCGGGAGGTGCTGGTGGCGCAGGCGTATCGCGACGCGAGCGACCTGGCCGGATTCGCGGCCGGCCCGGTCCGCGGCGATTCACGCTGGGCCTACAGCCTGCTCGCGGGGGGACACCGCCAGCGGCGGCGCGACCTCGACGGGGACGGCTGGACCAACCTGCCCGGATATCGCCGGCTCGCGCTCCGGCCGCGGCTCTTCTGGAACGACGGAAGCGGCTCGAGCCTGCTGCTCACCGGGGGCACCACCCTGGAGAACCGGGAAGGCGGCACCGTGAGCGGCGGCCTCGCCCCCGACGGAGCGCCGTTCGCCGAGGCGCTCGACACCCGCCACTTCGACCTCGGCGTCACCGGGCAGCGGGTGCTCGCGCCGGGCTGGGCCCTGAGCGTGCGGGGAGCGGCGCTGCACCAGTTCCAGCGGCAAGAGATCGGCGACGTCACCGAGCGAAGCCGGGTGCGCACCGGGTTCGCCGAGGTCTCCGTCATTTATCGCGCGAGCTGGGTGCTCGGCGCGGCGCTCGACGCCGAGGGGCTCCGGGCGTTCGATGTGTCCCGCTTCGACCGGACCACGGCGACCCCGGGCGCGTTCGTGCAGTACGACCGGCCCTTCGCGCCCTGGCTCCGCACCTCCACCAGCGTCCGGCTCGACCACTCGAACCTGGCCGGCACCATCCTCAGTCCCGCGTCTCTCGGCGCTGGTGAAGGCGGGCTCGCACCTGTCGGTTCGGTTGAGCGGCGGCACCGGGTTCGCGGCGCCCACGGCGCGGCTGGAGGAGACCGCGGTGACCGGGCTCAGCCCGGTCGCGGCGCTGGGAGAGCTGGTGGCCGAGCGGGCCCGGAGCGCGTCGCTGGCGCTTACCGGGCGGTTCGGCGGGTTCGAGCTGGACGCCACCCTGTTCGGATCGGAGATCGACCACGCGCTCCAGATGAGGCGGATTCCGGTGACGGCCGATCGGCGCGCCGACGACTTCAGGTGGTAAACGCCACCGGACGCCACCCGACCTGGGGCACCGAGCTGTTCGCCCGCTGGACCCGCGACCCGTTTCTCCTGACCGCGACCTACGCCTACACCCGGGCCACCGAGGCCGATCCCGACGTCGCCGGTTCACGCCGGTCGGTGTCGCTCACGCCGAGGCACGTGGTGACGTTCGACGGGATCATCGAGGAGGAGGAGGTGGGGCAGGTGGCGCTGGAGCTGAGCTACATCGGGCGCCAGGCGCTGGACGACGATCCCTACCGCACCGCCAGCCGGCCGTACGTGCTGGTCGGGTTCCTGGCGATGAAGCGGGTGGGGAGCCGGGCCATGGTGTTTCTGAACGCCGAGAATCTGCTGGACGTTCGGCTGGGCGACTACCAGCCGCTGCTGCGGCCGGAGCCGGGACCGGGAGGGCGGTGGACGGTGGACGCGTGGGCACCGCTGGAGGGGAGCATGATCAACCTGGGGGTTCGCCTGGTGCTGCCCTGATGATTATGGAATCTCTCGGGCTTTACCGTTCCTTGGCGTCCGCGTCCTTGACCTTGGCGTCACTCGCGCCCCGGTCGTCCGTCACCACCAGCAACACGTCGTACTTCCCCTCTTCTCCATAGGTGTGCACCGGATTCCGCTCGCTCGAGCGTGGCGCCGTCTCCAAAGCTCCACTGCCAGCTCGCGATGACGCCGTCATCGTCCTTGCTCTTGTCCACGAAGGTGCAGGTCAGGCGGCTGCAGTGGACGTCGAAGTCGGCCTGGGGCGCCTTGTTGGGCTCCGGCGGCGGTGGAACGGTGACATTGACCTGGTCCGAGGATTCATCGGTGGCACCGTCGTCGTCGCTCACGGTGAGGGTCACCGTGTAGCTCCCGGGCCCGGCGTAGGTGTGAGACGGATTGGTCGCCTCGGAGGTGCTGCCGTCTCCGAAGCGCCAGCTTCGCCCCGCGATTCCTCCGTCGACGTCGGTGCTGGCGTCGGTGAATTGGCAGACGAGGTGGTCGCAGTTCCAGTTGAAGTCCGACTGCGGCGGACGATTACCCGGCGCGTCCGGAGCAGCCACCGCGCTGAACGAGGCCGTTGGCACGGGGCTGTCCTCCACGATCACCCGGGCCTCTCCGGTCTGCAGGCCGACCTTGCTGCCGAGGAGAACCCGCGCCTCGGCGTGACCCGCGGCATTCGTGGTCGCCCTGGCGGGTGAGATTTCCGCTCCGTCACCGGCAGAGGTGAGCTCGAAGGCCACAGTCGCGCCCTCGACCGGCGAACCGTCCGCATCGGTCACCTCGACGACTACCGGTGCCGTGAGCGGCTCTCCCACCTGCCCACTCTGACCGTCTCCGGTCACGACTCGTATGGCGGAAGGCTCGCCGCCCGCGCCTCCGCTGCCGGGAAGGGTGAGGTCCTGTCCGCCACAGCCCGCCAGCAGGGAGCCGAAAAGCATGGTGATGCCCGGAACGTTACGCCGCCACGGCAATTCAACCTCGGAGGTTCGCTGTTTGGAATAGCAGGTACTTGTAACCTACTCCCCGCCAAGCTAAGGGCCAGAAGCAGTCCTCGAAGTGACCCGAGCCACAGAGGTGCAAGTCCTACCCCGGCAAGCAGTTCGCCTAATTAGCCTGCTCGCCGCCTTCGAGCATCCACACGTCGCCGCTTCTGGTGACGGCGCGGTCGAAGAGCACCCAGCGTCCGTCGCTTGACCACACCGGGTAGTCGATCCGCACATCCGGATCGGCGAACTCGAAGATCCGGTAGGCGGGGCGGCCGTCGAGCGGATGAACCCAGAGCGACTTGTGTCCCCGCACGTCGAGCAGGAGCCGGCCGTCGGGCGACAGCGACAGGTGCGCGCCGCTGGCTACCGGGGGAACCCGCCCGGCCGCACCGCCGTCCACCGGCACGGTGAGCACCTCGGCCGCCGCTCCGCTCTCGATCAGGCACATGATGCCCTTGCCGTCTTCGGTCCAGCGCAGGAAGTGCCCGCCCACCGTGCCCTCGTAGAGCTTCCGCTGCCGGGAGCCGTCCGCCTGCATCAGCCACAGCTCGTTCCGGCCCTCGCGGTCGGACATGAACGCGATGGTCCGGCCGTCGGGCGAATAAAAGGGGTTGGTATCGGTGCCGCGGTCGGTGGTGAGCTGCCGGAGCTTCCCGTCGCTCAGGCTCAGGCTCCAGATGTCGGCGTTTCCCGCCCGGGCCGAAAAGAACGCCAGGCTCCGTCCATCGGGCGACCAGCTCGGCTGATAGTCACCGCCGGGGCCGGTGGTGAGCTGGCGCTCCTTCCCGCCGGCGATGGTGCGGAGCCAGAGGTTCATGTCGCCCCGCCGGTCGCTGTTGAACGCGATCGCGCTTCCGTCGGGCGACCACGCGCCCCGGCTCTCCACCCGGGTGGTCGAGACCACGCTTTCGGGACTGCCCCGGGGTCTCCCGTCCTCGGGGGACACCGCCAGCCGCCAGAGATCGGAGTTGATGCCCAGCACCGAAAACGCGATGCGGCGGCCATCGGGTGCCGGTGCCGGCTGCACGTCGTCGCCGGCGCCGGTGGTCAACTGCTCGGCCGGGCCGGCCGGCGTCCCCGCGGCCATCGGAATGCGCCAGAGGTTGAGCCCTCCGCCTCGCGCGGACACGAGGTACACGTGCGCTCCGTCGGGCGACCACACCGGATCGAGGTCGGGGATGATGTCGTCGGTGAGCCGCACCACCTCGGAGCTCGACGGATTCGCCACGGCGATGTCCCACCGGGTCTTCTCCAGCCTCCGGAACACCAGGTGCGATCCGTCGGGCGACCAGCCCGCGTGGGCGTGCACCACCGCCTCGTTGGAGTCGGCGGTGATCTGCCGCGGGTTCCGTCCCCGCGCGTCGGCGACCCAGATGCGGCGGGGGCCGGCCCACCTCGCGTCGAAGGCGAGGCGGGTCCCGTCGGGCGACCAGGCGGGGCCGAAGGCATCGTCCACCAGCTTGGCTTCGCGGCCGGTGGCCGGGTCCAGGGTCCAGATGTCTCCACCGTCGTAGTACCAGGCGTTGATGTCGCTCGGCTCCAGCTTGCCGCGCGGGGTATCGGCGCGCACGAACGCGAGGCGGCTTCCGTCGGGAGACCAGGCCGGCTGGATGTCGTCCCGGTCGCTGCGGGTGAGGCGGCGCTCCTCGCCGGTAGCGACGGTGCGCACGAAGAGCTGCTTGAAGCCGTCGGCCTCGCCGGCGTAGGCCAGCCGGGTGCCGTCGGGCGACCACGGCGGGCCATTCCTCCACTCCGCTGGAGACGGTGATCTGCGAGAGCTTTCGCGCCAGCGCCGGGGTGGTGGATCCGGCGGCGGTCTGCTCCGGCCGGGTCAGCTCGCGTACGAGCAGCAGGGCGACGGCCAGCAATGCCGCCGCGCCGAGCGCCAGCGCGGCTATTCTGGCGGTCCTGGGCCGGGCCGGCGGCGGGCCGCTGCCGGCGGAGACATCCAGCGCCCGCACCAGCTCGGCCGCGCTGCCGAACCGCTCGTCCGGCGTCTTGGCCAGCGCCCGGGCGATCGCGAGCGACACCGCCGGGCGGGACGCCGCCGGCAGGGTCCAGCGCCGGTGGGGGTTGGGTGAGGTGCTGCGCGATGACCGCCTGGGGGTTGGCGCCGGTGAAGGGCGGGCTGCCGGCCAGCATCTCGTAGAGCACGCAGCCGAGCGAATAGATGTCGCTCGCGCGTCCACTCCCGCGGTGCCGGTCGCCTGCTCCGGGCTCATGTAGCCCGGGGTGCCCAGCACCATTCCCGCCGTGGTGATCCCGGGTCCCGAGGATTCCAGCGCGCGGGCGATGCCGAAGTCGGCCACCAGGGTGTTGCCGTCCCGGGTCAGCAGGATGTTTTCGGGTTTGATGTCGCGGTGGATCACCCCGTGCTCGTGGGCGTAGTGCAGCGCCTGGCCCGCCTCGCGGGCAATCCGGAGCGCCTCGGCCACCGGGAGGCGTCCCTCGCGGAGGAGCCGGCTCGCAGGGTTTCGCCTTCGACGTAGGGCATGGTGAACCAGAGCTGGCCGCCGCTTTCGCCCGAGTCGAACACGGTGAGGATGTGGGGGTGCTGGAGCCGCGCGGCCAGCCGGATCTCCTGGAGGAAGCGGTCGGGGCCGAGCGCCGCCGCCAGCACCGGGTGCATGACTTTGAGGGCGACGGGCCGGTCGTGCTTGAGGTCGCGGGCGAGATACACGGTTGCCATGCCGCCCCGGCCGAGCGGGCGCTCGAGGGCGTAGCGGTTGGCGAGGGCGTGGGACAGGTCGGGCGGGATGGGGCCGGGAGCTGGTTGGGATCGGTCACGCCTGGAATCTGCCGGGGGGTCCGAGTCGGCAGCAAGCTTTCTGCCGAACGCTACCTATGGGCACACCCGCGCGAGCCGAGCCGAGCCGGGTGCCGCCCGGGTTAACGGCGGGAGAGGAGGTGGGAAGGTGGCGCTCGAGCTGAGCTACGTCGGGCGCCAGGCGCTGGAGCGAGGATCCTACCGGACTGTCAGCCGGCCGTACGTGCGGTCGGCATGCTGGCGATGAAGCGGGTGGGGGGCTGGAGCGACGGTGTTCGTGAACGCCGAGAACCTGCTGAATGTGCGGCTGAGCGACTACCAGCCGCTGGTGCGGCCGGAGCCGGGGGGAGGACGGTGGACGGTTGATGCGTGGGCGCCGTTGGAGGGGAGCATAATGAATCTGGTGGTTCGTTTCGTGCTGCCCTGATAGGACGCTCCTACACTAACTGTCGAGCAGGAAATCCAGCATGTCGTGCCGAACCTCGCCTGGGTGGGTGAGGAACGACCGTCCGTGCTGGTCGGCCTGGCGATGAAGCGGGTGAGTGGAGCGACGGTGTTTCTGAACGCGCGAGAATCTGCTGAACGTCCGCCTAAGCGACTATCAGCCGCTGGTTCGTTCGGAGCCCGGTCCGAGAGGCGGTGGAGCGTGGACGCGTGGGCGCCGCTGGAGAGGAGCATGATTAACCTGGGGGTGCGTCTGGTGCTGCACTGATGACTACGGAACCATCGGGCATAACACTACAACTTGCGCGTAGTCATGGCGAGGGGCGTAGTCCCAAAGCAATCTCACACTCGTTATGAGACTTGCCTTAGGGCTAGTGAGAGGGCGTAGCAGCCTTATTTACGCCCTCGATCTGCTCCCGCAGGCGCGCTACCCGCTCGACTGTGACATGCGGCGTAACAACCCGAAGTCCCAACCTCGCGTCGAAACCACCAACCTTGAATCGGAGATTATCCGACTTGTACCCATACTCCGGCCATAAGTCATCTAATCCACCTCTGGCCTAGGATGGCAACTAGCGTGTGCCTGTAATAGTTGCCCGACAAGTGCCCTAACACCCTGCAGGATGCGTAGACAGCAACGTTAGAAATACTTTCGGTATTCGGCAATCATCTTGGCGAACCCGCGAGGTAGGGCAACCTCTGCGGCGCTTGGCGAGGCGATACTCTCAAGTGCACCTGCCGCAGATGTGAAGTACTGCATGATAGCCTCCTCAAAAACGCCCTGGTCATGGCCGTCTTCTCCGAGCTGAGAACATTTATCCTGTCCGCCGCGCTCACGAATGCGTCGAATGCTTGCCTCGCGGACGATACATCTGCGGAAGCGATGCCCGCAGCAAGACTCCGGATCTCCAAAAACTGTGCCTCCAACGTGTCGAACCGGCTCCCTACCGCTGCCGCCCACTGCTGGTCGGAGATGTAATACCCACGCTCATTGACAGCAGCTTCACAGCTGCGCCTGGCGAGAGTTGCAAACGATTCCAGTCGGTTGCGGCGTTGGTCTTCCGCAGCGTCTTGAGCTGCCTGGATTTGTATTAGCTGGACGAATGCAAAAGCCGTCAGTGCGATGGTAGCGGCAGCCGTGACCCAGTCAGCATTCTCGCTTGTGCGACCGAAGACGGTTCCCACGATGAGCCCGAGAGCGACTCCTATGGCTACCGCAACCATGTGCGAGGCGCGGCCGATCGATCGTACCATCGCTACGCCTCGGCATCCTTTAATCGGCGCGACCTGTCCGTGAGCCATGAGTGTGATGCAAAGGGCTCACAGTTAAAGCGCCAAGGCCGTTGCATTAGTAGCCTCCATGACATGAACGTCGTCAACGAGCGACCGGAGGGCATTCACTCGGCAGCCAGATATGTAAAGTATTCTGAACGGTACTACAGAAATGTCTCGCCCAGACCCCACAAAGCCGATGTGGTCAAGCAGCCGCAGGGCGGCATAGTGATGGAACGAACGACCATTCGGGCAGCGGTCGGCCATGTCGGCGCATACTTCCCTGCAGAGGGCGATTAATAGAGCACACGTCTCCCACAAATCTCTGTAAGTCCCGACTGCCAATAGGCCAGAGGGTGGTGTGATCGGCGTCGGCACGCCACGTATCAAACCGATCGGGGAAGCGATCGTAATAGGCTGGACGCCCAGCGTACGGATACCACGTGCCGTCTGCGTGGTGGTAGTTAATGCGATTGCGCGTGAGAGTAAGCCAGTTCCCTTTTCAGGTGCTCTGCCGCCGTCCCGCAGCACCGTCTCCAAGTCGATGAGGCGTCCCGCTGCCCTTTGAGATGTTAGGGAGGCACCGTGGATGCTTAGTGCCCTTGTTGCGACGTCGCGCAAGAGCTGTGCAAAATCACTCCAGAACACCTCGTGCGAACCCTGGTTGGGAACCTTATCGAGAATCACGCAGCTCCGCGGGTGGTCAACTACACAGCGAAACATCCCGCGCCCCAAGCCCGCAGCACCTTGCATGCCAAAGGCTACCGCCACCTCGTCAATTGCTTGAACTGCAGCGTCATCGAGTTGGAGGTGGCTTCTACCTAGCATTCTCGCTAACGCATGAGCGGCGAAGAAGCCGCCGTAATAAGCTCTGACCAGCAGCCATGCAGCCGAGCGTGGTAACCGCCTACTCCCCACTACACCCTCTGCGGTCTCAAAGGCAGCAGTACTCATGCCGGTCACGTCAGCAGCAAAAGCCCCTGCCACAAGATGCCAATTGGAAAAGTGAAGTTCTGCTCTGACGGGTGTAGTTGGTGAGTATACCTGGAACTCTTGCGCGGCAATCAAGCCAAGGAGGCCCTTGCTCGCTCTTCCGGTAACCTTGTGCATGCCAGGGACCCACAAGGTTCGCAGTTCATCCGTTAGGCTGGACATGGAGCCGGTTACAGCGTGAAGTCGGTCTGCAGTGCTTTCAGCAACGAATCATGCAACTGCTTGTGTGAACTACCAGGCTTCCTCAAAGTTCCTGGCTTAACCCTTTCAAACATGACCTCGAGAATTTCTCCAAAATTGTTGGTGGTGTATTCAGCCGCAAAGCGGTCCTTAACACGACGCGCCACCTCAGGAAAAAGCATCATGATTGCTCGAAATACTGTTGGATTGGTGACAGACGTCTCGAAACCACGGTCGCCACTTCCTGACATGAAGGCCTTGAGGTACGCGCTTAGGGCCGAATAAATCACTTCGCTGTCAGATACCCCAAAAATCGGGAGCAGAGGCTTTAGCGCCGCGTTAAAAGTGACGTGAGAGATCTTCCCTGATGAGCGCGTCGAGGGGCTCATGAGTCCAAGCAGTGGGCTGTAGTTGCGCTCGGCAAAGCTGTCAAACACGGTGCTGAGGAGCTTCTCTGTATCGGTCTCATAGTCCGCTAGTCGCTTAATA
>CAVUMU010000005.1:0-185000 GCA_963742755.1 uncultured Gemmatimonadales bacterium
TCTTACGGGCGAGGTCGGCTATCAGGGCGGTAAGGATCAGAACCTGTCCAGCGACTTCGAAGGCTTCGACACCACGAAGGGGAAGTTATTCGCCGGCCTTGGCCTGCGAGTGGGCTTCTAGCGCTGGTGGACGAGCGGGAGGCAATGGCCCGCGCCCTCGACCTCGCCTGGCGGGGTTGGGGTAAGGTGCAGCAGGATCCACTGGTCGGAGCGGTGATTCTTAGAGATGGGAAGCCGGTAGGTGAAGGATGGCATCCGGAATACGGCGGTCGGCACGCCGAAACTGTGGCGCTGGCCGACGCCGGTGAGCGGGCTCGAGGGGCGACACTGGTCGTCACCCTCGAGCCCTGCTCGCATCAAGGCAAACAGCCGCCCTGCACCGATGCGATTATCCGGGCCGGTGTGGCCCGGGTTGTTGCCGCCATGCGCGATCCCAATCCCTTAGCCGCAGGCGGTGCCGAGCGTCTCCGCGAGGCGGGGGTGGAGTTCGAGATCGGACCCCTGGGAGACGCGGTTGCGGTGCAGAATGCGAGCTTTCTCCATGGTCTTCGGGATCACACTCGTCCGTTCCTCGCGCTGAAGCTCGCCACCACGTTGGACGGCAAAATTGCGGATGGATTCGGCCGCTCCCGGTGGATCTCCGGCGAGCCCGCCCGCGACTACGTGCAGTGGCTGCGGGCAGGCTTCGATGCCATCGGTGTTGGCGGCCGTACGGCGCGACTGGACGACCCCTCGCTCACCGTGCGCGGAGCGGTCCGCCCGCGAACGGCGCCACGACGCGTGGTCTTCGATCGGGGGGCGGATCTGGGTACCAATCTCACCCTCCTCCGCACCGCCGGTGAAAGCGCGACAGTGGTAGTGGTCTCTCCCGACGCCGATCGATCCCGGGTCAAGCGGCTGCAGGCCACGGGGGTCACGGTGATCCCGGCGGGGAGCCTGCCCGAGGCGCTCGGCCTCCTGAGAGAGCAGGGGATCACCTCCCTTCTGGTAGAAGGCGGCGGCCAGCTGGCAGGGGCGTTCCTCGCGGCCGGGTTGATTGACCGCTATTACTGGATTCAGGCGCCGCTCTGGCTGGGCGAGGGTGGGGTTCCGGCGCTGGCTGGACTCCCACTCCGCGGCCTGGATCAGGCGGAGCGGTGGCGCGTGGTGGAGCGCAGGCCTCTGGGAGACGACACCCTGCTGGTTCTGGATCGAGGCTGATGTTCACCGGAATCGTGACCGGGATCGGCACCGTGCGGAAGGCCGTCCCGAGGGCCGGCGGTCTGGAGCTGACCATCCAGTCGCCCTACACCGGCCTGGAGCCGGGCGAGAGCGTGGCGGTCGATGGCGCATGCCTGACGGTCGAGTCCGCCACAGCTGATGCCTTCAGCGTCCATGTGGTGCGGACCACCCTCGACCGGACCCGGTTTGGCGAGTATGCCGGGGGCCGGCGGGTGAATCTGGAGCGGGCCCTCCAGGTGGGCGACCGGCTGGGTGGCCATCTCGTTCAGGCCCATGTGGATGGGGTGGGGCAGGTTGAGCGGGTGAGCCCCCGGGAGGACGCCAGGCTTTTGGATCTCCGGGTTCCGGGGGACATCGCCCGGGCAACCGTGCCCCTGGGATCGATTACCGTGGATGGCGTGAGTCTCACGGTCAACGCGAAGCCGGCTCCCGACCTAATCCAGATCTCGCTCATCCCGTTTACTTTACAGCATACGACGCTGGGCGAGCGTGGAGTCGGCGATCGGGTGCATCTCGAGGCCGATGCCATTGGCAAGTACGTGGCGGCGCTAATGGAAGAACAGCGTAAACAGTAAACGGTAAACGGGATCTTCTCGGTTGGTTTCTGTTCACCGTTCGCCTCCCCGTTCACGCTTATCAGGAGTTTATGACGACATTTGGGACCATCGAGCAGGCGATTGACGATCTGCGCAACGGCAAGATCGTGATCGTGGCCGACGACGAGGATCGCGAGAACGAGGGCGATCTCGTTTGTGCCGCGGAGCTTGCGACGCCCGAGATGATCAACTTCATGACCCTGCACGGCCGTGGATTGATCTGCCTGGCGCTTACGGGCGAGCGCTGCGACCAGCTCGGTCTGCCCCAGATGACGGAGCGCAATACCGAAGAGCTGTCCACCGCCTTTACGATCAGTATCGATGCGCAGCGCCGGTTCGGGGTGACCACCGGCATCTCGGCCACCGACCGGGCCACGACGATCCACGTGGCCATCAATCCCGCCACACTGCCGACCGATCTCCGCCGCCCCGGACATATCTTTCCGCTGCGCGCCCGACCCGGCGGCGTCCTTCAGCGCGTGGGTCAGACCGAGGCCAGCGTGGATCTTGCCCGTCTGGCCGGTCTCAACCCTGCCGGGGTCATCTGCGAGATCCTCAACGCGGACGGCTCGATGGCACGCCGGCCCCAACTTCAGGAAATCGCCCGGCAGCACGGGCTGACGTTCGTCACCGTGTCTCAGCTGGTGGCGTACCGGCTCAGGACCGAGCAGCTGGTTCACCGGGTGGCCGAGGCGCGGATCCCGACCCGGTTCGGTGACTTTACGATCATCGGCTACCGCAACGACGTGGATTCGGCGGAGCATGTGGCGCTGGTTCACGGCGAGATCAGCGGCCAGTCCAACATCCTGGTTCGCATGCACTCCAAGTGTCTGACCGGCGACGTATTCGGCTCCCAGCGCTGCGACTGCGGCTTTCAGCTCGAGCGCGCCATGGTGCTCATCGCCCAGGAAGGGAAGGGCGCTGTCGTGTACCTCGATCAGGAGGGCCGCGGCATCGGGCTGCTGAACAAGCTTCGCGCCTACGCACTTCAGGACACCGGTGCCGACACCGTGCAAGCCAACGAGCGCCTGGGATTCGCCCCCGACCTTCGCAACTACGGTATCGGGGCCCAGATCCTCAGAGACCTCGGGCTGTCATCCATTCGAATCATGACCAACAACCCACGGAAGCTCGTCGGCCTGGACGGGTATGGCCTGGAGATCGTAGAGCGCGTCCCGCTTCTCGCCGACCCCGACCACGAGAACCGTTCCTACCTTCAGGTCAAGCGCGACAAGCTCGGCCACCTCTTCACCCACTGATCCTGTGCCCGACTTCTCCGGCCGCCTCCGCGCCTCCGGGCGAGTGGCGATCCTGGTGAGCCGCTACAATGAGTTGATCACGACCAAGCTTCTCGAGGGGGCGCTCGCCTGCTGCCAGGAAGCGGGGCTCCCGCGCGAGCAGGTGGACGTGGTGTGGCTGCCCGGCGCGTTCGAGCTTCCGGCCGCGGCGGCCGCGGCCGCGGAAACCGGCCGGTATTCCTGTCTGGTCGCGCTCGGTGCGGTCATTCGGGGAGAGACGCCCCATTTCGACTATGTCGCGGGTGAGGCCACCCGGGGACTGAGCGCAGTGGCGATGCGGCATGCGCTGCCGGTTGGCTTCGGGGTGCTGACGGTGGACACCCTCCAGCAGGCGGCGGACCGGGCGGGGGGCAGCGCGGGGAACAAGGGTCGCGAGGCGGCGGAGGCGGCACTCCGGGCGGCAGATGCGCTGGCCCAGCTGCGGGGACATCATGCTCAGAGTTGAGACCAAGAGCCGGGCGCGCGCGCTGCAGATCCTCTGTGCGTGGGAGATCCAGGGAGGGAGCCGGTCAATTCCGGTGGTGGCGAGCGGGGTAGCCCGCCTCACCGGACCAGAGCCGCTCGTCTTCGACCGCGCCGAGGAGCTGGCAACGGGGGTGATCAATCAACTCGACAGCCTGGATGCCGAACTGGCGCAGGCGGCTGAGAACTGGCGGATGAGCCGGATCGCCGTGGTCGAGCGGAATATCCTGCGGCTCGGCATCCACGAGCTTCGCCAGGGCGCGGTACCGCCGAAGGTGGCGATCGATGAAGCGGTGCGGCTGGCCCACTGGTTCGGTGGCGCCCGCGCGCCTGGCTTCGTAAACGGCATTCTGGACGGGGTAGCCCACTCGCTCGGACGGCTGTAGAGTCTCCCTGCTCATCATACTCGTCTCGTGAATATCCTCCTGGTCAACTGGCAGGATCGCGCGAATCCGCACGCGGGCGGCGCGGAGATTCATCTTTTCGAGATCTTCAGCAGGTTGGCAGCCTCCGGTCACCGGATGCGACTGGTCTGCTCAGGGTGGACCGGCGCTCCCCGGACGGCCCGGATCGATGGCATCGACATCGAGCGGGTTGGGGGACGAGACAGCTTTGCGCTCCTGGGCCGGGGAGCGGTGCGCCGGGCGTTGGCAGCCGAGCGGCCCGATATCCTGGTGGAAGACGTTAACAAGCTACCGCTCTTTCTTCCGCTCGGCCGCCGCCTGCCGTTCTGCGCCATCGTCCCTCATCTCTTTGGCACGACCGCCTTCACCGAGGCTCCGTGGCCAATCGCCGCCACCGTCTGGGCCGCCGAGCGTCCCTTCCCCTGGGCCTATCGCCGGGCGGGATTCCATGCCATCAGCGAGAGCACGCGGGACGATCTGGTGGCCCGGGGCGTTCCGGCGGGACGGATCCGCGTCATTCATCCCGGGGTGGATAGCAAACTCTACCGGCCCGGCCCACCGGGGCGTCGCTCAGGCACGCCCAGCTTCTTGTATGTTGGACGGTTGAAGCGTTATAAAGGAATAGATTTCGCCATCCGGGCTCTGGCGACCGCCCGGCGCCGGCGGCCCGACCTCCGGCTGGAAATAGCGGGCACAGGCGATCACCGGGCCGAGCTGGAGCGGTTGGCCGCCAGTCTGCAGCTCGACCGCTCGGTCGATTTTCCATGGGTTCGTGAGCGAGGAGCGGAAAATCGACTTGATGCGCAGTGCGTGGGCCAACGTGTTCCCCTCGCCCAAGGAAGGATGGGGGATCACGGTCGTGGAAGCCGCCGCCTGCGCGACGCCTTCGCTCGCCTCGGACAGCCCCGGACTTCGCGACTCCGTGTGTCACGGTGAGACCGGCTTTCTGGTCCCCCATGGTGACGTCGACGCCCTGGCTGCCCGCATGCTCGAGTTGGCCGACTCGCCGCCGCTGGTGGCGCGCCTGGGAGATCGTGCGCGGCGTTTCGCCGAAGGGCTGACCTGGGAACGCACGGCGCGAGCGACGGAGGCTCATTTGGCCGATATCATACGGGGCTCGGCCAACGGCTGAGCTCGGAGGAAAGCTCATGCAGACCACGATCACGACCCGTCACTGCGAAATGTCCGACGCCCTCAGGGAACGCGCGATCAGCGTGACCGAGCGGCTGGGGAGCCTGGCTTCTCGGCCCATGGAAATGGCAGTCGTTTTCGATGCCGAGGGCAGCCAGCAGACCGTCGAGCTCCGGCTGCATGTGGCCCGCGGCGAAATTCTCATAGCCCGGGGTGAGGCGCGCGGATCACCGCACCGCCCTTGACCGGGCTGAGGAAAAACTGCGGCGGCAGGTGGAGCGAGTGTCGCACCGCCGCCGGGCCCGGCCAACCCAGACCGACAATCCACTTTGATGCTGCGACTCGGCGACTTCCTTACTCGCCGTGGCGATCCGCTGCAGCTCGAAGCGCTGACCGGCGATCTGGGCCTCGACCGGCAGATCCCGGAAGCCGAAGTGGCGAGCCCGGGTCTGGTCTGGCCGGGTACACGGGGCGGTTCGCGCGCCAACCGGCATTCACGTGCTGGGTGAAACCGAGATCACCTATCTCAATTCGCTGCCGCCCGAGCAGCGGCTGGCGGCGTTGAGAATTCTTCGGCTTCGATCTGCCGTGCATCTTCGTCACCAAAGGCCAGGAAGTGCCGGCCGAGCTGCTCGAATTCGCCCGGGGCAGCGGCGTGCCGGTGCTGCGCAGCCAAGCTCAAGACGGCCGAGTTCTACCGCCAGATCAAGCCGATCGTCGAGGAGGCATTCGCTCCCCGCACCACGCTGCACGGCTCCCTCGCCGACGTCTACGGCGTCGGGCTGCTGTTCGTGGGCCGCTCGGGAATCGGAAAGAGCGAATGCGTGCTCGACCTGGTGGAGCGGGGGCACCGGCTCGTGGCCGACGACGTGGTACAGGTGACCCGGCGCGGCAACGACGTCCTCATCGGGCGGGGTCACGAGCTGGCCGCGCACCACATGGAGATTCGCGGCATCGGCCTCATCGACATCCCCGCGCTGTTCGGTGTGCGCTCGGTGCGCCAACAGAAGCGAATCGAGGTCGTGGTGCAGCTCGAGGACGTGGGAGACCGCCAAGGACAGCCGATCGCAGCGGCCTGCGCAGGCGGAGACGGCCATACTCGACGTGGCGGTGACCCGGGTGGTCGTGCCGCTCAACCCCGGCAAGAACATCACCGTCATCTCCGAAGTGGTCGCGATGATGCATCTCCTCCGCTATTCCGGCGTGGACGTCGCGGCGGCGTTCAACGCCCGGCTCATCAAGCGAATGAAGGAACAGCAAGGGCGTGCAGGAGTATCTCCAGGAAGACTATGAGTGAGGAGCTGCGGGGCGTGGTGGTTTGTCATGGCGAAGCTGGCCGGTGGCGCTGGTGCAGGCGGCGGAGCAGATCAGCGGCGTGCGCGGCGCGTTGATGCCGGTAACGAACACCGGATGCGATCGCGGCACACTGGAGGACCGGGTTCGCGCCGCGGTGGGCGGCGGGCCGGCCGTGGTTTTCGTGGATCTCTCGAGTGGCTCCTGCATCGTTCGCCGTCCTCAAGCGGCTCCGGGCGGCAGCCGCGTGACGGTCGTGACCGGCGTCAATCTGGCGATGCTGGTGGACTTCCTGTTTCACCGCTCGCTTTCCGTCGCGGAGGCGGCCGCACGGGCGGCGGAAGCGGGGGGAAGTCGATCAGGATTCGCTGATGCCATCGTGCTGTGCCGGATCGACGACCGGCTCGTCCACGGCCAGGTGGTGATTGGCTGGGGGCGGGCCATGGGAATCGAGCTCATCATCCTGGTGGATGACACCGTCGCCGCCAGCGCCTGGGAGCAGGAGCTCTACCGCATGGCGGTGTCACCGGAGATCGAGGTGCTGTTCGTGACCGTCGCGGATGCGCGCCCCGGCTGCAAGAGTGGCACGCCGAAAGGCGCGCGCGGCGCTGGTGTTGACCGGCGATCTGGAGACCATGGCGGCGCTCCGCGCCGCCGACCCCGACGTCGGTGCAGCAAATCAATCTGGGGGCATCCACCACCGGCCTGGCCGCCGTGAGCGTTTGCCGTTCATTTATCTGACCGATCAGGAGCTGCGCGCCCTGTCGGCGCTCGAGGCCGGCGGCGCAGTGATTACGGCGCAGGACCTGCCCACCACGCGTTCCGGTGCCTTGAAGGCCCTGGGATGAGCGATCTCTCAGTGCAGGTCGTGCTGCGCTTCGCTGTGGGGCACGGTCGTTGGCCTCGATCTGGTCAGCGTTCCTCAGGCCATGATCTCGCGGCCCCTTGTGGCTGGGACCGTGGCTGGGTGGCTGGTGGGGGACATCCAGGCGGGACTGCGAATCGGCGTTGTCTTCGAGCTCTTTGCGCTGGATGTGCTTCCCGTCGGCGCAGTGCGGTATCCTGACTATGGGCCTGCCACCGTCGCGGCGGTCGCGCTCGGCGCCGGCGCGCCCTGGGAGCTCGGCCTCGGCCTCAGCGTGGCCTTGGGGCTGGTACTGGCGCTCCTGGGTGGCTGGAGTCTTCAGGTCGTTCGAAGGTGGAATGCCCGGGCGATTCAGCGGCGTGCAGCCGCGCTTGCCGCGGGCGAGAGCAGCGCGATTCGTCGACTGCAGTACGGCGCGCTGGTCCGCGATGCGGTCCGCGGATTGATTCTCACCCTGGGGGGCATCGTGCTCGCCTCCGCCGTCAAGGACAACGTGCTTCTCGACCGCCAGACAGCCGTGGCCCTTACCCTGGTCGCGATCGGGTCGGCGCTCGCGGCCGCGGTCAACGGCGCGGTTCGCAGCTCCGGCCGCAAAGCCCGGCTCAAATGGCTCCTCGGCGGGTGCTGGTGCGGGCGTCCTTCTGGCGGTGCTCGCGTGACCGGACGGCTGCGGGCCTTGCTTAGGCTCTTCGCGGTCCAGGGAACCTGGAATTACGAACGCATGCTCGGGGTGGGAATGGGGTATGCCGCGGAGCCGTTGCTGGAGGACCTGAAGGCAGTGGACCCGGTCCGGCACGGGGAAGCGGTCGTCCGATCGGCGGAGTTCTTCAACTGTAATCCCAATCTGGCCGGCCTGGCCCTCGGGGCCACCGCACGGGCGGAGTATGAGGCCCTCCCTGGCGTCCAGATCGTGCGGCTTCGGACGGCCCTCTGCAGTCCGTTGGGCGCGATGGGAGACGAGCTCTTCTGGGCTGGACTGGTGCCGGCCCTGGTCGGAGCGGCGCTGGTGGGCGTAGTTCTCGGGGGGGGGTGGTGGCCCATCGCCGGTTTCCTTCTCATCTACAACGGCATTCGCCTGTGGACCAGCTACTGGTCGCTTCGAACGGGGATGGAGTCGGGGATGCGGGTCGGGGCCGCCATCGGAGCGTCCTGGCTTCCGCGTGCCATCGAACGGATCGGCCCGGCCGCCGCGTTTGCCATCGGCGCCGCCATTCCGGTAGTCGCAGCCTGGTACCTGAAGCCCTTCGGCTTCTCGGCCGGGGTCGGGGCCGCGGGGGTGTTGATGGCCGGGATCGCCCTCACCCGGTGGTTCGCACCGTTCCTGACGACGGTCCGGTTCGCCCTGGCGGCCATGATCTTCCTTCTGGTTCTACGGAGGGTAGGCGTGTGATCGAGCGCGAGGCCACCATCGTGAACCTCGAAGGTCTCCATGCCCGGCCGGCCGCGCGGATCGTGCGGCTGGCAAGCTCGTTTGACTCCGATATTGAGATCTGTAAGGACGGAGTAGGCGTGAATGGAAAGAGTATCATGGGCGTGATGATGCTCGCGGCGGAGTGCGGCAGCTCGATCACCATCCGGGCCACGGGGTCCGATGCGGAGAAGGCGGCCGAGGCTCTCGCGGCGCTGGTGGCCGACGGGTTCGGGGAGGCATGAGCGTGCCCCGTCTGTTTCGCGGAATCGGAGTGTCGCCCGGAGTCGCCTGTGGTCCGGCGCTGGTCATGCGGTGGGACTTTCCCGAGGTGCCGGACCGCCCGGTGCGTGCCGACCAGGTCGAGAGCGAGGTCCGGCGTCTCCGGGAAGCGGTCGAGTACGTCGTCTCCCACCTGCGCGAGCTGGGTGAGCGGGTACTCCAACGCGCCGGGCCGGAGGAGTCCCGGATTTTCGACGCCCAGATACTGATGGCGCAGGACAAGGAGTTCCTGGCTGCGGTGGAAATCTTGATCCGGAAGAACCTGCTCAGCGCCGAAACCGCGTACGAGTTCAAGGCCCTCGAGCTCAGGGCGCTCTGGTCCGGCGCCGCCAGGTTGCGCGAGCGTCTGGCCGACCTGCACGCCATCCAGATGCGCATGATCCACCGCCTCATGGGCGGTACCGACAGCGAGCTATGGTCGATCCCCGCCGATGAGCAGGTGATCGTGGTGGCGCACGAGCTGTCCCCCGGACTGACGGTGCAGCTGGATCGTGAGCATGTGGTCGGTCTGGTAAGCGAAGAGGGAACCCGGACGTCCCACGCGGCCATCCTGGCCCATTCACTGGGCATTCCGGCGGTGATGGGCGCCGCCGGTGTGCTGGGGGGGATTCCCAACGGCACCATGCTCCTCCTCGATGGTCAGAGCGGTACGATCGTACTCGACCCCAACCGCGACGAGCTGGAAGAAGCCAAGATTCAGGTCAGCCGCCGACACAAGCTGGAGCTGCAGCTGGAGGGGGTGGTCGGCGAGCCGGCGGTGACGCCCTCCGGCCGCGCCATTCGGTTGATGGGAAACGTCGATCTGCCGGAGGAGATCGAGGCGGCGAACCGTCACGGCGCTCAGGGGGTGGGACTCTTGCGTACCGAGTTCCTGCTCACCGGCCGCGCCAGCCTGCCCACCGAAGATGAACAGACCGACTACTTCCTCCGCGTGGCGCGCGCCTTCCCCGGCCAGACCGTGGTGATCCGGTCCTTTGATCTGGGCGGCGACAAGTTCCCGGCGGCCTTCAAGGCGCCGGTCGAGGCCAATCCATTCCTGGGCTGGCGCTCCATTCGGGTCTGCCTCGATCAACCGGAGGTGTTCCGGCCCCAGATTCGCGCCGTGCTCCGGGCCGCTGCGAGCCACGACATTCAGCTCATGCTCCCCCTGGTGACCACGGTACAGGAGGTGCAGGAAACCCTCGAGATCGTGGCCGAGGAGGCGGCGGCGCTGAGGAAGGCAGGGAAACAGAGCGCGGACTCGGTTCCGGTCGGGGTGATGATCGAGACTCCTGCGGCGGTCCTCATGGCCGACCGGCTGGCCGAGGTGAGCGCGTTCTTCAGCGTGGGGACCAACGATCTAACCCAGTACACCATGGCCGTGGATCGGGGAAACGCCAGGCTGGCCAACCGCTTCAATCCCCACGATCCCTCGATCGTACGGCAGCTTCGGCGGGTGGTGGAGGTGGGCAGGGCGGCCGGACTGCCGGTGAGCGTGTGCGGCGAGATGGCCTCGGAGCCACTGAGCGCCGTGCTCCTCCTCGGGCTCGGATACGAGTGCCTGAGTGTGTCGCCACCGGCGCTACCCCTCGTGAAGTGGGTGATCCGGAGCATCCCTGACGACGCGGCACGGCGGGCAGCCGACGCGGCGCTCGGAGCCGCCAGTGCTGCTGACGTCTCTGCCGCACTCCGGGAGGCGGTCGGAGGTCATATCGACGTTCGGCTTCTCGATCCCCAATCGGCGTTGCCTGGCCGTGGGCGAGTGGCTACTTTGCCCCCCGGTAAGAGCAGCGTGTAGCACGCCGGGTCAGCGGGGCAGCGGGGCCGCACGCAAAGCCCCGCCGCCCCGCTTAGTATGCCAACCATGAATCGAGAGCACATGTCCGCGCCCAGGCGTCACGTCTTTACGTCCGAATCGGTCACCGAGGGCCACCCTGACAAGGTCGCCGATCAGATTTCCGATGCGGTACTCGATGCGATACTCTCCCGCGATCCTGCCGCACGGGTGGCCTGCGAGACTCTGGTGACCACTGGCATGGCCGTGGTGGCCGGCGAGATCACCACCAATACCTACGTCCACATTCCCGACCTGGTCCGCGAGACCGTGGAGTCGATCGGGTACACCGACGCCTCCTACGGCTTCGACGGCCGCACCTGCGCCGTGCTGACCACGATCGACCGGCAGTCGCCCGACATTGCCATGGGCGTCGATACCAGGAGCAACAAGGAGCAGGGCGCCGGCGACCAGGGCATGATGTTCGGCTATGCCACCAACGAGACCAGGGAACGGATGCCGCTTCCCATAGTCCTGGCGCACCGGATCGCCGAGCGGCTGGCCGCGGTACGAAAAGGACTTAATGGCCATTCAGCGATTGAATGGCTCCGGCCCGACGGCAAGTCCCAGGTCTCGGTCGAATACGAGGAGGACCGTCCGGTCGGAGTGAAGACCGTGGTGGTGTCCACCCAGCACGCGGAGCGGAACGGCTCCCGGCAGCTGGCCCAGGGCACCATCCGCCAGACGGTCATCGACGAGGTCATCCGGCCGGTGCTGGAGGAGGCCGGTCTCGAGCACCGCCGAACCAAGTTCCTCATCAACCCCACTGGCCGGTTCGTGATCGGAGGTCCCCACGGCGACGCGGGTCTCACCGGCCGGAAGATCATCGTAGATACCTACGGCGGCATGGCGCGGCACGGGGGCGGAGCCTTCAGCGGGAAGGACCCCTCCAAGGTGGATCGCTCGGCGGCCTATGCCGCCCGCTGGGTGGCCAAGAACATCGTGGAGGCCAAGCTGGCTCGGCGTTGTGAGGTTCAGGTCGCCTATGCAATCGGTGTCGCGCGCCCGGTCTCCGTCATGGTGCAGACGTTCGGGACCGGTGTGCTCCCCGACACGGAACTGGAGCGTATGGTTGATGAAGTTTTCGACCTCACGCCCAAGGGCATCATTGACGTCTTGAAGCTGAAGCGGCCAATTTACAGGCCGACGGCCAGTTATGGTCACTTCGGCCGGAAGCCCAAGAGTGGCGTATTCGATGGAAAGAAGGTCGACTTTTTCACCTGGGAGCAGCCCGACCGCGTGAAGGCCCTGCTGTCGGCTGCCCGTTGAGGAGCGCAATGACCGTCCAGACCGCCGTGGCGAAGTACGACATCAAAGATCTGACGCTGGCCGATGAGGGGAAGCGCCGAACCGAGTGGTCCGAGCGGTCCATGCCGGTTCTCCGGCAGATCCGGGCCCGCTTCGCCAAGGAGCAGCCGCTGAAGGGGATCAAGCTTTCAGCCTGTCTCCACGTCACCACCGAAACCGCCAATCTGATGATCACCCTGCGGGCGGCCGGCGCCGAGATCGCGCTGTGCGCCTCGAATCCGCTCTCCACTCAGGACGACGTGGCGGCACACCTGGTGCGTGACCATGGTGTCCACGTGTACGCCATCAAGGGCGAGGACCATCAGACCTACTACACCCACATCGCCCAGGCGCTGGCCTTTGGTCCGCAGATGACCCAGGATGACGGGGCCGACCTGGTGGGTGCGCTGCACATGATTGCACTCAACCGGCTGGACGATCTCGCCCCACCGATCCGGAGCTGGGTCGAGGGGCTCTCGCAGTCCGAGCGGAAGGCGCTGGTCTCAGCGGTGCGGGGCTCGACCGAGGAGACCACTACCGGCGTCATCCGGCTCAAGGCGATGGCCAAGGAGGGGATCCTTCAGTTCCCGATCATCGCGGTGAACGATTCGAACACCAAGCACATGTTCGACAACCGCTACGGCACCGGCCAGTCCACGCTCGATGGGGTGATACGCGCCACCAACCTGCTGCTGGCGGGAAGCACGGTCGTCGTGGCCGGCTACGGCTGGTGCGGACGTGGGGTAGCCAGCCGCGCACGGGGCGCCGGTGCCCACGTGATCGTGACCGAGATCGATCCGCTCCCGGCACTCGAGGCGAGGATGGACGGCTTCGAGGTCATGGCGATGGCCGACGCTGCCAAGGTGGGCGATCTCTTCATCACCCTGACCGGCAACATCCATGTGATCAGGCCGGAGCATTTCTCGGCCATGAAGGATGGCGCCATCGTCTGTAATTCGGGTCACTTCAACGTCGAGCTCGACCTCGAGGGCCTGGCCAAGATCTCTTCGGCTCGCCGGCAGGTGCGTGAGATGGTCGAGGAGTTCGTCGTGAAGAGCCGGCGCATCATGGTGCTGGGCGAGGGCCGGCTGATCAACCTGGCGGCGGCCGAAGGCCATCCGGCCAGCGTCATGGACATGTCATTCGCCAATCAGGCCCTGGCGGCTGAAGTGCTGGCCAAGGAAGCGGGCAAGATGGCCAAGGCGGTCCACCGCCTCCCGCCGGCGGTTGACCAGGAGATCGCGCGGCTCAAGCTGCAGGCTATGGGGGTCGCGATCGACACCCTCACCCCCGAGCAGGTGCACTACCTGGCCAGTTGGGATGCCGGGACGTAAGCGGATGAGTCGATGATCGAAGTTACGGTCGCGCATCTCGGCCTCGATCGAACAACGAACACGCCGGTGGTAATCCTGCGGGAGAAGGACGGCAGCCGCGTCCTTCCGATCTGGATCGGACCGGCCGAGGCCAGCGCGATCGCGATGGAGTTGCAGGGAATGAAGGCCCAGCGCCCCCTGACCCACGACCTGCTGAAGCAGATTCTGGTAGGGTTGGGGGGCGATCTCCGTCGGGTCGTGATCAGCTCGGTCAAGGAGAACACCTATTTCGCCGAGCTGCTGATCCGCCGCGAGGACCACGTCTTTCAGGTCGACGCCCGACCCTCGGATAGCATTGCCCTGGCGCTCAGGATGCGGGCGCCAATCTTCACCAGCGACCAATTGCTGGACCAAAGCGGCGTCGAGACCGACGAGCCCCCCGCCAATCCATCGCTCGAGGCGGACAAGCTGAAGGACTACCTCGAGAAGATGGACCCGCAGGACTTCGGGAAATTCAATCCGTAGTAGAAGGGCGGAGAGGACGGAGATGACGGAGAGGTGTCACATTGGGTCCGTCTTCTCCGTCTTCTCCGTCCTCTCCGTCTTCTCCGCCGCGGCCCTCTCCGCTCAAACCAGCCCCGCTCGTGGCGCCGTGCTCAAGGGCGACTCTACGCCCGTGGTGGGCACCCGGGTGGTGTTGCACGAGGTAGGCCGGTCGCTGCAGGGGCCACTGGACTCCACCCGGACCGATCAGCGGGGTCGGTTCACGTTTTCCTTTCGGTCCGACACCTCCGCGCTCTATCTGGTCAGCGTCCGCCATTCCGGGATCGAGTATTTCTCGCAGCCGCTGCGCGGCAACCCGGCCCGGCCCGACACGGCCATTCGGGTCATTGTGTACGACACCTCCAGCACCGCGCCAGTCTCGTTGGAGGCCAGACACCTGGTGGTCACGCAGCCCGGCGAAGACGGCTCTCGAAACGTCCTCGACCTGATTGTGTTGCTCAATGGTGGACGGCGTACTCGAGTGGCGCCCGATAGTGCGGAAGCCTCCTGGGGCGGGCTGCTGCCGAGCGGGACCACCGGCCTCGAGCTGGGAGAGAGCGACGTCTCACCCGAAGCGGTCACCCGGCGGGGAGACTCGATCCTCGTGGCGGCACCGCTGGCTCCGGGGGAGAAACAGATCACCGTCCAGTACGTGATTCCCGGGGGCCAGAAGAACCTCGAGCTCGGGTTTCCCGAGCCGGTGTCATCGGTCAACGTCCTGGCGGAAGAGAACGACGTCGTGGTGAGTGGGGGCACTCTGGCTCTCGCGGATAGCCAGACGCTTCAGGGGCGCTCCTTTCGCCGATGGACCGGGGACGTTCCGGCCGGCGGCACCCTTCGAATGGCACTCCCCGCGAGGTCCGGGGTTCCGGCGTGGTTGCTCGCTTCGCTGGTCGGGGCAATCGCCGTCACGCTCGTGGGGTCTGCGTGGTATTTCCTGAGGCGGAAGACTGGGGCGCCGGGGCCTTCCACGGCCAGGCTGCTCGATGCTGTCGCCACGCTCGATGCGCGTTACCTGGGACGGGAGGCGGAAACTTCCCCGGCCGATTGGGTTTTCTACCAGACTGAGCGACGCCGGCTCAAGGCCGAGCTGGAGGCGGCCCTTGCGGCGGGAGGTCCACGCCCGTAGACTAGCCGCTGCTGAACAATTGAAGACCACACGAACGGGGATATTCGGAAGCCGGTGCAAATCCGGCGCGGCCCCGCCACTGTAACGGGTACCTGGCCCTTGCGGCCAGGCTCTCCACTCAGAACGCCACTGGGAAACCGGGAAGGCGAGTGGAGTCCCGAAGCCAGGAGACCTCGCCGTTCGTGCCACCATGAAGCCCTCGGGGGAGGGTTGGTGGCGTGCCCGGCAGCCTCATTCGGCTCTCGTTCATCGCCCATCCTCCGAGTCCAGGAAGATGGGCATTTGATTTTCCGCCTGCTCGCCATGGTCAGCATCGCCGGGGCTGGTTGCCGTCCGGCACCCGACGTCGCCGCAAGCATCAGCGTGGTCGATGACGCGGGTGATACGGTCCGGCTTGCGGCCCCGGCTCGCCGCGTCGTCTCGCTCATTCCGGCCTCCACCGAGCTGCTCTTTGCCCTCGGAGCCGGCCCCGCCGTCGTAGGTCGGACCAGCTACTGCGACTTTCCCGCCGCAGCCAAGGCCGTTCCCGATCTGGGCGACGGCATCAAACCCAACATCGAAGCAGTCATCGCCAGTCGGCCGGATCTGGTGGTGCTTTACAATTCCGGCCAGAACGCTGCCGTGGCCGGCCGGCTCCGTGAGTTGGGCGTCGCCGCGCTCCGGATCAATACCGACGCCTTGAGCAGCGTCCCGCGGCTCGCACAAATGCTTGGCCGTCTCACCGGCCGGGAGAACGCGGCCGACTCGCTGGCCGCCGTATTCGACACCGCACTGACCTCGGCCACCCAGCCTCACGGCGCTCAGCGACCCAAGGTCCTGCTTCTCGTGTGGGAGCAGCCGCCGATGACCATCGGGCAGGGGAGCTTCCTGAGCGAGCTGGTAGAGCGCGCCGGTGGGGAGAACCTCTTTGCCGATGTGACCTCGTCGTCGGGGGTGGTGAGCATCGAGGCGGTGGCGGCGCGGAACCCCGACCTGATCTTCACCACGGTGGAGGGGCCGACCGCCTTTGCCACCCGCGCGGAATGGCAGGTGGTTCGCGCCGTGCGCGAGCACCGCTTCCTCCACGTGACCGGCTCCGAGTTCAACCGGCCGAGCCCTCGGGCACCAGAGGCAATCCGTCAGCTCAGCGCGAAGCTGCACGGGGCAACGCCGTGACCGCTGCCCGTATCTGGGGCCTTGGGCTCGTCATCGTGGCCTGCCTGCTGGTCGGCCTCAGCGCGGGAGCGGTTCCGATTCCCGTGAGCGAGGTGTGGGCCGGGCTATGGCACGCCAACGCGGAGGCGTCCGCTATCGTGCGTGACCTGCGCGCTCCTCGCGTGGCGCTCGCCTTTCTGGTCGGTGGCAGCCTCGGAATCTGTGGGGCTGCGCTTCAGGCCATGATCAGAAACCCGTTGGCGGAGCCGTATCTCCTCGGCCTCTCGAGCGGGGCGGGGCTCGGAGCCGTGATCGCGATTGCCACCCGGGCAGGTGGGGCCTGGGCCGTCCCGGTCGCCGCCTTTGTCGGTGCCCTGTGTGCCGTGGCGCTGGTCTACCGGCTCAGCCTGGTGTCTGGCCGGCGTCTCGATCCCCATGTGCTGCTCCTCTCCGGCGTGGTGGTAGGATCGTTCGCGGGGGCCCTGATGAGCGCCGTCATGGTGCTCTCCGATGCGCCGGGAGTCCGCAACGCCTTCCTCTGGCTGCTGGGGGGGTTCGGCACGGCATCCTGGCGCGCGCTCGCGGTGTTCACGGTCTATGCCTCGGTTCCGGTCGCCCTGATCCTCTTTCACGCTCGCTCGCTCGATCTCATTGCTCTGGGTGATGAGCCTGCCCACCACCTGGGGGCGGAGGTGGATCGGCTGCGCCGTGTGGTCTACCTCTCGACCGCGCTCCTGACCGCCGCCAGCGTGGCGACCTGTGGGATCATCGGCTTCGTCGGTCTGGTCGTGCCCCACGCGGTGCGAACCATTTTCCGGCCTCTGCATCGCACGCTGCTCCCGATCGTCTTTCTCGTAGGCGGCTGCTTCCTGGTGCTGGCCGATGTGGTGTCCCGGACCGTGGTACGGCCGCTCGAGCTGCCGGTGGGGGTGATCACCGCCCTGATCGGCGTGCCGCTCTTCGCGCTCCTGCTGCGGCGGACCCTGAGATGATTCTCGAGGCTCGGGCGGTTACGGTGCGCTACCGGCGCCATACCCCTCTCGCGCTGGACGGGGTGGACTGCCAGGTGGCGGGCTCGGAGCTGGTCGCCGTGGTGGGTCCCAATGGCAGTGGAAAGACGACCCTGGTCCGGGCGCTGTTGGGATTGCTTCCCCTGGCGCAGGGGAGCGTGCGTGGTCGATGGGCGGCCGGTGGCCGACTGGCCCCGTGGCGCGCTCGCCCGGGTAGTCGGCGTCGTGGGCCAGCAGGAGGAAGCGCTCTTCCGGCTCAGTGTGGCCGAGATGGTCATGCTGGGCCGCTATGCCAGACTCGGTCCACTGGAGGCGCCCCGAGCCGAGGACCGGAGCGCGGTTCAGTCCGCGCTGGAGCGCTGCGACATCGTTGGCCTGGCGGAGCGATCGGTGGACTCGCTGTCGGGGGGGGAGTGGAAGCGGGTGCGGATCGCGCGGGCGCTGGCCCAGGAACCCCGGGCCCTCGTGCTCGACGAGCCGACCGCGTCGCTCGACGTGCGCCATGAAATGGAGCTGTTCGAGCTTATCCGGCAATTAGTCGACGGAGGGCTCGCCGGCCTGGTGATCACGCATCACCTCAACCTCGCTGCTCGTTTCGCGGATCGGATCATCCTGCTGGACCGCGGATTGGTCGTCGCCGAGGGCACTCCAGCGCAGGTGATGAACCGGGACACCCTCTCCCGGGTCTTCGAGTGGCCGGTAGCGGTAACCACCTGGTCGGATGGGTCACCCCAAGTTGTTCCCCTTCGTGCAAAGGAGAGCCCGCCATGAAATCGTGCCGGTTCGTGCCCGCCATCGCGGCGGTTCTGCTGCTGGCCCGGTCGACGGCGGCCGGCGGACAGGAAGCCCAGGACACCACCCGCCTCGCGGAAATTGTGGTGACGCCCACCCGGCTCCCCACGCCTCCCGACGCGGTCGTGGCCTCGGTGACCGTCATTACGGGCGACGATCTCAGGGCACGCGGCCTGCGCTTCGTGCAGGACGCCTTGCGCGAGGTCCCTGGTGCGGCGGTGGTGCAGGGAGGCTCGTTCGGTTCCCTCACCTCGATGTTCTTGCGTGGGGGCGAGAGCGACTATGTCAAAGTGCTGGTGGATGGAGTGCCCGTGAACCAATCCGGGGGGGCATTCAACTGGGCCAACCTCACCACGGACAACGTCGACCGGATCGAGGTGCTGCGCGGTCCCGGAAGCGTCCTCTATGGATCGGACGCGGTGAGCGGGGTGGTGCAGATCTTTACCCGGCGAGGCGAAGGTGGGTTCTCGGCAGAGGGTGGGGCAGAGGCGGGTACCTTCGGCACCGTCAATGGACGGGCCGGGGTCCTGGGCGGGACCTCACGTCTGACCTACTCGGCCGACGCCAGCCGCTTCGCCACCGACGGCACCTACCGGTTCAACAACGACTACGGGAATACCACGCTCAGTGGATCGGTGCGAGGCCTCCCGGATGCACGAACCGATGCCTCGCTGACCGCCCGCTACACCGACAGCCGATTTCATTTCCCGACCGATTTCGCCGGCGTGCCGTCCGACAGCAACCAGTCGAGTGCCGAGGAGATGCTCACCATCGCGGGGGATGTCGGCCGCCGCCTCGGCTCTCGCGTCGACCTCCGTCTCACGGCCGGCGGGAACCGCACTGTCGGGGAGTTCGATGATCGGCCCGATAATGCGGCGGACACTCTCGGGTTTGGCTTTGCCTCGCAGCGGGACTCGCGAGCCCAGCGGGGCAACCTCGACGCACGGATCAATGGCGTTCTCAGTCCGGAGCTGACGGTCACCGGCGGCGTCCAGGTGGAGCGGGAGACAGAGCGCCAGTCGGGCGAGACCACCTCAAACTTCGGCGGGATCGCCACCACTCCCGATACCCCGTTCGACCGAGGGCGTACCACCGTTGGGTATTACGCTCAAAGCGTGCTCGAACCGGCTGGAGGTCTGGCCCTCAATCTCAACGCCCGGGTGGATGACAACAGCGCGTTCGGAACCTTCTTCACTTACCGCGCCGGCGCGGTCTACCGCCTGCGCTCGGGCACGCGAATCCGTGCCTCGCTGGGGCGCTCCTTCAAGGCGCCGACCTTCTGCGAGCAGTTCTGCGACGCCCCCTTCGTCGTGGGCGATTCAACCCTGCGGCCTGAAAGGTCAGTCGGCTGGGAGGCCGGCATGGAACAGGGACTGGCCGAGGGCCGGGTCTCCGTCTGGGTCACCTACTTCGATCAGCGCTTCCGGGACATGATAGTCTACGACGGCTCGGGGAGCCCGGGCGAGCCGACCTACTTCAACGGTGCCGGGGCCAGGTCTCGCGGAATCGAAAGCGGCGTCACCACTTCACTCGGGCCCGACCTGAAGCTGTCGGCCTCGTATACCTATCTCATGGCAGAAGCGACCGACGATGGCGGCTTGCCGACGGCCACCTTCAGTGCCGGTCAACGATTGATCCGCAGGCCACGCCACTCGGCGGAGCTGTCGGCTCGTGGCCGCATCCTCGATCGAGTGACCTTGGGGGGCGCGCTCATCTATGTGGGTGCCCGGGAGGACGTGGACTTCAACCTGTTTCCGGCCGAACGGGTGGAGCTTCCGGGCTTCGCCACCGTGGACCTGGCAACCGAGGTCGAGGTGATTCGATCCCGCCCCGGACGTCCCGGGCTTTCAGGGGTTCTGCGAGCCGAGAATTTGTTCAACAAGGCCTACGACCAGGTGGTCGGATTTGCGGGGCGACGGAGGGGGGTGTTCGGAGGAGCCAGGTTCCGATTCTGACCGGCAGACGACTGGCGGCGGGGACCGAGTGCTTCAATCTTTCCATGATGACCCGATCTCTTCCTCCAGTACGTTTGGGCCTGCCCGCGCTCCTGGCGGGACTCTGGTCGTGCGCCGAGACCTCGGCGCCGCTCCCTCCTCCGGAGGAAGTCGTGATTGTTCTCAACACCGGGGCTGCTACGCTGAGCCTGGTACCGGTGGCTGTGCCGGCCCAGGTCTCGACAGTACCGCTCGGCGCCTCCGATGTGTTGCCCGTCAGTGTGGCCACCCGGGGACCCACCGCGGTGATCCCCCTCCGTGGGAGGGATGCGCTCGCTGTCGTGGATCTGCGGGCAGGGATGCTGGTGAATACCATCGCCCTCGCTCCCGGCTCCGGGGTGGCAGGGGCGGCGATGGTCGGCGATTCCGTCGCCTACGTCACCAATGCCAACCTCAACACCGTTACCCGAGTCGATCTGGCCACCGGTGACACAGCGAGCACCCTCGTCGGCCCATCACCACAGCATGTGACATTCACTCGCGGCCGGGTGCTGGTCATGAACTCCAATGTTGACAGCCTGGGCAAGCCTGCAGGAGAGAGCTCGATCAGTGTCATCGACCCGTCTCGCGACCCGGCTACGGCCCGGGTGGATGAAATCCCCCTGGTGGGGCCGGGGAACGCCCGGTTCAGTACTGTCGCGGGAGATGGCCTGGTTTACGTCATCCAGGAGGGAGACCCCGCGGTAGACGAGGGGCGCCTCTCCATCATTGATCCGGTTGACCGGCGAGAGTTGGCCAGCTTCGGCGGACTGGGCTTCGGCCCGGGTGACCTGACCGCGGACGACGAAGATCGCCTGCTGATCAGCTCCCGTAGCGAAGGCCTCATGGAGTTCGACACCGACGAGCGCCGGGTGGTTCGCGGTGCCGGCGAAGGGACCGTGATACCGGCCAATACCGGGGTGACGGTGGACTCCCAGGGAAGGATCTATGCTCTGGAGGCCGGCTGTTCCGGAACGGGGGTTGTCCACGTCCTTCGGCCCGACTTTACCGAGATACGGTCGGTGCCGGTCGGGCGATGCGCCAGCCAGGCGGTGCTCGCACGGGTGCCCGCTGCCGGTACCGAAACACCGGCCGAGCCGACGGATGCGCTGCCGATGTAGGCGCCTGGAGCTTCTGCTCAGCGCTACATTCCTTTCATGCCCCCGGTCTCCACCCCCGCGATCGTGCTCTCCACGCTCAGATACAGCGAGACCTCCAAAATCGTTCGGCTCGCTACCCGGGAGTTCGGCGTGCAGAGCGTCATCGCGAAGGGGGCCTTGCGCCCGAAAAGCCGGTTCGGCGCCGCCCTCCAGCTCTTGAGTGAGGGTCAGGCGCTGTTTCTTCTCAAAGAGAACCGGGAGCTGCACCTCCTCACCAGCTTCGATCTGAGGCGGCTGCACGTGGGGCTGGCCACCGAGCTGGATCGGTACGCCATCGCCTGCGCGCTCGGAGAGGTCATGCTACGCTTTGCCCCGCCCGACCCCCATCCTGAGAGCTTCGATCTGCTGCGGCATGCGCTGGAGGAGCTCGAGGTCGCCCCACTCTCGAGCATCGAGGCGCTCGGGTATCGACTGCTGTGGCAGATGGTGAGTGTGCTTGGCTTCGAGCCGTCGCTCGACGCCTGCGTCATCGATGGCACTCCGCTCTCCAGTAGCGGGCCCCTTGCGTTCAGTACCCGCGAAGGCGGAGCACTCTGCCCGGTCTGCACCACCCTCTATGGCGCAACTCAGCTTCCGGAGCAGGCCCGCGCTGACCTCGCCGCTCTGATGGACCCAGGCACACCATTGCCACAGCTGGATGCCAAACATGGAGCGGCCCACCGCCGGCTGCTGGCCCGGTACATTCGCTACCACCTGGGCGAGGGAGCCGAGCTTCCAGCTCTGGAGTTCTGGACTCAGCGCCCCTGGGTAGCGGCGTGATCATCGGTACTGCCGGTCACATCGACCACGGAAAGTCCGCGCTGGTCAGTGCCCTTACCGGCAAGCCGATGGATCGCCTGCTGGAGGAGCGGCGGCGAGAGATCACCATCGAGCTCAACTTCGCCCCGCTTGATCTGGGCTCCGGGCGCATTGCCGGGGTGGTGGATGTGCCCGGTCATGAGGACTTTGTCCGGACCATGGTGGCGGGAGCGTCTGGCATCGATCTCGTGCTGCTGGTGATTGCGGCGGACGAAGGCATCATGCCGCAGACCGAGGAACATCTCGCCATTCTGGAGCAGCTGGGCGTGATGGCCGGGATCCCGGTCATCACCAAGGCCGACCTGGCCGACAGTGAGTGGCTTGAGCTGGTGACCAGCGAGGTGGCGGAGCGCCTGGCGGCCTCTCCGATCGACTTCGAGGCTCCGCTGGCGGTCTCCGCGAGGACCGGCGCCGGGATCGAGGCGCTTCGTGAACGGCTGGTCACCCGCGCGAGGCTCCTGCCTCCAACACCTTCGGCCGACGCCTTCCGGATGCCGGTTGATCGGAGTTTCTCCCTCTCCGGCGTCGGCACGGTTGTAACCGGCACCGCGTGGTCAGGCCGGCTCGGCGTAGGCGACCCCGTCAGCCTGCTGCCCGCGGGTCTCGGCTCGCGAGTACGATCGATCGAGAGCTACGGTCACGCGGCGGAACGCAGCGACCCCAGGGCCCGCACGGCCGTAGGCCTGGCCGGTGTGGAGCGTCGGGCGGTGAGCCGGGGGGACGTCCTGGTCACGGACGAGTTACCCTGGGTGGCTGCGTCCGCGTTGGATGTCCAGATCACCCTGCTTCCGGGTGCTGCGCGGGCGCTGAAATCGCGTACCCGGGTTCGGCTGCATCTCGGTACCACGGAGGTCATGGCCCGGGTGCTGCCGCGTCTTCCGATCGAGCCGGGCGGGACCGGGATGGCCCGCCTCACGCTTGAGAAGTCTCTGGTGGCCCGCGCGGAAGACCGGTTCGTGCTCCGGAGCTACAGCCCGGTTACCACTATCGGTGGCGGGCGGGTGCTCGATCCTTTCCCGCCGGGCCGCCGCGGCGTTTGGCCTGAAGGACTTGCCTCGATCGACCCGGCCGAGCGATTCCGCGCCGCATTGGTCCGTCGACCAGAGGGCGTTCAGGCCGCAGCACTCCCCTTGCTGCTGGGCCTTCCCCGAGTCACCGCTACCGAGGTGGCGCGGGCCGAGGCGACCGCGAGGATGGTGGGTGACATCTGGGTCACGGTCGAGGCGGTGAAAGAGGTTGGCGTCCGGGCTCTGGTTGTGCTCCGCGACTACCATCGCCAGCACGGCAGTGACGCCGGGATGCCCTTGGAGACCCTGCGGCACTCGCTGCGGGCCCGCGACGTGGTGGTGGAGGCCGCACTGAGCGACTTCGCCCAGGCCGGCCGTCTGCGGCGAATCGACGGCGTCGTCGCGCTGGCCGGGTTTGTACCTCAGGTGGCGGGCGGAGACTCGGCGATCGATCGGATCGTCCGGATACTGCTTGAGGCTCACCTGAATCCTCCTTCTGTCCCGGAGCTGGAGCGTAGCACCGGGCGCCGGGACCTCCTGGCGGTGTTGCGCCTGGCCGCTGCCAGGGGACAGGTCGAGGCAGTGGAGCGGGACCGATACTATGCCCGGGAGGCCCTCGACCAGTTCGCGACGGTGCTGAACGACCTGGGTCAGCAAGGCGAGATCGTCCCGGGCGCCGTCCGAGAGCGGCTCGGTCTCACCCGGAAGTACCTGATCCCCCTTCTCGAATGGGCGGATGGAAAGGGGATTACGGTGAGGGTGGGGGAGGGCCGGAGGCTGAAACGAGTCGGGAGTCAGGGGTCTGGAGTCGGGAGCTAGACTTCCGGACTTCCTGCGGTCATCTTGAGCTTAGTACTTGTCCACGCCGTTTCCGACCAGCACGGAGGTGCCACTACCGTTCTACATCTCGTTAGAGGAGCGCCCATGGTCCGCTTTGCGTGGCCGGGGTGGTGGCTCGGGCTTCTGGTGGGAGCAGGCCCCCCGGTAGCGGCACAGGCGAATGTGCTCCCTCCGAGGGTCGAGCTGAAGGAGAACTACCCCAATCCGTTTTTCCCGGCGACGACGATCCCGTTCGAAATTTCCCGGGCGGTGTGCGCGAGGGGTCATCAGCCGGTGGTCAGCCTGAAAGTCTACAATGTGCTGGTGCAGGTGGTCGCGATTCCGACGTTGGCGAATGGATCGAGCGAGCGGGTCGACAGCCTTCGCTTGCGCTGTGGAGAGTATCGGGCCTTCTGGGATGGGCGGTACCTGGATGGCGTACACGAGGCTACTCCAGGAGTCTACTACTACCAGCTCACCGTGGATGGCGAACGGTTTACTCGCAAGATGATTGCGCAGAGGAAGATCGCCAGCCAGAAGTGATCGCACGAGGCAGCCGCACTGGCTGCCTCTTTGCGTGCCAGGGGTGCAGACAATCACTGAAGGGTCCCGGGTAGTGCTGCCAAACAGGCAGAGTTGCAGGGTACAGGCCTTGCCAACTCCCATGTCGATTCTGATGGTTACACAACCTGCCGGCCCCGGACTCAGCTGGACGCCGAACTGTGCCCATGTGAGGGCCCGATGATCCGACCAGAGCGATTGACGATAAAGGCGCAGGAAGCACTTCGCGATGCCGGGGAGCTGGCCCGTTCGCGGGGCAACCCTGTGGTGAATGACGCCCATCTGCTGGCCGTGCTCCTGTCGCAGGACGAAGGCGTGGTGCGGCCGCTGGTGCAGAAAGCCGGCCTCAACTTGACCGCCGTGGCCGAGGCTGTCGAGCGCGAGGTGAGCCGCTTTCCTACCCAGTCGGGTGGCGGGGCGGAGCCGAGCCTCAGCCGGGAGGTTCAGCGGATCTTCGACCGCGCCGATGCCGAGGCAAAGAAGCTGGGCGACCAGTATATCTCCACCGAGCACCTGCTCCTGGCAATGGCGGAGGAGAAGGGCACCACACTCCGCAACATTCTCACTTCCCAGAACGTCTCAGCCGAAGATCTGCGCCAGGCACTGCAGGAAGTCCGAGGGTCGCACCGGGTCACCGACCAGTCGCCCGAAGAGAAGTACCAGGCCCTCGACAAGTACACCCGCAACCTGACCGAAGAGGCCCGCAAGGGAAAGCTCGATCCGGTGATCGGCCGGGACGAGGAAATCCGCCGCTGCATGCAGGTGCTGTCCCGCCGGACCAAGAACAATCCCGTGCTGATCGGAGAGCCGGGCGTGGGCAAGACCGCGATTGTGGAAGGTCTGGCCCAGCGAATCGTGAATGGCGACGTGCCGGAGTCACTGCGCCACCGGGAGCTGGTGGCGCTGGATGTGGGATCGCTCCTGGCCGGCGCCAAGTTCCGCGGCGAATTCGAGGAGCGGCTGAAAGCGGTGGTGAAGGAGCTGACCGAGAGCCAGGGCAAGTACATCACCTTCATCGACGAGCTGCACACCATCGTCGGCGCTGGCGCAGCCGAAGGCGCCATGGACGCGAGCAACATGCTGAAGCCGCCCCTGGCCCGGGGCGAGCTGCATGTGATTGGCGCGACGACCCTGGATGAGTACCGGAAGCACGTCGAAAAAGACCCCGCCCTCGAGCGCCGCTTCCAGCCGGTCATGGTCCCCGAGCCCACGGTCGCGGATACCATCGCCATCCTGCGCGGGCTCAAGGAGCGGTACGAGGTCCACCACGGCGTCCGGATCACCGATAGCGCCATCATCGCCGCGGCCACGCTGTCCGACCGCTACATCGGCGACCGCTTCCTGCCGGACAAGGCCATCGACCTGATCGACGAGGCCGCCAGCCGGCTTCGGATCGAGATCGACAGCCTGCCGCAGGAGATTGACGAAGTGGAGCGCCGGATCGTCCAGCTGGAGATCGAGCGGCAGGCCCTGCTCAAGGAGAAGGACAGGGCTGCGGTGGAGCGTCGCGAGGCACTGGAGCGGGAGATCTCGACCCTCCGCGAGAAAGCCAGCGGGATGAAGGCCCAGTGGCAGGCTGAAAAGGCCTCGCTTCAGGAGATGCAGCAACTCAAGGCGGAGATCGAGTCGGTCCGGGCCGAGATCGAGCAGGCTACGCGGCGGGGCGATCTCCAGCGCGCGGCGGAGCTGCGCTACTCCAGGCTGCCGGAGCTGGAGCGCCGGCTCGCGGAGGACGAGCGCGGCTCCACGAGATCCAGGCCGGCGCCATGTACCTGAAGGAGGCGGTGGACGCCGAGGACATTGCGGAGATCGTGTCCAAGTGGACCGGAATACCGGTGAACCGGATGATGGAGTCGGAGCGCGAGCGTCTGACCAAGCTGGAGGATGAGCTCGCCCGGCGGGTCATCGGCCAGCGTCAGGCGGTCACTGCCGTGGCCAATGCGGTGCGGCGGAGCCGTGCGGGCCTCCAGGATCCAAACCGGCCACTGGGCTCGTTCATTTTTCTGGGCCCGACTGGCGTGGGCAAGACCGAGACGGCGAGGGCGCTCGCCGATTTTCTGTTCGACAACGAGCGCGCCATGATCCGGATCGACATGTCGGAGTATATGGAGAAGCATTCCGTCGCCCGTCTGATCGGTGCGCCTCCGGGCTACGTGGGCTATGAGGAGGGTGGCCAGCTCACCGAGGCGGTCCGGCGCCGGCCGTACAGCGTGCTGCTTTTCGATGAAGTCGAGAAGGGACATCCCGATGTGTTCAATGTGCTGCTCCAGATCCTCGACGATGGCCGGCTCACCGACAGCCAGGGACGGCTGGTGGACTTTCGGAACACGGTGATCATCATGACCTCCAACATCGGCAGCCAGTACATCGTCGATGCGGGGGCCCAGTCGGATCCGCGGGGGTGGGAGAAGGTGGAACAGCGGGTTCGCGATGAGCTCCGGAATCACTTCCGTCCCGAGTTTCTCAACCGGGTTGACGACATCATTGTGTTCCGGCAGCTGAGCCGGGAGGACCTGGTGCAGATCGTGGATCTCCAGCTGGAGAAGCTGGTCAAGATGCTGGAGGACCGGCACATTCACCTGGAGGTGACGCCCCAGGCCAAGGCGCTCATCGCGGCCGAGGGTTACGACCCGGTGTACGGCGCCCGTCCGCTCAAGCGGGTGATTCAGCGCCTGCTACAGAATCCGATCGCCCTGGAGCTGCTGGAGGGCAATTTCCACGAGGGCGATACCGTACGGGTCGAGCGGGACGGGGACGTGCTCCGCTTCGCGAAAGTCGAGCGGCGCGCGGCAGCGGTGCCAGAGATGGCCGGTGCGTAGGGGGACCCCCTCCCCAGTGATCTCGCGGGAATGGAGGCCGCGCTCCGGCTGGCCCGGGCGGCCTCGGTGCGGGAGGAGGTCCCGGTGGGTGCGGTGGTTAGCGCGGAGGGGGAGATCCTGGGCGAGGCGCACAATGAGACGGTGCAGCGACGCGACCCCACGGCCCATGCCGAGCTCCTCGCCATCCACCGGGCGCTTCAGAAGGTGGGAGAGGACCGGCTGCCCATGGCGACGTTATATGTGACGCTGGAGCCCTGCGCCCAGTGCGCCGGCGCCATCGTCCTGGTGAAGCTTGGCCGGGTGGTGTTCGGGGCATACGATGCGAGATGCGGAATGGCGGGCTCGGTGTACGATCTGCTTCGCAATCCGAGATTGAATCACCGACCGGAGGTGGTTGGCGGCCTCATGGCCGAGGAGTGCGGAGACCTGCTCAAACGGTTTTTCCTTAGTCGGCGGTGAGCACGTAGGGGCCTGGGGCGTGCCTTGCTCGAGGCGACGCTCGCGCCACCCATCTTTCAGACCATCCCAGTCCGGGCCCACGGCTCGCGGATCGCCGGGTAATTCGGACACCACCCGGATAGAGCGGGTACCGGCCGCCGGGGCCGCCGGCCGGAGATTGGCAGGTCATCTCCGGCAGCTCTTGTGCAGTACAAGTCGCCCCTCCTCCGCTCGCTGCAGTCCAATTTGCGCCTCCAGCACCTGAGCCGGCGCACCGAGGACGCCTACGTCTACTGGACCAAGCGGTTCGTCCGATACTGCGGCCTCCGGCACCCCTCGGAGCTTGGCCCAGCGGAGGTGCGCCAATTCCTGACTCACCTGGTGGTGGAACGGAACCTTTCCGCGGCCACCCAGCAGCAGGCCCTGAGCGCGTTGCTGTTTCTGTACCGCAACGTGGTGGGCCGACCCCTCGAGGCGCTAGGCCCTTTGCCCCGGGGGCGGGTGCCGACCACGCTGCCGGTCGTGCTCACCCCGGAGGAGGTGACGCGGGTTCTGGGACTGCTCCGGGGCACCCACCGCCTGGTGGGCCTGTTGCTCTATGGCAGCGGGCTGCGCCTGACCGAGTGCCTCATGTTACGGGTCAAGGATCTCGATCTCGATCGGGGTGAGCTGACGGTCCGGCGGGGCAAGGGTGGCAAGGACCGGGTGACCGTAATTGCCGAGACGGTGCGCGGGCCACTCCAGGAACACCTCGCCCGAGTGAGGGCGCTGCACGGCCGGGACCTGGCGAGGGGGGGTGGATGGGTGGAAATACCCGGGGGTCTGGATGCCAAGTATCCAAGGGCAGGGTCCTCGTGGCCCTGGCAGTGGGTATTCCCGGCGCGGCGAGCTTACCGGGATCCGGAGAGTGGCCACATCCGGCGGCACCACCTTCACGAGTCGGTGATCCAGCGGGCCATGACGGCGGCGGTCCGGGCGAGCGGGGTGGGGAAGCGGGCGAGCTGTCATACCCTGCGGCATTCTTTTGCCACCCATTTGCTCGAGGCCGGTTACGATATTCGGTCCGTCCAGGAGCTCCTGGGCCACCGGGATGTGACGACAACAATGATCTATACCCACGTCCTGAACCGGGGAGGGAAGGGGGTCCGGAGCCCCGCGGACCGTCTGGGTATGCAAGTGGATGCAGGAATAGCGGAATAGGCTGCCGTGGGTGATGTTACAGCATGATGGCCGGCCAGGGATGTCGGTCCACTTATTAGTTAGGCGCACGCCCGAACCAGGAGGCCTACGATGAGAGCCGAACGATGACGATCTCGAAGCTGGCCCTCGCCGCTCATCTTCCGAAGGCTGCCGGGTTACACTGTGGCTTCGTGTGCAGCTGCTCCTGGGGCATCTATGCTAGGGTGCACCGGCTCGGCCAAGTCTGGACCCATCAGCAGGCATAGCGGAGATCATCGTGTTATCGAGGCCGATCGCCCGTGCCAGGATAACCGTGCGAGGTAAGCTGTATTCTCGGCCGCATGGCATCCTCCCTGATTGATCGCTGCTGACTCCGGCGACATAGCAGCGCATGGACTGCAGCTATCTGCGGGCAAGCAGGGCTACCATAGTCGGCAGGTCAACCGGTTGACGTGGCGTCGACTGCCATTCCACGACATCCGTGAGCGATGATCGGCTAGCCCGGTTGAGTCTGTCGGACTTTGAGATTCCTGGAGCTGGCGCCTAACAAGCGCATGCAGCTGGCGGCGCTTCAGTTCTAAAGGAACGTCGGATTGTGCGCAAGCTGGCGGAGTCGCCGCAGCTGATGCGCGGTCCGTTAGACAGATGCCCGTCCGGAGGACATCGGTGATCCACGAGGCTAGGCTCCACTGCCCGGAATGTGGAAAGGAGAGCCAAGCACAGATGCCGGAGAACGCCTGCGTGCATTTTTTCGAATGCCCCGGGTGCCATGCAGTCCTGCGCCCACGCGTCGGCGAATGCTGTGTTTTCTGTTCGTATGGGGACGCAATATGTCCGCCTCGGCAACGCAGCATCGGCACTGTCTAACAAGCGCATGCAGACTGACGGCGCTTCACGTCTAAGGAACGTAGGATGGTGTCGCATGCGGATTAGTCGCCGCAGCTGATGCGCAGGTCGTTAGGCCGACCTACAAGCATCATCGTGACTATGAATTCAGTAACCCGACCAATACCCGACAAGCGCCCGCTGACCCAAGCTGAGCGGGAGCTCGCGCGCTGGATGCTCGAACGTGGCAGTCCTGGAAGCCGCCTCATTCCTGCCTCAACTGGACCGCGCTGAAGTTGTGTCTCGCTGCTATTGCGGCTGCGCCAGCATTGACTTCCGAGTGGCCGGAATGCCAGAGCCAAGTGGCGGGTTGGGGATCCTAGGGTGACTACGTATTCGGGGATGAAGCAGAACTGGCGGGCGCCTTCATCTTCGAAAAGGCTGGCGTGCTCGCGGGTATAGAGGTTTATGGTATGGCCGGCGACGCGCCATGCATTCTTCCACGTCCTACTGCGCTTCGGCCATGCTGACAATGCTGGAGCTGTAGGGAACTGTTTGAGCTCCTTGCTCACGCGGCCTAACAAGCGCATGCAGCTGACGGCGCTTCAGGTCAAAGGAACGTAGGATAGTGCGCAGGCTGCGGAGTCGCCGCAGCTGATGCGCGGTCCGTTAGGCGGACGAAGACCTACTCACAAGGAACTCACTGTGGGAAGACGGCAGCTCCGTAAGCTACTACCGCGACAGTTTGTACGCGGTGCTCCTTTGTATCTCATACTTAGCGTGCTCCCGAGGTACCTCATCCACGGAAACGGCCAGGGCAACAATGCAAAGCGGCCATCCAACCTCTCCTGGACCTCGCCGGCACGTTAAAGCCGATGCAGTCGCTAAGGAGCCCTATCTCATCTGGAACGCCTTTATCGATCTGGTCGCTATGGAGGATTACGAGACCCTAAACGCGGTTCAGCGGCCTGCCCACCTGGCCTTTCACTACGATGCTGAGGTGATGAACGGTGGGCACCATCAGTACTTGGACTGCGGGCAAGCGCTCCCAGGAGACCATCGACGCCCTCTTGCAGCTTGGCCTGGAGTGTCAGGCCGAGATCCTTCGCGCGGCGGTCAGGATCTGGGAATCCAAAGAGCGCCAGCCTGCGGTCACGGCCCAAGACTTCCTGGAAGGCGAACTGGAGCGAGATTCGAGAGCCACGATAAGCCGGTACGAGGAATGTAACCCTACGACGAACGAAGGGATGGAGCGGTACTTAGGGGAACATCAGGCGACTTTGTCATCGTGGAAGGCGCCGCCTAACAAGCGCATGCAGCCGACGGGCGCTTCAGGTGAAAGGAACGTTAGATAGTGCCTGGACAGGCAAGTCGCCGCAGCTGATGCGCGGTCCGTTAGGCTGACACGCGATGCGAAGCGCTATTGGCCATGAGATCGACGCTTACTCATTGTAACTGGACATGATTCTGGTAGCGTTGTGGCTTTCGGTAGTCCTTTTTGGTAGCTCCGCCGCTGAAATGATGTCTCACGCGCTTTGTCGGCATCCAGCGTTCGGGCACTTGGAGGGCTCCACCAGACTAACTGGGCTATTCTACTCCTAGCACTGGCCCGGCGGCTGCGAGGCTACTTCGCAGTGGAGGCAAGAGTGGCGCTACACGACGTCAGATAGTGGGCGAGCCTGCCATCTTTCAGCTGCTGTCCACCGACGGGGCTGTGATCCGCTATTACGACTCAAGCAGTCGGCGAATGGGGAGCTGATTTTTACCGTTAACGCATCATAGGTCGCCAAGCCGGAGCGTGCAGCCTAACAAGCGCATGCAGCTGACGGCGCTTCAGTTCTAAGGAACGTAAGATAGTGTGCACGCTGAGGAAGTCGCCGCAGCTGATGCGCGGTCCGTTAGACAGATGCCAATCCGGAGGACATCGGTGATCCACGAGGCTAGGCTCCACTGCCCGGAATGTGGAAAGGAGAGACAAGCACAGATGCCGGAGAACGCCTGCGTGCATTTTTTCGAATGCCCCGGGTGCCATGCAGTCCTGCGCCCACGCGTCGGCGAATGCTGTGTTTTCTGTTCGTATGGGGACGCAATATCGTCCGCCTCGGCAACGCAGCATCGGCACTGTCTAACAAGCGCATGCAGCTGGCGGGCGCTTCACGTTCTAAGGAACGTAGGATGGTGTCGCAAGCGGCGGAGTCGCCGCAGCTGATGCGCGGTCCGTTAGGCAGACCCTAGGATGATGAATACTACGATAGCCGGGTGGACCCTCGTGGGCGCGGCAATCCTCGCGCTCCTCTACGCGACTCGGCTTGATCGACGCTTGCAGGCCTATCGGGTCCCGGGCACCCCGCGAGCGGCGTACCTCGGGCCGGTGGGCCGCTGGCGCCGCGCGCTCTACACCGCGGAGGGGCAGGCGCTCATCGCGCCGACCCGGTGGGCCTTTCTGGTGTTCTGCGTCGGGGCGCTGGCCGGAGCACTCGTTCTTGAGTCGGCACGGTAGAGGGTGGTGCGTCGACTGCCTAACGTGCGTCACAGACTGGTGTCAGCTATCCAACTGGGCTGCCTAACAAGCGCATGCAGCTGACGGGCGCTTCAGTTCAAAGGAACGTAGGATAGTGCGCGAGCGGCGAAGTCGCCGCAGCTGATGCGCGGTCCGTTAGGCTGACGCACGACTTTAGCGGATGCCATGAGACCTTATGAGTCAACCCACCTGCTTATCTGATCTCGTGCTGCGTGCTTGAGCGCTACGCCTGGCCTAGCGAGACACAGCTCTAGTAGAAGTTCGGTAAGCAACGCGCGGCGCTTCTGGCCGAACTCCGGTCCGTTGATCTCCAGGCGTACGGCGCGAGATTCCCGATCTGACCTGGCTCTGGCATGGAGCTGGAGACCAACCGTGCCGATGCGCCGGTGGACGCTACGATTCCTCACCTCCGACGGACTCAGCCAGTGAGGCGGTCGCGACGGCACTCACGTGTACCGATCGACAATCGTCGCGGCTGCGCGGGCACGGTGGCTGAGTCGGTGCGCCGGCGCCGCTATCCGGCTACGGGCATCTACGTGTCAAGCGCTAGGTTTCTGGAGAGCGTCGATTCGCGACTGGGCAAGGCACAACGCACGTTGGCCATGAGCCGAGGGTGATCGTATTAGAGGTCCGATCTGCCTCGCGCGTTAGGCAGCGCGCCTAACAAGCGCATGCAGCTGGCGGGCGCTTCACGTTTAAGGAACGTTGGATAGTGCGCAGGCTGAGGAGTCGCCGCAGCTGATGCGCGGTCCGTTAGGCAGACAGTCCGGAGGACATGATGGGCTGACTACCGCTAGCTTGGCTGAACCCTGCGTGGGCTGACGGCCATCCTCAGTCGGCTCTTCTGGCAGGCGACACGGCCCGCATCGACGGCTACTTGCCACGCGTAGGCTATCGTGACGCTTCAGGACCCGGTGTCATCTCCTCGAAGCGGTTCGTGCCTTATCGGGCCACTCGCGCCGCTGGCACCAGGACCGCTTCCAGGCAGCGCGGGGTGTCGCAGATCGTCTTCGTCTCGCCGACGTCGGCGGCCGCCTCAGTCTGCTGCTCTGCGCGCGGGCTGCGGCTGTGCGCGGGGCACGGATCGACGTCTGTCGCGGCCTGGCACGGCAGACTGGGTGCGTGACGTCGTCGATTGCTGACGGGACCGTGCTCTCGGCACTCAGGGTCTCAGCGGTCTAGAGCGGCGTGTGCCGCCTAACAAGCGCATGCAGCTGACGGGCGCTTCAGTTCAAAGGAACGTAGGATTAGTGCGCTAGGCCGAGCGAGTCGCCGCAGCTGATGCGCGGTCCGTTAGGCCATCACGACTATGAACGCCATGCTCCGGTCTAGCGAGGTGACAGCAAAGAATGCCGCGGTCGTCGGTACGTCCACGCTAAAGGCAGAGTCCGCTGGCTCACATGACGCATCACTACAGCGCGTGACGGCCGGCTCTGAATGCGTTCGGTGGCTGACATTCTCGGACCGGATCTGGAGGCCCTTGGCTTTGTCTAGCCATTCGCGAGACCTCGGCAGCGGGCCGGAGCATGGTACGGAAGCCGCAGGGCTCTTGCCGCATGCCTGGTCTGCAAGAGTTGATCCGAACTCTAACGGCTCCGAGAATCATGAGCAGCATGATCGACGCCCTGAGGCTGCGCAGGTGGAAGTCAGCTAGCGGACTGAGGGATCCGTGACTCTCGCTGGCTGGCACGTCTTAAGCGCCTGAGGCTGGAGACCGTGAAAAGTAGTTCCGGGACGGATGCGTGCCTAACAAGCGCATGCAGCTGACGGACGCTTCAGGTCTAAGGAACGTAGGATAGTGCGCGGGCGGGCAAGTCGCCGCAGCTGATGCGCGGTCCGTTAGGCCGACGATCGACTCTCACAGAGCAGGGGGTATGACGAGACGGCGACGTCCCTGGTTAGCGGCGCTCCTGAGTCTGGCACTCCCTGGCCTAGGGCACCTCTACGCTGGGTATCCCGCAGCAGCGCTTTTCGCTTATGCGGCGGTTCTCCTAAGCTTCGGGCTCATGGTGGCGGCGTGGCTGCTAGTGCCCAGTGCCCCAGCGAATATCCTTCTTGGTCTTGCCGCCTTCCCCACGATCTTTCTGGCCGTTCCGATCCACGCCGGCATTCTGGCTGCTCGACAACCTGCCACATTCGAGCTGCGCCCATACAATCGGTGGTATGTCTACCTGGGCATTTACATGCTATTCGGAGTCGCTTTCTTCCCGAATATTCCTGAGCACCTAAAGCGGCATCTGCAAGCGTATCAGATTCCCAGCGGGGCAATGTCACCGGCGCTGATGAGCGGCGACTTCCTCTACGTACTGAAGACGCCCGCTGCACGGACGACAATCGGGATTGGGAGCGTGGTGGCGTTTGAGTCGGTTGAGGAACCTGGCCTTAAGACGGTCAAGCGTGTGGTCGGCATGCCTGGTGATACGCTCATGATGGCTGGAGGTCATTTGCGGCGTAACGGCGAGAACGTCGCGGAGGCGTATGTGGTCCGCGAGAACCCGATGCGTTCCGAAGACGCACAGCAACGTGCAAAGATGCGTTTCTGGCAGATAGATCACACGGTTGGAATCGCGCGCCCTACCTACACACCGGATCTGCAGGATTGGGGGCCACTCTTGGTGCCGCCAGATTCGTTCATGGCCCTCGGCGACAACCGTGACGCATCCTACGACAGCCGCTATTACGGTTTCGTGCCGCTTGACCGGGTCATCGGGCAACCTCGGGTGATTTACTTAAGCCTGGAGCGCGATACAACGGGTGGTCTTAAACGAAGGGTCCGTTGGTCCCGGATCGGCCAGCGGGTCAGGTGAGCAGATAGACGTATTGCGCGGCCCAACAAGCGCATGCAGCCGACGGCGCGTCAATTAAAGGAAACGTAGGATTGTGCGCAGGCTCGGCGGAGTCGCCGCAGCTGATGCGCGGTCCGTTAGGTGGCAAAGCGGATCCAGCCTTCATGGCGGGCGGCTGATGTGCATGCTGTCGGTTTGGTCCGGTGGAGTCTCAACTACGAATTGCCTTGACTGCCACTTGACCCGTCCAAAGCAGTTTGGATCGACTTCACCATGGAATCTCAGCGCGATCGGACTCGGGATGGCAACCCAATTCGCGCTCAGGCACCCACGCTGCCCCATAGGGGCGAGGAGGATCGAATGGGATACAGGAATCGGAGCATCCCGTGGACCCGCTGGGGCGCGCTCGCCAGCCTGGCTGCCTTCGCCGCCTGTCAAGACACCCCTCCAACTGGCCCCGAAGCCGACAGCGGCTCGGGTGACAAGTCATCGGTGCTCTCCGAAAGGATGGTCGCAAGCGGGTACCGCGCCGTCGACCTTGGCACGCTGGGCGGTCCCGTCAGCGAGGCGGTGGCCATCAATAACGCAGGGCAGATAGTGGGATGGAGCAACACCACCACCGGCGGGGGAGAGGAGCAGCACGCCTTCCGCTGGGTGCGTGGGGTGATGACCGACCTCGGCACGCTGGGCGGCTCCTTCAGCGAGGCCATAGCCATCAATGGCGCCGGCCAGATAGCTGGTACCAGCTCGACCGCCGATGGAAGATTTGCCGCCGTCCGGTGGGATGGTTCTCGGATAACCGACCTCGGGACGCTGGGCGGCACGAGCACCGTGGCCCACGCCATCAATGGCGCCGGGCACGTGGTAGGCGTGAGCACGACTGCTGGGGAGGATTGCTGCCACGCCTTTCTGTGGCGGCAGGGGGCGATGATTGACCTTGGGACCCTGGGCGGCTCCTTCAGCGAGGCCTATGCCATCAACGACGCCGACCAGATTACCGGGGTCAGCATCACCACCGCTGGCGACCAGCACGCCTTCATCTGGCAGCATGGTGTGATGACCGACCTCGGCACGCTCGGCGGGACATACAGCTCGGGTGCCGCCATCAACAACGCGGGCCAGGTAACCGGCGTCACCACGACCGCGGCGGGCGAGGACCGCGGCTTTCTCTGGCAGCGTGGTGCGATGACCGACATCGGGACGCTGGGCGGCCCCTCCTCCTACCCCCGGGCCATGAACCAGCACGGCCAGATAACTGGCAACAGCTCGATCCCCGAGGGCTTTCAGCAGCATGCCTTCAGGTGGCAGCGGGGCGTGATGACCGACCTGGAGACCTTGGGTAGCCACGGTAGCATCGGCGAGGCCATCAACGATGCCGGTGAGGTGGCAGGCCACCTGGCCGTAGCGGATACGGAATGGGCCTTTGTGTGGCAGCGTGGGGTGATGACCGCTCTCACGGGGTCGGGCGGCAGCTCGAGCGGGGCGCGCGCCATCAACAACGCTGGTGGCGTGGTCGGCTGGAGCGGGAGCGTCCCGAGCCAGCGACACGCCACACTCTGGCAACGTGGGGCGCCGCCGCGTCCATAACCGTGTGCTCGTGGGCAGATTGATGAGGTGTCGTTGCGTCGCATAACATTTCTTGCCACTAACCCGAGTTTGGAGCCGCGGAGGCCGCCAGGCATCGAGAATCGACTTCGCACGTGGCGGCCTCGCGGCTCAAACTCAGGCCATTAGGTGGACTCGTGGCTAAGAACCACTGAGTTGATGAAGGTGGGTCCCGTGTGGCGGCGCCGGAGCTCCCAACTGCCGAGGCTTGTGGTTCTGACTGAGTCTTCGAGCTTTGGGGCTGGCGGCTGACGGCGCTTCCAGAGGGAGTTGCCGGGCAGGCTAGGAAGTACGCCGCAGCCGCGCCCCCGCCGGGCGCTTCAGCCGGAAGCCCGAGTGGCGGCGCCGGGGCTCCTGGTGGTGGCCCATCTCGCACACGAGTCCGGTCTGCGGCTCGCCACCTAACAAGCGCATGCAGCTGGCGGCGCTTTACTTGTAAGGAAACGTAGGATAGTGCGCATGCTGAGGAGTCGCCGCAGCTGATGCGCGGTCCGGTAGGCCGCATTGCACGAGCTTAACATGGCCATTCCAGAAGAGGTTGCGGACTTTTGGCGTCAATGGAACACGGAGTTCGAGCAGAACGACGGCTCCCTCCCAGAGTTGCGGCTTGTCGATGTGCCGCCAGACGCACTCGGCCCCCTTTGGCGCCTCCTGGCCGGTCGCGCCGCTGCCATGACCCCTACTAGGCTGTGGCGTGAAGATCTGGCGGCAGAAGTTGAGCTCGAGGCAGGGATGAACGCCGGAGAACTGGTGAGTTCCGGCAAGGTGCCGGCCTTTCATACAGTCCTAAGGAAGGTAAAAAGTGCTGGGCTCCAATTGCCGGAGCTCGGAGTCTTCTGCGCTCCTGGCGAGGTATCTCTGGATTACCAGCCGGGACCCGAGTGGGATCAACCGGCGTTTCTCGCGTTTTTAGCACTTCTTAGCGACCTGCTCGACGCTGCTCCGGGAAGCAGGGTGACAACCGAGTACGCTGTAGTTGATGAGTATCGCCAGGATTTTGAGAGGGCGTTCGCGGCGTTCCATGCGGGCAAAGCGGCCTAACAAGCGCATGCAGCTGGCGGGCGCTTCAGTTCAGAGGAACGTCGGATTGTGCGCGAGCGGCGGAGTCGCCGCAGCTGATGCGCGGTCCGTTAGGCGGCCGCGAGGGAGCATGATGCAGTCGGAATTGCAGGGATCGCGCAAATTGACTTCCGTTCCATCTGCAATTCAGCCTGCACGGCTAGCTGGGCCCGCGTCGTACAGGTACGTCTCCGGAACCGGCCGATCATCCGGTCCTTGTGGAGGTCATCGGGCCAGGCTTCCGCCCCTAATGATGGTGGAGCCAGCGCCAGATCCAGATCGCCATGGAGAATTTCGGCAATCTAGCTCGGCTGGATCCACCAACAAGCTGCGGCGGGTCCGATGTCCCCAATCATTGGGCCGCGCTCAAGCGCGAAGTCCGTGATTCGAGCTCTGCTCGCAGACAAACTGCTCGCAGACTGGCCGATTCAATACACCTGGTGCGAGCCACACTAGAGCTTGGGTCTTGTTCTGTTGCCTCGAGATAGGCTACGGAATGGCCGGTGAATCTACCAGCGCCGAGGGTTAGGATCTACCGCCCGGTTTGAATGGGAGATAGCACCATAGCCGCTGATACGCCTGGATGCATGATGGATCGTGGCCTCGGCGGCTGTGCGGAATCAGGCGAGACGCTCCTACTTGCGCGCAGACCTGGTAAGTGGTGGCAAGTGTGGCACCGTTTTCTACATGTGGTATCGTGATCAGCTGCCGCCTAACAAGCGCATGCAGCTGACGGCGCTTCGAGGCTATGGGACGTTAGATAGTGTCTATGCAGAGCAGTCGCCGCAGCTGATGCGCGGGCCGTTAGGGGGCAGACGGCCTTGACTTGGTCAATCAAATCCTAGTGCGCGCATTGCTAGGCACGCATCTCGTCGCGCTTGTGGCGGGGCCTCTGGGATGTGCTTCGACCCCGAGCGAGACCATTCCTGGCCGCCTTCGCGCGCATGAGCCGCTCTGCTTGGCCACCAGCTGGAATGCCGCGCCGCCGCCCCGTTTGGAGGGACGTCAGGCGCCAGACACGTTGATCTTGCTCCCGAGCCAGGGGCCCCGCAATAGTTGGGCGGAGGAGTATGACTTGTGGGGGGACGTCGCGGTCACCCCGAGCCAGAGGGACCGTAGGGGGGCAGGTTTAGTGTGGGGTATGGCGCGGGACAGTCTCCACGTGTGGGGCTCTTCTGCGGTAGAAGAAGTTCACCTAATCCTCGTGCGGCCCGGGTCAGGAGGGGTGGGCGAATGGTTCTACAGTATGGATCTAGGACCAAGTATGCGTGGGAATGCTGTCTTCACACCCTTCGACTGCGGCACTGGGCTGGTGTCTGCCCCCTAACAAGCGCATGCAGCGGACGGCGGCTCAGGTTAAAGGAACGTAGGATAGTGCGCATTCGGCCCAGTCGCCGCAGCTGATGCGCGGTCCGTTAGGCGGACGCAAGTGGCCCTGCGCGGGAGGAGATATGAGCGTTCCGAGCATCACGCTATTCGCCAGCGTAGCACTTGCCATCCTCTCGTGCCGATCACCAACTAGCACCCAGGAGCTGAAAGGGGCAATCATCCCGCCTCAAGGTGGTGATCAGGTGCAGATTGGGACCGGACCGCATCCGCTCCTCATCAAGGTTGACCCCGCAACGACAGGCTCTCAAGGGCTCTTCGCATTCCAACTCACGTTGGGTCCAAGCGACTCCCTGGCTGTCCATCGCCATCACCGCGACGATGAACTCTTCTTTGTGCACACGGGTGGCGTTACTGCGCTCGTCGGTGACGAGCGGAAACCCGCGCCCGCTGGAACGACGCTCTTTATCCCGGCAGGTACGCCGGTAGGCCTCGAAAACCCGGACACAGCGACGGCGGTACTGCTCGTCATCTTTGCCGCACCGCACATGGCAGAGTACATCCGAAGTCTCGGCCATACCCCTGGGAGCACGCCGCCATCCCTATCAGACGATGAACTGGAAGAGATTCGGAGGCGACATCACATCACGTTCCCTTGAGTGTAGGATTCCGGCGCCGCCTAACAAGCGCATGCAGCTGACGGCGCTTCAGGTCTAAGGAACGTGGGATAGTGCGGTTTTGAGAAGTCCCCGCAGCTGATGCGCGAGCCGTTAGGCCGACCTCAGGCATCGCGTGCACGTCGCTGACCAATTGAGCGTCTACTGATCCAGAGGCTCGTTACTTAGGAGGCGAGATGCGATGGTTTGTGGCGGCACTATGTGGTGGTGCGCTAGCTTGTGGGGATAGTGTAGGCCCGGGCTCCACATCTGGTCCTGTCCGTATAGAACCAGCAGCCAGCGCGTACCCGCCTGGCGCCAGCGTGAGTTTGACGATCACCAATCTGTCCCCGGAGAGGCTCACGTATAGCGCCTGCTTCTACCATCTCGAGCGGCAGGCTCCGGGCGGTGAGTGGCACGTCGTCTACCAGGACGAGACTCCCTGCCCAGCAGTGCTCGAATACTTGGAACCATTTGCCACTCGTCAGACTTCCGTGACTCTGCCGCATGAGGCGGCGATTGCCCCACACCGAACTCGCTTCCCGTCGATCGGGGCCCGACGGGGTGACGAGGAAGCGTTCATTCCGGCCGCGCAGGTCGGCGAGGGCTTTCTCGTCCAGCCCTAGAACATCACTCAAGATCCTGGCGGCCTAACAAGCGCATGCAGCGGTCGGGCGCTTCACTTCTAAGGAACGTAGGATAGTGCGCGGGCTGAGAAGTCGCCGCAGCTGATGCGCGGTCCGTTAGGCCGCTGCACTATTTGAGGTAGGCAAATGAGACTCGCTTTCCTTATCACTCCGCGCTTGCACTACCGCGCGATCCGCGAGCTCACGAGGCTCATGCCTTCCGCCCGCTGGGCGTACGCCTGAGCAGCCAGCAGGCCTACTTTCTACCTCGCGACGCTGTAGCCCGACAGCTGGGCCTAGAACCTTTCCGGGCGATGCTCGCGTCCCATCTGCCTGAGAAGACGAAGCTGCGCCGAGATGCGGTGCAGGCTGCAGCCTAACAAGCGCATGCAGCCGACGGCGCTTCAGTTTAAAGGAACGTAGGATAGTGCGCGAGCGGCGGAGTCGCCGCAGCTGATGCGCGGTCCGTTAGGCCGGTGGAGGGTATAGCGTGCGCTGCCTGACGTTGGTAACCTGCGGACTTCTTGCTTGCGCGCAGCCGCAAGATCGCGTCGTGCCCGTCCAACCTTCCGACAACAGAGTTGAACTTCGAGTCGTGCCACTGAGTGGTAACTTGGCCATCGGCGCCGGGCGTCGTCGCTTGATCATTCGCGATTCTGTGAGCTGGATGAAACTCTGGCAAGGCAGCGGGCAGCAACCTGCGCCCGTGGACTTTGCCAATGAATTGGTCCTCCTAGTGGGCACACGAGTCTTCACTGGTACGGGCCCTCACATTGCGATCGACTCCGTGCGACTTAGCGGGCGCCACCTGATAGCCTATGTTCGTACCGGATCGTGCGACGGCCCATCCTTCGGAGGCCACCTCATGACACGGCCTATGTTTGCGATCGCAGTGCGCGAGGCGTACACGCAGGTTCGCTTCATGGAATCGTATGAGACCTTCCCCGGTTGCTTCAGCGAGCGTCCGGATACCACGGCCTAACAAGCGCATGCAGCTGACGGGCCGTCAGTTCAAAGGAACGTTGGATTGTGCACAGGCTGAGCAGTCGCCGCAGCTGATGCGCGGTCCGTTAGGCGGCGTCGCACGGTGGCGTGATAGCCTGTCGACACTCTTGGGGTGCAGACCTTCCAAGAACCGGAGCATCCATGCCAAGTAAACGGGAAGTGGTTCGCACGGACAGAGCGCCGAAGTCCGTGGGACCGTACTCTCAGGGGATCCGCGCCGGCGGGTTCATCTTCTGTTCAGGCCAAGGCGCGTTCCACCCACCCACCGGCGAGCTCGTCGCCGGCGGGATTAAGGAGCAGACCCGTCAAACTCTGCGCAATCTCAGGGCGGTACTTCAGGAAGCCGGGAGCGACCTGGATCGCGTAGTGAAGGTCACGGTGTTCCTGGCCGATTGGAAGGACTTCCGCGAAATGAACGAGGTGTTTGCGGAGTTCTTCGGCGTAGAAGAGCCACCGGCTCGATCTACCGCCCAGGGTGAGCGCTGGCCAGAGGGGTCCCTAGTGGCGATCGAGGCAATCGCGCTCGCGGAGTAGACTTGAGTAGCGGTCCCTGGCTCGGGGGACCACGACGCCGCCTAACCCGCGCATGCAGCGGACAGGCCGGGGCGGGCCGGAACTCCGCGCGGGCGTTGGCCACGCCGAGGCCAAACAGTGGAAGCGTTAAATTGTGCGGGCGATAGGACGGTGGCCTGCAGCTGATGCGCGGTCCGTTAGGCAGCAGAAACCCACCCTCTGCTGGGAGGCCAGCTTGAGACGACCGCTGACAGGCGCGATGCTGGTGCTCATCAGCCTCTCTGCTTGCAGCGAGCGGGAGGCGACCCGGGATCCGGGGTCCTCTCACGCTGCCGAGGCAGTACCCCGATTGGATTCTGCCAAGGTGCCGGCAGATCTCCGGGATCTCGTGCCGTTCGCGCAGCGCTGGGGGATCGGAGATGATGTCGCCCGCTCAGAGCGGGTTCAGAAGGCAACGGACGCGGAACGATCCGAACTGCGCGCGGCCTTTGGCCCGCGGCAGGCGCGGGTCACAGCCTGGCTCGACTCCTTTGGGCAGGGAGCGATGCCGGAAGAGGCGGCTGCGTTCATGTACACCCAGCTTGCCATCGAGGAAATGCCCTAGGGCGCGGGACTTACGAGCATCAGTCTGCTGCCTAACAAGCGCATGCAGCTGGCGGGCGCTTCAGGTTTAAGGAACGTTAGATAGCGTCCAAGTGGCCAAGTCGCCGCAGTTGATGCGCGGTCCGTTAGGCGTCAGCCGAGAATCACGATAGATTGAGATCCCCACTAGGAGATCCCATGAAGTTGGAACTCACCGCCATTTTCCAGAAGGTTGCCGAAGGCTACATCGGCTTCGTAGAGGAGCTTCCTGGAGCCAATACGCAGGGTGCAACGCTCGACGAAGCCCGGACCAATCTCCAGGAAGCGGTTCATCTTGTTATCGAGGCCAATCGCGCGCTGGCCGAGGAAACCCTTCGAGGTCAAGCCGTCATTCGCGAGCCGCTGCGCATCTCCGCTGCGTGAAGCGGCTTGACCTCATCCGCCACTTAGGCACGCAGGGCTGCGAGCTGCTGCGCGAAGGCGGTAACCACAGTCTGTACGTCAACCGGTTGCGCGGCAGAACCTCAACCGTCCCACGACATCGTGAGATCAATGACCGGCTTGCCCGGAAGATCTGTCGCGACTTGGGGATTCCGGAACCCTGACGCCTAACAAGCGCATGCAGCCGACGGCGCGTCAGTTCAAAGGAATGTAGGATTGTGCGCAGGCTGAGGAGTCGCCGCAGCTGATGCGCGGTCCGTTAGGCGGACGCCTAGTAAGGTCATTTATGTATGGATCCGGCGCCTTTAGGTATCTGCTATTGCCGTTGGCTCTGGGTGCCTGTGGCGGCCAGCATCACCGCTCAGCTCCGGTGCCGATCGTTGACCGCGACGTTCTCGACGGCCTCTTTGCGTTAACCGGCTTGGACGGAACAGTCAGGACCATTATTCGATCAGAGAAACAATGGGAGCAGTTCTGGCTTGCTCAACAACTTCCTACGTATGCACAAACTCCGACGGGTATCGACTTTGCTCACTACATGATCATTGTGGTCGGACCGGACGTCGGAGGAGACATCTTAGGCACCCGTGTCGAGAAGGTAACCAGGGAACGAGATACACTGATGGTGTACATAGATCTGACGAATGGAAGGCCGAACTGCGCCATCGTTCCTGTCAGCGCAGTGGTAGTTCCGAGAACGGACCTCCCGGTGCACTTTGTGGAACCTGACACGATTCGGGGGTGCTAGCGCCGCCTAACAAGCGCATGTAGCTGACGGGCGCTTCACTTCTAAGGACACGTCGGATTGTGCCCAAGCCGGCAAGTCGCCGCAGCTGATGCGCGGTCCGTTAGGCGGACCAACTGGTTCACGGGAGCGCGATGAGCCATGAGAGTATATGTCGGCCTCTTCCTCTTGACGGTAGCCTCAGGCTGCGAGCCGGAGTCGGAGGTCGTCGGGGCAGGTCAGCCAATGGGTCTCGCCGCCGCGGCGCTGCGGGACACGGCGTTCACGTGGCAGACGCGTCAAACCGACCACTTCCGTATTCACTACCAGGCGGATTCGTACGCCGCGGACCACATTGATCAATTCGTGCAGGACGCCGAGCAGGCGCGCGCGAACGGATTAGAGGTCTTGGGTGTCAAGGGCTTCCGGCCTCGCATCGACGTATTTCACCTAAAGTCTCGCGAGCAGATGAAACGCCTGACCGATTATCCCGTGCGGGGCTGGACGGACCCAACGGCGAAGACCGTGCTCCTCGTCAGGAGCAGCGCCTCGAACCAAGGCGAACGTCACGAGATCGCTCACGTGCTGTCGCACAACCTCTGGGGCCACTCGCAGGATTGGCTCACTACCGGGTGGATGTCGGAAGCCTTGGCCACTTACGCGGGCGGGCCGTGCAGCGGCTACGAGATCGACGAGATTATCGCGTACCTGGACCGGCAGGCTGAGCTCATCCCACTGGGCTCGCTCGCGCCGAAGTTCCGCACTTACAACGATCTAGTGGCCTACCTTCAAGCGGGGAGCTTCTTCGGGTATGTCCGTAAGAAGTATGGGCTACCCCAAGTCCGGGCCCTCTGGGATCAGGGCTTCGAGGGGTTAGAGGCTACCCTTAACAAGACGCCTACTGTCGTAGATGCTGAATGGCGCGCCCATCTCAACGAGTTGTACCCAAAGCCGAATGTGAACTGGGCCCCTCTCCAGAAGGACGGCTGCCAATGATTTCTCAGCTCCTGGCCGCCTAACAAGCGCATGCAGCTGACGCCGCTTCAACTCAAAGGAAACGTAGGATAGTGCGCAAGCCGGCCAGTCGCCGCAGCTGATGCGCGGTCCGTTAGGCGGACACGCGGACGTTTCGTTCCATCGAGATCCGCAAGGATGAGTAAAGTGGGGGAGAGCTGAACCTTGGCCCTTTGGATCCATGAAGACCCAATACTACACTGCCGCCAGTCTCGACGGTTTTATCGCCACGGTGGATGACTCGCTAGAGTGGCTCTTTCCACTCGGAGACATCGCTGCTACCAGCTATCCAACTTTCATCACGGGCGTCGGTGCGGTCGCGATGGGATCCGCAACTTACGAATGGATGCTGCGACACGTGGTCGGTCCGGAGGCGAAACGGCCGGAGCCGTGGCCATACCAACAGCCCACCTGGGTCTTTAGTTCTCGCACGCTGCCGCCGGTGACAGGCGCTGACATCCGATGGGCTCGTGGCGACGTCCGACCGATACACGCGGACATGGTGCGAGCAGCGGGCGGCAAGAACATCTGGATCGTCGGTGGGGGTGAGCTCGCCGGGCAGTTCTATGACCACGGCTTGCTCGACGAGCTCTTCGTGCAGGTGGGGTCGGTGACGCTGGGCGCCGGAAAACCTTTGTTGCCGCGCGCCATCACAAACCCGCCGCTGCGGCTGATATCGGTCAAAGCAATTGGCACCGGATTCGCCGAATTACACTATGAAGTCCCGCGCCGCATCACCGGCCACGGGGGAGAGAAGAGGAAGCGATAAATTTGTCTGGTCGGCTGTCGTCCAACACCGTCGTGGAAGGTGGCAGGTCGTGCAAACTCATGAATCGTGGCAGAACCTGGAACAGCTTCTGGCCGCGATCGCGCCGCCGCCTGCCCCCGGCGCATCGCCCAGAAGATAGGTCCTGCTGTCTAACAAGGGCATGCAGCTGGCGGGCGCTTTAGTTCTAAGGGAATCGTCGGATTGTGCGAGGGCTGGGAAGTAGCCGCAGCTGATGCGCGGTCCGTTAGGCCGATGCGAAAAGACCATCTTGGGAGCAGCATGAACCACGATTGACACAGAAGCGCTTGCGAACCCTCGAGCGGATGCTCAGCAATGCGTGCCGCCTCTATATCACTCGGCCTGGGGCGGGGAGTGAAAAGGATCCGTACGAATCGCTTGCTCGATCCGTGGTGCAGCTGCAGCTCTCGTTTCTGCTCTGGGAGCAAGCACGGCTCGGCCTTGTGGGTCTGCGTGGGTATCGCGCGGATGAGGTGACTCTGCGCTCGATCGAAGCCAGCGTTCCTGGTCTCGGAGCGGTCGGCCTCGAGCGCAGCGTTGGTGGGGCGAAGCAGCTCCGTACCGAACCGTTTCGCTTTCGCTGCACTGTGCCCTCGCGCTGGAAGACGCATCGGGGCGCTCCGCGGCCAGATATCTCGCTGCTCACGGGTACTGGCACGGCCTAACAAGCGCATGCAGCCGACGGCGTGTCAGTTCTAAAGGAACCGTAGGATTGTGCGCGGGCTGAGTACTCGCCGTAGCTGATGCGCGGTCCGGTCGCCAGCACGAGGGAGAGTCCATGTCCAAGCCATTGAGTGGACGCGTAGCCGTTGTGGCCGGCGCAACCCGCGGCGCCGGGCGAGGGATCGCACGGATGTTGGGCGAGGTTGGAGCCACTGTGTACTGCACCGGTCGCAGCAGCCGCGCACAACCCAACGTCTCGAGCCACGTCAGCGCTGGCCGGCCCGAGACGATTGAGGAAACCGCAGAGATGGTCACGGCGGGCGGGGGTGCGGGCATCCCGGTGCGTGTTGACCACACCGCGGAGGATCAAGTCGTCGCACTCTTCGAGCGGATCGGCCGCGAGCAGAACCGGCTGGACGTACTCGCCATGGTCATGACGGGTCAACCGGCGTCTTGGAAGAACTTCATCGAAGAGGCGCCCGCCGAGGGGAGGACCTTCGTCGAGGGCTGGATCTGGCCGCACGTGATGACTGCGTGGCACGGGGCGAAACTGATGCTGCAGCATCGAACCGGGCTGATGGTAGAGCTGGTCGAGCAAGACAACATCGGATATCACGGCGCGTTCTACTTCGACATGATGGAGACGCTGTTAAAGCGGCTCGTCCTTGGCCTGGCGACCGATCTGGGCATGTCCGGCATCACGGCCGTGGCCGCTGCCCCGGGCTTCATGCGGACAGAGGCGATTCTCGAAGGGTTCGGCGTCACCGAGGCGAACTGGCGGGATGCGCTCAGCCATCCGCAAGCCGCCGCAATGGGCTGGGGCGGATCCGAAACGCCATGCTTCGTCGGCCGTGCGGTGGCCGCGCTTGCGGCCGACGCCGACATCGCACGGAAGAATGGCGGCATCTACACAACGCGGGCGCTCTCGGAGGAATACGGGTTCAACGACATCGACGGCACCCGCCCCGACTACGCCGTGTTTGACGCGGCGCTCGAGCAGGCCAAGAAGACGTTTCTCGCTCCGTCGATAGACGCGGGCCGTTTCACGAGGGTGGACTGGAAGCTGGCTCCCAAAATGGTTCTAGGGAACCTCAGATAGTGCCCAACCGGGCTGGTCTCCGCAGCTGATGCGCGTCCGTTAGGCCGCGCACGGAACTGCGTGGGATAGAGGAGAAATCTTGTTAAAAAGTCCGGGCGCCATCCTGGTCGCGCTGCTCTGTTGCAGCGGTTGCGCCGTAAACGCCCAAACCCGACCACCCGTGCTGACAGGAACCGTCACCGACAGCGCGGGTCACGCCATTGCCTCTGCTATCGTCATTGCGTCGGGGGCCGCAGATACAGTGAGGACTGACCCGCGGGGGCGGTATACGTTTGACACCTTGTCGGGCGATGCCACTACCGTACGGGCAGAGTTCATCGGATACCACCCTGCACAGCGAGCTGGGGTTAGACTCCGGCGTGGGACGACCGTTCGCGTAGATCTCCGGCTTTCGCCTCGTGAGTTCCCGCAGGACTCGCTTGTAATGACGGAGCAAGCACCGTTGAGATCACGCTAAGCGCCGGCCTAACAAGCGCATGCAGCTGGCGGGCGCTTCAGTGTGAAGGAACGTACGATAGTTCACGTTTGAAAAGTCGCCGCAGCTGATGCGCGGTCCGTTAGGCCGACTTGTTCGGGGTCCTACCCGTCGTGACGTGGAAATGTCGAAGGTCACCTAGGCGACGTGGGATGCGAGGGAATATATTGGCCGCCAATGGAGGTCGTCCGTAGCGGCAAGCCGCGTTCCGTCGTGCCCCATTGGTACGTCACCACCCGGCGGTTCATATTTGCAGTGTGTCCGTGATTAGATGACCTATCGCCCGGAGAGCCTCACCATGACGCGTATATCGGTGCGATGCCTCGTTACTGCGGGCGTGGCCGCCGCTGTCAGCGCGGCGGTCGGGTGCGCGGGCGACACCGCCGGGCCGACGCCCCTCCGGCGTCCGGAGCTGGTGTTTGCGGAGGTGGACACGGCCACCTACACGACGCGCCTGATGGGCTACTCAGCGCACGAAGGAATCTGGGAGCTTGCCCCCGGCGAAGCCAACCTCCCGCAGCCCACCCAATACTGGCACTTGCGACCAACGACCGGCGAGGTGCTGTACACCGGCGTACTGGCGGATGTCGCGCGTGGCACCTACACCCTCCTCAGTTCGCCGACGCTCGATGCCCTCGGCCCGGTGCATGAATGGGCCCCCACAGGCGACTTCCTCCTCGTGGTGCCTCTGGACGGCGAGTCGTACGGCCTGCTCGACGCCCGGACATGGAGCCTCACGGGCCGCACCATTCCGAGGCGGTCCGATTGCAGCCTGCCCAGCTTCACACCCGATGGCCAGGCTGTGACGCAGGCCTGCCGGCCGGACGCGACCCCCGGGTCCGAGTACGACGTCTTCCGCTGGCCGGTCGCGGGCGGCGACCCAACGAACCTTACGCAGACAACTGGGGTCGATGAGCGTGGCTGGCGCTACTCGCCGGATATGCAGCGGGTGGTGTTCTATCGCGGCGGCCAACTCCTGGTGGCTCACGCCGACGGATCTAATGCGTCTTCGGCGTATGACAGCGCGTACGGCAGCGTCGCGTGGTCGCCCGACGGGCAGCGCGTTGCGGTACGCGCAACGGTGGACGGGATGCTGGGGATCGCGATCCTGCCATTGGATGGGACGGCTCGGCTCGTCAGCCCGCCGACTGCGACTGGCATCGGGACGAACTCGCTCTGGTGGTCGCCGGACGGAACGCGGCTCGCCTATGACGCGTTCGACGAAGCGGGCGAGGGCGCGTTGAGCCTGTTCGTCATCACTACCGCCGGCACGGGCCTGCGTCGGCTCAACCGGGCCGGAACGCTCGCGAACATCGCCGCCTGGTACCCGCCCGACGCCCCATAATACCAGGCCCGGCGCGGACAACGGCGAGACAGCGGCGGCCTAACAAGCGCATGCAGCTGACGGGCGCTGCAGTTCCAAGGAAACGTAGGGTTGTGCGAAACGCGGAGCAGTCGCCGGGCGGAGGTGATCGACAGTCTCGAGGCGGGGTACGTTCTCGGGTGTTTCATTGAGCGGGAGCATCGAGCAGGTTCTCCGTCTCGTCGAGCGGCTTGGCTTGGCGCGCCTGCTCCTGAAGCGCGCCCTTCTCGCTCGACAGGCCCCCCTCGGCCTTCGTGCTCACGGCGCCCGAATCGGCGGCGGCAGCGGCCGCGAGCGGCTCCTCGCGTGCGGCGCGCTCGCGCGGCGGCCCGGCTCGCGCCGGCTCCGCGCCGTCGCCCACCATCCGCACCGGCACGCCGTTCGGGAAGAGAATCTCGCGCGCTTCGTCCGGCATGCTGATGCCGCGCTCCTGAAAGGCGCGCTTCACGAGGCGGATCACCGACGAGCGCACCTTGAGCCAGCTGTGCCGGTGGCCGTCGAGCCAGAAATAGATCTTGAGATTGACCGTCGCCTTGCCGAGGTCGTTCGCCAGCACCCAGGGCTCGGGATCGTCGAGCACCGCCGGATGGTTCGCGAGCACATCGCGCGCCACCTCCTGCGCCTTGTCGATCGAGTCGTCGTAGCCGATGCCGACGACGAACGACTCTCGCCGGTTCGGGTTCGCCGTGAAGTTGGAGAGGGTGCTCTTGTAGATCGTGGCGTTGGGCACCTGCACGAGATTCCCGTCGAGGGTCATCAGCACTGTCGTGCGCACGTTGAGCTGCTGCACGTAGCCGGTGACCTCGGCCACTTCCACGAGGTCGCCGGTCTCGAACGGCCGCTGCACGCTGAGGAAGATGCTGGCGAGGAAGTTCTCGGTGATGTCGCGGAAGGCGATGCCGACCGCGAGACCGAGGAGTCCGGTGCCGCCCACCAGGGTGAGCGCGAGCTGAGTGAGCCCCGCCACGCGCAGCACGACGTAGGTGCCGATGAGGAAGACGAACACGCCGACGCCCCACGCAAGCACGCCGCGCAGGAGCTTCGAGGGGACTCGCTTGCCGAGCGTCTTCCGGGCGCGCCGCGCCGCGAGCCAGCCGACGAGCGCCGACAGCAGGAGGATGAAGAAGCCGAGCAGGAAGAGCGGGATCGCACGGACGGTGTCGTGCCAGAGCTTCGCGAGCGCGCTCTGTCCCGACGAGAAGTCCCACGCCGACGGGGAGGGCACGTTGATCCGGTTGACCACGGCGACGACACCTTGCGTCTTGCCCGCCAGGTCGCCGGCCCAGCTCCGGAGCTTCTCGCTCTCCGCCTCGCCGCTCAGGAAGACGACTCCCTCCCGCACCTCCACCTGCGGCTTCGTGAACCAGTCCGTGGCGACGAGCACCCTCTTCAGTCGGCCGCGGATCTCGTCGTCGCGGGCGACCGGCTTGACCTGCACGGCGCCACGGGCGGCCGACAGCGTGTCGGACGAATCCGACGCGGCAGGGCGCTGCGCCGTGGCGGATGCCGGGGCGCCGGCGCAGAGCAGGAGCGCCACGCCGGCGCCCAGCGTGGCGCGGCGGACGATGCGTGCGAGGTCGTGGGCAAAGCTGCGGATGATGCGCTTCCTGGGGTGGTGCAGCGATGGTCGTCCTGCCGATCTTCGGCGCCGAACGCCGAAATGTCCACCACCGGCGGCGGATACGTGAGTCGGGACCTCCCCCCGCTCATCAAGTGCATGCAAATGTCGGTGACACTCTCGGTTACCGGAAGCGGATCGGCGGCCGTCCTGACGGCGGGTGGGCCCGGCGCGACGATATCGCGCGTCGCAGTCCCCTCGCCTCCCTCCGACCATGAGACGGATAGGAAAGTCAATCGACGTCGTGAGAGTATCGTACGGTGCTGCCCGCTGCGCCACCCCCCGTGCGCGGCCCAGGCGGGGTCTTCCGCGTGCGACTGGCATCCAGAGGCGCCTGGCGCTCGCGATGCGCTCGGTCCATGTCGGACTCGGGCTGTCGACCGCCATCGACCGGCGGACACCCTCGACGCTCAGATCCGCTCCATCGAAGAGGCCGGCGGCAGTCCGGCTCGCCCCGGCATCCCAGGCCGGGTGGTTCGAAGTGGTGAGCCGACGTATCAGCCGGCCGGTAGCATCGAGCATTGAATTCCTGTGCGCGCGCGGACACGAGGAAGAGTGCAACTGGTCCTGAAACATCCCGGGATGGAGGGAGGATTGCGGTGATCTGGATCGCACCCGGCTCAGCGCGTTTGCCTCGGCTGCGGCAGCGTCCCATATTCCATTCGGCGCGTTCGTGATCCACCAGCCTCTGGTCGCGCTCACCGACGGATCTGCCCGTCGGTGCTCCCTCCCGAGACGTTGCCGATGCGTTTCCCCAGTGGCCGCTGAATCCAAGACGGTCGTCTATGCCGCCATCGCGGGCAACCTCGCGATCGCCGTCGCCAAGTTCGTGGCGGCCGGACTCACCGGCAGCTCCGCGATGCTCGCGGAGGGGATCCACTCCCTGGTCGACACCGGCAACGGCGGGCTGCTGCTCCTGGGCATCCGCCGCAGCGAGAGGCCGGCCGACGCCACCCATCCGTTCGGCCACGGCAAGGAGCTGTATTTCTGGACCCTGGTCGTCGCGTTCCTGATCTTCGGAGTCGGCGGGGGGGTATCGGCCTACGAAGGCGTCCGCCACCTGCTGCATCCCCGGCCGCTGGAAGATCCGACCTGGAGTTACGTGGTGCTCGGCGTCGCGGGCCTCTTCGAGGGCATCGTGCTCGCCATCGCCGTCCGGGCCTTCCGGGCCGCCAAGGGCAGCACGAGCACCTGGCAGGAGATCCGAACCACCAAGGATCCGACCACGTTCGTGGTGCTCTTCGAGGATGCCGCCGCACTGCTCGGACTGGCCGTCGCCTTCCTGGGCATCTACCTGGGCCACCGGTTCGACGAGCCCCGGTTGGACGGGGCCGCCTCCATCGTGATCGGGCTCCTGCTGATGGCCGTCGCCGGGTTCCTCGCCCGGGAGAGCAAGGGTCTGCTGATCGGGGAAGGCGCCAATGCGGGCATGCTGCGGAGCATTCGGGCGCTGGCCGAGGCGGATCCCGCGGTCAGCAGCGCCATCAGCCCGCTGACGATGTACTTCGGCCCCGACACGGTGCTGCTGGCGATCGAGGTCCGCTTCGCGGCGGGCCTGTCGGCGGCCGAGTTGGCCGCTGCGGCCGACCGGCTCGATCGACGGGTGCGGGAGGGTTACCCGAGCATCAAGCACGTCTTCATCGAGGTCCACTCGGTGACGAGCGCGTCCGGCCCATGAACGGCGGGATGTAGCGCCGATGCCCTTCTCCCCCTGGCTGAGGCTCCCGGTCTGGATCGTCGGGGCGGCCGTGCTGGTGGCGACCTTCCTGCCCCTGGTGCGGACGGACGCGGGGCTGGTCAGGATGTGGGACTTCCCCCGGGTTCAGATCGCGGTGCTCTCGGCGGTCGCGCTGCTGGGCGCGCTCCTGGTCCTCGACCGCGACCGCTGGAGTGTGCGCTTGCTCGCCGCGGCGCTGCTGGTCGCCGGCGTGCACCAGGCGCTCCGGATCCTGCCGTATACTCCGCTGGCGCGGGTCGAAGCCCCGGACGCGCGGTCCTGTCCCGATTCATCTCGCGTCGAGTTGTTGGTGGCGAACGTCCTCCAGAGCAATCACGAGGCCGGCCCGCTGCTGGCGATGGTCGAGCGGATCCGCCCCGATCTCGTGCTCCTGCTGGAGACCGACCAGTGGTGGGATGCCCGGCTGGCGGCCCTGGAGCCCGCCTATCCGTTCGTCGTGCGCCAGCCACAGCACGATACCTACGGGATGCACCTCTTCTCCCGGCTGGAGCTGATCGAGCCCGCGGTCCGCTTTCTCCTCGACGACTACGTCCCGTCCATCACCAGCGGCATCCGGCTGCGCTCCGGCGCGGTGGTCCGGTTCCACGGAGTGCATCCCAAGCCGCCGCGGCCGTTCCATAGCACGACCCGCGGCGACGTCGAGCTGATGCTCGTGGCGCGCGAGGTCCGCGGGACCCGGGCGCCGGCGATCGTCGCGGGCGACCTCAACGACGTGGCGTGGTCGAGGATCACCCGGCGGTTCCAGGCGGCGAGCGGGCTGCTGGACCCGCGCGTCGGCCGCGGCCTCTTCTCCACCTACAACGCCAATTGGCTGCTGCTTCGCTGGCCGCTGGACCACGTGTTCTTCGACGAGTCGTTCAGGCTGCTGGCCCTGCGGAGGATGGGCCACGTCGGCTCGGATCACTTCCCCGTGTACGTGGCGCTCTGCTACGTCGGGGGCCCGGGCGGAGCGGGGTGAGCCTACGCCGTCGGCGGGAGGTTCGCGAATCCGGCCGCGCGCCGCACGGCCGCGAGGTCGTGCGGGAGATCCATCGCCTTCTCCGACCGGACCAGCGCGAGGCGCGCGTGCACCAGCGCGCTCTGGCGCACCGGCCCGTCGCCCATCGCGGCAAGGGTGTCGAGCGCCTTCTGCAACCGCACGGCGACTTCCACGGTGCCGGCCCCGTCGCGGGCGATGCCGGTGAACGCGTCCTCGAACAGATCGGGTACCGATAGGCCGGGCACGGTGACACGATCGAAGCGCACCTCCCCGGCGGCGGCGGTGTCGGCGGGGACGTCCCAGAGCGCGAACACCCGCACCAGCGTACCGATGACGGCGATCGCGGTGCCCGGATCGTTGACCGCGGGCGATAGGGCGCGGCTGGCGATCTCCGAGAGGACCACCAGGCCGAACCTCGGGTCCTGGTCGAAGGCCCTGGCGTCGCCGATTACGAACGCTCCGGCGATGGCCGCGAGATCGTCCGCGGACGGCTCGGCGGACCCCTCGGCGCAGGCATAGGCCACGGCACGCGCCGGCGTGCAGAACGTGCCCGGCAACGCCATCACCGCCACCCGGAGGTCCGCCTTCTCGGCCCGGGCCTGCAACGCGGCCATGTCGAGCCGCTGGAGATACCCGATGGCCTCGCCGTAGATCGCCCGCCCGCCGCCGGGGGGCGACGGCGCGGCGCGCCCACCCAGGAAGGGCGCGGCGCGGCGCTGGTCGAACGCCGTCGCCGTGGCGGCCTCGACCTTGTTGATGGTGCTGCCCAACCGTCCCAGCCGGGCGATGCTGTCCACCCAGCGCAGGAACGTCACGATGACGATGGCGAAGACCAGCATCGTCAGCGCGAAGAGCGTGAACCGACCGGCCCTGCCGTAGTACCCGTTCATCAGCGCCAGCAGCGCCACCACGCTAAAGATGAACACGCCGATGAACGTGGAGAGCGCGTTCTGGGAGGTATCGTCGGCGACAATCAGTGCGAACGAGCGGGGCGTCGCGGAGCTGCTGGCCGACGCGTAGGCGGACACCATGGACGCCACGGCGAAGGTGGCGATGACCAGCATGCTGGCGGCGATGATCTTGAGCAGGGACTCGATCGAGTCCCTGGTGATCTCCGGCACCAGCCGGCCTAGCCCAGTGCCGTCCGCCACGTGCGCGAGGAACACGCCGCCGACGGATATCAGGCATACCACCAGCGGCTTGACCCACAACCGCTCCCGGAGGCGATTGAGAAAAAACTGCAGTCGATCGGTCATGCGACGCGCTCGGGGTCAGTGTGAGGGGATCCCGCGCCGGCCGGCCACAGCGCGCCGTGATCGCGTTGTGGAACTAGGTTGGTGCGCGTCCGGCTTTAGAGCCCGCAGCTAATGGGCCAGTCGTCAGGCGGATGCGCCAAGCATCGGAGAACCCTAGATTCCAGAAAGAGTCTACAGTTCATCTGGGATCCGGTCAATCTGACCGCCGCCGCCTGGTGGTGGTCGCGCATGCCGAACGCGGATCTGATTCCGAATCATCAGCGGCCGTTCCATGGCAAGGAAGACTTGGCCGGGTGGCGGGCGCGCCGGCACGAGGGCCTGCAGCTGATTTGCATTTCGTTAGACGGACCCGCCGGGGAAGGGAGTAGGCCAGCCTTGGAAGTCGACCCGTTCAGAATCGCCGCAGTGCAGGCATCCTCAGTATTCCTGGATCTGGATGCGACGATCACCAAAGCATGTCGGTTGATTGAGGAGGCTGCGACGGGCGGCGCAACGCTGGCCGTGTTTCCAGAAGCGTTCGTCCCGGGCTATCCGGTCTGGGTATGGTTTGTCCCGCCTGGTCACACCCATCCGCTCCGGGGTCTATATGCAGAACTCCACCGCAACTCGGTCTCCATTCCGGGACCTCAGATCAGTCGCCTCGCTCAGGTGGCCGCCGACTGCCGCATTACCGTCGCGGTGGGAGTCAACGAGAGGAACGCCGAGGGAAGCGACTCGACCTTGTACAACACTCTCCTTTACATCGGCTCAGACGGTCGGGTGTTGGGAAAGCACCGGAAGTTCATCCCTACGGCGGGTGAGCGACTGGTGTGGGGCCAAGGAGCGGAGGGTGATCTTGAGGTGTTTGACCTTCCGTTTGGGCGCCTCAGTGGGCTGCTCTGTTGGGAGAACTACATGCCGCTCGCCCGGTATGCGCTGGCGGCTTGGGGTGAGCAGATCCACGCCGCCCCGACCTGGGACCGTGGTGAGCCCTGGATTTCGACGATGCGACACGTCGCCAAGGAAGGGCGGTGTTTCGTTGTCGGAGCCTGCCAGGCATTCCACAAGGACGATATCCCTGACGCGTTGGAGTTCAAGGCAGCCTACCTCAGCAACGTCGAGGGCTGGATCAATCCGGGCCTCAGCTTGATCGCGGATCCTGATGGGAAGATCGTGGCTGGTCCGTTGGAGGCGGAAGAGGGGATCCTTTATGCAGACATCGAGCGCCATCAACTGGTCGGCCCTCGATGGCAGCTCGACGTAGCAGGGCACTATGCGCGTCCTGACATCTTCGAGCTTCGGGTTCACCGAGGGGCCCGGCCTTTCTTGCAGATCGAAGACGGTCCCGGCGATGAGGACGACCAGGGGTCCGTCTAACACAGATCGCCGCGCGGCCGCCGCAAGTGAGCCGCAGGACGTTAGGCTGCCGCACGAACGTTGGCAGCCCGACGGTCATTCCCTGGAGTGAGCAATGACTTTCGAGGCCGGAGCCTGGGTAGCCGGGTGCTTGGGCGCCCTAGCCGGCGTCGCCGCTAGCCGGCTGAGCCTCACATGCCTCACTGGGACCGCCGGGTGGGTAGATCGGGTCATGGGGGCGATCGGCGGAGTGGTCCTGGGGTTGCTGGCCTACGGAGTGTTGTCGCTGATGGAGGGATGGGCAGCGTTCTTCCAGCGGACAGCATCTCCGGTGATCCCACTGCTCTTCACGACCATCATGCTGGCCGGCTGGGTGATGACCTTGTGGCTACTGCGACGTCGGAGACGGCCCTAGGTGCGTGTGGTGGTCTGGGCTAGTTCCCTGCAGAGGCGCAGCCTAACAAGCGCATGCAGCCGACGGCACGACGTTTAAAGAAAGATCTAGGATCGAGCGCTCTGCGGAGTCGCCGCAGCTGATGCGCGGTTCGTTAGGCAGACGCCGGCCACCGCTGTACTCTTAGGGGGATTTCATCGATGGAGTTTCCCCGTGACCTGGTTTGATAGTTGGAACAGTGTGGGGCGCGTCGCCGTTACTGCGGTGATGTCCTATGCGGCCTTGCTCCTGTTTCTCCGGCTCTCTGGTAAGCGTACCCTCTCCAAGCTGAACGCGTTCGACTTGGTCGTGACCGTTGCGCTCGGTTCCACCCTCGCGACCGTGATTCTATCGAAGGACATCGCGCTGGCAGATGGACTGCTTGCGCTGGCATTGCTGATCGGACTGCAATATGCTGTGGCCTGGCTCAGCGTGCGGGCGACGGCGTTTCGCAGACTGCTCAAGAACGAGCCGACGTTACTTTTCTACGAGGGCATCTTCCTCGACGTCGCCTTGCGGCGTGCGCGGATAACACAGGAGGAGATTCTGGCCGCGATCCGCGGTCAGGGCGTCGAGGGCCTGGTCGACCTTCGCGCAGTCGTGCTCGAGACCGATGGTACGCTCAGCGTGGTCCGTGCTCGTGGGACACGCCCATCCGACTCGGCCTTGTCTTCGGTGGCAAAGCCGTCCCCAAGCGCTGCCTAACCCGCGCATGCAGCCGACGGGCCGGAGTTGTCCCGAACTCCGCTGCGGCGCAGCGTTCCTGGAAGACGCTGCGGAACGATGGTTTGTGCGGGCGCCGGCATGATCGCCCGCAGCTGATGCGCGGTCCGTTAGGCGCCCAAGGCGCTACCGTAGACACTACAGAGTCGCCACATGGAGAAGGTCGAAGATGTCGCAGAACATCGCAACCGTTAACGCTTACCTAGACGGCTTCCGCAAGAATGATCACCAGCAGATCCTGTCCTGCCTGACCGACGACATCAAGTGGACGGTCTTCGGCGCGTTCCAGTTGACGGGCAAAGCGGCATACGATAAGGCGATCGACGGGGCGCCCGTGTTCATCGACCCTCCCGAGCTGGCGGTCGTGCGCATGGTCGAGCAGGGCGACGTCGTCATGGCAGAGCTTACGGGAACGGCGAAGCGCGCCGCAGGCGGCGAGATGCGCATGTCCATGGCCGAGGTGTTCGTCATGCGCGACGGCAGGATAGCTGAGCGCCGCGCCTGGGTGATCGTTCTAAAGGAGAACGACTACCGCTGAGCGATGGATCGTTCTGGCAGCGGTAGGAGGGCCGGCTGCCTACCAAGCGCATGCAGACTGGCGGCGCCGCCATTGTCAAAAGGAACGTAGGCTGGTGCGCACGCTGCGGAGTCGCCGCCGCTGATCCGCGCGTCGTCAGGCCGCGGCAAAGAGTACGGAGTCATTGGAGATCTGATGGACGATCGGCTGGAGAGGAACAAGCGGACGGTCATGGCCTTTTACGACCTCATGTTCAACCAATCCCGCCCAGCTGACGCGGTTGAGCGCTATGTGGGGGCCACCTACATCCAGCACAACCCAATGGTTGCGGACGGCAAGGCGGCATTCATCGCGTATTTCGAGCGCATGGCACGCGAGTACCCGGGCAAGCGGGTAGAGTTTAAGCGAGTCATAGCCGAAGGCGATTTTGTCGTTCTACACTGCTACCAGGAATGGCCAGGGGACCGCGATTGGGCCGGGATCGACATCTTCAGGCTGGACCAGGCCGGCCAGGTCGTGGAGCACTGGGACGTGCTCCAGCCAATCCCCGAGACATCGGCAAACGACAATACGATGTTGTGATCTTGTAGATCTGGCGGTCCAACCAGCGCATGCAGCTGGCGGACGCTTCAATTCTACGGAACGTTAGATAATGCCCATGTTGAGAAGTCGCCGCAGCTGATGCGCGGTCCGTTAGGCAGATGTAGCCGTGCGCATCAGGTTAGACCTGCGGGGACAGACGCGGCGCAGCCCGTCGAGCTCGCACGGGAAGACGACGACGCCCGTCGATGACGGACTGGTCCACTCGAGGTTCGTGAAACCACACTTGAGGAACGCCATGCCAAAGCTTCGGGTCCACAACTTCTCGATCTCGGTCGATGGCTATGGCGCCGGACCCCGCCAGGACCGCGAGAGCCCGCTCGGCGTTGGGGGTGAAGAGCTCCACGACTGGTACGTTGGCACCCGCACGTTTCACGAGATGCAAGGGAAGGCGGGCGGGTCGACGGGTCCCGACAACGATTTCGCCAAGCGCTTTGGGAAGGGGGTCGGCGCGTGGATCATGGGCCGCAACATGTTCGGCCCCGTACGCGGACCGTGGCCCGACGACAGGTGGCGCGGCTGGTGGGGCGAGAACCCGCCCTATCACGCGCCGGTCTTCGTGCTCACGAACTATGCACGCGATTCGATGACCATGAAAGGTGGAACTGACTACCACTTCGTAACCGGGGGAATGGAGGAAGCATTGCGGCGCGCCACCGCGGCTGCAGGCGAGCTCGATATCCAGGTCGTCGGCGGGGTGTCCACAGTGCGCCAGTATCTCCAGGCGCGGTTCATCGACGAAATGCACGTGGCGATCGCGCCGATTCTGCTCGGCAGTGGTGAGGCGCTGCTTGCGGGAATCGATCTGCCGGCGTTGGGCTACGCTTGCACCGAGCACGGGGCGACACCGGGCGCCACGCACATCGTGGTTAGCAAGAAGGCCGTGAGACCTTGAGGACCGTTAGGGTCGGCGCCCATCTGCCTAACAAGCGCTTGAAGCTGGCGGCGCGCGTAGATGAGGGAATGAATCTTCTTCAGCGCGCCGCAGCTTAAGTGCGATCAGATAGACGTTGGGCGTCAAGAGGAGCTTTCGTGACCAACGAGCAGAGAATCGCCGATCTCACCGAATTGTTCACCCGGTGAGGTGTCTCGGATCCTGGCGGCTGGGCTGGTTCCGAAGTCCAGGAGGATATACCCCAGCTCGCGCGCTACCGCTTTCTGCGTCAGGCTTGGCAGCAGGTGGTAGCCGAGGACGACAGCTCCTGGATTGAAACCCGGCGGAGCCTGGCGGCGGAAGCGCCTGAGGACCCTGTGCGAGGATAATCCATGAGCGCCCTATCCAATGATCCGGCCCGTCAACGTCAACAGTGGGATAGAGTGGCCTCCGGATGGAAGAAGTGGTGGCGGACTATCGAGAACGGCGCGCAATGCGTGAGTGTGCGCATGGTCGAACTAGCGAAAGTGGAACCTGGTCAGCGGGTATTGGACATTGCAACCGGGATTGGCGAACCCGCATTGTTGGCTGCGAGCCGTGTCGGTTCTTCAGGACGGGTTGTGGCGACGGACCTCTCATCTAAGATGCTCGCGATTGCCCGCGAGAGAGCATCTACGTCAGGACTGACGAACGTGGAGTTCATAGAAGCGGACGCGGATCGCCTGGATTTCCCTGACGATAGCTTTGACGCCATTCTCTGTCGCTGGGGCATAACATCTCTACCGCATCCGTTGACAACGATGGTTGCGATACGACGTATGCTGACCCCCAATGGCTGGTTCGCCACATCGGTGTGGGAGGAGGGATCGGAGGGCCGCCCCTTGGCCAGCCTGGCGGCGGCTGTCGCCCGAGAGATGTTTGACCTGGCGTCGCCCCAACCAGCAGTTCCTTGTCGGCCTGATTCAGCAGAGAATGCGTTAGCAAAGGAGATGACTCACGCCGGGTTTACCCATGTACACGTTGAGGAGATGACGCTGAACCTGGAGTTCACCTCTACTGAAGACTGCACTCAGTATCTCGAGGATGTTTCGCCGGAACTTGCCGCTTTGCTTTCCGACAGGTCGTCCGGGCAGCAGGCAGAATATCGACAGAGACTCGCCCACAAGCTTCGGCCGTACGTAATGGCTGATGGTAGCGTTCGGATTCCAAATATAGCCATCTGTGCGGTGGGGCGGAGATGATGGGCCATGTCATCGCTCTCGACTTGTGTGCATTGACCCCACACATCCCGGCTCGCTTGTCCGCCCAGGTGTCTCACGATCCCGAAGCATGCGGCCTAACAAGCGCATGCAGCGGGCGTGCGCTTCGCGGATAGGGAACGTTGGATAGTGCGCGAGCGGGCACGGCGCCCGCAGCTGAAGCCCGGGTCCTTGGGCGGACGAGAATGGCTCGTCAGAACGAAAGGCCGGCGGAGTGTCCAATGTCTGTCTGTCCGCGCGTCATTGGGTGTCGCTCGGATTGACCGACGGCACTCACAAGGAGAAGTCATGCCGAAGTATCTGTGTTTGCAGCGCAGCTTGGCGGGTGGAAGAGTCGAGCGTCCCTCGCCGGCGACAATGCAGGAGATGTATGCCCAGTTCGGCGCCTGGCAGCAGAAGTTCATGAAGAACCTCGTAGACATGGGCGGGAAACTTGGCGAGGGGAGACTCGCGACCTCGGATCCTGCGCCAGACGGACCGTTCGTCGAGATCAAGGAGCTGGTTGGCGGCTATATGATCGTCTCGGCTGAGAGCCTCGATCAGGCGATTGAAGTGGCTCGTGGGTGCCCTGGGCTCGTGGGACCAGGCTCCGGCGTTGAAGTCATCGAGATACGCACTCCTTGAGCGAACCACGACAGCTGGCCGAGGATTTCTTTCGCCACGAATACGGTCGGGTGGTCGCAATGCTTGCGCGCAGGGCAGGCGCGCAGCACATCGAGGCGGTCGAGGACGCCGTCCAGGCTGCCTTGATGTCCGCTCTCGACTCGTGGACGATGGCGGGTGTGCCAGACAACCCGACCGCCTGGCTCTTTCGTGTCGCGCGCAACAGCCTTTGGGATGAGTTGCGCAAACGAGCCCGCCAACGTCGCCTCATGGAGGAGAACGCGGCCGAAGTGGTCGGCGCACTTGAACAACCGGAGCTGTGGTTCGCAAGTGAGGTGCGGGACGACCTGCTCCGAATGCTGTTTGTGTGCTGCGACGAGGCGATTCCAGCAGAGTCCCAGATTGTACTGGCACTGAAGATTCTGTGCGGCTTCGAGGTGCGGGAAATCGCGCTTCGGTTGTTCACCAGCGAAGCCAATGTGTACAAACGGCTCGGTCGAGCGCGCGAGCGCCTGCGAGCGACGCCCCCGCACGCCGACGAGCTCACGACTGAGCAATACGCCTCGCGCCTCGCTGGAGTGCGCACGATCCTTTATCTCCTCTTCACCGAGGGCTACCTGTCTACGCACGCGGACACGGCCATCCGCCGTGAGCTCTGCGCTGAAGCGATACGGCTGACGGACATCCTGGCAAACCACCCGATCGGCCAGTCTCCTGAAACGTCGGCGCTGCTGGGGATGATGCATCTGCATGCGGCTCGGCTGACGGCTCGCCAAGACAGCACTGGTGGGCTGCTCTTGCTCGAGGAGCAGGACCGGGACCTCTGGGATCGAGGGGAAGTCGAGCTTGGCCTTTCGTGGCTGGCGAGGTCTGCTACGGGCGATGTCTTTACGCGGTACCATGCCGAGGCGGCAATCGCGGCGGAACATTGCCTCGCCCCGACGTTCGCGGAGACGCGCTGGGACAGAGTGGCCGACTGCTACGAACTCCTTGAGCAGGTCGCACCGTCCGCACTCCATAGACTCAACCGCGCCGTAGCAGTCGCGGAACTCCACGGCCCGGCCAAAGGACTCGAAGTGCTCGACGGTTTTCTACCGCCGACGTGGCTGGCAGGCTCCTATATGTGGGTGGCGGTCCTCGCCGATTTACACCGACGCTGCGGCGACGCCCATACCGCGAGCGGCTATCGAGAGCTTGCTTGCCAATTGGCTCCCACTGCGGCTGTGAAGCAGGCTCTACAGCGTCGACTCCAGATCGTCCATGCAGCTGAAAGTCTGATCCGTCCAACAGGCCGATGAAGCCGCCGGCGGCCTTCGGCATCCGCAGCTTATCGCCAAGTCGTTAGGCGGACGCTTCTCAAGTACCTCGGCCGGCTCTGGGAATCGTTCCCGCCAGCGCGATTCGTGAGCGGCCTGCTCTCGGCAGACCTCGAGCGAGGCTTCGCCGTGGCGAACCTGTCGCTCGTGGCCTTCGGCCTCTGGTGCTGGTTCTGGCCGGTCCGGCGTGGATGGTCGGTGGCCGTGCCGCTGGCTTGGACCTGGGTGGCAATCGAGGGCAGCAACGGAATCGGCCATCCCCTCTGGACGCTGCGCCAGGGCGGCCATACACCGGGAGTGGCGACGGCACCCCTGCTGTTGATCCTGGCGAGCTACCTTGCACGTCGGCTATGGCAGGTGGGACACCCCGCGGCGGGCGCCGTCTAACCCGCACATGCAGCCGACAGGCCGAACTCGCGCCGGCCTCCGCCCGGGCGGCCCGTTCCTGGACCGTAACTCGGACGTAAGTTGGTACGGGCGGGCTTGAGGGCCTGCAGCTGATGCGCAATCCGTTAGACAGCCGCCGGGAATGCAAAGCGTCGTTCGCATCGTTCTGAGCCTCCTGCCACTGGGTCTTACCCCCGTGCTCGGTTACCTCCTGGCACAGGGCTACATCAATCTGGGCGGGGGCGAAAAGGACCTCCTCTTGCTAGTTCCGTGGCTAATCTGGTCCCTGGTCTTTGGGTTCAGTTTCATGGTTTTCTGGCGCCATGGGTACCCCATTGCGCCTGCCCTGTGGCGTTCGGCATTGGTTGGTCTGGCTGGACTTGTGGTTCTCGGCATTAGCCTGACTCTTCTTGGTCAGCTTGGCATCGGACGACTTTTCTAGTGCTGACCGGCCCGGGTTGGCCGCCACCTAAGACAGTGCCTCGACGGCCAGGTCGCCGCACCTGATGCGCGGTCCGTTGGGTGGCTGGTCACGTGAAAGGGAGCGGTGTCGGCAACTGTGCCGCAATGTTCATGAAACCTTTTCCGAGCAAATCGTACATGCGATGGCGGCGCCTCGACGTGTCCGGTCACGAGGAGGCCCGCATCGAGCGGACTACCGGAGGGTGGCGGCTGACCGGCCAGGTAGAGGCGGCAGAAGCGGGCGTTCGTGCGCAGCTCAGGTATGTCATCGAGTGCGACGGCGACTGGCGGACTCGCCGGGCGGTCGTCACCGGCTCGGCTGCGGCAGCTCCGATACGGTTCGAGTTCGCCGCTGACGGGGAAGGGCACTGGAGCCTGGACGGCGCCCCGCTACCACTGGTCGAAGGAGCACTCGACATCGATCTCGGGTTCACTCCGGCGACGAATCTTCTGCCGATCCGCCGTTTGGACCTCGCGGTCGGGGAGCACATGGAGGTCCGGACGGCATGGGTGCGGTTTCCCGAGCTTCGGGTCGAGGCGCTGGAGCAATCGTACCAGCGCGCGGCAGCCCACGTCTTCCGCTACGAGGCGTTGGTGGATGGCGAACGGTTTCAGGCGCGACTGGACACGGACGACTTCGGGCGGGTTCTCCACTACGAAGGCTTGTGGGAGGCGGAGGTCGCGTCTCCGGGTTAAGAGCGCGCAGATCCGGCTCCAGCCACCTGACAAGCGCATGCAGACTGACGGCGCTGCACCTTCAGCGGAACGTGGATTGTACCCAACGGCTCTCACGTTGCCCATATTCGAGCCGGGAAGGCCGTCAATTGGAGGAATTTGCACTGGCATTTCTTCGGGGCGACTGGCAAAGCAACGCTGCACCCAGGTACGCCACCGCGCCGGCTAACAAGCGCCTGCAGCTGGCGGACAATCGGTTCTGAGAAACGTGAGATAGTGGCCAAACGGGCAAGTCGGCCGCAGCTGATGCGCGGTCCGTTAGGCGGACACACGCGATCCCGGGAAGGAGGGCGTGATGAGAGCATCCGTTACAGCCTGGTTTCTGGCAACGGGTCTAAGCGTGGCCTGCGCCACGGCAAAGTCGGCGGGCAACCATCCGGAGTGGCTGACAGTGCTCATTCAGGAGCTTGAGAGCCAACCCGTTGCGAATCCCCCGGCCTTCATCGCGCGGTATGACTACGGGGGTCAGGCCGTTTACTACCTTCCGCCGCGTTGCTGTGACATCCCCAGCGACGTATACAGCGCCGGCGGCACCATCATCTGCCATGCTGACGGTGGGTTTGATGGCGCCGGCGACGGGCGCTGTTCCGACTTTTTCTCCTCGCGCAAGAACGAGAAGATAGTCTGGCGAGATCCGCGAGCCGCCGCCTAACAAGCGCAGGCAGAGGGCGGGGAGCACCATGCGAACATTGCTGGCCACCGTCGTGCGGTGGAGCGTCACCGGAGCTGGAATGGGAGGGGCCTGCGGTCTGCTTCTCCTCCTATTCAGCGTCTTGGGCGGAGGACATACCTGGGCCGGCATGCTGCTCTTCAGCGGGGTGTTGTCCTGGCCGGCTGGTTTGTGGGTTTTCGATCCGTTGACGCGGGCCATTCAGGCCGGTGTCCCGGGTGCTCAACTTGGGTCCCTAGTGCTCGGGCCGCTGATCAATGGCGCGGTGGTTGGGGCGGCCCTTGGTTTAGTCGCCTCGTTTGCGTCGCCTCGAGCGGGTAGGCCACCGATCGGTCCAAAGGGGACCGCCTAACAAGCGCGTGCAGCTGGCGGGCGCTTCAGCTCTAAAGGAAACGTAGGATTGTGCGCGAGCTGAGGAGTCGCCGCAGCTGAGGCGCGGTCCGTCAGGCAGACGCCCAGAGCTCCCATAAGTTTCACTGCTTCGGTGTGGATGGGCACATGGAAAGTGAAGCTCCGTTTCCCACCAAAGGTGTGGAGCTGAGTCTCCTCCTGGTGGTCAGTGATCTCGCTCGAGCGCGCAAGTTTTACCGCGATGTTCTCGGGGCGACGGTCTATCGCGAATACGGTGGTACCACGACTGTGCTCGACTTCCTGGGCAACTGGCTCCTGCTCGTCACCGGAGGTGGACCCACTCCAGACAAGCCCACAGTGACCTTTGCACCACCACAGGATCCGAACAGGGCCAGTCACCAGCTGACCTTACGAGTGCCTGATTGCCGCGCGGCGTACCAGACGCTCCTGGCGCGAGGGGCGGAGTTCCTTACCCCTCCGGTCGACCGTGGAGGGGAGGTACGTTGCTTCTTCCGGGATCCAGATGGGCACTTGCTGGAGATCAGCGAGGTGCGGTAACTACTGGCGCGCCGCGCTGCCTGACAAGCGCATGCAGCTGGCGGGCGCTTCGTGACGAAGGAACGCAGGATTGTGCAAGGGGTCCGTAAGACAGACAGCGCGAGCAATTGGCCATTCTCGATAAGCTCATCGGGCCACGGTGAGCCCAGCTGGCGCATGGCGGTCTAACCACGCGATCGACCGCGACCGCGACACCGTCCGCTCGCCGCTTTGTCTAATGCGCTGGTAACCATCGTCGTACCTCCGTCGTCCAGCTGCCTGCCACATTCCACCTCCTCGCGCATCTCCCGCCTACATCCCACACCTGATGCGATGGCGGCCGGGATGCAATCCTCTGCGCGGAGCCTCTCCAGATGCGACCCCCCTCGGCGTTCACCAGGCGCGTGCCGGCCCTCTCGGCGGTCCTGCTTCTCATGCTCACCACCACCGGCGCGGCGCCGGTCATCCAGCTGCCTGGAACCGGGCGGGTGGAAGGACACGTGCGAGCGGGCAGCGGCACCCCGCTGGCGCACGCCCAGGTGTTCGTGGTCGGCTCGGCCATCTCCGCCCTGACCGACGGCACCGGCCGCTACGTACTGCCTACGGTGCCTGAAGGATCGGTCACGCTGCGCGCGACATTCGTCGGGTACCAGCCGACCCAGGCGACCCTGACTGTCCGACCGGGACGCACCGTGACCCAGGACTTCACTCTGGAACCGAATCCCGTGCCGGCGGTGGAGAGCGTCACCAATGCGGCGGTGGGCTCGGTAGATCGCGCGGCTCAGGGCTACGCCAGGCCGGACAGCAAGGCCGCGGGGCTGGGGAAGGGCTACAGCAGGCAGGAGATCGACGAGCCGTGGCGGGTTCAGCGGGAGCCCGGGAACACCGAGGCCTACGCGCGAATCGAAGAGAACCGTTTCCTCGCTGCGTATTCGAACCCACTCTCCACCTTCTCGATCGACGTGGACGCCGCGTCCTACACCAACGTGCGCCGCTTCCTGAATGGCGGATCGCTCCCACCGGCCGACGCGGTGCGGCTGGAGGAGCTGGTCAACTACTTCCCCTACAACTATCCCGATCGCACCGGCGAACATCCCTTCGCCGTCACCACCGAAACCGGACCCTGCCCCTGGGCACCCGAGCACCGGCTGGTGAGGATCGGGCTCCAGGCCAAGCGGCTCGCCACCCGCGACCTGCCGCCGAGCAATCTGGTGTTCCTGCTGGATGTCTCCGGCTCGATGCAGTCTCCCGACAAGCTCCCCCTGGTGAAACAGGCCTTTCGGGCGCTGGTGCAGGAGCTTCGGCCGCAGGACCGGGTGGCGATCGTGGTCTACGCCGGTGCCGCAGGGCTGGTGCTGCCCTCGACGTCGGGGGCCGACAAGGCGACCATCCTCGAGGCGATCGAGCGGCTCGAGGCCGGCGGCTCGACGGCGGGAGGCGCCGGCCTCCGGCTGGCGTACGACGTGGCCAAGCAGAACTACATGCCGGAAGGGAACAATCGCCTGATTCTGGCCACCGACGGTGACTTCAACGTGGGTGTGAGCTCGGACGCCGAGATGATCCGGCTGGTCGAGACCCGGCGTGAGGAAGGGACGTTCCTGACCGTGCTCGGCTTCGGCACCGGCAATCTCAAGGACACCAAGATGGAGCAGATGGCCGACAAGGGAAACGGCCACTACGCCTATATCGACAGCTTCCGCGAGGCGCAGAAGGTGTTCGTGCAGGAGTTCGGCGGCACCCTGTTCACCGTCGCAAAGGACGTGAAGATCCAGGTCGAGTTCAATCCCGCCAAGGTGCAGGCCTACCGCCTCCTCGGATACGAAAACCGGCTTCTGGCCAAGGAAGACTTCGCCGACGACAAGAAGGACGCCGGCGAGATGGGGGCGGGGCACTCCGTCACCGCGCTCTATGAGGTGGTGCCGGTGGGGGCCACGCCGGTTGCCCTGGCCGGCGATAGTTTGACGTATCAGCACGTCTCGCTGCGCCCGTCGGCCAGCAAGAGCCCCGAGCTGCTCACCGTCCGGTTGCGCTACAAGGATCCCAAGGGGAGCCAGAGCCGGCTTCTCGCCACCCCGGTGACGGATCGTAGAAACGGCTCTGTCTCCGGGGACATGCGGTTCGCCTCGGCCGTGGCTGGCTTTGCGATGCTGTTGCGGAACTCTGACCACAAGGGAACAATCAGCTTCGACCAGGTACTCACCATGGCCCGGACCGCCAGGGGCGACGATCCCTCGGGCTACCGCGGGGAGTTCATTGGGCTGGTCGAGGCGGCCAGGACGCTGAGCGGGAAGGGAGCGCCGGTGCCGGAGTAGGGCGCCGAGGAACAGCGTGAACGGTGAATGGTGCACGGGGACCGGCCCACGGATGGCTCAGGGAGCCGGTTCACCGTTCACTGTTCACTGTTTACCCTTCACGCTTTATCTTTCGGCCGCGGTTTGGACAGGTGTCCGAGTGGCTGAAGGAGCCGGTCTCGAAAACCGGTGTACCCGCAAGGGTATCGTGGGTTCGAATCCCACCCTGTCCGCTGTGCTATCAACACTTACACTCCATCATCTAAAGTCCTTTCTCAGCTCGGCGGCCGGTACGTGAGCTATCTTGACGACCATTTGCTGGCCGGGGAGCGCATCGTGTACCGGGCCAGGCTGCACTGGACCATTTTCCTCACCTCGATCATCGTGGTGCTGTTGGGGATCGCTCTCGGAATCCTGTTGCGGGTGGTCGAGCCCGCCTATTGGTATTCCGGCCTTGCCTTAGTCGGGGTGGGCCTCCTCCTCGCCATTGGGCCCGCCGTCCGCTACCTCAGCTCGGAGTTCGCCGTCACCGACAAACGGGTGCTCAGTAAAGTTGGCTTCATCGAGCGAGAGTCGGACGAGACCCTGCTCACCAAGATCGAGGCGATCGCGGTCGATCAGGGAGTGATCGGCCGGATCCTGGGGTTCGGCACGGTCATGATCACCGGGACCGGTGGCACCCAGGAATCCTTTCCCCGGATTTCTGAGCCACTCGAGTTCCGCAGGCGGATCCAGAGTCAGATCATCGAGCAGGAGGAGCGACGGGGCTCCCAGCCGGCAGCGGCTTCGCCGGCTGGGCCAAGAGAATCCCGAGACGAACGGGACTGCCCATACTGCGCCGAGCGGATTCTGGCGCGGGCCCGAGTGTGCAAACACTGTGGCCGGGACGTGGCCCCCGCTCCCGGGTGACCGCCGATCGGCTGGCCGGCTCGATACTCGGGCAGGCGCTGGGTGATGCGCTGGGATTCGTGGTCGAGGCTCAGGCGCCGGAGGTGGCCCAGGTTTATGTCGAGGGATGGCTTCGAGCCGGACGTGCAGGAGAGTGGCCCCACCCGCAGTTTCCCTTCGGTCAGTACAGCGACGATACCCAGCTTGCCCGGGAGCTGCTGCGCAGCTTCCTCGAGGCCGGAGGGTGGCAGCCAACGGTGTACGCCGGGCGGCTGGCGGAGCTTTTCCGGGAGCGGCGTGACGTCGGGGCGGGGCGGGGCACTCGCTCCGCCGCGCTCCGGCTCCTCATGGGCGTGCCCTGGAATGAGTCCGGAACTCCGGCGCCCTATGCGGGCAATGGCGCCGCGATGCGTGCCGGCCCCCTCGGCCTCCTCCTGCCCGAGCAGGAGGCGATGTGCCGCGCGGCACGGGAACAGGCGAGGATCACTCATCTGGATCCGCGGTGCGCGGCCGGCGCTGCGGCCGTCGCTCGTGCCGTGGCGGTGGCGGGGGCCCGGCTGCCGATCGACGCTGCCGGATTTCTCAACGAAGTGGCCAACTGCGCCGAAGCGGAGGAGGCGTCCCTGGGCGACGCCATCCGGAATCTCGCAGGGTGGCTAGCGCTGCCGCCGGTCCAGGCGGCGCGCCATGTTCACGAGTCCGGCCTCGACCCGGCACACATCGACCGGTGGCGGGGGATCTCGGCGTTCGTAACGCCCAGCCTGCTCTGGAGCCTCTACGCCTTCCTCCGCTCGCCGGACGATTACTGGGAAACGATCTGTACCGCTATTGGCGTCGGCGGCGACACCGATACCATGGCCGCGATCGCCGGCGCCATCAGCGGGGCTCGGCTCGGGGTGGCCGCTCTCCCCGCCGCCTTATTGGGCCGCCTGAATGATCGAGGAGAATGGGGCTCGGAGGCGCTGACCGAACTGGCCCACTCGTGCGCTTCGATCGTGGAATCGTCCTAACGCGGCCGCCTCCGGCCTATACATGATGCATTGGCGTGGATGCCACCCGGCCCCTCCGGCCGGGTTGGACGCGATGCCTGGGGGTCATTACGCCGGCCCGGAGGGCGGGCGTGCCGGGTGGGTCAAAGCGTGTTATTCTTGCGAGAGAAAATCCAAGCGATCCACGTCGGGGAGCAGGCGAGGCTACCATGCCACAGAGCAAGATCTACCAGGACGTCACCGAGACCGTGGGGAACACCCCCCTCATCCGGCTCAACCGGATGGCTGCCGGCCTGCCGGCCCGGGTGGCGGTGAAGCACGAGGGCTACAATCCGTTCAACTCGGTGAAGGATCGGATTGGGGCCGCTATGATCAACGACGCGGTCGAGAAGGGCCAGCTGCGTCCCGGCATGATCATCGTCGAGCCCACCAGCGGCAACACGGGCATCGGGCTGGCCTACGTGGCCGCGGCCCGCGGGTACCGCTGCATCTTTACGATGCCTGAGACAATGACCTTCGAGCGTCGCAACCTGCTGCGTGCGCTCGGCGCCAAGGTCGTTCTCACCGAAGGCCCGAAGGGCATGAAGGGCGCCATCGCCCGCGCCGAGGACATCCTCTCCCGGCTCGGCGACCGTGCCTGGATGCCGCGGCAGTTCGACAATCCGGCGAATCCCGCGATCCACTACCGCACCACCGGGCCCGAGATCTGGACCGATACCGAGGGTGCCGTGGACATCTTCGTCTCCGGAGTCGGCACCGGCGGCACGATCACCGGCGCCGGCCGTTATCTCCGGGAACGGAAGCCGGACATCCGGATTGTCGCGGTCGAGCCCGCCGAGAGCCCGGTGCTCTCCGGCGGCCAGCCCTCGCCGCACAAGCAGCAGGGTATCGGCGCCGGCTTCATCCCTTCGATCCTCGATACCAGGATCTACGACGAAGTGATTCGGGTGACCAATGACGACGCCATCGCAACGACCCGGCGGCTGGCCCGCGAGGAAGCGATGTTCGCTGGGATCTCGAGCGGCTCGATCACCTGGGCGGCGCTGCAGGTTGCCGGTCGCCGGGAGAACGCCGGCAAGCTGATCGTCTCGATCATTTGCGACTTCGGTGAGCGCTACCTCTCGCACCCGGTCTACACCGAGCTGCCGGATCCCGACATCTCGGATCTCGAGGAAGCGCTGGCAGCACCCACGGCTGTGGCATAGACCACGCCTTCCATCTCACTGTCTCTCTATCCTCCACGCACGAGGCACGAGCACCTGTGACCACCCCTGCGCGTTCCCTGAATGGCGGCAGCGCCCGTGCCGAGCGGATCGACAGCATCTTCGGCGCCGACGTCTTTTCTCGCAGCACCATGCGGCAGCGGCTTCCCAAGGAGGTGTATCGCAGCCTCCTTCGAACCATCGATCATGGTGAGCCGCTCGACCCTGCCGCGGCGGACGTGGTCGCGGCATCGATGAAGGACTGGGCCATCGAGAACGGCGCGAGCCACTACACCCACTGGTTCCAGCCCCTCACCGGCCTGACGGCCGAGAAGCACGATTCGCTCGCCGGGCCGGACGGAAGCGGCGGGGTGGTGTTCAACTTTTCCGGGTCCGAGCTGGTCCAGGGCGAGCCCGACGCCTCCAGTTTTCCCTCTGGCGGGCTCCGGGCCACGTTTGAGGCTCGCGGGTACACCGCGTGGGACGCCACCAGTCCGGCCTTCCTGATGCGGGGGGAGAACAACGTCACCCTGTGCATTCCGACGGCGTTCGTGTCCTGGACCGGCGAGGCGCTGGACACCAAGATCCCCTTGCTTCGCTCGGTGGAGGCGCTCTCTACCCAGGCGCTTCGCATCCTTAAGCTCTTCGGCACCGACGAAGGCGTCTCCCGCATCGTCACCACCGTTGGTCCGGAGCAGGAGTACTTCCTGGTCGATCGGGAGCTCTACTACCGGCGGCCGGACCTGCTCATCTGCGAGCGCACCCTGTTCGGTGCCAAGCCGCCGAAAGGCCAGCAGCTCGAGGACCACTATTTCGGCACCATCCCGCCGCGGGTGCTCGCCTTCATGGCCGAATCGGAGCAGGAGCTCTATCGGCTCGGGGTGCCGGTGAAGACGCGGCACAACGAGGTGGCGCCGGGCCAGTACGAGATCGCGCCGCTGTTCGAGGCCAGCCACATCGCCAGCGACCATCAGATGCTGCTGATGGAGACGCTCAAGCGGGTAGCACCGCGCTTCGGCCTCCAGGCGCTGCTGCATGAGAAGCCGTTCGCCGGGGTCAACGGCTCGGGCAAGCACAACAACTGGTCGATGTCGACCGACACCGGCGTCAATCTCCTGGACCCGCAGGACGAGACCCACACCAATTCGCAGTTCCTGGTGTTCCTGGTCGCCACCATCCGGGCCGTGGATATCCACGCCGACCTGCTCCGGGCTTCCATTGCGTCGGCGGCCAATGATCACCGTCTCGGGGCCAACGAGGCGCCGCCCGCCATCATCTCGATCTTCCTGGGGAAGATGTTGTCGGACATCCTGGAGCAGGTCGAAGCCGGGCTGCCGAAGCGGACCATTCGGGGCGGTGTGCTCGATCTGGGTGCGAGGACGCTGCCCATGCTGCCCCGCCATTCGGGCGACCGCAACCGCACGTCGCCGTTTGCCTTCACCGGCAACAAGTTCGAGTTCCGGGCCGTGGGCTCCAGTGCCAGCATCGCCTGGCCTAATACCGTGCTCAACACCATCGTGGCGGAGTCACTGGACTACGTGGCCGACCAGCTGGAGAAGGCGGTCGGCGCCAAGCCCACCCCGGCCAAGCTCCAGGCGGGCGTGATCTCGGTTCTCAAGCAGCTGATCAAGGACCACAAGCGGGTGATCTTCGATGGCGACAACTATTCTGAGGAGTGGCATGCGGAGGCAGGCCGGCGCGGGCTTCCGAATCTCAGGGACTCAGTCGAGGCCTTTGGCGTGCTTCGGGCCAAGAAGAACGTGGACCTCTTCAAGAAGTACGGCGTGCTGAGCAAGGCAGAGCACGACTCGCGCACCCATATCATGATCGAGAAGTACACCAAGCAGCTGGCCATCGAGGCCGAGACCATGGTCTCGATCGCGCGGGGGCAGATCCTGCCGGCTGCCCTGCGGCATCAGCATCGGATGGCGGAGACCGTGGCCGCGACCAAGGCCGCGGGAGTGGACTGCGCTGATACCACGGCCGCGCTCCGTAGCTTCGTGGACCTCGTCACCAAGCTGCGAAACAGCACGGCCGCGGTGGAGCAGGCCGCCGCGTATCACGATGCGGATCCGATCAAGCATGCCACCCAGATCAGCCGCGACCTCAAGCCGGTCATGGCCGATCTGCGCACCATCGTGGACACGCTCGAGAACCTGGTGGCCGCGGATCTGTGGCCGCTGCCGACGTATCGGGATCTTCTGTTCTTAAAGTAGTTCGCGGTGGGGTGCTGGCTATTAGCTATTGGCTATTGGCTGATGGTGAATGACGCAGGGTATGCTGCTGAAGGCTGAGACCAGGGCTTTCGACCAATAGCCAATAGCCCATAGCCAATAGCCCGGCTAGATCGGCCACCCGCTGGGTCTTTGCTTCGTCAGGAGAAACAGCTCGGAGGGTAGGGTAGGTGGGGTCAGGGTGCCGGCCATCGCCTGGAATCTCTCGCATTCCGCCTGCGATGCATTCGGATCGAAGCACACCGCCAGGGCCTCGACCAAGGGTGGCCGGTCCGGCCGTTCCAGTGCATCCAGCCAGGGATGGCATTGGGTGGCCTGCCTGCACGTCAGCCGGACCCGGACCACGCCATCCAGCCAACAGGGCCCTTCCGCCAGGCCGGCCAGGAGCGGCTGGCTCAGGAGCATGCTTTCTCCGCTCGGCGTGACCGCCCCAAATCGCAATTTGCCTCGCTCATTACGTTGGTGCAGCACGACACCCCAGCCGAAGACAGGCCGCTGTAGCCGATACCAATCCAGCACTCTAACGAGCTGTTCCCGTAAGGCTTCGACGACGAGCGGAGATGGCATGGTGTCGACTGGCGGAAAAGGTTGTTGCTTCGGCCCGGAGGGGGGCACGGTCGCTCATTAGGTATGCAGAATATGGGCCAAGGGAACTGGGAGCTGGGAGCTGGGAGCTGGATGTCCAACGGTTAAGCTCCCAGTCCTAGCTGCTCCTGGCTCCTAGCTCCCGGCCCAGCTCAGGCACCCAGCTCGCACTGGCGGACCCCCCACCGATCGGCCACATTCTGCGATTCATCCATGACCCACAAATACCCCTCCTCCCACGTCCTGTACCGCAAGCTGAAGCGGGACTACCCCCGCATCGTTCGGGGAGACGGCTGCTACCTCTACGACGACCAGGGGCGGCGGTACCTGGACGGCTCGGGTGGCGCCTACGTGGTAAACGTGGGTCACGGGGTGAGCGAGATTGCGGAGGCGCTCGCGTGTCAGGCGGGCAGAGTGGCCTACGTCACCGGGACCACCTTCACCAATGATGCGGTCGAGGAGCTCGCCGCCGAAATCGCTCGGCTCTCCCCTGGCGACCTCGACCTGGTGTATCCGCTGGCCAGCGGCTCCGAGGCAGTCGAAGCCGCGCTCAAGCTCGCGCGGCAATACTGGGCGGAGGCGGGCCGGGCGAAGAAACACAAGCTGCTCGCGTTGGCGCCGTCCTATCACGGCAACACCCTCCTCGCGCTCTCAGCGTCGTCGCGGGAGCAGTACAGGACCTACTACGGGGAGTGGCTGGTTCCGGTGGTCCGGGCACCGGCTCCATATCCCTATCGCTGCGGGTGCGGCGGTGCGGCGCCGCTCTGTCCATCGTGTAGTGGAAGTGCCATCGAGGAGGCAATTGTAAAGGAGGGGCCGGAGACGGTCGCGGCGCTCATCGCCGAGCCGGTGGGCGGCTCGTCGAGTGGCGCGTCGGTTCCCGCGAAGGAATACTGGCCGCGAGTGCGGGAGATCTGCACCCGGTACGAAGTGCTGCTGGTGGCCGACGAGATTCTCACTGGGGCCGGGCGGACCGGTACCTGGTCAGCGCTGGAGCCCTATGGCGTCGTGCCTGACATCATGGTACTCGGCAAGGGGATCGCGGGAGGGTATGCTCCGCTTTCCGCGGTCGTGGCACCGCGCCGGCTGGTCGACGTGCTGGCGCGTGGTTCGGGCGGGTTCCTCCACGCGCAGACGTTCTCCCACCATGCCACTTTGTGTGCCGCGGGAGTAGCCACCATCAGGTATCTCCGGCAGCACGGACTCGTCGAGCGCTCCGCGGCCATGGGACGGGTGCTGCACCGCCAGCTCGAGCAGCTTCGCACGCTTGCCTGTGTGGGCGACGTGCGGGGCCGCGGGCTATTGGCCGGTATCGAATTCGTCGAGGAGAAGCCCACCCGGCGACCGTTTCCGCCGTCCGCCCGGTTCGCCGAGTCGTTCGCCGCCAACGCGCTCGATATGGGGCTCATCGTGTGGCCCAACGCCGGACAGCTCGCCGACGGAACGGGGGACCTGGCCATGCTGGCGCCGCCCTTTGTTATCGATGAGCAGCAGATCGCGGAAATGGTCGCGCTCTTCGGCCGGGCCGTTGAACAAACCGTCACCCAGGTAGCCACCGCCCGATGAGTGCTCCCGCCAGGATCACCTACACCTCCGCCAGTGGCGACCTGGAGGAGTTTCATCACCAGTTCGACGCCGCGCTCGCCGGGATCAAGCGCAATGCGGGGCAGTCGCACCCGTTCTACATCGACGGCCAGCCGGTCGAGACCGGCTCCGAGCCGCTGGTGGACCGGTCCCCGGTCGACTCCACCCTCGTGCTCGGCCGCTTCGCCGCGGCCTCGGCATCCCACGTTGATGCCGCGGTGGGCACGGCCCGGCGAGCTCAGCGGGACTGGGCCCGGCGACCCTGGCCGGACCGGCTCTCGGTGCTCCGGCGGGCTGCGGTCTTGATTCGACAGCGCAAATACGAGCTGGCGGCGCTGATGAGTCTGGAGGTCGGGAAGAGCAGGCTGGAATCCATGGGCGACGCGGAAGAGTCGGCCGACCTCATCGATTACTACTGCCAGCAGGTCGAGGATGCCGACGGATTTGTTCGGCCCATGGCCCGCATTACCCCGGTTGAACGGAATACCGATGTGCTCCGCCCGTACGGAGTTTTTGCCTGCATCGCTCCGTTCAACTTTCCGCTCGCCCTCTCGGCGGGCATGTCGTCGGCCGCCCTGGCGGCCGGAAACGCGGTGGTGTACAAGCCGGCGGAGGACACGCCCTGGACCGGGCTCAAACTCTACGAGGTGTATCGCGACGCCGGCCTGCCTCCGGGCGGGTTCAACCTCCTGTTCGGGCGGCGCGAAGAGATCGGCGACAGGCTGTGGCAACACCCCGGGATCGACGGTGTGGTCTTTACCGGCTCCAAGCGGGTGGGCATGCGGATCCACGCCGGATTGAGCGGCCGCTGGATCAAGCCGTGTCTGCTGGAGCTGGGCGGAAAGAATGCGGCGGTGGTGCTGAGCGGCGCCGATCTCGATGCCGCTGCCGAAGGGGTCATGCGCTCGGCGTTCAGCCTCCAGAATCAGAAATGCAGCGCTACCTCCCGGGTCTATGTGCAGAAGGGAGTCATGGGGCCATTTCTCGAGCGCCTGATGGAGAAGACTCGCGCAATCCGGATGGGCGATCCTTCGGAGCGGGACGTGTTCTTCGGACCGGTGATCAACCACGGCTCGGTAGAACGGTTCGAGCGCGCCGTGGCGCAGGCCCGGCAGGAAGGCACCGTGTTACTGGGTGGAGCACGGCTGACCGGAGGTATCTTCGATCGGGGTCACTACGTCGCCCCGACGGTGGCGCAGTTACCGCTGGACTCCTCGCTGTTTCAGGACGAGCTCTTCGTACCGTTCCTTGCGGTGGGAGAAGTCGCCGGGCTCGACGAGGCCATCGCCGAGACCAACCGGGTGGAGTACGGCCTCACCGCCGGTATTTTCGCCGGAGATCCCGCCGAGGTGGCCCGCTTCTTCGACGAGGTCGAGGCCGGCGTGTGCTACGCCAATAAGCGGACCGGAGCGACGACGGGGGCCTGGCCCGGGGCTCAGCCGTTCTGTGGCTGGAAGGGATCGGGCTCGACCGGTAAGGGCGGCTGCGGTCCGTACTATGTCGCCCAGTTCATGCGGGAGCAGAGCCGAACCGTGATCGAAGGCTGAGAAGGGATCCTATGACGCGCGACTACCCGAAGATTGTCGTTCCGCCGCCGGGGCCGAAGGCCCGCGCGGTGGTGGACCGCGACGCCGAATGGGCCTCCACCTGTTACATCAAGGAGTATCCCCTGGTCGTCGGGCGGGGGCAGGGCGTGATGGTGGAGGATGTGGACGGCAACCGCTACCTCGACTTCATGGCGGGCATCGCGGTCTCGTCTACGGGATACGGGCATCCCAAAGTCGTGGCGGCGGTAAAGGAGGCAGCCGACCGCTTCCTTCACATCTGCGGGTCCGACTTCTACTACGAGGGCATGGCCGCGCTGTGCGAGCGGCTCGCGAAGGTGGCGCCCGGCCGCTCGAAGAAGCGAGTCTTCCTCACCAACTCCGGCACCGAGGCGGTCGAAGCGGCCATCAAGCTCGCCCGCCATGCCACTCGCCGCACGGCGATCATCGCCTTTCGGGGCGCGTTCCACGGGCGCACCACTGGCGCGGTAACGCTGACCTCGAGCAAGGCTCGCCAGCACGCCGGCTTCGGCCCGCTGCTGCCGGATGTGCACCACGTTCCCTTCGCCTATCGCTACCGGTGTCAATTCTGTGCCGGTGCGGCCGAGTGCAACCGGGGCTGCATCGACGTCATCGAGAAAGAGCTGTTCACCCGGCAGCTCGACCCCAGGGATGTGGCCGCCATTTTCGTCGAGCCAATCCAGGGTGAAGGCGGTTACATCGTGCCCCCTCCCGGCTATCTGCGGGATCTTCGCGCCCTCTGCGATCGCCACGGCATGCTGCTGGTAGCAGACGAGGTCCAGTGCGGCGTCGGCCGCACCGGCAAGATGTTTGCCTGCGAGCACGAGGGTGTGGAGCCTGATATCCTGCTCACCGCCAAGGGGCTGGGCTCGGGCATGCCCATCGGGGCGATGATATCGCGGGAATCCATCACGACCTGGGAGACGGGCTCGCACGGCTCCACCTTCGGCGGCAACCCGGTCTGTTGTGCCGCTGCGCTTGCGACGCTCGATCTGGTGGAAGGCGGCCTGATGGCCAACGCCGCCCGCATGGGTGAGCGGCTCCTGGCCCGCGTCGAGGCTCTGAAGGAAAAGCATGCCTGCATCGGCGACGTGCGGGGGCGCGGGCTGATGGTGGGGGTGGAGTTTGTAAAGGACCGGGCGACCCGTGAGCCGGCCGGTGAGCTGGTCCACGATCTGGTCCAGCGAGCCTTTCGGCAGGGGCTTCTTCTGCTCGGTGCCGGGAAGAGCACGCTGCGGCTGGCTCCGCCGTTGGTGGTGGACCAGCAGGATGTGGACACCGCGATGGACATGATCGACGCCTGCCTGGCCGAGCTCGATTGAGCGGTCGGTCGAAAGTAGTCACCATGCGTGAGGCGATCGCCGCGCAGGTGCGTGACGGCGACACCGTCGTGATCGAAGGCTTCACCCATCTCATCTGTTTTGCCGCCGGCCACGAGATCATCCGCCAGGGCCGCCGGGATCTGACCCTGTGCCGGCTCACGCCCGACCTCATCTACGACCAGATGATTGCGGCGGGCTGTGCCCGCAAGCTGGTGTTCTCCTGGGCAGGGAACCCGGGAGCCGGCTCCCTGCACGCATTCCGGCGCGCCGCCGAAGGGAAGGGGCCTCCGCTCGAGCTGGAGGAGTACTCCCACTTCGGGATGGTCGCCCGCCTCAGCGCGGGAGCATCGCGGCTGCCGTTCTGGACCATGCGCAACTACATGGGAACCGACCTGCCGGCGGTGAACCCGGCGATTCGCACAGTCACCTGTCCCTACACCGGCGAGGTGCTCGCCACCGTGCCGGCGCTCAATCCGGACGTGACGATCGTCCATGCGCAACGAGCGGACCAGGAGGGGAACGCCCAGATCTGGGGTCTGCTTGGGGTGCAGAAGGAGGCGGCCTTCGCCTCTGGCCGGGTCATCGTGGTGGTCGAGGAGCTGGTGGACCAATCGGAGATCCGGGCCGATCCCAACCGCACGCTCATTCCGGGGTTGATCGTGGACGCCGTCGTGGTGGAGCCCTGGGGCGCGCACCCGTCCTACGCCCAAGGCTACTACGACCGGGACAACGAGTTCTATCTCAGCTGGGAGCCGATCTCCCGCGACCCCGCGGCGTTGAGCCGCTACCTCGATGAGTTTGTGTATGGGGTGGCGGATCGGAAAGCCTATGTCGAGCGGTGTGGGGGACTCCAGCGGCTGAAGGCGTCGCAGCGGGTGTGTGAGGGGGTGAACTATGGATTCTGAGTACACCCCTTCCGAAATGATGACCGCGGTTGCCGCGCGGGAGCTGCGGGACGGCGAGGTGGTGTTCGTCGGCATCGGGTTGCCCAACCTCGCCTGCAACCTCGCCCGGGCGACCCATGCGCCGAACCTGGTGCTGATCTACGAGAGCGGCGCGGTGGGAGCCGTTCCCGAGCGGCTGCCGGTCTCGATTGGAGATCCGGCGCTGGTGACCGGCTCCTTGATGGTCTGTAGCATGGCGGATGTCTTCCAGTGCTTCCTGCAGAACGGCCGGATCCAGGTCGGACTGCTGGGCGGCGCCCAGATCGACCGCTACGGGAACATCAATACCACCGTCGTGGGCGACTACGCTCACCCAACGGTGCGGCTTCCAGGGAGCGGCGGCGCGGCGGAGATTGCGGTGCACGCCCATCGAACGGTGGTGATCAGCCGGCTCGGCCGGCGGGTATTCGCGGAGCGGGTGGACTTCATCACCAGCCCCGGTTTGAGACCCAGAGGTCGAACCCGCCGGGAGCTGGGCATGCCAGGGGCCGGCCCCACCACGGTGATCACCGACAAGGCGATCCTGGAAGCCGACCCGGAGAGCGGTGAGCTGGTGCTTGCGGCCCTCTATCCTGGTGTGACGGCTGATGAGGTAGCGAAGGGGATCGGCTGGAGGCTTCAGAGCCGGACCCGGCTGACCGATGTGCCCACCCCGTCTGAGCGCGAGCTGCACCTGCTCCGCGACGTGCTGGACCCCAAACGGCTTTACCTCAAGCAATGACTGAGGCCCCATGAGCACCGTCGCCAACGCCGCCGCTCCGCCAGCCAACGCCGTCGAGCTGCCGCGGGTCCTGACCCTCCGCGACCTGGTGCTGTTCAACATCGTAGCCATCCTGAGTCTCAGGTGGACTGCGACCGCCGCGGCCGCGGGGCCCAGCTCGCTGACGCTGTGGGTGCTGGCCGGACTGTTCTTCTTTATTCCCCAGGGACTCGCAGTCAGCGATCTGGCCTCCCGGTTCCCCCAGGAGGGTGGGATCTACTTCTGGACCAAGCGGACCTTCGGGGAAGGCCATGCGTTTCTCTGCGGCTGGTGTTACTGGGTCAACAACATCCTGTACTACCCCAACCTGCTGATGTCCACTGCGGTGATCGGCACCTACGCGATCGGACGAGGTGGCAGCGGGATGATGGACGACTGGACCTATATCCTCACCGCGACGCTCACCGCCCTGTGGCTTGCGGTGCTCCTCAACGTGGTGGGTCTCAAGACCGGCCGCTGGCTCCAGAACCTGGGGGCGCTGGGTACCTACATCCCCGGCGCGGTGCTCATCGGCTTCGGTATCCACGCCATGCTCACCCGGCCCGCGGCCACCCCCATCACCCTGGAGAGCATCACGCCCAATCTGGGCAACATGTCGCAGCTGAATCTCTGGGCCTCGATCGCGTTCGCCTATGCCGGCCTCGAGCTCAGTGCCGTCATGGGTGACGAGATCAAGAATCCTCGGCGGACCCTGCCGCGCTCGATCTATATCGCGGCACCCTTCATCGCATTCCTCTATATCGCGGGCACCGCGTCGCTGTTGTGGCTGGTGCCGAGCTCAGAGGTGCACATCGTTTCGGGATTCTTCCAGGCCATGGCGGCGGGCGCCCGCGACTTCGGGGGGTTGGCGTGGCTCATCCCCGCCGCCGCGGCGCTCTACGTGCTCGGGAACATCGGAGGCATCGGGGCATGGCTGACCGGCCCGGCGCGTGTGGCCTTCGTCATTGGACTGGACCGTTACTTCCCTCCGGCGTTCGGCCGAATCCACCCCCGCTGGAAGACGCCGTACGTAGCAATCCTGACTCAGGCAGTGCTGGCCACCGTCTTCATGCTGCTGTCGATTCTGGGGCGGGGGACCACCGTAGAACGGGCTTACCTGATGCTGCTCGACACGATGCTGCTGATCTACTTCATCCCCTACATCTATTTGTTCCTCTCCTATCTGGTCGTCCGCATCCGGGAGCCGCTGCCGGATTCAGGTTCCTGGCGCCGGGGGAAGGCCGCGGCCGTGGTTGTCGCTGCCAGCGGCCTGCTGCTCACCACCCTGGCGATGATCGTCGCCAGCATTCCGCCCTCGGACACCGCGCAGCCCTGGCTCTTCCGGCTTAAGGTCCTCGGCGGGGCGGCCCTCTTCGTGGCGCTCGGCGGGCTCGTCTACTGGCGCAGGCGGGGGTGAGCGCCTCAGGTCGTGTCGGAGTGAGGGGCGTGAAAAGGCTCTGCGCCCCCACGGCAACACCTCTGCTGCTCGGACTCGTCCTTGCAGGTAGTCCCCTGACCGCACAGCGCGAGCCGGTGCTGCGTCAGATCAAGGTCCCCCATGCCTACTACTACCGCGAGATGTACCTGCCCCAGCTCACCAGCGGTCCCAGCGCGGTGACCTGGTCGCCGGATGGTCAAGAGCTGATCTATTCCATGCAGGGCTCGCTCTGGCGCCAGCGACTCGGCGGCAAAGCGGCGCGCCAGCTCACCACCGGGCCGGGATATGCCTACCAGCCCGACTGGTCCCCGGACGGCAGGCGTGTGGTGTATGCCGCGTACGACCGGGACGCCATCGAGCTCCGGCTGCTCGATCTCTCCTCCGGCCAGACGCAATCGCTGATCGCCGACGGCAGCGTCAATGTCGAGCCGCGCTGGTCTCCGGATGGGCGCCGGCTCGCCTTCGTCTCGACCGTCTTCAAGGGCCGCTGGCACATCTTCATCGCACCAGTGAGCGCGGACGGCACCCTTGGCCCGGCGCAGCGGATCACCGAGGATCGAGACAGCGGCCTGCCGCGCTATTACTACGGCGCCTACGATCAGTATCTCTCGCCCACCTGGTCGCCCGACGGCAACGATCTGATCTTCGTTTCCAACCGAGGCCAGGTCTGGGGCTCCGGCGGGTTCTGGCGGATGCCGGCTCGCGCGGGCGCCACCCCGCGCGAGGTGCACTATGAGGAGACAACCTGGAAGGCTCGCCCGGATTGGAGTCGCGACGGCAAGCGCGTGCTGTACAGCTCCTACCTCGGCCGCCAGTGGCACCAGCTCTGGTTGATGACCGCCGACGGAGGAGATCCGCTCCAGCTCACCTATCGCGCCGGCGACGCCACCGCGGCCCGATGGTCTCCGGACGGCCGCCGGATCGCCTTCATCTCCAATGAGGACGGCAACACGGCGCTTTTGATCGTCGAGGTGCCCGGAGGCGGCATCCAGCGGATTCGAGCCGAGCGGCGGATCTACCGGGAGCCGATGGGGCGGCTGGCGCTTACCGTCATCGATCGAGCCTCAGGTCGCCCCGTTCCCGCGAGGGTCTCGGTCGAGGGGGCAGATGGACGGAGTTTCGCGCCGGATGATGCCTGGCGCTACGCCGATGACGGCTTCGATCGGCGGCAGCGGAAAGTCGAGTACGGCTACTTCCACACCCGGGGCTCATCGGTGGTCACGGCGCCGGCCGGTCCGCTCACGGTGGAGGTCTCCCGCGGGCCGGAGTACCGGGTTGTCAGGCGCGCGATAGCAGTGGGGCCCGACTCGACCGCCTCGCTTCGGATCGTACTGGACCGGTTGGTGGATCTACCGAAGGCCGGGTGGTACAGCGCCGACCTCCACGTACACATGAACTATGGCGGTGCATACCGGAACGATCCGGCCAATCTGGCGTTCCAGGCTCGTGCCGAGGACCTCCACCTGGTGGAGAACCTCATCGTGAACAAGGAAGGACGAATGCCGGACATCGGCTACTTCAGCGGCCGTCCGGATCCCGTTTCCACGCCGTCCACGCTGATCGTGCACGATCAGGAGTACCACACCAGCTTCTGGGGCCACAGTGGACTCCTCGGGCTCGGGCGCAACGTCATCCTCCCAGGCTACGCCGGCTACCCGAACACCGCGGCCGCGAGCCTCGATCCCACCAACGCCGCCGTGTTCGACCTGGCGCGCGGGCAGGACGCGCTCACCGGCTACGTCCACCCGTTCGACGGCTACCCCGAGCCGGGAGACTCCACGAAGCCGCTCACGCACGAGCTGCCGGTGGATGTCGCCCTGGGCAAGGTGGACTACTATGAAGCGATTGGATTCGTGGACGACTATGACGCCACGGCGCGGGTGTGGTACCAACTGCTGAACTGCGGGTTCCGGCTGCCCACGGGCGCGGGCACTGATGCGATGGCCAACTTTGCCTCACTTCGCGGCCCGGTTGGCATGAACCGGGTATTCGCCCAGATCGCCGGCCCACTGGATCACCGGCGCTGGTTGGCGGCACTCAAGGCAGGCCGTACCTTTGCCACCAACGGGCCGCTGCTGGGCCTCACTCTCGATGGAAAGGAGCTGGGCAGCGAGCTGGCCATTCCAGCGGACCAACGTGAGGTCGTGGCGCGGGTGACTCTGAACTCGATCGTGCCGGTGGATCGTCTGGAGATCGTGCGCAACGGAGAGGTGGTGGTGCAGATCCCACTCACTGGTGACCGCACCAGGGTCTCGACCACTATCCGGTTGCCGGTGCAGGGCAGTGGGTGGTATCTCCTCCGGGCCAGAGGGGACCGGCCCGAGTATCCGGTTCTGGATTTCTATCCCTACGCCACCACCAGCCCCATCTACGTGACCGTAGACGGCGCGCCGATCCGCTCGACGGCGGATGCCGAGTATTTTATCGCCTGGATCGGGCGGCTGGAGCGCGAAGCGATGGCTCACAAGGATTGGAACACCGAGCAGGAGAAGGCCGACGCGCTGGGAATGATCCGCCGGGCCAGAGCCGAGTTCGAGCTGCGCAGGGCCCCACCAGCGGAACGCCGTTGATTTCCCTCATTCTGTTGCTGGCCACTGGCGGGGCCGTGGAGGCACCAGCCCCGAAACCAAAGCTCGTGCTCACCATCATGATCGACCAGTTCCGGCCGGAGTACCTGCAACGCTTCCGGCCCTACTTCGGTCGAGGTGGTTTTAACCTGTTCCTCGACCGGGGCGCCAATTTTGCCGCCGCACGCTACGAGCACGGAGTGACCTCGACCTGCCCCGGCCACGCCGTCGTGTTGACCGGCAGCTATGGCAACGTGAATGGCATTGTCGGCAACGATTGGTACGATGCCACCGCGGGCCGCGAGGTGTACTGCGCTGCCGACACCCTGGTCGAGCTCACCGGAGTGCAGAAGGAAGGCCGTTCACCTCGAAACCTGATTGGCACTACCCTCGGAGACGAGCTGAAGCTGGCCACTGCCGGACGGAGCCGGGTCATTACCGTGGCCGGGAAAGACCGCTCGGCCATCATGCTGGGCGGCCACCTCGCCGATGCGGCCTACTGGACCGTGGATACGCTGTTTGTCAGCTCGACGTACTACCTCAAGGATTTGCCGGAGTGGGCTCGCCGCTTCAATGCCTCGGGCGCGATGAGCGCTTACTCCGGAAAGGTGTGGGAGCGGCTGCTCCCGGTAGCCAGCTACGATGCCATGGGCGCTGATGATGTCGTCGGCGAGGAGGATGTGGCGGCCCGGGGACGGGTATTTCCTCATCGGATCGGTGAGATGGCGCCTTCCGTCCCGGGTTTCGTCACCAGCCTGGAGTATTCTCCCTTCCACAACGACATCCTGGCCGAGTTTGCAATGAAGGCACTGGTGGAAGAAGGCCTGGGCCGCGATGCGGTGCCCGACCTTCTGGCCATCAGTTTCTCGGCGATCGATCGGGTGGGGCACGCCTACGGCCCGAACAGCCAGGAGGTCATGGACATCGTCATCCGCACCGATCGGCTGCTGGAACGATTGTTCGCGTTTGTGGACAAGCACGTGGGACTGGCCAATACGTTGGTCGTTTTGACTGCCGACCACGGCGTGGCGCCCCTGCCGGAGCTGATGGAAGCGCTCAAACCCGGCGCGGGGAGAGGGCACCGGGTGAACCCCACGGCCATCACGGCAGCCGTCAACGCCCGCCTCGACCGGGTATATGGGAAGCCGGCGGCTCCGGGGTGGATACTCTACCACGAGCCCCCCTGGATCTATCTCAATGTTCCTGAGCTGGAGCGGCGGAGGGTATCGGTCGAGGCCGCGGAGCGGGAAGCCAGAGTTGCCGTGGAGAAGGTCACTGGCGTCCATCAGGCTATAACGGCCACCGAGCTGCGGCTCCTCAATCAGCTGCCCGAGTCACCTGCAGCCTTGAGCTTCCACCCTGCCCGGGCGGGGAACATCTATTACAGCATGAGGCCCTACTGGCTGGTGGAGGCGCATGAGACCGGTGCGTCGCATGGCTCTCCCTGGTCCTACGACGCTCGCGTCCCGCTGCTCTGGTTCGGTCGCGGGATCCTGCCGGCTACCTATCCCGGTATGGCCGCGATTGCCGATATCGCTCCGACTCTGGCCTTCCTGCTCGGCATCAGCGAGCCCGGTGGGTCGAGGGGACGCGTGTTGAGGGAGATGCTCAGCCGGAAGTAGCCTCGACGACAACCGCGATTCCCTGACCCACTCCGATACACATCGTGGCAAGGCCGTAGCGTCCGCCGGTGCGCCGGAGTGCGTGCACCAGCGTAGTCAGGATCCGCGCCCCGCTGGAACCCAGCGGATGTCCCAGGGCAATGGCTCCGCCGTAGATGTTTACCCGGGCGGGGTCGAGCTCGAGCTCCTGAATGCAGACCATGGCTTGAGCGGCGAACGCTTCATTTAGCTCCACCAGATCCAGCTGGCCCACGGTGAGCCCGGCGCGGTCGAGCGCCTTTCGAGTCGCGGGAATCGGGCCCAGCCCCATGCAGCTGGGGTCGACGCCGGCCACGGCGGAGGCAACGATGCGGGCCATGGGCTTGAGCCCGAGCTCGGAGACCATCGCTCCGCTCACCACCGCCAGCGCCGCCGCTCCGTCATTGATGCCGCTGGACGTGGCGGCGGTCACGGTCCCATTCGCCATGAAGGCCGGCTCGAGACGGGCGAGGGCTTCCAGGGTGAGGCCCGCCCGGGGCGTCTCGTCCACGGTGAGAGTGCGTGGGCCATCGGATCCTGGAACCTCCAGCGGAACGATCTCATCCTTGAACGCGCCACCGGCAACGGCCGCCAACGCGCGGCGCTGGCTCTCGAGGGCGAACGCATCCTGCGCCTTCCGTCCGATTCCGTGGAGCCGGGCAACCTTTTCGGCCGTCTCGCCCAGCGAGACGGTCCACTCGGCCGGCATCCGTGGATTGACGAAGCGCCAGCCGACCGTACTATCGGCGACCGTGGGCGGCGAGCGATCCCACGCGCGCGGGCTCTTGAGCACCACGACCGGGGCCCGGGTCATGCTCTCCACTCCACCGGCTACCAGCAGGTCCCCTTCGCCGGAGCGGATTGCGTGCGTGGCCGCGATGACCGCCTGCAGTCCCGAGCCACAGAGGCGGTTGATCGTCTGTCCCGGCACCTCTACCGGTAACCCCGCGAGGAGCGACGCCATTCGGGCAACGTTCCGGTTGTCTTCGCCGGCCTGGTTGGCGCAACCGATGATCACGTCGTCAACCCGCTCGGGCGGAATGTCACTGCACTGGATCAGCGCGCGAATGGCGGCCGCCGCCAGGTCGTCGGGACGCATCCCAGCCAACATTCCTCCGGCACGCCCGATCGGCGTGCGCACCGCAGCGGTGATGAAAGCGTCGCTCACCGGTTACGCCTCACGTTGACCTCCCCCTGCGAGATGGCTAAGTTGCTGCCCGACAACGAGTCAGGACAGGTGGCCGAGCGGTTGAAGGCACCACCCTGGAAAGGTGGCATACCTGCAAGGGTATCGAGGGTTCGAATCCCTCCCTGTCCGTCACGGGGGAACCGTTTGCCGGCCTCTGGCGTATCGGTATCCAGAGGCGAGACGGTCACCCGAGGAGAGCTATGCTCATCAATGGCCCGCCCGATATTCCCAGCTCCGAGATCACCCCCGAATCGCTGTTCTGGAACCGGCGCGCGTTCCTCAAGGCCGCGGGCCTGGCGACGGCGGCCCGCCGGAAGGTTGCTGCCGTTCAACGGTAGCAGGCTCTTCGGGTCCAAAGACGATAAGCTTACACCCTGGGAGGACGTGACCGGCTACAATAACTACTACGAGTTCGTCCAAAGCCAAGTACGTCGAATTCACCACCCTGCTCCATCACCGGAGTGTACGGGAAGCCGCTGCCTAATCAAAACGGTGCACCGCCGCGGCTGATCGTGCCCTGGAAGTACAGCTTCAAAGGCGGGAAGTCGATCGTGAAGATCCAATTCGCCGAGCGGCAGCCCTTGACGACCTGGAACCTGGCCGCCCCGGACGATGGTCCTGCTGGGGAGCCGGGTCTGGCTGGCACTCGACCGTTCGCGTGAGCGCAAAAGCCCCTCGGCGAGGGTGCCGGAAACGAAACCGGCCGCCTAGGCGATGCGTCCGGATTGCACTATGTTCATACCCATGATCGCGCTCCTCCGCCGTAGCCGAGCCACCGCGCTGGCACTGTTGCTCCTCGCGCCCGGGGTCAGTGGGGGCGCGGTGCAATGGCTGCACGCCTGCCCGGTCAAGGCGGCGCCGGTGGCCGACCATCAGCACCATGGCCAGGCCCCGGCAGATACGGGTCACTCACAGAGCTGCCAGTGCATCGGCTCCTGTAATTCGGCGGCGACGGCGTCTCCCGCCAAGCCGGTCACCGTCGCCGTGGCAGTCATCCAACCTGCTCGCCAGGCCGTTCTGCCGTCCGGCGTTAACTTTGTCCCCGTCGGTATACCCTCCGATCTCCTTCCGCCGGCAACAGCGCCACCCCTCCTGTCCTGAGTAGTCGGAACCAGTGACCGTGCGGATCCGGGCTTCTCGGCCCGACCGCTGCCGTTACCTGAACCGAAAACCCACAGGACACACATGATGCCTTTCATGGTGCGACGCGCGCTCGGCACCGCGCTTGCCCTTCTGATTCCGCCGCTGGCGTTCACGCCACTGGCCGCTCAGCAGCGAACCGGCGCGATCGCCGGCGTCGTTCGCTCGGCAACCAGCGATTCCTTGCTTCCCAGGGCTCTGGTCTCGATCGAGGGTCGGCCAGTCAACATTCAGGCGGATGCCGAAGGACGTTTTCGGATCGAAAACGTGCCGGCCGGCAAGACCAAGATCAGCGCCAGGCTCCTGGGCTACACCCCCGTCCAGATGACGGTCGAAGTGCCCCCGGCGGGAGAGCAGCATGTTGAGCTGCGCCTTCGGCCTGCGGCAGTGCAGTTGGCGGAACTCACGGTGATCGGCACCAACGCCGACCTCGAGGAGCGTCGCGCCCGTCTGGCCCAGATTCCGGGCTCGGTGGCCTTGATCGAGTCGGCGGAGATCCGGCGAACCCGTCAGGCGAATCTCAAGGATGTGCTCGGCTTTACGCCCGGCGTTTACGTGCAGCCCCGATTCGGCGCGGCGGACGAGAGCCAGATCTCCATCCGAGGCTCCGGGCTGCGCAACAATTTCCACGCCCGGGGGATCAACATCCTGGTGAACGGGATGCCCTACCGAAACACCGATGGCTTTACCGACTTCGAGTCGCTCGAGCTATCGAACACCGAGTCCATCGAGGTGTACAAGGGCGGCAATGCGCTACGGTACGGAGGCTCGACGCTGGGAGGGGCGATCAACCTGGAAACCAAGACGGGGTATACCGCCTCTCCGGTGGAGGTGTCGGCGGAAGGTGGCAGCTACGGTTTCCTGAAGACGCAAGTCGCCTCAGGCACAACCATCGGGAAGCTGGATTACTACGGCAGCTACACTCGCACGACCCTCGATGGGTTCCGGGACTACGCCGTACAGGGACGCGATCGGGTAAACGGCCATTTGGGGTACGTCCTGTCCGAGAACACCGACATCCGGGCCTTCTACTTCTTTGCGCGGGTCGCCGAGCAGCTGCCCGGGGCGCTCACCGCGCCCGAGTTGGCCAGCACTCCCACCGCCTCCAATCCCGCTAACCGGGCCGACCGCTGGGGACGGGACTACGACCTCCACCATCTCGGGCTGCAGCTCCGCACTCAGGTGGGAGCCGGCCAGCGGCTGGAGATCAGCCCCTACTTTCAGTACCGGGACATCGATCACCCGATCTTCCAGGTGATCAATCAGCAGAGCAGGGACTACGGTGCAGAGGCCCGCTACGAAAACTCGCTGCCGCTCTTTGGACGCACCAATCGCATGACGGTGGGTGTGCAACCATCCTGGCTCAACATGGACAACCGGCAGTTCGTGAATGAGGCCGGCGAGCATGGCGCCCTCAGGAAGGAGCAGAAGGACGAGGCAGTTGGTCTGGCCCTCTACGCGGAGAACGCCCTGGCGCTGACCCCGCGCCTAACCGCGGTCGCCGGATTCCGGCTGGACCACGCGATCCGGAAATCGCGTGACCGGTTTCTTTCCGACGGCGACCAATCCGATCATCGGGAGTTCAACCCCATCCTGCCCAAAGTCGGGATGCTGTACGCGATTCCCAAGATCGACGGTCAAGTGTACGCCAATGTGAGCCGCTCGTTCGAGCCGCCGCTGCTGCTCGAGCTCAACAGTCTGACCGTACCCGGGTTCATCGACCTGGCCGGCCAGGACGCCTGGCAGCTCGAGCTCGGCGTCCGGGGACGCTCCGGCTCTATCGGCTGGGATGTGGCAGCGTACGACGTCGAGCTGAAGAACGAGATCCTCAACATCAACGTGCAACCCTTCACCGGCGCTCCATTTACCGTCCCGACGTACCGCAACGCTCCACGCACCCGTCATTACGGGCTGGAGACCGGTCTGGAATACCACGTTCAGGGTGGCGTGTTCCGTCGCGGCGAGAAGCAGGATGAGGCCCGTCTGCGGCTGGCGTACACCTTTGCGCGTTACCGTTTTCTGGACGACACCGACTACGAGGGCAACGCCATCCCCGGCGCGCCGGAGCATCACCTCCGGGCCGAGGTGCACTATAGGCATTCCTCAGGTTTCTCGTTGGCGCCAAAAGTGGAATGGGTCCCGGGCTCCTATTTCGTCAACAGCGCGAATACCGCCTCGAACGACGGATGGGCCACGCTCGGTCTTCGCGCGGAGTATGACCTTGACCGGCTGGGTCTCATCGCCTTTGCCGCGGCTGAGAACCTGACCGATACGCGGTACAGTGCGTCGGTCCAGGTCGATAACGCGGCCGGTCGCTCGTTCGAGCCGGCCGATGGCCGGGCGTTCTACCTGGGCTTGAGGTGGAGCCGATGAGAAAAGTCGCAGCGGCCGTGGTGCTGTTTGGTCTTGCCGGCTGGGGCTGCGGCGAGGGCTCCGGCCTGCGGGTCTCAGCCCTGGAGGTCCCGTCAGCTGGTAAGACGCAATCAGCCGACCCCGGTCTCGCCATCGTGCCCGGATCCGGCGATCTGATCCTGAGCTGGATCGAAGGAGACGGAAAGGTCTGGGAGCTGTACACCGCCAGATCCACCGATGGGGGCGGGAAGTGGTCCTCTCCCGTCCGGGTGGCCGGTGGGGCAGAGGCACCCGCTGAGGTGCATCCTCACGGTGAGTCCTCGCCCCGGCTGGTTGTGGCGCCGGGAGAACGGGTGGCGCTGGTCTGGCCCAACAGCATCACGGTCCCCGGCCGCAAGTGGCCCGCGGCAATGCTCCGCTTTGCCCGGTCAGGCGATGGTGGCCTCCACTGGTCCGACCCGATCACGCTTAACGACGATACCACCCGGGCACTGGTAAGCCATCAGTTCCATGGCGCGGCCTGGTCCGGCGACTCGGGTCTGACGGTGGCATGGTTGGATGAGCGCGAGGTGGCAACGCCGCTGGCATCGGGATCCGATGGTCACGCGGAACACGCCGCCGAGCCCGACGCGAGTATTTACCTGGTCACATCGCCTGATTTCGGCCGCACCTGGGGTCCTAACCGCCGGGCCTGGAGGGCGGCCTGTCCCTGTTGCCGGGTCTCTCTCGCGCGGGACCCGAGCGGCCAGGCCTTGGCTGCCTGGCGGCAGCACTTTCCGGGGAATGTGCGTGACGTCGTGACCGCGGTAGCGGGGCATCGCTCCTCGGAGCCGAAGCGGGTGCATCCGGACGACTGGGCTTACGCCGGTTGCCCACACACCGGGCCCGCCCTCGCCACCGGTAGCGATGGCGCCGTGCACGTCGCCTGGTATACCGGAAAGGAAGGGGGACTCGGGGTGTTTTACGCCCGTGAGACGTCGGAGGGTCAGGGGCCGGCTATCGACCTCGTAACTGGCCGCGGGCTCGGCGTGGCCCATCCGGCCGTCGCGGCGTTACCGGATGGCGGCGCGCTCGCGGCGTACGATGTTGCGGATGGCGGGAAGCGGCAGATCAGCGTTGCCCGCGTGCTGCCGAGCGGCCGGGTGGGCGAGCGCCTCGTGGTGGACGGCTCGGCGGAAGGGAAGTATCCCCAGCTGGCCGTACTCAATGATACGACTGCCGTGGTCGCCTGGACCTCGACCGTGGGCGACGGGTCAAGGATGGGGATGGCCCGTTTACATCTTCGGTGAACCCTGCTCTAGCCGCCGGAGCCAGCGCGGCCGCTGTTATGGGGCTCACGGCTGTACACCATGCATATGGAGCGACACGATTCGACACGCCGTGGCGCCAGCATGTCGTGCATCTCGCGTTCTGGACCATCGCCGGGATCACGATCTGCGCCGTCATCAACCTTCGAGCCCCGGGTCGGACCGTTCGCCGTGCGGGACTGCTGCTGGGCTGTATACTGATCCTGCTGGTACCGGTGGGATGGATCGGAGTCTTCGAGGGCGGCTACAATCATGTCGTGAAGGACCTGGTCTACTTCGCCGGCCTGTCTCAGAACACCTTTCAGCACTTGTTTCCCCCGCCGCGCTACGAGGCCCCAACGGACTGGCTCTTCGAGCTGACGGGCGTGATGCAGTTCCCACTCGGACTCATAGCGGCAGGCCGCCTGTTGTACTGGTGGCGCAGCCGCTGGTCGTAGCCATTCCTCCGCGTCCTCCCGGGACTTCGCCACTTTCGCTCTGTGCGCCACTGCTTTCACCAGTCCAAGCCGCCCTTCCGCCTCTTCCGCCTTTCCACTAGCTTCCCGCCTCAATGCCATCCCGTACGCCTCTTCTCGACGACCGCGCTTTCGGCCGCACGCTGGCGCGCATGGCGAGTGAGGTCGTCGAGCGAAGCGGAGGCACCGAGGAGCTCGTCCTCGTCGGCATCCAGCGCCGCGGCGTCGAGCTGGCCGACCGATTGAAGCGCCTGATCGATGCCTCCGAAGGCTCGAACCTCCCCTGCGGCAAGCTCGACATCACCCTCTATAGAGACGATCTCCAGACCATCGGCCCCCGGCCGGTGGTGGGCGAGACCAGCCTCCCCGATCTCGACGGCAAGACCGTCGGTCATCGTGGACGACGTCCTCTACACCGGGCGGACCGTCCGCGCAGCGCTGGACGAGTTTGCCGACTTCGGGCGGCCGCGGCGGGTGCTGCTCTGCGTGCTGATCGACCGGGGCGGCCGGGAGCTTCCCATCCAGGCCGACATCGTCGGGACCAGCGCCAGCACCGGGCCCGGCGACCGGGTGGATGTCTTCGTGTCCGAGCTCGATGGCCGGGATGCAGTCGAACTGGTGCGAGGTAAATAGCGACATGAGCGCCCCCAGTCTGGGCAAGGACCTGGTCGGCCTCGAGCCGCTGAGCGCAGAGCAGATCGAGCTCATCCTCGATACGGCGGAGCCGTTCAAGGAGGTGAGCGAACGGGCGATCAAGAAGGTGCCGGCCCTGCGGGGGAAGACGATCGTCAATCTCTTCTTCGAGGCCTCCACCCGCACCCGGATCTCGTTCGAGTTCGCCGAGAAGCGGCTTTCGGCCGACACCGTCAATGTGGCGGCGGCCGGCTCCTCGGTCAGCAAGGGCGAAACGCTGGTGGACACGGCCAAGAATCTCGAGGCCATGCGGATCGACATGGTGGTGATCCGGCACGGATCGTCGGGGGCGGCCCAATTCCTGGGACACCGGATCCGCTCCAACGTAATCAATGCGGGCGACGGCAAGCACGAGCACCCGACGCAGGGACTGCTGGACATGCTCACGCTGCGCGACAGCTTCCAGCGCATCAAGGGGCTGAAGGTGGCGATCTGCGGCGACATCCTCCACAGCCGGGTGGCCCGCAGCAACATCTGGGGCCTGACCAAGCTGGGTGCCGAAGTGGGAGTCTGCGGCCCCGCCTCGCTTCTGCCGCGCAACGTAGCGGAGCTCGGTGTTACCATCCTGCCCCGAATTGAAGACGCCATCCAGTGGGCCGATGCCTTGAATGTGCTCCGGCTCCAGCTGGAGCGCATGGAGGGAGGCTTCCTTCCATCGCTGCGGGAGTACAACCGGGTATTCGGTGTCACCTCCGAGCGGCTCGCCCGCGCGCCGAGGGACCTGGTCATCCTTCACCCCGGCCCGATGAACCGCGGTGTCGAGATTGACAGCGACGTGGCCGATGGTCCCCATAGCGTCATCCTGCCGCAGGTGACCAACGGCGTCGCGGTGCGCATGGCAGTGCTGTATCTGCTGGCGGGCGGATCTCCCGATTGGGCTCACGGCGGGGACGAGAGCCCTTCGACCAGCCCAGGGCAGGCTCTGCCCCGAGCAGAGCGAGGGGAGCGATGAAGCCGATCCTGATACGGGGTGGGCGGGTCATCGATCCGTCGCGGGGCACGGACGGCGTCGCCGATGTCTACCTCGAGGGGGGGAAGGTCGCCGCGGTGGGGCAGGATATCGGGTCACCCGATGGCGCACTGGTGCTCGACGCCTCGGGCAAGATCGTCACCCCCGGGCTGATCGACCTCCACGTGCACCTGCGCGAGCCAGGCCAGGAGGAGCTCGAGACGGTGGCCACCGGTGCCATGGCCGCCGCTGCCGGGGGGTTCACGGCGGTCTGCGCCATGCCCAACACCGATCCGGTGACGGACAATCAGGCGGCCATCGGCTTCATCGTGAGCCAGGCGCAGCGCGCCGGCAAGGCGCGAGTCTACCCCATCGGCGCCATCTCGCTGGGTCAGAAGGGACAACAGCTCGCCGAGTTTGGAGAGCTGGTGGGTGCCGGCGCCGTGGCCGTCAGTGACGATGGCAGGCCGGTGGTCTCCAGCCACCTGATGCGCACCGCGCTGGAGTACGCCCGCACCTTCGGGATTCCGGTGGCCGACCACTGCGAGGATCCCACACTCGCGGCGGGTGGCGCCATGCATGAGGGCATCGTGTCGACCCGGCTGGGGTTGAAGGGCGTACCCAGCGCGGCCGAAGAGATCATGGTCGCACGTAACATCCTGCTGGCGGAGCTGACCGGCGGACACGTGCATCTGTGTCATATGTCGACCCGCGGATCGACGGAGCTGATTCGCCATGGCAAGGAGAAAGGCATTCGGGTTACCGCCGAGGCCTGCCCGCACCATTTCACGCTGACGCACGAGCGGTGCGAGGGATACGATACCAACGCGAAGATGAACCCCCCGCTGCGGGAGCCGGAGGATCGGGAAGCCATCCGCCAGGCGATCCGGGACGGCACCATCGACGCCATCTGCACCGACCACGCGCCCCATCATTACGATGCCAAGGAACGGGAGTTCGACAACGCGCCGAACGGGATTATCGGGCTGGAGACGGCGCTCGGGCTGGCCATCAGCGAGCTGGTGGAACCCGGTCTCCTGACCCTGTCAGACCTGGTGAACAGGATGAGCACCATGCCGGCCCGCATTTTCAATCTGCCGGGCGGCACGCTCGCGGCTGGTTCCCCGGCCGACGTGCTCATCGCCGATCCCAGGGCGAGCTGGGTGGTCAAGCCGGCCGAGTTCTTTTCCAAGAGCCGGAACACCCCGTTCACCGGGCGCCGGCTCACCGGCCGGGCGGAAGTGACGATTGTCCGGGGGCAGGTGGTGTTCCAGCGGGCCCCCTGAGCGAGGTCTCAGAGGCTGTCAGGAGCCGAGGACCGAATTAGATTTGCAGGTGAGGATGTGTCGACGGCGGCGCGCTTCGCAGGGTGAAGGAGCCCACCCGGGAGCAGACCGACGCTAAGAGTTGATGAGAGGAACCCTACCCATGGCCAAAACGACCACGGATACCGAAGTCACGATCGAGACGCTGCTGGAGCAACGCTCGCAGTACGAAGAGTGGATCCTGCGACTCGACACCACCGGCGACAAGGCCTCACCCGCGGTGCGCCAACGAGTGCGGGGCGATTACGAGGCTCGACTCGAGCAGGTGATGGAGCAGCTCCGAGGGCGGAGCGCGGCCATCGCCGAAGAACTTGAGCGGCAGCACGCCTCGCAGGCCGAGCTCGATCGCGAACGTCGCTCCGCCGAAGAGGCGCTCGCCGAGGCCGAGGTGCGGCACTCCGTCGGCGAGTACAGCGAGGACGAGTGGCGGCGGCATAGTGAGCAGAGCAAGCGAGGCATCGAGCAGCTGCGTTCCCGTCTCCGGGCAATCGGCAGCGAGATCACCCGCCTGACGGAAATCCAGGCGCTGATCTCGGGCACCCGCGCCACCGCCGCCCCGGCACCGCCGCCTCCCCCTCCGGCCCCGCGCCCCGCGCCCCGGCCCGAGGTTGTCGAGGAGGCGCTCCTGGTAACCCACGTGGCCGACGAGCCGGAGTCCCCACCGGCGGCCAAGCCGCGCCCGCCCGAGCCGGCCGCCACCCCGGTGGACGAGATGGCGTTCCTCAAGTCGGTGTCGGATGATGAACCGTCCCGCATCGCCAGCCGCCGGAGCAGCAATCCGGAGACCCCCTCCGGTACCACGACGACCACGGCGCCGCGTGAATCCTCGGCGCCCAGCGCAACAGCGGCATCCGGCGGTGCCGGGAAGGCCGCGTCTGGGGTGGCCAAGACGCTCAAGTGCGGGGAGTGCGGGACGCTGAATCGCCCGACCGAGTGGTATTGCGAGCGCTGTGGGGCGGAGTTGGCGGGGGTTTAGGGCAGGGAAAGAACAAACGTGAGCGGGGGAAGGAAAAGCGTAAGCAGGAGGCCACAAATGCCTAAGTTTGCCCTCTTCATCCGGTTACGTGGTTCACATAAAGTGTTTTCTACTCGCTGACGTGGCTATAAGCAGGGGCGCCGGATCTCAGCGCCCCTGGTGGTTCCTGCTCACGCTATTTCCCCGCTGGCGTTATTTCTTCCCCGCAACCAGCTTTGCCAGCCGGCTCTTCTGACGCGCCGCGGCGTTTTTGTGGACGATGCTCTTCTGGGCCGCGCGGTCGAGGAGCTTGACGGCCTCGGTATAGGCGGCGACGGCTTCGGCGCCAGTGGCGGCACGTACTTTCCTGAGCGCCGTCCGGAGCTCGCTTCGATGGGTGCGGTTGTGAATGGCACGGGCACGACCCTGGCGCATACGCTTGGCAGCGGACTTGATACGGGGCACGGCAACCTCGGTCACGGAGAAGTTCGTTTCCGGAATCGATCCGGAAGCTGAGCCCGAAAAAAATAGGCCCGCGGGGGCGCAAGGTCAAGCGGGACGCGGTTTTGACTTTGCCCTTGTTGCGCGTTTAACCTTCGGCGCCCCCCAGCTAGGAGCAGCCCCACCTGGAAAAATTTGGCGACTTCGTACTCCTGCTGCCCATGCTGGTCTTCGCGATGGTGGCTCATGAATACGCGCATGCGGCGACCGCACTCCGGCAAGGAGACGACACAGCCTATCTTCTGGGCCGGGTCACGCTGAATCCGCTGCCCCACATCGATCCGCTGATGAGCCTCCTGCTGCCTGCGTTGATGTTCTATTACGCGGGCTTTGCATTCGGCGGTGCCAAGCCGGTACCGGTGAACCCCCGGAAGTATCGCAACTTCAAGAAGGGTGACATTCTCGTTTCGGCCGCCGGAGTTGTCACCAACTTCGTCCTCGCCCTTGTGCTGGCAGTGGTGTTCGTCGTGCTGGGGTTGATCGCCCGGGGTTTCCCTGGGAGCGCGTCAGTGCTGGATACCGTGCAGCGGATGGTGGTCCACGGTATCTGGGTCAATCTGATCCTCTGCTTCTTCAACCTGATTCCGGTTCCCCCGCTCGATGGGTCGCACCTGTTCTATCACATTCTGCCGCCTCGCGCCGGTAAGTGGTACCGCGATCTTCAGCGCTTCGGTTACCTGCCGATCTTCGTCCTGATATTTCTTTTCCGTCCGGTGATAGCGATTCTTCTAACGCCGGCGTTGGCGGGCATGTCGTTCCTACTCGGCCTCATCTCTCCATTCGGAGTGGGCAACGGATGGAACATCTTTCAGTCATGACGGCGACCGACACCGCCACTCTTCCCGAGGTACCGACCCCGGCCTTTGGCGTGGGGTCGGGCTTCGTGGTGGAGCTCGAGGCCTTCTCCGGGCCGCTCGACCTGCTGCTGCACTTGCTGCGGGAAGAGGAGCTCGAGATTGCCGACATCCCCATCGCGCGGATCGCCGATCAGTTTCTCCAGGCGGTCCACGAGCTCGGCCTCAATCAGGCGGCCGATTATCTCGACATGGCCAGCCGGCTGGTGCGGCTCAAGGCGCAGATGCTGCTGCCGCGCGGAGCCGAGGAGGATGGCTGGGAGGATCCGCGGGCGGAGCTGGTGCGGCGGCTGCTGGAGTACCAGCAGATCCGGGAGGTTGCGGTCTGGCTTGGGCGCGCCGCCGAGAAGCGGGCGGAGCAGTTTGCCCGGGGCTACCTGCCGCCGCCACCGTCGCTTCCGCCTCCGCCGCTCACGCTCAACCTGTTCGATATGCTCGCCGCAATTGACCGGGTCATTGCCGGAATTCCATCGCCGGTACTGCACCGCGTCGTGGCCCGGCCGCTGGATGTGGAATCGGCAACCCGCCGGATCGAAGACCTTCTCATCGAAAGAGAAGAGATCCGGTGGTCGGACGCGCTCGGTTCCGGCGCAACGATCGTCGAGGTGCTCTCCACGCTGTTGGCTCTGCTGGAGCTGGCCAAGCGCGGAAGTCTCCGCCTGGTTCAGGCCACCCCCTTCTGCCCGATGGTGATCGCCCGTGAGTCCCCTCGCCCAGCTGCTTGAGGCCGCGCTTTTCTCCGCCGGCCGGCCTCTCACGGCCGAGGAATTGGCGACGCTCGACCCGGATGCCAGCGCGGCGGACGTGCGGGTAGCGCTGGAGCAGCTCCGGGAGCATTACGACTTCAACCAGCACGGTGTGGAGCTGGTCGAGCTGGCCGGAGGCTACCAGATCCTGACCCGGCCGGTGCACGCCGCGGCGATCGAGCGGGCCCAGATCTCGGTGCGCGCGCCCAAGCTCACCGCAGCGACGCTGGAAACGCTCGCGGTCATCGCGTATCGGCAGCCGGTGGGACGGGTGGAGATCGAGGAGATTCGCGGGGTCTCGGCCGGCGGGGTGTTGCGCTCGCTGCAGGAGCGAGGCCTCATCGAAGTCGTCGGCCGGAGCGAAGCCCTGGGACGCCCGCTCCTCTACGGGACGACGGCGCTCTTCCTGGAGCTCCTGGGGATGCGAGATCTGGCCGAGCTACCCAAAGCCGAGGAGCTGACCATCGCCCTGCGTCCGCATCTGGCCACGACCGAAGGCGTGGATGACGCCGCGGCGTATGTCGAGGCGGAGTCATGACCGAGATGCGCCTCCAGCGTGCGCTGGCGCGGGCCGGTGTCGCATCGCGTCGCGCCGCCGAGAAGCTGATCGAGGATGGGCAGGTGAAGGTAGACGGCAAGCCGGCGACGCTGGGGATGAAAGTGGACCCCGAGCGCCAACGCATCACCGTCGGCAGGAAGCCGGTCAAGACCCGGGATCGCAGGTGGCTCGCCTTCCACAAGCCGCTCGGTGTGGTCACCACGGCCAACGATGAAGAGGGACGCCGCACGGTACTCGACTTCATCCCTGATCCCGCCGCTCTCACCTACGTGGGCCGGCTCGACGTCATGACCACCGGGCTCCTGATCCTGACCACCGATGGTGAGGCGGTCCATCGCCTGACTCATCCGAAGTACCGGATTCCCCGCCGCTATACCGCCCTGGTGCACGGAAAGCCGACGGCCGAGATCGCGGCGCTGGCACGGGAGCGGACCGTCATCGACGGCAGGGCCGTGGTGCCGACCGACGTTCGGGTCAGGCCTGGCAAAGACGGTCGAAGCATCCTGGATCTCACGCTGGAAGAGGGGCGCAACCGGATCGTTCGACGCTGGTGCGAGGCCATGGGTCTCAAGGTTGAGCGGCTGGCGCGGCTCTCGTACGGGCCTGTCAGGCTGGGCGATCTCGCGCCGGGCCGGTACCGGCCGCTTACACCGCGGGAGGAGGCCGCGCTTTACAAGGCGGTGCATCTCACTCCGGAGGGCACTGAAACCGGTCCCCCCGGGCCGGCGTCGGGTAAGCGTCCCCGTCCCACATCGAGGAGTGCGAAGTGAGCGCCACCAAGCTGAGCCCCAAACCCGCGGAGCTGCTGCCGGTTCAGCGGATTTTGAAAGAAGTGTCCCGACGCATCGTGGGGCAGGACGCCATGGTGGAACGGCTGCTGGTGGGTCTCCTGACGGGTGGCCATATCCTGCTGGAGGGCGTGCCGGGCCTGGCCAAGACACTGGCCGTCAAGACTCTCTCGGAAATCATTCACGCCTCGTTTTCCCGCATTCAGTTCACTCCCGATCTCCTGCCGGCCGACGTCATCGGCACCATGGTCTTCAACCAGAAGAGCCAGGAGTTTCACGTCAAGAAGGGCCCGCTGTTCGCTCAGATCATCCTGGCTGACGAGATCAACCGGGCGCCGGCCAAGGTCCAGGCGGCGTTGCTGGAGGCGATGCAGGAACATCAGGTGACCATCGGCGGCGCAACCTACCCGCTGCAAGAGCCCTTCATGGTGCTCGCCACCCAGAACCCGATCGAGAGCGAGGGCACCTATCCGCTTCCCGAGGCGCAGCTTGACCGGTTCATGCTGAAAGTGCGGGTCGGCTATCCCACCCGGGATGAGGAAAAGGAGATCCTGCTGCGGATGAGCGGCGGTCAGGAGATTACCGTCGAGCGGCTGCTGGATCCCGACGACATCCTGGCCGCCCGTAATGCGATCGCCGGCCTGTACATGGACCAAAAGGTGGTGGATTACATCGTCGACCTGATCCGGGCCACGCGCGACCCGGGGCTGGTGGGCCTCAACGACCTCAAGCCGCTGGTTGCCTTCGGGGGGTCGCCCCGCGCTTCCATTGCGCTGGCTCAGGCGGCGCGAGCGCATGCCTTCCTGCGTGAACGAGCCTACGTGGTTCCCGAGGACGTAAGAGCGCTGGCTCCCGACGTGCTGCGTCACCGGATCGTCCTGACGTTCGAGGCTGAGGCCGAGGACGTGTCGACCGATGATGTGGTGACGCGGGTACTCGGCGCGTTGAAGGTTCCGTGAAACCCGGGGAACAGTAAACGGTGAACGGTGAACGGGCCCGTCCACCCATCCCCCGTCCACTGTCTACTGTTTACCGTTTACCGTCACGCTGCTAACCATCATGCCCATCTCCCCCGAAATCCTGAAGCAGGTCAAGGCCATCGAGCTCCGAACCCGGGGCCTGGTGGGCTCGCTGTTCGCGGGCGAGTACCGGTCGGTCTTTCGAGGGCAGGGCATGGAGTTCGCCGAGGTCCGGGCCTACGAGCACGGCGACGACTTCCGCTCCATCGATTGGAACGTGTCGGCCCGCCTGGCCAGTCCCTACGTGAAGACCTTCACCGAGGAGCGGGAGCTCACCGTCATGCTGGTCGTGGATCAGTCCGGGTCAACCCGCTTCGGTGAGCCGGTGACCAAGGCCGCCCTCTCGGTCGAGATCGCCGCGGTCCTGGCACTCGCCGCGGCGCACCATAACGACCGGGTGGGAGCGTTGCTCTTCTCTGACACGGTCGAGCGGGTGATCCCGCCGCGGAAGGGCCGCCGCCATGCCCTGCGGGTGATCCGCGACCTGGTAGCGTTTCAACCATTGGGCCGGCGCACCAATCTGGGAGCCAGTCTCTCCTATGCCAGCCGGGTGCTGCGGCATCGGAGCATCGTCGTGGTGCTCTCCGATTTCATCGCCGAAGGGTGGGAACGCCCGCTGCGTCGGCTCGGCGCGCGCCACGACGTGGTGGCCATCACGGTGGACGATCCACGGGAGCACCACCTGCCGGAGTCCGGGTGGATCGAGATCGTAGATGCCGAGTCAGAGCGCCGGGTGCTGGTGGACACCGGGAGCAGGGAAGTGCGGGCCCGGGTCGCCATGCTGGCCGAGCGTCGTCGAGAGGATCGAGCCCGGGCCCTCGCCGCATCGGGGGCCGACCACGTCCGGCTGGAGACCGGACGGGATTACTCAATCCCGTTGCGTCGCGCCTTTGCCCGGCGCGCCCGCCGGATCAATCGCGCGTGATCGCACTGCTGGCCGCCAGCCTCCTCCTACAGAGCGCGGCACCGAGCGTGGGCGACACGGTGTGGCTCAGCCGAACAGTGCGAGTCCCGCCCGGGTACGCCGTCCGTGCCACTGACTGGGAGCCGGGTGATCCGATCGAGCTGCTCGGGCGGGGGCAGGTGGTGATGACCGGAGACTCGGCCAGGATCACATATCCCGTAGTTCTGTGGCGGCCGGGACAACACACCATCGATCTCCCCGGCCCGCTCCTCCTCGGACCCGGCGGGACCGTCGACTCGCTGGCAGCGACGCGGGTGAATGTCGAGATCAGGAGCGTCCTGCCTCGAGTATCACAAGATTCATCTCTGACGCCCCAGCCTCCCGCCGCCCTCGTCACCCGGCGAGTGGTCAGCCTGGCTCCGGTACTGGGTCTCTGGCTCGCGGCTGCGATCCTGCTGCTGCCGCTCCACCTCTGGTGGAGGAGGCGCGGCAAGCCGGCTCGCACGCAGCCTCCTCCGCAGCGACCCGACGCGCTACAGGCTCCGCTGGCCCGGTGGGCCGATGCCGGCGAATACCGCGCGGTCGCGAACGTCGCCGCGGCCCGGCTCCGGGCGGCAATGGAGCAGCGCGTCGCCTCCGCGCATCCCGGCCTGGACACCGAGCGAGTCCTGGCCCAGATCGCCGCCGCGCGGCCCGAATGGCCGCTGGAGGAACTGGGTGACCTGCTCCGGGCGTTGGATGACGTGCGGTTTGGCCTGGTCCCATCCTCCGAGGTGCTGAGGCTTTCCCAGGCGACTCTGGAGATGCGCGACCGTCTGCTCCGAGAGGCCGCATGAGTTTTGCCCGCCCCTGGCTCCTGGTGTTGCTCCTGCTGGCGCTCGCCTTCTGGTGGTGGCGGCGCCGCAAGGGTGTAAGCCCCGCAGCCAAGTACAGCGACGTCACCCTTCCGGCGGAAGCGGTGAGACGGCGGTGGTGGGTGATGCTCCCTCCGGCGCTCCGGGCCCTGGCGCTGATCGGGCTGGTAATCGCTGCCGCCGGCCCGCGGATTGGTGGCGACATGGTGGAGGTGAAAAAGGAGGGCATCGCGATCGTCATCACGATCGACATCTCCAGCAGCATGCTCGCCGAGGACTTCGCGCCATCCAATCGCCTGGAAGTGGCCAAGCGGCAGGCGGTCGGGTTCATCCGCGGGCGGAGCGCCGACCGGATCGGTTTGGTGGCGTTTGCCGGCGAGGCGCTCACTCAGGTGCCGGTGACGCTGGACTATCCCGTCATCGAACAAGCGGTGATGGACCTCAAGATCGGCAGCCTGGAAGACGGGACGGCAATCGGTAGCGGGCTGGCCACGGCCGTGAACCGGCTGCGCCGCGCGCCCGACAAGTCCAAGGTGATCCTCCTGCTGACCGACGGCGAGAACAACAAGGGACTGATCGATCCGCGGACCGCGGCGGCAACTGCCGCTGCGTTCGGCATCAAGGTGTACACCATCGGCGTGGGCACGATCGGGGAGGCGCCCATTCCTACCGGTCGCGGCCTGGGCGGCTTTCGCTACGAGCTGCTGCCGGTGCGCATTGACGAGCCACTGCTCCAGGAAATCGCCCAGAAGACCGGTGGCCGGTATTTCAGAGCCAAGGACAGCGAGGCGTTGAGCCGAATCTTCCGCCAGATCGATGCGCTGGAGAAGACGCCGATCCAGATCACCCGCTACACCCGATACGATGAGACGACCCGGCCCCTGATCCTGCTTGGACTCGGGGCCCTGGCACTCGAGCTTCTGCTCGCCGCCACCCTGGTGGTGCGGGTTCCATGACCTTCGATTCGCCGCTGGTTCTCTTCCTTGCTCCGGTGCTCGCAGTGGCGTTCGGATGCGCCGCCTGGCTCGCGCGTCGCCGCCGCGTGCAGTTGGCCCGCCGGTGGTCCCCTTCGCTGGGCCGGATCGCGCGGGCTCGTGGGGGATGGGCCCCGGCCGTAGTCGGTGTCGCGGCCCTCCTGGCTGGCATCGGGCTGGCTGGACCGCGCTCCGGCCGCACCGAGGTCAAGACCGAGACCCGAGCGCTCAGCCTGGTTTTTGCCCTGGATATCAGCCGCTCGATGCTGGCGGAGGACGTGGCCCCGAGCCGCCTGCTGCGGGCCGCGCGGGAAGCGCGCCGTCTGATTCAGGATCTCGAAGGCGATCGGCTGGGGATGATCGCGTTTGCCGGGAGGAGTTACATCCTCGCTCCACTCACCGTGGATGGCGGGGCCATCCGGATGTACCTCGATGCGCTGGATCCCGATCTCGCCAGCGAAGGGGGTACCAGCCTCACCGCGGTTCTCACCCAGGGCGCCCAGCTCCTCGGCGCCGCCACCGATGCCGCCGATCGCGTGCTTGTGCTCTTCACCGACGGCGAAGCGCACGACACCCTGCCGGAGGCAATCGCGGCGGCGGAGGCGCTCCAGGACGAGGGCGTGCGCCTGATCGTCGTGGCGCAGGGACGCGCATTACCGACTCGAATACCGCTGCGCGACTCCTCGGGCACCTTGCTGGAGTACCAGCAGGACGAGGCGGGGAACGTGGTCCGGACTCAGCGGCGAGACGATGTGCTGCGCGCCCTGGTGGAGGCGGCGGAAGGGACGCTGGTGCCCGAGCGAGCTAGCCGATCAGGCCGGAGCGGTGCGCGACGTGGTGGCCGCCATGAAACGTAGTCCCACCTCGGACACTCGAACCAATGACCTGGTGCCGCGCGCGTGGATTCCGGTGCTGGCCGCCGGCCTCCTGCTGTCCGGCTACACAATTGCGCGACCCGGGTCCGGCGTTGGTCAGCCTCGGCGGGCCTGTGCTGTGGTCGGCATCGGCGCTGGCGCAGCGTCCGCCGCGGGCAGCCGCGCGATGGACGCGGGCGATCCCGCTGCCGCGGCCGCGGCCTTCTTGCGGAGGCGGCAGGGGAGCGCGCGAGACACCGGCTTCTACAACGCGGGCACCGCGGCGCTGGATGCGCGGCGGTTCGCGGTCGCCCAGGGCGCCCTGACCGAAGCCGCCAAATCGCTCGATCCCGACCTCCGGTACCGCGCGCTCTACAATCTCGGCGTGGCCGGTCTGCTGGCGGCGGCGGCCGACACGACCAAGCGCAATGAGCACCTCGATCAGGCCGCTGAGCGGCTGCGTGAAGCCCTGCTGCTGCAACCGTCGTCCGCTCGCGCCAAGTGGAATCTCGAGCTGGCCGAGCGCCGCCGCCCCCCGCCGGCCGGAGGCGGCGGGGGCGGCGGGCGGACGCCCCCGCGGGTGGCGGCGGCGGTGGCTCACAATCGCCGGAGCCCTCGCGCCCTGAGCCCAAGACCAGGAGCTGAGTCGCAGCCAGGCAGAACAGATCCTCAACTCGATGGAGCGTCGCGAGCGGGAGACCCGGTCGGACCAGCAGCGCCGGCTCAAGGGCAGCTCCGGTGGTGGAGTGAAAGACTGGTGATCACCCTCATCCTGCTGCTGCTACTGCGGCTGGGGCCACCCGAGCTCCACGTGTCGGTTGACCACGATAGAGTGGCGGTGGGAGACGAGCTGGTATACACCGCCCGCGCGGTGAGCCAGTCCTCGGAGCCGATGAGCCTGATCCTGGCACCCTTGAACGGGTTTGAGATCGTCTCCCGCAGCGAGCGGACCGAAGTGTCGCTCTCCGGGAGCGCGATTCGCACCACGGTCCTGGAGATCCGCCTTCGGGCCCTGCGCCCGGGTCGCTGGCAGGTTGGCCCAGTGCGCGCGACTCAGGGACGCGAGATGACCGAGGCGGCAGCGATTGTCGTCGAGGTCGAGCCCAGCGCCGCGGTGGCGGCCACGGCGCTGAACCCCAGGCTGCGGAGCCTGCTGGAACGCACTCCTCCGCCGCCACGAGGCAAAGCCGCGGTAGACGCTGGTCGTGTCGGCCGACACCGTCCGGGTCGGCGAACAGGTCGATGTCGTTACGGCCGCATGGTTTCCTCGCGACCTGCGAATGCAGCTCCGCCGACCGCCAACGCTGCAGCCACCGGTGATCGACGGGGTGTGGAGCTATCCGCAGGCCACACCGTCCGGCATTGCGGTCACCCGCACCATCGGCGGGATCGCGTACGATCTCTTCGTGGCCCACCAGGTCGTGTTTCCTCTGGTCGCCGGAACCATTGCCGGTCCCGCGTGCCATGTTGAAGTACAGCACGCCGCTTGCCCTCCAGTTTTTCAGCCAGGAGGAACGCTTCGCGCTGACCAGCCTGCCCGAGATCCTCACGGTGCGGCCGCTGCCGAGCGAGGGTCGCCCGGCCGACTTCAATGGCGCGGTCGGCTCGGGACTGCGGGTGGAGCGTCGGATCACGCCTCCAACGGCACACCCGGGCGAAGGCGTAGCGGTCGAGCTGGTGCTTTCCGGCGTGGGTAACTCGGCGCTCTGGCCGCCTCCAGCGATCCGATGGCCCCGGACCGCTCGCGCCTACGCCGACCGGGTGGATGAACAGGTCACGACGGTCGACGGCCAGGTGGGCGGAGTAAAGAGCTTCAGGTATCTGGTGGTGCCTGATTCGATCGGTCCGCTCACCCTGCCGCCGGTCGAACTATTCGTATTTCGATTTGGCTGCGGGATCGTATCGCTCAGCCGGTGCCGGGGCCGCCACACTGCCGGTGGCGAAGGGTGGGGAGTCCGCCAGTTCGACGGCACTGCCGCCGGCGCTCATGCCCAGCGGGTCTCCTGCACTCACGCGACGCGTGGCCCAGGTGATTCCGGACTGGGGCTGGGCAGCATTGCTGTTGCTGCCCCCACTCCTTGTGTTTGGCCGCGGCTGGCGGCCCCGCCGTCGTCGGCGCCCGGTGCCGCCCCCGGCAGGACTGCGCGGGGTTGAGGAGGAGCTGGATGCGGTGGTGCGGAGTCTGGTGCCGGACCGGGACCATCGTTCCCGGACCGGCCTCGCTGCCGCGGTGCGCGCGGCCGGGGGTGACGCCGACACCGCCTGGAGGCTGGCCGCGGCACGGGAGCAGCTCCTCGCGCGGCGCTACGGTCCGGGGAAAACCTCCGAGGAGGATGCCGCACTCGTCGCCGAAGTGCAGGAATTGATGGATCGGCTCGGCGGATCGCTCCGAGGTTGGCGCGGTCGGGGCGCCGTCGCTGGACTGCTTCTTTGTCTGGTTACGGGAAGGCTGGCTGCGCAGTCTCCTCCCCCCGAGCAGCTGTACGAGTCCGGCTCATTGCGGGCGGCAGCGGAGGGGTTCGCGCGACGGGCCGAGGTCGAGCCGACGGTCGCCGCCCACTGGTACGATCTTGGTGCCGCCTACTACCGCCTGGGCTCCACCGGTCACGCGGCCGCCGCCTGGCAGCGGGCCAAACGGCTCCAGCCGCGCGAGGCCACTATCCGCCGTGCCCTGCGACTCACACCGGCGCCCGATGCCGCCTCCGCCCGCTGGACCTGGTCACCTCCGGTGACACCCGACGAGCTCTTGCTGCTCGGCGTGCTGGGCTGGCTGGCAGGCTGGATCGGATGGGTGCTGCGGCCCCGGCAGCGCGACCGCTGGGCTGTCCTGCTGGCCTTCGCGGCTGCAGCCACGGCGGCTGGTTTCGGTCTTCGAGCCTGGTACCGCCGGCCGATCGGCATCGTCCTCGATCAGACCACGCTGCGGCTCTCGCCCCACGGCCGCGCACCGGCGCTAGGGCCGATCGAGGCAGGAGGCGCCGTACAGATTCTGCGGAACGATCGTGGCTGGGTCCTGGTGCGCGTGGCAGGCTCGCGAGAAGGGTGGGTGGCGGCGGACGCCATCGCGACGATCGGCGGATAGATTTCCGCGATGTCCCGCCGCATTGCAATCCTGCCCGATGCTGTCGCCGACCAGATCGCGGCCGGCGAGGTGGTCGAGCGACCCGCGTCCGTGGTCAAGGAGCTGGTCGAGAACTCGCTCGACGCCGGCGCCCGTCATGTGCGGGTGGAGTTGGAGCAACGGCGGCAAGGTGCTTGATCGAGGTCAGCGACGACGGCACCGGCATGGGGCGGGAGGATGCCGTGCTGGCCCTCGACCGGCATGCCACCAGCAAGGTCCGCAGCGCGGCCGACCTGGTGGGAGTAGCCACCTTCGGTTTCCGAGGCGAGGCGCTTCCCGCGATCGCATCGGTGTCCCGCTCGCGCTGACCACCCACGATGGCGAAGGCGAAGGATCGGAACTCACCGTGGTCGGAGGGCGACTGGAACGAGTCGTGCCCGCGGCACGGCAGCGGGGAACCAGCGTCACGATCCGAGGTCTCTTCTTCAACACGCCGGCCCGGCGGAAATTTCTTCGATCCGCGGCAAGTGAGACTCGTGCCGCCCACGAAGCCGTCTCCACGCTGGCCCTGGCGCATCCTGAGACCGGCTTCGAGCTGTCCGTTGACGGCACCTGCCGCCTCACGGTGCCGGCCGGTCAGGATCCGGCCGAGCGGCTCGCCTCGGTCTGGGGCCGGGACCTCGCAGGAACCCTGGTGCCGGTGGAATACGCCGCTGGTGTTCCGGGTCAACGGCTATGTGCAGCGGCCCGGTGACGCGCAGCCGACGGGGCGACGGACCCAGCTATTCGTCAACGGCCGTCCCTTCAAGGATCCTTTCCTCGTTCGTGCGGCCGAGGCAGGCTATCGCGCCGCGATCCACCCCGGTGACCGCCCCTCCCTCTATCTCCGCATTCAGGTTGCCGCCGAAGATGTCGACGTCAACGTCCACCCCGCCAAGCTCGAGGTGCGCTTCCGTGACCGGCATAGGCGTGGAACGCGCCGTCGAGGAGGCGGTGCGCTCCGCCCTCGGTGCGCTGGTGGCGGCCGCCCCGGTCGGCGACTGGCGGCCGCTTCCGGTGGGCGGCGGAGGTGGACAGTTGCCCGATCCGTTCCGCTCGCTGCTCGACCCAGGCCAGCTGTTCGCACCGGACGCTCCGCCACTTTCGGGTAACCAGGGAGTCGAGCTGCCGGCTGGCTTCGAGGTGCCGGTGGTCCAGATGTTCGACAGCTACATCATGTACGAGGGTCCCGATGGCGTGATCATCGTGGATCAGCATTCGGCGCACGAGCGGGTTCTCTACGAAGCGGTCATGGTCTCAGCTCCGCGGTGTCGGGGCGCCCGCGCAACGGCTCCTGCTTCCGCTCACCCTGGATCTGACCGATGAGGAACTCGATGCCTTCGAGTCGCACGGTGAGGACCTGCGGCGAGTCGGGTTCGAGGCCGACGCCTTCGGCGGACGCGCGGTGGTGGTGCATGCCGTACCCACCCCACATCCGCGCTTCGATGCCGCGGCCTGTTTCCGGGAGATGATCGCCGACCTCGCCCGTGGGCGGTTCGGTGGCTGGTCCAATCGGCTGGAGCGATTCGCCGCGACCTACGCCTGCCGAGCCGCCGTGAAGGCGGGGCAGCGTCTCGACCAGCGGGAGATGCGGGAGCTGCTCCTCCGCCTGTTTGCCACCGACCTGCCGCCGCACGACGTGCACGGCCGCTCGACCATCGTGCAGCTTCCCCGGGAGGAGTTGGAGCGCCGGTTTGGCCGGCGCTAGGGTACCGGTGCTGGTCGGCCCGACAGCCGTCGGTAAAACCGCGGTAGCGATGGCGCTTGCCGCGCACTGGCCTCTCGAAGTCATTTCCGCCGACTCCCGCCAGGTCTATCGCCGCCTGGACATCGGCACCGCCAAGCCCAGCCGGAAGGAACGAGCCCGGGTGCCGCACCACGGCCTGGATCTGGTCGATCCCGGGGGCGCGATACAGCGCCGGTCATTTCGCGCGAGACGGCGTGTGCTGGCTGGATGAGATCCGGAGCCGGGGCAAGCTCCCGGTGGTGGTGGGTGGCACCGGGCTCTATGTCCGCGCGCTGGCCGAGGGACTCTTTGCCGAGCCGGTGCTCGATGCCGGCAGCCGACGATCGCTCGACGCATGGACTGCCCGGCTGGAGCCGATCGAGCTGCTTCGCTGGGCGGCGCGACTCGACCCGGGCTTCCGGGGTGGCGGCAGGCAGCGGGCCGCCCGGGCAATCGAAGTGGCGCTCCTCAGCGGGCGGCCGCTCTCCTACTGGCAGCAGGCTGCGCAGGCCCAGGGATCGCTGGACCCATGGTACATTGTTCTCACCGTGCCCCGGCCGGTGCTGCACCAGCGGATTGCGCGGCGAGCCGAGGAGATGGTCCGGCGAGGGGTGATTGAAGAGGTGGCGTCGGTGCTGACCGAGGGGCACGGGCCCAAGACGCCTGGTCTGGACGGAATCGGCATCCGGGAGGCGGTGGAGTATCTCCATGGGCCCGCACGCGAGAGTCCGTGGCGGGTGCGATCGCGGTGGGGACGCGGCAGTATGCCAAGCGGCAGGAGACCTGGTTTCGGCATCAGCTTGCAGGGCGAGTCATCACGCTGGACGCCACCCGGCCTCCGGAGAAGCTGGCGGCGGAGATAGCGAGTCTATGGGAGATGAGACCATGAGGTATGGCCGACGCGCGATGGGCTATTGGCTGCCTTCCGATGCCGTTCTTTATCCGTCCCTCAGGCTCCTATCCGACTTAGCCAACAGCCAATAGCCTTCATGAAAATCGGCATCACCTGCTATCCCACCTACGGCGGTTCCGGCGCCGTGGCCACCGAGCTGGGCCTCGAGCTCGCCCGCCGTGGCCACGAAGTGCACTTCATCACCTACGACTCGCCGTTCCGGCTTCGGGGATACAGCGAGCGGGTCTTCTTCCATCAGGTCGAGACCCGGATGGGGCGCTATCCGCTGTTCGATCATTTCCCCTATACCCTGGCACTCGCCTCGAAGCAGCACGAGGTGGTGCTGCGTGAAGAGCTCGAGCTGCTGCATGTTCATTATGCGATCCCTCATGCCACCACGGCCTACCTGGCTCGCGAGATGCTGAAGGGTGAGCGGTCGCTCAAGGTGATCACGACCCTGCACGGCACCGATATCACGCTGGTAGGGCAGGAGTCGAGCTTCTACGCCATCACCAAGTTTTCCATTGAGCAGTCCGACGGCGTCACCGCCGTCTCGAACTACCTCCGGGATGAGACCTACCGGGCCTTCGGCTGCGGCAGCTGCGATGTGCGGGTGGTGCCGAACTTCGTCAACCTCCAGGAGTATCGTCCCGGCGATCCCGGATGCCGGGGCACGGTAGCGCCCGAGGGCCACAAGGTGATCACCCACGTCTCCAACTTCCGCGAGGTGAAGCGGGTCAAGGATGTGGTGCGGGTGTTCGCCCGGATCCGCCGGGCCATGCCTGCGACGCTCGTGATGATCGGCGACGGGCCGGAGCGGATGGACGCGGAGAACGAGGCCCGCGACCTCGCCGTCACCGACGACGTCCGGTTTCTGGGCCGGCTGGATTCCGTGGCCTCGCTGCTTCAGGCCAGCGACCTCTTCATCCTGCCCTCACAGACGGAGTCATTCGGACTGGCGGCGCTCGAGGCGATGGCCTGCGGATCGCCGGTAGTGGCCAGCCGGGCCGGCGGGCTGCCCGAGGTGATCGACGACGGGGTCAACGGGATCCTCGAGCCGGTTGGCTCGGTCGAGGCCATGGGGCGCCGGGCGGTCGAGCTGCTGCGCGATCCCGAACGGCACGGCGCCATGCGGTCGGCGGCGATTGCCAAGGCACAACAGTTCTCGGCCGACCGGATCGTCCCCTTGTACGATGCGTATTACAAGGAAGTGCTCGCTTGAGGCTGACCCGTGTCGCCTGAGCTGCTGCTGAAAGGCGCCATACTCGGTCTGGTGGAGGGGGCGACGGAGTTCATCCCCGTCTCGTCCACCGGCCACCTCATCGTGGTGAGCAATTGGCTTGGCCTGGTGGACGAGCGGGCCAAGACCTTCGACGTCTTCATTCAGCTGGGCGCCATCCTGGCTATTGTCTGGCTCTATCGGGCTCGGCTCTGGCGCACGGTGTCCGCGGCCCGGCAGGATCCCACCAGCCGCCGGTTTGTGATAAACCTCATCATCGCCTTTCTCCCGGCTGCGATTATCGGCTTTCTTTTCCACGGCTGGATCAAGGACCGGCTATTCAACCCCACGGTCGTCGCCATCGCACTGGTGGCCGGGGGACTCCTCATCCTGCTCATCGAGCGGTTGGCGCCAGTCCCGGGAGTACGGGACGTGAGCGAGGTGCCGCCCCGAACCGCGTTCGGGATCGGGCTGGCTCAGGTGCTCTCGCTGATCCCTGGAGTGTCGCGATCGGGCGCCACCATCATGGGAGGATACAGCCTGGGTCTGTCACGGATTGCCGCCACCGAGTTCTCCTTCTTCCTGGCGATACCAGTCATGTTCGCGGCTACGCTCTATGACCTCCTCAAGAGCTGGTCGTTGCTTGCGCCGAGTGACATACCGCTGTTTGCCGTCGGCTTCATCGTTTCTTTCATCTCCGCGCTGGTCGTGGTCAAGGCGTTTCTCTCCTACGTGTCCGGCCACAGCTTCAGCGTGTTCGCCTGGTACCGTATCGCCTTCGGGGCCGCGCTGTTGCTGACGAGAGGGTGACATGCGCATAAGGAGCTTCCTCGCCGCCGCGGAAGACATCGGAGCGCCGGATCACCAGCTTCGGGTGCGTGGCGCGAGTGAGACCATGGGTTGTCAGTGATGAAGTTGCACTATTTCGATCGGGTCAGCTCGACGATGGACGTCATCCATCAGCTCGCGGCGGACGGAGCCGTCCCGGGAACGGCGGTGATCGCGGGTGAGCAGCTCGAGGGGCGCGGCTCGCGCGGACGGACCTGGCACTCGCCAGTCGGAGGTTTGTGGGTGAGCGTGGTGCTCAAGCCGCCGGCAGTAGAGGGTCTCGAGGTCATCAGTCTCCGGACAGGACTCGCGGTAGCCGAGGCTATCCAGTCCCTGGTGCCGAAGCCGGTGCAGCTGAAATGGCCCAACGATCTCATGCTCGAAGGCCGCAAGCTTGGCGGTGTGCTGTGTGAGGCCCGCTGGCAGGGAGACGCGCTCGGCTGGGTGGCAATCGGCGTCGGGATGAACGTCCGGAACCGCGTCCCGGAAGAGCTCGGCCGCGTGGCCGTGTCGCTCTCTGGGCTGGCGCCCCAGATTACGGTTGAGGAGGTTGCCCGCCCGGTCCTGGCGGCTCTCCGGGCGCTCGACCTCGGGGCCGGCCGGCTCTCCCCGCCGGAGCTGGACCGGTTCGGCCGGCGCGATTGGCTCCGGGGCCGGGCCATCCGCGAGCCGGCGGCGGGAAGGGTGACCGGTGTCGGAGAGGATGGGGCGTTGCTGGTGCGAACCGCCGCCGGATCGGACGTGTCGCTGCGGAGCGGCACCGTGGAAATGGCTGCTGTCACTCATAGCCGGTAACTTCGCTCATGCTGCTGACCCTGGATATCGGGAACACGGAAATCACCGTTGGCCTCTTTCGGGGTCGTGACCTGGACGCACACTGGCGCCTGACCACCAACCCGGATCGCACGCCGGACGAATGGAGCAGCGCGATCGGGGGATTTCTGGTGCAGGCCGGTCACTCGCCCAATGAGGTCCGGGCCGTTTGCTTCGCCTCGGTGGCACCGGCAACGACCCAGAGCGTGGTCGAGGGCGTGGCGCTGTCCAGCGGCTGCACCGGGGTGGCGGTGGATGCCAGATCGCCGCTCCCCGTCACTCTGGATGTGGACGAGCCGTTGACTGTGGGCGCCGACCGGATCGTGAACGTGCTTGCCGCCGTCGAGCTGTTTCACGCCGACAGCCTGGTCGTGGACTTCGGCACAGCCACGACCTTCGACTGCGTCACGGCGGACTCTCGTTTCATCGGCGGAGCGATCATGCCGGGCCTCCGGACCTCTGCTGATCAGCTCACCCGGCGGGCGGCCAAGCTGCCTGCCACCGAGCTCAAGGCCCCCACCCGGGTCATCGGCCGCCGAACCGAGGAATGCATTCAGGCCGGGGTACTCTTCGGGGCCGCGGATGCCGTGGATGGAATGGTGCGACGGATCACCGCGGAATGGCCCGGCGGAGGGAACCCTCGCGTGGTTGCAACCGGCGGTCTCGCCGCTGTCATCGCCCCCCTGACCACCACCATCGAGCTGACCGATCCCGATCTCACCCTGCGCGGACTGCGCATCGCCGCCGGTCATCTCGGCCTCGAGTGGTGACATCGGCGCGCGGAGCAGGGTATCGCTTGCTCGGCTCCCGCTTCGACTATCTGCTCCATACCCGGCCGGCGGAGTGGCCGATCATGGCCGCGCACACGCTGGTGGGCTACGTCCTCGCAGTCGGTCTCGACGGCGTTCAGCGCGGGGAACGGCTCGGGTCGGCGCTACTCGGCCTCGGCCTTTGGGTTGTGTGCCTCAACGGCGGGACCCTCGCGCTCAACAGCGCGTATGACCGCGACGAAGGCGACGTCGCCTATCTCAAGCGACCCCCGCCTCCACCGGTGTACCTGGCGACCTTCGGCTTCTGCCTCATGCTGCTGGGCCTGCTGGGCGCCTTGCTCCTCCCCGCGGGGTATCGAGCCGCGTATGCTGTGTGCCTCGGCCTCTCGGTGCTCTACTCCGCGCCTCCGTTTCGCCTGAAGGCCGTGCCCGGGGCCGACTGGGTGATCAACATGTGGGGTTTTGGCACCCTGACGCCGTATGCCGGCTGGGCCGCCACCGGGGTTCCCCTGGATCAGGCCCACGGATTGGTGTTGCTGGCCTTTTGCCCCCTTTTCGCCGCCCTGTATCCACTCACCCAGATCTACCAGCTGGAGGAGGACCGTCGCCGCGGCGATCGCACCCTCGCGCTGATGCTTGGGGTGCGGAGAAGCCTGTGGGCCGCTCTGGCCGCGGCCGCGGCCGCGTTCGCCTTGTTTGCCCTGGCCGGCGTGCGCGCCGGATGGGGACAGGGGAGTACGGTCCGCTGGGCGGCACTTGCTGGGTCCGCCCTGGTCTGGGGAATGCTTCTGACTGCATGGCTGCTGCGCTACCGCAGGATGAACGAGCGGGAGCACCAGCGCGGGATGTACCAGGCGCTCGGCGCCTGGGCGCTCACCGATCTGGTGGTGGTGCTGGCCTGGGGTATCTGACCCGGGCCCTTGGCCCCCGATGGCGGGTTCCGGTATACTTGGGAGTCAACATCCTCTCGTGGAGATTGCATGACTTCGACGGCAGAACTGAAGGGCGAGTACGACCTTACCAGAGTCCCGATGATCGTGCAGGGTGCCGTCAAGCTGGGGCTGCTGGAGAGTATCGCCGTCTTATTGTTCTCCCTTGCATCGCGGTTCCTCACCGGCATACCGGAATTGATTGTGGGGGGCGTCGTGCTGGTCGCCGGACTCGCCGCCGTCAGTATGCTGCCGGGCCTGTGGACCAGGCCGCGTACCATCGAGGGGATTGCCGGAGCGGCTGGAATCGGTCTGGCAGGCGCTGGGGTCTTTCTCCTGGTGGATGTCGCGTTGCTGCAAAACATCGGCACCTACAGTCACCGCTGGTACGAGGTCGGGGGCGGCAGCAACTGGTGGTATCATCCGGTCTGGTGGATGGTGGGCACGTTCATTCCGTGGATGGGTGCCTGGATCCTCGCCAATCAGACTGTGCGGGACGGACGCCCGGCGCCGCTGGTCGGCTTCCTGACCGCCGTGGCCGCCACGGTGATCATTGCGGCAGCCGCCGTTCTGCTCGGGTTCCCGGGAGCACGGTGGACGTTGGCCACCTTCGGGGTCGCGTTCCTGCCCGGGCTCGCCCTGGCAACCGCTCTCTCGGGCCTGAGGAAGCGTCACCCCTAAGCGATGCGCTGGGTCCGTCTTCTCTTTCGCATCTTCGGGTGGCTGCTCACGCCGTTTCTGGCGTGGGCAGCTTCTTTTTTCGGGGCAGTTGCGGGAGCGCTGCTTGCTCTCAAGCTCGACGACCCGGTTCGGGGGCTGGCCGTCACCGCGGTGTGCGGCGGGCTCGCCGGCTTCGCATGCCTGATTGCCTGGCTGCGTTTCCTCCGGCGTTCGCCCGAAATCCGCGAGGTGCTGGCGGTGACGGCGGACGGCACCCCCGACACCACGGACATCGCGGCGGCCATCGACGAAGCCACGACGCTCGACGAAGCCCCGCCCGAGCCGTCGCATTCGGATCCGGCGGGTCGTACTTGATACACGAGCGGGGCTGGCACTTTGCACTCGCCGCCGTTCTCGCCTGTGGTGGATCGAAGGCGGAGTTCCCCATAGCCGCCGACAGTGTCGCCCGTGTTCGGCCCTCTGATTCCCTGGTGCTGACCAGCGCCGCGGGGGTGGAGATCTGGTACACGCTCGCCCGCGCGTCGACCGGGGCCGACGGCCAGGAATGTGTGGAACGCGGTCTCGAGATCCGCCAGGGCGGCAAACGGGTGCAGGTGCCCTTGTTGTATACCGGTTCCCCTCCGCTTCTCGTCAACGACTCGACTATGAGAGCTACGCTCTGGACTCACTGCGCTCCGGGCGACCCCTACCGGGTGGATCTCCGAAGCGGGCGTCCGGTCCGGGAGCGCTCGGGGGCGGCGCCGTGATCGGCCGACCAGTCGGCGCCTGCCGGATGGCGGTCACCCTCGCAATGGCGCTGGGATCGTGCGCCGGGCTCGCCCTTCAGCTGCAAGCCCAGGAAGCCGAGGTCACCATCGGGCGGCTCCTCGATTCGACTGGCTGGACCTCGTACCGGCTTGGGGTCACCCGCCCGCTCCGCGGCGCCTTCAGGGTGCAGCTCCACGGTGATGTGCTTCGTCGGGTAGGCGGATTGGGTACGCTGGCGGGGCTCGGCACCGATCTGACGGCGTTTCGCTCCGGGAACGAGGGTCCGTATCTAGTGGCCGGGCTGAGTGGCGGACTCGGATCGGGGAGCTCGGACGACTTCTCCGATTTCTGGGGCTCGTGGTCGGCCGGTGCCGGATACGACGTGTTCCCCGTTTCGTTCATGTCCATCGGTGCCGAGGGGCGATGGCGGGGGATGTCGCTGACCGGGGAGCAAGGGGTGGAGCTGAGCCTTGGGATGGCGATCCACCTGGGGCGAGGGGCCCCACCTCCGGACCAGGAACGCCCGCGAACTCAGCCGCCCGGAACATTGGTTCTGCCAGAGACCGGAACGAAGTCGTCGCCACCCGGTGCCGGCGTACTGCCCGAGCCGGAGACGCTGGCCGACTCAATCATTGCGACTGCCACGGAGGCAATGGGGCGTCCCTACACCTACGGGGGCACCGGGGCCGATGGCGAGGGATTCGATTGCTCCGGGCTGATTCAATACGCCTACAGGAGGCACGGCGTCGCGCTGCCGCGCCGCAGCACCGACCAGGCGCGCGAGGGCAGGAAGATCGACCGGGAGCTGAAGCGACTTGCCCCCGCCGATATCCTGACCTTTTCCAATCGGGGTGGTCGGGTGACCCACGTGGGACTTTATATCGGAGGCGGGCGCTTCATACACAGCGCCACCCGAGGCGTCCAGGTGAGTACGCTGAGTGCGGAGGACCCCTACGGACGCTGGTGGTACAAGCGATGGGTAGGGGTCAGACGGGTCGTCCGGTAACGCTATTCGTGGCTGTCGTGGCCGGTATGTGGGCTGCTGGGTACATCGTGAGCCTCGGGCTCATGAGCTTCGTGGCTCACCGGCGACCCCGCGTGCCCCCCATGCTGGTGCTCTGCCATAGACTCGCTTTCGGCTCCCCGCACGTCGAGTGAGGCCAGGTCACGCTGATAGGTGGCATCCCGTGGGTCTATCTGCGGCCAACGCTTCATGTCATCGGGAACGAAGAGTCCTACCATGCTGGCCATGGCGCCCTTCACCCGCAGCTCTCCCGTCGGGTTGTCGTATTCACCCACCACCCGGTAGCGGTGATTCGGTTTCAGGCGAAGACCTTTGCCGCTGACCCCAAACAGCTTGCGGGACACCTTCACCAGCTTGCCCACCGAATCCCGCTCCGCCTGGACCTGAGTCAACACCTTGCCGGTCTCAGCGTCCTCCAGCCGCACGCCGCTGCCGTAATCGTGCATGTGCCCGCCCACCCCCAGAAGCCGTCCGCCGACCGGAAGGGTAAACTCATAGGCTTTCGATGATTTGCCGGGCGGCACATCGAAGGTGTTGTGGCCGCCGACCGTGAGGTTCACGTCCATATAAATTGGTAGCGCGTTCACCGGCGGCGGATTCTGGTTCTGCGGCGTCCACAGCATGATCAACTTCAGGTGCACCCCCGTGAGGTCCTTGCCGGTGTCGTTGTGCCAGGCCACGTACATGCCCAGCTTCATTCCCGGCTTCATCGGTACGCCGATGGTCTTCGGGACGCTCACCTCCCCCGTCTCAGTACCGGTCCCCATCAGACGTTCAGCGGCGGAATAGAGCAGCTGGCGACGACTGAAGTTCACCATGATCATGTGGTGCATGACGTGGGGCGGGACCGGGGTGCCTTGGCCGTCAACGAGCTCGACCCGGAAACCGCGAAACCACCCGTTCACCGGCCACTCGAAGCGCTGGAGCCGGGTGTCATGGGACATGCCGAGATCCATCATGGCATGATCCTCCATGGGCGGCATGTTCGGCAGGTCGAAGGGTCCGGTGGTAACCGTAAGCTCGTGACGAGACGAGTCCACCGTGACTCGAACTGACGGCGCCGGTGGGGTGTCGCCGAGACCGCCGGCGAGCGACGCACCCAAGATCCAACTCCACAACATCATGCACCGCTCCTGATGGGGTGAACGCGCGGGCGCCATTGCGCTGCCGGAGAGGGACCGGCAATTTTGTCGCGCACCCGGCCGAATTCGTGGCCGTGGCCCGCTCATAATCCCGACACGGAAACCCAATGTCAAGCATCCGAGCTCTCCTGGGGCTCGGCGTGACCGCGCTGCTGTGCTCAACCCGCGCCGGGGCGCAGCAACGCCTCCTTCCCGCGGTGCCGAGTTTCGAGCTGCCGGAAGCGTCCCCGCGGGCCTATGGCCTGGTGGCACGAGCCCTTTCCCTCCGGCGGGCTGAGAGCCGCTTCGGGGCCGAGCAGGAGGGGGAGGTCGTCCTGGGGGAGAACTTCCCCCTGTTGGCACTCAAGCGGGGACCTCGCTCCATCGTCGTCGGGCTGGGCTCTCAGGCCTATGGCCGTTTCAGCCTGGAGGACTCGAAAAGCGCGCTGATCAGCCTGGACTGGGTCGCTCAGCTCAATACCACCGCGCTGCTCGGGCCTTGGGCCCTGACCCTTCAGCTGTACCACGAGAGCAGTCACCTGGGGGACGAGTACGCCGACCATTTCGGGGTCGGTCGCCTCGATTGGTCCCGGGAGGTCCTCGCCGGCTGGGCTTCCTACAGCTCCGGGGATTGGCGGTTCACCGGGGGGGCGAGTTACGTGCTTGCCGATGGGCTGGGGCTGCCACGGCCTGCTGCCGCACTCGGGATCGATTTTCGCCGGCACCGCCCGGGCGTGCGTCGGCGCGCCGTTGAGCCGATCATCGGACTTTACACCGAAGCGACGTCGGCCACGAGCTGGCGGCTCAGCCACTCAGCCAAGCTCGGGGTGACCTTCGCCGGGCAGGCAGGGCCGCGCCTGGGGGCGGCCTTCATTGCCCACGACGGTCTCTCGACTCAACGACAGTTCTATCGAGAGGAGAGCCGGTATATCGGACTGGAGCTCAGAATCGACCTGTAGACCCTGCAATTCCCGCCCCGACGACACCCACCCCGGCTTTGGTCTGCCGACGACGCCGCTCCGGCGCCAGAAGACTGCCAGGATGACACGGATATCGGGCACCGCGGTTGCTTCCTGGAGAGCCAGGTCGGATGGGTTGACATGAGGGGCGCAACCTGTATCTTTGCCAGTCTTAGCACTCTCGTACACCGAGTGCCAATCCAGTGAAGCGCAAGAACTTAGAATTGTCAAACCAACTCACGTAGGGGGAGGTCGCACAGATGGCAACTGCTACCAAGGCTAAGCCCAGCCTGAAGCTCCAGCCGCTCGAGGACCGGGTCGTCATCATGCCCTCGGACGAAGCGGAAACGATGCGTGGAGGCCTGTATATCCCCGACACGGCCAAAGAAAAGCCGACCCAGGGCGAAGTGATCGCGGTTGGGCCCGGGCGGGTTGAAAAGGGTGCGCGGGTCCCGATGGATCTCAAGGTCGGCGACAACGTCATCTACGGTAAGTACAGCGGCACCCCGTTTCAGCTCGGCAGTGATGAGGTCATCATCATCAAAGCCTCGGACGTTCTGGCCAAGATCAGCTAAACCGAACCCGGGCGTGGGAGCGGCACAGCCGGCTCAGCCCGAACCCATCAGGAGATTCAGACATGGCAGCTAAAGAGCTTCTCTTCAACACCGATGCTCGGTCCAAGCTCAAGCGGGGCGTGGATCAGCTCGCCGAGGCGGTGAAGGTTACCCTCGGCCCCAAGGGCAGGAACGTCGTCATCGACAAGAAGTTCGGCTCGCCGACGGTAACCAAGGACGGCGTCACCGTGGCGAAGGAGATCGAGCTGAGCGATCCGATCGAGAACATGGGTGCCCAGATGGTCAAGGAGGTTGCCACCAAGACCTCCGACCTGGCCGGCGACGGCACCACCACCGCCACCGTTTTGGCGCAGGCGATTTTCCGTGAAGGGCTGAAGAACGTGACGGCCGGTGCCAACCCGATGGAACTGAAGCGGGGCATTGATCGCGCCGTCGAGGCGGTGGTCGAGCAGCTGAGGTCCATCTCGGTTCCCAGCGCCGGCAAGAAGGAGATCGCTCAGGTCGGTACCATCTCCGCGAACAACGACAAGGAGATCGGGAACCTGATCGCCGAGGCCATGGAGAAGGTCGGCAAGGACGGCGTCATCACGGTCGAAGAGGCCAAGGGCCTGGAGACGACGCTCGAGACCGTGGAAGGCATGCAGTTCGATCGCGGCTACCTGTCGCCCTATTTCGTCACCGATCCGGAGAAGATGGAGGCGGTGCTCGAGGATCCCTACATCCTGATCCACGACAAGAAGATCTCGGCAATGAAGGAGCTCCTGCCGCTGCTCGAAAAGACGGCGCAGAGCGGGAAGCCGTTGCTGATCATCGCAGAGGATGTCGAGGGCGAGGCGCTCGCCACCCTGGTAGTAAACAAGCTCCGCGGCACCTTGAAGGTCTGCGCTGTGAAGGCGCCCGGCTTTGGCGACCGCCGCAAGGAGATGCTCCGCGACATCGCCGTGCTGGTCGGTGGTCAGGTCATCTCGGAAGAGCTCGGCTTCAAGCTGGAGAACACCACGCTGAGCGATCTGGGCCGCGCCAAGCGGGTCGTAGTCGACAAGGACAACACCACGGTTGTGGATGGCAAGGGAAAGCCCGACGACATCAAGGGACGCATTGCCGAAATCCGCGCTGCTATCGATAAGAGCACCAGCGACTACGACCGGGAGAAGCTCCAGGAGCGTCTGGCCAAGCTCTCCGGCGGTGTGGCGGTGATCAACGTCGGTGCGGCCACCGAGACCGAGCTGAAGGAAAAGAAGGCTCGGGTAGAGGACGCGCTGCACGCGACGCGCGCGGCGGTCGAAGAGGGCATCGTTCCAGGCGGTGGTGTCGCCCTGATCCGGGCCCAGCTCGCGCTGGACAAGGTCAAGGGCACTGACGATGAAAAGATCGGCGTCGATATCGTGCGCCGCGCGTTGGAAGAGCCGATCCGGATGATTGCGCAGAATGCCGGAGCCGAGGGCTCGATCGTGGTGGCTCGGGTCAGAGAGTCCAAGGATAAGAACTTCGGCTACAACGCGGCGACCGACAACTACGAGGATCTGGTCAAGGCCGGCGTCATCGACCCGACCAAGGTGACTCGCACGGCGCTCCAGAACGCCGCGTCCATCGCCGGTCTGCTGCTCACGACCGAGTGCGTGGTGGTGGAGAAGAAGGAAGAGAAGTCCGGCGCGGCCGCGCCTCCGGGCGGCGGTGGCATGGGCGGAATGTACTAGTCGGCCAAACCGAGAGCGGGGGGCGGTGTCCTCGCTCTAGGTTGTTGTCGAACTCGTAGCCGACGTCGAAGGATCGAATGCTTGAGGAGCGCCCCGGGATCTCCCGGGGCGTTTCCTTTCCCAGCGCCTCGCGTATTTCACGCCGTCGGGTGGATCGCGGGACTGCAGAAGGCCGCACTGGTCCGCCCGCCCAATCACTTACGCTACTGCTCCACATGGTATGACAAATGCCGCCCGCGAGGGCTACCCGCAGGCGCTATCCGACCCCACGCATGGAGCTGCATGCCCAAACCACCCGCTCGACGCGAGCCGGATCCGATGGCCAGTGTGGTCGACCGGCTGCTGGCTCAGCTCCCCGGCCTGCAGGACGCCAGGCCCGTACCCCCGGTTTTTCGCTCCTCCACCGGAGAAATTCGCGTCGCCAGTGGGCGCTATGTCGAGTCACCCACACTGATCGGCCTATGGGGCCGCGTCGCGCTGGGCCTGATGCTAGGCGCCATGATGACCGCCTGGCCTTACTTTCGGGAATGCGGCCTCCCCCTATTTGGATATCTGGGGGCCCTCGCGGCGGTGGTGGTGGCCGGGGGATGGATTGCGGTAACCGCCTGGAAGCTTCGGAACGGCAGCGCCCATATCCTGGCGCTCGTTCTTCTGTTGTGGGGCCTCGTGCTCACTGCGGACGAGCTGCTCTCACGGACAAGTTACGCCGCCGTCCCGGCGACCTGGATGTGTGTTGTGCCGGATACGGGTCCGACCTGGATGCGCTGGTTCGCCCCGCCTGGTGTCGAGTAGCAATCCTCCCGGCTTCAATCAGTGCGCATCAATGCCTGGAAGGGCACGAACTCCCGGAGGCTCTCGAAGGCCGGATCGGAATGGACGTCCTCGGTATCGCGGCCATCGAAGGCGAGGGGCCGGCCCTGGATCCAGGCCTCCTGCAGCAGTTCCACCGCGTCCGCGCGGTCGCCGAGCGCGGCGACGATCCGAGCCCGGGCATACGTGTGGCGCCCGAAGAGATACTGTTCGGATAACGCGGCCAGCTCCCCCCCCAGGCGAAGTGCCTCGGCCCGATCTCCCACCCGCGCTGCGGCAGCGCCGAGCCGTCCCAGCAGCGTCGGATTTCCTGGATCCTGCACCAGCGCCGCGGCGTAGTGTCGCCGGGCCCTTTCCCATTGGCGGGCGGCGTACTGGATGTCCCCTTCCAAGACCTTGCCTGCGACCGTGGTATCCGCATCGGTGGTGGGCGTCTCCTCGATCAGGCTGGCCAGCCAGCGCGCCGCGGCAGCGTCGTGCTCGTGCGCCCTGAGCTCGCGCCACACCCAGAACGCAGCCTGGCGAGGGCCTGAGACATAGGGATCGTCGCGGGTTGGACGAGAGAGCTCACCGCGGGCTGCCTTGACGTCGCCCTCCGCTGCCAGAGCCAGCAGCAGGTTCACGTGCGGCCAAAAACGATCGGGGAAACGTCGCACCGCCCGGCGGGCGCTTTCGAGCTCCTCGGTGCGCTCTCCGAGACGGTGTAACGCCGACGTGTGGCTTTCCCAATAGAAGGGAGCGACCAGCAGCAGCCCCCGGTCCGGATCCACTTTCGCAAGGATTGCCAGACTTTCGCGGGGGCGATTGATCATGAGCGCGGTGCTCGCCGCCAGCGTGTAGCCTTCTACGGATGCCGGCGTCAGGTCCACCAGCTCGCGGGCGGCTCGGAGGCGGCCCCAGAGATCGCCTCGCAGGTCAGCTCGAAGTCCGCTCAGCACGGCCCGCTCGGCGGGGGTGAGGGTGCGCTGGTGGCTGATGAGACGTCGAACGAGCGTGTCCACGGCCGGCCAGTTGTCCAGCCGAGTCTCGACATACGCCCGCATCAGCAGGGGGGCCATGTAGCTGGTGTCCAGGTTCGCCGCATGGTCGAGCCGCTGGAAGGTGTCGTCGTAGTCACCCCGAAAGAAGCTCTCCCACGCCCGGCTCATCTCGTTATAGGCCTCGTAGGAGGGTGGGATCCCGAGCCCGGCCGAGAACCCACGGCTCACGGTGTCGACCGCGGTTGCCACCGCCGCCACGACGCGCTCACCCAAACTGGTGACCAGGCGCGATGGCGCTTTGGCGGCGCCGCTCACCGGCCCTACCGTACGCATGATCTTCCCGGTTGCCACATCGATGATCTGAATCAGGACCCGGAGAGTGTCTCCTTCGCGGAAGAGGTCTCCCGAAAGGACTGTTCCGGATCCGGTTTCCTCCGCCACGGCGATGGCGCGATTCCCGTCGCGGAACAGGGCAGGGATGTGTTCCACGATCTGGCTGGCGACCGACGCGGTGCGCGGGTCTACCACCTCGAACTGCGTGGTCCGCATGAGGCCCTGCGCGATCCAGTCCGCTGCGAGGGCTCCTATGCCGGTGAGCGTGCTGTCTCCGGTATGGTTGGTGAGCGGCGCCACCACGACCCGCCGGGCGGAGAGCGTTGGCGCACTCCGGGTCAGCAAGGTTCGCAGGCTCGCTCGCTGGGAGGCCGGCATGAGAAAGAGCCCCGTGGCGCCGGCGATGATGACGCCACCGACCCCAATCAGAGCCGTTCGGGAGCGCCACCGCCGGGACTGCACCGGTCCGGCTCTGGCGCGATGAAATTCGAGTGAGGACCGACTCGCCTCGCTTTCGCGCGCTCGTGGTTCCAGGCTCCGGGCGGCGGCCAGATGGAGGGCCTCTCGTCGCGATGCCGCGAGCAGGTCGTAGGCAACCCGGCAGATGATCTCGTGGGTGAACTCGAACACGCCGGGTGCTCCAGGCCGCTCCCGCACCATCCGGCGGGCCAGGAGCTCCTCCACCCCGACGGCACAGGCAGTGGCACCGAGCCCCGACACCGCTGGGAGCATCCGGCTCTCAAAGCCCGGGCCGAGCACTGCGGCCGCTTCTACCACGGCACGAACATCAGGCGTCAGGCGATCGAGCCGGCGGCGTACCACCTCGCGGATGGTGGCCGGAAGCGGGATGGGCTTTCCATTCGCGCCTGGCTCGAGCCGCCACGCCCCGCTGTCGGCAGGGAGCAGCAGGCCCTCATCCACCAAGGCGGCCGTGAGCTCGATGGTGTAAAACGGGTTGCCCGCCCCTTCGCCATGCAGGCGTTCGGCCAGGCTGTGGCGGGCGGGCTGAGCCAGCTCCAGCATCGAGCCGAGGAGTAGCTCGATGTCCTTAAGCCCCAGCGGCTGGAGCTTGAGCCTGCGGATTCCTGCGCGGGAGGAAAGCGCCACATACGCGGCTGTGCGGTCCTCGCCGGTTCGCGCGGTCACGAGCAAAAGGAAGGGCGCGGCAATCCGGCCGCTCACCGCCATCAGGACTTGCTGGGTGTCGGGGTGGGCGAGCGGAAGATCGTCCACGTAGAGGACCACCGGGCGCTCAGCGGCGACGGCACTGAGAACGTCGACCAGGGCGTCCTCCAGCCCGCGGCTGTCGTCGGAAGGTCTTGGAAGCGAGGGAAAGCGGTCGCGCAGCGTCGGCGCAATCCGTGCCAACTCTCCCAGTGCGATGGAGGAGGCCCCGGAGGCGCCCGGCGCGCTCACCAATCCGATCACCAGCTCTGCCAGGGTATCGAGCGACGTGTGGGGAGTTGTTTCGTAGCCCCGAGCTCGCAGCACGGTGGGGCGGTTGCCTTCGGCCGTCACTCGGCGCAGGAACTCCTCGCATAGCCTGCTCTTGCCGATCCCGCGTCGCCCTCCACCAGGATGGCTGCGGGCGTGCCCCCGCGAACCGCCCGCCACACCGAACTCAGCTCTGAAAGGGCCTGCCCCCGACCGGTGAGATCAGGAGTGAAGAGCGCGGCCGACCCGGGGGTGTGGAGTCCCTGTCCGCATGCCGCGTCCCGCTCCAGCGCGTCGCCCAGCTCCAGAAAGCCGGGGCTGGGCATCGTGTCCGTGGCCCGGAGCTGAGCGCGAAACGCAGCATAGCGAGCAAGCGCCTCGGCCGACCTCCCTTCCAGCTGGGCAAGCTCGATCAGCTGTTGCTGCCCCTCCTCCTCCAGCGGGAGCAGCTCTACCCAGCGCTGCGCCCAGAGCGATCCCTCCTGCCAGTTGCTGTTGCCCCGCGCCTCCTGGATCAGCTCCCGCAAGGCGAGGCGGAGGGGACGGCGCAGCGTTTCCCGTTCGGTCTCCAGCCAAAGCCTGAAGTCCTCCCCGCCGAGATTGTCCGCCCGGGAGAGGAAGTCGCCGTGCCAGGCCGCCAGCGCTTCCCGCCAGCGCCCGGCGCGGACATCGCCCTCGAAGCAGGTGGCATCGAGGACCAGGGTGCCGGGAACAAGGGTGACCTTGTCCTGCTCGGCATGGAGCCCCGGACCAACCAGCCGCTTCAGCTCGAGCAGGACCTGCCGGAGGGACTGTCGCGCCTTGGCCGTATCTCGCTCGCGCCAGAAGAGGTCGGCCAGCTCGCCCCGATCGATGGGCCTGGGTGCCCGGCGCGCCAGGTACGCGAGCAGGGCCAACCCGATGCGGGGGCTGGAAAGTCCCGCGGCGCCCCCGTCGAATCGGAGCTCGCCCAGGGTACGCAGGACCGGAATGGCGGAGGTCACAATTGCCTGTGGCAGAGGAACTTGACGGACGGGTTGACGGCGGGTTGCGCTCGCCGGGCTAAAATCGACGCCGATTCACGCACCGATCAACTTAAAACAGCACTTGTGGACCCCGAACATGCCCGGAGTATCAGCGATGTCGCTGCATCCGCCCGAAGACGATCACGGGACGACCACGGTCGAGCGTTTCGAGTACTTCATGATCCGGGTGACGCGTTCCGACAGGGACCCCGACCGGGTTTCAGGCCTGCTGGAACGGCTCGGAACGGGGGAGAAGCGCCCTTTCGAAACCGGCGATCAGCTGCTTCGGATGGTCGGTGGGTGGTTCGAGTCCAGCCTCAAGTTGCAGTCCGCGACCGGGCACCGCAATCCCGATGGCGCCGGGTCAAACAATCCATCTCTGGGCGATGGTGCCTAGGAGGAAAAATGCGCTTCCTTTTCGCCGTCCTGTTCGCCCTGACGTTGTTGACTCCCGAGCACGCCGCCGCGCAATCCGGGACCGCCGGCCCCGCCGTCGCGGAGTCCATCCCGGCCGTACCGGCAGCCACCGCCAAGAAGAAGAAGGGCGGCATGTTCGGCAAGGTCAAAGGCCTGGCGAAGAACAAGATCGTCAAGACCGTGGCCAAGGCCGCCCTCTGCACTGTCGTGCCCGGAGGCCAGGTCGTTGCCGGGGCGCTCGATGCTGCGGAGACGAAAAACGTGGCTGGGGCGGCTGGGGCGGCTGGTGCTGCCCTGGGCGGTGGCGGTGGTGGTAGCTGCATGCCGGGGATGGCCGGGATGGCCGCGCCCCCGGGCCCGGCGGCGGGCGGGCTCGGCGCAGCAGGCGCGGGGGCCTTGGGGGCGGGTGCGTCCGCCGTAGCGCTGCCCGGACAGCCTTCCACCGGAATGCCGGGGATGGCGATGTCACCCGAGCAATTGAAACAGATGCAGGAGCAGTACAAGAAGATGGGGATGGATCCGGCCCAGCTCCAGGCCATGCAGCAGATGATGGCCGGAATGCCAGGTGCCTCAGCCGAGGCCCCTGCCGGCGCCGTCCCCATTGCCAGTGGTCCTGCGCTCAGCCGGGAGAAGGGGAAGATGTTGCTGCGGCGGCTGCCCTGGGTGCCGGGAAGCGAGGCGCTCCAGCAGGGTGGCGAGCCAATGTTCGGCATGGTGATGCAGGAGGTCGCGTCTGCGATCAAGGCCGCACCCAGGCGGTACAAGATCGAGGCGCGGGTGGAAGAGCAGGGTGGGAAGGCTCAGAACCGGCTCCTGGCCCAGAAGCGCGGTGCCGCGGTCCAGGCGGCCCTGGCTGCCCGGGGCGTGCCTTCGGACGCGGTGACCGTGTCCGAAGGAAAAGCGGATAAGGATCCCCGGATCATCGTTTTCGAAAGCAAATAGGCCACCTGAGGAGCGGAGGAGGCGCGGTATGCAGGGACCAATAAACCATCTCGTTACAGCGGCTGGGCTGATCGCATCGCTGGGGGTGTCCGCAGTCGGGGCACAGCAGCAGGTGAGGGTGAACGTCGATGCTATTCCCGATACGATCTCAGCGGGTGGTTGTGCCCGGGTCTGGGCCGATGTGCGGGACGAGCTCAACCGGCAGCTCACCCTGGAAAACGGCTCGCCGCTCACGTGGGACTCGTATGACTACCTGACCTCGAACGGGACCGACTTCGAGTGGCGGAGCACCGCGTCGGGAGAATTCGAGCTCTGCGCCAAACCCGGGGTGGGTGCTGCCACCACCCGGGTCACGGCCACAATCAAGGGCATGCCCTACAGCGGAGCCACCTTGCTCTCGGTTGTGACGCAACCTGCCGCGAATACCGCCGGTGTTGCGCCTGCCGGTCCCACCGCCGTTCCGGCCCAGCCCTACGCGTCTGCCCCCACGTACGCCGCTCCGGCCCAGGGTCCTGCACCAACGGCCCAGGGTGCTGCGTCGGCGGCCGGTGCTGCTTCGGCGGCTGGAGCTGAATCGCCGGCCCTGGGTGCTGCATCAGCGGCCCAGGGTACTGCACCAACGGCCCAGGGTGCCGCGGTGGCGGCCGGTGCTTCAGGTGCTGCATCAGCGGCCCAGGGCTATCCACCCCCGGCGCAGGCGTACGCGCCACCGCAGGCCCCCCCAAGTGCTCCAGCCGTGGTGGCCGCCCAGCCTCCTGCCCCCGCTTCGGTTACTCAGCCGGTCGAGGCGCAGCCGAAGAAGGGTGGGGGCGGCTTCTTCAAGAAGCTTGGCAGCCACATCAAGCAGAAAGCCGCGGAAGTGAAGTCCGAGACGGCTCAGAACCTCACGGCGGCCGCCACCCAGGTGGTGGATACCACGTTCCAGACCGGCCAGAGGCTGGTAGCCTCCACGACCGCGGAAGTCACCAACACTGCCCGCCTGGGCGTTGGTGGTGTCGGTCAGCGGCTGATGCTGGCACCCCAGCGTGGCGGGGCGAGCGCGGACAACCTCGCGCTGGCCATCGCCTCGGGTCGAGCAGTGCTGCTGGAGCTGCGCTTTACCCCGGGAACCTCGGTGCTCGAGCCATCGGCGCGTGACCTGGTGCAGCGCCTGGGCGGAGAGCTGAGGAAGGCCATGGCCGAAATGCCTGCGGCCAGGTTCGAGATAAACGCACACGTGGACTCGCCCACCGACCAGGTGCTGTCCGAGAACAGAGCCGCCACGATCAAGGCATTGCTCAGCAACCAAGCCGATGCCCGAAGGCTGACCGCGCTCGGGTATGGGGCCTCTCAGCCGTTGAACGGCGTCCCGGCGGCGCGAATCGAGATCGTGCGCTGCAACGATGGTCAAACCAAGTGCCTAATGGAGGTAGCGCCATGAGAACGACGGTCTCGCGCGTGCTGCTGGGTCTCGGTGCGCTTCTCGGACTTGCCGGGGCGCCACTGAGCGCGCAGCAGGCGCCCAAGGATCTCAAAGCTACGATCGTCTCCCCGACCAAGGTGAATTTGACCTGGACTAAGGGAACCAACGCGGCCGGTCACCGGGTTCTTCGAGGGGTGGGCAGCGCGGCTCCTGCCTTGATCGGTTACGTACAGAGTCCCGCTGCCGCCTATACCGACGCCAGCGCCCCCGCGGGCACGCAGCTGGTGTACCAGGTCATGGCGAAGTATCCCAACAGCCCGAACGCGTACACTGCCAAGGTCAGCGTGGCCACGCCGAGTGCCGGGAGCACAGCGTCGTCCACTCCGCCGCCGTCTGCCTCAACCCCGGCTCCGTCTTCAGCAGCCGCAGTACCCAGCAGCCCCGTGATGACAGCCGTGCCCTTGGCGACGACCAATACGGCTGTACTCCATCGCAGCCCGGCGAGTGCCGTAGCGGCCGGACGGCTCGCTCCTGTCGCGGCCGCACCCGCACCCGCACCCGCACCGGTCTCTGCGGTGCCAGCCGCGCCGGCGGCCCCGATGCCTGTCAGTGGGCGCTACCGGGTCGTGGCCAACGGGTTCACCGTGATCCACGAGTCCTTTGACGACCAACTGTCGCGCGACGGCAAATACGATGAGGTGTACGGCGGGTTCACCATGCTGCACTACGACCGCAAGACCGGCGATGTGCTGGATCGCGATCTGCGCCGCACCAAGGTCCTGGGAGACATCAACGGCTTTCCCGACCGGTTGCGCGCCGGGACCGCCAGTCCAAGCGGTGGCCTCAAGGCGGGTGACAGCTATCCGGATGCCGGCCACGCCAGATACCGGGGTCAGAACGGAGCCGAGCCCAATAGTCAGACGTTCCCATTCAAGGTGTGGGAAGGCACCCTTACCGACGGAGCCGACGCCGCCATCATCCTGCCCACCATGTGGGAGCAGGACAACGACGGATCGACCTATGACGCCTGGCATCAGTCCGAGGTGAACAGCGCCTCGCAGATCTGGTTCGACGCGACGGTGCAGCAGGCGCTGAAGCAGACCTCGCTCGGCGTGGTCGCGCCTCCGGGCTCGATCACCCCCAACACGGCGCCGACCTTCGGAGCGCAAGGTGTCGGGGCCATCGGCTTCTTTGCCGCCATCGGACAGCCCTGGCTTGCATCGCTCTTCGCGGGTTCCCGGGATCGCCCGATCGGAATGGTACCCGGCGGCGCCGGCGGACTGGCCTCGACTGTAGGTGCCGCACTTCCCCGTCGGGCTGTCGTCTTGACGCGTGAGATGGTCGAGCACTCGCTGAACGGATCGCGGATCATGCCGGATCCCAACGCCCTGGGCCCGGGCAACGCGTGGATGCTGGCGTATTTCGACGTACCGGTTGGAGTGATACCGGTGCTGCTCCGAGATGGGCCCTCATTCGAGCTCCAGGCCAACTACGTGATGTACCTCCAGGTGGAGCGGATGTAGTGGGGGTGCTCTGTCTGACGCGGGCTGCCTAGCAAGAGACTGACTTCGAATCCCAGTTCTGTGATGTCGCATCTGCCTACTGCCAAATCCAGGAGGGTATCACCCATGCGTGTTCCCGTGGTGGTTTGCCTCACATATGTCGGGCTTTTCGCTCTGGCGGGCTCTCCGGAGCAGGCCCTCTCACAGGTGCCCACGAGGGCCAGCGAGCCAGTCCTTCGGGTGCCCGTGCGGCCGGAATCCGCGCCGGCTACAGCGACTCCGCAGGCCGCTGAGCCTGCACCGGCCCCAGCCCCGGCAGCGGCCCCCACTCCGACGGCTGCAGCTCCCGCGGAGCCCGCGCCAGTTAGCGCCGCGCCTGCGCCGAGCGGCGTGACTCAGGTGCCGCCGGCCGCGGCACCCCCGACGACTGCCTCGAGCTCCTCGGCCGCCACGGCGGCCCCGGGGAAAGCCGCGTATAGCGCCGCAAACTCCTTGCTCACCCTCGACGGTGTCAACGCCGGAGCGGTTCTGTCCGTGGAAGGCGGGGCGGCGGTGGCCGAGGTTGTCGTCGTGAAGGGGGGACCGGATAATATCGCCAAGAAGCATACGGCGGGCGTCAAGTATGAAGAGCTCTCCTTTGACGTTGGTACCGATGCCAAGCCGGTCATCGAGTGGATCACGTCGACCTGGCAGGGCAAATCTCCGCAGAGGAGCGGCAGCATCCAGCTCGCTGATCAAAACTTCACCCTCGTGGGCGAGCGTGAATTCACCAACGCGGTCATCACCGCGACCACGGTCCCCGCTTTGGGCCAAGACGAGTACAAGAAGGCCCTTCGATTCAGGGTGACGGTTGCCCCGGAGCGGGTGAGTGAAGTGACGAAGTCAGGGAAGGCGCAGCCTTCGGCTCTCAAGCAAAAGCAGATGACGGCGGGGAACTTCCGGTTGGAGTTGGGCGACCTGGAAACCCAATTCATCACTCGGATTGATCCCTTTACGGTCGGGCAGAAGGTCATCGAGGAACAAGTTGGTGTAGAGCGGATGCCTACGAAGCAGTCCAACACCCTGGAGTTCCCAAACCTGAAGATCACGATGCTTGCCCGTCCCATTCCGAACTGGTCGAGATGGCATCAAGACTTCGTGATCAACGGAAAGAACGGAGATGACCAGGAGAAGAAGGGTGCGATAGTGTTTCTGGATCCAAGCCTGACCAAGGAGCTTGGCCGTATCAATCTGTTCAACTGCGGAATTTTCCGGCTCGGGCCCGGCCGGCCGGCTGCAACATCGGGGAAGGAGGTCGGCACCGTAACGGCTGATCTGTACTGCGAACGAATGGAGCTGGCCATCACCGGCCCGTGACCTGGCAACGCCACGACGAGCGCCACTCCCAGCCCCACTATTGGACCACAGCTGAGGAGATTCGTGAACATGAACCTCACGTCCACGCTAACCCCGCGATGAATACTTGAGGATATCAACTATGGCGATCTGGGATGGAGCTCGCGGCCAAGCAACGCGGGTCGGGGAGGGTCAAACCATGGCAGGATTCGGATTCGGTGTCCTGCTGACAGCCCTTGCGGTAATTCCTACGACGGTCTTGGCTCAGCAGCAACCAGTCCGGCTTGCAAGGCCAGGCGCCATGGTCGAGAGGACTCGCCCGACCCTGATCACCCGAGCGACTCCTGCGGGTGCCCCGGTGACCGGCCTCCGGGCCGCGCCGACCGCGGTGAGCATCAGGCTTCTTTGGGAATGCCCGGAGGGGGCCACCGGGTACGAAGTCTTTGCCACCCCGAAGGGGGGAGAGCAGCTCAAGCTTCCGGCGGACCCCAACGGCACCTTGTGCCTCAAACCGCTCGTAACCAAGACCAATCCGAGACTTCCTGCGGGGAACCCACCCGCGGCTACCGGCGGGTATACCCATGCGGCGCTGACCCTGGGCGCCGAGTTTACGTACGTCGTGCGGGCGCTCTATCCCGAAGGCTACTCCGACTCTGAAGCGCTCACCGCGCGCACCGCCGCAACCGCGGGAGCACCGGTCATCACGTCCCTGGAGCAGGCACCCCTGGGCATCAACTATGCGCGCAACGGTGACCAGGTGGTGGTGCAGGGGTCGTCATTGGATGGACTGACCTCGGTCGCCTTCCAGGAAGGCTTCTACTATGCGGGCGGCTTCCGGGCGGGCACCAGGACATTCGATCCGCCAGGCTACTACCTCCAGCACTCGGCTTCATCGATCGCGGTCACGCCTGTCCGGGTCACTACCACCTCGCTGACGGTAGTGCCTCAACTTCCGGTGCCATTCCAGTACGACAAGACCACCACGTACTTCGTGATCGTCACCAAAGGTCAATTGGCCGATACCAGCAATGGCTTCATCCAGATAGGCCGGACTCTTCCGGTTCAGAAGATCACTGGAGTGAAAAAGGCGGTCGTTCGTTCAGGCGTGGCGATCGAGGTAAACGGTCTGGGGCTGGACGAGGTGGAAGGCGGATACTTCGGCACTGGGGCCTTGAACTCCAATACGAATCCCTACTTCGCCATCGCGGGGCGGACCAGCACGCGGGTCTATCTCCAGACCAGAGCCGATTGCAATCAGGAAGGCATCCTGATGCTCAAACAGCGGCCGATTGCAGGGCTCTCGTCCGACGGCCTGATCACCGGGGGTGGAATAAAGGTCGCCTGCGTGCCAGCTACGCCGAAAGGGAGCATCGTCAACAGCGAATCGCTTCCTAACGGCGTGGTGCCATCGGCGGGCGGATCCAAAGCCAGCATTAAAGGAACCAACCTGAAGTGGGTTACCCGGGTGCTCGATCAGAACATGGTGTCATACCCGTTCACCTACTCATCTGCCGGGCCGAACGAGTGGCTGGCCTTCACCCTCCCGGCCCCAAAGCCGGATGCGTATGGACTGCAATTCTTTCTCGAGAACGACCTCACCGATCCGGTAGAGGCAGGCTCCGTGAGTGGATCGGTGCTGATCATGGCGCCGCCCTCCTGGTTGCGGATTTCCCCGAACTGGGCCGAGCCGGGCCAGAACGTCCTCGTCAATGGCCACAACATCAAGTTCCTGTCTACTCCCGTGGTTACGGTCGGTGGCGTACCTGCCCAGGTGGTTCAGGCGGACCATCTGACCGTCCAGTTCAAGCTCGGTGCCGGCACGACCACGGGGCCGATCGAGATCCGGAACGAGGCAGGTTCCGTGCAGCTCACCGGTCCATTCACGGCAGGAGACGGCAGCACGCACCCTGGTTTCTTCGTCGTCGCGGGTCCCTCGTCGATCACGGAGATAGTGCCCCCGCGCCCGACTCTTGCCTACGGCGATACGCTGCTCGTGCGCGGCCAGAACCTCGCCCGGCTCAGCGGCATGTGCGTGACCTCGTCGGGGCAGGGGGGTGCGGCACCGGGCACTATCGTGCTCCGGCGGCTTCCGATCGGTCACGGTCTGGGCTATGAGAAGTCCAACACCGAGATGTTGATTCTGCTGGAGCGTCCCCCAGTGTCAGTCGCGGCGGGCCCAGTCCAACTGTACGCGCCTGCTGCGCCGCCGGGCCCCTATCCACCAAGCCAGTTCGCTTGTGCGTCCAATCCAGGAGGTGTGCAGTGGCCGTGACCACAGTCGTAATCGCCGCCATGCTCAGCCTGGCCGGCTTCGCCCGCCCCGCATTTGCACAGGTACCGAGCCGGGCCGCAACCCCGCGGCTGGAGGTTCCGGCGCGAGAGGTGACCGCGTCTCCGTCCGGTCCGCCTGCCACCGCTCCGGCCCCGACCGCACCGGCCGAAGCCGCGCCGGCTCAGTCCGCGCCGGTCAGCGCGGCGCCCGCACCGAGCGGGGTCACTCAAGTGCCTCCGGCCGCGACACCACCAGCGACGGCGAGCAGCGCCCAGGCCGCAACGGCGGGCCCAGATCGGGCGTATGTCACGGGAAATTACGGACTCACGCTCGAAGGCATGTCGATCGGCTGGGCCAAGAGCGTCGAGGGAGGGGACGCCTCGTCGGAGGTGGTGGTAGAACGAGCTGGCGCGGACCACATCGCACCCAAGCACCTGGCCAACATCAAGTACGAGCCGATTACCGTGGTGATGACTGATCTTCAGTCCAGGCCATTGAGTGACTGGATTGCCGGATCCTGGAAGGGCAATACGAGCAGGAAGAACGGCAGCATTCAAAGCATGAGCTACGATCTCAAGGTCATGAGCGAGCTCGAGTTCCTGAATGCCCTGATCGTGGAAACCACGATGCCGGCGCTCGATGCCGGGAGTAGAGAGTCCGCCCAGATCACGGTCAAACTTCAGCCGGAGTACACCCGCACCAAGCCCGGATCGGGTGCCAGGGCCTCCGGAGCCATCGACGCCAGGAGCCAGAGGCGGTGGATGCCGGCGCATTTCCGCTTCGAGATGGGCGGCTTGGACGGAAACAAAGTGAACAAGATCGACGCCTTCACGGTTCGTCAGACCCTAGCGGAGAACCCGATAGGCGAACAGCGCGATTACGAGAAGGAGCCGGGAAAGCTCGAGTTTCCCAACCTGAAGATCACCCTCGCGGCGTCGTCGGCGCAGACGTGGGTGGACTGGCACAATGATTTCGTGCTCAAGGGAAACAACGGTACGGCGCAGGAGCGGAGCGGCGCCATCGTGTACCTCGACGCCTCCAGGGCGTCGGAGGTGGGCCGCGTCAATCTTTCCAACTGCGGCATCTTCAGACTCTCCCAGGAAAAGGGAGAAGCGGGAAGCGAAGGTATCCGGCGGACGGTCGCCGAACTGTACTGCGAGCGCATGGAGCTCGTCGTGAACAACGCCGCCAAATGATCGGAATCACACTTCATCGCCCACGGAGAGACCTCGGATGAATATCGGATGGCGTCCAGGCGCCGCAGCCCTGTTCGGCACCCTGGTTGCTGCTGGGCCACTCAGCGGGCAGATCTCCCGGGGCGCGGCGCGACTCGAGCCGATCGAGCGGCCCGCTCTTCCCTCGCGTATGGCGCCGTCATTGCAGGCGTCGATCGGGTACACCCGCATCGAGTTCGACGTCAACCGGCCGCTGGCCCAGGCGAAGGGCGGGCTGGTACCGCTTACCGTCAAGTTCTCCGGGCTCGGCACTGTGGCGTCGGTGCAGGTTCCGGGGTCAGGGTCGTACCCGCTGGGGAGCCACTCCGGGAGCTTCGAGCAGACCATCCCCAATGCCGACATTCGGGCCCTCATGAAGCGCGACGAAGCTGCCATTCAGTCGCGCTGTACCTCGACCCTCGACTACAACAAGGTCGAATCGATCAACACGGTGCACGATGCCCAGCTCCCGGTCACCGTCAACGGGCCGGATGGCGCAGTCGTGGCATCGACGACCGTCGCGTACCAGCTCGGACTCACCTGTACCCGGGTGCCACCGCTCGTCGTTTCGATCGGATATACCAGGATCGAATACAGCATTGCCCAGCCGCTCGCGAGCGCCAGGGGTGGACTGGTTCCAGTGACCGTAAAGTTCAATGGCGCGGGCAACGTCGCCTCGCTGCAGGTCCCCGGTTCCTTGTCGTATCCGCTGGGGTGGCACTCCGGGAGCTTCGAGCAGACGCTCGCGAATGCGGATATTCGCGCCATCATGAAGCGGGATGAAGCAGCGATCCTCGACCGGTGCACGTCGACGCTGGACTACAACAAGGTCGCAACCATCAACACCGTGCATGATGCCCAGCTGCCGGTGACGGTCAATGGACCCGACGGCGCGGTCCTGGCCTCTGTAACCGTGCCTTACCAGTTGGGACTGACCTGTACGCGTTGATAACCACGAAGCGGCGGCCACGTTAAAATCGAGGGTGACACATCATGCCTAGGGTCACACGAACCATCACGAACATGGCAACGCTTCTGGTTGTCATTGCGTCGACGCTGGAGGCTCAGCAGGCCAAGCCCGGCAATCTGACCGCAACCGTCGCCAATCCCACAACGGTCGCCCTGTCCTGGACCGCAGCGGGGAATGCCACCAGGTACTGGATTCAGAGGACGATCGGCACCGGCAATTTCGCGAACCTGAGCACGCCCAAGATCACGGGGACGACGTTTACCGACGCCACGGCTCCGGCCGGGACCGAGCTCCGGTACCGAGTCATTGCGGGCTTCAGCAGTGGTCCGAACACGTATAGCGCCAGCATCAACGTGACCACACCGGCGCCGAGCACCGCCTCCGCCGCACCACCGGCACCTTCGAATCCCCCAGCGCAGCCGCCACCTTCGGCGCCTCCTCCTGCTACTTCGACCCCAACCCCGGTAGCTGCTGCCACGCCGGTGCTGGTCCCCAGCACGCCAGTCGTCGGCGCAGCTGTCCAGGTACTCAGACCGGTCACGGGCAAGGTCCTGTCCACGGCGACCTTGGCTAAAACGGCGACGAAGCCTGCTGGCCCAGCTCCGGCGGGTGTGACGGTGACCGGCACACCTTCCTCGGGCACGATCACGTGGCAGCCGACCTCGGAAGCGGCAAGCTTCACCGTCACCCGCTGGCTTCAGACCAAGCCAGACTGCTGTCGGGTGAGCTCTCCTCCATTAACTACTCCGGTGTGGAGCGATACCACTCTTTACTGGTCGGGCACGTATATCTACCGCGTGTACGCCAACTATCCGGACGGCCGGGAAGGGTTTGCCGACGTGACCTTCACTCGACCCGAACCGAAGGATCCCGCGGCATTCACAGCGACGCAAACCGGGGAAGGAGAGGTCGAGCTCGCCTGGGAGGCTGTTCCGGGCGTGACTACCTATCTCGTGGGGGGCCCCGGTGCTGGGAACGAGGGGCTCAAGGTCAAAGGGACCAAGACTTCTCTCACCGGAGTTCCCAATGGGGCGCAGCAGTGGACCGTCGCCAGCTGGTACGAGCCCGGTGGCCTGCTCGTCAACGGGCAGTTCTGGCCGAAAGCGTCCCTCAATGTGGTGGCCCGAAGCGGGAGATACCGCGTGATGGTGACCGGGCTCCGGTCAGAACACGCGACGGTGGATGACTGGTGGTCGAAGGACGGCAAATGGGACGAAGTGTACGTCTCGGCTTTTGTGCAGACCTTCAATCGACCTTCCGGTCAGCTGCTGGCATCCGCCACCATCAAGAGTCCCATTCATGGCGACATCAACGGCTTTCCCCCGGGCGCACGGGTACGAGCCGGCACTGCCTCTGATCTGGGGGGCATCGTGACCGCCGATCGGGTGTCACCGATCCTGGGTCAGCCTGCACCCGGGGCTGCCGGATACCCTCAACTCGTGCTTTGGGAGGGAGCGCTCACCTCTGACCGGGAGGTTGTCGTCATACACCCGGTTCTGTGGGAGGCTGATATCGGAAACAACAACACCCAGGCCTACAACGGCTGGCGCCAATTCTTCGAGGGCAATCCCAACCGTGAATGGTCGATACCGAGCGTGAAGGCCCCGGATCCGCAGGCATCCACCTGGCTTCAGGAAGGCGGTGTGGTCCGTCTCTCGGGCGCAGTCGATCGTCTCGCTCTCCTCGAACGAAACGAGCTGGATCGTCCCATCGGCCTGCAGCGCTACACTGGGAGTTTGTGCGTGGGGTATTGCGGGGTGTGGCTCGACCACATGGTGGTGTTGACCCGTGAGCGAATAGAGCGGGCACTCACCGGTCCCTACTCCGTCGGCGAAAGAGGGGTCATAGAGCTCCACCTCACGGACTACACCCAGGTTCCAGACGGCGCTCGTCTTTCCTGGGGGGACCTCCAGGGGGATTACGTCCTGATCCTCCGGGTCGAGCGCATTCCATGAACCGCTACCCCCACTCTGAGAATTCCATGAAACTCGTTCGGTGGTCCGTTATCGCAGCGCTTAGCCTGGTAGCTCCGGCGGCCCTGGTTGCACAAGAGAGACTCGTAGCCCGGGGTGGTGGTGGCACCTTTAGCATGACCATCGAGGGCACCAAGCAAGGAGTGTTCGCGGCCGCAAAGGGTGGAAGCATTGCCGGACTTCGATTCGGTTACAGCGCCAAGTCACCCCGGGACGCGGCCAGCGGGCAGGCCACCGGCAGGCGTCAGCATGGGCCGGTCGTTGTCACCAAGACGGTGGGCACTGCATCCCCCCAGATCTTCCAGGCGTTGACCACCAATGAGGCGCTGAAATCAGTGGTGGTCGTGCTGCCCGGTGAGGGGGGCAGTGGCTACACGGTCAAGCTCCGCAACGCCAGCGTCAGCGAGATCAAGCAGTACACCGAGGTGGTCAACGGTCAGGCGGTGGTGCTGGAGGATGTGAGCTTCACCTTCCAGCGCATCGAAGTGGAAGACCCGGGAACCAAGACCATGGCGATGGACGATTGGATGGCCGCAAACTGACCTACGCTTACAGGGCCAGGCCGAGCTGAACCCCGACTCTCTGCACGATAAGAATGGGCTGGAGCGGCCGGTCCTGATCGGCGACATGGAGCACACCTCGGAAACGAACCCGGCGGAGGGCCCGCGTCACGGTGGCCCGCGCCTCGGCCGCCGTGTTGCATTGCTGGCTCAGATGCGCCAGGACGACCGCCAGCAGTCCCGGGTGATGGAGCTCGACCAACAGCTCGGCCGCGGCCCGGTTCGAGAGGTGTCCACTTGAGCCCGAGATCCTGCGTTGCACCACCGGAGGGTACTCGCTGGTGCGGAGCTGGACCTCGTCGTGGTTGGCCTCCAGCACGATTGCGCTGAGGTTGCGAAGCAGGTAACGCACGGCGGTGGTGGGCCGTCCCAGGTCATACGCCACCCCAACGCTGGCTCCCTCCGATCCGCGGACGACCACGGCGAGGGGTTCGACGGCATCGTGGCTCGTCGGGCAGGCCTCGATGGTGAAGGGACCCAGCTCCAGCCGGGCGCAGAGTCCGAGCGGCCGGTGCTCGGTATCCTCCATTGTTGTCGCCAGACGCCTCCAGGTGCCGGGTGCCGTCAACACCGGCACTTGCAACCGGCGAGCCAACAGAGAGGCACCGCACGCGTGGTCGCCGTGCTCATGAGTGAGCACGATGCCTGCCACCTGACCGATATCGAGCCCGGCGGCCTCCGCCCGCCGCTCGACCTCGCGGGCGCTGAACCCGGCGTCGATCAGGAGGGCCACTCCCTCGCATTCCACCGCGCAACAGTTCCCCCTCGATCCGGAGCCGAGGACGTAGAGCGTTATCACCGGCGAGCGGTCCGCTGAATGGTTCGCCGGAGCGACTCGCGCCGCTCGGCCGAGAACGCCACGTTTCGCCGGCTCAGCACCCGCTCGGCCACTCGCAGGAAGCCATCCTCAGTCACTCGCTCATCTCCGCTGCAACCCCAGGCGAATGGCGGAACGTACTTCGGTGGCGTCGGTGTCCCGAACACGTTGGCGCCGGCCGACACCACCGTCCCCGTGGCCAGCAGGGTCCCGATGGCGGTCTTGGCGTGATCGCCGAAGAGAGTCCCGACATTGATCCGGCCGGTCTCGATCCGCTCCCCGTCCACCTCCAGGCGAACCGGGCCGTAGGTGTTCTTGAGGTTCGAGGTCGTAGTGCCGGCGCCGAGATTGACCCAGTGGCCCACGATGCTGTGACCGACAAAGCCATAGTGGCTCTTGTTCGTAAATCCATGGAACAGGCTGGCCACGATCTCGCCGTGTACCCGGCACTCTGGTCCGAACACCGACCCTCGAACGAATCCACCCAGGACGCGGGTACCCGGTCCCACGTAGGTTGGCCCCTCGAGACGGGTGCCGTTCCTGACCTCGGCTCCCTGATCGACAACGACCGCGCCCTGCCGCAGATCGAACACCACCCCGGGTTCGACCTTCGCGCCCAGACACACGACCTGAGTCGGATCGCCCAGGATCAGGCTTCCTTCCGGAACTCCGTCGCTCGGAGTGACAAGAAACTCCGTGCAGTCCACCGGAAGAAAGCTCTCGAGCGCGGTGAGTAGATCGTAAGTACCGTGGAGACGCAAGCCATGGATTGCGAGCCCAGCGCCGCTCTCGTGTGGCCCGGTCCAGCGCTCGCCTCCAGGCACCACCCACCCGACCGTTTCCTCGTGGTGGGTCAGACGGCGGATGGTGGCACCGGGAGCGATCGGTGCACCGGTGGGGGCAAACCATGAGGCTCCGATTATGGCCGGTCCTTCGATCGGGCCGGGTGACCGCACCGGCGGTTCGTCGCCCTCACTGAATTTGTCGGTATGGTCTCCCAGGATGGCCGTCGCGTCGTTGCCAACGGCCGCCTCCCACCGCTCCCGGATTCGCCAGATGCCGGCGCGGAGCTCCGCAATGGGTCGGACCCCGGTAAACGGAGCCCATGCGGCACCCGGCGAATCAGGCTCGATGAGGTAGAGCGCTGTCACGAATGAACGTCGCGAATGTCGGGTGGCAAGGCGTCAAGCAGCTGCTTCATTGAAGCGGCCCGCTCACTCGGCATCACCAGGATGCGTCCGTTGGCCTGCACCACAATCAGGTCCTGGACTCCGCTGAGGACGATGGTGTCCCGGTCGGACCAGACGATGCAGTCTTCCGAGTCGTGCAGGAAGGCACTGCCGACGACCAGATTGCCACTCGTGTCCTTGGGGCGAACCCGGGTCAATGCCTGCCAGGTGCCGACGTCGTCCCAGGCAAAGGCGCCGCTCACGACTGCCACCGCCGCGCTTCGCTCGAGCAGACCCACATCGATGGAGATTGGGGTCACCTCCGCAAAGAAGCGCTCGACCTGGCCGGCTCTGAGGGCCGGGAGGAATGGAGAAACCTCAGGCGTGTGGGCTGCCACTTCCTTTTCCAGGCGGCCGGCCGTCCAGGCAAAGAGCCCGCTGTTCCACAGGGCGCCGGCCGCCATAAGATCGAGCGCCGTGGCGGCATCTGGCTTCTCGGAAAACCGTGCCACCATTCGGGCGCCGTCTCCGAGTGGCGGTCCCGGCACGATGTAGCCATAACCGGTATCAGGCCGGGAGGGAACGACGCCCACGGTGACCAGGCAGTCGTGCTCCCGAGCGATCGTCAGCGCCGAATCCGCGGTGCGGCGAAAGGCGGCGGCGTCTCCGACGGCCCAGTCGGCATGCAGGGACAAGACTTCGGCCTCGGGATCGCGACGCTGCGCCTCCCAGGTGGCCCAGATCAGCGCCGGCGCGGTGGAAGCCGCCCGGGGCTCGACCAGGATATTGGCCCGCGGGAGTTTGAGACGCCGTTGGATCTGGTTCGCCAAGGAGACACCGGTGACCACCAGGATGCGTTCTCGGGGGATCAGCCCGGTCAGCCGGTCGACCGATTCTTCAGCTGTCGAAACCGAGCCGGCCAGAGGCAGCAGCTGTTTCGGATTCTCCGGAGTGCTGAGCGGCCAGAAGCGGGTACCCGAGCCACCGGCAAGAATGACAGCCCATCTCATAAGCGTGGGGCAGCGGGGCAGCGGGGCAGCGGGGCAGGGGAAATCATGAGAATAGAGAAGCTCCGGAGGTAAGCTTCGCGAATACGAAATGAGAAGGGGGAAATGTATATGAGGAAAGAGCGGACGGTACCTTCCAACTGCCCCGCTGCCCCGCTGCTTACCCGCTGATCGCCGCGGCCAGTGCCGACCGATGTTGGCGCAGATCGTAGAGTACCTCGCCGACATTGGCCTCCGGCTGGGCCAGTATGGCCAGGCAATCTCCGGGGCCGATCTGAGCCACCACCAGGAGGCCGCGCTCGTACTCTACCACCGCGGTGCGGAGCGCGCCCCGTCCGGCGCCAACGCCGAGCCGGGTTGCGTACTGGCACAGAGTTGCGGTGAGGGCGGCGAGTGTTTCGGCCTCGAAGGGCTGCCGCGCGGCGTGCTCGATCGGCAGGCCGTCTGCGCTCAATACCAGGACCGCCTCGATACCTTCTCGAGCGGCCAGACCGCGCACCACCTCACCCAAGCTTGCCATTCAGTTCGCTCCGGGCCGCAGAAAAAAGTTAGGCGCAACGTATGAGTCGCTCGGGGCGAAGTCAAGAAATGACGCCGGGTTGGGGTCACCACCCGCCTCCGGTTGACCCCTCTTCTCCCGGGGCTTAACCTTCCCGCTCAATGCGACGACTTCCCATGATTTTCCTGCTGCTCGCCCTGGGCGGCTTCGCCTGTAGCGACTCGAACGGCTTGCCGGATGCCACGATCGCCAACGTGGAGCGGGTGGACACGCTCTGGGCCCTCGTCGGCACTCCGGTCTCCACATCCAGCGGCTACTCCGTGGAAGGCAGTCGCAGGGTCCGGACCGACCTGTTCGTGGATTTCGACTTCGCCTACAACGTCACCTCCACCGGAGAACACGTTTTTCTGCCCCAGTCGGCGCTGGGAATCGACACCGCAGCCGCCTTGAAGCCCGGGTTTCAGCTCCGGACTGAGAGCTTCGACGCCATCACGGTGGCGCCCAGCAACGGCTATATCACCGATGTGGCGGTGCCGATCGAGGTCGGGCAGCGCTACGTGGTGCGGAGCCGGATTACCTGCGTCAATCTCGGCGTTCCCAAGTACGCCAAGATGGAAATCCTGTCCTTCGATGAGGCGACTCGGATCGTAGCGTTCAGGTTCATGGCCAACGACAACTGCGGGTTCCGAAGCCTCGAACCCGGTCTCCCCGACCGGTAAGTGTGATCGACCTCAAGCGACTCCGGCAGGATCCGGCCGGCAGCCGCGCCAGCCTGATGCGACGTGGCGATCCGTCGCTCGCAGCCACCCTCGATTCCGTGCTCGACCTCGACCGCCAGCGGCGCGAGCTGCTGGTGCAGGCCGAGGCGTTGAAGGCGGAGCGGAACGCAGCCAGCGAGGAGGTCGCCCGGCGCAAGCGCGCCAAGGCGTCCGCGGACGACATGATGGAGCAGCTGAAGGCGTCGGGTGAGGAGGTGAAGCTGCTGGATACCCGCCTGCGGGAGGTCGAGACCGCGCTCGACGAGCTGGCCCTTACCATCCCCAACTTTCCTCACGACCAGCTCCCGGACGGCGAGGCCCCGGCCAACCGGCTGCTGCGTTCGTGGGGGGCTCCGCCAGCCTTCGATTTCATTGCCCGGCCGCACTGGGACCTGGGCGTGTCGCTGGGGCTGCTCGATCTCGCGGCCGGCGTCAAGGTCGCTGGCTCCGGCTTTCCTCTGTTTACCGGCATGGGAGCACGGCTGGGACGGGCGCTCGCCAACTTCATGCTCGATCTGCACACCCGGGAGCACGGCTACCTGGAGATTGCGCCGCCCTACCTGGTCAACCGGGCCACCCTGACCGGGACCGGCCAGCTGCCCAAGTTCGCCGAGGAAGTCTATGCCTCGCCGGCCGATGATCTGTTCCTCATTCCCACCGCGGAGGTGCCGGTCACCAATCTCCACCGCGACGAAATCCTCGAGGCCAATGCACTGCCGGCGACCTATGTCTCTTACACCCCGTGCTTCCGCCGGGAGGCCGGCTCCGGCGGGAAGGACACTCGCGGCCTGATCCGGGTTCACCAGTTCGACAAGGTCGAGCTGGTCCGCCTGGTCCGCCCGGAGGAATCTCCCGCCGAGCACGAGCGGATCACCAGCCACGCCGAGACCGTGCTCCAGCGGCTGGAGCTACCTTACAGGGTGGTGGAGCTCGCGGCAGGGGACACGGGATTCGCCAGCGCCAGGACCTATGACATTGAAGTCTGGGCTGCCGGAGTCGGAGCCTGGCTCGAGGTCTCGAGCTCGAGCACTTTCACTGACTTCCAGGCCCGCCGGGCGAGTATCCGTTACCGGCCCACCCCCAAGGCCAGGCCCGAGTTCGTCCACACCCTCAACGCCTCAGGTGTCGCCTTTCCCCGGACGATCATCGCCCTACTGGAGAACAACCAAGCGGCCGACGGGTCGGTGCGAGTGCCTGCGGCGCTGGTACCGTATCTCGGCGTCGATCGCCTGACCCCTCGTGCGTAGCGGGCGGCTTCAGCGCTTCGCCCCCACGATGGTGGTGGCGCTGGTGGCGCTGCTGGCCGGTTTGAGCTTTGGAACCGGCGTCCTGATCTTCCGTCACTTTCAGGCCGATGCGTCCGCCACCAGCCGTCTCTATTCCGGCGTGTTCGGCGGTCTCAACAACCCGCGTCCAGGGGCCGAAGCGGAGGCGCTGTTGCGTCTAGGCGCGCAGGTTCGGTCGCTTGGACTGCCGTTGGTGGTGACGGATACCGCCGGCCGGGTGACGGCGGCAGCCAACCTCCCATTCGAGGCGTCCCTGGACGATCCTCGGGTGAAGGTGTATGCCGACAGGCTGGACCGGCAGAATCCTCCTATCACCGATGTGGCCATCGGGACGGTCCACTATGGGCCGCTGCCGGCCCAGCGGAATCTCACCGCATTGGCCGTTCTCCAAGGGCTCACCATCGCCGTCATGGTCGGGGTGGCGGTGTTCGCATACCGCAGCGCCATGTCGGCTCAGCGGGACCGGCTGTGGGTGGCCATGGCCAGGGAGGCCGCGCATCAGATGGGCACACCGCTCACCAGCCTTCAGGGCTGGATCGAGCGGGTCCGCAACCACGCCACGCCGCCGCCCGGGCTGGCCGATCATCTGAGTGCCGATGCGGAACGGCTCGACCGGGTCGCGCAGCGGTTCGAGCGGATCGGCAATCCAGCCAAGCGCGAGCCGATCGGCTTGGGTGCGCTCGCTGATCGCGTAGCCGGATACTACCGCCCGCGGCTGCCCCGGCATGCCAACATGATCGAGCTTCGGGTGGAGGCGCCTGGGGCAGGCCCCACAGTCCTGGGAGACGCCGTGCTGTTGGAGTGGGCGTTGGAATCATTGGTGAAGAACGCGATTGATGCGCTGCAGGGGAGACCCGGCGCGATTATTCTGCGCATTGGGGCGGAAGACGACATGGGGGCAATTCGGGTCATCGACGACGGTCCCGGTATTGCCAAGGAGCTCCGCCGTACGCTGTTTGAACCGGGCACGACCACGAAGCGGGGCGGGTGGGGCATCGGGCTCGCCCTCTCCCGCCGTGTGGTGGAGGATGCCCATGGAGGAGCGTTGATCCTGGAGTCGACTGAAAAGGGAACCTGTTTCGTCATGCGCCTGCCACTCGCGGGGCGGCCCTCGTGATCGAGACGCCGGAGCAGGGCCTGGAACCAGCGCTCAACCCGGCCCAGCGTGAAGCGGTGGAGCACGTGAGTGGACCGCTGCTGGTACTGGCCGGCGCCGGCTCGGGCAAGACGCGTGTGCTCACCATGCGAATCGCAGCGCTGATGGACCGCCACGGGGTGCCTCCCGCGCGGATTTTCGCGGTGACCTTCACCAACAAGGCCGCGGGCGAGATGAAGCACCGGATCGCCCAGCGGCTCAACCGCGATCCATCCGGACTGTGGATCGGCACTTTCCACTCGCTCTCGGCCCGGCTGCTCCGTCGCGAGGCCCCGCTCCTGGGCTTCAGCCGCCAGTTTACCATCTACGACGAGGACGACCGGCTGAGCCTGATCAGAAGGATCATGGACCAGCAGGGCCAGTCGGTGAAGGACTTCCCGCCCAAGGCGGTGCAGGCACTCATCTCCGCGGCGAAGAATCGCCGGGTGCCCCCCTCGGAGGCCCACACCGGGTTGCCCGGCGGGATCGCGAGGGTGGCCTCGGAAGTCTACGCGGCGCTGGGTCCGGCGCTGAAGGCCGCCAACGCGATGGACTTCGATGACCTGCTGCTGCATCCGCTCACACTCTTCCGCGACCATCCGGACCGGCTGCGGGCCTACCAGGACCGTTTCAGCTTCATCCTGGTGGACGAATTTCAGGATACCAATCGCGCGCAGTACGATCTGATCCGGCTGCTGGGCGCCCATGGCAATGTCGCGGCCGTGGGCGACGACGATCAGTCCATCTACGGCTGGCGCGGCGCCGATGTCCGCAACATGCAGGACTTTCTGGCGGACTTCCCCGGCGCCAAGCTGGTGCGGCTGGAGGAGAACTATCGCTCGACCCAGGTGGTCCTCGATGCCGCGAACGGGGTCATCGCGGAGAACAGCGGCCGGATCGGCAAGACTCTCACGACCCGGCGGCGGGGCGGCGAAGCAGTCACCCTGGTGACCGCGGCGGATGAAAGGGACGAGGCGGAGTGGGTCGTCCGCGAGCTGCAGCAACGGAGAGCGGCCGCGGACTGGCAATACAGCGAGATGGCCATTCTCTATCGCACCAACTCGCAGTCCCGTGCGCTGGAAGAGGCCTTCCGCCGGGCTGGCGTGCCGTACCGCCTGGTCGGGTCGATCAGCTTTTACGACCGACGTGAGGTCAGGGACCTGCTCGCGTATCTCCGCCTGGTGAGCAACCCGGCCGACGACGAGGCGTTTCTCCGAGCGGTCGGCGTTCCCCGGCGAGGATTGGGGGAGAGCAGCCTGACGACGCTGGCCGAGGCGGCGACGCGCTGGGGGAAACCGCTTCTCGAGGCCGCCGGGATTGCGGATCGGGTGCCGGAGCTGCGACCCAATGCTCGAGAAGCGTTCCGCAAGTTTGCGGCACTGTTTGACGCCCCCCGGCTGCGGGAGCTTCCGCCGGCCGCGCTACTCGACCATATCATCGAAGCGATCGATTATCAGGCCGTCCTGAAGGCCGAGGGTCAGGACGGTGATGACCGGTGGGAAAACGTGCGGGAGCTGGTGGCGAGCGCGGCCAACTGGTCGGAGGTCGTGCCGGCGGATACGGAGAGCGGCGAAACTCAGTTGGAGCGCTTCCTGGCAGAGGCGGCGCTGCTCTCGGCGGTCGATAAGGAGGAGGGAGCGGAGCAGGGGGTCACGCTCATGACGCTCCATACCGCCAAGGGCCTGGAGTGGCCGGTCGTCGTCCTCACCGGCCTGGAGGATGGTCTCTTCCCGTCGTCTCGCGCCGCAGAGCAGCCGAATGGTGTCGAGGAAGAGCGTCGGCTGTGCTACGTTGGGTTCACCCGGGCGAAAGACAAGCTCTATCTGACGCACCGACGCCGGCGGCGCGCAGGGGACCGATTCATCGACTGTGCCCCCTCGCGTTTCCTCCGCGCCATCCCGCCCGGCATCATCGAGGAGCGAAAGACTGGGTCGTTGTGGGGACCGGATTGGGGAGCAAAGCAGCGGGGTAGTGGGGCCGCGGGGCAGGGGCAATACGGCCGAGGATTTCGGAGCTCTGGCACATTTGGAGTGGCCGCTGCGCTGCCCCGCAGCCCCGCTGACGACGAGCCCTCCCAGGACACTCCCCGCTATGTCAAAGGCGAGCGCGTCCGGCATCGCCGCTTCGGCGGCGGGACCATTCAGGGGCTGGTAGGCACTGGCCGTGACCTCAAGGTCTCGGTGGCCTTCGATGATGAGGAGGTCGGCGTCAAACAGTTGCTGGTGGCCTACGCCGGCCTGGAGCGGGAATGGGAGAGCGCATGAGTATCGGCCTGGATGAAGTTCTGCATGTAGCCAAGCTCGCCGAGCTGGCGGTGAACGAGAGTGAGATTGGGCGGCTGGTGGATCAGATGAACCGGATCGTGAACTACGTCGCCAAGCTCGACGAAGTGCCCGGCGACCAGACCGCGGAGCCATTCGTGGCTGGCCCGAAGGCGGTCACGCTCCGGGAGGACGTGGAGGTCACGATGCCGCTCGCCCGCCCGCCGTCCGCGATCGCACCGGAGTTCGTCGAGGGCTTCTTCCTCGTACCCCGCCATGGCGCGATGGAGGATCAATGACGGCGACGACAGCGGGACAGCGGGGCAGCGGGGCAGCAACAGCCCGCGAGACGGGCGCCCGCCTGGCCAAGGCCGAAGCCTTGAATGCCGTGCTGCACTGGTCCCAGGAGCTGCTCGATGCTGAAGGGGCGCGGATCGATGCCATGCCCACTCCCGGCCCGCTGGCCGCAATGCCGGTCGCGCTGAAGGACAACATCGTCACGGTGGAGCAGCCCACCACCTGCGCCTCCCGTATCCTGGAAGGCTATCTGTCGCCCTACAACGCCACCGTCGTGGACCGGCTCCGGGCGGCGGGGGCAATGATCGCCGCCAAGACCAATCTCGACGAGTTCGCCATGGGCTCGTCCACTGAGCACTCCGCCTTCGGGCGGGTGAAGCATCCGCTGGATCCGAGCCGAGTGCCCGGTGGGTCGTCGGGTGGCTCCGCGGCACTGGTCGCGGCCGGGGTGGTGCCGGCCGCGCTCGGATCCGAGACCGGCGGCTCGGTCCGCCAGCCGGCGAGCTTCTGTGGAGTGGTTGGGGTGAAGCCGAGCTACGGGCGGGTGAGCCGATATGGGCTCGTTGCGTTCGGCTCTTCACTCGATTGCGTCTCGGTGTTCGGCCGCACGGTGGATGACGCCGCGCGCGTCCTGAGCAGTATCAGCGGACCCGACCCGCTCGATGCCACCACGGTGGACCGTCCGCCGATGCAGGTCCCCAAGCCGCTGCCCGACCTTCGCGGCCTGACCGTAGGCCTTCCCCAGGAATACTTCCCGGCCGATCTCGATGGGGGGGTAGCCACCGCGCTTCGTCGCACGACCGAGCAGATCCAGGCGCTCGGCGGAGACGCCCGGCTGGTCTCGTTGCCCAACTCGGCCTATGCTGTGCCGACCTACTACATCATCGCACCGGCGGAGGCAGCGGCAAATCTCGCGCGGTATGACGGCGTACGATACGGCAGGCGGCGGGTCGGACCAGACGGAGATATTCGTGCGCTCTACCGCACCACCCGGGGCGAGGGATTCGGCGAGGAGGTGCGGCGAAGGATCCTGGTCGGGACGTACGTGCTGAGCGCCGGCTATTACGATGCGTATTACAAGAAGGCCCAGCAGGTGCGGGCGCTGATCGCGGAAGACTTCCAGCGGGTGTTCGCCTCCGGCATCGATTTGCTCCTTACACCGACCACGCCGACCCCCGCGTTCAAGGCAGGAGAGAAGACCGAGGACCCTGTCGCCATGTACCTGGCCGACATCTTCGTCTGCTCGATGAGTCTGGCCGGGCTACCTGCGATGAACCTTCCGGTGGGCCGGAGCGAAGGCCTGCCGATCGGGGCCCAGCTGGTGGCGCCCCACTTCGGGGAGGAACGGATGCTGGCCGTGGCCCGGGTGCTGGAGCGAACCATCGATCCGCTGGCGGAGGTGCGCTGATGGCGTGGGAGACTGTCATCGGATTGGAGGTGCACGTCCAGCTGCGGACCCGAACCAAGATGTTCTGCGGCAACCGCACCACGTTCGGCGATCCACCCAACACCAACGTCTGCCCGGTATGCCTGGGTCTGCCGGGGGCGCTCCCGGTTCCCAACGCCGAAGCGATTCGGCTGGCGGTGCGAGGCGCTCTCGCGCTGGGTTGCACCGTGCATGAGACCAGTGTGTTTGCCCGGAAGAACTACTTCTACCCCGATCTGCCCAAGGGATACCAGATCTCGCAGTACGATCGGCCGCTCGCCACCGGAGGCAGCGTCAGCTTCGACTCGCCCGAGCGGGGCCGGATGCAGGTCGGCATCACCCGGCTCCACGTCGAGGAGGACGCGGGCAAGCTGCTGCACGACCGGTTCCGCGGTAAGACCGCGGTGGACCTCAATCGTGCCGGCACCCCCCTGGCGGAGATTGTGAGCGAGCCGGATTTGCGATCGCCAGGCGAGGCGCGGGCCTATCTCACCACTCTCCGACAGATCCTGGTCTATGCCGGTGTGAGCGAGTGCAGCATGGAGCAGGGGAGCCTGCGGGTGGACGCGAACCTGTCGATCCGCCCCGCCGGCACCTCAAAGCTCGGCACCAAGACCGAGGTCAAGAACATGAATTCCTTCGCCAACGTGGAGCGGGCGCTGGAGGCGGAGCGGGCTCGTCAAATCGCGCTGGTGGAAGCGGGACACCGGGTCGAGCAGGTGACGCTCCTCTTCAATGCCGGAACCGGTCAGGTGAAGCCGACCCGGTCGAAGGAGGAGAGTCACGACTATCGCTACTTCCCCGATCCCGATCTTCCGCCGCTAGTGCTCGCGCCGGCCTGGATTGCTGAGCAGCGGGCCGGGTTACCCGAGCTACCGGAAGCGAAGCGCGCGCGCCTCGAGGCCGCCCATGCTTTGTCCGCGCAGGACGCCAAGGTCATCACCGCGGAGGCGGGGCTGGCGCACTACTTCGAGTCGGTGGTCGAGGCCGGGGCCGACCCGAAGACGTCGGCCAACTGGGTCATGGGTGAGGTAATGACGACCTATAATGAGACCGGTTCTTTTCCGGTGCCGCCGAGGCGGCTTGCGGAGCTGATCGGGTTGGTGCGAGACGGGGTGGTCAGCCGTCAGGCGGCCAAGCGAGTCTACACCGAGCTGGCCCAATCATCCGATCAAGACCCTCGGGCCGCCGCGACGCGGCTGGGACTGGTACAGGTCAGCGATCAGGGGGCTTTGACCGGATGGGTCGATGAGGTCCTGGCCGCTCATCCTGGCGAGGTGGCCCGGTTCCGTGAGGGCGAGACCAAGCTCATGGCGTTTTTCGTGGGCCAGATAATGAAGCGGAGTAAGGGGAAAGCCGATCCGAAGGGGGTGCAGCCGGTATTAACCGAGAAACTGCGTTAACCGTAAACAGTAAAGGAACTACTCCGGTTCACTTTTCACGGTTTCACTCTTCACTAGTTGCAGCAGGCTCATCGGATCCACCGCGACCGTGCCGAACCGTGTCACCCAGTGTAGATGCGGCCCCGTCACCCGCCCGCTCTCACCCACAGCGCCAATCTGCTGTCCTGATACTACCGTATCTCCCGCCGTCACATCGGCGCGGCTCAGGTGGAAGTACGCGGTGACCAATCCCTGCCCGTGGTCGAGGTAGACCGCTTTGCCTGCCAGATAGAAATCGGCCACCATGGCAATGACCCCGCGTCCTGGGGCCAGCACCGGCGTGCCGACCGCCCCGGCGAAATCGGTTCCCAGGTGCCGGCTCCGCACTTCACCGTTGTACACCCGCGCGGCGCCGAAGGCGCTCGTGATCCGGCTCGCTCGCGGCAACCGGAACGGTCCCTGCCACAGGCGTGGATGGTTCCGAGAGGCGAGCGAGACCTGGCGGCTTCGGGCATTCTCCCGGCGGATGCGAGCCGCCGCTGCGCTATCTGGCTTGGCAAACTTCGGAGCCACCGCGAGCACCTCGCGCGGGTAGCCCGCTTGGCGCACGGCAACGGTGCTTCGCAGCGTGTCGACCTTACCGTCTCGCCTGAGATAGACCGACACCGGCAACGAATCGGCGCTCTCGACCGGAACCGCGACGATCGCTCGATACTCCCCGGCGCCCGATGCCTCGAAATGCATCGGCTCGCCTCCACCTTCGCCGCCGGCGAGGGTGTCCGGGCCGGTCAGCCGAACCATCAGCCAGCCCAGTGCCCCTTCCGTGAGTGGGGAAGGATCAGACCCAAGGGTCACCCGGGGGATCGTGTCCTGTCCCAGGACCGTGCCGGCGGGATAGAGCAGAGCAGCCGCAAACCCGGCGGCGAAACGGAGCAGCATCATCGGCACGAGAGTTGGATCAGCGACGGGCCGGAGCTCAGCGGTCACCACTGACGAGGCGGGTGGGTGATGGGGCGGTGCCTTCTGCCGCCCGCCACGGAAGCTTGCGGGAGATCTGGGCCCAGTAGACCAGCGGGCGCTCGGGGAGGCCGAAGTGCTCGTCCGCGGCGTTCTGCAGCCGGGCAGTGTCCCGCCGGCCCGCATCCTGGAGAACCCGGCGGCGCATCTCCTTGGCGGTCTTGAGGGGACGCTCGCCAGACGGGTCCAGGTGCCGCGCCGAGGCCACCGAGTCGGCGAGGAGCTCTATCATGAAATCGAAGGAGAGGCCCAGATGGCGCTCGACATCCAGGTCGGTGAGCGGCCAGCGACTGTACTCCCGCGCCACCTGGCTCGCCCGCTGCCAGCTCGTGGTCTCGGTGAGGTGGACCATGCCCCGGAACAGCCGCCGGTTGGTCCGCACGCTGAAGATCGTCGGCGCGATGATGCGATCAAGATGCGCATCGGCCGGCGCGTGGTCCTGCAGGATCACATCCTTTGCCACCTTGGAGTAGGCGTCACCCAGATGGGCTTCGACCCTGGTCTCCCAATAGGAGTGCCCCACGGCCGCCGTACTGCTGGTAAGCATCAGCTGGCGGGGCACAAAGTAGTTGTGGGCGATGGTGTCGGCGGCGAGGTGGCTGAGGTAGCCCAGACCGAAGGCCCGTAGCGCGTCGGTGGCCGCGAGATCGTGAATCTCCTGCCCGACATGCCAATAGTGGCAATGCCGGCCTAACGGCGCGTAATGCTTGGCGATCGACGAGTCGGCCGCAATGTTTCCGTAAAGAAAGTCGAAGGGATGAGCCCGGAGGAGATCGGCCACCGCCGCGGGCAAATACGGGAGGTTGGCGAGAACCGACTCACCCAGATAGATGTGGGTGCCGGGAGTCCAGGCATGCGCCGGTTCCGGCACTACAAGAAGCACGAGCCCCACGCCCAGCAGGGCGAGCGCGAGGCGGGGGAAGGCCATCAGCGGCTCGGCACCAGCATCCGACGCACCCGCTTCAGCATTCCGCTACCCGAGCGCAGGGTCCGCACCGCGGCCGCGATGTCCAAGGCACCCGCCTCGATCTCGTCGTGGATTACATCGTACAGCGTTTCCAGATCCTCGAGCTTCGCCTCGAGCCGGTCCACCGCGCGGACCGTCTTTCGCCTGAGTCGGCGCGCCGTCTGGGCAAAGGCGCCGGTCTCGTGCCGCACCAGGACCATCACCTCCTGCGCCTGCTCGGTCAGGCTGTGCACTCCTTTAAGCGTTCGGACGACGTCGTCCTGGAGGCCGCTCACCAGCGTGCTCACCTTCTTGACCTGGTCGGCCACCCGAAACGCCGCAACGGCCACGGCAAGGGCCATTCCGATGAAGGAGAGCGCTATGAGCGCCAGGGATATGGCAACGGTCGGTCCCACCCAATCGGGGGTGATCCCCGCCTGCAACAGTGCCAGTGTCCACATAATCATTACCTCCAACTCGCGACGCCAAGGATAGTGGGCACCTGCCCCTGGCTAATACAAAGGGGTCTCGGCACCACCGCAACCCCCTGACCTCCGCTTGACGCGATTCACCGGCCAGTTCAGCTTTGGCCATGCCTCCTCGATTTTTGGTCCAAGGTGGGCGCCCGCTTCGCGGAACGGTGCGCCCGGCCGGCAACAAGAACGCCGCCCTGCCTATCCTCGCCGCCACTATCCTGGCCGACGGTCCCGTCGATCTCGACAATATCCCGCGCATTCGCGACGTTGAAACCATGCTCGCACTTCTGGTCGATCTCGGCGCCAGCGCGGATTGGAACGGTGCGAACTCGGTGCGAGTGGATGCTCGCGGCGTCAAGCCGAAGGCCCTCGATCCCGGGCTCTGCGCCAAGATCAGAGCGTCGATCCTGCTCGCCGGGCCCATGCTGGCGCGCTTCGGCAGCGTCACCTTGCCCCCGCCCGGCGGAGACGTCATCGGGCGCCGCCGGGTCGACACCCACTTCCTGGCGCTGGAGCACCTCGGTGCGTCGGTCATGGTGGGCGATCGCTACGAGCTGGAGGCCAAGGAGCTCAAGGGCGACGACATCTTCCTCGATGAGCCCAGCGTGACCGGGACCGAGAACGCGTTGATGGCGGCAGTGATGGCGAAGGGCCGCACGGTCCTGCGCAACGCCGCCTGCGAGCCCCACGTCCAGGATCTGGCCCGGTGTCTGGTGGCGATGGGGGCCGAGATCAGCGGGATCGGGTCCAACATATATACCATCGAGGGGGGACGCCCGTTGGTGGGGACGCCCTACGCCATCGGTCCCGATCACATCGAGATCGGGAGCTTCATCGGCCTCGCGGCGGTGACCAACGGCGACATCGTCATCGAACCTGTCCGCCAGGAGGATCTGCGCAGCACCATCCTCGGATTCGAGCGGCTCGGCATTCGCCCCAAGATCGAAGGCACCAGGCTGACGGTGAGCTCGGGGCAGGAGCGGAGAGTGCGTCCCGACCTCGGTGGCCACGTGCCGAAGCTGGAGGATGGCCCATGGCCCGCGTTTCCGGCCGACGTCATGTCCACCACCATTGTCACCGCGACTCAATGCTCCGGCATGCTGCTGGTCTTCGAGAAGATGTTCGAGTCCCGCCTCTTCTTCGTGGATAAGCTGATCGGGATGGGTGCCAGGATCGTGCTCTGTGACCCGCACCGGGCGGTGATCTCGGGACCTTCGCCCCTCAAAGGCGGCACCGTGGAATCGCCGGACATCAGGGCCGGGATGGCCATGGTCCTCGCCGCGCTGGCGGCGGAGGGTCCCAGCACCATCCATAACGTGGGCCAGATTGAGCGTGGCTACGAACGGATCGACGAGCGCCTCCGCGCCCTGGGCGCGGAGATCGAGCGGGTGGATGGGTAGGAAGCGGGACAGCGGGGCGGCGGGGCAGCGGGGCAGTACCAGCGCAGAGAAGGGTGGACGCAGGGGCGAATTGTGTACGCCCTTCGTCGCATCCGAGGTGCGGGAAGTCCCGGTTCTCGGAAAGATCCCCAGGTTCGAAATCCCGGATTGGCGCGAGCGGTACGGAGTGGTCGCCGGTATTACCGGGCGCGGGGCCGAGCCTGGACGAGGTTTCGACCTCGGCCTCTGGAGCGAGGCACCGGTCGGCGAGGTGATGAGCCACTGGCGCGCGTTCCGCCACGAGCTGCCGGACTTCAGCGCCGTCGCCCTGGGCAACCAGGTGCACGGTGTGGAAGTGATGAGCTTGGAAGCCGGCCGGGGATGGATCCAGGTCGAAGGGATCGACGGGTGGCTCACCACGGTCCCCGGGATTCTCCTTACTGTGACTATTGCCGACTGCATTCCGGTCTATCTCGTGGTGCCCGGGCGCGGGGTGGCGCTGCTCCACGCCGGCTGGCGGGGCACTGCGGGCGGCATCCTCAGCCGCGGAGTCGAGCGATTGCGGGGCAGTACTGGCTGCGCAGTGGCTGATATTGTAATGCACTGCGGAGTAGGGATTTGTGGCCCCTGTTATGAAGTTGGTTCTGAGGTCCTGGCGGGCTGCGGGGTGGCCGCTCCGGGGCAGGGACCCTGGCATTTGGACCTACGAGAGCGGCTGACGGATCAGGGCCGACAAGTCGGTCTCCAGACGATCACGACGTCAGGCTGGTGTTCAGCCCACGACCGGCCATCCTTTTATAGTCACCGGGCATCGGGAGGTACTGATGGCCGGATGGTGGCGTATATGGGAATGCTGGCGGGGCAGCGGGGCGCCGGGGCAGCAGCCCACTCGTAAAGCTGGTAGAAAGACGCCTCATCCGCTGTCTTGGTGACTGCCCCGCAGTCCATCGGCCCCGCTTGCTTCCAACCTGATTCCCGAGTAATATTTACCTGCTGTCCCGGGAGGCGCCTGGTTCGGGCCGACTGTCGATGTGGGGGAGTTCCCCCACATTTTTTTCTTCTCTGCCGATGTCTGCCGACGCGCTTCTCGCACCGATTCGCGATCACATCGCCGGGCTCGGCTTCGAGCTGGTCGATCTCAGGCGAACCGGACCGTCGCAGCGTCCCATCCTGCAGGTGCGGGTGGACCGCCCGGACAGCCAACCCGGCCAGGGAGTGACGGCCGACGACTGTGCGGTGATCAGCCGGTCCCTCGAAAGCTTCCTGGAACACAGGGCGATGGTTGGACCGCGCTACGTGCTGGAGGTCTCCTCGCCCGGGCTGGAACGGCCGCTGCGGTGGCCCGAGCACTGGCGGCGGTTCGTCGGACGGCACGTGCGAGTTCGTTCGCCATCGCTTCCGGGGAAGTCCCGGGTAGAGATCCTGGCGGTTCCCGACGACGAGCACGTTGTGTTGCGACTGGACGACGGGTCTGAGGTAACGGTGGCGCTGGCCTCGATCCGGGAGGCGGCACTGGTGGTGGATTGGGAGACACTGGGTAAACGCGGTAGGGGGTGAATGGATGGCTGGTTCGACTGAGATGTTGGCCGCGTTCCGCGAGCTGACCACGGCAAAGCAACTCGAGCGCTCCGACCTGTTGGAGCTCCTGCGGGACGGCATCCATGCCGCCCTGGTCCGCAAGTTCGGCCCGAACGTCCGGTTCGAGCTGAGCGTGGACGAGCTGCAGGGGACCATCAAGGTCGTCCGCTTGCGGCAGGTCGTTGACGTCGTCGAGGATGCCAGCTGGCAGATCACGCTGGAGGAAGCGCAGTACGAGGACGCCGACTTCCAGATCGGAGACATGCTCGAGGAAGAGGTTCCTTTTGTCGAGTTCGGCCGGCTCGCGGTGCAGGCGGCCAAGCAGCGGATCATTCAGCGAGTCCGGGAAGGCGAGCGCGCCCGCATCCGGGAAGAGTTCACCTCCAAGGTCGGTGAGCTGCTCTCCGGTGAGGTTCAGCAGATCGAGCGGGGTAAGCTGGTGATCATGCTCAACAAGTTCCGCGAGGCCGAAGCGATCGTGCCCTACCGGGAGCAGAATCACCGGGAGCACTTCCATCAGGGGGACACCATCCGGGCCGTACTGAAGCGGCTGGAGGAGACGCCGAAGGGGCCGCGGCTCATCCTGTCGCGGGGCGATCCGCTGTTCGTGAAGGCGCTCTTCAAGCTCGAGGTGCCCGAGATCCAGCAGCAGGTAGTCGAGATCCGGGCCATTGCCCGCGAAGTGGGCAGCCGCACCAAGGTCGCCGTTATTTCGCGCGACGACGCGATCGATCCGGTGGGTGCCTGCGTCGGTCTCAAGGGATCGCGGGTCCAGGCGGTGGTAAACGAGCTCGGCGGTGAGCGAATCGACATCGTGCCCTGGTCGCCCGATCCGGAGCGGTTTGCCCGGCTGGCGCTGGCCCCGGCTCGTGTCGCCAAGGTCTTCTCCGATCCCGAAGCCAAGACCATTCAGGCGGTGGTAGACGAGGACCAGCTCTCGCTCGCCATCGGGCGCAACGGCCAGAACGTCCGGTTGGCGTCCGAGCTGACCGGCTGGAAGATCGATCTCTACTCCAGCCGCGAGTGGCTGGAGCGTGGGGGCGAGGGCCCGCTGTTCGCGCCGCTCCCGCCCGAAGAGGAGATGGCCGGAAAGGTGCCGCTCAGCGAGCTCAAGGGACTGTCGCCCGATCTCACCGGGATTCTGGAGAGCGCGGGCTACAAGATGCTCAACGACATTCTCGATCTCGAGCGTGAGGACATCGCCAAGATTCCAGGGATGATGCCCGAGACTGCCGATCAGCTCATGGCCTTCCTCTCCGAGCTCACGACGGATGAGGAGAGCAGCGAGGAATCCCGGCCCAAGGCATGAGCGGCCTGCTGGGCCTCATCGGCCTGGGATACCGCGGCCGGCGCATCGTCGTCGGGGTGGATGGAGTAAGACGGGAACTCCAGTCGGGAGAGTGCTGGTGCGTGGTGGTGGCCGAGGATGCCAGCCCGCGTGCCGTGGAAAAGGTGGTCCGGCTCGCGGCGGCCAAGCAGGTACCGCTGCTGTCTGGACCGAGCGCCGCAGCGATCGGCGCGCAGTTGGGTAAACCGCCAGTGATGGCGGTAGGCGTACGGGACCGCGCGTTGGCCGGCGGCATGGTGCAGCTGGCGCCTGTACGCTCTTGATGGAGGCATGAGTGGTTAAAACTCGAGTTCACGATCTGGCAGCGGAGTTCGGCGTCGCCCCTGAGCAGCTTCTCAACATGCTCAAGGACATGAATATCTTCGTTCGCAGCCACCTGTCGGCGCTGGAAAGCGATCAGGTGTCCGCGGTCCGGGTGCGCTGGGAGCGGGACAAGCGCAAGAGCGCGGACGAGCCGGCCGCCAAGAAGGGGCGGCGCAAGGCGGCCAAGCCGGCCCCTGCGCCGGTAGCGGCCGAGGCCAAGCCGGCCAAGCGCCGCCGCACCGCCGCCGAGGTGGCGCAGGTCGAGGCCCAGGTTCAGGCAGAGAAGGCCGCCGAGATGGCGGCGCTGGAGCTGGAGCGTCCCGTCCTCCACGAGCCCGAGGAGAGCGTCCCCACCCAGACGCTCGAGGAGCGCGCGCGGGCCTTATTCAAGGACCTGCCGCCCGCTGCGCCCGAGACCGAAGAACTCGAGCCGGCCATCCCCGAGGAGCCCGTCAACGGCGGTGCACCGGAAGTCCGCCCTGCAGCGCCGGCAACGACCCCGCGCGCCCCGTTCATCCCGCCCCGGGTACAGCGTCCCGCGGCCGCGCCCTCCCGGGGGCCCAAGCCGGTGTTCAGCAGCAGCGCCCCGGCCAATCAGTCGCGCCCCAGCTCGCCGTCTCGTCCGTCGGGTGGGCCATCGCGCCCCAGCGGCGGGCCGCCGGCGCGCCCGGGCAGCGACCGCAACGCGCCGCCGGTGCGCACCTTCGGACCCGATGCCGAGAAGGGTGGCGGCCGGAAGCGGGGCAAGAAGGGCAAGCGCTCGTCGGTGGACCAGGACGCGGTGCAGGCCAACATCATGCGTACGCTCCAGGGCATGAAGGGCCCCGGTGGACGCAAGGGCCGGCGTACCGATGAACCGTCGTTCCAGGCGGTCCAGGCTGGCCGGATGGCGGAGGAGAAGGAGCGGGAGAAGACGCTCGTTCGAGTGAACGAGTTCGTCTCGGTCTCCGAGCTCGCCGCGGCCATGAAGGTGCCGGCTACCCAGATCGTCCAGTTCGCGTTCAAGGAGCTGGGCCTGATGGTGACCGTGAACCAGAGGCTCGATTTCGACCAGATCGAGCTCATCGCGTCGGCCTTCGGATTCCAGGCGGTCCGGGAGGACGAGTACGCCGCCGAGGCGGAGCTGGATCAGGCCGAAGAGAATCCGGAACAGCTGGCCTCCCGCCCGCCGGTGGTGACCATCATGGGTCACGTCGACCACGGCAAGACGTCGCTGCTCGACTACGTGCGCAAGGCCAACATCGTGGCCGGCGAGGCGGGCGGAATCACCCAGCACATCGGCGCCTATCACGTCGAGCTGCCAGGCGACAAGCGGATCACCTTCCTCGATACGCCGGGGCACCAGGCCTTTACCGCCATGCGGGCCCGCGGCGCCCAGGTCACCGACATTGTGGTGCTGGTGGTGGCCGCGGACGACCAGGTCATGCCCCAGACCATCGAAGCGATTAGCCACGCCCGCAACGCCGGCGTGCCGATGATCGTCGCGATCAACAAGATCGACCTGCCCACCGCCAACGTGCAGAAGGTGAAACAGGACCTGCTCCAGCATAACGTCGTGCTGGAGGAGTTCGGCGGCACGGTACTCTCAGCCGAGATCTCCGCCAAGAAGGGTACCGGCGTCGATCACCTGCTGGAGCAGATTCTGCTGCAGTCGGAGATCCTCGATCTCAAGGCCAATCCGACCGGGAAGGGACACGGCACCGTCCTCGAAGCAACGCTTGATCCGGGCAAGGGTCCGCTGGCCACGATCCTGGTGCAACGGGGCACGCTGACCGGGGGCGACAACTTCATCTGCGGGCGGTTCTCCGGCCGGGTTCGCGCGCTGTACGACGAGCGCGGCAAGGCCGTCAAGGTCGCCGGCCCGTCGATCCCGGTGCAGATCCTCGGGTTCGAGGGCGTACCGGCCGCGGGCGACATCTTCGCGGTCGTGACCGACGCGGTCGAGGCCCGGGAGATTGCCCAGAAGCGCCAGCGGCTGGAGCGCGAGGCCCAGAACCGTCGCAGCGCCAAGGGCACGTCGCTCGAAGACTTCAGTCGCGCCCTCAAGGAGGGCGAGGTCACCATGCTCCGCATCATCATCAAAGCGGATCAAGGGGGCCCGGCCGAAGCGCTGGCCGACGCGCTGGCCCAGCTCAGCACCAGCGAGGTGCGAGTGGATGTGGTGCACCGCGGCGTGGGTGCCATCACCGAGAGCGACATTCTGCTGGCCAAGGCATCGGGCGCCATCGTGCTCGGGTTCCACGTCCGGCCCGACTCCAACGCCCGGTCGGCGGCGGAGCGGGAACAGGTGGACGTGCGCACCTACCGCATCATCTACGAGGCGGTGGAAGACGTCAGAAACGCGCTCGAGGGCCTGCTCAAACCCGAGGAGCGCGAGACGGTGCTGGGCGAGGCCGAAGTGCTCCAGCTCTTCAAGGTGAGCAAGGTCGGTACCATCGCCGGCTGCATGGTGCGAAGTGGCACCATCCACCGGACGGCCAAGGCGCGCGTGGTGCGCGACGGCAGCCCGGTGTACACCGGGGCGCTCTCCAGCCTCAAGCGCTTCAAGGACGACGTAAAGGAAGTGCGCGAGGGCCTCGAGTGCGGCATCGGGATCGAGAACTTCAACGATCTCAAGCCGGGCGACCGCATCGAGTCGTTCCGGATGGAAGAGATCAAGCGGACTCTCGCTCCGGCCGCCAGCGGTGCAGCGGGATAAGCCGCTAGTAACCATGGGCGATGGGCTATTCCGGCCTAGGAGTAGCTCCTGGCCAATGGCCAACAGCCAATAGCCATGTACCTCGCTATCGCCACCTGGGACCTCCATTTGCCGGCCTGCCACTCGCTCAAGGAAAAGCGGAGCGTGGTGAAGCCGCTCACGCTGGCGCTGCGGCGGTCGCTCAATGTCTCGGTGGCCGAGACCGGGCAGCAGGATCTCTGGCAGCGGGCTGAAATCGCCTGTGCCGTTGTCGGGAGCGATCGGTCGGTGGTGGACGAGACCCTGCGGGCCGCGGATCGGATCGTCGAGGAGACTGACGGGGTGCGCATCGTGGAGACGGCAACGGTGTTCCGATGAAAGGCTCGTCCCGCCGGCCGGAGCAGGTCGCCGAGACCTTGCGGCAGGTCATCGCCGACGCGCTGCTTCGGGGGGAGGTTCGGGACCCGCGCGTCGGATTCGTCACGGTTACCGCCGTGCTCGCGACCAACGACCTGTCCCACGCCCGGGTCATGGTGAGCATTCCGGGCGAGGAGGCGGACAAGACCCGCGCACTCGAAGGCCTGCAGAGCGCCGCGGGCTTCCTCCGGACCCGGGCGGCTCAAGTACTCACCACGCGGTCGGTGCCCCAACTTCACTTCGAGCTTGATCGTGGCCTGGAGCACGCGGCCCGCATCGGTGAATTGTTGAACGACATACGGCGGGAGGGCCAGGACTGATCGGCGCCGTGCTGGTGGACAAGCCGGCCGGGATGACCTCGCACGATGTCGTTCAACGAGTGCGGCGCGTGCTTGGGACCCGCGCCGCCGGCCACACCGGAACACTGGATCCGTTCGCCACCGGACTGCTCGTGGTGTTGCTGGGACGGGCCACGCGGCTGGCTCGCTTCGTCGAGACCCAGTCCAAGACGTACCTGGCGACCGGCCTACTGGGGATCCGCACCGACACCGACGATCTCACCGGCCAGGTGCTGGAGACGTCGGATGCGGCGGACCGGGTCAGCGAGGAGCAGCTGGCAGCGTCGCTGGCCGGCTTTCTCGGGCCCCAGCTACAGCGCCCTCCGCAGTACTCGGCCAAGCATGTGGGCGGAGAGCGGAGTTACGCCAAGGCACGGCGGGGCGAGGTCATCGAGCTGCCCGAGGTGGCCGTCACGGTTCGCCGGATCGAGCTGGTCGGGTTCCACTCCCCGCTCGTGACCTTTCGCGCCGAGGTCAGCGCCGGGACCTATCTTCGCGCCATTGCCCGGGATCTGGGGGAGCGGTTGGGCGTCGGTGCGCACCTGACCGGCCTCCGGCGCGAGGCCATCGGGTCGCTCCGGGTGGAGGACGCGGTGTCGCTCGACCGGCTGAGCCCGTCGGCGATAATTTCGGCTCGGGCCGTCCTCGGCGCCCTGCCCACCGTCGAGCTGGGCCAGGCGGAACGCGCCGCGGTAAGGCATGGGAGGGCGGTGAGGGGCAGCGGGACGGGTGCCCTCTGGGCGGGTGGGCAGCCGGGCAGTCCCATGGTCGCGTTGATCGCTGGTGATGATTTGGTAGCAGTCGCACGCACTGAAGGCGAGTGGTTTCACCCGACGGTCGTACTCGAGACCTAGTGATGGCCGAACTGCCCCGCGGCCCCGCCGCCCCGCTGCCCCGCCTCCCGAACGGCAGCACGGTCACGGTTGGGTCGTTCGACGGGGTGCACCTGGGGCATCGTGCGGTCCTGAAGGAGATCGGCCGGCGCGCCGCCGCCGCCGGGCGCGCGAGCGTCCTGGTGACGTTCGATCCCCACCCGCTGGAGGTGGTGAACCCCGGCGCGGCGCCCCCGCTCCTTACCACCGGCCCGGAGCGGCTGGAGATCCTGGCGCTCTCGCCGCTCGATTACGTGCTCCTGGTGCGGTTCGACCGCCACCTCGCGAGCCTCACGCCGGAGCAGTTCGTTCGTGATGTCCTGCTGGAGCGTTGCGCGGTGCGGGAGCTGGTCATCGGGCACGATCACGGCTTCGGCCGCGGCCGGAGCGGCGATGTCGATACCCTTCGCCGGCTGGGCCAGTCGCACGGCTTCGAGGTGGACGTGGTCCCGCCGGTGGATTTTGCCGGGCAGCACGTCTCCAGCAGCCGGATCCGCCGCGCGGTGGCCGGCGGTGATCTCGCGACCGCGGGAGCCATGCTGGGCCGGCCTTACGGAGTGGTCGGCCGGGTGGGGGAAGGGCAGGGGAGGGGGAGATTGCTGGGCGTGCCCACCATCAACCTGAGTGAGCTGTCGCCCCGCAAGCTGCTGCCGCCGGATGGAGTATACGCGGTGCGGGTCGAGTGGCGGGGAGGAGGGGCGGGGGGGATGATGAACCAGGGACCCAGGCCTACGTTTGAGGATGGCCGGCGGGTCCTGGAGGCACACCTGTTCGAGTTCGATGGCGACCTCTACGGTGAGTGGGTCCGCATCGAGTGGGTTGAGCGCCTTCGGGACGTCGAACGGTTCGCCTCGGCCGGGCAGTTGCAGCAACAGTTGGAGCGAGATCGTAGCCGGGCGCGGGCGGCTCTGATAGCCGCCGACCGGTTGCCCAGTGGTATCACCCATGCGTGAGTAGCGATCGAACGATGTCTATTCGTACCCGGCTTCTGACCATCGCGGGCCTGATCGCCCTGAGCATCTTCTACCTCATTCCCCGCACCGTCACGCTGCGAGAACGGGACGCCCAGACCGGCGTGATGACCGACCGCCTCGAGAAGCGGGTGCCGCTCAAGCTCGGGCTGGACCTTCAGGGTGGGATGCACCTGGCCCTCGAGCTCGATCAATCGAGGCAGATCTCCGCCGACCCGAAGCGCGACCTCCAGCTGGCGCTCACCGTGCTGCGCAAGCGGATCGACGAGTTTGGGGTCACCGAGCCCCTGATCCAGCAAGTGGGCAGTGATCGGATCGTGGTGGAGCTGGCCGGGATCAAGGACCCGGCTCGGGCCAAGGCCATCGTCCAGCGCAGCGCCTTCCTCGAGTTCAAGATCACCGACGAGACTCAGGCGCTTGAGAAGGCCCTACCGGCCATGGACCGTGCGCTCCGCAATCTTGGCATCAAGAGCGAAGGGGTGCCCACCCAGCCGTCCGCCGTCCAGCAGCTGCTTGGCGGCGACTCCGCCAAGGCCACCTCCAAGGACAGCACCACGCCGGACACGGCGGCAGTGAGCGGCGGGGTACTCAGCGGCCTCATCCAGGCCTCCGCGGCAAGCGGCGCCGGCAGCACCCCAGGAGAATACGCGGTGCCCGAACCCGCCTTCCCCCGGGTGGACTCCCTGTTGAGCATTCCTGCGGTCGCGCGGCAGCTTCCCCGCGGGATCACGCTGCGCTGGAGCTCCAGCCCCACCAGCGTCGGGGTACAGCCGGTGCGGTTCCTCTATGCCCTGGACGATCGCAGCATCGTGACCGGCGCCAATCTGGTGGACGCCCAGGCCCAAATCGATCCCCTCACCAATGGACCCCTGGTGACCTTCGAGCTGGACCGCCCGGGTGGCCGCAAGTTCGGGGAAGAGACCGGCAGGCATGTCGGTGACTACATGGCCATCCTGCTGGACGGACGGGTCCAGGGCCGGCCACCAGTCATCCAGAGCCGGATCGGCCGGAACGGGCAGATCACTCTCGCCGGCCGGACCCTCCAGGAGGCCCAGGACCTCGCGCTCACGCTCAAGGCCGGGGCCTTACCGATCCCGCTCAAGATCGTGGAAGAACGCCAGGTCGGGGCCAGCCTCGGCAGCGACTCGATTCGCAAGGGGATCACGGCCGGGCTCGTCGGCACCTTGCTGGTGATCCTCACCATGGTCGGCTACTACCGGCTCAGCGGCGTGCTCGCGGTGGCTGCCCTGGGTCTCTACATTCTCTTCACTCTCGGCGGGCTCTCCATGATCCAGGCGACGCTGACCCTGCCGGGGTTGGCGGGGATCGTGCTCTCGATCGGCATTGCGGTGGACGCCAACGTGCTGATCTTCGAGCGCATCCGCGAGGAGCTGCTGCATGGCAAGACGGTGCGGCTCGCCATGGACGAGGGCTTCCGGCACGCCATGAACGCGATCGTCGACTCCAACGTGAGCACGGTCCTGACCGCCTTGTTTCTGTTTCAGTTCGGCACCGGTCCGGTCAAGGGTTTCGCAGTCACCCTCATCATGGGTATCATCGCCTCCATGATTACCGCGATCTTCGTGACCCGGACCTTCTTCATGATCTGGCTGGAGCGCCGTCCCGCCATGTCCACCCTGAGTATCTGACATGCTGAGACTCTTTGGTCACGCGAAGTATGACTTTATCTCGGTTCGGCGGTACGCGTACGCCCTGACGGCGGCGATCCTGCTGCCGGGACTCCTGCTGCTGCTGGTTCGGGGACTCAATTACAGCATCGAGTTCACCGGAGGAACCCTGCTCCAGGTGCACAGCAAGGCACCGGTGAACGTGGCTGAGCTGCGCACCGGCCTGGACCGGGAAGGTATTCACGGGTCCGAGATTCAGAACTTCGGTACCCCCAACGAGCTGGTCATCCGGGCCCGGGTGGGCAAGCAGGGGAGCGACGCCAACGACACCCAGACGACGGCGGACGCCGTGCAGAAGGCCCTCGATCGGGTCCTCGGGGCGGGCAATTATGCCCTGCTCCGGACCGAGGCAGTTGGCCCCAAGGTCGGCGGCGAGCTCCGGCAGAAGGCGTTCCTGGCGATCTTTCTCTCATTCTTCGCCGTGCTGGCCTATCTGGCCTACCGGTTCGAGTGGCGGTTTGGTCTGGCGGCGGTGATAGCCACGGCCCACGACATCCTGGCCACGATCGCTTTCATCGCCGCCTTACAGCTCGAGGTCAGTCTGACGGTGGTCGCCGCCATCCTGTCCATGGTCGGTTACTCGCTCAACGACACCATCATCATCTTCGATCGGGTGCGCGAGAATCTTCACCGGCACAAGCATGAGGCCTTCGAGAACATCCTGAACCGCTCGATCAACGAGACGTTGCCGCGCAGCGTGCTCACCCACGGGACCACGCTGGCTACATTGCTCGCCTTGAACATTTTCGGGGGCGAGGTCATCCGGCCGTTCGCGCTGGTGATGTTCTTCGGTGTGTTCACCGGGACATTCTCGTCCATCTTCATCGCCGCACCGGTGCTCATGGCCATCGAGAAGCGGTGGCCGGGGCCAGCGGCTCGCGGGCACCTGACTCCCACCAAGCCGCCCGCACCGGCGTCGACTCGCAAGCCACAGCCGGCGGGTAGGTAGGCGGGGCGGCGGGAGAGCGGGGCAGGAAAGGTGTCTGCCACGTTCGTCCTCGCCGTCACCTTTTCCCTGCGGCCCCGCTGCCCCGCTGCCCCGCCGTGCTAATCGACACCCATTGCCACCTCGCCGATCCCGCGTACGACCCCGACCGCCAGCAGGTGCTGGATCGGGCCTGGGCTGCGGGGGTTGGCGGGTGGTCGTCATCGGTGAGGCTCCCGGCCAGGGCTGAGCGCGCGCTCGAGCTGGCCCGATCCGAGCCTCGACTCGTTGCCACCGCCGGCATTCACCCGCACGACGCCCGAGACTGGAGTGCGGCCACCGAAACCTGGCTCCGGGGTTTGCTCCGGGATCCGCGGGTGGTGGCGGTAGGGGAGACCGGTCTCGACTTTCATTACGATCACTCGCCCCGTCCCGCCCAGCGCCACGCCTTCGAGTCCCAGCTGGCCATCGCAGCCGACACCGGCCGGCCGGTAGTGATCCACGCCCGCGAAGCGGATGAGGAAGTCGCCGCCATTCTGGCGAGCTATCCCGCCGTCACCGCCATCCTCCATTCCTTCAGTAGCGGCATGGGCCTCTTGCGAGCGGGGCTGGTCCACCGCCACTATGTGTCGTTCAGCGGAATGGTGACCTTCAAGAACTGGCGCCTGGACGAGGCAATCCGTGAGACGCCGCTGGATCGGCTGCTGGTCGAGACGGATGGCCCCTACCTGGCGCCGGTTCCGCATCGTGGCAAGCGTAATGAGCCGGCGTTCGTGTGCCACACGGCCGAGCGAGTGGCTGCGGTGCGCGCAATCCCGGTCGAAGAGCTGATTGCGCTGACCGGCCAGAACGCGAAGCGGGCGTTTCAACTGGAGTGAGAGGTGAGAGGTGAGAAGGCCGCCCTTCCACCCCTTCTGACTACCCCTTCTTACTTCTTACTTCATCCTTCTCACTAGAGGGGCAGACGTGGGCAACGTTCCGTCCGACATCGCCATCGCGCAAGCCGCCAAGCTCCGCCCCATCGCCGAGGTTGCCGCCGAGGTGGGTCTCGGCCCCGATGAGATCCTCCCTTACGGGCGTCACAAGGCCAAGATCAGCGCCGAGGCGATCGCGCGGCGGAAGCCCAAGGGACGCCTTGTCCTGGTCACGGGGATCAACCCCACGCCCGCGGGTGAAGGCAAGAGCACGGTGACGGTGGGGGTCAGTCAGGCCCTTCGGCGGCTGGGCAAGAAGGTGGTGGTGTGTATCCGGGAGCCCAGCCTGGGTCCGGTATTCGGGGTGAAGGGTGGCGCGGCGGGTGGTGGTTACGCCCAGGTGGTTCCCATGGACGAGATCAACCTGCACTTCACCGGCGACTTCCACGCCATCACGTCGGCGCACAACCTGCTGTCGGCCATGCTGGACAACCACATGCACCACGGCAATGGCCTGGGGTTGGACCCGCGGCGAATCACCTGGCCGCGAACGCTCGATATGAATGACCGTGCCTTGCGCTCCATGGTGATTAGCCTCGGTGGCATCAATGCGGGGCCGGTGCGCGAGGAGCGGTTCGTCATTGTCCCGGGGAGCGAGATCATGGCTATCCTGGCGCTCGCTACCGACCTCTCGGATCTCGAGACACGGCTGGGCCGTATCATCGTCGGCCTCACCCGGGACCGGAAGCCGATTACGGCTGCCGACCTCAAGGCTTCCGGAGCGATGACCCTGCTGCTCAAGGACGCAATCCTTCCCAATCTGGTGCAGACGCTCGAGGGAGGGCCGGCTCTGGTTCACTGCGGGCCGTTCGGCAACATCGCGCACGGCTGCAATTCGATCGTGGCAACCAGGCTCGGCCTTTCGCTGGGGGATATCGTCCTCACCGAGGCCGGCTTCGGGGCGGATCTGGGCGCGGAGAAATTCTTCGACATCAAGGCCCGTTTCGGCAATCTCAAGCCGGAGGCCGCAGTCATTGTCGCCACGGTGCGAGCGCTCAAGATGAACGGCGGGGTCAAGAAGGACGCGCTGGCCAAGGAAGACGTGGCCGCGCTCAAGCGGGGGATCGTGAACCTTGAGGCCCACGTGAGGAACGTGCAGAAGTTTGGGGTTCCGGTGGTGGTGGCGCTGAACCGCTTCACCTCGGATTCCGACGAAGAGCTGAAGGTCGTGCTCGATGCGGCGAAGGGCTGGGGAGCCCGGGCAGCACTCAGCGAGGTGTGGGAGAAGGGCGGGGCAGGAGGAGAGGCCGTGGCGCGGGAAATCCTCGCCCTGCTCGATGAGAGAAAGGCAGCGTTCAAGCCGCTCTACGATGTTGCCAAGCCGATCAAGGAGAAGATCGAGATCATTGCGCGCGAGATCTACGGGGCTGCAGGCGTGGATTACGCCGCCGCCGCCGAAAAGAACATCGCCCAGTGTGAGGCCATGGGGCTGGGCAACACGCCGGTATGTGTTGCCAAGACCCAATACTCCTTTTCCGATGACCCGACCAAGCTGGGACGGCCCACCGGGTTCCGGATTACTATCCGGGATGTCTATCCCTCCGCCGGCGCCGGGTTTGTCGTCGCGCTCGCCGGTGACATCATGACCATGCCGGGACTTCCCAAGGTACCAGCGGCCGAATCCATCCGGGTTCTGCCTGATGGCACCATCGAGGGACTCTTCTAATGTCTTTGGATTTCGTCTCGACCGGCCGCGCCCCCAAGGCCATCGGGCCCTACAGCCAGGCGGTACGGGCCAACGGTTTTCTGTTTACCGCCGGCCAGGTGGCGCTCGATCCAGACAAGGGCGAGCTGGTAGCGGGCGGCATCGCCGAGCAGACAGCGCGGGCGCTCGAAAACCTGCGGGCCATCCTTGCGGCGGCGCACAGCGACTTGTCCCAGGTGGTCAAGACCACGGTCTTCCTGGTGGACATGGCGGACTTCTCCGCCATGAACGAGGTCTATGCCCGGGCCTTCGGCGATCATCGACCCGCCCGTTCTACCGTCGCCGTCGCCGCCTTGCCGCGGGGCGCACGGGTGGAGATCGAAGTGATCGCCGCAGTAAGCAGTGAGAAGTAAGAAGTGAGAAGGTCGGAAAAGAGCGGGGGCGGATCGGGCCTGGTGGTCTGGCCGGTCTTCAAAACCGCGATGGAGGCGCCTCCGGCGGCTCCGGTGGGTTCGATTCCCACACGCTCCCGCCACCCCCGCCACCACCTCCTGCGGGGTCGCCTCCTCTTTTGTCTGATCGTGTTGGCCGGCTGGGTGCAGCATCTCGAGGCACAGGCCGCTCCGCCGTCCCGCCCCGCCGTCGCGCCGGCCCGGCGTCCCAACCCACCTCCTGATACCCTCCAGCGGCAGTATATCAGCCCGCTCAATGCGTTCTGGCGATCGTTCCTTATCCCGGGCTGGGGCCAGGCACGGCTGAACCGGAAGCTGACCGGCGGAATCTTCGTCGCCTGGGAAGGGGTCACGCTGGGCATGAGTCTCAAGACCCGGCGGGAGTTGCGCTATCTACGGCGAACCGGTTCGGGCCGGGCCGATGACAAGCGACAGGAGCACGAGGACTGGCTGGTGCTCCTGGCCTTCAACCATCTGTTCGCCGGCCTCGAGGCCTACGTGTCGGCCCATCTCGCGGACTTCCCCGGCGACCTTCGAATCGAGAAGGTGCCCGGCGGAGTGGGTGCGGCGGTGTCGTTACCCATACGCCTGCGATGAATCAGGCCCCTATCGGCATCTTCGATTCCGGCATCGGGGGCCTTACCGTCACACGCGCCATCTACGAGCGGCTGCCGCACGAGTCCACCATCTACTTCGGCGACACCGCCCGGGTTCCCTACGGCCCCAAATCGCCCGAGACCGTCCGGCGGTATAGTCTGGAGATTCTCCACTGGCTGCTGGCCCAGGGCGTGAAGGCCGTGGTGATCGCGTGCAACACCAGCACCGCCCACGCCCTTCGCACGCTGCAGGAGGCCACGCCGGTGCCGGTTCTGGGCGTGATCAAGCCCGGGGCGAGAGCGGCCACTGAATCCGGGGGTGGAGGTCCGATCGGCGTGATCGGGACGGCAGGCACGATCGCGAGCGACGCCTATCACCGGGCCATCCAGGCGCTCGCGCCTGGTGTACCGGTGATTCAGCGCGCCTGCCCGCTCTTCGTCCCCCTGGTGGAGGAAGGCTGGTTTGAGCATCCCGCCACCGAGCTGGTGGCCGCCGACTATCTCCGGGAGCTGCGCGAGGCGCGAGTCCGGTCCCTGGTCCTGGGCTGCACCCATTACCCGCTGCTGAAGCCTCTGCTCCAGCGAGTGATGGGTCCTGAGGTCAGGCTGATTGACAGCGGACAGGCGACGGCCGCGGCGCTCGAGACCATACTGGCGGATCGGGAACTTCAGGCGCCGCCTGACTCGAAGGCGCAGCATCGTTTTGTGGTGAGCGACGACGAGGCGAGATTTCGGCAGGTTGGGTCGCGGTTTATCGGCGAGCGGTTGGGCAAAGCCGAGGTGGTGCCGTTAGGGTGAGCGAGGAGCCAAAGCTAGGCTGTAGGCTCTGGCGCGGAGTCATCACGCCGAGGGGATCCAGCTCCCGGCTCCCGCCTCCCGGCTCCCAGCCTCCAGCTTCTTAGCTCCGCCCCTGATTCCGTCGCCACCGCGTAGCGAAAGCCGTCGAACCAGGCCCCTGGATTCAGATACTGGCGGCCGGGTCCCGCGTCGTGCACCACAGCGCGGTGGGTATGGCCCATGACGACCAGGCCCACCGACGGCTCGTCGCGCAGCACGCGCTCGGCCCACTCGCGTTGGCGTGCCGCTGCTCTGGTGAGCGTCGCCTCGTCGTGGGTATGGTCTCCCAGGGCGGGGCTGAGGAGATCCACCATGCGGAACCCGAGCTCGGGGTGCAGGATCCGGTAGATGGCCGCCGTGGCTGGATGCTGGATGACTCGGTGGATGAGCTTCGCCTGCCATCTGGTATCCGTCAGCCCGTCCCCGTGAATCGCCATTACCCTGCGGCGCCCGATCTCGAAGGTGGCCCGGAGCGGGTGGAATTGCAGATGCAGATCTCGCTCCCAGAACTGGTTGTCCCATCGGTCATGGTTTCCTCCCACCATTACTATTGGCAGGAGCCGCCGGAGTCGAGCCAATGCTGCGGCGACGTGAAAGCCACGACGGGGAATGACGCGGGAATAGGTGAACCAGAAGTCGAAGAGGTCGCCGTTGATCAGCAGGCAGTCGCCCAGGGAGGGCACGGCGTCCAGAAAGTCGAGCAGCGCCTCCTCGGTAGCAGGCGAGGCTACTCCGAGGTGAGCATCGGACATGACGACGAGGGTGTGGCCCAGCACGGCGCCAAAGATGGGCTTGGCCTCCCGTGATCGCAACCGCGGCAGCGGGCGGTGTCACCCCGGACGTTCCAAGCGTCTACAACCCCATGAGGCTTACATGGCGACCGAGCGCTCGCCCATCTCGGAGACCCTGGTCCGGGTCAACTATTCGGAGACCGACCAGATGGGGGTGGTCTACCACGCCCGCTATCTGGTGTGGCTCGATGTGGCCCGAACGGAGCACCTCCGCCGGAGCGGCATGAGCTATCGAGAGCTGGAGGCCTCCGGGCTGCGGCTGGCGGTGAGCGAGGTTGCGGTGCGGTATCGGCAGCCGGCCCGTTACGACGATCCAGTTCGCATTCGCTGCTGGGTGAGAGACGTGGCCTCCCGCAGGGTCGACTTCGGTTACGCCATCGAGCATGCCGACGACGGCCGCCTGCTGGCTACCGCCTCGACCAGCCTCCTGGCCCTCGATTCCTCCATGTCACTGACCCGGTTGCCCCACCGGGTTCGTCAGGCGCTACAGCCCATTTCAGACCCGGTCAAGTTGGGATCATGAGATTACTGGCAGTCGCTTGCGCCGGGCTTCTCCTCCCGGCCGCCGCCCGGGCGCAGGCTGAGGCAGTGGTCGAGCAGCTGGCTCCAGTGCTCGCCGCCGAGGATGCCCGGCAATGGCAGCCGGAGCTGCTTCAGCGAAGCCTCCTGGCGTCCGACTCCGTGGTACGGCGGATCAGCGCCCTGGCCGCCGGGCGCATCGGCGACCCGCGGGCGACCCCACTACTGCTGCGCGCGCTGGATGAGCCCGACTCCACCGTGCGGGTTGCGGTAGCATTTGCCCTCGGGCTGCTGCGCGACTCCGCCGCGGTCCAGCCGCTCGTCCAGCGCCTGACCGGCCTTCCTCCGCTCGATGCGCTCACCGCGACAGAAGCGGTCACGGCTCTCGCGAAAATCGGTGGCCGGCGCAGCGCCGATTTCTTTGGCGCAGTACTTCAGGGCAAGGTGGCGCTTTCTCAGGCCAACCCCGCTCCGGCCACCAGCCAGATACTGCTGGAGACCTGGCGGCTCGGCCCCGACGCACCGGTGGACGCGCTGCTCCCCTTCGCCTCGGATTCGGTTCAAGCGACCCGCTGGCGCGCCGTGTATTCGCTCGGTCGCCTGCGCGCGCCGGCCGCGGCCAATGAGCTGATCTCGGCATTGCGGGACAAGGATCCCGCTATCCGGGCGGTCGCGGCGCGGGCGCTCGTCAAGAGCTACGCCGAAGCCGCCAAGCTCGATCCGGCGACAATCGGCGGCGTGCTGGTTCGCGCCGTGGACGACGAGGAGGCCGGAGTCAGGATCAATGCGCTTCGCTCACTGGGTACCTATCATGATTCCACCTTCGTCCCCCGGGTCGCCTGGAGAGTAGACGATCCGGTGGCGAACGTCCGGGTGCAGGCCGCGGCCACCCTGGGCGAGCTCGGCGGATCGGCAGCGGCTGCGGGGCTGCAGCGCGCCATCACAGGAAAGGGAACCTTTGCCCTTCGGCGGGAGGCGCTGTTGGGTCTGGCCCGTGCGGACACCGCCCGATTCGCCCGCATGGCTACCGGGTGGCGGACTGGCAAGGACTGGCGGGATCGGGCCACCGCGGCCGAGGGCTGGGCACTCGCGGGAGCCGCCGGGACCCCATGGTTCAGCTCCGATCGGGATGGTCGCGTGGCGGCGGCTGGGCTTCAGGCGTGGGCCGACGCGATCGAGGGGCCCGACCGCGTTCTGATCGAGACCGGCCGGCGGTTGCTCACCCACACCGATGCGGCTGTTCGGAGTGTCGCTGCCGACGTTGTGGCGCGGGCGGCCGATCCAGCCGACCTCGCGGCACTGACGGCGATGTACGGGCGAACCGCCCGCGACTCTTTTCCGGAGGCCGCCATCTCGGCACTCGGGGCTGTTGCCGCCATCGGCGCGAGCGGATCCGCGGCGCAAGCTCGGATCGACCGCGAGTTTCTCGGGGCGGTTCCCCGGCCAGCCAACTACCTCCTGCGCCGCTGGGCCGAGACGAACTGGCCCGAGGCAGCCGCGCGCTGGGGCCCGGCGGCGCCGATCGCGACCGGGCGCTCGCTGCAGGACTATCGGGACCTGGTTCGCCGGTTCATCACTGCCCCGGACTCGGTGGCCCGGCCGCATGTCCTCATCGAGACGGATCAGCGCGGGGTCCTGGAGGTGGAGCTCTTCGGTCCCGAGGCGCCGCTGACCGTGGCCAACTTCCTTCGACTCGTCGATCGGCGCTTTTTCGATGGCAACCGCTGGCACCGGGTAGTGCCCAACTTCGTGGTCCAGGATGGGGACCCCAGAGGTGACGGATTTGGCGGCCCTGGAGGCGCCATCCGGGATGAGATCAACCGCATGAAGTACGACATCAAGCCGACGTTGGGTATGGCCCTGTCGGGGCCGGACACTGGCTCGAGCCAGTGGTTCATCACCCTGAGCCCCCAGCCGCATCTGGACGGTACCTACACCGTGTTTGGCCGCGCGATAGGTAACACGAGCGCGCTGACCCGTATTACTCAGGGCGACCTGATTCGGACGGTGAGGAGATGACTCAGGAGGCGGCCCTGGCGGAAGGGACGAAAATGGCGGAAGCCATGAGACCGAATCCAACTTGCAAGCCCGGGGGCCGCCGGCGGATGAGCCGCGCGCGGCAGATTCTGTCGGCCCTTACCGCCTTTACCGCCCTTACCGCCTTTACCGCCCACGCACAATTCTTCGCCTTCGGCCAGAACAAGATCCAGTATCGCAAGCTGGACTGGAAGATCATCAGGGGCCCGCACGTCGATCTCTACTACTATCCCGCCGAGGCCGAGTTGGCCCAGGCTGCGCTGGCGTACGCCGAGGCGAGTTACGACACCCTGTCACTTCAGTTCGGCCATGAGGTCGCCGCGCGCATCCCGCTGATCGTGTACGCCTCCCATACCGATTTCGAGCAGACCAACATCCTGCCCTTTACCCCGCCCGAGGGGCTGCTCGGGGTCACCGACTTCCTCAAGCGCAGGGTGGCGCTGCCGTTCCGGGGCAACTTCTCCGAGTTCCGGCATACGCTGCGGCATGAGATGGTGCACGCTTTCCAGCTCGATCTCCAGGCGGAGAGTTACAACCAGGCCCCGCGATCGCGCGGGTTCGCGTTCCCACTCTGGTGGAGTGAGGGGCTGGCTGAGCTCTGGTCCGGCGGCGAGGACGCCAGAGACATGATGGTGCTCCGCGACATCACCTTTACCGGCCGCCTCCCGCCTCTGCGCCAGCTCAGCTATGTCACCAGCGGGATCGTGTACCCCCTCGGCGGACGCATCCATCGTTGGCTGGCCGACACCTACGGCGACTGGCGAGTGGCGCTCATGTACAAGGAGCTCAACCGCTACGACAACTTCGAGGATGCCGTCCTGGCCACCTACGGGCGCTCGATCGACCAGCTCAGTGAAGAGTTCCAGCTGGCCATGCGGCGGGACTTTTACCCTTCGATCGATAGTCTGGCACCGCTGGCCGTGCTGGGACGGGAGATCACCCGGCTCGCCATCAAGCCCGCATTCCTGCCCGATACCGCAACGCGAGAGGCACGGGCTGGGCCCACCGGTGAGGTAGTGTTCGTATCGCCGGCGACGGGCTATGCCACCATCTATCGCAAGCGGCTGACCGGCGGCAAACCCCGGAAAGTCGTCGTCGGAGGCCGCACCGCCAACCTCGAGGCCTTTCATCCCTTCGATTCTCGCATGGATGCATCGCGGCCGGGCTTCCTGCTCCTGGCCGCGCGCTATGGTGACCGGGACGCGCTTGTCGTGTGGGACCTGAAGCGGGGGAAGATCGCGGGCCGATACCAGTTCGACCGGCTGAACTCGATCCTTTCGCCGATGTGGATGCCGGACGGGCAAAGCATTGTCTTCAGCGCGCTCTCCGAGAGCGGCGTCTCCGATCTCTATCGCGTGCGGCTTCCCGCAGGGACGCTCGAGCCTCTGACCCGGGAGCGCTATCAGGATCTCGATCCCAGCCCCCATCCCGATGGCCGGCGCGTCGTGTTCGCCTCGGACCGGACCGCCGGGGGCCTGGATGGCGCAGTCAACTTGTTCCTGCTGGACCTGGGAAGTGGAAAAATATCCCAGCTCACCCGAGGCGATTGGGTAGACGAGGCGCCGTCGTGGGGGCCGGACGGCCGCGTCTACTTTACCTCGAACCGCGATGGGGTGCTCAATGTGTTCTCGGTGGACACTCTGGGTGAAGGGCGTCGGGAGACGTCTGCCTGGAGCGGAGCCTTCGACGCGGTTCCTCTCCCCGACAGCTCCGGGCTCCTGATCGGCGGCTTCCACGATCTCAGTTGGAACCTCTACCGTTATCCCATCGACAGTGCGGCTCGGCGGCAGCGGTTCTCCATCGACTCCGGCGCTCCTCCCGCTCAGTGGAGCTGGGGTACCCCGCGCGCCACGGCCGCGGGGCGAAAGGCGGAGGAGCCCTATCGGCGCCGCCTGACGCTCGACGTCGCGTATGGGGATGCGGTGTTCGTACCCGGGTACGGCGGGGCGCAGGGGATCGCCTTCCTGATGAGCGATCTGCTTGGCGACAACCTCATTTTCGGATCCGTCGGTTCCTTCCAGGGCCGCCGGCTCGGGAGCATCTTTGAGAACATCAACGCCAGCGCGGTCTACCTGAACCGTCAGCGGCGACTCAACTGGGGGGTGGGCGCGTTCCGCACCAAGGGTCGCAACTTCGAAGGTGACAACGTGGTGGCGTACAACGAGACCGCGACAGGTGGCCTCGCACTGCTGCGCTATCCGTTGAGCCGATTCAGCCGGATCGAAGGAACCGTCGTGGTGGAGCACTCCAACCGCGTCGATTTTACGCTCCCCGTGGATGAGCCTCGACGCATCGGCTGGCTCGCATCGCACTATCTGAGCTACGTGCATGACAACTCGCTGTGGATCCCTTCCGGACCCATCGACGGAACCCGGTTCAGTGTGACGGCGGGGATTTCGAGCGACTTCACCAACAGCCGCTTCGACAGTTACCTCCTGAGCGGCGACTGGCGCCGCTATTTCCGGATGGGACGCCGCAGTACCTACGCGGTCCGTACCCTCGGATTCTACAGCGGGGGCGACCGGCCCCGGCGAATCAACATTGGAGGCACGCTGGGTCTGCGCGGTTACCCACAGTTCGGGTATATCCTCGGTTCCCACGCCTTCATGGTGAATCAGGAACTCCGCTTCCCAATCCTTACCCACTTCACACTGGGCACCCCTTTCGGCGACGTCGACTTCCCCGAGGTCCAGGGCGGGCTCTTCGTTGACGTGGGTAAGGCCACCTTCCCTACCGTCGGCGACCGCGCCCTGCTGGGCAGCTATGGGCTCAGTTTTCGCCTCGCAATTGCTCCGCTCGCCGTGCTGCGGCTCGACCTCGGCCGGCGCTTCACCGACGACAACTACGTGGGGTACAGCCTGAATGGAGACCAGAAGCGACCCGGCTTCCTGAGCTTCTTCTTCGGGTATAACTACTGATGGCACAATATCTTCGGCTTGACCGCCCCGTCCTCCTGGCCTATCTTGGCCTGGTCGGGGCGGCTTGCCGGAGCGCGCCCGGTCCGGTCATCCCGGAGGCCGCGCAACCGGTCAGCGGGGCGGAGGTTAGCGAGTGGGTCGCTGTTACCCTCCCCGCTGAAAGCCGGTTGCATCGCTTCAAGTGGTTGTTTCAGGACGAGCGGGGCAGTGCCGGCGGGCGGGGCAGCGCCCGAATCCTGCCCCCGGATTCACTCCGGTTCGATGTGGCCGGTCCATTTGGTAGTGGCGCCGCTTCCGCCGTCGTCGTCGGAGCTCGCGCCGTCTGGACCGAGCCGCCCGACGCCATCGCCCGGCTTGTCCCCAACTATCCGTTGATGTGGGCCATGTTTGGAGTCGCCCGAATGCCCCCGGAGGGGGCGGAGCTGCGTGGGCTCGTGCGGGACTCGATGATAGCCTGGCAGTATGCCCGCGGCTCAGATACCGTCCAGTACGCACGAACGGCGGGAAATCCGGTGCGGTTCATTGCGGAGGTGCGCCAGGGTGGAAAGCTGATCGGGCGCGCCGAGACGCAGCTGCAACCCGACGGAGTGCCCATCAGAGCGCGTCTAACCGTGCCGAGCGCGCCGGCGAAACTCGACTTGACCTTTCTCTCGACGACACGGGCCACCTTTGCGCCTGACATCTGGCTTCCTCGCGGCCCTTAGCACGCTGGCACTGAGCGGCTGCCTCTATGGATTCGCGGGCGGCGGCCTTCCCCCCTCGATAAAGACGGTGGCGGTTCTACCGTTCGACAACCAGACTCCCGAGCCCACGCTTACCCAGGAGATCTCCCGGGCAGTGCGGGAAGCGGTGGAGCGGCGGCTCGGGCTGCGGCAATCGGCCGAGTCACAGGCCGACGCCGTGGTTCGCGGCCAGATCACGCGGTATGAGCCCGATCTGCCCGTCGCCTACCAGGCCGACGAAGACCGGGACGTGAGCGTCACCAAGCGGCAGGTTCAGATCTCGGTCAACGTGGAGATACTGGACCAGAAACAGGGAAAGCCCATCTGGCAACGGAATCTTCTCGTGAAGGGGGATTATGACCCCGGCCGCGAAGCTGACGGTCGCCAGAAGGCGCTCGATGAGCTGGTAGTGAACATCGTGGAGGGAGCCCAATCGCAGTGGTGAGCCAGTTCTTGCCTTCGGCATGAACGACTTTTCCATTCCCAGTCTATTCCTGGTCCTCGCGGCCATGCTGGTTGCCGCCAAGCTGCTGGGCGAGCTGGCGGAGAGGTTTGGCCAGCCCTCCGTACTCGGTGAGCTGACCGCCGGTGTCCTCCTGGGTGGCAGCGTGCTCGGCATCGTCCCCGCCGAGGGGACGGGAGCCGAGATCATACATCTCCTGGCCGAGCTCGGCGTCGTGCTGCTCCTCTTCGAGATCGGCCTGGAGACCGATCTCAAGGAGATGTTCCGGGTCGGTCCTGCCTCGCTCTCTGTGGCAACTGTTGGTGTGGCGCTCCCGTTCGCGCTTGGCTTTGCCTACTGGGCCTATCTGCCCCACGCGGCGAGCGGGGGTACGACGGACCTGACGATGTCGGCCATCTTCGTCGGTGCTACGCTGACCGCCACCTCGGTGGGCATCACTGCGCGAGTGTTGTCCGATCTCGGGCAGATGCACACCCAGGAAGCAAAGATCATCATCGGGGCCGCCATTATCGATGATGTGCTCGGACTCGTGATTCTCACCGTTGTATCCGGCCTGGCCGCCGGCGCCTCGGTGGAGGCCCTGGGAGTCCTGCGAGTCTTCGCCGTGGCGGTCGGCTTTCTTACCGTCGCCGTGCTGGTGGGGCGGTTTCTGGCTCCCAGGCTCTTCGATCTGGTGGTCCGGATGCGGGTCCGATATGTCCTGCTGGTCTTTGCCATCGCCTTCGCGCTCGGGCTCGCGGCCACCGCCGCGCTGGTTGGATCGGCCCTCATCATCGGTGCCTTTGCCGCCGGTGTCATATTGTCGGGTACCAACCAGTTCGACACCATCGAGCGCGAGGTTCGCCCCGTGGCGTCGATCTTTACACCTATCTTCTTCGTCAGCGTCGGCGCGTCAGTCAACCTTGGCCTGCTCAATCCCCGCCATGAGGGCGCAGCGGGCATCCTCGGCATCGCTGCGGTGCTTACGGGGTTGGCGATCGTCGGGAAGATGGCCGCCGGCTGGGGCGCGCCCTGGGTCAAGTTCCGCCGTCTGGTGGTAGGGGTGGGCATGGTGCCCCGAGGCGAGGTGGGGCTGATCTTTGCCGATATGGGACGCCGGGCCGGCGTCCTCAACGAGGCGGTTTTCGGGGCTGTCCTCCTTACCGTCATGGCCACGACCTTCGTTGCTCCTCCCGCACTGAAGTTGCTCTTTGGACCGTCGCCGCGGGAGCAGGAGCGGTGATCGAGACCGCAGACAAGGTTCGTCGGCTCCCTGAGGCGTCCGTCTGGCGGGCGGCTGAGGCTGGCCCGGTCGTGTTTACCAACGGGGTATTCGATCTGATTCACCCGGGCCATGTGCAGCTGCTCGAGGCGGCCCGGAAGGAAGGCAGTGCGCTGATCGTCGGGATCAATAGCGACGCATCGGTTCGCCGTCTGGGGAAGGGAACCGAGCGTCCGCTGATGCCGGAAGCCGCCCGGGCCCGCGTGGTTGCGGCGCTCGCCGCGGTCGACTGCGTGGTCCTGTTCGACGGCGACACTCCACTGGAGCTGATCCAGGCGCTCGTTCCCGATGTGCTCGTCAAGGGGGCCGACTACCCCCGCGCCAAGATCGTCGGGGGTGACTGGATCGAGGCCCGTGGCGGCCGGGTCGTGCGGGTGCCGTTCGTCAGTGGATACTCAACCACATCTCTCGTGGAGCGTCTCCGTGCCTCGTCCTGATGGCCGCGCGAATGACCAGCTCAGGCCTGTGGTGCTCGAGCGGCGGGCTAATCCGTATGCCGAGGGGTCCTGCCTCATTCGCATGGGTGGGACGCTGGTCCACTGCACGGCGAGTGTGGAGCCCGGTGTGCCGGGCTTCAAGAAAGGTTCCGGCGAGGGATGGGTCACGGCCGAATACGCCATGCTGCCGCGCGCCACGCTGGAGCGCACTTCCAGGGAGCGGAACGGGCCCGGCGGACGCACCCAGGAGATTCAACGGCTGGTCGGCCGGTCGCTCCGGGCCGCCATGGGTACTATGGCCTTCGGGGAGTTCACGATCCGGATCGACTGCGACGTGCTCCAGGCCGACGGGGGGACCCGGACGGCCAGCATCACCGGCGGCTGTGTCGCACTGGCTGACGCGTGCGCCTGGCTCGCGGAGAAGACAGGGCAACCCTCGCCGTTCGGGCGGCTGGTGGCGGCCGTGTCGGTGGGAGTGATCGAGGGCGAGGTCCGGCTCGATCTTTCGTACGTGGAAGACAAGGATGCCGCGGTGGACTCCAATATCGTGATGCTCGAGCCGAATCAGTTCGTCGAGGTCCAGGGCACCGGCGAGCACGGGTCCTTCTCCCGGGCCCAGCTCGAGACCATCCTCGATCTGGCGGAGCGGGGCATTGCCCAGCTCTTCCGGGCCCAGCGTCAGGCCCTCGGCTGATGAAGCTCCTCGCCGCCACCAGGAGCCTGGGCAAACAGCGCGAGATCCGGCGGATCCTGCTGCCGGCCGGACTCGAGGTCGTCTTCCCCGACGATATCTGGCTCCGGGAGTCGTCTGCCGGGGACGCAGTCGAGGACGGCGACAGCTATGAGGCCAATGCGAGGCACAAGGCCGAGTACTTCGCGCGTCTCAGTTCGATGCCGACCTTTGCCGACGACTCCGGTCTTGAGGTCTTCTCGCTCGGCGGCGCTCCCGGCGTGCACTCGAAGCGGTGGGCCGGGGCCTCGGGCAGCGAGCTGGAGATCGACGCGGCCAACAACGCCGAGCTGTTGCGCCGGCTGACCGGTGCGCCGGAGTCCAGGCGGCTGGCGCGGTACCGCTGCGTCGTCTTCTACCTGCCGACGTACGGTGCCGTCCCCACCATCTGCCAGGGCGATTCTACCGGGCGAATTCTCGAAGTGCCCAGGGGCACGAATGGCTTCGGCTACGACGCTTACTTTTTCAGCGACGAGCTCGGCAAGACGTTCGGCGAGGCCACCGATGAAGAGAAAGACAGGGTGAGCCATCGGGGTCGCGCGCTGCGGGCGCTGGCCGAGCGCCTCCTGAAAAAGGAGCGGCCTTCAGGTTAGATTCTGCCGCGGGACAACGGGGTGTGGCGCAGTCCGGTAGCGCGCCTGCTTTGGGAGCAGGAGGTCCCGGGTTCGAATCCCGGCGCCCCGATTGAGTAGCAGATCCGTGCAGCAAACCCGGCTTCGACCAGGTGACGACATGACCTACGACCCCCCTCAGCCGTGGTCTCCCTCCGGTCCGGACGAACAGCCCTCGACGCTCCCCAAGGATTCCAGCGGGCAAGCCATCAACGAGGATCGGCGGAAGCGGAAGGCCGCCGAGGCGGAGTTCGAGGCAAAGCACGGGCGGAAAATGAGCAAGAAGGACCGCAAGCGTCGGAAGGCTGAGTAGTCCCCCGAGGCACTGGTGTCAGGACGGCGACCACACCAGGTAGGCCCGGAGCTGTGAGGTCCGCTTGGTGACATGCGGCATCGCCCGATATGAGCTGCGCCGGACCGTCAGCCCTACGTCCCCCCCAAGACTCACCACCCGCTTCACCGGGATCGCGGCACTGATCCGCGCCGTTGCGATCAGGTGGTCTGCATCGGCACCATACACGCTGTGCAGCCAGACCGTTCTGGCGTCCAGTCGGACCAGGTCCCGCCCATCCCGCCGTAGCGAGCCCAGAAATCTGCCGCCGAGACCCGGCCCATAATCGTAGTCCCGTCGCCGAACCGACTGATACTCCGACGAGACCGCCCCGAGTGGCACCGCCTCGAGGTGGAGGCCCAGATCGACGTCGGTTCGGGTCCCCGAGCGACGCCGGAAGAGCAAGGCGCCGCTCAGGCTCTGGCTGCTGGCCTTGAAGGCTGGAAGATCGTCGTAGTCGTAGTGCTGAAATATCGCCAGAAAGAGCTTGCTCCGGGTTGAGCGGCCGAGGGTACGGCGGGTGAGCACTCCTGACACCGCGACGTGAGACAGGACGACACGCTCTTCCGGACTGAGATGCAGGCTGAATTCGAAAGCATCGTAGGGCCGGGCCACACGGTCCCCAAACGGACTGCCATACTGTACGGTAAGACCAACGAAAGCTCTGCTCCCTCCGAGCCCATTGGGCGAGCCTCCAGTGCCTCTCCGCTGACCCACCGCCACCAGCGCCGAGCTGGATTCGGGTACCGTCCCGACCGCAGTGTCGGCCTGGCTCCTCCGGCCATGGAGGTACGCCTGGGTCCGCGCGACCGGGCTGACGATGAAGGCGCCCATCTCCCGGCCGAAGGCCCCTTTTGAAGTCAGGAGTGAGCTCAGGCGATACGCCGCTTCGCCCAGGGCAATGCCGCCCAGTGTGGTGTTGATCAGATCATTGAGGGAAGGCCGGACATTCTCGGTGAACAGCTCCCAACCCAGGCTTCCGGCGGCGACAAAAGGCGTCGAGCCCCAAAACCCGTAGCCACTGGATCGGGCGGCGTTGAAGTAGAGGCTTCCGTGGTAGGGATGCGCTACCTGGTTGGCGCCAAACACGTCATCGTCCCAGGTGAACCCGCGCCGGAGGTTCGCCCACCAACTCTGGGTCCCGACATCGGCCCAATCCCAGCGCTGGATATGCCAGTTGTAGAACCAGGTGAGGCCGTTCACGGCAATAACCCCGGTTGCGGCCTGCCAGAACCGGGGCTCCTGCGGCTGGGCGCTTGGGGCAGCCTCCTGCGCCTCACCCCTGACGCACAGTAGCAGCAAACCCGCGAGTGCCAGGCGAGACCGCCTGAAGGTCGGGAGGTCCATAAGGTTCTACCAACCTCGACTACCTCGCTTCAGGCTGCCGTGATCAGGGCCACCCTGATAAGGAGATGCCGGCCCTACGGTCGCTTCCCGCCCTCGCGCGTGACCCACCCGGGGGCCTTCCAGGCACTCGGATCAAAGATCGCCGGGTCCAGCATTACGCTGGCCTTGGGATCGCTGTACTCCTCCTTGACCTGCTGCTTGCCGTTGGCAAGAAACAGCACTTCGGTCTCGACCCATCCTCCCCCGAGCGGGACGTACTTGTCAAAGATGGTCTCGTTGATCACCGCGGGGTCTTTCTTCGAGGGCTCCAGGCTACGAACGAAGTAGAGTCGTTCCGCATCGATCCAGAACTGTGGACTGGTACTGTCTCCCGCAGTGGCACCCACGACGTAAGTGGGCCGTCCCCGCCAGGTGGTGTGGTGCAGCTTGGACAGATCGAACTTCAATCCTCGAAGCTTCCGGGCAGTCTCTTGCGCCGGTGCCTGATAGACGTCGAAGCCGAGCACCATTAACGGATGCACCATAGCCTGAGATGCCTTGAGCTTCTTCTGATCGAACACGTAGAGCGAGTCGTTTCGGAAGAGCAGCGTTTTTCCGCTGTCTAGTGGGGCGATGTCGATCCTAAGCTTCCCTGGCAGCTCGAGCGCCTCGTACCAGGTCTCGATCTTGCCGTCGGGCAGTGTGGTTTTCTGGGTAAACGTCAGCGTCCGGTACCATTTGCCGAGGTATCGGTCGCGCATCATCGTGAGTAGCTCCTCACCGTTCTTCGGTGCGGGAGCGGCCCCGCGCTGCCCCCAGACCGCAGAGGGGAAGGGGAGTAACAGGCTGTAAGCGACCAGCGCGGTTCGAAGCACTCGTCCTCCTGGATGGGAGTTATGGGGTAGGACCTTCCGGGCCATACGTCTTCGCCGGGCGCCGGGTTTCCGTCTCATGCCATGGTTGTGAAGTGAGCGGCGATGCCGCTCGCCGCAGGCGAGCCAGGTGGGTGCTACTCAGGTGGGTGCTACTATCGCAATGAAGAGAGCCGGACGGAGGTGGCGCAACAATCTCCACCCCGCCGGCTCTGTACTTCTGCTACGGTGCTGCGTGGAGCGGCACTCAGTCGGTCCGGCTGCAGTGGCGATTTGGGCTGGCCGCCAGCTTGACCGCCACCTCATTCACCGCCTGAACGTTGGCCGCCTTTGCCACGAACGACGGGTCGTACATCCACAGAAACAAGGCGCAGCCGGCGGGACCGAGCGTCAACCCTATCTCCCGTACCTGTTCCGGGTTCATGCGGCAGTACTGCGGATAGGGGGCGTATCCTCCCCCGGTCTCGGGAATCGGACATCCTCCCAGGAACCGAGGGCCGCCAGCAAGCACGTTCATGCTGAAGGCGATGGTGATCCCCTGCTTCCGGGCCTGGTCCAGGGCCGCATCCCGCCACGCGGCGACGTCCCCCCCGCCGCCGGGTGTCCCCCACCCGAGTGGCGGCTGGTCCCAGGCATACTGATCTATGATAAAGTCGCAGACCTTGAACTGCTCGTCCATCCGCCACCAGTGAACCACGATCGGACCCGCCGGCACGTCGGGGAACATGTCCTTGGCGTAGCGGCACATCTGGTCCACCAACGCCTTGTTGAACACGCCCCCCCAGCCTGGCCGCATCGGCTCGTTCAGGACCTGGTTACCGATGATGGTGCCATCCGCGTAGCCGCGGGCCACCGCCTCCTTGATTGCCGGGGTGTTGTACCGATCCATCCGGCGCTTCCATTTTGCCAGATCGAACCTGCCGCCGGTCTTGTTCTTCTCCATCGAGCCGTCGGTCAGCGACAGCATGAGGCGGTGATTCTTCGACCGGGCAGCGTCAATCTGGCTGATGAGCCCCTCGGCGAAGGTGTTGCCGTTGAGGCTGGCGTTGAAGGGAAGTGGTCCCCAGGCAAACGTGGTATAGCCGTTCATCAGGTTGTACGGTCCGTACGGAATACCGGGGCGTAGGGCACCGGGTGGAGACGGTGTCGTGTCGGACGGCGGTCCTGGTGGCGGCACCGGCGTCGTGTCGGGCGGAGGGGGGAGAGAATCCGGGCCGGCCAGTGAATCATTGGGCACAGCGGGGTTGAGCGAGTCGGTTGCCGGAGTCGCGTCGGAGCCAAGAGGGGCTGTGGAGTCCGAGCCGCATGCCGAGGCAACCAGGACCGCAGAGCAGGCGAGCACCCAGAAACGGGCAGTATGGCGTGAGCGCATGGAGGGCCTCGTCATATGTGGACGATCTCCAGTTTTCCATTCGAGCCGGGGCACCACCGTAGGGTTCTTTTGACTGGTGGGCTGCTACGGGGACTCGGAGTACGACCGTGGGCAGGGCGCGATGGAATGGTCGCTGAGGTAGCGGCATCTCGTTTCAGGTGCTCGCGCCGGTGCAGTCTGCCCATCGCTCATGTCCTTGTCAAGGCTTGATATCGGCGTGGGGCGGATGATCCAATCTTGCCGGCTCCCGGGAACTCCGTTGTGAACATGACCTTATGCGAAACAGCAACGGCCGCTGTCTGGTTCCGTCATTCAGATCGAGCAAAAAATGAGCCTCTTGCCCCACATCCAGTCGCAAAATCTGTTGCTGCCGCGCTTAATCGTCTAAGTTGTGGCACCCATTGGCGCCCGTAGCTCAGATGGATAGAGCAACAGCCTTCTAAGCTGTGGGTCGCAGGTTCGAGTCCTGCCGGGCGCATCATGCCACTGAACCTCCCTCGCCGCAGCGGCCAGCATCGCGGCTCACGGGTGACGGTAGACACCGACCGGAATCGAAGGGATATTGAGTGCGATGACGGTCCCGAAATCCGGCACCCCCTCCCCCAAGTCTCGTGGGGTCGCTTTCGCCCTCGCTGCACTGCTGGGTCCGTTCGGCGCCCATCGGTTCTACGTGGGGAAGACGGGCACCGGTATTCTCATGCTCTGCTCCGTCGGCGGCCTCGGCCTCTGGTACCTCTATGACCTGATCATGGTCGCAGGGGGATCGTTCCGCGATAGCGACGACCGTCTGGTCTCCCGCTGGGATCCCGAGGAATCCTCGAGGGGAGATGGTCTCCCCGCCGATGTGCTCGACGAGCTTTCCTACCTTCGCTCCGAAGTCGCCGAGCTCGCCGAACGGCTCGACTTTGCGGAGCGGCTTCTGGCCCAGCCCCGCTCGGCAGAGAATCAGCCGCATTCCACTCTTCAATCCTGAGTGCCCTTCCAACTTGGCTTAGTGGGTCGGGTCCTCCCCCGGCGAGCCGAGCTTCGACCCATGCTTCGGCTCGCCATCCCGGTGGTCACCGTCCAGGTCGGGATGATGGCCATGGGTGTGGTCGACACCGTGATGGTGGGCCACATCTCCGCCCAGGCCCTGGCGGCCGTCGCGCTTGGCAACCTCTACTTCTTTACGCTCGCCGTCTTCGCACTGGGGACGCTCATGGTCCTGGACCCGGTGGTGGCCCAGGCCGTGGGTGCTGGTGATCAACCGGCGGTGGCTCGGGCCGTTCAACGTGGGGTGATCATCGCGGTCCTGCTGACCA
>CAVUMU010000005.1:190000-299798 GCA_963742755.1 uncultured Gemmatimonadales bacterium
GCGAAAGCGAGTCTGATAAGGGCGAATTCGTACGTGGTCGTAGACCCGAAGCCGTGGCGATCTACCCTTGAGCAGGTTGAAGCCGCCGTAACAGGCGGTGGAGGACCGAACCCATGTGGGTTGAAAACCGCTGGGATGACTTGAGGGTAGGGGTGAAAGGCCAATCAAGCTCGGAGATAGCTGGTTCTCCCCGAAATATATTTTGGTATAGCCTTGGGAAATGAGTTCACAGGAGGTAGAGCACTGGATGGGTCCGGGTCGTGAATAACGATACCTCCCCCAACCAAACTCCGAATGCCTGTTGAATGCTGCCCAGGAGGCAGTCGCGGTGCGCTAATGTACCGTGGCGAGAGGGAAAGAACCCAGAACCTCAGCTAAGGCCCCGGAGTGGCGGCTCAGTGTAGCAAAGGATGTGGGTATGCTGTGACAACTGGGAGGTTGGCTTAGAAGCAGCCATTCCTTTAAAGAGTGCGTAATAGCTCACCAGTCCAGCGTAGCCGCGCCGATAATGGTCGGGACTTCAAGCCGCCCGCCGAAGCTAGGTCTTCATGCGCAAGCATGAGGGGTAGGGGAGCGTTCCCATAGCGTTGAAGCCGGGGCGGAAGCCTTCCGGTGGAGCGGTGGGAAGTGAGGATGCCGGATTAAGTACGCGAGAAACAGGGTGAAAACCCCTGTCACCGTAAGCCTAAGGGTTCCTGAGCCATGTCGATCAGCTCAGGGTCAGTCGGTCCCTAAGTCGAGGCCGAGAGGCGTAGACGATGGGAAACGGGTCAACATTCCCGTACCAACTGTAAGCCGTTACGAGTCTGAGGAGGGACGCAGGAGCAAGGTCACCGGCGGGTGGTGGATTTTCCGCTGCAAGGTGGTAGACGTTTCCCGGTAGGCAAATCCGCTGGGATAGTCGAGAACCGATGCCGAAGGGGCCGCAAGGCCCCGTCAAGGGTGGCTGCCGCACACTGCCAAGAAAAGCTTCGCAGACCAGGACTGCAGTTGACCGTACCGTAATCCGACACAGGTGGGCGAGGCGAGAAGCCTAAGGTGCTCGAGTGATTTACGGAAAAGGAACTCGGCAAAATGACCCCGTAACTTCGGGATAAGGGGTGCCGGTTGTAGGTGACTCCGTACAGGAGAAGCCCAAGCCGGCCGCAGAGAATCGTCCCAAGCGACTGTTTAGCAAAAACACAGGAGCGTGCTAAGGCATTGTCCAAGCCGACGTATACGCTCTGACTCCTGCCCGGTGCCGGAAGGTTAAGGCAAGCGGTTAGCCGCAAGGCAAAGCTGCGAACCGAAGCCCCGGTAAACGGCGGCCGTAACTATAACGGTCCTAAGGTAGCGAAATTCCTTGTCGGGTAAGTTCCGACCTGCACGAATGGAGTAACGACTTGGGAGCTGTCTCTTCCGTAAGCTCGGCGAAATAGCAGTATCGGTGAGGATTCCGATTACCCGCGACAGGACAAAAAGACCCCGTGCACCTTTACTACAACCTGTCATTGAACGTCGGTATGACCTGCGTAGCATAGGTGGGAGCCGTTGATCTGGTCCTTTCGGGGGCCAGGGAGGCAACAGTGAAATACCACCCTTGTTTTACTAACGTTCTCACTCGGACGGCAACACCGTCGAGGACCGTGGCAGGTGGGTAGTTTGACTGGGGCGGTCGCCTCCTAAAGAGTACCGGAGGCGCGCTATGGTGGGCTCAGTGCGGTCGGTAATCGCACGATGAGTGTATAAGCAGAAGCCCGCCTGACTGCGAGCGCGACGGCGCGAGCAGGGACGAAAGTCGGCTTAAGTGATCCGGTGATCCCGTGTGGATGGGTCATCGCTCATCGGATAAAAGGTACGCTGGGGATAACAGGCTTATCGCGCCCGAGAGTTCACATCGACGGCGCGGTTTGGCACCTCGATGTCGGCTTATCACATCCTGGGGCTGGAGAAGGTCCCAAGGGTCCGGCTGTTCGCCGGTTAAAGTGGTACATGAGCTGGGTTCAGAACGTCGTGAGACAGTTCGGTCTGTATCCGTCGTGGGCGTGGGAGTGTTGAGGGACGTCGTCTCTAGTACGAGAGGACCGAGACGAAGCGACCGCTCGTGTACGGGCTATCCTGCCAAGGGTATCGCCCGGTAGCGATGTCGCGCGGAGATAACCGCTGAAAGCATCTAAGTGGGAAACTCTTCCCAAGATGAACACTCCTGGACCATAAGGTCCCTAAAGGGCCCTGGGAGACTACCAGGTTGATAGGCCGCAGATATACGGCGCGCAAGCGCTTCAGTCGAGCGGTACTAATCGCCCGTGAAGTTTGATCTCTTCATCTTCGCATTGAACAACCATCCATGCTTCGTTGTCAGCTATGGGCTATTGGCTATTAGCTATGGGCACTCCGGTTGACGGAAGAGCCAATAGCCAATAGCCAGCAGCCAATAGCTTCCAAAACGGCTGGCGATTAGCGCGCAGGGGCCACACCCGTTCCCATTCCGAACACGGTAGTTAAGCCCTGTAGCGCCGATGGTACTGCAATCGCGAGGTTGTGGGAGAGTAGGCCGTCGCCAGCTTCTCTTTGAAAGCCCCACCAGGCTCTGCCTGGTGGGGCTTTTGTTTAGGGGGCTAGCGGCTTGGGACAGCCCCGCCCATGCTCAGTCAGGTCACCGGATCAGCCTATAGCCCATCACCACCCCGAATCGTTCCGCAGGGCAGGTCAGCGGTCGCACAACAACCCGCCGCGGTCATCGGTCTCGCACTTGTTATTGACCCAGAAGTTCGCCGTGCTGCCGGTGCCTGGGCCCGCGGAGTTGTCGTGCGCATCGTGCTCGACGTTTTCGCGCATGATGTTTCGCTCGATCGTATTCTCCCCGGACGCGGCATCATTGACGCGAATACCATCAACACCGCTCAAGCGTATGAGGTTCAGCCGAACGGTGTTTGCGTCGGCGTTGCTGGTGACCTGGATTCCGCTCCCGCCGTTTTGAGATAGCTCATTTTTCTCGACGAGATTGTCGCTGGCGCCGTTCAAGGCGATTCCGTTTGATCCGTTGTTGTCGCTTCGATTATTCCTGACGACGACGTTAGTGGAGTTCAGTACGAAGATTCCAACCCCAACTCCAGCAATCGGGATCGGGACCGGCATCAACCCGTTCGCAAAGACGTGGTTGTTCTCGATGAGGTTCCCATTACTCTGGACAGTATTCTGTATGCCCCTGATGCGATTGTGGTGCGCGCGATTGCCGAACACGACGTTGCCTGCACCCGATCCGAACAGGTTGATGCCGTGCTGGCCATTCTCGAACGTCTCGTTGTGACGAATGATGTTGTCCGACGACCCTTGCCACACGAACAACCCGTCGCCGACCGAACTGGCATTCGCGAACGAGATGTTCTGATCGATCACGTTGGCGGATGAATTCAACACCTCGATACCATCCACCGTGCCGGCCGTAGCAACGTTCTGTCGAAGCGTGTTGCGGCTACCGCCTTCCACGATGATGTTCGCGTCTGCGTAGCCCTCAACTCTGAATCCCTGCAGAAGAACCCCGGTCGTATTGCGCAGGTGGATGCCGTACCGCTGTGCAGCTGTCCCCTGCAGCACAACCTCACCCGGCGCGCCTTTAGCTTCGATCCGAAGACCCGCCTTCTCCACCAAGACAGTTTCCAGGTAAAGGCCGCGACAGACGAGGATTTTGTCGCCCGGCTGCGCCGCGAGGACGGCGGCCTGGATGGTGTTGAAGTCCGCCTGCGGACAGTCGGCGCCGTCGTTGTCGACGACCAGGATGCCCTCGCCGCCCATCTGCGCCGAGAAGGTATGCTCGGCCGCGGGCGTCAGGGAGTCCGAGTTGCACCCACTGAGACCGACGAGCGCTGCGGCCGCGAGGGTGCCAGAGACGAGAGAAGCACGCATGATGAACCTCTTAATGTCAGGTCACGAGAAGAGCAGGGTTGTCCAACGCCGTGGAGACCACCTCGTGCTTGCGCTCCCGGCGGCTCGGGTCTCAAGGGGACTGGCGGGCTGAGAAACCGGCCTGGCGAGCATCTGATCAATGATCCGGCGGGAAGTCCACGGAACACATAACGCCCTTTACCCGCGTCGATGTAGTCCTGCTTGATGGCCGGGAAAGTCCCCGAATGCGCTGTAGGTCGGTGCTCACCGGCTCGGAATCCCGAATCGTGCCCTGCCGCTCCGGCGGTCACCCGGCCGCTGCCACCCTCAACCATGTCGACGAAGCCTTCCGCGCGTGAGCCGACTCCTACGGGAGCGGCGGGAAGCAAGGCGAATACCAATCAACTTCCTCGATACAAGTCCTGCCCTGCATCTGACCCGAGGGCTCTGAGTCGCCCGCCTGGTTGGTGGCGCGAATTCTGTACGTATAAATCGTCCAATCTGCGAGCCCCCAGTCCTGGTACGCCATACTAGAAGTGCTTGCATTGACCGTCGCGATCACGGTGAAATCCGCGTCCTCACAACTCTCCTTGTCGCAGCGCTCTATCGTGTAGCTGTCCACATTGCCCGGGTTCCACCAGAAGAGCCACATGGTGCCCAAGTAATAGCCTTCTGGTTGGCTTAAGCCCGGGGCCGCCGGAGGTGTAGGCGAAGGATTTGGCACGCTCGCGTGGTTCGAAAGGTACGAATACCCTCCATCCTTCTTTGCTCGCACGGCGTAGGCGTAGGAGTACGTCTGGTCGGCGCTCACGCTGACATCGCGGTAACTCGTTGTGTTCGCGGGCAGGTCGGCCACGGTACCGAAAGGCGTGCCTGCCGAGGTACGCCGCTGCACTTCGTAGCCGTCCTCGGCTGAGGAGTTGTCTGCCCACCTGAGGTCGATCGCTGGTCCATCCGTGCGGATCGCAGTCAACCCGGTAGGCGCCGCGGGAGGCGTTGTGCAGTCGGTATTGGAGGGCGAGGACTCACCCTGGGCGTTGAGCGCGATGACCCGATAGCATAGCTGCTTCTCGCTGGGCAACCCCCAAGCAGTGTAGGATGTATAACCCGAGCCGAGCAACGTCCCGACGAACGCCCATGGCCCGGTGCTGGTAGCAGAGTGCTCGACACGGAACCACTCTTCGTTGACGGAATTGTCGATCCAGGTGACGATCAGAGCATCACTCGCGGTCGGTGTGGCGCTCGTGCCCGACGGCGCCTGCGGGCCCGGGGGCGCCGGTGGTGGAGGTGTTGTCGCACACACGGCGCTTGAGAACGCGGAGTAGCTCGTAGTGCCAGCCTGGGTCTTGAAAGCGCGGATTTTATAGCAGTAGGACTTAAGCGGAGCGAGCCCAGCGTCAGAGTATGTCGTGATATTGGCGGCGGTGGAGGCCCGCAGGGAGAATGTCCCGGTCGGCCCGCTGGTGGAGAGGTGGACCTTGAAGCCGGTCTCGTTACTCGAGTTATCCTTCCACGAGATCTTAATCTTATCGTAGGCCAGCGCGACGGCGTTGGTATTCGACGGCGCGTTCGGAGCTGTCAGGAAAGCCGGCTGAGCGGGAGGCTCGGGGGGGAGAACCCCGTCGCAGCCGACAAGGGTGGCAGCTAAGCTGGTAGGCAGGGCGACGACCGACAACCAGGATCTCCTCCGGCAGCTCATAAGCACCTCCAGGCTTCACAGCCCCAGGCTGAGAAATCGGCTCCCCGGTTGCCGCCCGCCGTGCCCGACGCCATTATTTGGGGATTCATCGATACAATACTGAGCTGGCGTTGCATCATCCGTTACCGCCCCGGTAACGGGTCCTGACGCAGCCGAGAGCTGGGCGTCATGATTGAGCTGCGGGTATTCGGGTCTACCAATCTGCGCGCTCCCGATGGCCGGGAGGTGCAATCCATCCTCTCGCGCCCCAAGCGCCTCGCCCTCCTCGCCTACCTCGCCGCCGCGCGGCCCCGGGGCTTCCATCGTCGCGACGCACTCCTGGCGCTATTCTGGCCTGACCTCGACCAGGCCCATGGGAGGAACGCGCTCCGGCAGGCCCTGCATTTTTTACGAGCGGAGCTGGAACGGGAGGTGCTGGTCTCCCGGGGGGAGCAGGACGTGGCGCTCGATCCGCAGCGCTTGTGGTGCGACGTCGCCGAGTTCGAGAAACACCTGGACGCCGGCGAGCCGCGATCGGCCCTGAAGCTGTACCGCGGAGATCTGCTCGCCGCGTTTCACGTTTCCGACCTGCCGGAATTCGAGCGTTGGATGGATCAGGAGCGGGATTATCTCCGGCACCGGGCGACTCGTGCGGCCCTCGAGCTGGTACAAGAGGAGGAAATACGGGGTGACCCGCTTCGGGGGGTTCGCTGGGCCAACCGGGCGCTGGAGATAAGCCCGTACGACGAAGGCGCTCTGCGAGGGCTGCTCCGCCTGCTGGATCAAGCTGGGGACCGGGCGGAGGCGGTCCATGAATTCGAAGCGTTTGCCCGACGACTCGCCGCGGATCTCGATGTGACTCCGGCGCCGGAAACGGCCGCTCTAGCTACCGCGATTCGAGCCCGTGCGGCGTCCCGGGGCATTGGGTCCCCGGAGGCCTCCCTCCCAACTGCGCCGCACGCTCCTGTGTTCGCGGGAGCCGAGCCGTGGAGGGCTGTAGTGGCCCATGGTGGCCAGAGCCGTACCATCGGGCCGGTTCTGCGCGGCCTGCGCTTCCGGTGGCGAGTGGTGCTCAGCGTGGTGGCGGTGGTACTCCTGGGGGGCATGGTCGTCGTCTCGCGCTCGCGCAAACCTGCCGAACTCGATCCCCAACTCCTGGCGGTCGCCCCCTTTAGGGTACTCGACCCCAAGCTCGAGCTGTGGCGGGAGGGTCTGGTCGACGTCCTGTCGCGCAACCTGGATGGTGCGGGGCCGTTCCGCACGGTCTCCCCGACCGTAGTGATCCGCCGCTGGAAGGGATGGGCGGATGGCGCTTCGGCTAGGGAACTGGGACATCGCACCGGCGCGGGGATCGTGCTCTTCGGTCAGCTGACCAGCATCGGGGGTGATTCGGTGCGGCTGAGCGCTGCCCTGTTGGACGCGCGGAACAACCGGATCCTGACCGAGATCGATCGCAAAGGCCAGGTGGAGAGGATCGATCGTCTGGCTGATTCTCTAACCCTGGATGCGATTCAAACGCTCTTGCCGAGCGCTGGAAACCGCAGTCGATTGTCCGTCCTGGGAACCAGATCCCTGCCCGCGCTCAAAGCGTTTCTACGAGGCGAACGCTTCCTCCGCCACTTTGTCCTCGACTCTGCGGTACTCAGCTACGATCGCGCGGTCGCGCTGGATCCAGTATTCGCGCTGGCGCTACGCCGGCTGCAGTGGACCCTGGGGTGGAAAGACTCGGCCAGTCCCGATTATTTCGTACGGGCTGCTGCCGCGAACCACGGTCTAAGTCCCCGCGACAGCCTCTTGGTGCTCAGCGATTCTGGATTCGCAGGGCGGGCCTCCGCGCCGGAGCACCCCGCATTTGCCGCTACAATCCGACGGAGATTCGCGGTACTCAAGGAGGCGGCGCGGCGATACCCCGCAGATCCCGAGGTCTGGTACCAGTTGGGAGAGGCCGAGTTCCATGGGGGAGCCTTTATTGGTGCCGGCTGGAAGGAAAGCCGTTATGCATTCGATCGCGCAATCAGGCTGGATTCGGGATTCGCCCCTGCCTATATCCATCCGTTGCAGATCGCGTTGAATGACAACGATCCGGACGCGGCTCGCAAGTACATCCGAGGCTACTTGGGCATCGGGTCGCTATTGCCCGACGGAGGGGCAATGCGGCTGCTCGAAGAGTTGCTCAGTCAAGCTGGTACCCATTCGCCGCGCTTTAGCCGCGAGCTCGAGGTGGCCTCGCCGCTCGCGCTGTCCCACCTGGGCTTCGCGGTCCACTCATGGCCAGACGTGAACGAGACTCAGCTCCAGGTGTGGCCCCGTGCGCTGGAAGCCTCGCGGGTGCGTCTGACCGCAGGTGATTCAGGAATCTCACCCCGTGGCCCGATTCATCTGTCGATGTTGCGCAGAGCGCTGATATACCGTGGGCACCTGCATGAGGCTCGTCTAATGGTAGGAAATAGCCTCAGCATGCCCTTTATGGAGTTAGCCAAATTCGGGATAATACCCCGACAGACCGTCGATTCGGTGCTCGACCAGTGGTTCGGGCGCGGAGGCGACGAGGAGATCTCGTTTTATCCCTGGTTCGTGGCGGGCTCCTGCTGCCGAACTCTGGATGCGGCACTGTGGTGGGCTTCACTAGGAGACATGGCGCGGTTGGAACGACTGGTCCAGCGCGAAGTCTCGGCTGCTCGGAGCAGGTCCGCTCCACTGCCCGCGTACGAGTATCCCGTGCCCGAATTCGCCCACGCTGCACTGGCGCTGGCTCGGGGAGATACGGCCACAGCGCTGAGTGGCTTTCTGGCATTTCCCGATTCGTTGTGTCCGGAAGCCGAGCCACTCCGTGAGGTGCGTTTTCGCCTACTCGCTGCGGTCGGCCGCGGTCCTGAGGCGGCTGCCCTGTTTGATCGGTATCACGAGCAGCGAGTGCCCTTAATGCTCGAGCGCGCCCGGCTCGCAGAGCTACTCGGGGATCGTTCCACGGCCATCAAATATTTTGGGCTGGTTGCTCAGGCTTGGCTCCATGCCGACCGGGAGCTCCAGCCGGTAGTCGCCCAGGCGCGTGCAGGGATCATGCGCTTGGGTGGCAAACCACCTTCGTGACCGTTTCAGATCGACAGGTCCGTGCCCGGCTGTTCTGCTATCTTCCCCCATGCCCCGAACCGGCCACATCGCCCTCGCCGGCGCCCCCAATGTCGGCAAGTCCACGCTGCTGAACGCCCTGGTCGGCCACCACCTCGCGATCGTCAGTCCCAAGCCCCAGGCCACCCGCCTGCCGGTCACCGGCATCCGAACCGAGGGCGACACCCAATACATCTTCCACGACTTACCCGGGCTTCTCGATCCCGGTTACCTGCTGCAGTCCCGCATGCGGGAGGCCGCGCTCGACACCGCGGCCCTCATGGATCTGGTCCTCCATCTTCACCCCGCCAGCGACGCACCCGCTCCGCCCTTCGAGCGGCTCGCCGGCCTGCCCCAGCCACTCGGCGTCCCGACGCTGACCGTCTATACCAAGGGCGACCTGGTCGCGCCCAACCGCCGTTCGGCTCTCGAGCTCGAGGCGCCGGTCGTGGCCGAGGGCGGGGACCAGGGATTAGAGCGCCTGCTCGCTCGCATACGGCCGCTGCTCCCGGAGCGGTCCTTCGAATTCGACCCCGAGGAGATCGGAACTCAGCCGCTGCGCTTTTTCGTGGTCGAGTACCTGCGCGAGGCCGCCTTCGCGCTGCTGAGCGATGAGGTTCCGTACTCCTTTACCGCGGAGGTCGAGGAGTTTCGCGAAGCGGAGCGCCCCATGTACATTCGAGTGACGCTCTTTGTCGAGCGCGAGTCACAGAAAGCCATCGTCATTGGGCGGAACGGCCAGACCATCAAGGCGCTGGGCGCTCTCGCCCGGGGTCGACTCGAGGAGTTGATCGGTGCCCCGGTCTATCTCGACTCCTGGGTCAAGGCCCTGCCGAACTGGCGCAAGCACTCCGGCGAGCTGGCCCGGTTCGGCTTCCCTCCACCCGCAGGTCCGGTTCCAGCGCCACCGCCGCACCGCGAAACTGTCTCGCCCGACAAGGAGTCCGCATGACCCTGGCCCCCGAGCTCCTCCAGATCCTGGTCTGCCCCAAGTGCAAGGGCGATCTCGAGTACCGGGTCTCGCCCGAAGCCCTGGTTTGCCACTCGTGCCGTCTGGTCTTTCCCGTGGAAGACGGGATCCCCATCATGCTGATCGACGAAGCCAAGCCGCTCTAAGGCTGACCGTTCGACCGCCAGTCCATGGCCCTGATCCTGCTGTTTCGCCGCTGGATGAGCGATGCTGAGCGCGTCCACGACACCGGGACGGCCGTCCCGAGCGGGTGGCCGGCCCGCTGGAAGCCAGGGATTAAACTGCCGGTTTGACTTGCCGGTGCGAGAGGCCTAAGTTAGCTACACGTAACTCCTTACGAGAGGCAATGGGTGCGGACTCGTCCGACGATTCTTTTCTTTTCGCCGGACGGTTGTCCGGTCCCCACACTGGTGCGCCAGTGGGCGGCCGCCCATGCCTTCCCCCTTCTGGCGCTTAGCGGGCCGGACGAGGTCGAATCGATCGTTTTGCGGGGGCATCCCTGCCTCCTCTTCGTGGACGGAGACAACTCGGGAACGGCGGGAGTCGGGCTGGTTCGGCGGCTCAAAGCCGACGCCTTTACCGCCATCGTGCCGATCACCACGCTGGCCGGCACCCACCACCCCGAGCAGGTCCAGGCCTGGTTCTCCTCGGGTGCGGACGAGGTCCTGACCGGGCTGTTTTCACCAGCCGAGCAGCGATCCCGAATGGATGCGATGCTGGTGCGAACCGAGCGGGATGTGTCGGTTCACCCGTCTACCAGACTGCCCGGCACCACGGAGATCGAGCGCGAGATCCGGCGCCGGCTCGAGTCCAACCAGGAGTTCGCAGTCTGTTATGCGGACCTGGACCACTTCAAGGAATTCAACGATCGCTACAGCTATTATGACGGCGATCGCGTCATCTACATTCTCTCCCGAATCCTGCATGACGTGGTGCGCGGCCTCATGGGGCCTCGGGGCTTTGTGGGTCACATCGGGGGTGACGACTTTATCTTCATCGTTCCCGCCGATGAGATCAGCCCGGTCTGCAGCGAGATCCTCGAGGTTTTCGATTCGCTCGTGCCGTTGCAGTACAATGAGCAGGACCGCAGGGCAGGGTATTTCTTTGGGAAGGACCGGCGGGGCCAGCTGCACCGGGTGCCCTTGATGACGCTGTCCATCGGCATCGTCACCAATCGGCACCGGAAGTTTGCGCATCCCGCGCAGGTCAGCGAGCTTGCCACCGAAATGAAGAGCTACGCGAAGACGCTGCCCGGCTCGGTGTTCGTGGTGGACCGGCGTCAGGGCGTCGCCGGAGAAGAGCGAACCGGCCCGACCTCCAGGGAGCAGGCCTGAGGATCATGACATGAACGTCACGTGCCCCAATTGCGCCACGATCTATCGCGTCGACCCCGCCAAGGTCCCTGAGTCCGGCGTCCGGGCCCGCTGCGCGGTCTGCAGCGCCGTGTTTGCGGTGACCAACACGCCCTCGCAGCCGGCCACGAGCGCCCCACCTCGCGCCGAAGCGCCGCGACCGGAGCCACCTCGCGCGGAAGCACCGCGTCCGGAGCCTCGTCCTGAACCGCCTCACCCTGAGCCGAGCGCGCCGGAGCCTCCGCGGGCTGAACCCAGTCGCGCCGAGCCCGTGCGGAGCGAGCTGGAGGTGGCGCCGGTGCCACCTCCTCAACGGCCGGCAGCGCCCCAGCGTCCGGCAGCGCCGGTCACGCGGGGGCCATCGGCCTCGCCGGGGGCTCCGGCTTCGAAGCCTGCCGCCGCCACCCCGGCGGCCCCGGCCGCGCCGGCCAGACCCTCCTCGCCGGCCAGACCCTCCTCGCCCGCGGCGCCAGGCGCTTCCCCCAGGCCCTCCTTGCCGACGCCATCCGCGCCGGCTGCGCCCAAGCCGCCCTCGCCGCCGGCGGCGGTGACCAGCACACCTGCTCCGCGTCCACCTGCTCCAGCCGGCAGCCGCCCGACCAATCCGTTCCTGTCCCAGGATCCAGCCCTCAAGGCCCGGCGCCTGGCGCGTGCGCTCATCTCCGACATGGTGGTCTACCATCCTGGCAAGCGGCAGGAAGGACTGCGCGATGGGAACCTGAAGGAGCTGTTCGAGGAGGAGATCAAGAAGAGCTGGGAGGAGTATGCCGACCAGGTCGGCCGCGAGGTCGCCGAGTCGACGGGATACTTCCGCGAGGCCCTGAACGAAATTCTCGCCGGAGGGCGGCAGATCTTCTAGAGCTAAGAAGCGAAAAGTGAGGAGTGAGAAGTAAGAAGTCAGAGGGAGAAGTCGGGACGGGGGCTTCTTCCCTCTGACTGCTCCCTTCTCACTTTTTGCGTCGTACCCCCATTAGGTTTCAGCCCTTCCCTTTGCATGGAGCAGTTGGCATGTCGGACCTCGTGGATCGCCTGACCGACCTGCAACGCCGAGTGGCTGAACTTCGAGACTTTCTTTGACTTGCCGGCCAAGGCCGCGCGGCTGAAGGCGGTTGAGGAGCAGCAGGCGCTGCCGGGTTTCTGGGCCGACTCGGAAGCGGCGAGAACCTCAGTTCAGCAGATGAAGGTCCTCAGGAACTGGCTCATTCCCTACGACAGTTTGCATCGCCGGCTCGACAGCGCGCTCGAGATGGCCGAGCTGCTGGATGCGGAGCCGGACGAGTCCATGTCGGCCGACCTTGCTCGGGAAGCCGACGAGCTCGAGACCGCGGCGGAGGCCTTCGAGCTCCAGGCGATGCTCCAGGGGCCGGAGGACGCGCGCGACGCGCTGCTCACTATCCATCCTGGCGCCGGCGGCACCGAGTCGCAGGACTGGGCCGAGATGCTGATGCGGATGTACGTGCGCTGGGCGGAACGGCATGGCTTCGAGGTCGCCATTCTCGATCTTCTTCCGGGGGAGGAAGCCGGGATCAAGTCGGTCACGATCGAGATCACGGGTGAGTACGCCTACGGCTACCTCAAGGCCGAGAAGGGGGTTCACCGGTTAGTGCGCATCTCGCCTTACGACTCGCAGGCGCGCCGCCATACGTCTTTTGCCTCGGTCTTCGTCTATCCGGATATCGACGACACCATCGAGGTGGATCTCCGGGAAGAAGACATCAAGATGGACGTCTTCCGGGCCTCCGGCGCCGGCGGGCAGCACGTCAACAAGACCTCCTCGGCCGTGCGACTCACCCACGTACCGACCAACACCGTGGTCTCCTGCCAGCAGGAGCGCAGCCAAACCAAGAACCGGGCCACCGCCATGAAGATGTTGCGCGCGGCCATTTATCAAAAAATGCTGGAAGAGCAGGAGGCGGCGCGGGCGGTGGTCGAGGCCACCAAGACCGACAACTCCTGGGGCAATCAGATTCGGTCGTACGTGTTCCAGCCCTACACCATGGTCAACGATCATCGCACCGAAGTGAAGGTGGGCGACGTGCAGCGGGTGATGGATGGGGATCTCGACACGTTCATCCAGGCGTACCTGAAGCGGTTCGGAGGCAAGGCGGCGTGAGCACGGTGGAGGAACGATCCTTCGTCGAGGTGGCCCGGCGGGAGAAGCGGGCGGCGCTGGAGGCGCTGGGGATCCAGCCGTTTGCGTATCGCTACGAGCGAACTCACTCCGCCGTGGAAGCACTGGCCGCGTACCGCGACGAGATGGGTGAGGACGGGCCCGAGGTCTCGATCGCGGGCAGGATCGAGTCCTGGCGTCCCAAGGGCAAGGTCGTGTTTGGCCATATGGAGGATCCCAGCGGCCGGATCCAGGTCTACCTGAGGCGGGATATACTGGGCGAGCACTATGACCTCGTCGACCTCCTCGACCTCGACGATCACGTTGGCATTACCGGACGCCTGTTCCGGACCAAGGCCGGTGAAGTCACCGTTCGCGCCACCGAGATCACCCTGCTGGCCAAGTCGCTTCGTCCCCTCCCTCGGGGGAAGACGCAGACCGGACCCGACGGAACGGTCACCTTCGGCGGTCTGACCGACCCGGAGCTCCGCTATCGCCAGCGCTATGCCGACCTCGCAGTCCATCCGAATGTCCGCCAGGTCTTCGTGCTGCGCGCCAAGGCCACCGCCTTCATCCGGCGTTTCCTCGACGAGCGCGGGTTCCTCGAGGTCGAGACCCCGATTCTCCAGCCGCTCTATGGCGGTGCCGCTGCGCAGCCTTTTATCACCCACCACAATGCGCTGGACATGCCGCTTTACCTGCGCATCGCAGACGAGCTGTATCTCAAGCGCCTGCTGGTCGGAGGCATCGAGCGGGTGTACGAGATCGGGCATGACTTTCGGAACGAGGGCATGGACCGGACTCACAATCCGGAATTCACCATGCTCGAGCTCTATCAGGCCTACGCTGACTACAGCGACATGATGAGCTTGACCGAGGACCTGATGTCGGGGGTGGTAAAGCATTCTCTGGGAACCACCGTCCTGGAGCGCGGCGGGACCACCCTGGACCTGTCGCCCCCGTTTCAGCGGGTGCCGTTCATCGAAGGGATCCGGGCCCGGACCGGCCTGGACTTGCGCACTGCAACCGAGGGGGAGATGCGGGCCGCGCTGCTCCAGGCCAATGCCGATGCCGGGGCGGTCTCCGTCTTGTCCGGCGCCCGGCTCCAGGATGAGGTATTCAAGGTGTTCCTCGAGCCCCACCTGATCCAGCCCACCTTCGTCGTGGACTATCCCAAGGCGCTCTCGCCGCTGGCCAAGGAGCATCGCAGCGACCCCTCGCTCACCGAGCGGTTCGAGCTGTTCGTCGGCGGACGGGAGCTGGTCAACGCCTTCAGCGAGCTCAACGACCCCGACGATCAGCGGCGCCGGTTCGAGGACCAGGTGAAGCAGCGGGCCGCTGGCAACCAGGAGGCGCACAGCTTCGATGCCGACTACATCCGGGCGCTGGAGTACGGCATGCCTCCCGCCGGGGGGCTCGGCCTGGGCCTCGATCGTTTGATGATGCTCATCGCCGACAAGCCGTCGATTCGCGACGTCATCATCTTTCCTGCCATGCGTCCGGAGGACTCATGAACACGCTACGGGCATGGTTTCGGTGGCCATCGGCCGCCGAGTGGCGCACGATCCGCGCGAGTGCCAGGCTGGAGTGGCGGATCGCGCGGCGCTATCTCCGAAGTCGGCGGACCGCCCGCACGGCCTCCCTCAATACGGTGATCTCCACCGGCGGGGTCGCAGTCGGTGTAACGGCGCTCATCGTGGTGCTGGGGGTCATGAACGGGCTGCGCGATGACCTGCGGGAGCGCATCCTGGTGGCCAACCCCCATCTCCGCATTCTGACCTTCGGCTCCGGACTCCGGCTGGACGACTGGCGCGGTGTCATCAAGGAGATCCGCAAGGAGCCGGGCGTGCTGGCAGCCAGTCCTGAAGTGATCAGCCAGGCGGGGATCACCGCGGGTCAGGACTACGGTGAGGGGGTCAACCTGGTCGGGTTCGATCCCGATACTGGAAATATGTCGGTCACCTCGCTGCCCCAGGCGGTCACCAAAGGCGATCTGTCGTTCAAGGCAAGCAAGCCCGGCGTGGACGGAGGTGTACTGCTGGGTTCCCGCCTGGCCTCTCGCCTCTCGGTTTATCCGGGCGACATCGTCACCCTGGTTCCGGTCACCCAGGCCAAGATCAACCCGGCGCTCGGTGTGGCGGTGCCGCGATTCTGGAAGTTCGAGGTAACCGGGCTTTTCGACACCGGCATGTTTCAGTATGACAACCAATTCGTCGTCATGTCCCGGGAGATGGCGCAGCGGTTCACCGGGCTGGGCGAGGCAGTGTCCGGCATCGCGGTCCGGGTGGCGGACCCCGACCGGGCACCGGAGATCGGCGCGGCACTGGAGCAGCGGTTGGGCTACCCCTACCGGGCGCTCGACTGGCAGACGCAGAACTCCAGTCTTTTCAGCGCGCTCCAGCTGGAAAAGCTCGCGATGGGACTGGTTATCTTTTTCATCATGGTCGTGGCTGCCTTCAACATCGTCGGGACGCTCACGATGGTCGTAACCGACAAGACCCGCGAAATCGGCATCCTCCAGGCCATGGGGCTGAGGTCGCCGGCCATCGCCCGGATTTTCCTGGTCCAGGGTGCGGTGATCGGTGGCGTGGGCACCCTGCTGGGTTTAATGCTCGGCCTGACGGTTTCCTACATCGTGGACAGCTCCGGCTGGGTTCGGATCAACCCGGCCGTATACTTCATCGATCACTTGCCGGTCCACATCGAGTGGCAGGATGTCGCGGTGGTAGTGTTCACCAGCCTCGCGATCGCGGTGGCCGCCACGCTCTATCCGTCGCGCTCCGCGGCGGCGCTCACACCGGTGGAGGCCATCCGCCACGAATGACGGCGATTCTCGAGGCCCAGGGACTTCGCAAGGTCTACCGCGGCGGCGACGGCAATCCCATTGAGGTGTTGTCGGGCGTCGATCTCACGGTGAGCCGGGGCGAGTTCGTGGCCATCGTAGGCGCCAGCGGGTCGGGGAAGAGCACCCTGCTGCACCTGCTGGGTGCGCTCGACAGCCCGTCAGGAGGCACGGTCCGGCTGGGCGGGCAATCCTATGTCGATGAAACCGCAGAGAGCCTGGCCGCGATCCGCAACCGCAAGCTGGGATTCGTGTTTCAGTTCCATCACCTGCTCCGGGAGTTTACCGCGCTGGAGAACGTGATGATGCCGCTGCTGATCGCCGGCGAAGACGATGCCAAGGCCCGCTCCCGGGCCGAGGAGCTGCTGGCTGCGGTAGGTCTGGCGGGACGGATGTCCCACCGGCCGTCCCAGCTGTCCGGTGGGGAGCAGCAGCGTGCCGCGGTGGCCCGCGCCCTCATCGCCGACCCGCTCGTGGTGCTGGCCGACGAGCCGTCGGGGAATCTTGACAATGCCAACAGTGAGCGACTGCACGGGCTCTTCGCGCATTTATCTCGGGAGTTCGAAACGGCCCTCATCGTCGTCACCCATAACCGATCCCTGGCGGCGCGAGCCGACCGGGTGCTGTCGCTCGAGGGCGGACGCCTGGTACCCCTCTCCGGGGTGGAGTCCATGCCCTGATGTCCTGCGAGCAGTGCCGCGAGCGTGAGGCGGTCATTCACCTCACCCAGATCGTCAACGAGCAGGTGACCACCCTGCATCTCTGCGAGCGTTGCGCTGCGGAAAAGGGGGTGGACAGCCCGGGCGCCGCCCCGAAGACCCCGCTGGGCACCTTTCTCGCCGCGATGGGAGAGGAGCTGCCCGAAGCGCCGGCCCCTCGGACCGGGGATTCCTGCCCGCGTTGCGGCGGATCCCTGCAGGACTTTCGTGAGAGCGGCAGGCTGGGCTGTTCCGAGTGCTATCGGTCCTTCGAGGTCCCGCTGCGCGACCTCCTGCGCCGGCTGCACGGGTCGACTCACCATATGGGCGAGCGCTATACCGAGGCGGGTGGAAGCAGCTCGCCCAGCGCACCCAATCCGGCTATCGAGCTGCGAGAGCAGCTCCGCGTGGCCGTGGAGACGGAGAACTTCGAGCTGGCGGCCGAGATCCGGGATCGTCTGCGGGTGATGGAATGATCGACCTCAGCCTCCTCACCGACGGCGGGGTTGGCTGGCTGGACGCCAGCGGGCCCTCCAGCCACCTGATCCTGTCGACCCGGATCCGGCTGGCGCGGAATCTGGCGGGGCGGGTTTACCAGGGACGCAACTCCGAGTCCGAACGGGAGGACATTCTCCAGACGGTGGAGGCAGCCGCGAGGGACACGGTGCTGCTGAGACGGGCCATCAAGTTCCGGCTCGACCGGCTGGATCGAAGCGACCGGCAGCTGCTGCACGAGCGGCATCTGGTGAGCAAGGAGCTCGCCGGGCTGGATGCCGATGGACGGGTCCGTTCGGGCGCCTCGCTGCTGGTACAGGATCGTCTCGGCGTGATGCTGAACGAGGAGGATCACCTCCGGCTTCAGGGCCTCCATTCCGGGTTCGCACTGGACGCCGCGTACGCCGAGGTCGACCGGCTGGACGCCGAATTGGGACAACGACTTGCATTCGCATTTCACTCTGAATTTGGTTACCTTACGTCCTGTCCCACCAACGTCGGTACCGGGCTTCGGGCTTCGGTTTTGATCCATCTTCCCGGCCTGGTGCTCACCAAGGAAATCTCCAAGGTGCTGCAGGGGCTGGCGCAGGTGGGACTGACCTTCCGAGGCCTGTACGGTGAAGGAAGCGAGGTCGTCGGCAATTTCTTCCAGCTGTCCAACCAGACGACTCTCGGCAGTTCCGAGTATGAGCTGCTCGATCATCTCGGCAAAATGGTCCGGCAGGTCATGGACTACGAGGAGCAGGCCCGGCAGGTGCTGCTGCGCGACGCACCGGCCATCATCGAAGACAAAGTCTGGCGCGCGTACGGCCTGCTTCGGTACGCCCGCGCACTGTCTTTCGAAGAGGCCATGAACTTGTTGAGCGGCGTGCGACTCGGTGTAGGGGTGAATCTCATTCCCGATGTCGGTATGTACACGCTGAACAAGTTGTTGGTGTACACCCAGCCCGCCCACCTGGCGGTGGCTGAAGGGGTGGCACCAGCAGACCCCGACCTGCCAGTCAGGCGGGCACAGTTCGTGCGCAAAGTGTTGGAATCCGAGGTGGGACGCCGTGGATGAGCCGCGACGGCAAGGCCTCGGAGCTACGTAGGATATCGCAATGAACGGCTACAATTTCACTGATCGTGTCCGTAAAGTCCTGCAGATGGCCCGCGAAGAGGCGGCGCGGCTGCATCACGAATACGTGGGGACGGAGCACATCCTCCTCGGCCTCATTCGCGAGGGCGAAGGGGTGGCGGCGGCAGTCCTCACCAACCTGAACGTCGATCTCGAGGACATCCAGCAGAAAATCGAGGAGACGGTGAAGAAGGGGAAAGCGGCCGCAGCGGCCGGCCCCGACCTTCCGTACACCTCGCGAGCCAAGAAGGTCCTCGAGCTGGCCATGACCGAAGCCCGGGAGCTGAATCACTCCTACGTCGGCACCGAGCATTTGCTGCTGGGGCTCCTTCGAGAGGAGAAGGGCATCGCCGCCCAGGTTCTCACCGATGCTGGTGTCAACCTGGAACAGTCGCGAGCGGAAACCCTGCGCCTGCTGGGCAGTGACATGCCCCAGACTACGTCCGGCGGCGGCAGCGCCCAGCCCAGTTCGGCGCCCAAGTCCGAGAAGAAGTCCAAGACTCCCGCACTCGACCACTTTTGTCGCGATCTGACGCAGCTCGCGGCGGAGGGCCAGCTCGATCCGACCATCGGCCGGGCCAAGGAGATCGAGCGCGTCATGGAGATCCTGGCTCGCCGGAAGAAGAACAACCCGGTCCTCATCGGTGAGCCCGGCGTCGGCAAGACGGCCATCGTTGAAGGCCTCGCGCTGCTCATTGCCAACGGACTCTGCCCCGACGTGCTGCGCGATCACCGGGTGCTCTCGCTGGATATGGCCGCGGTCATCGCCGGGACCAAGTATCGGGGTCAGTTCGAGGAGCGGCTCAAGGCGGTCATGAACGAGATCGCCCAGAACAAGCAGATCATCCTCTTCATCGATGAGCTGCACACGCTGGTGGGTGCCGGTGCCGCCGAAGGCGCCATCGACGCCTCCAATATGCTGAAGCCCGCGCTGGCTCGGGGCGAGCTGCAGTGCGTGGGCGCCTCGACCCTGAACGAGTACCGCAAGTACATCGAGAAGGACGGGGCACTCGAGCGCCGGTTCCAGACCGTCGTCGTCGAGCCGCCCTCGGTCCCCGAGACGGTCGAGATCCTGAAGGGTCTCCGGAAGAAGTACGAAGATCACCATCGGATAAGCATTCCCGATGCCACCCTCAGCGCGGCGGCGGAACTCTCCGAGCGCTACATTACCGATCGGTTCCTGCCGGATAAGGCTATCGACGTGATCGATGAGGCCGGCGCCCGGGCCCGGCTGGCCTCCCAGGTCCCGCCGGCCGAGGTGGCGGAGCTCAAGACCGCGCTGGAGAAGGTGAACGTCCAGAAGGAAGATGCGGTCCGAGACCAGAACTTCGAGCGTGCGGCGTCGCTCAGAGACCAGGAGCGGGATCTGCAGAATCAGATCCGGCTCAAGCAGGAGGAGTGGGAAAAGGAACGGCAGACCCGTCGCCCCGTGATCGACGAGGAAGCCATCGCCTTCATCGTATCCCGCTGGACCGGCATTCCGGTCACCCGGCTGCAGGAGGCCGAGACCGCCAGGCTGATGCGGATGGAGGAGGAGATCCACGAGTCGGTGGTGGGTCAGGACGAGGCCATCAAGGCCGTGTCCCGGGCCATCCGGCGCTCCCGCGCCGGGCTCAAGGACCCCAACCGCCCCATCGGCTCATTCATCTTCTCCGGGCCTACCGGCGTCGGGAAGACCGAGCTGGCTCGGTCACTGGCGAAGTTCCTGTTTGCCGACGCATCGGCCCTGATCCGGGTGGACATGTCGGAGTACATGGAGAAGTTCTCGGTCTCACGCCTGATCGGTGCGCCGCCGGGCTACGTCGGGTACGAGGATTCCGGCACCCTGACCAAAGCGGTGCGCCGGAAACCCTACTCGGTCGTCCTCCTCGACGAGATCGAGAAGGCGCACCCCGATGTCTTTAACATCCTGCTGCAGGTGCTGGATGAAGGCCATCTGACCGACAACTATGGCCGCATGATCGACTTCAAGAACACGGTCGTGATCATGACGTCCAACGTCGGTGCCCGTGACATCATGCAGGGCAAGACGCTCGGGTTCCACGGCGGCGATTCGCGCCGGACCTTCGAGAAGATGCAAGACACGGTGAAGGAGGAGATGAACAAGGTCTTCAATCCCGAGTTCCTCAACCGGCTCGATGACGTGATCGTGTTCCATCCGCTGGACAAGGAGCACATCTCCCGGATCGTCACGATTCTGTTAAAGGAGGTGCAGCGCCGCCTGGGCGATGAGGTCAAGCTGACGCCGGCCGCGGTGGAGTTCCTGGTCGAGCACGGCTACGACCAGAACTTCGGGGCCCGTCCGCTGAAGCGCTCCATCCAGCGCTACATCGAGGATCCTCTCAGCGAGAAAATCCTCATGGGCGACTTTGGCCGGGGAGACGAAATCGAGGTCGATGTCGCTCCTGATGGCGAGCGGTTGGCATTCCGCGCGCTGACCGGCACCCAGGCCTAAGCCCGCGCGCCGGGTCCCTCCCGGGATCCCGCGAGCCCACCCTCCGCCCCTTACCGATGCGCCGTTTCCTTCTGATCGTTACCGCCGGCCTTCTCCTCGTGGGAGCGCCGGCGGTGCTTCGGGCTCAGGAGCCCGCGCCGCCCACGGTCGACAGTATCAGGGTGGAAGGGAACAAGCGTCTCAGCCCCTCCCAGATCATCGGGAGCTCGGGCATCATCGTTAAACAGCCGATCAACTACCGGGACATCCAACGCGCCATCACCTCGCTGTTCCGCACCGGACAGTTCGACGACGTCCTGGTGGAGCAGCGCAGCGTCGGCGGTCGTCTCATCCTGGTCATCAGGGTCAAGGAGCGGCCCGTTCTGGAGAAGTGGGCTGTTCGAGGCGTCGGCCGGCTGTCTGAGGGCGACGTCAAGGGCAGGGTGCGCCTGAGTGAGGGGCGGCCCCTGGATCGGAATGCGGTCGAGCAGGCGCGGGCAGGCATCGACTCCCTGTACAAGGACAAAGGGTACTACGCCTCGAAAGTAAAGGTGCTGCAGCTGCCCCAGGAGTCAGGCAAGATCCGGGTGGTGTTCGATATCGAGGAAGGCGACCGGGTCGCCATCAGCCAGGTGGTGGTGGACAGCAACAAGCGCTTCTCCGACAAGGCCGTGGTGAAGCACATGTCCACCCGGCCGGAAGGCTTCTGGTGGTTCCAGAAAGGTGAGTACGACGAGCGCAAGGTCGAGGAAGACGTGCGCGAACGGCTCCCCCGCTGGTATGCCGACCAGGGATATGTGGACTTCCAGGTCACCAGCGACTCTCTGGTATCCGATTCCTCCGGCGGGAAAGCGGTCCTTCGGCTGACGGTCGACGAGGGGAAGGTCTATCGGGTTGGGACCTTCGACATCCAGGGTAGCCGGCGCTTTTCCACCGAAGAGCTGATGACCCTCTATCCGTTCGGGCCGATCGGACCGACCGGCGCGCCCGCCGGGAAGCCCCGCGCATTCAGCCGTTCGGAATGGACCGAGGCCACGGAGAAGGTGCAGAACCTGTACGCCAATAACGGCTACATCTACGCCCAGGTTCAACCGGAGGAGGTCCGGCGTACCGGGGCGGTCGGGAACCCGCTGGTGGATCTGCGCTGGAACATCCGTGAAGGGTCGCCGGCCACGATCAACAAGGTCGAGATCGTCGGCAACGACGTGACCCATGAGCGGGTGATCCGGGAGGCGATCGTCATGCTGCCCGGCGATCTCTTCAGCCGGGAACGACTGATTCGCTCCTACCAGAACGTTTCCAACCTGGGGTTCTTCCAGCAGCCACTTCCTTCCCCCGACGTCAAGCCGGCAGCCAACGGCGTCGATGTGGACATCATCTTCCGGGTCGAGGAGCGTCGGACCGGCAACATCAATTTCGGGGCGTCGCTGGGGCAGGGAACCGGCGTAGGTGGATTCCTCGGGTTGGAGGAGCCCAACCTCTTCGGCCGGGGAAAACGGGGCAAGCTGCAGTGGCAGTTCGGCCAGAACATCAACGACTTTACTCTGAGCTACACCGACCCCGCCATCCGGGAGAGCCGGATCTCCGGCACCATCTCGCTGTTTGACTCCCGGGCGCGGTATACCGTCGGGGACCTTGGCCGAAGGAAACAGACCGGTGGCAGCTTGCAGCTTGGCTTCCCGTTCCTGGGGTCGCGCTATACCCGGCTGTTCACCTCGTACTCCTTCCAGCGCATCCGGTACAGTGAAGGCTCGGCCGATCTTCAGGCCCGATTCCGCTGCCGGGCATGCAGCCGGTCTACCCTGGGCACGAGCCTGCTCCGGGATACCCGGGTCGGCCTCCCATTCGCCACCGGAGGCTCCCTGACCAATCTCAGCGGCGAGCTGAACGGCGGGTTCCTTGGCGGCACCGGTAACTATCGGAAGGTCGACCTCGAGGGCCGGTGGTACGCGCCGCTGGGCACTCTTGGCGGCGGCGGGCAGCTCGGCGCCGGCGTCCAGTTCGTGCTCGGCCTGAGCGCTAAATCCGGCTTTATCTTCGGCGACGCAGGACCGTTCTTTACCGAGTTGTACTCGCTCGGCGGAGTCCAGTACGGCGTCCCCCTTCGAGGCTACGACGAGTTCTCCATCACCCCGAATGGGTTCGACGCTTCGGCCGGTGGAAACAACGCGGCCAGCCCGGACGCGTTCGGCAAGGCCTATTCCGCTTTTACCATCGAGGCCGGGGCCCGCATCAGCCAGGCACTCTACGTCAGCTCCTTCTTCGACGCCGGCAACGTCTATCGCAGCGCACGGCAGTGGGATCCCACCCGGCTGTTTCGCGGCGCGGGCTTCGGAGCCGCGGTGATCTCACCACTGGGACCGATCGGGATAGACCTGGGCTATGGCTTTGATCGAGTGGACTCCCTCGGGAAGCCCAAGCCCGGCTGGCAGCTCCATTTCAAGCTGGGCAATTTCTTTTAGGCAGGACGCACCTTTCAACTGGAGTGAAGCATGAAGCTTGCCGTCGTGGTAGCCTGGGTCAGTTTGATTGCGGTGTCCGTGGCGGGGCCGAAGGCGCTGGCAGCCCAGCAGAGTGGAAGCAAGGTTGCCTATGTCAACACCCAGGCGGTGCTCAAGCAGACGCCCGGATATGTCAAGGCGGAATCGACCTTCACCAAGGAGCTGGAGACCTACCGGGTGGAGGTGCAGAAGCTTCAGGCCACGCTCGATTCGGCCGCGTCCGACTTCGATCAGCAGTCGGTGATGCTGAGCCCGACGCAGCGGGCCGCGAAGCGGAAGGATCTTCAGGGACAGCAGCAGAAGCTGGAGCAGCGCACCCAGGAGCTGCAGCAGCGAGCCGCGACCCGGGAGCGCGAGCTGCTCGACCCGATTCAGAGCAAGGTCAACAGCGTCATCGAAGGGGTTCGAGCGGCAGGCAACTACGCTATCATCTTCGACGTAAGCGCGCCGAACAACGGCATCGTCACGGCGGATAAGTCGATCGATCTGACTCAACGTGTGATTCAGCAGCTCAAAGCGGGCAGCTGACCTCGTGACATCCGGAAGCCTTACCGCGCGGGCGGTCGCCGACCTGGTCGGTGGCCGCCTGCTTGGCGATGGGGGTATCCGGATCCACCGGGTGCGGCCGCTGGACCGGGCCGGCCCCGACGCGCTCTCCTTCGCGGTTTCAGTTCGCTACGCGGCGGATCTGGACGGCTCCAAAGCTGGCGTCGTGCTGGTTCCGGAAGCATTGGCCTCGGGAGCCGGGCCCGGTACCCGGATCGTCGTGGCCGACCCGTACGGCGCCCTCGTACGCGTCCTGCACGCGCTGTATCCCAACGCTCCGCCTGAACCAGGGGTAGATCCGACGGCGCGCATCGGTGCCGGCGCGGTGATCGGCCCTGACGTGTCCATCGGGCCCTACGCCGTGCTGGGCCGGAGCGTGCAGATCGGCGCGCGCTGTCGGCTGGCACAGGGGGTGTCGGTTGGGGATGGGGTCGTGATCGGGGAGGACACTACTCTGGGTCCGGGGGTGGTTTGCTGCCCCGGCACCCGCATCGGCAGCCGCGTGGTGGTGAAGGCGGGCGCGGTGCTGGGCGGCGATGGTTTCGGCTACCTCTCCGACGGCAAGGGGCACACCCGAATTCCGCACGTGGGGGGCTGCGTCCTGGAGGATGAGGTGGAGGTGGGCTCCAACACCTGCATCGACCGTGGCAGTATCGACGATACGGTGGTGGGGCGCGGCACCAAGGTGGACAACCTGGTGCAGGTGGGGCATAACGTCCGGATCGGCGAGCGCTGCCTCATCATGGCAGGCGTCGGGATTGCGGGCAGCACGCGGGTGGGGAACGACGTTATTCTGGCCGGCCACGTCGGGGTCACCGATCACCTCTCCATCGGCGATCGGGCTCGCATCGCCGCCAAGAGCGCCATCTTCGGCGACGTGCCCGCAGGGGCGTCCTTCAGCGGTCACCCGGCCCGGCCACATCGCCAGTTCCTCCGGGCACAGGCGGCCATGTACCGGCTCGCCGCCATCGTGGATGAGCTGGAGCGGCTGGTCCCGGAGCGAGTGCGCCATGGCTAGGCGGACTCTGGCTAAACCCGCCAAGGTGACCGGGATCGGCCTGCACACCGGGTCGTCCGCCTCGGCGATCTGCCAGGGGGCGCCGTCAGGCCAGGGCATCGTGTTCCGTCGCACCGATCTTCCTGGCGCTCCGGTAATTCCCGCCCGCCTGAGCGAGGTTCAGTCCACCGAGCGCCGCACCGTCCTGGGGCAGGGCGAGACGGTGGTGCAGACGGTCGAGCACGTCCTGGCTGCCGCGGCGGCGCTCCAGATCGACGATCTCACCATCGACCTCGATGGTCCCGAGGCCCCGATCGGGGATGGGTCGTTCGCTCCCTATCTCACCGCGCTGGAACAGGCCGGCATCACGGAACAGCCGGGAGAGCCGGTGGTATACCGGGTCACAACGGCATCCGAGATTTCCGAAGCCGATTCATCCTACGTGGTTGCTCCCGCCAAGGCTCTGCGCCTGACGACAACCATCGAGTGGCCCCACCCGCTTATCGGCCGACAGACCGGGTCGTACGACATCACCCCCGGCGGGTTTGCCCAGGAGCTGGCCCAGGCCCGCACGTTTGGGTTCCTTCGCGAGGCCGATGCGCTTCGGGCTCGCGGTCTGGCCCTGGGTGCCGCGCTCGAATCCACCCTGGTACTCTCCGAAGACGGCCTGGTCGGCGGAGCGTTACGCTGGCCCGACGAATTCGTGCGCCACAAGGCTGGGGACATCCTTGGCGACCTGGCCTTGACCGGAGGCCGGGTACAGGGCCATATCGTCGCCACCAAGCCGAGCCATCAGGGCAACATTGCGCTGGCGCGCTGGCTCACCCGCACCGGACAGCGAGAGGGAGGAGTTGTGATGGACATCGGGCGGATTCTGGACGTGATCCCTCACCGCTATCCGTTCCTGCTGGTGGACCGGATCATCGAGGTGGAGGGGACCAAGCGGATCGTCGGCATCAAGAACGTGACGATCAATGAACCCTTCTTCCAGGGTCACTTCCCCGGCCATCCGATCATGCCGGGTGTGCTCATCATCGAGGCCATGGCGCAGGTGGGCGGCATGCTGCTCCTGGGCACCATCGAGGATCCCGACCAGAAAGTGGTCTACTTCATGTCGCTGGACAACGTGAAGTTCCGCCGCCCAGTTCTTCCCGGCGACCAGCTCCGCTGCGAGCTGGAGATGCTGCAGAACCGGGGACGCACCTGCCGCATGAAGGGCATGGCCTACGTGGACGGCCAGGTAGTGGCGGAGGCGGAGATGATGGCGCGGGTGGTGGATCGGTGATTCACCCGACCGCGCTGATCGACCCTTCAGCCAGGCTGGGTACCGGCGTGACGGTGGGACCGTGGGCCATCATCGGGCCCCAAGTGACCGTGGGCGACCGCTGCCGCATCGGCCCGCGAGCAACGCTCCAGCGCAACGTGCGGCTGGCCGAGGAGGTGCGAATCGGCGATGGTGCCATCCTGGGCGGAGATCCGCAGGACCTCAAGTACGGCGGGGAAGAGACCTGGGTCGAGATCGGTAAGAGTACCATCATCCGCGAGTACTCCACCATCAACCGGGGAACCGCGGCGACCCTCAGGACGACCGTGGGAGCTCGCTGCTTCATCATGAGCTATGTGCACCTGGCGCACGACTGCCACGTTGGCGATGACGTGGTCATCGCCAACGCCACCCAGTGCGCCGGCCACGTCACCATCCACGATCGGGCCATCCTCAGCGGGCTCAATGCCGTCCACCAGTTCGTTACCATCGGCACCTACGCCTTCGTCGGGGGCGGATCCCGGGTCAACCAGGACATCCCGCCGTACGTGAAAGCCGTGGGCAATCCAATGGAGCTCTACGGGCTTAACTCCCTCGGCCTCCAGCGGGCCGGCTTCCCGGGCGAAACCGTTGCCGCGCTCAAGCGTGCATACCGGCTCTTTTTCAATTCCGATCTGAACCTCTCGCAGGCCATGGAACGAGCCCGCACCGAGCTGCCGGCGATCCCCGAGGTGGAACGCTTCCTGACCTTCGTCGAATCGAGCGAGCGAGGCGTGCCGGCGTGACGGCACGGCTGCCGGTAGGCGTCCTCGGGGTGGGCGCGCTGGGGCAGCATCACGCCCGGCACCTGGCCGGTCTCAACGACGTGCGACTCGTGGGCGTGCACGACCGGGACCGCACGCGGGCGACGAAGGTCGCCAGGGAGCTGGGCACAGTCGCCTTTGCTGACATGGACCGGCTGCTGGACCAGGTGGAAGCGGTCACCGTCGCCGTGCCGACCCCGGCCCACGCCGAGGTTGGACTCCGCGCGCTGAGGCGTGGCGTTCCGGTTCTCATGGAGAAGCCGCTCGCGGCGACACTGGCGGAGGCCGACGACCTCATCGCCGAGGCAGGCCGGCGGCAGGTCCAGCTTCAGGTCGGGCATATCGAGCGCTACAATCGGGCGATCCGGGCGGCGGAAGCCTACCTCGATGGGCCCCGCTACATCGAGAGTCTGCGGCTAGCTCCGTTCCAGCCGCGGGGGACCGATGTCGCGGTGGTCATCGACCTGATGATCCACGATCTCGACCTCGTGTTGCACCTCACGGGCAGCGTGGCCACCGAGGTTCGAGCTTCGGGGCTGCCGGTGCTCTCGCCTCACCTGGACATCGCCAACGCCCGAGTCGAGTTCGCCAACGGCGCCGTCGCCTTGGCCACCGCGTCACGGGTGGCGCGCGAACGGGTGCGCCGCCTCCGCCTCTTTCAGCCCAACGGCTATTTCTCGCTCGACCTGGCCACGGGCAGCGGTGAATTCATGCGGGTGCGAGCCGGCTGGCAACCGGGCACCGGGCGCGAGCTGGCCGACGTGGTGGAACGAATCGAGTTGGCGGCACCTGAAGCGGATGCACTCTCCCTCGAGCTGCAGAGCTTCGTGCGCGCGATCCGAGGCGAGCACGACGTGGTGGTCCGCGGCGAAGAGGGGCGCGCCGCCCTCGAGTTGGCGTTGCGAGTCGCCGACGCGGTGCGAACCGTGCCCCTGGCAGCCTCTACTCACTGATGATTCGGCAGGGCGCCCCGCGCATCTTCATCTCCGCAGGCGAGCCGTCGGGCGATCTCCACGGGGCCGGTGTCGTCCGTGCACTCAGGGCACGCTACCCCACCGCCACCATTGAAGCCCTTGGCGGCCCGCAGATGGCTCAGGCCGGTGCCACGCTGCGCTATCGGATGGAAGGGCTCGCGGCGTTCGGGCTGGTCGAGGTGGTCACCAAGATCCGGGCCCACTATCGCCTGCTGCGAGCCCTCCGGACTGACTTCAAAGTCGGGCGCTACGACCTGGTCATCCTGGTCGACTATCCCGGGTTTCACGTCCGGGTGGCCGAGGCCGCGCACGCCACTGGCACCAAGGTCCTGTACTATATCGCGCCTCAGCTGTGGGCCTGGCGGCCGGGCCGGGCCCGACGGCTCGCCGCGGCGGTGGACCGCCTCGCGGTGGTCCTCCCATTCGAGCAGATGTTCTTCGGCGGCCTGGGGCTGCGCAGCGAATATGTGGGGCATCCGCTGGTGGACCGGGGGACCTGGCCGACCCGGGACGAGGCTCGGGCGAGGCTCGGCATCACCCAGACCAGCCGCGTGCTGGGGATCTTTCCGGGCAGCCGGGCGCAAGAGATCGGGCGTCTGTGGGAGCCGTTCCGCGACGCGGGCTCGAGACTGTTGAAGGAGGGACTCTGCGACCGGGTTCTGGTGGCGGGAATCCCGGAAGGCCAGTACCCCAATCCTGGGCCGGTGGAGGTGCTGCGGGGAGATCCGGTGCCGCTCTTTGCCGCGGCGAACGCGGCACTCGCCAAGTCGGGGACCACCACGCTCGAGGCGGCCCTGGCGGACACCCCCATGGTCGTCGCGTACAAGGTGCACCCGCTCACCTACGCCATGTTCCAGCGGGTTCGAACCGTGAAGTGGATCAGCCTGGTGAACCTGGTCGCCGAGCGTGAGGTGGTGCCGGAGCTGCTGCAGGAGCACGCCTCCGCCGGCGAGCTGGCCGCGTTGGTCGGCCCGTTGCTCAAGCCGAACGATCCCCGCACGCTGGCTCAGCGGGAGGGGCTGGCGTTGGTGCGGGAGCGGTTGGGGGAGGCCGGCGCAACCACCCGGGTCGTGGCGTTGGCGGCCGAGCTCCTGGAGCCAGGCGACTGAGGGTCCCGCCCTCGGTGGCCCGGGCGATCGCCGAGCCTGCGGTGCGCGCGCTGGCCTCCTCCTGGCGTATCACCCTGGTGCACGAGGAGCGTTGGCGGGTGCTGCGGGACGCGAGGCGGGCGCATGTCTTCCTCCTCTGGCACGAGGCGCTGCTGCCGCTGCTCTGGCAGCACCGGAACCAGGGCGTCGCCATTGTGGTGAGTGAGGCCCGAGATGGCCAGTACCTCTCCGATCTAGCTACCTCGCTGGGGTACCGCACCGTCCGGGGGTCGAGCACCCGGGGGGGGGCCCGGGCCCTGCTGGGCGCCGTGCGCGAGCTTCGGGCGTCGGGGGCCGTCGCCTTCACCCCCGACGGGCCCCGAGGCCCCCGCCGGGAGCTCAAACCCGGCGTTGTCGCCGCGGCCCAGCGAGGAGGTGGCGTGATAGTGCCGATTCATGCGGAGGCCGATCGGGCCTGGCGATTACATTCATGGGATCGGTTCGTGATTCCACAAGCCCCTTGCGCGGGTGTCGATTACCTACGGCCGGCCGTTCGAGGTCGGTGAGGGCGAGGTGGGATTGGCCGAGGGGTTGGCCCGGGCGGCGGAGGGTCTGGACGAGGTCACGAGGACAGGCCATGACGCGACGGGGTGACACTCATCGAGCGGTCCGGTGGCTCTGGACCAGCCGCAGGCCGGATGCGCGGCTGGTGCGCCTGGCCCTGCTGCCCGCGGCCGGGCTCTGGCGTGGGACCATGGCAGCGAGGGAGCTGGCCTATCGTCGGGGGTGGCTGACCGTCCACGACCTGCCGCTGCCGTCAGTCGCGGTGGGGAATCTCACCGTGGGCGGCTCGGGTAAGACGCCGATAGCCATCTGGATCGCCCGCCATTACGTATCTCGCGGCCTCGTGCCGGGCATTCTGCTCCGGGGCTACGGCGGTGACGAGACGCTGGTTCACCAACACGCCGTACCCGAGGCCCAGGTGATTGCCGATGCCGATCGAGCCGCGGGAGCTGAGCGTGCCCTGGCACGGGGAGCGGAGGTGCTGGTTCTGGACGACGCGTATCAGCGTCTTGACGTACACCGCGACCTCAACATCGCCGTGGTGAGCGCCGAGACCACCCGCGCCGTCCGGTGGCCGCTCCCCGCGGGACCATGGCGGGAGGGCCTGGGTGCTCTTGATCGGGCCGACGCGGTGATTGTCACCCGGAAGCGGGCTACACCGGACGCGGCGCTGGCGCTGGTGGCGGATCTCCAGGGTCGGGTAAAGGGGCCCATCGCGGTCGCTCATCTTGGCATGCGCTACCTCGAAGGCATGGTAAGCGGCACCCGCCACCCAGCCTCGACACTGGCCGGCAAGAGAGTCGTGGCCGCTTCCGGTATCGCGGACCCGGATGCATTCGTGGCCCAGACCAAGGCCACCGGTGCGGCGGTCCAGGTCGCCACCTGGAAGGATCACCACGATTACCGGGACGAAGATGTCGCCTGGCTGGCCCACGCCGCTCGCAGGGCCGACCACGTGGTGATCACCCAGAAGGACGCAGTGAAGCTGCGGAACCGCTGGCCCAACTCGGTGCCGGAACCGCTGGTGGCCATGCTCGATCTGGAGTGGGAAGACGGTGGCGACCGGATCGTCGCCGCGCTGGACGCCGTCGTTACGCCGGTCGAGGGACTGTAAACCAACTTCTCGGAGCGTACCGGGACTCTATGACCACCGCCTCTCGTCCGAATCAAGACCTCATCCGTCCCGACAAGGACATGTTTCTCAGCGAGGAGAACCCCTTCGAGGCGATGATGTCCCGCTTCGATTACGCGGCGACACGGTTGAGTCTCGATCCAGGACTCTACAAGGTCCTGCGAAGCCCCGAGAAACAGATCATCGTTTCGGTGCCGATCCACGCGATAACGGAGATACGGAGGTCTACGTAGGGTATCGGGTGCTCTACAACACCTCACGGGGGCCCGCCAAGGGCGGCATCCGGTTCGACATGAACGTCACCCTCGACGAGGTGAAGGCGCTGGCAGCCTGGATGACCTGGAAGTGCGCCGTGGTCAATATCCCGTTCGGAGGCTCCAAGGGTGGCGTGGTCTGCGATCCCAGCACGATGTCTAACGCGGAGCTGGAACGAGTTACCCGGCGCTACACCTCGGCCATCATCGACACCCTGGGCCCCGACTCCGATGTGCCCGCCCCCGACATGAACACCAACGAGCGAATGATGGCCTGGATCATGGATACCTACTCCATGCACAAGCGCCATACGGTGACCGCGGTGGTCACCGGCAAGCCGGTGGAGATGGGCGGCTCCTGGGCGACGCGAGGCGACCGGCCGCGGGTGCATGCTGGTGACCCGCCAGGCGCTCAACAAGCTCCGCATGCCGGTCGAAGGCAGCCGGGTGGCAGTGCAGGGGTTCGGCAACGTGGATCGGTCTCGGCCCAGCTGATGGAGCAGCAGGGGATGAAGGTCATTGCCGTCAGCGACAAGTCCGGCGGCATCTTCAACGCCAAGGGGCTCAAGGTCAAGGAAGTGATTCAGCACGTGCGGCAGCACCGCTTCCTGAGCGGCTACACCGAGGCCGAGCAGATCACCAACGACCAGCTCCTCACCCTCGACTGCGATGTCCTGGTTCCTGCCGCGATGGAGAACGTCATTACCAGCCACAACGCGCGCAACGTCAAGGCCCGCATCATCTGCGAGGGAGCCAACGGTCCGACCACCGCCGGCGCCGACAAGATCCTGGAGGAGAACGGCGTCTTCGTCATCCCTGACATCCTTGCGAATGCCGGCGGCGTGACGGTGAGCTACTTCGAGTGGGTCCAGGATCGGGGCGGCTATTTCTGGGACGAGGAAACCGTGAATCAGCGGCTGGAGCGCATCATGGTGCAGTCCTTCGATGAGGTAGCCGGGATGGCCGGCCGTCACGGCATCAACCTGCGCATCGGCGCCTACATGCTGGCGATCGAACGGGTGGCGGCGGTGCACCGGCTCCGAGGGATGTACGCGTGATGGTGGGTAAGCGGGCAGGCTCGCATTCAGGAGGGTAATGGGCAAGCCTAGAACGAGTGGAGCATTCAGCTCGGCTCCCACCCGCCTACCCGCCTACCCGCTGACTATGGACATCAGTGTCGTCGCTGTTGGCAAGTTGCGGCCGTACTACCGGGAGGCCTTTGATGACTACGCTCATCGTCTCCAGCGCCACGTCACCTTTCTCGAGCACGAGGTGCGGGAGGCGAGTCGGGCACCGACGGTGGCGGCCCAGCGGACGGAGGAGGCGGAACGGCTCCGGGCCAGGATCGCCGAAGGCTCCAATGTGGTGGCGCTGGCGCGAGTCGGCGCGGGGTGGACCAGCGCTGACCTGGCCAAGCAGTTGGAGCGCTGGCTGCTGGCAGCCCGACCACTGACATTCGTGCTCGGCGGCTCGCACGGCCTCGATGCCTCACTGATTAGCCGGGCGACGGCAAGCTGGAGCCTGGGCCCTCTCACGCTGCCACACGAGCTGGCCCGGGTGGTGGTCGGAGAGCAGCTCTACCGGGCGTACACGATCCTGCGAGGGGAGCCGTACCATAAGGGGTCGTGAGCTACTGGCCATTCGCCAGGGGCTACTCCGAGTCCAATACAGCTCCCAACGCCGAGAGTCAGTAGCCACTAGCCCATAGCCCAGAGCCCATAGCCTCCCATGGAATGGTTCGAAGAATGGTTTGGCGAGGAGTATCTGCGACTTTACCCGCATCGGGACGACACCGAGGCAGGACGGGCCGTGGACCTCATCGTCCAAACCGTACCGTTTCAGAGGGGGTGGCGGGTCCTCGACGTCGCCTGTGGTGCGGGGCGCCATGCGCGGGCCTTTCAGGCCGCCGGTGCGAGGTGCGCGGGCGTCGACCTCTCGATGACCTTGCTCCGCCTGGCCGGTCAGGTCACCACCGCTCCCCTCGTACGTGCCGACATGCGTCAGCTGCCGATCCGCCCCGGCTCCATCGATCTCACCGTCAATCTCTTCACCAGCTTCGGATACTTCGAACAGGACGCCGAACATGCCGCGGCGCTGGGTGAGATGGTTGCCACAGTCCGCCCCGGCGGCTGGTTCGTCATCGACTTCCTGAACCCGGCCGCCGTGCGCAGCCAGCTGGTGCCGGAGGAAACGCTCGAGGTGGCAGGCTCAACGGTTCGCGTTTCCCGCTCGGTCTCACCCGACGGACGCTATGTCTGCAAGACCATCCGCGGTGCGGAGGGGCGCCACTTCCGGGAGCGGGTGCGACTGTTCGAGCCGGAGCAGATGGCGGGCATGCTGGCGGCCGCCGGAGTGAGTGTACGTTTCCGCTTCGGCGACTATGATGCGGCACCACTCACATCGGGCGCGCCACGTACCATTCTCGTGGGACAGGTCGGATGACGCTCCGCATAGTGACGACACCGCTGGCGCCAACCGTGGATCCTCCGGCACCCCGGGAAGGCCACTTCGATCCGGCCCTGGCGGACGCGATCATGCCATCGCCGGCCCGGGAGGCGGCGCTGGCACGCCTCAGCGAGCCCGGTGCTTTTGTGATCACCACCGGCCAGCAGCCCGGCCTCGTCACCGGACCACTCTACACCATTTACAAGGCGCTCTCGACCGCCGCACTGGCCCGGGTGCTGGAGCGACAATGGCAGCGCCCGGTGGTTCCGGTCTTCTGGGTGGCCGGAGACGACCACGATTTCGCCGAGGCGAGCCAGGCGGCGTGGATCAATGGCGAGGGGGCGCTGGTAACGGCGGCGCTTCCGCCGCGGCCCCCCGAGGCAGCCCTCACTCCCATGTACCGCCAGCCGCTCGGCCCGGAGGTGGAGCGCGTCCTGGAGTCACTGGTGGCGGACCTGCCGGCGTCAGAGTTCCGGGAGGACACCGCTGCCTGGCTGCGACGGCATTATCAGCCGACGGCTACGGTGGCCGGGAGCTTCGGTGGCGCCCTCGCCGAGCTACTGGCACCGATGGGGGTGGCCGTCCTCGACAGCACTCACCCGGCGGTCAAGCGCGCTGCAGTCCGCCATCTGGTGCGTGCACTCGGCCTGGCGCGAGAGCTCGATCGGGATTTGGGGCATCGGGCCGAGGAGCTGCGCCTGGGCGGTGCCGACCCCGGGGTCGCCGTCGGCGACGGCGCGACGCTGGTGATGCTGGAGGGATCGCAGGGACGCGACCGTCTGGTCATCGATGGCGGCGGGTTCATGACCCGCCGCGGTCGGGAGCGCTTCGACCTGGCGGCGCTCCAGAACATTGCCGCCGCCGAGCCGCAGCGGCTCTCGCCCAATGTGCTCCTCCGACCGGTGATCGAGAGCGCGCTGCTTCCCACTGTAGCCTATCTCGCGGGCCCCGGCGAGCTGCGCTATCTCGCCCTCACGCCGCCGGTGTACGAGCGCATGCGGATCCCCCGCCAGCTGGCTCTGCCCCGCTGGTCTGGAATTCTGGTCGAGCCGCGGGTGGACCGGGTGCTTCACAAATTCAGCATTGACCTGGATGATCTGCTGGCGCCCGCCGGCGCTCTGGAGGCCAAGCTGGTACGCTCACAGCTGCCCGATGAAGCGGCTCGCGCCATCGCGGAGCTGCGAGCCGACCTCGAGGCCGGCTATGAGGCGCTGGGCCGCAGTGCCACTGAGATCGACCCCACCCTGGCGCGGCCGGTACAAGGGGCCAGAAACCAGGGGCTCAGCGGCGTGCACGACATCGAGCGGAAGCTGTTGCAGCATCTCAAGCGGCGGCAGGAGATCGAGCTGGGGCAAATCACGAAAGCCCGAGTCATGGTGCTGCCGGACAATAAACTTCAAGAGCGGGTGCTCACCGTGGCGCCGTTTCTGGCGCGCTATGGCCCGGCATTGCTGGTCGAGCTCGGCGACGCCATCGAGGGGTGGTATGCCTCCGCCCTTGAAGGCGCCTTGAATCCGTCATAGACTCGATCCATGTCGATTATCGCACTCATCCTGCTCGTGGCGCTGCTCATCCCCATCATAGGGATCCTGGTCGACTCTCCCATCGGCCGGGCCCTGGCGCGCCGACTCGAGGGTCCGCAGGCAACACCGGCTGCCCTGGATGACCTGGCCAAGAAGGTCGATCTGCTGGAAGCGGAAGTGGAGGATCTGATGCGCAGCGTGCAGGGTTTGCAAGATGAGAACGCGTTCCTGCAGCGCCTGCTCGAAGACCAGTCCCCGCGCTCCACCCTGCCACCTCCCCGGACTTCCTGACGGAACGGCCGGCCCGGCCCTCGCGCCCTGCGGCCATGGTGGCCGCGGGCATCCTGCTGAGCCGCATCCTGGGCCTGGTACGGAACCGGGTATTCGCCCACTACTTCGGTACCTCCGCCGCGGCGGACGCCTTCAATGCCGCGTTCAAGCTTCCCAACTTCCTTCAGAATCTCTTCGGCGAGGGAGTGCTGTCGGCCTCCTTCATTCCGGTTTACGTCAGGCTCCAACAACAGGATCGGGACCAGGCCCGGAAGGTAGCCGTCGCGGTCGGCGGTCTGCTGGCACTGGCCACGTCGATTGTGGTGCTGGTCGGCGTGCTGCTCACGCCGTTCCTGGTCACGATTTTCACCCCCGGCTTCGATGGTGAGAAGCGCGAGGCCACCATCCGCCTGGCCCGGATCTTTTTCCCGGGCGCCGGCTTCCTGGTCCTCTCCGCCTGGTGCCTCGGGGTACTGAACAGTCACGGACGGTTCTTGCTCTCCTATTCCGCGCCGGTGGTCTGGAATCTGGCGATCATCGGCGCACTGCTCGCCTTCGGTGACACCAGCACGGGATACCGGCTGGCCCAGGTGGCGGCGTGGGGATCGGTGCTGGGCAGTGCCCTCCAGTTCGGCGTGCAGCTTCCCAGCGTGTTCCAGCTGCTGGGGAAGGTGACTCCTTCGCTCCGGGCGGGAGCGGATGCGGTTCGAACCGTGCTTCGTAACTCGGTTCCGGTGTTCGTGGGGCGGGGGGTCGTCCAGATCAGCTCGTACGTGGATACGGTGATCGCGAGCTTTCTGCCCACCGGGGCCGTCGCGGCGATCTCCTACGCTCAGGTACTCTACACGCTGCCGGTGAGTCTGTTCGGCATGTCGGTCTCCGCGGCGGAATTACCGGCGATGTCCGGGGTCAGCGGCAACGAGAGCCAGCGCGCGGCGCAGCTGCGCGCCCGGCTCGATGCAGGCCTGCGGCAGATCGCGTTCCTGGTGGTCCCGTCGGCAGTGGCCTTTCTGGCTTTGGGAGACGTGGTCGCGGGCGCGCTGTACCAGACCGGCGCCTTCACCCGGGAGATGACGGTCTACGTCTGGGCCATCCTTGCCGGCTCTGCCATCGGGCTCCTCGCTTCCACGTGGGGACGGCTCTACGCGTCTACCTACTACGCGCTGCAGGATACCCGATCCCCGCTCCGATTTGCCGTGATCCGAGTAGGCCTCACGATCGTGCTCGGATACCTGTTCGCCATTCCCCTTCCCGTCCATCTCGGCATCGATCCGCGGTGGGGAGCCGCCGGCCTGACGGCCTCGGCCGGGTTGGCTGGTTGGATCGAGTTTCACCTGCTTCGCCGCGGGCTGCTCACCCGGATCGGATCGACGCGAATCCCAATTTCGTTCATCGGCCGACTGTGGGGAGGAGCCTTGGCGGCGGGAGCGGCAGCCTGGGTCGTGAAGCTGGCCCTGGAGGGCCATCATCCCCTCGTCGTGGCGTTATTTTCCCTGGGTATGTACGGGGCTGGCTACTTCGCAATTACCGCCAGTCTTGGCGTGCCGCACGCATGGCGGATGATCAGCAGACTGGACTGGCGCAGGAAGCACTGAGCCAGGTCTAACCGAGACACCGTGACTACTCCCCCAATCCCAGACGAGCTCCAGCGGAAGCTTGCCACACTTCCCGAGGGGCCCGGTGTGTACCTCTGGCGGGGCCGGGATGGGGAGGTGTTGTACGTAGGCAAGGCCAAGCGGCTCCGCAGCAGAGTACGCAGCTATTTCGCCTCCGATTTTCCCGACAGCCCCAGGAATCGCCTGCTCCAGCGGCTCATTGCCGATGTGGACACGATCGTCGTGCCGAGCGAGGCCGGCTCGCTCCTTCTCGAGAACAATTTCATCAAGGAGTACCGGCCCCGGTTCAATGTCCGGCTCAAGGACGACAAGAGCTATCCCTCCATCGCGGTGACGCTGGCGGATCCGTTTCCGCGGGTGCTGGTCACCCGGAAGCGCGACATTCCCGGGGCACGCTACTTCGGTCCTTACACCGACGTAGGACAGCTGCGGCGGACGCTGGCGATCATCCGGCGGCTCTACACGGTCCGGAGCTGCCAGGACCGGTTGCCGGAGGAGCGTCGCGCCCGACCCTGCCTCGACTTTTACATCGGGCGCTGTCGCGCCCCCTGTATGGGGTGGCACGATATGCCTGACTACCAGCGCATGGTCACCGACGTGGTCGAGTTTCTGGAGGGACGCACCCAGGACGTGCGGGTACGGGTTCGGGAAGCGATGCTGGAGGCGAGCGGACGGGAGGACTTCGAACGGGCCCGGGAGATGAGGGACGCGCTTCGCTGGTTGGATCGACTGGACGAGCCAGCGAGTGTCGAGGTGGTGGGAACCGGTGATGCCGACGTGGTCGGCTATGCGCGAGACGGTGACGATGCCGTGGGTGTTCTCATCCGGGTTCGGGGCGGGCGCGTCCTCGGCCGGGAGCATCGATTCCTCGAGGGGGTGGAGGAGGCAGAGGACTCAGCGGTGCTGAGCGCGTTCCTGGTGCGCTACTACGTGCCGGTCGAAGGTCGGGTTCGGCGGTTGGTCATTCCGATGCCTCCGGACGAATGGGACGCACTGCGCGAGCTGCTCCCGGACACCGACTGGGTGGTGCCGCGGCGGGGTACCGCGCAACGGTGGCTCGAGCTGGCGGACCAGAACGCCCGACACCTGCTGGAGAGCCTCCGCATAGAGTCTTTCGAAACCGAGGAGCGGGCCGAGGATCCGGTCTACGCGCTGGGCCGCGATCTGGGGCTCAACATCGTCCCGCGCAGTTTTATCTGCGTCGATATCTCCCACAATCAGGGCCGAGACACAGTCGGCTCGCTGGTATGGTTCGAAGCAGGACGACCCCGGAAGAGCGAATACCGTAAGTTCAAGATCCAGGGGTTGGGCCAGCAGGACGACTACGCCGCCATTCAGGAGGTGCTGACGCGCTATCTGACTCGGCGACGTAACGAGAATCTCCCCTATCCCGACCTGATCGTGATCGATGGCGGGAAGGGCCAGCTCAGCGCGGCGGTGGAGGCCGCCATCCAGCTCGGCCTGGAAGCGCTGCCGATCGTGAGCCTGGCTAAGCGCGAGGAGGAGGTCTTCCTGCCGGGCCGGTCGGACAGCCTCCGCCTCCCGCGCCGCAGCCCCTCGCTTCGCCTGCTTCAACGGGCCAGAGATGAGGCGCACCGGTTCGGGCTGGCGTACAACCAGAAGCGGCGAACCCAGCGCACCATCACATCGGAGCTGCTCAATATTCCCGGCGTGGGCCCCACCAAGCGGCGCCGGCTGCTGGAACGTTTCGGCAGCCTGGCGGGGGTCAGATCGGCATCCGTGGCCGAGCTGGCTTCGGTCCCCGGCTTCTCCCGAGGGCTCGCGGAGCGGATCCTTGATCATCTGAAGGCGGGCGGAAAGGCAGTAGGGCGGTAGGGCAGTCTTTCAGGCCTACCGCCTGTTCCTCCCTCTGCCGCCGCTTTTCCGCCTTACCGCCTTACCGCCCGTCTACCTACCGCCTATATTCTAAGTCTATGCCTGATGGACGCTTTGCTATCCTTGACCCGGTTTCCGGTATCAGCGGCGACATGCTGCTGGGGGCCCTCGTGGCTGCGGGAGCAGCCCCGGAATGGCTCCGATCGCTTCCCGTCCGCCTCGGTTTCCCGGACGTCACGGTCCAGATCTCCTCGGTTGATCGCTGTGGGGTCAAAGCCACCAAGGTGGACGTGTGTCTGCCCGACGGGCGGAGGGAAGAGCCGGGGCATTTTCACGGCCCGGACGACCACGGCCATGAACACCTGCAGGCGCACTCGCACGAGCATGAGCCCCATCGCCACATCGGTGAGCTGATCGCCATCGTAGAACGAGCCCAGCTGTCACCCTGGGTGCGGGAGCGCGCGGTGGGCGCATTCCGGTTGCTGGGCCAAGCGGAAGGGCGGGTTCACGGGCTGCCGGCTGATCAGGTCCCGCTGCACGAGGTTGGAGCGGTGGATGCGCTGGTCGATATCGTGGGGGCCGTGGAGGGATTCGAGCAGCTGGGGATCACCCGGATTTACAATCGTCCGGTCGCCGTGGGCAACGGCTGGGTGCGTGCTGCGCACGGCGTGATGCCGGTTCCAGCGCCGGCCACGTCGATTCTGCTCGAGGGGTTGGAGGTTGGACCCAACGGTCCGGTTGTGGGCGAGGCCACGACGCCAACCGGAGCCGTGCTCCTGAGGGTGCTGTCCGCCGGCGCGCCACCGGCGCGGTGGCGTGCCGGCGGAGCAGGGGCCTGGGGAGCGGGCGGCCGCGACCCCAAGGACTATCCCAACGCTCTCAGGCTGATCCTCGCGACCGCGGCTCTGGAAGCCGGCGAGGTGGTCATCCTGTCTACGGATCTGGACGATCTCAGCCCCGAGTTCCTCGATCCGCTACGGGAGGCGCTCTTTCTGGCAGGAGCGCTCGACGTCCAGCTATGGGCGACGCAGATGAAGAAAGGGCGAGCCGGTTTCCGGGTGGAGGCCACTGTAGCCGCCGCCGAAGCCGACAGAGTGACCGAAGCGCTGTTCCGTCACAGCACCACGGCGGGGATTCGGCGATATAGCGCGGAGCGGGTGACGCTGGCCCGGCGCGAAGTCGAGGTGATAACCGCCGACGGGGCCGCCGTACGGGTGAAGATTCTGGATGGACCCGATGGACCCCGGGTCAAGCCGGAATACGAGGATGTGGCCGCGCTGGCCCGCCGAACTGGCAGGCCAGCCCATGAAGTGGCAAGGGACTTGCAATCCAGGGCTCTCCGTTTGGTGAGTGCCGACAATGCCGGGCCGGTGGCCCCGAAAAAGGAGTCATAACGAGTGAAAACGAGAATCGTGTCCGCCGCTGTCCTGTTCCTGCTCGTCAGCGGTGCGCCGGTACTGGCTCAGACGGTCATCAACGATCGCGTTGTCAAGGCAATGCCCTCCCGCTACACGCCCCCAACCTGCGGGATCAAGGCTGGCCACTTCAAGGTGCAGAGTGGAGCGACCTACCTGAAGACCGGGATTGAGACTGAGGTGCCGGAGAATCGGGTGCGCGCGCTGGCCAACGGGAAGAAGGTGCTGCTGGAGGCGGTGGAGCAGAACAAGCAGGACAAGAATCCTGCCCTCTGGTTTTATCTCGGACGGATTTACCTGCAGCAGGGCGATATTGCCGGAGCGGACACCGCACTGACTAAGGCGGAGGCGCTCTTACCCGCGTGCAAGAAGGACATCAGTGACGTGCGCTACCTGGGCTGGGTCCCACTGGTCAACGCCGGCATCACGTTCACGAAGGAGGAGAAGAACGACTCCGCCCTCGCGCTCTACCGCCTGGCAAACAGCATCTATCGGGACAAGCCGCTCGCCTTCCTGAATGCCGGGGTCATCTTCGCGAATGCGGGCCAGACGGACAGCGCGATCGCCAACTTCCAGAAGGCGTCGGAGATCGCTGAACAGACCAACACGGTCGAAGACCGCAACCTCGCCACCCGCAACTGGGGGGCACTGCTGCAGCGAAACGGGCGCCATAAGGAAGCCGTGCCGGTGTTGGAGAAATATGTCGCCTGGGTTCCCAAGGACGTGGACGTAAAGCGAGCGCTTGCCACCTCCTACCGCGCGACCGGCGAGACCGACAAGGCCGATGCGATCGAGAAGGAAGTGGGAGCTGCACCTCCGGCAGCAGGCGCAGCTGGACCGGCGGGTTCCGCCGCAGGAGCGGAAATGACCGCGGCGATTGCCCTGTACAACGAGAAGAAATACGCCGAGGCCGCCGCGGCCTTCGAGAAGGTGCTCGCCACCGAGCCGAATAACCGTGATGCGCTGTACGGCTTGTCCAACGCGTATGTCGGGCTTAAGAGCCCCAAGCTGGCCGACGCGGCGGCGCGCCTGGCGGCGATCGAGCCCTTGAATGACGACGCAGTCCGCATGTTGGCGAATGGCCAACGTCTGGCCAAGAAGGAGGCTCAGGCCAACAAGACTGCGGTGCTCCTGATCGGGACACCGACGACGGTCAAGGTCACCCAGTTTGCGCCCACCGCCACCGCGGCGGCGATTACGGGGACGGCAACCGGGCGCGAGGCGGAAACCGCACAGGGGAAGCCGGTTGCGCCCAAGCCCTACACCCTGGTGTTCGAGTTTCTGGATGGGAAGGGAGCCGTGCTAGCCAACCAGGAGGTCCAGCTTCCGGCACTGAAGCCGGGAGAGTCGCACCCAGTCGAGGTCAAGGCCGAGGGAAGCGGTATCGCCGCTTGGAGGTACAAACAGAAGTAAGGGGGATCCGATGGCGGGAGTTCGAGCAGCGCACGCGGCCGGCAGCGGCCTGACGACGACCAAGGCGCCGTTCATCGAACAGGCCCAGGAGGAAGGGCGGCTGTACATCCACCAGCCGTACGAGCTCTACTCCGAGGCCAACCACGAGGCCTGGCGCCGGCTCTTCTCCCGGATGGAAGACCGGTGGCGGCGGTACGCGAACCCCCGCTTCATTCAGGGAATCGACAGCCTGTGCCTCGACCCCACCCGGATGCCGCGGCTGGAGGACGTCAACAAATTTCTCAGCCCGCTCACCGGGTTCAAGGCCAAGCCGGTGAGCGGCTATATCCCGTCCTTCCTCTTCTTCGATTGCCTGCGGAATCGCGAGTTTCCCACCACCATCACCATTCGAGACGGCTCCACCCTCGACTACCTGCCCGAGCCGGACATCTTCCACGACATCGCCGGACACGTGCCGATGCATACTGATCGCGCCTTCGCCGACACCCTGGTGCGGTTTGGCGACTGCGCGAACACGGCGGCCGAGATCGTGGCCGGCATCCGGGACGAGACCGAGAAGATTCGCCGGGTCACCAGCATCTTCAAAGCGATGGCCCGATTCTTCTGGTTCACCATCGAGTTCGGCTTGATGCGGCAGGGCGGTGACCTCAGGGTGTACGGCAGCGGACTGCTCAGCTCGTACGGCGAGATCGCGCACGCCATCGATTCGCCGGAGGTACAGCGCTACCCGATGCAGCTCGAGTGGGTGATCAACCAGTACTTTGAGATCGACCGCTACCAGCCGCTGCTATTCGTGGTGGATTCCTTCGATCATCTGTTCGACCTGGTGGGCGAGCTGGAGCGGTGGATGCGGCAAGGCCGGCTGGACAACGTCACACCGGGAGAGCCCGCTATCAGCGAGCCCGATCTCCGAAGCTTTCTCGAGGCCTCGGAGAAGGCGGCAGGGCGAGCTTGACCTGCCGCGCGTACCGCAGCACATTCCGCCCTTAATCCGCGGGCGTAATTCAGTGGTAGAATGCCAGCTTCCCAAGCTGGACGTCGCCGGTTCGAGTCCGGTCGCCCGCTCTTTGTTCCTGCTTTGCGATCCTGCCGTCGCCGCTTTCCTTCATACGGATTTCATCCTTACTTCTGCCCTCCGGCCGATATTGAGTCAGGAGGGTGTTCTCCGCTCTGGAACCCGCCGGACCGGGTTCGTGTTCCGGAGCACAGCGGCATGGGCGGATCGTGGAGATGTTGCCCTGCTCTGGCGGGGCCCCTGCCCGCGTGGTTAGCTCCTCGTGGCGCGGATGCAACGCTGGCTAGTCCGAGGTTTGCAGCCAGTTGTACCACAATGACTTACACGTCGACATGCCGGCTGGCCAGCGGCCCGGGACCTGCGTGTGCCACCGGTTTATCGGCGATACTTGAACCTTCTTGGCGGCGCTCGAGGGCTGGGCGCTCTGGTGACCATGACTCGGATCTCGCAGCTACGTACCGGCGCTCTCGCCCTATCCCTGGCAGCAGGCTCTCTCACCTGCGGGGGGGTTACGCCGCCACCGGACGCGGCCACCACCATAGAAATGGCAGCGGGCAACGGCCAGACCGGGACCGTAGGCCAAGCGCTTCCGAACCCGCTTGTGGCGCTGGTTACCGACGATAACGGCAGCCCGGTGGCCGGCGTGAGCGTCAGTTGGGCCGCGCAGAGCGGAGGCAGCGTCTCACCCTCGACCGCCACAACGGGCTCGGACGGCAGGGCCTCTGTCACTCGCGTTCTCGGGCCTACCGCGGGCGCCCAGACGGCTACGGCTACGGTAGCCGGGCTGACCGGCTCACCGGTCACCTTCTCCTCTACCGCGGTGGATGGTCCTGTGGGCGGCGGCATTGCGATCACGATCAACCCACCGACCCAGGCATTGACCAAAGAGGTATTCGATCCCGTGGCTCAGCCCGCGGTGCGGCTGACCGACGCCATGGGACCGCGCGCTGGTGTGCAGGTGACGGCAAGTTTGGCGTCGGGCAGCGGGACTCTGGAGGGGACCAAGACTGCCACCACGAACGCCAGCGGCGACGCAGCCTTCGGTGACCTGGGAATCAATGGCACTGGGGAGCACACACTCGAGTTTACCGCCGGAACTGAGAGAGTGACTTCCTCGCCGGTCACTATCGCCGCCCTACCTTCGGAAGCGACTACGGGGAAGTGGGGGCCGGTAGTACCCTGGGATATCGTACCGCTGCACATGAGCCTTTTGCCGAACGGCAAGATTTTCGCGTGGGGCAAGACCGATGTCGCCGACACGATGGGGATGCCCCGAATCTGGGACCCGGCACAAGGATCACCGTCCACCGCGCCAATGATTGATGTGACGGAGATGCTGTTCTGCGCCGGACACACACTCCTGCCTGATGGTCGTTTGATGGTTGCGGGCGGCCACCATATGGATGATGCCGGGATCAAGGTTACCTACTTCTTCTCTCAGGATGGTGCCAAGCAGAAGGGGCCGGATATGGCGTTCGGGCGCTGGTACCCGACCCTCACGGTCTTATCCGATGGCAGCGTGCTCTCGATGGCGGGGCGCAACGAAGCGGGTACCGTCGTCAAGACCCCGGAACTCTGGAACGGAAGCGCTTGGTCACAGCTCACGGGCGCAAGCGCTGTGGAAATACCCTACTATCCTCGGAACTTCGTAGCTCCCAACGGCCTGATCTTCTATGCCGGCGAAAGAGTCATGTCGCGATGGTTCAATGTCGCAGGGACCGGGAGTTGGTCTAATGGGCCGACCCACATCTGGCCCTACAACCGGGACTACGGCACCGCAGTCATGTATGAGCCAGGGAAGATCCTTTACACGGGCGGTGGCGGCCACACCGGCTGGCCTACGCCAGATCCTAAGAACCCAGCGAATCTACCGACGGAAACGGCGGAGAAGATCGATCTGAATCAAACAGGTGCTTCGTGGGTGAGCGCTGGCTCGATGTCGGCCCCCAGGCGCCACCTTAACTCTACCATTCTGCCGGATGGACAGGTGCTCATCACGGGTGGTACCCGAGGTGGCGGGTTTGTAAACATCGATCCCGGACTGGCGGTCAAAGAAGCGGAGATGTGGAATCCTGCCACCAACCAGTGGACAACGCTGGCTGCCAACCAGATCATGCGGGTCTACCACTCGGTATCACTGTTACTACCGAATGGTACCGTCCTCCACGGAGCTAGCGGCGATGCCATGGCTATACAGCCGGGCGGCGGAGTCGTCCCCGTGCCTCCCGAAAGAAACCACGAGATCTTCTCGCCACCCTATCTCTTTAAAGGGGCCCGCCCTTCGATCTCATCTGCCCCTGGCACCGTGGGGTACAGTGAAACGTTCAGTGTCGTGACCCCGAACGCTGGCCAGATCGAGGAGGCACGGTGGATAAGATTGGGATCGGTCACGCATGCTTTCGATATGAGCCAGAGAGCAAATACTCTGGCCTTTACCCGCTCACCGAATGGGATTGAGGTCACGGCGCCGGCCAATGCCAATTTAGCTCCGCCGGGTTACTACATGCTGTTTATCCTCAATCGCAACGGCGTGCCTTCCGCCGGGAAAATCGTTCGGGTGCAGTAGCTCCCGGATGAACATCTACAGAACGCTTTCGGTAGTGCAGCGCTACCAGGCCGCCGGCTCAGCCCTCCTCGCCCTGGCGGCCATGGGCGTGGCGTGTAGCGGCGAGAACCTGGCTGGGCCCGGTACCGGCACGCTGCAGATAATCAGCTCGACAACCGGCGCGGAGCTCGACGCCGACGGGTACACCGTCCAGGTCGACGGCGGCGCTGCCCAGCCGCTCGGCCCTAACGCCACGCTGGAGATCCCCGATGTCGCCGCCGGCGCGCACAGCGTCCTCCTGGCCGGCGCTTCGGCCAATTGCACCATCGGGGGCGACAATCCTCGCCCCATCAGCATTACCGGCGGCCAGGCCGCCAGCCTGACCTTCGCCGTGGCCTGCAGCGCCACTACCGGCCGCCTCCGCATTACCTCGACGACCACCGGGCCTTCCCCTGATACCGACGGCTACGCCATCACCATCGACGGGGCCGCGGGAGGAACGCTTGCGGCCAACGATGAGACCACCATCGGTGGCCTGACTCCGGGCGAGCACACAGCGGGGATCGGTGGGGTTTCGGGAAACTGCCAGGTCGAAGGCGATAATCCCCGGTCCCTCTCCATCACGGCGGGATCCACAGCTGAGGCGGCGTTTACCATTCTCTGCCTGACCCCACCACCGAGCGCCGGAGCCATTCGAATTACAACCGTGACGAATGGATCCGGGGTAGACGAAAACGGCTACGCCTTCGGCATCGATGGAGGTGGAACCCAACCCATCGGCATGAACGAGACGATCAGCGTGTCCAGTCTCGGAGCAGGCCCGCATTTGGTCTGGCTCTCGGAGATGGCCGGGCACTGCACGCTCAGCGGTGAGAATCCACGGAGGGTGGTGGTTCCCGACGGCGGAACGGTGGCGGTGACGTTTACCCTGACCTGCCAGGCCAGTACCGGAAGTATCGACGTCACCACCACAACCAGCGGCCCCGACCCGGACGCCAATGGATTTGTCTTCGCAGTCGACGGTGGATCGAGCCAGCCGATTGGGCCGAACGCCACAGTTACCGCGGCCGGTGTGCCGGCGGGTACCCGCACGGTGAGTCTCTCGGGCGTCGCGGCAAACTGTGTCGTCCAGGGAGCCAACCCCCAAACCGTCTCGGTTACGGCCGGATCCACCGCTGCGGTGGCGTTCACCGTGGTGTGCAGTAGCGCCACCGAAACCATTGCGATCACGGCCAATCCTCCGGTGTCAGCGCTGAGCGGCGAGGTATTCGATCCGGTCGCTCAGCCGGCAGTGCAAGTGAAAGACGGGAGTGGGAACCCGGTAGCGGGAGCGCAAGTCAGCGCCGCTATTGCCTCGGGGCCAGGGACGCTGGAAGGCACCAGCACGGCGCGGACCAACGCCAGCGGGGTAGCGAAGTTCGCCGATCTGGGTATCAGGGGCACCGGGGATCACACCCTGGAGTTCACTGCCGGGACGGCCAGCGTAACCTCCTCACCGGTGACCCTGTCGGTGCTGCCGCCCGAGGCCACATCGGGCAAGTGGGGCCCGGTGGTCAATTGGGACATCGTGCCGCTCCACATGTCCCTGCTCCCCACCGGAAAGATTTTCGCCTGGGGCAAGACCGACGTCGCCGATACGATGGGAATGCCGCGAATCTGGGATCCCGCCGGCGCCGGTCCGGGCAGCGCCACCGAGATCCACGTTGACGACATGCTCTTTTGCGCCGGGCACACGCTGATGCCGGACGGCCGGCTGATGGTGTCGGGCGGGCATCACCAGGACGATGCGGGGATCAAGACGACCTACTTCTTCACCGCCAACGGCGTGCCGCAGAAGGGCCCCGACATGGCCAACGGCCGCTGGTACCCCACCGTGACCGTGCTGGCGGACGGACGGGTGCTGACCATGGCTGGACGGAACGAGGCGGGCACAGTGGTCACGACACCCGAGGTCTGGGAGAACGGCGCGTGGCAGGAACTACCCGGTGCCGGCAGTCTCGTGATCCCGTACTATCCGCGGAACTTCGTCGACCCGAAGAACGGCCTGATCTTCTATGCCAGCGAGCGCATTCAGTCCCGCTGGTTCAATGTGGATGGGAGCGGAGCAGGCGGCCGGGGGAGCTGGGCCTCGGGGCCTTCGCACGTCTTCGGCTTCAACCGCGACTATGGGTCGGCGGTGATGTATGACGCCGGAAAGATTCTGGTAGTAGGTGGGGGCGGCCACACCGGCTGGCCCACGCCGGACGCGAAGACCAGTTCACCCACGGCCACCGCCGAGGTGATCGATCTCAACCAGACCTCACCCTCGTGGCGGAGCACCGGCTCGATGGCCAACCGGCGCCGCCACATGAACGCCACGGTCTTGCCGGACGGCCAGGTCCTGGCGACCGGGGGCACTCGCGGCGGTGGGTTCGTCGACATCAGTCCGGCTAACGCGGTGAAGGCGGCCGAGCTGTGGAACCCGGAGACAGGCCAGTGGAGCACGCTGGCGAGCAACAGCGTCATGCGAATCTACCACTCCGTGTCGCTGCTCCTGCCCAACGGAACCGTTCTCCACGGAGCGAGCGGCGACGCCATGGCCGGCGCTGTTCCGGTGCCGCCGGAGCGGAGTCACGAGATCTTCCAGCCGCCCTACCTGTTCAAGGGCGCGCGTCCGACCATCACTTCGGCCCCGAGCACGGTCGGCTTTGGGGAGACCTTCTCCGTTGCCACGCCCAACGCCGCCCAGATCACCGAGGTCCGCTGGATCCGGCTCGGCTCGGTGACCCACGCCTTCGACGCGGGCCAGCGGGCGAACAAGCTGAGCTTCGAGATCAACGGTGGGAACGTCGATGTGAAGGCACCGATGCTGCCGAGGCAGGCGCCGCCGGGCCATTATCAGTTGTTCATATTGAACCGAAACGGCGTGCCGTCGGCCGGGAAGATCATCAGAGTCCAGTAGGTCTCAGTCGTCGGAGACGGCCCAAAATCTGATCCCGGCTGGCTGTTGTCGAGCTTAGATGGCACTTTGAGACTAGACGGGAAGTGACCGTAGGACTTGAATTTAGCCGTGTAGAGAGAGATCTTCCCGGGTTGTCTCAGGGAGGCGCGCAGCCTCTCTCCAGCTCTCAGCGGTGCCTGATGATTCGAGTAACGGCGGTACATCCCGATTCGATAGCAGCCGAGCTGGGGCTCCAGGAAGGCACGGAGCTTCTCTCGGTGGACGGACGGGAGCTGGAAGACTTTCTCGACTGGGAGTTCCTCACGGCTGAGGAGGAGTTCCTGCTGCACGTGCGCCAGCCGGGTGGGGAGGAGATCGAGTTCGAGATCGAGCGCCCCTTGGGAGAGCCACTCGGCGTGGAGCTCGAGCCCGCCCGGATCAGGCGGTGCGCCAACCGCTGCGACTTCTGCTTTGTCGATGGGCTCCCGGACGGGTTGCGCGACGTCCTCTACATCCGGGACGACGACTACCGCCTCTCGTTCCGGTACGGCAACTTCGCCACGCTCACCAACCTGAAGCCTCACGACGTCCAACGCATCATCGACTATCGGCTGTCACCGCTGTACGTCTCGGTTCACGCCACCGACCCCACCGTGCGACGCTATCTTCTGCGGAATCCGACGGCTCCCGAGGTCATCCCTCAGCTGCGCGAGTTCGCCGACCGCGGGATCGAGTTCCACACCCAGATCGTCATGTCACCTGGCGTGAATGACGGTGCGGTCCTGCGGCAGACGCTGACCGAGCTCTACCAGTTTGGGCCCGCCATCATCGGCTGCTCGGTAGTGCCGGTGGGTCTCACCGAGTACTCCAAGCACCATCTGGTACGGGAGCCCACGGCGGCGGAGTGTCGCGCCGCAATCGAGCTCATCGAGGAGCGGGCCGCCATCGCCCGGGCCGAGCGGGGGATTAACTGGGCGTTCGGCGCCGACGAGCTCTACGTCAGGGCCGGCGTCGAGCTTCCGGGCGCAGAGATCTACGACGGCTTCGACCAGGTCGAGAACGGAGTTGGCTCGGTGCGCTGGCTGCAACAGCGGATCGAGACAGTGTCAGACGAGTTGCGTGGCTGGGAAGGGAAGCGAATCGCGGTGGTCACCGGCACCGCCATGGGTCAGCTCATGCCGATGGTGCTCGAGCCGCTGGCCCGGGTGACCGGCGCCGAATTCGAGCTCATCCCGGTGGTCAATTCGCTCTTCGGCCCGACCGTCACGACCGCGGGGCTGCTCCCCGGCATGGCGATGCAGCAGGCGCTGAAAGGCCGGCGGGACCTCGACCTGGTGCTGCTCCCGGGCGAATCGGTGAACGACGACGGGCTCTTCATCGACAACATGAGCTTCGAGGTCCTGACTCACTCGCTGCCTGCCGCGGTGCGCCTGTCGAGGGATTTCACCGACGCGCTGCAGGTCCCGGTAGCGGCTTGAGCAAGCCGACCGTCGCCATCGTTGGCCGGCCCAATGTCGGCAAGTCCACTCTCTTCAACCGGATCATGGGCGGCCGTCCCGCGATCGTGTCCGAACGGCCGGGCACCACCCGGGATCGACACTTTGGCGACGCCGACTGGCAGGGCCGCCGCTTCTGGGTGGTGGACACTGGCGGGCTCCTGCCGGACTCCGACGACTCGATGGACCGCGCCATCCGGCGCCAGGTGGAGTTCGCGCTGGACGAGGCCGACGTGGTGGTGTTCATGGTGGACGGGCGGGAGGGACTCAATCCGGTCGATCGAGCCATCGCGGATCATCTTCGGAAGGCAGGCCGCCCCGTCCTCCTCGCCGTGAACAAGCTGGACAACCTGGAGCAGAGCACCGAGCAGTACGGGTTCTACTCGCTCGGGTTTGGCGATCCGGTCGGGGTCAGCGCGGCGATCGGGAAGGGGAGTGGCGACCTCCTGGATGCCATTGTCGAGCGGCTCCCACCGTACCATCCGGGTGAGGACGAAGAAACCATCAACGTCGCTGTGGTCGGACGACCGAACGTGGGGAAGTCATCGATCGTGAACCGGCTTCTGGGCGAGGAGCGCCACGTGGTGGCCGCCGAAGCAGGCACGACGCGAGACGCGATTGATTCGGTCTTGCGCTTTCAGGGCAAGACACTCAACTTCATAGATACCGCAGGGTTACGACGTAAGGCTAAAGTAGAGGATGACCTGGAGTTCTATTCCACACTCCGGACTGAACGGGCGATCGAGCGGGCCCACGTGGCCGTGCTCGTAGTGGACGCGGCCATCGGACTGCACAACCAGGATCTCCGGATCGCCACCCAGGCCTGGGAGGAAGGCGCCGGCCTGATTGTTCTGGTGAACAAGTGGGATCTGATCGAGGAGAAAGACGCTAACACCGCCCATCAGGGACAGGAAGCGCTGGTGGCCAAGGCGCCGTTCCTCCGTTACGTGCCCTTCCTCTACGTGTCGGCCGTGACCGGGCAGCGGGTGCGGAAGGTGCTCGATCTGATCCTGGAGGTGGCCGCGGACCGCGAGCGACGGGTTCCCACGGCCGAGGTGAACAAGGTACTGGCGTCGCTGATCGAGCGAAACGCGCCGCCGCAGAAACCCGGCGAGGAGGTCAAGCTGCTCTACGCTTCTCAGATCGCTACGGCTCCTCCCACGCTGGCCATCGTCAGCAACCGGCCCGATGAAGTGCCCGAGTCCTATCAGCGCTACCTGGCGAATGGGTTTCGGGAAGCCTGGCCCTTCACCGGATCGCCCTTGCGCCTGAAATTCACCAGTCGAGGATCCCGACGCTGATGGCCCAGGCTGCCCTCTGGCTACTCGCTTCCTACCTCGTGGGCGCCATACCGACCAGCCATCTGCTCAGTCGGCTCTTCGCGGGAATCGATCTTCGGCAGCACGGCAGCGGTAACCTCGGCGCCACCAACCTCTATCGGGTCCTCGGCTGGAAGTACGCGATTCCGGCCGCGATAGTCGATATCGCGAAGGGCGCCATCCCCGTCCTCGTCTTCGCGGCCCAGGTGTCCAACTCCCAACTGTTCGCCCTCGCATGCGGCGTAGCGGCGATCCTGGGACATGTGTTTTCGGTGTTCGTCGGATTCAAGGGAGGGAAGGGGGTAGCCACCGCCGCGGGGGTCATGCTGGGCCTCGCTCCGCTGGCCCTGACGGTAGCGGCGGTGGTCTGGGCTGTCCTGGTTCGAGTCACGGGTTATGTATCGGTTGCCAGCATCGCCGCGGCCGCGGTTCTGCCTGTGGCGGTCTATCTGCTGGAGGATTCGACGTCACCGGCGCTGGTCTGGATTGCAACGGCGATCGCCGGGGGCGTGATCATTCTCCACCGGCGAAATATCCAGCGCCTCCTCAAGGGAACGGAGAACCGGTTCGGCCGTAAGGCGGCGAGCGCACCGCAGCCATGACACCTATCGCCGTGCTTGGCGCGGGCAGCTGGGGGACGACGCTGGCCAATCTGCTGGCGGTGAAGGGAGAGAGCGTACGGCTCTGGGCCTATGAGCCGGAGGTAGTCGCCGCGGTCAACCAGCGGCATGAGAACCCGGTGTTCCTGCCGGGTATTCCTCTGGCGCCGGGGCTGCGTGCAGTCGCCGATGTGCGTGAAGCGGTGGGAGACGCGGCGGTCATCGTCTCCGTTGCTCCGAGTCACGCCGTCAGATCCGTGATCTCGGGTCTCACAGGCACGGTGCGAGCGGGGACGCTGGTGGTGAGTGCGACCAAGGGCATCGAGACCGATACCCTGGCACTCATGTCGAAGGTGTTCGAGGAGTGTCTCCCCGACGTTCGCTTCGCGGCGCTGTCGGGGCCCAGCTTTGCCCTGGAGGTGTGTCAGGGACAGCCGACGCTGGTGGTGGCCGCGGCACGGGACGAGACCACCGCCCGCGACGCCCAGCGGATCTTCGCCACGCCGCGATTCCGGGTATACTCGCACGACGATGTGGTGGGCGTCGAGCTGGCCGGCGCGCTCAAGAACGTCATCGCCATCGCCGCAGGCATTCTCGAGGGGCTCGGCATGGGGCACAATCCCCGGGCTGCCCTGATCACCCGGGGGCTCGCCGAGATCACCCGGCTTGGGGTTGCCCTGGGGGCCAGTCCGCTCACGTTTGCCGGCCTCGCCGGTATGGGAGACCTGATCCTGACCACCACCGGAAGCCTGAGTCGGAACCGCGCTCTGGGTGTGGCGCTGGCGGAGGGACAGACGCTGGAGCAGTATCGTGCGGCGCACCGGAGCGTGGCCGAGGGAGCCAACACCTCCCAGGCCGGCGCGGCGCTGGGCGAGCGAATGGGAGTCGAGCTACCTATCATCGAGAAGGTCTGTGAGGTTCTGTTCTCGGGGAAACCCGCTCGGGAGGGAATAGCCGAGCTCATGGCACGCCAACTCAAGTCGGAGCAGTGGAGATGACCACCACCCGACCGGTTCAGGAGTTTTACTCCATCGGCGAAGTCTGTTCGCTGACCGACCTGAAGCCGCACGTGCTTCGCTACTGGGAAAGTCAGTTCCGCTTCCTGAACCCGGCCAAGAACCGGTCGGGTAACCGGGTCTACAAGGGGCGCGAGGTCGAGCTGATTATGCTGGTCAAGCACCTGCTCTACACCGAGAAGTTCACCATCGACGGCGCCCGGCAACGGATCGATCACTATCGCCGGACCGGCGAGCTGCGGGTCTCCGCCCGACGGGCGTTCGAAGCGGAGTTGGCGCAGGAGGTGCGCATGACGCTGGAGGACGTAGTTGCTATCCTCGACGGCAAGGCGCCGCCCAAGCGGGGCAGCGGGGCAGCGGGGCAGGGTAGTGGTGCCCAGGGTGAAAGCGCTCAGGGTGGCTAGGAACATCCACTCGATGACCAGGCCGCGTGCGGTTTCTGTACCGCTGCCCCGCTGCCCCGCTGCCCCGCTGTGAACATTCTGGTGACCAACGATGACGGCGTCCTGGCGCCAGGGCTGGCACTGCTGGCCGATGCCTGCCGGGAAGTCGGCAGCGTGACCGTAGTTGCACCCGATCGGGAGCAGAGCGGCACCTCCCACTCGCTGACCTTGCATCGCCCGCTCCGGCCCACCCGGCGTCCGGACGGCGGCTGGCAGATCGATGGCACCCCGACTGACTGCGCCATGCTGGCCATCCAGGCGCTCATGCCGGAGCGGCCGGACTTCGTCTTCTCCGGGGTCAACCACGGCCCCAACATGGGCGAGGACGTGCTCTATTCGGGCACGGTGGCGGCCGCCATGGAGGCGGTGACGCTGGGCGTCCCCGGTATCGCCATCTCGTTCGCGGGGAACCAGCCCGAGACGATGGCGACGTATCGGTCGCTGCTGGTGGAGCTGGTTCTGCGCATCAGCCGGGTGCAGGACTTTCCCGAGCAGATGCTGCTCAACATCAACTTTCCCAGGATCCCGGCGTCGGAGGTCAAGGGCATTCAGGTGACCAAGCTGGGGAGCCGCTACTTTTCCGAGTCGCTGACCCGGATGAAGGATCCCTGGGGCCGGGAGATCATCTGGATCGGAGGCGGGACGATCACCTGGACCGGGGGAGAAAACTCGGACCATCTGGCTGTCGCCGAGGGCTACGTTTCGGTCACACCTCTGCATATGGATCTGACCAATTACTCGCTGCTGGAGACGGTTCGGGGATGGTCGCTGGAGGGGTAGGGGAGGGCGACAGCTACGGGGGATACCGCACCCGTCTGGTAGAGACTCTCCGGCGCAAGGGAGTGCGAGATCTTTCGGTGCTGCGCGCCATCCAGATGGTACCGCGGCACCTTTTCGTGCCGGAGAGCGTACGCCATCGGGCGTACGACGATGTCGCCCTGCCGATCGGCAGCGGGCAGACGATCTCCCAGCCGTATGTGCAGGCCCGCTATCTGGAGTTGATCAGCCTGACCGGACAGGAGAAAGTCCTGGAGGTTGGCACTGGGTCGGGCTACCAGACGGCGCTGCTCGCGCTGGTAGCCAGCATGGTGTTCAGTGTCGAGCGATTTGCCGGCCTGGCCCAGAGCGCGCGGGCGGCCCTCGCGGCGGCCGGTGTTCGCAACGTCACGGTGCTGGTGGGAGACGGAACCCTGGGCTGGCGCCCGTTTGCTCCCTACGATGCCATCCTGGTGTCGGCCGCGTCGCCGGAGGTCCCGGCTCCTCTGGTGGAGCAGCTGGCTTCAGGAGGACGGATGGTCATCCCGCTGGGGGATCGAGCGTCCCAGACCCTGACCCTGGTGGAGCGACAGGGTGACGGCGTGCGGAGCAGTACCATCGCCGACGTTCGTTTCGTGCCGCTGGTCGGCGAGTTCGGCTTTCGCCAGGAATAGACCCGGGAGACCGTCCATGGATCTGCTGCCTCGCATCATCGATCTCTTCCTGCACCTGGATACCCATCTGGGGCAGCTGATCTCCCAGTATGGCACCTGGACGCACCTGATCCTGTTCCTGATCGTTTTTTGTGAAACCGGGCTCGTGATCACCCCGTTTCTGCCGGGCGACTCGCTCCTCTTCGCGGCCGGGACCTTCGCCGCGCTCGGCGCGCTCGACCTGTGGCTGGTGGTGCTGCTGCTGATCGTCGCCGCCATTTTGGGCGATACCGTGAACTACTGGGTCGGGTCCTATATCGGCCCCCGGGCATTCCGGGGGGACATGCGCTTTCTCCGCAAGGAGTACCTCGACCGGACTCACGCCTTCTACGAGAAGCACGGAGGGAAGACGATCATCCTGGCCCGCTTCGTCCCGATCATCCGCACGTTCGCACCCTTTGTTGCAGGCGTCGGAGCCATGAGCTACCCGAAGTTCATCGTCTACAATGTGGTGGGCGCGGTGCTGTGGGTGGGGTTGTTCGTGCTGGGCGGCTATTTCTTCGGCAACATCGCCGTGGTGCGGGAGAACTTTACCCTGGTGATTCTGGCCATCATCGCAATCTCGGTGCTGCCCATCGTGGTCGAAGCGATGCGGGCGCGCCGAAGCCGGCCCGCGTGACCACCAGATTCGAGATCTTCGGCATGGTGCAGGGTGTCGGCTTCCGCTGGTTCGTCGCCCGCCACGCCCGCTCACTCGGCCTTACCGGTTATGCCCGCAACCTGCCGAACGGCAGCGTCGAGGTTGTGGTGGATGGACCCGAGGCGGCGATCCCGGAGCTCGAGCGGATGCTTCGGAGCGGCCCGGCCAGTGCGCGGGTCGAGCGGGTCGAGCGGTCCGCCGAGCCGGCGACGAGCCTTACGGGGAAGAGCTTCGATGTCATGTAGTCTCGCACTCACCCGGATCACGTAATCCAATGACGACGGTTGCCGATCGAGTTCAGCAATCCTTGCGGGCGATACCGGACTACCCCAAACCCGGTATCCTGTTCCAGGACATTACCCCGGTGCTCCGGGATGGGCCGCTCCTGCGAGACGTGGTCGCCGACATGTGTCGGCCGTTCCGGGACCGGGATGTCACGCATGTGATGGGCATCGAAGCGAGAGGCTTCATCCTGGGCGGGGCAGTGGCTGCCGCGCTCGGAGCCGGCTTCGTTCCGGCGAGGAAGCCGGGCAAGCTGCCCTGGGAACGCGCCAGCGAGTCCTACGATCTCGAGTACGGCAGCGACTCGCTCGAGGCCCATCGGGACGCCTGGAATCAGGGCAGCCGGGTACTGGTGGTCGATGATGTGCTGGCTACCGGCGGGACGGCCAAGGCAGCGGGGCAGCTGGCGCGCGGGCTGGGTGCGGAGCTGGTGGGGTGGAGCTTCCTGCTGGAGATCGGCGCGTTGGCCGGACGACAGCGGCTTTCGGGCGCTCCATATCACACGGTAGCGACATGCTAAGCTTGGCGCGGGGAGCTGGAGCCGCAGGCTCCCATCCCCTGGCTCCTAGCTCATTTGGGGTTGCACCGGTCGGTGCAGGGGTGCCATTTTCCCCTGTTCCGGTGGATCCGAGCGGGCTTCGCTTCGAAACTACCTGAAGCCTGGGCTCATAGGTTGAAGCTATCCAGGTAGTTAGACGCCCCCGTAGCTCAGATGGATAGAGCAGCAGTTTCCTAAACTGTTGGCCGCGTGTTCGAGTCACGCCGGGGGCATGCGGGCGGTGCCATCGAGGCCGCAGGATCTCGTCAAGAACCTTTTTGCTGGACACACATGGCAACGACAGTGGAACCGACCCGGACAGGCCCAGCCCCCATTCCCGTAGCGACAACGCCCTGGTACCAGCGGCACCAGCGGTACGTTCTGGCCGGGATCGTGGTTCTTGCGGTGTTGGCGCTCGCCGCCTGGTTCATCATGGCGAGCGCCAGGCGGAAGGAGGATTTCGCCGCGCGGAGCCTCAATCAGGCCAGAGCGGCGGCAGAGGCGGGAAATCTGCCTCTGGCCTCCAGTGAGCTCCAGAGGCTGATCTCGACCTACAAGGGCACCGACGCGGCCAGCGAGGCCGTGATCACGCTCAACCAGGTACGGATGGTCAACGGGCAGAGCGAGCTGGCCACGGTGGGGCTCAGGGAGTTCCTGGCCAGCAAGCCCGCCCAGAAATATGTCCCGCCGGCCACCGGACTATTGGCCGCGGCGCTGGAGAACTCCAGGCGCTGGGTCGAGGCGGCCAATGCCTATACCCAGGCCTCGAACGCCGCCGACGTCGAGTACCTCAAGGCGAAGTACCTGGTTGATGCCGGCCGCGCGTTCCGGGAGGGCGGAAAGGCCGAAGACGCAGCCAGGGCGTATCGGACGGTGCTGCAGAAGTATCCTAAGTCGCCGAGCGTCACCGAGGCCGAGGTTCGTCTGGCGGAAGTGACCGACGGGAAGATGTAGGCTCGCCCGCGGTGCGACCACAACAGCGGGGTCTCGGGAAAGAGGCCCCTCTTTTCTTGGGCCTTACTAAACGACGTATAAGATATGTTATGTTAAGTTGGCCTGGGGAAAACTGTGGAGAAGTGTGGACTACTGCCTCTTCTAGTTACCTATCTTGTTGTTGGGTAACAGCATACGGAAGGTTTTACGAACCGAGCTTTCACTTTCCCTCCCAGACTCCACGGAACAGCAGCCGACCCTGACCCCCGAGCCACACATCCGCAGCGCGGCTGCCATCCCGCTGAGCCCGTACTCGCAGGTGAGGTCCCCCCCTGCTCCGGAAGGTCAGCGGCAGCTCGGCCTCGCCCCGGCCGCCCAGGGCCAAGGCAGCCGCCACCGTTCCGGTCCCGCACGCCAGGGTTTCTCCCTCGACGCCACGCTCGAAGGTCCGTATCAACCAGGGGCCTCCACGCTCCTTGGCAGGACTTACAAAGTTCACATTAGCCCCGACCGGGCCGACTCTGGAGTCAGACCGAAGCGCCCTCCCCCGACGCGCCACGTCCACCGTTTCGATGTCATTCACCCTGACCACGAGGTGCGGCACGCCGACGATGCCCAGGGCAAACCACAGCTCACCGGTTTCCGGTGTAAAACCGGACAAATCCCGGGGGAGGTCGCAGTCCGGCAGACTGATCTCGGCTTCGTCAGCTTGGGCCGACGAGATGACGCGTACCGGCCCGGCGTCGGTGAGGAGGCAGAATTCCCCCGGCGCCACCAGTTCCAGGTCCACCGAGAGCCGGCCGCTACACAGCGCCGCGTTGCCGCACATCGCTCCATGGGAGCCGTCCGAATTCCAATAGGACATCCGGACTGTCCCCGCTGCGGCAGGCGTCAGGATCACCAGCCCGTCTGCCCCCACCCCATTCCGGCGATCGCAGATGGCCCGCACCCGGGCCGCAGGCCAGGCATCGGGCGCGGTGGCGCGGCCGTCGAGCATCACGAAGTCGTTGCCCGAGCCGGTCATCTTGTAGAAGAGAGTTCCCCTCACAGACGGCCGATCATCGACTGGAGCCGGAGCCACCACACCATCCAGATGGCTTCCCGAACAATGCGCTTGTTCATCTTGCTCTGTCCTTCGACCCGGTCGGTGAACACGATGGGGATCTCCACCAGACGAAATCCCTTCTTCCAGGCCCGGAAGCTCATTTCGATCTGAAAGGAGTAGCCGTTGGAGCGCACCTTGTCGAAATCGATGGCCTCCAGCACCTCGCGCCGAAAGCACTTGAAACCCCCGGTGGAGTCGGCCAGGGGCAGCCCGGTGATCCAGCGGGCGTATTCGTTGGCACCGATGGAGAGCAGCAGCCGGGAGATCGGCCAGTTGATCACATTGACCCCGGTACGGTACCGGGAGCCGATAACGACATCCGCATCGTTGGCGGCCCTGACGAAATCCCCGATGAATTTGGGATCGTGAGAGAAGTCGGCGTCCATCTCGAAGATGAGGTCGTACTTGCGCTCCAGGGCCCAGCGAAACCCGGCCAGGTAGGCCTTCCCGAGCCCGGACTTTGCCGGCCGGTGGAGCACGTGCACCCGGGATGTGGATGCTGCCAGCTCATCGGCCAACTGGCCGGTACCGTCAGGCGAATTGTCATCCACCACGAGGACTTCGAGACGGGGATCCTGATGCAGAATGGCAGGCACGACGAGCGGGAGGTTCACCCGCTCGTTGTAGGTCGGCACGACGACCAGCAGGCGCTCAGCCACGGCCCCGCCGCAGCTGCAGGACAGCGCCCAGGAGCGTAGCCAGCACGACGGCGGCCCAGGTGGCGATGCTGATCATGGCAGCCATACGGACATTGGAGGGCCGGTAGCGCATTACCACCCGGTGCTCGCCGCTCCCGGCCAGGGGAACCGCCATGAGCGCATGATTCGCCCGTATCACCGGCACTGGCACTCCATCGATTTCCGCCTGCCACGACCGATGATACGTACGGCTCACGTGTAGCAGGGCGGGCCCGTTGGAGCGAACTCGCACTACCAGTGTATCATCGCCGTTGCCCTCTATGACTGCTGTACCGGTCCCGCCTGCCTGTCCCACGGCGAGCACCGGCTCCTCCACGATGGTGGTCTGGGTCGGATCGAAGGTCGGTGACCAGAGTGTGGCTATGCGCCGGCCGGAATCGGGCTCGACCTGAACTTCCGGAACCACCGAGACGCCCGGCAGTGCGGCATCATTCACGTATACCGATACCCGCTGATCGGTGCCGAGCAGCCGAAAGCCAGGGAGCTCCACTTGACCCGGCAGTAGCACGTACCGGGCAGCCAGCGCGCGCAAGGCCGCGCTGTTCAGGAAGCCGAGCCAATACTGCTCGAGCTCCGTCTGGGTGCGCGCTCCCTGCCGTGCGGTATAGCGGGTGAGATCATTGTACCAGCGTAGCTGGTTGCCGTGGTAACCAAACACTTCAGGAACCCCGTAGCTGGCCAGAAAGCCCTCCGGATAAACGCCGCCGATGGTGAGCACGCGCTCCCCCGGTACCAGTCGGGTGCGGAGCGCGTCGATCCCCGGATCCGGCGGGAAGAAGTCGTCGTAGCGTACGACCTGGATGTACCGTTGGTCGACCCGGATGAGGTCGATGGCCGTCAGCAACGTCAGGATGAGGGCCACGTGACTGGCGCTCAGCCGGCCGCGACTCCAGAGGAACACAGCCCCCCAGGCGGCGGCGCAGATCAGCGCTACGATGAGCGCGCCGGCCCCGAGCCTCCCGACATTAGCGGCAAACGCGTCGACCCGTCCGCCCCCCTCTGCTTCGCCGAACATCGAGGCCCACATCCCGTAGAAACCGGTGCCGGTGGCGAGCGTCATCGCCGCTACCAGAAGCGCCACGACGGCTCCAGCGCCAAGACCCACCGACATGGCGCGGCGCGCACGAAGGTCGCCAGCCGCGAGGGCCCGCTCGAGCAGCAGCGCCGAGAGCAGGGTAAGGGCCACGATCGCCAGGTACGTCGCCAGACTGGGCGCCCGGAAGTTCTTGAGCCCAGGTACCACCGAGTAGAGCAGCCGGAAGAATGGGGTACCAGCTCCAAGCGCATAGAGCAGTGCGATGAGGGCCATGGCTGCCAGGCCCCAGCGCCGCCGGTCACCCCGGAGCCCAGCCACGGCGGCGATACCCAGCACGAACACCAGCGCGCCGCCGTACTCGGAATTGTGCTTGAACGGGTTCTTCCCCCAATAAGTCTGCGACTGCACATCGGTACCGGCAAACTCCGGGATGAACAGCGAAGCGGCCTCCTCCGCGTGCAGCGACCAGGTGGCCGAGTACTCGAAGCCGCGCCCCGGCCCCGCCCGAGGCGAGTCCTCCCGGAGATAGCGGTACATCGGGAGCAGGACCACCGCCGCCACGCCCGCCGCCGTGACCACCGCGACCATGCCTCCGGCAAGGCCGTTGGCCAGGAATGCTCCACCGGACTGGCGCCGGGCCCAGAGGCTCGCCAGGGCGTAGACCGCCAGCGCCAGATAGGCGTAGTACGCGAGCTGGGGGTGGGCCACCACCATCAGCCCGGCGACCGCCCCCAGCCAGATGAAACGAAGCCAGGAGTGGCGGTCGAGCGCGGTTACCAGGAGCCAGAGTGCCGCCGGAAAGAGCGCAGTGACGTACATCTTGCCGTCCTGGCCACCCCAGACCAGGCTCACAAGGTTCGCCGACAGCATATAGGCGCACCCGGCAAAGAGCGCCACGAGTCGACTGGCCCCGAATCCACGGGCCGCCAGGTACATGAAGACGCCGGCCAGATAGACATGGAGGATGAGTTTCCACGCCAGGGCGCTGGTCAGCGGCAGGATAAAATGCAGGATCGACGCGGGATAGAGAATGTCCCCACTGCCGGCTTCGATTGTCGGTACACCTCCGAAGAGGTAGGGATTCCATAGCGGGAGCCGGCCGAGTGCCTGGATGTGCTCGACGAAGAACTTTCGGAACATGATGCCGGCGGCGATGGTGTCCTGACCCATCAACATGCTGCCCGGTCCGCTCAGCAGATACCCGCGGAAGAGCAGCAGGGTCAGCACCGCCATCGCTACGAAGGGAGTCCACCGAGGAATCTGATCCAGGTCGGACGGCTGCGGCTCAGCCACTCAGGCCTCTGCGAAGAAGAAGGGGAACGGCGGGCAGTACTTCCGTCCCGGTGAGCAGGAGGCGGCTGGCCAACGCAAGCGCCGCCGCCGGCTTCAATCCGATATCGCCGGCCAGCATCAGAAGAAACACCGATTCCCGCGGGCCCAGGCCTCCCGGAGCGAACAGCGCCAGGAATCCCACAAGGTAGGAGCAGGTGAATACGCCGATCGCCTGGGGAAGACTCAGGACGACATCGGGCAGCAGCCCGCGGGCCAGCAGCAGCAGCGCCACTCCATAGCCGATCCAGGCAATCACGTTGGCGACGAATGCCGCCACCACCATTCTTGGCGGTATGGCGCGCGGGCGGGGCCAGCCAGCCGGCAGCAACCGGCCGACCCGGTCGAGAAATGGCTGAGAGGTGAGGCCGGCTACCCCAACCAGCGACAGGCTGACCGCCGCGGCCGCGATCGGGGTAGCCCCCTGCCCCACCGCCTGAAATGCCTCACCCGCCGTCACCGCCACCACCGCCGCGCCGGTTGCCAGAGCCAGCACCTGAAGCACCAACGCACCCGCCACTGCCACCGAGGGGTCCACGCCTGCCCGCTGGGCCAGGACTGCAGCGCCGGCCACCGCCCACACCTTTCCCGGTATGTACTTCCCCAGGCTGGCCAGAAACCAGATCCGCGCCGCGGTCAAGAAGGCCAGTGTTTCTCCCATGCTGAGTACGACTCGCCGCCAGGCCTCGATCAGAACCGCGTAGCTGGCAAACACCACCAGGATACTGGCTACGATCCATCCGGTCGAAAACTGCCACTCGATCGGCTGGGTCTGGAGACTCTGCCAGTTGACGACGATGGCGCGAATGGCCAAGCCAACCAGCAGCGCCCCGGCGATAAACTGTAGGACGCGCCAGATTCTAGGCCGCGCCACCGGGCCGTTCCGCTTTCACCTGAACCCGGACGGTGTCGCCCGCTTCGTCCTCGATGGCGATGACCGTCCGCTGTCCTCCACCAGTAGTGAGAACGACTCGACCATCGGCCGAGACGCGAGCCGCCCGGACCGACCGCCGGAAGCGGCGCCACTGAGCGATCCTGTGCGCCGAAGCGAAATAGGGGCGATCATCGGCCAGCGCCTGCAGCAAGCTAACGAAGGCCGGCTCGGCGCCGGGGAATCCGAGTGACTCCATCGTATTGGGATGCCAGAGACCTGCCCACACGCCCTCAACCGCCTTGCATTCGCGGACGAGCTCCCGGGCATCTTCGATCCAGCGCCCGGGCTCCTCGACGCCGGCATACTTGCTCAGTGCGCGATCCATCCACACCAGCGGTACCAGGTCCAGCGGCATGGTGACATCGCGCGCCGCATCCCACGCAGGCACTACATCGGCCACGCCGAGGCGGAAGCCGTTGCGGTCCGCAAAACCCCACGATGCGTCGTATTCGAAACCGGCCTCGACCATGTTGCGCTGGGTGTGCCCGGGCCGCATGCGCAGAAAGTGCTGGCGGATTCCATCGACCGGCGAATCGGCGAGGCGGCCCAGCGTGCGGCGCTGCGCCACCATCGACCTCGAGTTCTCCGCAGTGGCAAAACTGCCGTGGAGCCCCACCTCATGGCCCGCGTGGGTGAGCGCGGTGAGGATCCGGCGAGTGGGGGGACCTTCAGGCCGGTAGGTCGAATCGCCGGCCAGCATGGACCGGAGGCTGGGCTGGGCGCAGAGCACGAACCAGGTGGCTCGGATTCGATGATGGGCCTCGACCTGCAGCAGGGCGTGTACGCCCCGCGTTACCGGGTCCCGTCCGATGCTGCGCCAGGCGGCCCGGGCGACGCGCGCAAAGAGGGTCCAGTTCCGCCGCCGAGCCAGCTCCGCAAGCCGGAGCAACGGAAACAGCGGCCACCACTCCACCACGTCGAGGTCATGGGTCATGGCAGCCGCCCACCGGTGCCCGTCGGGCCAGGGGGCCAGCGACCGCACCGGACGCCGCCCCGCAACGGCGAGCGCGGCTCGACGGAGCTCGACGGCCAGGTGGGATACCACCGGCTTCCGGCTCTGACCGGCGGCGACGAGGGGATTCTCCGTCGAAGGCACCCGCCCATGGCGATCGCGAGCGGTAGATCGCTGCTCGATGGCGCCGCCCGCGACCTCCGCCACGCCCCGGAGAGCCGCAGTGGTTATCCGCACCTCACCGTCGCCGCGCTCCAGAGCGGCCTGCGGACTCAGGTCCGCCGCCGCTGATCCGGCTGAGCCCCGGTGAACGACCCGGAGCCGAACCAGGTCGCACTCGGCTCGTTCCGCGACGAGGAGGCGCGACAGGTCGACCAGGACGTCGAGCCCAAAGCGTTCAGCCGGACCCAGCCGGTCCGGGGCCCCGTCAACCAGGATCACCGCCACCCCGCTTCGGGGACGAGCTCCCGGACGGTTCGGGCCGGCTGACCAGCGACCACGTGCAGCGGCGGCACATCGGATGCGACAACGCTGTTGGCGCCGACCACGGCCCCGCGGCCGATGCGGACGCCAGGAAGCACCACGCAGCCAGCGCCGAGCCAGGCGTCCTCTTCGATGATGATGGGTCCCTGCGAGACCGGCGCGAAGCTCCGGATGCGAGAATGATTGGGATGGGAAGAGGTGACCAGCGTGACCCGGGGGGCAATGCTCACCCGGTCCCCAATGGTGAGATTTCCGCGTTCGGCCAGCTCCTCCACGATGAGGAGGTCATCCGCGATGTAGACCTCGCGGCCTATAGTGAAGCCGCAGGACCGGAGCAGGCTCACCCGCCAGGCCGGAAAGAACGCGTTTCGGGCCCACCGCTTGAGGATCTTCTTTCGAAGGCGCCACGCGAAGCTCACGAGCTATCCCAGGTAGCGGTAGAGGCCCGAGCCCAGACGCGCGATTCCGGCCGGCAAGCGAGACCAGACCGCGGCCACGGCCGCCAGGGAGCCGCGGTCGCGCGCGGCGACGTTCAACCCCGCGGGGGTTGGCCAGTAATCATAGGCCAGCGGTAAGGCCTGTCCACCCCAGCGTCGCTTGAACTCCACCAGTCCTTCCTGCTCGGGGGCCGCACGGCCCATATCGAACCGTCTCCCGGCCGCGATGGCGTCCTGAATGGCGGTCCAGAGCAGCACGTGGTTGGGACGGTGCTCCAGGTGAGCAGGATCCGACGCCCCGAAGGCGTAGATCCAGGAGCGCGGCCCCTTCCATACGGTGATTGCGGCTGCCGGCGCGCCGGTACTGGTGAAGGCCAGGTACACCTGGGCCAGTCCGTCGCGCTGCAAACCGCGACACCCCTCGACAAAGAACCTTCTCGGCGGTGCGGGTAAACCGTGCCCGTGCGCGGTGCGCTCCTCCAGCTCGGCCATGATCTGCCAGTCCTCCGGGGTCGCTCCCCGGCGAACGACGACGCCGGCCTTCTGCCCCTTCTTGATGCTTCGCTGCGTGCTGCCGGCGTGCAGCTGTGCCCACACAGCGGACTCGCCCTGCTCGGTTGGAATCTCATAGGTGGCGTACCGGGAAGCCCGCTGGAACCCGGGGGCCGCCGGATGCTCGCCCCGGCTCTTGAGCTCGATCCGCCGCACGCCACGCTCCCGCGCCCGTTCGAGCACCGCCTCGGACAGCGCGGCTGCGGTGGTCGGATCCTCGGCGAGGGGACCGGCGGCGTAGCTGAAGGGCAGGCTTACGAATCGCCGCCGGCCGACCAGCGGCGGAATCTCCGCCACGGCCAGAAGACCGCGCAGCTCTCCCGCGCGCCGAGCCGAGTAGTAGTCGAGCCGCAAGCGGTAGATGTCGCTTAGGCAGACCGCCCACTCCGGCTGGTGGTAGAACGTGCCGCGGGCGGCGGCAAACCCCCGCCAGTCCTCAGGCGGCTCAACCGTGCGGCTGATGCTTAGCGACGACATGGTAGATTTCGAGGAAACGGTCAATGGCGGTTTCCGGCGCGTAGGTCTGGAGGACGTGTTCCTTCCCTGCCCGGCTGAGCCGCTCGCGGAGGGAGGCATCGGTAAGGAGCCGCTGAATCTGGTCGGCCAGATCGTTGGGATCCCCGTCCCGTGCGATGAGGCCAGTCCGCTCGTGCACCACTACCTCAGGAATGCCGCCCGCAGCGGTCCCCACGACGGCTGAGCCCGCCAATAAGGCTTCTACCAGCGTCAGACCCAGCCCTTCGGCATGGCCGCGCGTCGGAAGCACGGTCACGGTGCTGGCCCCGTATTCGCTCGCCATCTGGACCTGGGGAACGAAGGGTGACCAGGTGGTCCTCGACGCCATCCCGGTCTGGCCGGCGAGTGCCTCCAGGTCCCGCCGGGCGGGGCCTTCGCCCAGAATCTTGAGCTCGCAGGCCACCCCGCGTCGGGACAGCTCGGCGACCGCCCGGAGCAGTACGTCCACTCCCTTGCTCGGCACCAGATTCCCGGCGTAGAGCACGCGCGGCGGATCGGCCTTTGCCGTCACGGCACCGGCTACAAATCGGTTGACATCCACCGGCATTGGGGTAACCAGCACTCTCGCTTCAGCCGCCGGCAGCATCAGCTGAAGGTCCTCCGCCAGGAACTTCGACACCGTGGTGACCTGCGCGGCCTCGCGGAAGACTGGAAGGGCGATCCTGCGCACCAAGTCTCCCCGCTCCAGCAGCCGCACATCGGAGCCATGGCAGGTGATGAGGTAGGGCACCTGGGCGCGCCTCGCGAACCAGCCGGCGGGTATCCACCAGTGGGCGTGAATCACGTCGGGCGAGAATCGCCGCACGGCATTCCGGACCGCCAGTCCGAAGGCCACGAGAAAGCCGGGGAACGCCAGTGCCGCCAGGGGTGACAGGAGCGTACGCCCGTGGAGGTTGCCGGTGTAGGCCACGCGCTCGAGACTCTCAGGGGCATAGCGAAAGCGACGGACCCGAAGACTGCCAGCTCGTTCGTCTTCAGCAGTACCCCGCGCATGGGGAGCGAGGACCTCGACCTCGTGCCCCCGAGCCGCGGCGCCCTCGGCGATGCGGGCGATGAAGGCACCGGCAGGATCGCCGGCGAAGCGAGGATAGTTGTGTGTAATCGTGAGAATTCGCAAGCGCTCAACCGGCAAGGGCATTGCGATACCATCCCTCGCATAGTTCGGCCACGTGGTCGGGGGCAAGCCGCGCCCGCCACGATTCGCCGACCAGGCGCCCCATGGTCAGGCGATCCGGATCGCCATGGAGTTCCAGCACGCTATCGGCGAGGGCCTCGGGAGCTGGTAACGTCAGGCGTCCCGGTCCCGACTCGGGAACTATGTCCACCGCAGCCCCGCTATCCCAGCAGGCCACAACCGACACCCCTGACACCAGGGCCTCAATGGCCGGCAGCGCGGTCCCGTCCCCCCGCGCCGTGAAGAGCATGATGTCGGCGCGCTCGAGGTAGGCTCGCGCCTCGGATGGCGACATTGCCCCGGCAAAGCGAACCAGCGCGGCCACGCCGAGACGAGCCGCCCGCTGCTCCAGGGAAGCACGCTCAGGCCCATCGCCCACGATGGTCAACGGGAGGTCGTGGCCGCACGACGCCAGCACCGCGGCGGTCTCGACGGCCAGCTCCACCCGTTTCGACGCGACCAGCCGGGAGATGACCACCAGGCCGCCCCCGCCCCGAGTCCAGGGATGACCGCGGGTATCGGCGGGCATGGGATGTATGTGAGAGTTATCGATGAACCGGTTGACGCCGGTTTGGACCCAGGTACCTAGCTCGCGGGAGACCGTGGTCACGACGGCAGCGCGCTGAAAAACCGGACGTGCCAGCCAGCGCGCAACGCGGGACACCTGTAGCGGGGGCGCGTCGGTTCCATGCACGGTGAGCACCAGAGGGATCCCGGTGGGGGCGGCCAGGCCGGCCGGCATCCAGCCGTGCGCGTGGACCAGGTCGGCGCCAGTGGTGATCTCGTGGCGGACCGCCGCCCGCAGCGATCGCCTCAAGCGTGCCAAGCCAGGCCATCCGATCGGGGTCCTCAGGGCCCTGGCGATGGAGTCGGCGTGCGAGATGGTCTCGCGGATGGAGCGACCGGCGCGCACCCGGCTGACTGGAACCCCGTCCACCACCACCGGCCCTGCCTCGTCGCTGGGGGTGACGACGCGAACGGAGACTCCGCGGCGCACGAGCGCGCGGGCCAGCGTGGCCAGGGCGGCGCCGGAGGGGTCGCCTGGCCTGAGGGGGTAGTTGTGGGTCAGAAAGATGACCCGCAACGGTCAGTCCCGGACGTCGAGCTTCTCGAGCCGAGCGAGATCGCGGGCGATCCCCCGCGTCTCCTCGCGCATCCCCGCGATGATCTCGCCCAGAAAGCCGAATCCGAACAGGACAATGCCGCTGATCACCATCATCTCGACCAGATTCAGCAGCGGCCTCAGGCCGATACCATAACCGAACCGCAGCACCAGGGCGGCGATGCCGGCCAGCAGACCGATGATAAAGAGAATGGCGCCGCCCACCCCGAAGAAGAGCATCGGTTTGCGGCCGAACCGAAGCTGAAACCAGACCGAGATCAGATCGAACAGTCCTACCGGGATACGCTTCCAGTTGAATTTTGAGATACCCGCCCGGCGGGGGTACAGTGGAACCGGCAGCGAGGTCAGCCGGAAGCCATCGGCCGCGGCGATCACGACCATATAGCGATGCCAGTCGGGTCGGAGCGGCACGCCGAGCATGACCTCCCGCCGGTAGGCCTTGACCGAATTGAGGTCGGTGACCCGCACACCGAAGAGCCAGCGACAGAGGGCGTTGTAGACACTGGAGACGAATGCCTTCTCGTATTTCCCCTGCTTGGTCCCGGTGACGATATCGGCCCGCCCATCGAGGATCGGCGCTACCAGCGCGGGGATGTCCTCAGGCAGGTACTGGAGGTCAGCCGGGTAGAAGACGAAGACATCGCCCCGGGCGATCTCGCCGGCCGAGCGGAGGCTGTCGGCGATGCCGCGCTGGCGGCGGTGGGTAACTATCGAAAGAAACGGGTACTGCCGCTCCAGCTCCCGCAGGACCCGGTCACTGCCATCACGGGAGCCGTCGTTGACGACAATGACCTCGAATGAAAAGCCGGAAGGACCGAGGGCCTCGGCGCAACGCTGAACAAACTCGGGAAGGTTCGGTGCTTCGTCCTTGGCCGGGACGAGCACGCTCACATCAAGCGTCTCGACCGGAGCTATGGTCATACGCGCTTCCGCATGCGCGCCGGAAGGATGCCCAGCTGGTCGCGGTACTTGGCGACCGTGCGTCGGGCGATCTGAATGCCCTGCTCCTGGAAGAGGTGAACGATCTGCTGGTCGGTAAGCGGTTTGGCGTTGTTCTCCTCGCCCACCATTTTCTCCAGCTTGGCGCGGATCGAGCGGGCGCTCGCGTCCTCACCCGACGCGGTGGACAGCGCGCTCGAGAAGAAGAACTTGAGCGGGAGGACACCACGCGGGGTCTGGACGAACTTCTCGTTGGTCACCCGGCTCACGGTAGACTCGTGCATGTTGATGACCTCGGCCACTTCCCGGAGCGTCAAGGGCTTGAGGTACTCGACGCCTTTCTCGAAGAAGTCGCGCTGCCGGTCCACGATAAAGTTCATCACCTTCAACATCGTCTGGCGGCGCTGCTCGATGGCCTGAATCATCCAGTTGGCGCTGTTCATCTTGGAGGCGATGAACTCCCGGTTCTCGGGCGTCATCTTTTTCTTGTCCCGCGCGATTTCCTGATAGGAGCGGCTCAGCCGGAGTCGTGGCATACCGGTGTCGTTGAGGAACACCTGGTAGCGGCTGCCGATCTTGTCGACAATCAGGTCGGGAATGATGTACCCGTCGCTCTGCCTGGAGTGCTTGAGGCCGGGCTTGGGATCGAGGCGGGAGAGCTGATCGGCAGCCGCCTGCACGGCAACCGGCTCCACGCCGAACCGCTTGGCCAGGTCGTTCCAGCGGTGCGCAATGAGATCGGGAAAGGCCTCGGAAACGAGGCGATAGGTCAGAGAGCTGGTATCGGCCAGCTCGATCAGCTGGATCAGCAGGCATTCCCGGAGATCCCGCGCCCCGATCCCGGATGGGTCGAGCCGCTGGATGACGGTGAGCATCTCCTCGGCCTCGGCCATGGTATAAAATGGCGGAGATGACGGAGAGGACGGAGCAGACGGAGCGGCTGATGATGAAGGCGGACTGGTTACCGCGGCCATTTGTCCCGGCCCGTCCTCAGCGCTTTCTCCGTCCTCTCCGTCTTCACCGTCCTCTCCGCCTTTTCGAACGTGCCCCGCCATCAGCAGGTTCACGGAATGCAGGATTTCCTCGAGCGACGCGGCGAGGTAGCCCTCTTCGTTGATGTTGCCCAGGAACTCCTCGGCCAGCAGCAGCTGGCGCGGCGTCAGGACCAGCATCTGGAGCTGTTCCCGAAGGTGGTCGATCAGATCGCGGGACTCCACCGTCACCGGCTCGGTGTACTCCAGCTGCTCGTACTGTTCGCGGGTACCTCCTACCTCGAACCCGTTGAGCAGGATCTCCTCCCAGTCAACCTCCTCCGCCTTCTCTTTCTGCTCCTTCTCCTTTTCGGCGGTGGCCTGCTCCGGGGTCTCCTCTTCGGGCTCCAGGAGCTCGAGGAAGGGATTGGCCAACAGCTCCTGCTTGAGATGCTGTTGCAGGTCCATCATGGGCATGTACAGCATGTCCATGGCCTGATACAGCCGGGGGTTGACCCGGAGTTCCTGCCGGAGGCTGGTGTGTTGGGAGAGGCCGGTTCTCATGCCACGGCCTCGAGGCGGGCGCGGAGCCGCGCGGTGAGCGTGGGCCCGAGGTACAGCTGGGCAACCCGGTCGTCATACACCAGCTCGCGGACGGTTCCGGCGGCCTGCACTTTTCCTTCGAACATGATGTAGGCCCGATCTACGATGTCGAGTGTCTGCTCCACGTTATGATCCGTGATCAACACGCCGATGCCGCGGTGCCGGAGACCGGCGACGATGGTCTGGATGTCGTGCACGGCTATCGGATCCACGCCGGCGAACGGTTCGTCCAGCAACATGAACTTCGGGTCGGACACCAGGGCCCGGGTGATCTCGAGCCGGCGCCGCTCGCCGCCGCTCAGCGTGTACGCGCGGCTCTTGCGAAGGTGCTTGATCGACAGCTCATCCAGCATGCGCTCGAGCCGGCTGTAGCGCTCGTCACGCCCGAGACCACGGGTCTCGAGGATGGCTAGAATGTTCTCCTCGACCGTCATCTTACGGAAGACCGAGGGTTCCTGCGCCAGATAGCCGATCCCCTTCCGGGCCCGCATGTACATGGGCGAGTCGGTGAGCTCGACTCCATCCAGGCGAACGCGGCCCTCGTCGGGCCCGATGAGGCCTGTAATAAGGTAGAAGGTCGTGGTCTTTCCCGCGCCGTTGGGGCCGAGTAACCCAACGATCTCCCCCTGCTCTACCCGGACACTGACATCGTCCACCACCCGGCGGCCCTTGAAGCTCTTGGTCAGATCGAGCCCTTCCAACAGGCTGGATTTGACCCGCTGCGGGATGAAGGACTTGGCCCGTTGCACCGCGCGCCGGGCCGACCCGAGCAGTGCGTTGTAGACCGTCTGTCGCTCCTCCGGCGCGGGACCCCACCAGGCTACCCGGGGCTTGATGGTCTGCCAGTAGCCTGGGGCCGTGTCGAGGATCCAGCCCTCGGTGGCGAGCCGCGGGAGCACGGAGTCGTTGAGGTGGTGCCGTACCTCATCGCCGGAGACTTCCTGGTCCGCCTCACCGGTGGGCTGGTAACAGGCGAGGTAAGCCTCGCGATAGCTGTGCACCAGATCGGAAAACGGGATGCTGTCGGTTGGGCCGGCGGCGCGGACGATCGCGGCCAACCCAATAGGAACCGACGGATCCCGATCCCCCAAGGCGGCAACCCATTCCGGAGCGGTCATCGTCTGACTGCCCCTCCGGGTGGCGTGGCAGGCTGCGGCTTGGTGGAATCGGAAACTGCGGGCGCATCCCCGGCCTCCAGCTGGATCCCGTCGACCTGACCCCGCACGTCCACCCGCTCCACACCGCCCTTGGGGGCCTGACTCATCGTCATGACGATTACATCGCCGCGAGCGTAGTTAATGGATGGGCGCTCGGGATACTTCAGGTTGGGATCCACGTGATACGACTGGGCGCCTTTCCGAGCCACGATTCGGCTCAGTGCGGCCCGCTTGGTACCGGCCGAATCCCGCTGGACGAAGTTGGCGACGACCGTGTCACCCCTCATCCAGTCACGCTGCTTGCTGCTGGAATCGATGGCACCGCCGAGCCAGGCCGACCCGAAGCCTCGAACTTCCTTGAGCTGCTGGGCCGGGGTGTCCAGCGCGAGTGAGTCCGCCCGCATGGCGTAGGCCGGTGAGCTGGCGTAGGGGCGGATCGAGTCGCCCCAGGCGAGGGTCTGATCGAGCTTCCGGTTGTTCAAGTCGAGTCCGATCGTGTCTGCCACCAGGTCCCATTCCTTGCTGACCGCATGCCCGCCGCCCCTGGCCACGACGTAGGTCAATTCCCTCTGGTCGAGCTTCAGGTCGAGCCGACGTCCAGTCAGGTTGAAGCTGTCCCGGCCCAGGCCTCGCATGACCGGGTTCCCGCCAATGAGGGTACCGTCACTGGCCTTGCCGGTGTCCAGCCGGAGCGAGTCGCCCCGGGCCGCGAAATCGCTGCGGTCGATGGTCACCTTGCCCCCGGCCCAGAGCCGGTCGCTGCCCTTGAGCCGGGTCCGGTCGGCCACGATGACATAAGGCTCGGCCGGTTTGGCGCCGGCCGGAGTCGTCGCATACTGGATCCGGGGCCGGCCGGTGGCGAACATCTCCAGGGTATCGCGCACTCCCTTGACCACCCGGAAGTAGTCGAGCGCAGGACCGGCCAGAGTGGAGCCGGTCTTGAGATTCCTGGTGGTGACCCTGCCCCGCGCTTCCCACTTCTCGCCATTTCGGTAGTAGGTCCCCCGGTCGGCATCCATGGTAAGTGTGGAGTCGCGGTATTTTACGTTGCCGATGAACTGCACCACCGTGCCGCCGTACGCCGCCACGCTGTCGCTCTGCATGGTGAGCTGCTGCCCCCGACAACTGAGCTGAACGTTGCCTCCGGCGAAGTAGTTGGTACCGGAAGTTGTCTCGTTCACACTGCCCTGGCGATCGACGTTATCGATCTGGAAGATGCACCGGTCGCTCTGGCCGTGAGCGATACCCGCTCTCATCACGAGGACCAGCAGGGCCAGAGCGAGCGGGGCAGCGGGGCAGCGGGGCAGCCGGGCAGTCTGTTCCGGCACCTCGAGGCACTCAGGTGTGCTGTTGCTGTCCCGCCGCCCCGCCGCCCCGCCGCCCGGCTTCACCGTTGCCCCGGCATCAGAAGACCTTCGCCAGATACGCCGCGGGGACGGTCCGTCACCACGTTCTTGAAGTCAGGATCGGACCGAAAGCTGTTGCCCTCCAGGTGCTCCTCACCCTTGTCGAAGATGAATTGCTTATCGGTCATGATCTGATTGGTGGCATTGTCGTAGCGCAGTGACTCGGTCGAGAGCCGACGCCCGTCGGGCGCGACGACCAGCACGTTCCCGGTGGCCTCCATCGACCCATCCTGCCAGCGATAGGTCCCCCGTTGAGCAGTCAGGGTGGATCCCTCGGAGCCCTTGATGTCGAAGAAGACCACCTTGACCTTGTGCAGCTCGGTGATCTGGGTCGGCTCGTAGTAGAACGCCGTGTCGGCTTCCACCCGGCTGCGGCGCACCCCTTCGTTGGTCACGTAGTGCGAGAACCCCTCGAGTACCTGATCGGCGCTGTCGGTGGCCTGCACCGTCGTCGTTGGCCGGACGCCGCTGTCCTCGCAGGCGGTGGTCAGGGCGGTCAGGGCGGTAAAGGCGGTCAACCACAGCGGGGCAGCCGGGCGGCGGGGCGGCTTGTTCCGCTGAGCTGCCCTCATACTGCCCCCGCCCGCATCAGATCGTGTAGATGGACCACGCCCACGATGGCGCCCTGCTCGTCCACCACCGGAAGCACGATAATCTTATGCTGCTGCATTGCTCCCACTGCCGCCGCCGCCAGATCGCCGGGTGCTGCCGTCTTGGCCGATCGGGTCATGACCTCGGACACCGGGCGTTCGAGGAAGCGCGGATCCCGCTCCGCCAGACGGGTCAGATCGCCCGTGGTAAGCACGCCGGACAAGTGCCCGTTTTCCGCCACCATGGCGAGGCCCCGGTCGCGCGCCAGGCTGACGACGGCGTCCCGCATGGTGGCCTCGGGCCGGAGTACCCGGCCCGCCGGCAGCATCACATCCTGGACTCGGAGAAGGAGTTTCCGCCCGAGACTCCCGCCCGGGTGCCGTTCCGCGAACTGTTCCCGGGTAAATCCCCTCTCCTCCAGCAGTGCCACGGCTATCGCGTCTCCGAGCGCGAGCGCCACGGTGGTGCTGGCAGTGGGAGCGAGGTCGTGGGGACAGGCCTCCTCCTCGACGGTGCCGTCCAGCGCTACCACGGCCACCCGGGCAAGCAGCGAGTCCATGTCGCCGGTGATGGCGATGATCGGCACGCTGAGCCGTTGCAACGACCCCACCAGGCCGAACAGGTCCTGCGACTCCCCGCTCTTGCTCAGCACGATGGCGACATCATCCGGTCCCACGATACCGAGATCGCCGTGCAGGGAATCGACCGGGTGGAGATAGGATGCCGGAGTACCGGTCGAGGTCAAGGTAGACGCGAGCTTCCGCGCAATGAGGCCGGACTTCCCGACGCCCGAAACGATGACCCTGCCCCGGGCCTCGGCCAGCAGGCGAACCGCCCGGGCAAACTCCCCTCCCAGGCGGCGCCCGCTCTCCGCCACGGCGGCCGCCTCCAGCTGGAGCACGCGGCGCCCCGCCCCGATCAGCGCCGAGTCGTCAAGCCGCACCGGCGGTCTGCTCCGAAAAATAGCGGGCCAGCGTGTCGGCCCACTCGCCGCGGGCGCGGAGGAGTGTCTCGACGACTTCCCGCACCGCGCCATAGCCGCCGGCAGCGGTGGTGACGTGCGCCGCCACCGCCTTGACCTCTGACACCGCGTTGGCCACGGCGATCGGCAGCCCGACCTTCCGCAGCACGGGGAGATCGGCCAGATCGTCTCCGACGAAGGCTGCCTCCTCCCATGCGATGCCGCGCCGCTGGAGCACTTCGGCAAAGGCGGCGGCCTTCCGGGGACCGGGGACCTGGAGCAGCTCCTCCACCCGAAGCTCGGCAGCCCGCAGCGCCGTGGCCTCTGAGCTTCTACCGCTCAACCAGACAACCGGGAGTCCGGCGGTGCGGAGAAGTATCAACCCGAGTCCATCCTGGATGTCGAAGCGTTTGAGCTCCACTCGCTGCCCGGCTACCGGTCCGATGAACACACCGTTGTCCGTCAAGACTCCATCCACGTCCAGCCCGAGCAGCCGGACTTTTCGGGCAGCGGCGGCATCGAGCGTCTTCATACCCGGGCCCTGCCCCACACGTCGAGCGTTTGTCCAACCAGATCCGCCAGCTGCTCGAGCGGCCACTGGGTGGCAGCGTCGCTCAGCGCACGGGCAGGATCGGGGTGGGTTTCGAGGAAGAATCCGTCGGCCCCCGCGGCGGCCGCGGCGGCAAGCAGCGGCGGGATGAACTCCCGCTGCCCGCCGCTGGCCCCGCTCTCTCCCTGCCCCGGCTGCTGTACCGCATGGGTGGCGTCAAAGATTACCGGAGCGCCCGTGGCCTGGCGGAGGCGGACGAAGTTGCGCATGTCCACCACGAGGTCACCGTACCCGAAGAATGTTCCCCGCTCGGTGACGGCGACCTCGGACGCGCCGGCGCTCCGCACCTTCTCGACCGCGCCCCGCATGCCCTCGGCGGCCATCCACTGACCCTTCTTGATATTGACCGGCTTCCCGGTGCGCCCGGCAGCAACCAGGAGGTCCGTCTGGCGGCAGAGAAACGCCGGGATCTGGAGGACGTCGGCGACCTCAGCCACGGCAGCGGCCTGCGGGACCTCGTGAATATCGGTGAGGATGGGAAGTCCGCTGGAGGCTCTGGCGCGCTCGAGTGCGCGGAGGCCATCGTCCAATCCGGGCCCGCGGTTGGCGCTGAGTCGTGACCGGTTCGCCTTGTCGAAGCTGGCCTTGAGCAATACCGGAATGCCGAGGTCCCGCTCGATCCGCGCCAGCGCGTCGGCCACCTTGGGCAGCACGTCGCCGGGCTCGATCACACAGGGCCCGGCGATGAGAAAGGGCGTGCGCCCGAAGGACCAGCCCATCAGCGCGAGCTCTCGGCCAGCTCCTCGGCTGCCGCGCGCGCCGGCGCGGCGGCACGGCGACGCATCGCGGCAGCGATGAACCCCGCGAAGAGGGGGTGCGGACGGTTGGGCCGTGACTTCAGCTCGGGATGGAACTGACAGCCGATGAACCAGGCGTGATCGGGCAGCTCGATCACCTCGACCAACCCGCCATCGGGAGACTGGCCGGACAGGCGAAGCCCGAACTCTGCGAGCACATCGCGGTAGGCGTTGCTGACTTCCCACCGGTGACGGTGGCGTTCGCTGATCTCACCGGTGCCGTATGCCTGGGCCGCGCGGGATCCAGGACGGAGCCGGGCGGTATACGCGCCGAGCCGCATGGTCCCACCCATGTCGGACACCTCGCGCTGCGATTGCAGCAGCGAGATGACCGGCGTCTCGCAGTGGGGTTCGAACTCGGTGCTGTTGGTGTCGGGCAAATGGCAGACGTTGCGGGCGAACTCGATGATGGCGACCTGCAAGCCGAGACAGATACCGAAGAACGGAAGGTCGTTCTCCCGCGCCCAGCGGACCGCCTCGACCATCCCGCCGATCCCCCGCTCGCCGAACCCGCCGGGGATGAGCAGGCCATCGCAGCCACCCAGCAGCCGCTTGGCTGCCGCCTGGTCGGTAAACTGATCACTGGCGAGCCATTCGATCTCGACCTTGGCCTCGCTAGGAATGCCGCCGTGAATCAGGGCCTCCTGTACCGACTTGTACGCGTCGTGCAGGTCGGTGTATTTGCCGACCACCGCGATGCGCACCCGGTGCGTCGGATGCAGGATCCGCTCGGTCATGATCTTCCAGGGCTGGAGATCGGGCTCCTTGGTTTCCAGCCGAAGGCGCTGACAGACTTCCCGATCCAGCCCCTGCTCGAAGAACCGCACCGGTATCTCGTAGATCGACTTTACGTCGGGGCTCTCGATGACGCAGCCGAAATCCACATTACAGAACAGGGCGATCTTGCGCTTGATCTCGGGCATGAGCGGCTGTTCGCTCCGGCAGATCAGGATGTCGGGCTGGATTCCGATCTGCATCAGATCGCGCACGGAGTGCTGGGTGGGCTTGGTCTTGAGCTCTCCGGCGGCGGCGATGTACGGCACCAGCGTGAGATGAATGAAGAGCGCGTTGTCGCGTCCGACTTCCTGCCGGAATTGCCGGATGGCCTCGAGGAACGGCAACGATTCGATGTCGCCGACGGTTCCCCCGATTTCGGTGATGACGATGTCGTGCCCGGGCGCCGGCCGCCGGATGGCGTTCTTGATCTCGTCGGTGATATGCGGGATCACCTGGACGGTGGAGCCGAGATACTCACCCCGGCGTTCCTTATTGATCACGGTCTGGTAGATCCGGCCGGTGGTGGTGTTGTTCTGCCGGGAAAGCGACCGGTCGATAAAGCGCTCGTAGTGCCCCAGGTCCAGATCGGTCTCCGCCCCGTCGTCGGTCACGAACACCTCGCCATGCTGAAACGGCGACATGGTCCCGGGATCGACGTTGATGTACGGATCGAACTTCTGCATCGTCACACTCAGTCCGCGCTCGACGAGTAGTCGGCCAAGCGAAGCGGCGGCGATGCCCTTCCCCAGAGAGGACACAACGCCGCCGGTGACGAAGATGTACTTGGTCGCGTTCGGACCCGTGGTCATTAGACCTGCCCTTGAAAAGTGTGCCAGTGGGCTTCCGCCCGTCGGAGATCCTCGGCTGTATCTACTCCCGGCAGCGCAGGCTCCTGCAGTCGCGCCACACCGATGGTCATCCCGTTGTGGAGCGCCCTGAGCTGCTCCAGGCGCTCCGCCTGCTCGGCTGCGCACGCCGGCAGGGTGACCCACCGCGTGAGCGCCGCCCGGGTGAACGCGTAGATACCCAGGTGCTGCCAGTACAGGCCATCGCCGGGATCCTCCGGCTCGCGCCGGTGCGGGATGACGGCTCGGGAAAAGTACAAGGCCCGGCCACGCGCGTCGGTCACCACCTTGACCCGGCTGGGATCGGCGGCCAGCGCCGGATCCAGTGGCGCCGCGGCGGTGCCGATCTCGTCACCCTGCTCCACCCGTCCCAGCGCCCCCGCCAGGGCCTCGCGGGTTATGAACGGCTCGTCGCCCTGGATATTCACGATGGTATCGAACGCGCCATAGTCGGAGCGGTTGGCCACCTCGGCAACCCGGTCGGTGCCCGTCTGGTGCCCGCCATCCGTAAGCACTCCCCGCACGCCCGATCGTTCGACCACCTGCACCACACGGAGCGAGTCGGTCGCAACCACCAGCTCATCGATCAGACCGTGCTCCAACACACGCTCAATGACCCGGGTGATCAGCGGCTCACCTGCCAGAGGCTGAAGCGGTTTATTGGGGAGGCGGGTGGAGCCGAGACGAGCCGGAATCACGCCCAGGACGCGCATCACGGAAGTTAATAAAGAGGGGGTCCTGAGTCAAAAGTTGTGCCGTGCGAGTGCGAGCGGAGGAGCGGGGGCTAGAAGATTGTACGTCAAAGAGTTAGACAGTTACCGGCGGAGCGGCCTGGCTGCTGATCCCAGCCAGGGAAAGAAAGTTGGCGAGCAGGCGCTTGCCGTGCAGGGTGGCCACCGACTCGGGATGGAATTGAACTCCATAGACCGGCAGGGTTCGGTGGCAGAGGGCCATGATCTCCTCCCGGGGCTGCCGGTCACTCGACCAGGCCACGATTTCGAGCTCAGTCGGGAGCCGGGCCGGCGAAACGACGAGCGAGTGGTACCGCATCACCTCCACCGGCGACGGAATCTCGTCGAAGAGGGGGTGCCCGGTGTGGGCCACCATCGTGGTCTTCCCGTGCATGAGCCGGTCGGCCCGCACCACCCTGCCACCGAATGCTTCCCCGATCGCCTGGTGCCCGAGGCAGACGCCGAGAATAGGTATTGCTCCCGCTGCGGCCCGGACCAGCGGCACGGAGATGCCGGCCTCGCGAGGCGTACATGGGCCCGGGGAGATGACGATGGCTTCCGGCCGCAATGCGAGAACCTCCTCCACAGTCAGCGCGTCGTTGCGGTAGACCACGGGAGCGGCGCCGAGCTCACCGGCGTACTGCACGAGGTTGTAGGTGAAGCTGTCGTAATTGTCGAGGACCAGGAGCATGGCTCGAAGCTACCGGGAGCGCGCCGAGTCTGCCATCCGCCCGACTACGCTCCGGGCCGAATCGCCGCGGCGCCGGCCTTCGGCCCGAATCGAGTCGCCAAAGCGCTGGTGAACGGCTGCTTTGACCGAATCGGCGCTGAGCCGCGCGGCGGCAACGATCGAATCACCCTGGGCCTTATCGATGGGCGGCGTCGAGTCATTATCGAGATCCAGGTCCTGGAGCTGCTCGACGAGCTCCTGTGAGAGCAACAGGGGAACCGTCACCTGGCCCGGATGGAAGATCGCGTGGCCGTACTCTACGAAGCCCTCACTCGTGGAGTCGTCCTTGGCGCACCAGAAGTTACCCTCCTTGAACGGACCGCCATGAATGTTGACGCCTTTACTACCGGCGGTGTCGCGCTCGACGTTGGCGGCCAGGCGGCAGCCCTCGAGACCTCGAGCCAGCAGCGAATCGCTGAGCTTGATCTCCAGCTCGACACTGGTCACCCGGTTGGGTGCTTCCCGCTGCAAAGTTACCCGCTGGAGCGTGCCGAGCTTGTCTCCATTGAGCTGGAAGGGAATGAAGGCGAGGGGAATGCTGATGGGCCCGCTGCCGTGAACCACGCCATGCACGGTACCGAGGCCTCGACGCACCAGGCTGAGTCCGATCATGCCCACGACAAAAATGGCCACCGCGCCCAGGGCGATCCGCACCCAGTAGTTTCGCATAGACTCCGCCTCCGGTAGTGCGGGTGATATGTTTCGCCTACGTAACGACCTCGCAATCCGGAAAGTTTCAGTGCAACCGGGGATGCCCGTGATCGAAGTCGAGGGACTGCAGAAGCTGTATGGTGACTTCCCTGCCGTCCAGGGGCTTTCCTTCCAAGTCGGCCCCGGTGAGGTCCTTGGCCTCGTCGGCCCGAACGGCGCCGGCAAGACCACCACCATCCGAAGCATAGCCGGAATCATCATTCCCAGCGCCGGAACGATCCGGATCGCAGGCTATGACCTGGCTCAGAACCCGGTTCGCGCCAAGGCGGCGCTGGCGTTCATTCCAGACGAGCCGCATCTCTTCGAGTACCTCACGGTCGAAGAACACCTGCGGTTCGTCGGCCGGCTCTATGGCGTAACCGAGGTCAGCCAGCGAATCCCGGGATTGCTCGAGGAGATGGATCTCACCGAGAAACGGGGCTCGTTGCCCGGGGAGCTGTCCCGGGGTATGAAACAGAAGCTGGCGATCGCCTGCGGGCTGCTCCACGAACCCCAGGCTCTCCTCCTGGACGAGCCTCTTACCGGCCTGGACCCGGTCGGCATCCGGCGCATGAAGGCGACGATCATGCGGCGCGCTGCGGGCGGGGCGGCGATCATGTTGAGCTCCCACCTGCTGCACCTGGTCGAGGAAATCTGCACCCGGCTTCTCGTTCTGCAGCGGGGAAAGGTAGTGGCCCTCGGGACCACCGCTGAGATCATCGCCGGCCGCCCGGAGCTGGGGTCTCGAAGTCTGGAAGACGTGTTCCTCGACCTCATCGGACAGGACGAGGGCGCCGAGCTGTGATCCGAATGTTCGGGTACCTGGCGTGGCGCTCGGCGCACAATCGTATCGCCCGCCAGGCCCGCCACCTGCGCAGCCCCAGATACGTCGCCGCGCTCCTGTTGGGGCTGGCCTATCTCTGGTTTGTTGTCATGGCCCAGCGGCCGTCGTCTGCCAGCGCGGACCTGGCCGATCCGCGCTGGCTCGAGCTGGTCGGTGCGCTGGCCTTGCTCGGCGCGGTGGCGTGGGGCTGGATCTTCGGCGTGGAGCGCCGGGTGCTCGCCTTCAGTCCCGCCGAAGTCACCTTTCTCTTCTCGGGACCGGTCTCCCGCCGAGGTTTGATCCAGTTCAAGCTGCTGCGTACCCAGCTGCTCATCCTCTTCAACGCTCTCCTGTGGACCCTCATCCTCTCCCGCGAGCGCCTCGGGGCATCGCCCTGGCTTCGGGTGATCTCGATCTGGGTGTTGCTTACCACGCTTTCATTTCACCGGCTGGGCGCGTCCTTCGTCCGCACCAGCCTGGCCGAGCACGGCCGACTGGGACTGCGGCATCGGATCGGGTCACTCCTGGTTCTGGGCCTCGTGCTGGTGGCGCTGACCTGGAGCATTGGAGAAGCACTGCCGCGCCTGGCAGGCGCCGACGCCCGGACTCCGCTCGGCTTCTTGTCAGCACTGGGAGAGGCCGCGGCACAGCCGCTCCCCACCGCCCTGACCTACCCGTTCCGGGTGATGATCAGGCCGCTCACCGCGCAAAGTGTCTCTGCCTGGCTGCACGCCCTGTGGCCGGCACTTATTCTGCTGGTGCTGCACTACATCTGGGTGGTGCGCTCCGATACGGCCTTTGAGGAGGCGGCTGCCGCCGTGTCGCTGCAACGGGCGCAGGCGCTTTCCGAGCAACGGGCGGGTCGTCCGGCGCGGCGGACGGGCGGGCGAGTCGCACCACCCCTGTTTCAACTCGCGCCTTCGGGCTGGCCTGCCGGGGCGATTCTGTGGAAGAACCTGGTGGCGGTCACCCGGACTCAGCGGCTGAGAAATGTGGGCCTCGCCCTCGCAGCCGGGGCGGTTATCGTGACGGCCCTGTCGTTCGAGCCCGAAGGGACACTGGCGGAGATCGCCGGGTGGCTTGCGGTCATGTGGGCCAGTGCCATGACGGTCATCGGGCCGCAGTGGGTGCGCAACGATCTCCGCGGCGATCTGTTGAAACTGGATATGCTGCGAAGCTACCCGCTACGGGGCGGGTCAGTGGTGATCGCCGAGGTCGGAGCCTCGGCCCTGGTCCTGACTGCGATCCAGCTCTGTCTCCTGGTGATCGGCTACCTGGCGTTCCTCGGCAACCAATCGATGGAGCCGTCTTTGAAGGATCGCACGCTGCTTCTGGTTGCCGCGTTCGCGTTTCTGCCCGGCATCAATCTCCTGGGAATGATCATTCAGAACGGGGCCGCACTGCTCTACCCGGCCTGGGTTCGACTCGGATCGGGGCGTCCGGCCGGCGTGGAAGCGCTGGGGCAGAACATGCTCATGATGGTGGTCTTCGTCGCGATGCTTGCCGTGACCCTCTTGCTGCCGGTGGTGATCGGCGGGGGCGTGTTTCTGCTGCTGCACGGTGTCCTCCATGGGTGGGCGGCAATCCCTGCCACGATCCTGGTGCTCGGCATCATGGCCTTCGAGGCTGGCCTGCTGGTGGACTGGCTGGGCGGGGTGTTCGAGCGGACTGACCCGGCGGCGGCGGGGATTGGGTAGTGGAGGCTAAAAACTACGGGCTATGGGCCGGCGAAAAACAGGAAACCCCCCGAAGTGACTCGGAGGGTTTCTGGTTTTCGGGATCAGCGAATAGCCCGCAGCCCCCTAGACCCCGATCAGCTCGGGCCCGTACCGCCCATGGGCTTGGCGTCAGGCAGCAACTTCCGGACTTCGCGGTCGAGCGCGGACAGGGACTCGTTCACGTTCCGCTTGGTATCATCCCAGGTGCGGTCGGTGGCCGCATTGAGCCGCTCGATGTCCCGGCTCACGGCTTTGCGCGCCGCCCGCACGTTTACCACCGCACTGTCCCGAGCGTGATCGACTCCACGCTTGGTATCGGCCTCGATCCCGGCGATCTGGTCATCGAGCTTCTTCAGGTGAAGGTCCAGGTCGCGGCGGAAGTCGTTCCGCTCCGCGAAGGTGTAGTCGCGGACCTCACGGGCCTCTTCCCGGACCTCCGCCGCTCCTTCCCGAGTCTCATCGCGAATGTCCGTGGCGACTGAATCGAGGTTGCTCGCCGTCTCCTGACGATCGCGGGGGCTGCAAGCCAATGCAGTGGCCATCAGCACCGCCGCAGCGGCACAGGTGATCTGCCTCATGTCCGTTCCTCCTGGGGTCATCCGTTGGTAGGCCGTTGGAGTACGAAACAGCATACTCGCCCAGGCTGATTTCAGAGGTGAGCTAGCTCACTGGGGGAGGGTGGGCCAACCTGTGGTGGCAAGAAGAGTTTGCCGACGCGCCTTTACTACGAAGGGACGAAGGTCACGAAGGTCACGAGGTTGGATCGTATGACAGTGAAATTGATACGCGGCACGCCTCCACCAACCGCGCAAACGCAGGAGGAACCTAGCGGACGCATTCCCACCGTGTCAGCCGCGGGGATGGAACTGCTTATGCACCGAGCGGAGGTACTCCCGGTCGACGTGGGTATAAATCTGGGTGGTGGAGAGGTCCGCGTGTCCCAGCATCTCCTGCACCGCCCGGAGGTCTGCGCCGCCTTCGAGCAGATGGGTGGCGAAGCTGTGCCGCAGGGTGTGCGGGGTAACGCGTTTGGTAATCCCGGCGCGCTGGGTGGCACGGCGAACTACCCCCCATGCTCCGACCCGCGAGAGCGGCTCACCCCGTGCGTTGAGTAATACCCGGTTCTTGCTCATCCCCTTGTCGAGGACTGGGCGCATCTGGTGCAGGTACACCGAGGCCGCGCCGATCACGCTCCGGCCGATGGGCACCAGCCGCTCCTTCCCGCCCTTGCCGAAGATGCGCACCAGGTTCTCCGCCAGCAGCAGGTCGGTCAGGCCCAGTCCGCACAGCTCGGAGACACGGAGTCCGGCCCCGTAGGCCAGCTCCAGCAGCGCGCGGTCGCGCCAGGCCAGCGGCTGCTCCAGGTTGGGTGCCGCCAGCAGCGCCTCGACCTCCTGGACACTCAGCGTGTCGGGGAGCACGCGCCCCCGGCGGGGGCTCTCCAGCCGGTCGCTGGGATCCTCATTGACCCGACCCTCTCCCAGCAGAAATCCGAAGTAGGTGCGGATGGCCGACACCCCGCGCCGAATGGAGGCCGGGCTCAGGCCCAGGTCCTTCAGCAGGTAGACGAAATCGCGCAGGAGGGAGCGGGTCAGACGGTTGGGGTCGCGCACGCCACGCGAGATGGCGAACTCACCCAGTCGCCGGAGATCTCGCATATACGCTTCAACGGTGTTGGCACTGTGCCCCGCCTCGAGCGCCAGAAAATCGCGAAAGCCTTCAAGCCAGAAGTCACGATCGATCTGGGACCGAAGCTCCCGTACCGTCACGGTGGGCTCGGCGTCTGGAGCCGCTCACGCACCTCGACCAGATCGTCCTGGTCGATGCCCAGCAGCTCTCTCGCCAGCAGCATCAGCCGCTCCTCGTGAAGCCCGATGGTCCCGTCACTGAACGCCACGTGCCACATCCGCTCGACCAGGGCCAATCGTTCCTTTTGTCCGAACCGCTGCCCGAGACGTCGAGCGTACTCCACGAAGCGGGTCCGGCGCTCGTGCTCGGGTTCGGGTGCAGGTGGGTTCTCCGATGATGGCAGGCCCCAACGATCGCGCAGGTGGGACGCGACGAGCTCCCGGTCGGCGGGTGTCAGGGCGTGATCGGCATACGCCAGCTCGAGAACCAGTAAGGCCGCCGCTTCACGAGCGGTTCCTTCCATGATGTCGGATCCCGCCAGGAACGATGGACCGGTGGGATCCAGGGCCTCCTCAGTGGCGTGCCACACTCGCTCCCGCTGCCGGCGTCGCCGGCGCAGCAGGTACCACACCAGCCCACCGACGATGATCACCGCGCCAGCGATACCGAGGGTCCGATTCACGCCGGTGATGATCCGGTTGATACGCTCCCACTCGGAGCCGATCACCGTACCGAGAATGGTGATGCCCCCGTACCAGATCGCTGAGGCCAGTGCCATCGGCACCAAAGTCCGTACCGGGCTGAGTCGCACCAGACCGGCAAACGGAGGCACCACTGCGCGGAAGCCGGGAAGAAATCGGCTGAAGAAGATGCCCGCCACACCGAAACGGAGATACTCCCGCTCGATCACCGCGAGCGACCGGGGGGTGAGCAGCCGGCGCCCGAGCTTGGTGGCAAAGAGGCGGCGACCATAGCGCCGGGATGCAAAGTAGACCGCAGCGGCTCCAGCCAGGTTGGCTGACCAGGTGACGGCAAAGACACCCACAGGTGTGGTGAGGCCCCGGTTCGTCAGGAACGCACCCAGCCCAACCGCGGCGTCGGACGGGACCGGCGGAATGACGTTCTCCACCGCGGCGAGCAGTGCAAGAACGGCGTAGACGGCGGCGGGCGGCAATTGCGACAGCCACGCCAGCAGCGATTCGATCAGCGCGCCTCCAGGGTGGCAACCGCGATCACCGCGATGCCCTCTCCCCGGCCGATGAATCCCATTCCCTCGTTCGTTTTGGCTTTGAGACTCACGGAACCCGGGGGGGCCCCCAGCCGGGCGGTCAGTGAGGCGGCCATGCTACCGAGGTGGGGGCCCAGCTTCGGCTGCTCGGAGATGATGGTGAGATCGGCTTGAGCCAGCGCGTAGCCTCGCCCCCGTACCAGATCGTGTGCGGTGCGCAGCAGCTCCATCGAGTCTGCGTCCTTCCACTGTGGATCGGTATCCGGAAACAGCTGGCCGATGTCGCCAGCGGCGGCGGCCCCCAAAATAGCGTCGGTCAGCGCATGAGCCACGGCGTCGGCATCGGAGTGGCCGGCGAGGCCGCGAGCGTGCGGTATCGTGACCCCACCGAGGATCAGCGGGCGGCCCGCCACAAATCGATGCGAATCGTAGCCGATTCCAACGCGGGTCATGCGGCCACGGTGGCCGGCTGGTCGATGATCGAGTAGTCCTGACGGCGTCGCCGCACCTCGTAACCCGCATCCAGGATGGAGCGTTCCATCTCCTCGATGGTGGCCCGGTGAGTAGTGCCCGCCGAGGAGACGACATTCTCCTCCATCATCAGGCTGCCGAAGTCATTGGCTCCAAATCGGAGCGCCACCTGCCCCACCTTGAGTCCCATGGTCACCCACGACGACTGCAGGTTGGGAACGTTGTCACAGATGATCCGCCCCATCGCCAGCGTCCGGAGGTACGCGATCGCGTCGGTCTTGGGCTGCGCGGCCATCTCGGTGCCCTCCGGCTGGAGCGGCCAGCAGATAAAGGCGGTGAAGCCACCGGTCCGGGCCTGGAGCTCGCGGACCCGCAGCAGGTGCTCGATCCGGTCGGCGTTGCTCTCGCCCAGGCCATACATCATGGTGACCGAGGTCTTCATTCCCTGCCGGTGCGCCTCCTCCTGCACGCCCAGCCACTCCTCAGTCTGCGCCTTCTTCCTGGCCACGCGCTCCCGCACCGAGTCCACCAGGATCTCTCCTCCGCCTCCGGGGATGCTGTCGAGCCCGGCGGCCCGGAGCTCACGGACCACGTCGGCCACCGGCAGGCCGAAGCGCTCGCTGAAGAAGACCACCTCGGAGGGGGAGAAGCCATGAATGTGAATCGGGTGATGCTGCTTGATATAGCGCATCAGCTCGAGATACCAGTCGAACGGGACGTAGGGATTGTGCCCGCCCTGCAGCAGGATCTGCACCCCACCGATGGCCTTGCACTCATCGATCTTGGCGCCGATCTGCTCGAAGCTGAGCACGTACCCTTCCCTGTCCTTCGGCCGGCGATAGAATGCGCAGAACTTGCAATCGGCCACGCAGACGTTGGTGTAGTTGATGTTCCGATCGATGATGTAGGTGACCACATTCTCCGGATGCTGGCGCCACCGCTCGGCGTCGGCCAGGTGGCCAAGCTCCAGCAGGCTGGCCCGCTCGTAGAGCTCCAGATACTCCGAGAATTCACTTGAGGTGCGATCTACAACACTCACAGCGTCAACTCCTTGCTACGCAGCCGAGATAAACGAGAGCGATCCATCCGGTACCACTCCTTCCTGCGCCAGCCGGCGGAAGAAATCCGTCAATCCGGCCAGGTGGCGATACGACAGGGCATAGTCCAGGTCGCCCAGGTAGGCTCGGCAGACCGCCTCGGAGACTCCAGTGTTTTGCGCGGCGGCGGCGGCGAGAAGATCGAGATTGGCCAGGCCCCACGCCCGGGAGGCCAGCAGCTGCTGGTGCACCACGCGGACTCCTGCGGCCGGTACTTCCCGGCGAGCCGCCCAGACCGCGAATACGAAGGGCAGGCCAGTCCAGGCTTTCCACTCGGCGCCCAGGTCCAGCCTCACTGGGTAGGTGGCTTGGCCTGACAAATGGAGGGCGGCGTCCCCGATGACCAGAACCGCCTCGTGCGGCAAACCTGCGAGCGTCTTCAGATCGGGTGCTTCGGCCCGGGCGGTAGCAAAGTGCGGACTAATGCCCCAGCGGTGACGGCAGAGCAGCTCGAGCAGGAGGACCGAGGTTCGGGAGGACGCGGTGACCAGCACGGTGCAGCCGGACAGGTCCTCCACCGGCCGCTTGGAAAAGAGCGCCACGCTGTGGACCGGGCCATCGCAGGTGATGGCCAGGTCGGGTAGCAGATGGTACGCCGCGGCGTTGCGGGCGTACTCCACCGCCGAGACCACGCTCGCCTGCAATGCCCCGGCCGCGAGCAGATCGTTGAGCTCGGACGCGGTGCCGGAGACGAGCTCCGCCGGCATGCTGACCAGCCCGCGATCGATCGCGCCGTAGATCGGGTAGCAGTTGATCCAGGGAATGCGCCCGAGCCTCATGCCGCGTGAACCACCGGTAGTGAGAGGCCTTCCCGGGGAGCAGAGGACCGGAGGTCAGGCCCTTCCGGAGGTGGGTCGTCGAAGCTCTCCCGAACGGCCCGATACAGACTGTCGCGCTCCACCGGCACCTTCCCTGCCCCCCGAATCAGCCGAACCAGGTCCATGTACGGCAGACCCATGTCGGTGTGCGCGCCGGCCTCGTGATAGATCCGCTCATAGACCACGGTGCCCTCGACATCGTCGCAGCCGAAGCTGAGCGCGATCTGCGACAGGAACGGCGTGACCATGGGCCAGTGGGTCTTGACGTGCGGAATATTGTCGAGGAACAGCCGCCCCACGGCGATATTCTTGAGGTCCTCGTAGCCCGTCGTTGCGGTGCCCACCCGGCCCATCTCCTCCCCCAGCTCGTTGTGATCGGGATGGTAGGCCAGCGGGATGTACGTCAGGAAGCCACGGGTATCGTCCTGTAATGCCCGCAGCATGCTGAGATGCTCGATCCGATCCTGGGCCGTCTCGACATGGCCGTAGAGCATGGTGCAGTTGGTGGGAATCCCGAGCTCGTGCGCCACGCGATGTACCCGAAGCCACTCCTCGCCGGTAAGCTTTCGCTCCGCAATCGTGGCCCGCACTGCGGTGCTGAACACCTCCGCTCCGCCGCCCGGCAGGCTGGTGAGGCCTGCTTCCTTCATGGCCAGGAGCACTTCCCGCTCGGAGATCTTCTCGATCCGCGCCAGGTGGGCGATCTCGACCGCGGTGAGCGCCTTGATGTGGACGTGGGGGTGCCGTTCCTTGAGTCCCCGGATCAGGTCGGTGTAGTAGCTCAGCCGGAGCTTGGGGTGCAGTCCCCCGACGATATGGAATTCCCGGGTAGGCATGCCGGTTGCCTGCGCTGCCTCGTGAAAGACCTCTTCGAGTGACCTGGTGTAGGCCCCCTCCTCCTTCGGCATCCGCGCGAAAGAGCAGAAGGTGCAGGTGTTGCGGAGAATGCAGACGTTGGTGGGATTGATGTGCTGGTTGGCCGAAAAGAAGACCCGGTCGCCATTCCGGCTCCGGTTGGCGTAATCGGCCATGGTCCCCAGGCCAAGCAGATCCGAGGTCCCGTAAAGGCGCAAAGCATCCCCGGCATCGAGACGCTCGCCCCGGCTCACCTTCTCGGCAATAGGGCGCAGTAGAGGGTCACGCAGGCGCGCCAGGTCGATCCCGCCAGACATCGTATCTCCTTGGAGTGCCGAAACTAACAGCCCTAGGAATGTATACCGGTAAGGATGCGGCCTCCAGAGCTTCGGATCGGATCGAGGATATGGCGACGTCATTGACGCCGTGCGGCGGGGAGGTACCATAGACGTGTAACCCGCCCCTAGACGGGGTTCACCCGCCGGAGGGAGTTCCATGGATACCGACGTCCTGATTGTCGGAGCCGGGCCGACCGGGCTGATGCTCGCGAATCAACTCGCGCGGCGCGGCGTGCCCACGCGCATCGTAGACCGACACGCCGGCCCGTCACTCCAGACGAGAGCCCTCGGCGTGCAGGCTCGCACTCTCGAGATCTACTCGCATCTCGGCATCATCCACCAAGCGCTCGAGCTCGGCAAACGCACCACCGGTGCGAACATGTGGGCCCATGGGCGGCGGGCAGCCCGAGTTCCGGTCGGTGACATCGGGCGCGATCTGAGTCCGTATCCCTTTCTCCTTATCCTGGGCCAGGACGACAACGAACGGCTGCTGGGCGAGGCTTTAGACCGGCAGGGCATATCGGTTGAGTGGAACACTGAGCTTGTGGGCCTGACGGGGGAAGGTGACCGAGTCACCACCCAGCTGAAGCAGCCGAACGGCGGAGTCCGGGAAGTCAGGGCCGCGTGGGTGGCCGGATGCGACGGAGCGCGCAGTGCGGTGCGCGACCTGAACCGCATCGCGTTTCAGGGCGCGCCCTATGAGGACGTGTTCTTCGTCGCCGACACGGTAATGACGGGCCCGATGATACCAGACGAGCTCAACGTGTATCTGTGGCGCAAGGGGTTCCACCTGTTCTTCCCGATGCGCGGCACCGATCACTGGCGGGTAGTCGGGATTGTACCAGCGGGAACTTCGGGGGAGAGACGACCTGACGCTGGACGAGATGATTCCCTCGATCCGGAAAGAAGCGGGAGCGGGGCTGACGTTTCGGGGCTGCAGCTGGTTTTCCACCTACCGCATTCATCACCGCCGTGCCGAGCGCTTTCGTGAGGGCCGTTGCTTCCTGTTGGGCGACGCGGCGCACATCCACAGCCCGGTGGGTGCGCAGGGCATGAATACCGGCCTTCAGGACGCCTACAACCTGGGCTGGAAGCTGGCGCTCGTTGCGTCGGGCGGCGCGGATCCGGCGCTGCTCGACTCCTACGAGAGGGAGCGCATTCCGGTGGCCCAGGCGCTGCTGAGCACGACCGACCGGGCGTTTTCGCTCGTCATTTCCGACAGCCCGGTGGCAGGGTTTGTTCGGACCCGGGTCGCTCCGAAGATCCTGGCGCTTGCGATGCGAATCGAAAGGATCCGAAAGCTCGCGTTCCTGATTATCTCTCAGACCGGCATTCGCTACCCCAACAGCCGTCTGTCGGAGAACCTGCCGGGCCTGCCAGCCGAAGCTCCCCGGGCGGGGGATCGCTTTCCCTGGCTGCGGCTCAAGCTCTCCGCGGGCAGCGCGCCCGAGGATCTCTACCAAAAGCTCGACGATACCCGATTCACCCTGATCGTGATCGGGCAGCCTGCCCCTCCGGGTGGTGTGCCGGGACTGGGAGACCTGCTGCGCACCTACCTGGTGCCGAATAATCCCGTCAATCATCGGGAGCTCGCGCGGGGCCGGATCCCTCGGATCGCCTTCTACCTTCTGCGTCCCGACGGTTATGTGGGGCTTGCGGGGGTTCAGCTGGAGGTTGAGGCGGTCACTCGGTACCTCGAGGAACGCCTACATCTGGGACGCCGGGCGACCGAGCCCAGACTCCATGGAATCGCTACGCCTCCCAACGCCTCACGGCGAGGGTGACGTTGTGGCCGCCGAAACCGAAGGAGTTCGAGAGGGCCACGTCAACTTTGCGCTCGACCTTGCGGTTGGGAGCCGAGTCGAGGTCGCACTTGGGGTCAGGGTGAAACTGATTAATAGTGGGTGGGATCACACCGCAGGTTGCCGACAGTAGGCTGGCGGCAAACTCGAGGGCGCCGGCCGCACCGAGCAGGTGGCCGGTCATGGACTTGGTGGATCCAAATACCAGTTTCCGCGCCTGCTCGCCGAACACCGCCTTGACCGCCTCAGTTTCCGCGATGTCTCCCTGAGGCGTCGAGGTACCGTGGGCGTTGATGTACCCCACATCCTTGAGATCGATCTGGCCGTCTTCGATGCAGCTGCGCATGGCCTGCTGTGCGCCCTCGCCGTTCTCGGCCGGTGAGGTGATGTGGTAGGCATCCGCGCTGGCACCGTAGCCGAGCACCTCGCCCAGAATCTGGGCTCCCCGCCGCTCGGCGTGTTCCAGGCTTTCCAGCACCACCATGGCGCCACCGTCGCCGAGGACGAAGCCGTCCCGGTCCCGATCGAACGGCCGGCTCGCCGTCTCCGGCGAGTCATTCCGGCTGGAGAGCGCTTTCATGTTGGCGAACGCAGCCACCGTGAGGCCGGTGATGGCTGCCTCGGCGCCGCCGGTGACCATGGCATCGGCGCTGCCGCGGCGGATCATGTTGAAGGACTCGCCGATGGCGTGAGCCGAGGAAGCACAGGCGGATACGGTGGCGAAGTTCGGCCCCTTGAGCCCATAGCGGATGGATACGAGGCCGGCGGCAATGTCAGGGATGAACATCGGCACGAAGAAGGGCGAGACCCGGTCGGGTCCCTTGGTCAGGTAGAGGGAACAGTTCTCTTCGTAGGTCTGCATCCCGCCGATCCCGCTGCCGATGACGACACCGGTTCGTTCGGGCGAGGGGAACCGTCCCTCGAGCCCCGCCTGGGTGACGGCCTGATGGGCGGCGGCCAACGCGAACTGGGCAAAGAGGTCATAGCGCCGAGCCTCTTTACGGTCGATGTACTGGAGCGGATCGAAGCCCTTGACCTCGCAGGCGAACCGCACCCGCTGGTTCGAGGCGTCGAACTTCGTGATCGGAGCCGCTCCCGACCGTCCGGCCAGGAGCCCCTGCCAGGTCGACTCGACGTCAGTTCCGACTGGCGTCACCAGCCCGAGGCCGGTGACGACGACACGATGCTCCAAGCTACTTCCCAATCTTTTCGTGGAGGTACGTCATGGCATCGCCGACGGTACGGAGCTTCTCCGCCTCTTCGTCGGGGATATCGATGTCGAACTCCTTCTCGAAGGCCATGACGAGCTCCACGGTATCGAGGCTGTCTGCGCCGAGATCCTCCATGAAGCTGGCGTCGTTCGTCAGCTTCTCGCGCTCGACGCCGAGCTCTTCGACAATGATATCCTTGACCTTTTCTTCCACGTTGCTCATGTCGTCCTCGATTGAAGATTGCGGGCCCGTCTCAGATCACCATTCCCCCGTCAACGACCAGCACCTGGCCAGTGATGTATTCCGCCAGATCGGAAGCCAGAAACAGCACGGTCCCTGCGACGTCCTCGGGCCGGCCCAGGCGGCCCAGGGCGATCTGCTCTAATAATGTGTCCCGCGCTTCCTTGGGCAAGGCATCGGTCATGTCGGTCTCGATAAAACCTGGAGCGATGCAGTTGGCCAGAATATTCCGGCTCGCGTACTCTTTGGCAACCGACTTGGTGAGGCCGATGAGCCCGGCCTTGCTCGCCGCGTAATTTGCCTGCCCTTTGTTCCCAATCAAGCCCACGATGCTGGTGATATTGATGATTCGCCCGGCGCGGCGCTTCATCATGCCCTTGATGGTGGCCCGGATGGCAATGAAGGCACCCTTCAGGTTGGCATCGAGCACCGCGTCCCAGTCGTCGTCGGTGAGCCGGAGCAGAATATTATCCCGGGTGATTCCGGCGTTGTTGACCAGGATGTCGATCGGACCCAGTGCCTTCTCGGCCACGGCAACCGCGGCTTCGACTTGATCCGCTTTCGCTACGTCGCAGGCCACGCCGGTGGCTCGCTCCCCGAGGCTGGTAGCCACTGCTCGGGCGCGCTCCAGATCGCGGCCCACCACCGCGACCTTGGCCCCTGCGCCGTACAGGGCCTGGGCGATGGCCAGCCCGATTCCGCGAGTGCTGCCGGTGACGAAGGCGGTCTTGCCGGAGAGGTCAATCTCCCTCACCGGAGAAACCTCTCCACTTCGTCCGCGGTTCCCAGCGTGATCGACTTGGACCCCGGCACGATCCGCTTGAGCAGACCGGACAGCACCGCGCCCGGCCCCATCTCGATAAAGGTCGCCTCGGGACAGAGCTCGGCCGCGGCTTGCATGCAGGCCACCCACCGTACCGGCGCGGTCAGCTGATCCGCCAGGAGCCGCTTGGCGTCGACACCGGTACGCAGGGTTTCGCCGCTCGCATTCGCGATGACGGGGAAGGTGGGGTCGGCAAAGGTTGCCTCGGCCAGGGCCTCGCGTAGCCCGTCCACGGCCGGGGCCATGAGGGGCGAGTGAAATGCGCCGCTCACGTTCAGGGGGATGACCCGCTTGGCACCGCGAGCCTTACAGCCATCCCCTGCCCGGCTTACCCCAACTGGATCACCGGAGATCACGGTCTGGTCAGGGGAATTGAGATTGGCGGGAACCGCCAGGCCATCGGGGCCCGAGGCTTCGTCGCACGCGGCCTGGACTTCGGCCGTAGCCAGGCCGAGCACGGCCGCCATGGTGCCGGGCCGGCGGCGACCGGTCTCGAGCATCAGCTCCCCCCGCCGGCGCACCAGACGGGCGGCCTCGACATCGCTCAGAGTCCCGGCGGCGACATGCGCGCTGTACTCCCCCAGGCTGTGACCTGCCCCCGCACCAGGTGAGCCCAGCCGGTGTCGAATCACCGCGAGCACCGCGGCGGAATGGGCCAGGATGGCGGGCTGGGCGTTGTGGGTGAGGGTCAGCTCTTCCTCGGGGCCTTCCCACATGAGACCGGAGAGGGCGGTGCCCAGCGCTTCATCGATCGCGGCGAACGTATCCCTGGCCGCCGGGAATCGCTCCGCCAGGTCTTTGCCCATGCCGACCTTTTGTGCCCCTTGCCCGGGACACATCACCACGGTCACCACCGGATGACGGTGCTGCCCCAGGTAAACCCAGCCCCGAACGCCACCAGAAGGAGGAGCGAGCCAGGCTTTACCCTGCCTTCGGTGATGGCCTGGTCCAGCGCCAACGGAATGGAGGCGGAGGACGTGTTTCCGAAGCGATCCACGTTGACCATCACCTTGTTCATGGACATCCCGGCATGCTTGGCCGTGGCCTCGATGATCCGGACGTTGGCCTGATGCGGGATCAAGAGATCGACCTCGTCGGCGGTTACACCAGCGCGCTGCAGCGCCTCATCGCATGCCTCGGCCATGGCGAGGACCGCAGCCTTGAACACTTCGCGCCCGGCCATCTTCATGTAGTGCGAGCGCTCACAGACGACCTTTTCGCTGATCGGATCGGCGGCGCCGCCGCCCGGTCGGTAGAGCAGCGGCGCCAGATTCCCGTCCGACTTCAGGAAGGTGGACAGGATCCCCCGGCCATTGGTGCCGGTTTTCCGCCGGACGATCGCGGCGCCCGCGCCATCGCCAAACAGGATTGCGGTGGAGCGGTCCTGGAAGTCGGTGATGGTGGAAAGTTTCTCGGCGCCGATCACCAGCACCGTCTCGCTCTGCCCGGAGGCAATGAGGCCCTCGGCGACAGTGGTCGCGAATACGAACCCGGGACAGGCCGCCGAGATGTCGAAGGCGGCAGCCTTGTCGGCGCCGAGCAGGGCCTGGAGGTCGCACGCCGTAGACGGAAGCAGGCGATCGGGCGTAGCGGTGGCCAGCACGATGGCATCGAGGTCCATGGCGGTAAGGCCGGCTCGCTCCAGCGCCTGTTCGCTGGCTTCCTGGCTCAGCATGGCAACCGACTGCTCCGGCCGGGCAATGTGGCGCTCCCGGATCCCGGTGCGTTCCACGATCCACTGATCGGAGGTATCCAGCGTCCGAGTGAGATCGGCGTTGGTCAGGACGCCGGGCGGAACGGCAACCCCGATGCTGGCCATCTCGGCAAAGGGGCGCTGCATCATGTCTGGGCTGCTGCTTCACGCTGGGCGAACTCGGCGCCGATGTGCTTGCTCAGGTCGGCTTCCACCGACTGCACCGCGACTCGCACGGCGTTCTTGATCGCGTTGGCGGGAGAGGCGCCGTGACAGATGATCGAGACACCCTTGACGCCGAGGAGCGGAGCGCCGCCGTATTCGGAATAGTCGAGAATGCGGAACAGCTCCTTCATCTCGACCCGGTGGAGCATCTCCGGGAGCTGCTGCTTGACCAGCCCGACGAACAGGCGGGCGACCGACTCATAGAACTTGAGCACTACATTCCCCACGAACCCGTCACACACCACCACGTCCAGCATGCCGAACTTGTGGTGTCCGGCCACGATGTCACGCCCCTCGATGTTGCCGACGTAATGGAGTCCGGCGCTGCGCTTGAGGAGGCCGTGGGCCTCCCGGGTGATGGCATTGCCCTTCTCTTCCTCCTCCCCCACGTTGAGGAGTGCTACGGTCGGGCTGGGCCGGCGCAGCACATCCCGCATGTAGACACTGCCGAGGTACGCAAAGTTCACCAGTTCGCGGGCCGAGCAGTCGACGTTCGCTCCGCCATCGAGCACGAGCACCGGCTGGGTCAAGGTCGGAAACAGGGTAGCCACGGTGGCCCGTTCCACCCCGTCGTGCAGGCCCAGCAGAATGGTCGAGGCGGCGAGAATGGCGCCGGTGTTGCCGGCGGACACAAACGCGTCGGAGCGTCCGGCCTTCTGCAGGCCGAGACCGATGACGATGCTTGAGTTGGGCTTCCTGCGGACGGCGGCGAGCGGCTTCTCGGCCATGCCGATGACTTCGGCCGCGTCGTGAAGCTCTATGCGGCCCTGGTCGGCCTCAGGATACTTGGCGAGCTCGGCGCGGATAACTTCGGGGCGACCCACCAACTGGATGGTAAATTTGCCGGGCAGCAAGGTCAGGGCCTGCACCACGCCGGCGATCTCCGCCTGCGGGGCGGTGTCGCCCCCCATAGCGTCCACCGCCACGCGAATCACCCTCAGGCGTCCTCGACCTCAACCTGCTTCTTTCCCCGATAGTAGCCACACGAATCGCAGACGCGATGCGAGAGCTTGGGAGAGCCGCACCGGGGACACGCCTGGGGGCGGACGCTGGCCGCGATGTGGTGCCCGCGACGCGAGCGCTTCCGGGCCTTAGAGGTTCGACGCTTCGGAACTGCCATTAGATCCTCGAACAGGTTCGGCGGGCGCGGCGCAACCGCAGGGTCCCGCGTTCAGGTCCGCTCCACAGGTGAGACAGAGGCCGGCACAGTCTTCCCGGCAGAGCAACAAGCGGGCGGGCGCCGCCAGAGCCAACTCTTCCCGCGCGACGTCCCGGATGTCGATATGCGAGGCGCGCTCCAGCAGCGGATAGAAATCGGGATCGTCCGCCGCCTCTGGATCGGTGCTGAAGATGGCGGCATTCACGTCGATGTCCAGTTCGGTGCGGACGTCGGCAAGGCAGCGACGGCACTCGCTCTGCATCGCGCCCTGGATCGTGCCCCGCCACAGGTATTCGCCCTGGTTGGTCGCCTGAAGCTGTCCAGTTACGGCCACCGGACCGATCAAGTTCAGATCCAGGCCCTGGAACGCGGGATCGTCGGGCTGCAGCTCTCCCACGGTCCGGACCGGGCCCCGCTGAAGATCCCGTATGTCTACTCGCAGCATAGCCGCTTAAAGTAGCAGGGACAACGAGATAGGGCAAGACAACAAGGCGGGACGAAACCGCGTGAGCGGGGAGAAAACAGCGTGAGCGGGAACAACATGTCATCACCATCTCTTGGAACCCGGCAGCCGCCACCTGGGACTCGAGGCCAGATCCTTCCCTTTGCTCAGGATGACAATTTTCGGTCCGAACCCAACCCCCCGCTCACGCTTTTCCCTCCCCGCTCACGCGGTTTCTTCCCCGCTCACGCTTTTCCCCACAGCTGGGCTAACTCGCCTTCCGTAAAGAAGAAGGCGACCTCACGGGCCGCGTTCTCGGCGCTATCCGACGCATGAATGGCATTCCGTCCCTTGGACTCGGCAAAGAGCTTCCGAACGGTGCCCGGCGCCGCCTCGGCGGGGTCCGTGGCACCGATGACGTTCCGCATCTGGGCGACGGCATCGTCGCGCTCGAGTACCATGGGGAGACAGGGCCCGCTGGTCATGAACTCGACCAGCTCGGCGTAAAACGGGCGCCCCACGTGGACGGCGTAAAATGCCGCGGCCTGGGCCCGGGTGAGCCGCACCAGCCGGGCAGCCCGGACGAAGAAGCCAGCCTTCTGAAGGTGGGCGACGATGGCGCCGGTCTTGCCGGTCGCCACCGCGTCGGGCTTCACAATACCGAGGGTGAGGGTCGCTGCCACGATGTCTCCTGAGTGCGGTGAACTAGAGCCTGGACTTGAGCAGCGCCACGACGTCAACCGGGCGCCGCATGATGCCGATGCCGGCGGCCTCGAACGCTGCCACCTTTTCTTCCGCCGTCCCGGATGATCCGGAGATGATGGCCCCGGCGTGCCCCATCCGTCGTCCTTTCGGCGCGGTCTGCCCCGCGATAAAGCCGATGACCGGCTTGGTCACCTTCTGCTTCACGAAGGCCGCGGCGTTCTGTTCGTCGGTCCCGCCAATCTCACCGATAACAACGATTGCGTCGGTGCCCGGATCCTCCTGGAAGGCCCGGAGGCAGTCGATAAAGTCGGTGCCGATGATGGGATCCCCGCCGATGCCGACACAGGTGCTCTGGCCGATGCCGCTGCGGGTCAGATGATTCACCACTTCGTAAGTCAGGGTTCCGCTCCGGGACACGAGCCCCACCCGCCCCGATGCGCAGATGTTGCCCGGAATAATCCCGACCTTGCTTTCGCCCGGCGTGATGAGCCCCGGGCAGTTCGGCCCGATGAGCCGCGCACCCCGGGACCGCACGAACGGCATCACCCGGCTCATGTGCATCACCGGGATTCCCTCGGTGATACACACGATGAGCGGCACCCCAGCGTCAACCGCCTCGAAGATCGCTCCGGCCGCGGCCATCGGCGGCACATAGATCACCGAGCAGTTGGCCTGGGTGGCGCGAACCGACTCGGCCACGGTGTTGAAGATGGGCACCTTGCCCTCGAATTTCTGCCCACCTTTCCCCGGGGTCACGCCGGCCGCCACCGTGGTTCCGTATTCCAGCATCTGGCGGGTATGGAAGGCGCCCTCGCGCCCGGTAATCCCCTGAACCACAAGCCGGGTCTTCCGGTCGATGAAAATGCTCACGCGGCCTCCCGGGCCAGGCGAACCACTTGTTCCACCGCCTGATCCATGTCGCTCAGCGCCCGCATGCCCACCGCCTCGAGGATCTTGATTGCCTCGGTCTCATTGGTGCCGGTCAGCCGGATGACGATGGGCAGCTTGACCTTGAATTGCCGGGTGGCGGCCACGATGCCGTTGGCCACGTCGTCGGTCCGGGTGATCCCGCCAAAGATGTTGAAGAGAATCGCCTTCACGTTAGGATCGCTGGTGATGATCTTCAGCGCGCTGATAACCTTTTCCGGGTTGGAGCTTCCACCGATATCCAGGAAATTGGCCGGCTCGCCGCCGTAGTATTTCACCAGGTCCATGGTGGCCATCGCCAAACCAGCGCCGTTCACCACGCAACCGACATTCCCCTCGAGCTTGATGAAGGAAAGGTTGGCCCGCCGCGCAGCAGCCTCGCTCGGCTCCTCGGCGGTGTCATCGCGCAGCAGGCCGAGGTCCGGCCGCCAGAACAGCTCGTTGTCATCGATGACGACTTTGGCATCCAGGGCCAGCACCTGGCCGCTCGGCGTGGTTACCAGCGGGTTGATCTCAGCCAGGGAGCAGCCGTTGCCGGTAAAGACGGAGTAGAGCTGCTCCATGATCCGGGCCGCCGCCTTGACCTGGGTGAAGTCACTGTACAGCGCGAACGCGAGGGTGAGGGCCTGGTGGGGGAGCAGCCCATATGTGGGGTCGACCGGCAGCCGCAGGATCTTCTCCGGGGTCTTGGCGGCCACCTCCTCGATGTCGATACCTCCGGCGGAGCTTACCATGAACACCGGCCGCTGCGTCTCTCGATCCATGATGAGACCGAGGTAGCTCTCGGTGGCAATATCCGCGGCGGGAACCACGAGCACCTTGTGCACCTCGAGCCCTTTAATGCTCATCCCCAGGATCTCGGCCGCATGATCGAGCGCCTCGCCGGGGTTACGCGCCAGCTTCACCCCACCGGCCTTACCCCGCCCTCCCGAGTGCACCTGCGCCTTGATTACGACCGGGCCACCCAGGCGGCGCGCGATAGACTCGGCTTCGGTCGGGGTCGAGGCGACATCGCCGTCCAGCATCGCGATGCCGGCGGCCTTGAGCAGGGCTCGGGCCTGGTATTCGTGCAGATTCACGACGACCTCATGATGGTGGTCCCGGTTTCGCCGCGGAGGGCGGCTGGTCCCTCGGAGAGCCGCGCGATGATGGCTCGCGTGCCCCCCCGGCTCACGAAGCCTGCGGCGGCCTCGATCTTGGGTTTCATGCCGCCGGCATCGAGCGAGCCGCTCGCGATCAGTTGTTCCGCCTGCTCGACGGTCATCCGGCGGATGGGACGCGCCTGAGGGGTTCCCCATCCCTCGAAAACCGCATCGACATTGGTCAGGATCATCAGCACCTCGGCCTCGAGCTGGCTGCCAAGAATGGCGGCAACCCGATCCTTGTCCACCACCGCGTCCAGTCCCTCGAGTCCAAGCAGCGGATCCTGATACACCGGCGGGCCGCCGCCCCCGGCAGCGATCACCACCGTACCCTGGTCGAGCAGCCGCTTGATCACCGGAAACTCTACGACTCCGAGCGGCATCGGGCTGGTGGCCATCCGGCGCCAGGCCCCAGCACCATCCCTGTCCACCGCTCGCCCGGCCTCGCGAATGCGGGCGGCTTCCCTGTCGGACAGCGGATGGCCGATCGGCTTGGTTGGGCGACTGAGGGCCGGATCGTAGCGCTCGACCAGCGTCTGACTGATGACGGTGACGACCTCGCGCTGCACCCGGGCCGTGGCAAGAGCGTTCTGGAGGGACTGCTGGATCATGTACCCGATCCAGCCGGCCGTCTCGGCAACCAGGACTCCCAGGGGCAGCGGCTCCGCAACCTTCCGCGCCGCCTCGTTCCGCACCAGCTCATCGCCGACCTGCGGACCGTTGCCGTGCACGATGACGATCCGCCATCCCTGCCGGGCCAGCTCTACGATTGGCGCGACACTCTCCCGGGCATGCCGAAACTGGTTAGCGACGGTAGCCGGCTCGTCCGAACGGGCCAGCGCGTTTCCCCCAAGCGCCAGCACCGCGGTGCGAACGGTACTCACAGGCTCGGACCCGAGCAAGCTTAGAACCTCGTCGAATCGAGAGGTAAACCCAGCACGCTGCGCAACGTGCTCCATGCCCTGCCGAACTCCGACCAATCCCCGATCCTGAGCGCCGAGTCCGCCAGCTCCAGCCATCGCTTGGCTTCTTCCAGGCGGCTGGACTGCGCGGTTCCCGGGGGAGCGGGTACGGTGGTTCCGAGCAGATTGCTCCAGGCCTCCCGGAGGGTTCGACCGGCGCCGAGTCGATCTCGCGCCGCAACGCTGACCCACACCAGCGCCATCCCGCCGGGCGGACGCAAAGCGTAGTACCCCCGATAGGCCACCAGGCCGCCGGGCCCGATGTCCAGGCGAACCGGTCCCGGCTCCAGCTTCCCACCGTCTTCCGCGATCGAGTCGTTGAGCGCGTCGTAAGATGGAAAGTTGGCCCAGCGGTTTCCCAGCACGACCTTGATCGGGAGCGTCGTGGTCGAATCGAGCCGCACCAACTGAAGGTGGGTACGGCCCTCGTCGCGGGACCCGACCAGCACTGCGCTGAGGCGACGCTCACCCGGCGCCTCGAAGGTAGAGACCAGCAGCGGTCCTGACGTGTCCGCTCCCCAGCCGACCTGTGGGGGCGGAGGTTCCGCGACTGCGCGGCCCCCCGACCCCTCGAGACTACCGGCATTCCAGGGCGTGTGCTCCAACTCCTGCGCCTGGATCCGAAACAGCTCGGCGGGATACGGGGCGGCCCGAAGTACCACCTCGGGAATGGAGGATCCTGGCTCGACCACACCGCGGGACAATCCAGCCCAGGTCTCTGCCAGCGCGTCGGCCCCGGGCTGGAGAAACACTCGTACGGCGCCGGTCTCCGCATGCACGGTGCCGAGGAACGCGGCCCGGACCGAGCCTACCCGGCGGTCGCGCCAGGTTACCCGACCCGTCAATGGAAACGTGCCCGAAGCGAGATAGCCGTCCAGCAGCCAGATCAGCTGACCGTTGATCACCCGCGCCGTCGGTGCGCTCCAATCGGCAAAGGGCGCCAGCCGGACCAGCCGAGCCTCCGGAGAGAGGTGCCAATCGATTCGGCTTCCTGGGGGAACGCTGCCGAGGAGCTCACCGGCCTGAAGCGCCCAGGCGAGCACCACCCGTCGGACCCAGGAATCCACAGCTACACCGGGGGCATTGGCCTGACGCAAGCGATACTCGGGAGCGTCGGGGTGCAACAGATCGGCGGGGAGCTCAAGCAGTGAGACCGGATTGATGTGAGCGAGCGTGTCACTCAAGCGATGGAAGAGCGGCTCACCAGATCGACTTACCCGGTTGTCCGAGACCGCCGACAGCACAACGCGCCCAGCGGGGTAGGAGCGAACCACGAGCCAGACCGGGCGGTGCTTGCCCTGCCGGGTCAAGAGCGCCGGATCGATAGAGAGGAGCCGAGTGGAGTCGGCCGGGAGGGCCCGGGCCACCGCCTCTGGATGCCAGAGCGAGGGGACCGCCGGCGGCGCCGGCGGGCTGATCGGCTCCAGAGGAGTGTCACGCATGCCTTCGAGCCCGTACGCCATGCGCGCCAGCTGCTCCATCGCCCGAGGCTCCACCATGCGGGCGGCCGATCCCCCGTGCATCGAGGGCAACAGCCAGTGCCCAACCACTGAGGCACTGCCCAGCATGATCCAGCCGGCGAGAGCGAGCGTGTGCCGCGGGCGGGTGGCCCACAGGGCCGACACCGCGGCGGCGGCGAGTGCGATGCCCGCAAGCACTGGGGAGACGATCTGCCCGGTCCGCCAGCTCGGCTCGTCCAGCAGGTCCGACGAGCCCGCGACCACTTCGTAGGGCTCCAGCAGATATCCCCACGCCAGCGCGATAGCCAGGGCCGCCAGCAGCCAGCCGATATGAGCCCGCGCGTGATCGTTGATCGCCGGCTGACGCTCGATCCAGCGAATTGCGCCCACCAGCAGGTACAGGGCGGTCACACCGGTAAGGGCGAGGAGGATCAGCAGGAGCAGGAAGCCGTGGGCGGCGTGCCAGACCGGAAGCTGGCCCACGTAGAAGCCCAGGTCGCGGCCCAGGAGCGGATCGCTGACGCGGTAGCTGACCCCCTGCCAGGCCAGAGTGACTTCACGCCACCAGCCGGAGGCACCGACCCCAACCAGGAGACCAAAAAGGGCCCCGGAGACGATTGCCACTGTAAGGAGGGTGCTGGGGGTGAGAGCCTCGCGGAACTCGAGGTTGGCCACATTCCGGCGGATCTGCACCGTGCCGACTGCCCGGTAGACCAGGAGCAGATGTCCGATGAACCAGGCGCCGGCAATCAGGCAGCCGGCGAGCTCCAGCGTAAGGCGGAGGACGTGCCAGTCGGTCAGGAACTCGGCTGCTGCTGGCGACAGCTCGGCGCCCCACCAGCGGTCGGCCAGCAGAAGGGTGGTCCAGCGGCCGACAAACAGCAGGGCGCCGAGCCCCGCGAGCACGGCGGTGAGCCGCCGACCCCTACGGGACACTTTAACCCAACAGCGTGAGCGGTGAGCAGAGCGGGTAGCCCCAGAAGGATTCCCGATCCCGAGTGAGCCCCTGGACTTCGCTCAAGACGGGCTCCGCGAACGAGGGACCTGGTCCGGTGGGATCCGGTCTTTCCCGCTTACCGCTCACGCTTTCTTCCCGCTCACGCTTTTCGCTGCCCCGCTCACGCTCTCTTGGCTCTCCAAAAAGGCTTCTACTTCGGCCCGGTAGGCGTCGCGGGCCTGTGGGTCTGTGGCTTCGAAGCGCATGACGAGGATCGGCCCCGTGTTCGACGCCCGCAGCAGACCCCACCCCTTGGGGAACGAGATACGCACGCCGTCGATGGTATTGACCGGGTAGCGGGAACCGAAGTATGCCGCGGCGCGCTCGACCAGGCCGAATTTTTCCTCCTCGGCGCATTCCACCCGGATCTCGGGTGTGGCGAAGGTACGCGGAAGGTCAGCCAGATGGGTGGCCAGTCCGAAGGGCCGGCGGCTCACGATCTCGAGCAGCCGCGCGGCTCCGAACAGCGCATCGTCGAAGCCGAGGTAGTCGCCGCCGAAGAACATGTGCCCGCTCATCTCACCGGCCAGCGGCGCCTTGAGCTCCTTCATCTTGGCCTTGATGAGCGAGTGGCCGGTCTTCCACATCACCGGTTTGGCCCCGGCAGCCGTGAGTGCCGCCGGCAGCACCTCCGAGCACTTGACGTCGAAGATCACCGGCGTGCCAGGGCCGAACCGCTCAACCGCGTCCCGGCCGAAGATGACGAGCAGCTGGTCGCCGTAGATGATCTCGCCGGTCTCGTCCACGGCACCGATCCGGTCCGCATCGCCATCGAAGGCGATGCCGAGCTCGGCACCGGTCCGGCGCACCGCCGCCTGAAGGTCCCGCAGATTCTCCGGCACGGTGGGATCGGGATGGTGATTGGGAAAGCGTCCATCCGACTCGCAGAACAGCGGCGTCACTTCGGCGCCGAGACCCTGAAGGGTGGACACCGCGATCAGGCTGCCGACTCCGTTGCCGCAGTCCACTACCACGCGCACGGGCCGCCTCAGTTTGTTCCGGGTGATGATGCCTTCACGGTAGCGCTGGAGCACCGATCCGTCCGAGCTCTCTTTGCCGGCCCCCGAGCGCCACCGCTCGGCCATGATGATCTCCCACAGGCCGAGGATGTCGTCTCCGTGGAAGGCATCGCCGGCCAGCACCATCTTGAAACCGTTGAACTCGGGCGGGTTGTGCGAGCCGGTCACCTGGAGCCCTGCATCGGTGCGAAGAGCCGAGACGGCGAAATAGAGCGCCGGGGTCGGCAGCGTCCCCACGTCTATCGCCGTGCCCCCCGCCTCGGTGATCCCTCGACGAACCCCTCGGGAGAGGGCATCGCCCGAGGGGCGGTTGTCCCGTCCGACCGCAATGACCGCGGGCCGGGCCAGCCGTTCGTGCGCGACGCTGGCAAACGCCCGGCCGAGGGCCCGGGCAAACTCCGGCGTCAGCTCGCGGTCGACCAGACCGCGAACATCGTACTGGCGAAAGATGGATTTGGGGATGTTCATGGTTTCCTCACTGCGTGAACGGTAAACGGAAACGGGACGGAGGGGTTGGGCCCGTTTACCGTTTACTGTTGACTGTTTACGCTTTGTCCGACTGCGGGCGTCGCGGTCTGCGTCAGGGTAGACGCACTGCGCCCCGCCAGATCCAGCATCCGGGCGGGCCAGAACCCGAAGACCACCACCGCGATTACCGACACCGCGACGGCTCCGGCGGCGGCCGGCCAGAGCCGGACCTCTTTATGGGACTCGTCGCCGGCCGCGGGTTTCATATACATCGCCATGATGACCGGCAGATAGTATCCCGCGGAGATGACGCTGGTAAGCACCAGCACCACGGCGAGAGCCACCTGGCGCTCGGCGATGACCGCCATCAGGATATTCCACTTACCGATGAACCCGAATGTTCCGGGAAAGCCCAGCAGCGAAAGCATGCAGATGAGCAGCCCGAGCGCGATCCAGGGGCGCCTGCTCGCCAGGCCGGCGATGTCATCGTAAGTCACATCTCGCTCCCCACCGCGGCCCAGCGCCGCCAGGAAACCAAAGCTGGCGAGCGTCGTGATGACGTAGGCGGCCAGATACAGCAGCACGGCCCCGGCCGACATCCGGCTGCCCGGCCACACCGCCGCCAGCAGATAGCCGGCGTGGGCGATCGAGCTGTAGGCCAGCATCCGCTTGAGGGTCCGCTGCGACAGAGCAATCAGGTTGCCCACCACCATCGAAGCGACCGCCAGCCAGAAGATGACCGGCCGCCACACCTCAGTAGCGGAGGGGAACGCCTCGACCAGGACCCGCACCAGGGCGACAAATCCCGCCACCTTCACTCCCGTGGCCATGAAGCCAGTGACCGGGGTGGGCGACCCGTCGTACACATCGGGAGCCCACATGTGAAACGGCACCGCCGCCACTTTGAAGCCAAGGCCGATCAGCAGCAGCCCGAGGCCGAGTGCCGCCATCAGCGAGAGCTCCCCACCGGCAAGCTGGGCACCGATCAGCAACAGGTTGGTGGTGCCGGTGGCGCCGTAGATCAGCGCAATGCCATAGAGCAGGAAGCCCGAGGCGAATGCCCCGATGAGGAAGTATTTCAGTGCCGCCTCGGCCGACGAGGGGTTGGCCCGGTCGTACCCCGCGAGGACGTACACCGCCACCGACATGACCTCGAGCCCGAGGAACAGGACAATGAGATCCTCGGCTCCGCTCAGAAACATCATGCCGGCGGTCGCCAGCAGGATCAGCGGGTAGTACTCCGGGGCCAGCAGCCGCTCCCGCTCCATATAGCCAAGCGAGAGCAGAATGGTAGCCCCAGCTGAGAGGAGGACCAGCGCCAGCGCCGCATAACGGAAGGGATCCAGCGCGATCATCTGGGCCAGGCCCAGGGGCCCGACATCGTTCGCCCAGAGCCACGCCAGCCCGGCCCCGCTCAGCGCCACACCGGCAAAGCTGAGCCAGCCGGCCAGCCGGCTGTCGGCCGGCGTGCCGTGGCGCCAGCTGACGACCAGCAGCACGACCAGAGTCCAGCCGGTGAGCAGAATCTCGGGGAGGAGGCCGAGGGCTGCTCCCCCCGGTGTACCCATGTCGAGCTGGTTCATGGCCTGCTCCCCCCGGACACCGGTGCGGCGCCCAGCCGGGCGGCAGCCGGAGCGGCATGAGGCTGCACCGCGTCCACATAGCGCCGCGTGGCTGGCTCCATCCGCCGGAGCACCGGGCCCGGGAAGAGCCCGAGCCAGACAATGCCGATGATGAGTGGCAGCAACACAGCCAGCTCGCGGCGGGAGAGATCCTTGAGCCCTTCGTTCTCGGGATTATCGAGCCGGTTGAAGATCATGCGCTGGAGAGCCCACAGCATGTAGGCCGCGGCGAAGATCACCCCGGTCGTGGCGATCCCCGTGGCCCAGGGATACGGCCCGTAGCTCCCTAGCAGGACCAGAAACTCACCCACGAAGCCGTTGAGCCCGGGCAGGCCGATGGACGAAAGGGCCACCACCGTCAGCACCAGGCTGAAGAGGGGGATGACCCGTGCAATCCCACCGTACGCGTCGATCAGGCGGGTGTGCCGCCGCTCGTAGATCATGCCGATCAGAAGGAAGAGCGCGCCGGTCGAGATGCCCATGGCTGATCATCACCATCAGCGCGCCCTGCACGCTGATGACGGTGCGCCCCAGATACCCAGCATGACGAATCCCAGGTGGCTGACCGAGGAGTAGGCCACCAGCTTCTTGATGTCGGGCTGAACCATGGCCACCAGCGCGCCGTAGATGATGCCGATCACCGCCAGCACGACCATCAGGCGGCTCACGCGGGTGAGAAGGCGACCTCGGGAAAGAACGGCACCGCGAACCGAAGGAAGCCGAAGGTGCCGATCTTGAGCATGACCGCCGCCAGCAGCACGCTGCCCGCCGTGGGCGCCTCGACGTGCGCGTCGGGAAGCCAGGTGTGCAGCGGGAAGATCGGGACCTTGATGGCGAAGGCCAGCGCAAAGGCGGCAAAGAGCCAGGGCGCCGCAGGTCCCAGCGTGCCGGCGTTTTCCAGCAGATGTTCGTAGGCAAACGACAGGGTGCCGGTGGTGGCCCCGATCTTCCAGGCCATGACCACGATGGCCACCAGCATGAGCAGCGAGCCGGCCATGGTGTAGATAAAGAACTTGATGGCGGCGTAGAGCCGGTTGGCGCCTCCCCAGATCCCGATGATGAAGTACATCGGGATGAGCATCACTTCGAAGAAGACGTAGAAGACAAACAGGTCGAGGGCGAGGAAGACTCCGACCAGCCCGGTGAGGAGCGTAAGCATCAGGGCATAGAACGCGCGTTGCTTTACTTCGATCTGATGCCAGCTGGCCAGCACGCTCAAGGGCATGATCGCGGTCGTCAGCAGGACCATGAAGAGCGCGATGCCGTCGATCCCTATCCGGTAGCTGATACCCAAGCGGGGGATCCATGGTGCGCTCGAGACCATCTGCATGCCACCCTTGGTGGCGTCGAATGCCCACCAGAGGCCGGCCGAGAGCAGGAACTCGAGGAGGGCGACGGCCAGCGCCATACCGCTTGGCACTGCGCTCGTCGCCCAGGAAGAACCGGCACCACCCCAGCGAGCGGCAACAGGACCAGGGCGTGAAGGATCCAGACGTCGTAGTTGATCGAAGCAAGGAAGTCGCTCATGGCGGGTCACCTGAGCTATGGTCGCGGAGGATCAACAGCGCCCCGACCAGAAAGAGATCACGTAAAGGCGACCTGACCGGTCTGGAGCCGGCTTCCAAGCCAGCCGAATCCCCGGGAGAGCCTGGCGTTCCTGCCCGCCGCCCCATCCACGACGCCCGGTCGATAGCCTGCCACAGTACGATGCGGGACAGCCACACGAGGGGGCGCACAATACCGCGTCATAGATTCGTCCACGTAATACTTGCGGTAGAGCACTCGAGCCAGCCCGGCGTCGTCCGGCGCCTCTGCCGCCGCGAGGCGTCCGCCGTCTGAGTGCCCGGTACCCCGCATACAGAGCCAAGAATCCCGACCGGCACGGCGCCGCCCACCAGGAACAGCTCGGTCCGCCCGTCGGCATCTGCAAGGCGAAGAACCTCGCCGCAGGCTCGGTGACCGGCGCCAGCCAGTGCTCCAGCAACTCCCCGCCAGCAGAAGGCCGGGAGGTTGATCAATCCGCCGGCGCACTCAGGACGCCAAGCACCAGCAGTGGGCCGGTCATGACCAGGGGCGCTTCGTGCAGATGGCCACGCTGCTTTTTCCCCGGTTCGATATTCGCCCAAGAATGTCATGGTGATCAGCCGGGCCATGTAGAATGCGGTGAGCAACGCGGCCCCCACGCCCATGGCATAGAAGAGAGTACAGCGGCTGGTAGTGGCGCGCGCAAAGGCAGCAGCAAGAATCTCATCTTTGGAAAAGAATCCAGCGAACGGGGGAACTCCCGCGATGGCCAGGGTGGCCAGGAGCATGAGCGCGAAAGTCGCCGGCATGCGTGCTGCAGGCCGCCCATGTTCCGCATGTCCTGCGCGTCAGCCTGGAGTGCGTGGTGACAGGCGTGATGCATGGAGTGGATCACGCTTCCGGCGCCCAGGAAGAGCAACGCCTTGAAAAACGCATGGGTAACCAGGTGGAAGATGCCAGTGGCAAACGCTCCGGTCCCAACACGCGATGAACATGTAACCCAGCTGGGATACCGTCGAGTACGCGAGCACCTTCTTGATGTCGTACTGGCGCAGGCCGATAGTCGCGGCAAAAAAGGCCGTCAGCGCGCCCATGGGCGACCACGTCCTCGAGAGCGGCGCCAACGCAAACAGCCGACGTGCGGGCCACCAGGAAGACACCCGCCGTCACCATCGTCGCGGCATGGATGAGCGCTGAGACCGGCGTTGGCCCGGCCATGGCGTCGGGCAGCCATACAAACAGCGGAATCTGTGCGGACTTGCCCGTGCACCCGAGAAAAATGCAGAGCGCAATGAGGAGGCCATGCCGCTGCCGAACGGGAACACCGCCGCGGCGCGCGCTACTCGGAATATTCGAGCGTGCCCAGGTCCAGCCAGATCAGGAACATGGCGAGCAGAACCCGAAGTCGCCGATGCGGTTGACGATAAAGGCCTTCTTTCCCGCGTTGGCATTCGCGTCGTCGTGAACCAAAAGCCGATCAGCAGGTAGGAACAGAGTCCGACGCCTTCCCAGCCGATGAACAACACCGGAAGTGAGAGCCGAGCACGAGCACCAGCATGAATGCAACGAAGAGGTTGAGGTAGGCGAAGTACCGGCCGTAGCCCGCGTCGCTGCATGTATCCGACGGAGAACAGGTGGATCAGGCCGCCGACGCCGGTAATGATCAGCATCATGATGGACGACAGATGATCCACCTTAAACGCGAGGTCCAGCTCGGCGGTCGCTCACCGGCAGCCAGTGCCACAGAACGACCTTTACGGGGCGAGCGGAGGAGGAGCCACAGCTCCAGCAAACACCCAGCGCGATCGCAAAGGCGCCGAGCATTACGCCGACGCCCACCAACGAGACCGCCGACTTGGCCGCCGGCCGACGGGCCCCAAGGACCCGTTGATCAGGGCGCCGGCAGCGGCAACGCGACAGCAAGCCACACGAGTATGTCATAGATCCTTCGCGGCGCTCAGGATGACGGGCTACAAGGACGATCACGGGGCGTCAGCCCCTCAGAAGGTTGATGTTCGCAAGATCGACCGACTGCGTGTGCCGGAAAATCGCCAGGATGATCGCGAGTCCTACCGCCGCCTCGGCCGCCGCCACGGTCATGACGAAGAAAACCATGACGTAGCCGCCGGCGCCGTGGAACTGGGCGAGCGCGACAAACGTCAGGTTAACAGCGTTGAGCATCAGCTCGACGCACATGAAGAGGACAATGGCGTTACGACGAATCAGCACGCCCGCAACACCCAGCCTGAACAGGATCGCTGAGAGGGCCAGGGAGGGACCGAGCAGCATCAGAGGTTCCGCTTGGCGAGCACGACCGCGCCTACAACGGCGGCCAGCAACAGCACGGAGGTGATCTCGAACGGAATCAGATAGACCCGAAACAGCGGAGCGGCACGCGATCGCGCCAGTGGGGCGCCCCTGCGTGTCGGGCGCGCCACGAACGCCGTCGGGATCGTTATAGGTGCGCCACTGGGAGAATTCCTGGCCAGCCGCTGAGGTGAATAGTGGAGCGACAGCAGCTCGATCGCCAGAAGACCGCCGACCACCAACGGGCGGCCACACGGGCCCCGGCATCCAGTCGGCGGGTCCCAGATTGAGGAGCATGATGACGAAGAGGAAGAGCACCATCACCGCGCCGGCATAGACAAGCACCTGGATAGCCGCAATGAACTGGGCGTCAAGCAGGACAAAGATCGCGGCGAGCGCAAACATCGTGGACACCAGCCAGAGCGCCGACGCCAGCGGGTCTCCCCGCGATACAGAGAGGCCGAGAGGATCGCCGCCGCCGAAGAGGTAAAACACCACTTCGGTCATTTACTGACCCTTCGGATCCGCGGGGTCCCAGAGTGTGGACACCTGATGGGTCTGGGATGACAGCCGTTCCAGGTCGTAGACAAAGCGGTCACGGCTATATTCGGATTCTCGTAGTGTACGCCCACGTGGATCGCCTCTTCGGGGCAGACCTCCTGGCAGTACCCGCAGAATACGCAGCGGAACTCGTCGATCTCGTAGATCAACGGATAGCGATCGCCCCGTTCATCCTCACCGGGGACCAGCTTGATGCAATTGGCCGGGCAGATCTGGGGACAGAGCCCTCGCAGGCCACGCATTCAAGCGGCCCTGCTCATCGGTGAGCATCCGGTGGGTGCCCCGCCAGCGCTGGGAAATGCTCCACTGCCCCATCCCATGTTCGCTACTGGTGCTCTTCTCCTCAGGGTACTGCATGGTCACCTTCTTCTCGAACATGTGCTTGAAGGTGAGTGCCATACCCTTGAGCGTGGCGCGCACGTAGCTCACCTGGCGCTCAGGACGCTTCATGACCTTGATGCCGATAGCCATCAGTCTCGTCACCGTGGCGCGTTGAGCGCGCGTATTGAAGAGTCTTCTTCGCTGCCGAGTCCGAGCCCCTGATGAAGATGCCACTGTCGAGCAATCCGAAGACCAGCACGGCCAAGCACTACGCTGAGCCCGAACAGGGCAAGCCCCTCGTGGATCGGATCGGTGATGCCAAGGATCCGGCGAATCACGTAGATGGCGCTCGCAGACCACCATGATGTAAGTCAGCGCCAGCGGCATCAGCACCTTCCAGCCCAGCGCCATAAGCTGGTCATAGCGGAAGCGCGGCAGGGTCCAGCGGATCCACATGACGAAGAAGATCCAGAACATGACCTTGAGGAAGAAAAAGCCGGCGGTCGCGAGACTCTGCCAAATCCCGCCCGCTTCGTCCCA
>CAVUMU010000006.1:0-57563 GCA_963742755.1 uncultured Gemmatimonadales bacterium
CCCTGGCACGCGAGGACACCTTCGACGGCGTGAGGATCGTCCGCTTCCCGCTGGAGCTCCCGGCCGACCTGACCTATGGGCGGGTCGCGCAGAGCCGTGTCACCTGGTTGGGAAGGTTTGCCCGGCTCGCCGTGATGGCGAACTATCTCGAGGCTCAGCACCGAGCCATCCTGGCCGAAGCCCGCGAAGGCCCGACCGACGTGATTCACGCGCATTGGGCGATACCGACCGGCCCCGCCGCGGTTCTTGCCGCGCGCAAGCTCGGGGTTCCCAGCATCATCACCATGCACGGCGGTGACGTGTACGTGAATCCGGAGCAGGGCTACGATTTTCCAACCCGGTGGTACGTTCGTCCGGCATTGCGCTGGACGCTGCGCCACGCCGGGGCGCTGACCGCGATTACTGAGGACTGCCGCCAGCACGCGCTGCGGGCCGGGGCCCCCGCCGATCGCATCCACCTCGTGTTCAACGGCACCGACCTCCGTCGTTTCAGTCCGGCTGAAAACGGTGACCGCCGCAGTCCGCGCTTCGGGCCAAACATGATCTTTGCCTGCCGTCAGCTGTTTCCGCGGAAAGGGATTCGCTTTCTGATCGAGGCGGCGGCGCAGTTGAAACCCAGGTTCCCCGATCTCCAGGTGGTTCTTGCGGGCGATGGATTCGAGCGGCCCGAGCTCGTGCGGCTGGCCGAGGGGCTGGGCATCGGCTCCGACGTCACCTTCCTGGGCTGGGTGCCTAACACCGAGCTGCCGCCCTTCTATCGGGCCGCCGCCGTATCGGTCATCCCGTCGCTGGAGGAGGGATTCGGTATTCCGGCTGCGGAGGCCATGGGGTGTGAGGTCGCGGTCGTGGCCAGCGATGCCGGCGGGCTTCCCGAGGTAGTTGAGAACGGCGTAACCGGTCTGGTCGTGCCGCGGGGTGATTCTTCCGCCCTGGCCCAGGCCATCGGATCTCTCCTGGCCGACCCGGAGCGGCGGCGAGCGATGGGCCAGGCCGGCCGAGCCCGTGCGCTCGAGCTGTTCGACTGGGATCGGTCGGCGGAGCAGTTTGAGCAGATCTATCGCGAAGTTGCCTCCCGGACGGTCCGGTGAGCGAACGGCTGTTCGCGTTCCGCTGGGACGTCGACCATCGTGTCTGTGCTACCGACGGCATCCCGAAGATCCGGGAGGTGTGCCGCGACTTCGGTGTACCGAACACGTTCTTCGTCAACATGGGCCGGTCCACCAACCTGGTCGAGTGGATTGGCGCCGGCACCGCTCGCTCCAAGGCCAAACTCGCCGACCGCGACGCGGTGCATCTGATCAAGAAGACCGGCTGGCCTCGTTTTTTGATCGAGACCGCGCTGTCCCGTCCGGTTGGTCTCTCGTTCATTCCCCTGTTTCAGGCCCTCCAGGCCGAAGGCCATGAGCTCGGTCTTCACGGGGGCATGGACCACGTCATCTGGAGTCGCCGCTTCCACCAGCTCCCCGAGCCTACGCTTCAGGCCGATGTGGAGCAGTCGTACCGGCATTTCGTGCGGCACTTCGGAAAGCCGGCTGGTTTCTCATCGCCGGGCTTCTATTCCGATGAGCGGGTCATGATGCTGCTCGACAAGCTGGGCTTCCTCTACAACGGCGATGCCATTGGTGGGGAGCCCGGGCGGGCGACGGTAGCGGGCAAGGCAGTCGGGCACTGGACCATTCCCGTGACCTTGTCCGGTCCGCGCACCATTCCGTTTCTCGAGTTCCATGGCGCGCGGGGTACGCCGGAGCCCGAGGTGTTCCGCATGTTGAACCAGCATCTGGACGAGCACGAGTCCGTGATTCTTTACGGTCACCCATGTTACGAGGGGGTGCGGGACCGCATTCTGCGCCAGGTCTTTGCCACCGTGCTCGAGCGGGGGTTTCGTTTCGTCACCATGCAGACCCTTGCCGAGCGGTTGGGGGCGGTCACCGCCAGGCGATGATCCGGGTTCTCAGCGTCTTCGGGACCCGACCGGAGGCGATCAAAATGGCGCCGGTAGTACAGGCGCTGCAAAACGCACCCGACCGTTTCGAGAGCGTCGTCTGTGTGTCAGCCCAGCATCGGGCGATGCTCGATCAGGTCCTGGACGTCTTCGGGCTGGTGGCCGATCACGATCTCGACCTGATGGTCGCCGGCCAATCGCCGGCCGGGATCACTGCCCGCGTGCTGGAGCGGCTGCCGCCGCTGCTCCAGAAGATTCGCCCCGACGTCCTCCTGGTGCAGGGGGACACGATGACCAGCTTCGCAGCGGCGTTCGCGGCCTTCCTCGAGAAGATCCCCTCCGGCCACGTCGAAGCGGGCCTCCGCACCGGAGACCGCTATCAGCCCTTCCCGGAAGAGATGAATCGGGTCCTGACCAGCCGCCTGGCCTCGATCCACTTTGCCCCGACAGCCCAGGCCCGGGCAGCGCTGCTGAGTGAGGGGGTGCCCGCGGCCGACGTCCACCTCACCGGCAACACCGTCATCGACGCCTTACTCCAGACCGTCCGCCCGAACTACACCTTCCGAGCCGCGGGTCTGGCCTCACTCGATCCGGCCCGCCGGCTGGTGCTGGTCACCACCCACCGCCGGGAGAGCTTTGGCGCGCCGCTGGAGTCCACCTGCGCCGCTATTCGCGAGCTGGCTCGGCGCCACCCCGATCTGCAGTTCGTCCTGCCGGTCCATCCCAATCCGGAGGTGAAGGCGACCGTCCAGCGTCTGCTGTGCGACCTGCCCGGGATGTACCTGATCGAGCCCATGGATTACGTCGAGTTCGTGCAGCTGATGAACCGCGCCTATCTGGTGCTCACCGACAGCGGCGGGGTTCAGGAGGAGGCCCCTTCGCTGGGCAAGCCCGTCCTGGTGCTCCGCGAAGTGACCGAGCGCCCCGAAGGGGTCGAGGCCGGAACAGCAGTCGTGGTCGGCACCGACCGGGACCGGATCGTGAGCGTCGCGAGCGAGCTGCTGACATCGCGGGCCGCATACGAACGCATGGCCAACGCGGTGAATCCGTACGGCGACGGGCAGGCCAGCGGCCGCATCGTGGCCGCGCTGGCGGAGCGGTTCGGATGAGGCTCCTGGTCACCGGGGGAACCGGCTTCATCGGCTCGCACCTCGCCGAAGAGGGCAGGCGGCGTGGGGCCGAGGTCGCGGTCCTGGGGTTGACCGAGCGGCCCGAGGAGCAGGCCAACGCCGCGCTACTGTCCCGGATGGGGGCGGAGGTATTCTCCGGGAGCATCACCGATGCCGATCTCTGTCGCCGGGCGGCCCGGGGTGCGACTCACATCTTCCACCTGGCCGTGGCCATGCGGGAGGGCGGCAAGAGCGACGAGTTTTTCGAATCGATCAACCTCGATGGCACCCGGCATCTGCTCCAGGCGGCGACCGCGGAACGGGTCGAGCGCTTCGTCTACTGTAGCACCATCGGGATCTACGGTCACCAGGCCCCCGGCGTCACCACGGAGGAGTCCCGCCTCTCGCCCGGCAACATCTACGAACGGACCAAGGTCACCGCGGAGTGCCTGGTGCGAGACTTCGCTGAAAACTGCGGGCTCCCCTCGGCGATCCTTCGTCCAGCCGACGTCTATGGCCCCCGCGATCAGCGCCTGCTCAAGATGTTCAGGGGTGTGAGCCGGGGACGGTTCCCGCTCTTCGGCTCCGGGAAGGGCCGCCGTCACATGGTGTACGTGGACGACGTCGTCTCCGCTTTCTTCAAGGCCTGTGAGCGGGACGAGGCGGTGGGCCAGGGGCTTATCGTGGCCGGCCCTCGCGCATGCACCCTGCGCGAGCTCCTTGACGAGGTCGCGAGAGCCACGGGCAGCTCCCGCTACGGGGTCAGGCTGCCGCTCGCTCCGATGCTCGCGTTGGCCGCGGTAGTGGAGGACATCAGTGCCGCCCTGGCGATCGATCCGCCGATCTACCGGCGGCGGATGGACTTCTTCCACAGCGACTCGGAGTTCGACACCTCGAGAGCCCGGCGGGTGCTGGACTGGGAGCCCAAGGTAGATTTACGCGAAGGGATCCGGCGGACGCTCGAGGATTACAGGGCGCACGGCGACATAATGGAGACGACTAAGTGACCGAGCCGTGGCAGTTGCAGCTCTACCGAAAGTCGCTCAAGAAGAAGCTCACCGTCAACGCGCTGATGCGGCACCTGCCGCCTTCAACGGGACGCCTGTGCCTGGAAGTGGGATGCGGCACCGGCCTCACCTCGCACTTCCTCCGGGGGCGGGGTGGCACCTGGGTGAGCACCGACTTCGAGCGGGACCACGTGCGCTCCGCCAAGCAGCTGGTGGGCGACCGGGTGCTCCAGACCAGTGACGCCGAGCTGCCGTTTCGGAGCGGCTCATTCGACGTGGTGGCAGCCATCAACTTTCTGGAGCATATCGAGGACGACGACACCTTCTTCCGCGAGATGGTGCGAGTGCTGAAGCCGGGCGGTGACTTTCTCTTCATGGCCCCGAAGGGCGAGACCGGGCGGCCCGGGTTCGCCCTCAAGCGGATCCTGGGTTTCACCGCCGACACCGAAGGCTTCGGTCACGCGCGCGACGGCTATCCTCCCGCGGCCACCCGGGCGATCATGGAGCGACACGGGCTCACCGTCGCCGGGATCGACGACTACTGCCGCTTCTTCACCGAGTCGGTCGAGGACCTGCTCAACTTCGCGTACCACAAGAAGTCGATGAAGGGGAAGGACACCGAGCAGCAGGATTTTCACGGCGACACCGCGCCGATGTCGGCCGAGGCGCTCAACAAGGTCGGGACGGCGTACAAGCTGTATTCCGCGGTCTATCCCGCCCTGCGGGCCTGGACCATGCTCGATAACCTGATCCCGTTCTCGGCCGGTTACATGATGGTGGCCTGGGGCAGGAAGAAGGCAGTCTGACATGTGTGGCATCGCGGGAAAGGCCGGCTCGGCGCGGGTAAGCGAAGCGGAGATCGTACGGATGTGCGACGCCATCGCGCACCGGGGACCCGACGACTGGGGCACCTTCGTCGAAGGCGGGCTCGGAATCGGCATGCGGCGCCTCAGCATCGTGGACGTGGCCGGCGGTCACCAGCCAATGACCAACGAAGATGGAAGCGTGGTTGTGGTCTTCAACGGCGAGATCTACAACTTTCCCAGCTTGTACGAGGAGCTGGTCGCCAAAGGACACCGCTTCCGCACCCGCAGCGACACCGAGGTCCTGGTGCACCTCTATGAGGAGGAAGGCGAGAAGATGGTCGCGCGGCTGCGCGGCATGTTCGCCTTTGCCATTTGGGACCGCCCCCGGCAGCGCCTGCTGCTGGCGCGGGACCACTTCGGCCAGAAGCCCCTGTTTTACACCGAGGCCGGTGGCAGGATCGCCTTTGCCTCGGAGATCAAGGCGCTCCTGGCAGACGACCCCTCCCTGGCCGAGCTCTCGCCCCGGGCACTCGATCAGTATCTGACCATGCGGTTCGTCCACCCGCCGGAGACATTCTTCGCCCGCATCCGTCAGCTTCCCGCGGCACACTACCTGGTCTGGGAGAATGGCCGCAGCCGGATCGAGCGCTACTGGGACCTGAGCTACGGACCCAAGTGGACCTACTCCGAAGCGGAGACGCTGGAGCGGATCGACGAGCTGCTGGCCGAGACGGTCAAGCTCCACCTGCTGAGCGACGTGCCGGTGGGCGCGTTTCTGAGCGGCGGCCTGGACTCCACGCTGATCGCCTCCTATGCCGCGCGAACGCTCGGCTCCGAGCTTCGGACGTTTTCGATGGGCATTCCGTACCGCGACCTCAACGAGCTGCCCTATGCCGCGGCCGTGGCCGCTCGCTACGGAACCCGTCACTTCGCCGAGGAGGTCACCCCCAGCGTGGTGAACGATCTGCCGCGACTGGTATCCGCGCTGGATGAGCCGGCCGACCCACTCTCTATCTGTCTGCTGCACCTGGCCCGGATGACGGCGCGCCATGTGAAGGTCGTGCTCGGTGGAGACGGCGGCGACGAGCTGTTCGGCGGCTACGACCGCTATGCCGCCGATCGCTGGCTGGACGGCTATCGCGCGGTGCCGGAAGCTATCCGGAACGTGGTGGCCAGCCAGGTGCTCCGTCGCCTGCCCGACCAGTTCACCTTCAAGAGCTTCACCCACAAGCTGCGCTGGGTGGACCTGATGGCCCGGAAGACCGGCGGCGAGCGGTACTCGGAGAGCCTTCAGTTCTTCTGGTTCAATGAGGCGCACCGGAGCGAGCTCTACGCTCCTGGCTTCCGCGATCAGCTCCTCGGCACCCGCCCCGACGCGTGTCTGCTCGATCTCTACGCCGCCCCGAACGCCGAGGCGCCGATGGACCGGATGATGTACGTGGACTCGATGTCCCGGCTGCCGGGCCAATCGCTCACCATTCTCGATCGGGCGACGATGGCTTATAGCCTCGAGTCCCGCTCGCCGTTCCTGGATCCGCGCTTCGCGGAGTTCATGGCGAGGGTTCCGGCCTCGATGAAGATCAAGGGACGGAGGCTCCGCTACCTCGAGCGCCGGCTGGGTGAGCGTTATTTGCCGCCCGAAGTTCTGGCCCGGAAGAAACAGGGCTTTGCGTCGCCCCTGATGTACATCCTGGAGGGCGAGGTCCGCGCGCTGGCTCCCCGGCTGCTGCACCAGAGCGAGCTGGTGCGGGACGGCTATCTGCGCGGTGAGCGGGTGAAGCAGATCGTGGACGAACATCTCGCCCGCCGGTACGACCACGGAAACCGGATCTGGCTGCTGCTGAGCGCCGAGGTCTGGTACCGGCGCTACATCAGCCGGCGGTCGGAGGCCGACCTCGAGATCGAGCTGACCGATCGGCTGGCCGAGCCGGGAGTGGCGGCGTTGTCCCGAATAGCCTCATGAGCTCGCAGCTTCAGTCGCCCGCTTCGATTTCGAGGCCGGAGGCAAGCCGGAACACTGGAGCGGACCTCTTGATGTCTTCGTACGACTGGGAGCGGGACCGTGAGACCATTACCCTGGGCGACGCGATCGCCCGGTTCCGCGATGTAAACGGCTACGTGGGGCTTCCGATCCCGGCCAAGCCGCATTTCCTCAAGCTCTTTCGCAAGCTGATCAACGGCTCGCGGGCGCCGGAGAAGATCTACCTGGTTCACGATGCGTCGCACGTGCTGACCGGGACGACGTTCACCCACGACGAGCCGCCGCTGGTGCTCCTGGCAGGCGAGGCGGCGGAACAGGGGCTCTACTTCGGCTCCCGTGGGGTGCCCAAGGTAGTCGGCTGGGTGCTGTTCTATGGGGGCGCGTTCGTCGAATGCGCCCGGCGAATCGCGTCCTTCCGCCAGGTGGGCCGGGGCATCGCGCTCGGCGTCTTCAACCGGGCCTACGACTATGCCAGGCGGACGCGGCTGACCAACCTGTTCGAGATCCCAGTGGAGGAGCTGTGGGCGCTACCGGTGGCCGAGGCGCGGCGGCGATTGGGAATGCCGGAGGGCGGCGTAGCTGCCGAGGTTTATCGTGACATCGCCCTTCCTCTGGCCACGGCTGAGGCCCTCCGGGGCGAGTGGAGGAGCTTCGGTCAGGAGCGGTAACCTGGTTTTCTAGCGGCGTGGGTGAGATTCGAACTCACGGAACGGTTTCCCGTTCGGCGGTTTTCAAGACCGCTGCATTCAACCACTCTGCCACCACGCCTTGACTCAAACCTCTTATCGTGCAGTGTCTTGCGCAAGCGCATTCAAGTCGTTTCTGATCCCCAGCCCGGCTCCCGTGCGACTCTCTGCAGCACCAAGGCTCACATCTTGCCCAACTCCGGCGTGATACCCACAGCTAGTCTGTTTATGACCCCCGCCGACCCAAGGCTGGCATGCATCACGACCGGACACAATATCGGCCGCCGGCCGGCACACCCCTCGAGGCTGGGCTCCTAACCTCCATCCCGGGCCGCAATTTACGACCCGCCGCGCCGGAAGCCTACCCGGGGCGGGCAGGCGGGCGGTCCCGGCGGGCAAGCCGTCAACTCCGCAGTCCAAGTTCCAGGGACAATCGCGCCATAGGGTTGCCGTTTGCGGCTCAGCTCCCGCTCCGGGACCGTCCGGGATTCGCGTGACCGCAGAATCGGCCCTCGTCATTGCCCTGGCTCTGGCCCTGGTCGGCCTGGCCCTCGGGGCGGGTGTTGTCCAGCGCTGGCACCGAGGACGAGCCCACGAAGGCGAGCGAGTGAGACGGTTCTACGACGCGTTGTCCTGTGGGATCATCGTGCAGGACGCCTCCGGCAAGGTGGTGCACGCGAACCAGGCTGCTCGGGATCTGCTTGGTACCACCGACGTGGTCCTGGCCGGTTCCCCCGGCGCCGATCACCGGGTGGTACACGAGGACGGCAGCTCGGGAGAAGGTGAGGCCCATCCGCTCAGCCTGGCGCGACGGACCGGCCGGCCGGTTCGCGGAGTAGTGCACGGCGTGTTCACCGGTACACCTGCGGAACGATGGTGCCTGGTGGATGCCGTTCCGGTTTTCGACCCCACGACCGGGCGCCTGGTGGAGGCTGTCGCGAGCCTGACCGACATCACCCAGCGGCGCCGGGCCGAGAGCGCGCTGATGAATACCACCGACACCTTGTCGGCTCTGATCCAGGCCTCGCCCATCGCCATCTTCGCGTTCGATCCGGCCGGCAAGGTCACCAGCTGGAACGCGGCAGCCGAGCGCCTGTTCGGCTGGCGCGCGTCCGAAGTGGTGGGCCACACCTTGCCGGCCATCGCCCCCGATCAGGTGCGGGCATTCCAGGAGCACCACCATACCGTGCTGGAGGGAAAGTCGTTCCTGGACCTCGAGGCGCGCTGGCAGCGGCGGGACGGCAGACCGGTCACCTTGAGCCTCGCCCTCGCGCCGCTCTATGGCGGGTTATCCGACGTGCGCGGAGTGATGGTGCTGGCGGCAGACCTGACCGAGCGCAAGAAGCTCGAGAGCCAGCTGCGACAGTCGCAGAAGATGGAAGCGGTGGGTCAGCTGGCCGGCGGTGTCGCGCACGACTTCAACAATCTGCTGACCGCCATCATCGGCTATACCAGTCTTCTGCTGAAGGGCGTTCCGTCCGGGGACCAGAAGCACGAAGACCTGCTCGAGATTGATCGGGCCGCCGCCCGGGCGACCGAGCTCACTCAGCAGCTGCTGGCGTTCAGCCGGCGGCAGATGCTGCAACCCACCCTGCTCGACCTCAACGCAGTGCTCTCCGATACGATGCGCATGCTCGGCCGCCTCTTGGGCGAGCACATCGAGCTGGTCGTTCTTCCCGACCCGGGACTTGGTGTGGTCCGGGCGGATCGGGGACAGATCGAGCAGGTCATCATCAACCTGGCGGTCAACGCGCGCGACGCAATGGAAGCCGGCGGCAGATTAACCCTGGAGACTCGAAACGTCAGCCTCGACCGTGCCTATGTCGGCCAACACCCCGGGGCGGCGGAGGGTGATTACGTCATGCTGGCGGTGACCGACTCCGGCGCCGGCATGGACGCGGCCACCCAGGCAAGAATTTTCGAGCCGTTCTTCACCACCAAGGAGCGTGGCAAGGGCACCGGGCTCGGCCTCTCGACGGTGTACGGTATCGTCAAGCAGAGCGGCGGCACCATCTACGTGTACAGTGAGCCCGATCGGGGAACGACGTTCAAGATCTATCTGCCGAAGGTAATGGCGACCGAGGGCGCGACCAAAGTCACTGCCCCCGTAAGACCCGCGGCCGTGCGGGGCACCGAGACGGTGATGGTCGTCGAAGACGAAGAAAGCGTGCGCACACTCACCTGCCGCGTGCTGCGGACCTTCGGATACACCGTGCTCGAGGCCGAGAACGGAGGGGAAGCCCTGCTCATCGCGGAGCAGCACCCAGCTCCGATTCATCTCCTGCTTACTGACGTGGTCCTGCCGAGGATGAGCGGACGAAAGCTGGCCGAACGGCTGGTACGCGTCTGCAGCGACCTGCGGATCCTCTACATGTCGGGGTACACCGACGGCTCCATCGTCAATCAAGGTGCCCTGGACCCGGGCACGGCATTTCTTCAAAAACCGTTTACACCGGAAGCGCTCGCCCAGAAGCTCCGTGCAGTCCTGGATGCTCCCGCCGCTTCAGTCCCACCGGCCTGATGCCGATACCAGAAACAACCCCCCTTACGCACCACGGGTTCACTGGCTGTCGGAGGAAGCATGGGACGGAGACCGCCGGCTTGCCTGATCCGGGCGGCTGGACTGCTGCTGGCGCTGACCGGATGCGGCTTTGATCCCCAAGGGGACGTGCCGCTCGATCCGCCGCCCATCTATCGCGAATGGTTTGCGAAGACCGAGGCGTGTTCCGGCCGCACCGGAAACTTCGAGCGGCTGCGCTGGTCCGTCATCGAGGGGTATAGCTTCCCTTGTTCCAGCGGTCAGTGCGCGGGCCACTGGCGTACCAACCACCATATCTTCCTCGCCGGCGACTGGGTTATGGACGAGATGGTGGTGAGACACGAGATGCTGCACGATCTACTCGAGCGGACTGGGCATCCCGATCCACCGTTCGGTGTTGGCTGCCCACTGACATGGGCGAGCTGGAACGGCGGCGCGGCTGGACTCGAAGTCGGTAGGTTGAGACCGAAGGAAATCGACTAGAAGGGCGGCTCGGGGCTGAAGTTCTGCGCCACTCCCCGGGCCACCGAATCCGCCCGCGCGGCCAGCGCGTTCTGTCCCGCCTTGGCGAAGGCTCTCGCCGCCCCACCGTAGACCACCGAATACAACTGAAGGATCGATCCGGACGGCCGGTCCACCCAGCCTCGGGGCCGATTGCGCGTGGCCGCTGGCCAGTGGTACACGTCCCACAGCAGCTTCTCCGTCCGAGGCAGGTCGAGAAAGCCGAGGCTCGGGCTCAGTACGATCGAATCGGTGGCCACCACCGGCGTGGGCATCAGCTTCCGGACGAATCCCTGGGAGACGAGATAGGGACTCAGGCCCAGCGTCTGATCGGGATAGCCGCCATCACTCCAGCTGAAGAAGATTGGCCGCTTGCCCATGTTGTCGCGGATGAGAAAGACCGTGGCCAGATCCTGCAGCATCAAGTATTCCTCGCCGAACGCGATCTTCAGGCTATCGAACGCCACTCCTCCATTCTCCGGGACCTGCATCGCTTCCGGCAGGCTGTCGAGCTGACTGCCGGTCAGGCTGAAGACCGGCTCTTTGGGGCGCGGCCAACCCGGCACCGCGGGCTTGGTACCCTTGGTGCTGTCGGTGAGCGGCACGCCCGCCTCGGACGGGCGCGGCCGCCACAGTGCCGCCGCTTCAGCCGCGTTGAACTCAGGCGTCTGCCGGCGCTGCAGCTGTCGCAGGTGCCAGCGGGTGTTCATCAGCGACAAGTTGGCGAGGGTCACGTCACGCCGGATGCCCTCCACCTCCTGGGCGTACCAGAGCGGGAAGGTGTCGTTGTCGCCCGCGGTAATCAGGATGCCGTAGGGCTCAACCGACTGGAGGATATCGTGGGCAAAGTCACGAGGCAGGGTCTCGTTGGCCCGGCTGGCGGTGAGCCGGTTACCGAAAATCGGAATCAACGCGAGGGCGAGCACCAGGCTGGCCATGGCCCAGCGGCTGGTCGTGGTCCCTGCATCGCGCAGGAACTCCACGATTGCGCGCATGACCGCGCCGAACCCCAGCGCCACGAACACGCCGAACACCGCGAATGACCCGATGAAGAAGTAATCCCGCTCGCGAACCTCGCGAGGCAGCGCTTCTTCACCCGGGTACTGGGAGAACCCGTACTTGAAATTCATGTAGAAGACCAGGCCGATCGACAGCGTGCCGAGCAGCGCGAGCGCGGCCAGGCCGGCGCGGCGATCGCTCTTCCACAGGGCCCAGAGTCCGCTCAGCCCGAGAACGGTGAACACCGCGGTGGCGACCGCGGCGAACCGCGACCAGTCCTTGGCGAACTGCCAGGAGAAATACTGCCAGAAGTTGGCCAGCTGAGCGGTGAACGTGGCCTGGCGTTGAGTCAGAGACGGCTTCCCGTATTGCACCCGGTTCAGCACGTCCTGCAGCGCCTGGAAGGTTACCGGCTCGCCTTCATTGATCGGCGGGAACTGCGCGGCCCGGAGCGGAAGCCAGATGTAGTTGAGCGAGATGCCGATGATGACCGCCGCAAGGCCGAGATACACCAGCGCATCGCGGGGTGTCTTCCAGAGCGCGTACCCCAGGACGCCCAGCGTCCCCAGGATCAGCGGCACTTGCAGTGGGCCGCCCACGACCATGTCGGTCCACTTGCCGGATACCGCCAGCAGCAGCGCCCAGAAGGTCACCAGCGCCCAGGGACGCAGCACCGTTCGCCAGTCGGTCCAGAGGACGTACACCGCCAGGGCGGGCAGGGCGAGCACCCCCATCAGGTGATTGGTGGAGGTCAGCGCCATCACATAGGCAATGAGGACCAGCCAGCGGTCCCTATGGGTCCCGGGCTCGTCGTCGCCCCAGCGCACCACCAGCCACATGACGACCGCGATGGATAGCAGGGAGAGGGTATACACCTTTTCGTTGACCGTGGACTGGTTCCACACGGTCCAGGACGTGGCGCTCACCAGGATGCCGGCGAACGCCGCGCCGTACCGGGCCCGGCGATGCGGCACGATACCCCTGAGCCACCGCTCGGCCACCAGGAACCAGAGTCCGGCCGACGCCGCGCTGGTGACCGCGGCAAAGAGATTGATGCGGACCGCGTACGAGGCGGCCAGCGGAAGCAGCCCAAAGACGTGGGCCAGGATGACGAAGAACGGGTTGCCCGGCGGGTGGGGGATTCCCAGCACCTTGGCGGCGGCGATGTATTCGGAGGTGTCCCAGAACGCGGTAGTCGGCGCTAGCGTCGCGAGATAGATCACGAAGACGATCAGGGCAGTCACCAGCGCCCATACATAGGGCGGACGCTCAGCTGCCATAGGACCCGGTTCCCGCTCATCGCTCACCGCTCACCTCTTACCGTATCTAGTGTCTAAACTGCCGCTTATTGGTCAGGACCATCGCCATGCCGTGCCGGTCGGCCGCTTCCACCACCTCGGCATCACGCACCGAGCCGCCCGGCTGAATGATCGCGGATACACCCGCCGCGGCCGCGAGCTCGATCCCATCGGCAAAGGGAAAGAAGGCGTCGGAAGCGAGCACACTGCCGGCCGGGTCGTGCCCCTGCTGCCGCGCCTTGTGCACCGCCAGGAAGACGCTGTCGACCCGGCTCATTTGGCCGGCGCCGATGCCGATGGCCGATTCCTGGCGCGCCAGCAGGATGGCGTTCGATTTGACCGTTGCAACCGCAGTCCAGGCAAACCGGAGTTCGTTCCACTCGGTCTCGGTCGGTTGCCGCTTGGTGGCGACCGACCAACCCGTCTCGGAGGGGTCGAACTGAAACTGGTCCTGCACCAGGAAGCCGCCCCGGACTCGCTTGTAGTCCAGCGCGCCAACGCCTTTCGTCACCGGCAGCTCGACGACCCGCAGCTGCTTCTTGGACGCGAATACCTCGAGCGCCTCGGCGTGGAAGGAAGGGGCCACGACCACCTCCACGAACAGATCGCTCATTGCCTGAGCAGTGGCCCTGTCCACCACCGTATTGAAGGCAACCACCGAGCCGAAGGCGGAGACCGGATCCGTGGCGCGCGCATTCCGGAACGCCTCTATGGCGGACGTCGCCACCGCGAGGCCGCAGGGCGTCGTGTGTTTGATGATGGCGCAGGCCGGACGATTGCTCCACCACGCCACCGCCCACATCCCCGCGTCCACATCGAGCAGATTGTTGAACGACAGCTCCTTGCCCTGGCGTTGAGTGAGGTCCCGCATGCCGCGGGGCTCCTCGGTCACGTAGAGTCCGGCTCGCTGCGCGGGGTTCTCGCCGTAGCGCAGCGCCTGGACTCGCTCCATGGCCACGCCCAGCCGGGCGGGGAGGCCCACCTCGCGCGGCGTAAGATAGGCGGCGACGGCGGCATCGTAGTCGGAGGTGTGGGTGAACACCTTGGCGGCAAACTCGCGCCGGACCTCGGGCGTCAGTCCGCCCTTCCGCAGCAGCTCCAGGACGACCGGGTAGTCGGTCGGGTCAACTACCGGCAGGACGGCCTCGTGGTTCTTCGCTGCCGATCGCAGCATCGATGGACCGCCGACGTCGATGTTCTCCAGGGCATCCTGCAGGGAGGCGCCTTCCCGGGCAATCGTCGCCTGGAAGGGATACAGGTTTACCGCGACCAGGTCGATGGGAACGATCCGGTGCTTCTCGAGCGCCGCCATGTGTGCCGGGAGGTGGCGCCTGGCCAGCAACGCGCCGTGAATAGCCGGGTGGAGGGTCTTGACCCGTCCATCGAGCATTTCAGGGGAGTCGGTGACCTTCTCTACTTCCATCACCGGCACCTTGGCGGCGCGAAGGGCAGAGGCGGTGCCCCCGGTCGAGATGATCTCCCAGCCGAGCTCGACCAGGGCCTGGGCGAAGGGGACCACGCCCCGCTTGTCACTGACGGAGATCAGAGCGCGCGGCATCGTCCGGACTCCGCGGCTGCAAGGACTACCGCAGGCAGCAGCTGGTGCTCGGCCTCAAGTACGCGCGCAGCCAGCCGCTCTGGCGTGTCACCGGGCAGCACAGGAACGCGCCTCTGAGCCAGCACTTCTCCCCGATCGTACACTTCGTCGACCAGATGAATGGTGACTCCTGTTTCCTGATCGCCACTGGCCAGCACGGCCTGATGCACGCGCTCTCCGTACATCCCCTTGCCGCCAAACGCGGGCAGAAGGGCGGGGTGAGTGTTGATGATGCGGCCGCGGTATGCCTCCACCACCGGCGCGGGAACCAGTCTCAGGTAGCCGGCCAGCACCAGCAGATCGATCTGGTAGTGCTTCAGCGGCTCGATCCACGCGGCCGCATCGGCCGGATCGTGGAGTACCACCGCAGGAATCTTGCGGGCCGTCGCGTGGGTCAGGCCCGCGGCCTGCGCCCGGTCGCTTAGCACCAGGACGACTTCGGCGGGCGCACCAGACGGGAGCGCGCGAAGCAGCGCCTGGAGGTTGCTGCCGCGGCCGGAGAGAGCCACGGCTATGCGCATCGTCATGGCGGGGGAAGCTAATTGGAGTCGGGAGTCAGGAGCTAGGAGTCAGGAGTCTCGCTGGCCTGGGGCCGGAGTTCCGACTCCCGACTCCCGACTTCCTTCAGAATCAGGTCCACAGCGGCAGCCAGATCATCCGTCTGCGGAAACCTGGTCGCCTTCTCATCCCCAGCCTCAGCCGGGCCCGCACCGGTGAGCACGAGAATGCCCCGCCCGCCGAGGGCCTCGGCTGGGAGCACGTCGCGCATGCGGTCGCCCACCCACCAGCTGCGGCTGAAATCGACCTGGAACTGCTCGGCCGCCTGGCGATAGAGCAGCACTCCAGGCTTCCGGCAATCGCAGGGTCCGGTCAGCTCGGGCAGGTGAGGACAGAAGTAGTGTGCGTCGAGCCGTGCGCCTTGCTGTGCCAGCAGCTCATCCACCTGCTTCTGGGCGAGCCGATAGTCGTTGCGGGACACGAGCCCGCGGGCGATCCCCGACTGATTGGTGACCACAATGGCGAGGAACCCACTGTCGTTCAGACGCTTGATTGCGGTGGCCGCATCGGGCAGGAGCCGGACCTGACTCTTGTCCCGCAGAAAGGCGACGTCCTCGATGATGGTGCCGTCGCGATCCAGAAAAACGGCGCGGCGGCCCCGGTCGGCGGTCCGGCTCATGACGCGAGCGCCTGCTCCAGGGCAGCAGCCACGACCGGATAACTATCTGAGGGGAGCGTCCGAGGGTCGAGCAGAAGCCGGTCGCTCCCCACCCGGGCCACGATCGAGGGCCGGCCCAGACGCAGCCGGAGCGCCAGGCCGTCGGGCCCAAGCGCACCGGCGTCGAGGGCTACCAGCGTGGTGGCCAGGACGGCGCCAGGGAAGGAGCCGCCTCCCACCGCCGACTCACCGGGACTGGTGTTGGCTCGAACGGACAGCGGACACAGTGCCGCCAGACGTTGCGCGCGCCGGGCCAGCTCGCCCGGATCCAGGGTCAGCATCGCCAGCACCGGAACCAACTGGACCGCCGCGTCCGGATCCTGATAGAGGCCGAGAGTGGCCGCGAGCGCGGCCAGGGTCAGCTTGTCGGCCCGAACTGCACGCGCGATAGGGTTTCCCCGGCAGCGGGCCAGCAGGTCACCTCGTCCCACCAGGCAGCCCGCCTGGGGACCGCCGAGCAGCTTGTCCCCACTGAACAGAACGAGACCGGCACCCGCAGCCAGTGCCTCGGACACCCGGGGCTCTCCCGTGAGGCCCCAGGGCGAGAGGTCCGGAATCAGTCCGCTGCCGATGTCGTAGAGGTAGGGAATCCCTGCGCTGGTCGCGAGCTCAGCGAGCTGCTCCGGTTCGGGTGATGCGACGAACCCGCGTTGCTCGAAGTTGGAGCGATGAACCGTGAGAATGGCGGCCACGTTGCCGTTTAGGGCCTGCTGATAATCCTGGAGGTGAGTTCGATTGGTGGTGCCGACCTCACGCAGCCGCGCCCCGCTCTTGGCCATGATGTCCGGAATGCGGAACGAGCCACCGATCTCGATCAGCTCGCCACGCGAGATCAGCACATCACGGCCCTCGGCCAGCGCGTTCAGGGCCAGCAGCAGCGCCCCGGCGGCGTTATTCACCACCAGGCCGTCTTCCGCCCCGGTGACGATCCGAAGCAGCGTACGGCAATGGTCGCTGCGGGATCCCCTGATACCTGAAGAAAGATCGAGCTCGAGGTTGCTGTAGCTGCCGGCAACGGCCAGCATCGCGCGGGTCGCGACATCAGCCAGGGGTGCCCGGCCCAGGTTGGTATGCAGTACGACACCAGTCGCGTTGAGGACCGGCCGCAGCTCGGCCCCGGTTCGCCGCTCCAGCCGCTCGCGAATATCCGCATCCCACTCCTCGGGCGGCCCGGCCCGCCGGCTACGCGCTGCGTCCAGCGACTCGCGCACGGCAGCCAGGACGGCCCCGCGGGGCGCCAGGTGCAGCAACTCCTGAACCGCCGGCTGATGCATGAGGCGATCCACCGACGGGAGCTCGCGTCTGCGGTCGGTCACCTCTTCTTCTGCACCGAATCCGCGGCGGCTCGGCGCGGATTGACCGGTCCGCGCGGCTGCCCGGATTTCAAACTGTCGCTGGAATCCGCCTTGGCCTTCTCCGGAACGGCGACGACACCGACCGCGTTGCCCGCGACACCAGTGACGTTCTTCACCCCTCGGATCTCCAAGGCCAGACGCGAGCCCGGCGCCCACGGCTTCGGAACCCGAAGAACCAGGCGGTCAGACAACGGCGGCCGACTCGGTTTGGCTTCCTCCACCGCCGGGTCCCGCGCTCGCGGTGCCATCCTCCGGCCGGCCCGGCTGGTATCGACCGCTGCCGAGTCTCCGACGGCGCTGGAGTCCTCGGCTGGTGAGGCGGTGCGGTGGATACTGTCATCAACCGGCTGGGGCAGGATCGATAACACGGCGACGGGAGTCGAGTCCGGCAGCAGGCGGAGGCGGACGTCACTGGCAGCCAGGCGCTGACGGGGGTCGAGCTTCTGGGCGAAGGTGACGGTGGCCTTCACGCTGTCGTCCACAGCGACCGTCTGAATGCGGGGCGCGGTTGTGTCATGCACGAAGGCCCATAACTCGCCCACCGCTGACTTGCCCCGCGCTATCCGGGCGGTGCCGTATGCTTCCCGCGGATCCTGCCGGTGATCGGTGTTCTGGTCGAGGACACCGCTCACGAGGTAGTCGCCCTGGGGAAGCGGCCCCAGGGTGAACCGGCCGCTCGAGTCCGCCACGCCGCGATACGGCAGGCTGTCAGGCAGCAGAGAAGCGACGACGAGCGCGCCCGCCGCGGGCCGGCCGGTGGACCAGTCCCGCACTTGACCCTCGAGCGTGGTCTGGGGCCGGGGTGCGCCGGTGCTGAAGGTGAGTACCGCACCTTCTTCGCTGCGATTGGTTCTGAGATCGGCCACACCCGGCAGAAGCTCGACCCGGTACACCCGGTTGGGCCGCCAGCCCTCCTGGGGGCGAACCGTAATTCGGTTTCGGCGCCACCTCACCTCCGGCACCCGGGTGCTGGGCGAAAGAATGACCAGGCGCTCGAGACCGCCGGTCCCTTCACCCCGATTGGGGGTGCCCCCCTCGGAGACCACCTCGTCGAATCGAAACTCGGCCTCACCCCTGAAAGACGTCAGCCGCACGAAGGAGTCCGGCCTGGTGGCGATGAGTCTCGGGGGCGCCGCATCCGGCGGACCCCCCGGCGGTGGCTCGATGCGGGCGCAGGCAAGCAGGGCAGCGGGGCCGATGGGCAGCAGGGCGGTAACAGCACGCCAACGCGCAGCGTTGCCTGGGGGTACGTTGTCACGGCCCCGCCGCCCCGCTGCCCCGCTGCCCCGCCTCACCCGCACCCCAGCAGCTCCCGCTTCTTGACCAGCACGTCGCGTTGCTCCTTCCAGGTGGTGAGCTTCTCCCGCTCCCGGTCAACGACCTCCGCCGGCGCTCGGGACACGAACTGATCGTTCCCGAGCTTCTTCTCCTGCGACTCCACCAGGCGCAGCAGTCGCTCGGCCTCGGTCCCCAGCCGGCCGCACTCACGACCGATGTCGATGGCGTCGCCCAGCGGCACGAAGACGCTGGTGCGATCGGAGAGCACCGCGTGGCCCCCGACGCGCTCCTGGTTCGGGGCAAAGGTCACGGCCGACAGCTTGGCCAGCCGAATGATGGTGGCCCGCTCCTGCTCCAGCGCCGCCGCGGTAGACCCGTCGGCTCCGCTGACCACGGCGCGTACCACCTGACCCGGCGGCACGCCATACTCCGCCCGAATCCCGCGAATGGCCCCAATGAGCTCCTGCACCAGTCCGAAATCGCGCAACGCGTCCGGGTCTTGGGCCCGCCGATCCTGGCGAGGCCAGGGCGCAACCGAGATCGAGGCGGTCTCCGGCCGGCCGGGGAAGCGGCGCCAGAGCGCTTCGGTGATGAACGGCATTATCGGGTGCAGGAGTCGCAGCGCCACGTCGAAAGTCTGTACCACGACCGCCCGGGCCACGTCGCCGCCCGGCTGATCGCCGTAGAGCCGGGGCTTAACCTGTTCGATATACCAGTCCGCCAGATCGGTCCAGATGAACCGATACACCGCGGCGGCGGCCTCGTTGAGCCTGAAGCGCTCGTAGGCCTCCGTCGCCTCTACCACCGTAGCGTCACAGCGCGCGATGATCCAGCGGTCTGGCAGGGTGAGTTCCCCCCGACGCACGGCGGCAGTGTGCGACCCGGCCAGCGGCCGGCTGGGACCTTCGAGATTCGACAGAATAAAGCGACCGGCATTCCATAGCTTGTTGGCAAAGTTTCGCGCCGGTGCAAACGTGGACTCAAGGTCCCGAGGATCCAGTATGACGTCGGTCCCCACCGACATTCCCGAGATCAGCGAGTAGCGCAGGGCATCGGCGCCATAGCGTTCCACCACCTCGAGCGGGTCGATCCCGTTGCCTAGCGACTTCGACATCTTCCGATGCTGGGTGTCGCGCACCACACCATGCAGGTAGATCCGGGTGTAGGGGACCTTTCCCATGAAGTGGAGGCCGGACATGATCATCCGGGCCACCCAGAAGAACAGGATGTCGGGCGACGACACCAGGGTGTGGCCGGGGTAGTACGTCGCCAGATCTTCGGTCTTCGTTGGCCACCCCAGGCTGGAAAACGGCACCAGCCATGACGAGAACCAGGTGTCGAGCACGTCGTCGTCCTGGCGTGCCGGCCCGCCGCAGCTGGGGCAGGCGGCGAGATCGGTGCGGCTGACGCTGGTCATGCCGCAGCCGTCAGCGTCGCAGTACCAGACCGGAATCCGGTGACCCCACCAGAGCTGGCGCGAGATGCACCAGTCGCGAATCCCTTCCAGCCAGCTGGTGTAGTCGTCGCCCCGGCGCTCCGGCACGAAGCGCAGCGTTCCGTCCCGATAAGCCGCGAGCGCCGGGCGCGCCAGCGGCCCCATCCGGACGAACCACTGATCCGAGAGGCGCGGCTCGATGACGGTAGCGCAGCGGTAGCAGTGACCCACGGCATGCCGGTGCTCCTCAGCCCGCTCGAGCAGGCCGGCCGCCTCCAGCTCGACCAGCACCTGCCGCCGAGCCTCGTAGCGGTCCATTCCCTGAAAGCGCTGGGGTGCAACCAGGCTGATGCGCGCCTCGGGGGTCATGACATCGATGGTCGGGAGCCGGTGCCGCTGGCCGATCTCGAAGTCGAGCGGGTCGTGCGCCGGCGTGACTTTGACCGCCCCCGAACCAAAGTCGGGGTCCACGGCGTCATCGGCCACTACGGGGATCTTCCGGCCCACGACCGGAAGCAGCAGGTCGCGGCCAACCAGGTGGCCGAAGCGCTCGTCGCCCGGATGGACGGCGACGGCCGTGTCTCCCAACATCGTCTCGGGACGAGTGGTGGCAATGGTGAGGTGACCGCTGCCGTCGGCGAGCGGATAGCGCACATGCCAGATCTTTCCGTCTACCTCATCCTTCTCCACTTCCTCATTGGAGAGAGCGGTGAGGCAGCGGGGACACCAGTTGATGATATAATGGCCGCGGTAGACCAGTCCTTTTTCATAGAGCTGGACGAACGTCTCCCGTACGGCGTGGGAGAGGCCTTCATCCAGGGTAAAGTAGGTGCGAGACCAGTCGGCCGAGCTGCCGATGGCCTTGAGCTGCTCCAGGATCACCGCACCGGTCTGCCGCACGTGGGCCCAGACCCGCTCGACGAACGCGTCGCGCCCCAGATCGAAGCGAGTGAGCCCCTCCTCGGCGAGGAGCCGCTCGACCACGTTCTGGGTGGCGATGCCGGCATGGTCGGTGCCGGGAACCCAGAGAGCCCGCCGCCCCCGCATCCGCTCGAACCGGATGAGCACGTCCTGCACGGTGTTGTTGAGGCCGTGCCCCATGTGCAGGACCGCCGTGACGTTGGGCGGTGGCATCTGGATCACGTAGGGCTCGCCGGAGCCGGAAGCGTGAGACTCGGGCGAGAAGAGTCCGCGCTCGGTCCACCAGCGGTAGAGCTCGGACTCGATCGTAGATGGATTGTACTGCGGGGCGAGCGGTTCGCTCATGCGCTCTGGTCGGTCACGCGTTTGCCGCCGGGAATGACCCGATCGTCTTCGCCGCGAACCAGAATGCTGTTGATGACGGTCTCCACGCCCGGTACGGCGGCGGCCACACGGGCGGCCAGGGTGCGGGCGGGACGGTCTCCCACCCAGCCTCGGAGCTCGACGCTGCTGCGGCTGATCGGCACGACTTCAAGGACGCAACCGGCCAGGCGCGGCTCGGCTCCGAGCGCGGTCTCGACGGCCCGGGCCGATGCGGCCGAGGTGTGATGCCGGCCCCCGGAGTATCCCAGCCTCTGGGCTACCCGCCGGACCCGGGTCTGGCTCACCCCACCGACCCACTCGCCGAGGGCAAATCCGGCCAGCAGCCCGGTCCCCACGCCGATCGTGCTCCAGAGAAAAATCTGGGTCTTGCTCAGCCGGTTGTCTCGTCTCACGCGCGTCCTCTTACAGAAGGATTCAGAGTTCGATTAAGTTAACCTTTTTCCGGTCTGAAAGCAGAAATCTTCCCTCACCAGGCACCTCATGGATCGCGATCGCGTAGAACTGAGCGGCTCGGAGCTGATCCGGTGGCTTGTCGTGGCCGCGCTTCTCATCGGCGGGATAGGACTTTTCTTCTATTTCGCCCCCTCGACCCGCCCGGTGGTGCCCCCGTCGGTTGCGGAACCCGGTCGATGACCACAGTGCGCCTGACTCTGCCGGATGGCAGTCAGCGGGAAGCGCCCGCCGGCACCACGGCCCGCCAAGTGGCCGAAGGGATCGGCCCCGGTCTGGCGCGGGCCGCGCTAGCAGTGAAGGTGAATGGCGAGATCCGGGATCTCGACCGGCCGCTGGAGTCGGATGCATCGATCGCGATTCTGACCGATCGAGACCCCGAAGCGCTCGAGCTCCTGCGGCACTCTTCGGCTCACATCCTCGCTACCGCCGTCCGCGAGCTGTTCCCCAGCGCTGGGATCGGCTTCGGCCCGCCGATCGAGGACGGGTTCTACTACGACTTCCAGGTGGATCGGCCCTTCACGCCTGAGGACCTGGAGCGGCTGGAAGCCAAGATGGCCGAAGTGGCCAGCCGGGATTTTCCCTTTGTGCGGGAGGTGGTCGATCGGCCCGAGGCCCGGCGTCGCTTTGCGGATGATCCCCTCAAGCTCGAGCGGATCGAGGAGCTGGGCGAAAACGAGACCATCACGGTGTACACCGACGGGCCGTTCGTGGACCTTTGCCGGGGCCCGCACCTTCCGCGGACCGGGCGGCTCAAGCATTTCAAGTTGCTGCATGCCGCGGGCGCGTATTGGCGGGGCGACGAGAAGCGGCAGATGCTCCAGCGGATCTACGGCACCGCATGGTTCAAGAAGGAGGACCTCGACGCCTATCTCCACCGACTGGAGGAGGCACGCAAGCGCGACCACCGAGTCCTGGGCAAACAGCTTGACCTGTTCTCCATCCAGGAGCTGGTAGGCCCCGGGCTCGTGTTCTGGCACCCCAAGGGAGCCATGGTGAAGTGGCTGCTTACCCGGGCCGTCGAGGACGACAACATCCGCAGCGGCTACGACCTGGTATACACGCCCAACATCACCCGCGAAGAGCTATTCAAGATCTCGGGCCATCTGCCGCTTTACGAGGCCAACCAGTATCCGCCCATGGCGGCAGGCCACGAGGAGGCGGAGGAGGTGCGCTATCGGGTCAAGCCGATGAACTGCCCCATGCACGCGCTCATCTACAAGAGCCAGCAGCGGAGCTACCGCGATCTTCCGGTTCGGCTGTCGGAGGTGGCGAATGTCTATCGCAACGAGCGCTCCGGGGTGCTGCATGGCTTGTTGCGGGTGCGGGGGCTCTCCATGGATGACGCCCACATCTTCTGCACTGCGGATCAGGTGGAGGACGAGATCTTCCTCTGCCTCGACCAGGTGGATCGCCTGGTGCGGGAGACCTTTGGCTTCGAGCTCGACTTCGAGGTCTCGACCCGACCCCCGGAGCGCTTGGGAGACGACGCCATCTGGGACCGGGCCGAGAGCACCCTCGAGCGGGCGCTGAATCGGAAGGGAATCGCGTATCGAGTCGACGAGGGCGGTGGCGCGTTCTACGGCCCCAAGATCGATATCAAATTCCGGGATTCGATCGGCCGGCTGTGGCAGGGACCCACGATTCAGCTCGACTTCAACCTTCCCGAGCGGTTCGAGCTCGAATACACCGGCCCCGACAACAAGCCCCATCGCCCAGCGATGATCCACCGAGCCATCTACGGCACCCTGGAGCGGTTTACCGGCAACCTGATAGAGCATTTCGCGGGGGCGTTTCCGGTCTGGCTGGCGCCCGAGCAGGTCAGGGTGATTCCGATCTCCGACGCTCAGGCCGATGCGGCCCGCAAGCTGGCGGCGCGGCTCAAGCAGGCCGGGTTTCGGGTTTATGTGGACGACAGCAGCGAAACGCTCAACTACCGGATACGGGCGGGTGAGGTGCAGAAGGTGCCCTACATGGCCGTCATCGGACAGCGCGAAGCCGATTCGGACAGCCTGGCACTCAGGGTGCGGGGGGCGGGGAAGAAGCAGGAAGTGATGACGGCTAGCGCGTTTCTGGAGCGGCTGGGCGACGAGGTCCGCACGAGGAAGATGCTGCCTTAGCTGGACTCCGATTTCTGCCGCGACTAACATCGGAGCCCTCTCCAATGGTGACAAACGTCGCTCTCCCGCGTAATTTGCCCCCAGCCTGAACCCGAACCGGACCAGTACACCGTGAGCGATAGCACCACCCCAGTCATCGTCTCTGCCGTCCGTACCCCGATCGGCCGCTATCTTGGCGGTCTCTCATCTTTCACGGCTCCCCAGCTCGGCGCGATGGTCATCCGCGAGGCGGTTTCCCGGGCCGGCGTCGATCCCGGTGCCGTGGAAGAAGTGATTATGGGGCAGGTGGTCCAGGGCGGCTCAGGACAGGCTCCAGCACGCCAGGCGCTCATCCATGCCGGCCTTCCCGCCTCGATTCCAGCGCTCACCATCAACAAAGTCTGCGGTTCCGGGCTCAAGGCTGTGATGCTCGCGTCGCAGGCCATCAAGGCGGGCGACGCCGAGTGCATCGTGGCGGGCGGCCAGGAAGCGATGTCGAGCGCGCCGCACTACGTCTATGGAATGCGGGGTGGAATCAAGGCGGGCAATCAGACCATGGTAGACGGCATGATCCATGACGGGCTGTGGGACTCGTTCGGCTGCTGTCACATGGGTGAATACGCGGAGTACACCGCTGACAAGGCGGGGGTGAGCCGGGCCGATCAGGATGCCTTTGCCTACGACAGCCATCGCAAGGCCGTGGCCGCCACCGACGCGGGGAAGTTCAAGGCGGAGATTCTGCCGGTCTCGGCGCCTGGGAAGGGCGGCCCGGCGACGGTGTCCGCCGACGAATCGCCCCGGCGCGACACCGCTCCGGAAACCCTGGCCAAGCTGAAGCCCGCCTTCCGGAAAGACGGCGGGACGGTCACCGCCGGTAATGCGCCGGGGCTGAATGACGGCGCGAGTGCCCTTGTTGTCACCTCACTCGCCTTTGCCAAAGCCCACGGGCTCAAGCCACTGGCCCGGGTGACGGCTTATGCCACCGGCGGTGGTGAGCCTCGCGAGATTTTCTTCGCGCCGGTCCTGGCGGTCCGGACCCTGATGGAGAAGGCTGGCACCAAGATCGGCGACTACGACCTGATCGAGGCGAACGAGGCGTTCGCGGTTCAGGCTCTGGCCGATGGACGGGAGCTGGCTTGGGACTGGAATCGGGTCAACGTCAATGGTGGGGCCGTGGCGCTGGGTCATCCCATCGGGGCAAGCGGCGCCCGTGTCCTCACGACGCTGCTGTATGCGCTTCGAGATCGGGGTGGTAGTGCTGGTCTCGCCACTCTCTGTCTCGGCGGTGGCAATGCGGTTGCCCTCAGTGTGGAGCTGGTGTGATGCCTTCCAATACCGGTGTAGCTAAGCCCGCCTCGGTCACACAGACCCGAGTCCTTCGCCGCACGTTTGCCGCCGGCCTTGGAGCCCTAGTCGTCGCCCTCGCCGCACAGGTGGTGGTGCCGGTGCCGTTCAGCCCGGTGCCCATGACGCTCCAGCCGCTGGCGGTGCTTGCCGTCGGCGGACTGCTGGGCGCAGCCGGCGGACTAAGCGCCCTCCTGCTCTACCTCCTGCTCGGGATCCTTGGACTGCCGGTCTTCGCCGGTGGCGGTGCGGGTGTCTGGCACCTGCTGGGACCCACCGGAGGTTACTTGCTCGCCTTCCCGATAGCGGCAGCCGTCACCGGGGCACTGGTTCACCCGGTAACACTATCGGCTGACAGGGCAGGCGGCGGGGCGGTACTCCGTGTGCTGCTCGCCTGTGCACTCGGCATGGTCATCATCCATGCCGGAGGGGTGGCGCAGTTGGCGCTGCTGGGCGGTGATCCCACCGTGGCGTTCCGAGTGGGCTTCGTTCCCTTTCTTACCGGCGACCTGGTCAAAGTCGGTCTCGCCGCCGCTGTGATCCTCGCCGCCGGCCCGAAGCTTCGCTCGTTCCGTTGACCTCGGCAGAGAGCGCTCCGGCCCCAATGTCCCCCTGGAAGGCGATCGGATGGACGATCGCCTTCATGCTACTTGGCATGGGTGCCAGCGGCACGGTCATGGGGCTGTGGGCTCTGGTGAGGTACGGCAGCGTGGCCAATGGCTTGACCACCATTCTGTCTCCCGGCCCCGAGCAAGTCCTCGTGGCCGGAGTCAGCCAGCTCCTCGGTTTCGCGTTCGCCACCTGGGCAATCGGATTTCGGGCGCTCCGCCTCCAGCGCTGGGATCTCCGCTGGGAGCCCGCGCAAATCGGGCTGAAGGGGTGGGCCATTGGCCTCCTCATCGGCGCAGGTGCTGCGGGACTGGCGCTCCTGGGATCGGTCCTCGTGGCCCACTCCCACTGGATGGCCGATGATGGGGGAGTGAGAGAGTACGTCACCCAGGTGGTGAAGACTTTCGTGGTACTGGCCCCCGCCGCGCTCAGCGAGGAGTTCATGTTCCGGGGACTGCCGCTGGTCCTGATCGCCTCGGTGGTAGGCCGTGGTACCGCTCTGGTCCTGGTGGCTGGATTGATCTTCGCGCTGTTCCACGGCCTGAACCCCGATGTCACACCCCTTGGCCTGGGCAACATCGCGCTGGCAGGAATCTTCCTCGGCGTGGCCTTCTACGCCCCCGGCGGTCTCTGGACGGCGTTCGGTGCCCACCTCGGCTGGAACGCGACGCTCGCTGCGCTGGACGCGCCCGTCAGCGGTCTGCCCTTCGATATTCCGCTGCTCGATTTTTGCGCCGGCGCTCCGGCATGGCTGTCGGGTGGCCGGTTCGGACCGGAGGGCGGCCTCATGGCCACGGTTGCCATTACCATCGCCCTCCTGGTGACCATGCGCTGGGCGCAGAAGGAGACTGCGTGAGCCGGGCCGCCGTGGTGGGAGCTGGCACCATGGGCAATGGGATCGCTCACGTGCTGGCTCAGCATGGGTGGGACGTCGCCCTCATCGACAGCGCGCCGGCCGCTCTGGACCGGGCGACGACAACGATCAAGGGCAATCTGGAGCGGCAGGTCAAGAAGGGCACGCTGACGGCGGGCGCGACGGCGCAGATACTGGGACGCATCAGCACCGGGTCGAAGCTGGAGGCTGCGGGGCCCGCCGAGCTCATCATCGAGGCAGCCAGCGAGAACCCGGCGGTGAAGTTCGCCCTGTTCGAGCAGCTCGACCGGATCGCGGGCGCTGATGCCATACTCGCGAGCAATACCAGCTCGATCTCGATCACCGAGATCGCGGCCCGTACCCGGAGGCCGGAACAGGTCATCGGTATGCATTTCATGAATCCGGTGCCGGTGATGCAGCTGGTCGAGGTGATCCGGGGGCACGCCACCAGCAACGCCACCACCGCCACGGTCATGGACGCTGCCCGGGCCCTGGGGAAGACCCCGGTCGAGGTGAACGATTATCCCGGATTCGTTTCCAACCGGGTGCTGATGCCGATGATCAACGAGGCCATCTTTTGTGTCATGGAGGGGGTGGCCACGCCCGAATCGATCGACACGGTCATGAAGCTGGGCATGGCCCATCCCATGGGACCTCTGGCCCTGGCTGACTTCATCGGACTCGATGTGTGCCTGGCCATCCTCGAGGTCTTACAGAAGGGGCTGGGCGACGACAAATACCGCGCCGCGCCACTCTTGCGCAAGATGGTGGCGGCAGGGTATCTCGGGCGTAAGAGTGGAAGGGGATTTTATGACTACGAGCAAAAATCTTAGCCCCAAGCCCTCGGCGGTAAGCGGCGCGGCGGCAGCCACCCAACCGGCCGGTCCCGCTCACGGTTCACCGCTCGCTCACGCTGCCGGCAGCGGCGCGGACGTCTTCGCGGCGATGAAGACGCTGGGGCACGAGCAGGTTCTGCTCTCTCACGACCCTTCCTGCGGCTATTTCGGCATCATCGCGATTCACGATACCACGCTGGGCCCAGCGCTGGGCGGAACCCGGTTCTGGCAGTACGGCAGCACCCATGAGGCGATCACCGATGCGTTGAGGCTCGCGCGCGGGATGACCTATAAGTCGGCGGTGGCGGGGATCAACCTCGGTGGCGGCAAGTCGGTTATTATCGGCGATAACAAACGGGTCGACCGCGAGGCGCTCTTTCGGGCCCACGGCCGCTTCATCGAGACGCTCGGCGGCCGCTACATCACCGCGGAGGACATCGGTACCAGTCCCGCGGACATGGAGTACATCAAGCTGGAGACCGATCACGTCGCCGGGTTGCTGGGCCTGTCGGGCGACCCGTCGCCGGTAACCGGGTACGGCGTGTATGTCGGCATGAAGGCGGCGGCCCGGGAGCGGTGGGGCAGCGACAGTCTGGCCGGGAAGACGGTGGCGGTGCAGGGGGCCGGCAAGGTGGCCTACTATCTCATGCAGCATCTGCACGCCGAGGGCGGCAGGACCATCGTCACCGACCTCGACGCCGAGAAGGTACGGCGTGCCGTTCAGGAGTTTGGCGCGGCGCCGGTGTCGCCCGACGTCATCTACGATCAGGACGCGGAGATCTTCTCCCCCAACGCGCTGGGTGCCACGATCAACGACGAGACCCTGCCACGCCTCAAGGCGCAGGTCATCGCCGGAGGAGCCAACAACCAACTGGCCGAGGACCGCCACGGTGATGAGCTGGAGAAGCGGAAAATTCTCTACGCGCCGGACTATGTGATCAATGGCGGTGGGGTCATCAACGTCTACGGCGAGCTGCACCGCTGGCCGGTGGAACGAGCCAAGAAGAAGGCGGGGGAGATCTATGAGACCCTGCTCCGCATTTTCGAGATTGCCCGGCGGGAGCGGATCCCTACCTATCGTGCGGCGGACCGCCTCGCCGAACAGCGGATCGCGGCAGTGGGTGGACTCGACCGGATGTGGATGGGGGAGCGGAAGTAGGCGGGGCAGGGGGGCGGCGAGGCAGCAGAACCTGGACCGAGAAGGCACGTCCAGCATTACTATTGACAAATAGTGGTACGCTCATTCCTCAGTTGCTCTTACGGCCCCGCCGCCCCGCTGCCCCGCTGCCCGACTTTACTATACATTACGCTCAATGGCTGAAGTCATCCCCATCGGGTCGGACCATGCCGGCTTCCAGTTGAAGGAGCGGTTGGTTGAGGAGCTACGGGCGCTCGGGTACGAGCCGCTGGATGTGGGCACCCACAGCCCTGAGTCAACCGACTACCCGGATTATGCCCATAGCGTCGCGTCCCGGGTGGAGCACCACGACGCGAGCCGCGGAGTGCTGCTGTGCGGAACTGGACTGGGGATGTCATATGCTGCCAACCGTCACCCGGGCGTCCGTGCCGCGGTGGCCTGGTCGCCCGAACTCGCCAGGCTCGCCCGGGAGCACAACGATGCCAACATCCTCATCCTTCCGGCGCGCTTCGTGAGCGAAGAAGAGGGAGTCGAGATCCTGAAGACGTGGCTTGACACCGGATTTGCCGGTGGCCGGCACAGCCGCCGGGTAGAGAAGATCGACCAGGAGTCCGAATGAGTCTCGAGCACAACGCATCACTCCGCCAAGCCGACCCAACCGTGGCCCGGCTGATCGACGCCGAACTGCGCCGCCAGCAGGACGGGTTGGAGCTCATTGCCAGCGAGAACTTCGCTAGCCGGGCAGTAATTGACGCGATGGGCACGCCGCTGACGAACAAGTACGCCGAGGGACTGCCGGGTAAGCGGTACTACGGCGGCTGCGAAGTGGTCGACGAGGTCGAGCAGCTGGCCATCGACCGGCTCAAGCAGCTGTTCGGCTCGGAACACGCGAATGTGCAGCCCCACTCCGGGGCCCAGGCCAATTTCGCCGCGTTCATGGCGTTGATCCGGCCGGGTGAGCTCCTGATGGGCATGTCGCTGCCGCACGGCGGCCACCTATCCCACGGCGCCGCGGTCAACCATAGTGGGACGATCTGGCGCGCCGTGCATTACGGCGTGAACCCGGGCACCGGGTTGATCGACTATGACAAGGTGCGGGACCAGGCCCTGCAGGATCGGCCTCGGCTGATCATCGCCGGCGGCAGCGCGTACGCCCGGATCATCGACTTTGCGGCGTTTCGATCGATCGCGGATGAGGTAGGTGCCTTCTTTTTGGTGGACATGGCCCACTTCGCCGGACTGGTGGCGGGTGGGGTCTATCCCTCCCCAGTGCCGCACGCGCAGGTCGTCACCAGCACGACGCATAAGACGCTGCGCGGTCCGCGCGCCGGGCTCATCCTCTGCATCTCGGAGCACGCCAAGGCGATCGACAAGTCGGTGTTCCCCGGAACCCAGGGCGGCCCGCTGGAACACGTCATCGCGGCCAAGGCTGTCGCGTTTGGTGAGGCGCTGACCGACGACTTCAAGGTCTACGCCAGGCAGGTGGTGGAGAACGCCAGGGCCCTGGCCAACGCGCTCATCGGTCGCGGCTTTGCCATTGTCTCGGGCGGCACCGATTCCCACCTCATGCTGGTCGACCTGCGTCCGAAGGACCTGACCGGGAAGGCCGCGGAGAAGATCCTGGGCCAGGCGGGGATCACCGTGAACAAGAACACGATCCCCGACGATCCCCAATCGCCGTTTGTAACCAGCGGGATCCGGATCGGCACCCCGGCGGTCACGACCCGCGGCCTGGGAGTCGGCGAAATGCGGCGCATCGCCGAGCTGATCGACCGGGCCTTGACCCGTCCGGATGAGGAGACCCTTGCCGGTATCAAAGCGGAAGTCCAGGAGCTGGCGGCCGCTTTTCCGCTGTACGCACCCCAGAAGGCCCGCGGCGGATCCGATGGAGCGCGCAAGGTACGGGTGGCATCTCCTGTGGGGACACACCGGTGAACGAACTGCAGTTCGCAGACGACGTGATGGCTCGCATTCGGGCCCGGGGCGGTCAGTTCCACGAGCGCGGATATCTTTTCGTGCTCGGGACCATCGAGTTTCTGCAGACCAACCTCGAGGCTCGCCGGCACGTGACCGGTGCGGAGCTGGCGTGGGCCTGCCGTGACTTTGCTCGGAAACAGTTCGGCCTGCTGGCTCCGGTGGTCCTGGCTCACTGGGGAATCACCCGCACCGAGGACATCGGTCGCATCGTGTTCACGCTGGTCGAAGTTGGGCTGCTGGTCACCCAACCGGGTGATTCGGAGTCGGACTTCGAGGCGGTGTTCCAGTTCGCCGACGCCTTTGGCGATTCCTACGACTGGCAAGGCCTGCGCGGCGCCTAGCCTCGAAGCGCCAACGGGAGGAAGCATGGAGACAAAAGAGTGGCCGGGGTGCCAGAAATGTTCGCAGGGAAGCCTGATCCCCCTGTCGGATTACGGCCGTGAAGGCGCACCCATCACCTACAAAGCCTGGGTCTGCACCAACCCGGAATGCGGGTTCAATCTGCGAATCGACAACGGCGAGATCAGTTTCGGGCGGGCGATAGGGCAGTCGTATAAGTAAGCTATTGGCCATTGGCTATTGGCTGGGCGGAGGCGCACGTCCGCATCCAGTTTACGACCGTAGCTTTGCAAGACTGAGCAGGCCCATAGCCCATAGCCCATAGCCCATGCCCCCCAGCATCCCCGTTCTCTCCCCCGAACAATCCAACAGCTGGGACCGTCTCGCCGTCAGTGCCGGGATCGACCTCGCCACGCTCATGGAGAGTGCCGGGAGGGCGGTGGCTGCGGTGCTGGCTGATCGCTACCCGCATCTGCTTCGGGCCGGGGTGCTGGTGGCCGCGGGGCCGGGCAACAACGGCGGCGACGGCTGGGTGCTCGCACGAGCGCTGCACCATGTGGAGGTTCCGGTCTGGGTGGCATCGCCTGGGCCGGGATCGGAGCTTCGGGAGCGAATGGCCAGGCTCGCCCGGGCCGAGGGGGTCCGGGAGGTCGGTCCCGATGGGCCCTGGCCCGCGGTCGGTCTCGGCATCGACGCATTGCTGGGCACCGGTGCGTCCGGGGCCCCCCGGGCCGGACTGGCCGCGCTGCTCGCCCGCCTGCTCGATCTGGACGTCCCCGTCGTTGCCATCGACGGTCCCACCGGCGTCGACCTGTTGACCGGGACGGTCCACGGCGTGACGCGGGCCGACCTCACCGTCACCTTCGGCGGATTCCGGCGCGGGCATCTGCTGGCGCGTGACGAGATGGGCGACCTCGTGGTGGTCGACATCGGTCATCCACCCACCGATTCGGGCTGGCCCGCCGTGGTCAGCGACCTCCACGCCGCGCAGTGGCTGCGCCGGCTCCGGGCCCGTGATCACAAAGGGGATCGTGGCCGGGTGGTGATAGTGGGCGGCGATCCCGGCATGAGCGGGGCAGTACGAATGGCTGCGCGCGCGGCGTTTGGCGCGGGAGCCGGTCTGGTGCACGTGGTGGCGCCGCCAGATACCGTTGCCGCGCTCCTGCAGGCGGAGCCCGACGTCCAGACCTTCGCTCATCCGTTCGATCAGCCGCCGCCAGCCGCCCTCCTCGAGCTGATGGCCCGCGCCGACTCGGTCGTCATCGGTCCCGGCCTCGGCCGCGAGCCGGGCCGGCGCACGCTCATCACGGCCCTGGTGGAGGCGGCCCGGGCGGTGGTGCTGGACGCCGATGCGCTCGTGGCCTTCGCAAGCGCCGCCGGGGAGCTGGCCCCGCTGGCCGCCGGGCGGTCCCTGGTCCTCACCCCTCATCCCGGCGAGTTCCGCGCCCTGTTCCCGGCGCTGGCGGGCACGCGGGAGCTCGATCCCTGGGCGGCCGCCGCCGCCGCTGCCCAGGGGACCGGTGCCGTGATCCTGCTCAAGGGCGTTCCCACCGTCATCGCGGCACGCGAGCGACAGCTTCTCACCGTCGTCGCCGGTAATCCCGGGCTCGCCACCGGCGGAAGCGGAGATGTATTGAGCGGGATTGTGGGGACGAACCTGGCCAGCGGGCTCGAGCCCGACATTGCCGCCGCGCTGGGGGCACAGCTGCTGGGTCGAGCCGCCGATCTCGCGGCCCGACGCTGTACCGCGCGCAGCCTCCGCCCCATGGATGTGGTGCAGGCCCTTCCCGATCTCTGGCGTGAGTGGGAAGTCCTCCGCACCGCGCGGCCGGCGCCACGCCCACCCATCCTGTTTGAGCTTCCGCGGCCTCAAACGACATAGCACGATAGATTCTCTCCATGCGTCATCACCTGGCGGTGCTCGCCATACTGTGTCTGCCATCTCCGGCCCCGGCTCAGTCGTTCTCCCGGGACTGGCGTCCCGAAGACCGCACGCTCATCGGCGATTTCAGCCGGATCAACGCGATCGCCGCGTCACTGGATCGCGTCTACATCGTGTCGCCTTCCGCGGTACTGATCTGGAACCCGCAGTTCCGGCGCTGGGAAGGGTCGTTCGATCCTCCGACCCGTCCCTGCTCACGCGAGTCTTCACTGGTCTCGCCGATCCGCTGGATAACTCGCTCTGGCTCGCCCGTCCCGATGGATGGGTACACTATCAGCCCGAGCTCCAGCTGTGGGAGCAAGGTGGCGTACCTGATGGCCTCGTGGCGATCGCGTTCGATCAGAACGACCCTGCCGCTGGCCTCTATGTGCGCACTCGGCGCGAGTGGCAGCTGCTGCCCCGCGGCGGCACGGCGCCCGTGCCCGCTCCGGCGCCGGGAAACCCGATCACGGCGGCCTCGGTCGAGCAGGCGGTGCGTGGCAACCCCTCGCTGCAGGCGAATGCGGCGGCGATTCTGAGCGATAGCCGGCTGCGTAACGTCCGCTACACCGCGGCGGCGCGTGGGTTCGACAACCGGGGATGGTACCTCGGGACCTCCGGGATCGGTGCGCTATATGTGGAGGATGGAGCGCCGCTTCCCCAGCGGCTCAGGTTCGGGCTCCCATCGGATCGGGTCGGCGCGGTGTTCAGTTGGCCTGGCGGTGTCTGGGCCGGCACCAACCGGACTCCGTTTGCGGATGCCTCCCTCACCTTTGTGTCCGGCGACCTCGCCGAATTTCGATCGGTGCCGGGTCCGTCGGCCACGGGAGTGCCGTTCGATCAAGTCCGCGACCTGACCGGGCAGGGCAAGTCGATCTGGGCCGCCACCGATCTCGGGGTCGCGCGAGTCAATCCAGCCGATGGCAGGCTGGAGCTCGTGGACGACAGCCGTGGCCTGCCCGACAGCCGGGCGAACTCGATCGCTTCCCGCGGCGGCAGAATCACGGCCGGCACGGAGCGGGGAATCGCCCGGATCAGCGATATCCTCAAGGTCGAGCGGTTGGCACCGTCCTACTCCGATCCAGCGTACGCGGTCTTTCCGGCTGGCGACTCGGTCTGGGTCGGCACTCCCTCCGGGATACTCCTGTCCCTTCCGGGGCTGGGGGGACTGGTGCGTCCCGAGGGCCTTTCCTCACCCAGCCTGCAGGCTCCGGTCGTGGACCTCGCTACGCTGGGCGATACGCTGGTCGCCCTTACTCGCGACGGCCTCCTCTGGCGCGATCCAAAGACCCGCCGATGGACGTTGGGCCCGAACCTCTCCGCGCTGCTCGGGCGGCTGCGTCGCTTCGTGCCCGAGGGCCACGGCTTCTGGGTCGCCGGTGATCGGGCACTCGGGTTCGTGCGCCTCGGCACTCCACCGCTGCGTCCGTTGCGCGATGGAGACCTGCCGGGCGCCATCAATGATCTGGCGGTGGACGCCGATCACCTCTGGGTGGCCACCGATCGAGGGCTGATTCGCTTTCGGCTGGGCGCCATCCGGCCGTGACGCGCACGAGGCCGGGGCAAACGCTGGCGCTTGGTCCCGGGCCCGAGTTCGATCGCATCCGGAAAATCGCCCGGTTGTTAGGCGATCAGGGAACCGGACTGGGCGACGACTGCGGCCTGGTCCGCGAAGGCGAGGAATTCATCGCCTTCAGCACCGACGTCAGCGTGGAAGGGGTGCACTTCCGCCGGGATTGGATTGGACCGGAGGAAGCCGGCTGGCGATCCGCCGCCGCGGCGCTCTCCGATCTGGCCGCCGAAGGCGCCGAGCCCATTGGCCTCCTCTGTGCGGTGACCATGCCGGCGGCAGCGGTCGAGGCCGAGCTGCTTCAGGTAATGGCCGGCGTGGGCGCGGCCGCGCGCTCGGTGCGGGCGATGGTGCTTGGTGGTGACCTGGCGTCCGGCCCGACCTGGAGCCTGGCGGTCACCGTGGTGGGGCGCACCCGCGCTCCAGTGACTCGCGGCGGGGCCGAGCCGGGAGACGGACTCTGGGTGACCGGGCACCTCGGCGCCGCCCGCGCCGCCCTCGAGGCGTGGCGGCGGGGGGCAATGCCGCCTCCGGCGGCCAGAGCGCGCTTTGCCCATCCTGAGCCGCGGATCGCGGCCGGCCGGTGGCTGGCCCGGCACGGCGCCCGTGCGATGATCGATCTGAGTGATGGACTCGGCGGCGACGCGTGGCACCTTGCGGCCGCCTCGGGCGTCGCCCTGGAGATCGATTTGAACGCACTGCCCATTGGAGCCGAGCTGGCCGATGAAGCCGGCCGGCTGGGTCTGCCGGCCGAACGGTTTGCCGCCGAAGGAGGGGAGGACTATGAGCTCCTGGTGGCACTTCCGGCCCGGTTTGACGCCATGCACCTCTTCGTTCGGGAGTGTGGTATTCCGCTGACCCGCATTGGCCTGGCCTCGGAGGGGAGCGGTGTCGTTTTCCGCCTGGGAGGTCAGCCGCTCGAGCTGCACGGATTCAATCACTTCGGTTGACGTGATCCGGGCAGGCCCACTAGGTTCGGGGCCGAGTCGGGCGGACGGGCGGACAGGTGGACGGGCGGTTGGACTGACCGCATGATCGCTCACGACTGACACCCGCCGACTGACCGACTGTCCGCCTGTCCACTCGTCCGCCTGTCCACCCGTCCACCGGATCTACATGTCCACCATTATCGAAGTTCACGCTCGTGAAATTCTGGATAGCCGTGGCAACCCCACCGTCGAGACGGAGGTGGTCCTCTCCAGTGGCGCCCAGGGGCGGGCCGCCGTGCCCAGCGGCGCGTCCACCGGGGAGCACGAGGCGGTGGAGCTGCGCGACGGCGATTCCAAGCGCTACGCCGGGAAGGGTGTGACCGAAGCAGTCCGGAACGTGAACGAGATTCTGGGTCCCAGGCTGGAGGGCAGGGCCGCGGCCGATCAGATCGAGGTCGATGCCGAGATGATGGACGCGGACGGCACACCCAACAAGAGCAAGCTGGGCGCCAACGCCATCCTTAGCGTGTCGCTCGCCGTCGCCCGTGCGGCCGCCCAGGATTGCGGGCTGCCACTGTACCGCTATCTCGGCGGGCCGATGGCGCGGGTGCTGCCGGTGCCGATGATGAACATCCTGAACGGCGGCGCCCATGCGTCGAACAATGTCGATGCCCAGGAGTTCATGATCGTACCCATCGGAGCGGAGACCTTTCCCGAGGGCCTGCGTATGGGAGTGGAGGTCTTCCACGCCTTGAAGAAGGTCTTGACCAAGATGGGCCTGTCCACCGCCGTGGGAGACGAAGGGGGCTTTGCTCCCATGCTGCCATCCAATGAGGCCGCGCTCGATGTGGTGATGCAGGCGATCAAGGCGGCCGGCTACGAGCCGGGGGCGGACGTGGCCATCGCCCTCGATGTGGCGGCATCGGAGCTGCATCAGGACGGCGAGTATGTCTTCAAGAAGGGCGACGGGAGCCGGAAGTCGGCCGAGCAGATGGTGGATCTATATGCCGGCTGGGTAGACCGCTATCCGATCGTGTCGATCGAGGATGGCCTGGCGGAGAACGACTGGAAGGGCTGGGCACTGCTCACCGAGCGGTTGCACGAGCGGGTCCAGCTGGTGGGCGACGACCTCTTCGTCACTAACGTAGACCGACTCGGCCGGGGGATCGAGGAGAACGTGGCTAATGCTGTCCTGGTGAAGGTCAACCAGATCGGGACCTTGACCGAGACGCTGCAGTGCATCGAGCTGGCCAAAGGCAGTGCGTACGGCGTGGTCATCTCCCATCGCTCAGGCGAAACCGAGGATACGTTCATCGCCGATCTGGCTGTGGCCACGGGGGCGGGGCAGATCAAGACGGGGAGCGCCAGCCGCACCGACCGGACCGCCAAATACAATCAGCTGCTTCGAATCGCGGAGGAGCTGGGGGATCTGGCTCACTATCCAGGCCGGGACCTCTACCCGCTGTGACGCCGGGCCGCTGGGCCACGATCGTCGGCCTGGCATCGGCGCTGTACTTTGCGCTTCAGGGAGGGGAATACGGGACGTTGGATCTGCTCCAGCTCCAGCGGGAGGAGGCCGAGGAGCGGGCCAACGTCTTGCGGCTCCAGTTACTGGTGGACTCGCTGACCAAGGCGGCTGTGGCCATCGAGCTCGACCCCCGAACCCAGGAGCGGGCGGCGCGGGAGCGGTTCGGGATGATCAAGAAGGGAGAGTTTTTATATCGCCTGGTCCCGGCAACTCGGACGTAGAAGGGAAAGCAGCAAACGGTAAACAGTAAAGCGGTTATTTCTCCCGCTGGAGTCCAGGCCGTACACTGTTCAGCGTTTACTTTTCACGCTGTTTAAAGTGACGGCAGGGTAGCTCAGCTGGTTAGAGCACGGCACTCATAATGCCGGGGTCGCGGGTTCGAGTCCCGCCCCTGCTACTTGCGCGACGATCACGTTATCCCCCACACTTCAAGTAGTTTCTCACGGCTGGCAGGACCCTTGGCAGGAAGAAGGCACTATTTTCGGATAGAGCCCTCTGACCTACCGCCGTACATCCCCGTTCGGAGAACCATGACCGCCCCTGCAGAACGGCTCCTCGGCCTGGATCTGCCCAGCGGTTGGAAAGTCATTCAGCGAGTGACCGCCGGCGCCGGGGCCACCGGCGGTCACTTCTCGCAGGGCTACATCATCCAATCCCAGGAAGGGAAACGCGCTTTTTGAAGGCGCTTGATTACTCGGACGCCCTTCGCTCCCCCGATCCCGCCTTGGCGTTACAGGCAATGACGTCGGCCTACATCTTCGAACGAGACCTCCTGCGTCAATGTGGCCAGAAGAAACTCGACCGGGTGGTGCAGGCCATCGGTGATGGCCGGGTCACCGTGGACCCCTCTAATGCGGCTGGAGTCGTCCAGTATCTAATCTTCGAACTCGCCGATGGTGACATCCGGTCACAGATGCAAAGCGCCCAAAAGGTGAATTTGGCCTGGCTGCTGCGGTCCCTGCACCATGTGGCAACCGGGCTAAAGCAGCTCCACGGGGAGGGCATTGCACACCAGGACCTGAAACCCAGCAATGTTCTGGTGTTTGGGGGACAGTATTCCAAGGTCGGAGACTTGGGGCGCGCGTCGATTAAGGGGCAGCAGCCTCCACATGGAAACAATCTCGTTGCGGGGACCTAAGCTATGCGCCACCTTTTCGTTGCTCTATAGTGCCATTCCAGTGGAATGGAACGCTCGCCGGTTGGGATGCGACGCCTACCTCCTGGGGAGCATGGTCGTCTTCGTGATAACGGGCGTTAGCATGACAAGCTTGGTGGTGAGTGAGTTGGCTCCAAGCCAACGGCCAACAACCTGGAGTGGTACCTACCGGGACGTGTTACCCTTTGTTCGGGACGCCTTCGGCCGGGGCGGTGGATCGATTCTCGCTATCGGTGCCTGCTGACTATCGGCTCGACCTGGTTGAGATCGTGCGCCAGCTCTGCCGGACCCAGATCCTGATCGCCGGGGCCACCCGAAGGACCGGCGGAATGCTGCCACACAGTACTCCCTCGAGCGGTACGTAACCCGCTTGAACCTCGTGGCAAAAAGGGCCGAGTACCGCATGGCGAAGGGTGGGCCGTGACCGCCTTCAAGGAGAGAAGGGAGCGCCAAGTCGTTCCTCGATGGAGGGACTCCATCACCACGGTCGCTCTTGGCGAATTGCAGCCGATCGGGAATGCCTCTCCTGGACCAGTGGTCAGGAAAGATTTTCTGGCTGCCAAGCTACAGGACTGGCGGAATCACCGAACAATCGCCTTCGCCTCTGATCTTGTCGGTGCTGCCCTGGTGCTGGGCCGCTCGGAGGAAGCCCGTGAAGCGGCAGAGTATTTACTCGCTCATCGCGGCGAGTCTTCAGAGCCGGCGGTCAAGGTTGCCATGGACGTGCTGGACAACAAGGTACACCGAGAGGGTCCAGAGGGCAGAGGAGGGCGTCCAGCGCGAGGCAGACACGATGGGAAACGTCAGCTTGGAGGAGGAATACGCGGCGATCCGGTGCATTAGAGGACGCCTGGCGGATGGCGCAGGCGAAACGCCGTCTTGTGGGTTGATCTGGCACGACGATACGCCACCCTGGGCCAGCTCGACCACGCCGCACGTGCTATGGAGCGAGCACTCTTCCTCGCCCCAGATCACAGATTCACGCTTCGCTCAGCTTCCCGTCTCAATGTCCACCGAGACGAACCTGACCGCGCCTCGCTCTCCTACAGCGAAGCCCTGCCACCGCGGGTGATCCGTGGCTACTAGCCGCACAGATCGCAGTGGCCACGGTCGCTGATCAAGCGAGTTCCTCTGCGACGGCACGATTGATTAAGAGCGGTCGGTCTCTGATTTCCTCCGGCCGACTTGATCCCCACCACACCACCGAGTTAGGCAGCGCCTCGGCACTCTCGCCTTTACGAGGGGGACCGGGGCGAGGCCAGGAAGATGTTCAACCATGCGCTTGTATCACCGACCGATAACAGCGTGGCCCAGGTGGAATGGGCTTCGCGGCTTTTGCCGAAGTTCGAAGTAGAGGCTCGCCATTTGCAGACCCCGCGGTCATTTGAGGCCCGCGCGTGGGAACACTTCGAGAAGAGCCGCTGGGAAGAGACGCTGAAGGAAGCAAACAGGTGGCTGGTTGATGAGCCCTTTTCGGTGCGGCCAACAGAACTCGGCACGTTCGTCTCGCTCGTCCCGACCGAGAACTTCAAATTGGCTGCCAAGCTCGCCGAACATGGGCTGATCGCGAACCACGAACATCCGCTGCTCTTGAACAACCTTGCGGTGGCGCTGGCCAGCTCGGGCCAGGCGGAAGAGGCGATGAAAATCTTCAAGCAGATTCGCGAGCCCGACATTAATGATCCGGCGCTGAATATCGCCAGGGTGGCAACCGGAGGACTGATCTCCTTTAGACTGGGCACGTCAGACTTGGGAAGGGCGCTTTACCTGGGGGCAATCGATATGGCCGTCGGAGCAAACCAGGGGTACACCCGTGCTCTTGCCTGGGCCTTCCTTGCTCGGGAGGAGGCGCTCGCTGGTCTCCCCACTGCGGCAGAAACCCTCGCTCGAGCCCGGGCTGAGTTCAAGGCGTTCCCATCGGTGGCGTTGGAACCCTTCCTGGCTCGGGTTGAGTTCCGTCTCACCCTCAAGGCGGCGACTGCGAGCCCGTAGTCCTGTTCAGCGTTCGTATTCGTTGGCAGGACCGTTGGCAGGAACAGATTGAGCGACGATGTGTATCCATGAACGGGCGGTGAGCGGCGTGCCGCCGTACCGGACCTAACTTCACTTCCATCGTCCGACGGCACTCATAATGCCGGGGTCGCGGGTTCGAGTCCCGCCCCTGCTACTTGCGGGACAAGCAGTTACGCAGCACACCTCACCTTAGCTCTCACCTCAGGACACCCCTCCAGGCCACTCACTGGCCTGACTCGCGACGGAGCCTAGCGGCCGAACCCCCGCCGCCACAGGGACGACGGGGGTTGGCTCACCTGATTCGCAGTGCTACTTCCCGCACACCTTCGTCGGCCGGGCGGCCGCCGTGGCCGCGACGTCGTCGAAGGCATCCTTGTTGTCTGCTCTCCCAAAGAACGTGCTCTCGTATTCCCACATCAGGAGCCCGCAGGCGAAGGGTTCTGACACCAGCACATTGCCGAAATTTCTCACCTGTGCCGCCGTCATCCGACAGTTGCCGCCTGAGGTGCCGGGACCGCCAGTCTCGGGGACTGGGCATCCCGCCTCGGGCCAGCCCTCAACCCGGGTCCCCCCATTCAGGACGTTCATCGAGAACATGAGTCCCACATTCTTGCTTCGGGCGGACGCGACAGCTGAGTCACGGTAGGCCAGGACCGGACCCTTATTGTGCACGCCGTACTGCGAGATCAGCACGTCCATATCCTGATAGGTCGACGTCCTCTGCCAGTCCCATTGGACCACGACGCCGGTCTTGAGGGTGGGAAAGATGCTTTTCACATAGCGCGCCATCTCGTCCAGCAATGCGTGGGTCATGACTCCGCCCCAGGTGGAATGGTTGGGCTCATCCATGACCGAGTTGAGGAGAATCGTCCCGTCCCCTACGGCCCCCGCGACCGCGTCCTTGATGGCCGTGGTATTGTACGTGTCCATCTTTGCCTTCCACTTGGCCAGGTCGAATTTGCCATTGGTGATGTAGTTGTCATGATTCCCACCGGTCATGGCCGTGACCAGGTGCACATGCTTGGTGCGCGCCGCATTGATCTGGTTGATAATTCCACCGGGGGAGAAGGAACTGAGGGTCAGGTTGAGTGGGGCCGCCGGATCCTGAAAAAATGTGCTGCTGGATGCGTAGAAATTAAACGGACCGAAAGGCACCCCGGACCCTACACTCCCGCTGGTTGTCGCAGACTGCACCGGCGTCCTCGCGGACTCATTGCCGGCCGCATCGACAGCGGAGACCTGATAGGAGTAGGTCGTTGACGCCGTCAGTGCCGTGTCCTGGTACGGACTCCCCATAACACTTGTGAGAAGAGCCGGTGTGCCTGTGGTGCCTCGGTAAATCCGGTACTTGCTCACGTCCGAGCTGGTTGACCCGGTCCAGGACACATCGATCTGCGACGACGAGATTACGGTAAGTGCCGTACTTGTCGGGGCGGCCGGAGCGGTCGCGTCTACCGCCAGCTTGACGTTCTTCCAGCCACTCGGATTGTTGAAGGCAGTGAGATGCGCCCAATCGAACTCCTCGGTGCGCGGCGGTGGGTCGCCATCGCGGTCGTTTACCGCCGGGTCGATCCGCATGAAATTGCCGGCTGCGGGTGATACACCGAGATCGGTCCACGCCACCCGAAGCTCCAGGGTATAGCCGGTGTCGGTTCCGCTGGCATTGAGCGTGCCGCTGGTGGCAGCTTTTGCCAACAGACCCGCGGCAGTGAAGCTCAGGTCCTTACCACCGGTCCCGTTGCCTCTAATGTCTCCTACGGCTTCTCGCACGTTGGCCAGAAGCTGATAGTCGGTTGTAGTCATGCTCCCTGCCGTGGCACCGTCGCCCTGCGGATCGAGATACAGCTCGATTCCGTCGTCCTGGTAGAGGTCGCCGTGGTCCCGGGCTGTCTGAAGCGCGCGCAGGTCGGTGTCGGTGACCTCGTAGGCGGCGTAGAGATAGGTGTTGTCCCACGCCAGCTTCACCTTGGCGCTGTTATTGAGCGAGCCGCGGCCATTGTTCGGATCGTCCGCCATGGAAATGCTGGCTACACCGGCCCAGTCGCCCAGGTTTCCATCGAGGTTGATCGAGAGGACCTTGACGATATCGTAGGCCGAGGTCGGAGGAGGCGGGTTCACCAACTGGACGTCCTTCCATCCGCTCGGGTTGTTAAAAGTCCCGGTGAGACCGGCCCAGTCAAACTCCTCCGTAGTGGAGGCGCTTCCGTCGCGGTCATTGACGGCCAGGTCCATCCGCATGAAGTGCCCCGCCGCCGGCGTGACTCCCAGGTCACTCCAGCCGATCCGCAACTCCATGGTGTAGCCGACGTCCGCGCCGGTTGCGTTGAGCGTACCGTTGGTGACGGCCTTGGCGAGAAGGTTTTGCGCGTTGAAGCTGACGTCCTTGCCGCCCGTTGCATTCCCTCGATAGTCGCCCAGGATCTCGCTTACACTGGCGAGCAGCTGGTAATCCGTTGCGGTCATCCTTGTCGCGGTGGCCCCGTCACCTTGAGGATCGATGTAGATGTCGATACCATCATCCTTGTAGAGGCTGCCATGATCTCGCGTGGTCTGGATGGCCAGGAGCTCGGTGTCGGTCACATCATAGGCGGCGTAGAGGTAGGTGTTATCCCACGCCAGCTTGACCTTGGCCGTGTTATCTACCCCGCCGGTGCGGCCCGAGTTATCAGCCATGGTGATGGCGGGGATGTTGGCCCACTCCGCGAGATTCCCGTCGATGGTCATCGAAGAGACCTTCACGATGTCATAGGCGGAGGTGGCCGCGAGGGCCGGACTCATGGTGGGGGCCAATCCTGCTTCGGTTTCCTGCTCATCGCTGGTACATGACGTCACTGCGATCAGGGCGCAACCAGCCAGCACTGGCCCCATCGCCAAAGAGCTGAATCTCATCTGCAGACCTCGACCTTCTGTGATGGAGTTGAGGTAGTCCGGGGAGGCCTGTGGCCCACCCGGCTACCCGGAAAACCGGCAGGAGGTTGGGCCCGGCCGCCCGAATCGGACTGTGGTCCAAAGCACAGCGTTGCAGGTCGGTCTCTGTTACGCGCGAGGCTTGCCGCGGTCGCCGGAAAGTCGCAAAAATGCGACCCCGCGGCGGTAGTGCGACACGGCTCAGGCGCCGACTTGTCGCAGATCGGCCACCTCGCCGGAGATCACGAATTAGGGTCCTCTCCGGCAAATTCGTTTCGTAACGATTTTCCAGGTCACGGATTGACCCGGCTAAGGTTTGGCAAGCTAAGTAGCTTAGCGGCTATGGCTTTGAGTTACGAACCGAAGTAGTTTCTCAGGTCCGGGCCCAGGCGGACCCCAAGCCAATCCTTGTGTTGACGCCCATCACAGCGGCGATCCCCTCGGCCCCGGTAGGCTAGGGCAACCCAAACACCTCTCTTCGTGGGGAGGGGCTACGGTGGCGATCGTTCGCTGCCAGGAGCCAGCTGCCATGAGGAGAGACCGGCGATCCCGTTTCTCTACCGAGCCGACGGTGCTGATTGTCGATGACGAAGAGACGCCCCGTTCAGTCACCTGCCGGATGGTGCGCGCGCTGGGATACCAGGCGCAAAGCGCGCGGGATGGCCGTGAGGCCCTCCGCTATCTCCAGCAGCATCCCGGCGAGAAGTCCGCCTTCTCCTCACCGACGTGGTCATGCCCTACATGGACGGAGGGGAGCTCGCCGAGCGGGCCCTCGACCTTCACCCGCGGCTGCCCGTCGTATTGATGTCATCCCACCCGGTGGAGCATATCGGGGAGCTGCTCGCCGGGTATCCCGAGCTGCCGTTCCTGGCCAAGCCGTTCACCACCGAGAAGCTTCACCAGGTGCTCACCCCGCTGCTGGGAGCGCCTGAAAAGGCGCGCGGCCGCCGCGCGAACGACCGGGTCCCCTACCGGGACCGCACGAGGCAATCGAGTTGAGCTGCCATGCCGCCATTCCAGAATTTTTCTGCTGTCCCCGGCACACTGCGGAGGAAAGCGCGCCGAGGTCCTTCTCAGCGAGCGAGCCGCCTTCCCGCTGGCCGTCCGGCTCCGCTCTACATCCGATGTTACGCTGGGTGAAGCGTTCAGCTTCCTCAGCGGACTCTATTTCCGTGGCAAACTGGCCTATGCCGAACGCTTCGCCCGTCCACCGGCGGGGGCGCGCGGGTGTGCAGGTGATCACCACCGATCGAGGGCTGCTCGCCGGTGACGCGCCGGTGAGCGTCGGGGACCTGCGGAAGTTCGGGACGGTGGACATCAGCCAGGATCGCCCCGACTACCGGCATGCCCCTCGAGCGGGACACGCAGGCTCCTCCGCCAGCTGGAGAATGTCGAGGTAGTCCTGCTCGGCAGCGTGGCGACGGGCAAGTACGTGGACATCCTGCTGGAGATCATGGGTGAGCGGCTGCTCTTTCCCACCGAGTTCGTGGGGCGGGGCGACATGAGCCGGGGTGCGCTGCTCCTTCGCGCCGTCCGGGACGAGGCCGAGCTGTCCTACCAGCCCGTGGCCGGCGCCATCCGGCGGGGAGCACGCGCGCGAAAGGTGGCGGTGGAAGGATGACCGCGACCCGGGCCGCACCCGCGAGGCTACAGATTCCGGAGGTGGAGAACGCAGTGGTTCGGGTCGGCGGGCACGCAGGTGCAGCTGACTAACCTGGACAAGGTGTACTGGCCGGAGGCCGGCCATACCAAGCGGGATCTGCTCCAGTACTACGCCGATGTCTCTTCGGCGCTCCTGCCTCACCTGAAGGACCGGGCCATGGTGATGAAGCGCTACCCCAACGGGATTCACGGCAAGTGGTTCTTCATGAAGCGCACGCCGTCGCCCCGTCCGGAGTGGCTTCAGACCTGCGAGATCACCCACAAGTCAGACAACGTGATCGCGTTTCCGATGGTGCAGGACCTGGCCGCGCTGCTCTGGGTCGTGAACCTCGGCTGCATCGATCTCAATCCCTGGTATGCCCGCTGTGATGATGTCGACCGGCCCGACTATCTCCACTTCGACCTCGATCCGGTCGAGGGTTCGGACTTCGACCGAGTGCGGCAGACTGCGCTCATCCTGCGCGATGCGCTTCACTCGCTGGGGATGAAGCCCTGGGCGAAGACCAGCGGCTCGAAGGGCATGCACGTCTATGTCCCGATCGTTCGCGGGCCGGTGCAGAAGGACGTGTGGCACTTTGCCAAGGCGCTGGCCCAGCAGTTGGAGAGGGGATTCCCGGATCTCATCACCGCCGAGTATCGAATCGCCAAGCGGCCTCGAGGGCGAGTGCTGGTGGACTACAACCAGAACGCCTGGGGTCACACGCTGGCATCGATCTATTCGGTCAGGCCGAACCCGCGGGCTGCCGTGTCGACGCCGGTGACCTGGGACGAGGTGGAGTCGGGCTTCGAGATCGATGATTTCCGGATGGACAACGTGCCCGCACGAGTTCGCAAGCTGGGGGACCTGTGGAAGCCGCTGCTCGACCCGAAGCGGCGATTTGCGCTGGACCAGTTCGTATGATGGTTGACGGACCTTATGCCGAAGAAGACAGTGACCCGAAAGAAGAGCAGCGCTGCGGCGCGGTCCGCGAGGCCGACCAAGGCCACGCGAGCCCCGGAGCCCGAGCTGTCCGAGTACCGGAAGAAGCGCGACTTCTCGCAGACTGCCGAGCCCGAAGGTGGCGGCACTGCTCGTTCGCGGCACAAATCGCAGTTTGTCATCCAGAAGCACGCGGCCAGCCACCTGCATTACGATCTGCGTCTGGAGCATGATGGGGTGATGAAGAGCTGGGCGGTGCCCAAGGGCCCAAGCCTGGACCCGTCGGTCAAGCGTCTCGCGATGCAGGTGGAAGACCACCCGATCGAATACAACGAGTTCGAGGGCACGATCCCGAAGGGTGAATACGGCGGCGGCACGGTCATGCTGTGGGACCGGGGAACCTACAGTTACGGCGGCACCAATCCCGATCCCCGGGAGGGGCTCAGGCAGGGCTACCAGAAAGGCGATTTCAAGTTCGTGCTCGACGGCAAGCGGCTCAAAGGGTCCTGGGCTTTAGTGCGGATGCGTGGCGACCGGCCGGGCAAGCCGCAGTGGCTATTGATCAAGCACAACGATGAGCATGCGGCGCCGGGGTCCGATGTTGCGGCCGAGCACCGGACGTCGGTGACCACCGGCCGCACGATGGAGGAGATCGCGGAAGGAAAGAGTCGGGTCTGGCACTCGAACCGGTCGGCCGCAGAAGCCGGCGAGCAGGCCAAGCCTGACACCGCCACTCGAGGCTCGGGTAAAAAGTCGGCCGGCTCCGCTTACGAGCGGTTGATGGCCAGACGCACTCGCTGACTCCGCACTCCATCGGACACATCCAGGTCGAGCTCACTCGTTGCCGTCCGGATCAGTGCCGAGCCGCCCCGGGCGAACGAGAGGATGTCGCCGGTGTCGGGGTCGCGCACGATGATCATGGGATGCGCTGCCGCGTTCCACTGCAGAGAGACATTCGCTCCCACTCTCCGAGCCACAATGGACTGCGATACCGGCCCGGCCCTGAGCTGGGCTGGCGTTGGCGACCGGGCGGCGCCGCCGGCCGGTCCCCGCAGCCTGAGGCTGCTTAGGCGGCCGGCGCGAGCCTGGTCCAGCGGAACGGCGAACGCGAAGTATCCGCTGCCGGCGGGTTGGCCTTCCGCTCTCGCAACATCGAAAGACAGGCTGAAGAGTAGGGACCCGTCCGCCCCCGTCGCAGAGACGGAGTAGGGACCCGGGCGGCTGGGCAGGGTTGGCCGGGTGACGATTTCAAATGCGGGCTCGAGCACGGGCTGCCCGTTCACGATCCTGCCCCAGACCAGCATGGCAGGCTGATGCTGCTTGGAGGCAGCTGGGGGCAGGTCAGCCTGGCTTTCCCGGAAGCTCATGACCCGGGTATAGATGTAGTCGCTGATCCAGGGATTGACGCAGTATCCCATGATATCGGGAGAAGCAGGACCCTTCGGTTCTCCCGCGGCAACGTCGAAACCGTACGCTCCAATACCGGTTCCGTAGGGATATCCTACGTCCACGTTCGGGGGCCCGCCGCACGGGGTGTGAAGCTGGCCCCAGGTGTGGCCGAGCTCATGGGCGACTACCCGCGCTACGCTGGATTGCGCGTCGGTACCTATCGCAGCGCGCGGGCCGTTGGCGTCCAACACGCCCTGGAACGCGTTGCCGTCCTTCCCCCCTGAGTAGTCGAGCTTTGCTACTCCGAAGTACGTCTGGCTGGACCCCTCATCCACGCGCAGTCCTTCGAGTTCGCTGAGCACTTGATCCCAACCGCCGCCACCAGACTCGAGAGAGGTGGTTGTCGAATACGCGGAGCGGACCTGGGTCTCGACGGTGTTCAGCGGATAGACCTTTCGAGCCAGCGCGACGAGCTGATCCTTGTTTGCAGTCGTCACATTTCCTGGCTCACCGCCGCCTTGTTGCACAGGGACGAAGAGAACTCTGGCGGCCGGCACAGTGCGTACGGCCAGGTTCTTGGTGCTTCCATTGTCACTTTCGTTGCTCTCGGCGATGGCAGCATTCGGGTCTACCGTCGCCTCGATCGAGAGCCCGGACCGAATCAGGGTGGCCTCCACCGGGAGGTTCCAGGAGCTTCCCAGTGATGCCTCCTGCACCGATGTGGGGGTGGACCCCCCGGGCGCACTGATGATTCGCTCGACCACCGGAGAGGAACCGTTGCGGAAGCGCACCCGCACGGTCGGCTTCGCGGTATTGGCCTCATTGGCGACCACGAAGATCCGGAGATATCCGGTCCGATTCGACACCAGAGGAACGCTGGACGTGAGCGTCTGTGTGCTCTGGGTCAGATAGAAGCCTTGAATCCGCAGGTTGAGTGTCGGGGCTGCGGGACCGGTGTAGCTCACCGTCACCAGAGGGCTGGAGCCTGCTGTCACCGGCACCGTCGCACTGCTGACGCTGGCCGTATAGGTGGTGCCGCCGCTGGCCACGTCCCGCCCAGCCACCGCATAGGTGCCCGGCGCCAGGCCGGTCAGGGTGCGGGTGGCGGTCACCGCCTGGGAAAAACCGCCGGGTCCCGACACGGTAACCGCGGCCGCAGCGCCGGCGGGGAGCCCGCTGACTGTGACCCGAAGCGAGCCGGTGGTAGCGGAACACGTGACCCTGAACTCCACTCGTGCCGTTTCGCCGGCGCCGACCGCTGCACCGAGTGGATTGCCGCCGGTGACGCCGCAGTTGGGGGCCAGTCCCTGGAGTTCGACCGTGTGCAGCACGGCGGTAACATTGGACAGCGTGACCGTAGCACTGGTCGCGATCGGCTGACCGGCGCCGCCATCAACTGAGATCAGGTACCCGTTGGCATCCTGGGACGGTCCGGTGGTGACGGTGACGATCTGGAGATTTCCGGTTGTCGCGCCGGGTGCTGCGCAAGTCACGGCGAACGCCACCTGAGCCGTCCCTCCGACCGTCACCGAAACACCGCGCGGGTTCTCACCTGAAATCTGACAGTTGCCTGCCAGGCCGGTCAGACCGACGCTGTGTGGTCCTGCCGTAAGCCCGGTCAGGCTGCTCGTGGCACTCACGCCGATAGCACCACGGTCGGTGCCGTCGAGCAGCAGGGAGAAGCCGTCCGGATCCGTACCCGCGCCGGTGGTGGTGGTGGCCACCTGAATCGAGCCGGTTCCGGAGGCGCAGGTGATCTCGAAGGAAAGGCTTGCCGTGGACCCCGACAGCACGCTCACCGATTGCGGGTTCTGTCCAACGACCCCGCAGTTTCCGGCAATTCCCGACAAGGCAACGGTGTGCGGACCGTCGCCTATTCCCTCAACTGTGAGCGTAGCGTTCGAGCCGATCGGCTGCGCCGCCTGCCCGTCGACCGAGACGCTGTAGCCGTCGGGGTCGATGGCGCCACCGGCTGCACTGGTGGTGGTCACGATCTGAATCGCCCCCGCCGCCGGCGAGCAGGTGATCTGGAAGGCGCTGGTTGCCGTTGAGCCTTGCACCACGCTCACCGTTTGCGGGTTCGGTCCGCCCACCGCGCAGTTCCCGGCGACTCCCGCCAGCTCGACCGTATGCGGGCCACTGGCCAGCTCATCGATCGTGAGACTGGTGTTCAAGCCGATGGCCTGAGCCGGCTGCCCATCGATTGAGACGCTGTAGCCGTCGGGGTCGATCTCGACTCCAGTCGTAACGGTGGTGATTCTCAGCGGGGGTAGAACCACATCCGTGCCGCCGTCTCCGCACGCCAGGCCGACGATAGGGAGAGCCCAGAACATCAGGTGCTTGAGGTGCAGGCGAGCTGCATGAAACATCGTGCGGCCTCCAAGACCGGCGGCATCGTCCTGGGACGATGAGAGATGAGCGATGGGCACGGCGACCGTAGGCTAGGCCGGGCAGGGGGGGAGCCCGGGCAGGAGTGAAGAGCCCTGAGTATAAGTACCCGTGTCGCCGTCCGGCACCCTCCAGGGGACGGCGCCTGGTTTAGCTTCATGTATGCCCCTCCTCCAGCTGTTCCGGCGCGAAATGACCGCCCTGGCCTTGCCCCCCGGCCAGGCGCTGGTGGCCGTGTCCGGAGGCCCCGATTCGGTGGCGCTGCTGGACTTGCTGGTCCGGAGCCAGGACGTGCATGGGCTCGAATTGGTGGTCGCCCACTTGGACCATGGCATCCACCCAGAAAGCTCGCAGGTGGCTGAGCAGGTGGCTGCCCTGGCAGAGTCATACCACCTGCCGGCCCACATCGGGCGCCTGGCGCTGGGACCGGCCGCAGGAGAGACCGAGGCCCGGGCTGAGCGGTACGCCTGGCTCGAGACCCTCCGATCCCGCCTGGGCGCCGCCGTCATCTTCACGGCCCATCACGCCGACGATCAGGTTGAAACCGTGCTCATGAGAGTGCTGGGTGGCTCAGGTCCAGCCGGTCTGGCGGGCATGGCGTCAGTCCGCGGCGAGGTGGTCCGGCCGCTCCTCTCGGTGCCGCGGGCCGACTTGCTGCGGCACCTGGAGGAGACCGGGCTTCGATCCTGGCAGGATCCGGCCAACGCGGACCCGCGGCATCTCCGGTCGTGGCTTCGTCACCAGCTGCTGCCCATGCTCCGCAACCGGCTTCCCGACGTGGACTCGAAGCTCCAACGAATCTCCAGTCAGGCCGGTCGCGACCGCGCCGCCTGGGACTCGGTGCTCGACGCCCTGCCCGACCTCGATTCCACCCCCGAAAGCGGCGGGATTTCCGTTGCTGCCACATCCCTCGGCGGCTATGATTCAGCCTTGGCGCAGGCAGTTATTCTGGCGGCTGCCAGACGGGCGGGATGCCAGTTGGGGCCTGCGCGCGTGGGCCGGGTCCTCGCCCTGGTAAACGGCGGCGAGAGCGGCTCGACCGTGCCGCTGGGTGGTGGTGGGTGGATCGCCGAGCTGGCCTTTGGCCGCTTGCGGATCTGCCGCAACGTTCGGCCCTCGAAGCGGTCGGCTTGGGTTCTGGAGGGGCAAAGCGGGCGAGGCAGCTGGGGAGGCTGGAGCCTGCGCTGGGCGGTGGAACCCGCGCCCGATCGTCAGGAGCGGACCGGGATGAGTGCCTGGTTCACGCTGAATACGCTGACGGTCCGAGCCTGGTCACCGGGCGAAAAGCTTATGCCCCTCGGAGGTACCGGACGGCGGCTCGTGGTACGCTGCTTTCAAGAGGTGCGGGTGCCCCGAAGCCGGCGGGTGTCCTGGCCGGTGTTGGCGCAGGATGAGGAGGTCATTTGGATCCCGGGTGTCTGCCGTTCCGATGCCCTCGTGCCGGCCCGTGGAACGGAGGCGCTGCGCGTCGATGCTGAGCACCCCTGACGTCCTCCGCCGGACCGGAGGTCGGCCGGTCAAGTCGATCGTGTTCGACGAGCAGACGATCGCCGCGAAGGTCCAGACGCTGGCCGACGAGATCACCCGGGCCTATCCGGATGGCGAGCTGCTGGTGCTCGGTCTCCTCAAAGGCAGCTTTATCTTCCTCAGCGACCTCGTCCGCAAGATCCAGCGGCCCATCCAGGTCGATTTCCTCGTGGCCAGTTCGTATGGCGACGGCAAGGTGTCGAGTGGCAGGGTTCGCCTGCTCTACGACCCTGAGACCCGGCTCGAAGGCAAACATATCCTCCTCGTTGAGGATATTATTGATACTGGCAAGACGTTGCAGCGCCTGATGGTGCTGCTGGCCGCGCGGCAGCCGCGGAGCCTCGCGATCTGCGCGCTTCTCGACAAGCAGCTGGCGTCTGACCCGCGTCCGGAGCTCCGTTTCGTGGGGTTTCGGGCGCCCCCGGCCTTTCTGGTCGGCTACGGGCTCGACCACGCCGAGAACTTTCGTCACCTCCCGTTCATTGCGGACTTGGAATAATGGCAGACCGAACTCCAACTCGATCCCCTCGCACCAACTGGGGAAACTTCAGCAAGAACCTGGCGCTCTGGCTCGTGGTAGGGCTGCTGGCGCTCGCCCTGTTCCAGATGATGAGCCGCCAGCGCAGCCCGACTCAGGAATTCTCTTACACCGAGTTCAGCAAGCAGCTGGACCAGGGCAATGTGGCCCGGGTCGAGGTATTCGACGGCAAGCGTCTCGAGGGAGACTTCCGCAACCCGGTCACCCAGGAAAACCGCAGCGCCAAGAGCTTCCAGGTGCTGCTGCCGGTCGCCAACAGCGAGGTGTTCCTCAAGCGGCTGGAAGACGCCAACGTGCCCATCCTGGCCAAGGAGCCCAAGGGGGGTATCACCGCCATCATCATCGCGGCGCTCCCCTGGATCGTGATCCTGGGCCTCTGGTTCTTTCTGCTACGCCAGCTTCAGGCCGGCGGCAGCCGCGCTTTCGCCTTCGGGAAGTCCAAGGCCAAGCTCCTGGCTGGCGATACGCCCAAGGTGACCTTCGCCGACGTGGCGGGAGCTGACGAGGCCAAGGTGGAGCTCCAGGAGATCATCGAGTTCCTGAAAGACCCGCAGAAATTTACCCGGCTCGGCGGTCGGCTCCCCAAGGGGGCGTTGCTGGTGGGCCCGCCGGGAACCGGGAAGACCCTCCTGGCCAAAGCGGTGGCGGGCGAGGCGGGCCGTCCCTTCTTCTCGATGTCGGGATCCGACTTCGTGGAAATGTTCGTCGGCGTGGGGGCCAGCCGGGTGCGCGACCTGTTCGAGCAGGGCAAGTCGCACGCGCCCTGCATCATCTTCATCGACGAGATCGACGCCGTGGGACGGCATCGCGGGGCAGGGCTCGGCGGCGGACATGACGAGCGGGAGCAGACCCTGAACCAGCTTCTGGTCGAAATGGACGGGTTCGAGTCCAACGATGGCGTCATTCTGGTGGCGGCTACCAACCGGCCCGACGTGCTCGATCCAGCGCTGCTTCGCCCGGGCCGCTTCGACCGTACTATCGTGGTCGATGCGCCGGACGTACGGGGTAGGGAAGGCATCCTCCGGGTTCACACCCGGAAGATCCCGCTCGCCGCCGATGTTCGGCTCGATGTGATCGCCAAAGGAACCCCGGGGATGGCCGGGGCCGATCTGGCCAACCTGGTCAACGAGGCGGCCGTGCTCGCCGCCCGGCGCAACAAGACCCTGGTGGAGATGTCGGACTTCGAGGACGCCAAGGACAAGGTCATGCTTGGGGTCGAGCGCCGAAGCCTGGTGCTCACCGAGGAGGAGCGCACGCTGACGGCGTATCACGAGGCGGGTCACGCCATTGTGGCCATCAAGATCCCGGGGAGCGATCCGATCCATAAAGTCACCATCGTGCCGCGGGGACGCGCGCTGGGCCTTACTGCCTCGCTGCCGGAGGTCGACCGGCACAACTACAGCAAGGATTGGCTCATCGGCAGCCTGGCGATGTTCTTCGGCGGGCGGGTGGCGGAGGAGCTCGTCTTCGGTCCGGACAAGATCACCACCGGGGCGGGGAACGACATCGAGCGCGCCACCGGCCTGGCCCGGAGGATGGTCACGCAGTTCGGGATGAGCGAGCTCATCGGCCCGCTCGCCGTCGGCGACAAGGAGCAGGAAATCTTCCTCGGCCGCGAGTTCGCGCAGCGGCGGGAAATCTCGGAGCGCACTGCCCAGATGGTAGATGGCGAGGTCAAGCGTCTGATCGACGAGGCCTATGCCCGTGCCAGCAGCATTCTGGGCGCCAACCGTGAGCTGCTCGATCGCATCGCGCAGGCGCTGCTGGATCGCGAGACCATTGACCGCGAGGACCTGGACCGGTTGGCGAAGAACCAGCCGCTTCCGCCCCGGACCCTGCCCCCGGTGGAGCCCAGCTCCGCGCCGACCGGGCAGGCAGCCAAGCCGGGCGCGGCCCCAGCCCGCGCCCCGATTCTAGGAGCGCCTCCGGCCGAACCCGCCGGCGCGTGAATGTCACGCCGCTGGCGCTTCACTCACCTCGGGCGGTGCGTGAAGCGCTCCGCTCCCACGGCTGGGAGGAAGCGCTGGCGGACACCGCCGCTGAAGGAATCCACGCTGCAGCCTTTCATCTGACCGGACTGGACCAGGGCGCACTCGAGGCTCTGGTCCCGTTCGCTGGTGGGTTGGGGCTCGAAGTGCTCACCGGCGACAACTGGGCGATTCTGGCCGGCAGCAGGTCCCGGCTCAGTGCGCTGGCACGGCCGTGGACTGTTCCCGAGCCCTTGGCTCAGATCGCGGTAGGAATCGGGGTTGCCTTGCCACCGGCCGTGCCCTCCTCGTGGCAGACCGCTCGAGGGTCCGTATTTCTCGACCGCCCGGTTCTGGTTGGGATCCTCAACGTCACGCCCGACAGCTTCAGCGATGGGGGCCGCTTCCTGGGAATCGAAGCGGCCCTCGCGCACGCAGAAGCGCTGCTCGCGGCCGGCGCAACCATTCTCGATGTGGGAGGCGAGTCCACCCGCCCGGGCCGTACCGAGGCAGTGCCGGCAGAGGAGGAGCTCCGGCGCGTAGTGCCGGTGGTGAGGGAGCTCGCGCGGAGGCATCCTGAGCTGGTCATTTCCATCGACACGGTGAAGGCCGGTGTAGCCCGCGCAGCGCTGGAAGCGGGCGCCGCGGTCGTGAACGATGTCTCCGCCTTCCGCCTCGATTCTGACATGGCCGCCACCGTCGCGATGGCGAAGGCGGGCGTCATCCTGATGCACTCGCGGGGCTCCATTCTCGAGGTCTCCTCCACCCGTCACACTGATTACGGTGGCGACGTGGTTGGGGGAGTGCTGTCCGAGCTGCGGCAGTCGCTGGAGCTGGCGGCCGGAGCCGGTATCGGCCCTGACTTCACCGTGGTCGACCCGGGGTTCGGGTTCTCGAAGACCGGCGAGCAGAATCTGCTCCTGTTCGACCAACTCTCGGCCCTCCAGGCGCTCGGCCGGCCGATCCTGGTCGGCCCGTCACGCAAGCGGTTTATCGGGGCGATCACCGGTGTGCCGGTTGAGGAGCGCGACCGGGCGACGGCCACCATCTGCGCGCTGGCCTACGAGCGGGGAGCCCGGCTCTTCCGGGTGCACGACGTCCCTGCAGCGCAGGAAGCGCTTGCCCTGGCACATGCCATGGGGGCCGCCTAGTGGCAAGCATGTACGATCCGTCACTCCGCGCAGAGGAAGCCCGTCCGCCCTACCGCTTCGCGCTGGGTGTCGCGGCGCTGGTGCTGGCGGTCTTCGTCCTCACGCTTGCCCCCACCGTCACATTCTGGGATGCCGGAGAGTTCATAGCGGCTGCCAAGACTCTCGGAATTCCGCATCCGCCGGGGACGCCACTCTTCGTCATGATCGCCCACGTCTGGGCGATGCTCCTCCCGGTCGGCGAATATGCGGTCCGAACCAACCTTCTGAGCGCGGTGCTGAGTGCCGCGGCTGCCGGGCTTTTCTTCCTGGTGACCCACGAGTCGATCCGGCTCTTCGCCGACGGTCTCAAGGCCGGTACTGCGCGGTTGTTGGCCCTGGGTGGCGCCGCGGCGGCGGCCATGCTGGGCGCCTTCACGTTTACCAACTGGCAGAATTCGAACGAGACCGAGGTCTACACCGTCGCCACGTTCACCATTGCCGCCATCAGCTGGCTGCTCCACATCTGGCGGCGAGAGCGCGGCACCAGTCGCGCCCCCCGGATCCTGCTGCTGATCGTGTACCTGGCCGGGATCTCCATTGGCAATCACCTGCTGGCGCTCCTGGCCGGTCCGGCGGTGGTGATGTTCGTGGCCACCACACTGCGGAGCGCACCGGCACGGCATGAGGCTCAGGCGCGTGCAGAATGGGCCCAGCTTGCTGTCGTGGCCGGCGTCTGGGCCCTGCTGATCGGAACCGGGCTGGGCAGCACCGGCCTGATCCTGGTCGGAAGCCTCTGCTTCGTGGCCGCGGCGACGTACGCCGTAGTGGCCCGGGCCGGCAGCTTTGCGGCGCTCAGCCTGTTCATCGCCTGTATCGCCGTCACCCCGTATCTCTACATCTTCATCCGATCGGCCCAGAATCCTCCGATTAACGAAGCCGCTCCTGCGGTCTACGATCTGGCGCGCCGTTTCGACGCTCTGCTCGATGTGATCCGCCGGGCGCAGTATCCGCCCCGCACCCCACTCGACGATCCAACCATACCGCATGGACCGGACAACCCGGGCCGAACCCTCGGCCTGCTGGCGATCCAGTTCGGTGACTATCTCGAGTATTTCACCTGGCAGTGGGCCAAGTCCGCCGTTAGATGGCTCCAGGTGCCCATCGCCCTGATCTTCCTCGGGCTCGGCCTCCGCGGCTCTTTTGCCCAGCGGCGCGCCGACCGTTCAGCCTGGTGGCTGCTCTTTGGGCTGTTCATGGTGACCGGTGTGGGCCTGACGATCTATATGAACTTCAGGCCGGGCTTCGGCCGCTGGTTCGACTTGTATCCATCGGGAAGCAACCACGAGGTCCGGGAGCGGGACTACTTCTTTGTTGTGAGCTTTATCGTGTGGGGACTTTGGGCCGGGATGGGACTGGTTGTCCTGGCGCGAGGAGTGCTAGAACGCGCCGGCGCGCTGCGCAGCCTGGCCCCCGCGGCGTTCATGCTTGCCGCGGTTCCGTTGGCATTGAACTGGTCCGCCGCCTCACGGCGCCATGGTCCCGACGCCACGCTGGCCGCCGACTTCGCCTACGATCTTCTGAATACCGTGCCGCCATATGGAATTCTCTTCACGTATGGCGACAACGACACCTTCCCGCTCTGGTGGGCTCAGGAAGTCGCGGGTATCCGGCAGGATGTGACCGTAGTCTGTCTGGCGCTGGCCAACACCGACTGGTACATGCGCCAGCTGCGTGACGCGCCGGTGCGCCCTGTCGAGCTGTCCGCGCTTCCCCCGGTTTGGCGTGACTCCGTCAAACCGCCGCCCACCTGGCCCCTGCATACCATGTCAGACGCAGCCATTGCCACCGCGATGATGGGCTATGGGGTGCCGGAGACTCAGGAGATCAAGCTGGGGCCGCTCACCCGGACGCTGGAAAAAGGCTCCTACCTCCTGCCCAATGAGATACTCACTCTTAGCGTGGTGCAGCAGAACGTGGGGCGGCGGCCCATCGTGTGGGCCATCACCGCCGGGCGCGAGTTTGCCGGTCTCAGCGCCTATGTGATCCAGCAGGCGCTTGGTTTCTCGCTTCAGACCGCCCACCCCGACACCACCGCACCGGTGCTCGACCTCCGCAGGCTGGCCGGCGCTCCGCTCAACCTTCCGCTGACGGAGCGGCTGGTGTGGGATACCTACCGTTATTCAGGCTTGCTGGAGGGAGAGGCCACCCGGCTGGAGAGCACCAGCGCCGGCATCGCCGCCACTCTGTCCTTCCCCTTCGTTCAGGTCGCCTATGCGTTCAGCGATCGGGGTCAGCTGGAGAAGTTGAGGAAGGCCCTGGATTACGCCCTCAAGCTTTCCCCTAATCCCGCGCTGCGTGCCGCCCTGATCGAATTGAGGATTCGAGGAGTAGATAGCGGACGGTAGCTGGAGGGAAGGATTGACCGCAGTCAGGGAGGAAAAGCGCTCAGTCGATGGTGAGTTTATGGTAGGTTGACGGTCCCGGCCGACTCTTGGCAGGACATGAGCCGATCAACGTCCAACCCTCCCGATGTCATCGGCTTGGTATCCCCGCCATATAGCTCGGTCAGGTCCTCTGGTGACGCTCCCCTGGGCACGATCGTCATCGCCGATGCTCGAGCCGGGCCTGTCGCCCTCGACGTCCTGATCAGAATCTACGACAGCATTCCCTGGTGCGCGATATGCTTGGTCCACGCCTCCTCGGTGGATGGGCGCATACTGCTGCATGTGGCCCAGAGGCTGTGGCCATCCCTCATCGCGATCGAAACTGATGCCCTTGCCATAACAGCCAACCAGGCGAAGGTCGCGGTTGCTACCTACGGTGCCCCCAGCTTCGAACAGATCGCCAGCTACATCTCGCAGCGGCTGAATAGGACCGGGCTGAAGGAGCTACTGTTGGAGTCATTCAACCTGGGGCCACGGAGCGGCCAGGGTGCAGATAACCGGTCGCGGCGAACTCTCGACAGGCGCATGCGCACCCTGGGTCCGATGTCAGTCAGTGACTGGCGCGCGGTCGCCCGGATCGTACAGGTCTTGGCCAAGTGTCCAGCGTCACCCTCAATCGAGCGGCTTGCTTGGAGTGCTGGTCTCGACCCTCGGACCTTTCGCGGGCATTGTCACCATTTTCTGGGACTCGCGCCCAGACATGCGGTGTCCCTGGTTGGCTGGCGGTGGGTTGTCGAGGCCACCCTCTTGACCAAGGGGTATCTCCCCCTCCGTGGACACTACAACCTGTATGATGCCGCAACCCGAATCGGAAAGGCCTTCTAGTCTAGAACTCCAGGCGGAAGGTCACCGTTG
>CAVUMU010000007.1:0-75638 GCA_963742755.1 uncultured Gemmatimonadales bacterium
GCACAGCTGGAAGATCGTAAGTGCGCTCGTACCGGATCGGTTCCGCCGGGGCTCCAGGGGTGGGTGAACGGAGACGACCTGGCTCCACTGGTTTGAGTGGTGCCACCGGGCCGAATCCGACGTTGATTATTGAGAATCCCAGCGCGGCTCTCGAACGCCATGGGCCCTGAAACTCAAATCGGCCACCAACATCGACGCGGACAGTCCCGCCGCTGCGGGCACTGTTCTCCGGCCCGAAGATGTACGCCAGGCGGGTGGGCTCGTCAGGAGTCGTTTCGCCAGCCGGATTCGTTGGGATTTCGATGACTTGGTCCACCGGTGTCATGGCCACTCCGCTCGCGGCTTCGGCAAGACCGAACGCTGTCACGCGCCCGCCAAGGCCGATTTGGCCGGCAATGCGCACCAGGTGACCCCGGTCCTGTGCCCACGGTCTCCATGGACCGGACCAGCGACGCTCCGACCTGGCCATAACGTAGGTGACCGCTAGAGAGCTCCGATGCAGAGTGTCGCCCCGGAACGCTAACTGTGCTTCCAGCCCGGCCGTGCGGCCGTCTCCTGCACGAAAGGGATCTGGAGCAGGGTTCGATTGCTCAGTCTCGGGCCGGAGCTCCATCAGTCCCGATGCGCGCGAGACAAACGCCGAAAGACGTGCGCCGGCGCGACCCCGATGAAAGTCGAGATCCAGGCTCGCGTGGTCGGCAGTGGGAACCGGAATTCCGGGCTCCGCGGCGCTCTTCCAGAAATCGTAGAACGCCAGATCCGGCTCCGCTCTCGAGTCGGAGACCAGGTGGTGAAATTGCGCGGTACGGCCGACCCCGAGCCTGGCCGCCAGGCCCGGGGTCAAACCCACGGTCAGGTGGCCCCGGGGCTGCCACACCATTCGGGATCCGACAGCGGTCATGCGCAGTCCCAGTGTCGCGGTGGCGTCAGTCAGGGTACGAGACCATTCGGCGTACGCCGCCACTTCGGGGTACCTGAACGTCGTGTCTATCGCGGGGAACTCGTCTCCGTTCAGGGGAGCAATACGGTTGCCGATGAGCCGGTAGCCGAGCGTCGCTCCGAGCGCGAGGTGGGAATTGGGGGAAGAGAGCGAGATCTCGCCCCCGCCGAGGAGCTGACCAAAACGGTTCCGGACATCGAGCCGGGTCCGCCTGGCCTCGATGTTGGAGACGTCCTCGGAGAAGTGGGTGCCGGCGAGCAAAAGCGTCAGTGCGACCCGGTCGCGATCGAGCACCCGGTACCGACCGCCCAGAAGAAGGTTGCTCCAGTCCATCCCACTGCTTATGTCCCGGTCGAGGAGGTGATCGCGCGAAGCAAAGGCGGTGATGCGCCCACGGGTCTCACCCCCCGCGGTCAGTGCTGCGCTGGCGTATGCGTCCTGAAAATCGTACGGGACGTCGACATCACTCAGAGCGTCGAGAACTCCGAAGTGCACCGCTCGCACTCCCCCGAACCATCGCACCCTCGAACCGCCGCCCGCCCAGGTGCTGGCGGATGCGAGGCTCAGGTCCACTCCCCCTTGGGTCCGTTCCGCTGAGCCGGTATTTCCGCTGATATCGATCGTACCGGAAAGTGTCTCCCCGGTTCGTGCGCTCGGTGGGGCCGCTACAACGGAGATGGCTTCCGCGGCGTCGGCCGGAAAGGCGGAGAAGGCGCGGCCGATGTGGTAGAGGTTGATCACCTCGAAGCCATCGATCCGCAGGGCGGTCTGGCTGGCGTCGTAGCCCCGGACGATCGGCCTGGCGGAGAGGGGGGAGCTAAAGGTCACCGCGGGGACCAGCGCCAGGCTCCGGAGCACATCCGTCTCGATGGCGGGCGGTACTGTCCGGGCGGCGGAGAGCGGGAGCCGCCACTCAGCCACCTCGGTGCGCTCCGGGTCCGTGCCGGGCGTCGCACTTCGAACCACGACGTCAGAGAGTACTGTCACCGCGGGGGCGAGGCTGATCTGGAGCGGCTCAGCCGGCCGGCTCGTCAGGACGACCGTTTCGCCTGTCCGTCCAATCAGGCCGGTGATGATCGTGTCCGGCAATGTCGAGAGCCAAAGGGTGAAGCGTCCAAACCTGTCTGTTGTGGCTGAAGTCCCGCTCAGTGTGGCACGAACGATCGCACCCGGGATCGGAGCATCAGACTCGTGGGCCGTAACGGTACCGCGGACGGGTGTCTGCGCTTCGATCGGCTGGCTGAGGGCGACGAAGACGGTGCCTGCGACCAACCGACCGCCGACCGCCTGAATTACTCCCATTTGATGATCACGCTCGGCCCGGACACCGCCGCACCGAAGACACCAAATCCTCCCGGTATGCTGCTCTCAGGCGGGTCGCTGAAAATGAACTGCGTCGCATTGACGTCGTAGGCCGAAAAGATGACCGTAGACGTCGCCGGGGGATGATGAGGAGGAAACACCGACAGCTGGCCCTCGTGTTCCCTGAGGGAACCCTGGCTCACAATGGACTCTCCGGCGGAGTCCATCGCGACGGAATGCAGGGAGGCTGCACCGGGGGCATTCCATGCGACCGGCAGCACATGGCCGAGCAGAAAGCCACCGGTGGAGATGGTCACGGTGTCGGTGGCGGGCGACGTCACCTGGAGTGGGCCGGGAACCGTAACCCGCGCGGTGATGGCCATGCCGGCAATGGACCCTGTGAGCTCGTAGGTCTCGTTCGACGCGACCAGTCGAGAAGCGGCGAACTTTCCGGGAGTCTTGGCGACTGGCTGGAAGGCGGCCTCGGATCCATCGGTCGAGATAAGGCGGAGACTCACCTGATCAGTCGGAACGGCAAGCGGCTGTCCGCTTGGCACTCCGGGAGCAGGGGTACTCCAGAGCACCGATGCCGTCTGCTCTACTCGTCCTGCGACCAGTATGATCTGCACCACCGGTTGCGCCGGTCCGGGTGGGGCTACCACCACGTCCTGGCAGCCGGTAGCGAAAAGAAGGGTGCCAATCAAGGCGCATGCGGGTACATCCCGAACCGCTCGGGCGCACCCGCACATTTCCTGCCGACCTGTTACCAAACGAACCGGGCGACCATTTGGGGCATCGCGGTGACGTCCGGAACGTCAGAGAATTCCCAAAAGGTCCCGTTGTTGTTGTAGTTCAAGTCAAACGCCCAGAACCAGAGGTCATCACCAATCGTATCGGTTTCGCGGATGTCAACGACTTTGATCGGCAGGCCGGGAACCGGCTTCCGATTGAGCAGCCATTTGTTTCTCGCCCGAAGCCCGGTCAGGACACCCGTCGTCGGTACGCCCTCTAGCCGCAAGGTATGCGTCTCAACGAGGGCGCCAAACGTCCATCGAGCCTTGAATTCGAACTCGTTCGTGTCCCCTAGGAAGCACAGATCATTATCGCACACCGCTATGGTTTCAATTTTGTCAATGTATGTTGTTCCGACGCTTGCGGAAGGTACGCCCCCACCTCCGGTGCCTCCTCCCCCCCGCCGCCGCACCCATCCGGACACGCCTGTTGATTCGCCCAGCCCCCCCCACCCAAATGCCATGCTCCATTGTTCCCATCAACGGGCCCGAGCACCGTCGTGGTGGACATCAGCCCGCTCACTTCGCCATCGTCGGCATCTTGAATCACACTCCCGGGTGCTCGACGCTGGGGATCGAAACGGGGACTCTTGGTCTCCTCCGGCTGCAAGAGAAACAGGGTCGCCTTCGGCGAGCCGTTTCGAGGAACGAGCGTGACCGCGCTTCCCTCAGCGGTGTACGCGGCAAGAGTCGGGTTCACCTCACCGAGAGTCACGGCAACCATGATGTCGGCTGTTGCCCGCCACTTCAATCGATGCTCACGGCCGGGGACGTAGAAGTCCAGCCGGGGCACCTTCTCGAGAGCGACGCGCAGCTGGCTCGTGGTGACCTTGGCCGCCGTCGCCGCCTGCTCCAGGACTCTTGCTCCGCGCTCACTGGCCAGAAAATCCTGGAGCACCAGCTTGTGCTGAGTGACCTCGGAGGCGCGCATCAGGTCTCGCACCGCCTGCCGCGCATTCTCGGATTGCATCGAGAGGGCCAGCGCCCTGGCTATCAAGTGCGCGCTTGGCACGTCGCGCTTCGCAGCAAAAGCTGAAGCCACGGGTTGGGATCCTTCGGGTGGCACACCATCCTCCGGATCGTTGACCGTACAGCCTGCGACCAGGGGGATCGCGACTGCTGCAATCCAATCATGAATTGTGGTGCGCATGGAGTACCTCCGGTGGCGTGGGGGCCGGCTCGACAAGTGGTGGTTTCGTGGGTTGCAGTGTCGAACGTCATTCACGCCGGCGTCATGCGCCATACAAATGTCGGACAGAAATGGTGCCACAATGCGGGGAAGAATCTTGCTGGCTGGCGAGCTGGAGAAGGTCCCTCGGCGGGTCGGGTGATCAGAACTACAATAACCGAGCATCCTACGGTAAATTAGAGGGTTATGGACTTCCCAGGCCTTCCGGCTCGCCTGGCCCTGGTGCGCGAAACGGTGGCCAGGAGTCAGGCTGTCCGCGGATGGCGGCATTCGGTACGCATCGTAGCGGTCACCAAGACCCACGGCCCTGAAGCCGTCCAGGCAGCGGTGGCCGCTGGTCTTCAGGACGTCGGCGAGAACCGGGTCCAGGAGGCACTGCAGAAGCAGCAGGCGCTGACGGGTCTGTCCGTGGAGTGGCACCTGATCGGCACGCTGCAGCGCAATAAGGCGCGGAACGCGGTCGGGCGCTTCGCCTTCATCCATTCGGTCGATCGGCTGGATCTTGCGGCCGAGCTCGACCGGCGGTCGGCCGACGGAACGAGGCAGCGGGTGTTGGTGCAGGTGAACTGCTCGGCTGAGCCGCAGAAGGGAGGCGTCTCGCCCGAGGCGCTCCCCCAGCTGCTAGACCAGTTGCAGACACTGAGCCGGCTCGAGGTCCAGGGCCTGATGACCATGAGCGCGCTCACCGACGACCAGGCGGAGCAGCGCCGCTCCTTCGGACTCCTCAGACAGCTGCGTGAGGCGGCTGAGCGAGCGGGGCACCGGCTTCCCGAGCTGTCGATGGGGATGTCCGGGGACTATGCCATTGCCGTCGAGGAGGGCGCAACAATGATCAGGCTGGGCACGGTCCTCTTTGGAGTGCGAGAGACATGAGCGACGATCACTCTTTCCATCTGACCCCGCTCGACGTGCGCTCCCAGGAGTTCACCCGGGCGTTGCGCGGCTACGACCGCAACCAGGTGAACGAGTTCAAGCTGGCTATCTCCGAGGAGCTGGAGCGGCTGATCCGGGACCGTGCCCAGCACGAGGAGCGGCTCCGGAGCGTGCAGGAGCAGCTGCGTTCGTTCCGCGACCGGGAGCGCGCGATGAATGAGGCGCTTGTCGCCGCCCAGCAGCTCAGAGTAGACAGCAGGGAACAGGCCGAGCGCGAAGCCGAGCTGGTGCTGCGCGAGGCCAAGCTGGAGGCGGAACGCCTTCTCGATCGAGCTCGCCAGGAGGAGGCCGTGGTACGCGAGCGCACCGATGGGGCGGCCCGCCAGTTTACCGCGTACGTTTCGAGCTTCCGGGCGCTGCTCGAGAGACATCTGGGCGAAGTGGATGGTTTGCAGCGACGTACCGGTCCCGAGGTGACGGAGCCCCGAGGCCAGGCCGCCTCCGGAGACCAGCGGTGACCACGGCTCCCCCCCTGTTCGACCGCATCGAGGCGCGCCGGCCGAGTGGTCCGGAAGCGCAGCTCCATCAGCCCCGAGGTGGCCATCATCCTGGGCACCGGCCTGGGCGGGCTCGCCGATGAGATCGACGTGGACGCCTCGATTCCCTACGGGGAGATTCCGGGATTCCCCCTGTCTACCGTCGAGACCCACGCCGGGCGGCTCCTGCTTGGCCGGCTGAACAAGCGGCCGGTGGTCGCCATGCAGGGCCGGTTCCATCGGTACGAGGGCTACGGGCTCGCCGAGGTCACCTTCCCCGTGCGCGTGCTCCACGCGCTGGGGGCCAGGACACTGATCGTCTCCAATGCCTGCGGCGGCATGAACCCCTTGTGGGGACCTGGCGACCTGGTCCTCCTCAGCGATCACATCAACCTGCTTGGCGACAACCCGCTGGTTGGGGCCAACGACGAACGGCTGGGACCGAGATTCCCTGACATGTCGGCCCCCTACGATCCCGAGCTCCGGGCACTGGCCCGGGCGGCCGCCCTCGAGCTTGGCATCGTGCTGCGTGAAGGCGTGTACGTGGCGGTGCCGGGGCCCAGTCTGGAGACTCGGGCCGAGTACCGCATGCTGCGCGCAATGGGTGCGGACGTGGTCGGCATGTCGACCGTTCCCGAGGTGATTGTGGCCGGCCACGCCGGGATGCGAGCTCTGGGCATCTCGATCATCACCGATCAGTGCCTGCCGGACGCGCTCGAGCCTGCTGACATCAGTCGCATCATCGCGACCGCCGGCCGGTCCGAGCCCGCTCTCACCCGGCTGATCGCCGCGCTCGTGGAGCGCCTTCCCTGATGGCATTCCCGGCCTGGCCCGACCTGACTCCGAACGAGCTCGAGCAGCGGCAGCTGGAGCAATGGAAGGCCGAGGGTCTCTTCCGCCAGACGATGGAGGCCCGGAGCAACGGACGTCCTTTTGTCTTCTATGAAGGGCCGCCCACTGCCAACGGTCGCCCGGGTATCCACCATGTCTTCTCCCGCACGATCAAGGACCTGGTGTGCCGGTTCCACTCGATGCAGGGAGAGTCGGTCACCCGCATTGCCGGTTGGGACACTCACGGCTTGCCGGTCGAGATCGAGGTGGAGAAGGAGCTCAAGCTCACCGGCAAGAAAGACATCGAGCGGTTCGGCGTGCAGCAATTCAACGCCCGCGCCCGCAAGAGCGTCTTCAAGTATCAGGCCGAGTGGGAGAGCCTTTCCGATCGTATCGGCTACTGGCTGGACTACGAGCACCCGTACGTCACCCTCAGCAACGACTACATCGAGAGTGTCTGGTGGCTGCTCCAGCGACTTCATCAGCGCGAGCTGCTCTATCGGGGTCACCGGGTGTTGCCCTACTGCCCCCGCTGCGGCACGGTCCTGTCGAGCCACGAGCTCGCGCTCGGCTACGAGAACGTCACCACCAATTCGGTCTATGTGACGTTCCCGCTGCAGGACGAACCCAAGCGCCAGCTGCTGGTGTGGACCACCACCCCTTGGACGCTCCTGTCGAATGTGGCCGTCGCGGTCAACCCGGACCTGGAATACGGCGAGTACCTGGTGGGCGACCGCCGAATCATCCTGGCCACCGAGCGGGCTTCCCTACCCAGCAGCAGCCAGTCGGGCGCGCCCAGCTTCAGCGAACTCGGGGCCGCCCGGACCTTCCAGGGACGGGAGCTGATCGGGCTGCGGTACCAACGTCCCCTGGACGTGGTTCCACTGCCGAACGACCGGGCATCGCGCCTGGTGGTGGCTGCGGATTTCGTGACCGCCGGGGATGGATCGGGCCTGGTGCACCTGGCTCCCGCGTTTGGTGCGGATGACTACCAGGCCGGGGTCGAGCACGGCCTCGCGCTGGTACGGCCGGTGGCGCCAGACGGAACGCTGACCGGCACCAGCTGGCCGGAGATCGAGGGCCGTCTCGTCACCGCCCGGGAGACCAACGACCTCATCGTCCAGCGGCTGAAGCGGGATGGCCGCTGGCATCTCACGGTGCCCTACGAGCACAGCTATCCGCACTGCTGGCGCTGCTCCAGTCCGCTGATCTACTACGCCCGCGACTCCTGGTTCGTCCGAACCTCCTCAGTGAAAGCTCGGATGCTGGAGCTGAACCGCCAGGTGGACTGGCATCCCCCCGAGGTCGGGGCGGGGCGGTTCGGCGAGTGGCTGGAGAACAACGTCGACTGGGCGCTGTCGCGAGACCGGTACTGGGGCACCCCGCTTCCGGTGTGGGTGTGTGATGACGACCCATCCCATGTCGAGGTGATCGGGAGTTACGCCGAGCTGAGCAAGCGATGGGGACGCGATCTGACCGAGGACTTCGACCCTCACAAGCCGTTCATCGACCAGTACACCTGGGCCTGCCACTGCGGCGGTCTGATGCGGCGTGCCCCCGAGGTAATCGATACCTGGTTCGACTCCGGCTCGATGCCCTATGCCCAGTGGCACTATCCCTTCGAGCATCAGGAGGAATTCGCCCGTCATTTTCCGGCCGACTTCATCTGCGAGGGCCTCGATCAGACCCGGGGGTGGTTCTACTCCCTCCTTGCCATCTCCACCGCCGCGTTCGACAACCTGGCCTACCGTCACGTCATCGTGAACGATCTGATCCAGGATGCCCAGGGCCAGAAGATGTCGAAGAGCAAGGGCAACGTGGTCGATCCCTGGACCATGATCGAGCAGTATGGGGCGGATACGATCCGGCTATATCTTCTGGCCTCGAGCCAGGTCTGGCTGCCCAAGCGGTTCGATGCCCGGACCATCCCCGAGGTGGCGGGCAAGTTCTTCAACGCGCTCAAGAACAGCTACACCTTCTTTGCGGGCTACGCCGGGGCCTGGACTCCACTAGATTCGCCTGCCGCGGCCCAGCGCCCGCTGGTGGATCGCTGGCTGCTGAGCCGGCTGGACGCAACAGTGGAATCGGTTACCCAGGCGTGGGGACGGTACGACGTCACCGCCGGAGTGCGTGCCATTCTGGACTTCGTAGTAGATGACGTCTCACAGTGGTACGTTCGGGTCAATCGGGCTCGGTTCTGGGCCCCGGACGCGCTGGCCGATCCGGCGGCGCTCGCCACCCTGTACGAGACGCTGACGACGGTGAGCCAGCTGCTCGCCCCGGCCGCCCCGTTCGTCAGCGATTGGCTCTATCGGGCGCTGGCGGGAACATCCGTGCACCTGGCGGGGTTTCCTGAACCCCGCCAGGCCCGGGTGCCCGACCTCGAAGCGGCCATGGATGCCGTTCGTCGTCTGGCCTCGCTGGCCCGATCCGCCCGCGAGGAGCGCAACCTGCGGGTCCGGCAACCGCTCGGGCGGATGCAAGTTGCCGTGCCCGCTGGGGTGCGGGGTCCGATGCTGAACCAGCTCCTGGAGCTGCTGCGCCTCGAGGTGAACGTCAAGGAAGTCGAGGTTGTCGCCTCCGATACCGACCTGGTTCGGCTCCGTCCCAAGCCGAACTTTCGGACTCTGGGCAAGCGCTATGGCAAGCGCACCCCGGCGGTGGCCGCCGCTGCCGCCACGCTTACGCCAGGGCAGCTCCGGAGTCTGGAGGGCGGAAACTCGGCCACGCTCGAGCTGGAAGGGGAGACGGTCACCTACCTCCCCGAGGACGTTGCGGTCGAGCGCGAAGTGGCGAGTGACTGGCTGGTGCAGAGCAGCGGTTCGTTTGTGGCGGCACTGGATCCGCAGCTCGATGAGAGTCTCCGGCGCGAGGGCCTTGCGCGCGAGGTGGTGAACCGGGTGCAGCGGATCCGCAAAGAGGCGGGCTACCGGTACACCGATCGCATCCGCCTCTGGATAGATGGCGACCCGCTGGTGATCGACGCGGTGCGGGCCCATGCCGGCTTCATTCAGGGTGAGACTCTGGCGCGGGGGCTGGACGTGGCACGCGCACCCGCGCCCGATCTGGAACAGCAGGTAGACATCGATGGACACGGTGTGGTGGTAGGAGTGCAACGACATCGGGACGGCCGGGACGGGGCCGGCCCTCAACCCATGGACGAGTAATGAATAAGAAACAGCTTACGCACCTGGAAAAGCGCCTGATGGAAGAGCGAGCCCGTGTCATGAAGGAGTTGGGCTATTACGACGAATCCTTCAATGCCACGCTGCAGTCGTCTGACGGCGACCTCTCGTCCTATTCCTTCCACATGGCGGACCAGGGCACCGACGCCATGGAGCGGGAGAAGCAATTCCTCTTTGCCTCCCAGGAAGGGCGCTACCTCTGGCATGTGAACGAGGCACTGCGCCGGCTCTATGGCACGCCGGACAAGTTCGGTCACTGCCATCAGTGCGGCCAGGAGATCAACTTCGAGCGGCTCGACGCCTTGCCCCACGCTCGGCTGTGCATCACGTGCAAGGAGAAAGAAGAAGATGGCAAACGACGCTGACCTGTCGCCAGGCGCGGAGCAGTCGCTGGCGGGCGGCTCGCCCCGGCGCCTGTTCGTGCTGGCGGCGCTGGCCACGGTAGCGCTCGACCTGGTCACCAAGCTGATTGCCGAGGCGACGTTGCTTCGGACACCGGGTATCTCGGTGGTGGGCGACTGGTTCCAGCTGCGTCTGGTCTACAACCAGGGCGCGGCCTTCGGCCTTCATGTGGGGCCCTACTCCCGCTGGATCTTCTTTACGGTGGCCCTGGTAGCCGTTTTTGTGCTCGCCCGGATGTCACGCAGTACACCCATCGCCGACCGTTTCCGTCAGCTCGCTCTGGGATTAGTGGCCGGTGGCGCCGCAGGGAACCTGATCGACCGGATCCGCAGCAGCCGGGGCGTGGTGGACTTCCTCGATGTCGGCATTGGAGCGTACCGGTGGCCGACGTTCAACGTGGCGGACATAGCCGTCAGCTGTGGCGCCATCGCGCTCGCCATCTCGCTCTGGCGGGAGGACGCCCGCCGGTCGGAGGCGGAGTCGATTCCGGCGGCCTGAGGTGAAGGCGGGGAAGCGGGGAGGCGGAGAAGCGGGGAAGACAGGTCCCCCAGACTCCAACTCTGACGCGAATACCGTCGAATTCACCGTTCTCGGGCTAGAGACCGAGCGTCTCGACCGCTTTCTCGCCGATCAGATGTCCATCTCCCGCACCCAGGCCGCACGGCTGGTGGCCGACAAGCGGGTGACGGTCGATGGAAAAGTCGCTCGCGCTTCCCGCCTTCTCGCCCGCGGCGAGGTCGTCATCGTCCGGATGCCGGACCACGAACCCCCCCGAACGCTCCAACCCGCCGCCATTCCCCTCACGCTCGTGTTTGAGGACGAGCACCTGGCCATCATCGACAAACCCGCCGGTTTGGTGGTTCACCCGGCGCCGGGACATTGGGACGACACCCTGGTCAACGCGCTTGTGGCCAGGGGCACCACCCTGGCAGGCGGGGCAGAGGGACGGCCGGGCATCGTTCATCGGCTCGACCGCGAGACCTCCGGCCTCATGATCATCGCCAAGACCGATCTGGCTCACCGGCGGCTCGGCGCCGCCATTGCGGCCCGCCGAGTGAGTCGGAGCTACGCGGCGTTGGTCTGGGGTCATCTGGACGCCGATTCGGTCCGGATCGATGCGCCGATTGCCCGGAGCCAGCGCGATAGGAAGCGCATGAGTATTTCCCCGGAGGGCCGCCAGGCCCGGACAGACGCCTCGGTGGTGGCCCGGTTCGGGGTGGTAGATCTCCTCCGGCTGGAGCTGCACACCGGTCGGACCCATCAGATCCGGGTGCATCTAGAGCATCAGGGGCACCCGATCGTGGGTGATCCCGTCTATGCCGGCGGAGGCAGTCGCAGAATCTCCGGGCCTGCCCGTCGGGTCGCCGAGCTCCTGGAGCGGGCGACGCCCCGCCAGGCACTTCATGCGGCGGCTCTGGCATTCCGCCACCCCATGAGCGGGTCCCCGCTCGAATTTCAGTCCGAATGGCCCACCGATTTGAGAGATGCACTCATTGTAGCGGGTGGCGAGGAACTGGTTGCCCAGTCCGCGCCTCTGAGCTATCTTCGTTTCTTTAATAGAGATGGCTAACTCTCCCGCGCTCCACGCCGTCGTCTTTCGAATCGGTGAGATTATCTGCGCGGCCCCGGCAGGGATCGTGCGTGAGATCCTCCCGCGCCTCCAGGCCACCCGAATCCCGGGTGTTCCGGATGCGGTCGAAGGGCTGGTGAACGTCCGCGGGAGCTTGCTCACCGTGCTTGACGGTCACCTGCTGCTGGATCAGCAGCGACGCGCGACCGACGAGGGCGCGATCGTAGTCCTCGAAGTGAAGGGTCGCGGCTACGGGTTGGGAGTCGGACAGGTACTCGACTTCCTGGAGGTCCCCGCCGCCTCGGTCGTCGAACGCCGGGACCTGCCCGGAGTCGACCCCCGATTGGTGAAGGCGGTGGGCCTGCGAGCCGACCAGCACTTCATCCTGCTCGACGTGGACGCCTTGTTTGCTCCGATCATCGGAGGCTGATGATCGCCGCCCGCTAACATGCAGGGAGGAAGTCCGTGAATCAAACCGTGCTCGTCTGCGACGACGCCATCTTCATGCGAACGATGATCAGTGACATCCTGAGCCAGGCCGGCTTCGAGGTCGTAGGTGAGGCCGAGTCGGGGTTGCAGGCGGTCGAGAAGTACCGGATGCTGAAACCCGACCTCGTCACCATGGACATCGTCATGCCGGACATGGGCGGCATCGAAGCCGTCCGCGAGATCTGCAAAGACCATCCCGATGCCAAGATTCTGATGTGCAGCGCGATGGGACAGCAGGCCCTGGTGGTGGAAGCGATCCAGGCTGGAGCCAAGGACTTCGTGGTCAAGCCGTTCCAGCCTTCCCGCGTACTCGAGGCGGTTCAGCGCGTCCTGGCTTGATCCATGGACCTGTCCAAATATGCAGCCCTCTTTCTCGCCGAGAGCCGCGAGCACCTCAATGCCTGCAATGGATCGCTGCTGGAATGGGAGCGTGCCCCGGCTTCGGTCGAGCCGGTGGACCGCCTCTTTCGCGCCATCCATACGATCAAGGGCATGGCCGCCACGATGGGGTACGCCGCCGTGGCCCAGCTCGCGCACTCAGCGGAAAACCTGCTTGACGCGCTGCGGCAGGATCGGGTAACCGCCACACCCGCGGTGTTTCAGCTGCTGTTCCGCGCGGTGGATGCGCTCGGCGGAGCGGTGGAGGGAGTGGCAGCGGGGTCTGATGCCGAGGCCGATGCCGGCCTGATCGCGGAGCTGGACTCAGCCGCAGTCAACCTTGGCCCGCAAGCGGCTGCCGCCCCATCCGTGCCGTCGGTCGTGGCTAGCCCGCCGGCTCGGCGAGCTTCGGATGCTCCTCGCTCCCGCCCTGTGCAGGTAACCATCCGGCCGGACGCCCAGATGCGCGGGGCCCGGGCGGCATTGGTGCTCCAGCGCGCTGAGAGGCTTGGAGCGGTGAGCGGGCTGCGGCCCGCGGTGGCGCAACTGGAGCGGGACGAGTTCGACGGACGCTTTTTCTTCCGGCTTCAGACCAGGATGCCCGATGCGGAGATTGCCGCCGCGCTCGGCACGCTGGGTGAGGTGGTCGCGGTCCGGGTGGAGGAGGTACTGGCGGACTCTGAGGCCGCGGGCCGGAGCCGGCAGATCCGGGTGGACCTCCGCCGGCTCGACGCGCTGATGAAGCATGTGGGCGAGCTGGTCGTCGCCAAGAACCGGCTCACCGTGCTGTCAACCGAGGCTGCCGATCCCACGATGGTCGAACTCAGCGAGCGCATTGCGCGACTGGTCTCGGCCATGCAGACCGAGGTGCTGGCGGCACGCATGACGCCGGTGGGTGAGGTGTTCGAGCGGTTCCCCCGGCTGGCGCGTGACCTCTCCCGCGACTTGGGGAAACAGATTCGCTTCGACATGGAAGGCGAGGAGATCGAGCTTGATCGATCCATCCTCGACGAGATCGGCGAGCCGCTGCTGCATCTCATCCGTAATGCCGCCGACCACGGTATCGAGCTGCCGGCGCAGCGGACCCAGGCGGGTAAGCCAGCCGAAGGCCGCATCCTGCTCTCGGCTACGCGGGAGCGGAACACGGTGGCGCTCCGCGTGGTGGACGACGGGCGAGGCATCGACCGGGAGCGGGTTCTCGAGAAGGCGCGCCGCGAAGGCCTGGCGACTGCCGACGTCGACACCCTGACCGACGATCTACTGGTCCGGGTGCTCGCCCGGCCGGGGTTCAGTACCGCCACAGCCGTGAGCGGAGTCTCCGGTCGCGGTGTAGGGGTAGACGTGGCGATGACCCGGGTGCGCGCGCTCGGCGGAACGCTCGAGGTCCGGAGCGAGCTGGGCCGGGGCAGCACCTTCCTCATCCGGGTGCCGCTGACCCTGGCCATCGTCCGGGCCCTGCTGGCTGAAGCCGGTGGTGAGCGGTACGCCGTGCCCCTGGCTTACGTGGCCGAGACGGTGGAGTTCGACCGGCGGGCGGTCACCTCAGTGCGGGATCGTGAGGCCCTGGTCGTGCGAGATCAGGTCATTCCCACGGTCCACCTGCGGGATCTGGTTTCCGCGCCCTCCCGGGGGCAACCCGCCAAGCAGCCGACCGTTATCCTGGAAGTCGGCGAACGGCGGACCGCCCTGGTGGTCGACGCGCTCCTCGGCCAGCAGGATATCGTAGTTGAGCCCTTCGATGCCCCCAAGGGCATGCCGACCTTCGTTGGCGGCGCGACGATTCTCGCCGACGGCAAACCGGCTCTCATTCTGGACGCCGCGGCGCTCCTGTAGGAGGACGGCATGGAAGACGTGCGTGACCTGAAGGAGTCCCAGCTCGACGCCATGCGCGAGGTGGCCAACATCGGCGCCGGGCACGCGGCGACGGCGCTGTCGCAGATGACCAATCGCACAATCATGATCACGGTGCCCCGGGTGAACGTGCGCCCGCTGGAAGAGGCCTGCGATACGGTCGGGAGGCCGGACGAGGTCATCGCCGCCATTCTGATGCACATGATGGGCGACCTCACCGGGCGGGCACTGCTGCTGTTTCCGCAGCGGTCAGCACGCACGCTATGCGACTACCTGCTGCGGCGAGAGCTTGGCACCACCCAGGAATTCCTCGCGATGGAACAGTCCGCGCTGAAGGAAGCGGGAAACATTCTCGCCAGCGCCTATCTGAATGCGCTCAGCGACTTCATGGGGATGATGCTGGTGCCCTCGGTCCCCAGCCTGGTCATTGACCTGAGCGGGGCGGTGCTGACCAGCACCCACCTGAACTTTGGTCAGGACCGTGAATACGCGTTCTGCGTGGAGACCTCGTTTCGCCTCGAGGGCACCCCCGAACCGCTGGGAGGACACTTCCTGTTGCTGCCCGACATAGCGTCCCTGCGGTCTATCTTCGACGCCATCCGACTGCCCTGACCGATGCCGGCCCCGGCGCTCTCGGAGCGCGATCTCACGGTGCTCCGCTCCTTTGCCCGTCGGATCGACCCATCCGACGCGGGGGCGCATAACAACCTCGGGGTCCTCTACTACCAAAAGGGTCTGGTCGAGGAGGCCATCGTCGAGTTCGCACGCGCGCTGGAGCTGGACTCGAAGATGCAGGTCGCCCAGACCAACCTGGAGATCGCCTACCGGGACAGCGGCCACTACGATCGCCGGATCGCGGAGCTGAGCGAGACCGCCCGAAGTCGGCCAAAGGATCGCACCGCGCGCTGGGAGCTGGGCCGCGCCTACGCCACCGTGGGCCGGCATGACGAGGCGATCGTTGAGTTCGAGGGTCTGCTCGCCCACCACCCGAAAGACGTTCCCACGCTGATTCAGCTGGGCCTGGCCGACAAGGCCCGCGGGCGGCTCGATGCGGCCAGTGTGTGGCTGGCGCGGGCCTGCGCCGAAGATCCCTCCAGTGCGGTCGCTCGATTCCACCATGGCGAGGTGCTCTACAATCGCGGACTGAGCGAGCCGGCCCTGGTTTCGTTGAAGGAGGCCATTGCACAGAACCCCGACTATGCGGAGGCCCACTACCTGCTCGCTTTCGTCTACGGCGATCTAGGCCAGCACGAAGCGGCCCGCGCAGCTACCAAGCGCGCGGTGGCCCTCAACCCCATGCTGGCCCGGGCCCAGGCCAACCTCGCGATTGAAAGCGGGCGGGGCCCTCCGGGCGGGAGGGCGCCGGGGCAGTGGGCCGGCCAGCCAGAACGGGACTCTCCTCGCGGACCGGACTGCCCCGCTGCCCCGCGGTCCCGCCGGACCCCAGCCCGTCGCCGGCGCTCCCCTCGCTCACTACAACCTCGGGGTGGCGTTGCGGCAGAAGGGGTATCACGACGATGCCTTGCGGGAGTACAAGGCGGGTCTCGAGGTGGGCGAGGATCGCCGGCTCAACCTGCAAGCCATGGCGGAGGTGCACCTGCTGCGCCGGGACCTCACCGCCGCGCTCGAGCTTTACGACGCGCTGGTGAGAGAGTTCCCCGACTCCCCCAAGATGTGGAATGAGCGGGGGGTGTGTCTCCACCAGGCCGGGAAGCGGGCCGAAGCGCTCGCCTCGTACGAAAAAGCGGTGGGAGCTGACTCCGCTTACCAGCTGGCGTGGAACAACGTTGGCGTGATCCGGGCCAGCGAGGCCTCACCGGATGGCGCCGTGGCGGCCTTCCGCCAGGCCCTGGGAGGATCGCGCCCGCTCTTTGCCGCCCGGCTGAATCTGGCCCTCCTCCTCTTCCAGCGGAGGCAGAACAAGGCGGCGCTGGACGAGTATCAGCGGGCGCTCACCGAGCAGCCAACCAGCTCCATCGGATGGAACGGCATCGGGCTGGTGCTGGTGGAGCTCAAGCGCTTCGAAGACGCCCGGAACGCGTTCGGACGCGCGGTCGATGCCGACGAGGATTTCGCGGCGGCGCACTACAACCTGAGCTTCGTCCTGAGTCAGCTGGGTGACTTCGACGGCGCCCTGCGCGAGACCCGCCGCGCGCTGGAGCTGGAACCACTGTACGTGCCCCAGAAGTTCGCGCTGACCATCGACCTTCAGTACGAAGATCCGACCATCGCGATTGCGCCCGAGCTGGTGGCCGACGTAAGCGGCGAGGAGCTCGCCGGGGAATTCAGCTTCGACCCTCCCGCTCTCGATCGCCTCTTCGACGAGCTCGCCCCGTCGCAGGCGGCGACAGCGGCCGGGCCGACCGATGAGTCGCTGGCGGACGTGCGGGATCTCATCGCCCGCGGCCTGCTGGACCAGGCTGCGGCTGAGCTGACCCGCGCCACGGCGCGCAACGCGCCCCGATCCGCCACGGCGGTGCTGCTGGGCGATATCTTCGCCAAGCGCGGTCTGTATGGCGAAGCGCTGGAGCGGTACCGGGAAGCCCGCGCATTGGTCCCCACGGATCGCGATGCCACCCTGGGGGAGATTCGTGCGCTGCTGGCGCTCGGCTGGGCCAAGGACGCGGCCCCGTTGGCCGACGATCTTGCCGCCCGTGGGAGCGGAGATCTGGACGTCCTCGCTGCCCGGGCCCGGGTCCGCCTGGCCATGGGCGATCCTATCGCGGCGCTCGACTCCATTCGAGCGGCGCAGTCCCTCGCTCCGGGTCAGCCCGAGCTGTTCCACCTGCAGGCGCAGGTTTCCGTGCGCCTGGGCGACCGTGCAGCCGCACTGGCCGCCTTCAACACCGCGCTCGAGCTCGACCCTTCGCTGGTCCGGGTCTGGTGTGAGCTCGGCGCGTTGGAAGAGGAGCGGCGCAACTGGGCGGCTGCTCGAGCGGCCTACGAGCGCGCGCTCGATCTGCTGCCGACCTTGGGAACCGCGGCGCTCGCCCTGGCCGATCTGATCCGACGTACCGAGTCCCCCCGCGCCGCCATTCCGGTGCTGGTTGGACTATTGGAGACGGATCCGTACGAGCTGGAGGCCCTGACCGCCCTGGGACGGGCCTTGCTGGAGGACGGCCGCACCGACCAGGCCTTCGAGGCCTTCACCCGGGTGCTGCGCTTCGATCAGGAGCACGCCGCTGCCCTTTACAATCAGGGCACCTGCTTCGCGCGGCAACGGCGGTTCGACGACGCTGTCCAGGCGTGGGAGCGAGTCATTCAGCTCGACCCCGATGGGCCGTTCGCCACCGAGGCCCGGAGCCGGGCTCGGTCCGCGCGCGACCTGCAACACATCTTCGCCGCGGCGGGGTGAGCCGTGGCACTCGAAGGCCCTCTCAAGGAATTCCACATCCAGGACGTCTTCCAGCTGCTGGACCTCGGCCGGAAGAGCGGGGTATTGCGGGTCACGTCCGAGCTGCGCCAGACGGCGGGGACGGTGTCGTTCGAGCGGGGCGGCGTGGTAGCGGCAACGCTGGGTCGCGATCCGCAGCCGATCGGCGCGCGGTTAGTCCGGCAGGGCAAGATCTCGGCGGATCAGCTCGGCCGCGCGCTGGCGCTGCAGCACTCGGGTGACTCCCGTCGGCTGGGTGACCTTCTCGTGGCGAGCGGCGCCATCGCCCGGCGCGAGCTCGATCGGCAGCTCAAGGCCCAGATCGAGGAAGCCATCTTCGAGCTGCTCGGCTGGGCCGAGGGTTACTTCCGGTTCGAGGACGGTGCCCCGTGCGAGGGAGTCGTTGAAGCCCCGGTCCGGATTCCAACCGAGGGCCTCCTCATGGAGGCGGCCCGACGCAGCGACGAGTGGTCTCGAATCGAGGACAAGGTGCCGCACCTGCGCGTGGTCCCCCGGCTGCCGCCGGCCGACGCGGCCGCCGGTGACCGGCTCGATCTGACGCCGCTGGAGTGGGAGGTTCTCGCCGCGGTGGACGGAGAGCAGGATCTGCACGCCCTCGCCGCCGGCCTGGGGCGGTCGGAGTTCGATGTGGCCCGCACGGTGTACACCCTGAGCGCGGCCGGCGTGATCGTGCTCGACAGTGGCGGCACGTCAGGCAAGAACAACGGTGCCTCACCGATCAACCTGGGGCCCGTCCGGCTGGCGCTCGCGCAGGGGGAATACGAGAAGGCGGCCGCGTCTCTGCAGGAGATATTGCGGTCCGACCCGCTCCTGCCGGAGGCGCGCCGGCTGTTCGGCGTCTGTCAGGCGGCCCTCGGTCGCTTCCGCGGCGCGGCGGAAACCTGGAAGGCCTGGAGCCGCCTGGGGACCCACACCTCCGCTGAAGAAGCGCTGCGGCCGGCGGTTGACCGGCTGAGGCAAGCGGCGGAGACATTGGCTGAAGAGTTGGAGAGCTACCGTGACTGATGATATCCGAGCGTTGACGGCGAGGCTGGCCGACGAGCCGTCCAGTCTCGCCTTCCTGGAGCTGGGTGAAGCCCTGCGTCGCCGAGGGCAGCTCGACGCCGCGTACAAGGTCGCCCGTGGCGGCGTGAGCCGCTATCCGGGCCTGGCGGATGCTCACGATCTCCTGGGCCGTATTCTCGGCGACCAGGGCGACCTGGCCGGCGCATTCGACGCCTGGGCCGACGCCCTGCGATTCGACCCGATGCGAAGCGGCGCGCTGAAGGGCATCGGTTTCCTCTACTTCCGGGCCGGCAATATCGACGCGGCCCTCGAGCATCTGCAGCGCGCCGCCGATATCGACCCCGACGACGAATCGATTGCCCAGGCCCTCGCCCGGGTGCGAGCGGCGGCCCGGGCCACGCCGGCCGGGCAGCCGGAACCGGTCGCTGAAACACTCGCGCCCGTCCCGGTAGCGGCCGGACCGACGGGGGACGGCGCCGCCGCCTCGCTCTTCCCCGGGGCCGAGAACGGCGAGCACGGAGTGATGCTGGTCGATGGCAACGGTCTCCGGCTGAGCGGCAGTCTCCGGAGCCCGAGCAACGAGGATGTGGGCGATCGGGTCGCCGCCGAGCTGGCCGGCGTGTCCAAGGAGGCATCCCGCACCGCGAAACTCCTCGGACTCGGCGCCTGGGTGGCGATCGCGGTGGAATCGCCTGAGGGCAACCTGTTTCTGGTGCCTCCCACGCCGCAGACGCTGCTGCTCACGATGCGGGACCCCTCGCTTCCCATGGCACGATTGGGCCTGATCGCCGAGCGTGCGGCGCGTGATGCGCGCACCTGGCTGGGGGTGCAGGAATGAGCCCAACCAACTCGGTGCTGGAGCGGGTGACCCGGGTGCCGGGAGTCCGCGGGTCATTGCTGATCTCCGCCACCGACGGTCTGGTGGTGGCCGAGCGACTCATGGACGGCATCGATGGTCGTGCCATCGCCGCCCTGGCGGCCAGTCTGATTCAACGGCTGGTGCGCGCCACCGCGGGGGCCGGGATGCGGATCCCGACCTTTGTACACCTGCGTGGCAATACCGGATCAGTGCTCGCTGCCCCGGGCCGGAACGACCTCGTGTTGGTGGCGCTGGCGGGAGTCGACGCGAACTTGGGGCTCGCCCGGGTCGAGATGCTCGACGCGGTCGGTCGCCTCGCCTGATGCGTGCGCTCGAGCCATGGGTTGAAGCGCCGCTGCAGACGTTCCTCACCGAGTCGTCGGCGAGGCTCATCCTGCTGATGACCACATCGGGTCAGGTCGTTGCCCAGCATGGGTTCTCGCGCTCGTTCGAGGTGATGACGGCCGCCGCGCTGGGGTCCGCCATCGTGGCCTCGACTGAGGAGCTGGCCAGGATCATGAGTGCGCCGCGCTTCGGGGCCGTGGTGCATGGAGGGAGCCAGCAAAGCTGCATGCTCTCCGCGTTCGGGACCCCGCGCGGCCGCTGGATCGGTCTCGTTGTCTTCGGGACGGAAACGTCGATCGGAATCGTGCAGTTGTTCTTCGACCAGATGGTCGAGGAGCTGGTAGGGGCGGCGCCACGGGAACAACCCGCCCGGGTGCCGCTGGCCGAGAATTTCGAGCATGAGCTCAATGCAAGCCTCAAAGAGCTATTCGGACGGTAACGAATGTCACTGGTCAACTTCACCGCGCGCGAAATCACCTGCAAGATCGTCTACTACGGGCCGGGCCGGTCCGGCAAGACGACCAACCTGCAGTACGTCTATGGCCGGGTGCCCGAAGCCCGGCGCGGGCGGATGGTGTCGCTGGCGACCCAGACCGACCGGACGCTTTTCTTCGATTTCCTGCCCCTGGAGCTGGGCAACATCTCCGGCTTCAGCACCAAGTTCCAGCTCTACACCGTGCCAGGACAGAGCTACTACAACGCCACCCGAAAGCTGGTGCTCCAAGGGGCGGACGGGGTCGTCTTCGTGGCCGACAGTCAGGCCCGGAGGTTCGACGACAATATCGAGAGCCTGCAGAACCTGCAGGACAATCTGCTGGCGCAGGGCGTGGACATCCGTCAGCTCCCGGTCGTGTTCCAGTACAACAAGCAGGACCTGCCTCGCGATCTGATCCTGACCCGGGACGAGATGGATGACGCGCTGAACTTTCGCGCGGTCCAGAGCTTCTCTGCCGACGCACTGCACGGGACCGGCGTCTTCGAGACCCTGAAGGGGGTGTCGGAGCTGGTGCTCAAGAAACTCGCGGCCGGAAGCCAGGTCGCGTGAGCGCCACCATGAATCCGCTTTACCGGTTCGATACCCTGGTGGTCGGGGCGGCGAACCGTCTGGCGTTCACGGCGGCAAAGGCGGTGGCCGAGTCCCCCGGCACGGTCTACAACCCGCTTTTCATCTATGCCCAGCCAGGCCTGGGGAAGACCCACCTGCTCATGGGCATCGGGCACGCGGCACGGGCCATCAACCCGGCCCTGTCGGTCGAGTATCTCACCCTGGACGAGTTCGTGGAGTCCTTTCATGCCGCGATCGCGGCGGGGCAGGGTGAGGCCTACCGGAGGCGCTTCATCGACGTCGATCTGCTCCTGGTGGACGACGTCCAATTCCTGACCCACCGCCGCGAGATGCAATCGGAGCTGCTGCGACTCACCGACGCCCTTCAATCAGCCAACCGGCAGATCGTGCTCACCAGCGACCGCCCACCCGCCGAGATCGAAGCGCTGGACGAGCGGTTAATCCGCCGATTCGCCGGCGGACTCGTGATCGATGTGGCATCGCCCGACTATGAAACCCGGGTGGCGATCCTGCGGCGCAAGGCTGAAGAGCGAAGGGCGACATTCGGCGGGGGCGTCCTGGAGGCCGTTGCATCGCTGGCCATCGACAACGTGCGCGAGCTGCTGGGCGCTCTCAACCGGCTGGTGGCATTCCAGGCGGTGAGCGACACGCCCCTCATGCCGGCGCAGGCGCGGGCATTGGCGGGCGGTTCCGACGCCCTGGAAGCGGCGGCGCCCGACCAGCAGCCGCCAGACGAGTTCGGCGACTTTCTCTCCGACATCACCGCCACGGTGGCGCAGCAGGTGGACTCCTGGCGGACCAAGGTCGCCGCGGCGATTCTGCGCTGGGAAGGCGAGGGATTCAGCACCACCCGGATCGAGGCCCTCCTGCACAAGGAGATGACCTCCGATCCGGAAGAGGTGCTCCGCAAGTTCGAGTCAGATGTGGCCCGGCTCCGCGCCCTGCACGCCGAGGCCGCTGAGCTCGCGCCCGACCTGGCCGGCTCGACCGCCTTCCGGGATCCCGACGACATCGCCGGGGCCGAGGCTCTCACTGATCGGGCTCGCCAGGGCGCCCACCCGCCGCCCTCGCCCTCACCGCTCTGGAAGCTGGATGAGCTGGTCGAAGCCGCCGGCAACCGGATGGCCCTGCAGGCGGCCCGGGCAGTCGTGGCGGAGCCGTCGACTCGCTACAACCCGCTCGTCATCGTGGGCGCCAGCGGCGTGGGCAAGACCCATCTGCTTCATGCGCTGGGCAACGCCCTCGGTGCCGCGGGGAAGGGCCCCGTGGCCTGTCTCAGCGCCCATGAGCTCACCAGCGAGCTCATCGATGCGATCGACCGCAACGCCGTTGGAGTCTGGCGGGCACGCTACCGGACCGCCGCGGCCTTCCTGCTGGACGATGTGCATCTCCTGGCGAACAAGGACCGGAGCCAGGACGAGCTGTTCGTCCTCTTCAACTTTCTGATCGAGTCCGGCCGCCAGATGATCTTCACCTCCACCGTGCCGCTTTCAGAGCTGACCGGTGTGGAGGCGCGGCTCCGGACTCGGCTCGAGGGGGGACTGGTCGTCGATCTGCCGGCGCCCGATCGGGAGATCAAGCATCAGGTACTCGAGCGGCTGGTCCTGGCGAAAGTGGGAGCACCTGACGCCGACCTGGTGGACTATCTCGGGTCGCGGCCGGCAGAGTCGGTGCGAGCGGTGCACGGGCTCTTTCAGCGGGTGCTCAATGCGGCGGAGTCCCGTGGTGGCGCGCCCACGGTGGCGCTCGCTCGCGAGGTGCTGGAGGCCCCGGCTCCCAAGCCGCCCCGCCGGCCACTGTCTACCCGGTCGAGCGGCGTCGTGGCACCGGCCAGTGGGGCCAGGAGCCGGGAGAAAGTGGTCTGGGAGTGGCCCGATGTGGGCGACCGCATCGTCGAGGAGTGGCGCTGATGGCGATCAAGGGCAGCCTCAAGGAAGCCAGTCTCCCCGACGTGATCCAGCTGCTGTTTCTCGGCCGACGCACGGGCTGCCTCGCCCTGGCCGACCGGCACAACTTCGGGACCATTTATCTGGACGAGGGGCAGATCACCTATGCCACCATCGTCAATCGCCGGGATCGTCTGGGCGACCTGTTGATCCGAAAGGGCCGGATCACGGCGGAGCAGCTCGAGCGGGCCATCGCGGCCCAGGAAGACGACCGGGAGCACAAGCTTGGTGAGATCCTCATCGGACTGGGCACGCTGAGCCGGGCCGAGCTGGAAGACTACATGCGGATCCAGATCGAGGAGGCCGTCTACTACCTGTTCACCTGGACCTCGGGGACCTTCAACTTCGAGGTGGGCCTCCGGCCGGAGAGCGAGGACTTCCTGGTGCGGATCAGTCCCGAGGCGTTGTTACTCGAGGGAGCGCGCCGGGTGGACGAATGGAGCCTGATCGAGAAGAAGGTTCCCTCGTTCGACCTCATCTTTTCGGTTGACCAGGACCACATCGGCCAGTCGGCCCCGACCTTGTCGGCGGAGCAGCAGCGGCTGCTGCCGCTGATCGACGGCACTCGCGATGTACAGCAGATCATCGATCAGTCCGGTCTGGTGGAGTTCGATGTCGGAAAGGCGCTCTATGGCCTGATTACCGCCGGGTTCGCCCACCGGGTGGGCACCTCGACGGCGGCCGCACCGAAGGCCAACGACAGCCGGGTGGAGGAGCACCGAAACCTGGGGGTCGCCTTCTACAAGGCGGGGATGCTCGACGAAGCCCTGCGGGAATTCCGCCGGGTCACCGATCTTCGTCCGTCCGACAGCGCCGCGCCTCTGTTCCTTGGCTTGATTGCCATCCGTCAGGCGCGATGGGAGGAGGCCGCCGCTGCATTACGCCAGGCCTCCGAGGCGGGAGTACCGAAACCGGCCGCGCTTCACAATCTGGGGTTTGCGCTGGAGCAGCTGGGTCGGCTGGACGAGGCTGAGGCCGCGTACGGCGATGCGGCCGGTCGCGCACGCGAAGATCCGCGGATCACCCTGGGGTGGAGCATCGTAGCGCTGAAGCGCGGGGACCACCACGTGGCCAACACCCGGTTGCAGCGCACCCGCGAGCTGCTCAAGGCGAAGCCCGCCCCGGCACTGTGGTATTGGGCGGCCAGCCTCGCCAGCGCAGGCCTGAACGACGGAGAGGGTGCCCTGAAGGCCGCTCGCGATGGGGTCGCGGCGTTTCCCAGCAATGCCGTGTTGCAGAACAATCTTGCGGTGCTGCTCGAGCTGAGCGGCGACATCGAGGGAGCCGAGAAGATGCTGCGTGCGGCGCTGGCCGAGGATCCGTCGCTGCCGCAGGTCTCCAAGAATCTGGCGGATATCCTCTACCGTAACGGCCGCTACGAAGAGGCGGCCGAAGCGTACGAGCGGGCCGCCAAACTCAACCCCGAGCTGGGCGACGATCTGTATTTCAAGCTGGGTAACATCGCGTACAAGAAGCGGGATCACGCCCGGGCGCGCGAGAGCTGGGCCCAGGCTACCTCGCTTAATCCGGGGCATGAGCTCGCGCGCGCCAACCTCGAGATGCTGGACTTGGCCCAATGATGCCCGCCGACGACGCGGCCTTCGCCGCCCTGACCCGAAAGATCTCGCGAGAGGCGGGACTCACCCTCGACGCCTACAAGGACAAGTGCCTTCGTCGGCGCATCGCGGTCCGCATGCGGGCGTGCGGCGTCCACAGCTTTTCGGACTATCAGTCGGTTCTTGATCGCAGCCCGGCCGAATACGAGCGCTTGAAGGATGCGATCACCATCAACGTCACCCGGTTCTACCGCAACGCGGAGACCTGGAACCTGCTGCGAGGCGGGCTGCTGCAAGAGGTATGTGTGGGAGACAAGGGGGAAGTGCGCGCCTGGAGCGCCGGCTGCTCGTCGGGCGAAGAGCCGTACACCCTGGCCATCCTGATGGCCGACCACTTCGATCGCCAGGGGAAACCCGAGCGGCTCGGCAGGGTCACGGTCGATGCCACTGATATCGACCGGCAATGCCTGCAGCGGGCCAAGGCTGGCCGCTACCGGCGCGAGGCTCTTGCCGAGATTCCTGGTGACCTCGCCGAGCGCTATTTCGAGCACGAGGGAGACGAGTGCCGGGTGATCGAGCGGGTACGGCGGCGCGTGTTCGTGCAGGCGCTCGATCTCAACAGCGAGGTGCCGCTGAGGCGGGACTACCGGCTCATCCTGTGTCGCAACGTGGTTATCTACTTCGAGCGCCCCACCCAGGAACGGGTGTTCACGGCATTTGCCGACTCGCTCGCGCCGGGTGGCCTTCTGGTACTCGGGAAAGTCGAAACCTTGTTCGGTCCCCCTCGCGAGCGCTTCACCCTGCTGGATCCGCGTGAGCGGATCTACCGGCTCAACCCATGAGCGGGCGGGAAGTTGTGGTAAAGGTTGCGGACCTGCGCTGCGGGTTGGGCGATGACACGCTCATCACGGTGGGGCTGGGGAGCTGCGTCGCCATCCTGCTGTACGATGCCGGGGCCAGGATTGGGGGCATGGCGCACATCCTCCTTCCCTCGCCGGCGTTGAGCCGGAGGGACAGCAACCCGGCCAAGTTTCCCCAGACCGCGGTGCCTCGGCTCCTGCAGCTGATGGCCGCCGATGGCGCCAAGCCGCAGCGGATCACGGCTCGTCTGGCCGGCGGAGCCAGCATGTTCGCGGCCCTCGCGCCCCCCGGCACGATCCAGATGGGGGAGCGCAATCTGGTCGCCGCCCGGCAAGTGCTGAACACCCACCGGCTCCCGCTGGTGGGGGAAGCGGTGGGAGGCGACTTCGGCCGGACGGTGCGGTTTCGCATCGGCGACGGCCGGGTGGAGATCAGCACGGTGGCCCATGGTGTCCAGCATCTCTGATCCGGGCCGGGTGCTCGTCGTGGACGACAGCCCATTCTTCCGCCGCCTGCTCACCGATGTGGTCGACGCTTCGGGCGAGTTCCGGGTGGTGGCCACGGCTCGAGACGGCAGGGATGCGCTTCGGAAGGTGCGGGCTCACACACCGGACGTGGTCCTGATGGATATCGAGATGCCGGAGCTCGACGGCCTCGGGGCGATCGGACACATCATGGCCGAATCGCCTCGCGCCATTGTGGTGGTGAGCGCGCATGTCGGCCCCGGAGCCACGGCAGCCATACGGGCCCTGGAGCTCGGCGCGGTAGATCTGGTGGCCAAGGAGGAAGGGCGGGGAACGGAGGCGACGGCTCGCTTCGCCAACCGGCTGATGATGGTGCTCCGGGCCGCACGAGCGGCGGACGTGAAGCGCCTAGTGGCCCCGGAACGCCGCCAGAGCGAGATGACTCCGGGACCACGGTCCACCGCCACCGGGGCGGCCCGGCTGTGCGTCGCGGTTGCGGCATCGACCGGGGGCCCGCGTGCGCTGGCCGACATCGTGCCCCAGTTGCCGATCGGATTTGATGCGGCGGTGCTGATCGTACAGCACATGCCGCCGAAGTTCACCCGGAGCCTGGCCGAGCGCCTTGGGGCCCAGAGCCGGTTCAGAGTGGTCGAGGCGGAGCACGGCATGTCGATCCTCACCGATACGGCTTATGTGGCGCCGGGAGACTATCACATGCGGGTTGTTTCGGGACCGAACGGCCTCCGGCTCACGCTCGACCAGGAGCCCAGCGTCTGGGGCGTGCGCCCTGCCGCGGATCCACTCTTTGCCAGCGTGGCGGTCCAGTTCGGGCCCCGTGCCATTGGGGTCGTTCTCACCGGCATCGGGCGGGACGGCGCCGAGGGGCTGCGCAAGATTCACGATGCCGGCGGAATCGGCATCGCCCAGGACCGGGAGACGGCGACTATCTACGGAATGCCTGCGGCGGCGCTGCAGGCCGGCGGGGCGAACTACGTCCTTCCAGTGGCGGGTATCGCCGGGCGGATTGCCACTGAGCTGGGCCGGATGAAACCGCAATGAGTCGCGCTGGGGGCGGGTTTCTCCTGGTGCGTACTGGGGGCAGGCGGGTTGGCCTCCAGCTCGCGCATGTAATCGAGGTGATCCACATCGGTGCGGTGCATCCCGTCCCCTCTCGCGAGCCGGCCGTACGGGGCGTCACCCCGGTGCACGGGCGCATCATCCCGGTGCTGCATCTGGGCGCCCTGCTCGACCTCGTCGAGTGTCCGGCGACCGTTGGGGACCTTGTCGTGGTGGTAGCCATAGATGGGCGGCGGGTCGCGCTGGAGATCGATGACGCTGAGGTAATCGTCCACGAGCCGGCGCTTCCGGTTCCTCCCGGAGCGTCGTTCCCCTGGGCCATCGGCGTCGCTCGGCATGCCGACGGGCTGATTCCCCTGCTGGATCTGACCGCGCTGAGCTCGCGCTTCATGGAGGCTTCATCGGCATGAACACCGACGACGACGTCCAGGTCGTGACCTTCCGGGTGGGCCGGCAGGAGTTTGCCTTCGACATTCTTCAGGTCGAGCGCATACTCCGGTACACGGAACCGTCGCCGCTGCCCAGGGCGCCCCAGTTCCTCGAGGGGGTGATGCAATACGGGGACGGTGCCGTCCCGGTACTCGACCTGCGCAAGCGGTTCGAGCTCGAAGCCACCATCGGCGAGGAGACTCGCCTCATGGTGCTGGAGCTCGAGACCCAGCGCGTGGCGGTACTGGTGGACGAAGTCCGCGAGGTGATGCGGGTGGACACGACAACCATCACCGCACCCGGTCCCATGGTGAGCGGGCTGGCGGCGGCCTACATCTCCGGCATCATTACCCGTCCCGGTCGCACCATCATCATCCTCAACGCGCGCAAGCTGCTTTCCGCCACCGAGCGGCTGGCGTTGGAAAAACTGGGAGCCGCCTGAGTGAGCGATCAATGGCTCGCCGAGCTTCGACGTCAGCTCAAGGAGATTTCCGGACGGGTCGACGCCGCCACCGCGCCGGCCGACCGGGAAGTCCTCAAGCGGGAGATCATCGCGCTGTTCAAGCGGGTGGATGGCACGCTCACCGACCTCGCTCAGATCAAGGACGACATCCGGGGGTTGGTGGAGCGGTATAAACAGTCGAGCACCGTGGCCGACACCAGCCCGGTGCCCCAGTTCAACGGCGAGCGTCCGGCGGTGCACGCTGACCATCTCGGCGCTTCCACTTATATAGAGAAGGGGTGGAGCCTGATTTCACTGGGCGACTACACCGGCGCGGTCCAGGCGCTCGACAAGGCCCTGTCGCTGTCGCCCGGGGCGGTCCAGGCCCAGTCGTTGTTGGGCTGGGCCCAGATGCTCGATGAGGACTACGATGAGGCCCTGGGAAATTTCTCCAAGGTGCTCATGAAAGAGCCGGCCAACGCGCTGGCCCGTATCAATGTCGGGTACATTTGTCTCAAGAAGGGCATTTTCGGTGAGGCGATCGAGCATCTGTCGAAGGCCATCCGATTGGACAACGACCGCAAGGCCACCTTGTACGCGCACTACTATCTGGGGCTGGTGTATCTGGAGCGGGAAATGTATGAGGACGCGCAGTCGTTTCTCAGGAAGACCCTCAAGCTCGGTCCGAACCTGATCGAAGCCTACTTTGAACTGGGTCGGGCTCTCTGGCTCGGTGGCGAGCGAGACGAAGCCGTGCGCATCTGGACCGACGGTTACAAAGCCAACAAGTTCAACCCGTGGGCCAAGCGGTGCCAGGAGATGTTGGACGTGGCCTCCGCTGGAGGTGAGGTCCCTCGCAGCCCCCTCGCTCAGTAGTCCTGGGTTCGCTGGTGGTCGGTCTTCTCCTTTCGATCACGCTCGGGCACGATCTCGCGGCGCTCCAGGCGGAGCCTGCCGCGCTGCGGGTCGGGCAGGTGACCGTGGTGACCTGGCCGGGCCAGCGCGGCCTGGCGATTGAGCTGGCCCGGCGAGCCGGCCGGCCCACCGAGTGGCCTGGCCTGGGCCTCCGGACCCCCGGTCCACTGCAGCTCATCGTTGTGCCCGACGGCCGCCAGTTCGACTCGCTCTCCAGTGGACGGGCCCCCGCGTGGGGTGCCGGTGTCGCCTTACCTGGCGCCCGCACCATTATGCTCCGCGCCGATCGCGATGATCTGTATGGAACGCTCCGGCATGAGCTGGCGCATCTGGCCCTGCATCAAGCGGTTAAAGGCCGGGTGCCGCTGTGGTTCGATGAAGGCTACGCCGCCTGGGCCGCGGGCGAGTGGGACCGCCTGGGGGTGCTCGACCTCAACCTGGCGGTCGTCCGTGGCGCAGTGCCAGACCTCCGCGCGCTCGACGGTGCCCTGCGTGGGTCGGCCTCCACCGCTGACGCGGCCTATGCCCTGGCCGTGTCAGCCGTGACCGAGCTGGCGCGGAGGAACCCCTCGGGGTCCCTCACTCCGCTCCTCCAACGGCTGGGGGACGGAGAAGACTTCGATGCCGCGGTGCTGGCCACAACCGGCCTCACGATGTCCCAGTTTGATACACAATGGCGTCGCACCATCCGCCGGCGCTACAGCCTTGCGACCTGGCTGCTGGCCGGCGGCGGGTGGGGAGTACTGGCCTTCTCGATGTGGGCTCTGGTGCGGATTCGCCGGAAGGCCGATTTGCCCCGTCGCGCCGCGCTCGACGAAGGCTGGGAGATTCCCCCCGAAACGACGGACCCGCCTGAACTTGACCGAACCCAGGAACGGTAGTAGCCTCAATCCTTATGTCCCATCCTCGCCCGTCCACACCGCAGCGCCATTTTGTGCTTGCGCCGCGGAACCTCATCATCCTCGCGGTCGCGGTGCTAGTTTTAATAGCGGGTTACTTGACTCTGCAGGCCGGGCATCCCAGTGCGGCAGCGGTACTTCTGGTCTTCGGCTATTGCGTGCTGTTTCCGATCGGTATCGCATCCTAAGCGAGAGTGTCGGTCATCACGGCACGGTCCCTGCGATATTGCTAACGAAGTAGGCCCGCGTCGCTCCCGGGCGAATAGCTCAGCTGGTTCAGAGCGCCTGCCTTACACGCAGGATGTCGGGGGTTCGAATCCCTCTTCGCCCATCTTGTACCCGCGTGTCCACGCGGACTGTTCCTGGCCCCACGGGGGCCGTCCTGTTGGAGGTAAGGAATGAATCTGTTGCGTCTGGCCCTTCTCGCGCTGGTCGGTGTGGTTTCCTCCGTGCCGGTAGCTGCCCAAGGCATACCCCGCGGTGCCCGTACTCAAACCGTGACCAACACGGCGCCGCGACTCATGGTCGCTAACCCGTTCGCGTTCGCCTCCGCTGACTCGGTGATGGCGGTCAGGATCGGCAGCGCCGCCCGAAACCAGATGAAGGACATCGCCGGCCGGAACTTCAACGTCGTCGAGCAAGCGCAGATGAACGACGCGCTGAAGCAATACGGCTATCCGGTGGATGCCATCCTCAGCCCGCCGCTAGCCACCACGCTGGCCAAGAACATTCAGGCTCGGGTCCTTGTCAGCGGGACCCTGTCCAAGGGCGCCGGTGGACGGGCGACGGTGACCGCACGCCTCACGGGGGTCAACGACGATGCCGGAAACGTGGTCACCCTGACCCAGCAGCAGGGACAAAGCCTCGAGGATTTCGGCAAGAGGGTGGCTCAGGCGCTGGGCCCTGCGGTGAAATCCCTTCCCGATGCCAAGGCCTGCGTCGATCAGCAGTCCACCAAGCCCGACAAGGCCGCGGATGCCGCGAACAAGGCGATCAAGACACTGCCTAACCATGGGCTTGCCGAGTTCTGCCTGGCGGAAATCGCCAAGGCGCAGAAAAAGCCGGCGGAGGTGGTCAAACACCTTCAGGCTGCCGTCAAGGGCGATCCTCTCAGTCTCCGGGCCTGGACCTCGCTGGCTGAGCACTATCAGGCTGCCAAGGACACGGCCAATACCCTGCTCGCGTTCAAACAGATGCTTCGTGTGGCTCCAACCAACCAGCCGATGCGCGAAAGGCTCTTCAAGTTCTTCCTGGCCTCCGGCCATCCGGAGACCGCGCGCGAAGTGGCCGACGAGGGTCTCAAGCTCGATCCGTACAACGCCGACCTCTACGACCTGAAGAGCAACGCCTGCCTCTTCCTCAGCGACTTCAAGTGTGCAGTGGACGCGCTCGAGACAATGTACGCGACCGACTCGACCAAGGCTGACACCCTGTTTTTCACCAAGATTGCGGTGGCGGCCAAGGAGGGAGGAGATGCGACACGGTTGGTCAAGTGGGCGCAGATGGGGTCCAAGAAGTATCCCGATAACCGTACCCTCTTGAGCTATCTGAACAGCGGGTACGCGATGGCGGGGCCGGCTGATAGCGTCATCTCGGTCACGAACCGGATCATCGCGGTCGACACGACAGAGAATGGCGTTGATGCCGCGTTGGGCGCGGCGAAGGCCCTTCTCCTTCCGCCCGAGCCGCCTTCAACGGCCTCGGGATCGTCTCGAGACAGTGCCCCTGCTGCCGGGGCTGGCGCCAGGCCGGACTCTGCCAAGGCTGCTCCTGTCGCGAGGGACACCGCTGGATTCAAGCCTCGGTCCAAGGAGGCGGTTCCATTCCTGGAATTCGTGATCAAGCATGGCGATGCCCAGCGCAAGGAACAGGCGGCTGCCCTCCTGTACACCGCTGCCGCGCCGCTCCTCCAGGAGCCGCAAGACCTGGAAGGGGCCTCGGAGTTGTTGCGGATGGCGGTCCAGGCCTCCAATCCTTCGGGGAAGGTCTACCCCGCAGCGAACTATCTGCTGGGTTTAGCCACACTATTCCAGGTGCCCGCGAAAGATAAGATCACCGAGAAGGAGAAGTCGTGCGAGGGTGCCCGGGAGGAGCAGGCGCTGCTGGCAGCCTCTGATTCTGCGCTCACGGCCGGACGGTCGGCCAATCCCCAGGCGGTGGATAAGAATCTCGGTATCATCAAGCAGTACCGGCCGCGTATCGCGTCGATGCTGAAGGCGTACTGTAAGGGCAAGTGAGCCAGGAGCTAGGAGCTGGGAGCTAACGGGGGCTGCATTGATTTGGCTCCCGGCGCGACTCCCAGCTCTAACACTCACCCTAGACCCGTTCTCTGCGACCCCCTATATTCCGCCCTCCGTTCCGGGGGCTGTAGCTCAGCTTGGTTAGAGTGCCGCACTGTCACTGCGGAGGTCGCGGGTTCGAGCCCCGTCAGCCCCGCTCGCCCTGATAAAAACCTCACCCCGTCCGAACGGACGGGGTGTTGTGTTTCGGCCAGCCAGAGTGCGCCGATGCCCGATCAGAACTCAACATTTCACGTACCGGTGCTCCTGGCCCCGATTCTTGCGGCGGCCGCCGGGGCCGGGCGAGCCGTGGACGCCACCCTGGGTGATGGGGGGCACTCGGCGGCGCTGCTGGATCACGGACTGGAAGTGCTCGGGATCGACCGGGACCCGGACGCGTTGGCGGTGAGCCGGGCTCGCCTCGGTGACCGCAAGATTCGGTACCTCGAGGCCCCCTACGCCTCTCCGGAGGCCCTGGCTGCGGTGGCGGCGTTTGAGCCGGATTTCATTCTCCTCGACCTCGGGGTTTCCTCCCGGCAACTGGACCAGGAGGCTCGTGGATTTACCTTCCGGCCTGGCGCTCCTTTGGACATGCGGATGGACCGGACGGGGACTTCAGCCGGCGACCTCCTGAACACCTCGGACGAGCGCGCGCTGGAGACCATCTTCCGGGATTATGGTGACGAGCGGCGGGCCCGCCGTCTGGCCTCCGAGATCGTGCGGCGCCGGGCGCGACGACCATTCACTGTCAGCGACGATCTGGTAAATGCCATCCGGGCCACCCTGGGCGCCAAAGCCGGGCCCTCGGAATTCGCCCGGCTCTTTCAGGCGGTACGGATGGCGGTCAACGATGAGCCGGCGGAGCTCACCCGGGCACTGACGGCGTTCCGCGAGGCACTCAAGCCTGGCGGGCGCCTGGCGATCATTACATACCACTCCGGCGAGGACCGCCTAGTCAAGCAATCGTTTCGAGACTGGGCTCGAAGCTGCGTGTGTCCGACCGAGCTTCCGATCTGCGTCTGCCGGGGCCGGACACTCGGCCGCGTGGAGCCCCGCAAGCCAATCGTGCCCGAACCGGCCGAGTTGCTGGAGAACCCTCGAGCCAGGAGTGCCAAACTGCGGGTCTTTCAGGTTGATGAAGCCGCTTAAAGGCCGCCACTGGGTTCTGCTCTGGCTCTTGATCTTCCTAGGAGGGGCAGTGGCAGTGGTGACGCGTCAGACGGCCGCTCTGCATACGGCTCGCCGGCTCCATGATCTGCGTGAAGAGCGCGGGAGTCTGGAGGCCCGCCGCGCCGAACTCGAGCGCCGCATTCGGGTGGCCTCCAGCCGCCAGGTCCTGGTTCCGAAGGCGAAGCGGAGATTTGGCCTGCATGAGCCGGCCGACTCCGAGTTCGTGCTGTTCCCGGTTCCAGCCGCTCCAAGCGTAAGCGTTCCCTGATGGCCCGGCCCCAGGCCCGCATCGGCGCCATCCAGTTCGGCTTCGCGCTGGGCGTCGTGGCCATTCTCGCGCGCGCCGCTCAACTCCAGCTGGTCCAGGGCGATCGATGGGCGGGAGAGGCCAAGCGACAGCGGACCGAGCTCACCATTCTTCCTGCCCGTCGGGGCGCTCTGTTCGACCGCAACGGGGTGCCGCTGGCGGTCAGCCAGGAGTTCTATCACGTCGGCGTGGCGCCGAACGAGCTTGCCGATGCACGAGCTCTTCAACTCCTCAGCCGGCATCTTGGGGTCTCGCGGGTTCAGCTCAATCAGGATGTCCGAGCCGGCAAGAGATGGATCTATTTTCACGGGCCGTACACCGCCACCCGGGTACAGCCGTTACGCCGGCTTCCCGGCGTCCATCTCACCGGTGATTTCCAGCGCTTCTATCCCTCGAGGAACCTGGCCCGTCCCATCATCGGCGGCCTCTCCCCCGATGGCCCAGCCGGCGCGGCGGGACTGGAGCTCTCGCTGGACCCGATCCTCACCGGCGCGCCGGGCGAAGCGGTGCTTCTCAAGGACCGGGCGGGCCGGAGGTATGACTCGCCGTCCCGGGTGGTGCGCGAGCCGGTTCCTGGGAACGATGTGGTCCTCACCCTCGACGCGGAGCTGCAGGAGATCGCCGAGCGTGGCCTCGATGACGCGCTGTCGGAGATGAAGGCCGAGGGGGGAGATGTCGTGTTTCTCGACCCGACCACCGGCGAGCTGCTGGCCCTGGCATCGCGGCAGGCGCGGGGATCCGGCTTCGGATCAGTACGCGCCTCGACCTTTACCGATCCCTTCGAGCCGGGGTCCACCGCCAAGCTGTTTACCGCGGCGGCTCTGCTCAAGCACGGCAAGGTGACCGGCAGGGATGCCGTCTTCGTGGAAGGCGGCAGATGGCAGATGCCGGTCACCAGCAGTGGACGGACACGATTGATCACCGACGTGCACAAGACGACCGGGAATCTGACTCTGGCGGAAACCGTGCAGATCTCCAGCAACGTCGGCATGGCCAAATTCTCGTCCCGGCTGCTGCCGGAGGAGCAGTTCGAGATGCTCCGCGACTTCGGTTTCGGGACGCCCACCGGGACCGAGTTTCCCTCGGAGTCGAGGGGGCGGCTGGCCAGGCCCGACAAATGGCAGCCGATGTACACCCGGGCGAGCATGGCCATGGGGTACGAGTTCGGGGTAACGCCGGTCCAGCTCGCGGCGGCGTACGCCGCAATTGCGAATGAGGGCCTGTTGCTCACGCCCACGCTGGTGCGTGAGGTCCGCGATCCCGCCGGTACAGTGCTCTATCGTCACGAGCCCGAGCCGGTCCGGAGGGTGGTGACGCCGGAGGTGGCGGCCCAGCTCCGTCAGTTCATGAAGGACGCGGTGGGAGAGGGCGGAACCGGTGGCGGCGCCCAGTTGACCAACTATTCGCTGCTCGGAAAGACCGGCACGGCGGTGCGGTTCGAGGGCGGACGGTACGTGAAGGGGGAGTATACCGCCTCGTTTGCCGCGTTGTTTCCGGCCGACAATCCTCAGCTGGTGGTAGTGGTCAAGATCGATAACCCCACCGGCAAGTACTACGGCGGTCTCACCGCTGCGCCGGTAACCCGGACCATGCTGCAGCAGGCGCTTGCCTCGCGCCGGATCGGCATCGACCGCAGCCGCCTCACTCCCCGCGACAGCACTTCTCCCCGATCTCCGCAGCCGGCGGCCATGCCGGCCGATATGCCCCGTGTGGTCGTCTCGTGGCCCTATCAGCCTGATCGCCAGACCGCCGGCGTTCGGCCGATTCCGGAAGTGGAGGGGCAGTCGGTCCGAGAGGCAGCGCTGGCGCTCCATCGGCGCGGATTTCGCGTGACCCTCCGGGGCCTGGGGCGGGTGACCCGAACGCTTCCAGTGGCCGGCGAAAACGCCAGAGCGGGAACGGCCGTGACCGTGTGGGCCGACCAGTGAGGGCACCGTGCCACTGACCTGGGCCGCCATGCTCGATGAGCTTCGCCGGGCCGATTTGCTCGTCGCCGCCCCGGCGAGGGGAGAGGACCCGACCGGCATCGGCCTCGACAGCCGGACCGTCCTTCCGGGAATGCTCTACTTAGCGATTCGGGGCTCCCAGTCGGACGGCCACAACTTCGCGGGCGATGCGGTGGGCCGCGGGGCCCGGGCCATTGTGGTGGAGACGCCGCGGCAGGCCGGAGTCCCCGAGATCGTGGTTCGAGACAGTCAACGGGCCGCCCTGGTCCTGGGCAGCGCTTGGTACGGGCATCCGGGACGCGCGATGACGCTGATAGGAGTGACCGGCACCAACGGAAAGACCACCACCACCGGGTTGATCCGTCATCTCCTCAATCAGCGCGACACGGCCGGGAGCATCGGAACGTTGGGCGCGTTCGATGGAAGAGGGGAGCCGATCCCTTCCACTGCCGGTTCGTTGACGACACCGGGTCCGATCGATCTGCAGGCCACGCTCGCGGCCATGGTGCAGCGCGGGGTGACCCATGTCGCCATGGAAACGTCTTCCCACAGCCTGGATCAGCGCCGTCTCGACGGGCTGACCTTCGCGGCCGGCGTCTTCACCAACCTGACGCGCGATCATCTCGATTATCACGGGACGATGGAGGCCTACCTCGCCTCGAAGCTCCGGTTGAGCGCCCTGCTCGGGCTCAGCGGCATCGAAGTGGTCAACCTGGACGATGATGTGTGGCAGGCAATGTCGGCCAGAACGCCACGACTCACCTTCGGGGTTCATCCGGCGGCGGATGTCCGGGCCACGGGCCTGGTGCTCGATGCGGCCGGATCCCGATTTCAGCTGGGCGGCAGTTTCGGGTCGGCCGAGGTTTCCCTCCCACTGCTGGGCGATTTCAACGTTGCCAACGCGCTTGCCGCCGCGGGAACGGCGCTGGGCCTGGGCCGGCCGATGAGCGAGGTGGCCACGCGGCTCTCCTCCGCACCCCAGGTGCCTGGCCGGATGGAGCGGATCAGTGACACGCCGTGCATCGTACTGCGGGACTACGCCCATACCCCAGACGCGCTGGAGCGAGCACTCACATCCCTACGGCCACTGACCAGCGGACGTCTCATCGTGGTGTTCGGATGTGGCGGAGACCGGGACCGCGGCAAGCGGCCGATCATGGGCCGGATCGCCGCGGCGCTCTCTCACCTGGCCATCGCGACCTCCGACAACCCCCGCACCGAGGATCCCGATGCCATCATCGATGATATCGAGCAGGGAATGGCAGGTATGCCTCACTTGCGGATCCCGGACCGGCTGGCCGCCATTCACGCCGCGTTGAACGAAGGGCGGGCCGGGGATACGATCCTTCTTGCCGGCAAGGGTCATGAGACCTATCAAATCCTCGGAACCGAGAAGATCGACTTCGATGAACGGGAGATCGTTCAAGCGGCGGTGAGAGGTAAGAGGTGAGAAGTGAGAAGGCGGTAGCCATGATCCCATGGCCGGAGAGGGCGGTTCGGGATGCCCTCGGTCTCGAGCTGACGGTCGGTCGCCCTCCGGTAACCTTCTCCGGCATCGGAACGGACAGCCGCTCCATTGCTTCCGGCGCGCTCTTCGTTGCCCTCGAGGGCGAAAAGTTTGATGGACACGATCACCTGGCGGCGGCGGCGGCCGCGGGCGCCACCGGCGCCGTAGTGCGTGAGGGTACTCCGGCCGCCCCCGGGTTAGTCTTCTTCGAGGTTCCGGATACACTGCGCGCCTTTGGACTCCTGGCCCGCGCCCGGCGGCGAACCCTCAAGGGTCCGGTCGTAGCGGTGACCGGCACGAATGGAAAGACCAGTACCAAGGAGATGCTCGCCGCAGTGCTCCGCACTCGCTATGTGACACACGCCACCCGCGCTAATCTCAACAATCTGGTCGGCGTCCCGCTGACCATCCTGGAAGCGCCGCCTGACACGGAGGCGCTCGTCGTCGAGGCAGGTGCCAACCTGCCGGGCGAGATCGCGCGATATCGCGCGATCATCGAGCCTTCCTTGACCGTTGTCACCAACGCGGTGGCAGGCCACCTGGAGGGTTTCGGGTCCCTGGCAGGCGTGGTGGCGGAAAAGCTCTCACTCACCGCCGGTGTGCCGCTCGCGGTCGTGGGCGTGGAGCCTCCTGAGCTTGCCGCCGGAGCCCGGAAGCTCGCCGGCCGAGTGCGGACCGCGGCTCTTCGCCACGCCGACCTGATACCGGATCGGGTGGCCCTCGACGAGTCCGCCCGGCCCGTCGTGACGATCGGCGAGAATACGTTTGTCCTCCCGATCCGCGGGCTGCATCAGGCCGACAACGCAATCCGGGTATGGGCGGTGGTGGAAGCGCTGGGCCTCGATCCCAAGAAAGCATCGCGGGCGCTGGAGGCGTTCTCGATGCCGGGCGGCCGGGGCGAGCTGCTGCAGGAGGAAGCGCTCACGATTCTGAACGATTGCTACAATGCGAATCCCCAGTCCTTTCGCGCCGCGATCGCGACTGCCGGGGCGTTGCGCGGCAAGCGACCGCTGGTGTTCGTCGCCGGCACCATGCGGGAGCTGGGGGAGGATTCTACCGCACTCCATCTCGAGGTGGCCGACGCGCTGGTCAAACTGAATCCGGATCTCCTGGCGGCGGTGGGTGATTTCGTCCCCGCGCTCGCGCGCCACGCCGCGTCCCTCGGAGACCGGTTGATCACTGCCGCAGACCCTCTGGCCCTGGCCCCGATCCTGGCCCAACGCCTGCAGGGAAATGAGATCGTGGTGCTGAAAGCATCCCGCGGGGTAGCCTTGGAGCGTATACTTCCGGCACTCGCGGCCCGCGCGAAGCATCCAGGCGCTCCCCCGGCGCCTCTCCGTTCTCACTGAGGACTGATGTTCTATCACTGGCTCGCCCCGCTCGGCAAGCAGTACATCATCTTCAATCTCTTCAACTACATCAGCTTCCGCGCTGCGGGGGCCACTGTCACGGCATTGTTGCTGGCGTTTGTCCTGGGACCCACGGTTATCCGCCGTCTCCGGGAGAAGAAAGTGGGGCAGGTGATCCGGGCCGAAGGGCCCGCCAGCCATCAGACCAAGCGTGGCACGCCCACCATGGGCGGCCTCATCATCCTCTTTGCCACCATTGTGCCGACCCTGCTCTGGGCGCCGCTCACCAACCGCTTCGTGGTCGTGGCGATGCTCTCGACGCTCTGGATGGGGTGCATCGGGTTTCTCGACGATTATCTCAAGATCGTTCAGGGCAAGTCCCGCGGCCTGGTGGCACGGTGGAAGCTGGCCGGCCAGTGCAGCTTCGGGCTCCTGCTCGGGTTGTTCCTGGCCTTCAACCCCGTTGTCCCGGTCGAGACCATTCCGGCTACGGCTACCACGCTTCCGTTCTTCAAGTACCTGGTGGTCAACTTTGCGCCGTGGCTATTCGTGGTGTTCGTGACCGTGGTGATCACTGGCGCCAGCAACGCCGTCAATCTGACCGACGGCCTCGATGGCCTTGCCACCGGCCTGGCGGGCATCGCCGCGGCCGCGTTTGCCGTGTTCGCCTACCTGTTTGGCCGGGTGGACGTCACCACGTATCTCAACGTCTTCTACCTTCCCGGCGCCGGGGAGCTGGCCGTCTTCTGCGCGGCACTCATGGGGGCCACGATCGGCTTTCTCTGGTTCAACGCGCATCCCGCCGCGGTCTTCATGGGCGACACCGGCAGCCTTGCGATCGGTGGCGCGCTCGGAACCGTCTCGATCCTCCTCAAGGCGGAATTTCTCCTGCTGGTCATCGGCGGGGTATTCGCGGCGGAGGCGATCTCGGTGCTGCTGCAGACCGGCACCTACAAGTGGTTCAAGCGAACCCGGGGGAAGGAGTACGCCGATGCCCACCGGGTCTTCCGAATGGCGCCGCTGCACCACCACTTCGAAAAGCTCGGCTGGGCTGAAACCACGGTGGTCACCCGCTTCTACATTCTCGGGCTGCTGTGCGCGCTGGTGGCTCTCTCCACCCTCAAGGTGCGATGACGGCGGCGGCGACCGGCAGCCGTCTGTTCGATCGCTGGCGGGCCAGCGGCCGGGAAGTGGCGGTAGTCGGATTAGGCAAGAGCGGCGTGTCCGCCACGCTGCTGCTCCGCTCCCTGGACCTTCCCGTCTACGCCTCCGACACCGGAGCGGGCCCGATGTTCGACGGCTGGGCGCGCTCTCTGCGCGAGGCCGGCGCCGACGTCCAGGTCGGGGGGCACGACCTCGAGCGAGTCGCCCGGTCGGTCGCGGTGGTGGTGGCGCCAGGCGTACCGCCCGATGTGCCGGCCCTCGAAGCCGCCCGTCGCGCCGGGCTGGAGATACATGCCGAGATAGACATCGGATTCGTCGCGCTGCGGGGGACCCGCTGCATCGGCATCACCGGGACCAACGGAAAGACCACCACCACATCCCTGATCGCCCATGTGCTCGTCAAGGCGGGGGTACGGGCCGAGAGCGCCGGCAACATCGGGCGTCCGCTGTGTGACGTGGCCCGATCGGGCCACCGGCCGGATTGGATCGCGCTGGAGCTCTCGTCCTTTCAGCTGCATGATTCCCCGAATCTGAAACCGACCATAGGCGTGCTGACCAACCTGGCCCCGAACCACCTGGATCGGTACACCACGCTCGACGAGTATTACGGCGACAAGGCGCTGCTCTTCCGCAACGCGGATTCCGCCTCCTGCTGGGTAACCAACGCGGACGACCCTGCCGTCGAGGCGATGACACGATCGCTGACCGGCACCAGGGTTCGTTTCTCAGTCGAACGTCGAGCCGATGCATGGTATGACCGCGCCGGCCGGCGGCTGATGCTGGGCGACACGGCGGTCTTGCCCCGCGCTGAGCTCCCCTTGCTGGGCGACCACAACGTGGCCAATGCGCTGGCCACGGTGCTGGTGGCTGCGCGCACCGGTTGCCCCATCGCGCGCATTGCAGAGGGGTTGCGCTCGTTCCGGGCCATCCCCCACCGGGTCGAGCCCGTGCGTGAGGTAAACGGGGTCCTCTGGATCAACGACTCCAAGTCTACCAACATCACCTCTACCGAGGTGGCCGTGGCAGCGCTCGACCGGAGGTTCGTGCTCCTGTTGGGTGGGCGGCACAAAGGCGAACCCTACACCCGATTGGCGCAACCGCTCCAGAACCGGTGCCGCGCCGTGGTAGCCTATGGGGAGGCAGGTCCCCTGATCGTGAAGGACCTGGGTCCCAGTCTCAATGTGGTGCCGGCCGGCACCTTTGCCGACGTGCTCACGCTGGCCCGCGAGCTGGCCCAACCGGGGGATGCCGTGCTGCTGTCGCCGGCCTGCTCCAGTTACGACATGTTTCGAAACTACGAAGAGCGGGGAGAGCGTTTCCGTGCCGCGGTGGAGGCACTCTGACTCCCCGCGCCGTTCGCCACCCCGGCGAGATGAGGTGGGAGACACGGCTCCTTGGCATGGTCACCGCCGTCCTCGTGGTCTTCGGCATTGCGGCGACGTACGGCGCTGCGAGCCTGGTGACGCTCCAAGGACAGAACGCGGGGTTCGGCTTTGCGCTGCGCCAGCTCTCCGGGGCCGCCATGGGAGGGATTCTGCTTCTCCTGGCATCGCGACTCGATTATCACCGATGGCGTCAGCTGGCGTGGCCGCTCCTTCTTCTCACCCTGATCCTTCTGCTCATCCCGCTCCTTCCATTCACGCTAGCGATCGCTCCGCCAGTGAATGGGGCCCGGCGCTGGCTCGACTTTGGCCTGGTCAACTTTCAGCCCTCAGAGCTGGCCCGGATGGTAGTGGTGATCTGGTGCGCGATGCTCGCCTCGAAGAAAGGCATTCAGGTCCGCGAGTTCAAGAAGGGCGTGCTGCCATTCCTCCTGATTCTGGGCCTCGTTTCTGTCCTTATTCTCCTCGAGCCCAATCTCTCAATGGCTACGCTGGTGGCGCTGCTGGGTGGTCTGGTGCTCTTCACCTCGGGAGCGAAGATCGGCCACTTCCTGCTCCTGGGGGGCGCCGGCATGATCCTGGTCTTCCACCAGATCCGTGATGCGCAGTACCGGCTGGCTCGCCTGCTGACGTTCATGAATCCCGGCGACGCGACCAGCGATGCCGGCTTTCAGATCAACCAGTCGCTCATGGGGATCGGATCGGGACAGATCTTCGGGGTCGGATTCGGAGAAGGGCAGCAGAAGCTGGGGTATTTACCATATGCCTACTCCGATTTTCTGTTCAGCACCATCGGCGAGGAATGGGGATTCCTCGGCGTCCTGGTAGTGGTGTCGCTGTTCTCGCTCTTCTGCTGGCTGGGCTTCCGCATCGCCAAGACCTCAACCGATCCTTTTGGGCAGTACCTCGCCGTAGGACTGACCGCGACTATCGGACTCACCGCGTTCATGCACATGGCGGTATCGCTGGGCCTGATGCCAACTACGGGGCTGACGCTCCCCTTCATGTCGTACGGGCGCTCCAGCCAGGTCATCTCACTGCTCGGCACCGGGATTCTCATCAACGTCGGGCGGTTGCGAGGGAGCCCGCGTGGGGCGGCACGGGCGGACAGGCGGAGTGGCGGTAAGGCGGCAGGGCGGTACGAGGGAGCCGAACGACGGCAGCCGGAAGGCGGGACCAGCCGGCGCCGAAGCGGCAGTCGAGGATGAGTCAAACGTACCGCCGTACCGTCCTAATTGCCGGCGGTGGGACCGGGGGACACCTCATGCCGGCGCTCGCGATCGCCACTGCGCTCCTGGAGCTGGCGCCGGACGTCGAGCCGGTCCTGATCGGCGCGAGCCGGGGCGTCGAGGCGAGAATACTTCCCAGCCGCGATTTTCGGTTTCATTTGCTGCCCACCGAGCCGATCTACCGGCGGACCTGGTGGAAGAATTTCCGCTGGCCGTTTGTGGCGGGACGGTTACTTCGCGAGGTGGGTCGCCTCTTCGATACCGAGCGGCCGGCAGCGGTGCTAGGAACTGGCGGATATGCATCGGGACCCGTCGTCTGGTGGGCGGCACGCCAAGGAATTCCTACCGCCATTCAGGAACAGAACGCCTATCCCGGCCTGGTGAGCCGATGGCTGAGCAGACGGGTGCGCCATGTGTATCTGGGTTTGCCGGAAGCGCGGCGGCTGCTTCGCTTCGGTCCGCACACCCAGGTCTTCGACACCGGCAACCCCATTACTGCTCCAGTCCCCAGCCGAAGGAGCGCGGCCACCGCCAAGTTCGGGCTCGACGGCTCAAAGCCCGTCGTTCTGGTCACCGGGGGAAGCCAGGGCGCCCGTGCCATCAATCAAGCGGTGGCCGGGTGGCTCGACGCGGGCGGACCGGGGAACGCCGTCCTGATCTGGGTGACAGGGCGGGGCACGTACGACGAATTCGCCCGCTATCACCGACCCTCCCAGGTGCAGGTCCTCGACTTCCTGGATCCGATGAGCGATGGCTACGCGGTAGCTGACCTGGTAGTGTCCCGGGCCGGGATGATCACGGTGGCAGAACTGTGCGCCTGGGGACTGCCGAACGTCCTCATACCACTCCCAACCGCCGCGGCCGACCACCAGACTTATAATGCCAGGGTGCTTGCCGCCTCGGGCGCGTCGCTCATGTTGCCCCAGCCGGAGCTGACGCCGGATCGACTGGGGGACGTCATTACCGACCTGCTGGGCGATCCACCCCGCCGAAAGCAGATGGGCGAGCGGGCCCTGGCGCGAGGAAGACCGCAGGCAGCGCGGGAGATAGTGTCTAACTTGTTGACACTAATTTCCTGAGTGCGCACTTTCAGAACCTGTAGTACCACCTTACATTAGCGTATCATACATGGCTTTGTTTAACCCCTCGGATACGCGTACTGTTCACTTCATGGGAATCGGCGGAGCCGGGATGAGTGCGCTGGCGCTCATCGCGTGTCGCCGTGGGGTTGCCGTGAGTGGATGCGATACGGATCCCACCGGTGCCGCCGACCTGGCCGCCCTTGGGATTCGGATCGCGCAGGGGCACGACCCGGCCCATTTGACTGGCGTCCGGGCCATCGTGGTTACCGCCGCGGTGGCGGCTGGGCATCCTGAGCTGGAGCGGGCCCGGGAGCTTGGTCTTCCAATCGTGCCCCGCAAGGTGGCGCTGGCCGAGCTGATTGAAGGCGCGCGCGCCGTCGGCATCTCCGGCACTCACGGAAAGACCACCACGACGGTCATGACGACAGAGGCGTTGACCGCCGCCGGGCTGAACCCGACCGGTATCGCCGGCGGGCGGGTGAGCACGTGGGGCGGCAACGCCCGGGTGGCCGGCGACGATCTGTTCGTGGTCGAAGCGGACGAGTTCGACCAGGCGTTCCTGACGCTGTACCCGACGGTGGCGGTGGTGAACAACGTCGAGCCGGATCATCTCGAGTGCTACGGCTCCATGTCTGCACTTGAGGACGCGTTCGCCGAGTTCGCCGGCCGGGCCCGCATCGCCATCATCAACGGCGACGACTCTGGCGCCCGGCGAATCGGCGAGCGAGTGGGAACGACGGTTCGCCGGTTCGGCTGTGCCAGCGACGCGGATATCCGGATCGGCGAGGTGGTCCAGCAGGCGGATTCCACTGAGGCGCGGATTGCCTGGGGCGACGGCCGCTCCATCCGGCTTCGGCTCAAGGTGCCCGGTCTTCACAACCTGCGGAATGCGGTGGCAGCCCTGGCGGCCGTCGATGCCCTGGGCGGCGACCTCGAACCGGCCGCCCGTGCGCTGGGGGAATTTCAGGGGGTTGGTCGCCGGTTCGAACGTCTCGGCGAGTTCGCCGGTGTGGCTGTCGTGGACGACTACGCTCACCATCCGTCGGAGCTTGCCGCCACCCTGTCCGCTGCCCGACAAGCATTTCCCGGCCGGCGTCTGGTGGCGGTCTTTCAGCCCCACCTCTACTCTCGCACGGCCGCTCACGGGCAGGCGATGGGCGAGGCCCTGGCGGCGGCCGACGTGGTGTTCGTGACCGAGATCTACCCGGCACGGGAACAGCCGATCGCGGGCGTCAGTGGCCGTCAGGTGGCCGCCGCCGCGGAGGGGGCCGGCGCCGACGCGCGGTTCGAGGCGACTCGAGCCGACGTAGGCCGGCACGTATTTCAGGAGCTCCGGTCGGGTGATGTTGTGCTGACGCTCGGTGCCGGCGATATCACCCGGGTGGCTCCCGAGCTGGTGCATTGGCTAAGCGCCGCCTGACGCGCGGCTGGCCCAGCCATCCCCGCCTTCTGCTCGGACTGCAGCTGCTGGGTGTCTTGCTGGCTGTCGCTCTGGTCTGGGTCGGCGCCCCGGAGCTCCTGCGCCGGCTCGACTTCTTCCGCATCAGGCGGGTGGAAATCGCCGGACTTCGGTATCTTCCACCGGCAAAGGTGATTGCGGCGCTGGAGCTAGGCTCTGGAGCCAGCGTTTTCGACGACCTCTCGGCCGCGCGTGGCCAGATGCGTGCCTTGCCGGGCGTGGCATCGGCGGTGGTGAGACGTCGGCTTCCCGGGACGCTCGAGATTATTCTGGTGGAGGCCGTTCCCGTGGCGCTCGCTCCACGCGACGGCGGGATGGCGCTGCTGGACTCGGGCGGGCGGGTTCTCCCCTTCGACCCGAGCGCAACAGCGCCCGACCTGCCGGTGGCGGCCAGTGCCGATGCAAGGGTGGCACGAGTGCTCGCCAGCGTGCAGGAGCATGACCCGGTGCTATTCGCACGGGTTCGAACGGCCTGGCGGGTACAGGATGACGTGCTGCTCGATGTGGACGGGCGTCGGTTCTGGTTCGGCCCGAAGGTCACGGCGGAGGACATACGAGCGGTGATGGCGGTCGCGCAGGATCTCGCCCGGCAGGGGCGGAAATATCACGAGCTCGACGGACGCTACGCAGGCCAGGTGGTGGTCCGTTGGACCGGAGCATGAGCAGCCAGCCCCAGCGGCTCGTGGCCGCGCTGGACATCGGCTCCACCAAGGTCGTTGCTGTGATCGCCGAAGTGACCGGCGATGCGCGCGATCCCGGTGCCAAGATTCTGGGATTGGGTGTGGAGCGCAGTGCGGGCATTCGGCGCGGAGTGGTGCGCGACATCGAGGAAACCACCCGGGCGATCGACAAGGCCATGAAGAGCGCCCAGCGCATGGCGGGCGTCGAGGTCGGGGCGATCTACTGCGGAATTGCCGGAGAGCACGTGGCGGGGCGCAGCTCCCATGGCATGGTGTCGGTGACCGGCGAGGAGATTCGCACCAGCGACGTGGCCCGGGTCAACGACATGGCCAGCAACGTCAGTTTCGGCCGGGACCACGAGCTGCTGCACGCCATCCCCCAGGACTACCTGATCGACCAGCAGGGGGGGATCAGCGAGCCGATCGGGATGACGGGGTCCCGGCTCGAAGCCGAGGTCTATCTGGTGACGGTGCTCTCGAGCGTGCTCCAGAACCTCCGGAAATGCGTGGAGCGGGCCGGCTATCACGTCGCCGAGTTCGTGCTTGAGCCCCTGGCCGCATCGCTGGCGGTGCTCACCCCGGACGAGATCGAGCTCGGCTGTGCTATCGTCGAGCTGGGAGGGGGCTCGACCAACGTATCGATCTTCCAGAGCGGGAAGATCCGGCACACGGGCTCGCTGCTCTGCGCCGGGGGACACGTGACCGGGGACATCGTGCATGGGCTTCAGGTCACCCAGCATGACGCAGAGCGGCTGAAGGAGCGTTTCGGGGCCGCCTTCGAGCCCCTGATTCCCGAGAGCGATGTGTTCGACCTTCCCAGCACGCCGGGTCAGGGGGCGCGGAACGCGCAGCGACGGGTGCTGGCGCACATCATGCACATGCGGCTCCAGGAAGTCCTGGAATACGCGCTCGACGAGATCACCCGGGCTGGGTATCATCAACGCTTACCAGCAGGCGTGATCATAACCGGGGGTGGGGCGTTGGCCCCGGGCATCGTGGAGCTGGCTCGCGAAGTGTTCGCGATGCCGGCCCGGTGCGGTATCCCCGGGCAACGCTTGCGGGGTCTCGCGGACAGCGTCGAATCACCCCGCATGGCAGTACCGGCAGGCCTGGCGCTCTACGGAGCCCGGCAGGTCGCGGTCAGCGGCGGGTTGGGTACTGGTAGCCGGAAGTCACCAGCGGTGGAGAAAGTGCTTGCTCCAGTGCGGCGGTGGCTTCAAGACTTCTTCTGAGTCGGGCCGAGGACAAGACCATGATCTTTGAGCTGGAGGAGGGCGCGGCGCAGACCGCGCGGATGAAGGTGGTCGGCGTCGGTGGTGGCGGTGGCAACGCCGTCAACCGAATGATCGAGGATCAGCTGGGCGGAGTCGAATTCATCTCGGTGAACACCGATTCGCAGGCGCTGGCGATGTCGAAGTCCGACGTGAAGATCCAGATCGGACGCAAGCTGACCCGCGGCCTCGGTGCCGGCGCCAGGCCGGAGATCGGCCGGCAAGCCATCGAGGAAAACCGGGACGAGGTCCTCCACGCGGTCCAGGGGGCCGACATGGTCTTCGTCACCTGCGGCATGGGTGGCGGTACCGGAACCGGCGCCGCCCCGGTCGTGGCCCAGATGGCCCGCGAAGCCGGAGCGCTCACCGTCGGCATCGTCACCAAACCCTTCCTGTTCGAGGGCCGCCGCCGGATGAAGCAGGCGGAGGGCGGCATCGCGGAGATGCGCAAGAACGTCGACACCATGATTGTGGTCCCCAACGAGCGGCTGCTCGCTGTGGTGGGCAAGGGCATTCCCTTTCAGGAAGCGCTCAAGAAGGCCGACGAAGTGCTGCTCCACGCCACCCAGGGAATCGCCAGCCTCATCACCTCCACCGGCATCATCAACGTAGACTTCGCCGACGTCCGGACCGTCATGCAGAACGGCGGGGCCGCACTGATGGGCACCGGCATCGGCCGGGGCGAGAACCGCGCGCTCGAGGCGGCCCAGCAGGCCATCTCCAGCCCGCTGCTCGACAACATCTCCATCGCCGGCGCCATGGGAGTGCTCATCAACATCATCGGTGGTGACGATCTGACCCTGGGTGAGACGACCCAGATCAACGACATCATTCACGACGCGGTGGGGGACGACGCGGAAATCATCTTCGGGGCGGGGAACGACCCCGCCATGCATGGGGAAGTGCGGGTCACCGTCATCGCCACCGGCTTCGACCGCCCGGCCTCGGCCGACCAGCCGATGGGACGGGCGGCGGGCGCGGCCGGCGTGATCAACTTCCCGTCGCAGCGGCCACAGCGGCCCTCGACTCCCATCCCGGCAGCAGCCCCGGCGATCACCCGGTCTCAGCCTCGGATTCATCAGACGCCGGCAGCCGGAACGCCCACCGATGTGCCTGAGATGGAGATCCCGACGTTCATTCGACGGCAGATGGATTAATGCTGCGGGGACTGGGCCTCTCTCTCACCGCCCTGGTGTTCGGCGCGGCGGCCTTCTTTGGGCTGAGTGGGTCGTGGCCCTGGCAGCGACTGCCGGCGACTCCCGCTGACTCGGCTGCTACCGCACCTCCGCCGCCCAGCTTTACCGAAACGATCGATACGCTGCAGCGGGGCGAAACGCTCTCTGATCTCTTCGCCCGCAACCGGGCCGCCGGGGTGGACTTCCAGCGGCTGGACCCCGCGCTTGCGCTCAATCCGCGACGGGTGCGGCCCGGCCTGATCTTCAGTTTCCGCCAGACCATCGGCGATTCCGTTCCGAGCCACATTGTGGTGCGCACCACGCCGGAGCAGCGAGTCGTCTTCCGCCGAATCTCCCAAGGCTGGAACGCCGAAGCGGAGCCGATTCGGTGGCGCCCGCAGGAGGTGCGGATCGAAGGCCCGATCAACAACTCGCTCTACGAAGCGCTGGACGCCGGTGTCAGTGACCAGCAGCTGAACAGCGTCAACCGCCAGCGGCTGGCCTGGGACCTGGCCGATGTCTATGCCTGGGAGATCGACTTTACCCGCGATATCCGTCCGGGTGACCGCTTCCAGGTGGTCTTCGAGCGACTGGTCTCCGAAGACGGTGAAGCTCGCTTCGGCCGGGTTCTCGCCAGCGACTTGACCATTTCGGGGAAGAGCCTGACGGCGGTGCGTTTCTCCCCCTCCAACTCACGCAGTGCGGTTTATTTCGATGCCGATGGAGGCTCACTCCGCCGGGCATTCCTCCGTGCGCCGGTCGAGTTTCGCCGGATATCCTCGAACTTTGCCTACCGCCGGTTTCATCCGGTGCTGGGCCGCACCCGCCGGCATGAGGGAACGGACTACGCCGCTCGCCCCGGAACGCCGGTCCTCGCCGCGGGCGATGGTGTCGTCCTTCGGGCCGGTTGGGCCGGCGGCTATGGCAACCTGGTCGAGCTACGCCATCTCAACGGGATCACCACCCGCTACGGGCATCTCCGCGGAATCGGGCGTAAGGTCCGCCGAGGTGCCCGGGTCGAGCAGGGACAGATCATCGGGTACGTCGGCTCCACCGGCCTCGCCAGCGGTCCGCATCTCCATTATGAGTTTCGGATGAACGGCGTGGCCAAGGACTCGAGACGGGTCAAGATCGGCGGCGGCGCGCCCGTCGCCAAGTCGGACCGCGCCGCCTTCGAGCAGGAGCGAGACCGCCTCATGCTCCGGCTCCGGGATTCGACCATCAGCCACGCCCGGCCTGGCGAGATCGCCCGGCAGGGGGCTGAAACCTCCCAACGGTGGCTGCCGTAACGCCCGAGTAGTGGATCTCCTTCCCGCCATCGACATCCGAAATGGCCGCGTCGTTCGCCTGAGCCAGGGCGAGCGGGCGCGGCAAACCGTTTACGGGGACGATCCCGTAGCGGTCGCGGAGCGTTTTCTGGAGCAGGGCGCCAAGTGGATTCACGTGGTAGACCTGGACCGGGCATTCGGGACCGGAGAAAATCTGGCGGTCGTGCACCTCATCGCGGGTCGGATGGCGACGAAGCTCCGACTCGAGCTCGGCGGCGGATTGCGGAGCAAGGACCTGATCCGCGAAGCGCTCGACCTTGGCTTTGCCCGCGCGGTGATCGGTACCGCCGCGGCTGTCGAGCCCAGCTTCGTCCCCGAGATGCTGGCCGAGCTGGGCCCGGCACGCCTGGCGGTGGGCATCGATGCGAGGAACGGACTGGTAGCGGTACGAGGATGGACGGAGACGTCTACCACTCGCGCCGAGGATCTGGCACGACGCGTGGTACAGGCCGGCACCGAGACGGTGATCTATACCGACATCAGCCGGGACGGCATGCTCAACGGCCCCGACCTGGCCGGCGCGCTGTCGTTGAAGCCACTGGGCGCACGGGTGATCCTAAGCGGCGGCGTCGCCGCGAGCAGCGATATCCGCGCCGCCTGTCAGGCGGGCCTCGACGGAGTCATCGTGGGGCGCGCCTTGTATGAGGGACGACTGACACTTCCCGAAGCGCTGCTGGCGGCGGCATGCTCGCCACCCTCATAGTCCTCGGCGCCTCTGCGCTGGCTGCGTTCACCTATCTCGGTCTCGAGCGGATGGGGCGTCGCGCCTGGATTCCGCTCACCTGCCGCGCAGTCGCGTGGTCCGCCCTCGGCCTCCTGCTGGTCAACGTCAGCTGCCCGGTTTCGCGCGCACCGCTGCGACCTCTCGTGCTGCTGGACAACTCGCTCAGCATGGACGCGGCTGGCGCTCGGTGGGCGGAGGCCAGGGATTCGGCGGTGCGCTGGGGCGAGGTCCGCCAGTTCGGCGATGCCCGCTCCACCCCGGACTCGACTCCCACACGGGGGCGATCGTTGCTGGGGCCCGCCCTTCTCGCCGGCTCGGCCTCGGAACGGCCACTGATCATCGTCACGGACGGTGAAGTGGAAGACGTTCGGGAGATCCCGCCGGACCTGCTCACCCGAAGCGGTGTCCGGCTGTTTCCTCGTGCCGTTCGACCGGATCTGGCGATCACGCGCGTAACGGGCCCAAGCCGGGTGAGTGAAGGCGATTCGGTTCCCCTGGAGGTCGAGGTCCAGCCGGCGGGAGGGAACGCCGCCGACAGCGTTCGAGTCGAGGTGCTCTCGGGAACCCGCCGGATGGCCTCCAGAACCGTGCGGCTTGGCGGCGGGTCGGGAGGGCGAGCACGGATCGTGGTTCCGTCCGCCTCGCTGTCCTCCGGCGGCCACTTGCTGCGAGTTGCTCTCGCCGGTGCCGGCGACGCCGAGCCCCGCACTGATTCCCGTCTGTACCTGGTCACCGTTGCACCGACGCCGGGAGTTGTGTTCCTGGCGGCGCCCGCGGACTGGGACAGCAGATTTCTCTATCGGACCCTGCGCGAGGTGGGCCAGCTCCCTCTCCGGGGGTATGTCCGCCTCGACGGCGACCGCTGGCGTTCGATGTCGGATCTTCGCGCGATCCCGAAGGAGGTGGTGCGGCGAGCGGCGCGACGGGCCGACTTGCTGATCCTCAAGGGCGGGGCCACCGATCTGGCCGAGGGAACGACCGCCCGGGGCATTTGGAGCTGGCCCAGCGGTGAAGGCGGCGAGACTCAAGTGCCCGGTGATTGGTATCTCTCCCAGGCCGATGGGTCGCCCGTGGCTGGAGCGTTTCTCGGTCAGCCGGTTGACTCGTTCCCTCCGGCCTTCGTGCTCACCCCGATGGAGGGTGGCTCGCGCGACTGGGTGGCGCTCTATGCCCAGCTGGGCCGCCGCGGTCCCCAACGCCCCGCCGTATTTGGCCGGCAGGAAGGACGGGTGCGCCGAGTCACGGTGGCGGTCGGGGGTCTTTGGCGGTGGCCGTTTCGAGGAGGATCGAGCGAGCAAAGCTATCGCTCCTGGGTGGCGGGCACGACGAGCTGGCTGCTCGGCGGCGTGGACTCGGCGCGAGGGGTAGCCAGTCCGGTCCAGGCGGTGGTGCAGAACGGCCGGCCAGTCATCTTCGAGTGGTTGGGCCCGGGCCAGGCCACCTCGCAGTCAGTCGCGTTCTCGAGCCCCGCAGGGCAGCGGACCGACACGCTCCACTTCGACGGAGATGGCCGGGCCTCCGCGTGGCTTCCATCCGGTGAATACCGCTATCGGCTCTCCGGTGGTGGCGGAGGGATCGTAGCGGTGGAGGAGTACTCCGACGAGCTGCTCCCCCGTGCAGTCACTCTGGCCGCACACGGCGGTCGCGACGCGCGCGCGACGGGGCGCACTACGGCCCGCGAGTGGCCATGGCTGTTCGGGATCTGCGTACTGGCGCTCTCGGGAGAATGGCTGGCCCGCCGTCGTCTCGGCCTTCGCTGAGGTGGTAGATTTCCCGCCATGAAGCCAAGCAGGCTGGGCAGCAACGAGCGGCAGAGTCTCTGGTCGCGCATCAAGCAGATTGCGCTGACCGACGTGGGCGCGCTCATGCGGGGGCTCAACGCCGACGATCTCGAGAACATGGAGCGGGTCCTGATTGAGGCTGATTTCGGGGTGTCGGCTACGGTCGAGTTGACCACTGCGCTGGAAGATGAGGTCCGACGCGGCAAGCTCAAGACCGAGGCCGACCTGAAGCGTGCCCTGCGGGAGCGCCTCAGCGCGATGCTGGCGGGACCCGAGAACCCCGGCGCCATCGCTCGGGCAGAGACTGGCCCGACCGTGATCCTGCTGGTGGGCGTGAACGGGACAGGGAAAACAACCACTGCCGCCAAGCTCGCGGCGCGGCTGCAACAGGAGGGACGTACGGTCCTTCTGGCCGCGGCGGACACATATCGCGCCGGGGCCATTGCTCAGCTCCAGGTCTGGGCCGACCGTCTGGGTCTGCCTTGTGTGGCCGGGGCGCCGGGAGGCGATCCTGCCTCGGTGGCCTTCGACGCCATCGATGCGGCCGTCTCCCGGCGCATCGACACCGTCATCATCGATACGGCGGGTCGGCTTCACACCCAGGAAGGGCTGATGGAGGAGCTGCGAAAGGTTACTCGAGTGATCCGCCGGCGGCTGCCCGGCGCGCCTCACGAGACCCTTCTGGTGCTTGACGGGACCGTAGGTCAGAACGCCATCCAGCAGGGCAAGCTGTTTTCCGAGGCGGTCTCTCCCACCGGGATCGTGGTCACCAAGCTCGACGGCAGCGCCCGTGGCGGAGCGGTCGCCGCGCTGCGGCGGGAGCTCGGGCTACCGGTGCGGTTCATCGGGCTGGGCGAATCGGTGGACGATCTGGAGCCCTTCGACCCCGAGCGCTTCGCCGAGAATCTGCTGGCAGAAACGCCGGTCGAGGCTTCCTAGCCGCGGATGCCGCCCCGCGCCACTTCGGCTGCCGTACGCCTCGACACGCCCGTCAAGTTTCTTAAGGGAGTCGGAGAGCGACGCGCCGAGTCTCTGGAGCGACTGGGCATCCGCACCGCCCGCGACCTGCTGTGGCACCTCCCCCATCGCTATGTAGACGCCTCCACCGTGACCCCGCTGGCCAAGGCGGAGCTTGGTCACGAGGTGGCTTGTGTCGGTAGAGTCGTCGCCAAGGGGGTGCTCCCGACCCGCCGCGGGCTTCGAATCTTCCACGCCGTGTTGCGGGATGACAGCGGGGTGCTGGAGTGCGTCTGGCCGGGACAGCCATTTCTCGATCGCACCATCGCGGTGGGTCAGACGTTGCTGGTGTCGGGGCCGGTCCGGTTCTATCACGGGCGACAGATGGCACCCCGGGAGTACGTGATCCTTGCCGACGCCGATAGCGAGGCCGATCCGCTCACCGCGGGGAAGGTGCTGCCGGTCTATCCCGCCACCGAAGGTTTGAGTCACAAGGTCATCCGGTCGCTTATCGACCGGCACCTGGATCAGCTCATCGCCCTGTCCCACGACGGGCTCCCCGACACCCTAAGGCAGAGTCTGGGCCTGCCGACTCTGCCCGAAGCGCTTCGCGCGGTGCATCGCCCGGCCTCCGCGGACGAGGCCGAGCGGGGAAGACGTCGGCTGGCGTTCGATGAGCTGTTCGATCTTCAGCTGATGCTGATCCGGGCCCGTGCCGTTGCCAAGCGCCACCGGAGCGGGGTGGCGTTCACCGTCAAGCGGCAGCTCACCACTCAGCTCAAAGAGCGGCTGCCGTGGGAGCTGACCGGGGACCAGCAACAGGCACTGCGGGAAATCACCGCCGACATGACCGCGCCGGAACGGATGCACCGGCTGCTGATGGGCGACGTAGGTACGGGGAAGACGGTGGTGGCGCTTTTCGCCATGCTGCTGGCGGTCGAGAACGACTTCCAGGCGGCACTCATGGCCCCGACCGAGCTGTTGGCCGAGCAGCACGGGGCCACGCTCGAGACGCTGTTGGCTCCGCTGAATCTGAAACCGGAGCTTCTCCTGGGGCGGCAATCGGTGGCCCAGAAGGCGGCGGTGCGGAAGCGGATCGCCACGGGGCAGGCGCGAGTGATCGTGGGAACGCACGCGCTGCTCCAGGAGAGCGTCTCGTTTCAGCGCCTGGGACTCGTCGTGATCGACGAGCAGCATCGTTTCGGGGTGGAGCAACGGGCCGCGTTGATCGGGAAAGGGGCGGCCCCCGACGTGCTCCTCCTGACCGCCACGCCCATCCCGCGCTCCCTGGCCCTGACGCTGTATGGCGATCTCGACGTTTCCACCCTCCGGCAGCGCCCGCCGGGGCGGGGGGCGGTGCGCACCGCGGTTCGAAGCAGCGGCCAGCGGGAGCGGGTACTCGAGTTCGTCCGCGGCGAGTGCACGCAGGGGAGTCAGGCTTACATCGTGCTGCCCGTCATCGAGGAGTCCGAGAAGGCCGACCTGCGCGCCGCGACGACCATGGCGCAGAGTCTCGCCGCGCGGTGGCCCGACCTGGAGGTGGGCCTGGTACACGGGCGCCTCAAGGCCGAAGAGCGCGACGCGGTGATGCGCCGCTTCCGGGCCGGTGAGCTGAAGGTTCTGGTGGCCACGACCGTCATCGAGGTCGGAATTGACGTGCCGGCCGCCACCATCATGCTGGTCGAGCATCCCGAGCGCTTTGGGCTGGCGCAACTACACCAGTTACGCGGTCGGATCGGGCGCGGGGCGGAGGAGAGCTACTGCATTCTCCTGGCGGAGGGAGGCGCGCCGGACCGGCTGAACGGCTTCGCGGCCACACTGGACGGGTTCAAGATCGCGGAGCTGGATCTGGCAGAGCGGGGAATGGGTGACCTCATCGGGGCGAGGCAATCGGGTGGGTTCGAGGTCCGCCACGCGCAGCTACCGGCTGACGCCGACCTCCTGGCGCGGGCGCGGGAGCTGGCAATGAAGATCATCGAGGCAGATCCCGCGTTGCAGCGGCGGGAGAACCAGGCGATGCGGGAGCGGGCAGTGGCACGGTATCCCCGGGCGGTGGAGTTATTCCGCGTGGGTTAACGGGCACCCCCCGCGTTTATTGGGTTATTTTGCCCAGCCGGGTTCTGGCACTGTCCGATGCATGATTTACCACAGAGGCACAGAGGACACAGAGGGATCGTCCTTCCGATGCACTCACGCCATCGTGGGAGCGGCCATCGAGGTACACAGGAGGCTCGGACCTGGCCTTCTCGAGTCTGCCTATGAAACGTGCCTGTGCAGAGAGTTGACGCTGCGCGGGATGGAATGCCTTCAGGAGGTGCCCTTACCTGTACGTTATCGTGGTGTGCAGCTGGACTGTGGGTACCGGCTGGACCTCGTGGTAGAGGAGTCCGTCGTTGTTGAGGTAAAGGCTGTGCAGAAGGTACTGCCGGTTCACCGCGCCCAAGTACTCACCTATCTGAAGCTAACAAACTTTAGACTGGGTCTGCTAATCAACTTCAACGTTGAGGTGCTCCGAAGCGGCATTTACCGGATCATCAATGGTTGAAGTTCCCTCTGTGTCCTCTGTGCCTCTGTGGTGAAAAATTGTCAGGATAATGCGGACCCTCACGGTTCTCTTACGCCCCCTAAAATCCGAAGCGCAGCCCCAGTCCTGTACCGCCCGCACGGAGGCTTCGCACTTCCGGTTCGAACGGGATATTGTCCGGTCGGCCTTTCGGCCGGGTCAGCTCCCAGACGAACATCACCGCGGCGCCGGCGAGCGCGCTCTCACCGCCGATCAGCCACAGCCGAGCGCGGCGATCGTACCGCAGCGAGGTCTGATAGAGATCCTCGATCTCGGGATTGGCATAGGCCCCGTCAGGTCCGAGGGCGCACTGCCCAGCGTCCACCCCGCAGCGCGACTCCAGAATATCGAAGCTGTCCTCTGCCCGGTTATGAGCCCGGACCGCCAGGTAGTTCATCCCGAGGGAGCCGGCCAGCAGGACCCACTTCCCATACTTGACCGCGGGGCTGAGCCCCTGGGCCGCGACGCGTCCGGCGAGAAGAGACAGCAGGATCAGGGCGAAACAAGCTCGCTGAATCATCTGCGGTACCGGTGGAGGTCGCCGTTGCCGCCGATGGCAAGCAGGCCGTCAGCCAGAGGTACGGGGCCGAGCTCGACCGGGCGCCAGACTCGCAACCGCCAGATGTCGCTGCCGTCCGGCCGGAGGGCGCGAATCGTTCCGTCGGCGCCACCCAGAATGATCTGTCCGTTCAGGACGCTGACCGGTGCCGTGACCGGCCAGTCGAGGGTGGCGATCCGCTGCGCCTTCGGCTCCGGCCCCGGATCGATCCGGTAGACAGTTCCGATCTTGGTAGCCACGAAGAGGGTATCTCCGAGGGCGGCGAGCGAGCCGAGAACCGGCGCGTCCACCGGGACCGTCCACAGGCGCTGCAGGTCAGTCGGACGAATGGAGACCACCTGCGAATCGGTGGTCCCGGCCAGCAACGCTCCGTTCCAGGTGAGCCACGGAGCCACGACGCTGCCGGGTGAGGCGGCCCGCTGCATGACCCGTCCATCGGAGGCCGCGATTCGGAAAAGCGAATCAGTGGTGGAGACCAGGATCGCCCCGTCACCGGCGGCCACCGCCGGAGTCCGGGCGACTCCTACGCGGCGGCGCCACCGGACCTTACCGGTGGCGGGATCAAAGGCGACAACGTCGCCCCGCTGAGTCTCGGCCACGAGCACTCCCCCGACCAGAGCGAGCGGGGCCGCGATCGGGCCGGACGAGACCCGCCAGATCTTCTTGCCGTTGGCCCGGCGCAGGGCCTGCACCTCGCCCTCGGGACGAGAGGTTGCGACGTAGATCGTGTCGCCCGAGAGCAGCACTCCTCCGACGATCATTCCCGAGACGCGGGCCGACCAGCTCACCTCGCCGCTCGCGAGATTCACCGCGTAAACTTTCCGATCCATGCCGCCGAGGTAGAGGGTATTGTCTCCTACTCCCATCAGGCCGGTGACCCGCCTGCCCGCGCGCGCGGTCCAGACCGGGGTGGGGGCATCGCCCGCGGCCGCGGCGGCAATCGGTGTGGGGGGCGGCCGGAAATTCACGCAGCCTGCGTTGACGCTTCCAAGGAGGAGGGCTAGACTCAACGCTCCTCGGATCGGCCTCATTTTCCCATCGGATACGGCATGGCGGCAGTACAGATCAGCGGGCTCCGCGCGCACGTCGGAGAAATGGTCACGGTCCGCGGCTGGGTGATCACCACCCGGTCGAGCGGCAAGATCGCGTTTGTGGTGGTGCGAGACGGCTCGGGAACGGTGCAAGGGGTCCTGTCCAAGAAAGAGGTGCCCGAGTCGATCTGGGCAGCGTTCGGATCGCTGACTCAGGAGACCAGCGTCGCCCTTACCGGCATGGTACGGGAGGAGGCGCGGTCCCCCGGGGGTTACGAGCTGGCCCTGCAGAATGTAGAGGTACTGGGCGCCAGCCAGGACTACCCGATCACCCCTAAAGAGCATGGGACGACTTTCCTCTTCGAGCATAGACACCTGTGGCTCCGAACCCGCAGCCAGGCAGCCGTGGCCAGGGTGCGCCACGAGGTGGTCCAGGGAATCCGCGACTTCTTTTACCAGCGTGACTTCATTCTGGTCGATACCCCGATCCTGACCGGCGCCATTGGCGAGGAAGCCGGCAATCTCTTTGCCACGCCGTACTTCGATCTCGGTAACGCGTATCTGGCCCAGACCGGCCAGCTCTACGTGGAAGCCGCGGCGGCGGCCCACGGCAAGGTCTACTGCTTCGGGCCCACCTTTCGCGCCGAGAAATCGAAGACCCGTCGCCACCTCACCGAATTCTGGATGGTGGAGCCCGAGGTGGCGTTCAATGATTCGGACGCCAACATGCGGCTCCAGGAGGAGTTGGTGAGCTACATCGTGACCCGGGCGCTCGACCGGCGGAAGGAGGAGCTGAAGGAGCTCGAACGGGACACTGCGCCGCTCGAGCGGGTGGTCTCGCCCTTCCCCCGTATCTCGTATTCGGACGCGGTGTCCAAGCTCAACACCCTGGGGTCCGACATCACCTGGGGCAGCGACCTCGGCGGAGATGACGAGACCCTGCTGGCCAGGGCGTTTGATCGTCCTGTCTTCGTCTATAACTATCCGAGGCAGGTCAAGGCGTTCTACATGAAGGAGAACCCGGATGACCCGCGAACGGTGCTCAACAACGACTGCCTGGCGCCAGAAGGGTACGGGGAGATCATCGGCGGGTCTCAGCGCGAGGACCATTACGATAAACTGCTGACCCGAATCAGGGAACAGGGGCTCGACCCCGAGGTCTATCGCTGGTACCTCGACCTACGCAAGTACGGCACGTTCGTTCATTCGGGCTTCGGCCTCGGCGTCGAGCGCACCGTGGCCTGGATCTGTGGGATTCCACACATTCGGGAAGCGATTGCGTTTCCCCGTCAGATCCATCGGTTGTATCCGTAGGGGCGGCGCGCGCCACGCGCCTACGATGCCGCCTTCACCTCGTTCCACAGTCCATCCAGCACCTCCAGACCTGCGGAAGAGACCTCGATGCCGCGCTCGGAGGCCAGCCGCTCAATTCCCTCGAAACGCCGCCGGAACGTCTGATTGGCTCGATCCAGCGCCGGCCCAGGCTGCACCCCCGCCTTTCGCGCCAGGTTGACTACCGCGAACAGCAGGTCGCCCACCTCGTTTATCAGCGCATCGGCCGGCCCGGGTCCGGGAGCGTTGGGGTCCGCGTCCGGCTGGGCAGTCACGGGACCCGTGGCATTGCGCAGCTCGTCCTCCACCTCGGTCAGCTCCTCGCGAACCTTGTCGAGTGGTCCTTCCACGCCAGGCCAGTCGAAGCCGACCGAAGCGGCCCGCTCCTGCAGACGGTACGCCATCAGGAGCGACGGCAGGGTGGGGATCAATCCACCGAGCACGTGCCCCTTTCGTTCCCGGCGCTTGATGTGCTCCCAGGGCTCAGCCTCTCCCAGCTCGAAGAGATGCGGGTGCCGCCGTCGCATCTTGTTCTCCAGCTCGGCCGCGACGTCGTCACCGGTAAACTCGCCGAGCTCCTCGGCGATGACGAGCTGAAAGGCCAAATGAAGCAACAGATCGCTGACCTCGCCCCGGATTTCCTCCGGCTGTCCTTCTCCGAGGGCGTGATCCAACTCCAGCGCTTCTTCGACCAGGTAGGGCCGAAGCGTCTCCCGGGTTTGAGCCCGATCCCAGGCGCACCGCTGGCGAAGGTCGCGAACCATCATCATCGCGCGTCCAAGCGCTGAATTGTCTTGCATTTATCCCTCTCGGCGAATATCATACCGCCGGCTCGCCCATGACCCTTTCCCCCGAGACGACACGCGCCTGGGTGGACGTTGACCTGGCGGCGCTGGTAGCGAATGCGCGCACGGTGGCCGCGGTCTCCGGCAGCCGGTTGTTGCCGATGGTCAAAGCTAACGGCTATGGGCTGGGTGCGACGGAGGTGGCTCGCGCGCTCGAGACACTCGATCCATGGGGTTTTGGTGTGGCCTCGGTTGACGAGGGCCAGTTGCTGCGAGCCTCCGGCATCACCCGGCCGATTCTGGTGATGACGCCAGTGCAGCCGCAAAGTATCCGGCAATACCTCGATCTCGACTTGCGGCCTACCATCGGGGATGTCCCGGCCCTCGAGACCTGGGTGGCAGGTAGCAGTAAACCGTTCCACGTCGAGATTGATACCGGCATGAGCCGCGCTGGTGTGCGGTGGGATGATCGGCCGAGCCTCGGCCGCCTGGCCGCCCTGCTGCCGGCCGCGAAAGGCTGGGAAGGCGCGTTCACCCACTTTATTGCCTCGGAGTCGGATGCTGACGGCACGCGACGCCAGTGGGATCGCTTCCAGGAGGTGCTTCGCACGCTGCCGGGACGTCCCCCGTTGATTCATGCGGCCAACAGCGCGGGGGCCCTGCGGGGGACGCTCTTCGCCGGCGATCTGGTAAGGCCGGGTATCTATCTCTATGGTGGCGCCGCCGGGTCGCCGTCGCCTCAGCCGGTGGCGGCCCTGCGCGCTCGAGTCGTGGCGATTCGCTCGATTGCAGCGGGCGACACGGTCGGATATGGAGCCACCTGGCGGGCTGAACGACCGACAAGGGTGGCAACTGTCGGCGTGGGCTACGCGGACGGATTTCCGCGGGGCAGTCCCGCCGAGGGGCCTGGGCCGTCCCCGCGTCACATCGAGCTGAATGGCAAGACGGCACCGCTGATTGGGCGAGTCACCATGGACATGTGTATGGCGGCCGTGGGAGAGGACGTGGCAGTGGGAGACGTGGCGACCGTGTTCGGCGGGCTGATCTCGCTGGACCAGCAGGCCGGGGCCGCCGGGACGATCTCCTACGAGCTCCTGACCCGGTTGGGTCCCCGTATCGCACGCCGGTATGGGAGATCGCCGTGAACCCTCACTTCGCGTCGCTCATTCTGGGCCTGTCCCACCAGGCTGAGGCGGCTCTCAGCGGCGAGCTCCCGCCGGGTGCGGAAGGAATCGGCAGCGCGCGCCAGCTGGCGCAGACACTGATCGATACTCTCGGTATGCTGGCCGACAAGACCTCCGACCGCCTCGATCCCGATGAGAAGCAGCTGCTGGATCAGGCCCTGACCGCGCTCCGTTTCCGTTTCGTGCAGACTATGCCGAAGGCGTGATGCGACGCGCGGCAATCATCGTTCTCGACGGCGTTGGCGTCGGCCCGGCCCATGATGCCGCAGAGTACGGGGATGCCGGCAGCAACACGCTGGGCAACGTCGCCCGGGCGGTGGGAGGACTCTCGGTCCCGCGCCTGGAGACTCTGGGGCTGGGCCACTGCGGTGCGTTAGCCGGGGTGGCGCCGGTGGCGGCGCCGACGGCGGCCCACGGGACCTGTGAGCCGGCGAGTCCGGGCAAGGATAGCACCACGGGGCACTGGGAAATTTGCGGCCTGTTGTTGGAGCTGCCGTTCCCCACCTACCCGCGAGGCTTCCCGTCGGACGTGGTGGAGGAGTTCGCCCGGCAGACGGGACGCGCCGTGCTGGGCAACAAGCCCGCGTCAGGTACGGCGGTGCTGGACGAGTATGCAGCAGAGCACCAGCGAACCGGCAGCTGGATCGTCTACACTTCGGCCGACAGCGTTTTCCAGATCGCCGCCCACGAGCAGACGGTTCCTCTGGCGGAGCTCTATGCCGCCTGCCTCACCGCGCGGGAGGTACTCCGGGGACAGCACGGCGTCTCGAGGGTCATTGCCCGGCCGTTCGTGGGTGAGTCCGGTGCATGGAAGCGGACCGCGGGACGGCGGGACTTCAGCCTGCCTCCGCCCGGCCCCACGCTGTTGGACCGGCTGGCCGAGCGCCAGATACCGCGAGTGGGGGTGGGCAAGGTTGACGATTTATTCGCCGGCCGGGGCATCACCAGCATCCATACCGAGACCAATGCGGAGGCCTACGCCCTGATCGAAGGCGCCCTGGCCGCGATGCACCGGGGTTTGCTGCTGGCCAACGTGATCGAGTTCGACCAGACGTGGGGTCATCGGAACGACGTTGAGGGTTTCCGCCGGGGTTTGGTCGAGCTCGACCGCAGCGTACCCCGGCTGCTGAGCGGGGTGCGCGAGGATGACCTCGTTATCTTTACCGCCGATCACGGCAACGACCCGACTACGCCGTCCACCGATCACTCACGGGAGATCGTTCCGCTGTTGGTGTTCGGCCCGAAGGTCCGTCCGGCGGACCTCGGTCGCCGTCGCACTTTTGCCGACATCGGTCAGACCGTGGCCGAGTTTCTCGGGGTGCCGGCGTTGAGTGCCGGCACCTCGTTTCTACCCGAGGTTTGGCTTGACTGATTCTCTGATAGCTGCCGCACGAACGGCGCAGGCGCGCGCCTACGCGCCTTATTCCAACTTTCGGGTGGGTGCAGCGCTCGAAAGCCTCGACGGGACGGTTTTCAGCGGGTGCAACGTCGAAAACGCGTCCCTTGGGCTGACCATCTGCGCCGAGCGGGCGGCGGTCTGCGCCGCCGTGAGCGCGGGCGTGACCCGGTTCAAGCGGGCCGTGGTGGTGTCGGATGTCGACCCCCCCGCGGCCCCGTGTGGTGCCTGCCGTCAGGTTCTGGCGGAATTCGGTCTCGACCTGGCGATCGAAGGCGTCGGCTCGCGGAAGACCGTGCGCTGGCGGCTTTCCGACCTGCTGCCGGTGGCGTTTGGCCCGGAGCAGCTTCGGTGAAGTGGCGGATTGGTGGACTACTGGCTGTCATTGCCATCGCGGGTTGTCAGGAAAAGTTGACCGCTCCTGCCGACTGTCCCGCCCTCTGCCCCGGGGGACAACCGGAGGTCTTTGACGAGATCATCACCGCGGTGAGCGGGGGCGACAGCAGTTACTTCGGCTACGTCCTGCCGCACCAGGCCCCGGCACTCCTGGTTTCCAACGGGCTTGAAGGCTCCGAGGACCTGGGGCTGGTGCGGTTTCTTACCCGCGCGAGCACGGTCACCGTACGGGACACGGCCCGCGCCTACACGATCGACTCCGTGGCGCTGAGTTTCAGCGTCGTCGCTCGTGACACCAACCAGACCGGCCTCCAGCTGCTGGTGTACCGGCTCAGCCCGTCGTTCGACTCCAGCGCGACCTTCGCAACGGCCGCTCCAGCATTTGTTCCTGGGAATCTGATTGCCACGATACCCGTGCCCGACACGCTCAACACCGGTGTCGTGCGCGCGGTCTTCGATGCGGCCGATCTGCCCCGGGTGGAGATCCCGCCCTCGGACAGCGGGCGGCTCGCTGTGGGGGTTCGCATTGCCGCACCCACCGCCACCGGCGTACGTATAGGAGCCCTCGCCAGCGGCTCGGGTCCGATTTTCACCACGTATGCCACCCTCGATGTTCCCGATACCGGGACCGCCAGGCTGAGGGCGATCCCACTCGGCGCCGGGTTGACCACCTACGTCGAGGAGGTTCCCCCGGTGGTTGACCCGATGCTCCTGGCCGTCGGCGGCTCGACCTCGGCGCGTGCGATACTCCGGTTCAATCTTCCCTCGCGGATCCGCGACTCGGCCACCATAGTCCGTGCCACGCTCGAGCTGTCCCCGGTTACGCCGATTACGGGTCTCCCCACCGACCCGCCCCGGCTGCTGAGCCGACCCGTGTTGTCCGATGTGGGCGCGAAGTCACCGGTGAGCTCAACGGTGGGCCTTCGGGGTCAGTCTCCACCGCCGGCAGACACGCTCGAAATCGGCAGCACTATTGTCAGCATGGAAGCGGTTCGACTGGTCGAGCTTTGGCTGGGCCGGACGACCCGGCCTTCGGCGCTGATTCTGTCGCTCACCCCGGAGGCAGCCAGCTTCACCCGGCCGGTGTTCCACTCCACCCGAGCACTGGACCCGGCAGTCCGGCCACGGCTCCGGATCAGCTATCTACTTTCGTTCCCATTCGAGAATCCTTAGGTGCGCCGCGCTCTGGTTTTTCTTGCCTTGATGAGCCTGCCGGGCGCAGCCGGCGCGCAGTCGTCCCAGTTCGGCGTGCGCGGGCTGGGCTACCCCGGCCGAGCCCTGGCGGTACGCGGGATCGGGACGGGCGGCGGGTTCGGGCTGGTGGACCCGGAGTCGAGCCAGAACCCGGCGGCGCTGGCCGGCGTGCAGAATGTCACGGCCGTGTTCACGATCAGCCAGGGCTTCCGCAGCGTAGAGAATCCCGCTGGAACCGCCTCGGTGCGAGATACCAGGTTTCCTCAGCTCATGGTTGCGGGAGGGGTCCGCCCGCTCCCCCTGGTCGTCGGGCTCAGCTTTTCCAATTACACCACCCGCGATTTCACTCTGGCGACCTCGGAGACGATCGACCTGCGTGGTGTTCCGCAGAACGTGAGCGACACCTTCTCCTCCCGTGGCGGCCTCAACGATTTTCGGATCGGGGGGTCCTACCGTCTCGGCACTCAGTGGGCGGTCGGTGGAGGCTTCCATATCATCAGCGGCTCCAACCGCCTCACCTCGACTCGGATCTTCGCCGATTCCACCTATCTGTCCAGCCGCCAGCGATCCGAGCTTTCATACACTGGCGTCGGCGTATCGGTTGGAGTGACGCGCCAGTTCGGGCCCAACTTCGCCGTCTCGGCGGTGGCCCGGACGGACGGACACGTCAACATGGACCGCGACTCCACGAGAGTCGGAACCATCGATCTCCCCTATTCCGCGGGACTGGGACTCCACTGGCGCCCGTCCCCCAAGCTCGACCTCGCTGGCCAGGCTTTGTTCCGGACCTGGTCCGGCGCGAACAGCGATCTGGTCGCGATGGGTGGGACGGGGGCGCAAAACACGATCGAGGCCGCGGTGGGTGCGGAATACACCCCCGATCCCAGACGACCATCCCGTCGACCGATCCGGTTCGGTGCCCACTACGCCACTTTGCCGTTTCCGCTGGTGCCCGGTCAGCAGGCCAGGGAATTCGGTGTTTCGGCGGGTAGCGCTGTGCGGTTCGCCCAGCAACGGGCCGGGGTGGACGTGGCGCTGGAACACGTTTGGCGCTCGGAAGGGGCCTACTCCGAGAACGGGTTCATTCTGTCGCTCGGCGTTCTGGTGAGGCCCTGATCGTAGAAACAGCGCGAGCGGTGAGCGATGAGCAGGGAGCGGGGTGGGAGAAGAGCTCCTCGTGATGACCGCCCCGCCGCTCATTCCAGGTCAGCGAGGGGTCTGATCCCCGCTCACCGCTTACCGCTTACGCCTCACCCCAATATCTTCACCGCATGGTGAAACGGGTCTACATCGAGACCTACGGCTGTCAGATGAACGTGGCCGACTCCGAGCTGATGTTCGGGGTTCTCGGTCGCGAGGGGTATCTGCGCGCCGAGAACCCGGAGGACGCGGACGTCTTGCTGGTGAACACCTGCGCCGTTCGTGATAACGCCGAGCAACGCGTCATCGGCCGGATGGGTGAGCTGCAGCGACACAAGCGACCCGGTGATGTGCTGGGGGTGGTGGGATGCATGGCTCAGCGGCTGGGTCCGGCGCTGCTGGCGCAGGTACCGCGGGTTGACCTGGTCGTGGGGCCTGATGCATACCGCAACCTGCCCGAGCTCATCGGTCTCGCCCACGGCGGCCAGCGGGTCAGCGATACCGAATTCCGCTCCTGGGAGCACTACGAGGACGTGCCGGCGGTGCGGGAAAAGGGTCCGACCGCATTCGTGACGGTACAGCGGGGCTGCGATTACCGCTGCACTTTCTGCATTGTCCCTCAGACCCGGGGACCGGAGCGGAGCCGGCGGCTCGCGGACGTGCAACGAGAAGTGCGTGGCCTGGTGGAGCAGGGGACCACCGAGGTCACGTTGCTGGGGCAGACCGTCAACAGCTATCACGACGGCGAGCACGATTTTGCCGACCTGCTGCGCGCCGTGGGGCGTACCGACGGGCTGCGCCGGATCCGCTTTACCAGCCCGTACCCCACCGATTTCACGCCCCGGGTGATCGAGGCCATCGCAACCACTGCAGCGGTCTGCGAGCACATCCATTTGCCGGTGCAGAGCGGCTCGAACGCGGTGCTCAGGCGAATGCTCCGGCGCTACACCCGCGAGCGGTATCTGGAGGTCGTCAGTGAGCTGCGCCGTGCGCTTCCCGGTATCACCCTTTCCACGGATATCATCGTCGGGTTTCCGGGCGAGACCGAAGAGCAGTTCGCGGCCACACTCAGCCTCGTCACCCAGGCCGATTTTGACGACGCGTACACCTTCAAGTATTCGGTTCGGGAAGGCACTCCGGCGGTTCGCCTTACCGATCACGTGGCCGATGAGGTCGCCTCGGAGCGGCTCGCCCGGCTCATCGAGGTGGTGCGAGGCAACGTGCGCCGAAAGAACATGGCGCGGATCGGCGAGATGCACGAGGTGCTGGTGGAGCGTCCGGCGCGCCGCGGCGATCTCATGCTGGCGCGCACCCGCACCAACCAGCTGGTCCTGCTGGATCTGCCCGCCACAGCTATTGGCGAGTACCACACCGTTCGGCTCACCGGTACCACCGGATCGACGTTTACCGGGTCCATGCTCCTGCCCTGTGCCGGCGTTCGGGCGAGCTCTCGGCTGGCGGTGCTGTGATCAGGAATCTGGTCGAAGACCATGTGATGGCCGCGTACGACACGCTGCGACCACTCTTCCCGGCGTATTGCGGATGCGACCTCTGCCGGGACGACGTATTGACGTTCGCGCTGAATCGGGTGCCGCCCCGCTACGTCTCGAGGCGGGAAGGTGCGGTGGTGACCGAAGTGAGCCTGGAGAAGGAACAGAGCCGTGCCGCCATCGAGGTGGTAGTGATGGAAGCGCTGCGCAAGATCTCGGTGGCGCCCCGCTGCGGCCGGGGTGGAGGTGCCGCGCCCGGCTAGCCGGATCGCCGCCATGAGATGGCGGCCCGCTATCCTGTTTACTACCGCCAATGGGGCCGGTCTCGCGACCGGCCTTCTGCATTTTGGGGCGCCGCTCGACGTTCTGGCGGTTACCCTCGTGGTCGCGCTCCTGGTTCGGCGGCCACTGGGGACCCTCCTGCTGGCTGCTGCACTGCTCGGTCGTTTGAGCGGCGAGCTCGCCTTGCTCCGAGAAGCTCACCAGTGCACGGCACGGCTGCCGGCGGCGCGACTGCGCCTCTCCGTCCGTCTGCTGGAGCCGGTGGACTCTGCCGGTGGCCTGGTGGCCGTACAGCCGCTGGAGGCCGGGTGCAGCGGATCAGTTTCCGGGCGCTGGCCTTCGGGGCATCGAACGGAGGCGGGCCGGATTGTTGCGGTGACCGGCCAGTGGATTCCGCGGCGGGGTGTGGGCGGTCGGGCCTCGGGTACCCTCGTCGTCAAGGCGGCCCAGGGGAGTGCCGGGCACCCGGGTCCGGCCGCGCGGCTCCGGACCGCCCTGTCACACAGTAGCCGCACGCTTTATGGCGACCGCGCGCCGATGGTGGACGCGCTCATCCTGGGTCGTCGGGGCGGCATCGACCGTGAGCTGCGGGATCGGTTCGCGCAGTCCGGTTTGGTACACCTCCTGTCGATTTCCGGCTTCCATGTCGGCGTGATCACCGGCTGGGTCTTTCTTCTTGGCCGGATGCTCCGTCTGGGAAGAGGGCGGGCTTTGGGCCTGGCTGCCGGGGCCAGTGTTGGATACGTGGCGTTCCTCGGCTGGCCCGCGCCGGCCACTCGGGCGGCCGCACTCGCCGTGATCCTGGCCACCAGCCGGATCCGCCAGCGTAAGGTCGAGACTGACTCTCTCCTGTCGGCAACCTGCTTCTGCGTTCTTCTCGTCGATCCCTGGGCGATCCTCGACGTGGGGGGATGGCTGTCGGCGGCCGCACTCTGGGGGGCCACCACATTCAGCCGGTGGACCGACAGGACCCTCGGCGAAACGGCTTGGTGGAGGACACTGGGCTCGTCAGTCGGCGCGACTCTCGCTACCGCGCCCATAACGGCCACAGCACTCGGGGCCGTGGCGGTGATCGGCATCGTTCTGAATTTTCTCGCCATACCCCTCGCGGCAGTGGCGGTGCCCGGCGTGCTGGCCAGTCTCCTGGTCTTCCCGTTGTCCGATGCCGTGGCAGCGGCCCTGGCGGGTGGCGCGGGGTTGGCTCTCGCCCTCCTGGAGCTGCTGGCCACGGCGGGCGCTGCGGTGCCAGGCGGCCACGTGATCGAGGCCGCGGAGCTCCGATCGGGGGTTCCCTGGATTCTCGCCCTCATTCTCGGCCTTTGGTCCATTGGCAAGCGAAATACGCTGGGGGAAGCCTTCCGGAGGTGGGGATGGGCCGCAGTTGTGGGCCTCTGGGTCAGCCTATTCTGGTCCTGGCCCCACTACACGGCTAACAGCGGATCAGGACTCGCGTTACATTTTCTCGACGTGGGCCAGGGGGACGGGGCTGTGCTGCGGACGCCCGGTGGCCGTTGGGTCCTGATCGACGCGGGGCCACGAAGCGGCCAGACCGATGCCGGCCGGCGGGTGGTGGCTCCATTTCTGGCCAGTCAGGGAGCTCGCCAACTGGCGATCGTCATCGTTTCCCACGCGCATGCCGACCATCTCGGCGGCATTCCCAGCGTGTTGGATCGGTTCGACGCCCAGGTGGTCCTCGAGCCGGGGGAGCGGGTGCCCGATCCGCTCTACTATGCCTTTCTCGATGACCTCGCTGCCGATGCCGTCCGGTGGCATGTAGCCCGTCGGGATGAGCGCTTCGTTCTGGACGGCGTTGCCTTCTCGGTCCTGCATCCCGATCCTGCGTGGGACGGATGGGGCGAGGACGTCAACGAGGACTCCCTCGTCCTGCTGGTGGAGTATGGCGGCTTTCAGGCTTTGTTTGCCGGTGATGCCGGATTTCCGGCCGAGGCCGAGATGCGGAGCCGGACGCGGGCGGTGGACCTGCTCAAGGTGGGGCATCATGGGAGCCGCGGAAGCACGAGCGATGAGTGGCTCGATTCCTTGCGGCCCCGCGCTGCGGTGATCTCGGTTGGACGAAACCGGTACGGCCACCCATCGCCTCCGACGCTCGCCCGGCTGCGGCGCCATCGGGTGGAGGTATGGCGCACCGACCAGGATGGCGCCATCACCGTCACGACGGACGGGGCCGAGATGACGGTGCAGTCCGAGGGTCGCTCGACAAGGTATGACGTGAGGTAAAGACCCGTAGGCCCGCAACGCGTTCCGGGCCCACACCTCGAGGAGATCTCTTTTGAATTCGCACGTCACCACCATTGAGCGCTTCATCCTGGACCAGGAAGATCGCTATCCCGAGGCTACGGGAGAGTTGTCCAACCTCCTCTATGACATCTGCCTTGCCGCCAAGATCATCGCCGCATCCATCAGGCGGGCGGGCCTGGTCAACATTCTGGGTACCGCGGGCATCCAGAACGTTCAGGGCGAGGAGCAGCAGAAGCTCGACATCTTCGCCAACGAGACTCTGAAGAACTGCCTGAAGCACACGGGCCGGGTCTGTGTGATGGGCTCTGAGGAAGATGACGACATCATCCCCGTGCCTCCGGAATACCCGGTCGGCAAGTACGCCGTCCTCTTCGACCCGCTCGACGGCTCCTCCAACATCGATGTCAACTCCGCGGTCGGTACCATCTTCAGCATCTACCGGCGGGTCAGCATGCCCGGACGGGGCACGGCGGCCGACGTCCTCCAACCGGGCTGCAAGCAGGTAGCCTCCGGCTACATCATGTACGGCTCGAGCACCATGTTGGTCTACACCACCGGCCAGGGAGTGCACGGGTTCACGCTCGACCCCACGATTGGCGAGTTCCTGCTCTCCCACCCAAAGATTACCACCCCCCGCGTCGGCAAGTACTACAGCGTGAACGAGAGCAACTTCCCCCGCTGGGATAAGGGGATGCAGACGGCGGTACGCGGGCTCAAAGGCGACCTGCCCTCCGGGATGGGCCCCGATGGCGCGACGCCAAAGAACAGCCGCTACATGGGATCGCTGGTGGGTGATTTTCATCGCAACCTCGTCGCCGGCGGCATCTTCCTCTACCCGGCCGACAGCAGGAATCCGCGGGGAAAGCTCCGGCTGTTGTATGAGGCCAGCCCCATGGCGTTCCTGGCCGAGCAGGCGGAGGGGTCGGCCACGGACGGAGTAAACCGGATCCTCGATATCATGCCCGAGAAGCTGCATCAGCGGACGCCCCTGGTGATCGGCTCGAGAGAAGACGTGGGCTTCGTCGCCGACACCCTGCGACGGGTGGCCGCGCGGACCAGCGGAGCCGTTTCACAACCGGCCTCGTGAAGACCGTCTACGGGCCGGAAGACTGGACCGGCGACCCGGCCGGTGATCTCGGACGGCCCGGGGAATTCCCCTTCACTCGTGGCCCTTACCCCAACATGTACACCGGCCGGCTCTGGACCATGCGCCAGTATGCCGGGTTCGGGACGGCGCAGGAGACCAACCAACGCTTCCGCCAGTTGTTGGCCGCGGGGCAGGTGGGGCTGTCGACGGCGTTTGATCTGCCCACGCAGATGGGGTACGACTCGGACCATCCGATGGCCCAGGGGGAGGTGGGCCGGGTGGGAGTGGCCATCGACACCGTAGAGGATATCAAGACGCTGTTTCGGGGGATCCCCCTGGACCGGGTGTCGACATCGATGACGATCAACGCGACCGCCGCCATTCTCCTTGCCATGTATGTCGTGGCCGGCGAGGAGCAGCAGGTGCCCCGAAGCAAGCTCACCGGAACCGTCCAGAACGATGTCCTCAAGGAATACATCGCGCGGGGGACGTACATCTATCCTGCCGTCCCGTCGCTGCGCCTGGTGGCCGACATCTTCCGCTTCGTCGCGGAGGAGGAGATGAGCTTCAACCCCATCTCGATCAGCGGGTATCACATGCGGGAGGCAGGGGCCACGGCCGTGCAGGAGGTCGGCTTCACTCTGGCCAATGCATTGGAGTATGTCCGGGTCGCGGTGGCCGCTGGTCTCAGCATCGACAGCTTCGGACCCCGGCTCTCCTTCTTCTTTGCCAGCCACAACAACCTCCTCGAAGAGGCGGCCAAGTTTCGGGCCGCTCGGCGGTTGTGGGCCCGGGTGGTACGGGAGCGGTTCGGCGCCGGCGATGCGACCGCACGGATGCGGTTCCATACCCAGACCGGCGGTGTCACCCTCCAGGCGCAGCAACCGCTCAACAACGTCGTGCGGGTGACGGTGCAGGCGCTGGCCGCGGTCCTCGGCGGCACCCAGTCACTCCACACCAACGGGTACGACGAAGCCCTCTCGCTGCCGAGCTCGGAGTCGGCGACGCTGGCGCTTCGCACCCAGCAGATCCTAGGCTTCGAGTCGGGCGTGTCCGATGTGGTGGATCCACTGGCCGGCAGCTACTACGTCGAGGCGCTTACCGATTCGATTGAAACCGGTGCCCGCGAGCTGATCGCCGTGGTGGATGAACTGGGCGGTGCCGCCCGCGCGATCGAGCGGGGCTTCTTCCAGGAGGCTATCGCCCAGAGCGCCTATGAGATCCAGAAGGCCCAGGAGTCGGGTGAGCGGGTGGTGGTGGGGGTCAACCGGTACGGTGATGACTCGTTACCGCTCTCGATCCAAACGCCTGACTTCTCCGCCCTCGAGGCCGAGCAACGCACCCGGGTCGCGGAGGTCAGGCAGAGGCGTGATGACGCCGCAGTCTCGGCCGCGTTGACGGGCGTGCGCAGTGCCGCAGGCGGCTCCGCGCCCCTGATGCCGCCCATACTCGACGCGGTCCGGGCCCGTGGGACACTGGGCGAGATCAGCGACACCCTGCGAGAGGTTTGGGGCGTCTACCGTCCGGTGTAGAACGATCCGCTTCCCGGCTGCCTGGGGACGGACCGAACGCCCGCCCTTCGGCCGGGCGAACAGGCCCATCCGGGTTCGTGCTTGGTTCCGGCCCCTACGGGCCGGGTGAGCCGAGGCCACCCTGATGCATGCCCGCAAAGCGGGCGTTTTCGAGGGCGCCCACCCGCGTTAAGTTTCCCTTCTGGCTTTGCTTACATCAACACAGGCGACCATGCCGACCTATGAGTACCAGTGCCCGGAAGGGCACGAGTTCGAGCTCTTTCAGAAGATGAGCGAGAAGCCCCGCGCCAGATGTCCGGTCTGCGCGAAGCCCGCGGTGCGCCAGATCTCGGGCGGGGCTGGGTTGGTCTTCAAGGGCAGCGGCTTCTACATCACGGACTATGGCAAGGACGGCAAGGGTCCTCGCAAGGATCCGTCGGAAAAGTCCGAGAGCGAGAGCTCCAAGGAAGCCAAGCCCGCAGCCGAGTCCAAGTCTGACGCCGCCTCGAAGTCGGAGAGCAAGCCAGTCGCCAAGCCGGAAGCCAAGTCCGGTAAGCAGCCTCCCGGCAAGAGCCGGGGGAAGGCCGCTCCCGAGTGAGCGACGCGCTTCGCGCCGAGCTGTCGCGAGTCGCCTCGCGGCTCGGTGCTGATGGAATCGAGTTCGTGCTGGAGCGCCCCCGAGACGCGAGTCACGGCGACCTCGCCACCAACCTTGCGATGGTGCTCGCCCGGCGGGAGCGTGCCAACCCGCGCAAGACCGCAGAGCGGGTGCTCCAGGAGCTGCATCTCTCACCCGATCTGGTCGAGAAGACCGAGATCGCGGGCCCCGGCTTCATCAACTTCTGGCTGGCCGGTGACCAGCTTGCCAGCGTACACGCTCGCATCCTTTCTCAGGGAGCCGACTACGGACGCAGCGACCTGGGCCAGGCGCTCGAGGTTAACGTGGAGTTCGTCTCCGCGAATCCCACGGGACCTCTTCACGTCGGTCATGGCCGTCAGGCGGTCCTGGGCGACGCGATTGCGTCCCTGCTGCAGTGGACCGGGCACAAGGTGGTCCGCGAGTTCTATTACAACGACGCGGGTGTCCAGATCGCCAACCTGGGGCTCAGCGTGCAGGGGCGGGTGCGCGAGGCACGGGGCGAGCGGGTATCGATTCCCGAAGGCGGGTATCACGGCGAGTACATCAAGGAGATCGCCGCGACCTACGTTCGTGAGCATCCCGACGACCCTCGCGCCGAGCGGGTCGACGACGTCCGCCGCGTGGCGGTGCGCGAGCTCAGGAAGGAGCAGGACCAGGACCTGAAGGCCCTGGGCGTGGTATTCGACGTGTACTCACTGGAGTCTTCCCTCTACTCGGACGGCAAAGTGGACGCAGTGGTCGGTGCGCTGGCCGCGCGGGGCCAGACCTACGAGAACGAAGGGGCGCTCTGGCTCCGCACTACCGAGTACGGTGACGATAAAGACCGGGTGATGCGCAAGTCGGACGGGACCTTCACCTACTTCGTGCCCGACGTGGCCTACCATGTCACCAAGTGGGAGCGCGGATTCCGGCTCGCGATCAACGTGCAGGGAGCCGATCATCACAGCACGGTCACCCGGGTCCGGGCCGGCCTGCAAGCGCTTGGCATGGGAGTGCCGTCCGACTACCCGGAATACGTGCTGCATCAGATGGTGACGGTCACGAAAGGCGGCGAAGAGGTCAAGATCTCCAAGCGCGCAGGCAGCTACGTAACCGTGCGCGAGCTGATTGACGACGTCGGGATCGACGCGGTGCGCTACTTCTTCCTCATGCGGAAGGGCGACTCACAGCTGATCTTCGATGTGGACCTGGCTCGGGAGCAGAGCGACAAGAATCCCGTCTTTTATGTGCAAATGGCGCATGCGCGGCTGAGCGGTATCTTCCGCACCGCCGATCGGAGCCCCGGGACGGTCGGTGGAGACCTCGACATGGACGCACTCCGCGCGCCGCAGGACGTCGAGCTCCTCAAGAAGTTGGCCGCCTTTCCTGAGGTTGCGGCGGCGGCGGCGCGCGACCGTGAGCCTCACCGGATCGCGACGTATCTTCACGACCTGGCGACCATCGTGCACGGCTGGTATCACCACACCCGCGCCGTCGGGGCCCCTGAGGGTCCTTCCACTGAGCAGGCCCGGCTGCTGCTGGCACGGGCCGCGCGAACCGTCCTGGCCAACGCGCTGGGGCTGCTTGGCATTTCCGCCCCTGACAGGATGTAATCGGATGTCATTGCTCGTCGTCGGAAGCATCGCGCTCGACTCCATCTTCACGCCGTTCGGCGAGACCGCCGACGCCCTGGGTGGCTCGGCCGTCTACTTCAGCGTGGCCGGGGCCATTCTGCATCCGGTTCAGGTAGTCGGCGTGGTGGGCCAGGACTATCCGTACGCCGAGCTTGAGCGGCTCGCTCCGAGAGGCATCGACTGGTCCGGTGTCGAGCGGGCCCAGGGCGAGAGCTTCCGCTGGAAGGGGAAGTATTCGTACGATCTGCAGAGCCGCGAGACTCTGGAGACCCGGCTGGGGGTCTTCGCCGACTTCCAGCCCAAGCTGCCGGCGTCCTTCCGATCGTCGCGTTTCGTGTTTCTGGGGAACATCGATCCCGAGCTGCAGCTGGGGGTGCTGGATCAGGTGAAGAATCCGGAGCTGGTCGTGTGCGACACCATGAACTACTGGATTCAGAGCAAGAAAGCCGAGCTACTGCGGCTGCTCAGCCGGGTGGACGTGCTGATGGTGAACGACGGCGAAGCCCGCGAGCTGAGCGGCGACTGGAACATTCACCGCGCCGGGCGCTGGATCCTGGCCCATGGGCCCAAGCGGGTGGTCATCAAGCAAGGTGAGCACGGAGCGCTCCTGATCGAGGCGAACCGCACCTTCTACGTGCCGGCCTTTCCTCTGGAGATCGTATTCGACCCGACCGGCGCCGGGGATGCCTTTGCCGGCGGCTTCATGGCGTATCTCGCGCGCACCCGGACGGTCACCGAAGACAACCTGCGCCGTGCGATGGTGTACGGAGCAGCGCTGGGGTCCTACGCCGTCGAGCAGTTCGGCATCCGCGGCTTCGATCAGCTCGCCTTGGCCGATGTGGAGGCCCGGGTTCGTGCCTTCCAGGACCTGACCCACGTCCCCATGGCCCAGGCGCTGGCGTGAACGAGACGGCCGGTGCGCCCAGTGAGTATGCCGCGGCCGGCGTGGACCTCGAGACAGCCGAGGCGGCCAAGGCGCGCATCGGCGAGCTGGTAGCGGGTACCCGCACCGCATTGTCCACTGGCCGGGTAGGGGCATTCGGGGGAATGGTGCGCATCCCCGCCGGGATGCGGCAGCCCACCCTCGTTCTGAGCACCGACGGGGTGGGCACCAAGGTGCTCGTGGCGTTACAGGCGGGACGTTTCGATACCGTGGGCGAAGACCTCGTCAATCACAGTGTCAACGACATCCTGGTGCACGGTGCCGCGCCCATTGCCTTCATGGATTACATCGCGGGCGCCGGCCTCGGCGTGGAGCAGATAGCAGGGATCGTGGCCGGTATCGCCCGGGGGTGCCGTGCTCACGGGATGGCGCTCGCCGGCGGGGAGACGGCACAGATGCCGGGCCTGTACCAACCGGGCACCTACGATCTGGCCGGCACCATCATCGGCGTGGTCGAGGAAGATCGGGCGCTTCATGGCGACGCCATCACACCGGGCGACGTGCTCCTGGGCTACGCATCCACCGGGCTGCATACCAACGGTTACACCCTCGCCCGGCGAATCATCTTCCAGCAGATGGGTCTGGGCCTAGCGGACCGGCTGGCGGACACCGGACAGACCGTCGCTCAGGCACTGCTGGCGGTCCACCGGAGCTACTCCCGGAGCGTGGTTCCGGTGCTCGACCGTATGCACGGTTTGGCACACATTACGGGAGGAGGCATAGGGGGTAATTTGGTGCGGATATTGCCTGCTGACAGCCGAGCGACGGTGGATCCCGACAGCTGGGAACTGCCGCCGCTTTTCACGACGCTGCAGCAGGCAGGACAGGTCTCCGCCGGGGAAATGCGAGACGTTTTCAACCTTGGGGTTGGCCTCATCGCCGTGCTGCCCCCGGATGCCGTAGCGGCCGCCCAAGGCGCCGCCGCCGCCGATGGGGTCCCTACCTGGGTGATGGGCGAGATTCATCGTGGCAGCCGCACCGTGCGTTTCGCCCGTCCGTAACGGAGAATACGATGCGCGCCGCCCCTCTCGCCTCAGCCATGTTCCTGGTTGCACTGGTTTCGCCCGTATTCGCCCAAACACCCGAGTGCTCCCCTTATGCCGGCAACGCCCAGCGGGTCTGCGCTGCGGCGGTGGACGGCACCCGCGCCTTTCACCCCCTCATGGGAGTCCTGGTGAGCGGCGGGAACCCCATGATCGGCTCCGCGGCCCCGCTGGGCGGCCTCGGCCACGCCTCCCTCACGTTGCGGGCTAACGCGGTCCAGGTCGTCCTTCCGGACCTCTCGTATAACGGCAGCAGCGGGTCAGTCCCGGCGGGGGACAAGCTGTGGGCCCCGGCTCCTCTGATCGAAGGTGCCCTCGGTGTCTACGGCGGAGTGGGGAACGGACTGCTGGCGGTGGACCTGCTGGGCTCCGCGCAACTGCTTCCCACCGACCAGATCGACAATTTCACCGTGGACCCCGACGCGCGACAGATCAGCGGGATCGCGCTCGGGCTCGGTTACGGCGCGCGGGTGGGCCTGGTGAAGGACCGCGGCCCGTTACCCGCGGTGTCGGTCAGCATCATGCGGCGGGACATTCCCCAGTTGACCTACGGTAACGTGCCTGCCGGAGACCGCTACAGCTACGGCGTCGATCTCCACGCCACCAACCTCCGAATTGTGGCCAGCAAGCAGCTTCTATTTCTCGACATGGCGGCCGGGCTGGGCTGGGACAAGTACACCGGCGATGCTGTCATTCAGTTCCGCGACCCGATTACCAGTGCGACTCAACCGCCAGTTCTGGTGGAGCTGAACAGCTCTCGCGTGCTGGGGTTTCTCAATGCCGGGATGAACCTGTCGGTCGTGCG
>CAVUMU010000008.1:0-98196 GCA_963742755.1 uncultured Gemmatimonadales bacterium
AACTTCATCGCGCTGTACTGGGCGTGGAATCCGGCGATCAGCTCCGACTCTGCCTCGGGCATGTCAAACGGCAGCCGGTTGGTCTCGGCGAAGCCCGCAATCAGGAAAATGAAAAAGGACAGGAAGAGGGGCAGCACATACCAGAGCCCGGCCTGCTGGTGTTGCACGATGGTGGAAAGGCTGACGCTGCCCGACATGAGAAGAACCGGGATCAGGCTCAGCCCCATGGCCACCTCGTAGGACACCATCTGGGCGCTGGCCCGGAGGCCCCCCAGCAAGGCGTACTTGCTGTTCGACGACCAGCCTGCCAGTGCGATGCCGTATACCCCCATCGAGCTGATTGCCAGCACGAAGAGGAATCCGATCGGCAGGTCGGCCACCACCATCGGCATGGGACCGTGATGCACGAACCGCCCGAGGGGACCGAAAGTGAAATCGAAGTCCACCGGGAGCGGAGCGCCGAACGGAATTACCGCGAACAGCAGTAGCGCGGGAATGAACGACATAGCCGGCGCCAGGAGGAAGAGCCATCGGTTTGCGAGCGCCGGAAAGGTCTCTTCCTTGAGAATGTTCTTGAGCCCGTCGGCCGCCGGCTGCAGCAGGCCGGCCGGGCCGACCCGGTTGGGGCCACGCCGGTTCTGCATCCAGGCGCTGACCTTCCGTTCCATCAGGGTCAACAGCGCCACGCCCACCATGGTGATCGTGAACACCAGCAGCATCTTGATGACGCTGAGCAGCAGGAACCCCTTCATCTCCGGAGTCACGACACCCCCGCCCGCGAGGCGTACCTGCTACCCGCGGCCCCAGGCGAATCGGAGAGCACTCGTCCGCTGAAGCCGATGTCGTCGTAGGTGGTCCCCGCGAAGACCGGCCAGCGCTCAGCCAGGAGCTCGAACGCCTGCGCCGCGGTTGCCGGGGCGCCTGCGCTTGGGCCCGGACCCGCGATGACCTCGCCCGCCACCCACCAGGCCGGCCGCGCCATGCCCGGCGGCGACTTGGCCTGGTTGTAGCGCTGGATGCGCCGATCCCGATTCACGTAGGTGCCGTTCTCCTCCGCCATCGTGGTGAGCGGTAGGACCAGCTCGGCGTTCCGCAGCTCTTCGGCAAACAGGGTCCCCAGAACGACCACGCTGGCGGGCGACTGGGCGATCAGGGCCAGGTCGGAGGCCGACAGGTCGGCATCGAGGATGATCACCAACCCTGCGCTCGCCAGCTCCAACAGGCCGGTAGGCCAGTCGGACCCGTACCCCAGCAGCTCGGCACCGACGAGGTTGGGGGCACGCTCGGCCCGCAGCGCCAGGTTGGGTACGCCAGCCAGGGGCGACTCCTCGCCGATTGGTACCTGCACGACGGCGGTCACGCTGACCCGGTCGAGCATCCGCCGGATGAGTCCGAGCGACTCGGTGGACGCCACCCCTGAGGCGAGAATCACGGCCGAGCCCGAGGTCCCCCGGATCAGCTGTCCCAGGCGATCCAGCGCAGTATCCCAGTCGGTGGCAACGTGCCGGCCGCCATCCCGGACCAGCGGCGCCTCGATCCGGTCGCCCCGGTTGAGCCAGCGATAGTTCATCCGGCCGACGTCACACATGAAGTGGCGATTCACTTCCAGGTTCGGCCGGGGGCGAAGCCGGACCACGATGTCATCCCGGGTGTCGATGGTGATGTTGCAGCCCTGGGTGCAGCCGGGGCAGACGCTGGCCGTCTTATCGAGGTCCCAGGCCCTGGCCTTGTGGAGGAAGTCCTTCGAGATCAGCGACCCGACCGGGCAGAGGTCCACCACGTTGCCGGCCCAGGGATGGTCGAGCAGCTGCTCGGTCGAGATGCCGATGTAGGCCCGGTCGCCACGCTCGGAGACGTTGAGAATCGGGTCCTCGGCGACGTCCTCCATGAAGCGCACGCACCGGGTGCACAGGATACAGCGATTGGGCACGTAGAGGACGTCGGGGCCGAAATCCTCCACCGGGCTGTAGCGCTTGGCGTAGTCGGCGTATCGGGTGCCCGACCGGCCCTCCTGAAACACGTAGTCCTGCAACTCGCACTCGCCGGCCTGGTCGCAGATGGGGCAGTCGAGCGGGTGGTTGATGAGCAACAGCTCGAGCACGCCCTCGCGCGCCTTCTTGGCCTTCTCGCTCTCCACGTGGACCACCTGGCCCTCGGCCACGGCCGTGACGCACGCGGGCATCAGCTTGGGGGCCTTCTCCACCTCGACCAGGCACATCCGGCAAACCGCGGGCGAGGGCAGCGACGGGTGGTAGCAATAGTGTGGCACCAGGACGCCGGCCTGCTTGGCGGCCTCGATGATCGTGGTGCCCTTGGGGACGCTGACCGGCATCCCATCTATTGTCACGGTGACCAGTTCTTCAGCCATGCTTGTCCCGTCTAGAGTCTGGGTCTGGGGTCGAAGGCCGGCTGCGATCACGCGCGAGACCCTGGACTCCGGACCCTCGACGATGGTTTAAACCGCCGCGAGCGCCGGCTCCCGCGCGCCCTGGATATATGCCTCGAACTCCTGCCGAAACTTCTGGATTCCGCTGACGATCGGCGCGGCGCAGGAGTCGCTCAGCACGCAGATGGTCTTGCCGGTCATGTTGTCCGACAGGTCCAGCAGCAGCTGAAAGTGCTCCTGCTTGCCCTTCCCGGCCAGAATTCGTTCCAGGATCCGAACGGACCACGCGGTCCCTTCCCGGCACTGGGTGCACTGGGCACACGACTCGTGGGCGTAGAAGCGGGCCAGGCGCCAGATCTGGTAGACCATGTCCGTGGTGTCGTCCATCACGATCATCCCGGCGGAGCCGAGCATCGAGCCCTTGGCCACCACGCCCTCGTAGTCGAGCAGACAGTCCTCGGCTTCAGCCGCGTTCATGATCGGCACCGACGATCCGCCCGGAATCACCGCCTTGAGCGTTCGGCCGGGGCGCATCCCGCCGCACATGTCGTAAATGAGCTCCCTCATCGGGGTGCCCATCGTGACTTCGTAGTTGCCCGGCCGCTGGATGTGACCGCAGACCGAAATGAGCTTGGTGCCGGTACTCTTGGGGTTGTTGAGCGACAAGCCCTTGTACCATTCGCCGCCGCGCATGACGATGTGCGGTACGGCCGCCAGGGTCTCCACGTTATTGATCGTGGTCGGCATGCCGAACACGCCGGCCTGAGCTGGGTACGGCGGCTTGATCCGGGGATTCCCCCGCTTGCCCTCGATCGAATTCAGCATCGCGGTCTCTTCCCCGCAGATGTAGGCGCCCGCGCCGCGGTGCAGGATCACCTCGATCCGCTTGCCGCTGCCGAGGACGTTGTTGCCGAGCGCACCCTTGGCGGTGGCCTCCTCGACTGCCTTCTGCATGATCTTGTAGGGATCGGTGAACTCACCGCGGATGTAGATGTAGCAGCGTTCGGCTCCGATGGCGTAGGCCGCAATGGCGCAGCCTTCGAGCAGCTGATGCGGGGTCCACCGCATGATCTCGCGATCCTTGAAGGTGCCCGGCTCGGACTCGTCGGCATTGCAGACCAGATAGTGGGGACGGCCGTCGGCCTTGGGCATCAGGGACCACTTGAGCCCGGTCGGGAACCCTGCCCCGCCCCGGCCTCGAAGTCCCGAGGTCTTGATCTCCTCGACCACCGCTTCCGGCGTCATCCGAAGCACCTTCTTCAGCCCCTCGTACCCGCCACGCTTGACCCAGCCGTCGTAGGTGCGGGCCTCGGGGTCCCCGAAGTGCTTGGAGAGGACAGGATTCTCCCTGGAATGGCTGGGGTGGGGGTAGCCCATTACTTGTACCTCTGCAGAATGCCGGGGACCTTCTCGGGCGTCACGCTCTCGATGAAGTCGTCGTCGATCAGGATCGGCGTGGGGAATCCGCAGGCACCGAGACACTCGACCTCGATGACGGTGAATCTGCCATCCGGACTGGTTGCCCCAAGCTCGCCGCAACCAGTCTCCCGAACCAGGGTCTTCAGCACGTCTTCCGCTCCGCAGATATTGCAGGGCGAAGTGGTGCAGACCTGAATGAAGTGCCGCCCCACGGGGTGGGTATGGTACATGGTGTAGAACGTGACCACCCCTTTGACATAGGCCGGGGTGAGGTCGAGCACCTCGGCTACCTCACCGATGGCCGGCTCGGAAATCCAGCCCCGCGCTTCCTGCACCATCCAGAGCGCCGGCAGCAGACACGCCTGCCTGGTGGGATACTTGGTGAAGAGCTGCTCCAGGCGGCCCATGGTCTCACCCCGGAAGACCCGCTCGTAGGGCGCGGTCTCGGCATCGTGTCCCCCCTGAGCCGACCCGTGCCCCGCTGTCCCGCTGCCCCGCTGCCCTGCTGAGGTACTCATCGATCGACCTCTCCCATGACGATATCCACGCTGGCGTTGATGGCGATTACGTCGGACAGGAGCGAGCCCTCGCACATGGTGGGCAGGCTCGCGAGATTGATGAATGACGGGGGACGGATCCGCCAGCGCACCGGCTTGCTGGTGCCGTCGGAGACCATGTAGTAGCCCAGCTCGCCCTTGGGATTCTCGACCCCCATGTAGACCTCACCCGCCGGCGGCTTTACCCCTTCCATCACCTGCTTGAAGTGGAAGATCATCGCCTCCATGTCGCTCATCGCCCGCGACTTGGGAGGGAGCACCACGCGAGGGTCGGAGACGTTGATCGGCGCACCCTTGAGCCGGCTCAGCCGGTCGAGCGCCTGCTCCAGGATCCGGTTGGACTGGGCCATCTCCTCCAGCCGAACCCGATAGCGGTCGTAGATATCGCCGTACTCCCCGACCGGTACCTCGAAGTCGTAGGTCTCGTAGTCCAGGTAAGGGCGATCCTTGCGGACATCGTAGTCCACGCCGCTGGCGCGGAGCATGGGACCGGACAGCGAGTAGTTGATTGCCTCATCGGCGGAGAGAGCCCCAACGCCCTGGGTTCGCCCGATCCAGATCGCGTTGCGGGTGAACATGGTATCCACTTCCTGCAGCGTCTTCGGGAAGGTGTTGGTAAAGTCGCGCAGGCCGGCTTCCCAGCCGTCAGGGATGTCGGCCATCAGTCCACCGACCCGGGTGAGACTGGTGGTGAGCCTGGCTCCGGTCCAGGACTCCTGCAGGTTGTAAATCCGCTCCCGCTCCTGAAACGACCAGAGGAACGGCGTAAAGGCGCCGAGATCGATGCCGGTGGTCCCCAGCCAGACGAGATGAGAGATGATCCGGCTCATCTCGCAGGCGATGACCCGGAGCACCTTGCAGCGCTCGGTGAGCTCCAGACCCATCATCGCCTCGACCGCCTGCGCCAGACACACGTTGTTCGCCATGGGCGACAGGTAGTCGGTGCGGTCGGTCAGGGGGATGATCTGATTGTAGTGCCGATATTCGCCCAGCTTCTCGAAGCCGGAGTGCAGGTAGCCGATGTGGGGGATGCAGCGTTTAACGGTTTCCCCCTCCAGCTCCAGCACCAGCCGAAGCACGCCGTGGGTCGCCGGGTGCTGCGGTCCGATGTTGACCAGCATGCGCTCCGCGCCGAGATCCTCGCGGTAGTGCGGCTCGTCACTGGCGACGCCGAGGGGAACCCGGGTCGGGCGGCCGGCTGCGTCCACACCCGGGGTGGCCAGCGCCATCTCTACGGTGCGAAGTGTCATTTCAGAAATCCCCGTTCGCCTCGCGCCAGCCGTTCCTGCATGTCCTTGGGCAGCTCACCGTAGGTATCCGCGAGCGATAGCTCCTCCAGGGAGTAATGCGCCTCGGGGTTGGCCGCCAGGGCCTGCCGGGTCTGCTCCGCCCGACTGAAGTGACCCCGGAGCGGAAACTCCTTCCGCAAAGGGAACCCCTCGGCATACGTCTCCCACATGAGAATGCGGCGCAGGTCGGGATGCCCGGTAAAGGTCACGCCGAACATGTCGAATACTTCACGCTCCAGCCAGTCCGCGCCGCGCCAGAGGTCGTAGACCGAGCGGACCACCAGGGGGACGCGCTTGTCCAGGGCCACCTTGATCCGGAGATCGGCCTTGCGGCCGAGGGAGCGCAGCTGATAGACCACCTCGAGCGCCCGCTCGGGATCGCGATAGTCCACGGCCGTCACGTCGGTGAGATAGTTGTACTCCTGGCCCGGGGTGTCCTTGAGCCAGGCCAGGATGTCGTGAGACCGGTCGCGGCTCACATAGACGATGGTCTGGCCGGAGGAGACCAGGTGACGCTCGACGGTAGCACCGAACTCGGAGCGGAGCGCGGGAACGGACGGCGAGACCGCGGTCATCGTCCGCTGCCATCCTGAGCAAAGCGAAGAATCGTCCCGAGAAACAACCCGATCCTTCGGTCGCTCCACTCCCTCAGGATGACAGGCGGAAAAAAGGCAGGCATCAGCTCGATCGGGTCTGCTGGACCGAATTTCCGAAGGGCTCGCTCAACTCGTCCACCCGCTCCGGCCGCAGGAACAGCCCGGATGGGCCGACGAGCTTTTCCTCGCGGAGGGTATCATCCGTGATAGTCTCCCCCTTGATCTTCTTCTGGAGCAGGAGAATCCCATACATCAGCCCTTCCGGTCGCGGGGGGCACCCTGGTACGTAGACGTCCACCGGGATGATCGTATCGATGCCCTGGACCATCGAATAGTTATCGAAGATGCCGCCGGTCGAGGCGCACGCCCCCATCGAGATCGACCACTTGGGCTGCGGCATCTGATCCCAGATGCGGCGGATGACGGGCGCGAGCTTGAACGGCAGGCGCCCGGCACAGATCAGCACGTCGGCCTGGCGAGGGGAGAAGCTCATGCGCTCCATGCCGAAGCGGGCAAGATCGAACCGGCTCGCCGCGGTCGCCATGAACTCGATGGCACAGCAGGCGGTGCCGAACGGCATGGGCCAGAGCGAGTTGGAGCGGGCCCAATTAGTGAGGAAATCCAGCCGGGTGGTCACAAAGTTGGGCGACACGGCCGAAACCTCGGTGACCTCGTCGTCCCGGCCCGTCGCCGGAGGGGTGGTCAATCCCATTGCAGCGCTCCGCGTTTCCATAAGTAGACGTACCCCACCGCGAGGATGAGGATAAAGACGAACATGTCGATGATCAGGATCCCGGAGATACTGGTGAGCTGGTTGAAGGCCACCGCCCAGGGAATCATGAATACGGTCTCGATGTCGAACACGATGAACAGCATGGCCACCAGGTAGAACTTGACCGAGAACCGCTCCCTGGCATCGCCCAGCACCGGCATGCCCGATTCATAGGGTGCGATCTTCGTGGGGGTCCGGCGGTAGGTGGACAGGACATGGGACAGGCCCAGCATCAGTATCGCGTTCGCGATAACGAAGGCAATCAGCAGCAGGAGCGGGATATACGGCTGAAGCATGAGCGTCAAAATCTCGCTTTAGTGAATTTTTTCACTTATCCTCCCGAAAGTAACCGACTTAGGGGTGTGATTCAACCAGGCGGGGGGGGGTGATCCGCACGCTTCGGCGGCAGCCCCTGACCCTACTGATAAAGGATAGGTGGCGGGAAACGCGGCTACCCCGTGGTATGGGATTCTGGCAGGAGGGACGGCTAGCGGGACCTCATGGCGCTGACGAGAGCGCGGGTCTGAGGTGAGGGGAGAACCGCCCATTCCCGCTCGACCCGCTTGGCAAATTCATCGTAGGTGCGGACGGCCTGCACTCGGTCGCCCGCCGAAGCCAGGACCCTGATGTACAGCCGGAGCACTTCTTCGCTGTAAGGATTCAGGATAAGCGCGCGCTGAGCCCGGTCGGCTGCCAGGGTAAGCAGCCCGGTCGCTTCCGCATGGGCGGCCCCCTGCAGGGCCGCCCGCGCCGCTAGCGTCCGGAGGCACACGCGCTCTTCCTCGAGCCATTGCTCGAACATCAGCGCGTTGGGAATGAAAAACCCCGATAGCAGGTCGCCCTGGTAGAGGTCCAGGGCGTTGTCGAAATCGGCCGCGGCAACCGCAGCGAGAAAGGCGACTGCGTCACACTGGATGCTGGTGGGCTCGAGTCGAACCTCGTCGTCGCCCGCAGTCAGAATGCTGGATCCGCCCAAGGCACCTCGGAGGACGTGAATCGACTGACGGAGAGCTCCACGGGCGTGGGTCTGATCGAGGTCCGGCCAGAAGAGGCCGAGCAGGGTATCGCGGCTACAATAGCCCCGGTGGGTTGCCACGGCGAGGTAGGCGAGCAGGGCGAAGCGCTTCCTCCGACCCAGGATCGCAGCGTGCTCCTCACCGCTTAACCCGGAGAGGCTGATCGTACCGAGGATCCGCAGCTCGATCGCTGACACGTCCCGCCTCGATATCTCGACGAGCTCCGTTACAAAGAAAAGGAGTGGTGCGGAATGGGTGCCAATCCTAGCCGACAGCCGTCACCGCGATGTCACCACAGCGCGGCAGCCGACCCGCGCCAATATGCGCTTCGATACCAAAGTCCGCAATTAGCTCGACGCGTCTGGTGGGCCGTCCCTTCCGGTGACATTGCGGACACGGCGCCGTAACCCCTGCGGCGTAAGCTGAGCGCGTTCACTGTTCCCAGTTCCCCCATCTGGAGGCAACATGACGCGTCACCTTCCGTGGCTGGCTGGTGCCTTGATCCTGACCGCCTGCGATAGCACACCCACTTTCCCTCCACAATCCTCCACACCCGCCGTGCCGCTGGGTGGGCTCACGACCGACATTCCGGCCGAAAGCGCTGCCCGTCCGGAGTACGTCACCGGCGCCTCGGGCGCGCAGTCCAGCCTCCGGGCACTTACCGCCGCCCCGGTGATTCGGGTGTACCAGGACGAGATGCCGTGGTTCGGCGCGAACCGCGCCCACACGACTCTGGTTACGGCGGTGCCGTCCGGACTGGGCAAGACGTTGGGGAGCGATTACTTCATCCACCCCCTGTCGGACCTGGCCCTGGGGATTCCGTCCGGCACAACGGTTGTCCTCATCACTTCCAACAGCGAGGGGAGTGCCGCCCAAGCCGCAGCTCAGAGCTCGGCACCGGCGCAGGCGGCCCTGGCGGCGTTTCTCGAGGACGGTGGCAAGCTCATCGTTGATATGGGAGATAACCTTTCGGACGGCGGGTTTGTCGCGCCTGGATCCGTGGGAACTCCCGATCTGGTCTTCCCCGACCCGGGGGACGACGCGACCCTGACGGCGCAAGCCGCTGCCCACCCGATGGTACTGGGGCCGGACGGGGTGGCAGGTGGTGGCGATGATCTGGACAACAGTAACATCGATGCGTGCTGTTTCGTCGCGCACGGGAATCTGGAAACGGGGATTACGCTGCTCCCAGATGCCACTCCACTTATGACGGCGGGGTTCGGCGGGGTTCAGCGTGCAATCTTTGCAGAGTACTGCGTTGGCGCGGGACTTGTGATCCTGGATACCGATACCAAGGAATTCGAGGGCCAGCAGCCCACCGGAGCGGGCGCTGGTATACTCATGCGCAACCTGTTCAGCTACGCCCTCGGCCCCGGTACACCCTGCGTCCTCATAGTTGATCTCGACATCAAGCCGGGCAGCACCGTCAACCCGGTAAACCTGAACTCGAAGGGGGTCATTCCAGTAGCCATTCTAAGCACCGCTGATCTGGATGCCTCGACGATCGATCCGCTTTCCGTCACATTTGGTCCGGGAGCGGCGCATGAGGCGCACGGTACCGGGCATCCCACGGACATAGATGGCGACGGCGATACCGACCTGGTCCTTCATTTCTTGACTCAAGGCAGCGGTCTTCTGGCCGGTGCCACGGAGGCATGCGTCGATGGGAGCACATTCGGCGGCCAACCCATTCACGGCTGCGACGTCATTCGAATTGTTCCCTGATCGACCGTTGCAGGCAGACGTTTTGCCTGACCCCTGGCACCAGAGCTGACTCATCCGGGTGGACCCCGTTCGCGGGGCCACCCGGCACTGCTTCTTATCCCATCTTATATTCCGCCCTGTTCCGGCGGCCGGGCTCCCCTGCCGCCCCGCTTCCCATTACCCTGTTCACGGGTACACCCGGCTGAGACCATGTCCATCAAGTCCGACCGCTGGATCCGCCGTATGGCCCGCGAGCACGGCATGATCGAACCGTTCGTGGACGGGCAGGTGCGCGAGGGGGCCATTTCCTATGGCGTATCCTCCTACGGCTACGACATGCGGGTGGCGCCGGAGTTCCGGATCTTCACCAACGTGCTCTCGGTCATCGTCGATCCAAAGCAGTTCGACGCTCGCAGCTTCGTCGAGTTCGACGGCGAGGTCTGCATCGTGCCACCCAACAGCTTTGCCCTGGCCCGATCGGTGGAGTACTTCCGGATTCCCCGCAACGTGCTCACCATCTGCGTAGGGAAGTCTACCTATGCCCGGTGCGGAATCATCACCAACGTCACGCCGTTCGAGCCCGAGTGGGAAGGTCATGTGACGCTGGAGATCAGCAACACCACACCGCTGCCGGCCAAGATCTACGCCAATGAGGGCATCTGCCAGGTACTCTTCTTCGAGGCCGACGACGACGACGTCTGCCAAGTCAGCTATGGAGACAAGAAGGGCAAGTATCAGAAGCAGACCGGAGTGACCCTCCCGAAGCTCTAGCGAGTGAAGGACTCCATGCGTCACGCAGCGTTGATCGCGCTCCTGGTAGCCTCGCCGCTCACCGCCCAGGAACCCGCCGGTCCCAGGCCGGTCCAGCCCGCCCGGCCCCTGGCCCTGCCCACGCTGCGGCCAGCGGTGGCCGACACCGGCATCTTCAGCTCTCCACCGCTCCCTTCGCCCAACGACATCCGGCGGGCCGATGGTGCGCCGGGCCCGGCCTACTGGCAACAGCGGGTCGACTACGCCATCCGGGCCACGCTCGATACTGCCAGCCGGCGGATCATAGGGACTGAAGCAATCCGCTACACCAACAACTCGCCCGATACGCTCCGGTTCGTGTGGATGCAGCTGGATCAGAATCTCTTCCGACCCGGCAGCACGGGATCCCTGCTCTTCGCGTCGGAGAGCCGGTTCGGCGGCGCCGGTCTCAATGGAGGCTTCGTGATCGACGGCATCTCCCAGTGTGCGGTGCCGCCGGTGAAACCTCCCGCCCGACGCCGCGCGGGGGCGCGACGTGCGTTGCCTGACACCACCAGTCCTGCCATTGGTTGCTCGCCGGCCACACCGGCGTCGCCCCTCCGGAGCCGGGTGGACGACACCATGATGTACCTGGATCTGGTGCGGCCCCTTCCTCCCGGCGGAGTGACGGTCCTGGAGCTGGCCTACGCGTTCAACATTCCGGACCACGGCGCCGACCGGATGGGCCGGGACGGAAGCCTGTACCAGATCGCGCAGTGGTATCCCCGCATGGCGGTCTATGACGACGTGCACGGCTGGAACACCGACCAGTATCTCGGCCAGGGCGAGTTTTACCTGGAGTACGGCGACATCGATTACGAAGTCACCCTGCCGGCGGGCTACATCGTGGCCGGGACCGGCGTGCTCCAGAATCCGGCCGAGGTCCTCACCAACACCCAGCGGGAGCGACTGGCCCGGGCCCTCAAATCCGATTCCACCATCCGGATCGTAACCGAGCCTGAACTGCGCTCGGGGTCGGCGCGTCCCGCCCGGCAGGGATCCCTCACCTGGCGCTTCCGGGCAACCAACGTTCGGGATGCGGCCTGGGCCGCATCGCCGGAGTATCTCTGGGATGCTTCCGGCTGGCAGGGAGTTCTGGCCCAGGCCTACTATCGTCCCTCCGCCAGCGAGACCTGGAAGGATGCGGCAAGGATGAGCCGCTATTCGATCGAGGAGTACAGCTCCCGCTGGTTCCGTTATCCCTATCCCCAGATCTCCGCGGTGGAAGGTCCCGTCTCCGGCATGGAATACCCCATGCTCGCCATGGAAGCGAGGGGCAAGGACGGACCGGATCTGTTCGAGGTGATAACCCACGAGATCGGGCACAACTGGTTTCCCATGATCGTGGGCTCGGACGAGCGGCGCTATGCCTGGATGGACGAGGGCTTCAACACCCTTATCAATATCTTCGCCGAGGAAAACTTCTGGAAACGGGACGACTCTGGGGCGCGGCGGCAGGAGCGGGAGCTGGTGGTGAAGCTGGACCAGACCCCCACGGCGCAGCCGATCATGACTCCCGCCAACCGGTACCGGACCAGCGATAACCTTCTGAGTCTCGCGTATATCAAGCCGTCAATCGCGCTGCTCACGCTGCGAGCCAAGGTGCTCGCTCCCGCGGTCTTCGACAGCGCCTTTCGCGAGTACACCCGCCGCTGGTCGTTCAAGCACCCCCAGCCGGCCGACTTCTTCCGCACGATGGAGGCGGTGTCAGGGCGAGATCTCAGCTGGTTCTGGCGCGGGTTCTTCTACACGACGGCGGCGCTGGACCAGACGGTCGAGTCGGTCAAGCAGGTGGAGGGCGCGACCCAGGTCACTGTGGCCAACCTGGGAGACGCCGTCATGCCGGTCGAGCTCGAGCTGGGCTTTATGGATGGCACCAACGAACTGGTGAAGCTGCCAGTGGAGATCTGGTACGCCGGACAGCGGTATGTCTACGAAGACCGCTCCGGCAGGCCGGTCGCCCGGGCGCGCGTAAACCCGGATGGGACGCTCCCCGACGCGATGCCCACCAATGACACGTGGGAACGCGCCGATTCCGCCGGACCAAAAACATCAGCCGCAGATGAACGCAGGTAGGCGGGCGGCGGGGGCCGCAGATATTTCCTTTGTAAACCATGGAAAGCACCAATGCGACTAGCCGCCGTTCTGATATGTCTGTCCGCCACAGCGCTTGCCGCCCAGCAGCCCACCAGCCAAAGCCCGGATGACAGCACCAGATCGCTGGGAGACGTCTCTCCGTTCCGGCGGCTCGAGCTGCCGACCCCGAACACGATCCGGACCGGTAGCGGCGCTCCGGGACCTGACTACTGGCAGCAGCGGGTCGATTACGTCATCCGGGCGTCGCTCGACACCGTCGCGCAAACGGTGACCGGTGAGGAGCGCATCATCTACACCAACAACTCGCCCGATACGCTTCGCTATCTCTGGATCCAGCTGGACCAGAACCTCTTCAACAGCACCAGCCGCGGCTCTCGGCTGTTCGATCAGGATTCGCGGTTCGGCACCCGCGGGGCGGAGGGTGGCGTGACGCTGACCAAGGTGGCCCAGCCCGCCGTGGCAGCGGCCAGCGGGCGCAAGGGGGCGCCCGCCGCCGAGCTTAAGTACCTGCTCAACGGCACCCTGATGAAGGTGGATCTGTTGCGTCCTCTTCCTCCGCGCGGCCGGCAGGTGCTCGACATTGCCTGGTCGTTTCCCTTCGGCTCCAACAGCAATCGGATGGGGATCGAACTGATCGATGGGAGTTATGTGTACGAGGTGGCCCAATGGTACCCCCGCCTGGCGGTCTACGACGACGTGCGGGGATGGAATACGGAGCAGTACCTGGGACAGGGCGAGTTCTACCTGGAGTACGGCAGCTTCGACGTGAGCCTCACCGTGCCGGCCAACATGCTCGTGGCGTCAACCGGTACACTGCGGAACCCCACCCAAGTGCTCACCGCCACACAACGCGAGCGCCTGGCCCAGGCCCGCGGCAGCGATTCCACCGTAGTCATTCGTGGCATCGACGAAATCGGCACCGCCGACTCACGCCCGCCCTCCGCCTCCGGTACTCATACCTGGCGGTTTACCGCCGACAGCGTCCGGGATTTCGCCTGGGCGGCGGCGCGTCACTTTGTGTGGGATGCCGCTCGGGCGAACGGAGGCAAGACCCTGGCGATGAGCTTCTACCCCCCGTCGGCCGCACCAGTCTGGAATCAGTCTACCCAGTACGTTCGCTTCGCGGTGGACAACTACTCCTCCTGGTATCGGTACCCCTACCCGGTCGCCATCAATGTGAATGGCATCGAGGGCGGGATGGAGTACCCGATGATCGTGTTCTGTCATAACCGCACCGACCCGCAGGCGCTCTTCAGCGTCACCGACCATGAGATCGGGCACACCTGGTTCCCCATGATCGTGGGCAACAACGAGCGGCTCTATCCCTGGATGGACGAAGGTTTCAACACCTTCATGAATCGGTATAACTGGGACAAGAAATATCCCGGGGCCTACAACCGTCGGGGCGACCCGGGCCTCTACATCCCCTTTGCCCTCTCCGGCAAGGAGGAGGCGATCATGACTCCCGCCGACCGGATAGGAGGAAGCCTCGGCACCACCGCGTATACCAAGCCAGGGCTGGGGCTGATCCTGCTGCGGGACCACATCATCGGACCGAAGCGGTTCGATCCAGCCTTCAGGCAGTACGTCACCCGGTGGGCCTACAAGCACCCGACCCCGGCCGATTTCTTTCGTAGCGTCGAGGACGGCGTGGGTGAGGACCTGAGCTGGTTCTGGCGCTCCTGGTTCTATACTACAGAGACCCTGGACCAGGCGGTCGATTCCGTGGCGTCGGACTCCGGCAGCATCTCGTCCCGGATCTACCTGCGCAGTGCCGGCGCCATGCCGATGCCGGTAGAGCTCGAGCTGGTCATGGATGACGGCACCACGAAACAGCTGAGCTTACCGGTCGAGGTGTGGTACGGTGGGAGCCGCTACAATCTGCTGATCCCGGAGGCAAGGAAGGTCGTCAGGGTGACGATCGACCCGAAGAAGCGGTACCCCGATGTGCGGCGGGGGAACAACGTCTGGGCGGAACCCGGGAAGGAGGGAGCGAGGCGCGACGCCGGAAGCACGAGCCAGGGACCTTAGACGTCCGGCGTCCGGTACTACGCTTCCCTCATCCCTTCGATCCTACTCGGTTCTCAGCTGCCACAGCCCGCTCACCATGTCGATCGCGTAGAGGAAACCGTTGGCGAGCTGCACCCCCCAGGTGAAGGTGTTCCCCGCCCCACCGGGCCTCACCTGGCCCAGCAGGCGTCCGGAAAGATTGCCAGTCAGCGTCCCCGACACGTCCAGCGCCACCACGCCACCGTTGTAATAGGCGGCATAGAGGATCTGGCGCTCCTCGTCCATCCAGAAGTTATGAGTGCCGGCACCGTTCAAATGGAAGAAGGCCACCTCGTGCGGCTGGGTCAGGTCGGACACGTCCACCACGTGGATGTCTCCGCTTGAACTGGAGCCGATCGATGCCGCTCCCTCCTGCCCGATGAACAGGTAGCGCCGCTCGCTGGTGACCGGGTTATGGAACCACCAGCCGTTGTGCACCGAGGGTCCGCAGCAGACGCCATTCGTCTCGGTTTGCAGCCGGCTGATCTCGACCGGCGCTAAGGGGAGCCGCCCCGGATACCGTTCCCCACGTCGTAGATGACGAGGCCGGGATCATCCCACACGAACGCGAAGGCGATACCGTCCCGCACGAAGGTGTCGTGGATACCGTAGTTGCGCTCGGGGAACCGCTTCGTGGCGACAAGGGTAGGCGCTTCCGGATCGGTCACATCGTAGATCAGGAGCGCGGGGTCGGTCGCGGGGCCCTCGGGGAAGCCGGGGTTCCGCGCCGCAAAGGCGTAGAGTCGCCCATTGATGGCCGAGAGAGTGACCGTGTGAACGCCTGCGTCGCCGACCAAGGCCGAGCTGAGGAACGCGGGGGCCGCTGGGTTGCTCAGGCTGTACAGATAAATGCCCCCATCGGTTCCCTGTTCGCCGCTCAGCACCAGTAGCTGACCGTCGTCGCTGACCTGCACGTCGCTCACAGTCCCGATTTCGGGGACGATGATAGAGTTGACCAGTGTCGGCGAGCCGGTGGCGCCGAGGGACCACACCTTGAGCGTGTTCCCCTCTTCCTCCCGGAATCCCCAGGTACCGGTATAGGCGTAGTTGCCGTGCACCCAGAGATCGGAGCTGAACCGCTCTAGCACGTTGTTCCCTCCACCCAGGACGCTCAGGTCACTACCCCCCGCGATTCCAAGGGCGGTGAAGACAACCGGCGGGAGACCGGGCACCAGGGCCTGGACTTGCTGCTCACCCACCGTCGGGCCGAGCGTGAAAGTCGCCGATGCCGTCCCGGCTGAATTGGTCGTGGAGGTCGGGGTGACCGTTCCACCGCCCTCGAGCACCGACCACGTCACCGTGACGTCCGGCACGGGGCTGGCCGATTGGTCGGATACCAGGACGCTCAGAGGTAGCGGGAGCACGCTGCCCAACACGCCTGACTGTCCGGTGCCACCGGAGGCCTCGATCTGGACAGGCATGGTAGGCGGGGTGTTTCCGTTGTCCCCGCACCCACCAAGCACGAGGAGCACGACCGGCAGAGCTGAGCGTCTAGTGATCATGGCCTTCACCTCGTATGGTTTCGCCCCTCGACCCAGCGTCCTCAGCCACGCTGTACCGCCCCATTCGGTGCATCCGCATGCCAGAGCTCAACCGAACACCAACGCCGAGCGACCAGAACGACTGCCGGCCATAAAACGAGCGTACATCGAAAACGCCTCCTCCGACATCCCCCGCCCGGCCATACGACAGCTCGATGAAAGGAAGCGCGGCCGCCGGGGCCACCGCGTCCTCCAGGCGGAAGGCGTAGCCGAGAGTATGGATAGTCCACCGGGTTGTTCCGAGAATCGAGTTCTCGAAGTGGGGCCGGACCGATCGGAAGGGGTTCAGGGTGCGACCCTCTTCCGGCCGTTCGGTTCGCTCGAACCGGTAATGGAGACGGCTACGCCCCATCGTCCATGCACCCTCACCCAGAAAACTGCGGAAGACGAAAAATCCCTCGGCCTCAGAGGTCCGGGCCCACTCGACCAAGCCATACACTGGATAGGTGCGGACCGAGCCGTCCCAGCGCGCTGAAAGGCTCCACTTGTGCTGGTCGGTGCCTGCCCCGGGCCGATGCTCGGGAGAGTGGACGTGGGCGTAAGAGCCCTGAAGCTCGAGGTCTCTCACCGGCAGGGCGGTGAGCCGTCCCGACCAGGAATCGCCGAATCGGCTGACGTTCGGCCATCGGCCGGGACGCTCCGGCTCATCGCCGTTAAACAGGCCGGCCTCGAACCCGACCGGGCCTCGGGTTATGCCGGCGATCACGACCAACCGCTCCAGAATCTGCGCCAGGTGGTGATTGACCGGGTAGCGGACGATCGGCCGCACCATGGGGTCATCGGTGCCGAACGGCGCGAAGCCCTTGCCGGCGGCGAGCGACAGCCGGGCTTTGCCATCGACCGGTCCCAGCAAATCATGGCCCGAGAGGATCAGCTCATGCAGATAGGTGTGGGGATGACGCCGGTCGATGTATCCCTCGCCCCACGCGCCGGGAGTGAGCTCGCCATCCGGAATGGTGAGACCTTCGAGATTGATCGTGGCCAGGAGCCCAACCCGGTGGGAGAGGGCTCCGGCCCGAGCCATGAAGGTGGGTTGCACCAACCGGATCTCGCCCAGTGAACCGCCGTGCGGCACCGGATCGGCATGGGTAAAGAGGAGGACCCCGTTGGCGCCGAGCCGGACCCAGGGCGACGATTGCGCGTTTGCGAGCGAGGGAGGTATGAAGGCTAGCAGGGTTGTCATCCTGAGCGCAGCGAAGGATCGTCCCGTAAGCGCGCCGATGCTTCGGTCGCTCTGCTCCCTCAGGATGACACGGTGAGTCAATCGGGTTGGGCGACGGCTCCGCGCCCCTCGGAGAGGCTGGCCTTGAGAAAGTCGCGGTTCATCCGCGTGATGGTATCGATGCTGATCTCCTTGGGACAGGCAGCCTGGCACTCCCCGTAGAGCGTGCAGCCCCCGAAATGCTCGATATCCATCTGCGCCACCATGCGTAGCGCGCGGCGGTACCGTTCCGGCTGACCCTGGGGCAGGAGACCCAGGTGGCTGAGCTTGGACGCAGTGAACAGGGAGGCCGACCCGTTGGGGCAGGCCGCTACGCAGGCCCCGCATCCGATGCACTGGGCCGCGTCCATGGCGGTGTCCACCGTCTCTTTCGGGATGAATATGGTGTTGGCGTCCTGCGCTCCGCCGGTGGCCGCGCTGATGTAGCCGCCTGCCGCGATGATGCGATCCAGCGCCCCCCGGTCAACCACCAGGTCCTTGATGATCGGAAAGGGCCGGGCGCGCCAGGGCTCGATGTGGATGGTGTCGCCATCCTTGAAGCTCCGCATGTGCAGCTGACAGGTAGCGGTTCCCCGATTCGGGCCGTGGGCCACCCCGTTGATCATCAGGCTACAGGAGCCACAGATGCCCTCCCGGCAGTCGTGATCGAACGCGATGGGAACCTCCCCGCGCTGCATCAGCTGCTCGTTGATCACGTCGAGCATCTCGAGGAACGACATGTCGGGGCTGATGTCGCGGGCCTCGTACTCGACCAGGCGGCCCTTTACCGTGGGCCCGCTTTGGCGCCAGATGCGGAGGGTGAGGTTCAAGAGGTGCTCCCTTCGTAAGCCTGGAGCTGGGAGCCGGGAGCTGGGATTCGTCCCCTCATCGGAGTCTGCTTCAGGCGCCTAGCTCCCGGCTCCCGGCTCACTTGTAGCTCCGCTGCGCCAGGTGCACATAGTCGAAAGCGAGCGGCTCCCGGTGCAGCCGCTGGGGCGTATTCGGCTCCAGATACTCCCAGGCGGCCACGTAGGCAAAGAGCTCATCGTTGCGCAGCGCCTCGCCGTCCTCGGTCTGATACTCCTCCCGGAAATGCCCGCCGCACGATTCCTCCCGGTGCAGAGCGTCCAGGCACATCAACTCCGCCAGCTCCAGGAAATCGGCCACCCGGCCCGCCTTCTCCAGCGCCTGATTCAGCTCGGCGTCGCTACCCGGGACGTTGACGTTGCGCCAGAACTCCGCCCGGAGCGCGGGGATCAGCTTGAGCGCCTTCCGGAGACCAATGGCGTGCCGGGCCATTCCGCAGTAGTCCCACATGATCTTGCCCAGCTCCCGGTGGAATGAGTCCACCGTGCGCTTGCCGTTGATCGCCAGCAGTCTCCGGGTGTTGTCCGCCACCTCCTGCTCGACTCGACGGACCTCCGGGTGGTCGGGCTCGATCGTGGCCGGCTTGGACGACGCCAGATAGTCTCCAATTGTAGCCGGCAGGACAAAGTACCCGTCGGCCAGGCCCTGCATCAGCGCGCTGGCGCCGAGCCGGTTGGCCCCGTGGTCGGAGAAGTTGGCCTCGCCGATCACGTGCAGTCCGGGAATGGTGCTCATCAGGTTGTAGTCCACCCAGAGCCCGCCCATGGTGTAGTGCACCGCGGGGTAGATCCGCATCGGCGCCTCGAACGGGTTCTCGTCGGTGATGCGCTGGTACATCTCGAAGAGATTGCCGTACCGGTCGCGGATCGTCTGCTCGCCCAGCCGGCTGATGGCGTCGGCAAAGTCCAGGTATACGCCCAGCCCGCCCTTGCCCACACCCAGGCCCTGGTCGCACGCCTCTTTGGCGGCGCGCGAGGCGATGTCCCGCGGCGCAAGATTCCCGAAGCTGGGATACTTCCGCTCGAGGTAGTAGTCCCGCTCACCCTCGGGAATCTGGTCCGGACGCCGCTTGTCTCCCTGCTGCCTGGGAACCCAGACCCGGCCATCGTTCCGAAGCGACTCGCTCATCAGTGTGAGCTTCGATTGATATTCACCGCTGACCGGAATGCAGGTCGGGTGGATCTGGGTGAAGCACGGATTGGCAAAGGCGGCGCCGCGCTTGTGCGCCCGCCAAATGGCGGTGGCGTTGGAGCCCTTGGCGTTGGTCGAGAGATAGAAGACGTTGGAGTACCCACCGGTGCCGAGCACCACGGCGTCGCCCAGGTGGGTGGAGATCTTCCCGGTGACCATGTCGCGGACGACGATGCCCCGGGCCCGGCCGTCGACGACAATGAGGTCCAGCATCTCGGTGCGGGGATACACCTTCACCCCGCCGCGGGCGACTTCCTTCTCCATCTGCTGGTAGGCCCCCAGCAGCAGCTGCTGGCCGGTCTGTCCCCGGGCGTAGAAAGTACGCGATACCTGGGCCCCGCCGAACGAGCGGTTGTCCAGCAGGCCCCCGTACTCCCGGGCGAACGGCACCCCCTGCGCCACACACTGGTCGATGATTTCGACGCTGATCTGCGCGAGGCGGTACACGTTCGCCTCGCGCGACCGGAAGTCGCCACCCTTGACCGTGTCGTAGAACAGCCGGTAAATGCTGTCGCCATCGTTCCGGTAATTCTTGGCCGCGTTGATGCCGCCCTGAGCCGCGATGCTGTGCGCCCGCCGGGGCGAATCATGGAAACAGAAGCACTTCACGTTATAGCCCAGCTCGCTCAGCGTGGCGGCGGCGGACGCGCCCGCCAGCCCGCTGCCAACCATCAGGACGGTGTATTTCCGCTTGTTGGCGGGGTTCACCAGCTTCATCTCGAAGCGGTGCTGATCCCACTTCTGTTCGAGGGGGCCCGAGGGCACCTTGGCGTCCAACACGATCATCGCACCACTCCCAGATACACCGCGACGGGGATCAGCGAGAAGCCCAGCCAGATGAAAATCGCCAGCATCAGGGCCACGCCCCGCCGAAGCGGATGGGGTGAGGGTGGGCTCATTCCCAGACTGCGGCCGCTGCTCCAGATCCCGTGATAGAGGTGAAGGCCGACGAAGGCCATGGCCAGGAGATAGAGCACGACGACAACGATGTTTCGAAACCCGGTCGCCACGTTGTGGTAGGGGTTGCCCTCGACAAACCCAGGATGCGCCGTGCCCACGGTGAAATGCAGGATGTGATAGGCCAGGAAGAGTAGAATCAGCCCGCCACCCCACCGAATGGTGCGGGCGGCAATGGTGGAGACCTGCGGATCATAGCCCCCGGCGTACCCGACCGGGCGCGCCTCCTGCTTCCGGGCTGCCAGCTGGATCGCGGCGACGACGTGAAGCACCAGCGCGGCGATCAGCACCAGGCGCGCGGCCCAGAGTGCGCCGCCCGTGCCATGGAGGAACGCGCTGTACGCGTTGATCTTTCCCGGGCCCTGGAATACAAGGAGGTTGGCCAGCATGTGGGTGACAAGATACGCCACCCAGATCAGGCCGGTGACCGCCATGACCGCCTTCTTCCCGGCGGACGAGGCCCAGAGGAGCCGGAGCCGATTCATGCTGCCTTCCGGTTATGCGTCCACGACGGCCTGCGTCGCGCGCACCGCCTCGGCCGACTTGTGCAGCTCTTCCCGCTCAGAAGCGGTGAGAGTCACTTCGATGATCCGCTCGAGCCCCTTTCGTCCGACCCTGCAGGGGACGCCGCAGAACACGTCCTGCAACCCGAACTCTCCCTGGAGCCAGGCGGAGCAGGGCAGAATGCGCTTCTTGTCGAGCGCGATCGCCTCCACCATCTGCACCGCGGCCGCGCTGGGAGCGTAGTACGCCGAGCCGGTCTTGAGGAACGCAACGATCTCCGCGCCGCCGTTTCGGGTACGGGTGACGATCTCATCGAGCTTGGCCTGGTCGATGAGCTGGGTAACCGGGATACCGGACACGGTGGTGTAGGAGACCAGCGGAACCATCGTGTCGCCGTGACCGCCCAGCACCATGGCCTGGATATCCTCGACCGACACGTCGATGGCCTCGGCCAGAAAGGTCCGATAACGGGCAGTGTCCAGCACGCCGGCCATCCCCAGTACCCGTTCACGAGGAAAGCGGCTGGCCTTCATCGCGACGTAGCACATCACGTCGAGCGGGTTGGAGACCACCACGATGATGGCTTTCGGAGCGACCCGGCCGATCTGCTCGGCCACCGAGCGCACGATGCCGGCATTGGTTTTGACCAGGTCATCCCGGCTCATCCCGGGTTTCCGGGCGATGCCGGCCGTGACAACGAAGACATCGGCGCCCGCCGCCTCGTCGTAGCTGTTGGTGCCAATGATACGGGTGTCAAACCCCTCGATGGGACCCGACTGCCACTGGTCCAGGCCCTTACCCTGGGGGATTCCATCGACGACGTCGATCATTACTACGGTGCGGGCCAGGTTTTTCTCGGCCAGTCGTTGTGCGGCTGTAGCGCCCACGTTTCCCGCCCCGACCACCGCGACTTTAGCCAGCATTCAGGCGCTCTCGACGATTGAGGTTGGAATTGAGGTGTTCGCTGTCGGCCGCCGCAATATAGTCGAGCGTCAGGAGTCGGGAGTCTGGAGTAAGTCGCCAGATGCATCTCCGAATTCCTGATTCCCGACTCCCGACTCCCGGCCAGTCTGTCGGAGGCCCTCGTACAGCACGATGCTCACCGCGTTCGCCAGATTCAGACTCCGTACCGAACCGGTCATTGGAATCGTATAGCATTGCTCAGGGTGCTTCTCCAGGATCCGCAACGGCATGCCCTCGGTTTCGCTCCCAAACACCAGGCAGCTGTTCGGTCGATACGGGGCGTTGAGGTAGCTCTGCATCGCCTTGGCCGAAAAGTAGAGACAGCGGCTGCGATTCATGGCATCACGAAACGCAAACCAGTTCGGATGAACCCAGAGATCCAGACGATCCCAGTAGTCCAGTCCCGCACGGCGCACGTCCGCATCGGTGATAGAGAAGCCGAGTGGCTCAATGAGATGAAGGGGGGTATCGGTCGCGACGCACAGGCGGGCGATGTTACCGGTGTTAGGAGGAATCTGGGGCTGGATCAGGGCGACGTTCAGCGCCATCAGCCGCCCCGCGTGTGCATCTCTCGGCGCGGATCGGCCCGGAGCGACTCCAGCTGATGCAGGACACCACGCCCGGGGGCGGCAGCCCGCACCTCCGCACCGCGGTCGTCCCTCGCACTCCAGGTGGCTGCGATCCGGGCCGCGATCTCTTCGTCGCTGCAACCGAGCCGGAGTAGCTCCCGCAGGTCGAGCCCCGTCTCCCCATAGAGGCAGAGCAGCCAGGTCCCGTCAGCGGTGAGCCGCCCCCGATCGCAGGTGCGGCAGAAAGGTGCGGTCGTCGAGGCGATCACGCCCACGGTAGTCCCGTCGGGCAGGGCGAATCGCTCGGCCGGAGCCCAAGCGTTGTCCCCCACCCGCTCGATCGAGCCGTACCGCTGTGTCAAACGCTCGAGAATCTCCCGCCGGCTCACCACCTGATCCATCGACCACCCGGTCGCGCCACCAACATCCATGTACTCGATGAAGCGCACCTCGACCCCGGCGGTGCGGCCGTACTCGACCAGATCGATCAGCTCATCGTCGTTATATCCCCGCAGGACCACCGAGTTGAGCTTGACGCCGAGTCCTGCGGCGCGGGCGGCGCTGACTCCGTCCAGAATGTCCGCATGCCGCGCGCTGCGAGCGAACTCCTGCATCCGTCCCGGCCTCAGCGTATCGAGGCTCACCGTCACCCGGCTCAGCCCGGCCGCGCGAAGCTCGGTCGCGTGCCGGGCCAGCAGAATGCCGTTGGTGGTAAGCGCGAGGTCGGTGAGGAAGGGGTGGCTGCGCAGCAAGGCGACCAGCTTGGGTAGATCATGCCGCAACAGTGGCTCGCCGCCGGTGAGCCGCACCTTGTGCACGCCGAGGCCGGCAAAGATGCCGACCAGGCGGTCGATCTCCTCGAAGGAGAGGATCGATGCGCGGGGCAGCCAGATATAGTCTTCCTCGGGCATGCAGTAGCGGCACCGCATGTTGCAGCGGTCGGTGACGGACACACGCAAGCTTCGAAGAGGGCGGCCCAGCTGGTCAGTAAGCGGGTAGGCGGGGAAGCGGGTACGGTTGCCGGTCATTCTCTTTCCCCATCCATCCGGGCAACCAGTTCCCCAGTCGCGTTATTTCTATCGACACCGTCGGGCTTACCCGCTTCCCCGCCTACCTGCCTACCCGCCCCCACCCACTCAACGGTCCCATCCCCGTACACCTCTCGTTTCCAGATCGGCACTCGGCGCTTCAGCTCCTCGATCACATGGCGACAGGCCACAAAGGCCTCGTCCCGATGGGCCGACGCGGTCGCGACCGCGACGGCGGCATCGCCAATCTCCAACCGTCCGACCCGATGGCGGAGCGCAATCGCAACCTGCCAGCGCGACTCCGCCTCGGCCACGATCCGGGCGCACTCGGCTTCGACCATCGGACCATAGGCGGAGTACTCCAGGCGGAGCACTTCGCGTCCGCTGTGGTGATTCCGCACCATACCCAGAAAACAGGCGACGCCGCCCCGCTCGGGGGACTGGACCGAGGCGAGGAGCTCGGCGAGATCGAGGGGACTCGGTCAGGTACACCGTCATCCTCCGGCGAGCGGCGGCAGAATGGCCAGCTCGTCTCCTCCGGACAGCGGCGTATCGGATCTGACATGGGTGCGGTTGAGCGCACAGAGCGGCTTGGGGGGCAAACGATCGCCCCCGGGCAGGCCGCGGAGACGGTCGAGTACATCGCTGACCGTGGCAGGAGGCTCCAGGCTGAGCTCGACCAAGTCGAAACCCAGAATTTCCGCGTAGCTCGCAAAGAGCAGAACGCGAACGGTGAGAGCCGGAGCGGCGGTGCCTGGCATGATTGAAAGTTACCGCCTACGGGGGCATGGGGGAAACCAGCGTGGGACAGCAAAAGGTCGCCCTGGGTTTCCCTCGGGACGACCTAGACCTGCTGCTAGCTGGGAGCGTGGATGCGGGATCGCGGCCAGGGCTCCCAGCTCCTAGCTGACGACCTACATCCCCTGGGCTGGCTCCGCCTCCGAGGTCTCGTCTGCCACCAGCGCGCGTAACTCTTTGCTGGGCTTGAAGACTGGGACGGGACGCGCGGCCACTTCAACCGGGTCGCCGGTCCGGGGGTTTCGTGCCATCCGGGTCTTCCGGCGGCGGATCTTGAACGTGCCGAATCCGCGCACCTCGATGTTGTGCTGCTGCTTGAGGGCTTCCTTGACTGCCTCCAGGAATGCGTCCACCACGCGGGCGCAGTCCTTCTTGGAGATCATGGGGCCCGCAGTGCGGGCGATGGAGGCTGTTACCTGTTCTACGAGATCGGCCTTGGTCATGCATCCCCCAGAAGGGTTACAGACAATGGAGCGCAGCAGGGGCCTCCCATGGCCGATACTATGAGCTTAACCCTTGTCTGTCAAGGGCTTGGGGCTTTGAGGCTCTTCCCGCTCCGAGCGAGGCCATGAATTCGGCGAAGTGGGGAAGCGCATCATGGGGCCCCGGAGCGGCCTCGGGATGGTACTGCACGGCGAAGAGTGGGAGCTCGCGATGGCGAATCCCCTCGATGGTTCCATCGTTCAGATTGAGGTGAGTCACTTCGAGGGCCGGCGCTCCGGGAATGCCCGCCGCATCGCCAACCACCGCGAAACCATGGTTTTGGGTGGTGATAAGCACCTGATCGGTTCGAACGTCCTGAACCGGATGGTTGCCGCCTCTATGGCCGTACGGCAGCTTGGCCGTGGTCCCGCCATAGGCGAGTCCCACCAGCTGATGGCCGAGGCAGATACCGAACGTTGGGAGACCGGCGCCCGACAGCTGGCGGATGGAGTCGAGCGCGTACCCGACCGCAGCCGGATCGCCCGGGCCATTGGAAAGAAAGAGACCGTCCGGCTTTAGCTCGCGCACCGCCGCCACCGATGTGGTCGAAGGCACCACCGTCACCCTGCAGCCCGCCTGCACCAGCATCCGGACGATGTTGCGCTTCATGCCGAAGTCGTACGCCACCACATGCGGCCCTTCGCCTTCACTGTGGCGCTGACCGACGGTAGCCCGCGAGGCCAGGTCCAATCCTTCCATGGAAGGTGAGGCCAGCAGCTCGGCCGTGAGCTCCCGGGTCGGCTCCCTGCCCTGCGCAATCACCCCCCGCATGGCGCCCCGTTCCCTGAGGTGCCGGGTCAGTCGGCGGGTATCGATCCCTTCCAGGACCGGCACCCCGGCCGCACTCAGCCATTCATCCAGACTCTGAGTAGAGCGCCAGTTGGAAGGGCGGCGGCAGAGTTCCCGCACCACCACACCGCTCACCTGGGGGTGGTCGGACTCGGAATCCTCCGGGTTGATCCCGTAGTTCCCGATCATCGGCGCGGTCATGACGACGATCTGACCCAGGTAGCTCGGGTCAGTGAACGTCTCCTGATAGCCGGTGAGGTTGGTGGTAAAAACCACCTCGCCGAATGCCGGATCGACGGGCCGTGCGCTGGTTCCGGCAAACCAGTTGCCGTCCTCGAGCAGCACGAACGCCCGGTTCACTTTTTCGGCTGAGGGGCGGGAGCCTGGGTGGCCGGCGCCGGCGCTTGACCTGCAGGGGCCGGCGTCTGAGCGGCTGGTGCCTGCCCCGGCGGCTGAGTTGGTGCGCCCAGCGGCAGCGGGGCCTGCCTTGGCTCGGCGGGTGTGGCGGCCCGGAGCCTTTCCTGTAATGCGCTCGAGTTGGCGCCACGAGGAACGAACGAGAGCAACAGGGAGAGCAGCAGGAAGATCCCGCCGCACCACCAACTGAGCTTCGTCAGAATGGTGACCGCCTGGCGGCCCCCCATCACGGTATCGGTGCCGCCGCCACCACCCATCGAGGCGAGCCCTCCGCCCTGGCCCGCCTGAAGTAGCACGACTACGGACAGCAGCAGCGCGTCAATTATGAGCAGCGTGAGCAGGAAAGCGAACATCTATCTGTGGCCTCCAAGAGTCGGCGAAGTCTAGCGGGTCCAGGGTCTACGGTCTAGGGTCTAACTCGTTTCCGCATTGACCTTAGACTCTAGACCCGGGACCCTCGGCTGCTTCACTCCACCTCATCAATCGACCGCGGCCAATCCTCCTTGAGCAGCCGGGACATGGCGCGGTCGGCCAGGAGACGGCCTCCCGGTCTGGCAGCGGGCGCAGTAGTTGGTCTCGTTGTCGGCATAACGTATCCGCTGCACCGGTGTGCCGCAGACCGGACAGGGCAGCTTGTACCTGCCGTGGACCGCCATTTCGGGGCGAAACGCAGTCACCTTCTCGGGAAAACTTTCGCCGGTCTCGTCCCGGAGACGCACGATCCACTCCTCGAGCATCGGCGAGTCGCCTGGAAGAGCCGGTCGACATCGGCGTCGGTCAGTTTCGGCGTGAGCGCGACGGTGAGAGCCGAGCGCGGTGGAGGATCTCATCGGAGTAGGCGTTGCCGATGCCGCTGAACATCCGGGGATCGGTGAGGGCCGCTTGAGGGTGTGGCATTCTCCGACCTCAGGCGCGCGGCAAAGCTCGGCGAGGTCCGACTCCAGCACCTCCAGGCCGCCGCGCTCGAACGGCCGCAGGGCCGCTTCACCCGACACAAGGTGGATCGACGCCCGCCGCTTGGTGCCGGCTTCGGTGAGAAAGAGGAGACCCCCGGGAAACTCGAGCACTGCGAGTACCAGTTTGCCACCGGCCTTCTTACCCAGCGGGTACCACCTGAGCCGGCCGGCAATCATGAGATGAATTACCAGAAAGAGATCCCCCTCCAGGGCAAGGACGATACGCTTGCCCATGCGTCGGAGACCGAGCACCCGCTTCCCTGCCGCTTCACTGATCGGTGGGTCGAACGTGCGGAGTACAAAGGGATTGCGAAGGACCACCCGCTCCAGCGTCTTATCGAGGACCCGAGGGGCGAGATGCTCGAGGTATAGCGCTACGTCGGGGAGCTCAGGCATGAAGCGGGCGCGCTATCAGCCCTCAACCGTGTCATGCCAGCCGGACGGCCGTACTTTCGCCCTGGACCCGTTCTCCACCAGGTCCGCCCAGCCCTCGGCCTGGAGGCTCGCCCCACCGACCAGTACGCCGTCGATCTGCGGCCGGCTCAGCAACGCGGCGACGTTGTCCTTGCTTACGCTCCCTCCATAAAGAATTCGCACCCCGATCGGTACGCCGCTGCGCCCCAGCTCCATGCGGATCAGCTCATGGATCTGCGCTGCGTCATCGGGCGAGGCGTTCTTGCCAGTGCCAATCGCCCACACCGGCTCATAAGCCAGCACCACCCGGGACCAGTCGTCCGGCTTGATGGCCTGGAGCACGGCACCCAGCTGGCGCACGATCACCTGCTCGGTCCGCCCTCCGTCCCGCTCGGCAAGGGTCTCGCCCACGCATAGCAGCGGGGTGATATCCGAGCTGAGGGCGGCTCTTGCCTTCTTAGCCACCTGGTCGTCGGTCTCGCCGAACAGGTGTCGCCGCTCTGAGTGCCCCACCAGCGTGAGTCGGGCACCCGCTTCCTTGACCATCGGAATCGAAATCCCACCCGTAAAAGGGCCCTTGGGCTCCCAGTGAACGTTTTGGGCACCGATGGTCACGTCCGAACGGGACTTCATGGATTCGGAGAGTGCGCCGATTGAGACGGCTGGGGGAAAGAACCACAGACTCCGACCCTCGGCGGGAGTGGTGAGCGGCAGAAATTTCTGGGCGAATGCACGGGCCTCCAGGGGCCCATGGTTCATTTTCCAGTTCGCCGCGAAAATCAGGGATCTCTCAGCCATGCATCACGCCTTGTCCAGGGCAGCAACGCCAGGCAGCTCTTTGCCCTCGAGAAACTCCAGGGACGCGCCGCCACCGGTGGACACGTGGGTGATCTTGTCCGAGAGTCCTGCCTGAGCCACCGCGGCCGCCGAGTCGCCGCCGCCGATTACGGTGATGGCGCCGTGAGCGGTGGCGTTAGCCATGGCCTGGGCAATGGCGAGAGTGCCATGATCAAAGGGCGGCGTCTCGAACACTCCCATCGGACCGTTCCATACGACCGTGCCGGCCCGCTCGATGATCGACGCAAAGTTCTTCTCGGTGGCCGGGTCGATGTCGTACACCGCCCAGCCCTTCGGGATGGCGTCGCGCTTGACCGTCCTGGTTTCGGCGTCCGATTTCAGCTCCTGCGCGATCACCGAGCCATCCGGCAGCACCAGCTTCTTGCCCGCCTTTTTCATCAGGTCCCGCGCGAGATCGAGTCGCTCATGCTCCACCAGCGAATTCCCGGTCTCGAGGCCCATGGCCTCGAAGAAAGTGCAGGCCATTGCCCCGCCCAGCAGGATCTCGTCTACCTTGGGCAGCAGCGCCTCGATCAGGTCGATCTTGCCGCTGATCTTTGCCCCACCGAGCACCGCCACGAAAGGCCGCTTGGGTTGATGCAACGCCTCGCCCAGGTAGCGCAGCTCGCGCTCCATGAGGAGACCGGACACCGCCGGCTTCAGGACCCGGGCGATGGCTTCCGTGCTCGCATGAGCCCGATGCGCGGATCCGAAGGCGTCGTTCACGTACAAATCGCCTAACGCCGCGAACCGTTCCGCCAGCGCAAGGTCGTTTTCCTCCTCGCCGGGATAGAAGCGGGTGTTTTCTGCGACCGCCACGCCGCCGCGAGGGAGTCGTTTGGTGACTGTGACCGCCTCGGGCGCCGTGGGGTCGGGGAGAAACGTGACCGGGGCGCCGAGCACCTTCTCCAGGGCTCGTACCACCGGCTGCATGGAATACTTGGGATCGGGCCCATTCTTCGGCCGTCCCAGGTGCGACAGCAGGACCAGGCGGGCGCCCCGCTCCCGGAGATACTTAATGGTAGGTAACGCAGCGCGGATGCGGGTATCGTCGGTGACCACCCCGTCCTTGATGGGACAGTTGAAATCAACCCGCACCAGCGCCCGCCGTCCTTCCAGCGATCCTTTGTCCAGCGATTCCAGGGTTCGCTTCACCGGCGCGAACCGACGTAGCGCAGCAGATCCACGCATCGGGCCGAGTAACCCATCTCGTTGTCGTACCAGGAGGTGACATTGACGAGGGTGCCCGCCACCACGGAGGTCGACTGCGCGTCCACCGTGCTGGAATGGAGATCGCCGATGTAGTCCACCGAGACCAGGGGCTCGTCGCTCACCGCGAGCACGCTCTTGAGCGGCCCCGCCTTGGCGGCCGCCCGGAAGGCGTTGTTGACCTCGTCGGCCGTGGTCGCCTTCTCGACCACACAGGTCAGCGCCACCACCGACACGTCAGGCGTCGGCACTCGGAGAGACACTCCGTCGATCTTGCCCTTCACCTCGGGAAGCACCAGCGACGTAGCCTTGGCCGCGCCGGTGGTGGTCGGGATGATCGAGAGAGCGGCGGCACGAGCCCGGCGAAGATCCTTATGCGGCAGATCAAGAATGTTCTGGTCGTTGGTGTAAGAGTGCACCGTCGTCATGAAGCCGCTGACAAACCCGAAGCGGTCGAGGATCACCTTGACCACCGGCACCAGGCAGTTCGTGGTACAGCTGGCGTTGGAGATGATCTGATGCTTGGCCGGGTCGTAGGCCTCGTGGTTGACGCCATAGACGATGGTGACGTCCTCCTGCTTGGCGGGGGCCGAGATGATGACCCGCTTCGCTCCACCCTTGAGGTGCAGCGCGGCCTGCTCCCGGTCGGTGAACCGCCCGGTGGACTCGAGCACCAGCTCCACGCCGAGGTCCTTCCAGGGGAGTTTGGCCGGGTCCTTCTCCGACAGGACCCTGATCGTCCGGCCGTCCACCGAGATCGAATCGGCCTTGGGCGCCACGTCACCCTGATAGCGCCCGTGCACCGAGTCGTACTTCAGAAGGTGGGCGAGGGTCTTGGTGTCGGTGAGATCGTTGACCGCCACGAACTCGAGGTCGGCGACGTTCATCGCCTTGGCCGCCCGCACCACATTGCGGCCGATGCGGCCGAAGCCGTTGATGCCCACTCGGATTGCCATTGCGCTCCTCGTCAATCGTGATGTCAAGGGTCAAACGAGATCCACCACGGCCCGCGCGAACGTTACCGCCTCCACCCGCCTGGCGCCGACAGCCGAGAGCGCCGCTGCGGCCGCGGCGAGGGTGGCACCGGTGGTGAAGACGTCGTCCACCAGCACCACATCGAGTCCCTGCACCGCTTCTGCTCGGAATGCCCCGGCCACGTTGGCGTGCCGAGCCTCGGGCGTAAGCGCGGTCTGGGTCGGGGTCTCTCTCGTCCGCCGAAGCCGCCCCGGGTGTACCGGGACGCCAAGTCGAGCCCCAAGCGCGGCCGCGATCTGTTCACTCTGATTGTAGCCCCGCAGCCGCTGACGACGGCCGCCGAGCGGAATCGGTATCAAGGATACCCCCTCCGTCAATGGCTCCAGCCCTCGCATCGACTCGGCCATGGCCTGCGCGGCGCGGGTCCACCCCTCGTATTTGAGCTGGTGCACCGCGTCTCGGGCGGATCCTTCCAGCCAGACCGCGCTCCGGACCCGGCTCAGGCCCTCGGGCCACCCGGCGCAGAGCCGGCACTCGAGTCCCCGAAACGATGGCTGTCCGCAGCGGGCGCACACCGGGTGCGGGACCGGCCGCCAGCGGAGCCGGCACAGATCGCAGATGAGGGCGTCGTTCTCCCGCTCGGAGATCGGCTCGCTGCAGAGCAGACAGGCAGCCGGCAGGAGCCAGCGCTCGACGCCTGCAAGCACCTCCACGATGTGGGGGCGAGGCGTGCCTCGCCCCCCGAGGGCGCCGCACGCGTCGCCCCTACGATCGAAGCGCCGCATCCACTGCCGCCCGCATCACCTCCATCGGAGCCCGCCTGCCGGGAAACCAGCACTCGAATGCGGCCGCACCTTGCGCCAGCAGCATGGCCCGCCCATCCGCCGCGCGGCGCACCCGGGAGCGCACATCCCTGACCCAGGCGGTCTCGCCGGCCTGGTACACCATGTCGAGCGCGACCTCCGCACGAGGCGCCACCCCGGGAAGAATCGGGAGCGGGTCATCGGCCTTGAGGCCGAGCGGCGTCGCGTTGATCAGCACCCGGCATTCGGAGGCCACGGCCAGGGCCACCCCACGGGCCGACATCCACTGCTCGAACTCCCGCCGGCGCCCGTCATCCCGCGACGTAACCGCAACCGCTACACCGCGCTCTCGGGCCGCCATGGCCGCCGCTCGGGCCGCTCCACCGGTCCCGGCGATCAACCATGGGGCCTCCGGCGCGTCCAGCCGGCGCAGCGCCTCGAGCACACCCTGCACGTCGGTGTTGTCGCCCACGCTGCCGCCGTTCGCTCCCCAGAATGTGTTGCTGGCGCCGACCTCCTCCGCCAGATCCAGGCACACGTCCACTGCTTGCGCCGCGGCTTCCTTGTGGGGCACGGTCACATTCCCGCCGCCCCCCGCGCGAACGAGGGCCCGAATGAGGGGCGGCACATCTTCGGCCATGCATGCGAGGGGAACGTAGACCGCCTGGATTCCGAGAGTACGAAAGGCGGCATTGTGCATGACAGGCGAGAGCGAATGCGCGACCGGATTTCCCAGAATCGCAAAGACGCGCGTGGAACCGTTGATCACCGCACGGTGCCGGCCACCCGGCCGACCACGCCGTTGATCATATCCTGCAGCTCGTCCCAGGTGGTGCGGTAGCTGGTGAGGTCGGAGCCGAATGGATCGCTGACCTCACGATTCCCCTCTTCCCGTCCGGCGTACTCGCCCAGGATGTGAACCTTGTCCTCTCCTCCCAGCTCGGTTACCCGGGCGCTGTGATGCCCGGACATGGTCAGGATGAGGTCGGCGGCCTTCACCAGCTCGCGAGTCAGCAGCTGGGCCCGGTGGCCGCTCAGGTCGAGGCCGTGTTCCAGCCCCACCAGGTAGGCGCCTTCCGAGACAGGGGCACCGTCCCACGCGCCGGTTCCGGCGGAGGCGACCGTCACCTGCTCGGCGCCGCGGCTCGCGAGCGCTTCGCGCAGAAGTCCTTCCGCCATGGGGCTGCGGCAGGTGTTTCCGGTGCAGACGAATAGGACGTGCATGTCAAATGATACAGCGGGGCGGGGTTCATGGTGCCAGTCGCCCCACAGCCCGCCGCAGCTCCGTCCGCGGAATTGCGCCCTCACGTACCAGACGAGGCACCATGTCCGGTGCAATCGACCAGCGTCGACGGTGGCACGTTGCCGAGCACGCCTCCGTCGAGCACCAGCAGTTCCCCGTTGCGCTCTTCGGGGCCAAACACGTCCATCATCCGGTCGGCGCCCGGAGCTGGCGGCCGCCCGGGGCGGTTAGCGGAGGTGGAGGTGAGTGGCTTGCCGGTGGCCGTCACCAGTCGGGCGATGCCGGTATGCGAGGTGTAGCGCACTGCGATCCCGCCTTCCTTGCCCCGGAGCTCATCCGGTAGGCGTCCTTCGCCACCGCGCAGCACCAGCGTCAGCGGGCCGGGCCAGAACGCCTCCGACAGCGCGGTGGCCGATGCGGTGAACACCAGTCCCCACTCTTCCGCCATCCGGCGACCCGAGATGAGCAGCAGGAACGGCTTCCCTTCGGTCTTCCTTTGAGCCGCGCCAGGGCCGCGAGGGCCGGAGCGGTAGGGGCGGACCCAAGTCCGTAGACGGTTTCGGTCGGATAAGCCAGCAGCTTGCCGGCGCCGAGGTGCCGTCCAATCTGAGGAATGGCCGCAGTGATCTCGGCCGCGGTCTGGAACGGGAGAATCATGGCGCGCTTGCCGGCGAGCAGTTCCGCCAGGGCGAGATCCTCCGGCGTGGTCACCTTGAGGTTCCAGCTGGAATCCGGAACCAGGCGTACGAAATACCCAGCGCCTCGACCAGGGAGAATCATCGGTGGCGCGATGGCGTCGCGGGCGGCCCGCGCATACGCCTCCTCGATGACTCGGCGAGGAAACCCTTGCGGCGTCTGTGCCCGCCAGAGCCGCGCTCGGGGCCGGTGCGCCAGATGAGCGTCGGGTCGGCCGATCGCCTCCTTTAAAGTATCGCCGAGCGGCACCGCCGCAATCGCCCCTTCCGCTGCGGGCATGGCGGATAACGGCATCGATCACTTCGGGGTCGACGAAGGGACGGGCGGCGTCGTGAACCAGTACGACTGCAGGCGCTCCGAGTGCCGGAGCCCCGCGCGAACCGAGTCGCCCGCTCGCCGCCCGCCGGCAACGACGGAGAGGGCTGGAAAGGACGGAGAGGGGGAGAGAAAGGTAGGGGGCTCCGCATCGTCGGGCGGGAAGACCAGCACCACCTGCGCCACATCCGGATGCGAGACGAAGGGACGAAGCGCCCGGAGCACCACGGGCACTCCGTCGATCGGCTGATACTGCTTCGGCGGGGTCGCCACCCAGCCGCTCACCCCGCCCCGCGGCCACCACGACAACGCCGACATCACGCGGCAAGAGCCCGCACCAACTGCTCGACATGGTCGAGCCCGACCAGCGAGACGCCCGGCACCTGCACCGTGCTGCGGGAAGAGCCAAATACCCGGTGAAAGCCCAGTCGGACGGCCTCCGCGATGCGACGCTCGATCGCGCCACTGGGGCGGATCTCGCCACCCAGGCCGATCTCGCCGAGAAAGATGACGTCGGCCGGCGCGGGGCGGTTAGAGAGACTGGAGAGGAGTGCCGCAGCAATGGCGAGGTCGGCGCCCGGCTCGTTGAGCCGGACACCGGCAGTGACCTGCACGAAGACGTCGAGGTTGGCAAACGAGGTTTCCGCCCGCCGCTCCAGCACGGCGAGCAGCACGGCGAGGCGCTTGGGGTCGATCCCCGTGGCGACGCGCTGGGGAGTTCCGTACCCCGACTTGGCCGCAAGCGCCTGGACCTCCACCAACACCGGCCGGGTGCCTTCCATCAGTGCGGTGACCGCGCTCCCACTGATACCCACACCGCGCGCCGCGAGGAACACGGCCGACGGGTTCGGGCACCGCGACGAGCCCGCTCTCAGTCATGGAGAACACGCCCAGCTCGTCCACCGACCCGAACCGGTTCTTGGTCGTGCGGAGCAGCCGGTAGTCGAGCGTGGCCTCGCCCTCGAAGTACAGCACCGTGTCCACGATATGTTCCAGCGTCTTGGGCCCCGCGATCCCGCCACCCTTGGTGACGTGCCCGACCACGATGACCGACGTGCCGGTTTCCTTGGCAAATCGCATCAGCTGGCCGGAACATTCGCGGACCTGGCCCACGTTACCCGGCGCGCTCTCCAGCATGCTGGTGTAGACCGTCTGGATGGAGTCGATCACCACCACGTCGGCCTGCACCGCCGCCACGGCCTCGATAATGGCCTCCAGCCGGGTCTCGCCCAGGACGTGCACCGGTCCAGCGTCCTCCACCAGCCGGTCGGCCCGGAGCCGGATCTGATCGGGCGACTCCTCTCCGCTGGCATAGAGCACGGTGCGCCCCGCGGCCTCCAGCCGTGCCGCCGCCTGAAGCAGCAGCGTGGACTTGCCGATACCCGGCTCGCCACCGATCAGCGTCATCGAGCCGGGCACGATCCCGCCACCCAGCACGAAGTCGAATTCGTTGAGTCCGGTGCGCCAGCGGGTGAGCGACTCGGCTGCGATGCTGTCAAGGCGGACGGGGGCTATTACGGGTGAGGCACGCCTCGCCCCTACGCCCCGCTGCCCCGCGGCTCCGCTGCCCCGCGCGATCGCCGGTTCTTCGGCGATCGAGTTCCACTCCCCGCACGCCTCACAGCGGCCCACCCACTTGGGGTGCTCGTGGCCGCATTCGGTGCAGCGGTAGACCGATCTGGATTTAGGCATGTTGGACGGGCGGACGGGCGGACGGGCGGACAGATGGACACCGGACCAGGTGAGGACCAATGGCACTGCGAGACGCTATGGGGCCCAAACAATGCCTCCCCAGCTCCGACCGCCTGTGCGGCCGTCCGGCTGTCGGCCCGCTCACTCCGGCCCTTCGCGGTCGGTGCGATTATCGAAGCGGGTGAACTGCTTGTGGAAATAGAGATCCACGGTGCCGGTCGGACCGTTGCGATGCTTGCCCACGATGACCTCGGCGACACCCTGCAGGCTGTTGCCCTCGCTGTCCTCCTTCTGGTACATCTCCGGCCGGTGGATGAAGATGACCACGTCGGCGTCCTGCTCGATGGCGCCGGAATCACGCAGGTCCGAGAGAATCGGCCGCCGCTCGCCGCCGCGCTGTTCCGAGGCGCGGGAAAGCTGGGAGAGCGCGATGACGGGAATGTCGAGCTCCCGGGCCAGCCCCTTGAGCGAGCGGGAAATGTCGGAGATTTCCTGGACCCGGTTCTCGGAGTACTCCGGGCTCCGCATCAACTGGAGGTAGTCCACCACGATCATCCGGACATCGTTTTCCACCTTGAGGCGGCGGGCCTTGGACCGCATTTCCAGCAGCGTGAGCGCGGGCGAGTCGTCGATCCAGACCGGGCAGCTCTGCAGGATCCCGGCCGCGCGCGCGAGCCTGGTAAAGTCCGGATCCTTGAGGCTCCCCCGGCGAACAGCCTGACTGTCCACCCGCGCCTCGGCGCAGAGCATGCGCTGCACCAGCGCTTCTTTCGACATTTCCAGAGAGAACACAGCCACCCCGAAGCCGTCCACCGCCGCCTGGGTGGCGATGTTGAGGCAGAACGCCGTCTTGCCCATGGAGGGGCGAGCGGCCACGATGATGAGCTCCGAGGCCTGGAACCCCGAGGTCATCTCATCCAAATCTGTGAACCCGCTCGGCACCCCGGTAATCGCTTTGCCACTCCGCTGGAGCGTTTCGATGCGCTCCATCGTGGGCCACAGCATCTCCTTGAGCCGGGTGAATCCCTCGTCACCTCGCTGCTGGGAGATCTGGAAGATCCGCGACTCGGCCCCGTCGAGGAGGTCATTCGCGGTGGAGTGGCCATCGTAGGCTTCGGTGATGATCGAAGTGGACGCCTCGATCAGGCGGCGGAGGATCGCCTTGTCTTTGACGATCTTGGCGTGGAACTCGATGTTGGCGGCGGTGGGCACCGTGTCCACCAGCTCGGCCAGGTATTCCAGCCCGCCGGCGCTCTCCAGCTCGCCCCGGCGGAGCAGCTCGTCACGCAGCGTGATGTGGTCGATGACGGTCCGCTGCTCGGTGAGCGCGAGCATGGCGCGGAAGAGCCGGCGGTGCGGCTCGCGATAGAACATCGAGTCATCGACCAGCTCCGCGGCCCGAAGCGCGGCGTCCTGATCCAGCAGCATGGCACCGAGCACTGCCTGCTCGGCTTCCTGACTCCACGGGGCCGACCGGCCAACGTAGGGATCAACGGTCGAGTAGTTGCCTGACGATACGGACGTCATCCCAGGTCGGCTTCTTCCAGTTCGGGTTGCGGAGTAGCGCCGCGGGATGGTACGTCACGATCAGCGGAATGCCGTTGTACGTGTGCACCTTGTTGCGCAGCTCTCCCAGACTCTTTCTCACCCCCAGCATGGCTTCAGCCGCCGTGCTGCCCAGGGCAAGGATCACTTTCGGCTGGATGATTTCCAGTTGGCGATGCAGATATGGAATACAGGCCGCGATCTCATCGGGCAAGGGCTTTCGATTCTGGGGCGGCCGGCACTTGACAATGTTGGTGATGTATACCGACTCGCGCGGGACTTCGATAGCCTCCAGAATACCGTTGAGCAGATTCCCGGCTTGGCCCACGAAGGGAATTCCCTGCGCGTCCTCATTGGCGCCGGGCCCCTCGCCGATCAGGACGAGGCGCGCGGCCGGGTTTCCATCCCCCGGCACCGCCTTGATGCGATTGGGACACAACGCGCAGCAATGCGAGGTGCGAATCCGCTCGGCGACCTCATCCAGTGTCTGGAGCGCGAGGAGCTCGTCGCCCAGCGCGTGGCCCGGGGATTCGATGACGAGGCCGGGACCAGGAATGGCAGGCGCGCCGTGTTTCCAGCGGGCCAGCAGGGCAGCGGGGCGGTTCGGCAAGTCAGCCGTGCGGCCGGATGATGCGGTTGTGTCCGCCATCGAGGCTGGTGGGGGTACTGTTCCTGCCCCCCTGCCCCGCTGCCCCGCTGATAGCACAACTTCAGCTCCACCCAGCTCTATCTGCTGTTGCAGGTACCGCCGAAGCTCGTCAGCCAAGGGATTCCTCCACCACATCCAGAATGGCTTCCGCCACGTCCCGCTTCGACTGCAGCGGCAGGATCCGCCTCGATCCGTCGCGGCCGAGCAGGGCGACGCGGTTGGTATCCTTCTCGAAGCCGGCGCCCGGCTCCAGCGCATCGTTGACCACGATGAGATCCAGATCCTTCCGCTCCAGCTTGGCGAGACCCTTCGCCACCGCGTCGCCGGTCTCCAAGGCAAACCCCACGATGACGCTGCCCTTCTTCCGGTTTCCCTTGGTGCCGCTAAGAATGTCCTCGGTGGGCTCCATTGGAATCGCCAACGCGCCTTCCACCCGGGAGCGCTTGCGGTCGCTGGGGCTGCTGGGCCGGTAGTCAGCCGGCGCGGCGGCCATCACCAGCACGTCGGCCCCCGGCAGCTCCGCCCGCACGGCGGCCTCGAGATCGCGCGTCGAATCAACGTGGCGCACCCTGACTCCGATCGGGGCCGGCAGCGCGGTGGGGCCCGAGATAAGCACCACCTCGGCGCCGCGCTCCCAGGCAGCCTCGGCCACCCGGTAACCCATCTTGCCACTCGAGCGATTGCTGACCACTCGAACCGGATCGATCGGCTCGCGAGTGGGACCCGCGGTCACCACGACACGCCGGCCGCCTAGCTTGCCGGCTCGCAGCGCTCGGGCGGCGTGGGCCAGAATGGTCTCCGGCTCACTCATTCGACCCGGGCGCTCCGACGGTCCCTCAGCGAGCGGGCCGATCTCGGGGCCCACGATGGCGACGTTGCGCTTGCGCAGGATGTCGAGGTTGGCCTGCGTGGCCGGATTGGCGAACATCTCGTCGTTCATGGCGGGGGCCAGCAGCAGGGGCGCGGTCCGGGCGAGCAGCAGGGCGGTGAGCACGTCGTCGGCCAGCCCTTGAGCCAGCCGCGCGATCAGGTGGGCCGTGGCCGGCGCCACGATGACGAGATCGGCCTCCTGGCCCAGCCGTACATGCGCGAGCGCCCCCCCGGCTCCCAGAGAGAGCTCAGGACGGGGCGCCCCGTCAGTGCCTCGAATGTCAGTGGCCGCACGAACGCCGCGGCGCCCTCGGTGAGGACCGCGTCTACCCGGGCTCCCGCGTCGACCAGGCGGCGGGCGAGGATGCAGCTTTTATAGCACGCGATCCCGCCCGACACGCCGAGGACGACGTGCCGGCCGGCCCACACGATCAGGCCTCGGAACGACGACGGCGGATGAGCTTGTAATTCAGGTCCCCGTCCACCAGCTCCTGCAGCGCCTTCGTGGTCAGCTTCTCGGTCGGCTGCTGCAGCTGATCCTTGGGGAACTCGTTCAGGTAGCGGGCGAACTTGGCCGCAACTAGCACGCCGAGATACTTGTTGCCGGCCTGCTTGGCGACTTCGTTGGGGGTAATAATTCTCATCGTTGAGCTCCGTGTGTGTTGTGGGTCGGGAGCTGGGGAGTCAGGAGCTTGGCCCAAGCCCTCCCGATTCCTGACTCCTGACTCCTTCAAATCTTTTCCGCCGCCTTCACCACATCTCGACGCAGCCGCTCGATCTGCAAGGGCAGGCCGGTCTGACGACATACCAGGCGGTCGTCCGCCTTTCCATCCAGGATCGCCGAGACCTCGGCGACCGCCGTGATCAGGTCTTCGTTCACGATTGCGTAGTCGTACTCGGCTACGGCAGTCAATTCTTCGGACGCCCGGGTGAGCCGCTTTCGCAGGAGCTCGCGGTTCTCGGTGTTCCGCCCCTTCAGTCGCTCGATCAGCACCTCGGCCGACGGCGGCAACACGAACACCTGGAGCGAATTGGAGAGGTTCTTCCGAATCTGCCTGGCGCCCTCGATATCGACGTCGAGCACCGCGTGGCGCCCCTCGGACAGAATCCGCTCTATCTCTCGTTTCAGCGTGCCGTAGAGCTGACCACCGTACTCGGCCCACTCGAGGAACTCATGCCCATCCCGGCGGCGCTCGAACTCCTGACGCGTCAGGAAGTAGTAGTCCACTCCCTCCTGCTCCCCGTTGCGCATCGCCCGGGTGGTGGCCGAGACCGAGTAGCCGAGGTCGTTCCGCGCCTGAAGCAGTTTTCTTGCGATGGTCGTCTTCCCGCCGCCGGAGGGCGCGGAGAGCACGAGCAACAGCCGCTTCACTCGAGATTCTCGAGCTGTTCCCGGAACTTCTCGAGCTCGCCCTTCATGGCGATCACCAGCTGCGCGATCTCGGCATCACCCGCCTTGGCGCCCATGGTATTCACCTCGCGACCGAGCTCCTGGGCCAGAAAGCCGAGCTGCTTGCCGACCGGCTTGTCGCCGGCCAGCGCCTGGCGCGCCGCAGTCATGTGAGCCCTGAACCGCACCAATTCCTCGGTGATGTCGAGCTTGTCGGCCAGGAACGCGAGCTCCTGCGCCAGCCGCTCCTCGTTCACCGTGCGTCCGTCGAGCAGCTCGGCCACCGTCCCTCTCAGCCGATCGCGCTCCCGGGTCAACCGCTCCGGCGCCCGCGCCGCGATATCCCTGGACGACTGCTCCATCAGATCGAGCCGGTGCCCCAACTCCGCGGTCAGCGCCTGACCCTCGCGGGCCCGCATCGCCCGGCACTCGGCCCCGGCCTGGGCCACGACCGGCTCAACCTCGCTCCAGGCCACCTCGCCCACCCCATTGGCGCCGGAGCTGAGAACGTCCGCTTGCCGGGCCACCAGCTCGACCGTCACCTCACCGCCGAGTCCGAGCAGGGACTGCATCTCCCGGAGCCGCGCGGCCACCATTCGAGCCCGATCGAGATCCACAGTAAAACCGGTCTCGCCATCGGCGCTCTCGGTCCACCGAGCCTGCACCGAGAGATGACCACGATCGAAGTCGCGCCGGAGACGCTCGCGCAACTCCCCCTCGAGCGCACTCAAGTCGCCCGGGAGCTTGGCCGACAGGTTGAAGTAGCGATGGTTGACGGTCCGGATCTCGATTCGGAGCCGCCGGCCGGCCACCGGGCCTTCCGCGGCACCGAAGCCCGTCATGCTATACGGCAAACTGCCTCCGTAGGGAGCCGGGATAGCCTGCAAAGCTAGCTGGAGATCGGGTCTCTTGGAAGGAGCCGTGACCGTTCGAGGGGCTCGGCCCTGGGATAGGCCCCTAGGGCTTGCCGTAGTCAACGTGAGCCCTGTGTCGGGCCCGGATCGCGGACAATTCCTCGGCCGAGATCGGCGGGGCCGGCTCTCCGTTGGGGACAGACACATCGCGCAGGTACTGCTCGAATCCGGGCTTGGCGAAGATGGCGACGGTGGTGAGGGGTCCCGTTCCGGTGTTGCGGACCGCGGCACGGGTACCGGGTGGGATGTAGATCGTGCCTCCGGCGGTGATAGGAGCCTCGCCGGACCCGAGCGAGGCCACCCCACTCCCCCGGTGAATGAAGAGGATCTCACCGCTAGAGGGGTGATGATGCGGTGCGATCGCCTTTCCCGGCGCGACATCCCGGGAGATCATGACCAGGTCGGGGGAGCTCCCATTCTTCTCATCTACCTTGATGATGAACGGGGTGTCCAGACCACCCCCGCCGTTCGGTGGCGGTCGCTGCAGCCGCGCCTCGCCCTCATCCTCCCGAAGAATCAAACCGGCATTACTCGATCCGGCGGCCGTGTCGAAGGTGATGTGCTCCCGATGCCGAGCCCGGATCGCGGCAACTTCTTCCTCGGAGATCGGCGCGGCCGAATCGGCCCCGAGAACCGATAAGTCCCTGAAATACTCTCCGATACCCGGCCGAGCGAAGATGAAGGCGACGGTCAGAGGCTCGTTGCCGGTGGTGCGCAGGCTCACCCGGGTATTCCGGGGGATGTAAATCGCCGCACCGGGCCCCACCGCCCTTTCCCGCGACCCTAAGGCGGCGAGCCCTGTGCCCCGCTGAACGAGCAGGATCTCACCAGAGTAAGGGTGATGGTGCGGTGGAATTCTCGCTCCGGGCTGGATACTCTCGTACCCCATGAACAGGTCGGTCGAGCCGCCATTCTTTTGGTCCACCTTGATAATGAATTCCGCCAGGGTCATCCCGGGGGCATCAGGCCGCGGCCGGCGGACTCGGCGCTCACCTTCGGTCTCCTGGAGGACGAGCCCGGTACTTAATGAGACGACGCTGTCGGCGGCGGCTGGGCCCGGCGGGCGTTGGGGCCGAGAGCAGGCAAGCAGCGTGGTGAGGAATAGGAGGGTGGAGGGACCTGTCAGGAGGAACGAGGAGCGCGGCATCGGCACCTTGGAGTTGAGATATTACATCATCTTGAAACCATAAGTTACAACCCTGCGACATGTTACCTGCCAAAGACTCGTGACTGGCGACCCGCGACTCGCGACTAGTTAAAGAACTCCCAGCTCACACCAAAGTTGCTGCCGTACGCGGGGATCTCGAACCCGGGTACGTAGGGGAGCGAGGTTGAGGTCAGGTTCCCCCGATCCCAGTAGATGGTGAATTTGTCCAGCTGAATCTGGACCAGGCTACGGAGAAAGGTGGCGCCCTTGAGCGCGATCGGCAGGCCGAGCGCATCGCGGCCAATCACGCCGGTGCCCCAGGTTTCCAGGGCCAGTCTGAGCTTCAGATCGAAGATCCCGCTGGGGAACTTCCGGAGGAACTTGGAGCGGATAGTGCCCGCCACCATCGAATGAGTGGGTGGAACGCCGTCAGGGGTGTTCCCCCGGGGATCGCTGTACCACCCCTCGAGGGTCATCCACTGGAGCGGTGCCAGCCGGGCCGAGGCGGTGATCCACTCGGTCCTGGGGCTGGGAGCGAGTGCGACGATGCGGATGTACTCTGGATAGGCCGGCGGAGCAAAGGCCGACGTTCGAGCATAGGCCACCTGAAAACCCAGCCGGGCGCGGTTCCAGCCCAGCGCCGCCTGAAGGTCGCGCACGTCCTGTTCCGGGTCGGTCAGAATAGCGGGCGCCGCGACGACCTTGCCGTATCGCGCCGTCCCCGTGATCGCGAGTCCTCGCATCAGCTCCAGCCCGGCAGCGACGTTGACGTAGTCACTGCTGCGGCCGCCGAAGTGCCGCAGGTGCACCAGCTCTCCATGGGCGCTGAAGGGGGCGATAGGATTCCAGCCCAGGCTCGCCCGCGCGTCCAGTGGAGTCCACCGCGTGCGATGGAACGCCGAGCCGCTGAGCGAGAAGCTTGGCGCCCGGTAGGTGAGGTATCCGCCGATCTGGTTGATCTGTTGCTTGAATCCCTCACCGGTCCATCCGGTGCGGGCGTAGATCAGATCGGCACGAGAACCGAGCCCTGCACTGCCGCGACCCTTGAGCGTCATCCGGATCTGCGCGTCAGTTCGCTTGGCGTCGTAGCCGAGGCTGATGGTGTCCTGGAAACCGGGAGCCACGGTCACGTAGGGGTCCCGTTTGGGCCCCGAGCGAACCAGCTGGTACTGCACCCCAAATCGCTCGGAGGGGAGGTAGCTCCCCTGAGCCCAGACCTGGGTGTTGGAGTAGTCGCTTCTGGCGCCGCTGGCGGTGGGCGAGCTCAGGTAGTCACCAGCAAGACCGAAACCGACGCCGGATCGAAAGCGGCGCTCCAGCGAGGCCTCGTAGCGGGCGTAGTCGTTGTCGCCGCGGGCGATTCCGATGCGTGAGCGGGCTGCCAGGCGATCGTGTCGCCTGGTGAAGAGATGCACCCGCAACTGGCCGGGCCAGCGCTCGACCTCGATCCGGTCGAGCAGGCTGATGGAGAACAGCGCGGGATCCACTCCGAGGCTATCCACTCCCGCGGGCAGGTAGGGGATGCCGTCCAGGTAAAACTCGGCCGAGGCGGATCCGCGCCCCTGAAAGCTCACCGGCTCCGGCCTTCCTATGTATCCGCCACGCCAGAGAAACACGCCGGGCACCTGGGTTAACAGGTCTCCGACGGTGGCGGCGTGGCCCCATTCGATCGAATCGCGGGTGAAGACGATGCGGGTGAGCGGCGGCCGCGGGCCCTCTACGTCGAGCAGCGGCATGACGGGAACCCGGACAGCCTGCAGCAGCTGTTCCTTGAGATAGCGCTCGGTGGTGCTGACCGTGTCCTGTTCCGATTCAATCGTCGTGGTGTCGTCGGCGGCGATCTGTCCGAACAGCGAAGGCGCGAACAGTAATCCGTGAACGATGAACAGGAGGGAAAGCGTGAACCGGGAACGGTAAACGGTGAACGGGAGGGGGACCCGCCGCGTGACGTTCACAATCTGACGGGTCACGCGCACCCGCTTACTGTTCACTGTTCACCCTTCACGCTGTGGGGTTTCTCCCGAGGACAAACTCAGAGAAGAGACGCACCCCGACCCCCGTGGGGCCCTTGACCCGGGTTGCGTCCTCGCGGTCGGAGTATGCCGTGCCGGCGATGTCGAGGTGGGCCCAGGGGAACCCGTCCACGAACTCGCGCAGGAACCAGCCGGCAGAGATGCTCCCCGCGGGGCGTCCCCCACTGTTCTTGACATCGGCGATGTCGGATTTCATCAGATCACGATAATCGTCCCATAGCGGCAAGGGCCAGACCCGCTCGTCCGCCCGGTCGCCGGCGAACCGGATCTCTTCCACGAGCTTGTGGTCTGTTCCCATGACTCCTGACGCGCAGTGGCCCAGCGCCACAACAATAGCGCCGGTGAGCGTGGCAATGTCCACCACCGCGGCCGGATCGTAACGGCGGGCGTACGACAGCGCGTCGGCCAGGATGAGCCGGCCCTCGGCGTCGGTGTTGATGATCTCGATCGTTTTGCCCAGGTGGCTGGTGACGACGTCGCCAGGCTTGACCGCGGTACCGGAGGGCATGTTCTCAGTGCTGGGGATCAGACCCACGACGTGCACCTTGGGCTTGAGCCGGCCCAGCATCTCGAAGGTGCCGAGTACGGCAGCGGCGCCGGACATGTCGTACTTCATGTCTTCCATGTTCTGCGCCGGCTTGATCGAGATGCCGCCGGTGTCGAAGGTGACGCCTTTCCCAATCAATACGACGGGTGGGGCGTCCGATCCCTTGTATTCGATGGCGATGAACCGAGGCTCTTCGGCGCTGCCCTGGGCCACCGACATCAGGGCGCCCATCTTTTCCTTGATGATGGCGGCCTTGTCGAGGATGGTGATGCCGAAGCCGTGGCGCTGCGCCAGCTCGCGAGCGACGTTGGCCACGTAGGTCGGGGTAGCGACGTTGCCCGGAAGCACCTGAAGCCCGCGGGCGAAGGTTTGCCCCGCCCCGATTGCCTCGCCCACCTTGTGACCCTGGCTCAGATCAGCGGGACCGTCGTGTGCCAGGACATCGAACCGTTCGAGCGGAGGCTTCTTGTCTTCCGCCGGCCGCTTCATCTCGCTGAACTGCCAGGCACCCTGGTTGAGCCCTTCCGCGATCATCTGGCCGGCATCGGCGTGACTGACCTGACCCCGTCCCTCAGCCGAGAGGTGGAAGGCCGCGCGGGGCACGCCGAGCGAGCGGGCCCGCTTGCCAGCGACGGCGGCGGCGCGGCGCATGGCGGCGCGGTCTACTTCGTCCGGCTTGCCGAGGCCGACGAGTAGCACTCGCGATGCGGGACCGGGGGGATAGAGCACCGTGGTCTCGTCCTTCTGGGCCGTGAAATCACCGGTCGAGAGCACCCGGCTGATCGAGCCACCGGTTTGCTTGTCCAGTGCGGCCAAGGATGGGGGCAGCGGCCCCCGCAGGAGCGCGAGCGCGAGCAGCGGGGTGTCATAGCCGGCCGGCGCGGCGGCAACGACCGAGGTCTCGAACGGCATAGGGGATGACGGTGGCATTAAGGTAAGTCCCGATGAGGGCTTGCGCGGTTCCAAGGTATACGGGGCGGCATCCCGGCGGCAACGGGCGGAAGGCCCGGCTGCGGGACTATCGTCGCACCGATCCGTTCCGTAGCTTCCTGGTACTCGCAACAACAGAGCCTCCTCCCCTAACCCGTCATCCTCCCCGCCGGTAACTTCTCCGGACCTGGCTCGACTGTTCCGGAGGTTTCATGGGTGCCCCTGCCCCAATCACGCTAGAAGGCCATGGAATCCGGCTGGAGCCACTCACGGCGGCTCACCGGCAGGGGCTGGCTGCTGCGGCTGCTGACGGCCGGCTCTGGGAGCTCTGGTTCACCACCGTTCCCGAACCCGCGCAGACCGATACGTACATCACCGAAGCTCTCGGCGGGCAACGAGCCGGCCACATGCTGCCATGGGCTGTTCGCGAGCTGGGTACCGGCACGATCGTGGGCAGCACGCGGTACCACGACATCGCCGCGCCGGTCGATCGGGTGGAGATCGGCTACACCTGGTACGCTGCCCGATGGCAGCGAAGTCACGTCAACACCGCCTGCAAGCTGCTCCTGCTGGGACATGCGTTCGAGACGTTGGGGTGTCGGGTGGTGGGGTTTCGGACCGATAACTTCAACTTTGCCTCTCAACGTGCGATCGAGGGGCTCGGTGCGCGCAAGGATGGCGTGATCCGCCATCACCAGGCCCGCCGGGATGGAACCGTTCGCGACAGCGTGATGTACAGCATCCTCGCCGCGGAATGGCCGGACGTGAAGCGGCATCTCACCGCACGGCTGGCACGTTATGCCAGGGCAGACGACTAACGGCAGGTCGGAGACGCCCACCGAACAGATCTTTGCCTAAGGGAGTGACCCTATGCCCCGGCTTATCGAACAACCCACCGTCATCCAGGCCGCCGGTAACAAACCGAAGCGCATCGAGGAGTACGCCGGACGCGTGAACTCCAATCACACGGCCGTCAGCGTGGCCCGAATGATCTCACCCGGCGGGTGGAACGAGCCCGGACAACGCCCCGACTTCGAGGAGATTACCATCGTGCTCCGGGGGCGACTGCGGGTGGATCATGAGGGCGGCGAGCTCGATGTCGTGCCCGGACAAGCGGTCGTGACGGCGCCGGGAGAGTGGGTGCGCTACAGCACCCCTGATCCGGATGGCGCCGAGTACGTTGCCGTGTGCCTCCCCGCATTCTCACCGGCGAATGTGAACCGCGACGAGTAGGAGGGGTGCGACTCCCGTGGTGCAGAACCAGCGCTGCATGAAGCCCTGGGTTGACCGGAGCCATGGCGCTCTCGCTCCGCAACCTGCACATTTCCTGCTCCCCAGTATCTCACCCACGCTTGTAGAAGAGAATCGGAGAAACCATGACAATCGCCCGCCTCGCCGTGATCACACTCGCGGCGCTCGCGATCGCGACACCGGCTGCCGCCCAATTCGGCGGGCTCAAGAAGAAGGTCAAGGCGAAGGCGGGCCAGGAAGCCGTGTCGAAGGCCGCCGATGAGGTTGGGGTGCCTCCCACCGAGGGGGCCGGGCCGGCCGATCGCGGGGGAATGATCGTGCTCACCAAGGAGGTCGTGGACCAGCTGCTCGCCGGACTCAAGGCCGGGCAGGCCGAGCGCGAGGCAGCCGCCAAGGAAGAAACGCCTTTCGGCCGCTACCAGAAGGCCAAGGCGGCATACGCTGTGGCCGGGCCCAAGTGTGAGAAGGCGCAGCAGACCTTCTACATGCGTGCCGAGTCAAATAAGAAACTGCTTCAACAAATGGACCGCATACAACGACAAAGTGACAGCGGCTCAGGATAAAGGCGACCTGAAGCTGGCGCTCATCTACCAGGATTCGGCGCTGGCGGTGCAGGATCCGAGCTGCATCGTCAAGGAGCCCGAGCAGCCCAAGGGCTACTACGAGGCGCAGCGCGACCTGGATACCCGGGCCGAGAAGAAGGAGATCGCGGCCGCTGGGCTGAGCCGGAACGATCTGGGAATGGTGAAGGAGCGGGCCGCTGCGATCCTCGAAGGGGCCACACCTCCGGGTGGCGCGTCGCCCATGGAGAAGTCGGCGGTATCGGCCAGGAAGGCTGAGCTGAAACCTCTGCTGGGGATCCAGGACCAGCCTCCGGTCCAGGCAGCCAAACCCGCGCCGGCGCCCGCTCCCACACCCACCGCGCCTGCCGTCGATCCCCAGATGTCGGCCGCCGCATCGAACATGAGCGCCTGCATGGTCAAGAACACCCAGAAGCATGAGGCCAAGCTCGAAGCACTGGGTGAGCGCCTGGAAGCGGCGGAAGCCGCCGACAACATGCCGAAGATGATGGCGATCGCCGATACCATCCAGCGGATCCAGATGGCCGGGTGTCGCTGAGGACTGGGCGATGAGTTCGACCCTCCGTAGCGTCATAGCAGTAGCGTTGGCCGCTGGCGCACTCGGTGCCGCGGCATCTGGAGTGACGTCCGGCAGCGCTGGAGACACGCTGGCGGTTCGAGGGGCGGGCGGTTGGGAAACCTGGTGGCGGAGGGATGCGGCGCCGGCTCGGTGGAACGGCGACGCGCCACTCGCTGCCAGGGTAGCATGGCAGCCGGGTGCTTTCGGGATGGAGTGGGGCGAGCTGCAGCTCCGCGGCGCAAGTGAGGCATGGCGCACTCGCGTCGTGCTGGTGCGGTTCGACCCCCGCCGGCTGGAACTCTCCCTGGTGCCCGCATTCACCCGGAACCAGGGCTGGACCGTGGCCGACGCCGACAGCGGCGCCGCGCTCGCGCTCGACGCGGGACAGTTCCGCCACGCATTGCCCTGGGGATGGGTAGTGAGCCAGGGGCGCGAGCTGCTGGCGCCAGAGTACGCCCCGCTCGCAGGGGCGGTGGTGGTGGACTCATTCGGTGCCGTGCGGATCGTGGCACCCGACAGTGTTGCAACCGAGCACGAGCGCGGCACCGCGCGCGAGGCGTTCCAAAGCTACCCGATGCTGTTGCAGGACGGGGTGGTCCCGGTACCTCTCCGGGAGGCCGGCACGGGCGTGAACCTGGTGCATCGCGACGCGAGGCTCGCGCTCGGGACCCTGGCGGATGGTCGTGTCGTTGTCGCCCTGACCCGCTTTGACGCGCTCGGCGAGTCGCTCGGACGGGTGCCGTTCGGGCTCACCACTCCCGAGATGGCGGCGGTGATGGGCGGGCTCGGTTGCCGCCACGCCCTGCTGCTCGACGGCGGGATTTCAGGGCAACTGATGGTGCGAAAGGCCGACGGCTCGGTGCGGAGCTGGCCTGGAACGCGAAGCGTCCCGCTTGGGCTGGTGGCGCGTCCCGCTTGCGCTGGTGGGGAGGGCTAGGCGAGGCACCTGAAGCCGTTGGACATCGGACTGGATCTAGATCCTCTGCATTGATTACTAGATCCACGCGCGGCCCCCACCGGATGCATGGGTCGCCATTTTGTCGGAACGGGTCTTGACAGTCTCGATACAGCGGGAATATTCGCTACTGATTCCTTTATTCTCCGGGCTATACTGACCGTCCACAGCCGCGGGTCGCGGTATCCAGCGTAATGTTCATGCTTTCCGTCCTCATTGTTTCCGAAGTGCGATTGTATCGCGAGGGCTTGGCTGAGCTGCTCGCGCGGGAGTGCACGCTACGCGTGGTCGGCACCGCCGTTCATACCCTCGACGCTCTGGTTAAAGCAGCTGAACTGGAACCAGCGGTCGTGGTGCTGGACTACGCGGCTGCGGACAGTCTCTCCTTTTCACGCGCTCTTATTCAGATACGTCCGGATATACGCGTGGTCGCCCTCGGCCTCCCCGACGGTGACGATGCCGTTCTCGCCTTCGCTGAGGCCGGCATAGCGGGGTACGTCGCGCGGGACGGTTCGGTGCACGACGTCGTTGCGGCGATCGAGAGCGCCGCGCGTGGCGAGCTGCTGTGCTCTCCGCAGCTCGCCGGCACCATCCTGCGCCGGTTGGCCTGGCGGACAGCCGTGGGCGGCGACGCGGCCCCTCCGAGTGCACTAACCTCTCGTGAAACTGAGGTCGTGCGTCTCATCGATCAGGGACTCTCCAACAAGGAAATCGCCGTCCAGCTGGGGATCGAGGTGGCCACCGTAAAGAATCACGTACACAATCTGCTGGAAAAGCTTCGGGTCCACCGTCGTGCCGAGGCCGCCGCCCGACTCCGCGGCCGCGATTCCCGCCTGTTCGGTATGGACCGGGCTCGCTCCACGCAGGGCTGACGTCTTTCCTGCCGGTCGTTCCCCTGAGGTCTAGGCGCTCCCCTAGATCCTCTTTGAGCCGTTCGGACTCTTTCCTTTAAACAATCGATCCTTCACTGTTGCGTGCCTCCAGTCACGGAGACAAATGCAACGGCTTCGCATCCTCATCGTGGGCGCCTCCTCGATACTGCGGGATATTCTCTCGCGGGGACTCTCGCGGGAGCCTCGCCTCCAGGTGGAATGCTTGCCGGCCCTGGAGCGCGGTGAAACCCTTGCTTCCGCGCTCCGGGGCCACGATGCCGATGCGATAATTCTGACCCCGCCCGGCGAGGGGGAGTCCCTCGATGCGCTGGGCCTGCTGTACGATCACCCCTCCACCATGATCATCACCCTGGAACAGGACGGCAGGACGGCCGCGGTGCGACGGCTCCTGCCTGAGATCAGCTTCCTCTTGAACGTGTCGGTTGAGGCGCTTGCGGCCTCCGTGCTGAGCGCATGCGATGCGTCGGAACCGGATCCCAGACAATCTGCATCGCGGGATTCCGCCGAGGGTCTAGATCCTTGACCGGACCCAAATAGGACCCGACGGTCCATTTTCACGCGTTGATATGGCCGCGACAGTTTCGACATCGAAGACGCGAGGCGGGCCTGGCCAGGATTGCTCACAAGGCGGACCATGAACGCGCAGGTCGAGTCTCTGCTCGAAGCCGCACCACCCGAAAGCGAGGAGCTGGCTGCGCCCGCGCTGGCCTCCGTGCTTGCCCGCCTGGATCTCCTGCTGGGGCGGGCGGTGCGGGCAGCGGCGGAGAAGTTCGGCAGCGTTCCCAGCGGGGATCCGTTCCGTGGGCTGTACGTCTCCGACGCGGATGCCTCCCGTTTGGTGGAGCGTGGCATCGAGCCGCTGGCGCAACGCCTCCTCTACGACCTACCCATCGTGGACCTCGATGCCGCCGGTTCCCGGTGGCGCCGACTCGCTGAGGCCTTCGATCTGTCCCCGGCGGAAATCGACGTGGTGGCGCTGGCGCTCGCGGCAGACGTCGATCTCCGATACGAGCGCATTTTCGGGTATCTGCACGACGACGTCACTCGGCGGCGTCCGACCGTCGACCTCGTAATCCAGCTCCTGTGCCGGTCCTGGGCGAGCGGCTGGCGGGTCGGCGGCTGTTCTCGTCGGATGCACCGCTCGTTCGTACCGGGGTGCTTCGTCTGGTGTCCGATGCGGCCCAGCCGAGCCGCCAGCCATCGGCCACGCCTGAAGCTCGACGAAGCGGTGGTCGATTTTCTGCTGGGGCACGACGCTTCGATCGCAGGCTCGCCGCGGCGGCGCGCTGGGATCACCCTCCCAAGTCGCAGCCTCTGGGCACCGAAGCCCTCGGGATCGCGCGCCGCATTATCAGCCGCGTGGGCGCGCCGGCAGCCGACACTGCGACGCCCCATTACTTGCTGGCCGGTCCCAATGAGCGGCAGAAACTCGACATCGCCCGTCACATCGGCCGCAAGCTCGAATTACCGCTGTTGGTCATAGACCTGGAGCGCCTGGCCGCGTCGGAGGCCTCGTTTGCGGAAGCCACGCTCCTGGCGGCGAGAACGGTCCGACTGTTCAACGCCCTTCCCTTCTGGGTTCAGGGTGACGTGCTGGGCGAGCGAGGTGACGCTGTCGCGGACATCGGGCGCCTCGACTCCTGGATCGCCGCCGTCGACACCATCGAGTCGGCTGGTACACTGCTCGCCACCGCCGAGGCACGGCCGGCCTGGGCGGCGCCCCACAGCCATCGCTTCGTCTCGCTGGATTTTCCCACTCCCGATGCCGCGGCGCGGCGCGCCATGTGGGCTGACCAGCTCGCGCCGCGCGGGCTGACGCTCCACGAAGAGGACGCGACGCTGCTGGCTGAGGCCTTCCGCTTCGACGGAGCTGCCATCGAACGCGCGGTCGCCCGTGCGGCCGCGGCCTCGCGGTGGCGCGACCCGGAGCAGCCCCGCCTCAGGCCCCATGACCTCTTCGCCGGCGCCCGGGCCCAGGCCACCAAGGCCCTCCCGCGATATGCAACCCGGATCGAGCCCGCCTATACCTGGGAGGACATCGTCCTTCCCGCCGACCAGCTCCAGCATCTGCGGGAACTGTGCGACCGGGTGCGCCACCGCCAGACGGTGTTGGACGTCTGGGGCTTCGCGCGGAAGCTCCCGCTCGGCAAGGGGGTCGCGGCCCTGTTCGCGGGTCCACCGGGGACTGGAAAGACCATGGGGGCGCAGGTCATTGGCGCTGCGCTGGGCGGGCTTGACCTCTATCGGGTCGAGATTCCTGCCGTCGTATCCAAGTATATCGGCGAGACGGAGAAGGCTCTGGAACAGGTATTCCGCGAAGCCCAGGGCACCAGCGCGATTCTGTTCTTCGACGAGGCGGATGCTCTGTTCGGCCGGCGCACCGAGGTGAAGGATGCCCACGACCGCTATGCTAACATCGAGGTGTCCTACCTGCTTCAGGCGCTCGAGAGCTATGACGGGCTCACCATTCTGGCCACGAATTTTCAACATAACCTCGACGCGGCGTTCGTCCGGCGGCTCGCATTCATCGTGAACTTCCCTTACCCGGAGGAGCCGGAGCGGCGAGCCATCTGGCAGCGTTGCTGGCCTGCCACCACGCCGCTGGCTGATCTCGATGTGGACTTCCTGGCGAGGCAGTTCAAGCTGACCGGCGGCGATATACGGAACGCGGCGATCTCAGCGGCGTTTGCCGCCGCGGCCGATGGCGGACGAGTGACGATGACGCACGTCATCCGCGGCATCAAGCGCGAATACCAGAAGCTGGGCCGGGTGTGCTCCCAATCGGATTTCGGGGGCTACTTCGCGCTCATGGAGAACTAGAGCGCGCGATGATTCGCGACCTCGACGATACCATAGCCGCACTGCTCAAGAACCACGCGCCAAGCGGCTCGCTCCTGGCGGGAGCGCAGGTCAAGTTCGACATCCCCGACTCCGAGTGGCGACAACAGCTGAATAAGCTCACGGTGAACTGCTACCTGTACGACGTGCGGGAGAACAGCGACCTGCGGACCTTCGAGCCGCTCACCCTTCGCTCGGCCGACCGCCTGAGCGCGACCCGCGTGCGGCCGCCGGTACGGATCGACTGCGCCTATAGCATCACGGCCTGGAGTATCGCCCAGACAGACCCCGTGCTGGAGGAGCACCGGCTCTTGAGCCAGACGCTCCTGGTGCTGCTCCAGAACCGTCGCATCCCTGCCCTGGACCTGAAAGGCAGCATGGTGAACCAGCCGCCGCCGTTCCCAACGGTGCTCGCCACACCGGATGCCACCAAGAATATGCCCGACTTCTGGAAGGCGCTGGATCAGGAGCTGAGGCCATCGTTGAACTACGTGGTGACGTTGGGGATGTGGCTGGATCCGGTGCCGGCCCTGGGCCGCGTGGTCGAGCAGATCGTGGTCGAGGCGGAGAACCTGGCGGAGAAGCCCTGAGAGGAGGGAGTAAGACATGGCGTTCAACATCGGAATCAACGTCCTCGAGACCGACGGCAAGGCTACACCCAGTATTGTCGGGGCCGCGGTCTCGATCGGGGCATATCTCATCCGCTCGGCTCGCGGCGTGCCTTTCAAGGTCTACCGCGTCACCGGGATGGGTCAGGTGAAGGAGGCCCTCGGGCCACCGATCGATGGAGCGTTCGGGTACTACGCCCTCAAAGGCTTTTTCGACAACGGCGGAGGCCTGGCCTATGTCAGCCGCATAGTGGACGAAGACGAGGCGACCGCGGCTACGAAGGCCTTCGATGATTTGACGGTTACCGCCGCATACCTGAACAAAGAAGACCCGGGGGATTGGGGGAACCGGGTGTCGATCCGCATCGCGGATAATCCGAGCGTGCCGGATACGTTCGACCTCTTCGTCCGCTTTGACGGCAAGGACGTTGAGGCCTGGGAGCGCCTGACCAACGCGGCGGCTCCGGTTGCCCCTGGCCGCGGCGCCCTCGCGACGATCAATGACAGTGCTGCGGGCTCAAGGTATATCCAGGTGGCCGCCGCGTCGGCCAACAATCCGGACACCACAGACGTCGACGACACCGCGACCTTCGTCCCGCTCGAGGACGGCGCGGACGACGAACTCGACGCCGCCGGGCTGGAGGCCGCCATCACTGAGGAGTGGTCGCGCTTCGATGCGTACGATGTCCAACTGCTGAGCTGTCCCGAGGTCAATACCAAGACCGTGGTCGACGACGCGCTGACCTACTGCGCCAATCGGGGTGAGTGCGTCTACCTGGGCTTCACGTCGCAGAATGACAATCTGGAATCCGCCATCACCTACGGAGCCCAGTTCCGCGCCAACAAGGTGTACGGCGCCATCTACTTCCCCTGGATCCAGGTCGCCAAGGAAACCGGCGGCCAGATCTGGGTTCCCCCGTGGGGCACGTGATGGGGGTGTACGCGAGGACGGAGTCGGAGCGCGGGATCTGGAAGGCACCGGCGGGAGTGCAGGCCCTGGTGCGCGGAGCGCTGGACGCTTCGCGCCGCATCGGTGACCTCGACCATACCGATCTGGTGAAGAATGGCAGCGTGAACGCGATCCGGTTCGTGCCCGGGGCAGGTTTCGTGGTGGACAGTTCGCGCACCCTCAGCACCAACCCGCTGTGGTACTACGTAAATGTTCGCCTGCTCTTCAATTATGTGAAAAGCTCCCTCCGCCGGAGCCTCCGCTGGGTGGTGCAGGAGCCTAATACGGAAGAGCTATGGCAGAAGGTGGCGATCAATAGTGTGCGGCCGTTCCTGATGGGGCTCTGGCGCAAGGGCGCCTTCGGGCCCGGGAAGGCCGATGACGTGTTCACCATCAAGTGCGACGAGGAGAATAATCCGCCGGCGAACATCCAGCAGGGCATTTTCACGCTGGAGGTCTACTTCTATCCCAGCCGGCCGGCCGAAACCGTGGTGATCGTCGTCGGGCAACAGGAAGGCAAGAGCTCGGCGTCGGACTAAACGTCAGGAGGAGTGCACGATGACCACCCCCGCCTTTGTCGAAGCGTTTCGCACCCACGAATTTGTGGTGGAGATCGAGAACATCCCCAGCCCGGGGATCACCAAGTAACCGGCCTCACCGAAGGCGAAGTCGAAGCGATCGAGCAGCCGGATGGCGGCTCCCCCTTCGTCCACAAGATCCCGTCGACGATGATCAAGTACGGGGACCTTACCCTCGAGCGGCACATGGATGGCACCGACACCGACGCCAAGTTCAAGGAATGGTGGCAGACCATGTTCCTGGTCGATGGAACGGGTACCGCCGCTACCGTGCGCAAGAACGGGTCCGTCATCAAGAAGCATTTCGGACAGGAGGTACTCCGCTTTGCCTTCGAGGGCGCCTGGATCAAGTCCTCCAAGTTCGCCGACTTCGATGCCAAGGCCGACACTTTACTGACTCAGACGATCGTGCTCGCAATCGAGCGCATGCACCGTGTCTGAGAATACAGCGATGGACAACACCGAGCTGCTGGAGTTCGCGCCGCCGCACACGGTCACCGTGTCCCTCCCGGTCGGGTATACCGATGCCGAGGGGCGCATTCACCGCGACGCCGCCTTGCGCAAGCTCCGCGGCAGCGACGAGGCAGTGCTGTACGACACCAGCCTCACCGGCGCTGAACTGGTCACCCGGCTGTTGCAGCGCTGCGTGACGCGTTTGGGATCATTTGCGCCGGTGGACGCCGCGCTCATCGCGCAGCTGACCTCCGCGGACCGCAACTACCTGCTGTACGAAGTGCGGCGGATCACGTTCGGCGACGAATGGCGCGCCGTGTACGCCTGCCCCGCCTGCGAGACGGTGGTGCGGCGCACGGAGGACCTCGCCACCTTCTCCGTCCGGCGACTGGGAGAGAACGAACAGCCAGCGGACCTGGCGGTGGAGCTGGAGGACGGCTTCCAGGACCGCACCGGTGCCACTCATCGAAAGGTGATTGCCCGTCTGCCACGCGGCACTGACGAGGCGTTCGTAGCCCGTCTGGCAGACACCGATCTGTTGCAGGCGCGGGACGCGCTGCTGCTGCGCTGCATCCGCCAATTTGGGTCTCTGCCGCGAGCGGCGCTCGAGGGCTACGGGGTCAAGATCCTTCGGGAGCTGCCCCTGGGTGACCGGCAGCGACTGCAGCACGCGTTCGAACAGGCGACGCCCGGCGTCGAGTTCCAACGCCGGGTGGACTGCCCGGCATGCGGACTCGAGTTCGAGGCCGTGGCGGACGTCGCCGATTTTTTCGTCGGGAGCTAGCCGGAGGCGACAGCCTCCGGCAGGAGGTGTTTTACTTGGCCTACCACCTGCATTGGTCGTGGCGCGACATCCTCGATTTGGACATCGAGGCGCGGCGAGCGTATGTCCAGCTCCTCGCGGGCCGGATCGAGGCGGAGAACCGCGAGCTGGAGGCGACCGGTGGCCGCCACTAGCGGATACCTCCCTTATGACGTGCCGTTGCGGCTGGCCGAGACCCTCCGGCGCTCGGCGCGCCGCGCGGGGCTCGGCCGCGCGCCGCGGCTCGTCGCCGGATGTGCGACTTCTCGCCTGGCGACCGCGGTCGCGTATGGACGCTGTGCCACCGCTCGAGCCTCGCTCGCACTGCACTGGCGTCTGCAGCGCGGTGGCGATGGCATTTGACCTGCTGGGCCGCCAACCGCTTCCCCCCGATGCCAGTGCGACGCGTCGCCGGCCCCCAGAGCCCTCTGTACCCACCCAATCCAGTGCCCGGGCGACTCCCGTAACCGGGAATGGGCGCCGGGAATAGCCTGGCCCCACCAGCTCTACCAGCGACGCTCCCGAATTGGTCATGGCTTCCAATCGGGGCCAGGCACAGAGCGCGGCTCGCCGCGCAGTCCGCCGGCCCGCTTCTCGGCTCCCAGCTGGTACACAGCTCGACGTTACGCGGCGCGGCAACCCGGGTGCCAGCGGCCAACGATCCGGTGCAGTCGCTGCGCGCCGGCCAGCCGGCCGCGGTCACGCGCCACAGCGGGGGCCAGGTTGAGGGACCCGGGCAGGCTGGCCCTGCGCCTGCCTATCGAAGCAGGGGGCGCCGAGGAGAGCGTGGCGTTTCGGCCCGATCCGAACCCATCGCAGCGCAGGCGTGCCACGCTGCCGGTGTACTCGCGTCACCCACCGCCCGGCAACCCGCTCAATTGCTCGCCTGGCGTCCCGGGATGGTCGCCACCGTATGGCCGCAGCTGACTCGACTGGTGGAGCGCGAAGTGACCCGGCGCACCAGAGCCGCAGCGCCTGCCCCTGCACCGCCCGCCGAGGCGGCCCGCAGTAGCGCGCCCCCAGTCCCGGCTGGCCTTTCACCCGAGGTCACCGATCGGATGGTCGCCCAGGTGATCACTCGTCTACGCGCCCTGGCCCGGGAGGAACGGTTCCGGGCTGGTCGCCTGCGGTGAGGAGCAGCTCCGTGGACGAGAAGCAAGTACTCCGTGGCTTTATGGCAAACCTCGAGGTTCTGCCGCCTCTCATTCTCACGTTCCAGTTCAACCCGGAAACCGTGAGTGACAACAAGGCGGTGAAGTATGAGGACACCCAGGGCGACCTGTGCACCGCGCCGGGGAAGACATACACCGGCGGCGGGGATCGCACCATCAGCTTTGATCTCAAGCTGCACGGGATGGAACAGGGCACCAACAAGCTCAATCCTCTGGGGCTCGACAACGGTATCTCGACCGAGCTCGCCAAGCTGCGCTCCTTCCTCTATCCGATGGAGGACGCGTGGGGCTCGCTCGCCTCGGTATTCGGCGATGAACCGCAGGGCAAGCGGCTGGCTGCCCCTCCGACCTGCATCTTCGGCTTCGGCACCAGAATCCTCGAGTGCGTTGTCACCGGTATCACCGTTACCGAGACCCAGTTCAACAGCTTCCTGGCTCCGGTGCGGGCCGATGTGAAAGTCACGCTCTCCGTGATCGAGGACGGCGGGCTCTACGAGTTCGACAAGCAACATCGCAATATGCTGGCGGCGCTTGGCATCCTGAATGTGAGCCCGTTCTGACATGGCGACTGCGCAAGCTCCTTCGTCGCGATACCGGGGACTGGCCACCATCGCGGTTGACGACCGGGTGAGCCTGGCGCAGCGTCCGCCCGCGACCGATCCGCTTCCCCCCGACAGCATCATCCACACGGTCGTTGGTGCCGAAACCCTCGATCTCCTCGCCTGGAAGTACTACGGGCGCGAAGACCTCTGGTGGCGAATCGCGGACGCAAACGCGGGACTCAGGTCGTTTGAGCTTGCCGCGGGTCAGACGATCGCCATTCCGCCCTTGCGCCTTGCGACGCGGATGAGCGCCGGCAAGGGAGGGCGATAGCTCGTGGCAAACGACCTGTACTACCGCATCGGCATCACCGCTCCGGGAGCGACCTATGATCTCTCCAACGACATCGGCTCCTTGATCGTAGAGCAGCGTTCGTCCCAGCCGGCCAAGGTCACCATCGAGATGAACGATCCGTTCAAGGTGTTCGGGCATGCCATACAGGAAGGGATGGATGTCGAGGTCGAGGTCGGAACCGACGACGACCACGCGCTCGTCTTCCTGGGACGGATTTATCAGGTCGACGGCACCTTTCCGGAGACCGGCGTCCCGACGCTCAGTATTCAGGCGTACGACGGGTCCATGGCCATGGGGCTGAAGGAACGCAACCGCGCGTTTCGCGACATGACCTTGTCGGCCATTGTGAGCCAGGTGGCCGGCGCGCCACCGTACCGATTCGCGGGGGTCGCGGTCGACGTCCTGGGCGACCCCAACTTTCCCGGCAACGGCATCCGCCAGCGCGAGGAAACCGATCTCGCCTTCCTGCTCCGGCTGGCCACCGAATACGGGTGCGCCATGGCTGCCGTTCCAGGAGATGCTGGTGAGGAGTTGGAGTTTCGGGCGGAGCGGAGCCTGGTGGACGGCGATCCAGAGGTGACCCTCTACTACGGGCGCTGCGACGTCGAGAATCGCCTCCTCAGTTTCACCCCCTCGAGCGACGTGGGCCGGATTCAGCTGCCACGCGTGCTGGCGGGCATGGAGTACGAGACGGGAACTCCGATCTCCGCTGCGCCGGCCGATGACGACGACGTGAGCGAGTTGGAAGACCCCTTCCTGGACGAGAACCTGGCTGCCTTTGCCGCGCGCCATCCGGCACGCGCTCCCCGGCTCGAGATGCTTGCCGGCGCGGCGCAGGCCTCCCGGCAGGCGCTGGAGCTGGAGCTGGGGACGGTCGTCCGTGAGGTGGTTCCGACCTTCACCACCCCCGGCGACCTCGCCGAGCGGCTCCGGAATCAGTTCAGCACGCAGCGTCTGGGCATGGAGGCGAGCGGTGTTGCCCAGGCAACTACCGGCTCCGCGCCCAGCGCACCGTGGGCGTGCTGGATGTGGGCGGACACTTCTCCGGCAAATGGTTCCTGACCCAGGTACGGCACACCATCAACAGCCGTGGCTTCCGAACGGAGTTCGAATGCCGACGCTAGGACCTGCTGCATGACCGCGGCCGCCACCCAGCCTGAGGTCGGGGCGACCCGGAAATACTACGGCAAGTACGCCGGGGTGGTGCTTAACAACGACCCCCCTGACAATGCCGACCACCGCGGCGAGGTCCTGGTCGAGGTCGACGGCATTCTCGAGGAGGATCCCTCCGGGACGGGCGACCGTGCGCTCCAGGCCATCGCCCGTCCATGCCTCCCGCCGGGGTTCTTCATCGTGCCCGAGCCGAAGGCCCACGTGTGGGTCGAGTTCGCCGGGGGTGAGATCGATGACGCCATCTGGTCGGGCGTGTGGTACCCCAAAGACGCCCCCCCCAAGACTCACGATGGAGGGGCGCCCACCCGGGACCAGAAGATCATCCGCACGAAGGCGGGGCATGTCATCCTGATCGATGATACCGACAACGCCGAACAGGTCGTGGTACTCGAAGGGAAGAGCAAGAACAAGATCACCTTCGACAAGAACGGGATCGTGGTCGAAGACGTCAATAAGAATAAGATCACGCTCAGCTCGAATGGCATCGAGCTCGACGGCCTCGGCAAGGGCCGCAAGATCACCATCGATTCGAGCAAGTGAAGCTGGAGTAATCCCATGACCGCGCCCCGGCTCGACCCTGCCCGCACCGTACTGGACCCCGACCGGGAGCCCCGGGGCATCGCGTTTCCCTTTCGGATCGACGAGCTCAGCGGCGGCGTGGTGCTGGCCGAGGGCGCGGAGAAGCTGCGGGACAACATCATGCAGCTGGTGCAAACCAATCCGGGAGAGCGGGTGATGCGGCGATCGTACGGTGGAGGGCTCAGGGATCTGGTGCAGGACCCCAACGATGACATCCTGCGCGCGCTGGCGCAGCATCGCATCGGTAAGGCCGTCACCGAGACGGAGCCCCGGATCCGGCTGCAGGGAGTCACGGTGGTTGCCGAAGAGAGCGATCCGGCCCGCGCCACCCTGGTAGCCGAGCTAGCCTATGAGGTGCGGCGCTCCCACCAGCCCGGCCTCATGACGCTTCCCCTCGGCGCGCGGGGCGTCTGATGACCCCGATCGCGCCCCCCGGATCGATTACACCAACAAGGACTACCAGTCCCTGGTAGCTGAGCTGCTGGATGTCGCCCGCGAGCGGCTGCCTCAGTGGACCGACCATTCACCCAACGACGCGGGCGTGGTGCTGACCGAGTTGTTCGCCTACATGGGGGACATAGTCCTGTATTACACCGACCGCGCACTGAACGAGGGATTCCTCGACACCGCCGTCGAGCGCCGCAGCCTGGTGAATCTGCTCCGGCTCATTGGCTACGAGCTGCGGCCCTCCCGTCCTGCCTCCGCCGACCTCACCCTGCTCTTCGATCCGGACGACCCCGGCCTGGTGACAATACCGCTCAACGCCGAGTTCGACACCCAGATCAAGATCGACAATAAGCCGATCCACTTTCGCTACCTCGGACCGAACATGCCCTTGGATACCAGCCTGTTGCCCATCGTCTCTTGGCCCGACCAGAAGCAGTACCGCCGTTACGACGCGCTACCGGTCGTTCAGGTCGACCAGAAGATCGACGACGAGATCGTGGGGTCCTCCGACGGGAGTGCCGGCCAGCAGTTCCGACTGGCCAAAAAGCCCCTGATCGATGGCTCGCTGGTGCTCACGGTAGACGAGGGCGGCGGTGCCAGCGTCGTGGACCCGGCAGGAAACCCTGCTGCACAGTCGCGGCGCCGACCTGCACTTCACCCTGCGTCGCGACGCCGAGGAGTACTCCTGGGTCACCTTCGGGGACAACCGGTACGGCCACGCCCCTCGCCGCGGCCTCAATAACATCACTGCCGATAGTGGTCGGCGGAGGCATCAAGGGCAATGTGCCTCCCGGCACGATCGTCAAGGCCGTGACCACGATTAGCCCCCGCCTCAAGAAGACCTCCAATGAACAGGCGGCCAATGGCGGCATGGACATCGAGTCGGTCCAGGATGCAGCGGCCCGGGCACCGCGTCAGTTCCGCTCGATGGACCGCGCGGTCACGACCCAGGATTCGAGAGTCACGCCCTGAGTCTGGGAGTGGGGAAAGCCCGAGCCCGGGCGCCGAGCTGGAACCGGATCGAGCTCTATATCGCCCCCGCCAGCGGCGGCTATCCCACCGACACGCTGAAGCAGGACTTGCTGCGGTACTTCGAGAAGAAGCGGATGCTCACCAGCATCCTCGAGGTGCTGACCCGGTGTACGTGCCCGTCTTCATCGACGGTGAGCTCGAGGTCGAGCCATACGTCTTCCAGCAGCAGGTGCGTCAGGCCGCCGAGGTGCCATCCAACGATTCATGAGTTTCGATCAACGGCGGTTCCAGGACGTGCTGTACCTCAGCAAGATCTACGAGGCAATCGAAGCTGTTCCCGGCGTCAACGCCGTGAACGTTACGCGCTTCGCAAGGCCCAACAGCGCCACCCCTTTGCCGGAATCGGGTAAGGTTACGTTCGAATGGGCTGAAATCCCGGTCGCGGGACATCCAACGGGCATCGCCTTTACACAGGTGACTGGAGGCGTCGGTGCCGCGTGAATTTCGTGTCGCCGCCGATCTGCGCCCGGGCCGGATCCGGCTCTCCTGGCTGGAGCGAGTGCCGGGCGCGGCGCGGCCGTCCTTCCGGCTGGTACGCCGGCGCCGGGGCTTCCCCGCCGAGGTCGCCGACGGCTATACGGTGGTGGACCTCGACGACCTGTTCCAGCCTGGAGCTCCGGCGGTCCCCTGGGGCAGAATAGAGCGCCATCGTTGTACCAGCACCAACACCGGCGCCGAGGGCGGGCTGCTCCAGGGAGTGTTGGAGCAGTACTACGTCGGAGCGGCAGAGCCCATCCGCGCAGTGGTGGGTGTGTTCGATGCGGCATCCGGCACGTTGCAGCGCACCGAATTGGACGACATCTCCCGGATCACCACATCCGACGGCCCGGCCACTCCACCGTTCACGCGAGTCCAGGAATGGGAGATCTTCGCCGAGCCCGGCGGGGGCCCGGAGGTGTCTCGTGGCTTAGTCACGTTCTTCGATTACGACCCCGAAGAAACCTCCCCGACCGAGCTACCCGTATTCCGGTGGGAGCCAGCAAGCGGCCCGGCACTCGAGGTGGAATACCTCCAGTGCCGGCGAGAAGTCACGTCGTCGAGCGATACGGGTCGCCGGTTCGAAACCATCGTCAACGGTCCCGCCCCTAGCCGACGACTGACGATCCGTAGCGAAGCCATCGCCGAGGCAGGCATCACCGAATGGACCTTCACCGTGGATGACGGCGACCTGGAGCCCGGAGTCGTCTATTACTATCGCCTGTTCGGCCCCGGCGCGCCGGCGGCCGAGCCGGCGCGAGGTAGCGCGCTCGCTACCGGGGCCTACGGAGCGCACGACCTGATGTACCGCCTGCTCCCGCCGGTGTACCAGGTCGAGGACGTCGATCCCACCCGCACGGGCGGCGGCCGTGAGCTGTACAAGTTTCTCGCGGCGTTCGGCCTGGGCGTGGACCACTTGCGCGGCCAGGTGGACGGCATCGCGAGCCGCCACGACCTCGCGGCCGTACGCGCGGACCTCCTGCCCCACCTCGCCCGGATGATCGGGTGGCTGCCCGACCTGACCGGATCCCGAAAACACCCAGCGACAGGACATCGGGTTTGCGCCGGAGTTGTTCGGCGGCGTGGGCACCCTTCGCAATCCGCCGGCGCTCATCAATCGGGTCACCGGGTGGCCCAGCCGGGTGAAGGAATTCGTGCACAACGTCCTTCTTACCAACGCCCCAGAGGACGTGCGGATCTGGGAAATCTGGCAGATCACCCGTGACCCAGCCGGCTGGAACGCGCCCGCACCCCTGTCGCTCACCACTTTGGATGGACGGCGGACCGGTGGCGCTTGCGGTCGGGGGCACGCCGTGGGTCATCTGGCACTCCGATCGTGATGGTCGAAGGGAGCTGCTGGTACCAGCGCCCCGGTGTCGACGCGGAGCCTCGGCGGGTGATGGATGGCGCGCCGGACGATGGCCCCAACGCGGAGTACAGCGATGAGGCGCCCGCTGCGGTCGAGACGGCGCGGATATCCGGCTCTTCTGGACCTCCACCCGGGGGGAATCCCGTGATATCTGGACCTCGACTACTGACCGCTGCCGCCGATCCGGTTGCCAGCTCGACGCCAGCATCGGCTGACCGATCATGCCCGGGACGACCGGCATCCGACGGTCGTCCGCGATGGCACCGACCGCTCTGGCTGCTCTGGGATTCCGATCGCCGCGGTCCGCGCGATTTGTGGCATCGCCGCCGAACGGGCACGACCTGGAGCGCGCCTGCCCGAATCGAGAAGACCGATCCGGCGCACGACTGGCTGCACGACAGCTTTCCGGCCGCGTTAGTTGTGGGTGGCGAGGTGTGGCTCTTCTGGTGCCGCGACATGGGGGACCGCCGGGAGATCTGGTGGCAAGTGGTGACTCGGCGGGGTCTTCGGTCCCCAAGCGTCCCTGAGCTCTCCCGCGCGGGTCTCCCCTTCCGACGAGCGGCCGCGACGAGGCCCCCTGGCCGGTAGTCGTGGGTGGGCGCGGTCTGGTTGTTCTTCCATTCGAACCGGGGCGGACCGTGGCAGATCTGGGTGCAGGTGCACGACGGCGCCAACTGGCAGGCGCCCAGCCGGCTCAGCCCGGAGGTCACGGCGGACAAGGAACCGACCGGGTACGTGGACGGGGCCGGCGAGCTCCACGTGTTCTGGACCTCGCAACGGCGGGTGCCATGGTATCGCTCCCGGACGCTGGATTTGGATGACGCCAGCATGCTGGACGAGATGGGGACGTTCAACGACCACGTTCACTACGTGTACGACACGGGCACCAATCCCGATGACTGGTACGCCCGGGATGCCGTAGGGCTGCTGGTGCAGCCGGATGTGGGCGACGCCGGCCAGATTGCCGCGGGGGTACAGAGGGCGGCGAGCTTCCTGGAGCCATTCCGCCCCGCGCCTGTCCGTTATGTGTGGCCGCTTGATAGCGACGTGATCGAGGAAACGCTCGAGGACGATACGCTGGTTCACGAGGAATGGGACGATGACGTGCCGTAACGTTCCTTCATCCGCTGCTCCGCTGGGCTGAGTCGACCACTATGGGAAACTTCTCACGCGACCCCCAGGCCCGCCTCCAGGATTCCGTCGCCAAGCGCTACGTCGGCGTGCGTCTCCAGCAGGGTGTACCACTGCTGGATGCCGACTGGAACGAGTTGGAGGACTTGCGCCGTCACGAGCTGGAAACCGTCGGCACCTGGTTCATCGGTGATGGCGTGCCGGCCGGCAGCGATGGCTTCCACATCTTTCCGGTGAACGCCGCCAACGATTTCGGCATCCGCCAGGGCACCTGCATCGTGGGCGGCAAGGTGACGGTCAACGACGCCGACGTCCGCTACACCACGCAGCCGCACTTCGGTGACCCGGATCTTACTCCTCCGCTTCCAGCACTCACGACGCCAGGTGGCGCCGCCGAATCGATCGTGTACCTGGACCTCTGGGAACGAGAGGTCAATGCGGTGGAGGACAATGCGATGGTCGACGCCCGCATTGGGATCGAAACCACGGTGCGGGTCATGCGGGAGTGGGTGGTGCGGGTGGCGCAGGTTCCGGGCGATCTCGCCCTGCTGGATAACCCGCCCGCCGGGCACCTGTTCTATCGACTGGCCCGGCTTCGCCGGCTCGGCGGGAACGATCGTATCACCGGGCCAATGATCGAGGACCTCCGCGACACTCAACTCTCGATCCGTCGCCGCATCGAGGTATTCAACAACGTAGGGACTCTGGTGGTGGACAACCCGCGCTTTCGGCTAATGCTGGAGACCACCCGGAATAACGTCCAGGCCTTCGTGCGTTACCTGACCACCGAGTTCAACCCCATCAGCACCAATATGACCGCGGCCGAGATTCTTGGGATTCAGGCAGCTACCCATATCACCAGGCCGGCCGAAGCAGGGCTCGCTCTCCTTGGCAGCAGCGTGCTCGCCAACCAAGGAGCGCTTGGAGTGCTGTCCCAGCTCTACGCTGCAGAAAATGCGTTCCTGGGGATTTGGCGGGACGTCGTCTTGAACCTTGGCGGTACGCCAAAGAAGTACGCCACCTACCGTCACTTTCTCGAACGCCTGGACCAGCGCCTGCACGACCCCTTGATCGGGGCGAACAAAGGTCTTCTTCCGGCCTTGGAGACGGATGACCTTGCTGCCGCGACGCTGATGCAGGAGGAGATCGGCCGCGTGTTCGGTGAAGCGGGCGCATCGCTACCGCGCGGCAGCATCGACGTCTTCCTCAGCAAGTCCCCAGCCGGCAGGCTGAACCTGGGCCAGACAGTCACGTTTGAGTTCACGGCTAAGAGCTTTGCAACGCTTGCCGACACCTACACGGTGAAGATTCTGCCTACGGCGGGATGGACCCGGCGGGTAGTCGACAACAATCGTCAACCGATACCGGCAAATCGCATCCCCATCGGCGCAGGGGGAGCCGTCGCAACCATCTTCATCGAGGTGGTTGTGGGCGCCGCTGGCAGCTCGTCTGGCCTTCAGCTGGAGGTGACGTCGGATCACAACCCCCTGGAGCTCACGACCACGACGCAGCTCCTCACGCTCACCGAGGGGGCCGATGCGCCTGCCCCGGCAAGCAAGATCCGGCTCCAGATCGGTGAAGTGAGCCCGCCTGCGACATTCGACGCCGTGGCCAACACTATCAGGCTGCCGGGTACGGGCCTGACGGACATCAGCGTGGACGCCCGAAATGACAGCGATGGCACCGTGTCACTGGCCCTAACCCAGGCGTTCAAGGATGCGGTACCGCCGGCGCCGTGGACGCTCCCCTTCCCGGATTTCGGAGGAAACACGCCGATCGAGGTCGGACCTCATGGCGTCACGTCGTTCGTAGCAACCGTCGAGCCAATGCCAGGCGCTATTACAGCCACGTTGGTTCTGACCGCGTCCGGAATCGTCGACGGCAGCATGGTGACAGAACGGATCGAGCCCAAGCTCGTGGTATAAGCGGTTGCGCATGGCGTAGCTGGCAATTGAATGGAGGGGGAGCTCGCGATGAACAATCAGACGTTGACCCCGCGTAGCCTATTGGTGGCGGCTGCTATGATCGTAGTTCCCGGAGTAGCCGTCGCATTGTGTGTGGCGATTGTAACCAAGGCCCCGGACGTTAATGGGGTTGTCGTGAGTCCGGCTGATTCACATGGTGCCCCAGGGCCGTGCAAGGGTGACTTGGGCTGGGAAGGGGTCGTCGGCCGACCCGTCCTCGAAGATTTACGGCAACCCGGTCGACAAGCCAACCATCTTCCTCGCGGGATACGCCCCGACCGGTGGCACGTCTGTTACTAAGTTCTACGTCGGGATCCATGTCCCGTACGACCGCGGCCTCGATAATAACGACAAGTTGACGCTCTACTTCGACGCTACCGGGAACCAGGTACTGGACAAAGGCGATTTTGCTTTGGTGTACGACGTCGGTCAGCTGCAGCTCGTTGATAAAGGAGAGGCCTGCAACATAGCTCCTGGACTGACGCGGATCTATCTGTTCGACGGATCCTGGAAACCGGGAACAAGCCCGCCGCCCGGCATTTCAACCAGCGTCGCATACGACATGGAGGCCACTTCGACGGATCTTGTAAGCGGGGTCTGGGAGTTGGAAGTCGCGATCGACGCGGGCACCACTCTCGGGACGCCAGGCACTTCTCCGTTCTTGTCGTCGGCGAAGTTCCGGATTGGGGCGAAGCTGATCCCACACGACTTTAACACCAGCGATCTCCACCAGATCTGGATCTGGCCTGCGGGGCTCACCACGGACATGGCTCCATTGCACTGGGGGCCGGGGTACGGAGACGTCCGCTTTGATCAGGCATCATCACTTTCAGAGGTGACGTTTACCAAGTGCGCCGATGTGACCATTCGCACGATCTCGGCAACGGGTGCCGCTGGGGGCAACAACACATTTACACGGCCAAAATTGGGTGATTGGGTCGGCACTTCACTCACGTCCTCCACCCTACCCTTGAACAAGCAAAACAAGTTCACCGCAGAGGTCCACTTCGGCAATCCTAGCGATCCCGGAGAGGTTACCACCATCCCAAATACGGGAAAAGTACAGTTCCTAATTCGGGCGTGGGGTGGTGGTAAGGTTGAGAATGAACAGGTCATGGCCAGCGAAACCATGAGCTTCGATCGGTTGAACCAGACCAAGACGATCTCGATTGGCTGGCCGCAGACGTACGTGCAGTACGAGCCAATCGAGACGGACATGGTCGTAAATTCGGATCATGCATGCCTCGAGGTCCGGCTTGACGGATTTCTAGTAAACGTCGACCCGGCCAGCGACGTCCAATACCGCAATTTGACCTACACCCCCGCTCTCAACCCGCATCGACACATTCCTCGTGACCACGCGAAACCCCGAGCTCCGGACCAGGGGTGAGATCGAATTCATGATGCGGGCACGATGGAAGAATCTCCCCGACCAGTTTGCGAACGGCTGGAAATACCAGATCGTCAACGCCGCTGCGTTAGGCGCTCAGGACCTGGGGAACGGCTACTACCGGTTCATAATGGGGCCGGATCAAGACCGGCGCTTCGTCCTCCAGATGAGCGGGGGGACCATGCCGAACCCGCCGCAGCAGTACACGTTGGACCCCCGCGCGGGTGGCGCCATCCTCAATCCGACCGACAGCGCTCCCGCGCTGACCCTGCCCGTCAAAGAGGGCCAGATGGTCACGGTAATTGCCCAAGGGCGCATCCGAGTGATGCCCGACAGCACCTTTAACGGCCCCAATGGCCGTGGCGATGCGGAATACAAGAATCGGCAGTTCCTCCTGAGCAAGAATGTTTACGAGCCACATCAATATATCGGCGCCATTGTCGGATCGTTCGACAGGTTCAGCACAGCTTTCGTCGTCGGGGCCGACAAGAGCATAGTCGTACCACCTGGCGCTACCAATCTGGCGCTCGCCGTGAACGACATGGTGCGAGGGTACGGTGACAACCGGGACGGCGCGTTCACGTTGTACGTCTTCATTAGCGACCCGCCCTCGTTGCCCACCCAGTACCTCATGCCAGGCAGCCCCGCGCTAGGGCAACCGGTCGTGGCCGAGCCGGCTGCCAACATGCCGGAACTCGATATCGACGTGTTCCAGGCTTTGCCGCTGCAGCCAGATTCTGGGCAGAAGCCCCCGTCGCCTGACGCGCGTCTCCTGCTTCCCTACTCCTATGTGGCGTACGCCGTGTATCACAGCGACGGCAAAGACGGGGAGGTGAATCCGCCCGGCCCTGGCTGTGGCTCCAAGACTCCGTTGGGTACCGCATTGCTGCTGAGCACCAGCGCGCTCGGCATGATCCTCGTCCGCCGGCCACGAGGGAAGCGCCGACGGTAACTAGTGACTCGTTGTCGCGTGATGGCGGCTGTGCGACGCGCAGCCGGGACTTCAATGGAGGGGAGCTCGTGATGAGAAAACCGACGTTGACCCCGCTCAGCCTGCTGCTTGCAGCGGCAATGATTCTCCTTCCCGGCGCCGCGCTGGCACTATGCATAGCGGTGGTGACCAACGCCCTCACCGTGAACGGCATCGTGGTCAGCCCCAACCTGCCTGCCGGCCCGTCCGGCTGTGCCGGCGATCCCGGGTGGGCCGGAGTGGTTGGCCGACAGTTCCAGCAAATCGGCGGGGAGCCGGGCGACCCTGCTGACAAGCCCAGCATTTTTCTGGCTGGCTTCGGCACGCCGCTCACCAAGTTCTACGTCGGAATCCACGTTCCGTATGACCCGGACCTCCAGCGTCAGGATCGTCTCACCCTCTATGTCGATGCCAACAACAGCAATGCCCTCGATGTGGGGGACTTTGCACTGGTTTACGAGATCGGCCCGAGTACGCCGATCGTGACCGGCGAGTCGTGCGACATCGCTCCCAGCCAGGTACAGGTCTACCACCATAACGGCACCAATTGGGGAGCGCCGACTCTCTCTGCACCTGGAGTCACAAGCAGGTTTGCCCATGACTACGATTCCAAACTCGGTGATCCTGAAGCTGACCTCTGGGAGCTTGAGATCGAGATGGATGCGGCCACCCTGGGCTTGTCACCCGCCGGCTTTCGGGTGGGAGCCAAGCTCCTGCCCCACGAGTTCGCCGGCAGTGATGTCTGGCAGACATGGGTCTGGCCGGAAGGGCTCTCCAGCGATCCCGCCCCATTGCACTATTTGCCCGGCTATGGAGACGTCTTGCCAGCCAGGATGGCACTTGTCGACTTCACGGCCTGCGCTGACGTGACCATTGACGCCATCTCGGCCACGGATGCGAACGGGGCCAACAACAAGTTCCGACGGCCACTGGCCGGTGACTGGGTCGCCGGCGTCCTGCCGGCCAACAAGCGCAACCAGTTCTCGGCGACGGTTCGCTTCTTCAACCCTTCAGATCCGAGCGACAACAGCACTGTGGGTGTACCAAATACCGGCACTGCTCAATTCACGATCCGTCCGTGGGGCGGGGGTGACTTCCTGGGGCAGCGGACGATGGCCAATTCGTCCGTCAGCTTCGATCATCTGGGGCAAGTAAAGAACCTCTCGTTTGGGTGGCCGGTTCAGTACGCGGATTATCAGCCGATCGAGAGCGCCATGAATCATTCGGACCATTCATGCCTCAAGGTCCAGCTGAACGGGTTCCCGGTGAACCTCGATCCCGCAGGCGACGTCCGCTACCGCAACCTGACTTATACCCAGTTGTCCACCCGTACCGACACGTTTCTCGTGACCACTCGCAGCCGCCAGGGCCGGGAAATAAGGGCGGAGACTGACGTTCGTGATCAGGGCCCACTGGAAGTATCTTCCAGACAAGTTCTGCGAAAGGCTGGAAGTACCAGATCGTGAACGCCGCTGCGCTAGGACTTAAGGACCTGGGGGACGGCTACTATCGGTTCAAGAATGGGCCCAGGTCAGGACCGCCACGTCGTGCTCCAGATGACCGGCGGGGAGATGCCGAACCCGCCCCAGGGACTCACACTGGATCCCCAGGCAGGGGGAATCGTTATGGATTCCTCGGATGGTACGGCTCCGGTCACCGTGCCGGTGAAGGAAGGGCAGCTGGTCAGCGTGGTCGCCGAGGGACGAGTGCGGGTGCTGACCGATAGCTTGTTCAACGGCGCCAACGGCCGTGTCGAACAAGGAACGGACCAATCAGAGCTTCCTCCTGAGTGGGAAGGTCTACGCGCCGAACGAACATATCGGCGCTATCGTGGGCTCATTCGATGGCTTCAAGACGGCCTTCGTGGTCGGTGCCGACAAGAGCTTCATTGTGCCTCAGGGCGTCACCAAGCTGGCGCTCGCCGTCAATGACGTCGTGGGGCAATTCAAGAACAACCGGGACGGTAAGTTCACACTGTACGTCTTCATCAGCGATCCGAGAACGCTGCCCACCCAATACATGGCGCCGGGTAACCCTGCTCTGGGGCAGCCGGTGGTGCTCGAGGCCGGCCGCCAATGTGCCCCAGCTCGACGTCGACGTTTTCCACGCCCTCCCGCTGAAGCCTGATTCCGGCCAGCCCCCGCCGCCGGCGGATGCACGTCTGCTGCTGCCCTACTCCTACGTCGGCTATGCCGTGTATCAGAGCCACACACAAGTGAACCCACCGGGCCCCGGCTGCGGCTCCAAGACTCCGTTGGGTACCGCCCTGTTGCTGAGCACCAGCGCTCTCGGCATGATCCTCGTCCGCCGGCCGCGCGGAAAACGGCCGCGGAAAATAGCGGGCTCCGGAGACGCCGGTGCGACCCGCCATCGTGGAGTTCCTGGAATCCCGGATCGGCACTGGGTTCTTCGTGCCCGGCTACGACCTCCTGCTGGCCGGCGCGATCGTGCTCGGGTTTTACCTCGCACTAAGCGAGGCCGACCGGAAGGGGCTCGATTCTTCGAGCGTCTTCCGGGCCGGAGTGGCCATGGCAATTGCCGGATTTGTGGCCGCACGGCTCTACGTCGTCCTGACCCACCCCGATCAATTTGCGGGGCGGCCGCTCGCCGCACTGGAGATCTGGGAAGGGGGAACCGGTAGCACTGGGGCATACATCGGAGGCTTCGTCGCAGCGCCTCGCGGCCGCACGATGGCAGTTGCTCTCCCCCGCCCAACTGCTCGACTGCGGTGCTCCCGCGGCCGCCGCTGGGCTCGCCGTCGGGCGGGTCGGATGCTTCGTCAACGGGTGCTGCTACGGAAGCACATCAGACCTTCCCTGGGCGGTGCGCTTTCCTGAAGGCAGTGCACCGCAGCTCTCCCACGTGGCGGCGGGCCTGATCGCTCCCGGCGCGGTTTCTCTGCCCGTGCATGCGGTTCAACTTTACGAAGCGGCGTACGGGATTGTTCTGTTTTCTTATCCTCCGGCGATTCCGCCACACGCGGCGCCCGGACGGGACACTGGTCGCCCTCTTCTTTGTCCTGTATCCGCTTGGTCGCTTCTTCAGCGAGTTCCTCCGGGGAGACGCGCGGACCGAAATGTGGGGTCTCTCCCTGCCGCAGGTCTTTTGTGTGGTGGCCGCCGTGATTGCCGGTGGGTTCTTACTGCGACCGAGATTAGCGGGAAGTGCGGCGCTGTAATGCAGGGATGCTACCGGGACCGGGTGACGGACCAGAACCGCCGTGTCGAGTGGGACTCGGGCTGGCGCAGCAACGTCATCACCCACACCACCTGGCCGGTGGTTGCGGCGCTGTTGCGTAACGACCCGTCCATGCATGGGGTGCTTTTCTGCGGATTGGGGACCGGAGAGGAAGCATGGGACCGCGCTCCGCCCGCACCGGGCTCGGCGACGACACGGCTCCGGGCGGAGCGGGAGCGGCATCCCTTCGCCGCGGGCGACTGCGGCTATCTGGACGCGCGCGGGACCAGAGCGCGACAACCCACCGATCGGCTCGGGTACCACTGCGCGGTTCGCAGCCGTACCTGAGCCGCGGGTGATTCGGGAGTTCGGCCTGTTCGGAGGAGATGCCACATTGGCGCCCGACAGCGGGTACCTGATCAACTATGTCATCCACCCCCGACTGGAGCTCCCAGCCGGAAACACACTCACGCGACGGGTCCGGTTCACCTTGCGGCCCGGTGCCGGCAGCGCCGGCGGCGACTGGGTCGGCCTGCCCTCGCACTGGCTCTCGAAGGAGTCGCCCCTGCTGTTGGATGGCGTGGGGAACACCTATGCCTCAGCCCTGGCCGGGGCGGAGGTCAAGACCATCGGCGCCCTCGCCGAGATCGAACCGGCCCGGGGCGCAGCTCGTGCCATCCCGCTGGCCAAGGCGGTGGAGCTGCGGACCAAGGCGCGCCTCACGGTTCGTACCGCGGTGCCCTCACCTCGGTGGCCGACTCCGATCGACGGACGGCATGGGAAGTGATTTCCACCCTGTTGCCGACACGGGGGACGAGCGGATGATGTCTCCGTCGCAGCAGCCGAGACGCTACGGGAACAAATGTTCGTCCTGCAACTCGGGCTCGACGCCCACTACCTGAGGCACGTGACCGTTGGCGAGCTGGCGCGGAAGCGCGAGCCCTAGCCCGGAGGCCCGAATGCCCGACCTGATCATCGTCGATAGCGACACCGTCACTTTCCTTCCCAGCTTCGGCGCCGCAACCGCGGCGCCGGTACCCACCACCATCTCCGGCTCAGCCGCAAAGACCAAAGTGGGAACCAAGGCACCTTGCCTCGAAGGCGACGAGAAGAACGTGCAGGCGGCGGGATGCATATACACCACAGCCTCGCACGTCACCCCGGGAACCGGAACCCTCAAGATCGACAAGCTCAACAGCGACCAGCTCACTGGGAAAACGACCATTGAAGGGAAGAAGGTCATCGTCCAGGGTTCCACGTTCGACGCGGTGTTCGAGGCGCAATCGCCGGCCAAGACGAGCTCGAGGCCCTCCGGTCCCGGACCCGCTGTCGAAGCACTCCGGGGCAAGGGAAGCTTCGTACCGACGAACGCCACTGTGACCGCGAAGTAGGGCTCCAAGCCATGACGGATTTGATCAAGACCACCGCCCCCTACGTCGGGACGATGGCCCAGGCATCCCGCGGGAATGAGCCGGCGCCAAGACCCGTCGCGCAGGGTCTCCCTGCGATCTTCGCCCAGGCGGGGAACCACGCGGCGGCAGCGGTGCTCACTACCCGAGGCCCGGTCCTGCAACGCAAGTGCGCCTGCGGCGGCGGAGGCGGGTCGCCCTGTGGCTGCGACGAGAAGGAGAGCGACCTCCTTCGGCTTCGGCTTCAATCCAAGCTCGTCGTGAATCAGCCGGGCGACCAGATGAGCAGGAGGCGGACCGGGTGGCGGCCGCGGTGATGGGGATGAGCGACCCCGCGGTCTCCAAGACGGCGCCACCGGTGATCCAGCGGCTGCCGGCGGCCGGCGCCTCGATGCCGGTTTCACAAGCTGGGGTGGCTGATCCGGGGCCGGGGCGGCCGCTCGAGCCGAGCCTCCGGAGCTACTTCGAGCCGAGGTTCAGGCATGATTTCGGGGACGTGCGGATCTATACCGGTGCGGACGCCGCGGAGTCGGCGCGCTCGGTCGGCGCCCGCGCTTACACGGTTGGCCGTGACGTGGTGTTTGGAGCCGGCGAGTACAAGCCCGCGGCGCCTGAGGGACAGCTGGTTCTCGCACACGAGTTGACCCATGTGGTGCAGCAGAGTGGCGTCGCCGGGCCGATGGTACAGCGGTTGGTGCATGATTTCAGTCCCACCAACTGCCACAACTGGCGCATCCCCCTGCCACCCTGGATCGCAGGTACGATCGCGCACGGCCAGATCAGTGCCACCCTCGGCATCCCCGAGATGGTCATTCCGCGCGCCACCAAGCTAGCCATGGCGGTTCCCTACCCCCCAATCAGCGTGGTGCCAGGTATCGCCGACCTCTGGCGATTGCTACCGGCGGTAACCGAAATCGGGGAAATCAAGTCTACCGCCACGGGGAGTGCGGTGGCCACCATCGAAGCTTTCCATTACTTGAGACGGCACAGCGAATCCCAGCGACGGATGGCTCTCGGTGTTGGCGGTCTCGACGACCTGGCCTACACCGCCCTGGTCGGCGGGCGACTCCCTACGCTGATGAACCTGGCAGCGGTGACCCGCAGCGGCCTCGACCTGGGGCCCTTCTGGGGAGATCCGATGAAACAGCTGTGGATCGAAGCGAGCAGCACCGGGGCGGTGATCTACTGGTGCACCGGACCAGGGATGCCGTTCAACCCGGTATGGTATCCGTTATTCAAGCGACTGCTCGATGATATAAAGGAAGACCTCAAACGGGCAAAGCGTCAGCTCCAGAACGCTCTCGACGGTCTGGTGGCCGGAGGCGCATACGCCTTGAGCGTCGCGGCGGCGTTCCTGAGGGGCATTGTGGATTGGACCAGCGCCCACCAAGAGGAGATCATGCGGGCGATCTTCTGGATTCTGGTGGCTATCGTCGTCATCGGCCTCTTGATCGCGATCTTCTCGGCTCTCACCACCGCTGGTAGTGTCGGGACCAGCTCCCCTGTAACCGGTCCTACCTTCCTTGCCGGCCTCGGCCTCGCGGCGACTGCTGCCGTTGCACTCTTCGTTGTCATGGGCCTGCAATCGGACCCGATCCGGACCGGGACGTCTCATCTCATTGCAGGGCTGCGCCCGGACCTGGAGCCGCCTGCGAGCGGCACTGAATACGAGCGGGATGCGGAGGTGTCCAATCACAGTCCCTTCCCCCGCACTGCCGCCGGTGCCGCGGCCTCGCAACAAACTTCCGAGCAGGTTCTGGCCGCTGCGGCCCGGCAGCTCGCCGATCCCTGGCCCTTGATTCAGCGTGGCATGAGTCATACCCCGACCGAAGGCGAGATCGCAACGCTGCGGAGCGGAATCGACGCGCTTGCGGCGGTGGGAGACAGCATCACGGCAGACCTGGTGCGCTCCCGGCTGCGGGATGCCGGGGTGTCTACGTAGTCGGGAAAAGAATGGGCGCATCCGCCTGGCAGTATTTCGTGACCTTTGACTCCGACACCCGCCGGGCGTTGGCGCGTCTCCGGCAGGAGGTGTTTCAGGCGGGTCAGTACCATGCCCCACCCGGGGTCCCGCGCCCGGCGAGCATCGAGGAGTTGCTCGAGCTATCGGGGGAGACCGGAACCCATTCGATCCTTGATGTCATGGATGTCGCCCAGCAGCCCGCCGCCGGTTTTGTCGCACCACTCTCGCGATCAGAGATCGGCGCCACGTTCGGGAGCGAGCGCCCTACCCGGTTGGACGCGGAGCGAGCCAGGACTGCCCTCGAGGCCATTCGATTGCGGCGGGGGCGGTGGTCGGGCACCTACGTGGTTCTTTATCAGCAGGACACCCCTGCGGAAATCCTCTTCTTTGGGTACTCCGGGGACTAGCGCGGTATGGCTGAGGTGACCAAGGCCAGGGCGCCCGAGCGGGAGGCGGTCCGGATGTCCCGCGGCAGACTGCCGGATCATCCGGCCGCGGCGGGGCTTCTGATGATGTTCGGTCAGGCTGGCAACCATGCGGCGGCAACGGCGCTCGGTAGCCGTCGATCACTCGTGATCCAGCGCAAGTGCGCCTGCAGTGGCGATGCCTCTCCCTGCCACTGCGATCAGACCGACGATGATGATCTGCAGCTTCAGCCCAAGCTTCTCATCAACAAACCGGGAGATCAGTACGAGGTTGAGGCGGATAGTATGGCGGACCAGGTTATGAGGATGACCGGGAGACACGAATCGGAGCCGGGTTGGACGGCTCCGGTGCCGCGCCTCGACATCCAACGTCATCCCGCGATGCCTTCCGGCCCCCATGGCCCTGCGGTGAACCGGCTGGGAGCCCGTTTGGCCGCGGCGCGGGGCGAAGGCCGGCCACTGGATAGCGCCGCCCGTACTCCGCTGGAACGCCAGTTCGGTACCGATTTCCGGGATGTGCGCGTTCATACCGGCGCTACCGCCGCCGAGCTGAGCGACGATTTGCACGCCATGGCATTCACCCATGGTCGCGACATTTACTTCGCGCGGGGCATGTTCGCCCCTGCCTCACAACAGGGGCGGCGTCTGTTAGCGCATGAGCTGACCCACGTAGTGCAGCAGCGCGGCCACTGCGCCGGTCGCTCCTTGGTCCAGCGGCAACACACCGAAGATGAGCCGGCCGCCACCACGGCATCGCAACCCGCCGGCGATCCGATCGTCATCCACATTCATTTTCCCGGATTCATCTGGTTCACCCATGAGGATGGGAGGTACCTGGTCCGCATCCAGGCCGATTGGCTGGCTCACGAGATCTACGGCGTGTCCCGTGAAGAAGCCGAGCAGCTCTACCGCCAGGGTCGACGCCCCCGACATCCCGAATCCGTCACTCCCCGTTGCCCGCTTTGTTGAGGAGCTGGAATCGAGGACTGGTCTCCAGCTCCTGCCTGAAGCCCGGGCCGAGATCGAAGCCCGACAGCGGATACCGCTCCAGGACTACCGTGATTTTCATTACGCCGCGTTTATCGAGGAAGCGGATCTGCCGCGTTCGGTCCGGGCCCGACCAGTGGAGCCGATACCTGCGGCGCGAGGGGGGAGGGGGTGTTCCCGAGGGAGCGTGGCATCGTCGTGCACCCAATGGCGGCGAACCGCTCCGTTCTGGCCGGGAACTCCGAGCTTTCCTCCATTTATCTCCTCCTGATGGAGCATTTCACGGGACTCACGCTGACCCCGGAGATAGATGGAATGCAGGCCGACGGACTGACCGCGGTCGAGCTCGAACGCATCATCGACGGCAACACCGAACGAGCCACCCTGACGGATCTCTTTTCCCAGGCGTGGACCGAGTTTCACGCCGCCGGAGGGAGCGATCCGATCGCGTTCGAGCCGATGGTCGAGCGGATCCTCGAGCAATACCAGCGGCACAATATCACCGCTCGGGCAAACCTGCTGCTCATCGGACGCGACGGGTGGCCCGAGCGCGACTTGGGAATCATCCACCGCAATAATCGCATGCTGCTCTACGACAGTCGCGGCATGCCCCTCCGCAGCCTTACCGGCTTCGCGTTGCGCGACCTCGGGTACATCGGTTTCGACGCGCCGCCGGTCCTGGTCGAAGCGGCAGAGGCGCTCGAGGAGCGTGGTCTCACGCCCGAGGTGAGCGTCGGTGAGACCTTAACGATGAATCTCGCTACTCAGGCGCTGGGGGTGGACGATCTGGCGATGGTCACCGAGGCGGCAGATGCCACGCTCGAGAACCTGGAGGAAGTGGGCCGGCGGATCAAGAATGGTCTTGTAGCCGAAGTCGTGCAGGTTCTCGGTGAGACGATCGTATTCCTGGCCGTGTTCATGCTGGGCCATGCGCTGGCCCGGCTCCTGATGCGAGTTCAGAACGCCATATCCATCGCCGCCGGCATTGCGCTGGAGGTTGCCCTGCGGGTGGCCGGGTACATCATGGGCCTTTCGTTCCTGAGTCAGACTTGGGAGATCCTCTTGCGCGCCGCTTTCCACATGAGCCGCGTTCGCAATGACTCGTCGGGGCGGCCAACCCAGTTGTCCGAACTGCACATGAATCAGGCGGCACGCCCGATCCAGCAGCTCATCGCCAACGCGGCGGCCATCATCGGAACTCTGGCGTTGGGCGGCATTATTCGGCGCCTCCGCGCCGGCCGGTCCCGGGCTGTTTGGGAGGACCCCAACCGAGGCCCGACCGAGCAACAGCGAACCTCCGAGACCGGCACTCCCCCACCGGAGACCACGACCGCCGCTGAGGGGACTGCCCCTCGAACTGGTCCCGAGGACGGCAACGCTTCCACCGGAAACCGGGACCCAGTCAGGCACTCCGCCTCCACGAACCACGACGGGCGCAACATCGGGCATGCTGCCGCCAGAGACGACGACGCAGTCAGGCACCCCCCCGCCGGAGCGAGGCACCAGGGACACCACCGCCCGTGCGACGGAGCCGGTCGAAGCAGTGGAAGCCACACCGGAGACGCCCCTTCCGCTCGACCCCGCTACCCGGGTCTGGGTCAACACCCGCTCCGGCCTGTATCACCTACCCGAGTCCCGCTACTACGGCAGGACTGCGCAGGGCGAGTACATGAGTCTGGCCGAGGCGGAGGCCCAGGGTCATCTCCGAAGCGGCTCCGGGGCACGGCCTCCCTCGGGAGTGTACTCGGTCGAGCGACCGACCCGAGGAGACCAGCGGGTAGTCATCCGGAGCTGGATCGGACAACGCCAGCGACGGGCCGGCCTGGAGCGGGAGATGATGAGTGCCGCCGAGTATGCGGCCGAGGAGTTGGCAGGTTTCCAGCGAGCCCACAGTCAGGGGGCTGGGCTCGGGATCGAAAGCGGCGAGGGGATTCGTCTGGCCTCAGAACTTGTTAACCAGGTCATGCAACGCCGGGGCATCGAAGCCTTCTTGCGCGGCCTCCGCGATCTCGTAGAAGGGCAGGAAAGGCTTCATCTGACCACTGAGACGCAGACCCATCCCCAGATTCTCCGGTCGTCCTCCTTGATCCATTATGTCGTCGAGAGCCCCGAGGGCGGCCGGATGATCACCTTGTTCGAAGCCGTCATCGAGATGCGGCCGGACGGGTCAGCCCGCTGCGGAGTGCGGATGGCCGGATCCGATGCCTACACCTTCGGACCCTGGTTCGCCGAATGATGAAGCTGGCGTCGGCATGAGCGCGCAGGTGCGGAGGTAGATATGGACTTTGCGCGGCGAGCTCGAGAGATCGCGGCTCAGAAGAGTACTTTGCCCCGCCCCGTCAGTCGCTCGACCATGGATGCGAGCTTGGTATGAAGCGACATAGTTTTGCCATTCAGGGGGTGGGGCTGAGAAGCGTGCGGGCGATACCTTCGGCCAGTCGACCCCCCCGCGATGCCGTGGCGGACAGTCATAGTCATCCAATTGCGACCCTGCAACGGCAGGCGGGGAATCAAGCGATCCAGGCGACATTCTGGGCTCGGTCGCCAGTCCATGAGGTGCTACGCTCGACAGGTTGAGCCCCTCAATTCTTCCTATCCGCGCCCCAATGGAGTCGAGTTTCCGACACGATTTCTCCCGGGGTTCGGGTCCACACCGGCGCGGATGGGGCGCGAGCGGCTGAAGCATTGAACGCCCATGCCTACACTGTCCCCGGGCACGACATCGTGTTTGGGGCTGGCGAGTTCAACCCGGGCACACCAGCGGGGCGGCAACTCCTGGCCCACGAATTGACCCATGTGGTCCAGCAGTCCACCGCTCGGTACGGCCGCGCAGCCGGTGATCATGCGATGGGCACGTGACCCTCAAGGTCGGCTAACCCCGGCGGCAGTCGCCGAATTGAAACAGGAATTGTTGAAACGCGGCATCATCGAGGAGGAGAGCTTGGGGAGATCGATGCCCGATCGCCGACCTCGGCGACGATGCGAGGGTCAAGATGCTACTCGCCACGCTTGATCGCTTCATCCACGAAGGCGGCCGGCTTGGAAGCCCAATAGACAAGGCGAAGAACTACCCTGGCCGCATCATAGCATCATGGAACGTCAACAAGGACGACCTCGGCTATACCAACAAGCGGCCGGGGAAGCACTACAAGAGCATTCTGCACTACATCGCGGAGCTAGAGCGACTGGCTCAGGCTAGCACAGGCAAAGACTACATCTCAGCTGCCACATCCTCCGCCATCATGCCGGACCTCCGGCTCTCGGGGCGCTCGCATGTCCGGAGGTGGCGTGGGCGTTCACCCCCGGGTGGTCTACTTTGTGGCCGCGGGTCAGGTGGGAATCGATGAAGCCGCGGCTCGGGCAGTAGACGCCGCCGATCCGAGCCGGGAAGCAGGCCGCGGACACCATGCGACGCGCCTTCGGCCAAGGCCACTTCGTGCCGGCCGGTGGGTTCAGCGGCTGCTCAAGGATGTGCTGAGTCTGCTGACTGGCCTCGGCGACTCGACCCGCCCGAACCCAAGGGCAAGAGGTAAGGCCAAAGCCGGAGTGGAGCGTCAGGAAGGCCTAGAGCGAGGCGTCCAGATCTACGCGGTTCTCCGCCTTGAGATCGATCGCATGCTGCTCGTACTCCAGGGGCAGGAGGACGAAGCCGATGTTCCCAGCCATGAGGCTTCGGCCCATCGCGAGCCCCAACTGCGTCAAATATTTTCTGCCACGGAGAACGGCGATCGAAGCGGTCGTCCCCCCCGCAGACGATACTGACACGCCGCGGGCGGCCCGGGAGATGCTCGTGGCGCTGGGAAACCCAACCTCGCTGGGCTTCCACCACGGCGCCGGGGTCCATCGATCCCCACGGGACAGATCATGCTATTGGCCTGGCGATCGACTATTACAACGGACGGGGCGACGAGGGTTCGTACCATAACTACACGGTCCTGCATTGGGCGTTCATTCATCGGCTGATCCAAGAGCACGGTGACCAGTACGACATCCCCACAAACCTGCGACCGAACAGCATCCACGCGGTGTCGCCTGACATCGCAAGGGCCATCTCGACGCTGACCCGAGACCGGGGTCGGGACCTGGCGGATACCGTTCGGGAAGAAGCGACCGCGGTCGAGGCCGAGGAAAAGGCCGATCCGGAACTCGGGAAGGAACAGGGGAGGCTCCCACCGCCTTCAAACATTTGCGGAATAACGTGGCCTACCAGCTCGCAAGGCGCCGCGGCGCCATCTCGCGCATCACCGAGAAGCAGAGATGTCTTTCTTGTTATCTCAGGTTCGGGTCGAGCTTGCCAGTCCTGGCCGTCGATCTCAAGGGTTTCGGAAATGTGATTCAGCAGTTCTCAGCCACAGAGATAATCTCCATGCTCGATGGAATCGACACCCGCCTGGACGAGATGCGGAAGAAGGTGGATGAGGCCACCGCCACCGCTACGGCTGAAGCAACGGCGGCTGAGGAGAGCGCCGAACAGGATCGGCTGGTCCGCGAAGAGGAGGCGCTCGCGAAGGAAAAGGGGGAGTTCGCTGGCGTCCAGAGCTCCAGCGGGACACCGAGATGTGAGCCATCGACCAGCAGATCCAGGAAGTGGAGGCCGCCCTGGCGGCTACCAATCTCGATGCCCAAGCTCGGCGACAGCTCTCTCGCGAGCGGTAACGGTTAAAGAGCCAGCGGTCGAAGGCGGTAATCAAGTGGAGGGCCGCCGAGAAGCGCGAGGAGCGGGACACCTCGAAAGCCGCCAGTGGGTTCACCGCCGAGCGTAGCCGGGCGGCCGCCGCCGCCAAGAAGGCGGCGACAGTGCGGACAGCGGCCGCGTTGGCCCTGACGCAGGTGGCGCCCGAGCCCGACACGCTGGAGGACCTCATGGGCGAGCTCCAGACTGTCGGAGGCCGAGTCGGAGGAGGCCTATGGGGGATCGAGCTTAACCGGGCGCTAAGCAAGGAGATGAGAGGGGGCGGGGCTTCAAGCGGTGGCTCCACCGAGCCAGCGATCCTGACCGCCCCATCTTTGACCAACCCAGCGTCATTGTTGAGGGCCTCAACCAGGTGGCCATCTGCCCACTCGGTCCCCGGCGGCGTTACCGGGGGCACCGACTTCTTCAGCGGCCATCATTGGACCGTCGCTCCCCGGGAAATCCTCGACTCGACCGACACCTACCGAGCCTCGCTCGACCGCGGACATGGGCCTTCGCAATCGCGATCAGCTCAGGCGGATTCTCTCGGTCATGGCGGAGAACGAAGGAGGACGCGCGATCCTGTTCGGTGCGACGGGGGATCCGATCTTCAACGCGGCACTGGAAGAGCGGCTAAAGAAGTCGGGGGACATCGTCTGCTGAGGTCCTGGAGGAGGTCCGTGCAGCGACTATTCTGCCATATAAGGACGCGCCTGGCGTATTGGGGGCAGCTTCTGCGCCAGCTGCGCGACCGTGGTTATTACCTGTAGGAGCCTCCATAAACTTGTTGTAAAAAGGTCCCTGCTTGTCGCAATAAGGACCTAACCGGACCCGGTGAGTCGGCCATACCGCCGAGCACGGTGCCCCTTCGCCACCTTATTCACCTGACCGCAGCCGAGGTGCTTATGTGGATCAACTTCATTCCCAACGATCCCCTCGCTAAAACCGGCCCAGCAATTCGGCGGAAGACAGCACGACCTAACCGCGGGGTCTGGAAGGCTGGATTCACCTACATCACTGGGCCGGCGGCGGGGCTTTACCAGCCCGGTTCCCCCGACTTCCTCTTCTGGCAGGCGAGGGAGGCGGGCTCTCGCCGCGGTGCAGGCCTACGAGGCCGTCAGCCCGCAGAAGGTCGGCGAGTGGGCCCGTTCGAGCCCGAGCCGGCGGCTGGGACCTCCTGCCCGACGAGGGGGTCGATCTGAATGCCTACTACGACGGCCAGAGTCTCAGTTTCTTCCATTACACGACCGGTACCAAGACTACGTATTCCGGCGCGAGCACCGACGTCGTGGCCCACGAGGCCGGACACGCGCTCCTGGACCACGCGCGACCCGATCTCTGGTTTACCAACTACCCGGAAACCAACGCCTTCCATGAGGCCTTCGGGGATATCGTGGCGCTGCTGACTGCCTTCGAAGACCGGAAGACTGGGACGGTGTTCGCAAGAACCTGCGGAGGAAGAACTTCGTCGAGGCCACGGCAGAGGACCTGTCGGATGGCGTCCGAAGAGAGTTGGGCGCCAGCCACGGCGCCGCCCAACCACGCCGCGCCCGGAACAACTTCCGCTGGGCTCTGCCGAGCACTCTCCCGACCTCGGGCCCACCATCGGTGCTGTCGTCCGAGATTCACAGCTTTGCCAGAGTTTTCACGGGCTGCTTCTACGACACGATCCTCAACATCCTCCGCGACACCATCGGCGCTCGAAAGGCGCCGAGCCAGACCCGGCTTAGGCAAGCGGTGCGCACCGCCGGATCGCTTCTCGTCCGGGCCGCAGCGGAAGCGCCCGAAACCACCCGCTTCTTCCAGTCCGTGGGCCGCACCATGATCCTGGCCGACGATGCCATGTACGGCGGAGCCAACAGAATGGCAGTGCACGACGCCTTCGACCGCCATGGCATCGCGCTCGGCAGCGCCGCGATGCTCGCGCCGTCAGCGGCGCTGGCAGGCAAGGCACCGTCGACTCGCCCGGGGGCGCGCCAGCCGCTGGGGAGCGCCGCGCTGGCCGACCTGCGCGAACGATTGGGAGCCGACCCGAAGGCCAAGATGGTGGTCCGGACCGGTGTCATCGGCGGGCAGCCAGTGGTCCGGGCAACCCACATGCGTGAGGTTCCCCTGGGGCAAGTCGATAACAAGCTGAAGGGCGTCGTAGCGATCGTGCCCGAGCCGGTGCTGGTGGGATCTGCCAGCCGGGGCGCGGCTATTCTGGGAGAACTGCCGGAGAGCACCGCGAGCACGGACGAAGTGACGACGTTCGTCCAGACGCTGCTCGAGAGCAACCGGATCGCATTCGATCGGGATGAGGTCCGGAGCGGAATCAAGTCTGCCACCGCCAGCGACAATCGGACGCGGCTGCCCACGCACGCCATTCGGCAGTCGGGCAGCAGAAAGGTGCTCGAGCGGGTCAGGTTCGCCTGTGGGAGTAGCGAACCCCACTACAAGGCAGAGTAGCGCTTTCGCACCAGTCGTTTGTTGCCGGACTTGTCGCGCTCGACCTGGTGGGTGGCGCCCGGCGGCAGGGGCCCGGGTTCCCGGCTGAGCTGCATATTCGCGTCTAAGGTTTCGACGAAGTGAGCCGCTTCCCGGCGGTCCGCCGCGCTCGCCTTGGCCGGGAGCTGTAATTGCAGGCCTTTTGCCGGACGCTTGGCTGAGCGTTTAGCCGAGGTGCGCTTGGTCGCCTTGGCTGATTTCGCTTTGCTGGCTTTTTTTTTCATCTGCGACCTCCGCAAGACCGAATCGTCTCACCCTCTAATCTACACCCGTTGCTCTGTCTCGAGAGGCAGGGCTGACGCGGTGCCATCGCCAGTCTACCTTCCCTGTGACCGCCACAAGGAGGAGTACTCGTGCCGAAGAATTCATCCCCGCGTGATGCCGGTTCAGACGCGGCGGACCGGAACGCGCTCATCGCCGCGTTGAACGAGGACCTGGCCCGCGAGTACCAGGCGATCATCGCCTACGTCGTCTACTCGCAGGTGCTCAAGGGCGCCGCAGTACATGACCATCGCCAAGGAGCTGGAGGAGCACGCCGGCGAGGAGCTGGAGCACGCCCTCACGATCGCCAAGCAGATCGACTACCTCGGCGGCATGCCGACCGTGACGCCCAAGCCGGTGAAGACGTCGGAGAAGGCCAAGGACATGCTCCGGTTCGACCTGGACAACGAGAACGAGACGATCCGCAACTACCGCGAGCGGGTCCGCCAGTGCGAGGCGCTGGGCGAGTACGCCATGGCCGAGCACATCCGGGAGATCCTCATGCAGGAGCAGGAGCACCAGATCGATCTGGCGACCGCCCTTGGAGAGGATCCCCCAGACATGACCGGCTGACTGCCGGCTTAGCGGGCGGCCACCTCCGGAGCGGTCGCCAACCGCCTCACCACCCCGGCCAGTGCCCACGCCTTGGCTGGGTCTCCTGCCCCGCCCGCCTCCGCTTCCAGCCTCGTCGCCAACTGGTTCAGGGCACTCCGCCGCTCTGGCTCGGCTGCGCTCTCGGCCCGATCGAGTGCCCTACGATACGCCGCGATCTTCCCCGTCTCTCTGGGCTCCGACCGCTCCAGCTGATCGACGTACGCCCGCGCCAGGGAGTACGTCTTCGGCCAGGTGAACCTGACCTGCGTCTGGGCGTTGAAATAGTCCAGGTGCACCGACTTGGCAGCGTCGATCTCATTCTTTGAGATGAATGCACTGGGCACGAGCTCGAGGATGTCCAGACCGCGGGTGATCTCCGATCCGACGATGACCCCGTTGTACCAGTATGCGGACCATTGTCCGCCCAGCTCCAACTGAGTCGAGTCCAGCGGTCCGCGATCGAAGTAGGCGATCTCCTGCGGGTGCTTGGGATCGGTCCAATCGAACACCGAGATACCCCCCTGGTACCATGCCTGCACCATCACGTCCCGCCCGGGAATCGGTATCAGTGACCCGTTATGCGCCACGCAGTTCTCGGTGGGCGTCTGCGGGGCGGGCAGCTTGTAGTAGCTCTGGAACTGCAATGCCCGACGGTTCATGAGGGTGAAGATGGCGTTTGCACCCCACTCCGGCTTGTCGGTCTTCCGGCATTTTGCCTGCGTCCCCCCGCCCCATTCATCGGTGAAGAGGATCTTGGTGCCATCGTTGTTGAAGGTGGCCGAGTGCCAGTAGGAGAAGTTGGAGTCCGACGCGGCGGTAATGCGAACCGGATGGGCGGGGTCGCTGATATCCAGCAGGAGGCCGTAGCCCGCGCAGGCGCCGCCGGCCAGGCCGATGGCGGGATAGACGGTAATGTCGTGGCACTGTGTAGGGCCGGCATTGGAATCCGGCATCTCGCCCTCATTCGCCTGTATCGCACCCGCAACGATTCCGGGCAGGGCCTGTCGGAGGGCCGCGCTGTCAGCCGCGGTGGGGCCGCCAGTGCCATTCCGGGCCTTGACGGTGCTGTCCAGCAGCTGCGCCACCCACATCGGGTGGATCACCTCTTCCTTGCCGTGGAACCTGCCGACGAACCCGCCACTGGCCTTGGCCTCTGCCAGCGCCCTGGCGTTCGCGATGCTATCCTCGGGCGCGTCACCATGAGTGGGCGGCGCCACCAGGTCATTGAAGATCCGGGGCGAGCTCACGATCTTCGCCTGATCCGGCTGAGCGAGTGGCACCTTGATGACCTCGATGCGGAACAGTGCTGAATTGGAATCCCGCGGCGCACTGATGCAGCCCGCCAGCTCGCTGGGCGAGCGTACCGGCGCCTGACCCGAGATGTAGACGTAGATGTTCTGGCGATCCTTGGGGTCCACCAGCAGCGTATGAGTATGCGACCCGCGGCAGGTCTGGACATTGCCAACGTTTTTGGGATTGGCGATGTCGCTGATATCGAAGATCCGGAGTCCGCGCAGCCGCTCGGTGCTGACCGTGTCGGGGACTCCCTGGGTGCCGCAGTCCAGGCGAGCGGCAAGGTCCTCGCCGGAGACGAAGAGCAGGTTCTGGTAGACCGAGACATCGCTCTGCGACGCGGGACACACATAGGCGGTCTTGAGGGTAGGCCGGTTTACGTTACCGATATCCCACACCTGATACCCGCCGAAGTTGCCCTGGATCGCGTAATTGCCGGTGAAAGCCAGATCGGAATTGATCCCGCCCTCGGCAAATCGCGCCGATGGCGGTGTCTTGGAGATGAGCCGGAGGTTCCAGATCGCTTCGGCGGCATCCATCCTCCCCGCTCGAAGCCCGACCCGCGGGTCAGGTTGTGGGGCTGCGCCAGACCTGCTGCTCGGAGAAGGGGAACCCGAGGGGGACGAGGAAGTCGAGGCGCAAGCCGCCAGCAGTACGGTAACGAGGGCGAAGGGCGGTGAAACCGTTCTGAGGGGTGCCATGGGTTTCCTTGTGGCTAGTGGCTACTGGCTGCTGGCTCATTCGAATCATAGACGGGAACAAGGCGAAAAAGGTTGCTGCATACCTGCTTTCCCGCCTCCCCGCTTACCCGCTTACCGTCTGACCTGATACGCCAGCTTCACGAAGAACCCGTCGTTCACCCGCTCCAGCCTGGACCAGTTGAACTCCTGGTCGCTCTCCAGGGAGCTGCCGTAGCCCAGGAATGCCACCGTACCGGGCGTAGGCTCGAATGAGGCAAGGAGGTCCAGCCGCAATCCGTTGAACTCGGTCAAAGGCTGAGGAACTCCGCCAACGAACAGCGGGGCGCCGGTCGAGGGATCCTGCAATGCGGCCCGCCGCTCTGAACGGTACTCCCCGATCACCCGAAAGAAGAGCGCCCGGTTCGGCTGATACTCCAGCTTGAGCCGGGGAATAGTCGAGCGAGCAAACTCGCTGCCGTCGAGCCGGAACAACCGGAACAGGGTGCCGAGCGCTGTCACTCGGATTGTGGTCGTGGGCCTGAGATCCACACTGCCGACCATCTGCCAGCCCCGGCCGGTGGCGCCCTCCTGAAAAATCGCCGCCCGGCCTCGCCCGTAGGACAGATTCGCCCCGAGCTGCCGCCAGGTGGGCGTGGTGACCTTAACCTCCCCGGTAAAGCCGGAAAAATCATCCGGCGGCAGGTACGCGGGTCCGGTGGCGCCGCCGACCGTGTAGCTCGCAAAGCTGCTGTCCTGGAAGTTCACGAAGTTCCGCTCCACATGGCCGTTCAGCTCCCACCCACCGCGCAGCTGGAAGGTGGCGTCGAATTGCTCGAACCCCTCGAGCCCGGGCTTGAATCCGAAGCTGTCGTAGAGCCAGGTCCGCTCGGGACCGAAGAACACGGTGAGGTTCTCCAGCAACGCGCCGCGGGCACCGTAATGAGTGAAACGGTTGAAGGCGTGCCCGGTCACCACCCCGCTCCGGAGCCGGTTGACGAAGCCCGACTGTGCGTCGAAGCCCTCGCCCTGACCGTTCAGCAGGTAGCTGAATCCCCAGGTGCGCCCGGTCCGGTCATACTCCGCCTGCCAGATGGGAGCGTCCCTGCTACCGGCCGCGTCGCTGGTGAAGGAGCGGCCGTATTGAAACTGCGCGTAATAGAGGCTCCAGACGTAGCGAAAGTCGGCGGCCAGCACCCGGTTGTGCGCCCCCGTGACGTCTCGGTTGGTGAAGGTAAGTCCCGCGATAGAGTTTCGGCCGAAGTCTCTGCGGAGCCGGGTGATGTTGAACCAGGCGTCCTCCGCACCGGTCTCGTCCACCGCGGTCAGATGCGCCACCCCCAGCTGGCCAAACTTACCGGTGAGCTTGGCGCCGGCCTTGGGGTTTACGATGCGGCGGGTGTAGACGAGCCCCTGGGGAGAGCCAAATAGCTCGATCCCCTCCAGGAAGAAGGGACGCTTCTCCGGAAAGAAGAGCGCGAAGCGCTCGTTCACTGTCACCTGCCCTTCGTCGCTCTCCACCTGGCTGAAGTCGGGGTTCACGGTGGCGTCGAGCGCATAGCTACTGAAGCCGAGCCGGAGGTTGAGTCCCGCGTCCGGGTTCACGTCCTCCCGGGTGAATCGCCCGCCCGGGACGTCCCGCGTGCCATCGGCGGTGGCGGTCACGAACGGCTGCGCCTCGATAGTGACGCCGTGTCGCATGTCGTGCAGCCCGCCCAGCGCGCCTTCCTGCCCTATGAAACTGGCGTTGGCCCGGCGGACGTCGGTCCAGGTGTCGGTGTAGCCGGTGCGCTGAACCATGCGAGTGACATTGAATCCCCAGGTCTGCGGACCGCTGCCTGGGTAGCGAAGACTGCGGAAAGGAATCCGGATCTCGATCTCGTAGCCCCGTTCGGTGATTCGGCCCTTGGAGTCCCAGGTGAAGTCCGGGTTCTTGTCGACGCTTCCCGGTATGAGGCTGCTGACCTGCCCGGCGCCTTCGCTCCGGACTCCGTCGCTCTGGATGCCCAGCGGATTCACGGCGAAAAAGAAGGCGCGGCGGCGGTCGTGAAAGGTGTCGAGGTCGAGGACGACGTAGTCCTCGTTGTCGATGTTGTCCCGGTCCGCCACTGTGGCCCGTATGGCGGCGGGATTGCGGTCGTGGGCAATGACACCGAAGTGAATCGCGTCAGGTGCGTACCAGACCAACACCTCGGTCTGCTCCTCCGCGGGTCGTCCGTCCACCGGCTGGTACTGCCAGAAGCCGGTCAGCCGGGTGGCTCCCGCCCAGACCGGCTCGTCGAGCTTCCCGTCGACCTGGATCTCAGACTCCAGCCGCGGAATCTCCGCGGTAGGAGATCCCTTTCCCTCCACGACTGAGCCGGTGGCCTGAACGAGCAGTAGAAGCGCGAGCACGGTCCGTGAGGTTGATGTGGATGCGGCCGGGTAAGCCGCAGGGAAATTAATCTCAGGGAAATCTACGGGAAGGACGCCGAGGGAGTTTCCCGGCCGAGTGCCCTCGCGCCTCGGGTAAGAAGCGCGATCGGGAGGGGCCGGTCCACAGGACATCAGCCGGAATGCTGAGAGCGACCCACAGAGAATCCTGCCTCCCGGCCGCCAGCACTCTCCTCATTCGACGACTGCGCCCGGCGCTTGGGTCGGGGTCGCCCAGTAGTTACGGAGTGATCGAATGATCACCGGCAGCCCGCGGAAGACACAAAACGTCACGGCCAGCCAGGCGGTGACATGGAGGACCGCCATCATCGTCGGCACCGCGGCTGCGACTCTTGTGCCGGCCGGGAAGCCCATGAACGCCTGTGCCAGGGCAAGACCGCAGAACGTCGTCGTCTTGGTAATGGCGTAGCCGGTGCGCATCCAGGTCGAGCCCACCAGGAACCGCCCCAGTGCCGTGCGATGCTGCGCGAAGGGGGCAGTCCCCTGCGCCACGCCGATGCTGCGAAACGCGTCAGTCAGGGTCGTGCGGGCAATGATGACCAGAGGAATGGCCACGGGAATAAGCCGCAGATCAGCGAAGCAGACCCACAAGACCAGCTCGTAGGTGCGATCGGCGGCGATGTCGAGGACGCTGCCGAACAGGCTCGTCTGCCCGGTCCTGCGGGCAACCATCCCATCGACGGTATCGAGCATCAGGCCGAGGAAGAGCAGCGCAACCCCGGCGAGCCGCAGGGTCGTCGAGCCAAAGTACAGGATCAGCACGCTGATCAGCAGGAGCGGGAAGCGCGAGAGCGTGATCCAGTTGGCTAGCATAGCTCGCCTTTAGTTGGGGCCTGATGCGCGGAGGGCCGGACTGGCGTACAATCGAGGGTACCAGACACAGGCCGGGTTTCTGACCAGGGAGGGCACATGCTCGCGCTCATCGTCCTGCAGGTAAATATGGCCGCGGGTCTTCTTGCGGCCACACCCTGGCCTGACCCGTCACCCCACCAGGTCCGGCACGTGGCTGTGACCCGATCCGAGCAACTGGAGGTCCTGGATTGGGGCGGTTCTGGACCTCCGCTGATTTTTCTGGCCGGCGGAGGGCATTCGGCACACGTATACGACCAGTTCGCTACCCGTTTCACCGGTCGCTTTCGCGTGCTCGGCATAACTCGTCGCGGGACCGGCACGTCGTCCCACCCGAAGGCCGGCTACGACACCACGACCCTGACTCGCGACATCGTTACCGTGCTGGATAGCCTGGGGATGAAAAAGGCCTCCTTCGCGGCGCACTCCTTCGGTGGCAGCGAGCTGAACCTTCTCGGGGCACGCTACCCCGGCCGCGTCGAGCGGCTGGTGTACCTCGATTCCGGGTTCGACTTCAAGGCGATCAGCGACAGTCCGGAGTGGAAGAGTGGTGTCCTCCAGGCACCCCAGCCGCCGATCCCCGCCTACGACGATGCGGTAGGGTCTGCGTGGAGCTGGACGCTGTGGGCCGAACGGCTCTCCGGACCAGGCGTCCCGGAGGCCGAGGTTCGGACGTTGTACCGCTTCGACGCCGGGGGGAGATTCGTCGGCGACACGGAGGTCGCCGCGGGAGTGGAAAGGCTGGTCAGCGCAACTGAGCCCGTCGACCTCCGACGAATCGGTGCTCCGGTGCTCGCCCTCTATGCCGTCCTTGATTCGCCCGAGGCGATGCTACCGTACTGGCACACGCTCGACCCGACCGCGCGAGCACGCGGCCAGAAGATGTATGACGCGTTGTCGCGACTCCACGTGAGGTTGCGCGCAGACTTCAGCGAGAGAGTGAAGCGCGCGCGGGTGGTCCACATTCACGGTGCCCGCCACTATATCTTCCTCACCCATCCGGCGGAGGTCACCCACGCTATGCTGGAGTTTCTCTCGGCCTCGTGACACGCGAACGTACTCCTCGTTGGACACCAAGCGTCTGCTGCGACCCGTCCTCCTTCTGGCGGTAGTCACCATTATCGGCTGTCGAACGGGCCGCAACTACACCACACCCAGCGGGCCGAGGTACGCCGGCGGGGCCAGCCAGAATAGCGCTGGCCACCACCAGACAACCGATACCTTACGGCTGGTCTCGTTCAACATCGAGTTCTCCCAGCAGGTGGACAGCGCCATCCAGCTGCTTACCAGCACTCCGGCGCTGCGCGGCGCCGACGTCATCCTGCTCCAGGAGATGAACGAGGAGGCTACCGCCAGGATCGCCAAGGCGCTCGGCTTGGGGTATGTCTACTACCCGGCCATCTTTCACTACCGGACCAACCGGCTGATGGGCAACGCCGTGCTGTCCGGCTGGCCGATCGTGGAGGACCGAAAGATCGTGCTTCCCCACGTCTCCCGATTCGTCCACACCCAGCGCACTGCGACAGCGGCCACGATTCGCGTGGGTGACGTGCCGGTGCGAGTGTACTCCACCCATCTCGGCGCCATGGGAGACCTGGCTCCGGCGGCGCGCCGGGACCAGCTGCGCGCCATCCTCGCCGACGCCGATCGCTATCCGCGCGTGGTCATCGGTGGGGACATGAACGATGCCGGGGTCGGTCGAGTCGCGCGGGAACGGGGATACGCCTGGCCTACTGAGCGCGGTCCCGCGACCACCTGGCTCGGCCGGCTGGACCACATTTTCCTGAAGGGGATCGCTGCTTCGGACAGCGCAGCGGCGGGGACCGTCCTGAACGCCGGTGGAGCCAGTGACCACCTCCCGGTATGGGCCATCGGGATTTTGCGGTGAATGGGGACCCTCCACAGCAAATTGTATTTCAGTTGTTTTGCCACAGAGGCCCGCACACCACCTCAATTACAAGCGCCTGTGTCTCTGTGGTGGATAATGTGAGAGGAGAACCCATTCGTGCTGATGTCCGGACCGACCGTTCTTTGGACCCTCATAGCGATCGCCGTTGCTCCCCTATCTCTTCCGGCGCAGGATTCTCCGCCGCGGCACAGGTGCCGCTTCGTGAAGATCCCCATGCGCGACGGGGTCCGGCTCAATACCAGCGTCTGCGAGCCTGAGGGTCCGCATCAGCCGTTGCCGTTCCTCATCACCCGCACGCCCTACGGCATCGCCGCCGACACCGCCGTGCCCACCAGCTATCGGTTCCTGGCGGCCGACGGATACATCTTCGTTTCCCAGGACATCCGCGGGCGCTACGGGAGCGAGGGGCAGTTCATCATGAACCACCCGCTCCACGACCCGGCCGACTCGAGCGGGGTGGACGAGACCACCGACACCTACGACACGGTCGAGTGGCTGCTGAAGAACGTGCCGGGCAACAACGGGCGTGCCGGCGCCCTGGGCGTTTCCTATCCCGGCTTCCTGGCCACCATGGCCGGCATCAATCCACACCCGGCGGTCAAGGCGATCTCGCCCCAGGCGCCGATGACCGACACCTGGATGGGCGACGATTTTTTCCACCAGGGCGCCTTTCGCCTCTCCTACGGTTTCGAGTACGCCGGTTCGATGGAGCTGAGCAACGACCAGTCGGTCCCGCTCCCGATCAACAAGTGGGATACCTACGACTGGTACCTCCAGCTCGGTCCGCTCTCCAACGTGAACGCCAGGTACTTTCGCGGAAGAGTCCCCACCTGGAACGCGTTTGTCGCCCACCCCTCATACGACTCGCTATGGCAAAGGCGAGCGGTGCAGCCCCTGCTGAAGTCGCCCGCGGTTCCCACCCTGACCGTGGGCGGCTGGTGGGACCAGGAAGACCGTTTCGGTCCCCTCGCCACCTATGAGGCGCTGGAGCGGGGCGACACGGCTAACCGGAATTTCCTGGTGATGGGGCCCTGGAACCACGGCGGGTGGCGCAACCCGTCCCGGCAAATGCCCATAGTGGATCCGGGAACGCAAGCTGCATATCTCAAAGATGTTGAGGCACCATGGTTCGCGTACTATCTGAAGGATAAAGGCAGCCTGACCCAGCCCGAGGCTCTGCTCTACGATGCCGGGGCCAAGCGCTGGCGCTCGTTCGGGACCTGGCCTCCACGGGATGGCGCCATGCCCAGGAGTCTCTACCTCCATGCGGGTGGCAACCTGTCGTTCGATCCACCCAAGGCTGGGGAGGCCCCGTTCGACCAGTACGTATCCGATCCAGCCCATCCGGTGCCGTACCGCCCCCGGCCCATCGAGCAGACCTACGATCCCCGTGGCTCGCGCTGGCGCACCTGGGAGACGATCGACCAGCGCTTCGTGACCGGCCGTCCCGATGTGATGAGCTGGGTCTCCGAACCCTTGAAGGAGGACCTGCTCATCGCCGGCGACGTCACCGCTCAACTGATCGCATCCACCACCGGCCGCGACGCCGACTGGGCAGTCAAGCTGATCGATGTCTTCCCCGACAGCGTCCCGGAGGCCTGGCAGCTCGGCGGGTACCAGCTCATGGTGGCGCACGAGATCATGCGCGGCCGCTACCGGAGAAGCTTCTCGAAGCCCGAGCCGCTGGCACCGAATGCGCCGCTTCCCTTCAGCGTAGACCTGCACCAGCAGAGCCATACCTTTCGGAAGGGCCACCGTATCATGGTACAGGTACAGAGCACCTGGTTCCCCATCTACGACCGGAACCCGCAGACCTGGGTACCGAACATTTTTCAGGCAAAACCCTCCGACTTCAAGGCCCAGACCCACCGGATCTGGCATACCCCGGCCCGGGCCTCGCACATTGACGTAACCGTAATGAGCCAGACGGCCCCGAAGAACTGAATCCTCGACCCTGGAGAGCCTCATGCGTTTCTTGCTTCTCGTCCTGGCCCTCACCGCGGCCCCAGTAAGAGCCGTTGCCCAGACCGCGGTGAATCCCGACCTGCTGGCCGACTGGGTACGCAACCGGTTGGCCGTGCTGACTTACATCGATGCGATGCCGGACTCAGCCACCAATTTCCGCCCCACGAAGAGCGTCCGCACCCTGGCCGGTCAGTTCGATCACATCGTGAGCACGAACCTCGACGTCGCCGCCATAGCGTTGCGCGGGCTCAAGGCCGCGCCGGTCCTGGCTGACAGTACGACCTACCTGCACGACAAGGCTGCGCTCCGGAAATACGCCGCTGATACCTACGACTACTTCCTGACGGCCCTCAAGGAGGCCACGCCGGCCCAGCTCAAACGCCCGGTGGTGATGTACGGACAGCCGCCGCAACCGGCCGGCCGCCTGGCTGCCCTGGCCCTGGAGCATTCGGTCTGGACCCTGGGACAGGTCGTGCCTTACCTCCGGCTCAACGGGGTGACGCCGCCCGCGTACGAGATGCCGTTCTGAGAAGGCGCCCAGCGCACGGGCGCGGCGGCGGCTCCACCATTCACTTTACGACGACGTTCGAGAGGTCGCACTCCGGGTCCGTGAACAGCGCCTCCTCGCAGGCCAGCATGCAGTCTTTCCAAAACCTGCGTTCCTCCAGGTCGCCGTGCTGGGACTTCCCGCATTTGTTCGGGTCCTCGACTCGAGCCTGGAGTCGTCGCCGCTCCTCCGAGGCGGTTTACCTGGGGGTTGACGCCGCGCATGACGTGCCGGATGGTCCCGTCCTTGCCCCCCGTGTCCATCCCCTGGAGGACGATGAGCACCTTTCGCTCATGTCCCACGAATATCAGCTCCTGGATTCCGGCCAGACGCTCAACCACGGCAGCGAGCTGCGCTTGTACCGCCGCCTTCCCACCCGGAAACAAGCTCGTGTCGTCCGGGTCAAGATCGTCCAGATCGACCTTGTCTCCTGGCCGAACGAGATATTTACTCATGTATGTATGATGTGATATTCCAGACAGAACGCCGCGAGGACCCCTGTTCCTGACGCTGTTGCTGGTCACCTTCGTCATCTCGCTGCTGGTGTCCTTCCTGGTCGCGCGGCTCTTTGAGCGCCCCATACGCCAGATCCTGGGGCGGCTGGTGCCGGAGGACCTGACCGGTGCCTGGCACCGCTATCTCACCTTCGCCATCTACGTAGTGGGCATCTCCGGCGGCGTCCGGATCTGGTCGCTGGAGCAATACATCCTGCCGAGGGGGAACGATCAGCCCGCCTTGGTGCTCACCGGTGATCGCTGGACCTTTGAGGTCTTCCGTACGGTGATCGGAACCTTGCAGAGCCTGGCCTGGCTCCTGCTGGTGTTCTTCGTGTTTGCGCTGGTTGCGTATGTCGTGGTGCGCGGTCTGGAGCTGCGCAAAGGATCCCATGCCTGAATCGCAGAGCTGGCTCGTGTGGGCGTTACTCTCCGCCATCTTTGCGGCGGCAACGGCCATCCTCGCCAAGATCGGGCTGGAAGGGATCGACTCCGACTACGCCACCCTGATTCGGACCACGGTCATCCTGGTGGTGCTGGCGGCCTTCGTCTACGCGACTGGGAAGTGGCAGAACCCGTCGTCCCTGCCCCACCGGTCACTCCTCTTCCTCACCCTCTCCGGACTCGCCACCGGCGCCAGCTGGGTCTGCTACTTCCGCGCGCTCAAGATGGGCGAGGCCTCCCGCGTGGCTCCGATCGACAAGCTGAGCGTGGTCCTGGTCGCCGTCTTCGCGGTGATTTTTCTCGGCGAACGCCCGGGGCTGAGAGATTGGGCGGGGATAGCCTGCGTGGCGGTGGGGGTCCTGCTGCTGAGCCTCAAACGGTAATCCGAGGTGTTGATTGACTACCCGTCGTGACGTAACTCGTCGCATGCTGGCGCTGGAGGCCATCGGCTTCCTCCTGATCGTCGTCATCATCTGGATGGACGAGCTCTTCGACCTGCCCCACCTGATGTTCGGGGCGGCTCGCACCCCGGTGCGCTGGGGCGAAGGCGCGCTGGAGTCGTTTCTCACTATTGCCGTCGGCACCGCGGTGGTCCTCATTACCTATCGTGCCTTCCGGAGGATCGAATACCTGGAGTCTCTGATCGTCCTGTGCGCCTGGTGCCGCCGGGTGCGCTCAGCGGACGAGTGGCTGAGCGTGGAGGCCTTTCTCCAGCGGCAGCACCAGTCGCGCACCAGCCACGGCATCTGTGAGACCTGTGCCAAGGGCATCGCGGTGCCGCCACACTGAACCGCGTCTGAGAACCGCGCCGGGTCAACCAAGGAGGATCTATGAGGAGTTCGGTAGCAGCCATTCTTCTGCTGGCCGCGTGCGGCGGTGATGGCGACCCGTTTCTCGCCCACCGTCGAAGCCTACGCTGTCACCGGTCGCGGGAAAATCGGAGACCAGTGTCACTCTGCTCGAACCTGATGGTAAACGGCGGGTGATGATGCCGTAGCCCCTCCACTCACTCGAGGACCTCTCATGATCTCGCGCCGACGCCACGCGCCGCATCTACTCTTTCTGGGCCTGCTGTTCGGTTGCTCGGACCACCCCGAACCTACGGCTCGCACCGCTGAGCCCGGACCGCTATTCGAGGCCCTGGTTCAGGCGCGGGACGGCCACGACTTCGCCGCCGTGGATACGCTGATGGATCCCCTGGCCATCCACGAGGACCTTGGCCTGGGCTTCCGGGGAGAGGGCCTGGATCAGATCAAGGCCTTCATGCGCCAGACCTACGACCAGATTCCCGACTTCGACTGGCGGCCCACCAACATTCTGACCAATGGCCCGGAAGTCGCCGCGGAATGGACCCTCGCCGGCACCTACAGCGGGGATACGCCGCAGGGTCCAGTGAAGAACAGGCGGTTTTCGATTCGGGGAGTCTCTGTGGCGGTCACTGACCACGGGAAAATCATTCGTTTCAGCGACTATTACAACCTGGCGGAGTTCTATCGCCAGGTCATGCGCAAGCCGGCCAACTGAGTGTCGTGATCTGCTGCGGATTAATACTTGGCGGTCCACCGGTCCCGCAGGCAGCCGAAGAACGACGCGCAGGACATCGCGGATCCTTCCGCCTCTGAGTCGGACGAATCGGGGCTGGTGACCAGCTGCCTGCCCCCGTGGGTCCTCCGTGGGCTGGCGGCCAGAACCTCCTGCAGGTCCGCCGTGGTGTCCGCCGCGGCCAGCAGCATCTCCCGACGAAGCCGTGACGCGGTCCGCAGCACCCGCACCGGATACCGGTAGCAGCGGGGCGTGTTTCTGCCCCGGACGCAGCCGTTGTATCGCTTCAAGGCCAGCGGCACGGAGTTGGTCCGCCGCACCATGTGCTTCAGGATGCTGGCGCCGTGACAGATATTGGTGTCCACGTTGACCAGGTCGGCAAAGCAGCCGTAGCTCCCCCGGTGCACCGGCATGACCTGCATCAGGCCGATGGCTCCCTGGCTGCTCACTGCGGTGGGATCCAACGGCGTGTTCTCGATCAGCAATACCGCGCCGAGGAGGCTCGGGCTCAGCCGCAGCCGGTCCGCCTCCCGCACCAGCGCCGCCGCGGCCAGCTCCGCCACTTCCGGATTTCCGCTTCGCCGGGCCAGCGCAATGGCCAGCGGCCAGTGCGCGTGCGCCCTGGTTACCGCCCGCTCCAGCGCGGCGCTGTCGACTCGCACCGCGCGAGCAGTGCGCGGACTCGCGGGCGTGGTCTTCCGGCTCGCGGGCGCCGGCTCAGCCGGCTTCCTGGTCTTCGGCGCCTTCGGCGCCGTCGGCCGGCGCATCGCAGACGGCTCGGCCGGCCCGGCCACCGGTACCGGGAGCGAGACCGGTGCCGCGGGAATACCCGCACCACAGGCCGTGCCTGCCAGCACCAGCACCGCGACACAAAGATCCAGCCCCCGGCCACGACGAGTCGGTGAAAACATGGCATCCCTTGTAGGTGTCCCGGCAGTATTGCCCATGCCAGGAGGCCGCTCAAGTGTTCGGTTCTTGCCATGTGAAGGAACCGGTCAGCCTCGAGAATGTGGCACGAGAATCACCCTGGGGAAGTCCAAGGCATCACAGCACCAGCGGGTCTATCGGCCTCTGGTGCAACGTCTGGCGCAGCACCGGATTCGGGTGGATTGTTACACGGCCCGGCGCCCGGATCGCCGGTATACGCGACCGCTCTGAAGACAGATGGATTCACCTCATCGTGGGGTTTCGCCGATGAGTCGGGCTACGACCAAAAAAGAGCCTCTTGGTCAACTGCACACCAACGGGCCTCTGGCATTCGGCCTTGAAGTTGACCGGTGCGCTGCTGATCACCGACTTCACTTCACCAGGCTGGCTGCCAGATCCGCGCAACGCGAGCCGATCAAACTCCTGGATAGGACAGCCCGATCACCAAGCCCGAAGAGCTAGAAGGCCGACTCGTCCGCTCGCTGGGCCGCTGGAGTCTTACCGGGCTCGTCCTCAACGGCGTCATCGGGTCCAGCGTATTCGTGTTGCCCGGCCCCCTGGCCGACCGGCTCGGCATGATGAGCCTGGCGGCGTGGGCCATCGCGGCGGTCTGTTGCGCCACGATGATCCTTTGCTTCGCGGAGGTAGCCTCGCGATTCTCCGGGACCGGTGGCGCCTACCTCTTTACCCGGGTGGCGTTCGGCCCCTTTGTCGGCCTTCAGGTTGGCTGGCTGAGCTACTTCGTCCGGGCGATCACGGCCGCCGTCCAGGCCAACGTATTCTCCACCTACCTGGCAGGCTTCTGGCCGTGGGCCGGCACCAGGCCGGGAGGCATCGCTGCCACCACCTTCTTCATCGGCTTCCTGGCTGCAGTCAACATCCGGAGCGTCATTTCAGGCGCCAGAGTCAGCAACGGCTTCGCGCTGGTA
>CAVUMU010000009.1:0-74583 GCA_963742755.1 uncultured Gemmatimonadales bacterium
AAGGTCACGCCGCTTCTCCTCTTCGGCATCATCGGCCTGCTCTGGATTGCAGGCGGGAAAGGCGTGCCTGCTCCCGTCCCGTCTGATCCGTCCCTGGCCGGCTGGCTGGAGGTGCTGTTGCTGCTCGTGTTCGCCTTTGGCGGGTTCGAGTCGGCTGTCATCCCGCTGGCTGAGGCCCGGAGTCCCCGGCGCGACGCACCGCTCGCCCTGCTGGGCGGACTGGGCCTGGCGGCGCTGCTCTATCTTCTGGCCCAGCTCACGGTCCTGGCCAGCCTGCCCGATCCTGGTGCCACCAGTCGGCCGCTGGCCGAGTCGGCCCGGGTGCTCCTGGGCGACACCGGCGCCGCGATCATTACCGTGACCGCGCTGATCTCGGTCTACGGCTGGCTCGCCAGCAACATGCTCGCCGTCCCCCGCCTCAGCATGGCCATGGCCGAGCGAGGAGACTTCCCCGCCTTCTTCGCCCGGGTGCATCCGGTGTTCCGGACGCCCTGGCTCTCGATTCTGTTCTTTGCGGCGGTTTCCTGGCTGCTGGCGAACCAGGCCGGTCTGCTCCAGAATCTGAGCCTGGCATCGGTGTCCCGTCTGTTCGTCTACGGGCTGGTCTGCGCTGCTCTTCCCGTGTTGCGACGGAAGGAAGGTGGCGACATCCCGCCACCGCTCTTCCGGGCACCAATGGGGGTGGGCCTGGCAATCATCGGGATCGCCTTCTCGCTGGCGCTCGCTACCCGGATAAACCTGCGGGAGGCCGTCACCCTGGGACTCACGGTGACGATGGCTACTGGGTATTGGTTGGTGAGCCGGCGGAAACGGACGTGAGTCTTCAAGGCTTCAAGTCCGACCTGATCGCGGCCCTGGCGGAGGAAGCACACCAGGCGCCGGTCGGCCGAGTTGACCTCGAGGGGCTATCGGCACTGCCTGCGCCGGTGATGCGCTACCTGAACCTCGTCTTGCGGAATGGGCAGCCGCTTATCCGGCTGGCACGGGTGAGGCAGACGGGCAAGCTCCGAACCGGCACCCGAAGTGAGCGATGGCTTGCGTTCGAGGCCGACCAGGTAACCGTACCCCTGACAGTCGGATTCATCTGGGACGCCAAGGTGACCATCGTGGGGCCTTTGCACCTTCGTGTGCTGGACGCCTACGTTATGGGCCGGGGATTCGGGCGGGTGAGCCTTCAGTCGCTGTTCACGCTGGCGGGCGATAGCGGTGGCGCGGAACTGAATTCGGGCGCCCTGCACCGCTACTTGGCGGAGGCGGTTTGGTACCCTACCGCTCTTCTGCCGACCTCGGCCCTGCGCTGGAGTCCCATCGACGAGAACAAGGCGCTCGCAACCCTGACTCACGCCGGCCAGACCGTGGCGCTGGAATTCCGGTTCAACGAAACCGGTCAGGTGAGCGGGGTCTACAGTCCTGACCGGTGGAAGAAGGAGGTGGGAGGGTACCGACAGACGCCGTGGGAGGGACACTTCTACGAATACCGGCAGAAAAGCCACATGTCGGTGCCCGCTCGCGCCGAGGTCGGCTGGTACGCCGGGGGCCAGTGGCAGAAAGTGTGGACTGGTGAGGTGGTCGATTCATCCTATGATTTCGCACGGTGATTCAGTCTATGTCAATCTCTCCGAGGTGTCGCCCATGATCGACCAGCTCACTCGCGTCCTGCCGGGGGCCCGCGGCCTTGGCGCCATGACGCTTCTCCTCGCGCTGCTGCCCGGCATGGCGTCCGCCCAGGGAACCGGCACCCGCTATCTCAACCCCAAAGGGCTGGTCACGCCTACCGGTTACACGCATCTGGTGGTCGCTCCCGACGGGCGGACGGTTTATATCGCGGGGCAGGTGGCCCTCGACAGCGCCGGAAAGGTGGTCGGGGAGGGTGACTTTGCGGCGCAGGCCGATCAGGTGTTTCGAAACCTGGAGCGCGCGCTGAAGAGCGTAGGCGGCTCCATGGCGGACCTGGTCAAGACCACCACGTTCATTACCGAGATCAAGCACGTGCCCGCCCTGCGCGACGTGCGAGCTCGCTATCTCTCCAAGACACAGCCACCCGCCAACACTTTGGTGGCCGTCTCCAGCCTGGCCCGCGCGGAGCTGCTGATCGAGATCGAAGGCGTAGCGATCCTCGGCTCAATCGTGCGGCATTAGGTGGTCGCGATCGATCGGCGCTGGCGGGCCGTCCTCACCCTGGTGCTGGCGATCTACGGCTACCTCTGTTTGCGCAACCCGGGGGAATATCGCTGGCTGGACAGCCTGGACCTTGCGATCCACGAGACCGGCCATCTGGTCTTCATGTTCGGGGGTGAGACGCTCACAATCCTGGGCGGTACCGTCTTCCAGCTCATCGTGCCGGCGGCCTTTGCCGTGGCCTTATGGCGAGCGGGCGACCGGCACGGAGCCACGGTCCCGCTTTGGTGGCTGGGTCAGAATTGCTGGAACATCTCGGTCTATATCAGGGACGCACGGGCGCAGGAACTTCCGCTTGTGGGGGGCGGTGAGCACGACTGGGCAGCCTTGTTGAGCCAGTGGGGGCTGATGAGCCGCGACGGACAAATAGCCGACGCGGTGCATCTGCTTGGGGTGATCACCTATCTGGCAGCGATCGGCGGCGGCTGGGTCCTGCTGCGCGAGGGCGCCCAGCAAAAGCTTGCCCCGGATGAACCGGGACAACTGCATGGATAGCCCCGGTGCGTGGCGATGCTGTAGTTGATCGCAACGGTCAGCTCTTCAGCAGTCGTGGATCAAACTCGAACCGTTCAGCCCGTCCAATCACGATCCTCCCGAACGCAGGGTGGGACGGATTGATCAGAAAGTTGGCGGCCGCAGGGATAAGAGCGCTTGGCACCCGCAGGACGGGCGACCTTTTCTCGGTCACCCACTGGTCGCCGATGGCCTGGTTTTCCGGCGGTGAGGGGAACCGGCGCCAGCGGGCGGGAAGTGCCGCCTGCTCCAGCACCTCGACACTCTCCTCCGGAAAACGGAGCGATACCAGGGAGTAGGCCTGGAGCACCGCCGTGGACTGGAGGTGTGCCAGCACCTCGAGCGCGGCGAGGGCGATGCTGTCCGACGCGTAGGCCACCCGGGTGCCGGGGCTGTTCCACCGCCCACCGTGCAGCCGCGCCCCTTCCCCATCGAACGCGGCCGCCGCGTGGCGGGGCTTAACCAACCTCCAGGCTGTGATCACCGGCGGGCTTACGAGGGAATACCGTACTCGAGCCGGCCGATGAGGTTCTCCACCTCGCTGGCGCCCACCTCGGTCCGGGCCAGCTCCAGCGGTACCAGGCCGCCGAGTGCCGGCTGGGCCGACGTGAGCCACAGCCGCGCCGCGTCAGTGTCGCCCTCGAACAGCTCCATGGCCCGGCCGAACATACGGGAGGCTCGCACCAGCCGGTCGGACTCGTCCGGCGCCAGCCTCCCGTCGGCCTTACGCCGGGTCAGGGTGCGGGAAGGAATCTGGATCAGCTCCGCGATGGTGCGGGCCGGCAGGCTGGTGTTACGCTGAAAGCGAACGAAGCTGGAGTAGGCCAACCCCTTCCGGACGTGCCGGTCGAGCGCCAGGGGCTCGTAGCCGCGGAGACCCAGGAGCGCCACATAGAAGTGGCCTTCGGTGCGGCCCGAGCGGATGCGGGACTGGATCTCGCTCAGATCGGCGGTGCCGGGGACGGCCCGGAGAACGGGAGCTTCGGCAGATCGAGCCATATGGCTATAATATAGTGGCCATGTGGCCTAACAGCAAGAATCCACCCCCGGTGATATATTGCGGCATGATTGCATCTCTGACCACTCGGCGAGGACTGAGTGCCTCCATTGCCCTCCTCGCTTCCGTTGCTGTCTCCAGTTCCGCTCCGGCCCAAACCGAATCCACCAAGCCGCTGGCGCCACCCACAGCCAGGGTGGTGGTGTTGCCGGTGGCCCTCTACAACGCCCAGGCCAACGTCCAGGAGGCCTCCGACTCATCGTGGGCGGCTCTCTCCACGGAGGTTCTCACCATAAAGCTGCAGGAGATACTGGGCTCGCAGCTGCTGTCCGGCCCGGAGGTCGCCCCGGTGGCGGCGTCGCCCAGGGCGCTCGCGACCACCGGCAAGCAGCCGTGCAACGTCATCGTGGCCTGCGCCCGCGCGGTGGCCGACTCACTCAAGGCGCCATGGGTGGTGATGGCCAAGGTGAGCAAGACCAGTAACCTCATCTGGCTGTTCACCGGCCAGCTGATTCATGCGCCCACAGGAACGATTGTCCTGGACGATTCCACCGAGCTCAAGGGGCCCCCGGAAGGCATGGTGCGGGCGGGCTCGCGGATCTTCGCCGAGCGGGTAGCGAGGACCGTGCGTGCGGAGGGCGTTACGACCAACTTCCCCAATACGCCTTAGAGATTCGGGTTCGACGGCCGGACGGCGGGGTGCTCGGAACCTGGAGGCAACAGAACAGAAGAGACCGATGGGACGAACGGTAAGGCCGGACCGGCGGTAGTGCGCTAGGCGGCGTGCTTCGGAACCGCGGAGTCGGTCGCAGCCTTTGCGGCGTCGGCTACGGACGGTTCCTGATACACCAGCTCCAGCTGTGCCCGCTGAATGAACAGCAGCAGCGCGGTCGGTGGCGGCGGCGTCGGGTCAGTGCTCGGAGTGAACAAGCTGCGTTTGGTCCCCACATCACTCTCTCAGGCAGGGTTCGGTGGTTCATATAGCAAGGGCTGTGCCCCCTGGCTCCTGCGTGTAACCTAACGACCTAGAACACTGGGATTGCGATCCTGGGGGAGTCCTGAGGGAATAGCGCACGCGCTCAAGCATTCTGCTGTTATTCCCACCTCGACACGGACAGATGTTGCAGTGACTTGCCCGGTCCCATCTTTGAGACAAATTTAGGGCCAATGGCCGCGCTCAGGCTTTTCGTCTCCGTCGTGGTTGCTCTGGGCCTCTCGCCGGCCGCGAGCGCCCAGCAGCTGCCCATCCTCCCCCGGGCTCCTCTGAGCTGCCGGTTCGATCTGACGGCGGTTCAGGACACCATCGACTTCACTCTGTTTCTCACCCCGCCACGCACCATCCCCCAGGCCGGCCGGCAGCGAGACCAGTACACACCCTACGTTCAGGCCATCGCGAGCACCTTCGTGCAGCCGCAACGCCTGACGGTGTCGTACTGGCCGGGAACCTGGGCCGAGGATCAGATTGGAAAACAGAGCTCGGTCGGCGACTGCGACACCTGGTGTCTGGTGGGCCCGATGGAAGGCGAAGTCGAATTCAAGCTGGGGAAAGACTCGGTGACGGTCGCGTGGCCGGTTGTGCCCGATTCACGAGAAGTGATCCGCGCCATGGAGCTGGCAATCCGGGAGGCGGACTCACTCACTCTGTTCCCGCCGGCGCCCAAATTCAACGGGTTACCCTCGGGAACGGTTCGCCTTGCGGTGAGACTGGCGCGGTGGCTCCCGGCCATCGGCGGCGTGCCTATAGGGCGGGTCCGACTCCCCCACGTGCGGCAGACGAGAGTCGTGGAGGTCCTCCATCAGCCGTACCCTCACTTCCCCGGCTCGGCGGTAGAGTTAGGACTCAGCGGTCCGGTCTCGCTCCAATACGTCGTGGGGGAGGATGGCCTGGTTCCGGAGGAGACGATTCGGGTGCTCGAGGCGGCGCACCCTGCCTTTATCAACCCCGCGGTCCAGGCGATTCTTGGCTCTCGCTTCCGGGCGGCCGAGGCGGGTGGATGTCCTATCAGGCAGATGGTGCAGCAGCGAGTTGTGTTTCGGCGTTGAGCGCCTAGCCGCCGCCGAAGCGTACGACCGCCTCGTGTGCCGCCCGCTGAAGGAGCCGTACCCGGCTCGCCGGGAGGCTGAGCGTGCGCCCCCCGACCACGGCTTTGGCCGGCAACGAGCGTGCATCGTGCCCGGTAATTCCCTCAAACACCACCAACGCTGCGACGTAGGTTCCCAGCTCGGAGGGGTGGTAGCCATCCGGACCGTAGAGCTGCAGTTGGGGATCCAGGGCCCACGCGCCGAGCCAGGCTTCGCCGGCGGGGAGAAACAGGCCGGCCACCTCCTGGGCGGCAAGCTGGTAGGACGCCCGCACGTCATCGAAGAACTCGAATCTGGCGGACTCGGGCCACACCATCAGCAGAGCGCTTCGGCCTCCCGCCGCCTTGATGTAGGGATCCAGCAGGCGCGTGGCCAGTGCCAGCGTGTCGCGAGAGAGATCGAGACTGGATGGGCCCTGCTGGAGGACCACATAGTCCCAGGCAGCCCCCTGGATGACCTCGACCGCGTCGCTCTTTCCCTCCACGTGATCGATCAGCGCGAAATTAGGTCGCGCCACCGAGCTCGCCTGGATGGTCCGGTTCACCGAGGAGGCGAGCTGGGCGACCGTGCCGGGAAGATCGTTGAAGTAGGTGAGACTGTTGCCGATGAAGAGGACTCGATAACTGGGACCCGGCGCGGGCTCAGGCGCAGCATTCTCTCCGCTACAGCTGGCCAGAGCCAAACAGAGGACGAGCGCCCGCACGACTCACCTCCAGAGATTACCAGTGTGTGGCTTCCAATCACCCATGGACGCCGGTACGCATCCAGGGCGCACAGATGTTTCGAAACCCGACGCCGGGCTGCATCGTCCTGATTCCATGATCAATCACCTCGCTCGAAACGCTCCCCTGCTTTATCTCCTTGCCTGCTCCAGCGCCGGGGCCGGCCCACCGCCAGTGATGTTCCGAGGGAACCCCGAACACACCGGTGTTTCTCCCGCCCGGTTCTTCAGCGGACAGGGCGGCGTGAAGTGGCAGGTCCGAACCGGTGGCGCAGTGCGCTCCTCACCCGCAGTCACCGAGACACGGGTGTTCGTCGGCAGTGGCGACGGCGCCCTTTACGCCCTCGATCGATCCGACGGCAAGGTGATCTGGCGCTTCGAGGCCGGCGGCGCGGTGGACGCCTCGCCCGCCGCGGCCGATGGCATCGTCGTCGCGGCGACGTTTGCGGGACGCATCTTTGCGGTGGATGAGGCCTCCGGCCGGCTCACCTGGTCGTTGCAGACCGGTCCCGCCCTTCCCGCCAACACCACGCCCGCCGGCGGCTGGGACCTCTGGGCCTCCTCACCGGTGATCGTGGGCTCCACCGTTGTCATCGGCGCGCCGGACGGCGGCGTCTACGCACTCGACCTCGCCAGCGGCAAGCAGCTGTGGCGGACTCAGACCAACGGGCGGGTGCGCGCCACCCCCTCGGTTCACGACGGCGCCGTTGTCGTGGGATCCTGGGGCGGCCGGGTCTATGCGCTCGATCTGGCCACCGGGGCGGAGCGGTGGGTACACCGGACCGACGGCGACACACTCGACTCCAGGAAGTTCGGGTTCGACCGGCGGGCAGTGCAGAGCTCGGCCGCCATCGTGGACGGCTCGGTATACCTCGGCTCCCGGGACGGCGCGGTCTACGCGCTCGACGAGGCCACCGGCAAGCGGCGCTGGCGAGTGAGCCACCGGGGCTCCTGGGTAATCGGGTCGCCCGCGGTGCACGACGGAAAGGTCTTCGTCGGCTCGTCGGACGGGCATTTCATTCATGCGCTCGACCCGGAAACCGGCCGCGAGATCTGGAATCTGCCGACTGGAGCCAACGTGCTCGCCTCACCGCTGGTGGTCGCCAATTCCCTGGTGATCGCCACCGCGCGTACCGACGCGGCCGCCGGCGATCTGCTCGCCTTGAATCCCGCCACCGGGGCAATCCGCTGGCGCCTGCCGCTCGACGAAGCATCGAACTCATCGCCGGTGGCCGCAAACGATGAGCTTTACCTCGGCACTGAGGCCGGCACGGTCCTGGCCATCCACGAGGTCAGCCCGGTCGTGCCCCGGATGGCTGTCTTCTACGACTCCACCGTCACTGCTAAGCCGGCGACACCAGGCGGCCGCCTGGCCCTGGAGTACTTCCGGGACCTCGGCTATGAGGCGCTGGATGCCGACTCGCTGGCCACCTTCCTCACCGCCAGGATCCGCGATGAGGTGCCGAGCGCGGTGGTGTTCGCCATGGATGTGCTGCCACCGGGCGTTGCTCCGGTTCTGGCGGACACCGTTCTGCTACATCGGTATCTCAAGTCCGGCGGGAAGATCGTCAACTTCAGCGTGCCACTTGGAGCGGTGGTGCGCGACTCCACCGGCGCCCTCCTGGGCGACGAGCCCAGGCGGATGGAGCAGCTCCTCGGCGTCCCCGCCGCCACGCTGGACTACGATGAAGGCGCGGCGGCGCCGACAGCCGAGGGACAGCGCTGGGGGATCGATCGAACGTTGCGCGGCGACTACCCAATCGCCACCAGCGCCGTCACCCAGGCCCTGGCGCTCAACCGCGACGGCATGGCCACGGCCTGGGTGCGCAACTACCGGCGGGATCGACCCGGGTCTGGCTACGTGCAGCTGTGGGGGTTTGGCGCCACCATCGACCGGCTGCCGGCAATCCGGGCGGTGGCGGAATACGGGCTGCTTCGAACAGTGAGAGGTGACAAGTGAGACGTGAGAGGTGAGGGGTGAGACGGTTCCCGTGTTGCTATCTCCGGGCTAGATTCGCCACGGGCTTTCCCGCCATCGGAGCTTCATCATGTGTAACACACGGCCGTTCGCCTGCTGCCTCGTCGCGGCGATGCTCGCCTTTGCCCTTCCCGCTCCCTTATCGGGACAGGCTCAAGCTACTTCGGGCCCCGTCGCCCGCCAGATCCCGAAAGTGGACACCCTGCTGGGCGAGGTCCGGGTAGATCCCTACTTCTGGCTTCGGGACGATACTCGCTCGTCACCGGAGGTCATCAGCTACCTCGAGGCCGAGAACCGGTACACCGACAGCAGCATGCGCCACACCGAGGCGCTGCAGAAGACCCTCTACCGGGAGATGGTAGGCCGCATCAAGGAGACCGACTTGTCGGTGCCGGAATACCGGGATGGCGCCTGGTACTACACCCGGACGGTGAAGGGCCAGCAGTATCCGATCTTCTGCCGCCGCCGCGGCAGCCTCAAGGCCCCGGAGGAGGTGTTGCTGGATGAGAACACGCTGGCCGGCAAGCGGCCGTACTCACGTGTTGGCCTTCGACAGGTAAGCCCCGACGGCAATATTCTCGCCTACACCTGGGACACCACCGGCGGCGAGTGGTACACCCTCATGCTGAAGGATCTCCGGACCGGCCGGCTGCTAGCCGATCGGATAGACAGTGTGAACTATGAAGTGGAGTGGGCCGGCGACAATCGCACACTCTTCTACGGCCGGGACGATGCAGCCCACCGGGCATACCGGGTCCTGGGGCACGAGCTCGGCGGGTCCGGCAGCGACGTGGTGGTGTACGAGGACCTGGATCCACTGTTCAACGTGGACCTCGCGAAGAGCAAGGATCAGGCCTTCCTCTTTATCAACTCCGAGAGCTTTACCTCGTCGGATACGAGGTATCTGCCGGCCACCAGGCCGCGCGATGCATGGCGAATCCTTCGACCCCGGGCTCCGGACGTAGTGTACTCGGTCGAGCATCATGGCGACGACTTCCTGATCCGCACCAACGACGGCGCCATCAACTTCAGGCTGGTGCGTGCACCGGTCAGCGATCCCAGCCCGGCCAACTGGACCGATGTGGTGCCGGCGCGGGACTCGGTGCTGCTGGAGGACCTGGACGTCTTCCGGAACTACGCGGCGCTGTACGAGCGGGGGAATGCCGTCCGCCGGATCCGGGTGCTGGAGTTTCAGGGCGGTACCAGCTACGAAGTGGAGTTTCCGGAAACAATCTCGACCTTCGAGGAGGCCGACAATCCGGAGTACGACACCGATGTGCTGCGCTTTACCTATAGCTCGCCTGTTACGCCCCCGTCGGTGTACGACTTCGACATGAAGCGAAAGACCCGGGTCCTGAAGAAGCGCACCGAGGTGCCCACCTTTCAGCCGGCCCGCTATGCCACCGAGCGGACCTGGGCCGTGGCCGGCGATGGTACCCGGGTTCCGGTCTCCCTGCTCTACCGGAAGCCGCTGGTAAAGAATGGCAGCCGGCCGATGCTGCTCTACGCCTACGGTTCCTACGGCGCCAGCATGGATCCCTGGTTCAGCTCCAACATTTTCAGTTTGGTGGACCGGGGCTTCGTCTACGCCGTCGCTCACATCCGGGGCGGCCAGGAGATGGGCCGCGCCTGGTACGACGATGGCAAGATGCTTCGGAAGAAGAACACCTTCACCGACTTCACCGCCGCAGCCGAGCATCTGGTGCGGGATGGGTACACCGCGAGCGACCGGCTCGCTATCCGGGGCGGCAGCGCTGGGGGCCTGCTCATGGGTGCCGTCACCAACATGCGCCCGGATCTCTTCCGCGCCGTGGTAGCGGACGTGCCTTTTGTGGACGTGATCAATACGATGCTGGACGCTTCGATCCCGCTCACCACTCAGGAGTGGCAGCAGTGGGGTAACCCGAGCCAGGAGCCCGACTACTCCTACATGAAGTCGTACTCGCCCTACGACAACGTTTCCGCGCGGGCTTATCCAGCAATTCTGGTGACCGCCGGACTCAACGATCCACGGGTGGGCTACTGGGAACCGGCCAAGTGGGTGGCCCGGCTGCGCGCCACCAAGACCGATACGAATACCCTTCTGCTCAAGACCAACATGGGCGCCGGTCACGGCGGCAGCTCCGGCCGCTACGACTACCTCGCGGAGATGGCCTTCCGCTACGCGTTTGTGCTGGATCAGGTGAGAATCACTCTTCCTTGATGCACTTACTGCTGCTGGCGACACTGGTCCACAGTGCAGTCGCGCAGGACTCGCTGTGCACCGCACACACCCGGGACGCCGACCCCTCGATCTACTGCCTTCCGCTCTTCTCGACGGCCAAGGCTCCGGAGGCCTCGGGGACCGTAGTGCTCCGGCCGGAACCGAGCCCCTTTGGGCTCGCGGTCACCCGCGATGGCAGGATCCTCTCCCGCGTGGTGCTCACCCTATCGGGTCTTCCCGACCCGGCCGCACTCGGGCCTTACCGTAGTTTCGTCGCCTGGGCCACGACCCCGGATTTGGACCCCGTGATCCCGCTGGGTGCCGTGACCAACGGACGTACCGTCGCTGGTCCGATTGCCCTCGAGCGATTCATAATCATGGTCAGCGCCGAACGCTCACTCGCGGCGAAGGTAAGACGCGGGCCCCTGGTTCTGCGAGGCAGCTCTCCCAGCCAGCTCATGGCTCCCCACGGCGTCACGACTCTTCCGCCTGCCGGCCGGCCCGAGCACGAGCACAGGAGGACGGGATGGACGATGCCTCCCATGCATCCCACCGCCAGCAGGATGCCGTTTGGCCTGGAGCGCTTCGTTCCGGGCGTCAAGCCCTTCCTCCCCGGCTATCGCGGCCGCTCATTACCGGACGCATTGCCCAGCACGATCTACCGGCTCGCAGACGGTGATACGATCAGCCTCACCGCCGGCATGGCTGGCCGTACCCTTCGCGGGCACCCGCTGACGATGTACGCCTACGATGGACAGGTCCCCGGGCCTCGGCTGGAGCTTCCCCAGGGCGCGACGGTGACGGTGCGATTCCGGAACCTGACCGATCTCCCCAGCTCCATTCACTGGCACGGGCTGCGGCTGGCCAATGCCGATGACGGTGTGCCCGGCCTTACCCAGCCGCCAGTGCCCCCGGGCGGGGAGTTCGTTTACCGGGTGCATGCGCCCGACGCCGGGCTGTTCTGGTATCACCCCCATAAGCGTGAAGACGTGGCCCAGGATCTGGGCCTCGCCGGCAACGTCCTGGTCCGGGCTCCGGCGGACGGGCGGACGGGCGGGCGGACGGAGGCCTTCCTGATGCTGGACGACCTCCTCGTCGGCGACGGGGGATTGGTCCCCTACGGTCGCGAAGCCGCCACCCACGCGCTGATGGGCCGTTTCGGCAACACATTGCTGGTGAATGGAGCGGAGGATTGGCGATTCCGGGCTCGGCCGGGGGAGCGGGTACGGCTGCATTTCACCAATGCAGCGGGTGCGCGGCCGTTCAACCGTCTCGATCGACGGCACCCGGTTGCGTGTCATCGCCGGGGATGCGGGACTCTTCGAGATTCCTCGCACGGTCGAGAGCGTTGTCATCGCGCCGGCCGAGCGATACGTGGTGGAGACCCAATTCCCCCGGGCAGGATCGTATGCTCTGGTCAACCGGGTCCGCGGTATTGACCGGGTGAGCGGGCGCTTCTTCTCCGAAGTCGATACGCTGGGGATGGTGACGGTTGGCGGCAGGCCGTCTCACGCCCCTGCCGCCGTGGCCGGCACGGCGTCGGATGCACTGAGGACGCTGGCGCGCAGCGTGGCCGGCCAGGCGCCTGACCGGATCCTCAAGCTCTCGCTTCGGACTGGTACGCTGCCGTTTGCCTTGGTTCAGGCTCTCCGGCTGGATACGGCGTATGTCCACCCGGTGGAATGGACCAGCACGATGCCGATGATGGACTGGCTCAGCACCGGCCGCGAGGTGAGCTGGACCATCCGCGACAGCCTCACCGGGGCCGAAGGAATGGCGTTAGATTGGCGAGTACCCCGCGACAAACCGCTCGTTGTCAGGTTGGTGAACGACAAGCACGTGCTGCACCCCATGGGGCATCCGATCCATCTTCACGGTCAGCGTTTTCTGGTGCTCGCCCGAAACGGCGCGCCCAACGAGGATCCGGTCTGGAAGGACACCGTTTTGGTCCCAGCCGGCGGCACGGTGGATCTGCTGGTGGATACCAGCAACCCCGGCCGCTGGATGCTGCACTGCCACATCGCCGAGCATCTCGAGTCAGGCATGCATACGGTCCTAACCGTCGAGCGGTAAGAGGACGGCGAGGGCGGTGAGGACGGAGAGGGCGGACAGGCCGACAACGACAACCTCTTGAGGAATTCATCACATGCCCAGGCTTTATTCCGGCGTTTGCTTTCGTATGCTCCCGTCCCCGGCCGTCCTCGCCGTCCTCGCCGTCGCTCCGCTCACCGCCCAAACCCCATCCCCGAACGTCCAACGCTTCATCAGCGTCGACGATCCCACCATCGCCCTGACCCACGTGCGGGTGGTGGACGGAACCGGTGCCGAGCCGGCGGAAGACCGGACGGTGGTGATCTCGGAGGGGCGGATCAGCCAGGTGGGACCGGGCTCGATGCAGGTGCCCAGCGGCGCCAAGGTGATGGACCTGAGCGGCCACACCGTCATCCCCGGAATCGTAGGACTGCACGACCACACGTTCTATACCACCAACCTCCGCTCGGTACAGAGCAACGCCACTGCTCCCCTGCTCTACCTGGGCAGCGGCGTCACCACCATACGAACAACAGGGTCGCACTCCCCGTACGCCGAGCTCAACCTCCGGCGCCTGATCGACGCCCGGCAGATCGCCGGCCCGCGTATGCACATTGCCGGGCCCTATCTCACCGGGGGCGAGGGCACGGGAAGCATGCACAAGGTGAATACCCCGGACGCGGTCCGGCGGGTGGTGGATTACTGGGCATCCGAGGGCGTCACCTGGCTCAAGTTCTACACCGACGTGAGCCGGGAGGTCCTCGGGGCCGCCATCAAGCAGGCGCACAAGCGTGGGGTGAAGGTGACGGGACATCTCTGCTCGGTGAGCTTCCGAGAGGCGGTGGCGCTCGGCATCGACAACCTGGAGCACGGGTTGTTCGTGAATACCGACTTTGATCCGGAGAAGAAGCCGGATTTTTGCCCCCCTGACGCCCTCGCCAAGCTGGCGAGCCTGGATTTGGGAGGAGAGCCGGCGAAAACCACTATTCGCGAGATGGTCGCACACAAAGTGCCGATGACCTCTACCCTGGCCGTGTTCGAGCTGTTCGTTCCCAACCGGCCACCCTTGGACCCGCGGACCCTCGAGGCAATGGCTCCCGACGTCAAGGCCGAATACCTGACCAGCCGCGCGCGCTTGAGTGAGCCCGGCTCGTTTGGGGTCTCACCCGAAGTCTTTCGTAATGCGCAGCGCTTCGAGCTGGAGTTCGTCCGGGCAGGGGGCCTGCTGGCGGCCGGCGTCGACCCGACCGGGAACGGCGGTGCACTGCCCGGCTTCGGAGACCAGCGCAACTACGAGCTCCTGATCGAGGCCGGCTTCACTCCGCTTGAGGCCATCCGGATCATGACCCTCAACGGTGCCATCGTTCTCGGGTGAGGACAAGCGGCTCGGTAGCATTGCCCCGGGCAAGCTGGCCGATCTGGTCGTCATCAAGGGAAACCCGATCGCCAGGCCGGCCGAGATCCGTAACGTGGCTATCGTCTTCAAGGACGGCGTGGGGTACGATGCGGCCAAGCTGATCGAGGCTTGTCGCGGACTGGTGGGAATCCGATGAATCCACTCCGATCGGTAAACGGTACCGCGCTCTCCGCCCTGCTCCTTGCGGGGGGCATTGCACTCGGCGGGTGGTTCGTGGGCCACGGTTTTCTGAGAGGGCGGACGGCGAGCCGCTATGTCGAGGTCAAGGGCTTGGCCGAGCGTGAGGTGGCGGCGGACCTGGCGCTGTGGCCCCTGCGCTTCGTGAGCACGGGGGATGACCTGTCGGTGGCGCAGGCGGAGATAACCAAGGACACCCGGTCGGTCTACACCTTTCTGGCCCGGCACGGCGTCGATACGGCAGCGGTCCAGCTGCTGGCGCTGGAGGTCTCCGACGCACAGGCCAACCGCTTTCCGGAGCGGGGCGGGACTCGCTTCGTCATTCAGCAGACCGTGGTGGTCCGCTCAGACAAACCCCAGGTCGTGCTCGCCGCCAGTCAGCGGGTGAGCGAGCTGGTGTCGGCCGGTGTGATTCTCTCCTCCAGTGGAGAGTATGGCGTCGGCGGGCCGACGTTTGTCTTCACCAAGCTCAACCAGCTCAAGCCCGCCATGGTGGCCGAAGCCACCGCCAACGCACGTGCGGCCGCGCAGCAGTTTGCCGCCGACTCACGCACCACCCTGGGCGATATCCGCTACGCCAACCAGGGCATCTTCGTGATCCTCCCCCGCGATCAGGCGCCGGGCGTCAACGAGGGGGGACAGCTCCAGAAGACGGTACGGGTGGTGTCGACCGTGCAGTACCTCTTGGAGTAGCCTTACCTCGCCCGATGAGCTGCCAGGCGAACAGGACACCGCCCAGCGCAGCACCCAGCGCTCGACCCGCGGATCTGGAGCCGACCTTGCACCTTGGGTCACAGTCAAACCTCATCGCGGCCGTGCCCAAGATGCTCTTCCCCTTCCTCGTCATCCTGCCCGGTATGATCGCCCTGGTGCTCGGGCCGAATACGCCGCGGCCGGGCAAGGTCTGGTCCCGGCCAAGCTGGCCGCTGATGGAGCGCCTCTGCTTCACGCCACCGGACGTTTAGTGCTGGACTACGACCTGGCCACGCCGATGATGCTGGTGCATCTCTTCCCCAGCGGCATGCTCGGGCTCGGACTCACGGCCCTGCTCGCATCCTTCATGTCGGGCATGGCAGGAAACGTGACGGCGTTCAACACCGTCTGGACCTACGACATCTATCAGAGTCACATCCGGCGGGGCGCCTCTGATGCGCACTACCTGATGATGGGCCGGATCGCGACGATGGGCGGGATCCTGCTCGCCATTGGCGCGGCCTATCTGGCCAGCGCGTTCAACAACATCATGGATCTGCTTCAGCTGGTATTCGCCTTCGTGAATGCCCCGCTGTTCGCCACCTTTGCCCTGGGCATGTTCTGGCGTCGCTCCACCGGTCACGGTGCCTTTGCCGGCCTCCTCTCCGGTACTATGGCGGCAGCACTTCATCACGGACTCACGCTCCCGGCGGGGGCCCAGCCCGGGGTCAAGGGAGGCTTCCTCGGCCTGCTCCACACCTACCCCAGCGAGCTCGCCCAGACCTTCTGGACCGCCATCCTTGCCTGGACGACCTGCTTCGTGGTGACGATCCTCGTCAGCCTGGCGACGCTCCCCAGGCCGGCGGAAGAGCTTCGGGGGCTGGTCTACTCCCTCACCCCACGGCAGACGGACCAGGGGCGGCCGTGGATTCGCCGGCCATGGGTCCTGGCGGTGGCAGTGCTGGTCATGACCGCTGTCCTCAACTTTGTATTTTTCTAGGAGTTACCGTGAGCAGCTCAAGTGGTTTGGACATACGCATCCCGATCGGCGCCCTGTTCACCGCCCTCGGGGTGCTTCTCGGCGGGTATGGCTTGGCCACCGCTGGCGATCCAACCCACTATACCCGCTCCCTCTCGGTGAACATCAACCTGTGGTGGGGTTCGCTGATGCTCGCGTTCGGGCTTCTGCTACTGCTCGCGGCCCGGATGGGACGGCGCAACCCAACCGGAACCAGTTGACGGGTTTCCAATAAAGTGGCACTATGGCTCGGGGATTCCTGCCCGGCGCCCGAGGTCATGTCATGGACGCGCCCCACCCACCACAATGCTCACCACCCGTTCACCGAGGTGCGCTCGATCGCGAAGTTCTCGAGAACTTGGAGGATGCCGCTATGATCTGGAGCTCGCGTTCCGCTCGACTGTCGTCCCTGGGTCACCCCATGTCTCTGGCAGCCGCTTTGCTGCTCGCACTCTTCGCCGGTCGAGCATCGACCGCGGCCGCACAGGGGGACCAGCCGGGCAGCATCGGCGGCACCGTGGTGGACGACCAGGGGACACCGCTCGGCGGAGCCCAGGTGGCTATTCCCGGCACCGGGCTGGGAACGCAGACGCGATCCAATGGCGAGTACGTGCTCCCGCGGGTTCCCGCGGGCAGCTACTCACTTCAGGGGCGGTTGCTGGGGTACCGGCCGGAGTCGGCGCCCGTGGAAGTGGGAGCCGGACAGAGAACGATTCAGAACTTCACCCTCCGCCGCGATCCGCTCCAGCTCCAGACCATGATCGTCACCGGAACCCAATCGCCGCGCATGAATCTGGATGCCAGCGTGGCGGTGACCACTCTCACCGCCAGCGAGATCGAGGCTTCCGCCCCGCGCAGCACCACCGAAATGCTGCGCTACGTGCCGGGCTTCACCCGAGTGGAGAGCTCCGGTGGCGAAGTCAATCAGAACATCCAGATGCGCGGCATTCTGGGGGTGGAGTACGTGGCGTTCCTGGAGGACGGGCTGCCCGTCTTCCCCACCATGCACACCTTTTTCATGAACGCGGACAACCTCTTCCGCTTCGATACCAACATCGAGCGGATGGAAGTGGTCCGCGGCGGCAGCTCTCCGCTGTTCGGCTCCAACACTCCGGGAGCCATCGTCAACTTTATCAACAAGACCGGGGGAGACGTGTTCGGCGGCACCATGCGCGCCACCGGAGCCACCCAGGGGCTCGCCCGGTACGATCTCAACATCAACGGGCCCTTCGGAAACGACTGGCGCTTCAACGCCGGTGGCTTCTACCGCTACGATAACGGGGTGCGGAGCCCCGGGTTTCCTGGCATCCAGGGTGGGCAGCTCAAGGCGAGCGTCACCCGCCTGCTCGACAAAGGGTCGTTGCGCTTTTCGGTCAAGCATATCAATGATCGCAATCAGTTCATCCTTCCCCTTCCATTCGCCAACCCGGAAGATCCGGACTACGTCCCCGGCTTCAGCAATTACGGCTCCATGAATACTCCCGAGGGGCTGGACCTCCGGATCACGCTGCCAGGCGACGACCTGAGGCTGACACTGGACAACGGGCTCAAGACCAACGCCACTTGGTTCACGGCCGACGTGTCGCTGGACCTCTCGGATGAGTGGCACTTTCAGAATACCGCTCAGGTGATGCGGAACGATCAGGAGTGGAATGCGATCTTACCGTTCAACCTGCTTTCGGCCACGGACTACGCGACCACGCCAACCAGCGCGGGTGGCCTCGGCTTTGCGGCGGGCAGCACCGCTCAGATCGTCTTTACCAACCACTTTGATGCCCTGGGAAATCCGCTTCCCTTCGACACACCCAACGGGCTGGTGGCTCCTGGAGGCGAGTGGCACGTGGAGAAGCCTCTCACCGCAGTGCAGAATCAGCTCTCGTTGCGGCGGAGCTTCGGGAAGCATTCACTGTCGATCGGCGGATACTTCGCCAACTATACCCAGGACAACCGCTGGTTCTTCACCGATATCCTGACCGACGTGCGGGACAACCCGCGCTTCCTCGACATAGTGGTCACTCCTGCCGGTGGTGGTGCACCGGTCAACGTCACCCAGAACGGCTTCCGGAGGTTCCTCTCCAACTACGTCAACGGCTCGGGCCAGACCACGGTCGTTTCCGGCGTGGTAGGTGGAGAGGTTCAGCTCACCGAACGTCTCCGCGCCGACCTGGGAGTGAGAGCCGAGTACAACACGTTCACCCAGAACTCGGAGAACACCTCCCCAGTCGATCAGGACGCGAATCCGGCAACGCCTTACGACAACATAACATTCGGCAACAATAGCTTCCGGCACTTCCAGCGCGACATTACCGACTGGTCCGCCTCCGTGGGACTCAACTACCGGGTCAACGACAATCTGTCGGTGTACGGGTCGGGAGCCCGGGGCTACAAGATGCCGGCACTCGATGAGTTTCTCGAGGTCACCAGTCAGCAGCGGGTCGATGTTTTCGAATCGCGAGAGGTGCAGGCAGCAGAGCTGGGTGTGAAGTTCGCTTCCGGCCGTGTAGGTGTCACGGTGAATGCCTTCTATACCAACCTCAAGAACATCACCGGCCAGGGAGCGGAGCTTGACCCCGTCACTGGGGGCACCATCTGGGTTATCCGTGACAACCCAGAGAATCGCTCCTTCGGCGCCGAGGTCGAGGCGGTCGTCAGTCCGGTAGAGGGGCTACAGCTTTTGGGCAGCGGCACTTTCCTCAAGGCTGAGCTGGGCGGTGGTGTCGACAGCCTTGCTGCTTTTTCCGGCGAGCGGCTCGGTAACGTGCCGTCTGCGATCGGGAACCTGGCCGCATTCTACTCGCCCCGGGCCGCAGCCGGCCTGCAGTTCAAGGCTGACTGGCATTTCGTCGGTTCGCGCCTCACCGAGGGCCCTCTGACCAGAGTCGACAACACAAAACTTCCCTCCTACAACTATTTCAACTTCGGTGCGGGCTACGCCATCCCGAACGCCGGTATTCGGGTAAACATCGATCTGCTGAACGCATTCCAGGGCAAGGGGCTGGAAGAGGGAAATCCACGTCTGACTGGGGTCGGTGGAGCTCCAATATTCCTGGCGCGTCCGATCCTTCCGCGCCGGCTGCAGGCATCGGTGGAGTATGACTTCGGAGGCGGCAGGTAATAGAGCACCAGCAACGGTGAGGAATCGCAGCGCCGGCGGCGGGCCACTGTGGCCGCCGCCGGTCTGCTAGAGGAGTATGGTGATGAGAGCGACCCCGACGCTGCTGACTGCGCTGTGGTGGGCACCCGCGCTGCTCGGGGCTCGGCTGGGTGCACAGCAGGCCACTCCAGATTCCACGTTCGTCCTCAGCACCGGCAATCCCCACCGCTCGCCCTCACCGTTTATCGGCAACGGCCGGTTGGGTATGGTGATTCCGCCGCTGGGAATCGGCGCCTCGGCCGCCTACCGGGCCGGACTCTACGAGAACGCCAGGGACGACGTGCCGCGCATCGCGGTGATCCCCGCATGGAATGCCATCGAGGTGTTCGACGGCAACCGCTGGATCGACCTGAAGCCCGCACCGGACAGCACGCTGCGGTCGTATCGGCAGCTGATCGATATGCGGACCGGGACCGCCCGCACCAGTTACGCCTGGGTCAACGGTGCTCGCAGCACCTCGGTGCGGATCGAGACCTTCGTCTCCCGGGCGGATCCAACTCTGACGGCGACCCGGCTGGACCTGACGCCCCAGCACGCCAGCCGGATGCGGGTTCGGTTTGGGCTCATCGGGTGGCCGCCTCCCCGCCGCCTGGCGCTGGCCAGATTGAAGCGCTCGGACCCTGCCTGGAAGCCGGCGGATGTCTGGTACCCCGGGCAGATGATCGTGCGCTCCCGGCGCACCGCCCCCGAGCCGCGGGGCGCGCTGCTGTCGATGACCTCCACCCCGGTGGGGCGCACGACCGTGCTGGCCCAGGCCATCGCCGTCGCCTGGTCCATGGATCTCCCCGAAGCGAGTACGGCCACCACAGCCTCGGGCGATACCGCGCTGGTGGAGATCTCCTTCAATGCGTCTCCCGGCCGCACCTACAGCTTCACACAGGTGGGAAGCGCCATCACGTCGGATGAGGCGGAGCGCCCGCTCGATCGCGCCACCAAGGAGGTGACAGACGCTCGCGGCCGTGGATTCGAGCGGCTCGCCGCGGAGAACGCGCGGGCCTGGATGCGCCGGTGGGAAACCGATATCGAGGTTGAGGGCAGCCCTGAGCTTCAGCGGGTGGTCCGCTCCATGCTCTTCTACCTGCTGTGTAGCGCGGACTCGGGCACCAAGCTCGGGATACCGCCGATGGGACTCTCCAGCGCGGGATACTACGGCCACATCTTCTGGGACTCCGACACCTGGATGTTCCCCTCCCTGCTGCTGACCCACCCGGACGTCGCGCACTCCCTGGTGGCCTTCCGGGGGCGGACACTCCCGGCCGCCCGGGCGAATGCGCGTGCCAACGGATTCCGCGGCGCCATGTATCCCTGGGAGGCGGATGAGCGCGGCGAGGAGACCACCCCACAGTTCGCCATCCAGAATGCCCGCTCCGAGATTCATGTGACCGGTGACGTCGCCCTGGCGCAATGGCAGTATTACCTGGCCGGCGGCGACTCCACCTGGCTCGCCAACGAAGGCTTTCCCGTCATCCGGGAAACCGCCGACTTCTGGGTCAGCCGCGCGACTTGTGACGAGGCCGACGAACGCTGTCACATCGAGAACGTGGTCTCGGTGGCGGAGGGACTCATCGGCGTGACCGACGACGCTTATACCAACGCCGTCGCCATCAAGAACCTGGAAATCGCCGCCACCGCCAGTAAACGCCTGGGCAAAGCTGCCGATCCCCGTTGGGGGATGCTCGCCTCCAAGCTGCACCTCCCCTATGACTCGGCGAGTCATTTCTTCCGCACCTACGAGGGCGCGCCCGATTCGACCCTGGGGTGGGTCACCCCACTCCTGAGCTATCCCCTGGCCGTCCCCATGAGTCCCCGAGCCAAGCGGGCCCAGCTGGAGCAGGCCTTTGCGCAGCTGCTGAAAGCAGGTCCGGGCGCCATGATGGGCTCGACCATTCTCGCGGTGGGCGCGGCCGAGCTCAACGATCGGGCGATGGTGGACTCGCTGCTGCCCTTCAGCTATCGCACCCATCTGAAGGGCCCGTTTCTGATGCTCTCGGAAACACCCACCAACGACGCCGTGAACTTCGTGACCGGCGCCGGCGGTTTCCTGCAGCAGGTGATCTACGGCTGGACCGGTCTGCGGCTGGGTGAGCGTGGGCTGGAGCCGGCCTTTCGACCGGTGCTTCCGTCGAGCGTCAAGCGGCTGGTGCTCCGGAATATTCAGGTGCGCGGCAAGCGCTATGACATCATCGTGGATGCATCGGGCCGGCGCATGGTGCCGACCCAGCCGCCCGCCCAACGATGAGTCTACGAGTGGTGGGCCTGGGCTTGCTTCTCATTGTCCCGTGTAGCGGTGACCTCGTTGCACAAAGTCCGCGGCCCGCGCGACAGGTGCTTCCCGTCCTCGACTTTCCCGAGCCGGGGCTGGACGACACCGCCTCCTATCAAGGGTACCAGACCCGCTTCTATCGCGACTCGAAGCAGAATACGGTCCAGGTCTACCTCGAGCCCAGGGGTGGACGAGTCGTGACCTTGTGGGCCGATGCCGCCAACGAGAGTGCCGGGTTCACCGTGCGGGACGCCGCGGGCAGCGCGCCACGCATGTCCTGGGGAGCCCCGGCGGCTGAGGTCGGCGATACTGCCGCCCAGCGAAGCATCGAGTACCGGCTCCAGGCCGATGCATCGCACATCCAGCTAGCTGGCTTTCTCCTCGGCACTATGCGGGTTGAGCGCGATTACCAATATGGCAAGCGCCATCTGCAACCGTTGCCTCTCCCACCGTTCCGCGTTGCCGAGGAATCGCTGCTCGTGGCGGATGTGAGCCGGTTGCCCGCCTCGGAACGGCTGCGGCATCTCGAGGTTCTCCGAGCGGACGACATCGAGATGCTGAGCTCACGGCTCATGCCGGCCCTCACGTCCCGCTGCTCAGACGTCCACTGCAGCGTCAGGGTCGAGCGTCCTTCGCTCGATGGGCGCAACCGGCTCATGCTGGAGCTCGGGGTGGACCCCCGCCGGGCCAAAGTTGAGGTCCATGGGGAACACGTTACGATCCGGACCCGGCCGGGCAGTCCCATCGCCTTTGCGGTGAAGGTCACTACCGACGCCGCGCCGCTCACCCCCCTGCCGCGCAATGAGATCTTCAATGCGAAGTTCCTGACATTCCTGTCCGAGGCGGCGGCGGCGACGGATAACGCCGGCCGGATTCGCCACCGTCGGATGGAGCGCCAGGTGCGTGGGGTCGAGCTGTTGAGCTCGAAAGAGAAGCTCATGGCCGGCCTGCCGAACTTTGCCACCTACTTCGGCCGCGACATGATGATGACCGCCCTCATGATGCGGCCTATCTGGACGGCCGGAATGTCGGAGCACGTGATCGCGAGCGTGCTCCGAAAACTGGGCCCCAACGGCGACGTGAGTCATGAGGAGGCCCTCGGCGGCCAGGCGATCCGGGAAAACGCGGTGGTCTATGACTCAATGGTCACCGGGTACTTCCGGGCCGAGCGAGCCGGGCGGGGGCACCAGGCCGGCAGCCTGTTGCAGCAGGCACGCAGTGTTCTCGGCGAGCTGCAGAAGACCCGCGAGAACTACCACATGATCGATGACGAGTTTCAGCTGCCCGTACTGTCGGCGCGATACCTCTCCGATGCCGCGGTGTCGGCGGAACAGAAGCGCGCCTTCCTCCTGGATAGCTCCGATGGCCGGGGCTCCCGGCTCGCGCTCCTCCTGCGCGCGATGAGCCTGGTGGCGGCCTGGACTCATCCCTACGCGAAAGACCCCCGGGCGACCAACCTGGTCAGTTTCCCCAAGCGCGACGCCACCCACTGGCGCTCCGCCAGCTGGCGTGACAGCGATGCCGGATACGCCGGCGGCCGCTTCGCGATGGACGTCAACGCCATCTGGGCCCCCCAGGCGTTGGAATCGATCCGATTGATTCTAGCTTCCCTTCCGAAAGTGGGAATCAGCCAGGACCGGCTCCACGCCCTGGTGCCTGCTGCCGGCAGCAGGCAGCTCAGCGCGTACCTGACAGACCCTGCGGCGCTGGACCGGGCGATCGAGATCTGGAGGGGAGCGCGGCGGCACTTCGAGGTAGGCTTGAGTGCAGCAGAGGTGCAAAGGCGAGTCGAGGCCAAGTTGGCCTGGCTTCCCCCGGCAGAGCGGCGATACTGGGGAAAGCACACGCCCGAGCGCGGCAGGGAAGATTCACTCGGCTTCCTCGCGCTCTCGCTCGATGCGGCGGGGACGCCGATCCGAGTAGTGAACACCGACCCGGCGACAGGTTTCTTCCTGGACAGCACGGCCGAGCCGAAGACTGTGCTGCGAGACCTCGCACCGTTTACCCACCGCTATCCGGTCGGCCTCCTGGTCGACGGCCTGGGGCCGCTGGTGGCCAACGACGCGTATGCCCCTCGTGAGATATGGAAGCGCTTCAAGGCCGACATCTACCACTCGCCCAGGGTGGTCTGGGGGCGCGAGGTAAATCTCCTCTTCCTCGGCCTTGCCAACCGGATCACCGCGGCAGCCGACGACCCGGCCCTCGGTCCTTACGTCACTACCCTGCGGAATGCGCTCGAAAACACCACCCGGGCGGTTGAGGCCTCGGGCCTGGGGTACAATGAGCTCTGGAGCTATCGGATTGCGGGTGACCAGCTGCGGCCGATCAGGTACGGCACCAGCTCGGATGTGCAGCTCTGGAACACCACCGACCTGGCCGTGGAGTTCGTGCTCTCACAGCTGCCCTCTAATCCTCGGTAAGATCCGAAGCCGCATCCTCCCGCCGCGCCAGAAACAGGAAAGGCAGTGCTGCCATCTGGATGGCGGCGCTCACGACGTAGGCGGCAGGGTAGCCCCGGAGATCCGCCAGTCGGCCTAGCGCCGGCTGTGCCACCACCCCTCCCGCCGACGCCATCAGGTTGTCGAACGACAGCACTGTGGCGCGTTGCTCCGAGGGAATAATCCCGTTCAGGTAGGCTTGGCGTATGGGGACGACCATAGAGAATGTCAGTCCCCAGACAAACAGCAGAACGATCGCGACCCAGAAGGTCGATGTGAGGCCAAGCAACGCCAATGCGCCGGTGCCTAGCCCTGAGGCCAGAATGAGCGCGTGGGTTCTTCGGCCAACCAGCCGGCGGACTCGGGGCGCGATGACGCCGGCAAGCATCTCCGTCCCTGCGAATATGGCCGCCGCCAGCCCGGCCACACCAAACGCCTTGGGGTCGCCATAGAGCTGGAGCAGATACGGCTGGAGCGCGTAGAAAGCAAACATGTTCACACCTCCGGCGCACAGCCCGGCTAGCATGAGCCATCGCACTGGCGGCTTCCGCCATCCACCATCAATGGAGGAATGCAAGACCTTCCGGATCTCCTCTATCGGTCGCTTACCCCGGGCCGGTGAAAACCCGAGGTCCTTCATCAGGAAAAAGGCTGCCACCAGCGTTACTGCGAGCACCAACGACCGAATCACATACGGCACGCCGAGGTTGGTGGACTGGGCGATGAGTCCGCCCCCAACCGAGCCGGTCAGCATCGCGGCACCTCCTACGATCTGGCCTCTTGCCAGCACCGATTCGAGGCCCTCCTTGAAGCCGCTGAAGGCCAGAGCATCGGCCAGCCAGGCTTCCGTGGCCCCTGAGAAGAAGGTGAACCCCAGACCGATGAGCACGGAGGCGATGGCCCACCCCCAGAGGGGTGCGTGGGTGCGCCACATGACCAGATAGACCAGAGTGGAGACCAGCAGCGTGGCCGCGCCCAGCAGATAGGAGTACCGTCTGCCCCGGATATCGGCGAGCACCCCGGTCGGGACCTCGAAGATGACCATCCCGGCGAGGAAGAACGCATTGGCCGCGAACGCCTGGGCGTTGTTGAGACCGGCATCGAGCAGGAAGAGGGTATTGATGCCCCAGACGAAGGATGCCGCTAGAGTGGAGAGCAGGGTCAGCAGCAGATAGGTCCGCTGCACCCGTCGGGCCGGTTCGGTCATCGCGAGCCGCTCATCCCACCCGTCTTCCCGTCTCCGCCTCGAACCAATGGAGTCGCGTGCGGTCGAACCTCACTCCCACCGTCCGCTCCTCTTCGATGTGCGGCTCGGGCGGTGCTACCACTCGTAGCTCGGCGCCATCCCCCGTGGCCCCCATCCGCAGGTAGACCAGCAGCTCGCTGCCTCTCGACTCGACCACGTCCACCCAGGCGTCGGCATCGCCGGCTCCCTGCGCCACGATCGAGAGATCGTGGGGCCGGATGCCGAGCGTCGCCCCCGATGGCGCCTGACCCAGGCCCGCCACCGAGTTTCCCGGCAGGAAGTTCATCCCCGGGGAACCCACGAACTCCGCCACGAATCGGTTGGCGGGCCGGCGGTACAGCTCCATGGGAGGCGCCACCTGTTGAAGGAAGCCGTCCCGCATTACGGCTACCCGCCAGCCCAGCGTCATCGCCTCTTCCTGGTCGTGGGTGACGTACACGACGGTGGCACCGAGGCGGCGATGCAGTCGCGCCAGCTCGGCCCGGGTCTCCACCCGCAGCTTGGCGTCGAGGTTGGAGAGCGGCTCGTCGAACAGGAACACTTTGGGCTCCCGGACGATCGCGCGGCCCAGCGCCACCCGCTGACGTTGCCCGCCGGAGAGCTGTGCCGGCCGGCGCTCCAGCACCGGCTCGAGACCGAGTGCGCGGGATGCTTCCTGTACCCGCTGGTCGATGATCTCTCTGGCGGTGCCACGCATGCGAAGGCCAAACGCGAGATTCTCCCGCACCGTCATGTGCGGATAGAGCGCATAGGTCTGAAAGACCATCGCGATGTCCCGCTCCTGGGGCGGCACCGACGTCACATCGCGGTCTCCGATCAGGATCCGGCCTGACGTGGGTGTCTCCAGCCCCGCGATCATTCTGAGCGCGGTGCTTTTCCCGCAGCCCGATGGTCCCACCAGGACCATGAACTCGCCGTCGCGGATCTCCAGGTCGAGCCCCTTGGCGGCCACGTGACCGTTGGGATAGGTCTTCCCGACACCCTCCAGACGAACCAAGGCCATGGTTACCCTTTCACCGCGCCGGCGGTGAGTCCCTGCACGATCCGACGCTGGAAGGCGAGGACCAGGAGCGTTACCGGCAAGGTGGCGATGACGGCGGCAGCGAGAATCTGACCCCAGGGAACCTGGTATTGTCCCCGAAAGAGCGCGATGGCGACGGGGACAGTCTGGCGTTCCGGGCCCAGGGTGAAGGAGAGCGCGAAGAGAAACTCATTCCAGCTGTAGACGAAGGTCAGGATCGCGGTAGTGGCGATGCCCGGAACGGCCAGGGGCACGATCACCTCCCAGAACGCCCGCAGCCGGCCGGCCCCGTCCACCATCGCCGCTTCCTCCAGCTCGCCTGGAAGCTGGCGAAAGAAGCCTACCAGCAGCCACACCGTAAGGGGCATGGCGAAGGTCAGGTAGGGCAGCACGAGGCCTGGATAGGTGTTGATCAGGTGGAGCTCCCGCAGCAACAGATAGAGCGGTGAGACCACCGAAATCTGGGGGAACATTCCCACCGCCAGAATGGCCCCGAGAAGGAACGCCTTACCCCTGAACTCGAGGCGGGCCAGGGCGTAGGCGCAGAGCGCCCCGAGCGACACGCAGAAGATCGTAGTGGCACCGGCCACGATGAGGGAGTTGCGAATGGGCAGCCAGAAACTTCGCTCGGTGAACAGCGCCCGGTAGTGGTCCAGCACGAGATCCCTTGGCAGGAGCGAGGGCTCCTGGAACAGACGGGACTCGGGAGTGAACGACGAAAGAATCGCCCAGTAGAAAGGAAAGGCGCTCGCTCCCACCAGCAGAGCGAGCACCACCGCCGGCCACCAGCCCCGCCCTTTCAACGCTTGGCTCCGGTCAGCTCGGCACCGAGCAGCTTGATGTAGAGGATGGCCAGGCTGAAGGTGATCAGAAAGACGATCACCGACAGGGCCGAGCCGTAGCCGAACTGGAGGTTCTGCAGCAACGCGTTGAAGGTGTACAGCGCGATCGGCTCGGTGGAGGTGCCGGGCCCTCCGCCGGTCAGAGCGTAGATCAGATCGAACACCCGAAACGCATCCAGCGTGCGGAATATCAGCGCCACCAGAATGGCGGGCTTGAGCAGCGGCAGCGTCACGTGACGGAACTGGCGCCAGGCCGATGCGCCATCGATGCGCGCCGCTTCGTAGAGCGAGGCATCGATGTTCTGCAGGCCGGCCAGAAGCAGCAAGGCCACAAATGGCGTCGTCTTCCAGACGTCGGCCAGGATGACCGGGACCCAGGCCGCCGACGGATGAATGAACCACACCACCGGCTCTTGCAGCACCCCGATGCCGACGAGCATGCTGTTCACGATTCCGGTCTGCCCCTCGAACATGAATCGCCAGAGCAGTGCCGATACAACGGTCGGAATCGCCCACGGAACCAGTACCGCCGCCCGTACCAGGCCTCGGCCGCGGAAGGCGCGGTTCAACGCCAGGGCCAGCCAGAGTCCTATGATCAGCTCGAGCCCCACGCTGGTCACCGCGAACAATGCCGTATGCCCGAGCGAGGCCCAGAAGCGCGGGTCCTGGAACGCCTCGACATAGTTGTCAATCCCCACGAACGGCTTGCCGAGCCATGGCATCCGGAGGTCGTGCAGGTGCAGCGATTCCCACAGCGTCCAGACCAGCGGGAACAACGCAACGAGGAGGATGGTCAGCGCCGCCGGAAGCACGAGCGCCCAGGCTACGCGAGCCTCCTGGCGCTCCATGCTGGACCGGGAATCAGCGCCGGGCAACCGGCTCTCCCGTGCCCAGTCCGGCCCGGTTCAAGACCCGCTGCATCTCATTTTGAGCGCGGGCCAGTGCCGCCGCCGGCTCCGTCTGCCGGGTTAGCGCACGATGGAGATTGATCTGCAGGATTTCGGACAACTGGGTGTAGATCGGGGTCACCGGCCGGGGCACGGAATACTCGATGATTCGGCGGACCATCGCCGGCGGGATAGCGAGTCCCGAGGCGAGATCGGGATCGTCATAGAGGGCGGAGCGGGTGGGAAACTGTCCGACCATCTGCGCGCGCTCCCGCATCTGCTCCGGCTGGGTGAGATAGTCGATCACCGCCCAGGCCGCCTCGGGATACTCCGTGCGCCGGTTGATGGCCAGCTGCGCTCCGCCTATCGCCGCCGTATGGGTACCGCCCGGCCCGGCCGGCATCGGCGCGACGGCAAACTTCCCTGCCACCCGGGACTGGGCACTGTCCTCCATGAGGGGATAGGCGTAGGGCCAGTTTCGCATGAAAGCCGCCTCGCCGTTCTGGAAGGCGAACCGGGTCTCCTCCTCGTGCCAGGTGAGGGCGGTCGTGGGGACCACACCATAGCGATAGATCTCGTCGCGCATCTCGGTCAAGGCCCGGAGCCCGGCCTCGGAGTTGACCACCACGCGGCCACCGTCGAGGATGCCTCCGCCGTACGCGCCGAGGTATTCGAGGAATGTGGTGATCAACCCCTCGTATCGCGCGCCCTGCCAGACGAAGCCGTAGCGGGGGCCGCCCTTTTGCCGGACCCGCTGCGCCTCACGAACCAGCTCGTTGAAGGTGGCGGGTGGCTGTTGCATCAGGTCGGTGCGCCAGTACAGCATCCCCACGTCGGCGAACCAGGGCAGCGCGTATAAGCTGTCCTGCCACCGGTTGGCCGCGATGGTGGAGGGAAAGAAAGCGGCGGTGTCGGGTTGGAACCGGTTGAGCGGGAGGATCCATCCAGCGGCAGCAAACTCCGGTGTCCAGATCACGTCCAGCTGAAGAATGTCCGGATCGCTGGCTCCCGCATTGAGCCATTGCACGTAGAGCTGGTGTTTCTGGTCGGCGCCGTCGGGCGTCACCCGCTGCACGACCTTGATCCCGGGGTTCTCCTTCATGAACCGGGAGAGCTGGCGAACCAGCACCCGGCCTTCGGCTCCCAGAGCACTGATGGGAAAGGTGACCACCGCGGGTCCGGGCAGCTCGCTTCCGCCCCCGCAGCCGAGGGAGAGCAGAACCGTGGCGAATACACCGATCACCCAGCGGTTAGACATTGGCATTGGCTATTGGCTGTTGGCTGTTGGCTGTTGGCCGCTGGCATAGCTGGCGGCTCGTGGCTCCGAGCTTCTGGCCAGTGGCCCTCACACGGCGTCCAGGAGCACCAGAGGCTCCGGCTAGCGCACCGGCCGGCCCCGCATCAGTATACTAGCCAATAGCTAATAGCCAATGGCCGATAGCCCTCAGGAGGTCCCCATGCCCACCTACGTTTCCCTGCTCACCTACACGCAGCAAGGCATCGCCGGCATCAAGAAGGGTCCCGAACGGCTCGACGCCGCCAGGAAGGCGTACAAACAAGCGGGGGGAGAGCTGAAGGCTTTTTATGTAACGCTGGGACACTACGACGCGCTCGCAATTGCGGAGCTGCCGGACGATACGGCACTGGCCAGGATGGTACTGGGCCTGGGCGCGATGGGGAACGTGCGGACGGAGACACTGCGGGCCTTCAACGAGACTGAGTTTCGGAAGATCGTGGGCGAGCTGCCCTGAGGTGCTCCTATCCGGCTCGCACCTTGCGGAGCGCTTGAAAGAGAACCTCGTAGAGCGCTTCGGGATCGACCGGCTTGAGGATGAACTCGACCGCGCCGAGCGCCTTGACCGCCTGCGAGGCGTCAGGCTCGACGCTGCCGCTCAGTACGACCACCGGGATGGACGAGGTTCGCGCCGAGCGCTTGAGCTTCCTGAGCGCCTCGATACCGGTGCCGCCCGGCATCTGGAGCCCAGTACGATCAGGTCTGGCGGCGACCGCATGGCGGTCATCAGTGCCTGCATGGCATCATGCGCCACGATCGTCTCCGCGCCCCTGGCTCTAAGGTGAGTCGCCAGCAAATGGGTCAGCACCCGGTCGTCATCGGCAATCAGGGCCTTCATACGCCGTTCTCACCGGCTAGCGCGCCCAGCTCGGTGTTGAGCTTGTCCATGATAACCTTCAGATCAGCAAAGGCCTCGTCCACTCCGGTGAGGTCGCAGCCGCGCCCCATCAGCTCGAGCTTGAGCGCGGCGTCGACTGCCTGAATGGCTCCGAAATTCACGACGGAACCTCTCAAGGCATGCGCGGCCTCCTGGAGCGAGGCTGGATCCCGCTTCTCCACGCCGGCGGCGATCGCCGCCATCCGGATCGGCACATCTTCCAGGAAGATCACCGCCAGCTCGCCCAGCAGCTCAGGGGTCTCTGCAAAGCGTTCCAGCAGCTCGGCCCTGTTCGTTACCGTGTCCACAGCGACACGGGCACGTCGGGGGTGATCGGGACCGGCAAGTGGATCGCGAGCATAGCCACGAAATGCATGACCCACACCCCGGTCGCCAGCCCGGCTGCGGCACGCCCCACCCAAGCCAGACGGGCCCCCCCGGGCGCGTCAGCAACCCGCCGGGCAAGGTCTAAGGCCGTATAGGAGGCCATCATGGCAACGAGGACGGAGGGCACGACGATAGTCGGATGGTGGTGTACATTCACACAGCAACTCCACGATTTGGTGGGGAGACTAGGCGGTGGGATCCGGCCGACGCACTTGTCGACCGAAGGCTCGCAAGTGCAATAACCGAGCCTACGGGCTTACCCTTGCTCCGCCCAAGCCAGTGTGCCTGCTGACTCTGGGTGTGGTCGACCCGGGCATCGCTACGGCTGGGCCGGCACGAGCAAGTCGATCTGATCGTATAGGGACTTCAGCGATAGCGGCTTGGCGACGTATCCATCCATGCCCGCGGCGATGCAGGCTTCATGGTCGCCTTTCATGACGCGGGCGGTCATTGCGATGATCGGGGGACATCCGTGGCCGTGTTCGTGCGCCTGGATGGCCGCGGTGGCCTCGAAGCCACCCATTTCAGGCATCTGAACGTCCATGAGAATCACGTCGAACCTCTCCTTCTTATAGGCGGCGACTGCCTCGCGGCCGTTCCCGACCACGAGCACCAAGTGGCCTCTCTTCTCCAGCAGACGGGTCACCAGTTGCTGGTTCACCAGGTTGTCCTCGGCCACCAGAACCCGAAGCGAGCGCCCGGCGCTCCGCGGTGAATGACCGGCGCCTTCGGCCAGAGAGTGACGGGTGATCAGCAAGGCTCCCGTCCGAGCCGCGTCGCCGGCTCCCAGCGCCAAGCGGATTGCCTTGAGCAGATCCGATTGCCGCACCGGCTTGGTGAGATAGGCTCCGATCCCGAGGGCGCGGCATCGAGCTCCATCGCCCCGCACGCCCCCGGAGGTCAGCATCATGACTGTAGGGACATGCTGGCGACGCTTGGCGATCTCTTCGGCCACGGCAAAGCCGTCCATGTCCGGCATGTGTCCATCTAGGATCACCAAACGGTAGGTGCCCGCATCGTCTATGGCCCGGGCGAGCGTGGCCAGGGCAGAGAGACCATCTTCCACCGCCGTCACCCGCATCTGCCAGCCGCTCAACATCCGCTCGAGGATATGGCGATTGGTGGCGTTGTCATCGACCACGAGGACCCGGACTCCCCGGAGATCGACTGCCGGGAGAGGTTCGATGACACTCCCCACCTGCCGAGGCTCCAGGCGGATCGTGAACTGGAACGTGCTGCCCGCGCCCGGCTCGCTTTTCACCGTGATGCTGCCTCCCATGAGTTCCACCAGCCGAGCCGAGATTGCCAGCCCCAGCCCGGTGCCTCCATACCGGCGCGTGGTCGACGAGTCGGCCTGAGTAAAGGCGTTGAAGATCGACCCGTGCTTATCCTCGGGAATTCCGATGCCGGTGTCGGTAACGCTGACCTGGAGGACAACCGTGTCTTCCGCACTGGGCTCCCGGCCGACTCGGACGATGACCTCACCGGCCTCGGTGAACTTGATGGCGTTACTCACCAGATTCACCACTACCTGGCGCAAGCGACCGATATCGCCTACCAGGCCGTCCGGGACGTCGGGGGCGATCTCCAGGGCGAGCTCCAGGTTCTTCTTGCTCGCCCTGAGCGCCAGCGAGCTCATCATATCCGCAAAGCTGTCCCCGAGCTGGAACGGAATCGGATCGAGGTCGAGCTGCCCGGCTTCGACCTTGGAGAAGTCGAGGATGTCGTTGATGACGCCGAGGAGCGAATCCGAGGAGCGCTTGGCCACCTCGAGGTACTCCCGCTGCTCCGCTGTAAGTTCGGTATCAAGCGCCAGGTCCACGAAGCCCATCACCCCATTCATCGGTGTCCGGATCTCGTGACTCATATTGGCCAGGAAGTCGCTCTTGGCGCGGCTGCTGGACTCGGCCGCCCGCAGTGCGGCATGCTCGGCTTCCTTAACACGGCGCGCCGCCGTGTTGTCGCGCGCGATCGAGGAAATCCCCGTGACTACCCCGTCCCGGTTCCGGATGGGAGATTCCAGTCCCCATACATCGACCTTGGTTCCATCCTTCCGGACCTGCACCGTCTCCTGGTCGCCGGCCTGAACGTACTGCGAGAAGTGGTTGCCGATTACTTCGCCGGCCGAGTAACCGTACAGCCGCTCCGCCGCACTGTTCCAGGTGAGGATGGTCCCGTCTGGCGACCGGCTGACGATTGCATCATCTGACGAATCCACCATCCACGCGTAGCGCTCCAGCTCGACGTTCTTGCGTTCCATGGCCCGGTCGAACGTGGTGCTGAGCAGGGCCAGGAACAAGATCACGAATGTGGCACCCAAGACGGCCGTGGCCAACTCAGTGGTTGCGAAAACGGCGGACGTGGCCTGGACCTCAGGCTGGGAAAGCGCGGTAAACCTGGCGGCCGCCATCCCGGTGTAGTGCATGCCGGTGATGGCGAAGCCCATGACGATCGAGGCACCGGCTCGCCGCAGATATCCGCGGAAGGAGTCGTCGCCTCTGAGATGGAAGGCCAGCCAGAGCGCCGCCATCGATGCCACTACCGCGATCGCGGCGGAAGCGCCGACCAGGCCGAGATGGTAGTGCAGAGCGGCCTCGGTTCGGATGGCCGCCATGCCGGTGTAGTGCATCACGCATATACCGCCGCCCATGCAGATGCCCGCCAGACCGAGGGGCCCTGGCGTCAGCGTGCGACGACTCGCCACGAACAGGGCCAGAAACGAGGCGGCCACTGCAGCCAGGGCGGACCCGAGGACGAGGGGGATATCGTAGGCGATAGGAACGGGAAGGTGGAACGCCAGCATGGCCACGAAATGCATGGCCCAGATCCCCGTTCCCAGGGCTACCGCCCCGCTGCCCAGCCACGCGATCTGGGCTCTTCCCCGCGCCGCGGCCACCCGCCCGGCCAGTTCCAATGCGGTGTAGGATGCCAGGATGGCAACGACAATCGACAATACGACCATGCCGTGATGATGGTACGAGTTCACGGGGCAACTCCGAATCGGGATCAGGCTGATACCATCGAAGACAGGAGGGAAGGCAAGATCCCTGCCGAATGCAAAGTGGCGCCCGTCTTGACTGAGTCAGGAGTGGCTGCCGGACGAGGCGCCTACCGGGCCTCCTCGGGAGGTGGGGAAGGTCGAAATGGATCTAGTCCGCCGATGCTGCCGGCTCCGGATGGGTGCGATTGACCCGGCGCCAGACCTTCTCGGTCATCCACGAGCGGAGGTTGTCCAGGATCTCGTAGACCGTTGGAATAACCAGCAGGGTGAGCAACGTCGATGTGATGACGCCGCCGATGACGGCCCGGCCCAACGGTGCCCGAAAGTCCGCTCCTTCTCCCCGGCCCAGCGCCACCGGGATCATGCCGGCGATCAGGGCGATCGTCGTCATCATGATCGGCCGAAGCCGGATCCGGCCCGCCTCGATCAGCGCCTCCCGCAGCGGCGTCCCTCGCTCGTGCTCCCACTTGGCGAAATCGATCAGGAGAATCGCGTTCTTGGCCACGATCCCCATCAGGAGGATCACCCCGATCAGACTCATGATGTTGAGCGTGTCGCCGGTGATGATCAGCGCCAGCACCACGCCGATCAGCGACAGCGGCAGCGAGATCAGGATCGCGAGCGGATCGAGGAAAGAGCCGAACTGGATCACGAGAATCAGGTACATCAGCAGGACGGCGGCCCCGAGCGCGGTGAAGATGCGGGTGAACACTTCCGCCTGATCTCGCGCTTCCCCGCCCTGAGTGATGCGATATCCCGGAGGAAGCTGGAGACTCTCCAGCGTGGCGTTGATGTCGTTGGTGACCTCGGTGAGCGAGCGTCCCTGCACGTTGGCCTGAACGTTGACCACGGTTTCCCGGTTGAGATGGTTGATCTGCGCCGGACCGATCCCCTCGCGGATATGGGCCACCTGGCCCAGTGGCAACGTCACCGGCCTGCCCCCCGCACCGGTGATGACCAGTGGCAGGCGTTCCAGATCGATCGTCCGCCGCCGGGCCTCGGGCGCCAGCCGCACGGTCACGTCCCGGGTCTCCCCAGTGGGGTCCACCCAGTCGCCTGCATCGATGCCGGCAAAGGCCGGCCGCAGCGACTGGGCGACCTGCGCGACCGTCACGCCGAGCGAGCCTGCCAGTCCCCGGTTGAGCTCGACCACCAGCTCCGGCCGCTCGCCGCGAGTGGACAGCCCGACGTCCACCGCGCCGGGGACCTTTCGCACCAGATCCGCCGCCCGAGACGCGAGCCGGGTCAGCACGGTCGGGTCCTGTCCCCGCATCTCGATCTGGATCTGCTTCATCGCGCCGCCGAAGCCGCTGGTGAACACCGAGACGCTGGCACCGCCCACCCGTGATAACTCCCGGCGCAAAATGCTCCCCAGCTCATCCTGGCTGATGTCTCGGTCGGCCTTGGGGATGAGGCGGACGTAGATCAGCGACTGGTCAACCCCAGGGGCACGCAGCGGAATGGGCGTGCCGACCGCGGTGTAGGTGTAGGCCACCTCCGGGTGCGCCCGCGCGATTCTCGCCACCTCCTCCGACTTGAGACGGGTGTACTCCAGGTTCGATCCCGGCGGGGTCTCGACGATGAGACTCACCTCGCTCCGGTCGCTCACCGGGATGAATCCGGCGCCACCCACAGTCGCTTGGAGGGCGATGGCCCCTACGAACGACCCCACGGCGATGAGCACCATCGCGAGCCGGTGGTCGAGCGCCCAGGCGATCAGCCGCTGGTACCGCTCCGCCTGTCGGTCGAACCACCGATTGAAGCGGTCGAGCGTCCGGGCGATGGGATTGCGGCGCTCGTGACCCTCGGTCTGAGGGTCGGCCCAGTAGGCCGAGAGCATCGGGTCCAGCGAGAAGCTGACGAAGAGCGACACCAGCACCGCGCAGGCGATGGTCAATGCGAATGGCTTGAACCACTGTCCCGCGATCCCGTACATGAACGCCACCGGCACGAACACCGCGACGATCGAGAACGTGGTGGCGGCCACGGCCAGCCCGATCTCATCGGTACCCTCGATCGAGGCGCGCATGTGGTCCTTCCCCATCTCGATGTGCCGGACGATGTTCTCCCGCACCACGATGGCGTCGTCGATCAGAATGCCGATCGAGAGCGACAGCCCGAGCAGGGACATGGTGTTCAGGGTAAATCCGAAGGCCCAGATGGCGATGAAGCTCGCCAGCGCCGAGACCGGTAGCGCCAGGCCGGTGATGACGGTCGAGCGCCACGAGTTCAGGAAGAGGAAGACCACCAGCACCGTGAGGAGGGCCCCTTCGATCAGCGCCTCCTGCACGTTGGCCACCGCCCGGCTGACCCGCTCGCCCGCGTCCTGGACGATCTCCAGCTTCACCCCGGCGGGCATGGTGCTCTGCAAGCCGCCGACCCGGGAGCGAATCTCGTCGCTGACCTGGGTGGTGCTGTATCCTTTCGACTTGATGACCTCGAGGCCCACGGCCTGGCGATCGTTGTACAGCGCCAGCGTACGGGGCTCCTCGGTGCCGTCATACACCTTGGCAACCTGCCCCAGCCGTATGGTCTGTCCCTGCCGCTCGGCCACCACCAGCCTGGCGAAATCGGCCGGGCCTTCAGCCCTCCCCTGCAGCCGGATGGTGCGCTCCTCCAGAGCGCCGTTCAACCGCCCGACCGGCGCGGCGAGATTCTGCGACTGAAGGGCCAGCACCACCTCGGAGACGCTGACCCCCGAGGCTTCCAGCGCCTGGGGCTGCACCTCCACCGTCATCTCCCGTTCGATGTTGCCCACCACGCTGACCTGGGCCACCCCCGGGATCGCCCGCAGCGCACGAGCCACGCCGGGGTCGGCCAACCGGCTCAAGGTCGTCGCCGGCACCGTGGCGGACGTGAGCGTCATCGTGATGATCGGCTGCTCGGAGGGATCGAAGCGGGTGAGCACCGGCTCCTCCATCTCGACCGGCAGATCGTCGCGCTTGGTGGAGATGGCGTCCCGGATATCCTGCGACGCTTGCTGGATCGGCTTCTCGAAGTCGAAGAAGATGGTGCAGGAAGCGAGACCATCGGTACCGAAGCAGGTTGACTTCTCGCCGTCCACCCCGCTGATGCCGAAGATCGCGTCTTCGATCGGGTCGATGATTTCCCGGGTGACCTCGGAGGGAGAGGCGCCGGGGTAAACGATGTTGAGCCCGATGACCGGTTGCTGGATATCGGGGAATTCATCGGTGTGCAGGTTCAGCAGCGCGAAGATACCGAAGACCACCAGGGCCACCATGGCGGTGACGGTGACGATGGGCCGCTTAATGGCAAAGTCGGAGATGAACATCAGCGGCTGGCCTCCTCCTCCTCGGTGATTCGAACCGGGGCCCCCTCGGTCACCCCTTGAGCCGAGCCGAGCAGGACGGTGTCGCCCGGGGAGACTCCGGACAGAATCTCCACCAGCTCGGTGGCTTCATCGCGGACCCCGAGCCGCACCGGCACCAGCTCGACTTTTCCGCCCTTGAGGCGGTGGATCACTGGTGCGGTCCCCCGGCGATCTACCGCGGAACCCGGAAGCGCCACCGTCCGGCGCGCATCGGTCGCCACCCGGCCCTCGGCGTACAGGCCGGAGACCAGGGACTGCCCGGCGTTCGGGACGACGACGTAAATCCGGACCTGGCGCGTCGCCGGATCCACAGCCGGATTGATCCGCTCGATCCGCCCGGTGAAGCGCCGATCGAAGCCGCTCACGCTGAACTCCACCGGAGAGCCGACCTTGAGGCGATCGATCTCCTCCACCGGCACGGTTGCCTCAAGCCGCAGGGTGCTGAGATCCACCAGGGTGAAAAGGGCCGCGCCGACCTGCACCACGTCGCCCGGATCGACTGCGCGCTCGCTGATGGCGCCGCTGATCGGCGCCCGAACCACGGTGTTGGCCAGCTGCTTGCCGGCCAGCGCGAGCCGGGCCTGCGCATCAGCCACCGCTCCCTCGGCGCTGGTCGCGTTCAGCTGGGCAGTCTCCAGGTCCCGCTCCGGCAGGGCTCCCGCCTGCGCGAGCCGGCTGGCCCGCTCCTCATTCCGCTTGGCGTTCTGCAGCGCGGATTCGGCGCTGCGCACGGCCGACTTGGCGGAGAGATAGGCGTCACGCACCGCGGTGTCGTCCAGACGGGCGAGCAAAGCGCCCACTCGCACTCGCTGTCCCTCGTCGGCAAAAGTGCGCACCACCGGGCCGGCGAGCTCGGCACGCACCCGCGCTTCGGTTCTCGCCTCCAGTGTTCCCGAGATCGCCGGGCCGCTGCGCAGCTCCTCCAGCTTGGCCACCGCAATGTTCTCACGTCCGATCAACACCACCGGATCCGCAACCATGGCGGTGTCTGTGACCTTCTTCCTGCACGCCACTGAGGCAAGACCGACGATCGCCACTACCGCCCAGAAACGTTGCTGCCCGAATTGACCCCGCCGCTCGCGCATCATTGGCCTGCCGTTCCCGGCTGGTTTGATCCTGTGAAGTCATTCTCCGCGGCCGGCGGCGGTGGCTGATAGCCTGGAGGACTGATCGTAGACGAGGTGGAAGCCGATGGCATCGGGCCCAGCGCCGCACCCGCCGCACCCGCCGCGCCCGCCAGAGGGAGCGCCGGGAGCAGGACGATGCGCACCTTGGCCACCTGAAGGTCCCGGGCGGCGCGGGCGCGGCTGGCCTGCGCCTGCTGGAGCTGAATGCGGGAATCGAGCAGCTCGGTCTGGGTCGAGAGGCCCTCGCGGTAGCGTAGCTCGGCAATCTGGTATGCGCGTGCGGCCTGTTCGACGGTGCCGGCGCTGGCCTCCCAGGCCGAACCGGCGGCCTCCAGCTGGGTAGCCGCGTTGCGGGTATCGACCTCAGCCAACTCGTGAGTCTGCTGTAACCGGAGCTCAGCCTCGCTCAGATTGGCGCGGGCCACGTCTTCTTCCCCGCCGATGCGCCCGCCGGAGAAAATGGGGATCTGCAACCCGAGAGCTACGACCCAGTCGTCCACGAATCGTGCCCCGAAGGGGGAGACCTTTTCGGGATATCCGAGCTGGGCGTACTGCGACGTGAGAGCCACTTGCGGGAAGCGCTGGCCCCGAGCGACGCGAAGCAGACCTCGCTGCGCTTCGACCGCCTCGGCCGCCTGGCGCACCGGCGCCCGGGCGGAGGTTCCTGTGTCCCCCGCCGTTCCAACCACCGCCTCGAGCCGGGCCGGGTCGGCCACGGCGGTGTCGCCCAGCTCGGTCGTGAGGGCGAGCGGCTCATCCAGGGGAACATCCAGCAACGATTTCAGCCGGTAGTAGGCCAGATCGCGATCGGCCCGGCGCTGAATCACGATCGGCCGTTGATTGTCGCGGGTCACCCTCGCGCGAAGCAGGTCGAATTCCGAGAGATTCCCCACTTCCCGGCCCAGTTGAGTTTGGCTGAGGGTGGTATCGGCCTGGTCGAGCGTGGCCTGCGCGATGGTAAACAGGCGGTCGGCCAGGCTGGCGTCGTAGTACGCCCCGGTCACATCGAGCAGGAGCTGCGCCCGGGCCGATGTCAGACCGATCGCCGCGCTCCGGACGCCGGCGCCAGCTGCTTGCGCCTGCCCCCGTACCCGGCCGCCGGTGAACAGCGTTTGCGAGAAGGACAAGCCGAAGCGGTAGGTGTTCTCCCGTCCGAATGGGAGGTCCCTGAAGCCGGCGAACGGATCGGACGCACTGGCACACTCGACCGCGTTCTCCAGCGAGTCGAGCCGCTGATCGATCGGCAACCCGGGCTGGGCCACGAATCGGTTGCAGGCGGGCGCCGGTGTGGTGGTGTCGGTACCCGGGTCGAGGGCGGAGAACTGACTCTGAAGCGCTCGCTGATAGGAGGCGGATCCGTTGAGCTGGGGGAAATACGCGCTTCGCGCACGGCGGCGGTCTCCCTCCGCTCGGGTCAGCCCGGCCCGGGCAATGCCGATCGATTCGCTGCGCTTTTCGGCCAGCTCGAGCGCCTCGGAGAGCGTCAGAGCACGGCCTTTCTGAGTTTGCTGCGCAACGAGGTTCGGCACAGCGAACGCAAACGACAAACACGACAACACGACAACACGAAAACACGAATGACGGAGGTCGTGCGTTCGTGCTTTCGTACTTTCGTGAAAGGGGGGTGGGGGGGTCGTCATGAATGACTCACATTGCGGCGGCGGCCAACCCCGATCGAACGCAGAAATAGCCGCACGTATTCGTCCAAGGCCTGCTCCGGCTCGTTCCGGTACAAATCCGGCATGATGTCACGGCCCATCGCGTCGGCGAAGAGGGCGCCCATCAGCAGGGCCGATGCAGCCGTCTCATCGAACTGAGCCTTGGCCAGACCGGTTTCACGAAGCCGGCGGAGATACTGAGAGAGGGCCTTCGCCGCCACCGCGGGCGGGCTGTTCTGCTCAGAGAAAATTCCCGGATGCTGCTCGATCTCTCCCATGCAGGTCCGGATCAAGGATCTGCGCTCCCGCAGCTCGCCGATGTGAGCTTTGGCCCAGTCGCGCACTTCCCGGAACGGATCCCGCGGAGTCTGAGGCAGCAGCTCGGTGACCGCCGAGAGCCCTGCCCGCGTGATCGCTTCGCGAATGAGCGCGTCCTTGGAGCCGAAATGGCGGAAGAGGGTGACTTCGTTCACCCCGGCCTCACCCGCAATACGCCGAGTGGTGGCGCCCCGGTAGCCGGCCTCGGCGTACAGGCGGGCAGCGGCGTCGAGGAGCTGGGTTCTCACGTCCATGCCGCCAGTATACTGCAAGACTTTGTTGTAAGCAAGTGACTGCTTACAACACCCCCTTGCGCCCGCTGCAACCCCTGGTTAGCGTGTCTCTGTCGCCCCTAAGGGCGGCGCCGATAAAGGCAAACCCGTCGTGAGGCGGGGACGCAAAGCCAGGAGTCCCAAGCGCAGTAGCGAGGGATGGTCCAGCTGCCGAAGCCGAGCCCCTTTGCTCTCCCTTCGGCCTATCCCCATCCGGGATGGGCGTTTCCGTTTCAGACCCCTGCTCGCGCGAGTTCGCAGTCGCCGCCCCAGGCGCTGCGTTGACGATCGATCTCGATCGCGCAGGGTGCGTCCACTCTCTTTCACGGAGACACGAATGCGCCGCACGCTTATCGTTTCGATGGCCCTGTTCGCGGTGGTTAACGCGCCGGCAGCGGCCCAGACCTGCTTAGGCCTCCCCTCGCACTCGGCCGGCCAGATGCAGGTTGCCGGCAACGTAGGGTTCAACGACCTCTACAACAGCTTCGGTGCCAGCTTCGGGTATGGCCAGCCGGCCGGGCTGTTCGCCAACGCGCAGGTCGGCACGACCTCCTGGGACGGGCTCGATGGCTCGACCATTGATCTCGGCCTTCAGGGTGGGTACCAGCTGACCGTCGGCAAGGTTGCCCAGGCGCAGGTGTGCCCGGTGGCCAGCTTTGGCGTCGGCATGGGCCCGAACGATATCGGTGGCGCTGGCGTGGATGCCTCGAGCACGCACGGCACGCTCGGCTTCGCGGTTGGTAAGGTGATGGGCGCCAACCCCAAGATGAAGATCGTTCCGAACGCGGGCCTTGGGCTGGCGTACAACAAGCAGAAGCTTGATGATGGCACCTCGTCGGTGGAGGCCTCCGAGACCTACGGGCTGGCCTCGATCGGCGTCGGCCTCATTTTCAACTCCAACATCGCAGTCCGCCCGAGCGTCAGCATCCCGCTGGGATCCGATTTGAGCAACGATCCCACGTTCGGCGTGTCGGTGGCTTATAACTTCGGCAGCAAGGCGGCCCCAGCGCGTAGACGCTAGTCGCTGGCAGGCCTGCACTTAGGACGGAACGGGGGTGGCTGATGCCACCCCCGTTTCGCTTTGTATCCCTCCCAAGTCGCCAGCGTCCGAGATGGTCCACGTTTTGCAAATACGCGGGGCCGCCCCACATGGGCAGCACGAAAAAGGCAAACCCGTCGCGAGGCGGGGACGCAAAGCCAGGAGTCCCAAGCAACTACAAGACGCAAGGGACGGTCCAGCTGCCGAAGCGAGCTCACGCTCCCGGCCTTCCCATCTCCGACCCGAAGACGTTTCACCTGCACGCGCCGACCCTCGGCGCCAGGCGGCTTCGGCACACTTCTCTCCAACTGAAGAGGCGACATGGGTTCACTCCGGGCAATTGGGTTCAGTGCGGTTCTCGCGGTTCTGCTCGCCGGCTCCGCGTCGGCACAGCAGGCGCAGAAGCACGAAGGGTTCTGGATCGGCGGCGGGCTGGGCTACGGCTCGCTGGGTTGTGATGGCTGCGATCGGGTCGGTGCACCGAGCGCATACCTGGCGCTGGGCACGGCTCTCCGGCAGAACATTCTGCTGGGCGTCGAGACCAACGTATGGACGAAGAGTGAGTCGGGCGCACGGCTGACCATGACCAACATCTCCGGTGCAGCGTACTGGTACCCGATGGCCAGCACCGGGATGTTCGTGAAGGCCGGTGCGGGCTTCTCCGCGCTCGACAGCGGCTTCGGCGGCTCCTCCGGCTTTGGGCTGCTCGGCGGCGTGGGCTACGACGTCCCCGTTGCTCGTAACCTGTCGATCACTCCGGTGGCGAACTGGTTCCGCGGCAGCTTCGATGGTGGTTCCGCCAACGTGCTCCAGATCGGTCTGGGCGTAACCAGCCACTAGTAGCGGGGAAGGAAGAAGTTAAGCGGGACAGTAAAAGCGTAAGCGGGGGGAGCGGACGACCTGCTCCTGCCGCTTTCGTTTTTTTACCCGCTCACGCTGTCCTTTTCCCGCTCACGCTGTTTCTTTCCCGCTATGGAAGCCAACAACCTGCGCGCCCTGCAAGCTCCACTCAAACAGCAGTACCGGGACCAGCCAGCCACAGCGGTGATCACCCTTCGGGCGTCGGGGAGCCTGGACAGCCCCGGCGTCAGCTGCCGAGTCGAGACCGGGAGGGCGCTGGTTGAGGCAGGCCTGCATCCTGCAACCGGTGGAACGGGCCTTCAGGCCTGCTCCGGTGACATGCTGCTGGAGGCGCTCGCCGCCTGTGCCGGCGTCACCCTGCGCGCCGTGGCGACGGCGCTGGAGATCCCCATTCGGGGCGGGACCGTGGAGGTCGAAGGCGATCTGGACTTCCGGGGGACGCTCGGGGTGAGCAAGGAGGCTCCGGTTGGATTTCAGGCGATCCGGCTGCGCCTCAACCTGGACAGCGATGCCACCGCGGAGCAACTGGCCACGCTGCTAAAGCTCACCGAGCGCTACTGCGTGGTACTTCAGAGCCTCCGGACGCCGCCGTTATATAACCGCTGCGTTGTCACCCTGAGCGGAGCGAAGGGGCGGAGCCACTCGACATTGCCAAACTCTTCTGCGGCCACCCCGCTTCGGCTCCTTCGATTCGCTCAGGATGATAAATGAGGCTCAGGAAGTCACCCGCTCCAAGGCCGCGGTGGCGGCCTCCCACTCCGCAAACGCGCGCTCGAGCTGCTTGCGGGCCACCTCCAGCTCAGTGCCGATGGCATGCGCCTGCACGCCACCCTCGGGCGTGGCATACAGCGCCGGATCCTCCAGCCGCGCCCGGAGCGCGGCCACGCGCTCTTCCCACTCCGTCACCGCGGCCTCGGTCTCGGCCAGCGCGCGCTCGGCGGTTCGGCGGCTGGACTGTTGCTTCTTCCCCGAATCGGCCCGGCGGGTCTGTTTCCGCTCGTGCACCCGCCGGAGGGACTCCTCCTCACGGGCCGCAACCGAGGCCGCATGCGCCCGTTCCGCGCTGGCGGTCTCCCACTCGTCGAAGGTGCCGGGGTAATCGGTGATCCGACCCTCGTGCAGCACCCACACCCGGGTGGTCAGCGCCCTCAGCAGAGCGCGATCGTGGCTCACCAGGATTACCGTCCCCTCATAGGCCTCGATAGCGTCTTCCAGCACCTCGATCGACTCAACGTCCAGATGGTTGGTCGGCTCATCGAAGAGGAGAAGGTTCGCCCCCGACAGCATCATCATGGCGAGCGCCACGCGGGCGCGCTCGCCCCCCGAGAGCGTGGCGGCCTGGCGCAGAACTGAGTCACCGGAAAACCCGAAGCGGCCAAGATGACCCTGGATGGCACCGCGTCCCCAACCCGGCCTGAGCTCGTTAATGAGGTCGTATAGCGACCGGTCTGTCGGCACCTGGGCCAGATCCTGCCGGTAGTGGGCCAGGCGCACCGAATCGGGAATGCGCACCTCGCCGCCCTCGGGATGCCGCTCACCCACGATCGCCCGAAGCAGGGTCGTCTTCCCTGCCCCGTTGGGACCGATGAAGCCAATCACATCACCCCGGCGAACACTGGCGGAGAAGCGGTCGAGCAGCACTCGATCTCCAATGGCCACGCGCACCTTGTCTGCCACCAGCACCTGGTCGCCGCCCCGGGCATCGGTCTCCAGCCGAAGCGACATCACCCCCTCCTCGCCCTCCGGAGCGCTGAGGCGGCTCACCCGTTCCAGCCGCCGCCGCCGGCCCTTGGCCTGGGCGCTCTTCTGTCCCGCGATGTTGCGGCGGATGAAGTCCTCTTCCGACGCGAGCACCTTGGATTGCTTGGTAAAGGCTCGCTGCTGCGCGATGCGCCGCTCCGCGCGCTGGCGCACGAAGGCCTCGTAGTCGCCGGCGTAGGGGGTCACCGTACCCACTTCGACGTGCAGCACGTGATCTACCACCGCCTGCAGGAAGGCGCGGTCGTGACTGATAAGGAGCACAGTGGCATCCAGCTGTGCCAGGTAGCCCTCCAGCCAGCGGGTCGTCTCGAGGTCGAGGTGATTGGTGGGCTCGTCCAGCAGGAGGACGTCTGCCGGCGCCACGAGCTGCTGAGCCAGGGCGACTCGGCCCCGCTCTCCCCCGCTCAGCCCGGCGAGTGCCCGGGTCCGCGCCTGGTCGGGATCGAAGCCCAGCCCATGGAGAACGGCGTCGATCCGGGGTGCCAGGGTATAACCGCCCTCACGCTCGAACCGCTCCAGGTCGCGATCGTAGCGCGACAGCATCGCGGGCGTGCATGCGTCGCCCGCTTCAGCGAGGGCGGTTCCCTGCACCGCCAGCGACCGCTCCAGCTCCAGCAGCTCGGCAAACGGCCCGGCCGCTGCTTCCCACACGGTGGCGGCGCCGGCGAACTCGCGGTGTTGCTCCATGACCGAGAAGTTGAGCCCGGACACGCGTGACACCGTGCCCCTGGTTGGCTCGGCCTCCCCGGTGAGGAGGCGGAAGAGCGTCGTCTTGCCGCTGCCGTTGCGTCCCACGACGCCCCACTTCTCGCCTTGGGCAACGGTGAAGGTGACGTCGCTGAAGAGGCGCGTCGCGCCAAACTCGACCGCAACGCCCGAGACCGAAAACTGGGTCACCGGACGGTCCAGGTGTGCCAGGCTTCGGTGGCCTCTCCCACCGTCAGCTGGGAGCCGTGGCGGACCAGCGGCATCCGGAGCATGAGCGGCTCCTCGACCAGCTTGTCGAGCCATCGATCTTCGCCAAATCGCGCGGCGCCCAGACCCAGGTCGAGGAACCGTCGCGACTGGCGATCCACCAGGGCCTCCACCCCGAACTTCTGGGCAAACCGCCTGAGCTCCCCGGGCGAGGCGGCGCGCTCCATGAGATCGACGAAGTGGGTCTTGACCCGCCGCTCGGCAAAGAACCGGAGCGCCTTCCGGGTATCGGGGCTTTTCTTGATGCCGAAGATTTGGACTTCCATGGGGCGGGAATGTAATGGGGAAAGGCTATGGGCTATGGGCTATTGGCTATTGGCGAACCCTGTCACCCTGAGCGCAGCGAAGGGGCCGGAGCGCGGCCGGTCTTCAAGCGATCGTGACCACGTCGCCCACCCGCAGCCGTCCCGTGTTCTCGTGGACCACATTCTGCCCGAACATCACTTCGCTGCCCACCTTGCGATACGTGGCTAAAGTGCGGAGTGGCTCCTTCCCCCGCTCGCCGGTGGCCTGGTCCGTGGTGGTGACCAGGCAGCGCTCGCAGGGTTTTACCACCTCGAGCCGAACTCCTCCAATCTCGATTTTTCTCCACCCATCCTCGGCATACGGCTCACCACCAGACACCACGAGATTGGGTCGGAACCGGTTCATCGGTAGCGGGTCGACCAGCCGCCGGTTCAAGTCGGCCAGCGACTCCTCCGAGATCAGCAGAAACGGAAACCCGTCCGCAAAGCCCACCCGGACGCCGGGGGGCGCGAAACCGGGGTTGGCCGGCCGGACAACCTGATCCGCCATGTGGACCAGCGAGCATGGAGTGCCGAGGACCTCCGAAAACCACTCCGCCGCCCGTTCACCCACCCAGGTGGCGGAGCAGGTATCGTCCCACACGGTGACGCTGGTGACGACGGAAGCCTTGGGGCCCAGCGGTGACTGCAGCGTAGGCATTCCAGGCGCGTTGACCTGGAGCGCGCCGTCGCTGATGCTGGGGACGACGAGGGCGAGGCGCGGGTGGTTGCGCTGGGACAAAAACACCCCGGCCTCGTCGACCACCATCCACCGGCGGTCGTAGCGGAGCCCGAACTCGTCCACCTCCGACTGGTCGAGCGCAATACCCCGGGCAGACTTGATCGGATAGATGTTGAGACCGGTGAGTCGGAGGATCGGCGCCGCAGACCTGGACACGCCGCTCCCGGATCGCGAGCGCATTCTTCCCTCCCTGCTTCAAGTCCGAGGGTACTTCAGCCGCCCGAATTCCTGGACTCCGCTGGCAGCCGGCCATTCTTGCTCAGGGGTAGCCTTCCACGAGCCACACCCTCCAATCTACCGGTGCGGGAAGTTGCCATTCAGCATCGCGAGTAGCGGCGCCACCCACCTCGCCACACTCCTGGCACTCGGGAAGGCCGGCGGGGGCTCACGTGATATCGCCGGATGGCTGTATGATTCGTGGAGCCGTGCCGGCAGCCCGATCCGCCAAAGGGCCAGCGATCTCAAGGAGGAGCATAGTGTCAGCCAAAGACGAACCGGTGACTCACAAGCGGCAGCAGCCCGAGTCGCTGCGTCTCCGTTCGATCACGCCCACATTCACGGTAAACGACCTGCAGGCCAGCCTGGCCTGGTATCGCGACGGCCTCGGCTTCTTCGTGGCCGAGCGTTGGGAGGAAGGCGGCCGGCTCCAGGGCGTGATGCTCAAGGCAGGCACCTGTGAGTTCGGACTCTCCCAGGACGACTTCAATAAGGGACGAGACCGCACCAAGGGGTTGGGGTTCCGCCTCTGGTGCAACACCACGCAGGATATCGACGCGATCGCCAAACGCCTCCGCAACTTCGGTGGCACCATCGTGGAAGAGCCGGGGGAGCGCTGGGACGCGTACGGCTTCACGGCCCAGGATCCGGACGGCTTCAGGATCACGATCACGCGGGCGAAGGACTGAGCTGCTACGGGGAAATCCGCAAACCACGGGAGATCGAGAACTGCGGAGTGCCCGAGGCGAGAGTCGAACTCGCACGAGGTTGCCCTCGGCGGATTTTGAGTCCGCTGCGTCTGCCATTCCGCCACTCGGGCCGGGCGGGTAACATCGTTGGAGCGAGTCGGTCACGCAAGCCGGAGCCGTCCGCCTTGGTGTCCCTACCGTACCCCGGTAGTTTTCTGCCTCGCCGCAACCCACGCAATCCACTGCTCGGTCGAGGACTCCTGTGCCCATCGTTCCCAGCCGCGGGCTTCATCCCTGGCACGACATCCCTACCGGCCCCAACCCCCCGGTCGAGGTAACCGCGGTCGTCGAAATCCCCACCAACGAGCGGAACAAGTACGAGCTGGACAAGAAACTGGGCGTGTTCCGGCTGGACCGGGTTCTCCATAGCGCGGTGCACTATCCCGGCGACTACGGCTTTCTGCCGCGGACGCTGGGGGACGACGGCGATCCACTGGACGTGCTGGTCCTGCTCAAGATCCCCGTCTTCACCGGGTGTCTGGTCGACACCCGGCCCATCGGCCTGTTCCATCTGGTGGATTCGGGCGCCGCCGACGAGAAGGTCCTGGCGGTACCGCTCAGTGATCCCTATTCAGACGGGCTCAACGAGCTGGAGGACATCCCGCAGCACTACCTGAAGGAGATCGAGCACTTCTTCCGGGTGTACAAGGACCTGGAGGGGACGCACACGGAGACCCGGGGCTTCGAGGGCGCCGCTGCTGCCCGGGCGGCAATCACTAAAGCGATGGCAGCATATGAGGAGCGGTTCTCACCTCTCACCTCTCACTGACCGGGGGTCCCAGGATTTCCCGCCATACCACCGCGCGCCGTAGCTCCTCGGCGGTGTAACCGCGAGTGCCGGTGTGCTCAGCGGGCTCCTGCCGGATCTGGTTGTCGAATAGGGTGTGATCCGCCTTGGTGCGGGCGGCGTCGCGAGCCGATGCCGCCGTGATCCGGCGGGCCACCAGCTGCTCGGCGTCGGCGTCCTGGTTGAACTCTCGCCGCGAAGCTCGGCGCACCTCCTGCTCCAGGCTTACGATTTCCGGCTCGGTCTCCAGAGACCCCCGTTCCTCGACATCCTCGTCGTCCGGGAGAGGCAAGCTCGGCCTTCTGCCGGTTGCTGGTCCCTGGTCGAGCGCCCGCTCGAACTCCCGCAGCACCCGCTCCAGTCTGGAGCCCTCCCGCTGGGTGCCGTCGGGCTGGTAGGTTGGCGTCGGCTCGACCGGTGCTCCCGGCTCGGACTGGTCCGGTTTGCTTTTCCGTTTGAGGCCCGTCACCAGGTTGATGAGAAACCAGAGCGCGCCGAGAACCAGAACATAGTCGAAGTCCACGGCTAGGAACCCTGCGCCGTGTTCGCGTCGCCCTGGCCGGCAATCGAGTGCCGCATCGCGGTGTCGGCCTGGACGTTCCGGTATCGCTGGTAATCCATGACCCCGAGATTGCCGTTGCGGAACGCCTCGGCCATGGCGAGCGGGATCTGCGCCTCGGCCGCGATCACCTTGGACCGCTGGTTCTGGGCTTCGGCCTTGAACTCCTGCTCCATGGCAACGGCCAGCGCACGGCGTTCCTCCGCCTTGGCCTGCGCGATGCGCTTATCTGCCTCGGCCTGGTCGGTCTGAAGCTCGGCTCCGATGTTCTTGCCCACGTCCACGTCGGCAATATCGATGGAGAGGATCTCGAACGCGGTCCCCGCGTCGAGCCCCTTGGCCAGGACCGTCTTGGAAATGAGATCAGGGTTCTCCAGCACCGCCTTGTGCGATGACGCCGAGCCGATGGTGCTCACGATTCCCTCCCCGACCCGGGCCAGGATAGTCTCCTCGCCGGCGCCGCCGACCAGGCGGTTGATATTGGCCCGAACCGTGACCCGGGCGAGGGCCAGCAGCTGAATGCCGTCCTTGGCCATCGCGGCGACCTTCGGGGTGGTGATCACCTTCGGGTTGACGCTCACCTGCACCGCCTCGAACACGTCCCGGCCGGCCAGGTCGATGGCGGTGGCCTGCTTGAAGGTGAGCGGAATACCCGCTTTGTCCGCCGAGATCAGGGCGCTCACTACCCGCTGGACGTTGCCGCCGGAGAGATAGTGCGCCTCCAGCTCATTGATCTCGAGGCTCAGGCCCGCCTTCGAGGCGTTGATGAGCGGATTCACGATGTTCGACGGGTTCACCTTCCGGAACCGCATGCCGAACAGGGTGAGAAACGACACCGGCACTCCGGAAGCCCAGGCGGTGATCCAGAGCCCGACCGGGATAAAGCGGAAGAAGATGACGAGCAGGATGAAGCCGATGAAGATGAGCGCGAACACGACGCCCAGACTCAATGTGGATTGGTCCACGGGGGTGTATTCCTTAAGTAAGAGATGCTTCGTCGATGGCTAGGAGCGGGAGCTGGGAGCCTGGGCTGCCACTCCGCTGTTGGTCCCAGCTCCCAGCTCCCAGCCTCGGCTCCCGGCTCCCAGCTCCTAGCTGACAGCCCTCACCACGTGCCGATAGCCGTCGCTCTGCACCACCTGCACCCTGCTGCCCTGGGGCAGGTACTCGCCCTCGGTGACCACGTCGATTCGTTCATCGCCCACCCGGGCGGTGCCCGACGGCCGAAGATCGGTAACAGCCACGCCGTCGCGCCCGATGAGATCACCCCGGTTTGGAGCGGAGACGAAGCCCTGAGACTTGTGGACCGATCCTCGTAGCAGCAGGCCGCTGAAGCGGCCACTGTTGGGCAGATGACGGAGCCAGGCGTAGATCACCGCCATGGTGATGACCATGCTGACGCCAAGCACTGCGAGCGCTTGCGCCACATCGCCGCTGGTGGGCCGCGCCCCCATCATGGCCAGGACCATCGAGGCGACGATGGCGAGCGCACCCAGGACGCCTGCCACCCCGAATCCCGGGAGCACGAAGATCTCGACGGCAAGCGCAATCGCGCCCAGGCCCAGCAGAAGCACCTCTTCCCAGCCCGCCAGCCCAAGGATCAGACTCGAGCCGAAGAACAGGCCCAGGGAAACCAGGCTGAGAATGCCGCCCAGGCCGAAGGCACCGGTCTTGATCTCGAACACCAGGCCGAGCATGCCGAGCGAGAGCAGCAGGGGCGCCACCAGCGGATTGGTCAGGAAGCGAACCAAACCTTCGGCCCAGTTGGGCTCCGTGGTAACGACCCGAGCGCCGGGATGGCCGATGGCCGCAAGCAGACCAGGTTCGTCCGCTACCGAGCCCTTGGCAAAGCGGAGCCGCACGGCTTCGCCGGTGCTCAGGGTCAGCAGCTGGCCCTTCGTGACCACACCGGGGATCTCCACATTCTCGTCTACCATCGCCTCGGCAAGCTTCGGATCCAGGCCTCGCTGCTCGGCCATAGACCGGAACTCGGCGCGCATGGCGGACACCATCTTTTCGGATGCCTTGGTGCCCTGGCCGTCAACCGGTGTGGCCGCCCCGATCACGGCACCGGGCCGCATGTAGATGCCGTTAGTGGAGATCGCGATGAGGGCCCCGGCGCTGTAAGCCCGCGGGTTCACGAAGCCGTAAACCGGTATACGTGCGTTGCGCACCGCATCGGATATGCGCTCCGCCGCGTCGATTCTGCCTCCGGGCGTGTCGATATCCAGAAAGGCCGCGACCGCGCCCTGGGATTCGGCCTCCCGGAGGCTCCGGGCAACGAACGGCGCCAGGCCGTTCTCGACCACCCCGGTGACGGGAATGCGGTAGACAGCCGGAGCTTGAGCCGCCGCGGCTAGCCACGGCAAGGAGAGAAACGCGAGCGTCAGCGCGGTCCAGCGGCGCATCGCAATATCCTGTATGGAAAGTCCCTGAAATCTAGTCTGACGAGGAGGAAGGGGTAGGGCAAGCGAGCGAAAACGGTAAACGGTGAACGAGCAGGAATCACTCGTTCACCGTTCACTATTCACACTGTTCCCTTGGTCTCAGCTGGGGCCGCTGCTGTCCTCCTGCATCCGTTCCCGACCGCGTGGCCCCTCTCCACCTCTCCGGTGGCCGTCTTCGCCGCGGTGCTCGCGGGCCTCACGCCGGAACCCCTTCCGTCCGCGGTCGCCATGCACCTCTTTGAGCCGGTGGGAAAAGCGCTCCCGCATGACATATAGCCGAGCGCGCTGCACCGGGTTGAGATACTTCGCCTGCTCCTTGATCTCGTCGCGCGAGATCTGTGCCTCAGTCGTCCGGAGCGCGATCATGGCGTCGGTCAGCCTGGCCACGCTGTCCTGATTGGCCGCCACTCCCGGCTGAAGCTGCGCCGCCAACGCCGCCCGCAGCTGCTTCCCGCGGGTGCGGAGCTCGGCTCGCCGGGTACCGTACTGCTGGCTGGTGGCCCGGAGCCTGGTGGTCTGCTCGTTGGTCAGCCCCAGGTCTTGCTGCGCCCGGGCGGCGAACCGCTCTTCGATCCGGTGTCGCAGGGAATCTCTCCGAACGGAGCTGGTGTCGGCGCGCTGCGCGCCGGCCACCCCGAACGGAGTCAGCAACAGCATGAGAGACCACAGATATGCGCTTCGCATCAACCCTCCCAGGAATCGAGGACACGTTCAAGCTCATCAGTATTCAAGTCGCCCAAAGCCGGGTCGTCACCGGCGGAACCATTCAGGCTCGGATCGTCCATCGTCTGCAGCACTGAGTCCAGTTCGGCCGGCTCCAGACTCTCGAGCTCCGGAAGCGGGATCGAGATCCTTCCCGCCACCTCAGTGCCCGCCGGGGCCGTCTTTGATGGACCACTCTCCAGCCCCCCGGTCCAGAGTGCTGCGACTACCGCGGCGGCCGCGGCCAGGCCGGCGAAACTCCATGCCCGGCGTCGAAGCCGCCCTTCGTGCCGCGTCCGCGCCACGCGCCGAACCACGGCAGTAGCAATCGCGGTGGGGTCGAGGGAGAGACCGGCTTCGTCTCCCAACCGGCTCGCTGTCTGGACCAGCTCCCATTCACGTTGGCAGGATCCGCACTCGTTGAGGTGACGGATCTCGTCTGGCGTCCACGCCGCCTGGCCCAGTGCCACGACCGGCATTCGATCGGAGAGCCACTCACAGTCGCTCATCGAACCAGCTCCTTCAGCCGCTTTACGGCGTGGTGGTAGTGGACTCGAGCCGCACCAGGCGTGGTACCGAGGGCAGCAGCGATGTCGCTGTAGTCGCTGCCCTCCTGTGCCCGCAGGAGGAACACCTCCCGCTGCAGCCGCGGCAGGGTTGCCAACCCCTGCCGCACCCGCTCTTCCGCCTCGCCGGCGTCGAAATCGGCCGCGGGGTCTGCCCGATCGGGGATGTCGCGTCCTTCGATCGACACCACCTGACCCTTCCGCTTTCGGACCTGGTCGCGCAGAAGGTTGCTGCCAATGGTCAACAACCAGCTCCGGAAAGACGCCCCCCCTCGCCAGCTATCCACCCGGCGGAAGGCCCGAAAGAACGTCTCCTGTACCAGGTCATCCAGGTCGTCGCGGTCAGCCCCGAGACTGTAGAGAAACCGTCCCAGCGCCGCGGCGTGGCGCCCGACCAATTCGGCCGCGGCACGCTCGTCCCCGTTGCGGTAAGCAGCTACCAGGGCCGGGTCTGTCTCTGTAGCAGAATCGGGTCTTATCAAGCCCGGCATCGTGGAGGCGCTCATCCAGAATGTGAGACGATGAGGGCACAGCTTTGTTAACTTGGCCGTCCCCAGAGGGAGGACTATCTTAGGCGATGCGACGCCCAAGTGTTATCGCCCACCGCGGCGCCTCAGGCTACGAATACGAAAACTCCCGGGCCGCGTTTCGCCGGGCGATCATGCTCGATGCCGACGGCGTAGAGCTGGATATTCATTCGACTCGAGACGGCGGGATCGTAGTTCACCACGACCCGGAGATTCCCGGGGTGGGGCCTATTGCCCACCTGACGCTCGCCGAGGCCCGCCAGCTCCGCATCCCCAATGGCGAGACGGTGCCGATGCTCGCCGAGATCCTGGATTTGATGGGGGATCGAGACGTCTGGGTGGAAGTGAAGAGCCTGGCACCGGTCTATGACCAGGGACTGCTGGAGGTCCTGGATAAAGGACCGGCCCCGCAACGCTACGCGATCCACAGCTTCGACCACCGGATCGTCCACCGACTGGGAGAGATCCGGCCCAGCCTCCACCGAGGAATTCTGCTCTCCGCGTACTTGCGCGACCCGGTGGCAGTGATGCGCTCCGTAGGCGCATCCACGCTGTGGCAGGACTGGCAGCAGGTGGACCAGGAGCTTGTCACTCAGGTTCACCAGGCGGGTTATACCGTCATTGCCTGGACCGTCAACGAGATCGGTGACCTCGACCGAATGGTGCGGCTCGGCGTCGACGGGCTCTGCGGCAACTACCCGGACCGGGTCCGCGTGGCCATCGCACCACGGCTGGACCAGTCCTCGCGCGCCTGAGCCGCTAGACCGCCCCGGTGGTCTCGCTGGTATGCGCCGGGACTTCCGCCACCGGGGGCTGGGGCCGATTGGACCCGCTTCCCCGCCGGGACTCGGCGATCTGCTTTTCCAGGCGGGTCACGTCGGCCTGAAGATCATCCAGCCGCAACATGAGCGCATCAAAGCGCCGGGAGTCCGTCTCTCCGCCCCGCTCGCGCCGATGCACCAGCAGCCCGAGATCGCGTGCGCTGGCATCCAGCCGACGCCGGAGCCGTAGCAGCTCGATCTGCAGCTTGCCTTCGTCGAGGGCGGCCTGAGCCTTCTTGCCGAACGCCTCCAACTCCTGATTCAGCCGGTCGAATAGGGTCGATTTAGTCATTAGAGAATCTCCAGTTGGAGCTGGGTGCCAGGGGCTGGGAGCTGGGTGCCCAGCAGGTCAATGCTAAGATCGGACGCCCTCGGGCCTGCCGCTGTTTCAAAACTAACAGAAAAAGGGGACGCATAGTCATTCTGCGTCCCCAGCTCCCAGCTCCTGACTCCCAGCTCGCTACGAGGCGCTTGCCTCGGCCGGGTAGACCGACACCTTCTGCCGGTTCTTGTCCTTGAACTCGAATTTCACCACCCCGTCCACGAGCGCGAAGAGGGTGTCATCGTTGGCCCGGCGCACGTTCCGGCCGGCGTGGAACTTGGTACCGCGCTGACGCACGATGATGTTGCCGGCGACGACCTGTTCCCCACCATACCGCTTGACGCCGAGGTACTGGGGATTGCTGGTCCGGCCGTTGCGGCTGGAGCCTACGCCCTTTTTATGTGCCATCTGTCCCTAACCCAGCTTGACGTCAGTGATGCGGACTTCGGTGAACTTCTGCCGATGTCCGGTCTTCCGGCGGTAATTCTTCCGCCGCTTGAACTTGAAAACGTAGATCTTCTTTTCCTTGCCATCGCCGACCACTTCGGCGAGGACCTTGGCGCCTTTGACCAGGGGCGCGCCGGCCTTGATGGTCTCGCCATCAGAGGAAAGGAGCACCTCATCGAAGGTGACCTTCGAGCCCGGCTCCGCGCTCATGAGTGGAAGCCTGAGGGTCTTGCCCTTCTCGGCCTTGAACTGCTTGCCCAGCGCCCTGAAAATCACGTACATGAAGGACCCGTCTACTCAAAGGTGGTCGAACAACAGCCGGTAAACTTAGGCGGGCATAGGGGTTGTGACAAGGGGCAGACGGTACGGCGGTACGGCGGTACGGCGGTACGGCGGTACGGCGGTACGGCGGTACGGCGGTACGGCGGTACGGCGGTACGGCGGGCAGAAAATAAGGTTGGATACAAACCTGCTCAAAGCACTACACTGCGGCATGATCCCATACGAACGATTCGACGCATGGAAGATCGCACACCAGCTTGCACTGGAGGTCTACGAGGTAACCGAACGCTGGCCGGCTAATGAGCGATACGGACTGACTTCACAGATTCGCCGTGCTGCCATCTCGGCGCCAACGAATATTGCAGAGGGTTCAGCAAAGCGGGGGCCACGGGAGCTCCGCCGCTATCTCGACATCGCATTGGGATCGCTGTCCGAAGTCTCGTACCTCCTCCGGTTCACCAGGGACCGTGGCATTCTGAACGAACAAGGCTTCCGGGCTCTGGATGATCTCCGGAACCGGGCAGGGCAGTTGACCTGGCGCCTCTATGCTTCGCTCGACCGAGCACGAGCACCCTAGACTACCGCCGTACCGCCGTACCGCCCTACCGCCTTCCCCTCACGCCACCGCATAAAGATCAGTCACATCCCTGCCCGCCGGTCGGCTCATCAGGCGGAACTCGTCCAGCCGCATCATCGGGTCGTCCCGGAGCTCGATGTCCACCCCGGTCAGCTTGGTCAGCGTATGGAGCAGCCGGGGCTCCTCCTCCAGCAGGTAGAGCGCCACCTCAGGATGCAGGCGGACGGTGAGCTGGCGCTCGCGCCGCTCGTGGCCCGCCCGCTTGAGGGCGCGCTCCAGCCGCCGGGCCACCACTTCCGGAGTGAAGACACGGCCACTGGCGGCGCAGGTAGGACAGTCGGTGGTCATCGAATGCCAGAGGGAGGGCCGCACCCGCTGGCGGGTCATCTCTACCAGGCCGAGCTCGGAGACGGCCAGCGCCTTGGTGCGGGCGCGGTCCCGGCCGAGGTGGGTCCTGAGCTCCTGGAGGACCTTGTCCCGATTGGACCGGGTCTCCATGTCGATGAAGTCGCACACAATGATGCCGCCGATGTCGCGCAGCCGGATCTGCCGGGCAATCTCCTTGGCGGCTTCGATGTTGGTTCTGAGGATCGTCTTCTCGGGATCTTTCTTTCCCGTATATCGTCCGGTATTGACGTCGATGCTGATCAGCGCCTCGGTGGGCTGGATAACGAGCGAGCCGCCCGTGGGCAGCTCCACCCGGGGCTTGAAGAGATCGCGAATCTCCGACTCGATGTCGAACTTGTCGAAAAGCGGGGTGGGCTCGGTATAGAGATGGACCCGGCTCATCAGGTCGGGATCGATCTGCTGCAGATACTGCTCGATCTCGTTGTACAGCTCCTTCATGTCCACGTGCAGGGCATCGACCTTGGCGCTGAACAGGTCCCGGATGATGCCGCGAGTCAGGCTGGTCTCCCGCTGGAGCAGCGCCGGCGCCCGCCGCACGAAGCTCTTCTTCCGGTTGATCTTCTTCCACAGTGCCAGCAGGGAGTCGATCTCCCGGCGGAAGTGGTCCTCGGTCACCCCTTCGGCCACGGTCCGGACGATCACGCCGCCCGACTCCTTGGGGAGCAGCTTGGTGACCATCTCTCGCAGCTTCGACCGCTGGTCCCGGCTCTCGATCTTCCGGCTTACCCCTACCTTGGAGGCGTACGGCATGTAGACCAGGAACCGGCCTGGCAGCGAGATCTGGGCGGTGACCCGGCAGCCCTTGGAGCCGATTGGCTCCTTGGTGACCTGGACCGGGAGGCTCTGACCCTTCTTCAGGATGTCCTGGATGTTGGGGAGCGCGCGGCGGGGAGAGATCTCGCGCTGCCGAACCTCTGCCGCGGGCCTCTCGCTGGCCGCGCCACCATTCCCGCGGCGGCCCCGGCGGCGATCCCGGCTGCGCCAGCCGCCCTTCCGCTCAGGAGCGGCCGACTCGGTCGGTGTCTCGGTGCCGGCCTCAGCCTGCTCGGGACTGCCCTCTTCTTCCGGGGAGGCTTCCTCTTCTTCCTCCGGCTCCTCGTCCTCGTCGGGCTCGAGGAGGTCGGAGGCGTGCAGAAATGCGCTCTTTTCCTGGCCGATGTCTACGAAAGCGGCCTGGATGCCGGGAAGCACGGCCTCCACCCGGCCGAGGTAAATGTCACCTACGGTGCGGCGATGGTCGGGACGGTCCACCAACAGTTCAACCAGTCTATCGTCTTCCAGGATCGCCACGCGGGTTTCCCGCTGGCTTCCGTTGATCAGGATCTCGCGCTTCAAGTATGACCTCGTGGAGATCACCGAGGGGCTAACCCGATGATTCACTCGCCCCTAGAGAAAACGCGCTCTCCGCCAGGCCTGCCCACGCCGAGAGAGGAGCATGCCGCGAAGCGCGCGTCGCTGCTGGGGCTAATTATATGTAGCGGGCGATCTTAGAGCAATGATGGGGGAGGCTATGGGCTATTGGCTATTGGCTATGGGCAAAGCTCGGCCCGATTGGTCCACATCGAACGGACGCAGGTGACTGCTCAGCCGCTACTAGATCGTTACGAGGCTGTGGTTTAAGGCTATCAGAAGAAGTCAGGTGTGCGCTTAAGCCAATAGCCAATAGCCAATAGCCCTTAATCCACCGTCTCCCCGAGAATATGTCTCGCAATCACGATCCGCTGGATCTCGCTGGTGCCCTCGCCGATCTCGCAGACCTTGGCGTCCCGCATCATCCGCTCCACCGGGTAGTCGGTGGTGTAGCCGTAGCCACCGAAGATCTGGACCGCCTTGGTGGTGGCGCGCATGGCCAGCTCCGAGCAGTACAGCTTGGCCATGGCCGCTTCCTTCTTGAACGGACGGCCGTTCTGCTTCAACCAGGCAGCGTGGTACAGGAGATGAGTCCCCGCCTCGATTTCCATTGCCATGTCGGCCAGCTGGAAGCTCACGCCCTGGAAGCTTCCGATCGGCCGGCCGAACTGCTTCCTGACGCCGGCGTAGCGGAGGGCCTCCTCGTAGGCCCCTTCGGCGATCCCCAGCGACAGCGCCGCGATCCCGATGCGTCCCGCATCGAGGGTCTTGAGGAAGTTGATGAAGCCGTAGCCGACCTTCCCCAGCACGTTTTCCTTCGGCACCACGGCGTCCTCGAAGATCAGCTCCCGGGTATCGCTCGCACGCCAGCCCATCTTGTCTTCCTTCTTCCCGGCGCGCACTCCCTTCGTCTTGGGCAGGTCGGGCGCGTGGCCGATGCCCAGCTTGCGGCACTGATCGAGGTCGACGGTGTCCTTGGTGACGATGAAGCTGGTAATCCCCTTGTTGCTCTTTCCCGGCTCGGTACGCGCCGTGATGACGAAGACCTCGCCCACCCCGGCATGGGTGATGAAGATCTTGGAGCCGTTGATCAGGTAATGGTCGCCCTTGTCCACGGCGGTGGTGGCGGTGCCGCCCGCGTCGCTGCCGGCGCCCGGCTCGGTCAGCCCGAACCCGCCGAGCACGCGCCCGGAAGCCAGCAGCGGCACATAGCGACTCTTCTGCGCCTCGGTGCCGAACTCCATGATGGGGGAGGTGCCGAGGTTGGTGTGCGCGCTGATGGTGAGCGCGTGACTGGCGTCGACCTTGGCCATCTCGTGGATGGTGATGTAATACGACAGCTGGTCCATGCCGGCGCCACCCAGCTCGTCACTCCAGGGGACGCCCAGGAGGCCCAGCTCACCCATCGCCTTGATGTTGTCCCAGGGGAACGCCGAAGTGCGGTCGAGCTCACGGGCCACCGGAGCGATATGGTCGCGGGAGAATTCGCGGACCATCTCGCGGACCTGGTGGTGCTGCTCGGTGAAGTAGAGTGAGTCGTCCATAGGAGCACCAAGCTAACCGATCGCACCAGTCTGGTCCAACCGGCCGCCTTGCGCTGGTCCGTTCCGCGCTGAATCATTGGGCACCACCCCACAGATGCAGGCCTGATTCCGTCGCACACACGGGAGAATCGAGTATGTGTCCCCGCACCTCCGCCGCCTTCGTCCTTGCGCTCACCACCGGCCTGGCTGCCTGCGGCGGCGACAAGGGCACGGACGGTAACACTGCATCCGGCAACTCACTGTCGCAGCTCACCTCGGCCGTGAGCCAGATGGAAAAGATGAGCAAGCAGATGGCTGCCTCCGCGGACCGCAAGCCGGTTCCACCGGTCAGTTACAAGGTGCTCATCGAGTACCTGCCCCGGAGCGTGGACGGGATGAAAACCGGGGCTCCCAAAGGGGAAACATCAACCATGGGCGAATGGCAGTACTCCCAGGCCGAGGCCCGGTATCGCAGCGAGGACGGCAAGAAGAGCGCGAAGGTCGGGCTGTTCGATTACGCCCACATCCCCATGCTCTACGCGCCGTTTCAAATGATGATCAACATGAACATGAGCAGGGAGAGCACCGAAGGACACGAACGCAGCACGAAGATCGGAGGCTTTCCAGCCCACGAAAAGTGGAGATCCGACGGCGCAGTGAGCGAGGTGTCGGTCCTGGTGGCCGACCGCTTCGTGGTGACGACCAGCACCCGGGGGTTGGGTGAAGACTCGGCCAGGAAGATCGCCGAGAGCATCGATCTCAAGGGGCTGGCAGATAAGGCGCCTAACTAGAGCCTATTGTGTGGGGAAGCAACAGCGCTGGTCAGCTCGGTGACGGCACGACGACCCGGCGGCTGACAGGGGTTGAAAAGCACGACCGCACCTGGGCCACTCCCTCGGGGGTGGCCCTTCTTTTACGTGGCGGCGGAGCTGATCACTGCACCGCGACGATACTCAGCAGATCATCGGCGAACTTGGCCAGGGTTCGGGGACCCACCCCCCGGATCCTGGCCAGGTCGAGCCGGCTCTTCGGTTGCACGGCTGAGATGGCACGTAGGACCGCGTCCGGAACGACGGTATAGTCCGGCACTCCCATCGTCTGTGCGACGCTTCCCCGCCAACGCTGGAGGGAACTAAGCACCTCGTCCTCGCCGCCATGAGCTGAAGCAACATGTCCAGTACCCAGCGCGCTCAGGATGGTGCGGCCCAGTCTCTCTGCCAGCGACGCGCCGACACCGGGCACGTCGGCAAGAGCTGCCGGGTTCGCGGGGGGATCCTTGGCCAGCCGCAGCAGAACATCGGGCTCGAGCGGGCAACCACCCCAGACCGCGTTGCGTCCTGCCAGGGCACGTCGAAGGCGGGTCAGTCGGGCCGAGACGTCGGGATCGGCCGGCGATCGGGCCGGCTTCGATCCACACTTGTCGCAGCCGGAACATCGGACGAGAGACTCCCCGAAGTATCCCACCAGCCGGGCCCGGCGGCAGCGTGACTCTCGGGCGTAATCCTCAACCGCCTGGATTCGAGCCTCCGCCTGCCTCCTGCGCTCTTTGATCGGCCGCCAATCCACCGGGCCGCGTTCCGGGTGCAGCTCCCGCCGGAGCCGCTCAGCCGACTCGAGCACGTTCCGGGGCACTCCCACCATGCCGTCCCGCTCGTGCCAGATACGCTCCAGCAGGCGACGGTTGGGGAAGGTGACATCAAGCTGGCGGCGATGCAGATCAGTATCCGCAGAGCGCCAAAGGAGCAGGCAGCGGGCAAATTCCCCGTCCCGCCCCGCTCTCCCGGCCTCCTGGTAGTACGCCTCCGGCGTAGGCGGCGGAGTCCAGTGCACCACCAGCCGCACCGAGGGCTTGTCGATGCCCATTCCGAAGGCGCAGGTGGCGACGATGATGTCCACCTGGTCCCGAAGAAAGTCATCCAGCGTGGCGGCGCGGGTGGCCTTGCTGAGGCCGGCGTGGTACGGCGCCGCGCGGTGGCCCGCCTTCGACAGTGCCCGGGCCACGGCCTCGGTGCTCCCCCGTGTGGGCGCGTAGACGATGGCCATGGCATCGTCACCCCGCAGCAGCTCCAGCAATGCCGCGAGACGCTCCTTCTCGCTCCCCACGCGCACCGCCCCAAACCAGAGATTGGGACGGTCGAACGACCCCAGGTGATGGGCGAAGCCGGGGCGGAGCCGGAGCGCGCGGGCAATCTCATCCCGTACGCCCGGCGTGGCGCTCCCGGTGAGTGCTACGGCCTGCGGCTGACCCAGGCGATAGCGCGCGCGCGACAACGTGCGGTAGCTGGGACGGAAATCATGCCCCCACTCCGCGATACAGTGGGCCTCGTCCACCACGAGGAGCGCGGGCCGAATGCCCTGGCGCCCGAGCTCCTGGCTCAGGCGCTCGAGCCGCTCGGGTGACACGTACAACAGGCGGAGCGAGCCGTCCGCGACAGCCGCCCGCACCTCCCCCTGCTCCGCGCTCCCGAGGCTGCTGTTGAGACAGGCGGCCGGCACCCCGCGGGCCCGGGCAGCCTCGACCTGGTCCTGCATCAGCGAGATGAGCGGCGACACCACCACGGTGAGGCCGCCAAGCACCAGGGCCGGAATCTGGAAGCAGATGGATTTGCCCCCGCCGGTGGGGAGCACCGCTAGAGTGTCCCGACCCTCGAAGATGGATTGAAGGACCGGGATCTGGGCCGGGCGGAAATCGGAGTAGCCGAAGTGATGCAGCAGGAGCGCCCGAGCCTCGGCCATGCGGTCGGTCATTCCCGAAGATGCCGCTATGGGGAGCGAAGCATTTGATCAGGAAAATGCGTAGCGGCGCGAGAAGACTGGCGACGGCAGCCATCGGCGGCTCAGTGAAACACGAAAGGGCCGAACTTCGAATCGAGTTCCGGCCCCCTCGCTGCATGCAGGGTGACGTTATCTGCTGTTACCGCCCCGCTGCCCCGCTGCCCCGCTGCCCCGCTTAGTTCCCGCCGAAGCGGACGCCGACCGTGATCGGAATGAACTTGGCATCTGAACCATCGGTAAACACGTTGTGGAAGCGGCCCTCGAGGAAGAGGCCGACGGCCCCCGCCTTGAAGTCGAAGCCGGCGCCGCCGTTCAGGCCGAAGTCGGTGCCGGTGTTCCCCGAGTTTCCAACCCCAGGGCCCGCCACATCGTCGCCGCTGACTGCCTTGAAGTTATAGATGCCCACGCCGCCGATCAGGTACGGCCGGAAGGTGCTCTCTTCAGATGTCTTGAACTTGTAGATGAGGTTACCGGTACCCTGAAGGATCTGGCTGGAGCGGCCGCCGGGGACAACGTCCTCGAACTTGAGGCGCTGGTACATGCCATCGATCTGGATTCCCAGTGGGAAGGAGCTGGGCGCGAACGATACCGCGACCATGCCGTTGAAGCCCGTCTTCGCGATATCCCCGTAGTCACTAAGCGGAATGGAGGCCCCTCCACCGAGCGAGAACTCCGCTCCCTGTGCGCGAGCAGCCGGTGCACTGAGCATCAATCCGAGCGCGACCGCTGCAGCACCCTTCACGAGCCCCTTCATATATCCTCCTTAGTGTCGTGGTAGCGGAAAGATCTGATGGTGGGGAAAGTAGTGCAGCTATGGGTCAGTACCTGTGAGCGGCATCACACTTCAAACGTCCGGGCCTGGAGCCCCGTTCTCCCTCTTGCGCAGAATCAGGCGGAGGAGTAATGAGCCGAGCAGCACGGCGATGGCGCCCCACACCAGCCGCACATTGTCCACCGCCACACCGAGGAGGGCGAGGGCGAAGCCGCAGAGAGCCAACCCCAGCCGGACGTAGTTCACGGGCGCAGGAATCTGACGAGCGCCTCGCGAAAGTCCGGTGTACTGCGGGCAACCGCGTTCACCTGGGCGCCCAGCTGGATGCCTTCATGCAGGTTCTTCCCATCCAGCTCGTAGAAGAGCCGCTTGGTGAGCGCCAGGGCCGACGCGCTCGAAGCCGCAAGACCGGCCACCAACTCCCCGCCTTCACGCTCGAGATCAGCATCCGGCACCACCCGGCTGACCAGGCCCGCCGTGTGGGCGTCATCGGCGCTCAGAAGTCGCCCGGTGAGGATCAGGTCCAGTGCCGTCTTTTCACCCGTGAGCCGCCGGAGCAGCGTGGTAACCATGGCGGGGACGAATCCGCGCTGGATCTCGGGATACCCCAGCCGCGCGCTCTTGGAAACCAGCACGAGATCGCAGGCCGTCGCCAGGCCGGCGCCACCCGCCAGGGCTCGTCCCTGGACCAGGGCGATCACCGGCTTGGGCAGCCGCCGCAGGACTTCGAACAGGGTGCCGAGGCGGAGGGCGGACCCGGCGTTCTCCTGCTCGGATTTATCGGCCGAGGCGAGCAGCTCGTCCAGATCGAGGCCGGCGCAGAAGTCCTTCCCTGCCCCGCGGATAACGACGACTCGCGCCGCGGCGTCGAGATCGGCCTGTGCCAGCGCCTGGTGCAGCAGCTCGATCATCTCCGAGCTCAGGGCGTTCCGCTTGGCCGGGCGATTCAGCGTGATGCTGAAGGCGCCCTGCTCGAGCGACGTGAGGACGGGAGACTCGGCCGTCATTTCGATGTCACCGGCTTCAGCTTCCGGGCCAGTGCCGGGGGAACCGGGATCTCCATCCGAAGCAGCGCCGTCGAATAGACCTTGCCCTGGGCATCGGTCTTGAGGGAGATGGTGCCACCGCCGTCCAGCGCGCCGTGCAGCAGGAAGTTGAGCGCGTTGAGGTTGGGCAGCTCGAACCGCTCCACGCCTGACACCATGCCCTTGAAGTGCCGGGCCACGCGGGGAACGGTGACCTCACGCTTCAGCACCTCGTAGTACTCGGGCTCGAGGGCAATGAGGCCCACGTTGGCGGTGTCGCCCTTGTCGCCGGAGCGGGCGTGGGCGAGGTGTCTCAGTTGGACGGAGGAGCTGGCGGTACGGCGGTACGGCGGTACGGCGGTATTACCTCTTGCTCTACGCGAAGTCTTTTTCTTACCGGGCTGCTTCGGCTTTCTCGCCATTAACGTCCTCGCTCGTGGGCTCGTTCTCCATTCATCTACCGCCGTACCGCCGTACCGCCCTACCGCCTCTAATGGAAAGGGTCGCCCGGTGGTTCTGCTCCGGCACAAAAGAACGCAGTGCCTCCGCAGAACCAACTGGTCTCCAATCAAAGCATAACTAAAGCGGTGCGGAGACCTCGCCGAAGGACTGCGTTCTTTTGTCCGAAGGCGAGGCTCGCACCGCGCCCCACCGCGCCTCGAAACTACGCAGGTAAAATCTCAACCTTGACGCCCGGCTCGACCTGCCGGCGGTCGATCAGTGCCGGCCAGTACGCCACCACCTCCTCGACCGCGGGCCTCCCGCCGGCGAACCCCGTCACGCTCGGTGGCCCCGTCAGCACCAGCGGCGCAATCTCGCGGGTGAACCGCTCCACCGGAGCCCGGTCCTTGGCCCGCACGCCGACGCGGAGCTGGATCTCGGGTGCATCCGGATCGGGAGGTCCACTGAGCGCCCCATGCGTGGCACTCGCGCCCACGTACTCGGTGAGAATCTGCTCGAACTCGAGGCCCAGGTCCTTCAGCCGTTCCCGGAGAATTCGATCCGCGGCGCGCGCCTTCTCGTAGGCGTCGGGCCAGGAGTACACCAGCGTTCCCACCGCCTTGTAGCCGTAGAAGTACGCCACCGAGACCTTGAGCATCGGCGTCCGGGGGCCGCCACGGATTCCGCTGACCCGCACCCGGTCCCGTCCCGCCTGCTTCAGCTGAATCGTCGTGAAGTCGGCGACGCCGTCCGGGGTGATGTACGCATGGGGATCGCCCATCTCGTAGACCAGCTGCTCGCTGACCGAGGCCACCGATACCACCCCGCCGGTTCCGGGATGCTTGGTCACCACGAAGCTGCCGTCCGGGGACGCCTCGACGATGGGGAAGCCCGGGTTGCCCAGGCCCTTCACCGACCGCCAGTCCTTCAGCAGGTTGCCGCCGGAGCATTGCGCCCCGCACTCGATGATATGGCCGGCCACGGTGCCTGCCGCCACCTTGTCCCAGTCCTCGGTGGGCCAGCCGAACTCATGGAAGATGGGACCGAGCGTGAGCCCGGTGTCCGTCACCCGTCCGGTTATCACCACGTCGGCGCCGCCCCGGAGCGCCTCCACGATGGGACCCATGCCGAGATACGCGTTGGCGGAGAGCACCGTGTCCCGGATGTCGGCCAGCGGCCGGCCGGTCTCCATGTTGCTGAGTGGATGACCCGCCGCGATCAGCCCGTCCAGCCGGTCGAGCAGGTCGTCGCCCGTCACCAGTCCCACCTTCAGCTTCCCCGACAGCCCCAGACGCCGCGCCACCTCCAGCACCGCCTCGGCGCACCCACGCGGGTTCACGCCCCCCGCATTGGACGTCACCTTGATGCCCTTCTCCACGATGTCCGGGAGGATCCGCTCCATCAGCGGGACGAAATCGCGGGCGTACCCGGCCTTCGGATCGCGCGATTTCTGTTTCTGCATGATGGACATGGTCACTTCGGCCAGGTAGTCCATCATCAGATAATCCACCGGCCCGCCCCGCACCTGACGGACGGGCGCCTCCAGCCAGTCGCCCCAGAACCCCTGCCCCGCCGCTACCCGGACCACTCGAGCAGTCATCGTGCGGCCGGTGGAGTTGAAGGGTTGAGCCCGCCTTCCCGGGTCCAGGTGTGCTCCGCGGCGCGGGCCACCAGGATCCCGAGCGGAAAGAATCCCTCTCCCAGTGGCCAGGGGGAACTCTCGGGCAACAGGAACGTCACCGAGGCGTTCCTCGAAGGAGCCAGGGTGACCGTGGCTTCCCGCACCTCCCGGGGCGCGAGGGCAATCGCCGTGTCCGCATAGAGCCGGATCGCGGCTCGAAGCGTCCATGGCTCGTCGCCCGACGGTTCGGCAAAGCCGGGAAAGAGCGCCAGCTCCACCGGCATGTCTCCGTGACCCTCGGGCAGCGCAGCCTGGAGCCGCCCAAAGGCGTAGTTCAGCGGTTTCTTTTCGATCTGCCGGCCCACCGAGTCGAACAGGGTGACGCCGAAGTCGGTGAACTTTCCCCACTGGGCCCGGTCCATGGAGATGTCCACGACCACGGTCTTGGCCCAGGCAGGGGCGACGAACTGAATCCGCTGCACCAGAGAGCCGCGAGCGACCACCGTCTCCATCCTCTCGCCGCCACCGAGGAGTACTGCCACCTCCGCGTTGACCGGTTTGGCGGTGACGTTGGCCAGGGTGCCGACCGCCTGGTCCCGGGCTCGGCTCAGATGTAATCGGAGCGGGGACTGGACCACCTGCATCCCCACGTTGATCGCCTGGGGCGTGGGAGCCACGGCCACCGCCTCGTAGGTGCCGGCCACGACGTCGCGCGCGTCCACATTATACAGCGCTGCTCCACTGCTGCCCCCCAGTGGGCGGGCGCTCTCGTCCCGATACGGCATGCCGTCAGGCTCATGCAGGAACGCGAGTCCCTTCTCCACCGGGCCTCGGCTGGACACGCGCACCTGGAATGGCCGGGCGCTGTCGGCGCGGAAGAAGGCTCGGACCGCCGCGCCAGATTCCACCGGAACTCCCGACCGGAGCTCACCGGTTCCGGCCGTGACCTCGGCCGGGACCACGATCGTGTTGACCAACCGAAACGCCGGACCGGCCGTCGTGTCCTGTCCCCAGCCCGTAATCGTGCCGACGTAGGCGCCGGGCGGCTTGAGAGCCGCGAGATCGTACTTGACCAGCACGACGCTCCTGGCCCCGGCCAGGGTGAGCTTCGGGGGCGCAGTCAGCCAGGGCGAATCGCTGCGGAGGGTATATACCGTGGATGGGGCCGAGGCCGGTCGCAGCAGCTCGAAGCGCGCTTCGGCGCGAGCACCCGGCCCGACCTCCAGATAGATCGCATCAACGCTGTCACTTCCTACCGCGCGCACCCGTATGTCGGGAACCGCTCGATTGCCCTTGAGCCAACGATACGCCGCGTCAATGTCCGGCAGCCCGGTCCCCTCATCCACAAAGGTGCTCCCCTCGAGTGGATGCGCGGTCACCATCAGCGCCTGCTTGATTGCCCGGGCCACGACCGGCCGTCTCTCCTGACTTGACGCGGAGACCAGCAGTGCCGCGAGGCCGGCAGCGTGAGGCGAGGCCATGCTGGTGCCCTGCGATATCTCCTGTCCGGTGTTCCACCGGGGCACCGAGGAATAGGCCACCCCGGGCGTGACGATCTCGGGCCGGGCCAGCTCACCACCACGGGAGCTGAAGTAGGCCAGCTGGTCGTCCCGGCGCGCACCCGATCGATCCGCAGCCTGGAAGGTGCCCGGCACCGTCGCACCCACGCTGATCGCGCGCCGGGCCGAGCCGGGGAAGCCCAGGGTCGAGAGTCCGGGCCCGTCGTTGCCCGCGGCGATGGTGAACACCAGGCTGGGATGCGCCGCGAGCACCGAGTCGATCATGCCGTCGATCCGCGCCTGCCCCTCGATCTCGTTGCCGACGCCGAAGCTGAGGTTGAGCACCAGCGGGAGCCGGCGCGCCTCCGCGAAGCGAATGGCGTAGTCTATCGCCCGGATCATGCTTCCCGTCGTGGTGATGCTGCCCTGCGCGCTGTTGGCGATCTTGAGGCCCAGCAGCTGCGCTCCCGGCGCCACGCCGTCGAAGCCGCCGACGCCGTAGAGATCGTTGCCTGCCGCGATGCCGGCGACGTGCGAGCCATGGCCGAAGCTGTCGAACACCAGGTTCAGCTCGGGCTCGCCGGCCTTCAGGGAGAAGTTGGCGGCGACATTGATGATTGGCTTCCCGCCCTTACGAGCCCAGCCAAAGCTCTCCCGAGCCTGCAGGTAGTCGTGCACCGGCCTTTCGCCCGCGAGCGAGCGGTCGCCATCGGTGTCGGCAAACATCACCCAGCCATCGCTGGCTTTCGTGACCAGCAGGACGAGGCTGTCGCCCACGGTGCCGTTGCCGTTGAGATCGGAGGCGGGCGGCGCGCCGAGCGGCAGCTCGCTGATCAGGCCGGCGTAGTAGGGGCCCTGGGTGTTGAATGCGGTCACCCGGCCGAAGCCGCCCAGCTTCCGTCCGGCGATCTCGACCGAGTCACCGGCAGGAGTGACCCGCCTGAGCGGCACCGCGCCCTCGTCCGAGAAGTCGCGCAGGTCGAGCAGCTTCGGGTTGTCCGTGGAAGTGCGACTCAGGCCGGGGATCCCCGGATCGACACCGGTATCGAGAATCCCGATGAGGACGCCCCGGCCGTCGAACGTGGGATGACTCTTGAGGAAGTCGTGCACGCCGGTGCTGGCGAGCGGCATCCAGCCATGGGCGAAGGCTGCCTCGGGAGGAACGACCGGCTGGAGGGTGTCGTACGGGTCCGTCTCGGGATAGACCGCCGTTGGCGGCAGCCGCTCGTTCCTCGGAGGCAACCGGCCCGGATCGATGTTCGGCTTGGGCAACGGCTGCTCCGGAGACGGCTCCTTCGGATCCGGCTCCGGCTGCTTCGGCTCGGGCTTGGGGGCACACGCGAGCGCGAGCGCCAGCGCAGCGAGGGTCATACGCGGCGATGGCATACGGCTCCTAGCGAGTGATAGCCGCGTCGAGCGGCGGAAGAACGAACGGACCGAGGTGCGGGCCGGCGTAGTTGGCGGCGATCCTCAGGGTAAACGCGAGCTGCTCCCTGGTCTCCTCCGGCGTGACGATGGCATCCACGAAGCCGCGCGCCGCGGCGAACTTGGCATCGAGCTGCTGCTCGTAATCGGTGCGCATCGAGCTCATGGACGCCTGCGCCTCGGGCGACGGTTCCCGCTTTGCCTGACGCGCCTTCTCGATCTCGGCGCCATGCACCGCCATCACCGCCGCCTCGCCTTCCATCACACCCATGCGGCCGGTGGGCCAGGAGAGGATGAAGTCGGGATCGAAGCCCTGCCCCGCCATGGCATAGTAGCCCGCGCCCGAGGCGTGGTTGACGGTGAGCACGATCTTGGGCACGACGGCCGTGGCCATGGCCTCCACGAACCGGGCTCCCGCGCGGATAATACCCGACTGCTCCGCCTCGGGCCCCACCATGAACCCGCTCACATCCTGAACGAACAGAACAGGCAGCCGCTCCCGGCTCGCGGTCTCGATGAAGTACGCCACCTTCTCCGCGCTGCCGGTGTAGACGATGCCGCCGAAGCGGGGGCGCTCGCCCGGCTGACCCTTGATCAGGCCCCGCTGATTGGCGATCAGGGCAACGGGCCGGCCTTCGATGTGGGCGTGTCCGCACAGCATCTCGCCGGCCACGTCGGGCTGGAACTCATCCAGCGTCCCGCCATCCAGGATGCAGGCCAGTATTTGCCGCATGTCGTAGGAGAGCCGGTGGTCGGCGGGAAGGAGGTCGTAGAGGTCGGTGGAGGGGCGGAGGGGCGGAGAGGCGGACAGCACCCGGTGGCTCAAGCCCTGATTCAGCGGGAGCCGGCCGATGTACTCGCGGATACGGGTGAGACACTCCGAGTCGTTGGCCGCGCGGTAGTGGGCCACGGCGCTCAGCTCGGTATGGGTCTTCGCCCCGCCCAGCGTCTCCGAATCTATGGTCTGGCCGGTGGCGCCTTTCACCAGGTTGGGCCCGCCCAGTCCCATGAAGCTGGTGCCCTCGACCATGAAGATCACGTCGGACAGCGCCGGCAGGTACGCTCCACCCGCGATGCAGCTCCCCATCACCGCGCTGATCTGCGGCACATGGAGATACCGCCGCATGATCGAGTTGTAGTAGAAGATCCGGGCGGCGCCGTACTGCCCGGGAAAGACGCCGCCCTGGTACGGGCAGATTCACCCCCGCGCTGTCCACCAGGTACACGATCGGGATCCGCTGCCGCATGGCCACTTCCTGGGCCCGGAGGATCTTCCTGATCGTCTCCGGCCACCAGGAGCCGGCCTTCACCGTGGCGTCGTTGGCCACCACCACGACCTCGCGGCCCTCCACCACCCCCATGCCGGTGATGACCCCGGCCCCGGGGGCCTGGCCGTCGTACTGGTCGTAGGCCACGAGGAGGCCGAGCTCCAGCCAGGGTGTCTTGGGGTCGAGCAACTGCTGCACCCGTTCGCGGGGCGCGAGCTTGCCCTGCTCGTGCATCCTGGCAATGCGCGCCGGCCCGCCGCCTTTCTGAAGCTTGGCGGCGAGCTGCTGGTACTCCTCGGTGAGCGCCCGGAGGCGGCTACCGGCTGGATTCATTGGTCGAGGTGAGCGGCGGCCCAAGACCTGATGTATTCGATGAGGTCGGACGTGGGAGTGCCTGGCCCGAATAGCTTTCCGATGCCGAGCTCCTGGAGTGCAGCCATGTCCTCCGGGGGGATGATTCCGCCGCCGGTGACCAGCGTGTCGGGCCGGCCCATCTCCTCCAACAGCTTCCGGACCCGGGGAAACAGGGTCATGTGGGCGCCGGACAGAATCGAGAGGCCGACCACGTCCACGTCCTCCTGCACCGCGGCGGTGGCAATCATCTCCGGCGTCTGGTGCAGCCCGGTGTAGACCACCTCCATGCCGGCGTCTCTGAGCGCCGCGGCCACCACCTTGGCCCCCCGGTCGTGGCCATCGAGGCCGGGCTTGGCCACCAGCACCCGGATGGGTCGGACCTGGCGCCGGCCACGCTGGGTATCAGGGGCGGCCGCCATCTCAGCCATTTCCCGGGTTGTCATCCTGAGCGCAGCGAAGGATCTCTCCGTTCAATGCCGATCTCCGGGCAAGAGGGCGTTCACCAGCTCGTCAATCGATCCCGCGGTGCGACACGACTGCCCCGGACCGGGGCTCGAAGGCGTGAACAGTACCGCCTCGATTCCCGCCGCGCGCGCTCCCAGGACGTCCACCTCGTAGAGGTCGCCGACGTAGAGCGCCTCCCCGGGGGCGACGCCGAGCGCGTCGAGCGCGGTCTGGAAGATCACCGGGTCGGGCTTCTCCACGCCGACGAGGGCCGAATCTACCACCACGTCGAAGTAGCCGCGCAGGCCGGCCAGGGTCAGCGCCTGGTCAACCCGCCCGTCGCTGTTCGACACGATGCCGAGCCGGATCCCGGCCGCGCGGAGCCGGGCGAGCGCCTCGTGGGTCTTCTCCCGAATAGAGCACCAGAGATGGCTCTCGCGATGCAACTCCGCCAGACAGTCGCGCACCTCGCGCATTCGCTCGGCCGGCACGCCACTGAACCGGAAGAGTGCCTCGAGATAGGTCGAGGCGCGTTCGGTATCGTCGCCGGACGCCTTCTCCATGGCTTCGGCGGCCTCGGGCGCGTGGGACGCGAGGCCGGGGCCGGTCAGCGGGAATTTGAGCGCCGCGCCTACCGCCCGCGCCATGCGGGCGTAGTCCAGGAACAGGAGGGTGTTCCCGGCGTCGAACAGAACGGCACGCAGGGCCTGTCCCGAGCCATTCAAACCGAGGCGAGGGATCAACGAAACCGCAGCAGTGCGCCGAGGCTCTCGATCGAATCCCGGGCCTCGGGCTCATACACCACGTTCACGTCCACTCCCTGCCGCAGCGCTTCCTCTATGGCGTCGTCCACGATGTCGAGGACCGGCACCGGGTTTCCCTCGTCCCGGCATTCCCGCTCGGTGAGCGCCAGCCGGCCCGAGTCGCCGCAGCGGAAGCCGGGCCCGCTGGCATCGGCGTTGACCAGCAGCGAGCGTACCTGCCCACGCGACAGCGCCTTTAAAGCAGGGCTGAGCCCGTTGACGCCCCAGCCGGTGCCGACGCCCTCCAGCATCTCGTGCACCAGGTCCCGCTCCGACGCCCGCTCGAACTCCTCCCGCACCGCGAGCGTGGCCGCGTGCACCGACGCCACGGTGGCGTCCTTGGGATTGAGCTTCACGGTTCCGATCAGCCGCTCGGCCAGATAGGTGTGGAGGAAGGGCTCGACCGCGCCGGCGTCCGCGCCGGTCCCCGCGAGCACGATGCCGTGGGCCGGGTGCCGCCGGTCCATGGCGAACAGCTCCCGCGCGATCGCCTCGTAATGACGCTGCTTCTCCTGCCGGATCCGGTTGTTGTAGGTGTGCTCGCCCCAGCCGCTGCTGCCGTCGTTGTCGGAGTGGAACCGCTTGCCCCGGGTGCTCTCCGAGTGCAGACCCGACACCTCGCGGGAGTCGTGGGCGGTCACCTCGAAGAACCGGGCCCGGCTCCGGTCGAGCACCACGGTGAGCAGGCGGCCGAACTCGTCTTCCACCGACGCCAGCTCGCGCACCAGCGGGCTGCCGTCCACCGAGAGGCGGGAGCGATGCACCACCGGGAGCGCGACGGTCTCGAACAGGCCGATCCCCTCGCAGGCGAAGATGGCCAGGCCCTGGGTGTGGGGCAGGTTGCCCGGGCTCTTGAGGAACTGCTGCACCCGGTCGAGGTCGCGGGCGACTTCGTCGGCGATCCGGCGCTCCAGCTTGAGCCGCGGCAGGGCCTGGAGCGCGGCCTTCACCCGGTTCTTGACCTTGATCAGGTACTTGCCGCGGGAGCGGTCGCGCGGCTCCAGCTTCAGGTAGCAGGTCACCACCCGGTGCTCGCCGGGCTGAACGTGGGTCAGCCGGTCCAGCAGCTCGGGCGACGGGAACGCGCCGGCGGCTTTTGGTTGCGCACCGTTCCCATTCGCCCCGTCCCGCCCATTCGTGCTCAGCGCGGACCCATCCCGTCCGTCCCGTCTTTCCCGACCTCTAGAAGAAGATCGGCTCCCTGTAGCTCCCATAAATTTCCTCGAGCACATGCCGGATCTCGTAGAGCGTACAGTACGCCCGCGCGCAATCCAGCATGGCTGGTATGATGTTCTCGTCGTTGGTGGCAGCCCGGCCGAGCGCCTCCAGCCGTTTGGCCACCAGTTCAGGGTTCCGCTGGGCCCGGAGCCGCGCCATGCGCCTGCACTGGGTCACTTCGGCTTCGTTGCCGACCTTGAGGATCTCGACCGGGGCCTCCGCCTCCTCCACGAAATCGTTGACCCCCACGATCGTGCGCCGCCCCTGCTCCAGCTCCGCCTGGAACCGCATGGACGAGTGGGCGATCTGTCTTTGGAACCAGCCGGACTCGATCGCCTTGACCACGCCGCCCTGGGCCTCGATCTCGGCGAACAGTCCCTCGGCCTCGCGCTCCAGCCCGTCGGTCAGCGCCTCCAGGTAGTACGAGCCTCCTAGAGGATCTGCCACGTTGGGGACCCCGGTCTCGTAGGCCAGGATCTGCTGGGTGCGGAGTGCGATGCGGACGGTTTCCTCGGTGGGCAGCGCCAGGGTCTCGTCCAGCGCGTTGGTGTGGAGCGACTGGGTGCCGCCCAGCACCGCCGCCAGCGCCTGGTACGCCACCCGGGCCACGTTGTTGTGCGGCTGCTGCGCGGTCAGGGTGACCCCGGCCGTCTGGCAGTGGAACCGCATCTTCAGGCTGCGCGGGTCCAGGGCGCCGTATCGGTCCTTCATGTGGCGGGCCCAGATCCGGCGCGCCGCCCGGAGCTTGGCGATCTCCTCGAAGAAGTCGTTGTGGATGTCCCAGAAGAAGGAGAGCCGGGGCCCGAAGCTGTCCACGTGGAGCCCGCGGGCGACGCCATGCTCCACGTAGCAGAACCCGTTGGCCAGGGTGAAGGCCAGCTCCTGCGCCGCCGTCGCTCCCGCCTCCCGGATGTGGTAGCCGGAGATGGAGATCGTGTTCCAGTTGGGGGTGTGCTCCGCGGCCCACTGGAACAGGTCCACGATCACCTTGAGCGCGGGCTCCGCCGGGTAGATCCAGGCGTGCTGCGCCATGTACTCCTTGAGGATGTCGTTCTGGATCGTCCCCTGCAGCTTGTTGATCGGAACGCCCTGCTTCTCCGCCGCGGCCACGTAGAAGCAGAACAGCATCGCGGCCGGGCCGTTGATCGTCATCGAGGTGGAGACCCGGTCCAGCGGGATCCCGTCGAACAGCGTCTCCATGTCGGCCAGGCTGGAGATGGCCACGCCGCACTTGCCCACCTCGCCCTCGGAGCGGGGATGGTCGGAGTCGTAGCCCATCAGGGTGGGAAAGTCGAAGGCGACGGAGAGCCCGGTCTGGCCCCGTTCCAGCAGGAACTTGTAGCGCTCGTTGGTGTCTTCCGCGGTGCCGAACCCGGCGAACTGCCGCATGGTCCAGAGCCGGCCGCGGTACATGGTCGGGTGGATGCCGCGGGTGTAGGGGAACTGGCCGGGAAGGCCGGTGGCGGCGACCACGTCGGGCGCGAGGTCGAGCGGGGTGTACACCGGCTCGGTGCCGGGGCCCGAGGTGGTGCTGGTATTCAGGTCGCTCCGGACCGGCAAGGCGGCCGCCTTGGCTCGCCACTCGGCCAGCTCGGCTCTGAGCTGCGCCAGCTCCCGTCCCTGCTCGGCGAGCCGGTCCGCGTCGGTGTTGCTCTTTGCCCTCCGAGCGGTCATATGCGCGCACCCTGTTTCAGGCCGTCGAGGACTTCGGCTGCCACATCGTAGGGGCTCATGCTGCCGGCAACTACTTGATCCAGCCGCTCGCCGATCAGCTGCTCGGCGCGGGTCTCCTCCCAGATCCATTTCTGGGTGGCGCGGTCCACCACTTCGCGGGTCCGGTCGGACAGCCGGAGCCGGCGCCGGCGGTCGAGCTCGCCGGAGTGCACCAGGTACTCGTGGTGATGGTCGAGGGAAGCAACCAGCTCGGGGATTCCCTCACCCTTGGCGGCAGTCGTGAGGAGCACCGGATTCTCCCAGGCGGAAGGGCGGTAAGGCGGTAAGGCGGTAGGCGGTACGGCGGTAGAAGGCGGTACGGCGGTAGTCTCGGGAGGTTGGGCACCCGAATTGTCCGACGTTCTTCCACCCTTGTCAGTTACCGTCTTCTGGTTGCCCTCCCCTACCGCCGTACCGCCGTACCGCCGTACCGCCTTCACCCCATGATGCGCCGGCACATTCCGAAACGCGTTCCCCCGCCGGATCCCCAGCGTTATCTCGATCTCCTGTCGTATCTTCTCGGCTCCTGCTCTATCTGCCTTATTCACCACGAAGATGTCCGCGATCTCCATCACACCCGACTTGAGCGTCTGGATCCCGTCGCCCGACTCGGGCACCAGCACCAGCACCGTCGAGTCGGCCATTCCGGCCACGGCCAGCTCCGACTGCCCCACGCCCACGGTCTCGACCAGGATCCGGTCGAACCCGGCGGCATCGAGCAGGTCGCAGACTTCGCGGGTGGTGGTGGCGAGGCCGCCGAGCGAGCTGCGGGTGGCCATGGAGCGGATGTAGACGCCCTGGTCGAGGGCGACGGATTCCATGCGGATCCGGTCGCCGAGCAGGGCGCCACCGGTGAAGGGGCTGGTGGGATCTACGGCGATGACGGCGACCTTGAGGCCGGCGGCGCGGTAGGCGGTGACGAGGCGCTCGACCAGGGTGGACTTCCCGGCCCCGGGCGGGCCGGTGATGCCGATGCGGCGGGCTTTACCGAGGGAGCGGTGGACCTCGGCCAGGAGCTTTTCGAAGCCGGGCCGGCCGTTCTCGACCACTGATATCGCCCGGGCCAGCGCCGCGGTTTTGCCGGCAACCAGCTCAGAGATCAGGAGATCGAGGTCCATGGGTGAAAGGTCGCCAGAGGCGGAGGGTCAGGCAAGCG
>CAVUMU010000010.1:0-1646338 GCA_963742755.1 uncultured Gemmatimonadales bacterium
TGTTGACGTTGGCGATGTTCTGGCCGGTGACGTCCAGCGCCTGGCGCTGCGCCATCAGGGCGTTGATCGCGGTGGACAGGCCGCCGAAGGTGCTGCTCATCGCCGGCTCACAGCGCCTGGTCGACGACGCGCGGGCGCGGCCGGGCTGGTCATCCGGCCCTGCGGGCCGTAGGTGCCGACCGACTGCTCGAGCCCGAGCAGCGCCTCGCGGGTGGCCTTGGCGCCGGCGGCGAGCAGGTCGCGGTTGGCCTCGGCCATCGTGCTGATCTCGGCGGTCAGGGCCAGGAAGGCCTGGCGGTGGGCGCGCAGCAGGTCCGGCCACGGCTCGGGCGCGTGCGCGGCCAGCGTGGTCAGGCTGGGCTGCGAGCCGCAGCCGACGGCGGCGGCCAGCGCCTCGACGGTGACGGCGCGGTGCAGCTCCTGCTCGCGGATCTCGGCCAGCACGACCTCGACCTCGCGGGTGGCGTGGGCCAGCCAGCGGGTCCGGCCGCTCGCCAGGACGAGCTGCTCCTCCTCGATCTTGAAGAGCAGCAGCTCGAGCAGCTCGCGCTCCTTCCACAGCAGCGCGGAGAGCTCCTCCCAGCTCATCTGGTCCTCCTCGATCGGCGCTCGCCGGCTCGTGGTCGGTGCCGGCGGTCGACTCGTGCTGCTCTTGATCGGCCGGAGCCCGGGCGACCTGAGAACTTCTCCGCGGTTCTCGGCTTTCGGCAGCTCGCCACTTCAGATGGCGCTCGATTACGCCGAGCAACCATGCATGGCCCAGATCCCTCGCCCTCGTGCGGCCGAGACGGACCGCCGTCGCCGGCTGTCACTGTCGGGTGACGAGATCCGGGCACTCCGGCGCCATACCGGACCGCGCAAAACCGACAGAGGACGAGCTGGTCCGCGCAGGCCATGCCGCTCGTCGGCTACGTCGTGACCGAGCTGATCACCCGGCTGCCCGCGCACGTGCGCCGCGAGGACCTGGAGTCGGCCGGCTACGAGGCCCTGGTCCGCTGCGCCCGCAGCCTACGACCCGAGCGTCGGCACGTCCTTCGCCCAGTACGCCCGGATCCGGGTCCGCGGCGCCGTGTCGACGAGCTGCGCTCCGCCGACTGGGCCAGCCGCGGCACCCGCCGGGCCGAGCGCCGGCTGGCCGGCGCCGAGGACCGGCTGACCCAGCAGCTCGGCCGGCAGCCCAGCCCGGCCGAGCTCGCCGCCGACCTCGGCGAGGACGGCACCGACCTGGTCCGCACCCGCGAGCGGGTCCAGCGGGCCGCCGTGCTCAGCCTCAACGCCCTGGTCGGCGACAGCGACGTCGACCTGGCGACCAACCTCCCTCGGAGGACCTCGGCCAGGAGGAGCGGATCATCGCCGGCGAGCGGCACCCGGTGCTGCACGCCGCCGTCCAGGCGCTGCCCGAGCGGCTGCGCCAGTCGTCGTCACCGAGTACTTCCTCGGCGAGAAGCCGATGGCCGAGATCGCCGCGCGAGCTGGGCGTCAGCGAGTCCCGCGATCTCCCAGATGCGGGCCCAGGCGCTCGAGCTGCTGCGCGAAGGCATGAACCGCGCACCTCGAGGGCGCCGGCAGCCGGCCCCGGCGCCGCCGAGCGCCGAGGCGTCGCCGCCCGCCGCCGCGAGGAGTACTACGCCCGGGTCGCCGCACTGGCCGGCGTCACGCCGCGCCGGTCCGACGCGGCCGCCGGCCGCGACGCGCGCCGGCCGCGACGCACGTCACGTGCTCGGCCCTGCGCCTGAGCATCACCCGATTGCCGCAGCGAAAAGCCCTCAGCCCCACGCCGGCGATGACGATGAGTAGTCCGGCAGCCCACGGACGGGCGTCAGTACTCAGTTCACGGAGGAGCACATCATGAGTCTTCGCATCAACCAGAACATCGCGGCAATGAACTCGTACCGGAACCTGTCGGTTTCGGACAGCCAGATGTCCAAGTCCCTGGAGAAGCTGTCCAGCGGCTTCCGGATCAACCGCGCCGCGGACGACGCGGCCGGCCTGTCCATCTCCGAGGGCCTGCGCTCGCAGATCGGTGGCCTGAAGGTCGCCGTCCGCAACGCCCAGGACGGCATCAACGTCGTCCAGACCGCTGACGGCGCGCTGAACGAGACCACCGCCATCCTGCAGCGCATGCGTGACCTCGCCGTGCAGGCCAGCAACACCGGCTCGCAGGACGCCGACCGCGCAGGGCGCGGCCCAGACCGAGCTCACGCCAGCTGAACTCGGAGCTGGACCGCATCGCCAACAGCACCAAGTTCGGTGGCAAGGCGCTGCTCGACGGCACCTACACCGGCGACTTCCAGGTCGGCGCGAACGCCGGCGAGAAGATCACCGTCACGCTGGCGTCGAAGTTCGACTCGACCACCGCTGGCCACCGTCGGCGCTGGACCTGACGCACGCGGCGCCGTCGCGCTGCCATCACGGCCGTCGACGCCGCCATCAAGACGGTCTCGACCGCGCGGGCCACCCTGGGTGCGTACCAGAACCGGTTCGAGCACACGGTCAACAACCTCAACGTCGCGGTGGAGAACCTGTCCGCGTCGGAGAGCCAGATCCGCGACACGGACATGGCCTCGGAGATGACCAACTTCACCAAGAACCAGATCCTGGTTCAGGCCGGCACGGCGATGCTCGCGCAGGCCAACGCTGTCCCGCAGAACGTGCTGTCCCTGCTCAAGGGCTGAGCGCGACGCACCGCAAGACCTGCTGGTCCCGGGCCGGGTCTCCCGGCCCGGGATCAGCACGTTGCCAGAACGCCAGCAGACCAGCAACGACAGCGACCAGCACGTACGACGCAGCACGACGAGCAGGGAGGAGGAGAGCATGGCCACGTCGACGACCAGCGTGAGCGGTCTGGTGAGCGGGCTGGACACCAGCACGATCATCAGCCAGCTGATGCAGATCGAGGCCCAGCCGCAGACCGACCTGAAGACCACGCTCACCAACACCCAGACCGCGGTCACGTCCTACCAGGGGCTGAACACCAAGTTCCAGGCCCTGCTCACCGCGGCCCAGAAGCTGCAGGCAGCCGCCACCTGGGGCGCGCGCAGCCGCGACCGTCGAGCGACAGCTCGGTCGCCGCCTCCGCCACGGCCGGAGCCCTCGGCGGCTCGGTGACCTTCACGGTCAACCAGCTCGCCAGCGCCCACTCGCTGCTCACCGCGAACTCGACGTCGTCGCTCACCGACACCTCGACCTTCACCCTCGACCGGCGGCTCGTTCCAGCTCGTCGCGAACGACGGCACGCCGACGACGATCACCCCGACCGACGGCTCGCTGCAGTCGGTCGTCAACGCGGTCAACGCGGCCGAACGCCGGCGTCCGCGCCGCCGCCGTCCAGGTCGCCCCGGGCCAGTACAAGCTCCAGCTGACCAGCGCGACGACCGGCGACGCCTCGGCGTTCACGGTCATCGGGCCTGGACGGCCTCGGCGGCACGACCGTCGTCCAGCCGGGCCAGAACGCGAGCATCCACGTCGGCTCGGCCACCGCGGGCTTCGACGTCACGTCGGCGACGCAACACCTTCAACGGCGTCTCGCCCGGGCTGACGTTCACCGTCTCCAAGGCCGGCGTCACCTCGACCGTCAGCGTCGCCAACGACGCAGAACAGCATCGCCACCTCGGTCTCCGCGCTCGTCGACGCGGCCAACGCCGTCCTGACCGACGATCAGCGACGCAGACCGCCGCCGGCACCGTCAACTCCGACGGCACCCGCACCGGCCAGGGCGCGCTGGCCGGCCGACACCACGATCAAGAGCATGACGTCCAAGGTGATCGCAGGCCGTCACCAGCGCGGTCGGCGGCGCGTCGGCCGCGAAGTACGGCATCCAGAGCACCCGCGACGGCGCGCTCACCTTCGACAAGCACGGTCTTCACCGCGGCGTACAACGCCGACCCGGACGGCACGCCGCGCGATCCTCGCGCCGACGACGGGAACCGGTGTGGCGCAACGGCTCGCGGCGGTGGCGACCAACGCCTCCGACCCGGCTTCGGGGTGCTGATCGTGACGGTCGCCCTGGCGGGAGTTTCGGTCGGAATGCTCACCGGATTCCTGGGGATCGGCGGCGGGTTCCTGATCGTCCCCGCTCTGGTGATCCTGGCGAGGACGCCGATGAAGCACGCGGTCGGGACGTCGCTGCTCGTCATCGCGATGAGCTCTACGTCGGGCTTTCTGGGCTACCTGGGACAGGTTACGGTCCCCTGGGGATTCATCGCGCTCTTCACGGCGGTGGCCATCGCAGGCATTCTCACCGGGACTTACCTCGTGCGGTTCATATCGCAGAGGGTCCTCCGGCGAGCATTCGGCGCGTTCCTGATCGTCATGGGCTGCTTCATCCTCTACCAGAATCGCGGCGTCCTCTTGTCGCGTGGGCCGGGGGACACAACCACTGAAATGCTGGGAGATCCTGATGCTGTTTAGACGCTTTCTACGACGCCAAGCTAGCCCAGGCGAGCTACCTGATCGGCTGCCAGCAACGGGCGAGGCGGTCGTGGTCGACCCCAACCGCGACATCGAGCAGTACGTCGAGGCGGCCGCCGCCGAGGGCATGCGAATCACCTGGCGTGACGGAGACGCACATCCACGCCGACTTCGTCTCGGGCGCGCGCGAGCTGGCCCAGCGTGCGGAGGCCGACGCTCTTCCTCTCCGACGAGGGGGACGCGGACTGGAAGTACGCCTACGCCGCGCAGGCCGGCGCGCGGCTCCTCAAGGACGGCGACGTCTTCACGGTGGGCAACATCCGCGTTCGACGTGCTGCACACGCCGGGTCACACGCCCGAGCACCTCTCGTTCCTGGTGACGGACACCCCGGCCAGCGACCGGCCGATGGGCATTTCACCGGCGACTTCGTCTTCGTCGGCGACGTCGGCCGGCCGGACCTGCTGGAGAAGGCCGCCAAGATGGCCGGCACCATGGAGGCCGCGGCGCGGACGCTGTTCCGCTCGCTCGATCGGTTCCGCGAGCTGCCGGACTACGTCCAGGTCTGGCCCGGCCACGGCGCCGGCTCGGCCTGCGGCAAGGCGCTGGGCGCAGTGCCGCACCTCGACCGTGGGCTACGAGAAGATCGCGAACTGGGGCTGTAGGCACGACCGACGAGGAGCGTTCGTTGCGCATGGTGCTGGACGGCCAGCCGGAACCGCCGCAAGTACTTCGCCGAGATGAAGCGGATCAACAAGGAAGGGCCGCGCGCCCTCGGCGGCGTTCACCCGCCCGGCGCGTCTGTCGCCGGACCGGCTGGAGCCGTTGATGAGCGGCGGGGGCGCTGGTGGTCGACACCCGGCCAGCTGGCAGACTTCGCCGCCAGGCACATTCCCGGAACGATCAATATCCCGCTCGACCAGAGCTTCACGACCTGGGCGGGCTGGCTGGTGCCGTACGACGCGGACTTTTACCTCCTCATCGATGACCAGTGCGCCGACTGCCTGGACGAAGCGGTGCGGGACCTCGCCATGATCGGGCTCGACCGAGTCGCCGGCCACTTCGGGAGTGAGGTGATCGACGCCTGGGCCGCCGCGAAACGGCCGCTCGGCGCGGTACCGCAGACCACCTCGAGGAAGCTGGCGGAGCAGATCCGGCACGGGACCGCCACGGTGCTCGACGTGCGCGGCCGCTCGGAATGGGAAGCAGGGCACTTGCCAGGGGTGCACAACATTCCGGTGGGATACCTGGCCGACCGCCTGGGGGAGATACCACGGGATAGGCCGGTCGTGGTGCACTGCCAGAGCGGCGCGCGGTCGGCGATCGCGGCGAGCCTGCTCCGGGCCCGGGGCTTCACCAACGTGGTCAACCTCAGCGGGGGCCTGGCCGACTGGGAGGCGGCCGGCAACCCGATCGAGCGGGCGGGGGCCGGGCCCGAGCCGGCGGGGGCGAGCCGGGTGGCGGACCAGCCCGGGAGGGCCCTGTGAGCAAGCTGCCGATGACGCCAGAGATGCTGGAGCTGATCGCCGAGCGCTTCAAGGCTCTCGCCGAGCCGGCCCGGCTGACGATCCTGCAGGCGCTGCGCGCCGGTGAGAGGACCGTCACAGAGCTCGTCGATGAGACCGGCTTCAACCAGGCAAATGTGTCCAAGCATCTCCAGCTCCTGCACGGCCAGCGGTTCGTGGCCCGGCGGAAGGAGGGGCTGTTCGTGTACTACAGTCTCGCCGATCGAGACGTGTTCCGCCTGTGCGACATCATGTGCGGGCGCCTGCAGCAGGAATTCAGGGCGCGAAGGAGTACGCTCGCGCGGGCGTAGCGGCCGCGCATATCGGTCGGTCCGGCAGTGACGGTACCCACGGGTGGAGGGGTGACCCCGGTCACGGAGCGGGTGTCGGGTAGGCGTCACTGTACGAGGCATACCTCGCAGGTCCGATTCTTCGCCTAAAATCGTAAAAGACCATGTCAGATAACCTGCTGGACCTCTTTCTGAGTGCAACCGAAGACTACGGTATCATCCTGCTCGACCCCGATGGCCGGGTTCACCGCTGGAGCCGGGGAGCCGAGCGGTTATTCGGGTATGAGGCCCATGAGGTCGAAGGGACCTCGGCTCATGAGATCTTCGTCCCGCCCGACCGGAAAGCCGGCGTCCCGGAGGTCGAGCTCCGCACCGCCGCCGAGCAGGGCCGGGCTGAGGATGAGCGCTGGCACATGCGGAAGGACGGCACCCGCTTCTGGGCGTCGGGCGTCATGGTGGCTCTCCGGGAAAACGGCGCACTCCGGGGATACGCCAAGGTCGTCCGGGATTTTACCGAACGGCGCAAACTGGAGGATGCCGTCCGCCAGACCCAGAAGCTGGAGAGTGTCGGCGTCCTGGCTGCCGGCGTGGCTCACGACTTCAACAACGTGCTGACCGCCATACTGGGTAACGTGTCCCTGGTCCGGCGCCGGCTCGCCGAGGTCGGCGCGGCTGAAGGCATCGACGACATGCTCGACTCGGCCGAGCGCGCTGGGCAGCGCGCCGCCGACCTGGTAAAACAGCTGCTCAACTACGCCGGGAAGGGCCGGCGCGAAATGCAGCCGGTGGACATCTGCCAGGTCACCGCGGATGCCCTGGCCATCGTGCAGGCCTCGGTGTCGCGGAAGATCAGGATCTCCCGGGATGTGCCGGATAACTGTCCCCTGATCCAGGCCGACGTGGGGCAGCTCCAGCAGCTGGTGCTCAACCTCGTGCTCAATGGCGCCGAGGCTATCGGGGAGCAAGAGGGAGAGGTCTCGATCCGGGTCCGAGTCCGGGAGGTGCCCGCATCCGAGCTCACCCAGCTCTACGCCGGCTTCTCGCTTCCCCAGCGGCCCTATACCGAGATCATGGTGCGTGACAGCGGCGCCGGGATGGATGAAGAGACGCTGCAACGCATCTTCGATCCCTTCTACACCACCAAGTTCCTGGGCCGCGGGCTGGGCCTTGCCGCCGCGCTCGGCATCGTCCGGGGCCACGGGGGCGGCATCTCGGTCCAGAGCACGCCGGGCAAGGGGACCACGTTTACGGTGCTGGTGCCGGCCGAACAGGATCCGGACGACACCCCGCTCACCGTCTCGGATGCGATCACCGAGTCGGCCAGAGGTGACGGATTGGTTCTGGTGGTGGACGACGAGGTCACCATCAGGAGCCTGTTGCAGAACATCCTGGAAGACCTGGGATACACCGTACTGACGGCGGAGCACGGAGCGCAGGCGCTGGAGCTCTTCGAGCGGGTGGGCCGTGAGATCAAGCTGGTGCTGCTCGATCTGGTGATGCCGGTGCTCGACGGACCGGAGACGGCGGCCGCATTGCATGCCCGCCAACCTGACGTACCCATCCTCGCGATGAGCGGAATCGCCGATGACGACGCCCTCAGACGCTTCGGTAAAGTCCGGATCGCGGGCTTCGTCCCGAAACCCTTTGCTCCCGATCAACTGGCCCAGGCCGTGGCCGTGGCCCGGCAGGGTATGAGATGGGCCGGCAAGGACCGGCGTGACGACCGCGGGAGGGAGCATGCCGGGCCAGACCGACGGACTGGTGCAGCGAATTCTCAGTCACTACCCGTTTGACGGGAGGACTATCCACCGTTTCGACTCACCATCGCCCCGGTGGCCGTGCGCCGCCGATTCGGCATTGTACCCGCCGCTTCGGCCGCGGCATGAAGCGATAGGACCCAGACTCTGCAATTGCGTTTCGCTCACTACTCTTCTGCCGGGGTGCATGAGCCGGCACACCGATGTTGCCGCCGCTGGAGTTACGCCGTACACTTGCTGCATCCTTCCCCCTGACAGACAACGCATGACCGGCGGGCCGGCGGCGGGCCGGCGCTCTGCGGCTCGGATCAGCGCGCCCCGGTCCGGTTGGGTTACGCTGAGGTGGATGGGCTACCGATCGGCCACTGAGCGGCTGTTTTCGTCAAGGAGAGTGATATGGCGGATCCCTCGCACGCCGACGTCCTGCTCAAGCTGTACGAGCTTCGCACCGACCCCACGCTTCGGCAGGCCCGGGCCTGGTTCGTCTTCGAGTTCCACCCGACGACCTCACAGGAAGTACTCGGGGTGTTGCTCGCTCCGGGCCACGAGAGTGCCCCCTATCGCATGGTCACGACCTACTGGGACATGGCCGCCTCGCTCGTGGTTCAGGGCGCTATCCCCGCGGAGCTGTTCAACGCGTCCAACACCGAGCATGTGATGGTGGTCGCCAAGCTGCGCCCCTTTCTCCCCGAAGTCCGTGCCGCCGCCCGGTGGCCCGACTACCTGGCCAATGTGGAGCGGGTGGTCGGCATGATGCCGCAGGGGGAGGAAAGGATCGCGGTTTTCGAGCGCTACCTGGCCCGGCAACGCACGCTGGCGTCCGAGGGAAAGCAGCGCTCGTCGTACCCCGTTTGACTCGCCCCGAGATTCATTGTCTTCAGCCTGACCATCGGGTGGGAGTGACCCATGATACGCAAACTGGCGTCCGGCGAGTACCGGCTCTATTCCAGAAAAAAGGATCCCCGGACCGGCAAACGGCGCAACCTGGGAACCTTCAAGACCAGGAGGGCGGCAGAGCAGCACGAGCGGGCAGTTCAGTTCTTCAAACGAAAGGGCTAAGGTTTCAGGAACAGGATCGCAGCGGATCCTGCCACGCCCACCCGGAGCGCTTTCATGCAACGACTCACCGACGCGCTTCAGATTCTCCGCGACCGCCTCGCCGACCTGGTCGCCCGACTGGTCACCCACCTGCCCGAGATCCTCGCCGCCCTGCTGATTGCGGTCGCGGGGTGGCTGATCGGCCGCTGGCTGCGCCGTCTGACGGTCAGCCTGGGGGAGCGGGTCCGTCGCCGGCTCGACCGCTCCGATCAGGCCCCCGATCTGGCGATCGCGGCGCGGTCATCGATCGTCCTCCGCCTGATCGGCAACCTGGTGCTGTGGAGCACGGTGGTCCTCTTCGCCACGGTGGCGGTCGATGTGGCCGGATGGACCGCGGTGCGGGCCTGGCTCGGCCAACTGGTGGCCTACCTGCCTCGCCTGCTGCTGGGCCTGCTCATCATCGTGGCCGGGTACCTGCTGAGCGGAACGGTGCGGGAGTTCGTGAAGGATGCGCTGGCGAGCGCCAAGGTTCCCCAGAGCGGCGCGTTGGGGAATCTGGCACAGCTGATCACGGTGGTGGGGGCCATCATCATCGGCATCGACCAGATGGGGGTGCGGATCGCCCTGATCACCACCGTGGTGAGCATCATGGTGGCGGCGTTCCTCGGCGGGCTCTCGCTCGCGTTCGGCCTGGGCGCCCGCAGCCTGGTTGCCAATCTGGTTGGCGCGCACCACGTGCGGCGCTTCCTGCGACCGGGCGAGCGGGCCCGCATCGGCGACCTGACCGGCGAGGTCGTCGAGCTGACCCCGACCGGCATCGTGCTCGCCAGCGAGGCGGGCCGGGTGCACATCCCCGCGTCGCGATTTCACGATGAGCCATTGATCGTAAGCCCGCCGGAGGAGTCCCGTGGCTGAGGCGCTGGCTCTGGCCCTGGCCTTCCTGGAGGAGCGGCCTGAATCGGCGGCCCGCTCACTCGAGTCGCTGGCATCCGCGGACGCGGCGGCCCTCCTGGAGCTGGTGCCGGTCCGGATCGGCGCGCCTGCAGTGGGAAGCATGACGTCCTGGACCGCCGCGCAGTGCGTGGCCGCGATGCCGGTCGAGCGGGCCGGCGCGCTCATGGCTCAGCTGGGAAGCCGTGACGCCCTCGCCATCCTGCGCCAGATGCCGGCTCCGGCCCGGGACCGGGTGCTGTCCGATCTCCCGACCAGCACCGAGCGCCAGTACCGGCGCGCCCTGACCTACCCGCCTACCAGAGTCGGCGCCTGGGTCAATCACGATGTCCCGGCGCTGGGCGAGGACCACACGGTGGACGAGGCCCTCAAGATGATCGTGGCCCGGCGCCAGCCGGACGAGGCCGGGGTCTACGCGGTGGACGAATCCCGGAGGTATCTGGGGACGGCAAGCGTCACGGGCCTGCTGCATTCGGCCGGGACCACCCGGCTGGCTGCGGTGGCCCAGCGGCAGCGGGCACTGCCCGATTCGGCATCCCTCGCCGCCGTGGCGGCCGACCCGGCGTGGTCCACCAGCCTCGCGCTGCCGGTCACCGACCGGCACGGTGAGCTGCTGGGAGAGCTCAGCCGCGCCAACCTGGAGAAAGCCCTGGGCCAGACCCGGGTGGACGAGCCGGTGGCAACCGGCCCTTCGGTGCTGTTTCATCTGGCCGAGGCGTATCTGGGCGTCATCGGAGAGCTGGCCCGGGTTGCGCCGCCGGCCGGGGCGCGGGGGAGCGACTCCCGCTCCGGCAGGAACGACCGATGACGGCGGGGAACGTGCGGCGGGCGGTCGAGGCAGTGGACAGCCGCTTTCTTCGCGAGCATCCCTGGCAAGCCGCCCAGAAGATCGAGGAGCTCGAGCCCGGCGAGGTCGCCCGCGAGCTGGAGAATCTCTCGGCCCCGATTCTGGCACCGGTGTGGCGGCGGCTGAGCCCGCCGGCCGCCGCTGCCGTCATGCTGGAGCTGCCCGACTCACTGGTGGCCGCTCTCATGTCCGAGCTGGTGCCCACCGAGCTGCTGCCGATTCTCGGCCTGCTGGACGAGCCGCAGACGGAGCGCTACCTCTCGCGGCTCCCTCCGGGGATCCGGGCCGAGCTGGAGCAGCTGATGACGTACCCGGCGGCCAGCGCCGGCCGGATCATGGACACTCAGGTAGCGGTGTTTCGGGAGACCACAACGGCCGGCGAATCCATCGCGGCGCTGCGGCAGTCACGCATCCGGGCGGCACGCAACCTCTTCGTCATCAACGACCAGAACCAGTTATCGGGCAGCGTGGCCCTGCAGGACGCCGCCACCGCGGACCCGGAGGTGCCGCTTCGAGAGCTGCGCCAACCGATTGCCGCGTCGGTCAACCCGCTGACCCAGCGGGACGAGGTCGCCGAGGTGGCGGAACGCTACCGGCTCACCGACCTGCCGGTAGTGGACATCCAGGGGCGCCTGCTCGGCGTGATCCCGGATTCCCGCCTCATCCAGGCCCTCCAGGAGGATCTCTCGGCGGACATGCAGACGATGACGGGAGCGAGCGCGGAGGAGCGGGCCCTGTCGAGCCCGCTGTTCGCGGTGCGGAAGCGGTTGCCCTGGCTCCAGATCAATCTGCTCACCGCCTTCCTGGCCGCCTCGGTGGTGGGCCTGTTCGAGGGGACCATCGCCCAGTTCACCGCTCTGGCCGTGCTGCTTCCCGTGGTCGCGGGCCAGTCCGGCAATGCCGGGGCCCAGGCCCTGGCGGTGACCATGCGAGGGCTGGTGCTGCGGGAGATCTCGCCCCGGCAGTGGTTTGCCGTCACATCCAAGGAAGCGCAGGTGGGATTGCTCAACGGGATCGCCATCGCCATCACCTGCGGCGCGGGCGTCTACCTGTGGAGCCGCTCGCTGGGCCTTGTCATCGTGATCGCCCTCGCCATGCTGGTGGCGATGGTCGTGGCCGGGCTGGCCGGTGCACTGGTGCCCATCACGCTCCGCCGCATGGGACTCGATCCGGCCCAGTCATCCTCCATCGTCCTGACGACGGTAACCGATATCGCCGGGTTTCTCGGCTTCCTGGGCATCGCTACCCTGCTCTCCGGAATGCTGTAACTTCCCCGCCACCAACGTTCCGGAGACTCTGCCCATGCAGATGAAGTCATACGCCAGATTCGGCGCCATGATCGCGACCTCGACGGCCGTCATGTTCGGGCTCATGTACCTGAACACCTACCAGGCGGATCATGTGTTCTTCAGTGAGACGCGGGCCTACATGGCGCTGGTGATGGGTGCGGCCATGGCCATCATCATGTTGAGCTTCATGCTGAGCATGTACTCCAGCGGCCGGGCAAACCTCGGCATCTTCGTCGGCAGCGCGGCGGTCTTTGCGGGGGCGCTGTGGCTGGTCCGGAGCCAGGAGACGGTCACGGATGTGTCGTATATGAAGGCCATGATTCCGCACCATTCGATCGCGATCCTGACCAGCAGCCGGGCGCACATCTCGGATCCGAGGGTGCGGGAGCTGGCCGACAGCATCATCGCGGCCCAGCGCCGGGAGATCGCCGAGATGAAGAGTCTGATCAGCGATCTCGAGCGGGCCGGAACACCCTGACTACTCCGCCACCAACCACCACAGGAGAGTGCCTGTTGTCCATCGGCACCCGTTTTCTGGACCAGGTGAACCAGGCCTTCGACCACGCCGCCGGCTTCACCGGCCACGACCCCACCATGCTCGCGAACATCAAGGCCTGCAAGAACCTCTTCTACACCAGCTTCCCCATCAAACGGGACGACGGCCGCATCGAGGTGATGCACGCCTGGCGGGCGGAGCACAGCCATCACAAGCTCCCCTGCAAGGGCGGGATCCGCTACGCCGACAACGTGGACGCCGACGAGATCCAGGCGCTGGCCGCGCTCATGACCTACAAGTGCGCCCTGGTGGACGTCCCCTTCGGCGGAGCGAAGGGCGGGATCAGGCTCAATCCCAAGGGCTACTCGGAGGGGGAGCTGGAGCGGATTACCCGGCGCTACGTCTTCGAGCTGGTGCGCAAGAACTTCATCGGCCCCGGACTCGATGTCCCCGCCCCGGACGTGGGCACCAGCTCGCGGGAGATGGCCTGGATCGCCGACACCTACACCCAGCTCCGTCCGGGCGAGCTCGACGCGCTCGGCTGCGTCACCGCCAAGCCGATCAGCGCCGGGGGCATCCGGGGGAGGACCGAGGCCACCGGGCGCGGCGTCTTCTTCGGGGTGCGTGAGATCTGCCGCGTGGCCGAAGACATGAAGGCGCTGGGACTCTCGCCCGGTCTCGAGGGCAAGCGGGTGGTCGTGCAGGGACTGGGCAATGTGGGCTACTACGCCGCCAAGTTCTTCCAGGAGGCGGGTGCGGTGCTGGTGGGACTCGCGGAATCCGAGGGCGCCATTACCAACCCCCGGGGGCTCGACCTGGAGCAGGTGATGGCCCAGCGGCGGGAGCGCAGGACCATCGCCGACTTTCCCGGCGCCACCAACCTGGCCCGCCGGGAAGACGCGCTGGAGCTGGAGTGCGACATCCTGATTCCCGCCGCGCTCGAGCGCCAGATCACCGCCGAGAATGCGCCGAGGATCCGGGCCAAGATCGTGGCGGAGGCCGCCAACGGGCCGACCACTCCGGAGGCGGACCAGATCCTGGCCGGCCGGAACGTCATGGTCATCCCCGACGCCTATATCAACGCCGGCGGCGTGACCGTCTCCTATTTCGAATGGGTGAAGAACCTGGGCCACGTCCGCTTTGGCCGGATGCAGAGGCGGCACGAGCAGAGCGCCTATCGCCGGCTGCTCCGGACCGTCGAGGGCAGCACGGGTGCGCGGTTTAGCGACGAGCAGATCGATCATGTGACCAGTGGCGGCAGCGAGGAGGACCTGGTGAACTCCGGGCTGGAGGAGACCATGATCGGCGCCTACCATCCCATCCGCGAAGTCTGGAAGCAGAAGCAGGACCGGCTCGACCTCCGGATTGCGGCGCTGATCGTGGCCATCAACAAGGTGGCCCTGAGCTACGAGCAGCTGGGCATCTTCCCGTGACATGACCGGGAATCCTTTGCCCCTCGAGCTACCCCCTTGACTCCCCCGCTCCCGGCCGGAATATTCGTTCCCAGCGCTGGTTCGAACGCGGTCAGTAATTCCGCTGGCGTCTGGTACCCGCTTCTCCTCTGAGAATTCCTGTGAGACAATGTAGTGTGGGCCCCCGGAGGCGCTCCCTCCGGTCCGGGTTTGCAGCGCGCACCTCCCACCTGGATCGGGCGGGTCACGCGCGGCTGCGTTCGGGCCCTTCACCCCTCTGGCCACCCTCGGCCGGGGCTTTTTATTGTCCTGAAGGCATCGCTTACCGATCAGCTGAAGTACTGGCTTTGCGCACATCTGAAAGGACGCACGCAACATGAGAGGGCTACGCTACTGCATCGGCCTGCTCCTGGCTGCCGCCTGGATCACGCCACTTCGCGCTCAGGAACCCGGCGGCTCGATCCGGGGGCACGTCACCGACGCGGCGACGCAGCGCCCGCTGCAGGGAGCATTGGTCAGAGTGGGGACCCGGATGGCCCAGGCCCGGGCAGACGGCGGCTACCTCCTGGCCGGGGTTCCGGCTGGAACCGACACCCTCAGGGTGACGATGATCGGTTACGCGCCGGATACCCGCGCCGTCACGGTGGCCGAAGGCGAGATACTCGACCAGGACGTGGGACTGACGGCCCAGGCGGCCCAGCTGGCAGAGCTGGTGGTGATCGGCTATGGCGAGCAGCGGGCGGGCAATGTCACCGGTGCCGTGAGCCAGGTGAACTCCAACGAATTCAACACCGGCCGGGTGGTCACCCCTACCGAGCTGATCCAGAACAAGGTGGCCGGCGTCCAGGTGGTGGAGAACAATGAGCCGGGCGGGCGGACCTCCATCCGGATTCGCGGCTCCACCTCGACCACCGCGAGCAACGAACCGCTCTACGTGGTGGATGGGCAGCCCCTGGGCACCGAGGCCGGTGGCGGCGTAAGCACCGGGCGGGACCCGCTGAACTTCCTGAATCCCGACGACATCGAAAGCATCACGGTGCTGCGCGACGCCGCCTCGGCAGCCATCTATGGCACCAACGCCGCCAATGGCGTGGTGCTGGTCACGACCAAGCGGGGACGGCAGGGCCAGAAGACCCAGTGGGAGTACACCGGCTCGGTGTCCGCCTCGCGGGTCACCCGGCTCCCCTCGATGCTCAACGCGGCCCAGTTCCGGGCAGCAGTGGAGCAGTACGCGCCGGCCAAGGTCGGCCAGCTGCAGAACGCGAACACCGACTGGTTCGGGGCCATCGATCGGACCGGATTCGGCCAGGAACACAACGTCGCGGTGTCGGGGGCGGGCGCGTCGAATGACTTTCGGGTGTCGCTCAACTTCCTGGATCAGAAAGGCATCATCGACAAGAACAGCGCCAGGCGGTTCGGCCTGGGCGCGAATTTCAACCAGCGGCTCGCCGACGATCGTCTCAATCTGCGGTTCCACCTGAGGGGCTCACGTTCGCAAGACCAGTTCACTCCCCTGGGGGTGCTCAGTAACGCCGCGCAGTACGGGGCAACCCAGCCGATCCTCGACCCCAGCAGTCCGACCGGGTTCTACGACTGGCCCGGTTCGGCCCTGACCTCGCCCGACAACCCGGTTGCCATCCTGAATCTCGCCGAGGAGAAGGGCACGACCTGGCGCGGCATCGGCAACATGCAGGCGGAGTACAGCCTGCCGTGGGTCGACGGGCTCAAGGCCAACGCGACGTTCGGCTTCGATGTGATCAACGGCTGGCGCACCAACTTCACCCCGAGCGTCCTGCACCGGGAGGTGGTGACCGGCCGGGGCGGCCAGCAGACCCGCTACGACCCGAAGCAGGTGAGCCTGGTGATGGAGACGTACCTGAATTACACCACGCCCAAGCCGGTGGGTCCGGGCATACTCGACCTGATCGGCGGGTATTCCTTCAGCAGGACCCATATGGACTCGGTGTACTACGAGGGCAATGGGCTGAGCACGGACGCCTTTGGGAACGACAGCATTGTTTCGGCCACGAGCACCGCGAACATTATTTTCGAGCAGCGGAGCAGGCTGATCTCCTTCTACGGCCGGGCCAATTACAACATCAACGACAAGTACATCCTGGCGGCGAGCGTACGCCGGGACGGCTCGTCGCGGTTCGGCGAGACGAACAGCTACGGCACCTTCCCCTCCGTATCCGTGGCGTGGCGGCTGTCCCAGGAGCCGTTCCTCCGAAACGTGAAGGCGCTGTCCGACCTGAAGCTCCGGGGCTCCTGGGCCAAGACCGGCAACCAGTCCTTCGGCAACTACCTGGCCTACTCCTCCTATCAGCTGAGCGATCAGCAGACCCAGTACCAGTTCGGCGACTCCATCTTCACCACCAGCCGGCCCAGCGCCGTGGACCCCAACATCAAGTGGGAGCAGACCCGCGCCTTCAACATCGGCCTCGATTTCGGGTTCTCCAATCAGCGGATCACCGGCGCCATCGACTGGTACGACAAGTCGACCAGCGACCTGCTCTTCGACGCCCCGGTAGCCGCGTTCAGCAACCTGTCGAATTTCGTCGTCACCAACGTCGGCACCATGCGGAATCGGGGGATCGAGATGAGCCTCGGCGCCCGGGTGCTCCAGGGCGGCGAGCGGGGCCTGACCTGGCAGGCCGACTTCACCGCGGCTCACAACACCAACACCCTCAGGACCATCACGCCGTTCGGCGGGTCGTCGCTCAAGATCCTGGCCGGCGAAGTCTCCGGCGGGGTAGGTACCCGCATCGAGGTCTTTGCCCCGGGGGTGCCGATCAACTCGTTCTACGTCTACGAGCACATCCGGGACGCAAACGGCAACCCGATCTACCAGGACGTCAACGGGGTGGACGGCATCAACGATCAGGACCTGTACGTGGATCAGAATGGGGACGGCATCATCAACCAGGGCGATCTCCGGCCGTTCCACGACCCGGCGCCGAAATGGATCCTGGGCCATTCGTCCTACCTGGCCCTGGGCAACCTCGATCTCGGCATGACCCTCCGGGCGTACCTGGGCAACTACATGTACAACAACGTGGCGTCCGCCAACGGGAATTTCCGCGAGATCTCCGCGGGTAACTCGCCCTACAACCTGCACACCTCGGTGCTCGAGACCGGGTTTGCCACCCAGCAGCTGCAATCGGATGTTTACGTGGAGGACGCCTCCTTCCTGCGACTGGACAACCTGACCCTGGGATATTCCTTCAACCTGCGGGGCCAGCAGGCGCGGATCTTCGGAACGGTGCAGAACGTCTTCACCATTACCGGGTACAGCGGCGTGGATCCGAGCGGCAACATCACGCCGGTCAACCCCTCGATCACCTCGTCACTGAACGGCATCGACAACAACATCTATCCCCGGTCCCGCACGTTCAGCGGCGGCCTGAGCCTGAGACTGTAAGCCCATGACACCGGACGAAACACACCCGAGAAGGGACCGAGCCATGAACCGCAATCCGCGTCGTGCGCTTATCGTCGCCACGCTCCTGACGCTGGGAGCATCCGCCGGCTGCACCGATACGACGGAGCTGCCGATCACGACGATTACCGACACCAACTACTTCAACGACCCCAGCTCGTACCGGGCCTTCCTTGCCAAGATCTACGCCGGGCTCGCGGTAAGCGGGCAGCGGGGGCCGGCCGGGAACGGGGATATCAAGGGTATCGACGAGGGGTTCTCCCAATACCTGCGTCTCTACTGGAAGATGCAGACGCTGCCGACCGACGAGGCGGTGATAGCCTGGGGCGACGTGGGACTGCCGGAGCTGAATACCCAGCTCTGGTCCTCCAACAACCCCTTTGCCGTCGCCATGTATTACCGGATCGCCTTCCAGGTCAGCCTGGCCAACGAATTTCTGCGTCAGACCGAAGATTCCGTGCTGACCAGGCGCAATGTCTCGCCCCAGCTCGAGGCGGACATTCAGACCTTCCGCGCCGAGGCCCGTTTCCTCCGGGCGCTGAGCTACTGGCATGGGGTAGACATGTTCGGCAACATCCCGCTGGTGACGGAGGCCGATCCGATCGGCAACTTCTCCCCGGAGCAGAACACCCGCCAGGAGCTGTATGATTTTGTGGTGAGCGAGCTGAACGCCATCCGGCCGCTGCTGCCGTTCGCCAGCCCCGGCACCTATGGCCGCGCGACCGACGCCGCCGCATCCATACTTTTGGCCCACGTATACCTGAATGCCGGGATCTACACCGGCACGCCGCAGTACGCCCAGGCTCTTGCCGAGGCGCAGAACGTGATCGCGGGCCCGTTCACCCTGGATCCCAGCTACCGTCACATTTTCCAGGCCGATAACAACACCTCCCCGGAGATCATCTTCCCCGTCATCCAGGACGGCCTGCGTACCCAGTCGTTCGGCGGCACCACGTTCCTGGTCCATGCGTCGTGCGGCGGGTCCATGGTGCCTGGTGATTATGGGGTCGACGGGTGCTGGTTCGGCCTGCGGCTCAAGCCGGAGGCGTACGCCCGCTATTTCCTTGTGCCGGGCGATCAGCGGGCGTCGTTCTTCTGGACCAGCGGCCAGACGGTCCAGGTGAATGCTATCGGCGAATACGGCCAGGGAATCCCGGCGCCCAAGTTTACCAACAAGACGAGTCTGGGAGCGAACGGCTCCAACGCGACCCATCCGGACACCGACTTCCCGATGTTCCGGCTGGGCGACGCGTATCTGATCTATGCCGAGGCCCACCTCCGGGGTGGCGGCGGCGACCCGGCGCTGGCTCTGGCCTATGTGAACGCCCTCCGGCAGCGCGCCTACGGTGGTACCAGCGGCGATATCACGGCTGGAGAGCTCACGCTGGACTTCATTCTGCAGGAGCGCGGGCGCGAGCTTCTGTTCGAGGCCCATCGGCGGTCGGACCTCATCCGGTACGGCTTATTCACCGGCGGGACGTATGTCTGGGCCTGGAAGGGCGGCGCGGCGGCCGGAGCTGCCACCGGATCGTTCCGGGACCTGTACCCGCTCCCGGCGTCGGAGCTCACTACCAACCCGAACCTGACGCAGAACCCGGGCTACTAAGCTCGGCGCCATACCAGACGGGAAGGTCGGGAAGGACAGGAAGGACCGGAAGGAAACTTGAGTGCCTTCCCGACTTTCCCGACTTTCCCGACCTTCCCGTTTGCCGAAACCAAGGAGCGATCAGATGCGGGCTCGTGTCACCTGCCAGGGGCTGTTGGCTTTGTTCATCACCGTCGCCCCGGCGGCGCCAGGTCAGGCGCAGGCTCCGGCCATGGCGCCCGACACGTCCTGGGTCGCGCGGAGCGCCCTGTACGAGGTGTTCGTTCGGGACTTCTCGCCGTCGGGCGACTTCAAAGGACTCATTGAGGGGCTCGATCGCATTCAGTCGGCTGGAGCGGACGTCCTCTGGCTGATGCCTATCTATCCCATCGGCTCCCTCAATCGGAAGGGCTCGCTGGGGTCGCCCTATGCGGTGAGGGACTACCGCGCCATCAATCCCGCCTTCGGCACCGCCGCGGATTTCCGGGCGCTGGTACAAGCGGTACATGGACGGGGAATGAAGCTGATTCTCGACTGGGTGCCGAACCACACGTCGCCCGACCATCCGTGGGTCAAAGCGCATCCGGCGTACCACGTCCGGAATGAGCGGGGTGAGTTGAGCGTGCCGCGCGACGAGAAAGGGAAGCTGACCGACTGGACCGACGTGGCGCAGCTCGACTACAAGAATCCGGCGGTGCGACGCGAGATGATCAGCGCGATGCGCTACTGGCTGCAGGAGTTCGGCATCGACGGATTCCGGGTCGATGTCGCTGGGTTCATCCCTCACGACTTCTGGCGGAAGGCGGTGCCGGCCCTCCGGGCGGCGGTGCCCCGGCCTATCCTGCTTCTGGCCGAGTGGGGCGACCTCGAGATGCACCGGTCCGGCTACGACCTCACCTACGCGTGGGACTCGTACAGCCGCCTGAAAGAGGTGTGGAAAGGCGCGCCGGCCTCCACCTTCGTCCGGCGCGAGCTGCCGGATATGAAGGCCATGCCCCCAGGCGGCATGCGCATGCGCTTCACGACCAATCACGACGAGACCGCGTGGGACAATCCACCGGTTGCGATCTTTGGCGGAGCGAGGGGCGCCCGGGCCGCCTTCGTCGCCATGGCATTACTGCCCGGGCGGCCGCTGCTCTACAACGGACAGGAGGTCGAGAGCCCGCAGAAGCTGCCCCTGTTCGAGCGGGACCCCATTGCGTGGAATCAGCCTGACGCATCCCGCGCTCGGGCTTTCTATGCGGGTGTCCTGAAGCTGGCACGGACGGAGCCCACGCTTCTGACGGGCGATCTCCGCGAGGTGCGCACCAGCGCCCCCAGGGATGTGATCGCCTACAGGCGCGGCGGCCTGCTCGTTCTGGTGAACCCCAGGCCATACCGGGTTCCCATCACGGTCACCGGCTTCGAGGTGGGCGGGGCGCGTGATCTCTTATCGAAGAGTGTTCAGGTGGGAAGCAACATCGCGCTGCCGGCGTATGGAGCCATGATCCTGAAGCGGCCGTAAGAAGGTGCCTAGTTGGTTGGCCGCCGCGTGACGGTGCTGTTGAAGAGTTGGGCTCCGATCACGAAGTCAACTACCGCGCCGGGAGCGAGCAGGATCTCGCCGGACCGGAACGGCTGGAGGACTCCGCCGGGCCGGGCCTCGAACTGGACCGAGCTGCTCCCGATCAGGTTCTGCGGCAGGAGGAAGTGGCTGGACAGACCGGGATGCACCGTTCCCAGCCGGTGCGTGATCCCGGATCCGACAGCGTAGATCTCCATGGGCAGCGCATGCCGGTTGGTGACCTCGACGGAGACCTGCTCATCGGTTGGCCGGACCTCACCGCCGCCCCGGGGCGAACAGGCCCACACCGTCAGCAGCACAGGAACGAGGACTCTCAATCCGCGCAGCACGTGCCCTCCCTTCGCTCGACTTTCGCCTCCCGTCGTCCACTGCGCGGCGCTCGAGCCGCACGGTAAAATGCCGACCGGCACACCCGTCCGCCAGCCCGCGAGCCCATGAAGCGTAGAGCGTTCGTGCAGGGAATGACGGTGGTGGGGGCTGCTACGGCACTGAACGCGCCCCTCTGGCTCGGGGGCTGCACCGAGGCGGTGGGACGGGAAGTCGTTCGCCTGGATGCCGGTTGGAAGTTCCTGCGTGAAGATCCCGCGGGCGCGCAGCAACCCAACCTGGATGACGGGTCCTGGGAGCCCGCCACCCTGCCGCACACCGCTCGCATTGAGGCGCTGGTGCCCGGACCGGCCGGCTCGCCTCAGGCCCAATGGCAAGGCGTGTGCTGGTATCGCCGTCCCCTCCGCCTCAACACCGGCGCCGCCGAAGCCCAGGTCCTACTCCGCTTCGAGGGCGCCATGAACGTGGCCGACGTCTGGCTCGACGGCGAGCGCGTGGGCGGCCACCTGGGCGGCTATCTCCCCTTCGTGCTGGACCTCAGCGATAAGGTGAAGCCGGGTCGAGACCACCTGCTGGCCGTGCGGCTGGACAACCGCGACAACGCCATCACCGGTCCCAAGCCGCTCGCCCAGCTCGATTTCAACATGTACCACGGCCTGTACCGGCCGGTCTATCTGATCCGGAAGGACCCGCTCTCGATCACCGATCCGCTGCTGGTTGATCGTCCCGCCGGCGGGGGCGTCTTCGTCACCTACCCGAGGGTCTCCCGCGAGTCCGCGACGGTTCGGGTGCAGACCCACGTCCGGAACGGGGACGCAACGACGCGCTCCTTCGCGGTTCTGACGACGCTGCATGCGCCGGGTGGAGCGGTCGTCGCGGTAGCCAGCTCCGACCCCATGACCCTCGGGGCGGGTTCCGACACGGTCGTGACCCAGGAGCTGACGGTGAATGCCCCGGAGCTTTGGAGCCCGGCCGCGCCCCACCGGCATAACCTCCACTGCCAGATCCTGAGCGGCGGCGACGTGATCGATGCCGAGACGCTGCGCATCGGCATTCGCCGCATCAACATTTCCCCGGGTGGTTTCACCCTCAATGGCGAGAGGCGGTTCCTGCGCGGCACCAATCGGCACCAGGAGTACCCCCATATCGGCTACGCCCTGTCGGATGCCGCGCAGTACCGGGACGCCCGCAAGATCAAGGAGGCCGGCTTCGACTATGTGCGGCTCTCCCATTACGCCCACTCGCCTGCCTTCATGGACGCCTGCGACGAGCTGGGTCTCGTTGTGATGAACTGCATTCCGGGCTGGCAGTACTTCAACCCCGACCCCGCGTTCGTCGAGCTGCAGTACCGCAACTGCCGCGACCTCATCCGGCGCGACCGCAACCGTCCGAGCGTCATTCTGTGGGAGGTGTCGCTCAACGAGTCGCCCATGCCGCCGGAGTTCGTGGCCCGGACCCACGCCATCGCACACGAGGAATATCCCGGTGACCAGTGCTTCACCGCCGGCTGGATGCGGGGCTACGACGTCTACCTCGAGGCGCGCCAGCACGGCGGCTGCCACAAGGAGACGGACTCGCGCTGCCTGGTGAGCGAGTATGGCGACTGGGAGTACTACGCGATGAACGCCGGCCTGAGCCAGGGTGACTGGGGCAACCTGACGCCCGCCGAGAGCAACAGCCGGCAACTGCGCTGGCAGGGCGAGCGGGCACTGCTCCAGCAGGCCACCAACTTCCAGGAAGCGCACAACGACAACCTCTCCACCGCCGCCTTCGCCGACGGCCTCTGGGTGATGTACGACTACACCCGGGGCTATGCGCCGGACATCGAATCCTCCGGATGCATGGACATCTTCCGGCTGCCGAAGCCCTCGTACCACTTCTTCCGGAGCCAGCGGCATCCGGCGTTCGGTCCCATGGCGTTCATCGCCAGCCACTGGTCCCCCGCCTCGGCCCCAAACGTTCGCGTCTTCAGCAACTGCGACGAGGTCGAGCTCCGCTTCGACGGCCGCCCACTGGAACGGAAGGGACCCGACCGGGACGCCGTGAGCACCCGGCTCGCCCACCCGCCCTTCACCTTTCGAACTGGTGGATTCCGTCCCGGCACGCTGGAAGCCGTGGGATACATCGCCGGCCGAGCAGCCGCCCGGCACGTGGTGCGTACACCGGAGGCTGTCGCCCGCCTGACCCTGGACTTCGATCTGTCGGGACGGCCCTGGGACCGGGCGCGAAAGGATCATATCTTCTGCCACGCGTCGCTCCGGGACGCCCACGGAACGGTGGTGCCGGAGGCCTGGGAGAACGTCGCCTTCGGCGTCACCGGGGGTGCCGGGCTCATCGGCGACAACCCCTTCGCCACCGATGCGGGCATCGCCAGCATCCTGGTGCAGACCGAGCCTGATGGCGCACCATTCTCGGTCCATGCGCTGGCGGCCGTCTCGACCGGAGGCTCCGCCCGCATCCTGGACGCGTCACTGGCGCTCGAGCGCAGGGCTCCCCGGCATGAGCTCCGCCGCACCACCCGAGGCGCAGACCTGCTGGTGCAGGGCCGGCCGGTGGCATCGCTCGCCCTGGATGCTCCGAAGTCTCGCATTCGAGCCAACGCGCCACCTGATACTCGCGAACAATTCCACCGGTAACTGCACACCACGGAAGCACGAAATACACCGACAATTTCGATCAGCCCAATTTTCCAAGGCGATTGCCAGAGGGTGGACTATGGTAAAATCAGTATGGCTTCCGTGTCTTCCGTGCTTCCGTGGTGCGCCGGTCGCTCTGGTCGCCTTCGCGATCACCGCCACCCCGCTCCAAAGCCAGATCCGGGTGGCGTCGCCCGACGGCCGAAACCAGATCACAGTGCAAATCGTCGACGGCCGGCTGACCTACAGCCTGGCCCGCGACGGACGAGCGCTGATCCTGCCTTCCGGGCTGGGCTTCGACTTTCGGGGCGCGCCGCCGCTGCGTGACGGTCTCAGCATCACCGACACGGGCCGGGTGTCACACGACGAGTGGTGGACCCAGCCTTGGGGTGAGGTAACACGGGTGCGCGACCATCACAACGAGCTCACGGTCGCAGTGGAGGAGAGCGCGGCGCCGAAGCGCATCTTCGTCCTCCGGGTACGCGCCTTCAACGATGGCGTGGGCTTCCGCTACGAGGTGCCCAACCAACCCGGCCTCCGCGACTTCGAGATCAGCGACGAGCTCACCGAGTTCGCCTTTGCCGACAACGCGCGCGCCTGGTGGATCCCGTCCAACTGGGCCCGGAAGGACCGCTCGGAGATGCTCTACTCCTCCGGGCCGGTGAGCGTGCTCGACAGCGTGCAGACCCCGCTCACTATGCAGACCCAGGACGGCCGCACGTTCATGGTGATTCACGAAGCGAACCTGGTGGATTACGCCCGGATGTTCCTGCGGGGGACGCGAACCGAGAGCCGTCTTCTAAGGGCGAGCCTGGCGCCGCTGGCGGACGGAATCAAGGTGCGCGGCCGCACCCCGTTCGTGACGCCATGGCGGACCATCCAGCTGGCGGACAAGGCCGCCGGCCTGGCGCCCTCGCTGCTGGGCCTGAATCTCAATCCGCCCAACGCCCTCGCCAGCACCGACTGGATTCAGCCCATGAAGTACGTGGGGATCTGGTGGGGCATGCACATCGGGAAGGAGACCTGGAGCTCAGGACCCAAGCACGGCGCAACGACCGAGAATGCCAAGCGATACATCGACTTTGCCGCGGCCAACAAGCTCGGCGGTGTGCTCGTCGAGGGGTGGAACATCGGCTGGGACGGCGACTGGATCGCCAATCGGGACGCCTTCTCCTTTACCCAGGCATACCCCGACTACGACCTCAAGGCCGTGGCCGAGTACGCGAAGGCGAAGGGCGTGCGGCTCATCGTGCACAACGAGACCTCGGGCGGGATCCAGAACTACGAGCGCCAGCTGGACAGCGCCTTCAGTTTGTACCGCTCGCTGGGGCTCGACGCCATCAAGTCCGGCTACGTCACCGACCTGACCAGCGAGGGCCACTCGCACTACTCGCAGTACATGGTCAATCACTACCGCAAGGTGATCGAAGCGGCGGCGAAGTCTGGCATCATGCTCGACGTCCATGAGCCGATGCACGACACCGGCGAGCGCCGGACCTATCCCAACATGATGACCCGCGAAGGCTCCCGGGGGCAGGAGTACAACGCCTGGAGCGGCGACGGCGGCAACCCGCCGGAGCATGAGACGATCCTCTTCTTTACCCGGCTGCTGGCGGGGCCCATGGACTTCACGCCGGGGATCTTTGATCTGCTGCGCGTCCGCCGGCCGGAGGAGCCGCGGATTCGCACCACCCTGGCCAAACAGCTCGCGCTCTACGTCGTGCTCTACTCGCCGATGCAGATGGCGGCGGATCTCCCGGAGAACTACGAGGGACAACCGGCGTTTCAGTTCATTCGCGATGTCGCCGTGGACTGGGATACCACCAGGGTGCTCGACGGCAGAATCGGCGACTACGTCGCGGTCGCGCGCCGGGAGCGCGGCGGCCAGAGCTGGTTCGTGGGCGCCATCACCGACGAGGAGGGGCGGACGCTCGACCTCCCGCTCTCGTTTCTGCCGCCGGGGCCGGCGGTATGTCGCGGAGATCTATGCCGACGGCCCCAAGGCGAACTGGCTGGACAATCCCCTGCCGATGACCATCACTCAACGCCCCGTGACCTCCGCGACCCGGCTTCGTGTCGCTCTCGCACCGGGTGGCGGCCAGGCGATTCGGATCCGGCCGGCGCGGTGACGGATGAGCTGAAGGCACTCCGGTCGCTCGCCCGGGCGATGGGTGTGCATACCCGCTACATCAACGGTCTGGGCAAGCGGGTCACGGTGGCGCCGGAGACGCTGGTGCGGGTCTGCGCCGCGCTGGGGGCCGCCGTCGAACGCCCGGAGCGATGCCGCCGAGGCGCTGCGCCTGCACCGGGAGACCATCAGCGCGGGGCTGCTGCCGCCGGTGCTGGTCGCGTGGGACGGAGCTCTTCCAGCCATTGCGCTTCCGCCGGGCGGGCTCGTTCAGGCGGACGTACAGCGTGAGGACGGCGAGGTCGTCGCCCTCGAAACAGCGGGAGGCGAGCTTGGGACTGCACGCCCCCTTCCCCTGGGTTACCACCGTCTCACCGTCGCGGCCCGAGGCAGCGTCGAGACCTGCTCGGTGATCGCCGCGCCGATACAGGCGTGGCGCCGGCCGGGCGCACGCCGGAGCTGGGGGGTCGGGACCCACCTGGCCGCGCTCCGCTCGAGACGGAGCCGATCACTGGGAGATCTCCAGGACCTCGAGTCCCTCTGCCGCTGGGTCGGCGAGCGGGGAGGCGACCTGGTCACTGTCCTGCCTCTGGTGCCGACCTTCAATTCCGAGTGGCCGGAGCCCAGTCCGTACTCGCCGGTGAGCCGGCTCTTCTGGTCCGAGCTGATCCTCGACCTTGGTGAGTCCCACCGCCCTGCGGCCGCTCCCTCCGCGCTGAACGTGACTCGGGGAGACGCCGAGGTCCGCGCCGTGCTCGCCCGGCTTCCGGTTCCACCACCGTCGGAGCTGGACGAGGAGCTGGTCCGCTACGCCCGGTTCCGAGGCGCGCAGGCCCGGCTGGGCCGGAATTGGCGCGACTGGCCGCCGGCCGCGCGGGCCGGCACTTTGACGCACGATCAGGTGGATCCCGAGGAAGAGCGCTTCCACCTCGTCGCGCAGACTCTGGCCCGTCGCCAGCTCCGCGACCTGAGGCAGCGCCTCGATCAGGACGGATTTCGCCTGGGACTCGACCTCGCGGTTGGCGTCCATCCGGACGGTTACGATCCGTGGGCTCGCCAGAGCCTGTTCGGCGAAGGGATGTCGGTTGGCGCCCCTCCCGACCAGGGCTTCCCCAGCGGGCAGGACTGGGGCTTCAGCCCGGTGCTCCCGGGAGCGTCGCGTCGCGAGGGTCACCGCTACCTGGCAGCGTCTATCGCCCACCAGGCCGGGCTCGCGGGCGTGCTCCGGGTGGACCACATTATGGCGTGGACCCGTCTGTACTGGATTCCGCACGGGTTCGGGCTGCACGACGGCACCTACGTCTCGTATCCCGCCGAGGAACTGTTCGCCGTCCTGAGCCTGGAGTCGAACCGCCACCGGTGCGAGGTGGTGGGCGAGAACCTGGGGACCGTCCCGCGCGAGATCTTCCAGGCGCTCCCGCGCCACCGGATCTGGGGGATGTACCTCGCGATGTTCCAGGCCTCGGCCGGGCCGGAGGTCGCCCCTCCAACCTCGGCGGACATGGCACTCGTCGGCAGCCACGATACCCCCACGTTCGTGGGCTGGCTCAAGGGCAACGACATAGCCGACCGGGTGCGGTACGGTCTCCTGGCCGAATCGGGGGTGGAGGCGGTTACCGAGGAACGGCAGAGGGCCGTCCAGTGGCTCGCAGACCAGTTGGACAGTACGGTGGAGGACCCTCGCGCCTTTCTGATCGCGCTGCTCGAGTGGCTCGGCCGATCGAACAGTCCGCTGGTGGTTCCCTGGCTCGAGGATCTCTGGCTCGAGGAGGAGTCGGTGAACCTCCCCGGGACCCCGTCGTCCGTGCGTCCCAACTGGCAGCGCCCGATGCGGCGGCTGCTCGATGAGATTTTCACCGACCCTGAGGTGGACGCGCTTCTCAGCCGCCTCGATGACGCCCGGCGGTCAGGCGACTCGAACTGAACTGGGTGGTGCTTGGGTGGCCGTTGCAGCTAGTGCGAAATTTCCCAAATCTGAGGCCCAGGCCACATGGCAACACGCGCCGTCACCGCTCCTGCCCTAGGTGTCCGCTCAAAGCCCAGGCTCACGTTCTGGGAAATCTGGAACATGAGCTTCGGCTTCCTTGGCATTCAGATCGGCTTTGCGCTCCAGAATGCGAACGTGAGCCGGATCTTCGAGACCCTGGGCGCCAAGGTGGAGAACATCCCCATCCTCTGGATCGCGGCGCCGGTAACCGGACTTCTGATCCAGCCCATAGTCGGTTATCTCAGCGATCGCACCTGGAACCGACTGGGCCGCAGGCGTCCCTACTTCCTGGTGGGAGCGATCCTGGCATCGGCGGCCTTGTTGGTGATGCCCAACTCACCGGCGCTATGGATCGCGGCCGGCATGCTCTGGATCATGGACGCCTCCATCAACATCTCGATGGAGCCGTTCCGTGCCTTCGTGGGTGACAACCTCCCCTCGGAGCAGCGGACCACCGGCTTCGCGATGCAGAGCTTCCTCATCGGGACCGGGGCGGTGGCGGCCTCGATCCTCCCCTGGCTGCTGACCACACAGTTCGGGGTGAGCAACGAGGCGCCGCCGCACATGATTCCCGACTCAGTGCGGCTCTCGTTCTACTTCGGTGCCGCGGTGTTCTTCCTGGCGGTGCTATGGACGGTGGTGCGAGCGAAGGAGTACGCCCCCGAGGAGATGGCCAGCTTTGCGGAGAACCAGGCGAGGGAGGGCACCGCGCTGGAGCCGAGGACCGCCGATCAGTTCGTCCTGAACGGCGGACGGCAGATCCGCCTGGGCTCGATCCTGCTGGCGATCGGGCTGCTGCTCACCGCCTGGCTCGCCAGTGCCGCCATCTATCAGGTGATGATCCTCTCTGCCGGAGTGGCCGGGGCCGGCGCGCTGCTCATCCTGAGTGGCGTGCTGCAGCGGGGCGGCCGCTACGACAACGGGTTCGTCACCATCCTGAACGATTTCCAGGACATGCCCCGCACCATGAAACAGCTCGCGTGGGTGCAGTTCTTCTCCTGGTTCGCGCTCTTCGCCATGTGGATCTACACGACGCCGGCGGTGACCAGCCATCTCTACGGCACCACCGACACCACCTCAGCTCTCTACAATGAGGGCGCCAACTGGGTGGGCGTCGGTTTCGGGGCATACAACGGCGTGGCGGCGGTCGTCGCCTTTGGCATCCCGATCCTGGCCCGGCGGACCAATCGCAGGATCGCGCACGCGATCTGCCTGGTGTGTGGCGCCCTCGGACTCCTGTCGATCCTTGTCCTCAGGGATCCTCGTTTCCTGCTGGCCTCCATGGTCGGGGTCGGGATCGCCTGGGCCAGCATCCTCGCCATGCCATACGCGATCCTGACCGGGTCGTTGCCGCCGTCGAAGCTGGGCTACTACATGGGCGTCTTCAATTTCTTCATCGTGATCCCCCAGATCGTGGCGGCGGCCCTGCTCGGCTTCCTGGTGGGCCGCTTCTTCGGCGGAGAGGCGATCTACGCCCTGGCCATCGGCGGCGCGTCGCTTTTCCTTGCCGCGGCGCTCACCCTCAAAGTAGAGGATCGCGACGAGCCGGCGGCTGACACGTGGCACCCAGGGTTCCCTCCCTCCTCCGTCTGATTATGGCGAAGCAACCGCGCGCCACGGGAACACCCGGCGTACGGCGGTCACGAAGCGGTGTCACCCTGAGCGATGCGAAGGGGGCCGGAATTAGAATGGTTCGGGATCTAAGACTGATAGGCAGAACCCTCATTACCTATCCCTGTCCGCCTGTCCGCCTGTCCGCCCGTTCTCTCCGTGGTGCGCTGTCGTTTTTGCTAGCCGCACTGGCCGGCGCATGTGGCGGCAGCGCCGGCACAGGTGATGTCCACTCATCGGCCAAAACTATTTCAGGCGCCAATCCGGCGGCGTTCTGGAACAGCGCCACCGTCTACTTCCTGCTCACCGATCGCTTCCAGAACGGAGACTCGACCAACGATCGCGCCCTGGGGCGAGCACAGGACGGCGCCGTGCTGCGCGGTTTCCAGGGCGGCGACCTCGCCGGTGTGCTCCAGAAAATCGAAGAGGGGTACTTCGACAGCCTCGGGGTGAGCGCCATCTGGATGACTCCATTCGTGGAGCAGATCCACGGGAGCGTGAACGAGGGGACCGGGAAGACCTACGGGTATCACGGCTACTGGACGCGCGACTGGACCGCGGTAGACCCGGCACTGGGAACGAGGGAGGAGCTTCGTGCGGTGGTGGACGCGGCCCACCGCCGCGGGATCCGCGTGCTGATGGATGCGGTGGTCAACCACACCGGGCCGGTGACGCAACAGGATCCGGCGTGGCCCGCAGGGTGGGTTCGCACCGGCCCCAACTGCACCTACCAGGACTACACCACCACGGTGGACTGCACCCTGGTGGCCACCCTGCCGGACATCCGGACCGATCGCGACACCCCCGTCGGCTTGCCACCGGCATTGCTCGAGAAGTGGGCGCGCGAGCGGCGACGGGATCAGGAGGTGGCGGAGCTGGACGCCTTCTTTCGGCGCACCGGCTACCCCCGCGCTCCGCGCTACTACGTCATCAAGTGGCTCACCGACTGGGTGCGTGAGCTCGGCTTCGACGGCTACCGGGTGGATACCGCCAAGCACTTCGAGCCGGCGGTGGGCGCGGAGCTGAAGCAGGAAGCGGCGCAGGCGCTGAATGACTGGAGGCGGACCCATCCGGATCAGGTGCGAGACGGCCTGCCGTTCTACATGGTGGGCGAGGTGTATGGCTGGGAGCCGAGCCAGGGGAGGCACTACAACTTTGGCGACCGGACCGTGGACTTCTTCTCCAACGGGTACGACGCCCTCATCAACTTTGGCTTCAAGAGCGATACCGGGTCGGTGGACGGCCTCTTCACCCGGTACTCCGCGATGCTCCATGAGGGCGGCCTGGGGGAAACCAGCATCGTGAACTATCTCAGCTCCCACGACGACGGCTCGCCGTATGACCGGGACCGAAAGGATCCGCTCGGCGCCGGAACCCGCCTCCTCCTGGCACCCGGCGCCGCGCAGATCTACTACGGGGACGAGCTGGCGCGGCCGCTCCGGATCGCAGGCGCCGAGGGGGATGCCAACCTGCGGTCGTCCATGAATTGGTCGGATCTGGAAGCCGACAGCGCCAGGGCCAAGGTGCTGGAACACTGGCGGAGGCTGGGACAGTTTCGCCGAGGCCATCCCGCGGTGGGTGCCGGGGTGCATCGCACCCTTCAAGAGAAGCCGTACATCTTCAGCCGCACGCTCGAGTCGGGCGGCCGGCCCGACCGCGTCCTGGTGGCGATGGATCAGGGAGAAGGAGCCAAGACAATACCGGTCTTCGGCGTGTTCCCGGACGGCACCGAGGTGGTGGACGCGTACTCGGGCGACGTTGGTATGGTGAGGGACGGCGCGGTCTCGCTCAGGACTGGGTCGCGCCTGGTACTGCTGGCCGAGCGCCGGTAATAGCCGCTTCGGCACAAAAGAACGCAGTCCCTTCGCGGACTCGTCCCCGCGAGTAACTAGATCACTCTCCCAGTGGGGCAATGTCGCAAACAGGGCCCTCATTGTCGCATTCGAGGTCTTTACACCGGGGTCGCTTCGCTCAGATTGGAGACCTTCGTGAAGCCTAGGCCCAGTGCCGTTGACCCCGATTCATCCTGGCTCGCCCCAGACTGTCCGCGTGATGGTCCTGGCCGAGGTGCGGCTCTACCGTGAGGGGCTGACCCGACTGCTCGCCGGGCAGGAAGGCTTGACGGTCGTCGGCGTGGCCCCGGTGACGGAGGACTCGCTTCTCCGGGTCTTCGCTGAGCACGCCGACGTGGTACTGATCGAGGGCGCGACCGCATGCGAAACCAGTGTAGTCCGGGACCTCTATGCGCTGGCGCCCGAAGCGAAGGTGGTCGCCTACGGCGTGGTGGATGACGACCGCCAGGCCCTGCGCTGCGCCGAGGTCGGTGTGGCGGCGTTCGTGACCGGCGAGGCCACCGGTGAGCAGCTGATCAGCGCGATCCTCGGCGTCGGCCGCGGCGAGTTCAGCTGCTCGCCCCGGGTCGCGGCCTTGCTGCTCGGCCGGGTGCGCGCCCTCTCGCAAGGCGTGGCTCCGCACCTGCCTCACGCCCGCCTTACCCCCCGGGAGCGCGCGATCGCAGCGCTGGTGGCCGACGGCCTCTCCAACAAGGAGATCGCCGTCCGCCTGGGCATCGAGCTCTGCACCGTTAAAAATCACGTCCACCACATCCTCGAGAAACTCCACGTCTCCCGCCGGACGCAGGCAGCGGCCCGGTTCCGCCGTACCCGCCCGCTCAAACCCCGCGCCCCGAGTCTCTCGGGATCCGGATCGTAGGATCCAGGCGGCAGGCCTCCAGCCCGTTTCGTTCCAACCACTTCGTCTCATACCAGACGGCGTTGCCGTCCCGAGTCACCCGTCCGGAACCGCATCCTCCCTCCATCCCTTTTGAGCCCTTCGATCCGTTGCTGTAACGGCGGTCGAACCCCATCTAGTGCTCTCATGAGCGAGCCCAGCCTCAACGGGTCAGATGCGATCAAGGTCCTGATCGCTGAAGTGCCGAGGCTGCTGGCATCCGTCGTCCGGCACACGGTGAACGAGGAGCGCGACATGACGGTGGTGGAGCAGGTCGGTTCGGCCGACGTCGTCGTGACGGCGTCGCCGACCAGCGAGCTGGGACCCCGGTACCAGGCGCTGCTGCTCGGCCCCGCCGCGCTCCCGATCGTCACCATCAGTCTGGACGGCACGCGCATCGACGTGTACGGGCGTTCGACAACGTACGGAGGCGGGATCGAGGGCCTGACCGGCCTGATCCGGGAAGCAGTCGCGGGGGCGCGGCCGAGAACAGGAGGCTGACGATGCAGGAGCTTGGAGTGTGGATCACCGCGGAGGGCACCACCCCCGCCCTCCTCGTGCTCGAGTCGGACGAGTGGTCGTTGCCGGGGTGGGCGTCGAGCGCGCTCAAGGGCGCCGTCGGCGGCGCCATCTCCGGACTGGCGGGAGGACCCGCTGGCATGCTAGCCGGTGCCGCAATCGGCGCTGCGGGAGCTGCCGCCGCGAGCGCGGGGACGCCCACCGCATCATCGCCGGCCGCGTCGGGCGCTCTGGCTGCTTCGGCCCCTCCGCCGGTTGCGACAGCACCCGCCACCCCAGCCGGGGGTGATGGCCGAACGCGGGTCATCCTGGCGCTCCAGCAGTTCGCCGCAGTGGTGCCATCCCTGGTGCAGCTCGTCGCCGCGAGCGGCGGAGGCGGCAGGGAATTCGGGGCCAGCGACGACGGCGGAACCCGCGAGAGTTATCAGGAAGGAGACTGGGGTCCCGAATCGTTCCAGGGCACCTGGACCGTGCCATGACCACCGCCACCGCACGGACCATCGCCGGCGCGCTCGCCGAGCGGCTCGGAATTGAGCCGGAGCAGATGGAGGCGACGCTCACCCAGGACCCGCTCACCGCGGTGCTGGCGCTGAGCATGATACAGCCCGCCCCTAAGGAGGAAGGCACCGATAGCGCGGCGATCGTGCGATTCGTCGGTTCGGTGATAGGGGGGTGCCCGATCTGCCTGGGCGAGAATCCGGGTTGCCTCGATTGCGGCGGGAACGGCGCGCCGGGGTGGCGCGTGCCGAACGAGACCGCCCTGGTGGCCTGGGTCTCCCGCCCGCTCCGGCGGCTGGGGCTCTGCGTCGGACGGCCCCGGAGGGCGGTCCATAACGACAACCGTGGAGGAGGGTACGGCTGATGACGGCAACGGCAGGCTACTACAACGAGATCGACGCGATCGAAGGGTTCGACAACTTCGAGATGACGGACGAGGTCGTTCGGGACCACAGAACGGGGTCGGTGCACGTGCGGGGAGGCCTACTCACCGCGACGCTGCAAACGCCCAAGGGACCGGCCAAGCTCAACCTGCCCGGCACCGGTGTCGACGCTGGCGCAGTTCCGGGCGCTCGAGCAGGCGGTCAACACGAACAATCAGCGGGTTAACGCGCAGCTGGCCCAACTGGGCCGGCAAATCGCCGCCCGGAGCCAGCAGGGCATCGGGGGCATCGGCCTGATGCCGCTCCTGCTGGTCGGACTCATGGCCAAGGACCGGTTCGACCACCACATCCATCCTGCAAACCATGACCCGCAACCACCCGCGCAGGCAGCAGACAGCGACAGCTTCTCGTCGTTCCTGCCGCTCCTGCTGCTCCAGCCTAACCTGTTGGGGAGCTTGACCGGTTCCGGTACCTCGGCGCCGGGCAGTCAGGATGGCATCTCGCCGCTGCTGATGATGCTGATGTTCTCGAAGTTCTTCAAATAGACGAAGGCGCGAAGGGAGATCGCGACTATGAATGAACCAGCATTGGCGAACGGAGGAGTATTGGCTTCACTGGTGATCCTCCGCGCGCCCAAGGGGCGCCGGGCGGAGATCATAGAAGAATTGCTCCCGATTGTCGTGCCGGGCTCGTTCGCACAGCGCCTCACCGTCGCCGCCGTCGTGGCCAATCAGAAGATCAACGGCCGCGAGCAGGCGGAGCTCAGGATGGTGCGGGAGGCGGCGGCCCGCTTTACCAACCCTGACGACCTCGAGGAGAACGCCCCGACGCTCCACGGCATCTACGCCGGCCTGCCGCAGGAGGTCCGGGAGAGCATCAAGTTCAAAACCGGATCGCCCGAGCCAAGACCGGATGGAAGCCGAAGGCCACGGGAAGGATTAGCCGCGGCATTGAAGGAACAAGAGACCAAGGAAAAACAAACGCTGGGGCGGAAAGCATGATCACCGCGGAGCTCATTCAACAGACCGAAGGCCGCTTCGCCGAGCGACAGGCCATCCGGCAGGAGCGGGAGAGCAAGATTCGCGCAGGGGAGGTGCTGCAGGCGGACGATCCCGACCGGGTGCGCAAACGGATCCAGCACGTCGCCCGGGCGATCATCGAGACCGAAGGCGCGGGCCTGCCGGCCCAGGGCCCGGGCGTCTCGGCGCTGGAGCGCATCATAGGGAAGAACGACCTCATGAGCGTCCGGTTCCTCGAGCTCGCGCTCAGGATCGCACGAACCGTCGGGCGGATAGACGTGCGTGCCTCGGACGGCACCCACGCGGGGTACGGGACCGGGTTCCTGGTATCGCCCCGGCTGATGCTCACCAATAACCACGTGCTGACCGATGCCACGTCGACCGGTTACAGCCGGGTCGAGTTCGACTTCCAGGAGGGCGTCGACGGGAAGCTGCAGACCTCGATCTTCGCGAGCTTCGACCCCGCCGCGTTCTTCACCACCGACCGGACGCTGGACTTCAGCCTGGTGGCCCTCAAGGGCGACCTCCGCAAGATCGCCCCATATGGATGGAACGGGCTGTCCGCCGCCGAGGGGAAGATCATTGTCGGGGAGTACGTCACCATCATCCAGCATCCCAGCGGCGAGCGCAAACAGCTCGCCCTCCGGGAGAACCAGGTGGTAGACGTGCTCGACAACTATCTCCACTACCACACCGACACCTCGCCCGGCTCCTCGGGGTCACCGGTGTTCAATGACCAGTGGGAGATCGTGGCGCTGCACCACTCCGGCGTGCCGAAGAAGGATGCCCAGGGCCGGATCCTCGCGCGCGACGGGCGGGTGTACACCTCGAGCATGGGCAAGAACCAGATCGACTGGATTGCCAACGAGGGCGTGCGCATCAGCCGGATCCTCAAGCACCTCGAGGGGCTGAGCCTCTCGGGCAGCCAGGCCGCGCTGCGGAAACAGGTCCTGGAGTCGGAGAAGGGCTGGCAGGCCGGCACCGCGGCGGGCGGCCGGGAACTGGGAACGGACGAGCTGGGGACCGAGTCCACGGGAAATGTGTGGACCCTCCCGCTCGAGCTCACGATCGACGTGGGACGCGCCGTGGGCGGGGTAGGCATTCGGGCCGATGCCGGTCGCGCTACATCGCCGACGAACGGAGAGCAGCCGAAATCGCAGCCCGCCGCGAACGGCCAGCCCGCAAACGCAAGCGAGCTGGCGAGCGCCGTCGCCGCGCTGGAGAGCGCTACCCTCCAGCGAACCGCGCCCACGGAACCCGCCGAATCGGTGCTGGAGTGGCTAGTCGGCGGAGGTAACGGGTCCGGCGCCGGCTGGCCCTGACAGCGGAACGGGAGATCTCATGGCGAGCTACCGCGATTACCTGGAGAGCGACGGGGTCGTCGTCCAGCTCGGCGCGAGCGACCAGCCCAGCCGCGAGCTCGAGCCGGCTGAAGCGACGGGGCCGCTGCAGGCGCGGATTCTGTGGCCGGCGCTCGGATTCCCGGCGACGATCGCGCCTCGTCCGCAGGCCAGCGGATCTCCCTTCAAGTCGAGCGACGCCACCCGGTGCGTCACTCTGCTGGTGCTGACCAACCGCGAAGTCCTGTCCCCCGCCAAGGTGGCCGGCGCGCTGCGGTACGTTCCCTGGGGCGGGCGCGGCCGGCGAAACCTTCCCGCGGGCGCAGGCACGAGCTTCAGCCAGGACGAGATCGAGATCTGGCCGGCGCAAGCCCTGCCCGATAGTCAGGATGGTTTCGGAGAGATCATCTTCTTCGGCGCCGGTCCCGAGACCGAACGAACCATCATGGTGACTCTCGCCAACCGGGTGCGAGAGTTCTACCGCGGCCTCGGGCTCCCGCACCTGAAGGAGATCCGGATCAGCGAGCAGGCGTCGGCCCGCCTGGCGGACGGCCTCTACCATCTCTTCTGGAACAACACCGCCCCCGGGGAAGCGGCACCGTCGGACGAGATGGCGCTGCTGCTGCAGCAGTACGCCCGCCCGAAGCGCTCGAAGCTGGGCGACCTCTGGCAGCGCGAGGGAACGTATCTGCTCGACGAGTACCAGTACGAATACCGGCCGATGCACCCCCCGTCGGGCAACCCGGTGAAGGGGAAGCGCACCGAGATCCTGCACCCTCTCTTTATAGACCGGGCCCGGACCGAGCGGCTCCGGGTCGGGCACCTCACCGACACCCACATCTCGGTGCGGGAGGACGTCTACGAGCAGAACCTGCTCCGGCGCGGGAGGAACGTCGCCTTCAACAACTGGAACACCAGCTTTGCCAAGGGATACGACGGGGTCAAGCGCGACAGCGACATCATCCTGCTCACCGGCGATATCATCGATTACGGCCGGGGCCACTGGGGCCGGGGGGAGTTCGAGCACCTGGCGGACGATCGGCTCTATCACGAGGACAGGAACTGGTTCCTGTTCCACGATCTGCTGGCGTCGGGCGACTCGTATCGGGTGCCGGTGTACACCAGCCTGGGCAACCACGACTGGCGGATCAATCCCTATCCTCCGTTCGCGGTGGCCGGCGCGCCCGGGCCCAGGCTGTTCCTGCACGATCACGCCCGCTACTCGACCGAGGAGCAGAAGCGCATCCTGGAGCTGGCGCACGGAGAGGGCCACAAGCGCAAGTTCTCCTACCAGACGGCGGCCGAGAGCAAGGCTCAACTGATCCTCGAGGAGCCGGGATCGGCCCTCAAGGCCTTTGCCAAGCTCGTGACTCAGACCCGCACGCTGGATGAGCCGGGCAGTCCCACGGAGACCACAGTTGAATCCGTGGCCTGGTACCTGTTGGCGATCAACCCGTTCTTCGACTACGCCTTCGTGCTGCCCAGCGGGCACCAGCTGCTCATGCTGGACTGGGCCGAAGACGAGGACGTGCTCTTTCCGATCGTCTTCCAGGGCAGGGAGTGGCCCTACATGCTGTGGCAGCTGGAGACCGCGTCGAACCCCGGGCCCAAGGCCAAGCGCTGTCTCAGCGGACTGCAGAAACGGCTGGTGACGCACCTGCTCGAGACGCCCGGCCGCGCCAAGCTGATCGGCATGCACTCGCCTCCGATCGGGCCCTATCCCGACTGGTTCAACCTCGACATGCTGGCCGGGCGGAAGACCTACACCGACAAGCGGAAGGCGCGGGGCCGGACGGACTACGGCATCAGGCGGCCCGACGGGACCGAGGAGCCGTGGAACGGGCACCCGATCTTCGCCCTCCGACCCCGCGGCGGCGACGCAGGGATGGATACGGATTACGGCTCGTTCGTCGAGTGGCGCGACTGGTTCATCAAGCAGGTAGCCGACCCCAAGCGCGGGGTGCGGGCCGTCTTCTCGGGACACATTCATCGCAACGGCCTCTACGCGGCGTACACCGCTCCGGCGACCCGCGGCCCGCTCCTGGCCGGGGAGATGCTGGTGCGCGGGGTGGTCGAGCCCGCGGTGCGCGGAGCCACACCACCCGCAATCGTGCGCACACCCGATGCGTTCACCGGGCCGCTCTACGTCAACACGACCAGCGGCGGACCCCGCGGCAACAACATGAGCCGTCCGCCGACCGAAGCGGAGCGCAAGACCGGCGGGATGAGCGTGGACCCGGGCTATGCCCGGCTGGACCTCTCGCTGGACGGCACCATCCAGATGGTGGAGTTTCGCTCGTCGCTCGCGCCTGCCGCGCAGAAGCCGACGGGCCGCGAGCTGGCCATGGAGAGCATTCTCGAGGAGCTCGGCCTGGGATCGGGCAGCGCGTCCCCCGAGGTTTCCGGCTGGGTGGGCGCTTCGGCCACCGCGGGCGCGCCGGCGGCGGTCCTGGCAGCGAACCCGATGGTGGAGCAACTGACCGGGGCGACGCTGGGCGGCTATGGGCAGAGCGAGCTGGCGCTGCTCGAGAGCAGCGCTCCCACCCGCCGCATCTTTCCCGGCGAGCCGGTCGAGTGGTCCGTGGAGGAACTCGACCTGGGGGGCGTGGACCACGCCGAGAGTACCAGCGGCGCTGCGCTCGAACCCGAAGTGGCAGACCTGGCGGAACGCGTCATGGCCCGGGCGGCACCCGTGGCCCAGGAGAAAGCGACCTGGACCCGGTGCTTCACCCAGACGGAGATCGAGAGCGTGGCGGCGGCCTACGCGGAGAACATCGCCGCCGCGGCGTCCGACAGCGGCGCTCGCTGCAGCTGCATCGTCATGCTGAACGTCGCGCTCGGCAAGCTCCTGCCGCTGCAAGTCAAACAGAATCGCGCGCGGGGGACCAGCGACCGGCGGGTCCAGATGGCCGCGCTCACCACCGAAAGCGTCGACCAGGCGATGCAGCAGCTGCGCGATCAGGGCTTCGCGACCGCCCCGACCGAGCTGGACTTCCTGGACCGGCGCAATCGGACCGCGGGCACACTCCGGCCCGAGCGACTCAAGGACAGCGTGCAGGATACGGTACTCAGGCTCTCGGACACCGATGGCTGCTGGTTCGCCTACGGCATGTCGGTCATGGACGGCTACCACAGCGTACTGCTGTTGGTGGACCGCCGGGCGGCCGGAGGCAAGATCTACTGGCTGGACCAGTTCTCGGGCGGGCTCGACACGGATGTCACGGACAGCCTCGACCAGCGGCTGACCGACAAGACCCAGGCCTGGTGGCAGTCGGTGATGGATACCAAGCAGAAAGGGTTCTCGACGACCATTCGCGTGTGGCCGCTCCGGAAGCCGCGCTCTCCTTGAGCGTGGCTGGTAGCTTGCCGGGGAAACGCCTCGGGCAGTCCCCCATCTGTCGTCAGGATGTCTCCGGTGGTGAACCGAAAACTGTCGCTCCCAGCAGCGGCGCCGCATCACTGCCGCTGCTCGGCCGATGGCCGAGACTGCGCCCAGGTAATGAACCTTGAGCTGGCGCTGGATGTCCTCCCGCCGAATCTCGGTGACCGGCGCGAACCGGGCGGCAGCCCGCGGTGTAGAACAGGCAGTCGAGCCCGCCGAACTCGAGCACCGTCTGGCGAAACAGTGCGTCCAGGCTCGCGTCGTCCCTCACGTCGGTCGCCGCCGCAACGGCACGCCCGGAAACTTGGCCCCTGGGCGAAACGCCGAGGCCGGGGAGCGCCCGCTCGACGACTGGGCCAAGGTGATTCTGGCTCCCGGGCGCGGCCTGATCTCGTGTTCTCCGTGTCTCCGTGGTGCGCAGTTGCAGTTAGGGAGTCATTCCCGGATCCACACCCTCGCCGACTTGGACGGTAGCTTAGCCTGGAGCTTCCCCCCTGCCACGCTCGCCGTCCCCCCCGCCGGGAACGCGTCGCGATAGCCCCCCTCCAGCGCAAGTGAAACCTCCTGTGGCGCGTCAGATACGTTAAAGGCGACAATCGCGCGCTGGTTTCCCAACACACGGTCGTACACCAGCACCCCCCGCTGATCGTCAGTCACAAGCCAGTTCAGCTTCCCGTCGACCAGGAGCCGGAGATTCTGCTTCCGCAGGGCGATCAGCTCCTGGTACACCCGGAAGAGCGCGGTGTCCGGCATGACCCGATCCTTGTGCCGCCGCCGGCCGAAGGGGTGCACGACCTCATCGTCGTGGCGCAGATCGGACCATATCATCGGTTTCCGCTCGTCGGGATCATCCGCACCCCACATCCCAACCTCGTCGCCGTTCCAGATGTGCGGGGCCCCAATGTAGGTGAACTGTTGGACCAGGATCAGCTGCTGAAGCCGGCGGGTGAGCTCGTCGGGCCGGTCGATCCGATACCCCGGGTCCTCGCGGGGGGAGTTGTGGAACTTGTAGCGGCCGGGGTTGTAGATCGAAGTGCCGAAGCGCGGAGTGTCGTGGCTCGCGGTCAGGTTCATCATCACCTTGAGCTGCGCGGGCTCGATGCCGATGCCCAATGAGTCCAGGCTTGCCGCATACGCTGTGGGGGTGAGGACCGCGGGCGCCTTCGCGAAGAAGCCCCGGGTTGGCATGTACCACCGGTAGTTCATCACGGCGTCGAAGACGTCACCCTGGAGCCAGGGCGCCGGGTCCCAGATGGTGTCCGGCCATTTCTCCCACCATACCTCGCCGACCAGGTATGCCTCGGGGTTGAGGCTCCGGACGAATCGGCGATAGTCGCGCCAGAAGCCGAGTGGGACCATCTCGGCCACGTCCAGCCGGAACCCGTCCACCCCATCCGAGGGATCGCCATCGCCGTTGGGGTCGAGCCAGCGCCGGGTGACGTTGAACACCAGATCCCGGACGCCGGGAACCAGGTTGCCCTCGATCGGACCGTGGGTCTTCCCCTCCGGGCGGCCGACTTTCTTCCACTCCGGCAGCCACGGCACTCCGACCCAGCCGCGGTAGCGGAACTCGTTGGTGTCCCGCGTGGCCGGATCATCGAAGCGCTCGATCGCATACCAGTCGGCGAACCGCGACGCGCGCTGCTTCTCGAGCACATCCTGCCAGGCCCAGAAGGTGATCCCGGTGTGGTTCCAGGAATAGTCCATGATGACGCGCATGCCCCGGCGGTGGGCCTCGCGCACGAGTCCCAGGAAGAGGCTGTCGGCCGCGGTCCAGCTCCAGGTGGCCGGATCCACGGGATTCTCGGCGGCCATGCGGGCCTCATCGCCGCGCGGGTCGGGGCCGAAGTTGCGGTCGATGTGGCGGTAGTTCCGGGCGTCGTACTTGTGGAGCGACGGCGCGTCGTTCACCGGATTGAGATAGAGGGCGGTGACCCCGAGGTCCTGCAGATAGTCGAGCCGGTCGATCACCCCCTGGAGATCGCCGCCGTAGCGGCGGGACTGCACGGTGGAGTAGAAGTCCTTCCCGGTCGCCCTGGCCCATGGCTCTTGGGCGTACCAGTCCTGCGACCACGGCGTCGGCCGCCAGCCGTCGGGCGGTCGCTCGTCGGTCACACCTTCGATGTCGTGCGCGGTCGGGTCGTTTGACGGATCGCCGTTTCGGAAGCGTTCGACGAAGATCTGATACCAGACCGCATCCCCTGCCCAGGCGGGCACGTCCAGATTCGCCGCGCGCGACTCCCGGGACACCTGCCGCGTGCAGGCGGTGGCGAGGAGGAAGGACATCAGGATCGCGGCGGTGTGACCGACTGTGCTCATCGTTGGCGAAGCTATCGCGTAGCGGGCAGGCAGGCTAGATGGGTGCTGCAAGCGCGTGCAGTTGCTTGACGGCGTCGCGTGGGCTGATGCATCTTCAGCCAACCCTACACCACCAGCCTTCCCATTTGCCTTGCAGGTAGATCCGCCATGACCCGGACGTCATCGCTCCTGGCCGTATTGTGCGTCCTCGGCGCTCCTCCCCTGGCGTCGCAGCGGATTCCTGTCCCCTTCCCGTTGAAGGTGCTGGAGGAATCGGCGGCGCGGGATTCCAACGATGCCATCACCCATTACTACCTCGCCCTGGCGTACTGGAATGAGAGGCGATACGAGGACGCAGAGCGGTCGCTGCGGCTGTCCATGTTTCTGGACCCGAAGTTCGCCGAGCCGCACCTGGCGCTGGCCTATCTGCCCTACTCACGCCGGCCGAAGCTGTGGAAGGAGTGGGACAGAGTACCGGAGGAGTGGAAGGCGCCGGTAGAAGAGTCTTACCGGGAGTACCGACGCGCCTTCTTGATCAATCCCTTCGTTGATCTCCGCGTCATCGGCGCCGTGACACCGCGCGGCGAGGCGCTCTGGCGCTTCGACTATCCCGAGCTCTACGAGCTTTTCCAGAAGCCCTACGACGACATCTTTACCGGGCGCTACACCCAGGCCTGCCGGGGGTTCGAACAGTTGGAGCGGCGATGGGCGGTCGTCGCACGCGGCCCCCTCCCGCAGAATGTTTCTTGGTTCAAGACACTGTGTTCGGCCCGGATCGGCAAGATCGATCAGGCGATCGAAGGGATCGACCGGTTGCTGAAAGAGCAGGAGAGGTACGAACGCGAGAACGACAAGGGCCTCGTCTTCACCGAGTTACGAACCAACGAATACCGCTATATCAAGGCGATCCTGCTGCAAGCCCAGGGCAAAAGGGAGGATGCCATCGCGATGTTCCGTACCGTGTTGGAGCAGGACCTTGGCGTGTACATGGCCCACGTGCGGATGGCCGGGCTCTACCAAGAGAGCAAGCAGTGGGCCGAGGCCATCGCAGAGCGGCAGCATGCGGTGAACGCCAATCCGGAGGACCCCAGCCTCCTCCTCGATCTCGGCGTCACTGCCGGCCTGGCCAATGACCTTGACCTGGCGATGGACGCCCTCGGCCGTGCCGGCGCGGCGAACCCGCGTCTGGCGGAGGTCGCCTTCTGGACCGGAATGGTCCAGATCGTTCGGGGGGATCGCGTGGAGGCGAAGCGATCGCTTACCCGGTTCCTGGCGATCGCCCCGTCCCGTTGGCAGGAAAAGATCGAGGTCGCCAAGAAGCGGCTGGAGGAGTTGCAGTAGTGGTTCCACCCTTGCCGCCGCAGGAGGGAAGTTGCACTATAAGGGCAGGGGCGAACGATCCGCGCCCAACCTCGTCGGCCCTGCCCCAGCCGGGGTCCTCGTGAGGCAAAGGGGGGCACACTCCCGGATCCGTCTGCATCAATCCTTTGGGACGCCGCGGGCGTCGTCGCTGGGGGGCGTGTCGCCTGTGGCCTGACCAAAGGCCCCCACCGATGCCTACCGACAAAGACTTCAAGCGCCTGGTTCGCGGGCGCATGCAGAAGACGGGCGAATCCTACACCACCGCCCGCACACACTTCCGGAAACAAACCCCTGCTGTTCCCGTGTCCCCTGCTCCAGCCGACTATGCCAGACTCGCCGGCAGGAGCGACGCGATTCTCAAGGAGAAGACCGGCTGCACCTGGGAGCGCTGGGTCAAGTCGCTCGATCACCAGAAGGCCCACACCTGGCCTCACCGAGAGATTGCCCGGTATGTCGTTGAGAAGTACAAGGTCCCGGGATGGTGGGCCCAGACCGTCGCCGTGGGCTACGAGCGCATCAAGGGTCTCCGGGCAGTCGGACAACGCCGGGACGGCTCGTTCGAAGCCAACAAGAGCAAGACGTTCCCGGTGCCGCTTGGCCGGCTGTACAGCGCTTTCCACAGCGCGCGAGTGCGGGCCCGCTGGCTGCCCGGCGTGGACCTGGCGGTCCGCACCGCTACTCGGGGCAGGTCGATCCGGATGACCTGGCCAGACCGGACCTCGGTCGTCGTGGGATTCGAGGCCAAGGGGCCCAGGAAGAGCCTGGTCGCGATCCAGCACGGCAAACTGCCGGATAAAGCCGCGTCGGCTCGCATGAAGGAGTACTGGGCCGACCGGCTGGGTGCGTTGAAGGAGATGTTGGCCGGGGAATGAGCGCCGAGATCGAAGTACGAAACCTGTTCTCCACAGCGAGCGGCAAGATCCAGTCCTTGACGCAACGATCGCTGCTCGCCGCCAGGCTTGGCGCACTCGCCGCGATAATTCTCTGGGGACTCTCGTTTGTCGCCACGAAAGCCGCCCTGCGGGAAGTCTCGCCTATTACCCTGATCTTTACTCGCTTCGCGCTCGGCACTGCCGTCCTCTTCCTGATTCTCGCGCTCCGGCGAGAGGCGCTCGTCCCACCCCGGCATGCCTGGCCGATGCTGGCGGTGATGGGCTTTGTGGGCATCTTTCTGCATCAAATGATCCAGGTACACGGCCTCACCCTGACGACCGCGGTACGAACGGGATGGCTGATTGGCCTGACCCCGATCTGGTCGGCGCTGCTGGCGGCCGTCTTTCTGGGCGAGAGCTTCGGCCCAAGGAAGGTTGTTGGTTTGTTCCTCGGGACCGCTGGGGCGCTGCTCGTCATCACCCGGGGTGAGCTCTCACCCCGGGTCCTCGCGCTGCCTGCGACGCGAGGGGATTTGTTGGTCCTCGCCAGTACGGTAACCTGGGCGATCTATACCATCCTGGGCCCGAAGACTCTCAAGCGGCTCGGCAGCGCCCGGGCGACCGCCGGAGCCATGCTCGCCGGCTGGGCCCTGATGATCCCATTCTTTGTGAGCTCGGCAGGTTGGCAGGAGTATCGAGCCTTGTCCTCGACCAGCATGGTCGCCATCGTCTTCCTGGGTGTCGGGTGCTCAGGACTCGGCTATCTGCTCTGGTACGCGGCGCTGGAACGCATCGAAGTCTCGCAGGTGGCCGCGTTCCTGTACCTGGAGCCGTTGGTCACGCTCGCGGCGGCAGTTGCGCTTCTGGGCGAGTCGGTCGCTGTCTCCACCATACTCGGCGGGGTCCTTGTCCTGATCGGCGTGCTGACCGTCCAAACGGCGAAACCGAGGCAGGTTCGATGAATTGTCCTGCTGCCCGCGCAACCATCCGCCTCCTCGGGCTAATGGCCGGCATGGTCTCTATCATGACGCCTTCGGCGCTGGCTCAGACCGAAGGCTGTGAGCCTGTCGCACAGCGTGCCGGGCGCGCCTTCGGCTGCTTCATTACGGCTCGCGAGGAGCTGGGAGCGTTGCCCAGGGATTCAGCCCTCTACTGGCATATCGACGCCTACTCTACTTTGGTGCTGGCCGAGGCTGCCAAGGGCGCGCGGAGCACCGTGGTTCGGTCCCTGGGGGGCATCTGGCTCTTCACTATCGCGGAGGCCGGGTGGCGACCGGCGAGCGGGAAACGGATCGCCCTGGCGGGCCCACTGCCCCTGGTCGACGCCGACAACTTCACAGCCGTCTATATGGAGGGCGTTTTCCGCCCGGGCATGCGATCCCCGGTGCATCGCCACGCGGGAGTAGAGGCCTGGTTTACCCTGGAGGGCGAGCAATGCCTGGAAACTCCGGAAGGCAAGCTCGTGCAGCGGGCGGGAGGGCCGGGTGTGATGGTCCCCGGGGGGCTACCGATGATCCTGACGGGAACAGGGACGGCCGTGCGCCGTTCGCTGGTGCTCATTTTGCAGGACTCCTCGCAGCCGCGGTCCATGCTGGCGACGGATTGGACACCCAAGGGCCTGTGCCGTTCCTAGAAGCGTCAGTCTTTATTGCCACCAGCCTCGACGGCTTCATCGCCCGGACCAATGGCGACATCGATTGGCTGCCTACCGAAGGTGTCGAAGAGCACGGCTACGAGGCCTTCATCGCCTCGGTGGATGCGTTAGTTATCGGCCGGAATACCTATGAGACGGTTCTCGCCTTCGATGGGTGGCCATATGGGAAGAAGCCCGTGTTCGTGCTGAGCACTCGAGCGCTCGCTCCTGCCCCGGCCGGCGCCATGGTCGAACATATGTCCGGGGCCCCGGCGGAGATCGTGTCGCAGCTAGCCGAACGAGGGGTGCGGCATGTCTATGTGGACGGCGGGATCACCATTCAGCGATTTCTCCAGGCGGGACTGATCCAGCGCCTCATCATTACCCGCATTCCTGTGCTCATCGGCAGCGGGATCCCGCTGTTCGGGCCTCTCTCTGGCGATATAGCCCTCAAGCACGTAGCGACACGGCAGTACGCCAGCGGCCTGGTCCAGAGCGAATATCTTATTCCGGAGACGTGAAATGGCTGCGCCCGGGATGAGGAGTCTCTATATCCTGCCCTGACCGCCCGACCGCCCGTCCGTCTGTCCGTCCTCGTCGAGATGCAGCTTGTGCTTGGCGGTCCGGTCGATGATGAAGACGATCAGCCCCCCGACGATCGCCGCGCCCAGGAGCCATAGCTCGACCCGCTTGACGTGACCCAGGAGCGCCGTGGCGCTGCCACTTAGCAGATAGCCCAGGCTGGTAAACACCAGCGAGCCCAGCACGCAGCCCACGGTATCGATCAAGACGAACCGGCGGAACGGGAGCCCGTGCAGGCCCCAGAAAATCATGCTGGCGCTCTTGGTCCCATAGACGAAGCGCGCCGCCAGGAGCTGCCAGGGCCCCAGCTGCGCTGCCAACCGCTCAATCGTCGGTCCCACCCGGCGGTAGAGCCGGCCCTCCCGGAATCGTGGCCCGCGAAACCGGCCCAGGGAGTACCAGGCGCAGTCTCCCACCAGGCTACCGAGGGCTCCGGCCGCCACCGCGAGGGGAAAAGAGAAGATGCCCAGATGGGCGACCACGCCGGCGAGAAGCAGGGTGAAATCGCCCTCGAAGGCGGAGCCGACCAAGACCGCAATCAGACCATACTGGATGAGAAGCTGCTGCAGATGCATCTAGTCCTTCTGTTGCCGGGCAGGCAGTCCCGGGTGAGCGCCGGCCGCGGTTAGCGCCTGATCCACGTCGCCGAACAGGTTCTTCGCTCCGATCTCCTCCAGCAGCCCCGACCGTTCCAGCGCCACCAGTGGCTGCGCATGAACCTCCGAGAAGAGCACCAGTGTGCCGTCCCGCCGCGTTCGCCTCACCAGGTCCCGGAGGGCGTGCATTGCGGTGGAATCGATTGCGGGCACGTGGCGCATGCGGATGATCAACACCCTGGGCTTCCTGGAGACCTCGCTCAGCGTGTCCTTGAACTTCTCGGCGGCGCCGAAGAAGAAGGGGCCGTTGATCTCGTAGACCTCCACGCCCGGAGGGATGTTCCGCCGATAGATGGCGCCCGAATGATCGCTGCTTGGCCCGGCGTCCTGGAGCTCCCGGGACACCAGGGTCACGTTGGTGACCTCGGCCATCCGCTTCATGAACAGGAACGAAGCCAGCACCATGCCGACCCCGATGCCAACGGTCAGGTCCACCAGCAGGGTGAGCAGAAAGGTCACCACCATCACGATCGCGTCGCTCCTGGGCGCGCTGAGCTCGCTCCGGAAGACCCGCCACTCCGCCATCCGGTACGCCACCCAGAGTACGATGGCGGCGAGCGTCGCCAGCGGAACCAGCGCGGCCCAGTGCCCCAGGAAGAGCGTGATGATCAGGAGGGTGAAGGCGTGGACGATGCCGGCCACCGGAGTCCGCCCCCCGCTCTTGACGTTAGTGGCAGTTCGGGCGATGGCACCGGTGGCGGGAATCCCGCCGAACAGCGGCGAGGCGATGTTGGCAACCCCCTGGGCGATCAGCTCCATGTTGGAGCGATGGCGTCCGCCGATCATGCCATCGGCCACCACGGCCGACAGCAGCGACTCGATGGCGCCCAGCGCGGCGATGGCCATGGCGGGGCCGACCAGCTCACGGATCTGGGCCAGTGAGGTCGAAGGCAGCGTGAGCCGGGGAAATCCGGCGTGAATCTCGCCGAAACGGGAGCCGATGGTCTCCACCGGCAGGTCCAGCAGCTGAACCGCCACCGTGGTCACGACCAGGGCGACGAACGGTCCGGGAATCCTGCGGCCGATTTTCGGCCAGAGCCCCAGGATGAGGAGGGTACCGGCGGAGATCGCCACCGCAACCGGGTTGGTCGTTCCGATGTTCCGGCCATACACCAGCAGCCGCTCGATCACCTCCGCTGGCGCGGATGGCAGCCGAAGTCCCAGGACATCGCGCAGCTGCTGGACCGTCAGGATCACCGCGATGGCGCTGGTGAAACCGGTGACGACCGGAAACGGAATGAACTTGATGGCGCCGCCGACTCGGGCGAGGCCGAACCCGATCAGGATGAGGCCGGCCATGAGCGTGGCGACCAACAGCCCGTCAACCCCGAACCTCTGCACGATGCCGTAGACGATCACGACGAAGGCGCCGGTCGGCCCGCCGATCTGCACCCGGGAGCCGCCGAGCGCCGAGATGATAAAGCCGGCAATGACCGCGGTGTAGAGACCCCGGTCCGGCGTAACGCCGCTGGCGATGGCAAAGGCGATGGCGAGGGGAAGTGCCACGATGCCGACGATGACGCCGGCAGTGAGGTCCGCGAGGAACTGCTCGCGGTTGTAGGTCTTGAGTGTGGTTACGAGCTTCGGGACGAGCATCTAGGAGGCTTTTGGCTATTGGCTATTGGCTGGTCACGGAGCGCAGCGCCTGAAGCCCGCTAGTCATCATCCGATACTCTTCCGTCGAAGAAAGAGCCCTGGCACCCCGCCCTGACCAATAGCCCCTGGCCAATAGCCCTACAACAGCATCCAGCCGGCCAGGCCCAGCAGCAACAGAAAGCCGCAGACGTCGGTGAACGTCGTCACGAAGATCGAGGAGGCGACCGCGGGGTCGATGCCGAATCGCTCCAGGACGATCGGAATGAATGCGCCGGCGAATCCGGCCACCGCCAGATTGCCCATCATGGCGAGGAAGACGACCAGGCCGAGTCGGGCGCCCTCGCCCATCAGGGTCGCCACGGTTCCGACGGCGAGGCCCATGACGAGACCATTGGTCAGGCCCACCAGGATCTCCTTACCCACGACCCGGGTGAACACATCTACCGGGATCAGTCCCAGCGCGAGCCGCCGGACCGTGACGGCGAGCGCCTGGGTACCGGCGTTGCCCCCCATGCCCGCGATGATCGGCATCCACACCGCCAGGGCAAGCGTATGCTGAATGGTGTCCTGAAAGAAGTAGACCACACCACCCGCGAGAAAGGCGGTGAGCAGATTCAGCGAGAGCCAGGGCAGGCGGCTCCGGACCGCGGTTTTCCAGCCGGCTGCCAGATCCTCGTCGGCCGAGACGCCGCCGAACTTGAGCAGGTCCTCGGTGGTCTCGGCCTCCACCACGTCAATCACGTCGTCGAAGGTCACCCGGCCCAGCAGATGCCCCTGGTCGTCCACCACCGGCACGCTGGGGAGGTTGTAGCGCGCCATCAGGCGGGCGACTTCCTCCTGGTCCAGGTCCGGCGTGACCGAGATATCGGCGTCGGCCATGAACGCTCGGACCGGCCGTTCCGGGCGGCTGATCACCAGGTCCTTGAACGGCAGGACCCCGACCAGCCTGCCGTCCTTATCCACCACGAACACCTGGTAGAAGTCCTCCACCTCCTCCGCCTGCCGCCGGATCTCTTCCAACGCATGCTCCGCGGTGGCCGTGTCGGGCACGGCCACCACGTGGGTGGTCATCCGACCGCCGGCGGTCTCCTCGTCATAGCGGAGGAGCCGATCCACCTCGGCCCGGGCGTGGACACCGGAAAGAATCTGTTCCTGCTGATGCTGATCGAGCTCACCCAGAATGTCGGCCGCGTCGTCGTCGTCCAGCTCGCCGACAATCTCCGCCGCCTGTCCCGGATCGAGCGCGGCCAGGGTCTCGGAGGCGTGCGCCTCCTCCGGCATCTCGGCCAGCGCGTGGCTGGAGAGCTCGGCGGGCAGCGCCTGCACTGCCGCAAGGCGTTCGTCGTCGTCCAGGGCGGACAGCACCTCGGCCAGGTCGGCCGGCTCGATGTCGTGCGCCCGGCGAACGAAGAGCGCCATTTCGCCCTTGCGCACCAGGTCTACCATCTTCTGGAGCAGCTTCTTCATGACGTGCCCGGAGGGCTGAAGCAGCTTCTTCATGATGTGCCCGGAAGGAGGGGAACCGCTGGGCTGGGGCTGGAGCGGATCAGCAGGCGCTCGATGCGGGTGGGCGACGCCTGGATGACGTCGAACTCCAGGCCGCGCACCACGAACCGCTCGCCGGCGCCGGGAATCCGTCCGGCCCACTCGACCAGCAGGCCGCCGATGGTAGTGGAGCGTCCGGAGGGCAGGAGCACGCCGAAACGCTCCTGAACCGCTTCATGCGACACGTTGCCGTCGGTCTCGAACACCGCCCCCATGGCGCCGGGAGCGGCGTGAACCTCCTCATCGTGCTCGTCGAAGATCTCGCCGACCAGCTCTTCCAGGAGGTCCTCGAGCGTGGCAATGCCGAGTGTGCCGCCGAACTCGTCGAGCACCACTGCCAGATGGCGCCGCTCGCGCTGCATGTCGAGCAGGAGATCGCCGCAGCTCCGGCTGCCCGGCGTCACTGCCACCGGGCGGATGGGGAGGGGATCTCCCGGCTTGAGCTTGAAGAGATCGAAGGCGTGGAGCATGCCGATGATGTCGTCGAGCGTTTCCCGGAATATCGGGATCCGGCTGTAGCCGCTGCCGGCGAAGACCAGGCGGATCTCCTCCAGTGGAGCGTCCTCCTCGATCGCCACGATGTCGGTCCGGGGCGTCATCACCTCGCGCACCGGCCGCGCGCTGAAGGCCATGACTCCGCCGATCATCATCAACTCGTGGTCATCGGCGACGCCCACAGCGGCACCCTCCCGCCAGATGGACCGGAGATCGGTCGGCCGGGTAGCGGTCCGCGCCGGCAGCAGGAGTCCGAGCACTCGCGACCAGGGACGGAGAACCGGAATGACGCGGTCGGCCACTGTCTCGGCCCACGGCTGGGTCAGCCAGCGGGGAACCAGGTAGGCGGCAAACAGGACCAATGGCACCGCGAGCAACGCGACCGCCACGACCAGGCGGGGTGCGCCGGAGCCGGCCAGGAGCCCCGGCACCGCGGCGCCGAGCAACAGGACGCCCAGCGACGTGGTGGCCGAGGCGGCGGTGAGGTAATAGTCGATCTGGGCCAGGCCGCTGAGCGACGGCGCTGCACCACGCAGCCGGCGTCCCACGGCGCGGGTCAGCTCTGCCCGGCTTACCGTGATGAGGGCCGCGCCCGCGGTGGCGCCGAACGCGGTGAGCGCGATTCCCAGCGCGATCGCCAGCCAGGTCATCGGCCCGCCTTTTCAGAGGCGATGCTGGCCTCGATGGACTGGCGATGAACCGCGATCCGTTTGACCCGGCGCCGGACGACGTGCTCCACCACCAGCCGGAATCCCTCCACGTCGATCCATTCGCCGACGCGAGGCACCCGGCCAAACTCCGCCAGCACCAGCCCGCCCACCGTGCTCACATCGTCGCGGTCGAAGCTGTGCCCCAGGGTGGATTCCAGCTCGGTGAGGGCCACCCCGCCCTCTACCCGCCACTGGTCCTCGCTCATCACCTGGATCGGTGCCACTTCGTCGATGTCGTATTCGTCCTGGATCTCACCGACAATCTGCTCCAGGATGTCCTCGAGCGTCACGATCCCGGCGGTACCACCAAACTCGTCCACCACCACCGCCAGGTGGCTGGGGCCACGCTGAAAATCGCGCACCTGGCGGTCGAGCGTCTTGGCCTCGGGTACGAACGCGGCGGGCCGGATGAGCGTTCGCCAGTGGCGAGTGTCCGTGGGACCCAATGCCAGGATGTCCTTGGCATACACGACTCCCACCACCTCATCCGGGTGCCCGTCGTACACCAGCAGGCGGGCATGCTCCGAGCTCTGGAGGGTCTTGACCACTTCCTCCTGCTCGGAGGCGGAGTCCACGGCGATGATGTCGATCCGGGGCGTCATCACCTCCGCCACCGTGGTGTCGGCCAGCGCGAAAACGCCCAGCAGCATGTCCCGTTGCGCCGCGCCGGCTTGCCGGGTCGTCTGCACCGCCGCCCGCGCCCGCGCGCGTGCATCCGCCCATCCGGCCAGCCGCAGCAGCGGCTGAAACGGAACCAGAGTGGCCACGGCCGCTCTCCGCGCCGGGAGGGTGAGCTCCGGAGCTACCGCAGCCAGCAGGCGCGGGACCAGGTCGCCCAAGACCCAGACCAGCACCACGGCCAGGAAGAGCCGCATGAGGCCTGCCGCCGGCGACCAGGCCCACCACGCCACAGCCACCCCGGCCGCGGCACCGGCCAGCACCAGCAGCGCCAGGTGGGCGACGTGCAGGTCGCGGGACACCGTCCATCCCCCGGCGGTGGGTCCGATCTGCCCGCTCAACGAGCGCGGCAGATCGGCATCCGCCTCCGCCGCAAGCGCGAGCCATGCGGCCCACAGCGTCAAAGCCGCGGCCACCATGGGTGCGATGAAGAAATGGAAGAAAGGAATCATGCGAGCGCCTCGACGTAGCGCTCTTGCCGCCGCCACATGGCCGAGCGGGTGCGTTCCGGGCCCTCGGGATGCTCCCGGCCCAGCGCGTGCAGAGTCCCGTGCACCACCAACCGGATCAGCTCCTCCTTCAGCGGCAGACCCCGAGCCCGCGCCTCGCGCCGAGCCACCCAGGGGCAGATGTACACGTCGCCGATCACCTGTCCCCTGGTGCTCCCCAGCGCGAACGTCAGCACGTCGGTCGGCCGGTCGTGCCCCGTGTGTGCGGCGTTGAGCCGCTGCATCGAGTCACGGCCGACAAAGGTGACGGACACCAGTCCCTGGCGGCGCTCCGCCTGGAGCACCGTCTCAACCACGCGACGGACCAGTGCGCGCGACAACGGAAGCCGGCGGCCGCTGACCACCACCTCACTCACGCTCGGCCGACTGAAATTCCGGTGCGACGTTGCCGCCACTGGCGCGCGGGTAGCCAATGCGCTTGTGGTAGGTCCCCGACATCACCCGGGCAAATTCACGCTTGATCCGGTCGAGGTCACGCAAGGTGAGCGGGGCATCGTCCAGCTGGCCGGAGCCCAGCTTCTGCTGCACCAGGTGCTCGATGGCGCTGCGCACCGCTTCGGGGGTCGGGTTGGGCAGTACCCGGATGGCGGCCTCGGCGGAGTCGGCCAGCATGGCCACTGCCGTCTCGGCGGATTGAGGCCGGGGACCAGGATAGCGGAAGTCGGCCGGATCCACCCGCCCATCGGGGTCGCTGCCCCGCGCTCGGCTAAGAAAATAGGTTATATAGGTGGTCCCATGATGTTCTGGGATAAAGGCTTTCACAACTTGCGGGAGATGGGCTGCCTCCGCCAGCGCCAGACCGTCCCCCACATGACTCTGGATGATTCTGGCCGAATCCTGGGGCCGCATCAGGTCGTGCGGATTGGGACCGCCGCCCTGATTCTCCACGAAGTGGCCCGGGCTCGCGAGCTTGCCGATGTCGTGGTAGTAGCAGCCGACCCGGGCCAGCAGTCCGTTCGCCCCGATGATGTTGCAGGCGGACTCGCACAGGTTGGCCATGGCCAGGCTGTGGGCCCAGGTGCCGGGCGCCTCCAGTGCCAGCCGCCGGAGGAGCGGCCGGCCCAGGTCGGAGAGCTCCAGGAGGGTCAGGTCGGTGGTGATACGCGTGGCCGATTCGGCTATCGGCATGACCATCATCGCGAGGGCGGCGCTGGCCACCGCCATGAGGAGGCCGAGCAGGCCGCTGCCCAGGATGGTCCTGGTGGACCAGCCCTGGCTCAGGCCGATGGAAATCGTGGCGAGAATGCTCGCCACGGCCAGCACGCCGATCGTCACGTAGAGATGCCGCCGCCGCCGCACGACCCGGATGCCCACCGCCCCCGCTACACCCCCGACCAGACCGAAGAACAGCATGTGACTCTCGCGCAGCGCCCACTGTCCGTCGAGGAGGATCGCCAGGGTCACCGCGGCGAACACTCCGATCCGGCCGTTATAGAGCATCGTCACCAGGATGGCCGCGAACGGTATCGGTATCAGCTCGGGCCGCCCGGGAAAGAGGCCTGCCAGACCTGCCGTGAGCAGGACGACCAGCCCGAACAGTGCAGCGAAGAACGCCATCTCCCGAAGCTGGGCATAGCTCTCCCGCTTGTAGAACACGATGAGCAGCCAGAAGGCACTCAGGATGATGGCATTGTAGAGCAACGCTCCGGCCGCACTCCGGAGGGCGAGCCCACCCGTACCACGCCTGCGATGTTCCTCGCGCAGCGAGATCAGCTTGGCGTGCGCCTCTTCGGTCACCGGCTCTCCCGCCCGCAGGATGCGCTCGCCGGTGCGAACCGAATACTTGACCGGGTCGACGCTGCCACGCAGCTGCTCGCGCCGGGCGGTAGTGACGAAAGGGTCGAGGACGATGGTGGGGTGATAGAACGCCCCCACTAGACGACGGAGGGTGCGCTGTCCGACAGCGGTCGGGAGGTTGGTCCCGGCTGCCTCGGCCTGCTCCATGAGATCGGCAAAGGTGAGGATCGAATCGCGCGGGACGATGCGCTCGGTTTCACCTCTCCGGAGGGAGATGGCCTTGTTTACTTCGCTCCGGATCGCGCCCGCGTCGGCCACGCCGCGCTGGAGCCCTTCAGCCAGGAAGTGGGTCGCCACCTCCTGGAGCTGCCGGCGCCGGGTGGAGTCCGCCAGGAAGCGGGTCTCTTCGGGGCCGAGCCGGACTCGTGATGCGATCGCTGCCTCGACCGCCTCCGCGCCTCCTGACTCGCTGGCGCGCTCCAAGTCAGCAAAAAATCCCCGAGCCGATGCCATGGAGGAGTCGTACGCCGTGGCGCTGAAGCGGTACACCGGCTGGGCGGTCAGCGCGCGGGACTGGCCCTCGCGGGCTATTTCCTCGGGAGACTTTCGCACTTCGAATGCAAACGGCGCCACCACGGCCCGCCTCGAGATCTCGCCCACCGCTGGCACCGGTGCGCCAATCCCGATCGGTGGGGGAAACGCCAGATAGGTGAGGACTGCTACGGCCAGCAACGGCGCCCAGCGCACGAGGTGAAACCGCATCCGTTCCCCTGGTGAGGCCCAGATCCAGCTTTCCCAGAATTGCGCCCTCGACCGCTCAGGCATCAGCCGTTCTGATCCTCCGCGTACGCCCGGATGATATCGCGCACCAACCGATGCCGAACCACATCGGACTCATGCAGATAGCAGAAGGAGATCCCCTCGATGCCGGGAAGGAGGCGCTCGATCTGGATCAGGCCTGAGTCCTCGCGCTGAGGCAGGTCGATCTGGGTCTTGTCCCCGGTCACCACCGTCTGGCTGTTCACGCCAAGACGAGTCAGGAACATCTTCATCTGGGCACCGGTGGCGTTCTGCGCCTCGTCGAGGATGATGAATGCGTCTGCCAGGGTGCGGCCTCGCATGTAGGCCAGCGGCGCGATCTCGATGGTGCGTGTCTCCAGCGCTCGCTGTACCCGGTCGTGCGGCATCATGTCTTCCAGCGCGTCATACAGCGGCCGCAGATAGGGATCGACCTTGGCCTGGAGGTCTCCCGGGAGAAATCCGAGCGACTCGCCGGCCTCCACGGCCGGCCGGGCCAGGATGATCCGCTTGACGCGCTTGCGAGCCAGCGCTTCCACCGCCTTCGCCACGGCGAGGTATGTCTTGCCGGTGCCGGCGGGCCCGATGCCCACCACGATGTCGTGCCCACTGATGGCCTGCAGATATTCCCGCTGGCCCTGAGTCTTGGGAACGATCGCGCGGCGCAAACCAGGGAGCACGATCTTGCCGTCGGAAGTCTGCGCCGGCAGCTCGCTATTGGGACTCTCCGACGCCAGTCGGTAGACGTCGTCCGGGGTGACCGGCTCGCCCATGCGGGCCAGGTCGAGGAGCCCCTGCACCACCGGGCCGGCACGCTCCACCTGCTCGGAAGATCCCGAGAGCGTCACCGCCTCGCCCCGAAACGAAACCCGCACCCCCAGGGTGCGCTGGAGCTCCAGGAGATTGCTGTCATTTACCCCCGCAAAGAGCAACGGATCGGCGCCCTCCGCGGACATACGGGTGTGGATGTCGTCAGCCATATTTTTGAAGGCAAGAGGTAAGAGGTGAGAGGTAAGAGGGGACGACCTGGTGGAGCACCCCTCTCACTTCTTACCTCTCACTTCTCCCCTTGTGGCCTCCAGATGAAGGGCTCGAAGATCGGCCGGGTCGATTGACGTCGGTGCCCCCTCGAACAGGGCGCGCTGGGCAGTCGTCTTCGGGAACGCGATCACATCGCGCAGCGAGCCTGCTCCGGAGAGGAGCATCACGATTCGGTCCATCCCGAAGGCGAACCCGCCGTGGGGTGGCGCGCCGGCGCGCAGACCCTCGAGCAGAAACCCGAACCGGGTCTGGGCCTCCGCGTCAGGGATGCCGAGCAGCGCGAAGATCCGCCGCTGCAGCTGCGGGTCCGCGATACGGAGGCTACCTCCACCCAGCTCAGTCCCATTGAGCACCATGTCGTAGGCCAGGGCGCGAACTTTCTCGGGCGCGGTCTCCAGCGACGGCAGATCGTCGGGGTGCGGTGCGGTAAACGGGTGGTTCACCGGGCTCAGGACTCCGGTCGCAGGATCCTTATCGAATAGCGGGAAGTCCACGATCCAGACGAAGCGATTCACGCCTTCGGGAATGAGCTTGAGCCTTTGAGCCAGCTCCTGGCGCACTCGGTCCAGCGCCGGGCTGGAGACGTGATCGGGTCCGGCCACCAGAAGACACAGGTCTCCGTCGGTCATCCCCAGTCGCTCGGGAGAGCCGGGCGGGAGATACTTGGCCGCGGGCCCCTCCAGGGAACCGCCAGCCGCTTTGAGCCGAAGCAGTCCGGCCGCTCCCAGGGCCTTGGCTGAGGCCTCGACTTCATCCACCTGCTTCCGGGTCAGCGTGGCGCCGCCCGGGACCTTGATCCCGCGCACCCTGCCGCCCGCCTGGATTGCGGAGCGAGTGATCGAGAAGTCCGCGTCACGAAACACCGCCGTGGCATCGAGGATCGGAAGCCCGTAACGCAGGTCCGGCTTATCACTGCCGTACGTCTCCATGGCTTCGGCGTGCCGCATGCGCTGGATCGGCAGATTCACCTTGTGACCGGCTTCGGCCCAGATCGCCTCGACCATTCCCTCGCCGAATTTGAGCACATCCTCGACCCCGATGAACGACGCCTCGATATCGATCTGAGTAAACTCCGGCTGGCGGTCGGCGCGGAGATCCTCGTCTCGAAAGCACCGCGCGATCTGGAAATAGCGGTCGTAACCCGCGACCATGAGCAGCTGCTTGTAAATCTGGGGCGACTGCGGCAGGGCGAAGAACTCCCCCGGATGAACCCGGCTGGGTACCAGATAGTCCCTGGCACCCTCGGGGGTGGGCTTGGTCAGGATCGGGGTCTCGATCTCGAGGAAGCCCTCCGAGTCGAAGTACCGGCGGGTCGCCTGCATAAGACGGTGGCGGAGAATCAGATTGTTCTGGAGCTCCGCCCGGCGGAGATCGAGCACCCGATGCCGCAGCCGCAGCTCTTCGGCAGGCAGCTCCTCTTTTTCCTTCCGAGCCACCGGAATGGCCGGCGTTTGGGCCAGCCCCACCACGTCCAGGCCAGTCACGTGCACCTCCACCTCGCGCGACGTGAGGTTCTGATCGCGAGCCGGCTCGGGACGAAGTTGGACGATTCCGCTGACCAGCACGACGGTCTCCGCGCCAAGGCCGGCCGCACGCTCCATGACGTCCGGCGGTGTCCAGGCGGGATTACAGGACAGCTGGACCAGGCCGGCCCGGTCCCGCAGATCGATGAAGACCAGTCCCCCGAGATCCCGCCTGCGGTGAACCCAGCCACCGAGACGTACGGCCTGCCCTACTTGGGCGCGGGTGAGTGCGCCACTGCGGTGGGTTCGTAATGCGGTGGCACTCATGCCCGGAAGGCCTGGCCATAGAGATCGATTGGGCTCAACGCGCCTCGGCGTCGAGCAGGGTGGTATAGAACTCCTGCGGCGTCGTCGCGTCGAACAACCGGCGGCGCACGTCCTCATGCCGCACCAGCCTGGCGATCCGCCCGAGGAGCTTCACGTGCTGGCCGGCGGAATCGGGAGGGCCAACGATCAGGAAAAACAACCGGACCGGCTCGCCATCAATCGCGTCGAAGGGCACGGGCGATGGGCTGATACCGCAGACCACACTCAACTCAGGTACCCCGGCCGCCCGCGCGTGCGGAATGGCCACCCCGAATCCGATGCCGGTACTCCCACCCGCCTCGCGCTCCTGAACCGCTCCCAGCAACGCCGGGTAATCGCATCCCCACCGATTGGCGAGATGACGAGTAAGCTCGGCGATGACGCCGCCCTTGTCCCGTGCTACCACAGGCATAACCACCTGGTCCGGCGAGAGCAGCTCGCTCAGGAGCACGGCTTCGGATGGGAAAGCATACGGACAAACCTATACCGCGTGACGGAGGGGGGCAATGCATTAGTATCGTTGATGTTAGCTTGCTTGATGCGGAGCAGACACCGGGGACCCGCCGTTAACGCCGTCCTCCGGATGGGCCGCCCCCGTTTGGGTGGCGGACCTATCCCGGCCCTCACGGGCCCGGTTCCTGGCTTGGTGCGGTCCTCCAGCTGCGGATGCTCCTTCCAAGTTGGGATGGGACGCCCTTGACGATCGAGACGGATCGCCTCCGGTACCCGACCGGGTTGGGAGTGCAAGGTGCTATTTTTCAAACCATGACCAGCTCGCTCCCCGCCATCCCCACGACTCGCAACCTGCTCGACCTGACCCCGGAGCAAGCCCGGGAGGCCCTGGTCGACTGGGTGGTCGAGCGCGGCCTGCCTTCTTACCGCGCCGGGCAGATGCTGCGTCGCCTGTGGCAGGCACCGGTGGAAAGCTGGGCACACGCCACCGAGCTTCCGACGACGCTGCGGGCCGAGCTGGATCAGACCTTCCCCCTGCCCCGACTGGCACCCGATACCGTCCAGCAGTCGGCCGACGGGACCCGGAAGTATCTCTGGCGCCTGTCGGATGGCGAGGCCATCGAGTCGGTCTGCATTCCCTCCGGCACCCGGCGGACGTTGTGTATCTCGTCGCAGGCCGGGTGCGCCCTCAAATGTTCCTTCTGCGCCACCGGCCGCATGGGGTTCCGCCGCAACCTGACACCGTTCGAGATCGCGGGACAGGTTCGGGAGATCGTGCTGCAGACCCCGGACGAGAAGCCGACCAATATCGTGTTCATGGGTATGGGCGAGCCTCTACTCAACTGGCCCGCGGTAGACGCGACGCTCAGTATCCTCAACCACCGGGATGGCCTCGGCATCGGGGCTCGGCACATCACCGTGTCCACCGTTGGGATCCTTCCTGGCATGGAGGCGTTTGCCAGGCGGCCGGAGCAGTTCCGCCTGGCGATTTCCCTTCATGCACCCACATCGGCCCAGCGGCTCACGATGATGCCGATCGAGAACAAGTACGGGCTCGAATCGGTGCTGAAAGCGGCGGAGGCGTTCCGGAAGCGGGTGACGTTCGAGTACGTGATGGTCGGTGGGGTCAACGACAGCGACGCCGACGCCGCACAGCTGGGCAAGCTCGCCCGCCGGCTGGGCGCACTGGTGAACATCCTGCCGCTCCATCCGGGCGGGGCCCCTGACCTGACTCCGACCACTGCACCCCGCATTCGCGCCTTCGGCGACCGGCTGCGCAACCAGGGGGTGGAGGCGGTGGTGCGGCGGAGCCGGGGCCTGGACATCAATGCGGCGTGCGGGCAGTTGAGAGTGGAAGTAGAGAAGAAAAGGAGGGGAGAAAGAGTGTGAGCGGTGAAAAAACAACGTGAGCGGAAAAGATACACCGTGAGCGGGGACCTCCAGAGCCGCTCAGGCTTTTCCTTCCCCGCTCACGCATTCTACCCCGTCGCCCCAAACCCCGCCGCAATACAGTTGATCGACAGCAGCAGCGCCGAGAGCTGCTCTTCCTGGGTCTTGTCTCCACCCGACTCACGGAACCGGCGCAGCAGCTCGATCTGCTGGCGGCTCACCTGATTGATGGTGGGCAGCCGGCGAGCCAGCCGGCGACGGAATCGGGGATACCGCTCCGCCAGCTCCGTCCCCCCGCTGATCCGCAGCACCGCTTCGATGGTGCGATGGTACTCCTCTTCCACCATCGTCAGGATGTTCGACCGCACTCCGGCGTCAGGAACCAGCTCGGCGTACTCCCGTGCGATCCCCAGATCGACATAGGCGAGAGTCTTCTCGACCTCGTCCACGATCAGGCGGAACAGGCGCGACTCGGCGAACATCCGGTCCAGCAGTGCCGCGCCGCGGGAACCCCGGACCTGAAGGAAGGTCAGGATCCCGCTGCCGACCCCGTACCACCCCGGGACGAAGTGACGATTCTGCGACCAGGCGAATACCCAGGGAATCGCGCGCAGATCACTGAGGGTGCGGGCCCCGAAGCGCCGGGCGGGCCGCGACCCCATGTTGAGCAGCGAGAGCTCGTCCAGAGGGCTGGCGGACTGGTAGTAAGCAAAGAAGTCCGGGTGATCGACCAGACCGCGGTAGGACGCCTGCGCCGCCCCGGAAAGCGCCTCCATCGCTTCGTCGAACTCCGCCGTCGGCAGCAGTGCCTTCTCCCGCTCTGATTTGAGGGAATGCTCCACCACACTGGCCGCCAGCAGCTCGATCTGATACTGGGCCGTGCCGCGGTTGGCATACTTGAACGACACGACCTCACCCTGCTCGGTGATCCGCATCCTGCCATGGATGGAGCCGGCAGGCTGGGCCGCGATGGCCCGACCCGTGGGCGCGCCGCCCCGGCTCACCGAACCCCCGCGCCCATGGAAGAACGCGATCGGCACCCCGGCTTCCTGCGCCACCCGGGTGAGCTTGATCTGCGCCTTGCTGAGCTCCCAGTTCGAGGTGAGAAAGCCGCCGTCCTTGTTGGAATCGGAATAGCCGATCATTACCTCCTGCACCCCTCCCTGGGCCCGCACGCTCCGGCGCACCAGGGGCACGGTCAACAGCTCTTTCATGATCACCGGCGCTCGCTGCAGGTCCTCGATGGTCTCGAAGAGGGGCACGATCGGCAGCGTCGAGCTCTCCACCCCGGCCGTGTCGCCAAAGAGTCCGGCGGTCTTGGCCAGCAGGTATGCCCCGAGCACGTCGGATGTGCTTCGGGTCATGCTGAGCACGAAGCTGCCGAAGGCTTCGCGGTCGATCTCTTCCCGCAGCTGGCCGATCAGCTGGAACATGCCGAGCGTCTCGGCCGACTCCGGCGGCAGCGTTGGCGGCCGGCTGGCCGGAGTCAGCGGACGAGCCAGCTCCGCCGCGATCCACTGCCGCCACTCATCGGAGCCCTGTTCCGGCAGCAGCTCGGCGGTCCGCCGGTCCGCCGGTCCGCCGGTCCGCCAGAGATCCGCCAACGCAGCGTTGAGCTTCGTGGTGTTCTCCCGTGCGTCCAGCCGGACAGTGGAGAATCGAAACGACTCGACCTCCCGCCGTACCGGCCGCACCAGAGTCGCGGCCAGGGAAGCGCTCCCGCCGGTTTGCAGTGCGTCTTCGATCAGCCTGAGGTCCGTGATCAGCGCTTCGGCGGAGACATAGCCGGCCGGGTCAGGTGAGGTCTGGCCCTGCTCGGAGGCCGTGATCATCACATCCAGCCGGCGACCCATGCAGGCAAGATACTGGCGGAAGATCTCCCCCGGATTGCGGGCGGCGATCTCCTGCCCTTCTCCCGTCGCCGCCAACTCCCGGGCCAGCGCCTCTCGGAAGTTGTCCGGTACCGGCATCGCGCGCTCGGTGATGCTGAGCGCGCGGACCAGGTCGGAGAGCCGCCTCCGGTAGCGTCTGAGTCCGGTGAGCCGGTTCTCCAGAATTGTGCTCCGGGTGACTTCATTGGTGACGAACGGATTCCCGTCCCGGTCGCCGCCGACCCAGGAGCCGAACTGGAAGAACGGAGGGATCTTGAACGGCTCGTCCGGATAGGCATGCGCGAGCGCACGCTCCAGCTTGTCCAGCAGATCGGGCACCGCCTCGAACAGGGTCTCGTTGAAGAAGTGGAGCCCCCAGAACACCTCCTGGGGCACCGTCGGTTTAGCGAGGCGGAGCTCACCCGTGGTCCACAGCAGCTCGATCTCGTTGCGCAGGCCGTCCACCAGTCCCTGGCGCTCCCGGGGAGTCCAGCGGGGAGACTCCAGGTCAACCAGCCGGCGGTAGATGCGGCGGTGCTTCTCGAGAACGGTGACTCGTCGGGCTTCGGTGGGATGGGCGGTGATGACAGGGCGAATGCGGAGGACGTCGAGCAGCTCGCGGATCTCCAACGGCTTCACACCGCTCGCGGCCGCGCTGGACACGACCTGGGCGAAGGTGCCGCGCAGCTGGTCATAGCCGCGCTCGATCTCGATCTGCCGGCGGCGGCGCATTGCGGCGTTCTGCTCGGCGATGCTGAGCAGCTGAAACCAGATCCCCTGCACCTGCAGGGTTCGCGCGAGCAGCTCAGGACTGAGGCTGGAGGGCAGTCGCTCGCCCCGGAGCACTGACTCGACCTCGGGCTGCCGATCCCGCACCAGGTCGAGGAGCAGTGTGGACAGCAGCTCAACAACCTCCTGCGCGTACGCCGCGGCACTCGCCGCGGCCGGATCCGCCGACTCCGGGAGCGAGTCGGTGGAGAAGGGCTCGAGTGCCGTGTGGGTCATACTACACGGTCGCGAAGGGGGGCGCCGCTGAAGAAGAGGCGCAGGTTCTCAAGGGCTCTCATGCCCATGGCGACGCGGGTCTCTTGCGTGGCGCTGCCGAGGTGCGGAAGCAGCACCACATTTTCCATGGCGACTAACGCCGGGGAGACCTGCGGCTCCTTCTCGAAGACGTCGAGACCGGCCCCGGCGATGGTGCGACCGCCCAGGGCCTCCACCAGGGCGGCTTCGTCAACCACGTCCCCCCGTGCGGTGTTGATCAGAAACGCACTGGGCCGCATGCGCTTCAGACGCTCGCGGTTCATCAGGTGGCGGGTCTCCGGAGTTGCCGGGCAGTGGAGCGACACGAAATCCGACTCCTGGAGAACCTCATCCAGGCTGGCCCTCGGCTCGGCGCCGAGTGCGGCCGCTTCGGCCGGCGTGGGCGGGTAGGGATCGTGGAAGATCACCCGCATGCCGAAGCCGTGGTGGGCCCGCTTCGCCACCGCGCGCGCAATGCGGCCCATGCCCACGAGGCCGAGAACCTTGCCACTCACCTGCGTCCCGAGCATGTGGGTGGGACGCCAGCCGGTCCAGGCGCCGGCCCGTACGTGCCGCTCGCCTTCTCCGGTGCGGCGGCTCGCCATCAGGAGCAGCGTCATCGCGATATCGGCCGTGGCCTCGGTGAGGACGTCAGGTGTGTTCGAGACGGCGAGTCCGTGCGCCTTGGCGGCCGTGGTATCGATGTGGTTGAAGCCTACGCCGAAGTTGGCGAGCAATCGGGCTCGGCGGGGCTCGGCCCCAAGCACTTCGGCGGTGAGCCGATCGGTCACCGTGCAGAGGAGCGCGTCCGCGGTGCGGAGGGCCTCCTGGAGACCGTCCGGACCCAGCGGGTGGTCGTCACGATTGAGCCGCGCATCGAACTCGCGGCTCAGCTCTCTCTCGACCGGCTCGGGGAGCCGGCGGGTGACGACGACGGTTGGACGCTGGCTCACTGCACGACGACCTTCTTGCGCAACGGCTTCTTGGCGAGGGCCTTGGCGACGGTGGAGCCGAGCTCTGCGGGACTGGGCGCAACCATCAGCCCAGCCGAGCGCATGATCTCGGCCTTTTCCGCCGCGGTGTCGCCGAAGGCAGAAATGATCGCCCCAGCATGGCCCATCCGGCGTCCCTTGGGAGCCGTCAACCCGGCGACGTAGCCCACCACCGGCTTGCTCATGTTCTCCTTGACGAAGAGCGCCGCCTCCGCCTCCTGCGGGCCCCCGATCTCGCCGATCATCATGACGGCTTCGGTCTCCGGATCCTCCTCGAACAGCTTCAGCATGTCGACGAAGGAGCTGCCGTTGATGGGATCGCCGCCGATACCGACGCTGGTGGTCTGACCGATGCCAAGGCTGTTCATCTGCGCCGCAGCTTCGTAGCCCAGCGTACCGGACCGGCTGACTATGCCGACATTGCCCCGGGAATAGATGTGACCCGGCATGATACCCATCATTGCCTTGCCGGCGCTGATGATCCCCGCGCAGTTGGGCCCGATGAGCGTCGTCCGCCGCTCTCGGGGAAAGCGAAGCAGGTAGCGCTTCACCATCATCATGTCCTGGGCGGGAATGCCGTCCGTGATGGTGCAGACCAGTCTGATGCCGGCGCTGGCCGACTCCATGATCGAGTCGGCGCAGAAGGCGGCCGGCACAAAGACGATGCTGGCCTCGGCCCCAACCTCACGGACCGCTTCCCTGACCGTGTTGAAGACCGGCCGGTCCAGGTGGCGCGTGCCACCCTTACCCGGGGTTACGCCGCCCACCACATTAGTGCCGTAGGTCATCATTTCCCGGGCGTGGAACGTCGCCTTCTCGCCGGTGAACCCCTGCACGATCACCCGGGTCTTTTCGTCGATCAAGATGCTCATGGGGCACCATTTCCGTGTGCGGTGGACTGTGCTCGGGAGCGCTTCAACGCCGCCACGACCTTATCGGCTGCCTCGGAGAGGGAATCAGCCGTGATGATCGGGAGCCCGCTCTCGCGCACGATGCGGCGGCCTTCCTCGACGTTGGTTCCGGCCAGGCGGACGACCAGCGGCACCTTCATCTGAATGTCGCGCGCGGCCTGCACCACCCCCTGGGCCACCCAATCGCAGCGGTTGATCCCGGCGAAGATGTTCACCAGGATGGCGCCAACTTTCGAGTCCGACAGCACCAGGCGGAAGGCCGCGGCCACCCGCTCGGGTGAGGCACCTCCACCCACATCGAGGAAGTTGGCCGGCTGGCCCCCGGCGTGCTTGATCATGTCCATGGTGGCCATGGCCAGGCCGGCGCCGTTGATGATGCAGCCGATGTCGCCATCGAGCCCGACATAATTGAGGCCGTGCTCTGCCGCCTGCGCCTCCCGGGGATCCTCCTCGGCGTAGTCGCGCAGCTCGCTGACGTTGGGCCGGCGGAACATGGCGTTGTCGTCGAAGGTCATCTTGCAGTCGAGCGCCAGCACCTGCCCATCCTTGGTGACCACCAGCGGATTGATCTCGACCATGGTGGCGTCCAGGTCACGAAAGGCCCGATAGGCACCCAGGAGGGTGGTCACGGCGCGGCTCACCTGGGCCGGGGCCAGCTGGAGACCATACGCGATCTCGCGGGCCTGGAAGGCGCTCATGCCGATGGCCGGCTCCACTGATTCGCGGAGGATGGAATCGGGCGCGCTCTTCGCGATCTCCTCGATCTCCATCCCGCCCTGGGGATGGGCGACGATCATGATGCGCTCGGTCTTTCGGTCCAGCACCAGCCCGAGATAGAGCTCTCGCTCGATGGGGACGGCCGCTTCGACGTAGAGCCGATGGACTACCCGCCCCTCCGGTCCCGTCTGGTGGGTAACGAGCCGTTTGCCGAGCAGCGCCTTGGAAGCTTGCCGGACCTCATCCTCATTGGCGCAGAGCTTGATGCCGCCCGCCTTGCCCCGGGCGCCCGAGTGAATCTGAGCCTTCACCGCCCAGCGCGACCCACCGATCTCGGAGGCGCGGTAGACGGCCTGCTCCGGGCTGTACGCCACGCCGCCGCGCGGAATGGCGACGCCGAATCCGGCGAGGAGCTCTTTGGCCTGGTATTCGTGGATATCCACTGAGATCTCCTTGTATGTCATCCCGGGCGCAGCGAGGGAACCGAAGCCACGTTATGGCTCCGTCACTACCCTCAGGACGACAGTGTAGCCGGTGTCCGTCCGTTGATGGCCGCATCCGTATCCACCACATTCTGCGCCATCCGCGCCGATGCCGCATCGATCATTCGGCCGTCGAGCTGGGCGGCACCGCGGCCCTCGCGAGCGGCCTGGTCCAGCGCATCGAGAATCCGCCGGGCCCGGTCGACTTCCCTGGGCGGCGGGGTGAACACGTCGTTGGCGAGCGCGACCTGCGAGGGATGGATCGCCCATTTGCCCTCGATACCGAGTGCAGCACCGCGGCGGGCAGCAAGGTTGTACCCATCCGGGTCCTTGAAATCACCGAAGGGTCCGTCGATGGCCCGGAGGCCATACGCGCGGCAGGCCACGATCATCCTGGCGAGCGCCGCGTGCCACTGGTCGCCCGGATAGTCGGGGTTGAGCCCGCCGATGTTGACGGTGCGCGCCCGGCAGCTGGCGGCGTAGTCGGCGACGCCGAAGTGCATGGCCTCCAAGCGCGGGCTCGACTGGGCAATCGCCTCGACGTTGGCCATGCCCAGCGCCGTCTCGATCAGGACGTCGATGCCGATGCGGTGCGGTATGCCCTTGGCCTCCTCGATCTGGGTCAGGAGGGCATCCACCAGGTAGACGTCGGCGGGAACGCCGACTTTCGGAATGAGCACCGTATCCAGCCGGTGGCCCGCCTGCTCGACCACATCGACTACATCGCGATACATGTAATGGGTGTCGATGCCATTGATCCGGACGGAGATGGTCTTGCGCCGCCCTCGCCAGTCGTCCTTCAGCAGGCTGGCGATCACGTTGAGCCGCGCCTGCTCCTTGTCCCCCGGAGCCACCGCGTCCTCCAGGTCGAGGAAGACGTAGTCTGCCTCGCCCTCGAGCGCCTTGGGAAACATCGCCGGCTGCGAGCCGGGCACCGCCAGCTCACTGCGCTGCAGCCGCGCGCGGGCCGGCTCGTAGCGGGTGTGGCTCATCGGCTTGCGCCGGCGGTAGCCTTGGCCTTGGTGCCGGATGCAGGCACCGGCTGAGCTTCAGGCGCCCGCGGAGGAAGCTCGCGCTTGGACAGCGGCGCGGCCGTGCTGCGCCAGTACTCTTCCGCCGCGGCGACACCGCTCCCCGGAGTGATCTTCATACCCACATCCCGCATGGCCATTTCGGCGCCGGCGAGCGCGCCCATCAACATGAGCTCGTTCAGGTCGCCGAGGTGTCCGATGCGGAACAGCTTTCCAGCCATGCGCGCGAGACCAGCACCCAGCGCGAGGTTGTAGCGCCGATAGGCCACGTCGATCACCTCGGCGCCGTTGATTCCCGGCGGGACCATGATCGCGCTCACGGTGTCCGAGTGCCACTTCGGGGCCCGGGCGCAAAGCTCCAGCCCCCACGCCTTGACCGCCTGCCGGGTGCCCTCCGCCAGACGATGATGGCGAGCGAACACGTTTTCCAGGCCCTCCTCCATCAGGACCGCCAGGGACTCGCGCAGACCGTAGAGCAGCGGGAGCGACGGAGTGTAGGGGAAGTAGCCGGTGGTGTTGGCCTTCCGCATGTCGCCAAAATCGAAGAACACCCGCGGGAGCTTGGCCTGATCGTACAACGCCAGCGCCTTCTGGCTGGCCGCCACGATGCCGAGCCCGGCGGGCAGCATGAGTCCCTTCTGTGATCCGGTCACGGCGAGGTCGACGCCCCACTCGTCCATCCGGAAGTCGATACTGCCGATCGAGCTGACCCCGTCCACCATCAGGAGAGCCGGGTGTCTGGTATCGTTGAGCGCGCGGCGGATGGGGGCTACATCGCTGGTGACACCCGTGGCGGTCTCGTTATGGGTGAAGAGGACAGCCTTGATGGCATGACCCTTGTCGGCCGCGAGTGCCTCCTGATACCGCTCGATCGGCGCGCCCTCTCCCCACTCGGCCTCGAGGACATCCACCTGAAGACCGAGGCGCTGCGCCATGTCGATCCAGAGCTGGCTGAACATGCCGAACCGGGAGGCAAGCACCCGGTCTCCAGGAGAGAGCGTGTTCGACAGCGACGCCTCCCAGGCTCCCGTCCCGCTGGAGGGGAAGATGAATGTCTGGCCGGTCGTGGTCTTGAAGATCTTCTTGAGGTCCTCGAGGACCGGTGCCGCGAGCGCTGGAAAGTCGGAGGAGCGATGATCCTCCATGGGACGGTGCATGGCGCGGAGAACGCGGTCGGGCACATTGGTGGGCCCGGGTACGAAGAGAAAGTTGCGGCCGGCCATGTGGGGAGCCTCTGGTTAAAGATCTTGGTGGTGGTGTAGAGTCTAGGGTCCCGGGCCTCGAGTCGGCGTGTAGTATCGCGAGCGAACCCAATAGACTCAAGACGAATGCAACGTACCTGCTCACCTGGCGGAACTGGACCCTGGATCTTCCTCGCCAGCTGAATATTTATGCGTCCCACGCACCATCATTAACACTTTGTGAACTTTTTCACAAGAGGCGGACTTGACCCATTCCCCTGGCCTCCCAGTCCGCGACCTGATGCTCGACCTCTACCGGGCCGCGGCCGATGCCGCGGCACCAGGGCCCGCCCTCTCGCCCCGGCTTCAGGAGCTGGAGCTCGACCCGAGTCGCCCGGTCTGGGTCTTGGCGCTGGGGAAGGCCGCGCTGCCGATGGCGACCACGGCGGTGGAGGTGCTCCGCTCGCGCGGGCGGGACCCGGAAGGCGGCCTCATCGTCGCTCCCAGCGAGGGCAACAGTCCTCATCCCGGGGTGGAGCTGGTGAAGGGCGACCACCCCGAGCCGGGGCCCGGCTCCCTCGCCGCAGCCGAGGCCCTGGGAGCGATGGCAGGCCGAGTGGGGCCGGCGGACGAGGTGTGGTTGCTGCTCTCGGGTGGAACCACGAGTCTGATCGGCGCACCCGAGCCCGGCGTTACCCCGGCGGAGTTGACGGCCATCTACACCCTGCTGCTCGGCTCCGGTCTCGACATTGCGGCCATGAACCGCATCCGCAAACGCTTCTCCCGCTGGGGCGGGGGGAAGCTCGCCCGCGTGCTGGCCCCCGCCAGGGTCCGGGTCTATATCGTGTCCGACGTCATCGGGGACGACCTGGCCGCGATCGGCTCGGGTCCCTGCGTCCCCGACCCCACCACGGCGGAGGACGTCCGTGGCCTGCTCGAAGGTGTCGCGCTCTGGTCCAAGATCCCCGAGTCAGCCCGGGCGGCGGTGTCATCCGCGGTCTCGGGGAAAACACCGGAAACGCCCAAGCCGGGAGATCAGGCTTTTGCCCGGGTGACCTTCGAGCTGGTGGCCAGTAACCGGCTGGCCCTCGAAGCGGTGGCCAGACGTGCGACCGAGTTGGGCCTCGCTCCTCGGGTGGTGGACACGCCGCTCGCCGGGGAGGCGTCGACGACCGGAGCGAAAGTAGCCGCTCGTCTTCTCAATAATTGCGTTCGGCTCACAATCCCGCAACCAAGCCGCTCACGAGTCTGCCTGATCTGGGGAGGGGAAACCACAGTAACACTGGGCGACAGTCCGACCGGCCGCGGCGGGCGCTCCCAGGAACTGGCGCTGGCCGCGGCCCGAGAGCTCGATGGGGTCGCGAACGGAATGGCCCTGCTGGCGGCAGGCACCGACGGCCGCGACGGCCCGACCGACGCGGCGGGCGCGGTGGTGGATGGTACCACCTGGGCTGGAATCAAAATGCGAGGACGGGATCCGGCTCGCGACCTCGCCAAACACGATGCCTATCCGGCGCTCGAGTCGGTCGGTGCTCTCATCAAGCCGGGACTCACCGGGACCAACGTGATGGACATTGTGATTGGAATTTGCGGGGGGGAAGGCGGGGGAGAGAAAGCGTGAGCGGGAAACGAAAAGCGTGAGCAGGAGGAAAGGCGCCCGTTCACGGTCTTTCTTCCCCGTTTACGTTCTTTTTTCCCTTACGGATGGATCCCCAGCATCGGTCGAAAGTCCTCGCCCAAGATCACGCTCAAGTCCACTCGGCGAAACGTATCCGGCTCGACCACGATCATCCCTGCCCCGAGCACATCCACCACATACTTGGCGCGCTCCGGGTCACCCCGGCGAACGATCACCCGGGTCAACCTTTCGGCGGTGTCGGCGTTGCCGAGGAAGACAACGTCGAGACCCCTGCCCCGCAGCATTCGGGTGGCGGTGCGTGCCACGCCCTGCCGACTGGTGCCGTTCAGGACCTCGATCATCACCCGGCCGCGAACCGGCGGGACGGCGAACGCCTGACTGACCGCCTTCTGCTCGTGCTTGCCCCGCAGCAGGAAGCCGCTTCCTGCCGCAAGCAGGATCAGTCCTGCGCTCAGCGCGAGCCAGAACCGGCGGCGACGAGGCTGTTCCAGAATCGGACTGTAGGGTCGAGAATGGGCCATCCGGTCTTGATGTGGTGGAGGAGGCGCGACCGGGCGACTTCGCGGAGGACGCCGCCCGGATCCTTCGGTAACCGGTCGGCCAGTTGGGCGCGAGTCTCGCGGTCGAACTCGCGTCCCGGATCCAGAAAGTCGGCGCAATAGAGGATGCGCCCCACCATATCCCACTCGGGGAGGCCGACCGAGTGATAGCGGACCGCGTCGAGGACACCCCGGTCGACTTCGCCCAGCGCCTTGGCATGCGCAGCGCTTGCAGGGCCATGCCACAATTCCTCGGGCCCGGGAGTCGCGGCGGCCCACTTGGCGAGCTCAGCAGCCGGGGCGTCGCGCAGAGCATCGTGGAGCCAGACCGCGCGGAGCCAGCGATTGCGCTCCGAGTCGGGCACTCCCATCTCCTCTGCCCAAGCGGACGCAAGCTGAGCTACGCGCTGGATGTGGTCCAGCCGTGCCGGTGTGACGACGGCCCACTCGGGCAACGTGGGCCGCAGTCCGGGGGGCGTCGGGCCGGGTGGCGGTGCCGTGTCCGATTGGTTCAGCGGATTCCTTCTCCCAGCTTGATGTTGTCGATGAGGCGCGTGGCCCCGATTCGTGCTGCCAGGGATACGACGGTCCGCTCGTCCGCCGTTTCCACCGGTGCGAGGACATCGGGATCGGCAATCGAAATATACTCGACCGCAACAGCAGGCTCCCGGCCCAGCTCCTGCCGCATCCGTGCTTCCAGCGCCGTCGGCTGGCTCTCGCCGCCACGCCAGGCCTGGTGGGCCGCCTCCAGCGCCCGGCTCAGGACGATGGCGCGTTTGCGGTCTGCCGCCCCCAGGTAGGCGTTTCGGCTGCTCAGCGCGAGACCATCGGGCTCCCGCACCGTCGGCACCGCGACAATCTCCACTGGCCAATCGAGATCCTTCACCATACGCCGGATCAGGGTGAGCTGCTGGATGTCCTTCTGGCCGAAGCAGGCCAGGTCGGGCTCGACCAGGTTGAACAGCTTGGCAACGACTGTCAGCACGCCGGCGAAGTGCCCCGGCCGCGCGGCCCCCTCCCACCGATCCGCAATCGGGCCCGGCGCCAGGCGCACTTCCGATCCCGTGGGATACATCGAGGCCTTGGTGGGAACGAAGATGGCGTCAACACCCCGAGCGGATGCCAGGCCCCGGTCGCGCGGGAGATCTCGTGGATAGCGCTCCAGATCCTCTGCCGGACCAAACTGAAGCGGGTTGACGAAGATGCTGAGGATGACCGCTTCCGCCCGCCGTTTAGCTTCGTCTACCAACGCCAGGTGGCCCTCGTGGAGGTAGCCCATCGTAGGCACGAAACCGATCCGACGGCCGGCGGCGCGCTGGGCTCCGCGCCAGGACTTGAGATCGGGAATGGTGATGAGCTCGAGCATGGTGGGAAGAGCCAGGAGCTAGGAGCCAGGAGCGAGGAGCCAGCCAGGTCCTTCGCTGCGCTCAGGATGAGGAACTCCCGAGGCTTCAAGCGCCAGACTCCCCGCTCCCAGCTCACTCAAAACTGTGCTCTTTCCCCGGATACTTCCCCTCGCGCACTTCGGTGGCGAAGCTGCGCACCGCAGAACGGACCGACTCGCCCAGCTTGGCGTAGTGCTTGAGGAACTTCGGGGCGAACTGCTCGTTGAGGCCGAGCATATCGTGTAGGACCAGCACCTGTCCATCGCATTGCGGGCCGGCGCCGATGCCTACCGTCGGAATTGTAAGCGCCTTCGAGATCCGCCCCGCCACGGCGGCGGGAATCAGCTCCAGCACGATGGCGCATGCGCCGGCGGCTTCGAGGGCCTTGGCATCCGAAAGCAGCCGGTCGGCCGCGTTCTGATCGCGTCCCTGCACCCGGTAGCCGCCCAGCGCGTGCACTGACTGAGGCGTGAGTCCCAGGTGTCCGATGACGGGTATGCCCCGCTCTACCAGTGCGCCCACCGTCTCCGCCATGTGGCTGCCCCCTTCGAGCTTCACCCCGTGCGCGCCGCTCTCCTGGAGTACCCGGCCGGCATTGCGAATCGCCTCAGGGATGGAGACCTGATAGGTCAGGAACGGAAGGTCTACGAATAGCAGCGTCTGGCGGGAGCCGCGCCGCACGGCCGCGGCGTGATAGATCATCTGATCCAGCGTGGCGCTCAGCGTGGTCTCGTGGCCAGCCAGCACCTGGTTCACGGAGTCACCGACCAGGAGCACATCCACCTCGGCCTGTTCCAGCAGTCGAGCGAACGCGGCATCGTAGCACGTCAGCATGACGATGCGGCGCCCCGCCGCTTTCATCGCGACCAGGTCGAGCACCGACAGGGGACGGGCTTCAGCGTTCATGGGAGCTCAACTCCGCCAGCTCTCGTTGCCAGAAGTCGCGGTGGGACAGCTCGGGATGAGGAATGATAAGGTCGCTGTCGGTTACCCGCCGGGAGCCGAACCGGACGATATCGAGATCCAGGGTCCGAGGGCCCCAATGCTGGGTTCGCTCCCGGCCCTCGCTGCGCTCGATCACCTGGCAGGCCTGGAGCAGCTCGCGGGGGTCGAGGCCGGTGTTCAGCAGCACCATCTGGTTGAGGTAGGGTGGCTGCGGCATGCCACCGAGGGGCGCGGTTTCCTCGATGACGGACTCGCGCAGCAGCTGGGTCTCGGGCAGGGATCCGAGCGCCTCGCGGGCGCGGCGGAGGTGCTCGGCGCGATCGCCGAGGTTGCTGCCAAGTGCGACGTAGGCCAGCTCCCGATGCCGCTGGCGATCAGCCCTCGCTGGCAAAGTGACTTGCGATCCGCTGGAGGTCGGTGGCCAGCTCTCCGAGCTCGCGGATGGCCCGTTCGAGGTCCGCCTGCCCCGCCGCCGCTTCCCCGGCCCGCCGCGCCAGGGTATCGGTGTCCGCCCGGCTTCTGGCCGAGCTGGCGGCCACCTGTTCGATCTGAGCGGTAAGGGAGTTGACCGCATCGCGCTGCTCGGCCGCCGTGGCGGCGATAGCCTTGGCGTGCCCGCCCGCCTCCCCGGTGGTACCGACGATCGCATCGAGCGCATTGGCGGCGTCGGCGCTGAGCTCCTCGACTCCGGCCACAACATCCCGGCCTCGTTCCATCTGCCCGGAGACGGCAGACACCTGGGTGGTGATCTCTCCCAGGAGCACGCCGGCTTCACGAGCCGCCTGAAGGCTCTGCGCCGCCAGATCTCGCACCTCTGAGGCCACGACCGCAAACCCACGTCCCTCCCGGCCGGCGCGCGCCGCCTCGATCGCGGCGTTCAGGGCGATGAGGTTGGTCAGGTCGGCAATCTCACGGATGGTGCCGATGAAACCGGTGATGCGGTTGGTGAGCGCCCCCAGCGCAGCGACTTTATCGGCGCCAACGGCGACGAAGCCCTTCAGCTCCACCAGCCGGGCAATAGCATCACCGATCACCGCCCGGTTTCGGGCGGCCACGACTGCAGCGGTTCCACTGGCCGTTGCTGCCTGGGCGCCCTGGTCCATCATCTGCTGCGAGGCCTTGGCCAGGGACCCCGTCGCCCGGAGTCCGCCGGCAGCGAATTTCTCCAGCTCCACGGCGCCTTGACGCATGCCGAGGGACACGTCCGCCAGGGCGGTGGCGGACGCACGAAGCGAGTCAGCTACGCGGGCCAGCGAGGTGACCTGCTCGCCGATCTGGCCCACGGTGAGCACCAGCGGACGCCGCAGCTCGGCGATGTGAATCGCGGTGGCCATCTGGCCCGCCAGGGTACTCATGGCAACCAGATCCTTGGGACCGTAGAAGTGTCGCTTATGATGCTCCACCTCGAGGGTACCCAGCGTCTCCTCACCGAACCGGATCGGATGGATGACCAGCATCCTGATGTCCTCGCCGAGGTCCGTCAGCCGATCATCCGACAGCACATCCTTCACCACCACTGGCTCCCGGGACTCGACTGCCTCTCTCCGTAGCGGGGCGATCGAGGCTGCGGGCTCGCGTCGATTTGCCCGCCCGAGCGAGCTGCGGTAGGCCAGGGATGCGTCCGAGCCGGAGACTCGATAGACTCTGAAGTCCCCCCAGTCGAGGAGCCGGTAGGCCAGGCGCTCAATCTGGGTAAAGGACCCCTGGAGGGTGGCGTTGCTCGCGATCGCGGCCTCCATGAGATGGACCTTGTTCAGATCTTCCGCACCGATCGCCTCGTCGAGAATCTGCCGGGTGAGGAGCCCCAGGACCCCCAGGGCCAGCAGCACCGCCAGCCAGCCCACCGGCGCCAGCGAGGCGAGCGCGGCGATCACGATGGTAGTGCCGATCAGCGTGAGCAGGTACGAGCTGATCTCCCAGCGGAGGATGAGGATCTTCTCGGCGTTCTCGAGCTTGTCTCGGATGAGCAGGCTGAAGTAGAAGAGCGCCCGGCTGATGAAGAAGTACAGCGAGACCAGAATGGCAGCAGCGGGAAGAAAGTCCAACGTGAGCTCGGTGGTGCCGTTCAGAGCCAGAATCGCGGCATACGGCCCGAAGGCCGCCACGAATCCGATGACCTCGCGGCCGGAGTTGACCAGGCCGGCGCGGGGATGCTTGCGAAGCCCGAAGACGTCGGCGGCCACCACGCCTACCCAGAGTCCCACCACCACCGGCGCCGGCCCGACGCAGACGGCCCCGACCAGCGTCGGAATTCCCGATTGGGTGAGGTACGAGTACTTGCTCAGCCGGACCGGCACCGATCGCAGCACGAAGATGCTGATGATGAGCGCCATGGTGGCGACCGGCTGATCCATCCAGTCGCGATCCCAGACCAGCACCGTCGCAGTGAGGACCGACCCCCCGATCAGAAGTGTCGAGGTGTAGCCCCGCAGCAGCTTAGGAATGTTGATCGTCATCGCACGTCTCCCCTGTCGAGCGCCTCACGCAGGGCTCCCAGGAAGCTCCGCGCAGCGCCGACGCCGTCCCGCCCCAGGATTTCGACCAGTGCACTGCCCACCACCACGCCATCGGCCATCAGACCGACCTCGCGGGCCTGCTCCGGCGTGGAGATGCCGAACCCAACCGCCAGGGGCAGCGACGAAGCCTTCCGCACCCGGGCCACCGAGTCCCGGAGCTCGGCCGCCACCACCGAGCTGGCGCCGGTGACACCCAGCCGCGCCACCAGATACACGAAACCCTGGGCCCCGCCGAGCGTCACCGCCAGACGCTCGGCCCGGGTGGTCGGCGCCACCAGGCGGATCAGATCCACGCCGCTCCGCTGCACCGCCGACTCCACCGCGGGATCGCTCCCGGCCGGCAGGTCAGTCAACAGGAGGCCCGCGATGCCAAGCTCTTCGGCGGCGCGGAGGAACCGATCCACGCCGAACTGCAGGATCGGGTTCAGGTAGCTGAATATGACGACCGGCCGGGCGAGACCGGCCTGAGCGATGAGGTCCAACGTCCCGGCCAGGGTCATGCCCTGGCGGAGCGCCTCAAAGGTGGAGCGCTGAATGGTCGGCCCGTCGGCAAGTGGATCGCTGAACGGCACGCCGACCTCGATGATATCGGCCACCTCGGCGGCGGATCGGAGCGCGGCCGCACTCGCACCCGGCGTCGGGTATCCGGCCGTGAGGTAGGGGATAAGGGCCTTGCGTCCCGCGGACCGGAGGTCGGTCCAGACCGGCGCCAGGCCGGACTCAGACAAAGTAGTCGCCAGGCGTCAGTCCGAATCGGGCAGGATTGGTGACCTTTACGATGGAGCGCTTATAGGCTCCGCTCTCGTTCTTTTCCGCCAGACTCACCTCGTTACCAGGCAGCGGCACGGTGCCGCCATCCATGTCCACGGCAATGCGCACCAACGGGCGATTGAGCTGCGGAGCATCCGGGTTGGGTCCAGCTACGATGGCCACTTCCAGAGTATCGAGAATGACGCAGGTGCCCACCGGGTAGACGCCGATGAGGTTGATGAGCGCCTTGACGACCACGCGGTCGTAGCCCCGCTTGGGGTTGTCCCACATTTCCTTGAGCACCTGGTCCGGCTCGATCGGCGTCGTGGTGTACACCCGCCGGGTGGTGGCGGCGTCGAATCCATCGGCCACCGACACGATCCGCGAGAAGATGCCCAGCGTACGTGGGCGGATGGTCTTGGGATACCCGGTGAGATCCATCTTCATGTGGTGCTCGTGCGCCACCAGGATGGATCGATACGGGATTTCCTCATACGAGCGCAAGCCGAACAGCGTCAGCGCCCCCATCCAGGGGTGCTGCTGGATGAATTTCCACTCGCGCTCGTCGAGGCTCCCGGTCTTGTTGAGAATTTCTGCCGGCACCCGCGCCTTGCCCACGTCGTGCAGCAGCGCGGTCATACCGAGATCGTAGAGCTGGACCTTGGAAAAGCCCAGCTTCTTGCCCAATGCCACCGAGAAGATGCAGACGTTGACCGAGTGAGTGAAGGTGTATTCGTCGTAATCTCGCACCGTGGTCATCCCGACCATGGACATTTCGTTGTTGAGCACCTGATCGACTACCAGCTGGACCGCTCGCTTTACCCGTTTGAGGCGGGGCCCCCGGCCGAGGCGGATACCACTCACCATGTCCCGGGTGACAGCCACACCCTCCGAATAGACTCGCTTGGCCTGGTGACGGTCCTGCTCCGACGCCCCGCCCTCCGCCTGGGCGCGCTCCACCTCCAGGTGCGTCACCTTGGCCGCATCCAGTTTCTCCTGCAGCACCTCGAGCCGTTCGTCGGTCTGCCCCTGCTGGCTGACGCTCAGCAGCGAACCGAGGAAGACCTGCCACTCTCGCCGCTCCATACCGGCATGAATGTGCAGAACCCCGATCTCGATCGCCCGCAGCATGGCAAGGATGTGGCTGAAGGAGGCGTAGTTATCGAGCTCGACCCGCAAGCGGGTACCATTTACGAACAGGAAGTCGCCCGCGACGCGAATCTCGAGCTCCTTCTCGGCGTCGAGCAATGAGCGGGCCGAGACATCCAGGTCATCGAGGGACTTTTGCACCGTGGTGTTCTCGACCGGATACATCTTGATGCTGCGCAGCGCGGCATACAGTGCGAGCAGCAGCGATCGGCCGCCCTGGCGGAGCTGGCCCTCGGGCGCGGACTGCCCTGCGCCGCCGCCAGAGGGCTGGGTCACGACGCCGCTCCGCGCAGGGCCCGGTTCACCGCATTGCGGACCACGAGGTCCTTGTCCTCAGTTGCCCGCTGCAACAGCTCGCGAGCCTCGGGGCTTTTAATCCGTCCCAGCGCCACGGCGGCACAGGCCCGGGTTTCCGGCGGTTCTTTCATTCTGAGCAAGCCGCGCTGGAGCAGAATCGTACTCAGCACCTTGAGGCCGGCAGCGCCCGCAATGGCTCCGTACGCCTCGAAGAACGCCATCTTTTCGGTGAGGTCGACCGACTTGGATGCCTTGCCGAGTACAACTACCTCGATGCGCTTAAGCGCACCTTTATAACCGCGGGAGCCTGCGCCGCGGACCGCCGCCAGACGAACTGAGCGATCGGCATCATCGATCGCCCGGTCCAGCAGGGTGAGGGCGCCCGGGGTGCCCAGCTTCGCCAGGGTCTGGACTGCCGCCAGCCGGACCGCCGGGTCGGCGTGCGAGATCACATCAGTGAAGCCCGGCACCGCATGGTGCAGCTGGAGTCGGCCACAGAGCTCCACGACGCCCATCAGGGCCGACGAGTCGGGCTGACGGAGCAGACGCTGGACCTCGGCGATGTTGCTGCCGGCCAGTTTGTCGATCACGTCTTCCAGCATCTTGCGCAGGGGCTCGGACGACAGATTCGGCAGCCAGCTTATCAGCGGCTCCAGCGCCGTGGCCCGAAGCTCGCGCAGCAGGGCGGCCGCATCCTGGTCCAGTCCCAGGCCGCTCGCCTCGTCGAGCGACTGGAGGACCTGGCCTACGATCGCCGGCTCGCTCAGCCGGGTCACGAATCCCTCGAGTCGCTGGACCTGCTCCATGCGGAGGTTGGCGGCGCGATCCTTCAGGAGCTTGGACTCGCGAAGGATCGCGGCCGCGCTGCGGAAATCCCGGCTGGTAAGCAGGTTGGGAAAGAGCTGATCGAGCACTCCGAGAATCTCGTCGCGCACGTTCCCTTCAGGCTGGGTCTCCATCAGGTCGAACAGCACGTTAAGGGCGCTTCCCCGAACGTCGCGCTTGTATTCCTCCGACAGCTCGCCCGCGAGGTAGGTGATCTCGTCCTCATCAAGGAAGTAGAGCGTGGAATCGACTTCGTCGATGTCAGTGAGGCCTTTCGGACGCTCCTCGGTAGCCTCCTGCGCGGCCCGAGACCGGCGCTCCTCGGCGGTGGCCGTTCCTCCGGTCTCCGACCCGGATGGACCCGGGAGCTCTCCGCCCCCCTCGGCGAAGAAATCGACGAAGCGGTACTTGATGTTCTCGAATTCCAGCGCCCACAGCAGGGTCAGCAGATCGTCGCCGGCATCGGCGGGGAGAAAGCGCGCCTTGTTAATGGTCGCGAGCAGGAGAGGCAACTCGTCCTGCTCCGCACCCTTGTGCAGGGTCAGCTCGCGCATGCCGTCCTTGAACAAGCTCCAGGCCAGACTCTCGCTTCTATTGACCTGGTGGTAGACCGACTGTTCCTCCCAGAGCAGATCAGACTCCCCAATGTGCAGGTTCAGCTCGTCAGTGGCGGCCCAGACCGGATTAAGGGCAGTCCGGACATTCTGAATGGCACGCTGGTAAATAGGATTGTTCGGCAGGTACATCTGGAAGGCCCGAAGCGCCTTGACTATGGTCTGGATCAGCTCCGAAACCTGGGAGGCCGGCAGCAGTTGGGTTGACGTCTGCTCCGTCGTCAAGCCTGGCCTCCGAGCAGATCCGCCACATGAGCGACATCCTTGTCGCCTCTTCCGCTGAGACACACCAGAACCGTTTCACTGGAGCTCCACTGCCCCGCAGCGCGCTTCACCCAGGCCAGGGCGTGGGCAGTCTCCAACGCGGGAATGATGCCCTCCAGCCGGCAGAGCATCTGGAAAGCATCCAGTGCCTCGGCGTCGGTGGCCGTCTCGTAGGTGACCCGGCCGGTGTCTCGCAGGTGGCTGTGCTCGGGTCCGACTCCAGGGTAGTCCAGCCCCGCCGAGATCGAATGGGCTGGAGAGACCTGGCCATCGGCGTCCTGAAGCAGGTAGCTCAAGCTTCCATGCAGCACGCCGGGTGTGCCGGCCGTGAGCGTGGCGCTGTGATGACCGGTGGCGAGCCCCTTCCCGGCGGCCTCGACTCCCACCAGCCTGACGCCCGCGTCATCCAGGAAACCGCTGAATATCCCGATGGCGTTCGAGCCGCCGCCGACACAGGCGACAACCGTGTGAGGAAGGTTCCCGTAGCGTTCCAGCATCTGAGCCCGGGCTTCGCGTCCGATCACGGCCTGGAAGTCCCGCACCATGCGCGGGAAGGGATCGGGGCCCACGACCGAGCCGATGATGTAATGCGTGGTCGGGACATTCGTCACCCAGTCCCGCAGCGCCTCGTTGGTGGCGTCCTTGAGAGTTCGGGTGCCTGACTCGACCGGAACCACGGTGGCCCCCAACAACTCCATGCGATACACGTTCAACCGCTGGCGGCGGACGTCCTCGGCGCCCATGTACACGACGCACTCGAGCCCGAAGCGAGCGCAGACGGTGGCGGTGGCGACGCCATGCTGCCCGGCCCCGGTTTCGGCGATGATTCTGCGTTTGCCCATCTTGCGCGCCAGAAGCGCCTGCCCCACGGTGTTGTTGATCTTGTGGGCACCGGTGTGGTTCAAATCTTCGCGCTTGAGCACAACCCGCGCTCCGACCGCCTTGCCGAAGCGGGGCGCCTCGGAAAGCGGCGATGGACGGCCCACGAACTCCGCCAGCAGGCGCTCGAGCTCGACCCAGAACGCGGGGTCCTGCCGGGCTGCCTCGTAGAGAGCCGTCAGATCGTCGAGCGCCGCGACCAGAGTCTCGGGCACATACCGACCGCCGTACGGACCGAACCGGCCTGTCAGACCCTGCTCAGGTGACTGAACTATGGGCAAATGCCGCCTCCACATCCTGCGATCTTATTGGGTTTTCTGGGGGCTCGACTACTCCTGCCACCGGCCCGGAGGTTCTCATCGGGCGACAGTGCGGTTAACACCCAATCGAAGCAGCCCTTAGACCCCCAGCAAAAACAACGCCGGGATTCGCCCCACGCACGCCGGCCGCAGCCACTTCACATCCGGGTTGCAGGATGCCGCAGAGCTTGAGCTTAGCGGCCCCGCCTCGGCACCCGCGTCAGCCCCCGGAGAAGCTCGCCTGGCGAGGCTGCCGCGGAAAGCGCGGTTCCAATCAAGACCGCGTCAGCGCCGGCCGCCGCGGCCCGCTGAACGTCCTCGACTCCGGCCATGCCGCTCTCCGCCACGGCTATGGCTTCGGCTGGAACCTCGGCGATGATTTTCCACGCGGTGTCCCGGTCGATCTTGAAGGTATCGAGATCCCGACTGTTCACCCCTATAATCGAGCCGCCCGCCTCAAGCGCCGCGCTCAGCTCGCTCCGGGTATGTACCTCGACCAGCGCGTCCAGGCCTAGATCGGCCGCGCAGCGTAGCAGAGGACTGAGCCGGGACCCCAGCGCCCGGACGATGAGCAGGACCGCTGCCGCCCCGGCGGCTCGAGCCTCCAGGATCTGGACCTCGTCCAGAATAAAATCCTTCCGCAGCACCGGAGCCGAGGCCCGCTGAGCGGCCGCGCTGAGGTCCTGAATGGAGCCACCGAAGTAGGGCCCATCGGTCAACACCGAGATGGCCGCAGCCCCGTGGTCGGCGTACAAGGCGGCGCGCTCACCCGGGTCCAGGTCCTCCCGGATCGGACCGGCGGACGGCGACCGGCGTTTGACCTCGGCAATGACCGCGACGTTCGCCTTTCGGAGAGCGCCCCGAAATGAGGGTGGGAACTCGCTCGTGGCAACATCCCGTTCCAGGATTGCCCGGCGGGCGTGGACCGTGTCGAGGCCGACTCGGGTAGACCTCAGGATCTGGTCGAGGCTGACTGGCATCTTGTCCTTCGGCCGGTATTCGGGTACTCTTATTCGGGCTCTATTCGGTCACTTCCGCCCCTTGCGAGGAGATCCTGAATGCCGCTGACCAAGCGCCAGAGTGAGATACTCACCTATCTGCAGAGCCACATTCACGGGCAGGGCTACGCGCCCAGCTTCGAAGAGATCGCCGAGAACTTCGGCTTTCAGTCTCTGGCTACGGTACATGAGCATCTCACCAACCTCGAGCGTAAGGGCTACATCCGCCGTTCCTACAACGAGAGCCGGTCGATCGAGGTCCTGCCGCCGCGCGGCACTTCGGCCGCCAGTGAGATCCCCCTCCTGGGAAAGGTAGCCGCCGGTACCCCGATCGAGTCACTCATGCATCAGGAAACCATCGCGGTCCCCGAACAGATGCTGCCCCGAAAGGGTCCCAACTATGCGCTGAAGGTGCAAGGCACCTCCATGATCGACGAGCATATCGTGGATGGCGACATCGTCGTGGTCCACGGCAAGCAGACCGCGGAAAACGGCGAGATGGTCATCGCCCTGGTCAACGGGAGCGAGGCCACCGTCAAGAAGTTTTACCGTGAGGCCGGGGGCTGGATCCGGCTCCAGCCGGCTAACGCCACCATGCAGCCCATGCGATTTCAGGAACGTGACGTGCTGATCCAGGGCGTGGTCGTCGGGGTAATCCGTAAGTATTAGAAGCGTGAACGGTCAACAGTAAACGGGAGAAGGAGGGGTCCCGTTGACATTCACCGTTCACGTTGTTTCTGAGCCGGGGCTGCCGCCCGCAAGCGGCTCAGCACCCGGGCAGCGGCTCCACTGGCCAGCGACTTCTCACCCCGCTCGACCGCCTCCTCCAGCGACCAGCCGTTGGCGGACACGTAAAGCGCCGCCGCGGCATTCAACAGCACGGCACAACGTACCACCTTGTCCGCCTCGCCGGAGAAGAGCCGCTCCATCCGGGCCGCATTCTCCTCCGGCTCGCCGCCCGCCAGGGCTTCCAGATCAGCGCATTCCAGATCGTAGCGGCCCGGAGCAAGCTCCCACCGATTCACCTCCCTGCCCTTCACCTCCCACACCAGGGTCGGTCCTGACGGGCTGATCTCATCCATCCCCACGGTGGCGTGCAGGACCAGTGCGTGACGCGTGCCCAGAGCCGCAAGCGTCTCGGCCACAAGCTCCGCACGGGCTGCATCCGCCACCCCGATGACCTGGCGGGTCACTCCAGCGGGATTCGCCAATGGACCGAGGAGGTTCATGATCGTCGGGACACCAAGCTCTTTCCGCACCGGCCCCACGTGTCGCATGGCGGGGTGGTAGGCGGGCGCGAACAGGAACGTGAGGCCAATCGAGCGCAGCAATTCCCCCGCGGCGGCGGGCGGTAGATTGATGTCGATTCCCAATGCTTCCAGGACATCGGCTGAGCCGGATCGCGACGTGTAGCTCCGGTTGCCGTGTTTGGCCACAGCGACGCCGGCGCCGGCCACCACGAACGCGGCGGCGGTGGAGATATTAAGCGTGCCAACCTTTCCACCGCCGGTGCCACAGGTGTCCACCAGCAGTTCGGGATCGCTCGTCTCCAGCGTGACCATGGCGCAGCGAAGCGCCAGCACTGCGCCGGCCACCTCGTCGGCCGTCTCTCCCTTGGTCCTGAGCCCCATCAGGAGCGCGGCAGTCTGGACCGGGGTGGCCTCTCCCCGCATGACCACCCCGAAAGCTGCCGCGGTGGCCTCCCGGTCGAGCGACGCGCCCAGGGCGAGTTGCTGGATGGCGAACCGCAGCGGGGCGTCGAGGGTCACGGGAACAGGACCAGGCAAACGGGAGTGTTACACGGGAAAAAATTGTACCCGGCCGGAGCCGCTTTTGTCAATCGTGACAAGCATTTGCGTGGCTTGCCCGGGGTATCCCGAAGCACTAGATTCCGGGCCGATGAGCCGGACCTTTCTCGCCACACTCGAGTACGACGGCACCGGCTTTGTCGGGTGGCAGCGGCAACCCGCCGGCCGCTCGGTTCAGCTCGAATTCGAGCGCGTCCTCGAGCGCCTCTTTAGTCGCCGGACGGTGGCACACGCGGCCGGACGAACCGACGCCGGCGTCCATTCGATAGGCCAGGGTGTCAGCTTCAGTGCCCCGGCAAGCTGGACCGATTCCTCTCTTCGACGCGCACTGAACGCGCTGCTGCCGAGCGACTGCTGGGTGGAATCAGTTCACCCCATGCAGCCCGGCTTCCACGCCCGCAAGTCCGCGCTGTCGCGCCGCTATCGCTACCGCATCGGACTGGACGAGGCCTCGGCCTCTCCCTTTCGGCGGCAGTTCGAATGGGCGCTGGCGAAGCCGCTCGACCTTGAATTGATAAGCGAAGCCGCGCGTGTGATCCGGGGCGAGCACGATTTCCGCGCCTTTGCAGCGAAGACCGACAAGCCGCACTATCGCTGCCGCGTCATCCACGCGGACTGGAGCCGGCGGATCGACGATCGAGGAGTGAGCCTCGAAATCGAGGCGGACCGCTTTCTTCAGCGCATGGTGCGGATGCTCGTCGGGACGATGGTAGACATCGGGCTCGAGCGCCGTCCGCTGGAGGACATGTCCGCGCTGCTCCGCCGGGAGGACAACGCCGACACCAGTCCACCGGCGCCGCCCCAGGGGCTCTACTTTGCCGCCGTGGTGTATCCGCCGGAGCTGTTCGCCACACCAGCTCGAGAGCAACATGCCGCGCTGCATCTGGCGTAGCTCCTCGGTTCTCGCCGTCACCCTGGCACTGGCCGGGTGCGTGGCGGAAGAGATTCCCCCGATGCGGGTGGCCACGGCGGGGGCCCAGACGCCGGCCCGCGTGGCGGAGGCGCAGAATGCCACCAACTCGTCGCGCCGGACAGCGCTGGTTGCGGCGGCGGACCGGGTTTCCCCGGCCGTGGTCTCGATCAATGTGACGGCGCGGCAACAGGCCCAGCGTCGTTCCCCGTTCGACCTGTTCTTCGTACCGGAAGGCGCCCGCGTGGTGCAGGGCAGCGGAACGGGTTTCGTGGTACGGCCCAACGGGGTCATCGTCACCAATCAGCACGTCGTCTCGAAGGCCGAGCGAGTGGTGGTGACGCTCCCGGATGGCAGTGACCTCCCCGCCGCCGTCCTGGGAGAGGACCCGCTGACCGACATTGCCGTGTTGAAGGTCGAGCGGGAGAACCTGCCCACCGTGGCCCTCGGTCGCAGCACCGATCTCATGATCGGGGAATGGGTCGTAGCGCTGGGGAATCCCTACGCCTACCTGCTGGGCAATTCCGAGCCGTCGGTGACGGTTGGCGTGGTGAGCGCCACCGAACGCAACATCCTCCCCGGCGGCGACCAGACCGGTCTCTACCTCGACATGATCCAGACCGACGCCGCCATCAACCCCGGTAATTCGGGCGGACCGCTCACCAACGCCCTGGGTGAAGTGGTCGGGGTCAACTCATCGATCTTCAGCAGCAGCGGGGGCTCGGTCGGCCTGGGCTTTGCTATCCCGATCGAGCGCGCCGTCCGGGTGGCGGACGAGATCATCAAGCGCGGGTCGGTACGGCGCGCCTGGGTCGGCCTCGAGGTCCAGGGCGCCCGGGCCATGCGCGAGTGGAAGAGCCAGGGTGGCGTGGTCATCTCGAGCGTCACCCCCGATGGTCCCGCGGCTCGGGCCGGCTTGCGCCGGGGTGACGTGCTGGTCGAGGCCAACGGGCGACGGCTGCGGAATTACCTCGATTGGGAGGCGGTGAAGCTCGACCTGCACGTGGGCGACGCCGTTCAGGTCGGGACCCGTGGCGGGCGCGAGACCGTCTCGCGGCGGATCGTCACCGGCGACCTTCCGACGGTGACGGCCGAGAAGATCACCGTGCTGCAGGACCTTCAGCTGATCAACGTGACGCCGGCCATTCAGGCGGAGCGTTCCATTCGGAGCGACCAGGGCGCCCTGATTTTCCGTATGTCTCCGCAGGTCAGCCGCGCCACCGGCCTTCAGCCGGGCGACGTGATTCTCGCCATCGATCGTACTCCGGTGCGCAACGCCGCCGAAGTGTCGAGCCTCCTCAACGTTCGTCCGGGGCAGGTCATCCGGGTCTACGTCGAGCGTGAGGGCCAGGTCACGTTTACCGATCTGCTGTTTCGATGAGCGACGACCGCTGGAGCTCCCCGCTCGGATCCCGCTACGCCTCCCCGGCCATGCAAAAGCTGTGGGGCGAGCGGCACCGGATCGGACTCTGGCGGCGGCTGTGGCTCGCGCTGGCCGAGGCGGAACGGGAGCTGGGGCTCGACATCCCGGAGCAGGCCATCGCGCAGATGCGGGCCCACCTGGACGACGCCGACCTGGAACTCGCGGCTCGCTACGAGCGACGCTTCCGCCATGACGTGATGGCGCACATTCACGCCTTCGGTGACCAGGCGCCTGCCGCCCGCCCCTACCTGCATCTCGGCGCCACCAGCGCCTTCGTCACCGACAACGCCGACCTCATCGTCATGCGAGACGGGCTCCGCCTCCTGCTTGGGCGACTCGTTGCGGTTCTGGGCGCGCTGGAGCAGTTCGCCACCCGACACGCCGGCCTTCCCTGCCTGGCGTACACCCACTTTCAGCCGGCTCAGCTCACCACGGTCGGCAAACGCGCCACGCTGTGGATGCAGGACTTTGCCATCGACGTCGAAGACGTGAGCCGCCGGATCGAGACGCTGCGGCTCCGGGGCTGCAAAGGCACCACCGGCACGCAGGCCTCCTTCCTGGAGCTCTTCGGCGACAGCCACGAGAAGGTGAGGGAGCTCGACCGGCGGGTCACCGCCAAGCTCGGATTTGCGGCGTCCTTCGCGGTCAGTGGCCAGACTTACACCAGGAAAGCGGACAGTGCCGTGCTCGATACGCTGAGCGGCATCGCCCAGTCAGCGGCCAAGCTGGCGGGCGACCTCCGGCTGCTCCAGCACGAGGGCGAGCTGCTCGAGCCGTTCGAGCAGGAGCAGATCGGCTCCAGCGCCATGGCGTACAAGCGGAACCCGATGCGCGCCGAGCGGATCAGCGGGCTTGCCCGGTTCGTGATCTCGCTCCAGGCCAACACGGCCAACACCGCCGCGAGCCAGTGGCTGGAGCGGAGCCTGGATGACAGCGCCAACCGGCGATTGACCCTCCCCGAGGGATTTCTCGGCACCGACGCGATCCTGGTGCTCGCCACCAACATTGCGGCCGGCCTCGAGGTGCGGGAAGACACCATCCGCCGCCACGTGGACGAACAGATGCCGTTCATGGCCACCGAGCGGTGGCTGATGCTCGGGACTGCCGCGGGCGGTGACCGGCAGACCCTGCACGAGGTGGTCCGAAAGCACAGTCTCGCCGTGGCGGAAGCGGTGAGCCGGGGGGAACCCAACACACTGCTCGAACGGCTCGGCTCGGATCCCGGGTTCCGCGGAGTCCCCGCGGCCCAGCTCCAGGCGGAGCTGGACCCGGGCAACTACACCGGACGCGCCGCCCGGCAGGTGGGCGAATTCATCGAGGACTACCTGCTGCCTCTGCTCACACGCGCGCGGCCGCTCGCCGCCGAAGCCGAACCTGCCGAGGTGAAGGTATGAAGACCGGCGCGGCTCGGAGTAACACCACGCTGACCGAGAGCCGGCTCCCCCTCCCGTTGCTGCGGCGGGGGAAGGTGCGCGAGGTGTACGAGGTGGACGCCGGACATCTGCTGGTCGTTGCCAGCGACCGGGTCAGCGCATTCGATGTGGTCATGCGCGAGCCCATCCGCCGGAAGGGCGCGGTGCTCACCCAGATCAGCGCATTTTGGTTCGAGCTCCTGGCCGACGTGTTCCCCTCGCACTACATCACCGCCCGCACCAGGGAAATCCTGGAACAGGTGCCGCGCCTCGAAGGACTGGAGGAGCAGATTGCCGGCCGGGCCATGCTGGTTCGTCGAGCCGAGCCGGTACCGTTCGAATGCGTGGTCCGTGGCTATCTCTCGGGATCGGCCTGGGCGGAATATCGGGGCCGAGGCACGCTGGCCGGAGAGCCGCTGGCGCCCGGTCTGGTGGAAAGCGCCCGCCTGGATCCGCCGCTCTTCTCGCCCGCCACCAAGGCGGAATCCGGGCACGACATCAACGTCACCGCCGACACCCTTGCCCACGAGCTCGGTGAGGCTCTGACCGCCCGTCTCCAGCAAGCCAGCTTTGCGCTTTACCTGGCGGGGCGCGATCACGCCGCCGCGCGTGGGATCATCATTGCCGACACCAAGTTCGAGTTTGGGACCGACGCCGAGGGTACCCTGCGTGTGATCGACGAGCTCCTGACTCCCGACTCCTCCCGATTCTGGCCGGCCGACCGCTACGCGCCGGGCCACGCTCAGCCCAGCTTCGACAAGCAACCTCTGCGGGACTATCTCGCCTCGCTCAAGGCGGCTGGGAGCTGGGACGGCGAGGCCCCACCGCCATCGCTCCCGCCCGAGGTGGTCGAGGCAACGAGCCGCCGATACCTCGAGGCCTACAAGCTGCTGACTGGACGTCATCTGGAGCACAATGTGTAATGCGCACGGCCCCTGAAGGACTCTGGTTCATCGTCGGCGCCTGGGTGATCGCGCTGGTCCTCCTACTCGCCGCGCTCCGGTTCGACTCGCGGGCCCTGTGGATCGGGTGCGTCCTTTGGGTCGTCTTGGCCGTCTGGGTGGTTGCCTTCTTCCGCGATCCAGTGCGCGCCGGACAGCGAGGCGATCGCCTGATCCTGGCTCCGGCCGACGGCAAGGTCGTGAGCCTGGTCGAGACCGACGAGCCCGCCTTCATGGCCGGCCGCTCCTGCCGCCTCTCGATTTTCATGAATGTCTTCGATGTCCATGTGAACCGGTACCCCACCGAGGGCACGGTCGGATACCGGCACTACAATCCCGGTAAGTTCGGCCACGCCGGGACCGAGAAGTCGAGCCTCGACAACGAACAGTCGTCGGTGGGTCTCACCACGTCACGGGGCAGGGTGCTGATCCGTCAGATCGCCGGGCTCATCGCCCGGAGAATCGTGACCGACCACCAGGAGGGGACCCGGGTGCAGCAGGGAGACCGCCTGGGCATGATCCGCTTCGGCTCGCGGGTGGATCTGTTTCTGCCCTGCGACCAGGTGAAATTTCTGGTGAAACCGGGCGACACAACCAAGGCAGGCCTTACCGTGGTGGCGGAATGGATCTAAGACAGCGGCGTGAGGGACTCCGGCGCCCCTCGATGCGCCAGGTTGTGGTCGTCATGCCCAGCGCCTTCACCCTGGGCAACCTCTTCTTCGGGTTCTGGGCGATCGTGTCGGCCTTCAACGGCAACTTTCGCTGGGCTGGCTGGTTCATCGTGTTTGCCGGCATCCTCGACATGCTGGACGGGAGGGTCGCCCGGCTGTCGGGCACCGGCACCCGGTTCGGCGCCGAGCTCGACTCTCTGGTAGACGTCATCTCGTTCGGTGTGGCGCCTGCCCTGCTGATGTACTTTCTCGACTTTTCCAACGCCGGCCGTTTCGCCTGGATCCTTTGCTACATCTATGTGGTAGCTGTGGCGCTCCGGCTGGCGCGCTTCAACGTCCTGTCCGCCGGAAAGCCATCCAGCGGCTTCTTCACCGGACTCCCCTCGCCGGCTGCCGGCATGACGCTCGCGGTTTACTACCCGTTCAGCCAGACCAACTGGTACCGCGCCTCGCTGGCGTACCTGGATCTGCAGCACGAGGGCCTGGTTGTACTCATGCTGCTCCTGGCCGTCCTGATGGTGAGCAACGTCAAGTACCCGAAGTTCCCACCGATCGGGGTCCGCAGCCGAAAGGGTATCTTCGGGCTCATGGTCCACCTCATCATTCTGCTCGGTGGGCTGATCGTTCCCGAGTACTTCCTGTTTCCCTTAGGTTTGTTCTACGTCGGGTTTGGCATCGTGCGGGCGACTGTGCTCGGTCTGATGGAGCGGCCCGAGCCACTGGTGCCCGTGGTCGAGGAACCGGTGGACGAGCGGCTGGCCGACGGCAACGATCCCACGTTGCCACCTCCACTCTCCCACGAGCGCCGCAGCCGGTGGGGCGACCGCCGGCAGGAGACTGATCAATGACGTTCCGAGTCCATGTGCGGGTGATGCCGCGGGCCGGCCTCCTCGACCCTCAGGGCCAGGCGGTTGAGCACGCCCTGGCTGCGCTCGGCTTCGAGGAAGCTGGAGAGGTCCGGATCGGCCGCGCCATCGAGCTCGACGTCAGCGCCGAGTCTCGTGACGAGGCAGAGGCCCGAGCCCGGCTGATGTGCGACAGGCTCCTGGCCAACCCGGTCACCGAGGACTACCTCCTGGACGTGGAGACCGACTGATGCCCCGGGTGGCGGTAGTTCGATTTCCCGGCAGTAACTGCGACTTCGACACCTTGCGCGCGGCCGAGAGCGTCGGAGCGGACGCCTATTTCGTCTGGCATCGGGATTCCGATCTCCGCGGGGCCGATGTCGTGGTGCTGCCCGGCGGGTTCAGCTACGGCGACTACCTTCGCTGCGGCGCCATCGCCAGGTTCAGTCCGGTCATGCAGGCGGTACAGCACCACGCCGCGGCCGGCGGCCCCGTGCTCGGCATTTGCAACGGCTTTCAGATCCTGTGCGAGGCTCATCTCCTGCCGGGGGCTCTCCTGCGGAACGCGGGCCTGAGTTTCGTCTCCAAGCCGGTGGACGTCACCGTCGAGCAGATCGATACCGCCTTTACCTGTGACTACGAGCCGGATGAGCGGTTGCGACTTCCGGTCGCCCACGGCGACGGGCGGTTCGTTGCGTCAGAGGACACCCTCCGTATGCTGGAGGCGGAGGGGCGGGTGGTGCTGCGCTACGTGGCCGCAACCGAGCGCTCGCCGTTTCAGCCCAACCCGAACGGATCGGCCAATCACATCGCGGGCATCTGCAACCCGGGCGGGAATGTCGTCGGTATCATGCCGCACCCGGAACGCGCTGCCGACCGGCTGCTCGGCCTGACCGGCGGAAGCGGATTCTTTACTTCCATGATCAGCTCCCATCAGGAGAGCTCCAACTGAGGGGCATCGAGCAATGAAGCCAGAAAAACCAAGCCGAAACGAAGACGAATACTTCGCCAAAGAGGATGCCGAGTTGCTGCGCAAGCAGCGGGAGCGGGCAACGGCGGCCAGCCAGGAGGCGGAGCGGAAGTCCCATTTCATGAAGTGCCCGAAGGACGGGTACGACCTCTCGAGCAGCGAGTACCACGGGGTCACCATCGAGACTTGTCCCCACTGCGGAGGCATGTGGCTCGATGCGGGCGAGCTCGAGGCCGTAGCCAAGGAGGATCATCCCAGCGTGATCACCCGGGTGCTTGCCGATGCGCTATCAACCTTCCGGGGGTCCCGCGGGGCGGCCAAGCCGCGCGGGCCGGGAAGTCCCCGCTGAGGAGACGCCGGTGACCGGTTCGAGCGTGGCCAGCACGGGCCTCGAGGCGGTCTCGCTTCCAGGGGAGCCCCCGGTGACCCCGGATCTGGTTCGGGAGCACAACCTGAACCAGGTCGAATACGCCCGCATCGTCGAGCTGCTCGGCCGGACTCCCACGTTCACCGAGCTGGGAGTGTTCTCGGCGCTCTGGTCGGAGCACTGTTCGTACAAGCATTCCAAGCCGATCCTGAAGACGTTCCCTACCACCGGCGCCCAGGTGGTTCAGGGACCAGGCGAGAACGCCGGCGTGCTCCGGCTCCCGGAAGGCTGGGCGGTTGCCTTCAAGATCGAATCCCACAATCACCCGTCCGCGGTCGAGCCCTACCAGGGCGCCGCCACCGGTGTGGGGGGCATCCTGCGCGACGTGTTCACCATGGGCGCGCGTCCGGTGGCAATGCTCAACAGTCTCAGGTTCGGACCGCTGGAGGAGCCCCGCAGCCGCTACGTGTTCGCCGGAGTGGTGCGCGGCGTCGGCGACTACGGCAACTGCGTCGGCGTCCCGACGCTGGGAGGCGAGGTAAGCTTCGCGGCGGGGTACAGCGGCAATCCGCTCGTCAACGCCATGTGTGTCGGGCTCCTCAGAGAAACCGACCTCATCCGGGCCGCCGCGCAGGGTGTGGGCAACGTGCTCCTCGCAGTGGGAGCGCGGACTGGCCGGGACGGAATCCACGGCGCCAGCTTCGCGTCGGAGGAGCTGTCGGAGAAAAGCGAAGCTCGCCGGCCCCAGGTCCAGGTGGGTGATCCCTTCACCGAGAAGCTCCTGCTGGAGGCCAGCCTGGAGCTGATCACTTCGGGCCTGATCGTCGCCATTCAGGACATGGGGGCCGCCGGACTCACCAGCTCGTCCGCCGAGATGGCCGCGCGCGGTGGGGTTGGCGTCGAGATCGACACCGGGCTGGTGCCCACCCGCGAGCCGGGGATGACTCCGTACGAGATCCTGCTCTCCGAATCACAGGAGCGGATGCTCATTGTGGCCGAGCCCGGCCGGGTACCGGAGATCCAGGCGGTCTGCGCGAAGTGGGAGCTCAGCGCCACACCGGTTGGCCAGGTCACCGACGATGGGGTCTTTCGGGTGCGGCACCACGGCCAGACGGTAGCGGCCATTCCGGGCCAGCGCTTGGTCGAGGACTGCCCCATCTATTACCCGGAGGCGGCGGAGAGTGCAGAGGCCAGGGCTCGCCGGGCCTCGGTAGATGCCGGTCCTCCGGTGGTGGACATCGAGGGAGCGCTGGAGCTGCTGCTCGACCATCCCAACATCGCGAGCAAACGCTGGGTGTACGAGCAGTATGACTCGACCGTGCAGGCCTCCACCGTGCTCCCGCCGGGCTCCGATGCGGGCGTCATTCGGGTGCCCGGGGCCCGGTTCGGCCTGGCCATGACGGTGGATTGCAACAGCCGGCTGGTCGCGCTCGATCCCTATGAGGGAGGCAAGGCCGCCGTGGCCGAGGCCGCCCGCAACCTGGCCTGCACCGGCGCGCGCCCGCTGGGCATCACCGATTGCCTGAACTTCGGCAACCCCGAAAAGCCCGAGGTCTTCTTCCAGTTCCGGGAGGCGGCCCGGGGCATTGCGGACGCATGCCGCGCGTTCGACACCCCGGTGACCGGGGGTAACGTGTCGTTCTACAATGAGAGTCCCACCGGCGCCATCGACCCGACCCCCACCATAGGCATGGTTGGGCTGTTGTCCCGGGTGGAGGATCGGGTGGGAAGTTATTTTGACTCGCCGCAGGACGAGGTATTCATCGTTGGAGATACCAGCGGCATTCTGGGAGGCTCGGCGTACTGGGCCGAAGTGTGCGATTTCGTCGGGGGAGATCCCCCAGCCGTCGATCTCGACTCCGAAGCCAACCTGCAGCGGTTCCTGGTGGCGGCAGCCGAGCAGCATCTGCTCAGATCGGCCCACGACTGCTCCGAGGGTGGCCTCGCGGTGACCCTGGCCGAGGCGGCGATGGGTGGCCCGTACGTGCCGGGCAGTCTCGGCGCCAGCCTCGATCTCACCGGCTACGCCCCGGACGTTCCGATCGAAGGCCTGCTCTATGGCGAGGACGGCGCCCGCGCAGTCGTCACCTGTGCCCCTCCCCAGGGCCGCCGTCTCATCGGGCTGGCTAACGAGCACCGGGTGCCGGTATTTCACGCCGGCCGGGTGGAAAGAGCCGGGACGCTGGAGCTCCAGGTGGGTTCTCAGTTGTTCTCCTGGAGCACCGAAGCGCTTCGCAGGATCTATTCAGAAGCCATTCCCCGGCGGATGCAGCACCCCGACGTGGATCGTGTGGTGGGAGAGTAAGTATGTGTGGCATCATCGGCGTTTCCGGGATCTCCGACGCAGCCCGGCTCACCTACCTCGGTCTCTATGCCCTGCAGCACCGGGGGCAGGAGAGTGCCGGGATTGTAGCCGTGGATCAGGACGGTACCGCCCGGTCGCACCGTGGCATGGGCCTGGTCTCGGAGAACTTCGACGACGAGACGCTGGCCTCGCTCCCGGGCGACGTCGCGGTGGGCCATACCCGCTATTCGACCACCGGCAGCACGGTGCTGGCCAACGCCCAGCCCTGCAACGTGAACACCCGGTGCGGCCCGCTCGCCATTGCCCATAACGGCAATCTCATCAACGCCGGCGTCATCAAGCACGAGCTGGTATCGCGGGGAGCCATCTTCACCGGCTCCAGCGACACCGAAGTGTTGGTCCACCTGATCGCACGCTCCGAGGCCCTGACCGTTGAGGACCAGATCCGCGAGGCGCTGGAACAGGTGGATGGTGCCTACAGCCTGGTGATCACGGTGGGACGAACGATGTATGCCGTGGTCGACAGCCGTGGCTTCCGGCCGCTGGTCATCGGACGCCTCGGCAACGGAATTGTGGTCGCCTCGGAGACCTGCGCGCTGGATCTCATCGGTGCCTCCTTCCACTGTGAGCTCCGGCCGGGAGACTTTATCCGGATCGACGATGGTGAGGTCACCCACCTGCCCCGGCTCGCTCCTCGTCCGATGAGCCGCTGTGTCTTCGAGCTGGTCTACTTCGCCCGGCCGGACAGCATTGTGTTCGGCAAGTCGGTCGACGGAGTACGCCGTGAGCTCGGACGGCAGCTCGGACGGGAGCAGCCGGCGCTCGGCGGTGAGGTAGTGTTTGCCGTGCCCGACAGCTCGAATGCCATGGCGCTGGGATTTGCGGAAGCGTCCGGCATCAAGCTGGAGTACGGCCTGATCCGGAACCACTACGTGGGCCGCACGTTCATCAACCCAACTCAGGCACTCCGCGTGGCCAAAGTAAAGATCAAGTTCAACCCGGTGCGCGAAGTCATCGAGGGCAAGTCGGTGGTGGTGGTGGACGACAGCCTGGTCCGGGGTAACACCAGCAAGGAGCTGGTGCAGATGATCCGGGGGGCCGGTGCCCGCGAGGTCCACCTCCGGCTCGGCTCGCCGCCGATCACCGGGCCCTGTCACTACGGAATCGATACACCCACCCGGGCAGAGTTGATCGGTGCGACGCACTCGGTCGAGGAGATCCGGGAGTTCCTGGGAGTGGACTCGCTCGGATATCTCTCGCTGGACGGGATGCTGGCGGCCGCGGGCAGGGACATCGGGTACTGCCACGCCTGCTTCTCGGGCGAGTACCCGACCACAACTCCCGAACAGCTGGTCCAGCTGCGGCGCGACAGCCCGCTCGTCCCGACCACCGCATGAGCGGCCCGTATACCCAGCCGCTGGTCTACTTCTTCGGGCTGGGTCGTGCCGACGGCACGGCCGCCATGAAGGACGTTCTCGGCGGCAAAGGAGCCGGGCTCGCCGAGATGACGACGATCGGCATTCCTGTCCCACCCGGCTTTACCATTGCCAGCAATCTCTGCCTCCATTACCTCGAAAGCCATCAGTTTCCCAAGCGGCTGCAAGCCCAGGTCGAGAACGCCCTGCAGCGGCTCGAGACCGCCACCGGCAAGCACCTGGGCGACGGGGAGAATCCGCTGCTGGTCTCGGTTCGCTCCGGCGCTGCCGTGTCCATGCCGGGAATGATGGAGACCATCCTGAACCTGGGCCTGAACGACATCACGGTTGAAGGGCTCAGCCGGTTGAGCGGGAATCCACAATTTGCCTGGGACTCCTACCGCCGATTCGTCCAGATGTACGGCACGGTGGTGTTCGAGCTGTCGAAGAAGCCGTTCGAGAAGATCCTGGAGGAGCACAAACACCGCTGCGGAATCGAGCGCGACATCGATCTGCCGGTCGAAGAATTGCAGGCGATCGTTCGCCGCTTCAAGGAGCACGTACGAAGCGAGTCCGGCCGGGAATTCCCCACCGAGCCGCTGGACCAGCTCTGGGGTGCCATCGCGGCGGTGTTCGAGAGCTGGAACACCCGCCGGGCCATCGACTACCGGAAGCTGCACGACATCCCGGATTCAATGGGCACCGCGGTCAACATCGTGGCCATGGTCTTCGGCAACCTGGGTGAGGACTCCGGAACCGGGGTCACTTTCAGTCGGGACCCTTCGACCGGCGAGCAGCGGCTCTACGGCGAGTTTCTGCTCAACGCCCAGGGTGAGGACGTGGTGTCCGGCAGCCGTACTCCGCTGCCGATCGATCAGCTGAAGGATCGGCTCCCCCACGCCTACCAGGAGCTGGATCGGCTGGCTCGCACCCTGGAGCGGCATTTCCGCGACGTGCAGGACATGGAGTTCACCATCGAGCGCGGCAACCTCTACATGCTGCAGACTCGACGGGGGCAGCGCTCCGGACCCGCGGCGGTGCGCATTGCGTGCGACATGGTTGACGAAGGCCTGATCTCCGAGCAGGAGGCGGTCGCCCGGATCCCGCCCAACGACTTGAACCAGCTCCTGCATCCCACCATCGATCCCCACAGCAAGCTCGATCTGCTGACCACGGGCCTTCCCGCTTCTCCCGGGGCGGCGTGTGGCACCGTGGTCTTCGACGCCGATAAGGCTGAGCGGCTGGGGAGGGCCGGGCAGGCCGTGATCCTGGTGCGCCGGGAGACCTCGCCGGATGACTTTCATGGGATGGTGACCGCCAAGGCCATTCTCACAGCCCGCGGCGGCATGACCTCCCACGCCGCGGTGGTAGCCCGCGGGATGGGCAAGCCCTGCGTGGCCGGGGCTCAGGGATTGACGGTGGACGAGAAAACCAACCGGTTCTCGGTCAATGGGCGCAGCGTGGGTGAGGGCGACTGGATCACCGTGGACGGGAGCAGCGGACAGGTCTTCGCGGGACAGGCAGCGCTGATCGCGCCCGAGCTGAGCGGCAACTTCAACCGGGTCATGAAGTGGGCCGACCGGATCATGCAGCTGCGCGTGCGGGTGAATGCCGACACGCCGGCCGATGCGCATCGCGGCCGCGACTTCGGCGCCGAAGGCATCGGCCTCTGCCGCACCGAGCACATGTTTTTTACCGGTGACCGGCTGCTCGCCATGCGGGAGATGATCGTCGCCCAGGACATCCCCGGGCGCAAACGCGCGCTGGCCAAGCTGCTTCCCATGCAACGGGGGGACTTCGAGGCCATCTTCCGCGCCATGGAAGGCTACCCGGTCACCATTCGCCTCCTGGATCCGCCCCTGCATGAGTTCCTGCCGCAGGAGCCGGCCGAGATCGACGCGCTGGCCAAGGAGCTCACGATGGAGCCGGCCGCGCTTCGGACCATCGTGGAGCGGCTGCACGAGGTGAATCCGATGCTCGGCCTCAGGGGCTGCCGGCTCGGCATCATCTATCCTGAGATAACGGAGATGCAGGTGCGGGCTATCTTCGAGGCCGCCTGCACCGTCGCCGCCCGGAAGGGGCGAGTAATGCCCGAGGTGATGATCCCGCTCACCGCGAGCGTCGTGGAGTTCCGCAAGCAGGCCCTCATCGTACGGCAGGTGGCAGAGGAGGTATTTCAGGAGCGGCAGATCACCGTCCCCTACCTCCTCGGGACCATGATCGAGCTGCCCCGGGCGGCCCTGACCGCCGATGAGATCGCCCGGGAGGCGCAGTTCTTCTCCTTCGGCACCAACGACCTCACCCAGACGACATGGGGACTTTCCCGGGATGATGCCGGCAAATTCCTCCCCTACTATCTGGAGCACGGAGTGATCGAGGACGATCCTTTCCAGGTCCTCGATCAGGCCGGCGTCGGCAAGCTGATCTCGATGGCGTGCGACCTCGGCCGGCGTACCCGTCCCGATCTCAAGCTCGGGATCTGTGGCGAGCATGGGGGCGAGCCGGCCGCAGTGGCCTTCTGCGACCGGCTGGGCATGAACTACGTCTCCTGCTCGCCCTTCCGGGTGCCGATCGCGCGTCTGGCCGCCGCGCAAGCGGCGCTGGCGGCTCGAGGCACGATGGACCGAACCCGCTCGACCGTCTGACCATGAGCGAACCGCTGGTTGGCATCGTGATGGGCAGCGACTCCGACTGGGAGATCATGCAGCATGCGGCCCGCCGGCTCACGGAGTTCGGCGTGGCCCATGAGGCCCGGGTGGTGTCCGCCCACCGCACGCCCGACCAGCTCTACCGGTATGCCGAGGACGCGGCGGGGCGAGGACTGCGCTGCATCATCGCCGGGGCCGGAGGGGCGGCCCATCTCCCCGGCATGCTCGCCGCCAAGACGACCCTTCCCGTGCTCGGCGTCCCCATCCCTACCAAGCACCTCCAGGGGCTGGACTCACTGCTCTCAATCGTTCAGATGCCGGCCGGAATACCGGTGGCCACCTTCGCCATCGGCAGTGCCGGTGCCGGTAACGCGGGTCTCTACGCGGTGGCCATCCTGGCACTCAGCGATTCCGGGTTGAGCGACCGCCTGGACGAGTTCCGCCGCACCCAGGAGCGACGGGTGCTGGACCTGAAGCTTCCGGAGCCCTCGTGATCCTTCCCGGCGCCACTGTCGGCGTCGTCGGTGGCGGACAGCTGGGCAGGATGTTCACCTTGCAGGCGCGAACCATGGGGTACCGGGTCGTGGTGCTCGATCCCGACCCGAAGAGTCCCGCCGGAGCCGTGGCTGACCATCACATCCGTGCGCCCTACGACGACGAGCCCGCCCTGGCCGAGCTTTCAGCGCGCTGCGCCGCGGTCACCACCGAGTTCGAGAACGTTCCCGCCGCCACGCTCGAGCGGCTCGCCCGATCATCCCTGGTTCGCCCACCGGTCGAAGCCGTTGCCATCGCCCAGGACCGCGGCGCCGAAAAGACCTTCCTGCAGAGCCACGGCTTCGCCACCGCTCCGTTTCGCGTGGTGCGTAACCAGGGAGAGCTCCTTGCCGCGCTGGGCTCGATGCCCCGCCCCGCTCTCCTCAAGACCAGCCGCCTGGGATACGACGGCAAGGGCCAGGCGACCGTCGAGACCGAGGAGGACGCGGTGCCCGCCTTCGATCGATTCGGCGGCGTTCCCTGCGTCCTCGAGGCTCGTCTCGACCTGGAGTGCGAGCTGTCGGTGATCGTGGCCCGGGGCGCCGATGGCGAGGTAGCCGCCTTTCCGGTGGCCGAGAACCGGCACCAGGACGGGATCCTCGAGACCTCAGTGGTGCCGGCGCGAATTTCAGAGGCGCTCGCCCAGCAGGCGCGAGAGCTGGCCACCCGCGTAGCCCAGGCGATGTCCTACGTGGGGGTTCTCGGTGTGGAGCTGTTCGTGGTGAACGGCGGCCAGCTGATGGTCAACGAGATGGCGCCGAGGCCGCACAACAGCGGACACTATACCATGGATGCCTGCTCCGCCGATCAGTTCGAGCAGCAGCTTCGCACGCTGTGCGGGCTCCCCTTGGCGCGGCCCTGGCTGTTGTCGCCAGTCGCAATGGTCAACCTGCTCGGCGATCTCTGGTCGGGTGGAGAGCCACGCTGGGAAGAGGCGTTGAAACGACCCGGCGTCCGGCTGCATCTTTATGGCAAGAGCGAGGCACGGCCGGGCCGGAAGATGGGCCACCTGAACTGCCTCGCCGCCGATCCGGACACGGCACTCTCGATAGCCCGTGAAACCAGGGACGCGCTCCACCGGCGTCCACCCTGACACCTAGGAGAGACTCACCATGTATCTCGCCACCGTCCTTACCCTGGCCGCCCTCGGCAGCAGCGGAGCCGCCAACGGAGACCTGGTCGCCCACCCCGACACCGTATGCCCATCCAGGAACGTGCCCCTCGAAGGCCGGAAGAGTCCTCTCGATTCTCTTACTCTCTCCATCGCCAGTAAACCGGTGAAGATCTGCTACGGCCGCCCGTCCGCGCGAGGCCGGAAAATGCTCGGGGGCAGCATCCCATTCGGCAAGCTATGGCGGACCGGTGCCAACGAGCCGACCATTTTCTACGCCCCGGTTCCCTTGCGCGTCGCCGGCCTGACCGTGCCGCCCGGGGTCTATTCCCTGTATACGGTGCCAGGCCCGAAGGAGTGGGAGGTCATCGTGAACCGCTCCACGGCACAGTGGGGCCAGGAAGGCCAGTACACCGACGAGGTCAAGGCGCAGGAGCTCGGCCGGGCGAAGGTGAAGAGCGAGGCGCTCAAGACCCCGGTGGAGACCTTTACGATCAAGGCCGAGCCGGCCGGCGATAAGGCCGCGTTGTTGCTTGACTGGGAGAAGACCCGGGTGCGGATTCCGGTTGAGGTGGGAAGACCGTAGGTCTCCCCAGGCTATTTCAGATTTTTAACTCCTTCGATCAACCGATCCACCTCATCCTCTGCGGTGTAGCAGGCGCAGCCGGCCCGCACCAGCCCTCCGCTCAGCCCCAGACGGGCGACCACGGTGGTTGCGTAGAAATCACCGCTGGAGACGAACACACCCTCCTCGGCCAGTCGTCTTGCCACGTAGTCGGCAGGCACGCCGGCCACGGCAAACGCCACGGTCGGGGTTCGGGGCGAGTCCGGCTTCGGGCCGTAGAGCGTCACTCGGTCAATGGCGGAGAGGCCATCCCAGAGCCGCAGCAGCAAACTCCGACCTCGATCGTGCAGGGCAGCAAACGCGGTCGCCAGCCGGGCTCGGCGAGTTACTCCATCTCCAAGCGAGGCCAGGAAGTCCACCGCGGCGGCCGCGCCCACGATCCCCTCGTGGTTCCCGGTGCCGGTCTCCATCCGCTCGGGCGCCGTGTTTGGCGCGGGCGCGAGCTTGGGAATGTCTACTCCGGCCAGCACCTCCTGCCGGCCGAACAGAATTCCGATGTGCGGGCCATAGAACTTGTAGGCCGAGCAGGCGAGAAAGTCGCAACCGATCGTCTGTACATCCACCAACTCGTGCGGCGCGTAGTGTACCGCGTCGACGAAGGAGAGAGCGCCGACCGCACGCGCCATCGCGGCGGCGCGGCCGACATCGGTGATGGTCCCCAAAGCATTCGACGCGGCACCGATGGCCAGGAGCCGCGGCCGGGTCGCCAGCAGCTCTTCCAGTTTTGCCCAGTCGAGCCGCCCCGTCGCCGGCAGCAACGGCACCGAGAGCACCGTGATTCCGCGATCTCGCTCCAGCGCGCGCCACGGCGCAACGTTGGCATGATGATCCAGCTCGGTGATCAGAACCCGGTCACCCGGCCCCCAGCCACGCCCCAGTCCGCGCGCCAGGTGGAACGCCAGCGTCGTCATGTTCGCGCCAAAGGCAATTTCTCCGGGGGTCGCGCCGAGGAAGTCGGCCAGCGCCGAGCGCGCACCGGCAATGAGGGCGTCGGTCTCCTCGCTCGTGGGGTAGGGCCAATGGGTGTTCGCGTTGTGGTGGTAGAGATAATCCGTCATGGCCGCCACGACCGGCCGGGGCACCTGGGTGCCACCGGGCCCATCGAAGTAGGCCACGGGACGGCCGCGGTGACGCCGCTCGAGAGCCGGGAAACTGGAGCGAACCAGGGCGACGTCGGCGGGGCGAGGACGGGAGGAGGCTGAGACGGTCATGCCATAAGCTACCCAGAATAGGTGACAGGTAAATCCTCTGACGGCGGCTGGCGCCCCGCCCGCCGGGAGCGTTAATTTTGGGTATCACCCCCAGCAATCCCGCCGCGGTTCGTAACCAGCACCGCGAGTTTTCCTCCTCCAGATCCGGAGCCTCAATGCTGCTCCAAGGACGTGTGGGGCCCTTGATCGGACGCCTGGCAGGACTCTCAGGCTGGGCCGTATTTCTGAGTGCGATCGGCGCTTGCGGCAGCACGGAACCCCACATTCCCTCAAACGTCAGCTTGAGTCCAGTCTCAGTGTCCCTCACCGCACTGGGACAGACGCAGCAGCTCGTTCCATCGGTGACCGATCAGAACGGGAGTCCCCTGAATGGGGCGGCGGTAAACTGGGCCAGCAACAACGACCAGGTGGCTACCGTGAACCCGGGCGGGTTGGTCACCGCCACCGGTTCTGGGACTGCACAAGTCACCGCCAGCTCCGGCTCGGCCAGCGCCACCGCCCAAGTGACGGTCGCCCAGCTTCCCACCCAACTTCAGAAGATCTCGGGCGACGGCCAGACCGGGCCCGCTGGAGCTACACTCCCGGCCCCGCTGGTCGTCCAGGTGAACGACGCCGGAGGCACCCCGGTCCAGGGCAGAACCGTGACTTTTACGGTGACTGATGGCGATGGAAGCACCGGCACGGGCACGGCGGTTACCGGGAGTAACGGGAGAGTATCCACCACCTTCACAACGGGGACGGTCTCGGGGGCTGCTCAGCGCGTCTCGGTCGGCGTCGCCGCCACTGCGCTTTCGGCGGCCTTCACCGCCACGGCCGAGGCGGACCCAGTCAGCTTCAATATCGGTCTCAAGTATCTCAGCACCGCCACACCGGCTCAACAGCAGGCGTTCAACAACGCGAGGCTCCGGTGGGAAAGCGTGATCAGCACGGATCTGGATGACGTGCTGTTGGAGTCCTCGGCCGGAGACTGCGGCGAGGGAACCCCCGCAATCAACCAGACCATTGACGATCTCCTGATCCTGGTTCGCCTGGCCCCAGGAGATGGCCCAGGGGGAGTGCTCGGTGGCGCGGGTCCCTGCTACGTCCGAGACCCAGGGGACCCGCTGACGGTCATGGGAGTCATGGAGTTCGACACCGATGACTTGCAGAATCTGGAGGACAACGGATTCCTGGAGGGAGTGATCCTCCACGAGATGGGGCATGTGCTGGGAATCGGAACGTTGTGGGATTTCCAGGGGCTGCTGGCGGATCCCTCGCTCCCCTCCAGTCCTGCTGCCGATCCCCACTTCACCGGCAGCCAGGCCATCGCCGCGTTCAACAATGCCGGTGGCCTGGCGTATCTGAACAACAAGGTGCCCGTAGAGAATACCGGCGGTGTGGGGACCGCGGATGCCCACTGGCGAGAGTCGGTGCTCGACACCGAGCTCATGACCGGGTTCATCGGTTCGGGCCCGAATCCGCTGAGCCGCATAACCATCGCGTCGCTGGACGATCAAGGTTACTCGGTGAATCTCGCCGCGGCTGATCCCTACAGCGTCATCCTGGGCGCCCTTCGGGCCCTCGACAGCCGGCCCAAGCTGCAACTCAAAAATGACATCCTGCGCCGCCCCATCCGGAAGGTGGACCGGCAGGGTCGGGTGACCGGCGAGCTCCGGCGGTGACAGCCCGGAGCGGCCATGTCGGTAGACCCACCCGAGTCTTTCGGCTGACCGCGATGTTCCTTCTCCTCGCCGGTTGTCGCTCCCAGTCGGGCCGGGCGAGCCCGGAGAGGTGCTCGCCGGTGACCGCCGAGTTGCCGGCCAGCAGCTCCGCCACGGGGCTCGCCGGTGAGTATCGCCTCAGGCTCGTGGCTACTTCGGGCGCCAAGAACGGCGCGGCGACCGAGGGCTCCCTGCGACTCGATCCCCAGCCCGATTCTCTCCGGTATCGACGCAGGCTGGGCGGAAATCGGGACTCCACGGTGCTCCATCCGTACTATGGCGCGGCCGACGTGGATCTGGCCCTAATCGATGCGGTGCTGGTCGGAAGCACCACGTCGCTCGACCCGATACAACCCGGCGTGCTGGTCATGCAGCGTCGAGCCGCAGGCGGGGCACCGAGTGGGGAGATCATTCTTCGCCTGGGATCGGAAGCCAACCGGAGTGATCGGCAGCGGTTTGACGGGGGGTACACCGCGCTCCGGGTACGGCAGATAGGTCCGGGGCGGCTGGCCGGCTCCTGGGCAAGCGGCGTGAAGGCAGAGCAGGCCGCAGGCTACTTCTGCGCGACGAGGGTGGAGGGGCGGTAGGCGGACGGACGGGCGGACGGGCGGACGGGCGGAACGAAAGAAAGAACGGGACCCCTGACCTCAGGAGTCCCGTTCTTGGTACCGTCCGGCTGTCCACCTGTCCGTCCGTCCACCCGAAATGGAGGCGCAGGGAATCGAACCCTGGTCCGAGTGAGCTTCCAGAACTGCGTCTACGTGTGTAGGCTCGACTTTCTGCCGTCACTTCGGAGGGGTATCGAGCCGACCTCTCCGAAGCCTATCTCCTGAAGATCTCGCCGGACGCGTCGGAGCGACGCACCCAGCTAGCCCAGATTTGCGATTCGATGGTCAGCGCCCCGGGCGGGCTCCAGCCATCGAAGGAGCATAAGCGAGCGTTAGCTCAGCTTACGCAGCCATTGCCAGTTCAGTATTGGCAGTTGAATCGTTCCAGATGGTTTAACCAGGATTCTGGACCTGGACACGCTGCAATTCCTTCATCAAACCCGTCGAAGCCAAGTCGCCCCCGAGTGTAAGAATCATAGTGGAATTGAGGGCTGATGAGAAGGGGTGGTACGGCGGTAAGGCGGTAGCTGCTGCGGCGTATGTTACCGCCATTAGGCTGTTTATCGACGTCATCTCAAGTAGTCTAGCAGGTCAATCGGCCGATACGCCACATTCGGATTCACCGCCGTACCGCCGTACCGCCGGACCGCCCTACCGACCCGCCTTCTCCACCCGGTTCCGCCCGCTTCGCTTGGCCACATACAACGCCGAGTCGGCCTGGGCCGGCAGGTTGTCGAGGCTGCGGCTGGTCTCGGGACAGGCCGCGACCCCGAAGGACGCGCTCAAGGGCCACTGACGGCCGCGCCAGTCCCACGCGGTGGTGCCGAGCTTGATCCGGATCCGCTCGGCGATCTTTCCGCCAAGGTCGAGGCCGGTCTCGGGGAGCCAGACAGCGAACTCTTCGCCGCCGATGCGTCCCGCCACATCGAAGGTGCGGATTTGCTCCCGGATGATGCGGGCGAAGTGCACCAGGGCGGCGTCTCCGGCCGGGTGTCCCAGGGTGTCGTTGAGGTTCTTGAACCGGTCCAGATCGGCGTAGACAAGCGCGCCCTCCTTGGTCGTGGTAAGGCGAAACGTCTCATCGAACCCACGGCGGTTATGGAGACCGGTAAGCGGGTCTATCGTCGCAGCCTTCTTGGTTTGATCGGCCAGGAGGGCGCGCGCTATCCGCGGCGCGGCATTGTCGAGCGCCTCCATGAGCTCCGATCGCGCGGCTCCGACGGGCTCGCGTCCGGCTGTCAGCCAGATGGCGACGGCACCGATCGGCTGGACATCGCGTCTCATGGGCAGGAGGAGAATCGAGCCCGGGCGGTTACGCCGGTCCGCCACCACCCCGCCCAGCGGGTCACCGGTGGAAACGGTGGAGTCTGCCCTCCCCTCAGCGACCCGGGCGAGCTCGCTCTCGGGCGGCAGAAAACCGTCGAGTAGCCGCCGGTCTCCCCGGCCAGACACGCCGATCACCCGGACGCCGCTGGTGTCTACCGCGACCACCACGACCTGGGCATCGAGGGTGCGCTCGAGCTGGTAGGCCAGCCGGAGACCGACGCTCCCCACCGATTCGAGCGACGTCTCCTGCGACTGCGCCTGGGTGAGAGCGATGATCTGAGGCCGGCGGCGGACCCCTTCGAGCAGCCGCCGCAGATCATCCTCGACCACCGCGAGAGTGGTCGTGTCCGTGCCGTCAGCCAGCAGCAGCCCCACCGCCGCGCCCGCCTGGGCATGAAAGACCAGCATGCCGCTCTCCAGCCGCTCGACCCCGCTCTGCTCCTGATCGCGCGCCCGCTCCAGCCGGCGGTCCACCGCTACGATCTGTGCCACCGACAGGCGCTCCGGCTCGATGATTCGTTCGGCCTTCGGCCCTTCCTCGCCCGGATCCAGCTCGGTGATCCATACGCCCACAGCCCGGTGGGCCCGGCGAAGCCATTCGAGGGCGGGGTCGGGCAAGAGATGCGGTGCCACGCTGTCTCGCAGCCGGCCCGGGTGGTAGCGGCGCCCCAGAAACCAGCCCGACGCGCCGGCCGCCAACACAGCGAGAATGACCCCGATCGGCTCTGTCATCCCCGCAGCCATCCCCGGCGCCGGAACCAGGTATAGATGGCCAGTGTGACTAGACCCATGCCGACCAGGATGGCCGGGTACCCCCAACGGTGTCGAAGCTCGGGCATGAAGTCGAAGTTCATGCCGTAGATCCCCACGATGAAGGTGAGGGGCAGGAAAAAAACCGAGAAGACGGTGAGGACCCGGACGACCTCGCTGGTGCGGTGTTGGGCCAGCGCCAGCTGGATACTGAGCAGGTTGCTTACGTCCTCCCCCAACCCCTCGGCGAAGGAGTACATGCTCTCGGCGTTCTCCCGGAGGTCCTGGAACAACGGGGCGGTCGGCTCGGAGGCCGGGACCAATCGTTGAACGACGTCCAGCGTGTGTGAGAGCATCCGGCGCATCTGGGTGACCCGGCGCTTCTCGGTGTAAATGCGTTGCAGCAACCCCCCGAGCTCATCCTCTCCAAACACAGTCGCCTCGAACCTGTCGATGGCGCTCTCGGCTTCCACCAGCGGTCTCTCATAAGTGTCGATCGCGCAGTTGATGATCTCGATCAGCACCCGGGGGAGAAAGCTCCTCCGCCTCTCGGCACCGGCCGGCGGCGGGCTCTGGTACTTGGTAATCAACCCGGTCAGGAACGGCTGCTCGGTGCGGTGAATGGTGATCAGGAAGTCGGTACTGAAGAAGATGGCGACCTTGCGGGTCATCTCCTGAACCGTGGAGCAATCACGGGTGGCGGCTTCATCGAAGGCTCGCACGATGATGAATGTGACCACTCCGATCCGTTCGTACTTGGGCAGGTGCTCCGGCTCCAGCGAATCCTCGACCGAGGTGGAGTGGAGGCCATACTGCCGGGCGACATTGGCCAGCTCCTCCTTGGAGGGATTGACCACGTCCAGCCAGATGAAGGGCGGGTCGTTGCTGTTGATGATGGTGCGAATCGTCATGTCTGGCAGATCCGGCTGGCCGCGGCGGCAGCGCCGAACCCGTTATCGATGTTCACCACCGTTACCCCCGCTGCGCAGGAGTTCAGCATTCCAAGAAGCGCCGCCAGACCTCCGAACGAGGCGCCGTATCCGATACTGGTCGGGACCGCAATCACCGGCACGCTCACCATGCCGCCGACCACGCTCGGCAGGGCACCTTCCATGCCGGCCACGACAATCACGACTCGGGCGCGCTGGATCTGTTCGGCCGCGGCCAGGAGACGATGGATCCCCGCCACGCCGACGTCGATCAAACGCTCGACCTGGTGACCAAACGCTTCCGCCACCACCGCGGCTTCTTCGGCCACCGGCAGGTCGCTGGTGCCGGCGGAAATGACCAGAATGGTGCCGGTGCGGGGGGGCCGGGGATCGGTTCCCGGCAGATGTACCGTTCGCGCCAGGGAATTCCAGACCATTCGGGGAAACCGGACTCGGAGCCGCGACGCGAGCGCCTCGTTGGCACGGGTCCCCAGAAAAGACCCGGTGGCGGCCGCCAGGCGCTCGCAGATGGCCACTACCTGATCCGGGGTCTTCCCCTCACAGAACACGACTTCGGGGTGGCCCTGACGCAAGGCTCGATGATGATCGATCCGGGCAAACGGGAGGTCTTCGAAGGGGAGATGGCGGAGCCTCTCGAGCGCTGCCCCGGGGGCAACCCGTCCCGCCGCAACCTCGGCGAGCAGGACCTCGAGCTGCTCGGCTGTCACGCCACCTGGGCGACTGGCTCGAGATACTCGAGAAAGATCGCCTCCGCCTCCGCGATCGATTCGATCTGGAAGAGGCGCTGCCGCAGCGCGCTCGAGCCGTGAAGCCCCCGGGTGTACCAACCCAGGTGTTTCCGGAACTCCATCACCGTCTTGCGGGTGTCGCCCTGAAGACGAAGGGCCAGGCGGGCGTGGTCCAGGGCTACCGTGAAGCGCTCGCCCGCATCGGGGGCAGGTGGCGGTACGGCGCCACTCAGCAGGGCACGGCCATCGCGGAACATCCACGGGTTGCCAAAGGCGCCCCGGCCGATCATGGCGCCGGCACAGCCGGTATGCTCGCGCAGGCGCACGATGTCGGCCGCGGACTCGAGGTCGCCGTTACCGATGACCGGAATATCCAGCGCCTCCACCACCCGGGCGATCTCGTCCCAGTTCGCCTTCCCCGCAAACATCTGGGTGCGGGTTCGGGCGTGCAGCGTGAACGCCTTGGCGCCGGCATCCTGCATCCGGAGGGCGATGGTGACGGGGTCGCGTGAGTCCTCACTCCACCCGCTTCGGGTCTTGACCGTTACCGGCAGGTGAGTGGCTCCGACAACCGCCCGAATGATTCGGTCCACCAGGTGCATGTCCCGGAGACAACCCGAGCCACCATTTCGCTGCACCACCTTCTTCACCGGACAGCCGAAGTTGATGTCGATAAACTCGGGCTGGTAGTGCTCCGTGATCAGGGCCGCTGCCTCTGCCATCGCGTCCGGATCGGAGCCATAAATCTGAATCCCGATGGGACGCTCGATGGGCTCGAACTCGGCACCCTCCAGGGTGGTCTTGATGCGGCGCCGGATCGCCTCCGATGAGAGAAACTCGGACAGCACCACATCCGCGCCCATTCGCCGGCAGATCTGGCGGAACGGCGCCTCCGACACTCCCGCCATCGGTGCCAGGATCAGCGGGAATGGATGGGCTGAGGGATAGGGCAACTGCATGAGGATAAAATACTTGGCCGCCGGAGAGGTGGCAATGGAAGCGGGGTTGATGTAGCTTGTCGAGCCATGCGACTCAAGGAGTTCCTCAGCCCCGACGCCATCTCGTTGTCGCTGCGGGGCGGCTCGAAGGACGAGATCCTGGCCGAGATGGTTGGTCTGCTACAGACCGATGAGCGGTCGGCAGGAACTCTGCTTCGGATACTCCAGCGCCGAGAAAGCCTCGGCTCCACCGGAATCGGCCGCGGGATCGCCATTCCTCACGGCCGGTCCCTGGTTGTAAGCCGGCTCCGGCTCGCATTTGGCCGCAAACCCGAGGGGACCGATTTTCGGGCCATCGACGGGAAGCCGGTATTCAGCGTGTTCCTCATCATGGCCCCACCTCTCGAAATCTCCAATCAATATCTGCCGGTGCTGGGCAAGATCGCCCAGTTTGCCAAGGAGCCGGACGTGCCCGACCGTCTCGCCGGCATCAAGTCGCCGGACGAGTTCTTTCGCCTGCTGGAGGAGAAAGGGGTTTGAAACCGTAAGCGGTGAGCGGGGTGTAAGGCGCAGGGGTTGGGACGTCAGAAAGAAGTAAGAGGTAAGAAGTAAGGGGTGAGAAATGAGCTTTGATAGTGGGTCATCTAGCTGTCCTCTACTACGGCTGGTTCTGCTCGCCGCCGTTTTGCCTTTCACCTCTTCTCTCTCACCTCTCACTGGCCAGACCCCCGCCCAGCAGACCGCATTCGAGCACCTCCGCGACTCGCTTGCTGCGACATCCGACACCGCTGCCCTGAGCGCCTTGCTTCGACCGCTTCGCCGTTCCGACCCGCTGAGGGCCGGTCTCATCGCATTGCGGCTGGGTGAGCTTCGGGCCGACGAGGACTTCAGCGAAGGCTTGTCCAGCTTCCGTCGGGCCGCAAAACGGGATCCGCGACAGCCGGAACCGTGGTACGGCCTGGGACTCGCGGAGACGGGTCGATCCCGATGGGAGATGCGGAACACGCTGAACCTGGGGAGCCGGGTTGGGCTCGGAGCTTTGGCGCGGTCAGCCACGAGCTACCTCCGAGCGCTCGACGGGAACGTGCGCTTCGTTCCCGCCGCGCTCGCGCTGGCCGAGGTGGAGCTGGCGCTGCTGGACACCGCTCGTCTGCGGAACGCGAGGGACGCGTTGCGTCTGGTGTCGGCAGCGGTGGCACCCGGACCTCCTGACCTTCTCCTGGCCCTGGGGCGGGTAGAGAGAGCCGCCGGTTCGCTCGACTCCGCCGCCATCGCCTTCGAGCGCTATCTCCTGACCGGTCCCAACCGCGCGGTCGGACTACTCGAGCTGGCGCGTACCCGCCTGGCGCTGGGCGGGGCCGACGGTGATGCACCGTATTACGAGGGAGCGGCTTTGGACGACCCTGAGGCGACAGCCGGGTACCGAGCCGATCTCCAGCTGGTGGCGTCCGACTCCGTCCTGCGCGAGCTCGACCGACTCAAAGGGCGGACGCGCGCCGCGTATCTCCACCGCTTCTGGACCGATCGCGATCACCTGGAGCTTCGGCCCGAGGGCGAGCGGCTGAGGGAGCATTACCGCCGAGTGACCTTTGCTCGTCGCCATTTCCCCCTCACCATCAGCCGCCGGTTTTACGGCCGCCGGGACGCCTACCGATCAGGTAACACCGAGGTGGACGACCGCGGGGTAATTTACATTCGGCAGGGAGCGCCCTCTGGCCGACTTCGTCCGTTCGTGTTCGGAGCCATGCCGAACGAGTCCTGGCGCTACATCCGTGCCGACGGCGACCTGCTGTTCCATTTCAGCAGTGGGTATGATCGGAACGGTGGTGGTGACTTGTACGACTACAGGCTGGTTCAGAGCGTTCTCGACCTGCATGGTGCCGAGGACGCACCAACCGACCAACTGATCCTTTCCCGTCAGTCGCTCGCTCCGGTTTACAGCCGGATGCTCAACTGGGGCCGCTTCGGGTCGGCCAACGCGCGCTCACATGAGCGAAGCATGGGGGCGGCCAGCATCGCGGTCGGCACCACCACAGACAGCCACGAGCTGCAATTCACGCACCGGCTCGCGGCGGCGATGGACGTCGTAGCCGTGGGCAGGAGACCGGCCGGCAGCCTGGCGCATGTGATCTTTGGTATTGCCGCGACTGGTGTTTCAGGGCAAGCGGTGCCTGGAGGTGTGGAGTATTCGGTCAGGGTTCGCCTGGTCGCTTTGGACCGGGAGGAGCGGTCCGTCGGAAGCCTGGACACTACGCTCGTGGTCCGGCACCAGCGTCAACTCAGCGGGAGCGAATGGCTGGTCGGCCGAGCGGAGCTGATTCTGCCTTCGGGTCGGTGGGCCTACCGTGCGGCACTCTCGCAGGGTGATAGCGCCGGCGTCGCGTTGCCGCGAGACTCGGTCCGGGTGGGCAGCACGGATGGCGCTTCTCTGGGTCTCAGCGACCTTGCCCTCGGCTCCCCCGGCCGGGCCGTCTCCTGGATCACCGACCGGGCCGACACGGTGCTCCTGGCGCCATCAACGCGGTTCCGACAGGGCTCTGAGGTGGGCCTCTACTATGAGGTGACTGGTGCGGCTCCCGGGACCGTGTATCGCCACGAAGTCACCGTGCTCCGGCCCAGGAAGCGAGCCTCCGACAAACGGCGGCCACTGGTGGCGCTGTCGTTCGACGAGAAGGCCACGGATTCAACCATCACGTCCCATCGGACCGTGCGGCTGGAACGGCTGAAGGAGGGGCGCTATGTGATGGAGGTGAAGATCACGGGGACGGATGGCATCTCCCGGGTTCGGCAGAGGGGAGCTGCACGTGATTGAAGAGTGAGCGGGGAAGGAAAAGCGTGAGCGGTGAGAGCGCAAACCGGACTGGTCGCACTTCCCGCTTACGCTTTTCTTTCCCGGCTTACGTTTTTCTCCCCGCTGACGCCTTTCTTTCCCCGCTCACGTTCTTCTTTCCCCGCTCACGCTGTTCGTCCCTCACTCCCACTCGATCGTAGCCGGCGGCTTCGAGCTCACATCGTACACCACCCGGTTGACCCCGTCCACCTCGTTGGCAATGCGATCCGACATCCTGGCCATGACCTCGGGGGGAAATGGGAACCAGTCGGCGGTCATCCCGTCCCGGCTGGTCACTGCCCGGAGGGCAACCACCTGATCGTAGGTGCGGCCATCGCCCTGTACCCCGACCGAGCGGATGGGCAGCAGGACCGCGAAAGCCTGCCAGATGTCGTCGTAGAGCCCTGCGGCTCTGATCTCCTCGGTATAGATGTGGTCCGCCCGGCGGAGGATCTCGAGATTCTCCGGCGTAACGTCTCCCAGAATACGGATCGCGAGCCCCGGGCCGGGAAACGGGTGCCGTCCCACCATCTCCTCGGGGAGCCCAAGCTCGCGGCCGACCTGGCGCACCTCGTCCTTGAAGAGCTCCCGGAGCGGTTCCAGGAGCTTGAACGGTAGCCGCTCGGGCAGGCCGCCGACGTTGTGGTGCGTCTTGATGGTGACCGACGGTCCGCCCATCGGCGAGAGCGACTCGATCACATCGGGGTAAAGGGTGCCCTGCACCAGGAACCCCACATCCTTCCCTACCGACTTCGCTTCGGTCTCGAAGACATCGATGAACGTGTATCCGATCCGCCGGCGCTTCTCCTCCGGATCGCTGATGCCGGCCAGCCGTTCCAGAAATCGTTCACGCGCGTCCACTACTCGAAGATCGATGCCCAAGTGGCGGCGGAAGGTCTGCTCCACCTGATCGCGCTCGTGCAGCCGCAGCAGGCCGTGATCCACGAAGATGCAGGTGAGCCGGTCGCCCACCGCACGGTGCACCAGGACCGCGGCTACCGAAGAGTCTACCCCGCCGGAAAGACCGCAGATTACCCGGCTCTTCGATCCTACCGTCTCCCGGACGCGGGCAACCTCGCTTTCCACGAAGTGTCCCGGGGTCCAGTCCGGCGTACAGCCACAGACTTCGAAGAGGAAATTGTTGAGGATCTCACCGCCACGAGGGGTGTGGGCCACCTCGGGATGAAACTGCACACCGAAAAGGGCGCGCTTGTTGTGCTCGATTGCGGCGATGGGTGAGTTCTTGCTCGACGCGGTCACCCTGTAACCGGGCGGCGGCACATCCACATGATCGCCGTGGCTCATCCACACCGGCGTTTCCTCCCCCGCGCCGAAGCCACGGAACAACCGGCCCCCTTCAACCCGCACGTTGGCGCGCCCGTACTCCCGGCGGCTCGCCCGGGTGACCTTGCCGCCGGACAGGTGGGCCATCAGCTGCATGCCGTAGCAGAGGCCGAGCACCGGGGTGTTCAGCTCCAACAGCCTCGGGTCGGCGGTAGGGACGTTCTCCCCGTACACCGAATTGGGGCCACCGGACAGGATAATCCCCTTCGGCTTCCAGTCCCGGATCCAGTCGATGGTGCGCGTGGGGGGATGAATCTCGCAGTACACGTGAGCTTCCCGCACCCGGCGGGCAATCAGCTGGGTGTACTGGGAGCCGAAGTCGATGATCAGGATGCCGTCATGATGCTTCGCCACCGTAGGTTCCTTCGCCGCGCTCAAGGTGACAGTCTCTCTGCTGCGAAGAGGTCTCCCACCTTCTCCCGCTCCCGCGCGATCCACCACCCGCCCGCATCTACGATCACCTCCGGCGGCCGGGGGCGGCTGTTGTAGTTGGAGGCCATGACGAAACCGTACGCGCCTGCGCCCAGCACCGCCAACGCGTCGCCCGCCTCGAGCCCGGGAAGGGTCCGGTCGAGCGCCAGAAAATCGCCGGTCTCGCACACCGGCCCGACCACGTCAACCCGGACCGCAGGCCGCTCCTGCTCCACCAGCTCCACGATCTCGTGGTACGCCTGGTAGTGACTGGGCCGTACCAGGTCGTTCATGCCCGCGTCCACCACCACAAACTCCTTGCCACCCGAGTGCTTGCGATAGAGCACCCGGGTGAGGAGGACACCGGCGCTACCCACCAGGAACCGGCCGGGCTCCAGATAGACCGTGAGGCCGGTTGGGGCGAGCAGCGGCACCACCGCTTTGGCAAACTCGGCCGGCTCCACTGGCCGCTCATCGGAGTAGCGGATGCCGAGGCCACCACCGATGTCGAGTACCCGCAGAGTATTGACCCCGGCTCGCCGGAGACGCTCGACCAACTCGACCAGGCGGCCGATTCCCTGGCGGAATGGCTCCGGGTCAAAGAGCTGGCTACCCAGGTGCATGGCGACTGTGGTGAGATCGAGCCGCGGGTGCGCGAGGATATACTCGGCGGCCGGGAGGACCTGGTCGGTGGGCACACCGAACTTGATGCCGCTCTTGCCGGTGGAGATGTAGGGATGGGTCTCGGTGGTGACGTCGGGGTTGACCCGGATGCCTACGCGCACCTGAGTCGCCTCCGCCTCGGCAATGCGGCCGGTCAGCTCCAGCTCCTCCCGAGACTCGACGTTGAGGTGACCCACTCCGGTGCGGATGGCTGAGCGAATCTCATCAGCAGTCTTCCCCACCCCGCTGAAGACGATCTGCTCGGGTTCAAAGCCGGCCGCCAGGGCCCGGGCCAACTCGCCCGAGGATACAATGTCTGCCCCTGCGCCCAGCTCTCTCAGGAGCCGGAGGATCGCCAGATTACTGTTCGCCTTGACGGCGAAGCAGATTCGATGCGGCAGCGAGCCCAGGGCCGCGTCCAGCGAGCGATAGCGGCCGCGTATCGCCTCCGCGTTATACACGTACGCGGGAGTTCCCACGTCCCTGGCAATGTCAGTGAGGGACACGTCGCCGAGATAGAGCGAGTCGCCTCTGCGCTCCAGTCCCGCATCGGCGAACAGCGGTGGTACTGTCCGCCTCTGCGCCTGTCCGCCTGCCCGCCCCCTTAGTACGCCTTCGCCCACACGGCCTCGACCACGCTGGGCTGGCCGCACCACAGGCAGTGGGTCGGCGCCACGGCTGACCTGAATTCAGGATCGGGCAGGACCCGAATCGTGGCCTTGGTCTTCTCCTTGATCTCCATTTCACAGACGCCGCGGCCACAGAAACCGCCATAGACGAAGCCACCCTCGTTCTCCATCCTGGCGATGAACTGCTCCTTGGTGGCTCCCCGCAGACTCGCTGCCTCACGCCGGGCAAGCGCCGCGGCCAGCAGGTCCGCCTGGAACTGGTCTATGACGGCGGTGAGCCGGGCCGGGAGCCCATCCATGGGCAACGGCTCCTTCTTGCCTCCGGTGCGCCTCGCCAGCATGACGGAATTGGAGGCGACATCCCGCGGGCCCACCTCCAGCCGAAGCGGGACACCGCGGCCCTCCCACTCGTAATACTTCGCACCCGGCTTGATCCCCTCGCGGGCGTCCACGTGCGCCCGTATTCCGGCCGCCGCCAGCGCCTTACGTACTCGTTGCGATGCCTCGAGCACGGTGGTCCGCTCCTCGTCGGTCTTGTAGATCGGGACGATTACCACCTGGTACTGGGCCAGCCTCGGCGGGCACACCAGGCCCAGGTCATCGCTATGGGTCATGATCAGCGCGCCCACCAGCCGGGTGGACACGCCCCACGAGGTGTTCCACACGTGGTCCAGTCCGCCGGCCGCGGTCTGGAAGGTCACCTCGAACGCCCGGGCAAAGTTCTGGCCGAGATTGTGACTGGTGCCGGCTTGGAGGGCCTTGTTGTCCTGCATCAACGCTTCGCAGCTGTAGGTCCGGAGGGCACCGGCGAACCGCTCGCTGTCGGTCTTGAGCCCGGTGAGCACCGGCATCGCCATCCACTCTTCCATGAACGTGCGGTAGACCCCAAGCATCCGCCGGGCCTCCTCCTCCGCCTCCGCCTCGGTGGCGTGCGCGGTATGCCCCTCCTGCCACAGGAATTCCGTGGTCCGCAGGAAGAGGCGGGTACGCATCTCCCAGCGTACCACGTTGGCCCACTGGTTGATCAGGAGGGGAAGATCCCGGTAGCTCTGGATCCACTTGGCGTACATCGCGTAGATGATCGTTTCCGAGGTCGGCCGGATGATCAGCGGCTCCTCCAGCTCCTTGCCGCCACCGTGGGTCACCACGGCCACTTCGGGCGCAAATCCTTCGACGTGCTCCGCCTCTCTCGCCATGAAGCTTTGCGGAATGAACAGCGGGAAATAGGCGTTCTGGTGCCCGGTGTCCTTGAACATCTGGTCCAGGGCGCGCTGCATCTGCTCCCAGATGGCATAGCCGTTCGGTCGGATGACCATACACCCACGCACCGGGCTGTAGTCGGCCAGCTCGGCCCGGGCGATGATCTCGTTGTACCACGCGCTGAAGTCGGCTGCGCGGGTTGTGAGTGCCTTGGTATCAGCCATTGATGCGGGCCTTGATGGTGTTCACCACCGATTGCAGAGAAACCGATTCCTGGGACCCGCTGCGCAAGTCCTTCACCATGATTTGGTCACGCTTCCGTTCGTCCGGCCCGACCACCACCGCGAGGCGTGCGTTCCGCGAGTCGGCCAGCTTAAGCTGCTTGCCCACGGCCTGGGGACTCAGGGCAAACTCCACCCTGAGGCCGGCGTTCCGAAGTTGATGGGCCAGGGTCAGGACATGCGGCAGGTCTTCCGGAGTAATGAAGGCCAGAAACACGTCAATGCTGGAGGTCTGGGCCGGAAGCAGGCCTCTGTCCTTGAGCAGCTCGCCCAGCACCACGTCTCCCATGCCGAATCCCACCGCGGGCAGCTGCACACCACCCAGGGCGTCGAGCAGGTTATCGTAGCGTCCGCCGCCGCAGATGGCCCGCAGGGTACGACCCGCATCGAACAGCTCGAAGACGATCCCGGTGTAGTAGGCCAGGCCCCGGACGATCGTGAGATCGACCTCGACAAAATCTCCCAGCCCCATCGCCTCGAGCGATTGATGCACTTCGCGTAAGGGATCGGCTGCCTTGGACCGCTCGGACGGTGCAAGCTCCTTCTCCAGCTGGTCCCATCCGCGAATCTTCGAGACTTCTATCAGGTCCTCAACCGTTGCCGGAGCGATGTCCCGAGCCTTGGAGGCGAGTTCCTCGATCTGCTCCTTCCGCAGCCGCTCGACCTTGTCGATGAAATCGAACGCCGTCGCCATGCCTGTCGCCGGTACCCCGCGGCTCTCGAAAATCGACGTAAGCACCCGCCGGTCGGAGAGTCGAACCCGCACGTCCTGGGGCCCGAGCCCGAACGCCCGCATCACGTCGATCGCCAGGGCGATGATCTCGGCGTCCGCCAGCGGACCCGGCTCCCCGATCAGGTCGCAGTTGAGCTGGAAGTGCTCTCGAAGTCTCCCCCGTTGCTGCCGCTCGTAGCGAAACAGCTGGGGGGTGGAGAACCATCGGATCGGCTTCCGGAGCTGGCCGGCCTGCGCCGCCACCATGCGGGCCAGTGTTGGCGTCATCTCCGGCCGAAGCGCCACCGGACGGTCGCCCTTATCGGTAAAGTTATACAGCTGACCCACGATCTCGTCGCCACTCTTGGCGGTGTACAGATCGAGCGGCTCCAGCGGGGGTCCGTCGTACTCTTCGAACCCATACCGGGTCGCCACCGTACGCCAGGTTCGGAAAATGTGGGCACGGAGGGCAAGATCGGCGGGGTAAAAATCACGAAAGCCCGGCAGGGCCTTGGTTTTCATGGGGGGAGTATAAGGGGGGAAGCCGTGGGCGGGAAGGAATTACACATCCATCCCCAGCGCCGACATGACGTCTCCCACGGTATGGAACGACCCGGTGACGAGGACGATCCCCGCTCCTTCCTGCACCTTCTCGATCGCCTCGCGGAAATCGGGAATCAGGGTCCATTCGGCGTGGGCGGGTGGTCGAGCAGGATCCTTGAGCCAGCGGCGGAGCCACTCGATGTCCCAGCCCCGTCCGGCCGCGGTCGGCGCGATCGTCAGCACCCCGCGGTCGATCGCCTGGTCCAGCTGCACCAGCATCTCGGGCCACTCCTTGTCGCCCAGAATCGAGACCAGCGCATGCAGGGGCCGTTTCGGCTGGATTGACTCCAGGGCACTCACCAGTGATCGCATCCCATCGGGGTTATGCGCCACATCGAAAAGCCACCGGCCTCTCTGGTCGAGCCGCCCGGCGACCCGGGCCAGCCCGAAGGCGCGTTCGATTTGAGGAGCCGTGGGCCGGTAGGGGGAGGGCAGGGCCATCAGAATGCCCTGAGCCACCGCCGCATTGCGCCGCTGATGGGGCCCCGACAGGCCGAGCGGACCACGCCATTCGTATTCCGGCGGAAGCACCCGGATATCGGCTCGCCCCCGTCCGACCGCCCGCTTTGCCTCCTGGCGGAGGACACCGACCAGTGTGGGATCCGTCTCACCAATCACGAACGGCACACCAGCCTTGGCAATGCCGGCCTTCTCGCAGGCGATGAGCTCCAGGGTGTCGCCCAGATACTTCATGTGATCCCGCTCGATCTTGGTGACACCGCTGGCCAGCGGCCGCACCACATTAGTGCTGTCGAGGCGCCCACCCAGTCCGACCTCTACCACCGCCACCTCCACGCCACGGGCGGCGAAATCGGCGAACGCGAGCGCGGTGGTGGCCTCGAAAAAGGTCGCCTTCCGTTCCAGGATGGCCGAGAGAAGGCGCGAGGTCCACATCGCAACGGCCTCCTCGGAGATGGGCACGCCGTCCACCTGGATGCGCTCCCGAAACGAGATCAGATGGGGTGAGGTATAGAGCCCGACCCGCCAACCGGCCTCCCGGAGCGCCGCAGCCACCAGAGTCGAGACGCTTCCCTTCCCGTTGGTGCCGCCGACATGCACCGACGGCACCAGCTCATGCGGGTTGCCGAGAGTCTTGAGGAGCGCACGCGTCGTCCTCAGCCCGAACTTGATGGTCGTGGTCCGGGGGAAGAGGAACTCCAGCGCCTCAGCGTAGGTCAGCGACATAGGGCTCGCGAAAGAGTGCGTATTGAAACGACGACGCCCCACCCAATGAGGCCGTGGGTGGGGCGTCGAAACCACTGATCGGCTCGACCTCAGCTCAGCTCGGCCATCTCGACATGGGGGCGCTGCCCCTGCATGTGCCGCACGAGTCGGGCGGTCGTGTCGCGAAGCGAGGCACGGGGCACCACGTCATCCACCTGGCCGTGCTCCAGAAGGAATTCGGCGGTCTGAAATCCGTCGGGCAAATCCTGGCCGATGGTCTGTTTGATCACCCGTTGTCCCGCGAAACCGATCACCGCCCCGGGTTCCGCCAGCACCACGTCGCCCTGCATGGCAAAGGAGGCGGAGACACCGCCGGTGGTGGGGTCGGTGAGGATGGAGATGTAGGGAATGCAGTCGCGGTTGAGCTGGGCGATGGCGGCCGAGGTCTTGGCCATCTGCATCAGGGACAGAACGCCCTCCTGCATGCGGGCGCCGCCGGAGGTCGAGACGATAACGAGCGGAATCTTCTTCTCCACCGAGCGCCGAGCCAGCCGGGCAATCTTCTCGCCTACCACCGAGCCCATCGAGCCGCCCATGAAGGCGAAGTTCATCACCGCCAGATGGAACAGGAGCCCATCGATCTTGGCCGTCCCGGTGTACACCGCATCGGCCTCCCCGCCCTTCTGCCGGGCCACTTTCAGCCGGTCGGGGTAGTTCTCGAAGCCGAGCGGGTCCACCGAGCGGAGTCCGCCGTACAACTCACGCCACGTGCCCGGATCGGTCAGAATCTCGATGTAGTCTTCCGCGCTGATTCGCCGGTGCCAGCCACACTCAGGGCAGACGTTCAGCGCCTTCTCGAACTTTTCTCGAATGTCGATGTGGCCACACTTGTCGCACTTCTCCCACGCGTCGGCCGGAATCTCCAGCCGCTCGCGCTGAGAAGTACGTGGTTTGCGTTCCTTCTTAAACCAGGCCATCACAGCCATAAGATACAGGTGGCGTGGAGGATAGGGGGTGCCGGCTGCGGCATTCGAAGCGATGGAATCTCACAATTACCTGGCTCCCGCGCTAGGCCCCCGCTGCCAAGTCAGTGTCAGGTATCAAGATAGCCCGACGACCTCGAATCATATGCGACCCGCAGCGCTACCCCGAGGCACAGCGAACAGATGATGAAGAAGGAGCCGCCGTAGGAAAACAGCGGCAGTGGAATGCCGGTAATCGGCATGAGATTTACGGTCATGCCGACGTTCTCGAAGACGTGGGTGAAGAACAGGCCGATGATACCGAAGACTGCCAGACTGCTGAACGGATCGGTTGCCCGTCGCGCGATGCGCAGCAGTACCAGGAACAGTGTCAGGAAGAGTCCCAGCGCCACCGCCACACCGAGAAAGCCCAGTTCCTCCCCCACTACCGAGAACACGAAGTCGGTGTGCTGCTCCGGTAGAAAGGCCAGCCGCTTCTGCGGACCATCGGTGTAACCGGTACCAAACCAGCCGCCGGATCCGATGGCCACCCGGGACTGAATGGCGTGGTAGCCCGCGGCGCGCGGATCGGCCTCGGGGTTCAGAAAGGTGAGCAGCCGGTTCTGCTGGTACGGCGCCAGACGCGTCCACAGCGGCATGGCAATGGCGCCCATGGCTACGTTTGCCGCCAGGAACATCGTCCAGTCCCACACGTATGGCCGCCAGGCGATGAGGATCAACACGAATATGATGATCCACGCACTCCAGGCCAGAGTGTTGAATGCCAGGAACAGGCTGATCCCCGGAGTCGCCAGTAAGAACAGCATCCTGGGCCGTACCCCGGACCAGAACAGCATGGCGAAGAAGACGCCTACGAACACGAGGGCGCTGCCCAGGTCGGGCTGCTTGAGAACCATGAGGAACGGCACACCCACGATCAGGGCGGGGCCGACCAGGTCCCAGAGCGAGCGCGGGGCTTCCTTCCGCCCCGACAGGAACCGGGCCAGCATCAGCACCGTGGCCACTTTGGCCAGCTCGGAGGGCTGGCCGATCTGATGTCCGCCGATCGAGAGCCAGCTGTGGCTGCTCTCCGCCGTTCCGGCACCGGTGCCCACCACCAGCACCACGCCCAGCAGCAGGATACTGAAGGCGTACAGCGCGGGGGCCACCCACTCGAGAACCCGAAGCGAGATGTTGTACACCACCCAGCAGGTCACGATCCCCACGCCGAACCAGACGATCTGGCGCTCCCACATCCCCGCCGCCCGGGTAGGCACATCGGTCTGGCCGGCCGAATAGAGCGTAGCCAGGCCAAAGAGCATCAGGGCCAGGCTGACCATGACCAAATTCCGGTCGACGGCAGAGCCTCTCACTGGTTGCCCTCGGCGCGTCTTACGGAGTCCGCTGCCGCGCGGACGGCGGCAGAGTCGGGATTGAGCTCCAAGGGGCGGGGCGCGGTGTCTCTCGAGGTCAATGATTCATCGAGCAGCACGCCCAGCTTCACCGGACCGACAGCGTCCGGGCCGAGGATGTAGCGTCGCAGCGTCCGAACCACGTACGGCGCCACCGTGGTGCCGTGCTCGGCGAACTCCATGATCCCTCCCACCACCAGCTCCGGCTTGTCGGCCGGCGCAAAGCCGATGAACCAGCCATGGTCATCGCCGTGAGGATTCTGCGCCGTCCCGGTCTTGCCCGCCACCGCCAGGTCGGCGCGGCGGTTCGCCGCCGCGGTGCCGCGCTCCACGACCGCGATGAGCGAGCTGCGCAGGGCATCCAGCTCCTTGGTGGTAAGCCCGAGCGATCTGCCTTTGTCCGACCTGGGGCGCACGATGTAAGGAGTCAGCGCCACACCCGGGCCAGCCAACCCCTGATAGAACTTGACCATGTTGATCAGCGTCTGGGTGTTCTCACCCTGGCCGATGGAGAAGTTGAGCGTGGTGCCCGGCGGACTCCAATAGCGCGGTCCGTACAGCCGGTCGAAGTAGGCCTTGGAGGAAGGCCAGATGGGGCTCAGTTCGTCCTCGAGGTCGATCCCGCTTTTGTCCCGGAATCCCATGAAGATGCCATCCTGGATGATGGCATCGAGCCCCAACTGCAGCCCGAGCTGATAGAAGTAGACGTCGCAGCTCGCCGCCACTGCCCCGATGAGGTCGAGGCTGGCGTGGCCTTCCTTCTTCCAGCAGCGGAATACCCGGTTGCCCAGACGCATCCCGCCACGGCATGGCTCCGGCATTCTCGTACTCAGCTTGACCAGGCCGCGTTTCAGCGCCATGGCCGAGATGGCCAGCTTGAAGGGCGAGGCGGGAGGATAACGGGCCTGTATCACCCGGTTGAGTAGCGGCCGGGCGGGATCGTTGTTCAGCTTTCGCCATTCGGCCGACGTGATACCGCCGACGAACTGGTTGGGATCGAAGGTTGGCGCCGAGTAGAGCGCCCGGACCTCGCCCTTGGGTGTCAGGGCAACCAGGGCGCCACGCACTCCCGCCGGCCAGATGCTGTCGATGAACTGCTGGAGATCGAGGTCGATGGTCGTGGTGATGGGGTTCCCCGGCGTCGGGGGCAGCGCGGCCGAGGCCGCACCCTCCCGTACCAGGCGACCACGGGCGTTCACCTCGATGTAGTGCACTCCTTCATTGCCCCGCAGGGTATCGTCGTACTCCCGCTCGAGCCCGGCTTTCCCGACGATGGATCCCAGCACGGCCCCGGGGTACTTGTCGGCGCTGAGATCGGCTTCGGTGACTTCGGATACGTAGCCGGCGAGGTGGCCGACCGACTTGCCCGCAGGGTAGAGGCGCTTGGGCTCAGCCTGGATCACCAGTCCCGGCAGCACCGACCGGTGCTCCTCCAGCTTGGCGATGACCTCGAACGATGCGTCGCCGAAGATGAGTGCCGGCTGATACCGGGCCTGCAGAAAGCGCTCGACGATGTCGGTGACCTTGGCGCTGTCCACTGGAACGAAGCGCCGGACCCGGGCAATGACCGCGCGCAGCGAGTCCGCCGACGGGGCAAGGAGCTTGACCGAGTAGCCCGGTACATTCTCGGCGATGATGCGCCCGTTACGGTCGAGGATCGACCCCCGCGGTGGCGTCAGCGGAATCGGGCGCAGACGGTTGGTCTCCGCCTTGAGCTGGAACTTGCTGTGCTGGATCACCTGGGTCCGGAAGAAGGCGCCGCTGAGCACCACGAACGCAACGATGAAGACCACCCGGGCGATATCGGCCCTCTGCCGGAGCCGATACGAATCGAAGCCGTTCATCCGTCGAGCCTGACGGAAAACACGCTGCGGAACAAGATCAGGACGATGAGGGCGAGGCCCGCGGTCGTCAGGGCCTGCAAGGGGCTGTAGATCGTCAGCTCGGTGATGATCTGGCGGTGATCGGTTCCGCTCGTCACCAGCACGATGAAATCTCGCAGCCACAGGCCGGCCGCCACGAAGCCCGCGTTGACCAGCATATTGTCGGCGAAGAATACGGCCCGGCCCCAGGAAGCCAGGTAGCCGACCAGGGTATGGGCCAGGGCGCCGGCGCCGAACCGGGCCGGCGTCAGCGTGTCGGCAATGAGTCCGACGACAAAGCCGGCCAGGGCCGCCAGGCCCGGCCTGCTTCGCATGGCAAAGAGCATCAGCGCGATCAACAGAAAGTCCGGGCTGATACGCGCGTCCCACAGGCGCGGGCGCACGTAGAACTGAAGCACCACCAGCAGGAGCATCACCAGCAGGAGCTGAACCCGGCTTACCCGGTTGGTGCTCATGGGGCCGAATCCCTTGGGGGCGGGCCGCTTGGAGTGCCGCCCTGCATCGGTGACGGCGGCGTTCCGCCCTGGATGGCGGAGGGCGGGGTTCGGCTCTGGACCGGAGCGGTTCTCACCAGCGAATCTCGTCGCGCCGCCCGCGCGGTCCTGACGGCCTGCGCCACCGAGTCGGCTCGGCGCAGTCGGGCAATGGAATCGAGCCGAACCGCGTCCAACAGGGAGTCGCTGGGAAAGGCCGGAGCCAGATCCCTCCCCTGAGGGCTACTCACCAGCACGAGGACGTGGGCCGCGGAGCCGGGATTGGCCGCGGGGCGCAGCCGATAGACTCGCTCCCAGCCCGCCTCCTCCCGCACGGTACCGATCACGGTTCCGACCGGAATGCCCTTGGGAAACACACCGCCAAGTCCGGAGGAGAGGACCAGGGTGCCGAGCGGTACCGAGTCGCGATAGGGCACGCCCCGGAACTCCAGCGCCCCTTCTCCATTGCGGCCCTCATTGGATGGCGCCACGACTCCGAAGGCGTCGCCGCTCACCGTAAAGGCGCTGACGCGAAACTCAGGGTGGGCCCAGGACATCGCCACGCTGCTGTTGCCCGAGACGCTGGAAACCATGCCGATCAGTCCCTCGGGCGCAACCACCGGACTGAACAACATTACGCCCTGCCGTGATCCTGCGCTCAGGAGCAGGGTCCGTCCATCCATGGCCTGTGGCTGATGCAGCACTTCAGCCGGGATGTAGCCGGCATGCAGCCGGCGGCTCAGCCGGAGCAGCTGGCGCAAGCGCTCGTTCTCGGCCCGCAGCGAGGGGAGGAACTGGGAGAGGTAGGCGGTGGAATCCCGCTCGAAGATGACCTGACGGAACCGTACCCGGCTGGTCCGTCCCTCTTCCGCCTGAGTCTGGAGCCAGACCAACGGGAAGAGCACCGTCTCACGCAGCGTCTCGGCGACCCTGCGCCCCCAGGCAACCGGGGAGAAGAGCCCAAACAGCGAGAGGCCGAGACAGAGCAGAAACAGCGCTGTGTCCCGGCGTGAGTAACGGCGATCCGACGTGCTGATCATGCTCAGGAAGACAGTACGCTGCGGTATTTCTCGAAGTCGTCCAGGATCCGGCCCGTCCCGCGGACGACGCAGGTTAGCGGATCCTCGTCAACGTGGATGGGGAGTCCGGTTTCCTGGGCCAGCAGCAGATCCAGTCCTCGAATCAGCGCGCCGCCGCCGGTCATGACGATTCCCCGATCGACGATGTCGCTGGCGAGCTCCGGTGGGGTGATCTCGAGCGCACGCCGCACTGCATCGACGATCTGTTGAATCGGCTCCTGCACCGCTTCCCGGATCTCGGTGGAGTGCACCCGCACCGTCTTGGGGATGCCGGACACCAGATCCCGACCCTTTACTTCCATCTCCCGCTCGTCGCCGGTGGGCGCGGCGGAGCCGATCTTGATCTTGATGGCCTCGGCGGTGGGCTCTCCGACCAGCAGGTTGTAGTTCTTGCGCATGAACTGGACGATGGCCTGATCGAGCTCATCGCCACCGGTGCGGATAGACGTGTCGGAGACGATGCCCGACAGGGCGATGACCGCGATCTCCGTGGTCCCGCCGCCGATATCGATGACCATGTTTCCGGTAGGCGTCTCCACCGGCAGGCCGACCCCGATCGCCGCGGCCATCGGCTCGGCCACCATGAGCACCTGCTTGGCCCCGGCGGTCTCCGCCGAGTCCCGCACCGCGCGACGCTCGACTTCGGTGATGCCTGACGGCACGCAGACGATCACTTTTGGCTTGACGCGGAACACGTGCTTGTCGATGATCGTCTTGAGAAAGTAGCGGAGCATCTTTTCGGTGACATCGAAATCGGCGATCACCCCGTCCTTCAGCGGCCGTACTGCGAGGATCCCGTCCGGCGTCCGACCCAGCATTCGCTTGGCTTCGAGTCCGATGCCCTTGATCTTGCCGGTCGCCTTCTCGATGGCCACCACCGAAGGCTCGTTCAGCACGATCCCTTCGCCCTTGACGTAGATGAGGGTGTTGGCCGTACCGAGATCCACCGCGATTTCATTGGCGGGCAACCAGGACATCAGATTCAAACCGGGAAATTTCATCGAGGAGCCGCTGGGCACATAGGTTGAGAAGGTACTCGGGCGCTTTACCGACTGGTAGCGGGTCGTGTCCCCATTACGTGCCGCTGCTTCCGAATCCACCTGTGCCTCGTGCGGTAGGGGGCAACTCTTCGACTGGGTGGAAAGCAACTCGCTCTACTCGTGCAACGATCATCTGGGCGATCCGCATGCCCCGGGTGACCTGAAACCTGTCCGAGCCAAGATTTACCAGCGCCACCATCAGCTCCCCCCGGTAGTCGCTATCGATCGTGGCCGGGGTGTTCGGCAACGTGATGCCGTGCCGCAGTGCCAGGCCTGACCGGGGGCGCAACTGGCACTCGTACCCAACCGGAACGGCAATGCTGAAACCGGTCCGAAAGAGCTTTCGCTCGAACGGCGCCAGCTCACCGTCTTCAGCGCTGGCCAGATCGTACCCGGCGGATCCGGGCGTGGCAGGGCTGGGAAGCGGGAGCCCCTCGGCATGGGGAAGACGCGCGATCAGGACCTCCACCGCGGCCTCGGACAGCACCCGCTCAGACAACGCTGTTGACGTCGGTCAGGGGGAGACGGAAGGCTTCGGCCACCCCCGGGTACACCACCTTGCCCTCCACAACGTTGAGGCCGAGCCTTAACGCATTGTCGGACTTGCACGCCGCACGCCAACCGAGCTTGGCGAGCTTAAGTCCGTATGGCAGCGTAGCATTGGTGAGGGCAAGGGTGGAGGTCCGGGGGACGCCGCCCGGCATATTTGCGACGGCATAGTGCAGAATGCCGTCTACGAAGTAGGTGGGGTTTTCGTGGGTCGTAGGCTTGATGGTCTCGACGCACCCGCCCTGGTCGACCGCCACGTCCACAATGACCGACCCGGGCTTCATCAGCTTGAGATCGGCCCGTTTGACCAGGTGGGGGGCCTTGGCACCGGGCAGGAGCACGGCCCCCACCACCAGGTCGGCCCGGCGGATAGCGTCCAGAATGTTGTGACGGTTGGAGTAGACGGTATCCACGTTGGCGGGCAGCACATCGGCGAGGTACCTGAGCCGGTCCAGGGAGATGTCGAGGATCGTCACATGGGCGCCCAGCCCCGCCGCCATCTTGGCGGCATTGATCCCGACCACCCCGCCGCCAATGATCGCGACCTCCCCCGGTGCCACTCCAGGCACCCCGCCCAACAGGATGCCACTCCCTCCAAAGACCTTCTCGAGATACTTGGCCCCTTCCTGCACCGCCATCCGGCCGGCCACCTCGGACATCGGGGTGAGCAGCGGCAGCTCGCCGCTATCGAGCTGCACGGTCTCATAGGCCACCGCAACGGCGCCCGAGTCAATGACGGCCCGGGTGAGGGCCTCAGCCGCGGCGAAGTGAAAGTAGGTATAGATCAACTGACCCCGGCGCATGCGGGGCCACTCGACCGCGATCGGCTCCTTGACCTTCATGATCATCTCGGCCTGCTGCCAGACCGCATCGGCGGTCGGCAGGATGGTGGCTCCAACGCTTCGATACGCCTCGTCGGGGAACCCACTACCCGCGCCAGCCCCCTGCTCCACGAGCACGGAGTGTCCCGCCGCTATCAATGCCTCGGCTCCAGCCGGCACCAGCGCGATACGATTCTCGTTGGTTTTGATCTCCTTCGGGACGCCGATCTTCATCGGTTCTTTTCTCGGAAATAGGTAGAGGGCAAGGAACGTGAACGGTGAACCGGGGAGGGTGAACAGGAGGGGGCGGAGGCCCGCTACCGTTCACCGTTTCCCGTTCGCGCTTTTAGGATTCGGCCCCAAACGTACCACGGTCTGCCGCTCGGGGGCGAAGAACTCCTCGGCGACCGCGGCGATTTGGTCGGAGCCAACCGCGTCGATCTCGCGCAGCATATCGTCTAACGGCCGGTACCGGTCATCGTGCAGGATGAAGCCGGCCAGCCGACCCATGCGAGCGGCCGGGCTTTCCAGCGAGAGCATCACCTGGCCCTTGAGCTGCTGCTTCCCGTTGGCCAGCTCAGTCGTCGGGAGGCCTTCCCGCGCCAGCCGGCCATACTCCGCCCGGATCGCCTCGACCGCCTTGTCGGCTGTTGCAGGCTGGGTGCCGACGTAGACCCCCAGCTGACCCGAGCCCTGATAGAAGTGCTTGTAGGCGAAGATGGCATAGGCCAGTCCCAGCTCCTCCCGAACCCGCTGGAAGAGGCGGCTGGACATGCCGCCGCCGAAGACATTCGTCAGGATGGCCAGCGGAAAGCGCCGCGGATCGCGCAGCGGGAAGGTGTCGGTGCCGAACACGATATGGGTCTGCGCGGTGTCCCGTTCCTCGGTGCGGTTGGCGCCCCGAATGGCGGGGGCCGGCGTAACGCCCTCGCGGGGCGGCTCGGGAGCACTCCCCTCGAACCAGCCTTCCCGCTCCAAGGCATTGAGCAGCAGATCGTGGTCCACGTGTCCCGCGGCGGCAATCACGCAGTTCCCCCGGTAATAGCCGCCCCGGTGCAGGACCTTCAGATCGTCGGTAGAGAGGGCGGCGAGTGATTCGGGGGTGCCGAGGATGGAGTACCCGTACGGATGCTCTGGCCAGAGCGTCTCCGCGTGCAGCTCGAACACGAGGTCATCCGGCGTGTCGGCGACCCCACTGATCTCCTCCAGAATCACATTGCGCTCGGGCTCCAGGTCGCTGGCGCGCAAGAGCGGCCACCGCACCAGGTCGGTGAGGATCTCGACGGCCAGAGGAAGATCGGCGTCGAGCACATGGGCTTGATAGCTGGTGTAGTCACGGCCGGTGAAGGCATCCAGTCCCCCGCCCCGGATCTCCAGCCCTAACGCAAGCTCCTGGGCGGTCCGGCGTTCGGTGCCTTTGAAGACCATGTGCTCCAACAGATGGGAGATCCCCAGCTGGCGGCGCGGCTCATGGGCGCTGGCGGTGCGGACGTAAATACCCACCGCGACCGAACGGACCCCTGGCAACGTCTCGCTGAGAACGACCAGTCCGCTCGGCGCAGTGGTGCGGCGCAACCCTTCGTCGAGTTCAACCGTTTCCACGAAGGGCTATTCCCTGGGCAGGAGCGCCTTCCGGGAGAGCTTCATCCGGCCACGATCGTCCACTTCGAGCAGCTTGACCTGGACGATGTCGCCCTTCTTGACCACATCCTCGGTCTTCTCGGTGCGGCCGTGTTGCAGCTCGCTGATGTGGAGCAGCCCTTCGACCCCGGGCATGATTTCCACGAAGGCGCCGAAGGCAGTAGTGCTCTTGACCGGTCCTTCGTAGGTCCGGCCCACCTCGGGCTCCGTGGTGATGGCGGCGACCATGGCTCGCGCCCTCTCGCCGGCCTCTCCCCCGACCGCGGAGATAGTAACGACGCCGGTATCCTCAATGCTGATCTTCGCGCCGGTGGCGTCCTGGATGCCGCGGATGGTCTTGCCCTTCGGTCCGATGACATCGCCGATCTTGTCCGGCTTGATCTGCATCGTGAAGATGCGGGGCGCGTACTTCGACAGCTCGGTGCGTGCCGCCGGCAACGCCTTGGCCATCTCTTTCAGGATGTGCAGCCGGCCCTTCCGGGCCCGTTCCAGCGCCTGCTCCATGATCTTGAGCTCGAGGCCCATGATCTTGATGTCCATCTGGATCGACGTGATCCCCTTCTCGGTGCCGGCCACCTTGAAGTCCATGTCGCCGAGGTGATCCTCAGAGCCGAGAATGTCGGTGAGGATGGCCACCTTGTCGCCGTCCTTGATCAGGCCCATGGCGACACCAGCGCAGGCCGCCTTCATGGGCACGCCCGCGTCCATCAGGGCGAGCGAGCCGCCGCAGACCGTAGCCATCGAGGACGAGCCGTTCGACTCCAGAATTTCAGAGACGATGCGCAGGGTGTAGGGGAAGTCCTCGTAATGTGGCAGCAGCGGCTGCAACGCCCGCTCGGCCAGGGCACCGTGGCCGATTTCCCGGCGGCTGGTGCCGCGCATCATCTTGACCTCGCCAGTGGCATACGGCGGGAAGTTGTAGTGCAGCATGAACGATTTGGTCGTTTCTCCCGCCACGTCGATGCTGTCGATCCGCTGCTCGTCGTCCGCGGTTCCCAGCGTGGCCGAGACCAGGGCCTGGGTCTGACCGCGGGTAAACACCGCCGACCCATGGGTCCGGGGCAGTACCCCGGTCTCGATCGAGATCGGCCGGATGGTGTCCAGGTCGCGCCCGTCCACTCGCTCGGATCGCTCCAGGACCTGCTTCCGCATGACCCGGTACTCGATTTCTTCCAGCTCCTCGTTGATATCGCGTCCGCGGTCGGCGTGCTCCAGGAGCACGGTCTGAAGAATCTGCTCCTTGAGCGCCTTCACGCTGGAAGAGCGAGCCGCCTTGTCCTTGGCATTGATTGCCTGAGCCATGGCCTCCTCGGCCAGCTGGCGCACCTTGGCAAGCAGCACCGGATCGGGCTCTACTTTGGTCCACTTGATCTTCTGGACCGCTCCCGCCTTGTCGATCAGCTTTTTCTGCAGGCTGAGCAGCTCGCGGATGCCCTTCTGGGCCACCTTCAGCGCCTCGATAATCTCGGCTTCGGAGATCTCGAGCGAGCCGCCCTCGACCATGACGATCGAGTCTGCCGAGCCGCTCACCACCAGGTCGACGCTGGAGAACTCGAGCTGCTGGAAGGTCGGGTTTAGAATCCAGTTCCCTTCCAGCCGGCCGACCCTCACCGCCGCCAGCGGGCCGCTCCAGGGCACCGTCGACAGGCCCAGCGCGGTGGCCGCAGCTGTCACGCCGAGCACGTCGGCATCGTTCTCCTGGTCGGCCGACAGCACGGTCACAAACACCTGGACCTCGTTCTTGAAGCCCTCTGGAAAGAGGGGCCGGATCGACCGGTCAATCAGCCGGCTGGCCAGGATCTCTTTGTCCGACGGGCGCCCCTCGCGTTTCAGAAACCCCCCGGGAATCTTCCCGGCGGCGTAGGTCTTCTCGCGATATTCGACGGTGAGGGGGAAGAACGGCAGGGTGGAAACGTTCTGGGAGACGGTCACTGCGGCGAGTACTACGGTGTCCCCATAGCGGACGACGACGGAGCCGGCGGCTTGTCTGGCCATCCGGCCGGTCTCGAGGACCAGCGGACGTCCGGCAAACTCGATTTCGATCCTTTGTGCGGTCACTGCTTGCTCTCTCTCTGTGGGTGATGGCGTCTTTGCTACTAGTCGGGAGTCAGGTGTCAGGAGTCTGGAGCTGTATTCGTCGGTTCCCGACTCCCGACTCCTGGCTCCCGACTCAGAAAAGCAGAAAGGGCGTCCCGATAGTGGATCAGGACGCCCCCTGTCGGCGCGCGGCGATTAGTGCCGGAGACCAAGCTGCTCGATGAGCGCCCGGTAAGTCGGCAGATCGCTTCGCTTGAGGTACGTGAGGAGCCGGCGGCGGGTCCCGACCATCTTCAGCAGCCCACGGCGGCTGTGATGATCCTTGGAATGGGTGCGGAAATGGTCGGTCAGGGAATTGATCCGCTCGGTGAGCAACGCCACCTGTACTTTGGTCGATCCCGTGTCGCTTGCGTGGGCCTGGTGCTTGGCCGTCACCGCCTGCTTGTCGAAGCTCATGCCGCCTGGTGTCCTCTGAGTAAAGTCTTGCGTTGCAATCCGTTGTAGCAACGGAAAATAAGCTGGTCCCCAGGGATCGGGCAAGTGGGACCGGCCGGTGAGATGCCCCCTGAGGACCCCCAGGGTTCCCTCAATCGTTCCTGCCGCTGGATACGCCGATGAGATGGCCTCGGCACCTTATGACCCTCAATCTGAGCCCCTGGCAGGCGCGACCCCGGTGACATGACGGAATCGGGTTGCCTTCAGCCGCCGAGCAGCCTCCGGATGTCGTTGGAAAACGCCAGACCCATGAGCAGGACGATCAGGACGAGGCCAACGGTGGTGAGCCTCTCCCGCAATTTCATCGGCAACGGCCGGCGGATCACGGCCTCAGCCAGCAAAAAGAGAAACTGACCGCCGTCGAGCACCGGAATGGGCAGCAGGTTCAGGACGGCCAGGTTGATCGAGATCAGCGCCATGAAGCCGAGGAAGGTGTCGAGCCCGAGACGGGCGCTCTGACCGGCCAGCTGCCCAATGAGGATGGGCCCCCCGACCGTGCGGCCGGAGACGCGTCCGCTGAAGAGTCCCCTCACGGTACGGACGATCTGGGTCGAGGCCTGCAAGGTGGCCCGTCCTCCCACGGCAATCGCCTCGCCCAGGGTGAACTGCTCCCGGATGGAGTCATCCCGTACCCCTGCTCCGATCCGCCCGACCATGCGCGTCTTGCCCTCCGCGGTGGGGACGGAGTCGAGATAGGGCTCGAGCGTAAAGGTCTGCCGTTGCCCATCTCGCGTCGCGGTAATCGTCACGGTTCGCCCCGCGCTCGCCTGCACCGTATCGAGCAGCTCGTACCACTCGCGGATCGGCGTCCCGTTCACTTCCTGGATGAAGTCTCCCCTTCGCATCCCAGCTTTCGCTGCCGGCTTATCGGCCACGAGGGAGTCGATGATCGGCTTCCGGTGGGGCTGCAGCGCCTGGGCCGCCTTCAGTCGCTCTTCGAGCGCGTCAGGGTGAATCGGAACCACGACGGTTGACCCGCCCGCGAGCTCGATTCGGACTTCCGGGTCCGGTGTGTTGGTGATGGACGAGACGACCTCGCCCCACGACTTGACCGAGTCGCCATTGATGCGCACGATCTGCGAGCCGGGCTTGATCTCCTTCAGCGCCTCGGCGCCGGGCGGGACCAGCTCCTCCACCACCTTGCCCACGATCGTTACCGGATCGATCTCGCGGCCATTCTTGTAGGCGAGAAAGGTGAAGACCGCCCAGGCGAACAGGGCATTCATTGCCACGCCCGCAAGGATCACCAGCATACGTACCCAGACCGGTTTGGCCTCGAACACCCGGTCCGGAGGCACGGCCACCGAAGGAGCACCGCCTTCGAGCGCGCTGCTCCCGATGTCCTCTTCCCGGCTTGCCATCTTGACGTACCCACCCAGCGGCAGCCACGAGACGGTGTATTCAGTTTCCCCGCGACGGGAGGTGAGCCAGGGGATCGGCGGGCCCAGGCCGAGGGAGAAGCGGTGCACGTAAATCCCGGCCCACTTGGCCGCGACAAAGTGTCCTGCCTCATGCACGAAGATGAGCACGCCCAGTACGACGATCAGGGCCAGTACCGTCAACAACACTATGACCTCACACTCTGCTGAGCCGCTTCACGAGCCCAGCGATCGGCCGCGCGCACCGCTTCCACGGAGCTGGCGGGAACGGGCGTGTGCACGTCGAGCGCGCGCTCGATCGTCTCGCTGATACGCCCGAAAGGGATGGTTCCCTGGAGAAAGGCAGCGACTGCCACTTCGTTTGCCGCGTTGAACACGGCTGGTGCGGTCCCACCGGCGCGCCCGGCTGCCAGGCCGAAGGCGAGGGCCGGAAAGACCTCGGTGCGAACCGGTTCGAAGGTAAGCGGGCCGGCGGCGACCGGATCGAAGCGGCGGACACCGGAATCGGGAAGCCGTTCCGGATGAGTCAGAGCGTATAGAATCGGCAGCTCCATGGACGGGAACCCGAGTTGTGCCAGCACGCTGCCATCATGAAATTCGGCAAAGGCGTGCACGATGCTCTGCGGGTGGACCACCACCTCGAGCGCGTCGTAGGGCAGCCCGAACAGGTGGTGTGCCTCGATGAGCTCCAGGGCCTTGTTGGCGAGGGTGGCGCAATCGACCGTGATCTTGTTGCCCATTCGCCAGGTCGGGTGCTGAAGCGCCTCCTCCACCGTGGCATTCCAGACCCGTTCGGCTCCCCATTCCCGGAACGGACCGCCCGACGCCGTGAGGATGAGACGAGCGAGTCCCCCTTCCCGCCCGGTGACACACTGGAGTATGGCGCTGTGCTCCGAGTCGATCGGAACGATTTCTCCCCCTCCGGCGCAGGCCGCCTGGGCCACCAGCGAGCCGGCCATGACCAGGGTCTCCTTGTTGGCCAGGGCGACTCGCTTCCCGGCCCGAAGCGCCGCAAGGGTGGCGTCGAGCCCGGCGGCACCCACCACCGCATTCACCACGATGTCGGCCTCGGGGTGGGTGGCGGCCTCCACCAGGACCTCCGGACCATTGGGCCACCGCCCACCGTCGGCCGAGCCCGCCAGGCCCGCGTAGGTCGGCTGCCACTCCGCCACCTGGGCGTCAAACTCTTCCCGGTTCCGCCCCGCGGTCAGGGCTACCAGCTTGAAATGCTCCGGGTGCCGGCGGAGCACGTCGAGCGTGCTGCGGCCGATCGAGCCGGTGGAGCCCAGAACGGCCACGCCACGCCGACCCTGCCTGGCCCGGACGGGGGCTTGGCTGATCGGCTCGGCGCGGGGTGGTTTTCCTCGCGGCCGGGTTGAGGGGGAGCTCATCAGATCACGCCGAACAGGTGATAGATGGCGGCCGCGGTGGGTATGACGAAGTACAGCGAGTCAAAGCGATCGAGCACTCCGCCATGGCCAGGAATCAGGTGACTGGAGTCTTTCACCCCTGCCTCACGCTTGAAAAGGGATTCGGCAAGGTCGCCAATCTGCCCCACCACCGACAGCGCCCCGGCCAGGACCAACAGCTGCCACAGTGGGACTTCGAGTCCGACTCGCGGAAACACCAGGCTGCCGAATATCGGAGCGACGAGGAGGCCGCCAACTACACCGGCGACCGAGCCGGACCGGGTCTTCCCGGGACTGATCGTGGGGGCGAGCTTGGGACCGCCCAGGGCCCTCCCCCCGAACATGGCCGCGGTGTCGCAGACCCAGGTAACCACCAGGGGAAAGAACACCAGCCAGGCGCCGGCCCAGGAGCGCTCCTGGTGTGAGAGGTGCCGGATCCCGATCAGGAAAGCCGGCAGCACGCCGGTATAGAGCACCGCGAGCAGGGTGACGCTCACCGCCTCGAGCGGCTTCTCGGCCGGGGCCCGGGCGACCAGGGCCCAGGTAAGCAGCCCGACGGTCCAGAGAGCCACCAGGTAGGGCCAGCTTGCCAGCACCAGCTGGCGGACATCGGGAGCCACCAGCGCAGCATACGTCACCGGCGCGATGGCCGCGGCGCTGACCAGGCCCCACGCCCGGGCGGGGCGGATGCCCTGCCGCCCGGCGAGATCGAACAGCTCTCGCGCCCCCAGGGCACTGGTGAGCGCCAACAGGAAGGCCAGCGGCAGTGCCCCGTACCAGATGACCGCCAGCGCGAGCGGAATCGCGACGACGGCGAAGCCCACCCGCCGGACCAGATTGGAATCCATCAGACCGAGACGCGGCCGAACCGCCGGTCCCGCCGCTGAAACTCCAGGATAGCCTCGAAGAGATGGCGCCGGGTGAAGTCGGGCCAGAGGACGGGCGTGACATAGAGCTCGGCGTAGGCCAGCTGCCAGAGCAGGAAATTGGAGATCCGCATCTCGCCCGAGGTGCGGATCAGGAGATCGGGATCGGGCCACTCGGCGGTGTACAGCATCCGGCCGACGGCCTCCTCATCGATCTCTCCGGGAGCCAGCTTGCCGGCCACCACCGACTCGGCGAGTAGGCGCGCCGCTCGGGCAATCTCGGCGCGGGAGCTGTACGAGATGCAGAGGTTGAGCGCGAGCGACTGGCCGCCCGCGGTATCGGCCATGATCCGGTCCACCGCTCGCCGAGCACCGGGGCCGAGGCTCTCGAGGTGCCCCAGGATCCGAACCGCTACGCCCTGGGCTCGCAGCTCGGCGGCTTCCTTGGCAATGTACTCCTCGAGCAGCTTCATCAGCGCCTCGATCTCGCCGGCTGGACGCTTCCAGTTTTCCTGGCTGAAGGCAAAGAGGGTGAGGACACCGACGCCCGCTTCCAGACACCCTTCCACCACCTCGCGCACCGCCTTCATCCCGGCATGGTGTCCGAGCGGACGCGGCAGCGCCCGGCCCTTGGCCCAGCGGCCATTGCCGTCCATGATGATGGCGACGTGGGCTGGGACGGCCCCGTGCACTCGCAACTGTTGCAGCAGGTCGTTGCTCATCCGGTCAGACTTCCAGGATCTCCGCCTCTTTTGAGTGAATAAGTCCCTCGATCTGCTTGATATGCTCGTCGGTGTGCTTCTGAATCTCCTTCTCGGCGCGGGCCTTGTCGTCCTCCGAGATTTTCTCGAGCTTCTTGACCTTGGAGAGGGTTTCGGTGCGGGCGTGGCGGACGGCGATGCGCCCTTCCTCCCCCAGCTTGTGGACGACCCTGACCAGGTCCTTGCGCCGCTCCTCCGAGAGCGCGGGCAGCGGCACCCGGATCAGGTTGCCCTGAGTGGCGGGGTTGAGGCCGAGATCCGCGTCCCGGATGGCCTTCTCGATGGCCTGCGTCAGGCCTTTGTCGAACGGCTGGACGGTCAGAAGCCGGGGCTCGGGAGCCGCCACCATCGCGACCTGGTTCAACGGCATCGAGTTGCCATAGGCCTCGACCCGCACCAGGTCCAGCAGCGAAGCGCTGGCTTTGCCGCTCCGGATGGAGGAGAACTCGCGCTTGGTGCTCTCCACCGCTTTGTGCATCAGTTCCCGGGCTTGCCTGGTCAATTCGGGGATGGTGCTCATCGGACGATGGTCCCTACCCGCTCACCCTGCAGCACGCGGGTGATGGCGCCGGGCTGGTTGATGTTGAAGACGACGATCGGAAGATGGTTGGCCTTGCACAATCCGAACGCGTTGGCGTCCATGACAGCGTAGTTCTTCACGATGGCTTCCTGGAAGGTGAGCTCGGGAATGAACGTGGCGCTGGGATCGGTCTTTGGATCGCCGGTGTACACCCCATCCACGTTCGTCGCTTTGAGAATCACCTCGGCGTCTATCTCCAGCGCGCGCAGTACGCCGGCGGTGTCGGTGGAGAAGAACGGATTCCCCGTGCCGGCGGCGAAGATGATCAGGCGGCCCTTCTCCAGGTGGCGGATCGCTCGGCGGCGGATGTAAGGTTCCGCCACTGATTCCATTCGTACCGCCGTCATGACCCGGGTGTCCACCCCGATCTTCTCCAGCACGTCCTGAAGCGCCAGGGCATTGATGACCGTGCCCAGCATGCCCATGTAGTCGGCGGAGACCCGGTCCAGGCCTTCACGGCTGGCGGTGGTTCCGCGGATGATGTTGCCGCCGCCAACCACCAGCGCCAGGTGCACGCCCAACCCATGCACCGCCTTGATTTCTTCAGCGAAGGCCTCGACTACCTGGTAGTCGAGGCCAAACCCCTTGTCGCCGGCCAGCGCCTCGCCCGAGATCTTGAGCAAAGCGCGGGTGTAGGCGAGGGCCATCAGGCCTCCCCGATTTTGAACCGGGCGAAGCGCCGGACCGAGATAGCCTCGCCCAGCTTGGCTGAGGCTTCCTTCAGCAGCTGGCCGACCGTCTTGGAGTCGTCCTTCACGAACGGCTGCTCCGTCAGGGTGCGCTCGGCCACGAACTTCTTCAGCTTGCCGTCCACGATCTTGGCCCGGATGTTTTCCGGCTTGCCTTCCTTGGCCACCTGCTCCTCGGCGATCCGGCGCTCACGCTCGAGCAAGTCCGCCGGGATATCATCCGGGTTCACGCCGATCGGATCGGCGGAGGCGATGTGCAGAGCAATCTCGCGCGCCAGCTGGCCGAACTCGTCGGTGCGAGCCACGAAGTCAGTCTCGCTATTGAGCTCCAGCAGTACGCCCACCTGGCTGTTGTGATGGATGTAGCTCACCACCAGCCCTTCCGAGGCATTCCTGCCGGCTCGCTTCTCGGCCTTGGCCATGCCCTTTAGCCGGAGGATCTCCGAGGCCTTGCCGAGGTCGCCGCCCGCCTCTTCCAGGGCGCGCTTGCAGTCCATCATGCCGGCGCCGGTGCGGGTCCGGAGCTCGCTTACGTCTTTGGGTGAAATCGTCGTGCTTGCCATAGTCTCCAACCGGGTCGTCTTCAGGGGTGAATAGTAAAGCCGCCGCTCACGGCCTGCACGGCCCGAGAGCGGCGGAAAATGCCAGGGGTCCGGATGGTCCTATGCGCCCGCGTCGGTCACCGCCTCGGGGACCGGGGCCTCTCCGGCCCCCTCCGCATCGGCGTCGGTCTTGAGCCGGGCGGCGATGGCCTCGGGCTTCGGCCGCCGCTTGCGGCGGGGACGCCGGCGCTTGCGATCGGCATCGGCATCGCCCTCGCTGCCGGCGTCGGTGCTGTAGGTCTCGGCCTCGAGATCCTCGGTCACCTCGCGCATCGGCATTTGGGACCGGGCTTCCTTGATCACATCAGACAGCGCGGCCGTGATGAGCGAGACCGACCGGATCGCGTCGTCGTTCCCGGGCACCGGCACGGTGATCACGTCCGGATCGGCGTTCGTGTCCACGATGGCCACCACTGGGATACCCAGCTTGTTGGCCTCGGCCACGGCGATCTTTTCCTTCTTGGCGTCCACCACGAAGAGAGCGCCGGGAACCCGACCCATTCCCTTGATGCCCTCCAGGTTCCGGCTCAGCTTCACCCGCTCGCGCTCGAAAAGCAGCTTTTCCTTCTTGGTGTAGTTCTCGAAATCGCCCTCGGCCGCTCCCTGCTCCAGCTCCCGGAGCCGGCGGATCTGCTTCTTCAGGGTCTGGAAGTTGGTGAGCATGCCGCCCAGCCAGCGTTCGGTGACGTAGAACGATCCCGAGGACTCGGCCTCCGCCTGGACGATGGCCTTGAGCTGCTTCTTGGTGCAGACGAAGAGCACTCCCTCGCCCTTGAGCACCACGCTCTTCAAGAGCTCCTGCGCCTTACCGATCTGGCGGAGAGTCTTCTGGAGATCGATGATGTAGATGCCGGAGCGTTCGGCGAAGATGAAGCGTCGCATCTTCGGGTTCCACCGGCGGGTCTGGTGGCCGAAATGGACGCCGGCTTCGAGCAGGTCCTGCAGTTGGGGCTGTGCCATGCGCTAGTTGTTGTCCCGTCCGATTTGGGGTTGTGCGTCCACCGCGTTCATCTCCTGGCTGCGATCCATTCCCGTTACGTGCCCGGGGTCAGGACACCCACAGCAGGATCCGGCGGTGTGCGAGGTCGGGTTGACAGCCGAACGGGCGGTCAGGCGGTCGGACAGGTTCTGAACTCTGTCCGCCTGCCCGGCCGTCCGCCCGTCCGCCTACCGCTTGCTGAACTGGAACCGCTTCCGTGCTCCGGGCCGGCCCGGCTTCTTTCGCTCGACCGCACGGGGATCGCGAGTCATGAGACCCGCCGCCCGCAGCTTGAGCCGGTGCTGAGGATCGGCTTCGACCAAAGCCCGGGCAATGGCGTGCCGCATGGCACCGGCCTGGCCCGCCTGGCCGCCGCCGGCCACATGCGCCTTCACATCGAACGCGCCCAGGGTATCGGTGGCGGTGAACGACTGCTGAATGTGCTGCACCAGCGACGGTCTCGGGAAATAGTCACCGAGCGTGCGCCCGTTGATGTCCCACTTGCCGGTGCCGGGGGTCAGATAAACCCGGGCGACGCTGGTCTTACGCCGGCCCACCGCCTGCCACCGGAACTGAGGTACCACTGCGGTCATGCGCTAGCCTTCGACGGAGTGACGTTGAACGGCTTGGGCTGCTGGGCCACATGCGGATGCTCGGCGCCGGCATAGACCTTGAGCTTGCCGCGCAGGTGCTGCTTGGCCAGCGAGGTCTTGGGCAGCATGCCGAACACGGCCTTCTCGATGACCCGGTCAGGATGCTTGGCCAGCAGATCACGGGCAGCGGTGAACCGCTCATGACCCATGTAGCCGGTATGGGAGAAGTAATGCTTCTTGTCCAGCTTCTTCCCGGTCAACTTTATCTTCGAGGCGTTGATGACCACCACGAAATCGCCACCGTCCATGTGCGGCGTGTAGGTCGGCTTGTGCTTGCCGCGAATGAGCTGGGCCACCAGGCTCGCCAGACGGCCGAGCGGAACCCCGTCGGCGTCGACAACGTGCCAGTCGTGACTGATGTCCGCCGGCGTGGCGGTGAAGGTCTTCATGTGTTCTGCTACCTTGGGCTTTGGACCGGGCCAAACCGAAACAGACTCACAAGATAGCGGGGGACAGCGAGGCTGGTCAAGACGGCGAGGGCGGCGAGGGCGGCGAGGGCGGCAAAAAGCCACCAGCGCCTAAGAAATTGGGTTGAGCACCGCACGTGGTAGCATGCTTCGCAATGCCTTCTCACGAACGGTTGCAGGCCTGGAAACTATGCCACGAGCTAGCGCTCGCGGTCTACCGTTGGAGTGCAAGGTGGCCGACTCAAGAGCGTTATGGCCTCACCTCTCGGATCAGGCGTTCGGCTGCTTCGGCACTCACGAATATTGCCGAAGGCGCCGGCAAGCGAGGGCCCAGGGAATTTCGCCGATACGTCGACATCGCTCTTGGGTCCCTCTCTGAGACTTCTTATCTGCTGATGCTGGTTAGGGATCTCGGAATTCTTGGTCCAGCGGAATGGGAGGCCCTGGAAGGGCTGCGTAGACGGGCTGGGGGTCTGACTTGGCGACTGGCCAAGTCCTTGGAATCTCCCAAGGCCTCCTAGCCGTCCTAGCCGTCCTCGCCGTCCTCGCCGTCCTCTCCGTCGCTTTCACCCCTCAAACTCCAGGAGCACCTGTCCCTTTTCGACCGCCTCACCCGGCTGGACCCGAACCGCCTTGACCACTGCCGGTCCCGGCGACTTGAGCTCGTTTTCCATCTTCATGGCCTCCAGCACCACCAACCCGGCACCGGCCGCCACGGCCTGACCCGGGGTAACCTGCACCCGGAGCACCAGGCCCGGCATGGGGGCCTTCAACACCGGACTGGCTTTAGGCCGGTCGCTGTTATTGGTGAGACTTCGGATGTGGCGGGTCCGCTCGTCGAGGACCTCGACCTCCCGGCGCTCGCCGCCGGGAGAGAGGGCCCAGCGGCCCCGGCCGAGTGACTCGACCGAGAGTGTGGTGGGCCGGCCGTCGAGCAGCAGCAGGCGCAGGGGGGTCCCCGGGATCGCCCCCAGAGTTGCCGTGTGCGGCTTGCCCCCCACCATCACCCGGTCGCCATCCACCTCGACCTCAATCACCTGCCCATCCAGCAGGATCGCGTATTTCACGCCGGCTCCAAAACGGCGACCGTCTCGACGTGGGCCGTCTGAGGGAACAGGTCGAACGCCTGGACCAGGCAGAGCCTGAGATGCCGAAGCCGTTGCAGGTCCCGGGCGAGGGTAGCCGGGTCGCAGGAGATGTAGACCAGCCGGCTCGGGGCCAACCGGTCGAGCTCGTCGCTCACCCGCTCGTCCATGCCGGTTCGGGGTGGGTTCACGATCACCATGTCGGGCGGATGTAACTCGCGCAGGAGGTCTTCAACCCTGCCAGCGTGACGCTTTGCCGCCGGGCCCCTTGCCTCGGCCTCCGCCACCGCGCGGCGGTCGATCTCCACGCTCTCGACCGTGGCGCCCCTGGCTGCGAGCTGCGCCGTAGTCTCGCCGATGCCGGCGTAGAGGTCCCACACCCGGCGGCCCGACACATCCCCGAGCTGCGCCAGCGCAAACTCGCGCACCCGATCCCCCATTTCCGGATGAACTTGCTCGAACACGGTGGCGGGGAAAGCCTCCCCGGCACCGGCCACGGCTCGCGCCGGCCCGCCTTCGGGCTGAAACCAAATGGCGGCTGGTATGGCCCGGCGCTCGAGCTCACGGCGGAGTCGCTCGAAGCCATCCCAGACCTCGCCCTCCCCCACCCGGAACAGCACATGCCGGCCACCGTTGCGGTCGAGGCGGAGAACGATCTGTTCCACCCGGGGTGGGAGAAAGGGACGCAATGTACGAATCGCCCGCCACAGCTCCATGAGCTCGGGCACGGTGATGTGACACCACTTGAGGTCGAACACCTGATCCGGCCTTCCGTAGCGATGGAGTCCGATCCGGCGGTGGTCCTCGCTCACATGGAGGGTCAATTTGGTTCGATAGTCGAAGATCTGTGCGGCGGGAGCGATCGGAGGATCAGCTACGTCCAGCTTCCCGAGACGCCGGAGCGCGTCGCCCACGAAGCTGCGCCGGGCGAGGAGCTGCGCCTCGTAGTTCAGATGCTGGAGCTGACAGCCGCCGCACTCATCGTCGGTGTAGTGGGGACAGCGGGGCTCGACCCGATCGGGAGAAGCCTCTATCAGCCGCCCGGGCCGGGCCCGGGCAAAGCGCTTGTGGCCTCGCAGCTCGACCAGCTCCACCAGGTCTCCCGGCGCGGTGCGGGGTACGAAGACCGTCTTTCCATCCGGCAGCTTGCCGACTCCATCGCCACCCGTAGCCAGGCGCAGAATTCGAACCGCCTCGGTCACCTGAGCCCTTCGCGTCGAGCCTGGCTGGCCCACTCGCTCGCTGACCCTGTTTCCTCCGTGGCGGGAGGACGGCGGGCATGGCGAGCGTGGTCTTCCGCCAGGGCGGCGGCCACGGCGAGGTCGAGGAGGCGCCCCGGATCGACACTCTGGGCGAGGAGATCGGCTCGCCGCTCCAGAAACTGGATGTCGATCTCGCCTTTCCGGAACGCCGGGTCGGCCATGAGCCGGCGATGAAAGGCCTGGTTGGTGGCGACCCCGACCACCACCAGCTCGTCGAGCGCTTGACTCATGCGGGTGATCGCCTGCGCACGATCGGGGGCCCACACGATCAGCTTGGCAAGCAGCGAGTCGTAGTGAAGTGTGACCTCATCTCCGGTTTCGACGCCGCTGTCCCATCGAACACCGGGGCCGGCAGGCGCCCTCAGATACTCGATGGGGCCGGTGGAGGGCAGGAAGCCATTGGCGGGGTCCTCACTGGTGATACGGCATTCCAGCGCCCAGCCCCGCGGATTGAGCCAGCCGGGGTGAACCCGCATGGGAAGACCGCCGGCAATGCGGAGCTGCTCCCGTACCAGATCCACGGCGTAGACCAGCTCGGTCACCGGATGCTCCACCTGAATCCGGGTGTTCATCTCCAGGAAGTAGTACGATCCATCCTCGGTGAGGAGGAACTCGCAGGTCCCCGCGCCACGGTAACCCACTGCCTGGGCCGCCGACACCGCGGCGGCGCCCATCCGCCCGCGAAGGTCCGCCGACAGCGCGACCGAAGGCGCTTCCTCGACCAGCTTCTGGTGCCGCCGTTGAATCGAGCACTCTCGCTCCCCGAGGTGGACAGTCCGCCCCGCATCGGCCAGCACCTGGATCTCGATATGGCGGGGGCGCTCGATGAACTTCTCCAGGTACACGCTGGCATCACCGAAGGACTTGAGCGCTTCCGAGGCCGCGGCTTCCAGCGCCGCGGGCAGGACGTTGGGATCGCGAACGATGCGCATCCCCTTGCCACCGCCGCCGGCTGCCGCCTTCACCATCACTGGATAGCCGATCGCGGCCGCAGCCTTCCGGGCCACCGCGGGATCGTCCACCGGCGCACTGTCCCCCGGCACGATCGGAACCCCGGCCTCCCGCATCCGCCGGCGAGCCTCGGTCTTGTCGCCCATGGCCCGGATGGCGGCCGCAGGCGGTCCCACGAAAATGAGGCCAGCCTGCTCCACCGCCTCGGCAAAGGCGGCGCGCTCCGCCAGGAACCCGTATCCGGGATGAACCGCGTCGGCACCCGACTCACGCGCCGCGGCGATCAAGCGCTCGATGGAGAGATAGCTCTCCGACGGTGCCGGGGGGCCGATGGCGACGGCTCGGTCCGCGGCGCGAACGTGGGGGCTCCGCCGGTCAACGGCGGAGTAGACGGCAACCGCCTCCAGCCCCTCTTCGTGGCATGCGCGGACGATGCGGAGAGCGATCTCGCCGCGGTTGGCGATGAGGACGCGTTTCATAAGACGGGAAGGACGGCGGGGACGGAGAAGACGGCAAAGACGGCGAAGACGGCAAAGACGGCGAAGACGGCGAAGACAGCGAAGACGGCGATGACAGCCAGAACAGGAATGTGGAGAGGGGCAAGAGTCATCGGCTACGAGGCCAACCTAGCCGTCCTCGCCGTCATTGCCGTCCTCTCATGGCCGGCAGGCGGGCGGCGGCGCGTCTCCAAAGACCGGGAGGAAGCTGGTGCAGAGAAGTCCGTTGTACCGTGCCGCGCTGTCGTACACCCCGCGGACCTCGGTGACCCACACCGACCCACCCTGGCGGGTGGCGGCGAGCAGCTCGGTCACAGAGAGGGCTTCGGGGCCGGGCGGCACCGGGCGGCTCACTCTGGCCAGGCGAGACACCGTCCAGGTGAGTGCGGGGGCCGCGGCGCTGTCGGCCGTCGGCGACAGGCAGAGTGTCCGGCGGGCGGCGACGCCGGCCAGGGCGTTCCGAATCGGGAGCCCTGGATCGGTCTCCATGGCTTCCGCCATCCGGCGGCGATAGAGGGAGTCGGTGGCGTACCGCGCCGGCCGGAGCGACAGGATTCCCCGGGCGCGCTGATCCGCGTGGTCATACCAGACCGAGAGCGCCTCGAGATCGGTCCCCACCAGAAGCACTCCGCCGGCGGGGCACGAGGCTAGAAGATTGGCGCCAAGCTCGATGATGAAGGGGGGCATCGGAGGGGCATCGGAGGCCAGCCGCGTTCCAGTAGCGTTCCAACCCGAGTCCTCCAGGAACACGACCGAGCGCTCCAGCTCCGCGAGACCGCGAAACACGGTGCCGGAATCCACCGAGAGCCGGATCGCCTGATCGAATGCGGTGGCGGCGAAGTCCAAATACAGAAGGCCATCGGGATCGCCCCGGTGGCCCTGGAGGTGCCAGTCACGCGCGTCGAGAAGGTAGAAGCGGCCGAGCTGGAACCAGGCTCGTCCGTCGTCGGGGGCGGTGGCGAGATAGCGGCCGAGGAGGCCGATGGCCATCCGGCGCTCTCCGGCCCGCTCGAGTGCCGCGGCCCGGGGCGCCACGTTGGGGTCGACCGCAGCCTGCCCTCGGGCTTCGGCGGTGAAGGCGGCAGACGCGATGGTGAGGGCTGCCGCGCCGGTGCGCGAGAGGCGGAGCACCGGGTTAGCTCGGGGTGTCAACCATGGGAGTCGGGCCTGAAACATGTGTGACAAAAATGGCTCAAGGGCCTGGAGTTAGCTAGTAGGGGACGTCGGTGCGGGTTGGGCCTGCACCGGGAGGCCGAACCGGCAGGAGTCGGGGAGTCGGGAGCCAGGATCTTGAGGCACCGGCCCAGTCATCGCGAGCGGGCCAACGGCCTGCGCGGCAATCCCGCGGCTCTCGCGTTTCCGGTCTGGATTGCTTCGCGGCCCCGCCCCCTCGCAGAGACTCCAGTTCGGAGCCTCCCAGCTGCCCGCTCCCGGCTCACGTTCGCAGCGGTGGATTTGGATCGAACCACGGGCCACTCATCACCGTCGCGCTCCTGGTGCCGATGTGTTCCGCTTGAGGCAAAGTGGGTCAATAGAGCCGTGGGATGGAACGTCTACCGCAGCGCCAATCGTTAGCGGGATTGCGGGTCTCCTCCTATCGTTTGACAACACCCTTCAAGCCAACGACCTCAAGTCTCTCATAGTTGACGGTGCCAATGCCGGTGGCTGGAAAGCGACGAGAAAAGCGGGCGGGGACCAATACATGATCGTCAATGCATACGAGTCCCTGAAATTGGCGGCGATGCACCCGGGCGCGCCCCTCTGCGGCAACCGGATCTGGGCCAATGCGGGTATCGTCTATGCCAACCGAGCCGACGGACCCGAGGCTCTGTTCGCACCGCCAGCCGGCGAGCGTGGAGCATTCGCCCTGGCCGCGCACCACGGGGGCCGGCAGATCGACATGCTGGGCTGGAGCAGCCCCAACCTGGCCTATACCCTCTCCGGGACTCAATGGTCCCAGAGCTCGGAAGTGCCACAAATTCCCAACGATCAGAGCGGTGTTTCCAACTCGATGTGGGGACTGTCGCACGACGGCAGGCAAGAGGCGTTCATCGATGGATAGGCGTTCAGCAATGACATCCTGAGAGTCCTGCACGCCGATACAACCGGGACCGTCACGCAGCTCGGTTGGGACATTTCACTGCCGCACCTCCCGGATTGGTCCGACACCTTATGCGTTTGGAAGCAGGGGGGCGCCTGCGCTCATTTGCCGGGCGGAACAAAGGATGAGCGGTGGACAAGCTGGGCAGTGGCGTATTCTCCAACTGGCGATCACGCCGTCGCGGTCGTGTATAGTTGGCGCACCACCATGACCGAAGGCGGTGGTGCCTTCAGCCCATGCCCCTGGTCGGTGGACGACCCCGAGTCCGGGGAGCCGTCCGACTTGTGCCTGCCGTCGTATCACACGGAGAAGCATGCGCTAAAGGCAGAGCTGTGGGATTATCCGCTTCCCAATGGGCCGGCGAGGCGCATCATCGAGCTCCCCAACACCATCGTGGAGGGTGTCGCCATATCGGAGGACGGCACCCAACTCATCCTCAGTGAAGGGATGAGAGAGGAAAGCTGGGACGCACTGCCGGGTGGCAGCGAGGCCGGTAACCAAGGCTTTTTTATCACTGCCGATCATCGGGTATCAACCGCCAGTTGCATGATCACCTACCGTTCGTTGGCCACCGGCGTGGTGATCCAGCCAACCATACCAGCGGTCTACGCTTGCGACCTGCCAGTGGCGACGACGGCGGCGGTGATCGCCAAATCCATCAAGGGGGCGCGCTCGAGGATGCCACACAGGCATTAGTGATTGTTCACGCCCTGAGGATGAGGGGGTCAGGCGGCCTCCGACCTCATGATTGGATTGCAGTTTCTACCTAGGCCCGAAATGGAGGTTTAATGTACGCAGAGTTCCGGTGCGTCCGACTCGCAAATACGGTTCGAATCGCTGGCCTGGTCTTCCTTTCGAGTTGTGCGGCGAACCAAAAGCCGGGGATTATTCCCGACCTGAAGGCGGGCAAGCCGATCTGCCTGACGATGGACTGGGGGCAGAGCGAGCGGCCCGGCTTTTCGGGCCGGCCCGCTCCGGACACGCTCTTGCTTCTTCCCGAGCGCGAAGGGCGGCCCGGCATCCCAGCGGACGCTGATTCCCGGGGGATGATCCGGCTCGCTCCCAGTCAACGGGACCGCGAGGGTGGCGGTTGGACCTGGTGGACGAAGGCCGACACCCTGGCGATCAGCGGCTGGGACGTCACTGAAGAGCACCTGGCCATACAGGCCGAGAAAGCGGATGCATCAGGCGCGGCTAAGTGGGCGGAAGCAATGAGCGGCAGACAGGGTACCGTCACTCTCCAGCCCTATAAGTGCACACCGTGAGAGCGGGCGCTGATGCTCGCGTCAGCGTATGAGGTGAGAGTGTGGGCTTCAGAAGCGAGAGCGCGTCATAGTCCGGGACTCGGCGGCGTGGGCCAACATGTGGCCTCGGCTCACCGAGACGCGGGGCCGCCCGCTGGGCCCTCCAAGCAGTTGGATTCGATTCCAGCATCGTCGGGGTGGTATCCACGGGCTCCACCGGCGCCGGGCACTCAATCCGAATCGACAGCGCCGTGGTGAGCGGCGCGGATATGGAGATCCATGTGCGAGAAACAAGGGTCGAGGTCTGCAACCAAAGCGATCTGATGATGCGGTTCCCCGCGCATGCGGTCCGGGTGGTGCGCACGGCCGGGGAGACCCGTTCGATTCGTGGAGGACTCCACGGTCAGTCGGTGCCCACGACCCTAGGGAGCTGGGAGCTCGGAGCTGGGAGCTGGGGCTGAGAGCTAGGAACTGAGCGGCAGGCCGGGCCCTGCCAGGCTCCGGGCTCCTACTCCCAGCTCACAACGGAATATTCCCGTGCTTCTTGGGCGGATTCCGGTCCCGCTTGCCCCCGAGAGTCCGGAGCGCCTCGATCAGCCGAGGGCGGGTGTCCCGGGGGTCGATCACGTCGTCGATATACCCTCGGGCCGCGGCGGCGTAGGGATGGGCGAACTTCTCGGTGTATTCCCCGATTAACCGGTCGGTGGCAGCCTGAGGATCGGGGGCCTGCCCGATTTCATCCTTGAAGAGGATCTCGACAGCTCCCTTGGGTCCCATCACCGCGATCTCGGCCGAAGGCCAGGCCAGGTTCACGTCGCCCCGGATGTGTTTCGAGCTCATGACGTCGTAGGCGCCGCCGTAGGCCTTCCGGGTGATCACGGTGAGCTTGGGCACCGTCGCCTCGCAATACGCATAGAGCAGCTTGGCGCCGTGCTTGATGATGCCCCCGTGCTCCTGCGCCACGCCGGGCAGGAACCCGGGCACGTCCACGAAGGTCACCACCGGCAGGTTGAAGCAGTCGCAGAAGCGGATGAACCGCGCCGCCTTGATGGACGCGTTGATATCCAGCACCCCGGCCAGCACCGCGGGCTGGTTGGCCACGATGCCCACCGGCGTTCCCCCGAGCCGGGCAAAGCCGACCACGATGTTGTCGGCATGACCCTGCTGCACCTCGAGGAAAGCACCCTCATCCACCACCCGCCCGATCACCTCGTGCATGTCGTAGGGCTTGTTGGGGCTGTCGGGGATCAGGTCGAGCAGCGCCTCGTCGCGCCGGTCGGCCGGGTCGGCGCTGGACCGCTGGGGTGGCTGATCCAGATTGTTCAGCGGCAGGAAGCCGATCAGCTCCCGGATGGCCTGAATACACTCGGCCTCGGAATCGTGGACGAAGTGGGCCACGCCGGAGATGCCGCCGTGGGTGTCGGCCCCGCCCAGCTCGTCGAAGCTCACCTCTTCGTGGGTGACCGTCTTTACCACGTTCGGTCCGGTCACGAACATGTAGCTCACGCCCCGGACCATGAAGATGAAGTCGGTGATCGCGGGGCTGTAGACCGCGCCGCCGGCGCAGGGACCGAGTATCGCGGAGATCTGGGGGATGACGCCCGAGGCGAGGGTGTTGCGGAGGAAGATGTCCGCGTAGCCTCCCAGCGAGGCCACGCCCTCCTGAATTCTGGCCCCGCCCGAGTCGTTGAGGCCGATCACCGGCGCGCCGTTCCGGAGCGCGAGGTCCATGATCTTGACAATCTTCTCGGCGTGCGCCTCAGAGAGCGAGCCGCCGAAGACGGTGAAGTCCTGGGAGAAGACATAGACCAGGCGCCCGTCGATCCGGCCCGATCCGGTGACCACACCATCGCCGGGAAACACCTGCTCCTGCAGACCGAAATCGGTCGAGCGGTGGGTGACGAAGCGGTCGAGCTCCACCAAGCTGCCTTCATCGAGCAGGAGGTCCAGCCGCTCGCGGGCGGTGAGCTTGCCCTTCTTGTGCTGCTGGGCGACCCGATCCGGTCCCCCGCCCTGTTCGGCGAGAGATTGGCGGTGATGGAGGTCGTCGAGGAGTTTGCGAGGGTCGGGCATCGGGGGGGAAGATAGTTGGCAGCGGGTCAGCGGGGCAGCGGGGCAGTCTTCGCCACTTGCCCTTTTCGGAATCACTAGACACTCTCCGGGTTCACGCCCATTCGATTCCCCCGCCGGAGGTGGTATGCGTCCCTCGCGTCGCTGGTCTCTCCTTGCCGCCGCGCTCTTCCTCCCCTCCCTCGTTTCCGCTCAACAGCGGGGCATAGAGATCGGCCTCGACGGTGGGTTCCAGTACTCGGTCGACGCCGACGTGCTCGCCATCTCGATACCCTTCCAGCGTGTACGTGCCGCGTTCCCGTCGGGCGAGAGGTTGGCATTCGAGCCGGCGCTGTCGCTCACCCGACTCTCCTCGAACGGCGAGTCGTTCACCATACTCGCATTGGAGCTCGGGGCGCTCTACAACTTCGCCGCCGACCGGCGCAACACCTACGTTCGTCCGTTTGCCGGACTCCAGTACACGGATGACAGCTTCTCCGACGCCACCACCGGGGTCGACCTGGGCATCGGCGTCGGCTCCCGTTCACGCATCGCCGACCGGCTGGCCGTTCGGTACGAGATAACCGCGACCGGCAGCTTCCCCGAGGGCGGGGGCGCAGACGCGCTGCTCGGCGCGTCGGTCGGGCTATCGTTTTTCACGAGGTAGTGACGTCGGCGGGGCGGCGGAGGGAGGGGACGGAGGAAATGAAACGGGCGGCTGGACCTTTCGATCCCGCCGCCCTTCCGTCTTCTCCGCCTTCTCCGTCCTATTCCGTCGCTGCGCTCTCTTCGTACGCCGGAGGCTTGACCGGCGGAATGATCGGCTCGTCGGGATAGTTGATGACGGCAAGCACGATGCGATGATGGATCGGATCGACCTCCAGCACCTTGAGGTCCACCGGCTGGCCTTCCTTCACCGCGTCGCCCGGGTTCTCGATGTTGGGCACGCCGAGCTGTGACATCGGCACGAAGCCTTCGATGTCGTTGCCCAGGTCCACCACCACGCCCTTGTCCATCAGGCGCACGGCGCGGCCCCGAAGCTCCATCCCGATAGGATAGGTCTCGCCGATCTTGAGCCAGGGGTCTTCCTCGGCCTGCTTGAGCCCGAGCGAGATCCGCTTGTTCTCGGCATCGATGTTGAGGATTACCACGTCCACTGCGTCGCCCTTCTTCACCACCTCGGACGGATGCTGTACCCGCTTGGTCCACGACATATCGGAGATATGAATCAGGCCGTCTATGCCCGGCTCGATCTCCACGAAGGCGCCAAAGCTGGTGAGGTTCCGCACCTTGCCGTTGATGCGGGTGCCGATGGGATACTTGAGCGGCAGCACCATCCACGGATCCTGCTCCGTCTGCTTCATGCCGAGCGAGATCTTCTCCTCGGCCTCGTCCACCTTGAGCACCACGGCCTCGATGGTCTCGCCGATGCTCACGATCTTCGATGGATGGCGGACGTTGCGGGTCCAGCTCATCTCCGAGATGTGGACCAGGCCCTCGATGCCCGGCTCGATCTCGACGAACGCCCCGTAGTTGGTAATCGAGACCACCTTGCCCTGGACCCGGGTGCCGACCGGGTACTTGGCCGCCACGTTCTGCCAGGGATAGGACTGGAGCTGCTTCATGCCCAGGCTGATCCGCTCCCGCTGCCAGTCGATGTCCAGGATCTTGACTTCGACTTCCTTGCCGATGGTGACCATCTCGGTCGGGTGGGACACTCGGCCGTAGGACATGTCGGTGATATGCAGCAGGCCGTCCACCCCCCCCAGGTCGATGAAGGCGCCGAAGTCGGTGATGTTCTTGACCACGCCCTTCCGCACCTGGCCGACGGCGAGCTCCTTCATGAGGTGCTCGCGCTTGTGGGCCCGCTCGTTCTCCAGTATCACCCGGCGGCTGACCACGATGTTCCGGCGCCGCTTGTTGAGCTTGATGATCTTGAACTCGTAGGTCTGGCCCAGCAGCTCGTCGATGTTGGGCACCCGCCGGAGCGCAATCTGGCTCCCGGGCAGGAACGCATCGACGCCCATGAGGTTCACCACCACGCCGCCCTTGATCTTCTTGACCAGGGTGCCTTCCACCGGCTGATCGCTCTCGTGGGCCACGCGGATCTTCTCCCAGACCCGCATGAAGTCGGCCTTCTTCTTCGACAGGACGACGGCGCCTTCCTGGTCCTCCAGGTGCTCGAGGAAGACCTCGACCTCGTCGCCCTCTTTCAGGAGGTGCGGGTCCTTGAACTCATCCAGCGGCACCGACCCTTCAGACTTGAACCCGACATCCAGGATCACGGCGTTGTCGGTGACCCGGAGAACCTTGGACTTGACAATCTCGCCTTCGACGATCTGCGACATCGTGCCCTCGTACATCGAGAGCATCTGCTCGTAGTCGGCGTCGGAGTAGTCTTCGTCGTAGAGATCCTGGCGGACGCGCAGGCCGGTCTGGGAGATAAACTGATCGGTGGAGGGATTGAGTTGGTCGAGCATTCGAAGAAAGGCCACAGGGTTAGGGTAACCCGTGCTGCCGGCGGAAGCGCCAGCGACGGGAGCCTAGTAGGATAGCGCGGCAGGGCCTACAAGGCAACGTCTACCATGCGGTTGGCAGTTACCCCCAGGCTCCCTATCCTCCACCGCTGGGGAACGAGTTCTCACCTGCCGGCTGATCGAAGGAGTTTCCATGAACCAGGCTGACGTTGTGTCTCTGATGGCTGCCACCATCTGCGCCGGTCTCCCCGAAAAAGCCAAGCCGACACACCCATCGGACAACGACCGCATCGCCATCCAGGCCTGGGACCTGTACAACGCGGTGCAGGTTGCTTCCACCGAGGGTCTGAAGCGGCTGGCGGCTCGCCGGTAGCGGCGGCCGGTACGGAGGTTGTCAGCGCCGGCGGAAGATCGGGCGGGCGCGCTCCACGATGAACCGGACCTGCTCCGGGAAGCCCATGGTCGTGGTGTCGAGGTGGACGGCATCCTCCGCCGGCCGGAGCGGCGCTACCGCCCGGGTGGAGTCGGCGTGGTCGCGGGCGGCCAATGCCGCGGCTTCGGCATCGAGACCTTCGGGCTGCACGGCATCGCCGCGCTGGCTGAGGCGGCGGCCGGCCCGCGCCTCCGGTGACGCGGTCAAAAAGATCTTCAGATCGGCATCCGGGAACACCACCGTTCCGATGTCGCGCCCGTCCACCACCACATTCTGGCCGGCCCGCACCATCGCTCGCAAGCGACCATTGATCCACTCACGCACCACCGGGATGGCCGAGACGGCGGAGACCCGCGACGTGACCTCGTCGGATCTCAGCGCTTCGTCCACCGGCTCCCCCTCCAGGTAGGCGGCAAAGCCTGCCCCGTCCGGCTGGAGCATCAGCCCCCGGTCTTCCGCGGCCCGGAGCAAGGTCTCCGGCGCCAGATCGCGGGCTGGGTCGTTCCCCCGGTTCCCTTGCCGCGCCAGCTCGCGCAGCCCCACCAGCGTCATCCCACGGTACAGGGTACCGGAGTCGAGATGGGCAAACCCCAAGGCATCGGCAACCGCGCGAGCGGTACTCGATTTGCCCGAGGCCGAGGGTCCGTCAATCGCAATGACGCCGCCGGAAAACTGAGACTCGATCGCCAGGCTCTGCTCTCCCATGGATGTACCTTAATCAAGAATTCTCGCGACAGTCCACTCCACCCCGGGGAGGAAGGAAACGACTTGCGACACCGGATCTTCGTTGGCTATGTGGCGCTCATGGTGCTGGTGTTTCTGGCCCCGGTGCCCTCGACTCCTCTGGCGGACTCAACCCACGTCGACAAGCTGGTTCATTTCGGAGTCTTCCTGGGATTCGCTCTGCTCCTGCACGTGGATCGAGCACCGGCGGTATGGTGGACGCTCCTCATCTCCTTCGCGTTCGCGGCGGCCATCGAGCTGGTGCAGTCAGCCCTGCCCTACCGTGAGGGTGATGCATGGGATTTCGTGGCCGGTGCCGCTGGAGCCACCGTGGGCGTCATTCTCATGCTCGGGATCGAGCGCCGTGGCCGCCGCGCTGCCCCGGGCTGATCGCCTTCAAGGTCTGAGGAAACCCGGGAAAGCTCACCGCGGCACACGCCATGTCATCGATCGTGATTCGCGCTCCCGGCACCAGGCCGAGCACCGCAAAGGCCATGGCCAGCCGGTGATCGCCGGCGCTGCGCACTTTCCCGCGGGGAACGCGATCGCTTCCCTCCACCACCAGATCGTCGCCCACTACCCCGGCCTCGGCACCAACCGCTCGAAGATTCTCCGCGATCAGCCCTAGCCGGTCGCTCTCCTTGACCCGGAGCTCGCCCACCTGCCGGAAGGTGGTGGTGCCGGAAGCTCGAGACGCCAGCACCGCGAGGAGGGGAATCTCATCGATCAACCCGGGGATCTCTCCTGCAGCCACCTCGGTGCCCCGGAGCGATGCCGGCCGGACAACGAGGTCGCCTACCGGTTCTCCAAAGCGATCCCCCTGGTTTTCGAGCTGAACAGCCGCGCCCATACGGGTGAGGACGTCCAGGAACCCGGTCCGGGTAGGGTTCACCCCCACCGCGGAGATCAGGAGCTCACCCGCTTCCGCCAGGGTAGCGGCACCCACGAGGAATGCGGCCGACGACGGGTCGCCGGGCACCTGGATGTCGAACGGTTCCAGATGTCCGCCGGACGTGAAGTGAATCCAGCCATCTTCCTCCGCCACGCCATAGCCGAACGCCCGCAAGAGCCGCTCGGTGTGGTCCCGAGAGCGGCCATGCGGCTCCCGGAGGGCGACGTCTACTTCTCCGGCCATGCCGGCGAGCAGTATCGCGCTCTTGATCTGGGCGCTGGAGACGGGCATCTCGTAGCGGAGCGGCCGCAGCCGCGCTCCTCTGACGGTGAGAGGCAGGCCGTCACCGTTTCTCTCAGTGAAGTGGGCACCCATGGACGCCAGCGGAACCGTGACCCGGCGCATCGGGCGGCGGCGCAGCGATCGATCTCCAGTCAGAGTGGCGGTGAACCGGTGCGCGGACAGGAGACCCAGAAGGAGGCGGGTGGTCGTGCCGGAGTTCCCACAAAAGAGCGGCCCTTCAGGGCGGCGGAACTTGCCCCTGCCCCGCACCGTCACCGGCACACCGGGCCTGAGCGGCGACAGCTCGGCCCCGAGTTGTCGCAGCACTCGCGCACTCGAGCGGGCATCGAGCGAGGTGAGCGCTCCGCCGATGTGACTGGTTCCCCGGGTCAGCGCGGCGAGAAGGAGGACTCGGTGGGTGATGCTTTTGTCTCCGGGTACCCGAACGCTGCCGGCGACCTTCATCGCTCGATTCCCTTGCGAAAGACCTGCGCCGCGGCCAGGTAGGAGCGGAGTCCAGCCCTGTCTCCGGCGGCAAGCAGCCGCCTGAGCTCCGCGAGGTGAGTCTCGGTCCGCGCCAGAGCCTCGCTGACCGCCGGCTGATTGTAGAGGAGAATATCTACCCACATATCCGGGTTGCCGGCGGCCAGCCGGGTGGTATCTCTGGCTCCACTTCCGTACGACACGCCGGCGAGGCCGTACTCGGCCAGGCTCCGCGCCAGCGCATAGGCTACCGCCTGAGGCAGATGGCTGGTCCAGGCGAGCTGACGATCATGGTTCTCCGCACTGATAAGAACCGGGGAAGCCTCCATGGTGTGTTGCCAGAAGCTGGCCACGCTCGCGGACGCCCGATGCCCGCCGGCCGTGCCGCTCTCGCAAATGTAGACCACGCAACCGCGAAGCCGGTCTGGTCGTGCGGACAGGAACCCTGACTCATGGGTGCCGGCCAACGGATGCCCACCGGCAAACCGGTCTCCCAGTCCGGCCTTCACCGCCTGTTGCACCACTGGAACCTTGACGCTGCACACATCGGAGAGGATCGCCTCTGGCTCGAGGGCGGAGGCGATCTGGACGATAAGATCGAGCGTCGCACGCGGCGGCACCGCCAGCACGATCAGGTCCGCGCCCCGCACCGCGCTGATCGGCGTATCCGCCAGCTCGGTGATGGCTGAGGCCTTGAGTGCCTGGATACCCTCGGCTCGCTCCGGCGAATAGCCCACCACCCGCCGGACGCCTGCCAGGCGAGCCTGCCAGGCCAGCGAGCCACCGATGGCGCCGAGCCCGATGACCGCGAGAGAGGTTGGACGCACTTATTCAGACCTCGAGAGACTGCCCACGTTGCCCGGGGTCACGAAATTGTGTACTGATATGGCACCCGAATGGGAGCGGCGTGCATGGCAAGGATCCTGATCGTGGAAGATAGTCCGGACAACATGAAGCTGTTTCGAACCATCCTCTCGCTCAAGGGCCACGAGGTAACTGGCTTGTCTGGAGGCGACGGCTTGCTCGAGGCCATCGAGAAGGGAACGCCCGAGCTGGTCCTGATGGACATCCAGCTTCCGGGCAAGGATGGCTTCGCTCTGCTGCAGGAGATCAGGAAGGCTGGCATGCCGCGAGTTCGGGTGATCGCGCTGACCGCCCACGCCATGACGGGCGACCGCGAGCGGGCACTGGAGGCGGGTTTCGACGGCTACATCACCAAGCCGATCGATATTCGGAACTTCCCCGAGCAGGTACAGAAGGCGTTACGAGGCGAGCAGCCCGACCTGTAAGTCTGCCAGGCCCGCATCGCTGCGGACCTACGCTGACCGAAGCAGCACCAATGAGTGAGGGGCGAGGTTGATCCGGTTAGTCCCGGGGTGAATCTGGGAGCCCGAGGTATCCAGCACCTCGGTCCAGACCCCGGGGCGACCCAGATTCGGCAGCGTAAACGGCTTGGATCGCCCTCCCCCGTTCAGCAGGAGCAGAATCGCCGCCGTCCTCCTCCTTCCCCTGATCTCCTCCACCCTCAATCTCCCCTGAAGCGCCGACGCGTATCAACATCCCCAGCACGTGGCTGCTGCTGTCCTGCCAATCGGCTTCGGTCATCGCCAGTCCGTCGGGTCTGAGCCAGGTGAGATCATCCCCCGCGTGGAAGAAGGTGCGGCGGCGCAGCAGTGGGCTCGCGGCACGGATGGCAAAGACATTCCTGACGAATGCAAGCAGATCCTGATTCTCCTGGGAGAGCCGCCAGTCGATCCAGCTGAGTGGACTATCCTGACAGTACGCGTTGTTGTTCCCCCGCTGGGTGCGGCCCAGCTCGTCGCCATGGGAGATCATCGGGACGCCCTGGGAGAACGCCAGCGTGGCGAGGAAGTTCCGCTTGATCCGCTCCCGAACGTGCACCGTGCGCACCACGTCCGTGGGACCCTCTACCCCCCAGTTGCGGCTGAGATTGTGGTTGCTCCCGTCGCGATTCTCCTCTCCGTTCGCCTCGTTGTACTTCTTCTCGTAGCTGACCAGGTCCTGCAGGGTGAACCCATCGTGGCAGGTGACGAAGTTGACGCTGGCCTGTGGTGGGCGCTGGCTGGCTTCGTAGAGATCGCTGCTACCGGCGAGCCGGGATGCCAGACTGCCGACCTGGCCCGGATCGCCTCGCCAGAAATGACGGACAGTATCGCGATACTTGCCATTCCACTCACTCCAGCCGGCCGGAAACCCGCCGACCTGGTAGCCGCCCGGGCCCAGGTCCCAGGGCTCGGCGATGAGCTTCGCACCGGCGAGGATCGGATCCTGGCGGAGACGGGCAAAGAACTCGCTCGCCGGGCTGAATCCGTTGTCACCTCGCCCGAGGACCGGCGCGATATCGAACCGGAAACCGTCCACGCGCATGTCCCGCACCCAGTACCTCAGGCTGTCCAGCACGAACTCGAGCGTTTCGGGCTTCCGCAGATCCACGGTGTTTCCGCAGCCGGTGTAGTCGGTGTAGAGACGGGGGTTCTCTGGATGGGGCCAGTAGTAAGTCGCGTTGTCGATCCCGCGAAACGAGAGCGTGGGACCGAGGTGGCTGCCTTCGCCGGTATGGTTATAGACCACGTCGAGGAGAACTTCGATGCCCTCCTGATGGAACCGCTTGACCATGGTCTTGAATTCGGTGACCTGGCTGCCGGGCACACCAGCGGGGGTGGCGTAGCGCACATCGGGCGCGAAGTACCCGACGGAGTTGTATCCCCAGTAGTTGGTGAGCCGCTGCTCACTCAACCGCCGCTCGGCCGCCACGTGGTGGACGGGCAGCAGCTCGATGGCGGTGACACCAAGGCTCTTCAGGTGATGGATGATCGGGGCGCTTGCGAGTCCCAGGTACGTCCCCCGCAGCGGCTCCGGGATATCCGGATGCAGCTGGGTCATACCCTTGACGTGCGCTTCGTAAATCACCGTCCTGTCCCATGCCGTCCGGAGCGGAGCATCATCGCCCCAGGCAAACCCCGGGTCGAGGACGAGACTCTTCGGCATGGCCCCCGCGCTGTCTCGGGAATCAGGGACCAGATCGCGATTGGGATCGTCACTTCGAAGCGGATACCCCGAGAGCACGTCGCTCCACTCCATCGTGCCGCTGATGGCCCTGGCGTAGGGATCGAGGAGCAGCTTGGCGGGATTGAAGCGATGACCCTCAGCGGGAGCATAGGGGCCGTGCACTCGGTATCCATAGGCCTGGCCCGGGCCAATGTTCGGCCGATACCCGTGCCAGACATCCCCCGTCCTTTGAAGCTCGACCCGAGCGGATTCGGTCGCGTCCGTGGGAAGAGCAAAAAGGCAGAGCTCCACCCGGGTGGCATGCCGGGAGAAGACCGCGAAGTTGGTACCCTCTCCGTCCCAGGTGGCGCCGAGCGGCGCCGGCGATCCGGTTGGTGGCAAGCTTCTAGGATTCAGGGAGGTTCATGCGTGCGGCGCGGATTCTGGTGAGGCCCCGGATGACCACGGCCAGGTTGATGACGGTCCAGACCACCGTGAAGGCGATCTTCACAGTATCTGACGCCCGCTCGATTCCGGCCCCGAAATACACGCCGATGAAGAGAGCGTCCACTGCCAGGACCAGCCCGACCAGCACCAGGGCCTCTCCCCTGGCGGTCACTTGCCTGCCCCGGTGTAGCGACTCAACGCTGAATCAGGATCACGCCGGCGATAACCAGGGCGGCCCCCAGGAGTCGCACGAGCGTCAGCGGATGAACCGGAAATCCGACTAGTCCGTACTGGTCGAGCATCAGCGAGCTCAGCATTTGCCCCGCCACCACCGCTGCAATGAGTGTGGCTGCACCGAGTCTTGGGGCCAGCACGATGGCGGCGAGCACGTAGGCCGCGCCGATCAGTCCGCCGCTCCATTGCCACGGACCGGTGGCGGCCCACGCGCGTCCCAGCGCCAGCGGCGCGCGCATGAGCAACGCGATGGCTGCCAGTCCGGCGGTGCCGACCAGAAAAGAGACCAGTGCCGCGGCCACCGGCGAGCCCAGCGCGGACCGCAGTTGAGCGTTGATTCCGGCCTGCACCGGAAGGAGCGCGCCGGCGGCCAGGGCCAGCAGGAGGAAGAGGATCATTGCGCCGAGCTCAGTTCCGACGGCCGGACAGCATCCACCGCGAACGCGGTGCCGGTCACAACCCGGCGATGGTAGTCGATCTGGCCCAGGTGATACACCAGGTGCGTCGCCAGATGAATCAGGTAATCGCCGGTGGTCACCCTCGAGCCCGCGATAGTCTCGGGGTACTCGGCGTTGACGTCGGCCTGCTTTGCGCCGGAGAGTCCCGCTTTCACCGCGCTGCGAGCGGCTTCGATCTGACTCAGCAGCTCGGAGCGTGGGACGTCCCGGCGGGAAAACTCCGCCGCCCGGTCTCTCACGTATCCCGTCCGCCCCAGTCGAGCCCCGATGTAGTGCTGCAGGTTGCCCGCCAGGTGCAGCGCCAGGGTCCCTCCCACGTTGGTGATACCCGGCACTGCTTGCCACAGCGCGTGGTCGTCGGGATAGGCCTCGACTTCACGGCGAAGGGTACACAGGTCGCGGTCGAGAATGGTGGCAACCGATCGCAGCAGCAGAGAGGAGCTCAATGTCCCGCTGGGTGGCTGGTCGAGCGGTGGTCCTGCCGCTGAAAGGCCAGGAACTGGTGAATCGCCGCGAGGGCGGCAGGATCTGATGTGGTGAGGCGCACCTGCCCGCCGCCTGCGAGCGTGTCAGCGTCGTAGCGGATCCGGGACCGCCGGGCCGCCATCACGGCAGTACCGGGGACGTCTCGAGCGTGGACCACCCCGGGAAGTGCAAAGTCGCCCCGTGCGAATGCGCGCGCGACCGTCTGCATGTGGGATCTGATCTGGGCCACCCCGGCACTGTCGCCGGGGTCTCGCTGCAGACCGATGCGGCCCCCATCGGGCAGCGACTCGAATTGATGGAAGGAGGTGTATTGATCGACGCCCATGGCCACCTGACCGCGGGCCTGGACCAGTGCAAAGGCGCTGTCGGCAGAATCGCGAGCCGGGCCCCGCGCCCTGCTATGCCGCGCGGGACGATCGATGCAGGCAGACAGGACCAGCAGCAGCAGAACGGCGCGACGCATTCGGCGTTCCCGTCAGTCTTCCAGCTCGATCTTGGACATCTCCCGCTCGTGCGCCCCCTGGCGGAGGCGGCGGAAGACCGACTCGAGGAGCTCAACGCCCAGGAGGAGGGCGACGGTGATGAGGGTGAGCACGATGGCGCCCTTGAGGTGGCCGAGTCCGATCATGGCGCCGAGCGAGGCCAGCACCCAGATAACGGCCGCGGAGGTGACCCCCAGGATGGCGCCGTCCCGCGCCAGGATCACTCCGCCGCCCAGAAAGCCGATTCCGGTGACCACCTGCGCCAGCACCCGGGTCGGGTCTACCCGGTCGCCCTGGAAGGATGCTCCCAGCGAGACAAACAGCGCTGTACCCATGCAGATAAGAATGCTGGTGCGGATGCCGGCCGCCTTCCCCCTGAGCTGACGCTCCAGCCCGATGATGCCGCCGCAGAGGATGGCCGTGCCGAGGCGGAACCAGAACGCGGGGGAGTCGGGATCGAGCGCATCGAACACTGTTATTTCCGCTGGCGTTGCAGGAGTGGGGCCTTGGCTCCGAAGACCTGCTCGTCCACCCATCGGAGCAGCGCGTCGTCCAGCTCCACCAGCTCCTGTCCGGGAACATGCGGCAGCACCGGCCGGCGCTTACCCTCGTTCATCAAGTACCACATGGGGGGGACCGCTTCGACACCGCGGCGCTCATTGGCGATCTGGGCGTCGTAGGAGACGAAGTGAAATTCCCGACCACGATGGCTAAGGCGGCGCTGCTCGACTTTATGGGTGCTCACGGAAGACTCGCTTGGTATGATATTTAGGCGCGGACCACGACCCCGCCCCGTAATCTAATCGTACTTACCCTCCGCCGAGCACGATCTGATCGCGATCGAGCATCTCGGGATGGTCCCGCAGCCAGCGGAGCACCCGTTCTCGCACCTGCTCCTCGGTGTCGATGGCGGTGGCCGGGAACTTGGTCAGAGCCGTCCCGGCAATAGTCACGTGCCACTGGGGGGCCTGGTCGCTGCCAAGGACCTCGCCGGACATGGTTTGGCCTTCGCTCAGGGAGGCCGTAACCTGCTTTCCTTCGTAGTCGATGGTCACCTGATCCATGATTTCTCCATGCTTAACGCGGGGAGCCTCCGTTCCTCGGACGACCCCGGCCGCCCCGTTGGCCAGGCCGCGCAGAGGGCGAGCGCTCAGGCGGACGGGACCCCTGGGCTGTTCGGCGGGCCTCTTTCGCCTTCGAGCGAGCCCTGTCCTCCGCCTTCCTGGCCCGGATCGCGGCGATTCGTTCGGCCAAGGGGACCTCGAACCGGGTTTCCGACTTGGCCGTATAATCGAAGTCCGGAACGGTTATCCGAGGCAGCCGCCTCCCTACCACCCGCTCAATACCGCGAAGCTCGCCCTCTTCCTCGGGCGACACCAGGGTAAACGCGTCACCGGTCAGCTCCGCCCGCGCGGTCCGTCCAACCCGGTGAATGTAATCCTCGGCGGCCTTGGGGACGTCGAAGTTCACCACATGGCCCAGGGCCTCGACGTCGATTCCCCGGGCCGCAATATCGGTGGCCACCAGGACCCGGTACTTCCCGCTCTTGAAGCCGGCCAGGGCTTCCGTACGCTGCGATTGGGAGCGATTGCCATGGATCCGCTCGGCCTTGATCCCGTGCCGCGCCAGGTAATCGGCCAGCCGGTTGGCCCGATGCTTGGTGCGGGTAAAGACTAGCGCCTCCTGCATCTCTCCTCGTTGAAGAAGAGCAACCAGCAGGGCCGACTTGAGCTCCTGAGGCACCGGGTAGACCGCCTGGGTGATCCCCACCGCCGGCGCGGGCTTCCGGTCGAGCTGAATCGCCTCGGGATTCCGGAGCATCTCGCGAGTAAGCGTAAGGATCGGGGCGGGCATAGTGGCGCTGAAGAAGAACGTCTGCCGCTTCTGCGGCAGGTGCCGCAACACCCGCCGAATGTCGGGAAGGAAACCCATGTCCAGCATGCGGTCCGCCTCGTCCAGCACCAGATGCTCGACCCCGGCCAGCTTGGCGTAGGGCATTCGAAAATGGTCGAGCAACCGCCCGGGGGTGGCGACCAGCACATCCACTCCACTGCGGAAGGCGTGCTCCTGCGGGCCCATCCCCACACCGCCGAAAATGGCGGCGCCCGTGATCGGTGTGTGCACGGCGAGGTCGTTCAGATCTTCAAGAATCTGCGCCGCGAGCTCGCGCGTCGGTGTGAGCACCAGTGCCCGGGTAACCCCCCGAGGCCGTCCCACCAGCTTGTGGAGGATAGGGAGGAGAAAGGCGGCTGTCTTGCCGCTGCCGGTCATTGCGCACGCCAGCACATCCCGGCCGGCGAGAGCCGGAGGTATCGCGGCTTCCTGAATCGGGGTCGGCCGGGTAAACCCGAGCTCCTTGATTCCCCTCAGGAGATCGGGATGGAGCTTCAAGCTGCTGAATGGCACTAAGTCCTCGTATCGTCGTACGGGTGGCTGGCGTCAGTCGGTCTCGCGCCGCACTGCCGGGCCGGCCGCCGCACCAAAGGTGACATCCACGGTGTAGCCATCGGCGTGGATCAATGCGCCGAGCAGCCGCCGGGCACTCTCCTCGGCGTGCGCCGTGACCCCAATCTCCCCAGCAGCGGTGATCAGCTGTTGCCGGGCCAGAAAGTAGATGGTGTCCCGGTCGGCGGGGCGGAACGGATTCCACAGTCCGCTGCGCTCGTCGTAAGTCCGCAGTTGGGTTACCTCGACGCCGAGCACCTTGGCCGGCGGGAGAACCACGTGGACCCGATGCTCCCGCTGATCGATGTCCACCTTAGTTCCACGGTCGAGATCGATTCCGGCCATCACTTTGCCGCTCACCACGACCAGGGACCGCTTGGTGGAACCGAGACGGCTGTGCTCGTACACCACCACATCGCGGACCGTGGTTTCGCTGGTGACCAGTTGTGCCACCGCCCGTATCCGCTCCACCACGACGCCGTGGGTAACCGTGGTTTCGCCCCGGCCGGGCAGCAGGTTGCGGGTGAGGGGTGCGAAGCGTTGGACCGCCAGACCGATGAGAAGGAGTGCCCCGCCGAGGAGCAGGAGGGAGATGACAATTGCCGCAACTGGCCGCCGGGGCCGTGAGTCGGCCATGCCGTTACTCAGAACTCCCGACGCTTCATGTCCTTGAACAGGCGCCTGGTCTCAGCATCTTCTTCAGTGGGTTTCTGCCGCAGGGTGGAGTCGAACTTTGCCGCGCGATCGGCCTTGGGGGGAACCACTTTCTCGGCGTTCTTCTTGGCCAGCGCGGCTATCCTCTGATCTTCACGCTTGGACATCAACACCTCCAAAAATATGCCCGGTGGCTAGAAAGCCGGCCGCTGCGCCTGCTCGATGCTTTGAGCGAGCTCGTTCGCCGCCTCTTTGAGGCCGGCCAGCTCCCGGTGTCTCCCACTCATGGCACCGGTCCGCAGGTCTCCACCCAGCCCGCGGCTCATCTCCGTCGCCCGTCGAATGCGAAACCGCTCTTGGAACCCCTTGTAGTCGTCCCCTCCCGCGGCGCTCAGCAGACCCCAGAGACGGAGCCGCACATCATCGAGCGCGCTCTTGAAATCCTCCAGCTCCTGCACCGCGGTCTGCCCTCGCGCCAGCCGCCCCTCGACTTCACTCAGCGTGGAATTGAGGGTAGCTATCTGCTCGAGAAAGCTTGGCTCCGCCATCAGCCCTCCGTCGCCGTGATGCGTCCTCGCTGCCCGTGGGCGTAAAGAATCCTTGTCGCTGCACCGGGGCAAGGCCCCGGCGATGTCAGCAATGCGTGCGGCGGAGTTGAGCGGCAAGACTAGGCACGACGCCTCCCGATCGGGCCTCGGGCCAGGAAAACCTTCTACCACTACGTTAGATAGGGGAGCGTAAGCGAATGGTAGCAATGAGTTTTGAGGTCACGCCGTCTCCCGATAGAGCCGGGCCCCCACATAGCCTCCCGCCAGCGCCGCCACCAGCCCTCCCAGGCTACTCGCTCCCACCAGTGACCAGGAGTAGTACCCCATGAATGCATAGGATGCGTACGCCGCATGGGCCGCGAGCCACACGACAAACGCGGCCGTAAGCGCGGTGCGTGGCCCGGGGCCGAACCGGGGACGGATGGCCGCATAGAGCCAGACCGTGAGGATCCCCAGAATGAAATCCACGATGACCCAACCCATCGTGCCGGGTGCGGCGTTGGCGAGAAGTCCGGGATTAAGCGCCTCGGTCTCCACCTTCCAACGGGTGCCGAGCAGAAAGCCGTTCGTGGCTGCGTCGATGACATTCATGACCAGGCCGGCGGCGATGCCTCCAACGATGACACGGGACCAGCTCAGCTGCGCCATGCTGCCCTCCGGAGTCCGCTAGTGGGACCGCAAGGAAACACCGTATCCCCGAGCCATGGCCGCGGCAAGGAAGACCATGACGATGACGATTCCAGCCTGCGCGAAGCTGATGCGAGCCAGCCGTGGAGCGGCACTGGTGTCAGGCTGCTCGCCCCGCGCCACCCGCCGGCGCCACCTGATCAGCGTGATCATGGGAAGAACCTCCAGGGCCAGGATGATGGCGAACAGCGCCATCTTGCCCAGGAACACGTGGTTGTGGAAATAGTAGGCAGTGTTCTTCTCCGCGCCGGCCAGGAGACGCCAGAGGCCGGTACCGAGCCATAGAGCCGCCGCCAGGGCCCAGAAGTTGTCGGCCAGGAAGACGGAGCGGAGGCCGGCCGGATCGAGACGGGACTTGAGCGCCCGGCCCCGGGCCCAGACGGCGCCCAGCCCGACGCCCAACCCGAGCAGGTGAAGGCCCGCGAGCAGTAAGCCTCTCAGCATGATGGCCGGCGGTCGCTCAAAGTCGGCGCTGGCTCCCGGGGAACGCGGGGTCGCGAGACCTGCGCCACAGTGCGATCAGCATGGCTCCGAGGTTGGCGATCGCGCACCCGGCACCCACCAGGATCAATCCGCGGGCGATGTAGCGGAGCACGGTGAGCCGGTTGATGTCGATCACCACCAGCAGCAGCTTGGTGCTGAGCAACGCCGCGGCCGTCGAGAAGAGCATCAGCTGAAGCAGCAGCAGCGGCCGATATCCCATGCCGGCGTAGAGCCAGTACAAGGCGAGCCCGACCAGCAACCAGGCCAGAAGGGCGGTACGGGTGCTCTGTCCCAGCGGAAACTCCCGGATAAGCGGCACCACGAGAAGCCCCAGGGCGGCAAGGGTGAGGAGGAGCCTCCAGCTGGCCCCCCACAGCTCCCGGGGCGAAGCGTCTTCGGCAGTGTGTATGGCCGGTTCCTTGTCCACTTTCCCTCGCTATTCGTCGTCGCCCAGGGGCTACGCCCGCCGGGAGCCGCTCCATACTACGTTCGTTCGCCCACTTGGGGAACGCCCAGTTTCCCCAAAGCTGCCCCCGCTGGTCCGCCCGAGCTACCCTCGGAGGCGCCCTGACCCATTTTAGGGGGCGGGCCCGGCATCCGATACTCTGACAGATGAAACCAGCTCCCACCAGGACCGCCCTGGGCCAGGAACGCATCCGCACTGTCATCGTGGAGGACCACGACCAGATCGGCTGCCTGGTTGCCCGCCGGATCGCCCAGGTGATCCGCGAGCGCCGCGCCGCCGGGAAGCGCCCGGTGCTCGGTCTGGCCACCGGGTCCACGCCCATCGGGGTGTACCGCGAGCTGATTCGCATGCACCGCGATGAAGGTCTCAGCTTCAGCGACGTCATCACTTTCAATCTCGATGAATACTACCCGATGGATCCGGGAAGCATTCACTCCTACCATCGCTTCATGTGGGAGAACCTGTTCGCCCAGCTCGATATTCCGCCGGCCAGTGTCCATATCCCTCGCGGAGATGTGCGGCGGGATGAGGTCGAGGCCGAGTGCCGTCGCTACGAAGACGCCATCCGTGAGGCCGGAGGAATCGATCTGCAGCTGCTGGGAATTGGGCGCACCGGCCATATCGGGTTCAACGAGCCGGGCTCCGGGGCCGAGAGCCGCACCCGGGTCGTGACCCTCGATCTGGTGACCCGCAAGGACACCGCCGCCGACTTCTTCGGCGAGGAGAACGTACCCCGCGAAGCGATCACCATGGGCGTCGCCACCATCTTCGACGCCCGCGAGATCCTGATGCTCGCCACCGGTGAGCACAAGGCCGACATCGTGCGCCGCGCGGTCGAGGGCGAGGTCGATCACGAGGTGGCCGCCACCTTCCTGCAGCAGCACCCCAACACCACCTTCTATCTCGACGGGCCCGCGGCCGCCGCGCTCACCCGGGTTGCCACGCCCTGGCTTCTCGGGCCGGTGGAGTGGACCAGCAGCCTGGTGGTGCGGGCGGTCGTGTGGCTATCGCACCAGAGCGGCAAGGCCATCCTCAAGCTCACCCAGCGGGATTATGCCGAGCACCGCCTCTCGTCTCTGGTGGCCCGCTACGGCTCGCCCGGCGCGCTGAATGGAGAGGTGTTCAATGCTCTCGGCGCCAAGATCCGGGGCCGCTCCAAGCTGCCCCGGAAAAAGCGCATTCTCTGCTTCTCGCCCCACCCGGACGACGACGTCATTTCCATGGGTGGCATCCTGCACAAGCTGGCGGTGAACGGCAACGACATCACCGTCGCTTACATGACCAGCGGCAACCTGGCCGTGTTCGACCACGATGTGCGGCGCCACCTGGATTTCCTGCGGCGCCTCGCGCTGGAACAGCGCCTCTCGAAGGATGCCGTCCAGGATCTGGGCACGCGGATCGATGGGTTCCTGGCCGGCAAGCAGGCGGGAGACGTGGACACTCCCGAGGTGCAGGACACCAAGCGGATCATTCGGGAGTCCGAGGCGGTGGCCGGGATCCGGACCCTGGGGCTCGAGGAGCGGGCTGCCCGATTTCTCGACCTGCCGTTCTATCGGACGGGTAAGGTCCGCAAGGACCCTATCGGCGAGGACGATGTCACAATCGTGCGGGCGATGCTGGACGAGATTCGTCCCGAGCTCGTCTTCGTCGCCGGCGATCTCTCCGATCCGCACGGGACCCACCGGCTCTGCAAGGAAGCGGTGCAGCGGGCGCTGGAGCAGGCCGTCCTCGGCGGGCTGCAGCGGCCCGAGGTCTGGCTCTACCGCGGAGCGTGGCAGGAGTGGCCTGTTACCGAAGCCACCTGGCTGGTGCCGCTCTCACAGGAGGAGCTCCGGCTCAAGATCCAGGCAATCTTCAAGCATCAATCACAGAAAGACACGGCCCCGTTTCCGGGGCCGGACGAGCGGGAGTTCTGGCAGCGGGTGGAGGCGCGAAACAAGGGGACGGCCGCGGAGCTCGACCGGCTCGGGCTCGCGGAGTACTTCGCGATGGAGGCCTACGTGGTGGAACCCTCTCGCGGTACCGAGTCAGTCGCGGGCAAGAGCTCCCAACTGCCGTAGACTGAAACCCGCACTGCAGCGTCCGCAGGCCTGCCTACGAACGACAGCTACTGCTGCTGGCACAGGCTATGGTTCAAAGGCCAATCGCATCCCGCAGGGGACTTCCGCATCTGGCACTACGCACGCCCCCGGATCTTGGCCACCCACCACCTCAGGCCCACGAACAGGAAGCGCCAGTCATGCAGAAACTCGGGAGGCTTCCCCTCCACTGCGTGGCCCACGAACTGAAAGACCCAGCCGACCACGAAGAGCACCAGAGCGACCACCCACAACCCGCCCACCCAGATGGCCACCACGAACAGTGGGATCGAGAGGGCGATTAGTGGAATGCCGAGGGTATGACAGAGTCGGTTGATCGGGTGCTGATGGCTGCGCCCATACTGCACGATCCAGTCGTCCCAGCTCTTTCCGCCCAGCATGAAGCCTCCCCATGGGCAAAGACTAGCATGATCACCCTCATCGTATGGCCTCTCAACGGCACTACCTGGTCAGCTGTCGCGCGATGTCCTGGAGCTGAGCCGCATGCCGCGCTTCGTGCTGACCAACGAACAGCACCCACTGGTACAGGTCGAGGGGCCCGACCAGCGGATGAGGCTGCGTGATCCGACCCAGAGCCAGGCCGTCGACATCCTGCAGGGCGGCGATCAGCGCCTGACGCGACTCCCCCAATGCCACCATCCCCTCGGCTGCGGTGAGACGGCCCCGGGGCATCACGGGCTCGGGTGCCTTGATCCTCCGCCTACGGTCCGTCAGGCGGAGCGGGTCCAGCGATTCCATGACCGAGCCAACGTCGTTCTCCGGCTCGAGGCCGGCCGCCCTGGCCTGCTCCAGAGAATTGCTGACCAGCCGGGCGATACCGCGCTCCACCCGATGCAAGTGCTCCAGTACCTCAGCAGCCGACCAGGTCTCCGCGTCGCAACGCCGATCCCGCAACGGCTCAGGGATGAGCGAGAGCGCGTCCAGGAGCGCAACACGCTGCCGCTGGTCGTAGTCGAGTAGCTGCGCGATTCTGGGGTGCATAGGCAATAAGGTAGTGAATCCTTTGCCATCCGCTCGCGTACGGGGACAGGGTAGTCGATTCACATCATCCAGACGCCGAGGGGTCCGTGCCATCACACAGCTGGGCAACCACGGCCGGCACGGCCCTGTTGCTCATCTCGGGACCGGGCCTGGCGGCCCAGGACCAGAGGACTGCGGTGCTGGATGCCGAGCGGGCCACATCGGAGCTGAGCCGGGACTCGGGCTTTACGGATGCGGTCCTCCGCAGCGTTCATCGCGATGGGATACTGCTCTGGCCCGGAGCGGCGGTTGTGGCGGGAACAGCAGACCTGAAGCGGTTGCTGGCGGCGCTGCCCACCGACTCACTACAGCTGTTCTGGCAGCCATTAGGGGTCGAACTCTCCCGCGACTCGAGTCTGAGCGTCATTTGGGGAGTTGCCGTGGCCCGCGCCGGCCGCAACGCACCCACGCCCGAAATCGGCAGTTACATCGCGGCCTGGCGAAGAGACGGGGCGCGCTGGACCATCGCCGCACTGGTATTCGCCGGTCTGGACGAGCTACCGAAGCCAGCGTCGAGCGTCAAGATACCGGTGAAAAAAAAGGCCATCCAGGCGCGAGGGGCCGGGGCCCCCTTCATCGCCGCCGATATTGCCTTCGCGCGGCTCGCGGGTGATAGTGGCGCCGCGGTGGCGTTCCAACGGTGGGCCGCTCCCGAGGCGGTGACGTTCGGTGACCGCGGACTTCTGACCCGTGGTCCCGCAGCCATTGGCCGCGCGGTTGACTTCCCCGCAGTGTGGCGCTGGCATCCGGTGGCTGCTGGCGCCGCCCGCAGCGGTGATATCGGCTGGACCGTCGGGGAAGCAGTGATCGCAGGCCAGGACGGCACGTCGCACTCGAAGTACCTCACTATCTGGATTCGCGCCCACGATGGCACGGTCCGGTTCCTGACCGATGGCGGCAACGGAAGGCCGGCATCACCGTAGCGGGCGGGGGCGCAACAGCCACCAGACCAGTCCGGCGAGAGCGACGGTCAGGACGATCACGCCGAGATCCACCATGAAAAACGTCCGGTAGGCATCGGCTCCGGACGGATCCCGCTCGGCCCACGCGTGCCATTCGCGCCACCCATGAATGGCGCTGACGATCCGGCCGCCCACGATGAACCCTCCCCCCAGGACCGCCAGATACCGGGCAATCTGTGCTACCGTGGCGGTCGACATGCGTTGTTCCCCCAGGCGTACTCCTTATACCCTGACGTATGGTGACCTCCTGGACGCGGGCAGCGGTCCTCCGTTGGCGGGCGCTCTGTCTCCGGTGTCCCAACTGGGGCAGCGAACCGATCTTCGAATCGTGGCTGCGTATACGTCCCCGCTGGTCTACGCCCTGATCTTTCTCGGCGTCCTTCTCCAACACGCTCTTCTGGCCTTCGACTTGATCTTCCGCCCGCCTGGAGAGGAAGACTTCAGATGAGCGACCCTCTTGCGGCGCGAACCGGCTCAACCTCGTAGGTCGTAACCTCCAGCCGGTGACCGGATGGGTCGGAGAAGTACACCGACCAGGCGCCCCCGTGGTCTATCACGCGCGCCTGGTTCAGCCCGAGACCGGCCAGCCTCGCGGTAAAGGCGAGAAACTCGGTGGCGCTCACCCGAAATGCCACTCGGTGAAAACCGGCGGTCGGACGGCTTCCTTGGGCCTCGCCGGTGAACAAGGCGAGCTTGGTGCGGCCCCCGTCAGGCGAGATCATCATCGGCCCCTCAGGGTTGGCTGCCCACGACTCGGTTCCGGCCACCGGCTCACAGCCGAGCACCTTGGCATACCAGGCCGCCGCGCTGACGCGGTCGGGGACATAAAGCTCGACGTGGTCTAGCGTAAAGCGCGGATCCCGCGCGGTGCTCATGGCAGATCGCTGAGGCGGCTGTAGATCGTGGACACGCTGCGCTTCGGGTCGCGGGTCAGCTCGAACCGGGTTTCGCTGTCTTGCCAGACCACCCGCTCCGCTGCCTCAGGATCGTCAGGCTTCTCGTGCTGGACCGGTGGGCCGATCTGCTCGGCGTATTCGGCTCGGAGGACCGAAAAGTCTGCCGATTGCGGGTAGTTAAACATGACCATGGCTACCACGCCTCGCGGTGTGCGATGCACCAGAACGGCCGACGCGCCGGCAAAACTGCCCGGAGGAAGCGCAACCACCGTGTCGGACGACTTGGCCCCAGCGACCATCTCCGGGTGCCAGATCTCTCCCAGGCGAATGGTGCCTGCTCCGGTCGTCACCTCCCGGAAGACAGGCTGCCTCGAGTTTGGTGGATGGGTCGTGGGGCACGCGATTGAGGCTGCCAACAGCACGCCGAGGTGCCACTGGTTCATCCCAGAAAGCGGTCCACGGGATACCGGAAATTGTCCCGGTGAATCCTCAGCGTGTTGAGGATGGTGACACCGGAGAAGTGGCGCACGTCGTACTGACACAGAGTGACGACGGGAAAGCGTTTGGCGATAAGCTCCTCATATCCCGCTTCGTACTCGGAGAGTCCTTCATCCGACCCCTCTGGGCCAAACCCCCGAAGGTCCCCTACGACCCGGAAGGAATTCGCTCCAGCGCCCAGGGCAGCACGCATCCGGGTATCCCAATACTCCAGTTGGCCTGCCGGCGAACCGATGTACTCGGCCAGGACCAGTCTCCCGGCGGCAATGTCGGCCCGCAAAGACGGACGACTCTTCTCGAGGTGAGCCAGGACATCCCTCCGTGATTTAGGAGTGGAGATGTAGAAACACACCGTCCCGCGTCGCAGGCCATCCTCCAGAAACCCGATCGCCTGCCTGGTCTGGCCAGCCTCGCTGGCGAAGAGGGCGCAGAGATGGACTCCCAGCGCGTAGGCAACCCCGTCGATCACGGTATGGGCCGGCGAGCTGGACGGCGGAACATGGCCGTGACCCTCCGCCGGCTGATCCTCCGTGAACGCCAACAGATCGGCGCGACGGAAGCGCCGCTCGCGCCTGCGGCCGACCCTGAGACAGGCCAGACGGCCGGCGTTGGTCCACCGGCGGAGCGAGGTCTCACTGACATTGAGGAACTGGGCCGCCTGCTCAATGTTCAGGAGTTCGTCAGCGTCGGGCATTCCACTCTCGGTAAGAGGTTCAATGGTAAGGGGTTTACCGGATGGCCGCAGACGATAAAATGTGATGCTCTGCCGCGCTGGAGCTCAGCCCTTCTGCCGCCGACGCTCGAAGGGAGCCGACGGTGCGACGGCACGCCTTGCTTTGGTGGCGGGAGTTCCCCATAATGGCGGTGACCAATGGTGACTAAAGCATAGCACTGGGTATGCATCGGTACTGCCTGCGCCCAATATGCCCCGCGCCCGCGCGAGCGCAACCATCGTCTCGTCGCAGCAGGTAATCTCATCCCCGCCTCGGAGTGACGCGTTCTCGCAATGAGCAAAACCCTCCGAATTCTTCATCTGGAAGACAGCCCCGACGAGGTCGAGCGGGTCAAGTCGGAGTTGACCCGCGCCGGGATGAAGATTTTGAGCGCACCGGTCTCGTCGGAAGAGGAGTTCACCTCCGCGTTGCGCGAGTTCAAGCCCGACGTGGTGCTGTGCGATCACTCCAGCTCCGTTTTCGACGCGCGGGCCGCCCTGGTCGCCGTGCAGACCTACCGCCCGGCCGCTCCGACGATCCTGTTTACCAACGACATCGACGAACAGACCGCGGTCACCACCGTTCGGGCGGGCGCCGAGGACATCGTACTGAAACGGAACCTGGGCCGCCTCAGCAGCGCCATCGAGGCGGCGCTGGCGGTGCGCCGGCGACTCCGGCAGCTGACACCACGGCAGCTTGAGGTCCTGCGGCTGGTCACCGCCGGGCACACGACTCGAGAGATCGCTCGCCGGCTGAAGCTCAGCGCCAAGACCGTCGAGTCCCACCGGGGAGAAGTGATGAAGCGTCTCGGCATGCACGACGTGGTGGCGCTGGTGCGCTACGCCATTCGGGTTGGCTTAGTGCCACCCGATATGTAGGCGCTCAGGGACCAACCCGTTTGGTCTCCAAAGGGGTGCGGCGGCCGGCCAGAGCGCAGCAATCGAGGCTCGGGTTGGCCTCCTGACCATGGCGGCCTCGTGAGAGTCAAGAGCCGGGAGTCAGGAATCGGGAGTCGTCAGCTATCGGGAGTCGTCAGCTATAGTAGCCCCGGCGTAACGGAGCAGCTCACCCAGCAGCGATCGATGGCACCGGGATTCATCCTCACAATAGCAGCCTACCGACAGCTCCTGTCGAGCGGATAACGCCGCCAACAAGGCAAGCAGTCGTTGCACCGGAGGCTTTCCCATCTCGGCCCGGTAGCGACGCGCGAACCTCTCCCACCGCCGCGGGGTGAGCGGTTCGGAGAGCGCCCAGGAGACCAGTGCGGCGCTGGGGGCGAGCTCCGGAAGCCAGAGGTCGTAGTAATCGCGCCGGGCTAGCTCCGCCTTCCGGATTCCGCGGGGCGGGCGCCTCACAGTTCCCAGCCGGAGGCCTTCGCCGGCCTGGCGGGGCGTGCCGAGACGGATGACCCGAATGGCCATCGTCAGCGGGGGCGGACCAACGCGCCAAGGCGCTTGGGTGCCACCAGCAGGTACGCATCGCACAGCAGGTCCTCCAGGTCATCCCAGGCCGCCGGCCCATCGAGCCACACTCCCACCCAACCACTCGGTCCCACGTACGGCGGTATGAAGAAACGCTGGGGCTCGGCCTCGACCATCATGGCCTGGTTCATCCTGGCCGCCTTGCACCAGACGGCCGGGCGGCCGGCACCATGGTGGTTCTCCGAGCTTGCGTACATCGCAAACAGCTTGTTGCGCACCCGGAAGGTGGGCTCGCCCCAGGCCTCGACTTCGTGGGCTTCGGGAAGGGCGAGGCAGAGCTTGCGCAGTCGGGTTAGCGGGCGTGGCGGCACCAGAACTCTCCGAGCGAGAAGCAAAGGTTTCCGCCCGGAATCTATGTGCTCGGTGCTGCTGGGTAATGCCTGAGGGCACCGTGGAGGAGGCCCAGCTGTGGGTGCCGCTCGGCGGAGTCAGTCCCCTCGAGCAGGCGTCTCTGACCACGCGCGCGGGTCGAGCGCGGGCACGTCATTGGCCGGGTCGTGCTGCGGATCCGGGAGGAGCCCTACGCCAGCGGACCCTTGCCCATAAACTGAATCAGCGTCGCCTCCGGCGTGCGGCTGTTGAAGTGGGTCTCGCTGATATTGGCCATACCTTTCTGCCCGTTGTCGAGCGTCAGCCAGATCCGCTCGCTCGGCAGGAAGCCGTCGGCGGTGCGGGACATGAACTCTCCGCGCCATGACGGGTGCCCGGAGCCGGAGTCGGTGATGGTGACCCGGACATCCACCTGTTTCAGGGCCTGCCGGTTGGTCCGCTCGATCAGTGCTTTCTGGGATTGCATGAAGACCTGCTTTCTCGTGTGAGTGAATCTCTATCCACCAACCTCACCATACCTGCAGAGATAGAAGCTGGTTGGCTTGATGTCGCTATGCCGGAGACGGCCGCCTCGCCCAGATCCAGCAGGCGAAACTTCAACTGCCCGAAATGACCGGATAGCCGGCGACCGTGGCGATTGCCCACATTGAGAAATAGACCAGCGGATCGATTGAGAACGCCACGAGAAGGAGCAGGGCCAGGAGCCGCGACCCGGCCGCGCACCTGCTCCATCAGATCCGGCGGGAGGGACCCAGAAAGCCCCCGCACGTCGGCGGGAGACTCCTCCGGACCCAGGAGGGTTACCTGCTCTTGCATCCCGTTGCTCCGGGCGTAGTGCTACTCCTCCAGCATGGCACCGTCAGGCGAAGCGTTTTCCACCGAATCCTCGGCCAAGGGCTCCTTCGAGCGCTCCAGCTTTCGCTGTTTCTTCTCTTCTTTCTGACGTTGCTTGGCGAGTTCCTTTTGACGCTTTTCGAACCCGTAGTTGCGCTTTGGCAAGAATACTCCGAGTGAGGCAGTCCGGCCGGCAGGCGGCCGGACGCTAAAGAGACCCGCGTGGCGGTCGACTATGCGCTAGCCGGCTACCACTCGAGCAGGCCGTCTTCCTCGAGAAAGGCCGCGACCAGGACCAGCGAAGGGAAACTCGGTGCCTCCTTGAAGACTCGCGCGGCATCCCGCAGCTCGGGGGAGGCATGCTGTCCGCTTCGCAGACGGAACTGCCGGTGGGTGATCGCCAGCTCGTTGAAGACCCGGCGGAGTGAGCTGGCTTCGCGCGTGGGGGCCGGTGGTTGGGTCGCTGAACCGGCGAGCAGTGCCGTTTTCGGCGGCCTGGCCTCCGATTTCACTGGCTTCGCGCGCTTGGCACGAGGACGGGAAGCACGGGCCCTCTGATCGAGCGCAAGGCCGACTTCGGCCACGCGCGCCTGGACTCGCTCGGCCAAAGGATGTATTGCGTTAGACGGCGTCGAGCCTGGCTGAGCCGGTTTCTTTTTGGGCATGAGGTCCTACCAGAGAGGGGGCTGCCACGTCGAGAATGAAGCGGAAGCATCTGAAACTTAACCTCATCGACCCCATTACATCAGTGCGTCGAGGCAACTCGCTGCTGTGCCGCGCTATGCAGCCTCCTCATCTGCCTCGAAGCAACCGGGTCAAGGCCCGATCCAGAGCGGCGGCAAACGCCTGCTTCGCTCTGGCGTCGTAGGGCGGAGGACCACCGGTCACCGCGCCTGCCAGCCGCGCGCGATCCATGAAGTCACGGATGGAGAGCCGCTCCCCGATCGTCTCCGCGGTGTGTTCCTCCCCACGCGGATCCAGAACCACCACGTTCCGGGGCACCAGCAGTGCGGCGAGCGGAATGTCCTGCGTCACGACCAGGTCGCCAGGTTCGGCGTGCTCGGCGATGTATTGGTCCGCGATGTCAGGGCCACCATCCACGCGTACGGCGGTGACGAGCGGATTTCCCGGCGGAGGCTCCAACCGCTGATTTGCCACCAGGATAGCCGCGACTGCGAGACGCTTTGCCGAGCGAAACACGAGCTCCTTCACGTCCCGCGGTGCGGCATCGGCGTCTATCCAGATTTTCAGGGTTACCTCACGGGGCGACTCATGCGGGCGACCGGGATCTCCACGCCACCCGGAAGATGCAGCTGGAAGCGCTCAGTCACCGTGAAGCCGAGTGCCTGATAGAGGGGCTCGCCGGGCAGGGTGGCAACCAGCGTCAAAGTGTGGAACCCCGCAACGGCGGCGGCAGTCCGGCACTCCTCGAACAACCGGCGCCCTATCCCCTGGCGCGCCATGGCCGGATCCACGAAGAAGGCCCGGATTCGGGCCGGCTCGGCCTGGGGGTCCAGCAGCGGGTCCTCCCGCTCTTTCATCTGATCGCCGCCAAAGAGCGTCCGCCGGCGGCTCCACCCGCCGGCCCCCACCAGCCGCCCGTCCCGCTCAGCCACCAGGTAAGTACGATCGTCGATCAACTGAGTATCGGTGCCGAACACAAAGCGGAGAAGACTCTCGACCTGCGCGGGGGTGTAGTACCCGTCACTGAGGATGCGGGCTGACCGGGCGATCAGCTCGTCGATCATCGGGAGGTCGGCCCTTGTGGCTGGTCGAACTTGAACCACCGCGTTCGCCGGAAGTTCCTCAGGGCTCCACCGGCCGCAGCGCCTCCAACCGAGCGCCCAGGTCCCTCGGGCGGGTGCCGAGCAGGTCCCCGGTGACGCTGACATAGATCTCCGCGCCACCTCGACCGAACCCTGTCGCGGTGGGATAGGAGATCACCCAGGCGCGCGGCTTGGACGGGAGGCTTTTGATCCCGTCAAAGGCGAAACGGCTGGCAGGGGGACCCAGCGGGGTGGGACCCGGGCCTACCAGCTTCCCGGCAGTGAAGCGGGCGCCGGCGTAGGACGCGCCGACGAGGGCTGCTCCGATAACGAGAAGCAGAAAGAGTGCTCTCATGGGGTCTCCTGGGGATGGCCGTGGGACGGAGAACGGGGCGAGGAAGCTGCCCGCCGCGCTTCGGCCAGGTATGCGGGCTCCAGTTGCATCAGGCTGGCCATCTTCCGGACCAGGTGAGTCTCATGGTCGCTTAGCCGGCCATCCGCCAGGATGACGCCCCACATCACTTCGGCCAGGACCATCTTCTGGGCCAGGCTGTATTCTGTGGCGACCACCCGGGTGAACTGAAAGTGATCCAGCGCCTTGGCCCGCGCCGCCTCAGCCAGCCGGATCAGCTCTGCGCCCGACGCCGGATCGAGGCCGAAATGGCGCTGAAGAGTACCCTCGATGTGGCGCTGTTCCTCCGCGCTGAATTCGTTGTCCGCGTGGGCCAGCTCGAGCAGCAGCGCACAGGCCGCCAACTGGACCGAGTTGGACGAAGGCGTGCCGCCGGCTGCCGACCTGGGACCCTCGGCCCCGGGACGCCCGCGTATGAACCGGCGAATGGCGTCCAGCATTCAGCCCCCGATCACGGCAGCGGCACCTCGGCCGTCGGGCCCACCACGGTGTTCCACGGTCGGACTCGCCAGCCGGTGACAAGTCCGCGCTGGACGTAGGGGTCCGCCGCGGCAAAGGCACGCGCCACATCCGGCGTCTCTCCCCGGAACAACAGCACCCCAGCGTCGGCCGGGTCGGCCAGCGCCCCGCCCAGTATCAGCTCACCCCGGTCGATGAACGGACGCGCGAACTCGAAATGAGCCGCGCGGAGCGGCTGGCGCCGGGTCAGGTAGTCGGGGACGTAGTCGTAGAACAGCAAATAGTGCATGCAACCTCGCCCATTCCACTGTCATGGCGCATCATCGGGCCTCGGCCGCAAAGGTATCCGGCCGTGGTGAACTACAGAAGGGCGAACCGCAGGCCGGCCGCTGCCCTCGGAAGCCAGCAGCCTGATTTCGGGTCCGTCCTCTGACAGCCGGATCATGCGGTCGAAGCTCATGCCGATCTTTTCCAGGACTCGTTGGGAGCCCGTGTTGTCGTCATTTGTGATGGCCACGACCCGCCCGAGGCCGAGAACGGCTCTGGCGTAGTCCATGACGGCGGCAGCCGACTCGAAGGCATACCCTCGAGACCGGTACTGAGGTAGAAAGGCAAAGCCGATATCCACGTGGTCCAGAGCCTCGCGCTTCAACAGGCCGCAGATCCCCATGGAGCGTCCTGAGCCCTTGAGCTCGACCACCCACAGGCCGAACCCGTGCCGGGCGTAGCTCTCCAGTGGCCCGGTCAGGATGTAGTTGCGAGCATCATCGGAGGTCCGGACGCCCTTGTCGCCGACGAACCGGAGGAAGGCGGAGTCGTTCAGCAGCTCGACGATGAAATCGGCATCGTCCAGCGACATCCTGCGCAGACTCAGCCGCTCGGTTTGAAGAACGATCACGGAGTCCATCGGCCGTTTATCGAGGAGCGTCCAGCTCCACTTCGATCCCGCCGACGAGCCCGGCCACGAAATTGTAAACCGCGCAGCCAAGGGCGGTGAAGATGAAGCCGGCGACTCCATAGATGATGGGCAATGCAAGGGCGAGTCCGGGCCCGATTCCGGACTTGTCAGGCGAGAGCATCGAGGCGAGCAGGAGAAAGGGTACGAAGATCAGCCCCATAAGCGCGTAGAGCACTCCGACCACCTTGGCTGTCTGACCCACGCCGAATCTCCGGATTTGTGCCATGGTCCCTCCTGAGGGTGGTTGGTCATCCGGGTGGACGTGTCGGGAATCACGGCCCGGGCCACAACGAGCTAAGATCTTAGCTGTCCCTTACCCGAGAGCGCCCTATGCCGGCCGTCTTTCGCTCCCCCGCGCGTCTCCTGCTGCTTCTGACTCTCGCCTGCGGCGGTGGCGGCGCGCCCAACCCCGCTCCCGATCCCGATTCCGGCGATCAGCCGAAGGTCCGGATCGATAATCGCGCCTCGCTCGACATGGACGTCTATGCGGTGCGTAACGATGGGGAACGGATCCGGTTGGGCTTTGTCACCGGTGGCGAGAGAGCGGTGTTCGCCCTCCCAGCCACGGTGACCTCGGGAGCCACCACGATCCGCTTCGAGGCCCGACCGGTACGCCGCGGTGGAGAGCCGGTGGTCAGCGAGATATTTGGGGTCCACACCGGCGAAGAGATCGCCTGGTCGATCTCTCCCCAGTAGCCGGAGGCTCTGTGGCAACCCGTCTGGATAAGACCATCAAGCGCGAACTGGAGCTCGATGGAAAATTCTATACCGTGAGCCTGAGTCCCCGGGGCATAAAGGTCGTCCCCAAGGGGGGCCGCAAGGGCCATGAGGTCTCCTGGACCGAACTGCTGAGCGGCGAAGTGGAGCTGCGGCGCGACCTCAAGCTGTCGCTCCACATGTATGACGCACTAAGCTAGGCCGACCGCGACGATTGGAATGTGAGTGCCCGGGGCGGGACTCGAACCCGCACGGGATTGCTCCCAAGGGATTTTAAGTCCCTTGTGTATACCATTTCACCACCCGGGCAAAGCGGCAAGCAAATATATCGTCTTAATCGGGAATCGTCTCCCGTCGCACCCCGCGCGACGCGCGGGTGCTCCAGGTGACCGGCAGCCGCCGGTACCGTTTCTCGAAGTCGCGCCCGATCTCGGCCACGACCCTGGCCTCCCGTTCCGGCGCCACCACCACCACCACTGCCCCACCCCACCCCGCTCCCGTGAGCCTGGCCCCATAGGCACCGTGCTCCACCGCCGAGGCCACGATGAAATCCGCCTCCGGAATAGTGGATTGGTAGTCGGCCCGCAGAGACGCGTGGCCTTCGACCAGCAGCCGACCCAAAGTAGACAGCTCACCCGCTGCCAGCGCGTCCGCCGCGCTCCTGGTGCGCGCCGTCTCCGTCACGACGTGACGCACCCGAGGGACCAGGGGTGGCGGCAACCGGCGTCCGACCTCCGGAAGATCGCCGGGAGACAGCTGGGCCAGGTGCACGAGTCCGGGACGCCACTCGCGACAGAAGGCCAGCGCTTCCTCGCACTCACGCCGCCGCTCGTTGAGCGCGCCCCCCGTGAGCCGATGGGAGACTCCCGTCTCCACGATCCAGAGACGGCCGGGGAATGGAACCGGTCGATGCAGGCCGCTGGCGGTATCGAAGAAGAGCGCCGACCCGTGTTGCGCGTGCGCGGCGATGGTCTGATCCATCCGGCCGCAGCGGACGCCAACCTGGTGATACTCCGCCCGAAACGCCACCTCGACCAGGGCCGCCGGCGACAGTCGCTTCCCGGCCAGCAGGCTCAGCCCCTTGGCGGTGGCCACTGTGAGCGCGGCCGACGATGACAGTCCGGCACCGAGCGGAAGATTGGTGCTGAACGCCAGCTCTGCCCCGGATGGCGCGGCCCCGAGCGATCGGAGCTCCCGCACCACGCCCACGATGTAATCGGTCCACGCACGCCGCATCGGTGCGTCGATATCGATCGCATGGACTTCGCCTTCCGTGTCCGAGATGAAGTCCCATCGGTGGGCCGCCCGGCCCGCCACCGCGGTACGCCGCTCCAGCGCCACCGGCAGGACCGGACCGCCGTTATAATCGGTGTGCTCCCCAATGAGATTCACCCGCCCGGGCGCCGATGCCGCCACCGTGGGCCGGGTAGCAAAGGTCGAAGTAAACAGCGAAGTTGCGACCCTCGCTGGCGACAGGCGGGTCAGCCTGGAAGGCTTTTCTCGGGAGGTACTGTGGGGCATTGTGTGCGGCGCCTCGGAATTGTCGCCTGCCTGGTGATACCACCGCGGGTGTGGGCCCAGCTGCCACCAGTCGGCGTGCCGGCCGGCACCGTTAGAATCGAGCTCGACGGGTCGCTGGAGACCTTCGATCGGCGCTTCCGAAACGGCGAGCGGGAGCCCTACGGCGCCGACCTGACCAGCTCTGCCCTGGGCAGCGATCGGATCCCTGGCCTGGCCGAGGCCGATGCCCGGATCGCCCGGATCATCGGCAACCCGAGCTACGGCCTCAATCTAGGCGCCTTGAGCGCCGATGTGCTGGGCGATATCGGCCGGGGAGGGTTTGGGCTCGGGCTCGGTCTGACCAATCAAATCACGATCTTCGGACGGATACCGCTGGTGCGCACCCGGGTGCAATCCCGCCTGGCGCTCAACTCCGCCAGTGCCGATGCCGGCCTGAATCCCGACGCGACGGGGCAGCTTCTCTTCTTTGAGGAGTTCGATGCGGCGCTGGCTACGCTGAGCAGTAAGCTCGCCGCCGGCGACTATGACGCGAATCCGACGCAGCGCGCGCTGGCTGAAGCGACGCTCGCGGATGGCACCGCGTTGCGGTTAGACCTGTTTGGGTTGCTGGCCGATCCCGTCACGGCATCGCCGGTCGTTCCTACCGCAACCAGCACTACCGGGGCCGCAGTGCTGACCCGTATAGAGGGCCTTCAGAACACCCTGGTCTCGAGTCTGGCCGTCCCTGGGTTTGCCACCGACCCCGTGCTCCCCCCGAATCCCTTGAGCGACGACGGGCTGAGGCAAGTGCTCTCCAGTGGACTTGGTCTTCGGGCCGGGGAGTCCAGCGTCACCTTTCGGGGCGACGCGGAAGCCGGTGCCGCGATCACGTTATTCGATCGCTGGGACCGCGGCACCGGACGCGGCGGGTTCCGTGCCGCCGTATCGGGACTGCTCCGGTTCCCCACCGGAGTCCGCGAGCGGAGCGATCAGCCGCTCGACATCGGCACGGGCGATGGCCAGACCGACATCCAGGTGGATGTCGTCACCGACCTCGGTGCCGGCGCCTTCGGCGCACGGCTGGCGGGCAGTTATGTGCGACAGCTGCCAGCCAATGTTCTCGCGCGGGTAGCCCCACCCGGCCAGCCATTTGTTGGGCCCGACCGTCTGGCGCTGGTACGGCAAAACCCGGGTGATATCATCTCGATCGACGTCCGGCCGTTCTTTCGTCTGGCGCGGACACTCGCGCTCCAGGCGGGAGTGCAGTACTGGAGCCGGACGGCAGACCAGGTGACCTACGCGTCTCCGTCGGACGCGTTGCCTGGCATCGACGCGGGCGTGCTCGCCGAGGAGACGGCGGCCAACGCGGCGCTGCTGTCGGCCGGCATCACATACTCCAACCCCGGACGATTTACGCCGGGAGGCACCGGGTTGCCGGTGGATGCGAGCTGGAGTTACGAGCGGATCGTGCGATCGAAGAAGGGCCGGGTGCCGGACACGCATCGGGTCCAGGCCAGGCTGAGGTTGTATTTCGGATTGTGGTGACGGCTAGCGGCGTTTAGCCACAGCCGGAGTTCGCAACAACGCCTGCGCATGCCGTCGGGCAGCATCCCCCTCCGTGTCGCCCAGCATCCTCGCGATTTCGTTCACCCGGTCCTCTCCATGCAGCACCTGCACGTCGCTGGTCGCGATCCCTGCACGGGCCTGCTTCGAGACCACCAGATGCCCGTCCGCCCGGGCAGCGATCTGCGGCAGGTGGGTGATCACGAGTACCTGATGCCGGTCGGCCACCTCGGCCAGCGCCGAGCCCACCTGTGCCCCGGTTTCTCCTCCGATACCCTGATCGACCTCGTCGAAGACCAGCGTGGCGATGGCGTCGTGCTTGACCAGTACCACCTTCAAGGCCAGCATCAGGCGCGAGAGCTCGCCGCCCGAGGCAACCTTGGCGAGCGGCTTGGCCTCGAGCCCGAGGTTGAGCTGCACGTTCAGCTGTACGCTCTCCTGTCCATGGGCCCCAGGTTCCGGTAGCGAGACCAGGCCCACCGACAATTTCCCGCCGGGCAGGCCCAGCTGCGGCAGCAGCCGGTTGACGCCGCGGACCAGGCGATCCGACGCTTCACGGCGCCGGATGCTGAGTGCATCGGAGGCGGTGCGCAGCGCTCCTTCCGCGGCCGCTCGCCGGGCAGCAAGACCGCGGAGATCGGTGTCGGCCGTATCCAGGAGATCCAGCTCTTCCGCAGCCTGGTCCCGCGTGGCGAGGACGTCGGGTAGCGTCGCGCCGTATTTCCCCGTGAGACGGGAGAGCAGGTCCCGCCGACGCTCCACCTGTGCCAGCCGCTCGGGATCCTCTTGCACTGAACCCGCGTAATCGCCGGCCAGCCGGGCCAGCTCGGAGAGATTGGCATAGCCGGCATCGAGCATCTCGCGCCAAGTGCCCACGCTGGGATCGAGCCTCTCCAAGCCGGTAAGAGCCCGGTCGGCAACGCCGAGCGCTCCCAGCGCATTCCCCGCCTCGCCCTCGAGCGCTTCCACGATCCGCTGGGCCTGCTCCACCAGCGTGCCGGCCTGGCTCAGGCGCCGGGACTCGACGTGCAGCGTCTCATCCTCTCCCGGCTTGATCCTGGCCGCATCGATCTCGGTCACCACGTGCCGGAGATAGTCGGCCCGGCGACGCACCTCGTCCCTGCGGGCCGCAAGACCCGATTCCTCGTCCCGAAGCCGGGCGACAGCCGCATGGGCCCCGGCCACCGCGGCCCGGTCCGGCTCGGCGTGGGCAAAGGCATCCAGGATCTCCCGTTGCGCTTCGGGGTGCAGCAATGACTGGGTCTCATGCTGGCCGTGGAGGTCAACCAGCAGGGCCCCGAGCTGTGCCAGCACGGCGGCGGTGGTGGGGCTTCCGTTCACCCAGGCGCGGGAGCGGCCCTCGGAGGAAACCTCCCGTCGGACCACGGCGCGACCATCGTCCACGTCGAGCCCGAGGTCTTCGATCCGGTGGCGGGTGGGCCCGTCGATTCCCTCGAAGGCGCCCTCGACCACCGACTTGGCGGCGCCGGGACGCACGCTGCCTCCCGCGGCGCGCTCACCCAGCAGCAGTGAAAGGGCGTCGATCAGCATCGACTTGCCGGCGCCGGTCTCGCCGGTGAGCACGTTGAGCCCCGGGCCAAGCTGGAGGGTGACGTCGGCGATGGTGGCGAGGTCTCGAACGCGGAGTTCGGTCAGCATTACGGCCCCGACTGCCTCCCAGACAGATCGCCCCAGTGCAGTTTCTGCCGCATCCGTCCGATGAAGCCATCGCCACCCAGACGGATGAGGCACACCCGATGATCGGCGCGGCACACATCCACCGACTCGCCCGGCGCCAGTGTGGTGCCGGTCTGACCATCGAACGAGACCAGCAGATCGTCCGACCAACCGGCTATCGGCTCGATCACGATCCGGTAGGTGGCGGGAACGACCAGCGGCCGGACCGCCAGGGTATGAGCCGCGATGGGGGTGACGATGATGGCCTCGACGCCGGGCACGACGATGGGGCCGCCGGCGCTCAAGCTGTAGGCGGTGGACCCGGTGGGAGTGGCCACGATGATCCCGTCGGCGCTGTAGGGCCCGACGTTGTCGCCCTGGATGAACACGTTGACCCGGATGACCCGGGCCACGCCGCCCTTATGGACCGTGACATCGTTCATGGCCATCTGGGTCGAGCGAGTCTCGCCCTCCGCGTCACGGATGGCGGCCCGAAGCGCCTGGCGTCGCTCGATCTCGAACTTCCCCGTGACCAGCGATTCCAGCGCCGCGTCCAGCGATTCACGTGTCGCCGTCGTCAGGAACCCGACCCGCCCGAGGTTCACGCCCAGGATCGGCGTTTCCCGGCCGCCGAGGAGGCGGGCTCCTCGTAGCAAGGTGCCATCACCGCCGAACGTAATCAGCGCGTCGAGGGTCACCGACTCGAAGGTAGGGACCTCCCGGTTCCAGAACGACTCGAGCCGTGGCTCGCTATAGAGCGTGATCCCGCGATATGGCGCGGCCAGAGCCACCTGCTCCAACACGCCCTTGAGATCCCCGTATCGGGGGTTGCCGACGACGCCGACCTTCATCTGGCCTCGAGGGTCTCTTCGTGCTGCAGCGCGGTGATACGGCGGGCGATCCCTGCGGCAGTCAGACCGAAGCTCTCGAGCTGCTCGGCGCGGGGCGCCTGCTCGATCAGCCGGTCGGGCACGCCCAGCGCCACCACCCGAACCTCCGGGTGCGTGGTCTGCAGCGTCTCGGCCAGGTGGGCGCCGAATCCGTTGACGATGGTGCCCTCCTCGACCGTCACGAGATTGCGATGCTGCTGGGCGAGGGATTCGAGCATTGCAGCATCCATCGGCTTGATGAAGCGGCAGTTCACCACCGCGCAGTCGATACCATCCTGGGCCAGGAGCTCGGCAGCCTCGACCGCGGGCAAAACCATCGTGCCGACCGCGAGGATGGCGACATCCTTCCCCCGCCTGAGCTGCTCCCAGGTTCCATAGGGGATTGCCGAGATCTCGGAGGCCGGACGCGGCTGGTCAGGCGCCTTGTCCCGGGGATACCTGGTGCTGAACGGCCCGTCGTGGGCCAGCGCGGTCCGAAGCAGGCCGACCAGCTCATCCCCGTCCTTGGGCGCGGTGACCGTCATGCCGGGAACCGCGAGCATGTAGGCCATGTCGTACAGCCCCATGTGCGTCTGCCCATCCTCGCCCACCAGTCCTGCCCGGTCCATGCAGAAGACCACGGGCAGGTGCTGCACCGCCACGTCATGGATGACGTTGTCGTAGGCCCGCTGGAGGAAGGTGCTGTAGATGGCACAGACCGGCCGGATGCCCTGGGTGGCCAGTCCCCCGGCGAAGGTCACGGCATGCCCCTCCGCGATTCCGACGTCGAAGAAGCGCTCGGGATACTTCTTCTGAAAGACCGCGGTGCCGGTCCCCGACGGCATGGCCGCGGTGATCGCCACGACCTCGGGATGCTCCCCCGCAAGCGCGGTCAGGGCTTCGCCGAACGCCTGGGTCCAGGTGGGCGGCCCGCTCGACTTCTTCCGGGCCTCGCCGGTCACGGGGTCATAGGCGGCCAGGCCGTGCCACTTCTCCTGGTTGTCCTCGGCAAAGGAAAATCCCTTGCCCTTCTGGGTCATGACGTGGATCACCCGGGGGCCGGCCATCCCGCGGACAAAGCGGAGGGTATCGGCGAGCTTCTGGAGATCGTGTCCGTCGATCGGGCCGAAGTAGCGGAAGCCGAGCTCCTCGAAGAACATGCCGGGAGAGAACAGGTTCTTGACGCTCTCCTCCACGTTCCGGGCGAATTCCACCACGCCCTCGCCAAAGACCCCGCCCAACGCGAAGGTCAGGCCCTTGATCCGCTCCCGCAGCCGGTTGGTTCTCGGGTCGGCCACGATGCGCCCCAGGGTCTTGCTGATGGCGCCGACGTTGGGAGAGATGGACATCCCGTTGTCGTTGACGATCAGGATGATATCGCGGTCGGAATGGCCCGCGTTGTTCATCCCTTCGTAGGAGAGGCCGCAGGTGAGCGCACCGTCGCCCACCACGGCGGCCACCTTGTAGTGCTCGCCTTTGAGGTCCCGGGCGGTGGCCATGCCGAGCGCGGCCGACATGGCGGTACCCGCGTGCCCGGCGCCGAAGTGGTCGTGCTTGCTCTCGCTGCGCTTGAGGAAGCCCGAAATCCCGTCCTGCTGCCGGAGGGTCGGGAATGACTCGGACCGGCCAGTGAGCAGCTTCCAGGCATAAGCCTGATGGCCCACGTCCCAAACGATCTTGTCGCTGGGCGAATCGAACTCATAGAGCAGCGCGATGGTCAGCTCGACCACGCCGAGGCTGGCGCCGATATGGCCGCCGGTGATCGAGCAGCACTCGATGAGCCGGTCGCGGATCTCCTGGGCCAGCTCGGGCAGCTGGTCGCGGCGGAGGCGCTTGAGGTCGTCGGGGCCGTTAAGGGTCGAGAGCAGGGACATGTCACAATGGGGTTGGCGGGGCAGCGGGGCGGCGGGGCTCCCCGCTGCCCCACCGCCCCGCTGTGATCACGAGCTTCTCGTTACAATATACCCGGCCAAGGCGCGGAGTGCCCCCGAGGGAACCCCAACGCGGTCGAGGTGCGCCACCGCGCTTTGGGCCAACCGCTGGGCCTCCGCGCGGGCTCCATCGATGCCGAGCAGGACGACATAGGTGGACTTGGCCAGCTGGGCATCGCGACCCGCCGGTTTGCCCAGCTCCTCGCTCGTCCCGGTAGCGTCCAGAACATCGTCCGCAATCTGAAACGCCAGGCCGATATCCTCGCCATAGGCGGTGAGGCCTTCCAGCTGATCCGTGCCGGCCTCGGCCGCCATGCCTCCGAGGGTGCACGCCGCCCGGATCAGTGCGCCGGTCTTGCCCCGGTGCACCTCGATCAGCTCGGAGAGCGGCAGCTTCCGGCGCTCGGCCTCCAGGTCGAGCCACTGCCCCCCTACCATGCCTTCGATTCCGCCGGCCTGGAAGAGCTCACCGGCCATCGAGCCCAGTGTGCTGGCGGGTAGTCGAAGCTCACCTGACGCTACGGCAAGCAGGCGCGCCGCCACCGGGACCAGCAGGAAGCCGACCCGGGTAGCGGTGGCTACGTCGAAGGCTCGGTGGGTGGTGGGGCGACCCCGCCTGAGGTTGTCATCATCCATGCACGGAAGATCGTCGTGCACCAGCGAGTAGGTGTGCACCGTCTCGACCGCCGCGGCGACACCCGCAATGGCCGAGGAGCTGCCGCCCAGCGCGCGGTAGGCGGCCATCAAGAGAGCGGCACGAACCCGCTTGCCGGGAGTTCTGAGAGCATACGAGAGCGCCTGACCCTGACGCCCCCCGATCTCCTGTTCCAGGCGCCTGGCCCAGCCGCTCAGAAGCGCGTCGGTGCGCTCTCTCGCCTCCGCCAGCAGATTCGTTGCCGCCGCCGAGGCGGCTTCAGGCATCGAGATCGGTCAGCCTGAGGTCGCCACCCGCCTCCTCCAGCACGGCCTGCACCTTCACCTCGGCGGCCACCAGGCGTTCCCGCGCCGCCCTGAGGCGGGCGATCCCCTCCTCGAACAGCAACAGCGCCGCATCCAGCTCGACATCGTCCGCCTCCAGCTTACGGACGATCTCTTCCAGACGGGCCAACTCCTCCGCCAGGGCCGGTGTGGACGGGGGCCCAGTTTTAGGCATGGCGATTACTCCACCCGGGCGCGGACGTCGCCGTCGGCCACCCGCAACCGGAAGCTGGCATCCTTGATGAAGTCGGCTCGCTTTTTCAGGACCCGCCCGGCGTCGTCTATCGGCACGGCGTAGCCGCGGCCGAGCACCCGGAGCGGACTCAGCGCATCGAGCTGGGCGGCGAGCCGCTCGACCAGATTCCGACGCGAATCGAGAACCCATTCCATTCCGCTGTGCAGCCGGTCGGCGCTGCGCGCCAGCCGCGCGGCCGCGAGGCGGGTGCGGCCGGTCAGCCCCGAGGCCAGACGCACCGACAGATCGTCTACCAGCCGCAACACGTCCCGCCGGTTGGCCACCGCGAGCTCGGCCGCCGCGGATGGTGTGGCGGCTCGATGATCGGCCACCAGGTCGGTGAGGGAGATGTCGATCTCATGCCCGACCGCGGAGACGGTAGGGACCCGCACGTTGGCGAGAGCGCGACACACGGCTTCGCTGTTGAACGCGGCCAGATCCTCGCGCGCGCCGCCCCCGCGGCCCACGATACAGATGTCGAGGCCCGAAATCCGGTTCACCAGCCGGAGCGCACGGACCAGATCCTCGACCGCGCCCTCGCCCTGTACCCGTGCCCCGACGAGCAGGATCCTGGCGCCAGGCCACCGCTTCCGGGTAACCGTGACCACGTCCTTGAGCGCGGCTCCATCGCGGGACGTCACCACCGCGATGGTGCTGACGTAGGGCGGCACCGCACGCTTGCGCAACGGGTCAAAGAGGCCGTCCTGCTGAAGCAGCGCCTTTACCCGCTCCAGCTCCTGCTGCTTCTGCCCGACCGCGCTGGTGGGCAGCATGCGGGAGACGATGAGCTGGAACTCGCCCTTTTCTTCGTAAAGCCCGGGCTTGGCCAGGACGTAGACCTCGGTGCCATCCACCGGCGGCTTCCCTGCCCGCAAAGCGTTCAACCTGAACATGGAACATCGGACCTGGCTCCGGCCCTCACGCAACGTGAAGTACCAGTGCCCGCTCGACCAGACCTTGCACTGGAGCACCTCCCCCCGCACCCAGATGGGCGGGAAGCTGCCCTCGATGAGCCCTTTGATCGCGGTGTTGAGGCGGCCTACGGACCAGACCTGGTCCGACACAGAGGGGCTGTTAAGCGGGAGCGATAAGGTCATAGATGAAGTAAGAAGTAAGAAGTGAGAGGTAAGAGGTTAGAAGCAAAAAGAGAAGGCTATATCAGCACCAGCTTCTGATCGCGCGCCCTCTCACTTCTCCCTCCTTACCTCTCACTTCTGCCAGTCGGCTGCCATCTGCTTCATGGCCTGCAGCGTGTTCTGGAGCAGCATGGCGATGGTCATGGGGCCGACCCCACCGGGAACCGGCGTGATGGCGGAGGCAATCTTCGCCACCGGCTCATAGGCCACGTCGCCCACGAGGCGATACCCCTTGGGACGCGATGGGTCTTCCACCCGGTTGATGCCGACGTCAATGACGACCGCGCCGGGACGTACCATGTCGGCGGTGACGAATTCCGCCTTTCCGATGGCCGCCACCAGGATGTCGGCCTGCCGGGTGACCGCCGGCAGGTCACGAGTCCGCGAGTGGCACACGGTCACCGTGGCGTCGCCGCCCGGCCCCTGTTGAATCAGGAGATTAGCCATCGGCTTTCCCACGATGTTCGAGCGACCAACGATGACCGCGTGAGCTCCCTTGGTCTCGATGCCGGAGCGAATCAGCATCTGCTGCACGCCGTACGGGGTGGCCGGCCGGAACGCGGTTGTATCGCCGGTCACCAGTTTGCCCACGTTGACCGGATGAAAGCCATCCACGTCCTTCCCCGGGTCGATCCGCTGCAACACCTTCTCGCTGTTGATGTGCTTGGGCAGCGGCAGCTGGACCAGGATGCCGTGAATCGCGGTATCCGCATTGAGCCGGTCCACCGTCGCCAGCAGCCCGGCCTCGGAGGTTTCGGCCGGCAGCCTGAGGGTCACCGAGTGCATACCGGCTTCCTCGCAGGCCTTCCCCTTGGACCGGACATACACCCCGCTGGCGGGATCCTCACCCACCAGGACGGCGGCCAGTCCGGGCTTTCGTCCCGAGCTGCTCAGCCGCGCCACCTCGGCGGCCACTTCCGCCCGGATCGCCCCGGCGATTGCGACGCCGTCGAGGACGCGGGCGCTCACCGGGCGAAATCCACTGCGCGGGTCTCCCGAATCACCACCACCTTGATCTGGCCAGGATACTGCAGCTCGCCCTCGATCTTTCGGGCGATCGTCTCCGAGAGCTGCGCAGCGGAGGCGTCGTCGATGCGCTCGGGGGTCACGACCACGCGGATCTCGCGCCCAGCCTGGATGACGTTGCTCTTCTCCACCCCGGGGAAGGCGTTGGCGATCTCTTCCAGGCGGGTCAACCGCTTGACGTAACTCTCGAAGGCTTCGCGCCGGGCACCCGGCCGAGAGCCGCTGATGGCATCAGCCGCCTGGACCAGCACCGACTCGGTGGATTCGTGCGGCACGTCGTCGTGGTGGGCCTGAATGCAGTTGATCACCGCTGCACTCTCTCCATATTTGCGCGCCACCTCCACGCCCAGCTCGACGTGGGTTCCTTCGCTGTTGTGGGTGAGCACCTTGCCGACGTCGTGCAGCAGGGCGCCGCGCTTGGCCAGCAGGACGTCGACGTGCAGCTCGGCCGCCATCATGCCGGCCAGCCAGGCCACTTCCTTCGAATGATCGAGGATGTTCTGGCCGTAGGAGGTGCGGTAGCGCATCCGGCCGATCAACTTGATCATTTCCGGATGCAGCCCGTGGACGCCAGTGTCGTACGCCGCCTGCTCGCCCAGCTCGACCAGCTGGGTCTCCAGCTCCGCGCCCATCTTCAGCACGACCTCTTCGATACGGCCCGGGTGGATGCGGCCGTCCACGATGAGGGCCTCGAGCGACCGGCGAGCCACTTCTCGGCGGATGGGATCGAAACAGGAGATGATCACGGTGTCGGGCGTGTCGTCGATGATGACGTCGACACCGGTAGCGGTCTCGAAAGCGCGGATGTTCCGGCCCTCGCGGCCGATGATGCGTCCCTTCATGTCGTCGCTCGGCAGGGCGACGGCGGCCACGGTGCTCTCCGCCGTGTGCTCGGCGCCCAGCCGCTGGATGGCGATGGAGATGATTCGGCGGGCGTCCCGGTCGGCGGTGCGGCGCGCCTGGTCCTTGATGTCGCGCACCAGCGCCGCGGCCTGGCCCCGGGCCTCATCCTCGATCCGCTGGAGAATCTCCCGGCGAGCATCCTCGGCGGTGAGCCCGGCAATGCGCTCCAGCTTGACCCGCTGCTCCTGGGCCAGCCGGTCGGCCTCTCCCTCGCGGTTCCGGAGGCTCAACTCCCGCTGGGTCAGCGCCTCCTCCCGGTGCGCTGCTCCCCGCTCCCGGGCATCGATCTCCTCCAGCTTCCGGTCCTGGGTGCGGGCCCGTTCCTCGGCGCGGCGCTCGAGCCGGTCCCATTCTTCCCGCCGCCGGAGAATCTCACGGTCGAGATCTTCCCGCAGCTTGAGCGTCTCCATCTTGGCGCCGAGCAGCAGGTCGGCTTTCGCTGCCTCTGCATCACGCTGGCCCTCCGAGCGCAACCGCTCGGCATCCACCCGTGCCACCGTGAGAATACCGGTGGCGCTCCGTCGCTGATTCCGGGTATAGAACAGGATGAACAACAGCGAGCCGGCCAGTGCCGCAGCCACCCCCGCCAGAACAGCAAGGAGGAGAGACTCGAGCATTAGGGTTCTCCCCTCAGGAGGCTGCGCGAGTACCGCGCTTGGCTGGTGGGAGGAGCCGGGCCAGATCGTCGGCCATGGCGGTAAGCCGGTCGGCGACGTCGCGATCGCCCCGGCGGGCCTGAAAGAGCTCGTCCGTGATGGCGAGGGCGGCCAGGATCGCCGCCTTCTGGGTTTCGACCATGGGAAGGCTATCCCGTACCCGTTTCAGCGCCGCGTCGAGGTACGCCGCCACCTCCCGGGTGTAGTCGGGTGGAAGCTCGGAGCGGACGGTGTACTCCTCGCCGCCGATGATGACCCGGACCGCGTTCTTGGTGGTGCTCACGCGGCGTTGCCTCCGCCGTGCTGCTCCAGAAAGGACAGCCGGCCGTTCAGAGCCTTGAGGCGTTCCTTGGCACCGTCGATGCGCTGTCGCAAGGCTTGATTCTCCATCTCGAGCTCGATGATTCTCTGGCGAGCCTGATTGAGCTCCGGTCCGGCCAGCACGCCGCCGTTGGCCCGGACATCCTGCAGCTCGCCCTCCGCCTTCAACGTTCGCCTCCGCCAGCCGGCCAGCTCTTCGGCCAGGTGGTGCAGCAGCTGTTCCAGGTCGGCCATGGCCTTCTGGTCGGGCCGCTCGTAATGGTAGGTCACGCTCACGCTCCACCCCTTGGTCCGCCTGCGTCGCGGCGCTGGATGTCCAGCTCAGTTGCCAGCGCAGCGAGCATGCGGGCCTCGATAGCGTCTATTTCAGGATCGCGCAGCGTGCGGTCGGCGGCCCTGAAGGTGAGCCGGAACGCGACACTGCGGCGGGCGGGGGGCAGCTCGGGTCCTCGGTAGTCGCTTTCGACCAACATCGACTCGAGCAGCTCGCCGCCAATGCGTTCGAGCAACTCCTCGACCTGCCGCGCGGTGGTCCCTTCTCCGAGCAGGAGCGCGAGCACCCGTTCAGAGGACGGCGTCGAGGCGAGGGTCACGAATCGCGCCGGAGGGCGCGGAGCCGGATCGAGCAGCAGCTCGAACCCGAAGAGCGGAGCCGCCCAGGGAGGCGCATCGGCCGCCACCGGCCCCGCGCGGCCGACCGTGCGGCCGTTCGAGTCCCGGGCAATCCATTCGGACCCTTCAACCTGCACTGCGCCTTGTGGAATCGCCAGAGCGACGGCCGCCTCGAATTGCCCCTTGAGATCCCACAGATCAAACCGCTCCTGGCCCGATCCAGTCCAGTGCGGCGGCTCCCGATGACCGGTCAGGACGGCGGCCAGGTGCCGCTCTTCCCGCGGCCGCTCGCCGCCGGCCGCGGCGATGAAAACGGTGCCGATCTCGAACAGGCGCACGTCGGCGACATGTTTGGCCCAGTTGCCCTCGACCAGGCGCACAAGTCCGGGCAGGAGGCGCCGGCGCAGGTAGCCATCCGCATTCGACAATGGATTCAGCAGCCGCACGCTGTCCGAGCCGTCGGCCGGCCCGGTGGGCAGCGGCGAGACCTCGAAGAATCCCTGCCGCGCAAGCCCACGCCGCACCTCGGACGTGGCGCGCTCGATCGGCGCATCGGGCAGGAGGCCAGGCCGAAACGGCCGCAGCTCCGAGGGGAATTTCTCGTACCCGTGCATTCGGGCCACCTCTTCGATGAGGTCCACCTCCCGGAGCAGGTCGGGCCGCCAGCTCGGCGCCTCTACCGCAATGCGGCCGTCGTCCGGCTTGGATACAACGGTGGCTCCGATGGCAACCAGGTAGCCCTCCAGAACCTGCCACGGGAACTCCACGCCAAGGACCTGAGACACTCTTGCCGGCCGGAGAAAGATGCGCGGCGGATTGCTTGGTCCGGGCCCCACATCCACCGGAGCTCCAGTCAGCTCGCCACCCGCGGTAGCTCCGATGATCTCGATGCACCGTCGCAGGGACTCGACCCCACCCCATCGGTCGATGCCCCGTTCGAAGCGGTAGCTTGCCTCGGTGGAGAGCCCCAGCGCGCGCCGGGTCCGCCTGATACCGCCAGGGGTGAAATAGGCGCACTCGAGGAACAGGTCCACCGTATCGGCGGTGACTTCGGTGGCCGCTCCTCCCATTACCCCGGCCACCCCGATGGCGCCATCGTCGTCGGCGATCACCGTCATCTCGGGTGTGAGCTTGCGCTCCACGCCGTCGAGCGTGACGACGGTCTCGCCCTCCCGCGCCCGCCGCGGCACCACGCTCGGGCCTCGAAGCCGGGCAATGTCATACGCGTGCATCGGCTGGTTGAGCTCGAGCATGACGTAGTTGGTGGCATCCACAACGTTATTGATCGAGCGGACACCGGCCGACTCGAGCCGGCGGGCCAACCAGTCCGGCGAGGGGGCTACCTTGACCCCCCTGATGACGGCGGCGAGGAACCGAGGGCAGCCCTCGAGATCTTCAATTGCCGCCCGCACGCCACCGACCTCTGTGCTGTTCCCCACCCGGCGAACCGGAGGCACCTCGATGCTAGGCGAGCCGGGGATGATCGGAAGGCGGAAGGGAGCCCCGTAGCTGGCGGATAGCTCCCGGGCAATTCCTTTATGCCCCAGCAGGTCGGGGCGGTTGGGGCCCACGTCGACTACCAGTCTGTGATCGTCGAGTGGGAGAGCCTCCAGCAGGCGGGTGCCGGGCGCGGCTTGGGTTCCCAGCTCCCAGATCCCGTCGCCATCCTGGCCCAGGCCCAGCTCGCGGGCCGAGCACAGCATCCCCTCCGACGCCTCGCCTCGAAGCTTACGCTTCTCGATGCGAAGGCCGCCGGGAAGCGTGGCGCCGACAGGCGCGAAGGGATACTTCCGCCCCGCCGTCACATTCGCCGCGCCACACACCACGTTGCGCCGCTCGGCCGTTCCATCGTTCACCAGGCAGACCCGGAGCCGGTCGGCGTTGGGATGCGGCCGCACCTCCTCCACCAGTCCGATGAGCACGTCGCCCAGCCCGGCGTGCAGCGGATCCACGCCGTCCACCGGCGCTCCCAACATCGCCAGCCGGTTGGTGACGTCTTTGACGTCCAACCTGCGACGGAGGAAATCCTCGAGCCAGCGCAGCGAAACGTTCATGCAAACTGTTCCAGAAACCGCATGTCTCCATCGTACAGCAGCCGGATATCCGGGATGCGATGCCGCAGCATCGTGATCCGGTGAGGACCCATGCCGAAGGCCCAGCCGGTATATCGCTCGGGGTCGAGGCCGGAATGCTCGAACACCGCGGGGTGCACCATCCCGCAGCCGAGAATTTCCATCCAGCCTGTCCCCTTGCATGCCGCACAGCCACTGCCATGGCAGATCTGGCATTCGACGTCCATCTCCGCCGAGGGCTCGGTGAAGGGGAAGAACGACGGCCGGAAGCGAACCTTGGTGGTCGGGGAAAAGAACTGGTGCGCAAAGTGGGCTAACGTCGCCTTCAGATCGACGAACGAGATGCCCTCATCGACCGCCAGGCCTTCGATCTGGGAAAAGGCCGGGGCGTGCGACGCGTCGAAGGGATCGTTGCGATAGACCAGTCCGGGGATGATCACCCGCACCGGCGGCGGTGCCTCGAGCATGGCGCGAATCTGGACCGGGGAGGTGTGGGTCCGGAGCAGCAGCCGCCCCCCCTGCCCGCCCGCGATCGGTGGGGCATCCACGTACAGCGTGTCGTGCATGTCCATGGCCGGGTGATCGGCCGGGAAGTTGAGCGCGGTGAAGTTGTACCACTCGGTCTCGACCTCCGGACCCACGGCGACGGTGAAGCCGAGGCCGCGGAAGATCTCTACGATCTCGTCGACCACGCGCGTCACCGGATGCTCGCCTCCCACCCAACGCCGCCGCCCCGGCATCGTGAGGTCGATCCCCGCCGAGTCACGGCCGCGACGCTCCGATTCGAGTACCTCCCGCCGGGCCGCAAAGGCCGCCTCGAAGCTGGCCTTGAGCTGATTGACCGCGGCGCCATAGCCCTTGCGCTGGTCCACCGGCAGGGTCGGAACCAGCTTCAGCGCTTCAGTGAGCGCCCCGTTCTTGCGGCCGAGCACGGCAATGAGCTCGGACGCGAGCTGGTCCACACTGAGGCGGGGCACAGCCTCGAGCCGGGGCAGAAACGCGTCGAGTTCGGAATAGCCGGTCGGGTTGGACATCAGGCTCGTGGCTATGGGCTAGGGCTACCCGGGTGACCATACAAACTCGTCGTGAACATCAGAGCGCCATAGCTCATGGAAGAGCCAATAGCTAATAACCAAACGCCACTTTCAAAAGCGATGGGGCCGCCCGCCCCGTGCGAACGGCCCCATTGATACCGGGCGGGCATCGGTGCGGGCCCACATCCCTATTTCTGATCGGCGCTCTTGGCCAGCTCGGCGATCTTGGCAAAGGCGTCGATATCGTGGACCGCCAGGTCGGCCAGGACCTTCCGGTTGATCTCGACGCCTGCCTTCCGGAGCCCGGCCATGAGGCGACTGTAACTCATGCCCTGCATCCGCGCGGCGGCGTTGATGCGGGTGATCCAGAGCGCCCGGAACTCGCCCTTCTTCTTGCGGCGGTCGCGGTAGGCGTAGCGCATGGCGCGCTCGGCCGTCTCCTTGGCCGCCTTGTACAGCTTGCTCCGGCCGCCACGAGCACCCTTGGCGGCCTCCATGATCTTCTTTTTCCGGGCGTGGTGGGCGACGCCGTTCTTGACGCGGGGCATGAAATATCCTTAGGCCTGAAGGAGACGGCTGACGCGAGGGAAATCCGCCGAGCTGACGATATCGGGCTTCTTCAGCCGATTCTTCCGCTTGCGCGTCTTCTTGGTCAGGATATGGGTGTGATTGGCGTGCCAGCGCTTGAGCTTCCCGGTTCCGGTCTTCTTGAAGCGCTTCATAGCGGCACGCTTGGTCTTCATCTTCGGCATTTTGAATCCTCGTCTCGCTACGCTCGTCTCGGGCGGTAGAGGCGGTAGGTGTCGTCCGCCGGTTCCGCCTCTTTTCTATCGCCGCTGTATGTACCGCCAGGTCACCTACCGCCGGCTCTACTTCGGCGCGATGACCATCGTCATGTTGCGCCCTTCGAGCTTGGCATCGGACTCGATCTTTCCCACGTCTACCAGCGCCGCCGCCACCCGATCGAGCACTGCCTTGCCCAGCTCCAGATGGGCCATCTGCCGGCCCCGAAACATCATGGTCACCTTGACCTTGTTCCCGTCGCCCAGAAACTCCCGCGCATGGCGGGTCTTGAAGTCGAAATCGTGGTCATCGATTCCGGGGCGGTACTTCACTTCCTTGAGCTGGATGATGTGCTGCTTTTTCTTGGCCGCACGGGCGGCCTTGGCTTCCTCGAACTTGAACTTCCCGTAATCCATGATCTTGACCACGGGGGGCCGAGCCGTCGGCGCTACCTCCACGAGATCCAATCCACGTTCCACGGCAGCCGCCAGGGCTTCCTCGATTGGCAGAACCCCAAGCTGCTCACCGGCGGCGGTGATGACACGCACCGGGCTGATCCGAATCATGCGGTTTACGCGGATTCGTTTATCGCGATCGTTCGTGGCCAGTTCGTGCCTCCAACGTGAGAACGAAAAAGGGCACCCGGCGATGACCGGATGCCCACGACACGAAGGCCTCGGTGGCGAAAGCCACCCGATTCGCTTCGACGCCAGGACCCGGTTGCGCTGCGGCGTCGGGCCGGCAGGCTCAGGGTGGGGGAACTCGATTCCCCGCTTTCACAAGGTGCGGAAGGTAGTCAGCGCCGACCCAAGTGTCAACCAGAAGCCATGTTGGCCGGCTCGGCCGCAGGCGTCACATCGCGCAGCACCACACCCTTTCCTTCCCGGACCGGCGTCCCCATCGCCACCCTCGGATCGTGCTCGAAGATCAGGCGCCAGCCGCCGGCAACGGCTTCCTCCAGGATCGTCCGCTTGCTCTCCAGAGTACGGAGCGGCTCCAGGTCATAGCCCATGATCCAGGGCAGCGGCAAGTGCGCCGTGGTGGGAAAGAGGTCGCCCACAAAGAGCGCGGTCTCGCCCCGGTCTCTCAGCAGTACCCCCTGGTGAAACGGCACATGACCGGGCGTCAGCCGTACCGAGATTCCCGGGAGCACCTCGGCATCTCCATCCAGCAGGCGCCAGCGGTTGGCCGCCGCAATCGGCTCGAAGTTGTGCGGCAGATAGCTCGCCCGAGTGCGCTCGTTGGTATGGCGGGCGAACTCGAGCTCGCCGCGCTGCACGACGTAGGTGGCGTTGGAGAAGGTCGGCCGGACGTGGCGCCGGGGATCGTTCTCCAGATCCGGATCCATGGTGGTGTTGCCGCCGGCATGATCGAAGTGGAGATGGGTGTTGATGACCCACTTCACGTCGCGCGGCAGGAAGCCGGCGGACGCCAGTGCGTCCTCCAGCTGGGTAGCGCCTTCGAGCCCCTGGTTTTCCACTCCGTAGATGTCGAGGAATTTCGCGTCTTCCTTGTTGCCGAGCGCGGTATCGATCAACACCAGGCCATCGTCATGCTCAACCAGCACGCAGCGCATGGCCAGCGGGATCCGGTTGCGCTCGTCGGGCTCGATCCGGGTCTGCCACAGCATCCGCGGCACCACGCCGAACATGGCACCCCCGTCGAGATGCTGAAGCCCGCCCTCCAACGTGTGGCAACTGAGCCCACCGACCTTGAACGAGCGAAGCAGCGTCACGTCAATTCCTCCTGGCACGAGTCGGCCCGCGGCGGGGTCGGCATGGCGGATCGCTTTCGGCGGCGGCCCCGGCGGTAGCGCCGCGCCTCGATAACCATCAGATCCTGGAGCGTGCGGGCTCCCTCCTCGCGTGCGAGGGAGAGCAAACGGGCGAGCAGCTCCGCCGTCACCAGCGCATCCCCACCCGCCCGGTGCCGGGCCTCGTTGCGGAATCCAAAGAAGCGGCAGAGGTTGTCCAAGCCGCAGGAGCGCACGCCCTTAACCAGCCGACGCGCCAGGCGTACGGTACAGAACCGGGTGCCATCCAACGTGAGAGCGCGGGACCGGCGCAACTCGGCGCTGACGAAGTTCCAGTCGAACCTGGCGTTGTGGGCCACGAACACCCGGCCGGCGAGCGCGGCGAGCAGGCGCTCGGCAACATCACAGAACCGCGGCGCATTCCGCACCATCTCGTTGGTGATGTTGGTGATGGCGCAAACCGCGCGAGGGATCGGCCGCTCGGGATTGACCAGCGTTTCGAACACGATCTCGCGGCGCTCGCCGTGCACCACGGCAACCGCGATCTCCGTGATGCGGTCCCCGTAGCCGGACCGGACGCCGGTGGTCTCCACGTCCACCACGGCAAAGGAGCAGTCGTCCAGCAGCGGCGAGCCCTGGGCCTCCGGCACCAGCCCCCAGCGGCCGTCCTGCAGCTGCCGCACTCTCGGATCGGCTCCCAGCAGGGCGATGGCGACGCGGTCGCATATCGCCGCGGGGGCTCCGAGAAGACCGAGAACATCCTGACACAGGGTCGAGGGCGTACGTGGCCCGAGGCGAAGCTGCGCCATCACCCGCTCCAGCAGGGTGCTGTCGGGATACGCCGACGCGCCGATCACAGTGCGGCCCGGCGGAGCGGGAGCGACATGCAGCGGGGGCCGCCTCCGCCCCGCGCCAGCTCGCTCCCCTCGATGGTGATCACCGTACGGTGCTTCGCGTCGGTCCAGTCATCGAACGCCAGGAAGTTCACGGCGGGCACCACCCGGAAGCCAACATTGGTCAGCTCGCAGAGGGTCGCGTCGTTCCGGCGGTAGCTCACCACCGTCCCGGGGCGGACCGCCACGAAGTTGCAGGCCGAGCTCCACTGCTCCCGCTCCTGGTTGATGCGCCGCTCGCCCCCGGCGAAAACCGGCTCCAGTGGCAGGTTCACCGCGCGCAGTGCGGCAAAGAAGTCGGGCATCTCACGCACGCCATCGGTTCCCTTTCGACGGTGCAGCACCGGCAGCCGCTCGGGCCCCACGAAAAACGGGGGATAGACCACGCACAGCTCGTGGTCAACCTGAGAGAAGATCATATCCAGATGGATCGCGGCCGGTGCCTTCGGCATCACCACCACCAGCACGTCGGTGACCAATCCACGGTCGAAGACGGTCTCGCACAGCTGATCCAGCGCAGCCGGGGAGGTCCGCTCACTGAAACCCACGACCAGGAGGTCCGGACGCAGGTAATGGACGTCGCCACCCTCCAGAGTGTAGTTGCTGCGTCGCTCCTCCGACCCGTCGTACAGCATGCCGGCGTTGGCGAGCTCGGGATGAAACCGGAACAGCGCGTTGATCAGCAGCTCCTCGGTCCAGCGCACCCCGTGCCGCATGGCCCCAACCACGACGTGCTCGCCGATGACCATGCCGATATCCCGGGGGAAGAACAGATTCGGGAGCGGGGGAAAGGCGAACCCGACCTCGTTGAGCGCCCGCGAGATCGGTCCGCTCTCTTCCTCGGTGCCCTCTATCAGCATGTTCACGATCTCTTCGGCCGGCAGCCCGGTGAGGCGCTGCGCCAGGGCATCCGAGGGCACCACATCCATCGTCTTGGTGATGAGGTAATCGCGCGCCTCCGCCTGCTGCAGGATCTCGCCAAGTAAGTCGCGCACCTGGAGCACCCGCGCAAAGCGCTTGAGCACCGAGACGAACTGGCGGTGCTCCCGCTGGGCTATCTCCAGATCGATGATGTCGTCGTAGAGATAATCGGCCCGGTTGCCGGGCGTCACCGCCTCGAGCTCGCGCCCCGGGGTGTGCACCAGCACGGACTGCAACACACCGATTTCAGAGGTGACATGAACAGACATACAACAAACTAGTTGAAGGACGGGAAGGACGGGAAGGATGGGAAAGATGGGAAGGACCCTAAATATGATTCTCCTCCCGTAGTAGGTCCTCGCTACGCTCGGGATGAGGGGCCTGTTCCCCGCTCTCTCCTACCCGCCCTTCCCTACCTGTTTGCCAGCGCGTAGCTCAGGGTCTCCAACTCGAGCGCCAGGTTCACCGTCTTTACCACCACGTCATCGGGAACGGCGAGCTGGACCGGAGCGAAATTGAGAATGGCTTTGACCCGGAGTGCGACGAGGCGGTCAGTAACAGCCTGGGCGACCTCGCCGGGGATCACCAGCACCGCCATGTCGAGTGGCTGGCGGCTGACCTCCTTCTCCAGCGTCGCGATGTCCTGCACCGTCAGCCCGTTCCACTGGCTCCCGATCTTGGATGCATCGCTGTCGAAGATGGCCACGATGTCGAACCCGCGCTGCTTGAATCCGCGATACTGCACCAACGCGCTGCCGATCTTCCCTGCCCCGATCATCCCTACCCGGTAGCGCCGCTTCAATCCCAGAATTTCTCGCATCCGGTCGGCGAGCTCGGGAACGGGATAGCCGAGGCCCCGCTTGCCGAAGGAGCCGAAGAACGAGAGGTCCTTGCGCACCTGCGCCGAGGTGGTGCCGCCCCGCGACGCCAGGGCACCGGAGCTGACGGTGTCGATGCCTTGGCCTTCGAATTCTTCGAGAAAACGGAGGTAGAGCGAGAGGCGGCGAACGGTAGACTCGGCGACTTTGCGCATTCACCCTGATTTATGTGAAATGTTTCACAAAGCTACCGCATGCTCCACCCCCCGTCAACGAGCGCTCGATGCAGCTCCACGAAAGCCCCGGGGCTCAACACCTCGGGGCGTACCGTCTCAGGAATGCCGGCGCTGGCCAACAGCTCAGCCGCTCGCGCCGCGTCCCAGCCGGTGAATTCCCGGAGCCCGCGCAGCATCTGCTTCCGGCGGAAGCCAAAGAGACCGACCACCAGAACCCGGAAGCTTTCGCGCTGGTCATCGGAAATGAGCGGCACACTTAAGGGCGTGAGACGAAGGACGGCGGAATCCACCTGCGGCCGGGGCTTGAACGCCCCCGCGGCGACGGTAAACAGCCGTTCCGCGCGAGCCACGGCCTGTACCCCGATAGTGAGCGCTCCGTACTCGGGGGTGCCGGAAGCGGCGGTAACCCGGTCGGCGACCTCCTTCTGGACCAAAAACACGATCCGGCGGGGACGTGGCGGCATCAGCGCTTTGTCGATCAGAGGAGAGGTGATGTTGTAGGGGATGTTACCGGCGACGAGGAGTCCGGTCTCGCCCAAATCCGGGAGGGTATGCCAATCGAGCTCGAGCGCGTCGCCCTCGATCAGCTCCAGGCTGGGGAACCGCGACTTCAGCGGCGGGATCAGGTCCCGATCCTTCTCGATGGCGATCACCCGGCCGGCACGCTCCAGGAGTGGAGCGGTCAGTCCCCCCATGCCGGGGCCGACCTCCAGCACGACATCCTGAGGACCTGCCTCGAGTGCATCGGCGATGCGCGCCAGCAGCCTGGGATCGGTGAGAAAATGCTGTCCCAGCCGGCGCTTCGCATGCGCCACGGCTAGATCCGAAGAACCAGGAGCGTGCGGTCGTCGGTGGGACGGGAGCCGAAGGCCTCAGCGTCCTTCAAGACCTCGCTTACAATCTTTTCGGGGGATTCTCGCCGCAGCTTGCCGACGCAGTCCAGCAGACGCTGTTCACCGAACGGCTCCCCCGATTCGTTGCGCGCGTCCACCAGCCCGTCGGTCCAGAGCACCAGGAGATCGTCACCGAATGACCATGGCAGTTGCCGGCGCTGAATGCTGGCGGCGGTGGCGAGGCCGAGCGGCGGCGCCGTGGCGTCGAGCCGCTCGGGTGGGCCGGCGTCGGGTACCCGGAAGGCATGGGGGTGGCCGGCGCTGGCGTAGATCAGTTCCCGGGCAACTGGATCGAGCATGCCGTAAAACACACTGAAGTGCATCTCGGTGCGGGCGAGCTCGCTGGACAGGCTCTCGAGCAGCGCGGTAAGCGTCTCGTCGGGGGTCGTCGAGGTAGCCGCGTGGATGCCGGCCGCTGACATCACCAGGGCCATGACCAGCGCGGCCGAGAATCCGTGTGAGGCCACGTCGCCCAACATCACTCCCACTTTTCCCCGGCCCAGGCGACTGAAGGTATAGAAGTCGCCGCCAACCGAGTCGGCCGGCAGGCATCGGGCCGCCACCTCGGCGTCACCCTGGAGCACAGCCGGTGATGGCAGGAGCTTGAGCTGGAGATCGTGGGCCAGCTCCAGCTCTCGTTGCAGCCGCTGCTGCTGGGTATCCCGTTCGATCAGCCGGGCGTTCTCCACCGCAGCCCCAATCTGGTTCGCCACGGCGCCCACCAGCTTCCGGTCGTCGTGGGTGAAGCGGTCACCCCCGATGCGGTCGGTGAGGTTCATGACCCCGACGCAGCGAATCGGGGTCCCGGGCGTGGCATAGGTGATCGGTACGCTGAGGAAGGAGTTGCCCCGGTAACCCCGGGCCCCGCCGCATTCTGACGGAACCGAGTCCGGATCCTCCGGGTCGAAGGTGACCGTTCGCTGCTCGCGGTAGACCCGCGCGGCGATCGAGCAGTCGTCCTCCACCGGCACCGGGTTCAACCCTTCCGGCGTGAAGCCACGCGCCGCGACGGTACGGAGGGTGCCAGTGGTCTCGTCGAACACCATGATCGAAGCACGGCGGGCGCCAACTACCGCGCTGACCTCCCGGACGATGATCTGGGCCGCCTCCTCCAGCCGCACCGTGCGACCGAGAATCTCGCTGATCGCGTACAGCAGCTCGATCTCCTCATAGCGCCCGGCCAGTTCCTCGGCCACATGGGCACGCTGACGCTCCGACTCCAGCAACGCGGTGACCAGCGACAGCACCCTGGGCGCGGCCGCCCGCAGATCCTGCTGGTGCTGTCCGGCCACCTCCAGCCACATTCCGCCGGCACCGCTCACGGGCTCGAGCCAGGCCACGCCACCAGGGGTGGGCGTCAGGCCGGGGCGCACCGGCCGCGCGAGCGACCAACCCGGATCATCCCCAGCGACACGGAGCAGCGCGGGTCCATCCGAGCGCCACAGGCGCACCCGTCCTTGAACGAGAGCTCCGAGGCCATCGAGCAGGTGGTCGAGCCGCCCTACGGGCGGCGCAGTATCATGCAGATGGAGTTCCCTTGCTCGTTGAATTGGACCACGTCCACGAGCTTGCGGATGAGATAGAGGCCACGTCCCCTGGCCTCGTCGAGCTGCTCTGGCCTGAGCGGCTCGGGTACCGCTCCGGGATCGAATCCGGGCCCTTCATCGGTGACGGAGACCCGAATCGCCTCGGGGACCAGCTCGGCGCGCACCTCGACCCACTTGGTGTGATCCTCGCCGTTTCCGCGCATGATCGCGTTGCTCAGAGCCTCGGACAGCACCACTCGAAGGCGGAACCGAATCGTCCTGGTGGAGTCATGGCCGGCCAGGCAGTGGCGGGTGACGAGCTCAACCGCCTCCTCGATGCAGTTCACATCGCTGGGCAGGCGGAGGGTGACCAAGGTTGCCGAGCCACGCGCCTCTGAGGCCGAGGTGCGGCGGACGCAGAGGCGGAGCGGCGAGGTCATGGGGTCGGGCTAGAAACTGGTGAGGGCCTGCTCAGGCGTCTCGGTGATGGCGAAGAGGGTGTCAAGCTTGGTCAGCTCGAACAGGGAGCGGAGGTCGTCGTTCAGTCCCGAGAGCCGGAGCTCGCCGCCCACTTCACGAACCCGTTTGGAGATCGAAACCAGAGCCCCGAGGCCAGAGGAGTCGATGTACCCGGTACGGGAAAAGTCGACCAGCAGGCGACGCTCACCCTTTTCCAGCGCTGCCTGCACCAGATCCTTGAGCTCGTGCCGATTGCCAACGATGAGCTGTCCCTCCACCTGCACTACCACCACCCCGCCTGAGCCTTTGGTCTGACTGAAGCCCATGAATCACTCCCTCAACTGGTTCCATTGGATTGCAGTGCGACCATCGCCGCTACCTCGACAATATCATCGGAGGTGGCTCCCCGCGACAGGTCGGCCATGGGGCAGGCCAATCCCTGAAGGAGGGGGCCGATGGCCACCGCACCCGCCAGACGCTGCACCAGCTTATAAGCGATGTTGCCGGAATCGAGGTCAGGAAATACCAGCACGTTGGCCCGCCCGGCTATGGGGGAGCCTGGCGCCTTCCGCTCCCCCACCTCGGGGCTGAGGGCGGCATCGGCCTGGATCTCACCATCCGAGGCAATGTTGGGAGCAAGCTGCTGAAAGCGCGCCGCCGCCTCCTGCACCCGGGCGACGTGGGGGCCACCGGCGCTTCCCTTGGTGCTATACGACAGGAACGCCACTCGGGGCGAGTCACCCACGAGCTTTGAGCGGTCGCGCGCCGCCGCCAGACCGATCTCGGCCAGCTGGCCGGGGGTGGGCTCGGGGACCACCGCGCAGTCGGTAAAGGTGAGCACGGTGTCGTCGGGAAGAACCATATAGAAGGAGGAGCTCACCAGGCTGACACCGGGGGCGGTGCCGATCGCCCAGAGGGCAGCGCGCACCACATCCCCGGTGGGACAGGCCGCGCCCGCCACGCAGCCCTCCGCCTCGCCCATGGCTACCAGTGCGGCGCCGAAGCGCAGCGGATCGGCCGCGAGGTCGAGGGCGTGGACCCCGTCTCTTACCCGCTCCGGGCGGCGCTCGCGCAGGAACTGGGCGATCCGGCCGAGACGAGGGTCGGCTGCCGGATCGATTCCCCGGCCGCCGAGGACGATGGGATCGACCACCCGCTGGGAGCGCAGCTGTTCAGCGGCAGCGTGGACGCGGGGGTCCGCTCCCTCACAGAGCACGACCCGGGCGCGGCCGCTGGCCGCACGCTTCAGCAACCGGTCGCGAAAGCTCATAACCGGAACCGCCGGGCGAGGGCGGTGGCCACGACCGGGTGCACCATGGGGCGCACATCGCCGCCGAACCTCGCCACCTCGCGCACCAGGCTCGAGCTGAGATAGGTCAGATCCACCGCGGGCACGAGAAAGACGGTCTCGACCGAGGGGTGCAGCTGGCGATTCATCAGGGCCATCTGAAACTCGTACTCGAAGTCGCTCACCGCACGAAGGCCGCGCACGATGATAGTGGCCCCGACCTTCTTGGCGAATTCCGCCAGCAGACCATCGAACGATTGGAAGGAGAGGCGAGGGTCGTCTCCCGCGGCGGCCCGAAGCATGTCCAGCCGCTCCTCGACGGTGAAGAGCGGCTGCTTGCCGACGTTCATGGCCACCGCAACGATAAGGCTGTCCGCCAGGGTCAGGCTCCGGCGGATCAGATCCTCGTGGCCCCGGGTCAGCGGATCGAATGAGCCGGGGTAAACGGCGATACGAGTCATGGCGCGTGGCAGAAGGTGATGGCGGTGTCGCCGTAGCGGCGGGTGTCACCGTCGAGCTCGAGGGCGCTGCTGTGCTCGACGGAAAGAATGCGCCCGAACGGGGTACGGCGGAAGAGCGCCACCAGCCTGGAGGCGTGATCCACCGTATACGGCGGATCCGCCAGCACCACGTCGAACGCGCCCGGGGGGAGCCGCTCGGCGAAACGCATGGCATCGCCCCGGTGCACCGTTGTGGCTCCTTCCGCGCCGAGGGCGGCGATGTTTTCGTGGAGTGCCTTGAGGGATGGCGGGTTCAGCTCCACAAAGGTCACCGACTCCGCGCCCCTCGACAGCGCCTCCAGCCCGAGGGCCCCGCTACCGGCAAAGAGGTCGAGCACCCGCGCGCCGGAGAGCTCATCGCCCAGAATGCTCATCCACGCCTCTCGCACCCGGTCTGCGGTGGGGCGAACCCGGGTGTCTTTGGGCCTGACCAGGCGTCGTCCACCGAACTGGCCCGCAACGATTCTCAAGGGCGGTAAGGACGGGAAAGGCGGGAAGTACCGGAAGGTGCGCCCAGAGTGCCGCAGTGCTCGAACATCGTTGACCTCCTTGCCAAGGCCTCCCACCCTCCAGTCTGTACGTCTGTCACGCCTTCTACGGAGCATGGGGCGACAAGGCACACAACCGGGCTTGCAGCGTGACCATTCCGTTCCACTCATTACACTCGATTCGAAACGCCGCATCGACCAGGTCATCTCCCAGCCAGGTGGTCCGGTCGGCCCACTGGAATCCGATGACGGACACCCGCGTCCCGCCGTCATCGAGCACCCCCTTGAGATGGCCGTTCCCCACCACGCTCCGATTGGTGAAGCGAACGCCACGAACCCCGAAGACCGGACTCGCGTTGCCCTGGCCGCACGGCTCCAGGTACCGACAGAGACGCTCGAGCTCATGGGTGACCTCGTGCAGACCGATCTCCAGATCCACCCGCTGCTCCGGCCCGAGGTCCTCCGGCGCGAGCGCCTGCCGCGCCACGTCACCAAATCGTTCCCGAAAGGCATCGAGCTGGCTGCGGTGAATGGTGAGGCCGGCGGCCATCCTGTGTCCACCAAACCGTTCGAGCAAGTCGCCACAGGACAACAGCGCGGCATGGAGATCGAAGCGGGACGTGCTGCGCCCCGAGCCTTTGCCGATGTCGCCGTCGAAGGCGATCAGGAACGTGGGACGGCCGTACCGCTCGACCACCCGGGAGGCGACGATCCCGACGACGCCCGGGTGCCAGCCGTCTCCCACCAGCACCAGGCCGGCATCCCGCTCCGGGTCTGCGGTGCGCTCGACCTGCTCCAATGCCTCGTCCAGCATGCGCTGGTCCAGGGCCTGGCGCTCGACATTGAGTCCCTCGAGCCGCTGCGCCAGCGCCGCGGCCTCTACCGGATCGTCACTCAGCAGCAGGCGAAGCCCATCGGTGGCATCCGCCACCCGGCCGGCGGCATTGAGCCGGGGTCCGAGCACGAAACCCAGGTGGCGAGCGACGATCTCCTTGCCGGTGAGGCCGGTGGCCTCGACCAGGGCTCGAATGCCCAGCCACCTGCTGTCGGCCAACAGCTTGAGGCCGTGGCGCACCAGAATCCGGTTTTCACCCTGCAGCGGCACCACGTCGGCTACGGTGGCGAGCGCCACCAGATCCAGCAGGTGGAACGGAAGGTTCACCGGCAGGCCGAGCGCTGGCACCAGGGCCTGCACCAGCTTGAAGGCGATTCCGGTTCCGCAAAGGTTGTTGGCACCCGACCGGTCGTCGGCCCGCTGCGGGTCTACCACCGCCTGCGCCGGCGGCAGCTCGGCGCCTGGCAGGTGGTGATCAGTCACGACGACACCGATCCCGGCCTCGCGCGCGGCGCGCACGGTGTCCACCGCCGTGATGCCACAGTCGCAGGTGATGATGAGCGAGGCGTTGGCCGCCTTGGCGGCCTCGAGCCCGGCAGGCCCGAAGTCGTAGCCGTCGCGAAGGCGATGGGGGAGGAAAGGCCGCACATCGGCGCCGGCCAGACGCAAGGCGCGGGTGAGGAGCGTCGAGGAGCACTGGCCGTCGACGTCGTAGTCGCCATGGACCAGGATGCGGCCGCCGGCCCGGACCGTGCTCGCGATCGTCTCGACCGCCTCGGCCATCCCGGCGAGCGCATGAGGATCGGACAGGTCGTCCAGTGCCGGCCGGAGAAAGCTACGAGCCGACGCCTCCGACCCGTGACCACGCTGGACCAGGAGGGCGGCCAGGGCCGGCGGAATCCGTAGCGAGGCAGCCAGCGCCGCCACCTGAGCCGGATCGGGCTCGGGCACCACCGCCCAGCGTAGCATTGGCGCGGGGAAGACGCTCACCATGACAGTGTACCCGGTTGGCCGGGCGTCACGCTGACCCCGCCGGCTCGCTTGGGTACAGAATCGCGCCGCAGGCCTCGCACGCGTCAATCACCTGGCCGGCCCGGATCTGACTCCTGCGGTGCATCGGGATCGCTGTGTTGCAACTGCCGCACGTGCCACCGACCAGAGGAACCACCACATCGCTGGACCGGGTCCGCCGAAGACGGTCGTACCGGACGCGGACCGATTTCTCCAGCTGGACCGCACTGGCCTCGCGCTCGCGCACCGCGGCATCCCGGTCCGCCTCCAGCACCCCGCGGCGCGCCGCGACCTCGGCTCGCTCGGGAGCCTGGGCGACCTCGACCGCCTCCAAGCTCCGCTCCGCGTCCTTGACCTTTAACTCGAGCTGAACCACCATCTCCGCGCTCCGCACCCAGTCGTTCTCTTCCTTGGCCATGACCGACTGGGCCAGGTCCAGCTCGGTCATCAGGGTCGAAGCGTCCTTGGGATTCCGCACCTGCTCCAGTCTCAGCCGGCGACGGTCCTGGAGAATCCGGTAGCTGTCGATCCTGGTCTCCAGCTCGTCCCGTTTGCGCTGCCCATCGGCGGCCGTTTGCCGGGCCTTTTCCAGCAGCTCGCGTGCGCGTTTCAGCACCTCGTCCAGCCCCGCGGTCTCTGCTTTCAACTCGGCCAGCCGCTGCTCGCGGGCGGCCACCTCCGCATCCTTGGCTTGTAGATCGATCAGCTTGAGTAGATCAGGGTGCATTAGGCTCCTCGAGGAGGCTTCGCGGTGCGGTTCTCTCTTCGCGCCGCCTTCTGATATTCGTACCACGCATCGGCCGCAGGGAAACGCCCCCTGAGATCGGCGCGCATCCGTTGCTTCTCGCCCGGCTCAGTGAGCGCATCCATTTCGCGATAACGGGACCGGGCTCGGAGGATCTGCGTGGCCTTGTCGTAGAGCGTGGCGACTTCCTGGCTGCTGAGGTCATCGGCAGCCTCCTTCAAAAAGGACCAGGCGGATCCTGCGTCTTCCGAGAGGACCTCCGGCAGCTGACCGGTGGCGCCTTCGCTATGCAGCAGCGCTTCGAATATCTCGCGCAGCCGCGGCTTCTCGAGCAGCTCCGGCGCAAGATCTTCCCGGGCTCTGGCAATAAGCTCCGGCGCGGCGAGCATCGCCACCAGGAGCTGCGTTTCCGGGCTGCGACGTCCGCGAGGCCGCGGAGCAGTGCTCGCTGTGGCAGGAGATCGATCCGGCGCGGACACGCCCCCACTACCCCGCTGCCCAACCGCCCAGAGGGCGCCCGCCTCGCCGCCCTGCAGTTCCTGCTCCAGCACGTCCTTGCTGACCCCGGAGCGTTCCGCGGCGAGCGAAAGATACAACTCACGGGTGATGGGATCGGTGGCGGCGCGGATGGTAGGCAGAAGGCGGTCGAGCGCCTCGCGACGATGCTCCACTCCCTCGAAATAGCCCTTCCGCTCCAGCATCTGGATCTTACGCTCGAAGAGATCGATCGCATCGCGCAGCACGCCTTCGAGCCCGGCGGCGCCTCCCTTCCGCACCAGCGTGTCCGGGTCCTCGCCCGGCGGCAGCGTCGCGACGCGAACGCGCATCCCGTGACGCAGCAGCTCGTCGCCGGCACGAAAGGTGGCCCGCAGCCCGGGGAGATCGCTGTCGTAGAGGATGGTGGCGGCCGGAGCGAACCGTTTGAGCAGCTGCGGCCTGATCCGGCGTCAGCGCCGTGCCCAGCGGAGCCACAACATGGTCGATTCCCGCGAGCGACAGCCGGATCACGTCGAAGTAGCCCTCGACCAGGAGCACCGACTCTTCCTTTCGAATGGCGCCCTTGGCCTGGTGCAGATTGTAGAGCTGCTTCCCCTTGTGAAAGATGTCGGTCTCGGGCGAATTGAGATACTTGGGCTCGCCCGGTCCCGAGAAGCCTGCCACCAAGCCCTACCACCCGCCCCCGCAAGTTGTGGATCGGAAACAGCAGCCGTCCCCGGAACCGGGGAATCACCGAGCCGTCGTCGCGCTGCGCTGCCAGACCCGCCTGCAGCAGGATCCCTTCCTGGATCCCGAGATCGGCCATCGCCTTGAAAAACGTCTTACCCACCGGCGCGAAGCCCAGGCCGAGCAGGGCGGCCGTGTCGAGGGGGATGTCGCGGCCCTGGAGGTACTCGCGGGCGACCTTTGCTTCGGCCTGCTCCAGCAGCTGCCGGCCAAACCAATCGTGGGCGACTGCCACTGCGCTGTAGAGCGGCTCGTGCGGATCGGGTCCGGCGCGTTCCGCGCGCTCAGGAATGACGATACCGGTGCGGCGAGCGGCCTCGCGCACGGCGGTGGGGTAGTCCATCCCGTGCCGCTTCATGAACCAGGAGAACACATCGCCCGACTCGTGACACACAAAGCAGTAATAGCGGCCCTTCTTCGGGATGACGGCGAAGTTCCGATTCGTGCCGCCGTGGAAGGGACAGGGTCCGCGGTAGTCGGAGCCGGTGCGCTTCAGCGCCACGGACTCTCCGATCAGCCCGACGATATCGGTGCTGTCGCGCACCTGCTCGATGGTCTCGTCAGGGATCATGCTCATGCGGAGAACTCGACGATGGTCACGCCGGTACCACCCTGATTGCGCGGCGCAAAGGCGTAAGCCGACACCCGGCGATCCTTGGAGACGACGCGCTGCACCCTCTCCCGGACCACGCCGGTCCCCATCCCGTGGATGATGCGGAGGAATGGCTGCTCCGACAACACCGCGGCGTCTACCGCCGCAATCGTCGCCATCTCGGCCTCGTCACCGGTCATGCCACGGAGGTCGATTTCGAGCGGGGCCGCGGGGCCGCGAGGCAGCGGGGCAGCGTCGCGTGCCCTGGTCTCCTCGCGCTTCGATACGACGGTCAGGCTCGAAGCCTCTGTCACCATTCTCATCGAGCCCGCAACAACAACTACCCGGCCATCGGATCGAATTTCAGTCACCTCACCGGTTCCCCCGCTCTCCAGCCGGACTCTCGATCCGATGTCCAGCGACTCCGCCCCACTGCCCCGCTGCCCCGCCGCCCCGCCTTCCGCCAACGCCTCCCCCTCGGTCCGAATTGCGTCCTCCACCAGCCTTCGCGCCTCGCGGGCCGCACCCTCGTCCGCCGCGCCACGTGCCGCGCCCAACGCTTCCTCAACCCTCTGCCGGGCCTCGAGCAGGTAGGCCCGGGCCTGCTGCCGGCCCTGACGCTCGGATTCCTTTTCCCGGCGCTTTAGCTCTGCTTCCCGGGCAGCCTGGGATTCGCTCTGCAGCCCGAGCCGCGCGGCGAGCGACTCGAGGTCCACCGCGCGCTCCGCCTGCGCGTGCTGCTCCACCCGCAGCTCGCGCTCGCGCTGCTCCACGGCGGCCAGCAACGTGTCCAGGCTCCGCTCGGCCTCGGGCACCCGCGCCTCGGCATCGGCCAGGATCTCGGCCCCTACGCCCAGCCGGCGAGCGATCGACAGCCCGTACGAGCGCCCCGGCACTCCCTTCAGAAAACGATATGTAGGCGTGAGAGTTACAGCATCGAATTGAAGTGATGCATTAATAATTCCCGGAGTGTGGCTGGCCAGATCCTTGAGCGTTCCCAGGTGGGTTGTTGCCAGCGCGACCGAGCCCCTCCGAGTCAGTGAGACCAGGGCCGCGCCGGCCAGCGCCGCCCCTTCCGCCGGATCGGTTCCGCTGCCGATTTCGTCGAGCAGCACCAGGGTCGCCTCGTCCGCCTCCTCCAACACCCGGCGGAGCATGCGCACGTGGGCGCTGAAGGTGGACAAACTGGCGGCGATGGACTGTCGGTCGCCGATATCGGCATAGAATCGGCGGAACACCGGGAGCCGGCTGCCGGGACCAACCGGGGGAATGAGGCCGCTGCCGGCGAGAGCTGCCGCCAGCCCAACTGCCTTCAGCAGAACCGTCTTGCCGCCAGTGTTGGGCCCGCTGATGAGGAGCGTGCGCTCGTGCCGGTCCAGCTCCAGGTCGAACGGAATCACCGGCTCCGTGCCGGCGAGCAGCAGGGGATGGCGGCCGTTCACGATCTTGAGCGCGCTCGGGGCGGCCGCAACCTCGGGCGCTTCCGCGTTGCTGGCTACGGCGTACTTTGCCCGGGCGACCAGGTCGTCCACCGCCACGCACATCTCGACCGCGTCGCGCACCTGCGGCAGCTGGGGCCGCAGCAGGTCGGTGAGCTCGCGGAGCACTCGCAGCGTTTCCCGCTCCTCCTCGACCTGCGCCTCGCGCAACGCGTTGCCCAGCTCGATCGCGTCCGATGGCTCGATGAAGAGAGTGCCGGCGCTGCCGGATTCATCGTGCACGATGCCGGCGGGGCGGCTGCGGGAATCGCGCCGCACCGGGATTACATACCGGCCGCCGCGCATGGTGACCGACGCATCCGAGGGTGCGGAGCTCGAGTCGAGACCGCGCAGCAGCGCGTCGAGGCGACGCAGCAGGCGCTGCCTTGCGGCCTGCACTTCCCGCCGGGCGGCAGCCAGCCTGGGGCTGGCAGTGTCCAGCAGGTTCCCTTCGGGATCAACCGACTGCTCCAACCGGCGCTCGAGGCTCTTGTCCGGCAGCGGCCGGGCGAGCGAGCCGGCCAGCGGCGCCAGCTCGGCCACCCGTCTCAGATCGGCGTGGACCAGGCGTGAGGCGACGAGGAGCCGGTGTAACCCCGCGAGCTCGACGCCCTCGAGAACGCTCCCCTCGATTCGGAGCCGCGACACCGCCCGGGTGACATCCGGGATGGGCTCGGCTAGCAGCATGTCGCCCCGGCGAAAGAGGCCGGCGACCTGGTCTACCCGGGCCAGCTCCTCACGGATCCAGTCCACGTCGTCGGTCGGCCAGCGATTCCGCACCCGCTCGGCTCCGAGGGCGCCCACCGCATGAGCAGCCACCCGCTCCAGCACCGCCGGAAACTCGATGGTGTCGAGCGCGTCGGCCGCCTGTTCCTCCGGCAACGGCATCGGAGTGCCGCCCGACATCACCCGGCCTGGAGCTCCTCGCGCACAATCTGGTTGATGACCTTTCCGTCGGCTTTGCCCTTGTATCGCGGCAGCACCTGGGCCATGACCTTTCCGATGTCCTTGGCTCCGCCGCTGATGGCCTGACGCACCGCGGCCCGGATCTCCTCCGGGTCCACCGCCGGCGGCAGAAATTCCTCCAATATCCTGATTTGCGAGGATTCCATCGCGACCAGCTCCGGCCGGGACGCGGTGCTGTACTGCTCCACCGCCTCCCGCCTCATCTTGATGCCCTTCCGCAGCACGTCGGCCACCTCGTCGTCAGAGGCGGGCCGCCGAAGTTCGATCTCTCGATTCTTGAGGTTGGCGAGGATCGTGCCGAGGACGAGGGTCCGTTCCTTATCTTGCGCCTTACGGGCGGCGTTGAGCGCGGTCCGCAAGGTGGCGGTGAGGCTAGACTCTGGGGACACGCGGTCCTTGCCGGCTCTTGCGGGAAGCAGCACTCATCTTGCGCTTCCGCTTTTCACTCGGCTTTTCAAAATGACGGTGTTTGCGGAGGTCCGACAGGATGCCGGCCTTCTCGCACTTCTTCTTGAACCGTTTGAGTGCCCGCTCGAAACTCTCGTCATCGTGAATGACGACTTCTGGCATTCGCTGACTCACCCCTCTCGGCCCGATAAGGGCAGGTGTCGGAACAAGTCGAGAATTTATTCGGGAGAGTGGTGCCGGGCAAGGAAGCGGTGTCATCCCCGAGCAAAGCGAGGGGGCGAAACATCGGTGCCGCCTCCTCACCCTGGTGGCCACGTCATCTTCCGCCCGCCCAGCACATGCAGATGCAGGTGATCCACACTCTGCCCCGCGTTGCGGCCGGTGTTGGTCACGATGCGGTAGCCCTCACCATCCAAGCCCTCATCGCGTGCCACTTCGGCCGCGAATGCCAGCAGCTGGCCGAGCAGTCGCTCGCCATCTTCGCCCTTGGCGTCACGCACCGCCGCGATGTGCCGAGCTGGTATCACCAGCAGGTGCACCGGCGCCTTCGCGTCGATGTCCCGGAACGCCAGGGCATGGGGCGAGCGTTTGACGATCCTGGCGGGAATCTCACCCGCCACGATCCTGCAAAAGAGACAGTCAGCCATGGTGCCCTCGCAGCCTTGCCGTTCCTGCCGCTGCCGCCGCCGCCAAGGCAGCGGTCTCGAAACGCAGGATGTTAGTCCCCAGCGCCACCGGCTTATATCCGGCTGAGACCAGCGCGGCTCGTTCCTCAGCCGTGAACCCGCCCTCGGGTCCCACGACAACCGTCAGCGGAGAACCGTCCAGTGCGACGGGAGGCGGCGCTCCGGCTGGATCGGCCAGCCACCCGGTCCCCTGGATCGGGCGGGCGAGGAATCCGTCGAGCGGCAACGGCGCTTCGACCGTGGGAGCCCAGGCGGCGCCACACTGCTTGGTGGCTTCGAGAACCCCGCGCCGAAGCTTTTCTCCGTGGGTATCCCTGAGCCGCGAGGCCACTCCCGCCGTACGCGCCGTTTCGAGCGGGATGATTGCGCTGACCCCCAGCTCGACGGCTTTCTCTGCCATCCAGGAGAACCGCTCGCGGTCTCCTGCTGCCACGGCCAGCGTCAGTTGCGGCTGGACCGGCTGCCGCTCGGCTGTTTGAATCTCCACCATCCAGTCCGACCCGACCCGCACCAGTCGCCCGGTTCCGGTCAGCCCCGAGCCATCCCGGACCTCGACTTCCTCGTCCTCCCGGGCCCGCCGCACACGGAGATGGTGGGCCTCGCTCTGGTCCAGACTTGCCCGAGCCCCCACTACAGCACTGGTCGGCGAGATGAGCACTCTCATTTAAGGACGGGAAGGCGGGAAGGACGGGCGGCAACCGACCACCATCCGCTGTCTAATATCTCCAGGACCAAATCGAAGTTTGCCTCTCTCAGTGCCTGCGAAAACTCAAGAGCCTCGGCGTGCTCCATCCCGGAAAAGATGACGAGGCCACGGGGCTCGAGGGCCTCGGTGATCGACGGTAGCAATGCGGTGTTGGCCGTGCGCAGGATGTTGGAGAGAATCAGGCCCGCCGGCCCCAGCAGCGGGGCGAGAGCTCCGGCATCCCCGTCCACGAAACTCGACCCGGTCTGCGACCCCGTTGCGGGCGGCATTCCGAGAAGCGACCTGGTTGGCTTCGGGGTCGGTCTCGATCCCGATGGCGCGGGAGGCGCCCAGCTTCACGGCCGCGATGGCCAGAATACCGCTACCGCTGCCCAGGTCGAGCACCAGCTGGCCGGGTTGGAGGAGCTGCTCCAGGAGGAGCAACGCCGCGCGGGTTGAACCGTGTTCCCCACTGCCGAACGCGCTCTCAGGATCGAGCACGACCGTGTGCTGATCGGGGCAAGCCGCTTCGGGTATCCAGGAGGGAACCACGGTGAGCCGTCCAAAGTGTCGGGAACCCAGGCCTTCGCGCCAGCGGGTTGACCAGTCCACCGAATCCAGCCGCCGCCGCTGGGTCTCGGCCGATGGGTCCACTTCTCGCCCGAGCTGGGTCACCAGTGCCTCGGCGCTGGCCTCGTCGGGTGCGAAGCTGACCAGGGTCCCGTCGTCTCGCTCTTCCACCGCGTGTCCGGTTCGAGCGACCAGCCACAACGTCATCCGATCTCTTTGCTCCGCAGCCGGGCGCACGTCGATGGCCCACCAGCTCATGCGCCCAGCGCTTCCTTGAGCTTGGACCAGAATCCGGGGGACCGCTTGGGCGGCTCACCCTCGAGCTTGGAGAGCTCCTGTAAGAGTCGCTCCTGCTCGGCGGTGAGGCGCTCCGGAGTCCATACGTGCACCCGGACCAGCATGTCGCCCTTCCGATCCTGTCCCAGAATTGGAAGTCCCTTGTCCCGGAGCCGGAGAACCGTCTCGGTCTGCGTGCCGGCGGGAATCTTGAGGCGCTCCTCGCCGTAGGGTGTCGGCACGTCATGCTCGCCGCCGAGTGCCGCCTGGGAGAACGAAAGCGGCAGATCGTAAATCAGGTCATCACCCTGACGCTCGAACCGGTCATCGTCCTTGATGTCGATCATGACCAGCAGGTCGCCGCTGGGGCCACCTCGCGGACCGGCGGCCCCGTAGCCCCGCAGGGTCAGATAGTTATTGCTGGAGACCCCGGCCGGGACGTCGACCGTCACGGTTCGCTCGCCCCGCACCCGTCCCTCGCCGCGGCAGACCTCGCACGGATCACGCACCACGGATCCTTCGCCGTTGCAGGTGGGGCAGGCCGCCACCGAGATGAACTGGCCGAACATGCTGCGGGCCGCGCGGCGCACTTCACCGGTGCCGCCGCAGCCGGTACACGGGATCGGCTTGGTTCCCGCCTTGGCGCCGCTCCCCTCGCACACGGTACAGCGCTCGGGGCTCTTGATCTTGACCGTCTTCTTTACTCCCAGAGCCACTTCGGTCAGCGTCAGGCGAACCGTCACGCGGACGTCCTGACCCCGGCGCTCGTCGGAACGAGACCGGGTGCCGCCGAAGATCCCCTCGAACCCGCCGAAGTCGCGCATGAAGATGTTGAGCGCTTCGCTGAGGTCGACGTGATGGAAGCCGAAGCCGCCCCCGCCCCCCACGCCGGCTTTGCCGTAGCGGTCGTAGGCTGAACGCTTCTCCGGGTCCTTGAGCACCTCATAGGCCTCGGTGATCTCCTTGAACCGCCCCTCCGCCTCCGCGGCGGGATTCCGGTCCGGATGGAACTCCATGGCGAGCTTGCGGTAGGCCTTCTTGATCTCCACCTCGGTGGCCGTGCGTGTGACGCCGAGCAGGGTGTAAAAATCACTCACTCCAGCAATCCCTCCACCAGGCGGCTGGCGTGTTCCACCAGTCCGATGATCTTGTCGTAAGGCATCCGGGTTGGACCCATCACACCGATCACTCCTTTGAGGCCCCCGGCCTCGTAGGAAGAGGTCACCAGGGTGAAGTCACTGAGCCGGGTATCGGGATTCTCTCCGCCGATGGTGATCGAGAGCCCGCCCTGGCGCCGGGAGGCAAGGGCTTGCTTGAGCAGATCGCGTCCTTCCGTCAGCCGGAGCAGATCGCGCATACGCGAATTGGAAGCGAACTCCGGCTGGTCGGCCAGCATCTGCGCGCTGCCCAGTACGACCGTGTTGTCCTCGTTCGACAGGTCGAAGAGCCCGTCGCCCTCGGCGATAAAGATGTTCAACAGCTCGCGCCCTCCCTCGGTCCCGACGGCGTCGCGCAGCCGGTCGGGGAGCGTGGCGCGAATCTCCTGGAGGGTGAGCCCGGCCAGCCGCTCGTTGAGTATCTGGGAGACCTGCTGCACCGACGACGCCGGCACCCGGCCGGGGACCTCGACGAAAATCGTGCGGACCACGCCGCTGCGGAGGTTGAACACCAGCAACAGGCGCTCGGTCGTGACCTGGACCAGCTCGAGCCGCTCCAGAACCATATGATCGAGGGCCGGCGACACCGCCACACCCAGTTCCTGGGTCAGAACGCCGAGCACCTGGGCAGCCCGACGAAGGACCTCCTCCACCGCGCTTCGGGTCCCCACCAGCTCCGACCGGAGGGTGTGCTGCTCCTCATGGCTCGGAGGCGAGAGTCGCATGATGGCGTCCACATACATGCGGTAGGCCCGGTCGGTGGGTATCCGTCCAGCCGAGGTATGGGGGTGAAAGAGATAGCCTTTGTCTTCCAGCTCGCTCATGATGCTCCGGATGGTGGCCGGAGACACCCCGAGCCCAAACCGGCGGGCGATCGTCTGGCTGCCGGCGGGCTCGGCAGTCTCGATATACGTGTGCACGACGGCCTCGAGAACGCGCAGCTCGCGTTCACTCAGCTGGTCTGGGGATGTCATGCGTGAAATCTAGAGGGCCGCTAGGCGGCTATGGAAGGCACCAGCGCGTCGAGGCGGAGCCAGCCCTCGGCGGTGAGCCGCAACCTGCCCCCCTCCTCCATGGCCCAGCCCGCCTGCTCCCATTGGAGCCTAAGCGCGGTCGGAACCCGATGCAGCGCCAGCCCTTCGCTCGTTCGGAGAGCGAGGTAGAGCTCCTCCAGCGTCACGGCGGCGGTATCCAGGAATTCCCGGCCTTCCAGGGGGGACTTTCCGGACTCGAGCAGCCGCAGGTAGGCGGCCCACTCCCGGACGTTCCAGCGCCGCTCATTGCCCATCCCGCTATGTGCGGCCGGGCCGAGCCCCACAAATGGGGCGCGGCGCCAGTATGCCGAATTGTGGCGGGCGCGGTGTCCGGGCAGGCCCGCGTTGGAGATCTCGTAGTGGTCGTATCCATGAGCCTGGAGTGCCTCGTGGGCCAGGAGGAACTCCGACGCGTAGCGCTCTTCGTCCACCGGTGCCACCTCACCCCGATCGGTCCAGTGGCCCAACGGGGTGTGCGCCTCAACCGTCAGGCCATAGAGAGAGAGGTGCTCCGGCTGGAGCGCAAAGGCGCGGGCCAGGTCTGCGGCCCAGTCACGCCCCAGTGCCGCGGGCAAGCCAAAGATGAGGTCGAGCGAGAGATCCTCGATGCCGGCGGACCGCAGCGCTTCGACTGCCAGCGGGACCTGGTCCGCGGTGTGGGTGCGGTGCATCCATTGGAGCACTGCGGGGTCGAACGACTGAACCCCCAGCGATACACGGTTCACCCCCGCGGTACGCCAGGCGTTGGCCGCTGCCACTGTCACATCTTCCGGGTTGGCCTCCAGCGTGATCTCGGCATCCGACACGATGGTCCGGTCGGTGGCGATCCGGTCCAGCACCCGGCCGATCGAGTCTGGTGTGACGCGCGAGGGCGTGCCGCCGCCGAAGTAAATCGTCTGCACCTCGGACGACAGGTCCCAGATGCTATCGGTCTGCCGGAGACCCCATTCCCGGAGCACCGCCTCCACGTAGGCTTCGGACGGCACTTCCCGCCTGACCGCGATGGCGAAGTCGCAGTAGCTGCACCGGCGGGCGCAGAAGGGGACGTGGAGGTAGAGGTGCACGATGGAATGTAGACGAGTGTATGTCATCCTGAGCGAAGCGAAGGATCGACCGAATCTCGCTCCTTAAACCATTGTTCCGATAGATCAGCCCACTCCGGATTTTGTGCCTCGATCAGAGCTACCTTCTTGCAGCGCAACCACCCTTTGATCTGTTTCTCACGAGCGATCGCATCCCTAACTGAGCTAGTGCTCTCTATAGAAACAAGGCGGGTTATTCCATATCGGCGAGTGAACATCGAAGCAGTTCCACACTTGTGTTGCAATACCCGGCGGATCAGGTCGTTTGTTACACCGACATAGAGCCGACGAGTAGCACTGGCGAGAATGTAGACGAAGTATTGGTGGGAACGCATGCGCGTGATTCGGTCGATCCTTCGTTGCACTCAGGATGACAGCGTGAGTGCTCCGCGGTAGGAGTCGTACCCGCGGCTGGGGTGGGGGTCAATCAAACCCGACGGAATAGCCTCCCCGGGCACTGCTGAATCACGCCCGCAATCTCCAGCCCCGAGATCAGCCCCAGCACCTCTCCGATCGGGCGCTTCAATCGAGTAGCAAGCTCGTCCGGGTGAATCGGATTGGGCCCAAGAAGGCCGGCCAGCTCACGCTCCCCCTGCGAGAGCGCGGCAGGCAACGGCTGGCTGACGAGTTGAAGCGACGCCTTACTTGGTACTTTCGCGAATTCGGGGAAATGCTGGAGCAGGTCGGCCGGCTCGAGTACCGGAGCGGCACCATCGCGAATCAGCCGATTGCTGCCGGCTGAGAGGGCACTGGTGATGTTCCCTGGCACCGCCATCACTTCCCTGCCCTGATCCAGTGCCGCCCCGGCGGTGATCAGAGCGCCAGACCCGACCGCTGCCTCAACCACCACCGTCACCCGGGAGAGCCCGCTGATCAAACGGTTCCTCCGCGGGAAGCTGCCCACGTTGGGGCGCTCGCCCGGAGGGAACTCGGTCACCAGCAGTCCGTCCCGGCCCACCCGCTCGTACAGCGCGCGGTTGGCCGCCGGATAGATGACGCCAAGGCCGTTACCCAGCACGCCGATGGTGGTTCCACCGGCTTCCAGCGCGGCCGTATGAGCCACGGCATCGAGCCCGCGCGCCATGCCGCTTACGATTACCACCCCCGCCTGCGCCACCGCGCCTGCCAGCGCCCGGCACGCGTCGGCGCCGTAGCTGGAATGATCCCGGCTGCCCACGAGGGCGGCGGCGGGACGGCCGAGCAATGACGGATCGCCAAGCAGGAACAGCACCGGCGGCGGATCGGGGATGTGGTGCAATAAAGCCGGGTATTCGGCATCGCCGGGAATTGCCACCTGGGCACCCAGTCTCTCTGCGTGCTCCGCGATTTCCCGGCCCATTTTCAATGGCGTGGCCTTGATGGCGCTGGCAACCGCCTTCGAAAAGCCCGGCAAGGCGCCTAAAAATGCGATCGGCGCCGAATGGGCGCCGATCGCGGTGTTGCAGGCAGAGAGGAGGGTCTTGAGCCGGACGGCTCCCATGCCGGGTACCTGGGTCAGCGCCAGATACGCGACCCGTTCATCATCCATCTATCCATCCTCCTCCGACCACGCGGCGCTCGAATCGACCGCCTGGCTCGCCTTGGCCTGCCCCACCACTTTCCAGAAATACTCCTTGAGCTCCTCCAGTCCGGACCCCGCGGCACTGGAGATCGCCCGTACCGCCAGGGCCTCGGGGGCGTGCAGCTCCGGTAGTGCATGGTCAGACGGGAGGAGATCTCGTTTCGTCAGCACCACCAGGTGTTCCTTGTCGGCCAGCGCGCTGCTGTACTGGCGGACCTCGCTCCGGAGCCGGTCGTAGGTGGCCTGCGGATCTTCGCTATCGAGGGGAACCAGAAACGCCAGGACCCGAGTGCGCTCGACGTGCTGAAGGAAGCGAAAGCCGAGGCCCTTGCCCTCGTGGGCGCCCTCGATGATGCCGGGAATGTCGGCCACCACGTACGACCGATGCCCCGAGAGCCCAACCACGCCGAGATTGGGCTCGAGAGTGGTAAAGGGATAGTCGGCAATCTTGGGGTGCGCGGCGGAGATGACCGATAGGAGGGTGCTCTTCCCGGCATTGGGCTCCCCGACCAGGCCCACATCGGCGATCAGCTTCAGCACCAGCTCGATCTGGCGGTCTTCGCCTTCCTCGCCCGGCTCCCACTCCCGGGGGGCCTGGTGAGTTGACGTGGCGAAGCGTGCGTTGCCGCGGCCGCCGCGGCCGCCGCGCGCCACCAGCAGGGTATCGCCCGCCTCGAGCACCTCGCCGATGACGGTGCCCGTCGTGGCATCGCGCACCACGGTGCCGGGAGGGATCGGGAGGTAGATGTCCGCCGAGGAGGCGCCGGTCTTGGTGGATCCCTTTCCGTGCTCGCCCCGGTCGGCCTTCCACAGGGTGCGGTACCGGTAGTCGAGCAGCGTGGCCAGGTTCGGGTCCGCCTTGATGTAGACGCTTCCCCCGTGGCCGCCGTCTCCCCCATCGGGCCCGCCCTTGGGCTTGTACTTGAAGCGCGCGAAGGAGCTGGCACCGGATCCACCGGTTCCGCCAACCACCCGCACGACCGCGCGATCAATGAGCATCATTGCCCCGGAGCCCAGCCCTCGCGCACGCCGCGCCAGAGCTGTTTGATTTTCTTCCAGTGATCGAATGAGAGCAGCGGGTTGACGATGGAGAGCACCCCCTCGATCTGGCCGAAGGTGGCGCCCGCATTCAGTGCACCGCGGAGATGCGAGTGCAGCTGCCGGGGCGCCTCGAGCACAGCGGTTTGTGCCACGGTGCACAGCTCGCGCAGTTTGAGGTCGAGGCCGGGACGAGCCAGCGTGCGGCCATATCCTTCGGTGATCATCCATGAATCAATAGCAGGATGCAGCGTGCACACACTTTCTCTGAGTTTCCGGTAGTTGTCGCCATACACCACCGCACACAGTTCCTCGCCCCGCCGGGTCCACTCGGCGGCCCGCCCATAGTCCTGGTCCGGATCGCTAGCCGGCGCTTCCAGGCCGCTGAATTTGCGCCAGACCGTGAAGGCGATGAGGGCCCGGGGATACCCGACCATCAGCACGCTCTGAAGCAGCAGCTCCTCGACCCATGCCACGGGAACCTGGGATGAGCGCAGCGGCCCCACTCGGTCCCGGAGCTCCGGCTCGTACCCTTGGGCGATGGCCGCTGCGAACCGCACGAGATCTCGAGTCTGGGGATCGAGGCTGTCCTGTTTCGCCATCATGATACCCAGTTTGGGGATTGGCTCCCGATCATATTCGCGCGTCCAAGTCCGGAAAAAACGCACCCCGGAGGGGCAGATACAAGCGGGGGCCGGGGAACCCAAGTCATCCGGGCGACGCGAGGGATCGCTCAGGATGACGTGACGCGCGAGTGCTACTGCCACGCTTACCGTCGTACCGCCGTACCGCTTACCTTTCGCCGCGATGCACGCACCAATCAGCCCGCTCATCGTCGCGATTGCCTTGGCCTGCGTGTTCGCCCCCGCGCGGGTCGCCGCGCAGGCCTCCCCATACATCCCGCTCGACGACCCGCGCCTGCCGCTGTTGGAACACCTGATCGCGCGCGGCGAGATCGAGGACCCCTCCCCGATGGTTCGCCCGTTCCGCCGGGTCGATGCCGTCCGGGTCCTCGCCGCCTCGGACAGCTCCGGGGCGGCTGCCCGCGCCTTGGTCACCCGCCTTCGGCAGGAATTCGAGGAGCCGGCCGGAAACCGCTGGCGCATCGAGGGCCGAGCGGGTGGCCAGGCCTATTCCCACGCCCGGCGGGAGCTGCTTCACCCGGCCGGACCGGACGGCGCGCGTCCATATTTCGAGCTTCGAGGCGAGGCCGGCTTCGGCAACATCCTGCTGGCAACCCGGCCCGTGGTGGAGCCACGGCTTACCCTCGACCCAGACTGGCCAGGGCGGCGGGATGTTGACATCGCCGGCCGCATGGCGGACGCATACCTCAGCGCGCAGTTCAAGTATGGCAGCGTGTTTTATGGCCAGATGGACCGGAACTGGGGACCGGTGGGCCTGCCCGGCATACCGCTCAGCAACTACGGATACGAGCGCCAGGCGCTCGCCCTGGAGGTTGGCACCAAAACCATCCGGCTGTCGGCCCTGGCCACCGAGCTGCAGGACGAGACCGACAGCCTGGGCCGCACAGTGCATCGCTATTATTTCGTGCACCGGCTCGATGCCCGCCTTTCCCGGCGGCTCGCGCTTGCGCTGTGGGAGGGGGTGGTCCTGGCCGGGGCCGACCGGAACTTCGAGACCCGTTATCGCAATCCGCTGTCGCTCAGCTATCTGGGCAACACCATCGGCGTGGGAGACCGGGGCAACGTGCTGCTCGGCGCCGACATGCGGTGGCAGGCGTTCGGGCGAACCAGCTTCAACGCGCAGCTCGCCGTGGACGACTTCTGGTATCGCAACCGGCAGCGCAACCGGGACCGCTGGGCGCTGACGGTCGGTGCCGAAGGGCCCCTGCTCGAGTCCGCCGCGTGGCACGCGCTCTATACTCAGGTTTCGAGTCTGGCCCTGCGCGCGTTCGACCGGGCGGACAACTTCACCGATGCGGGAGTGGGGATCGGACGGAACTTCAGCGACTACGATCAGCTCTCGCTCCGGGTCACGCTGCCGGTTCGGAGCCGGTGGCTGCTCTCGCCCGAGCTGACACTGCTGCGCCAGGGTGAAGGCCGGATCAACGATCCCTATCCCATTCCTGACGCGGCCGGGGTCCTCTCCACGCCATCGCTATTTATCGGGACGGTCGAGCGCACCTACCGCGCGGCCGTCGGGCTCAGCGGGCGGACCGGCCCACTGGACCTGTCCGCCAACGCCGGTTTTCATCACGTCGTGAACAGCGGGCACCAGCAGGGCCGGACGGCCGATCGCTTCGAAGGCCGGATCCAGGCGACGCTGGGCTTCTCTCGGGGAGGAGTGCTGCCATGAGACACTCGCCACCACCACCGCAGCTCACCCGCGACCGCGTGCTTCAGCTGATTCAGCGGATGACGAGCAGCCGCGTGGTGGTGGTGGGAGATATCATGCTGGACCGCTATCTCATCGGCGACACCGAGCGGCTCTCTCCCGAAGCGCCGGTGCCGGTAGTGACGGTCCGGGAACGCCACGCGGCGCTGGGCGGGGCCGCCAACGTCGCCGCCAATGTCATCGCGATCGGCGCCCGCTGCCTCCTGGTCGGCGCCGTGGGCGATGATGCGGACGGAGCCGCGATCCGCCAGGAACTGGCGGTGGCCCGGCTGGAGGACCGCCATGTGCTTACCATCGCGGGCCGGCCGACCACCTCCAAGACCAGGATCATCGCCCGGTCGCAGCAGATCGTCCGGATCGATGACGAGGTGGACACGCTGGTCGAGGGAGCAGACCTGACCCGGCTGACCGCCGCCGCACGAGAAGCGCTCGCCGATGCCGATGCCCTGCTGCTGGAGGACTACAACAAGGGCGCGCTGCCGCCGGCGCTGATCATGGCGGTGATGGAGGTGGCCAAGCGGAGGGGGATCCCCATTGTGGTGGACCCGAAGTACCGGCAGTTCTTCGAGTATTCCGGGGCGACCGTCTTCAAACCCAACCGGCGGGAGCTGGAATCCGCCCTCGGCGCGGCGGTCGACCTGCAGAACGGCAACGCCCTGCCCGAGGTGCTTACCCGATTGAAGGTGGACAACCTTCTGGTCACGCTTGGCGCCGAGGGAATGGTGCTGGTGACCAAGGATGGGGGACTGATCCAGATCCCCAGCATCGCGCGGCGGATCTACGACGTCTCCGGGGCCGGCGACACGGTGACCGCATGGCTGGGCACAGCGCTAGCCGCGGGGGCTTCGATTCGGGAGGCGGCCCAGCTCGCCAACTATGCGGCGGGGGTAGAAGTGGGAAAGCCGGGGGTGGCTACCGTGTCGCCCGACGAGGTTTTGGCGGCCCACGAAGAGCGGTTCGATCAGATCGGGAAGCTGCGAAGAGGCGGGCTGATCTAGGCCCCCTTCACACCTCCACTCCCGTCCCGAATCCCAGCCACACCCGCCAGGTCTCCTTCACATCCAGGATGTAGCCCGCCAGTCGCCCTGCGGCCGCGGCATGCGCCGGCGCGAGCTCCACTGCTCCCGATTCCGCCATGCGATCGCGCACCCGCTCAGGGCAGTCCTGGAGGGCCATCTCGCTGAGGCGTTCCTTGCTCCAGGACTTGGGCGCGCGCAGACCGCACTGCGCCAGAAAGCCGAGCAGGTCCCGTCGGGTCCAGCCTCCCAGCCAGGCGGCCGCGTCCACGGCCGGGATAACCAGGCCGCTCTGCAGGATAAGCCGGCACGAATCGGCGACGTCGAGTCCTCGCCGGCGGGTCTCGAGCCGGCTCAAGCTTGCAAGCGTGCGGGGAACGCCGGGATCCGCGCTGAGGTGGCGCAACGCGTCCACCGCGTGCGCGCGCGAGCCGAGCGGCAGACCCCTCAGGGCGCCGAGCATGGCCTGGAAACCGGCGTCCCTGGGTGGCACCGGCGAGTGGATCGCATCCGTCGACAGGGGAGCCCAGCAGGCCCAGTAGTCCATTTCCTGCCCCATATCGCGGACAAAGTCGTTGCGACGAGCCACCAATACGGGTACGCGAGTGATCCGGAGGGGGTGAGGCGCCATGACTGCGGCGGCAAAGTCGGCGGCCTCTCCCGCCATGATGAAACCGGAAAAGGTCTCGTGCGCGGCCAGCATGACCAGCAGTACCCGAAGATCGAGATAGGCCTCCTCCGTCCCGCCTATCAGATATTGCGACAGCGGCGCCGACATGACCCCCCGCGCCAGATCGCCGTACTGCCGCTGAATCTGCTCGCCGGTGCCCTCGACCGAGGGGTCGGCACGGCGCACTCGCCACAGGTACTCACCCAACGGCTCGACTTCGTGACGCAGCACCCGCTCCCTCAGCCAGGGGGAGAAGTCGGTGCACGGCACGCAGCTCGAAGGGTTATGGGTCCGGGACAGACAGCGATATTCGCGGTGGCCCCGACCGGCGGCATAGCTCAGCAGATTGCAGGAGCTTGGATCGTCGGCGGTGAGGACTGCCGATTCTCCGTACGGCCCAAATGTCAAAATAGTATCCAGGTTGAGAAGCTCTGGAATGTTTTCCTGAATGGGCAAATCGGCAAGGGGGATTGCACCAGTGGTCCTATACCCGTGCCGGCTTCGGCTTCGAGGCGTAGGAGCCCCGCTCGAGATCCTCCAGTGGATCAAGCCGCCGGGGGTTCCAGCCGAGGAGATCCTGCGCCCGTCGGCCCGACGCCTGCTGGTCGAGTGCCAGCGCGTCGGCGTACGGCCCCATTTTCTTCCGGGCCTCCTCCAATGGTGTTGCCACGGTTTGGCCGCCGGCCCCTGCCCCACGACTCGCCGCCGCGGCGATCTCACTGACCGGGCGCGATGGACCGCTCACGCCGAGCAGCAGGGTTCCCGCCGGTGCGTTCTCCAGGGCGAGCAGATACAAGTCGGCCAGATCGTCGACGTGCACCAGCGGCCAGCGATTCCTTCCAGTCCCGACATAGCGCGCCGCACCTTCCTTCCGCGCAGACTCCACGAATCCGGCTGGAATGCCTCCACCCCGGCCATAGACGATCGCCGGCCGGATGACCACGGACCGGACACCGCGCTTGGCGCCATCGAGCACTCGTTGCTCGACGTTCTGGCGCCAGCGCACCAGCTCGGCCGGATTGGGGGGCGAGGTCTCGTCTACCACTTTCCCGCCGGTGTCACCGTGGGACCAGATCCCGCTGGTATAGATGAAACACTTGTTGCTGCCGGCTAACGCCTCGAGGACGGCGTCGATGGCCGGCCCATCGAGGGACGGATCGTAGGTGGTGGCGAGGCTGATCACGCCGTCGGCCGCGCGGGCGGCCTGCCCTATGCTTTTCGGATCGGAGAAATCGCCCCGGACCGGCTGAATACCGGCCGACTCGAGCTTGGCGGCGGAGGAATCGCTCCGGGCGAGTGCCGTGAGCTGGTGCCCAGCGGCCCGGAGCCGCTCAGCCACTGCCGATCCGATGTACCCGGTGGCGCCGGTAAGAAAGACCTTCATGTGAATCCCCTGGGTCAGGGTGAGACTCGTTCGGGAATCTAACAAAAAAGAGCCCCGCACACCGTGCAGGGGCTAAACGGATGAACCGATGGGCGATGAGGGGCTCGAACCCCCGACCTCGCGCATGTGAGGCGCGCGCTCTAACCAACTGAGCTAATCGCCCGATATGTTCGGGAGCGGGGATTCTAACCACACGACGCAGGAGCAGGGCAAGTCAAGCCCTCAGGTCGCCTCAATGAGGATCGTCGCCGTCGTCCACCTCGAGCCGCCCAGGCGCGCTGAACCCGAGGGTAACGCTCGTTCCTTCAGATGCCCCCGTGATTGTCAGGTAATCGAACTTCGCGCGACCATTCCCGTCGGTCGCCTTGTTGACTGTGCGCGGGCCGACGCCGTGCTCTCTCCCCGCTGAAGATGGCAGCCTAATGGGCGAGCGTGGCCTCAACGCCACGGGATCCGGTGATGCATCGGTAAGGAGCGTCGATCTCGGTGCACGGGCCGTCAATACCTGCCGCTTGGGCCAGTGTCGGGGGGGGGGCTGACGCTGTGCTCACCGATGGAAGCCGGTGGCGAAGCGGGAAGTGGCCCTACTGGTGCACCGATTGCGGTGGCCTCGTCCGACAGAGAACCATCGCTCGCGGTGTACGTGAGGCGTCGGTCGTGCCGCCAAGCCCATTGTCTGGGTACCAGTATCGTGCCATCCCGTTATTGATCACACTACCGTTTGCGGGATCGCTCCGTTCCCGATAGCCAGCGTAGCTCCCTCAGGGTCGGTGTCGTTATCGCGCACCGGAATCCTTACGGCGGTCCCGGCATCGTGGTGGCCGTATCATCGTTCGCGGTGGGCGCCTGGTTGGCCGGCGGAGCCGGGTCGGCCTGGATGTCTTCACCGTCCGAGTCGCCGTCGAAGCGATCGTCGCCTCCGTAGGTAGCCGTGAGGTCCCGGTCTACCCGAAGCAGTGAAGACGATGCCGCAGCAACCGTCAGCCACGTTCCCGTACAGCTCTCTCCGGCCCGTCGGCGGTGACAGTGACGGTGCCGTCGGGGGCCGGCCGTCGCCGGTCACACTAAAGCCGACGCTCACGGATCCAGCCCGGACGAGTCGGCTCGTCCAGTGATCGAAGGAAGTCGATGGCTGATCGGTGAGATGGCGGAGGCGGGTTCCGCACTTCTATGGGTATTCGACACTACCTCGTGCGAAGCCCTCGCGATAACCCGAAGTGCATGTCAGGTCCGGTTGCCCCGTGATGTTCAGGGCGGGAAATTGGCTGACCACCCCATCGGTGTACCGTCACCGTGCCGCCAGGTCCCGCCGCCGCTGGCACGGAGGCTGTACTGTTCCCCCGCTCGCTCCGCCGGCGGTCGCCCAAGGTCCGTAATCGATCTCCGGTGCCTGTCGGGAGCTTCGCGGATCATCGCGGAGCTGGAGAGCTGGTGTTGGTCCGGAGGGACTGGGCCTCGGGACCCGCGGGTTCACCGGTCTGACGATCGTCGGTCAGCGCCACCATTGTCCGTTACCGTCAGGGTGACATGATAGGTGCGCTACTGGCATGTCGTGGTGCGTGAGAGTTCCGCTGGTTGCCCGAGGTACCGTTCCGTCGCCGAAGGTCCAGTGTCGAGCCGTGATCGGTCTCATAGCCTTCGTCGTCCGGACTGTTGTCCGGTCTGAAGTCGCAGGTCCAGGTCCTCGACAGTTCCGGTTGAAGTCGGCCGAAGGGGCTGATTCCGACGGCGCGGTACGTAACGGTATGGGGTCTCGGTATCGGAGCTGCGGCAAAACCGTTCCCGCCCGAGTAGCTGGCGGTCAAGGTCCGGTTCCCAACGTTATTGAGAGTCAGCTCGCAGCTACCGGCACCAGCATTCAGGGTGCGGGTGCAGCTCGGTGTCGGGCCGTCACCGCTCACGGTCACCGTCACCGTGCCGCCGGGCGTACCGGCACTCGACACCACACTGAAGCGCACGGTGAAGCTGCTGCCGCTAACGCTTGGGTCCGGGCTGTCGTCGGTAATGGTTGTGGTGGTGCCGATCGCCTCCAGCTCGATCTTGTCCGAAGTGACCTGGGCAAACCCGGCGGCCTGGAACACCAGGGTGCGGGGACCCGGCGCGCCCGAGATCGAGAGGTCGTCGAAGGCGGCCTTGCCCGTGGCATCGGTGGCCCGGCGAAGGGTGCCAGCAAGCTCACCTCCGCCACCCAGCGAAGCGGTCACCTCGACCCCAGCGGTTGCCACATCGTTTCCCCGCCCATCGCGCAGCTGCACCACGGGCTGCCGTGCCAGGCGGACGCCGTTTCGGGCCGTGGATGGCGGCTGAGTCCGGATGAAGAGCGACGCCGGCGCGCCCGCAGTGGCGGTGGCCCGGAAGGTGGCAATTCCCACACCCGAGACCACCGCATCCAGCCGCTGTTGTCCCAGGGTGCCACCCAATGTCCACTTGGCGGAAGTGCGACCGTCACCGTCGGTCGTGCTGATCTCCGGAGCGACGGATCCTCCGCCGGTCGCCACCACCCAGCTGACGGCCGTCCGAGGTACGCCGTTGCCATCGGCATCGATCAGCTGCACCACGAGGTCGGACGGAAGCAGCGTCCCCGCCTCGGCGGTCTGGTCGCCGCCGGACAGGATCACCAGCCTCGAGGCGTCGCCTGCGATGGCGGTATGCAGGAAGGTGACCGGTGAGCCCGCCAATCCTTCGGAGCTGGCCACGGTAGACTGCTGGCCTACGGTCGGACCCAATACGCGGTCTACCCTGGATCGCCCGTCTTCATCGGTATCCACAATGTTCGCGCTGACGCTCCCACCACCCACCGCGGCCCAGGTGATGGGGACCCCAGCCACCGGATTCCCGAAGCCATCCGTCACCTCCACTACCAGCCGATCATCCAGGGGCAGGCCCGCGTGGCCGGTCTGGTCCTGGCCCGCCACGGCCGCCATGGTATTGGCGTCCTCGGAAAGTGCCATTGCGCTGAAGGGGGTCTGGATCGGTCCGCTACCGCCGTCACCCACGACCCGGGCCTGGCCAGTCTGCCGGCCAACCGCGGTACCCAGGACCAGCCTCGTCTCGGCCTCGCCGTTGGCGTCGGTGGTCTTCTGCTCCGGGACCACCGCGGCTCCGGCGCCGGCCGAGCTGAACTCGAAGGCCACCGTGGCTCCTGACACCGGGCGGCCCCGGGTATCGGTTACCTGGACCACCAGGGGATTGGTGAGCGGCTCACCCACCCGCCCCTGCTGTTCGTTCCCCCGTAGGACCTCGATTGCCGCCGGATCACCCTCATCGGGAAGCACGACCCCATCCCCCCCACCGCACCCAGTGAGCAGGACCAGGAGTAAGGCGATAGCGGGGTACAAGGTCTGACTGGGGGACACACAGCCCCGGCTGGGGAGCAAGGCCAGACTGCGGCGGAAGCTGGAGCTAAGGCAGAGGGGGCTGCGCACCGTTTCGTTTCTCGGGGACGCCAGGCGGGGGCGTCAAATCAGTTGGTACTATGGGAACGGTCCCGGGGCGTGGTCTCACCCGGCCGACTCCCAAGTATATAGCTCATCCGGGAAGGCGGGAGGTGACGGCGGTTACATGGGCGGACAGGCGGACGGGCGGACGGAAGGGGCAGGCCGACAATGGGAGAGGAGTGAGCGGAAATGTCGTAGCCCTGGCCGTAAACGCTTGGGGAGTGAGCCTCACGAGCCAGGGATTGAGCGTCCGGAGCTTGGCAGCCAGCGTTGGGAGCTTGGGACCAGGCGTCAGGAGCATGGGACTCAGCGTCAGGGGGCTTGGGAGTGATCGACAGGAGCTTGGGAGTGAGCGTAAGGGAGCTTAGGAGTGAGCGTCAGGGGCTTGGGAGTGATCGACAGGAGCTTCGGAGTGATCGACAGGAGCTTGGGAGTGAGGAATATGGAGCTTAGGAGTCAGCGTCAGGCAGTCGGGAGCAGGCGTCAGGAGTTGGGGAGCGACCGTCAGCGGCTTGGGAGCGACCGTCAGCGGTTTGGGAGTCGAACCCAGGACCTACGGATTATGAGGGCGGCAACAGCCGATCCGTTCAGAACCACAGACAACCATTAATGATCGTCCAGTAATGACTTACAACAGCTCACTCATCCACACAAGACCACCGAGAAATGCCCTAATCCACAGAGCTCGGGTACTAATCAGGTACTAGATTCCGAACCGACGGCACTGAACAGGTCGGCTTCGCCCAAGGCGGATACTCCCGCCACGCTGCTGACAAGCTCGCCGATAGCCCCCACCGGCACGCGCCCAAGCTCTTTAGGCTCCATCTTGTGGAGCCCACCACCGTAGACCCGGCCCTCATCGAGCATCGCTCCAGGCTCGATAGCGCGTAGGGCTTCCCATACCCTCGGCAACAGCCCGGGATGTCCCGCTAGTATCGCTGCCAGTCGAGGCCGGGGGTACAGCATCAAGTAAGAATTTGAGGCCGTTGCCTGCGAATGGTTCAGGATAAACCGGAAGGGCCTCGCACCGGGGGTGTCATGCCGCCCCATGTACGAGCAGACAATCGGCGCAGGTGGCCGGTCTTCTTGCGTATACCAAGGCATCCTGTGCTGAGCGAGGTAGGCTTGATCAACCTCCTTCTCCGCCCCTCCGAGAAATAGTTCCATAGAGTGGGATGTCGTCTGCGCACCTCTGCTTCGGAGAGACGGCAGTCTAACAAAAAGAGCGGACGGGGAAGGACGGGGACGCCATCTTCATCCGCCAGCACTTCATCAGCCTTCAAGTGTCTCGGGCTGGGCAGGATTGGCCGAAAGAATTGCATGGGCAGGTCACGGCTCTCAATCTCCTGCCGGTCGAGGATGAAGAACCCATTATCTCCGGTAGCTAGGCCGCGCTTCACATGGAACAGTTCACCTAGGATCGTAGCCGCCTGCTGCGTCCGCACATTCAGCCTAGGAAAGCGTGTCCATTTTAACTCCTTGCGGAGCGCAGCAACCGGGACGCGGCGCGTAACGGACGGGTGCGTGAGGCTACCGCCGTACGTGAACTCTACGTCAGAAATCTCTACAGATGGACCACGGCGGAAGAGCACGACAGCCGAGGAGACGAGCGCGTCCGTGAACTGGACCTCATTAGGGTCGAAGCGATGCACACGTAGAAGTGCGACCTTGTCGAGAAGATACTGTTTCAAGCCGCGCCCATACTTCACGTCCATGAACTCGCTCGGAATCAGCCAGGCCCCGACCGCGCCTTCCGACATCCACCGATGGGCCAGGCCGAGGAAATAGCAGTAGAGTCCCGAGAGGCCATCCAAGCGGATGCCGGCCGCCGTCTCGACAGCCCCCTTCAATCGCGGCTTCTCAGAACTGCCTATATGGTGGTGGCGGACGTAAGGCGGATTACAAACGATCAGATTGAAACGCTCCTCCGGCGCGGCCGGGGCAGAAGCGGTCGTGAAGTCCTCACACCTTATTTGCAGGACGCCATCATCCCATAGCGCCAGGGCCGGTTGGCTGTAGTGGGAGTCAATCTCGTACCCCACGGCCGCCTCAAGCTGCTTCTGGGCAACAATCTTTCGAACCGCACTATAGAATGCCCCGGTGCCAATGGCCGGGTCGAGAAACCGGATGCTCCCCGGTGAAATGAGACCCATAGCCGTCCTGACAAGCTCGTCGGCAAGCGACGTGGGTGTAGCAAACTGACCGAGCCGGTTCCGCTCGGCCGCTGTCTTTCCCTCATCGAGCTCAGCCTGGAGGGCCAGCCTTCGACTTTCTAGCCGATCACGCTCTAGGATAGTCATAGACCGAACAGGGCCAAGTCGTCAATGCGATGCTCCCACACCCAATCAATGCTCTCTGCGGCCTCATATCCCAGGTACCCCGAATCGAAGTAACCGCACAGAAAGAGAATGAACTGCATCTGGCTGCCATACATCTTGCTCAATTGCGCCGCCTTTTGTGCTTCTTCCTTCCGGCGCTTGTTGACGTTCGTAAAGTCTCCGGCTGACTTTGCCTCAATGAAAAGCGGAAACTCTTGCGGCTTCGCTGTCTTACGCATTACCACGGCATCAATAGAAATATTAACTGTGGCGCCGCCCTCTCCCTGAGTCACAACTACATTTAGCCGGAAGGCATAGGTACCCGGCGTCATATCGCTGAACTTAATGCTCGCTCCGGGCGGAACCAGCTTGTAGTTACGCGCATCTAGCCACGCCGCAATCTCTTTCAGTTGGCGACTTTCTTGAGCATTTCGGATGATCGGGTTTGCCCTGGCCCCACAGAGCCGATCAGCCACGATAGTCGAGGCCCGAAAGACCTCAGCGTCCGTTGGCTCGTTTGCCTTCCCGAGCCATATGAAAATGTCGGGATCGGCAAGGCGCTCGACCACCACCCCGATCTTGGTGAGCTGCTCCATGAGCGCCGCCATATTTAGCGTCGGCGGTACTCTCTTGTCGTCCTCCATTGTATAGACCAGGCTCTTCGAGACGCCAGCCAGACCGACGAGCCGGTCCCGGGCAAGGGGTGGACACGTGGACATTCGCAGGGTGGAAAGAACCGCGGGATGATCTCTGAGCGTCTCGGGCGTCACGTCGCGCAGGTTGTTTGTTGCAGCCAGAGCCGCGAGAACGCTCTTGGTGGCTTCGATACGCGTCTCCCGAAAGGCTTGGGGAGCGAACTTCATAAACCAAGAGTTGTACAAGTCTACCGACTTGATGATGTCGTCCTTCCAGAGATCGGGCTTGTCGCGATTGACGCCCACTGACCACCCTCGGCTAGGGAATCGTGATAGGGTCGTAGATTGACAGGCAGCTTTCGGCGATGGCCCGGATGTACTTGTTGGCGCCAGCCAGATCGCCGCTCACCAATTTACTCGTGTGGGTAAGCCTCAATGGTAGGAGCCCTACGCGGCGGAAAGCAACTGCTTCCCGTGCTTCTATTGCCCTAGGTAGATTTGGTCCGGGAGGTGGGCTATGAAGATTCAGCTCGTAGGCGAGGCTCAGGGAGTTTACGATCAGATGTCCGGCGCGGCGCTCATGGACAGTAGCCAGGCAGTTAGGAAAACCCTTGGCGCAATCGCAACGGTGGTCCTTGCGATTCTGAGCATTCCGGGATTGTGGGACGACGTGGCCACTTGGACCACGTGGCTCGGCTGGGTGCGAGAAAAGTTTGACTGGTGGATACTCCTGGCCGCAGCCGTGGCGGTCTTTGCCGGCACGTGGTGGCCTACAGTCCGGAAGCTGCGTCGCCCCTCGACCGGAGCCACCGGAGCGGGTCGTCTAGCTGCCAAGCTCATACCGCTGGAGTGTGAGCTGATCCGAATCTGGTTTGACGTGGACCTAACAGTGGATGTTCCTCAGGTTCACGTCACGTTGCGGGCTGTCAATTATCTGGATCGTCCGCTGACGCTAGACAGGGTAGCCGTCGAGTATTTCCACCTCAACCGGGGCCCTGTGCTGGAGGACATTACCGACCCAGGCGAAGTGATCATCGAGCCCCAGCAGTCACGCGAAGTGTATTGCCGAAAGAAACTGCTTGACTCGGAAATTCGCGCCTTTGGTAACTGTCCGGAAGAACACCAGTACGAGGCAGCGGTGCGGATATCGGCAAAGGGCCGAGCCGGCAAGCAAGAAGCCACCTTCAGGCCCGGGGCTAACTTCCGGATTCACGGGCATTTTCGCCGGTACACATAGGCCACGGCCACCCATTGGCAGAAGAACTTCCATTCCGGCGATACCATGACCTCGACGGGAAGATCGTCTTGGCTCGCCAGCGATCCGAGGCGTTTCAGACAACCTTGCAGTCCGGGCGTCTGGACCAGCGGAAGGCGGGCTCCCAGCTGGCAGTTGATTACCGACGAGTTACAAGGGGCCAGGCAGGAGACTACGAGGTCATCATTGATGAGAATACCGGCCGAAGGTTGTCCAGGAACGGCTCGGCCACGCGAGCATCCAGCTCACCCTCGACACCTACTCCCACATCGTCCCCGGGATGCAGGAGCGGGCCTCCGAACGCTTGGACGCCTTACTCGCAACTCCCGCCAGCGCCGCACGAGGTTAAGCTTTCCACATACTACAATGTTCTGCCCGGAGTATGGCAGACGTGACAGGATTTCTGCCTTGGATTGAACTCCTGAGTCTACGACCAGTTCGATAGCTCGACGAAGCACGCGAGGGCGTTCGAGCGGGATCTCGTTATCCAATGGTTCGTGAGTCCGCCAACCCCGACGGCTATAACTGCGCCACAACCGCTGAGCCTGCTGGTCCGAGATGAAATTTAGTTGTTCCGCCCGCATTACCATCATTCCGATCGAAACCTTCCACTTAGCTTTTAGCAACCGCAAAACTTCAAGGTTCGCACCCTCGAAGTCAGCGGCAAATGTTTCGGCTGGGAGGAGAAAGGCCCCAGCGAACAGATGTGCTTGACTCTCAACCAATCGGTGAATTTCAGGACGCTGGATTTGCTCCGGCGACAAACCGCGGTGCAGCAGCAGATGAACTAATTCATGGGCAGCATCAAACCTTGATCTTGCAGCTGAAAGTTTGTCATCGCCAAGAAAGAGATACGGCGTGTCTTCTTCCCTGAGCCATTGTGAGAATGCATCCAGATACTCCGTCGCGAGCTCACCACGGGTGGCAAGCGCTCCGTTGTTCTCAAGAAGCAATAGAAGATCGCTAATCGCGCCATTACCCAGCTTCCAAAACCGTCGCGCTTCGCTAGCCTTCGCCTCGATTATCTCTTTTGTGATGGATGCCGGATCCCGCACGGTTAGCGCTGGCGGGAAGTTTACGGCCGGGAGTTGGACAAAACGCCGGACATAAAAAGCGATGTTCTTAAACCATCCGAGACGCCGTTCTGCCCTTAGCCGCGCCATCTTGGTGGCGGCACTCATAGAGCGATAGAACACCGCCGAAAGGTCCCGGCTGGCTGGCATTGGCCGGAAAAAGAACTGGAGCGGGAGGTTCAGGTGTCCCGGCAGTTTCTCCATGATCTCCGGTCGAGGCGACTGCACGCCGCTCTCAACTGGGAGATCGCCTGCCGCGACACTCCCAGGATTTCCGCGAGCGACATTCCGGAAAGCCCCCGTGCCTCTCGGGCCTCCCGTAGCCGACCACCGACGAACCCGGGCGTCCGGCCTTCAAGCGCCCTCCTCGGCGGTACCCTTCTCCCGGCGAACAGTGATGCTGATGGTGTCTTCGATGACCTCGGAGGGCACACTGGGCGCGCGGCCAAGAGCATCGGGATATCGCTCGATCAGGTTGATCTGATCGTCCAGGTAGGCGCTCGCGTCCGACACCGGGAACCGGACCACGGCGAAGCTGGGCTCGAACGCGTCCGGTGGACCACCGTGCAGCAGGATGGCGTAGACGGGTGCTGTCGGCGGGCGGAAGGGGGAGGAGAATAGGTCCATCTGGGCGAACGTGGCATACCCCTCCTGAACCGGCATATCGGACGAGCTGATCGGATCCACCAACGGCAGACTCCGTCATAAACACCCGCCCGCCGGTGACCCTCACGTGATTGCAGTTGCAGGCGGCATTCTTGAAGATCCCGCCCTCGATCCCGGGAAAGGCCGCTACGAGATCCATCCAAGCACCCTCGATGTTGGCGCGGAGGAGATGGGCGCGGAGATCACGGGCTTGTTCCTCGCGGCGCTGGTTCAGCTCCAGCGTGGTGGCCCGGTACTGCTGGGCGAGCATAGTGAGTGTGGCTCGCAGGAAGTCCTCCGGCACCTCCTGATCGAACAGCTGCACCGGACGCAGTGGTGGGTTCGGCATCGAGCTAGCGCCCTCCTTGGCTGGTTGAACGGTTTCCGTAAACTGGTCAATCAGGCCAAGTATGTCAAGTTTTGCGCTTTCCGCCGCATGGTCGGTCAACCGGCCTTCGGCCTCTCATCGGGACGGAGCTCAGGTATTCGGAGACACCCTGGGGGGTCGTACGACTGGCGTAGGTTCATCCGTCCTCATGCGTCCGGTCCGATCTCGTGCCGGGGCCTACTGCGGCCAATCTGATCCCAGGAACCTGTGGCGTCTATGCCCTGCAGCATTTCCTGGGCGTATTGAACCACCTTGTCCGAAAGGACGGCTGCGCTTTCCGCGTTGTTTGGGGCCACCTGCTTAGAGAGCGTGCGTCCGAGCAGCATGGCGCCACTTTTCATACTGCCGTCCGTTCGACTAACGGGCATACGGAGGTAAAAGTCGGATGCCTCGGCGAAGTCTTTGTGCAGCTGTGGAAGGACGTCCTTGAGCGCGCCTGGGAGCGCCCCCGCGTCGGGAAGCTCATGCGCGAGCCGGCGCAGAGTATTGTCGAGGAGCTCTGCAGACAGCCGCGCACCAACCACATCCGGCAGGCTACCCATGCCCTCGCGGAGTGCCGCGTGCAGGGCGAACATCGTGAACTGCACCCACTGGCCGCGCCTGGTGTTCTCCGACAGCCGATGGCCTTCGACTTCAATATCAACGAGCAAAGCCGCCGTGTAGTAGAGAGCCGCCTGCAGAATTCTCTCACGGAGGACCGCAAGTTCGTACGACGCCTGGGCGCCCGCATCCTGCGCTTCCGGTAGAGGCGGCATGAGCATGCCTTGGAGTGACCCGAGGAGAGCGTTACGCGCTGCGAGCAGCTCGTCAGGGTCCATCTCGCTGAATGAGCGTTCCGGCCACGCCTGACAAATTTGGTCCCAAAGACCTCCACGGAAGTCTGCCTCATGCTCAGACGTCTCGATAGCTGGAACGCGCGGCAGCGCGCCAAGCGTTTCGGCTGCAGAAGGCTAGGCGGTTCAGCCGAGGGGTCAGTCACACCATAACCGTCAATGGAGGTTTCGAGGAGTCGGAGGTGTGGCAAGTTAGTGCGTGTTAGGTCTTAGGTGGGGGGGTGAAGAAAGCGAAGTAATGGGCCCTCTGGGATTCGAACCCAGGACCTACGGATTATGAGTCCGCTGCTCTAACCGTCTGAGCTAAGGGCCCGCAAGGCCTACGAATCTAATAGGTGTCGCTGCCCGTGTTCTGGCCTTCATGAGAGGCGCGAATGGAGTTTAGGGCCTGGACCCCTCACCACTCACTTCCTGCGGAAGCAGCCGCGCGACGGCCTCGGTCAGCTCGGTGATACTGAACGGCTTCTGAACGAAACGCTTGGCCATCTCGCCCTGAGGCTTTTCGTACGCGGAGATGTAGAGCACCGGCGGCGGTGAAGGCAGCTTCCCGACCTCGAGGGCAAAGGCGTGGCCCCCCATACCCGGCATCACCAGGTCGGTGATCACCAGGGACACCTTGCGGTCCATCGACCGGAGGATCTCCATCGCGGTCTCGCCGTCCGAGGCGAGCACCACCTGGTACCCTTCCTGGGTCAGGGCCCTCTCGATGAAGTTCCGGGCAATCGCCTCGTCGTCTACTACCAGAACCATCGGTGTCATCCGCCGTCTCCCGTTGTCGACCTGCTTCCCCGTCAGCTCGCTCTGATCCGCTCGTACAGCTCGATGTGCCGCTCCGCCATGGCAGTCTGAGTAAAGCGCTCCGCCACCCGTTTCCGTCCTGCCTCGCCCATGGTCCGGCGGCGCCCACTGTCCCGGCTCAGGGTTTCCAACGCGCGGGCCAGGGCCGACACGTCTCGAAGCGGTACCTCGAGCCCGGTCACTCCGGGCACGTTGACTTCCCGTACTGCGCTGGGCAATGCCGTTGTGATCACCGGTCGTCCCGCCGCCATGGCCTCCAGCACCACCAGGCCGAACATCTCCTCCACCGTGACCGAAGGCAGGACCAGGAAATCGGCGTCCGCCATGCGACGGGGCAGGTCGTCATCTGGATATTCGCCATACCAGCGCACCCTGTCTGTGACGGCGAGCGCACGAGCCAGGGTCTGGAGCCGGGGACCCTCGGGACCCGACCCGACGATGTCGAGCCGGAGGTCGGGTACCTGCTCCAGGGCCCGGAGCAGGATGTCGAGGCCCTTGTAAGCCACCAGGCGTCCGATGAAGATGGCCCGGACTGGAGCACCGGGCGGAGGTGGCGGCACGCTCTGCCAGCGCGTCTGGTCGATGCCGAAGGGAATGACTTCCACCTTCCCCTCGTATCCCAGCAGCTCGGTCGAGAGCGCCAGGTGCGCCCGGCTCGGAACCACCACGGCGCGGGCGCGCCGGATGACCTGCCGGGTGAGCGGGCGGTATAAGGTCCTGTTGGAGTCGGCGTGTTGAGTGACGACGACCGGCGTGTTGCCGGCGCGGAGCAGGCAGGCCAGGTCGGCGAGCGGGTGGGGATGATGGACGTGGATGATATCGGCCCGCTTCCAGGCCGCCGCAATATATCCCGGGGCGATCTCCTGCGAGCCGAGCGCGGCAAAGGAAAACGCGCGGGTGACCAGGGACCGATGGCGGCCGGCTTCCCCGCCCTTTCCCCGGCTCTCGACCGCCACAACCTCGACCTGGTGCCCGAGATTGGCGGCGCCTTCCACCAGGGTCTGAACCACGCGTTCCATTCCCCCGGACCGGGGCCAATAGTACTTCGCGAGGTGCAGAATGCGCATGACCCTGGTAACCTCGGGTGTTTGGAGCGGCCCCTCGGTCTATATTCAGCGGTGGTTCCGGCAACTTCACCAGAGATCCCAATCGCTGTCAACCTGAGAAACGCGCTTGCGACCAACCCTCGCCTTCGTCCGGGTTCGCCATCACTCCGGCAGCTCCGCCGATGCAAGGCGATAGCGTGCGCGCGGTAATCGTCTCCCATCTTTACGCCGATCCAGCCAATCGGCCCAAGCTCCGCGCACTGGCCGGGCTGGGCGTCTCAGTGGCCGCTGTGGTGCCGGACCGATGGGTGACGAGCGAGGGAACTGGGCAGACGACCACGGCCGGCGAGGACGACGGCGTTCAGATTCTGCCGATCCCGGTGCGCGGCCCGGCAACCGACTCCGCCCGCCTGCAGTGGAACGCCGCTACCCTCCGGAAGTTGATCACCGACTTTCAACCGAACCTGATCCATGTGGAGGAGGAGCCTTGGAGCCAGCCGGCGGCGCTGGGTCTTCGGACCGCCCGACGGCTCGGCGTCCCCAGTGTGCTCTCCACGACCGAGAGCCTGCCCCGGGGCTACACCCTGGGACAGCGGTTTCGGCGGGAGCGCAGTCTGCGCTTGGCCACCGGTGTGATCGGCAGCAACAATCTCGCACTGGCGCTGGCGATCAAACGACGGCCTACCGTCCCTCACCTGTCCCTTCCCCCCCTCGGCGTGACGCCACCGACCCTCGCGCCTCGAGTGCCGCACCCCGGCCTGGCAATAGGGTTCGTGGGACGGCTGGTTCCCGAGCGCGGCTTGGACCTGCTGTTTCGGGCCTGCGTGGGGCTGGCCGGTAAGTGGACGCTGACGGTCGTCGGTACGGGGCCGTCGCAGGAGGAGCTGGAGGGGCTGGCCCAGCGGCTGGGGATCGCGGCGCGGATTTCCTGGGTTGGTGCCTTGCCGCGCGCGGGGGTGGATGAGGTCTGGCCGCAGCTCGATTGCCTGGTCCTCCCCTCCCGCACCACCCAACGCTGGGTGATGACGGTCGGACGGGCGGCTCTCCATGCGATGGCGCATGGCGTCGCCGTGGTCGGAACCGATTCGGGGACACTGCGCGAGCTGGTCGGAAACGGGGGGCGCATTGTTCCGGAGGAAGACGTGCCTTCGCTGACCGACACGCTGCAGGAGCTCTATTCTGACCGGGCGCTCTGCGAACGCCTCGGTGCGGCGGGCCGCCGCCGGGTTATGGAGGAATTCTCCGACGCCGCCCTGGCCGGGAAGATGCTCGCCTTTTGGCGTACATTAATACCCGCAACCGCTTGACTTCGGGTAACTTACGAGCGATCTTCGCCCTCCCATGCATCGATTGAATCGGTTCATCCGCCGCGCCGGACTAGCTGCCGCTATCCTCGGGGTGGCTGCGGCACTATCCGCCCCCGCGGTGAGGGCGCAGGTGCCCCAGGTCCAGCCCGGCCAGCAGCTCCCGACGCCCGACCAGGCGCGGGAGATGCTCCAGTCCCAGCCACAGCTGGTCACCCAGCTCCGGCAGCGTTTGCTGCAATCGGGACTCACGCCCGATCAGGTGCGCTCGCGTCTCCGCGCGGCTGGCTATCCCGAGAATCTGCTGGACGACTACCTCACGGGCGCCGACACCACCAAGCAGGTTCGGCCCGGTTCCAAGACCCTGGAAGCCGTCACCGCTCTGGGTATCCTGAGCGACACCGAGGCCGATTCGCTTGCGGTACAGGATTCCATGCTGGTGTTGTCTGACTCGCTTCGGGCACTGCTGGACTCCCTTCGCTTTCTCAAGGCGGACTCGGCGCGGGCCGATTCCCTGGCCGACTCGATCCGCGTCTTCCAGGGACAGGGCCTCAAGATCTTCGGCCTGGAGACGTTTCGCCGCGCCACCACCCGATTCCAGGCCACCCAATCGGGGCCGGTAGACGCCAACTACCGGCTGGGCTCGGGTGATCTCCTGGTCCTGATCCTCACCGGGGACGTGGAGCAGGCCTACTCGCTTGACGTGAACCGCGAAGGTTTCATCGTGATCCCGCAGGTGGGCCAGGTCCACGTCGCCAACCTCACCCTGAAGCAGCTCGAGGACGTGCTCTACACCCGGCTTAGCCGGGTGTACTCCGGCGTCCGGCGCGGGCCGGGGGCAAGGACCCAGTTCCAAGTCTCCGTGGGCCGGCTCCGGAATATCCAGGTCTTCGTCGTTGGCGACGTCGTCCGGCCCGGCGCCTACCAGATGTCGGCGGCCGGCACCGTGCTGACCGCTCTGTACGCAGCCGGCGGACCCAGCGCGAACGGCAGCATGCGCACGGCCGTGATCCGGCGGGGAGACAGGGTGGTCGATTCGCTCGATACCTACGATTACCTGCTGCACGGCATCAACCGGAGCGACTTGCGGCTGGAAAACGGAGACGTCGTCTTCGTCCCGGTGCACGGGAACTTCACGAAGTTGGCCGGGGAGGTCACCCGGCCCGCGGTGTACGAGCTGCGCTCCGGGGAGACCCTTCGCGATCTGATCCAGTTCGCCGGCGGCTTCGGTCCTGCCGCCTACCAGGCGCGGGTGCGGATCCACCGGATCCTGGCCCCCGATATCCGGGGCCCCGGCGGCGGCGCAAGAGTGGTAGTGGACGTTGGCCCGGACCAGCTCTCCAGCGGCGGCGTGCCGGCCGTGCCGATGTCGGCCGGGGATTCGGTCACGGTGCTCGCCGTGCCCGAGCGAGTGCGCGGCTTTGTGACCGTGAAAGGCAACGTCTGGGTGGAGGGCCGAGTGGGATTCACGCCCGGCATGAAGCTCAGCGAAGCGCTCCGCGTCGCCGGAGGGCCCAAGCCCGATGTGTATCTCGACCGCATCCTTGTTTCCCGCACCAACGATGATTCCACCAGGGTGCAGCTGCGGTCCGCCTTCGCCGATTCCACCGGCCGGGTCGCCGATGACCTGGCACTCCAGGACCAGGATGAGGTTCGGGTCTTTTCCCGGTCCACCTTTCTGCCCGCGCCGTATGTCACCATCGTCGGTGGGGTGCGCAATCCCGGCAGAGTGCCCTTCCGCCGGGGGATGACCATGCGCGACGTGGTGCTGCTCGCCGACGGTGTCACCGAGGACGCCGACCTCACGGAAGCCGAAATCGCGCGCCGCGAGCAAACCGATGATCCCGGGGCACTGGCCAAGTCCATTTCGGTGCAGCTCGACTCGGTGCAACTGTCCCCCGCGGGCTCGGGCCAACCGGGTGAGTCCGCCCGGCAGTCATCCGCTGGTGTGCCCGATGTCGAGCTGATGCCGTATGACAACGTCCTGATCCGCCGGCGGCCGGGCTGGGAGTCCCAGCGCCTGGTGTACCTCACCGGCCAGGTCCGGCACCCCGGCCGATACGCGTTGCGTTCCAAGACCGAGCGCCTCAGCGACCTGATCGAGCGGGCGGGCGGACTCACCGATCAGGCATACCCGGGCGGGGTGCAGTTCTATCGCTCGTATGGCCCGGGCCGCAAACCGTCCCACGAGCGTCCCGCCCCGATTCAAGAGCAGGCCCTCGCCCCGCGCGATACGCTTCCCCGTGGCTTCGTCGAGCGGGTGGGTATAGATCTGCCCCGGGTGCTGCAGAGCCCCAAGTCCGGCGACAACGTCATTCTGGCCGGGGGCGACTCGATCAATATCCCTGAGTTCAATCCCATCGTCATGGTTGACGGTGCGGTCAACTCGCCCGGGGCGGTGGTCTTTACCCAGGGCAAGTCGCTGGATTGGTACGTGAGTGCCGCTGGTGGCTATACCCAGCTCGGTGACAACAAGCGGGCGTACGTCACCCAGCCCGATGGAAAGCGGGAGGCCGTCAAGCGTCGCGCGGTGTTCGCCGACGCGGTGCCGAAGCCCAGGTCAGGCGCGGTAATCTTCGTTCCCACCCGCCGCATTCAGGAGCAGCCCAGCAACATCGCCGGAGTCCTCTCGGTGGCAGCGCAGGTGCTGAGTGCGCTGGTGACAATCATCGTGGTGACCCGGTGACGGCGCCTCCCGAGCCCGACAAGGGAGATGTCTCTGTCTTCGACCTGCTTACTCCCCTGGTTCGCCGGCGTAAGCTGATCGCCCTGACCGCCCTCGCGTTCGCGCTGGTTACCGCTGTAGTGGTCCTGCTCCTCCGCCCCCGGTATACCGCGACCACGTCGTTCGTTCCGGAGGCGCCCAAGGAGAGCTCACTTACCAGCAGCCTCGGTGGGCTCGCCAGCCAATTCGGTTTGGGCACTCAGATCGCAACTCCCTACTCGGCCGACCTGATGGCGGCGGTTCTGCAGAGTAGAGAGATCCGTGAGGCCGTGTTGAATACCCGGTTTCCCGAGCCACTCGCCGGGAAGGACAAGGCCCCGCGGACCCTCCTGGCCATCCTCAAGGTGAAGGGCGAGACGCCCCGCAAGCAGATGGACGCTGGCGTGGAGACCCTGAAGCAGGCCACTGCCATCGCGCTCGACAAGCGGACCGGCATGGTGAGTTTGAAGGTGACGCTGCGGAATGCGAACCTGGCAGCCCAGGTAGCCAACCGGATGGTCGAGGAGCTGAACACCTTCAACGTGAACCGGCGACGGTCGCAATCGGGGGAGGAGCGACTCTTCACCGAGCGTCGGCTCGCGGAGGCCCGACAGGAGCTGGCGGACGCCGAGGAACAGCTCATCGGGTTCCTCCGGCAGAACCGGCAGTTCTCCGAATTTTCCGTGGTGGGAGTCAGCGCCCGCCGGCTGGAGCGGAACGTTCAATTGAAGCAGGAGGTGCTGGGGACCCTGAGCCGCTCGTACGAAGAGGCCAGGATCAACGAAGTGCGTGACACCCCGGTCCTCACTGTCATCGATCGCGCCGAAGCCCCGGCGTGGAAGAGCTTTCCCCGGCGCACGCTCAGCGTATTGATCGCGCTGGTGTTCGGCGGCCTGCTTGGCATCGGGCTGTCCTACTTGGCGGAGGCTCGGAAGCGGGTTCGTCCGGAGACCCACCCGGACTACCGCGAGTTTCTGGCGGCCGTTGGGGAGGCGCGTGAAGGGTTGGGGCTGCGCCGGGGGCCGGCACCGCACGATGTCCGCTGAAGCTGCTCTCGCCGTACCCCTGGCGAACGCCGGGTCGGTGCGCCGGAGCTTGATCCTGCTGGCCGTGGCCTCCCTGCCCTTCACCTACGCTTTTACCATCGATCTCCGCTTTCCCCTGAAGATCTACGAGGTCGCGCTGGTTCTCGTGTTACTCACCTACCTGCGCGAGCTCCGGATTCCGTTTGCCCCGGGCGCGATTGTTCCGGTACGCCGCATCGCGGCCTTCGTGGCCGCGATTGCCGTACTCGGCCTGTTGCGATTCACCTTACCGGCGGAGGGAAGTTCGGCCGCCGATTTCGGCGCCAGGTTCGGTCCCGCCGGCGACGCGGTCGCGAAGTTCGCCTATCTCTCGCTCGCCGTCCTGGGGTTCTTGCTCTTTACCCGGCGTGCCTACGCCGATCAGGCGTTGTACCTGAAGGCCTGGCGAATCGGCGCGGTCCTGGCGGCGTCCTACTCGTGGTATCTCGCCATGTCCGGGTTGCTCGGCTTCGAGCCTCTGCTCCTCCCCGGCATCGCGGACCCGAAATACTTCGTGGTAGCCGGCAGGGCCTTTGTCCGATCCGGCACTTTTGTCGAGGGGAATATCCTGGGTGTGTTTCTCCTGGTGTCGGCCGGCGTGGCCCTGTACGAGCGGCGGCGGCTGACGGCCATGTTCTTGAGCCTGACGATTTTGCTCAGCTTCTCCACCATCAGCATTCTGGCACTGCCGATCCTGTGGGGCGCCCACTGGTTTCAAGGGCGCGCGGAGCTGACCCTTCAGCGCCGTTCGCTGTACCTCGTATCCGGTATCCTGGTGGCCCTCCTGGTGGTCATTCTGCTCATCCAGCTGGGTTACGTTCAGTCGGTGGTGGTCGCCAAGCTCTCCAGTGACGAGCCGGGCTCCCTGGTCAAACGGATTGCGTTCGTGTTTGCCGGGCTCCAGATGTTCGCCGATCACCCGTGGCTCGGAGTCGGGTTGTCGCAGTTCGGCTACTTCTACAACGAGTATCAGCCGCTGGGCATTTTCGGTACCGCCCAGACCGTGAAGCTCATTCCCAACAACGTGTATGTGGAGCTGCTCTCGGAGCTGGGTCTGGGAGGCTTCCTGCTTTTCTGCGCTTTCCTCGTCTCGGTCTACCGGCGGCTCCGGGGTCCGCAGCTGGCTCCCCTCAGGGCGACTTTCATTGCCATTCTCTTTGCCCTTAACGCCTTTCCCACCTATACCGTGATGTTTCTCTGGGCGTTCTTCGGTCTGGCAGTGGGAGCCTCGGCCGCCCCCGCTCCGACAAATCCCGCGCCGACACGCAGCTGACCACCTTGCACCGGCCGGCCCAGCTCGCCCGCTCGCTCTGGTACCAGGTGAGAGGAAAGAAGCCATTTACCTCCGGCTACAGCGCCTACAAGGAGCGGTCCATCCTCGCGGCCCTGGGCGAGAGGATCGACCCGGAGAACCTTCCCCGGCCCTATGGGATCGGACTGGACGAGAGGATCATCGAGTATCCCTGGCTGTTCTCACGGCTACCGGCCGGACCCGGGCTGCTCCTGGACGCCGGCTCCGCACTCAACTTTGGCTACCTGCTCTCTTCGCCTGCCATCGCCTCGAAGACCGTTTTCATCTGTACCCTTGCCCCGGAGCAGCAGAGTTACTGGAGCTGGGGGGTTTCCTACATTTATCAGGACCTCCGCCGCACCTGCTTTCGCGACTCGTATTTCGATTGCGTCACCTGCCTCTCGACCATCGAGCACATCGGGCTCGACAACACCCGCTTTTACACCGATCGGCCTGAGGGAGAGATCGCGCCGGGCAGCCACCTGGAGGCCATGCGCGAGCTGGCCCGGGTGTTGAAGCCCGGCGGACAGCTCTTCCTGACGGTCCCGTTCGGGCGTTCAGCCAATCATGGCTGGCTTCAAGTCTTCGACGCCGAGATGCTGGACCGCGCCATAGCGGCCTTTGCTCCTTCAACGGCTTCGGAGCAGTATTTCCGCTACGCTGCGGATGGCTGGCAGGCTTCATCGCGCACTGGTGCAGCCGACGCGGATTACATCGACCTGCACGCCCCTGGCGCCAGACCATTGCCGGGCCGGCCGGTTGCCGCCGAAGCGGTAGCGTGCCTCCAGTTGACCAAGTGAGGATTGGAATAGACGGTCGAGCGCTCCAGGGTAGCCGCACCGGCATCGGCCGCTACGTGTTCGAGATCTGCCGCGAGCTGGACCAGCTCCTGCCGGGGGCAACCTTTTTCGTTTATGCTCCCGGCCCGGTCGAGCTGCCGGTCTCCTCCGCCCGCTGGATTGCGCGCATCGATTCCAGCCCGCTGGCCCGGGTGCTGAAGCCAATCGCCTGGCTCAAACTCCGGGCCGGACGGCTGTGCCGGACGGATCGGCTCGATGCGTTCTGGGGGTCGGCCACCTTCCTGCCGTTGTTGCCACCTCACGTTCGGACCATCACCACCGTGTACGACGTGAACTTTCGGGTGGTGCCGTCGAGCATGTCCCGGACGCATCGGCTCGCTCATCAGCTCTTCTTCGTGCGCGACATCACGGCGGCCGGCCACCGCATCGCCATCTCCTCCGGAACCAGCGCCCGGCTCCACTCGTACTTCGGCCTCAGCGTGTCGGCGATCGCTCGGCCGGGAGTCTCCCCGGTTTTCTGGCGTCGCGACCCGGGTGCGGTTCGGGGGGTCGAGGCGGAGCTCGGTCTGAGCGGGCCGTATTTCCTGGCGGTGGGAACCTGGGAACCCAGAAAGAACCTCGAGCTGCTGGTGAGGGTCTTCCGCGGCCTGCGCTCGGCCGGTCTGCTCAGGGACCATCGTTTGGTCCTGGTCGGCGGACGAGGCTGGAAGGACCAGCAGCTGCGCCGGCTGCTGGAGGACGGAACGGGCGGCACGGCGCCGGAGAAGTCGCAGGATATCATCCCGCTGGGCTATATCACGGATGAGGTTCTCGCCCACCTGTATTCCGGTTGCAAGGCGTTCGTGTTCCCTTCAGTTTATGAGGGGTTCGGCCTTCCGGTTGCGGAGGCCGCGGCCTGTGGAGCCAGGGTCATCGCCACCGACATTCCCGAATTGCGAGAGGCGGGTGGGCCTGACACGGTCTTTGTGGCGCCCACTCCCGAGGGACTGCGCGAGGGCTTGTTGTCTGCGCTGCAGCCCACCGACGCGCCAGTGCGTGGCTCGTGCGTACTGCCGTCCTGGAGCGACGCGGCGAAAGTTGTCGCCCAGTATCTCGCGCCTCGAGCGCGCGCTTGAGGCGCATCGTCATCAACGGCCGGTTCCTCGGCCAGGCAACCACGGGTGTCCAGCGCTATGCCACGGAGGTAGTGCGGGGGTTCGACCGCCTGCTGGGACAGGGTGAGATCGACTCCGGCCGCTACGACATCCAGATCGCCGTGCCCCGCGGAACCAGCCCCCGACTGGTGCCGCGACACATGCCTCTGCGGGAGATTGGACGCCTGCGGGGACACGCGTGGGAACAGGTGGAGCTGTCCCAGTTCGCCTCCGACAGCCTGCTGGTGAGCCTGTGTAACGTGGGACCCGCCTTTCGCCGCCGGCAGGTGGTCACGATACATGACGCCTCGGTCTTTGCGGTGCCGCAGGCCTACTCGGTGGGGTTTCGCTCTTGGTATCGTTTCCTCTTGACCCGGCTCGCGCACCGGGCGCTGCGGATCCTCACTGTGTCGCACTTTTCTGCCGCAGAGCTTCGCCGCTATTGCGGGGTGAATCCTGCCCGGTTAGAGGTCATCCCCCACGGTGCCGACCATCTGGCCACACTGTCTCCTGACACCAGCATCCTCACCCGGCATGCGCTCGAGGGTAAGCCGTACGTCCTGGCCGTCGGCAGCCGGGCGCCCCACAAGAACTTTAAAGCCTTGCTGCACGCGGCTCCGGGCATCCAGGCGGCCATGCCGGACGTCAGGATCGTGATCGTAGGAGGGGGTTTCCCCCGCATCTTCGGCGCGGGTCACCTCGAGACCCTCGACGCGGTGCACACCGGCTATGTCTCCGACGCGGAGCTGAAGGCGCTGTATATGCACGCCCGCTGCTTTGTGTTTCCCTCGTTGTATGAAGGGTTTGGACTTCCGCCGCTCGAGGCTATGGCATGTGGCTGTCCCGTCGTGGCGGCCCGTGCGGCTTCGATGCCGGAGGTCTGCGGCGACGGCGCTAGGTATTTCGACCCTGAGGACACTGGATCCCTCACCCAGGCGGTCCTGGGCGTGCTGGGAGACCGCTCCCTCGAGCTCGACCTTCGCGCCCGAGGACCTGCGCGGGCGGCGATGTTCTCCTGGCTCACCTGCGCCCGCCGCACGTTCGGCGCGCTGGAGGGGGCGCTCGCATCATGAAGACCGCGATCGTCCACGACTGGCTCATGACCTATGCCGGCGCCGAGCGGGTGCTGGAGCAGATGCTACAGGTCTACCCCGACGCCGACCTGTTCAGCCTCATCGACTTCCTGCCTGAGAGCGAGCGCAGCTTCCTCGGCGGACGTCCGGTGCGCACCTCGTTCCTGCAACGTCTTCCAGGCATGCGGCGGCACTACCGGCGGTGGCTGGCCCTCATGCCCCTGGCCGTCGAACAGTTCGACCTCTCGGGATATGACCTTGTCCTCTCCAGCTCCTACGCGGTGGCCAAGGGTGTTCTCACCGGGCCCGACCAGCTGCATCTCTGCATGTGCTACTCGCCCCCGCGGTACGCCTGGGATCTCCAGCACCAGTACCTGCGAGAGACCGGGCTGGATCGCGGCCTCCGGGGCTTTGCAGCCCGCTGGATTCTTCATCGGCTACGCGTCTGGGACGTTCGGACCGCGAACGGTGTGGACGGTTTCATAGCCATCTCGCACTTCATCGAGCGCCGGATCTGGAAGACCTATCGGCGGGAGTCGGTGGTGATCTATCCGCCGGTGGACGTGGCGGCGTTCACGCCGGCTGGGCCGCGCGAGGATTTCTACATCACGGCCTCGCGCATGGTGCCCTACAAGCGCATCGACCTGATCGTCAAGGCGTTTAGCGCCATGCCCGAACGTGAGCTGCTGGTGATCGGAGATGGGCCCGAGGCGGCGCGGATCCGGGCCAACGCCGGACCGAACGTTCGCTTTCTTGGTCGGCAGCCATTCGAGGTTCTGCGGGATCACCTTCGCCGGGCCCGGGCATTCGTCTTCGCCGCGGAGGAGGACTTCGGGATCGCTCCACTGGAGGCTCAGGCCTGCGGCACACCGGTCATTGCCTACGGGAAAGGAGGCGTTCTGGAGACGGTGAGGGGTCTGGATGCGGCGGCCCCGACCGGAGTGTACTTCGAGGGGCAATCGGTTGCGTCGGTGCTGTCGGCGGTGGAGACGTTCGAGCGAGAGAGCACTCGCATCACACCCGACGCGTGCCGGGCAAACGCCCTGCGTTTCGCCCCGGAGCGGTTCAGGCGGGAGCTACGCGAATACGCAGACGATCAGCTCCAGCGCTACCGCAGCGGCACCCGAGACTGAGCCGCCCGGGCGATGGCGGCCGCCACCCGCTCACCCGAACGCCCATCAACACACCAGGCCTGCTCCCGAACGATGCGGGCGCGTCCCTCCTTATCGAGCTCCCGGTCTGCCAGGTAACGGTTAGTTAGCGCCACCAGCTGTTCCGCGCTTTCCGCGAGCGGCGTCCCACCGGTACGGACGACCGGCTCGTAGTGGGTGTAGTCATAGGTCCGGCGCACCGACTGATGATAGGGAAGGTTCCGGTTGCCGTCGAAGGCAACCGATACAATGGGGGTGCCCGCCAGGGCGGCGTCGATAGCCAGCGTAGACCCCACCGCCACGCAGACATCTGAATGCTTGAGCAGGCTGGCCAGCCACACCATCTCGTCACCGGGTAGCGCCCACTGAAGTCCCGAGTCGGTGACATCAGGCAGGTCCAGGGCGATCACACCCGGAAACCGCGCCTGCAGATCCCGAAAGACCTGGAGCTTATCGGCGTACGGCCCCGATATCGACTGGGGATGGAGCCGAACCACCAGCTGCGCCGACCGCTGAATCCGCCCATCGGTAATCGCCTGGGCGAGAATCTCCGCGATCTCGTGGTTGTAGCGAAAGACCAGGGGCGACACGGTCCCGAACAGCACGATCTTCCGCCTGGGATCCAGACCGAGGCGCCGACATACCTCGGCGCGAGAAAGGAGCGATTCGGGTCTGGCATACACATCGAAGTGGGCCACCCCGGCCACCTCCACCGCGTCCGGCGAGTAGTCGTGCAGCTCGACCGCCTCCTCGCGCATGCGGTCGTTCCACACCACCAGGCGGTCGGGTCGCACCGCCATGTAGCCCTTCGACGTCAGGTTGTCCCAGCTCAGGACCACACACAACGTGGGGATCCGGAGCCGCCGCGCTGCACGCAGCAGGAGGGCATCGAGGTGGTCGGTACCCGGCGTTCCGGTGACGAGCAGCGAGGGCCGCTCGGGCCGAAAGACCCGCTCGACGCTCCGGCCGGGAATGAGCATCTCCTCCAGCGCGAGCCAGCCTTCCCGCAGGAAGCGGTGTCGACCCAATGAGCGGTTCAGCGCCCGCAGGACCACGAACAACGGCTTGCGGCTGCGCAGGAATTCTTCATTGAAGAGGTTGTAGGTGGCGTTCCGGCGGGGGTTGGCGAGCGCGTAGCGGCGCACGTTGCCGAAGAAGCCGGCGAGCCGCCCCGGTCGGGCGTCAAGCGGAACAAACTGCACACCGGGATGCTCGAAGGTGCGCTGAAATTCCGGGCGCCCACCGGCAGGACTTACGATGGTCACGCTGTAGCCGGCGTCCACCAGCAAGGGAAGGACGTCCGTCTGCAGCAGGTTCCTGGCCTGGAACCCGTGAGTGATGGATAAACAGATGTTGGTGCCAGGAACCGGAGCCCGGGGAACGGGGGACAATTCCGGTCGTGAGGCTACACTGGGTGAAACCATCTTGCATCACCGACCCGATGAAAGGGCGGATTTTCGACGGGAAGAGACCGGATCGTGCTTTCGGGCCCTAATATGCCCGTGACCGGTACATGAGAGAAGGGGTCGCCACGGCCATGCCCCTGCCGAAGCGGCAGGTTGCCATTAAATTTGGGAACTCGACGCACTCGTAGTGCTTCAGCCGTAACCCCGACACGGAGGGTGGTTTGCAGGTTTCGCTCAAGGCCTACGCCAGAGACCGGGTGCAACGCTACCGGGAGCGGCTATCCCGTCCCATTCGAATCGCGCGGGCCTACAAGGAATACGGCACCCGCCGCGCCCTCGCCGCAGGGGTCAGCTCCGCGGACTGCTACGACGTGCCGACCCTGACCGAGCAGGGCTACCTCCAGGTGGTCCCGCCTGCTCCGCTCCTCACCGAGCTGGTCTCGGAAGGGCAACGGAAGCTGGCCGACACGCAAAACCTGCCCCAGTATCGCAACAAGGCCTTCTTCTCACAGCTGCTATCCGGGAAAGAGCTCGGCCTCGACAGCGTCTTTCTCCGTTTCGCCCTGGATGAGAAAATGCTGAAGTCGGTGGCTCGGTATTTTGGGGTGGCCCCCTTTCTCGAATCGGTCGACATGTTGTACTCCAAGCCCTTGGGCGGCCCGCCCGCTGCCAGTCAGCAATGGCACAAGGACCGGACCGACCGGCGGATCATCAAGGTCTTCGTGTATATCCATGATGTCACCCCTCGGAATGGGCCACTTTCGCTGCTGCCACGCCCGGAGTCCTCCAGGGTACCCGAGTACCTGTACCACTACGTCTCGGACGCGACCATGGCCCGGCACGTACCCCTGAGCAAGACCGTCGCGTTGACCGGCAAAGCCGGCACCACGATCATGGTCGACAGCGAGACCTGCTACCACCTGGGCAGCCGGTGCGAGGAGCCGCGTCTGGCCTACATCGCGTACTACACCAGCGGCTTCGGGTATCGCCATCGGGAGACGAATTGGCAGCTTCCGCCCGCCGCAGTGAGCACGCTCTCCCCACTCCAGCGTCTTGCCCTCGGCCTCAGCTAACGGTTCCCGCCTTACAATGCGCCTGCCGGCGTGAGCCTCACCTTCGGGCTGGGGCAGTGGCGAGTCCTGCTGCGACGCCGGCTCGACGGGGCGCTCTTCCGATACCGGCAACTGTGGCGGGGGGCCTTCGTCGAGCCCGGCCTCACCGTGGTCGGCGGCCGGAACATCCAGCTCGAGCCTGGTGTGCTCATCCAGCGACGTGCGGTTCTGATGGCTCGTCCCGAGGGACGGCTGTCCGTCGGGAGCGGATCACGTATCGGGCCCGATGCCGTCATCTCGGTGGCCCAGGAAGTGGTGCTCGGCCGGGAGGTGCTGGTGGCGGCTCGCTGCTATATCTCCGATCACAACCATGAGTTCTCCGACCCCCGCCAACCGGTGATGCGTCAGGGCATGACCAGGCCCCAGCCCGTTGCCATCGGCGATGGGAGCTGGCTCGGGATCAACGTCTGCATTCTGGCAGGCGTCACACTGGGCAGAAACTGCGTGGTGGCGGCCGGGAGCGTCGTCACCAAGTCCTTCCCGGACGGGAGCATCGTCGGGGGGGTGCCGGCGAGGCTGCTCCGGACCGTCGTGCCCGCTGGGTGATCGCACACGGAAAGCTTGCGCGACAGATAGGCATGCTGGGTTCGGGGGCCCTGCTCGGGCTGGGCCTCCGGTTTGTCCAGAGCGCCCTGACGGCACGATTGCTCGGGGTGGAGCAGTTCGGCAATCTTGCCACCGTGTTCGCCTTCGTCGCCATCGTGTCGCGGGTCAATGATCTCGGTCTTCCCAGCGCCGTGGCCTACTACTTCCGCCGGGCTCCTGGTTCCCTTCCCTCCCTGCTCCGGATCATCGGCTTCAACTTCGTCTGGTGCTGCGTCGTGGGGTTGGCAGTGGCCTTTGCCGCGGTCCATCTCCCCCTCGCCTTCGCTGAGGATCTCAGGGACTCGGTGTGGCCAAAGCTGGGCTTGGCCGCGTTCATCGCCATCAGCACGCCGACGGCAATTCTTCCCAACCTCATCACCGCGGCCGGCGATTACCCCTCCTATGTGCGGCTCACCAATATCGATGCCGCACTTCAGGTAGTGTTTGTGGTCGGCGCCTGTCTCCTGCTCGGGCCACTGTACCACAACGCCGTAATCGGCCTGGGAGTGGAGCAGTGCCTGGTCGCGCTGCTGTATCTTGGCTACCTCAGACGGTACCGTGGCGGGGCACTCGAAGTGCAGATCGGAGCGCGGGAAATCTACTCCTACGGGTTGCGCCTGCAGTGGGGCGTGCTGATGAAGCTGATCAGCAGCCGCGCTGATCTCCTCATCGTGGGCGGGTTGATGAACCCGTCGAGCGCGGGATTGTATTCGGTGGCGCTTGGCATCCGGGACGTGGGCCTGCTTCCGCAGACCGCCTACGCGGCTCCGTTCCAGAACCTGGTCATCGATCGGGCAACGCTGGGCGCAGGATCGGACCGCACCCTGGTGCTGACCAGCCTGGTGCTTCAGGTGGGGCTCTCCCTGGCCATGGCGGTGGCAGCTGCAATCGCACTGCCAGGGCTGATCCCAGCCATTTACGGCTCCGACTTTGCCGGCGCATCGGGACCCACCGCGCTGTTGTTTACCAGTATTGTATTCCTCGGACCGGCCAGCCTCTGCTGGATGACCTACAACGCCCGAGGCAAGCCGCAGCTGACCAGCCTGGTGCTGACGGCCGCGGGGATCATCGGACCTGTCCTCACCTACCTCATGGTCTCGGCCGGCCACGGACTCTACGGGGCGAGCGGAGCAAGCCTGATGACCGCAGCGGTGACCTTCTCGCTGTCGTTCTTCTTTCTGGTGCGACTGCAACACTATAGACGAGTGGATTTCGCGGAGGCCTACCGGCGGGCGGGGGATCTGGTCCGTCACTTCACCAGTGCGGCCCTCGCGCGAACGCGCCGAGGGCCTTGAAGTAGGTCAGCCGCCAGGCGCGGGCCAGGTAGCGACCGGCACCGCGCACCCCTCGCAGCCGTCGATACTCGCGATTCCCCAGATCGCACAGACGCAGGTACCGAATGATGCGCCGTGCCAGCTCCGGCGAGGGTGGGTCTAGGTTCGCCCGGGCCGCCGCCGCCGTCCGGCAGACCGCGCGAACCTCCTCATCTATCTCGATAACCGCCAGACCTGCCCGCTGACAAACCTGGCGGAGGGTGGCCGCACAGAAGGTGTAGGGATGGGCGTTCTGCAGGTAGGTACGGGGGTCGAGATTGGTGCGGTGCAGGCGAAAGATCCCGGGAACTTCGATGAGCAGCAGCGCACCCGGCCGCATACGCCGGGAAAGAGTCCGTAAAACAGCTTCCGGGTCGGTAAAATGCTCGACCACGTGGGAAAGGAGGATCAGGTCGGCAGCCACTACCTGGTCCAGCGCCTCCTCCACGAAGCCCCGGCGCAGCCTGAGACCGAATTCCGATTCCGCGATGGCGAGGTACTCGCTGTCCACGTCATAGCCGATCCGCGACCACTCCGGAGGGAGCCTTGCCAGGTTCCACCCTCCCCCCGCCCCGATCTCCACAATGGAAACCGGTCCTGGGGAAGGGTGCCGGGCGTGCGCGTCCAGCACCCAACGGCAGCGCTCAGCGAGAGCCGGACTGGACGCGATATTGCGCGCGTACTCCCGCTTGGACGTCGTGGAGGGATTGTAGAGGCTGCGGTACTCCGTCTCATAGAACTGCTTGTAGCGGTCCTGCCGCCAACGAGGAGAGAGCCGGATCAACCCGCAGGTCAGGCACACCATATTGCGACTGGGTAACCCGTGGCGATCCACCTCGGCCAGCAGGACATCAGTATTGGCCGCCCCACAGGGACACGACACCGCCTCGTAGTGCTCCACCCGGTCGGCCCCAAGGATCGCCGCCCGCGCCTCCGCTTGCGCCGGGGTGAGCGCGGCTGGGGGAGCGCCGCCGACGGTATACCGCGGGCCCAGGGCGGGCACCGGCGATCTCACCTCGTCGGGCCTCACTGAGCCAGCATCTGCTCGGCGCGGTGAAAATCCTCGAGGGTATCGATGCTGATCATGGGGTCCTCGATTATGACCGCGCCGGTTCGCACGCCCCGGATGGTGCGCTGTTCCAGCAGGCACTCCCGGGTGAAGGCATAGGCCGCCCCATTGCGGTGATACACTGGGGTCAGCTGCTGCCGCGCGATGATGCTGGAGCCGGCTGGATCGTAATAATCCATGAGGCCATTGTCGGCCACGGTCAGCTGCTTCAAGGGATGATACGTGAGATCCGTGGGGGAGACGGTCCACACTGCGTCCCAGTTTTCAGACACCAGCTTCTCCAGCACCGCCATCACATGGACCGGACGCCGAAGAGGCGAGGTCGGCTGGAGCATCAGCACCACATCATAGCGGGTGGAGTCCAGGGACTCTATGGTGCTGAGCGCATGCTGGAGCACCTGCTGGTCGCCGATCAGGTCGCCGGAGAGCGAGGCAGGACGACGGAATGGCGCCTGGAGCCCGAAACGCTCCGCCTCCCGGACGATGGCCTCGTCGTCGGTCGAGACCACGGACCGGTCCACGACGGAGACCTGCTGCAGGAGGCGGCCCACATGGGCAATGAGCGGGATGCCGGCCAGCGGGTGGATGTTCTTGTGCCGGACGCCTTTGCTTCCCCCTCGTGCGGGCACCACCGCAAGGACGCGTTTGGAATGGAGCAAGTGGGCGGCCTAGCCGGTCCTGCCGGTGGCGCGGGCATTGGGGCTCGACTCGATCAGCTCCCTCAGGCCGGTGAGATCGTCGATCATGGTGATCCCGGAGGGATCGAAGTCGTTGAACTCGTTCCGCACCCCGATAAAGTGACAGCCGGTGGATCGGGCCGCCTCCAGGTCGCGCTGTCCGTCGCCCACGAACACAATTCCTTCCGGACCAATACGCTCCCGCTGCATCACCCTGGCCAGGTTCTCCCGCTTGGTGCGCGGGCGGCCCAGTACAGCGCGAAAGTAACCGGTCCAACCGCGCCGGGAGACGATGCGGCTGAGCGGTTCCTCGGGCGTAGCGGAGACGACGTAGAGCGGGTGCTGCGGGGACAGGCTCTGCAGGGCCGCGGCCGCCCCGGGGACCGCGCGGCAAGTCGCGGCATGCTCTTCACAGATCGTATTGTAGCGCTCGGCATACCGCACCACCTGGGCGTCCAGGTCGATCGCTGCCTGCCCCAGGCCCCGGAGGATCGCCCGGATCACACCGAAACGGTCATCCTCGGTATCCGCTCCGAGCACCTCATCCACGACCGGCCGGCTGTCCGGCACAGATGCAAAGATGTCCCGATAGGCACCCCGCTTGACCGCATTGGACTCCACCAGCACTCCGTCGAAATCGAAGACCACACACAGCGTCATATCTGGTAGCGGCCCCAGTGGTTCACCACGGTCTTCCGCTCGGACCGATCGAGCCGGTTGATCTCCTTGTCTTCGTAGAACGAGTCATCGTTGTAGTGCGTGGTGGATATCTCCTCGAAGATCACACCGCTCTCGGTCCAGAACTTATGCCACACCCCTTGCTGTACCAGGAGGGTGTCGCCCGGATGGAGCGTCCGGCGGCGGCCATCGATCTCCACCTCCAGGATTCCGTGCAGTACCTGGAAGGTCTCTTCCTTGCGCTTGTGATAGTGGGAAGGGTGCCGCTGTCCCGGGGTCTGGATGACGAGCTTCTTGCAATAGCTGCGGTTGACGCAGCTGATGATGGTGGCGCCCCACTCCTTGAACTGGCCCAGCCCATAGTGGTGGGAGAACTCCGCCTCGAAATCGGTGTTCAGGACGACCCGCGCTTCGTTCAACATGGCCTTGATCGAATGGATGGCCGTGAACAGGACCTGCTGCTCGGAATTGTGAGGCACATCGAGCGACGCGACACAGAGTGGCTGCTCGGCCGCCAGCGCCTCGTGAGACACGATCCCGGGCTTGAACTGGCCGGAGCTGAGCTGGCCATCGCCGCACGGCATGGCGAAATACACGTCGTCCGCGCTCAGCGTGGTTCCCGCCTTGATGGCCCGGCGGGCGTACACTCCGCGCCGCAGAGAGATCAGGGAATCCAGCTCTTCGTCCGAGGCCGGCGGCCGGATCGTCTGGCCCTCGAGGGCGAGTGCCCGCTGAGCCGCGTCAATCCAGGCCGCGAGGTGAGCGGGAGTGGACGAGTAGGCGTTGAGCTTGATGGCCTCAGTCTCCACTCCAACGTGCCGCTCCAGCATGCGCGCGCCCTTGGCCACTGCTACCACGACGGGCATGGTTTCCTCGGGCCGCTCGTGGGTGGAGAACCCGATGGTGGTGTGGGGGTACCGCTTTCGCAGGGTTTCGATCTGCTGCAGCTGCATACGATCGTCGGGCGTCGGGTAGATGGAGACGCAGTGCATGATGCCGAACTGGACTCGGCGGTGATCGAAGAAGCTGACGAGATCGTCAATTTCCTTCAGGGTCAGCCCGCCGGTCGAAAAGATCACCGGCTTATTGCACTCCGCGATCTTCTCCAGCAGCGGCCAATCGGTGGCCGAGCAGCTCGCCACCTTGACCACCTCGATGTTCAGCTGCCGGATCAGCTCCACCGACCGCTCGTCGAAGGGCGTGCTCATGGTGACGAGACCCTGCCGGCGCACTTCCTCGGTGAGGGCGGCGAACTCCTGACCGCTCAGGCGGGTGGAGAGGAAGCGAGGAATGTGCTTGTTGGTGCTCCCGCTCCGGTGCCCCGGGTGGATGAACGTGTCGAGATCCCGAAACTGGAATTTCAGCGCCGCACGAACGCCGCGCGAGCGGGTAACCGCGGCCACATCGCGGATGATGCGCCGGCCGTGTTCCAGCTGACCCTGGTGGTTGTTGGCCATGTCGAGCACGAACAGGCCGCTGAAATCGAAGTCACCGTTCACTTGGCGCTCCTCACCGTCGGATACTCCCGTTCGGCGGCATCGGACGGCCCCAGGGCGTCCAGCGTGTAGCCTTGCTCGTGGTCGAGCCGCATTCGCCGTCCGTCCTGCTCCGACCGGTGGGCTGCCGCGACCACCAGCATGGTGTCGAGACCCCGCTCCAGCGCGATCCCCGAGGTGCCGCCTGGCCCAAGCAGGTCCGCCTCTATGTGCTCGAGCTCCCGGACGAAATCGTCCGGCCGGCGCTTGGGAAACGGCAGAATCTCATCCGCCTTCCCAGGGCGCAGCAGGCGCACGGCATCTCCCTCGGGGTTGTAGTTGCAGATCCACTCGATCGCTCCCTCGGTCCCTTGAATCCTGGCCCGTTTGCGGTGGGGCCTGGTGACCACGTCCTGCACCACTCGCCCGACCAGCCCCCGTTCCGTCTGCAGATTCAAGAGGCACAGGTCGTCGTAATATGCCGCCCCTTCGTTGACATAGTGCAGCCGGGCATCGACCTCGACAACCCGGCCGGCGCCCACATGATGAGCAAAATGCTGCCACAGGTTGATGGCGTGCGAGTGCTCGCCGCTGGCTCCCCCGCCCTTCTCCCAGAACCCCAGATAGCTGTCGGCCGGGCCGTCGAGCCAGGGATGGGCCGCAAAGATCCCGCCCCAGTGCTCACGGAACTCCACATCCAGGGTCTGGATCTCCCCAAGCTCGCCTGCGGCGATCAGCGCTTCGGCCTGTTGCGTGGCCCGCCCCACGACGTGATCGTATCCCACGTAAACTCTGGTTGGCCGATCACGGGCACGCTGCCAAAGCTCCTGCGCGTGCGCCAGCGAAGGGAGACACACCGGCTTCTCGACGATGATGGTGGCTGGGGACTCGTCCAGAGACCGGAGGGCGAGCGGCAGGTGATGCTCCGGCGGGGTGCCGATGAAGATATGGTCGAAACCCCCGCTGGGCGCTTCCGCGTTCAGGTGCAGCCGGATGGCGCTGTCCCACTGGCCGTAGCGGGAAGGGTAGATCTCGTGCTGCATCCGCTCGAGCGCCGCCGAGCTGACGTCACACACGGTCACCGACCATCCCATTCGCCTGGAAGCGTGGGCAAGGTGATTTCCGATCGATCCGGCCCCGTAGATCTTGATCCGCCGCATGCAGCTCTCCCTACGTTGCCGATTGGTGTGCCGGGCCGGCCGGCAGCAGCGGCCAGCCACCTGTCAGGTATGCAGCCTGGCGTACAGATAGTCGGCCCGTCCGCTGCTCTCCAGCCAGCGGCAGAATGCCGCGCTCACCACGGCATCGATGGGTACCTTACCCAAGCCGGACGGCCGGCGGTCACGGAGCCAGAGCAGGACGTTCGCCAAGTCGAAACGCTGCACGCACTGAATCTCGGAGACCGTAAGCCCGGCGGCTTCCGCCAGGGCAGAAAGACTGTCCGCGTCAAAATACCAGCGATGCACCGTGCGATAGAAGAAGGCAGCGTAATCCTCAGGGAGCATCTCCAGCAGCCAGTCCCGCAGGTTGGGGGTGCTGATCAGCAGCTCGCCGCCCGGGCGCATCAGGGCCCTGATATCGCGGAGCAGCGCGAGTGGATCCTCCGCGTGCTCCACCACGCTGAAACACACCACCACGTCCACCTTGCCGAGCCACTCGGGGGGGACATCCTTGCAGTAAGGAAAGGTGAGATGTCCCTTGGCCGCGAGGGCCGCATGGTAGCTGGTCGCCGGCTCGATCGCCAGAGTGGCCCGGCTGACCCCTCGAACCAGATCGAGGAACGAGCCCGCCCCGCATCCGACGTCCGCCACGACCTTGCCGCGAAGCGTACTCGTGCCCAGCCGGCGCAGCTTGTCGGGCTGCTCGTGATCGTGCACGGCATAGAACCGCTCCGGGGAGTTGCCCCCGTCCACCAGGTCGCGGTAGGCGACCGACTCGTAATCGACTGCCGGGGAGCCGCTCAGGTGGCCGGCCCCGCAGCCGCCACATCGCAGGATGCTCTGCGGCTCCGCAGTGAGCGATCCGAATTGACCGTCCCGAATGGCACCCTGGTAGAGGGCCGTCCAGGAGCTTGCGCCACAGATCCGGCATGGCGGCGCTGCGTCGGAGGATTTCGGATGGGGATGCCGCAACTGGTGGTCGGCAGGCAAGGGGCGGGAGTCGGAGATCGGGATGAGGTGCTCCGGGGTCAATGCGCTCCGCGCATATTGAGCACGGCAGGGATGGTGCGCAGCAGCAGGCCGAGATCTTTCCAGATCGTCCACTCGCGAATGTAATCGACCTCCAGCCGGATCACCTCCTCGAAGTCGGTGATCGTGTTCCGCCCGTTCACCTGCCAGGGGCCCGTGATCCCGGGCTTTACATCGAATCTCGTGTAGTGGTGCTCCTCGTACAGGTCCACCTCGCTCGGCAGCGGGGGCCTCGGGCCCACCAGCGACATGTTGCCGACGAAGGCGTTCCAGAGTTGGGGAAGCTCGTCGAGACTGCTCCGCCGGAGGAAATTGCCCAGGCGGGTGACCCGTGGATCGTCCTTCACTTTGAACAGGCGACGGTCACTGTAGAGGCTTTTCGGCGTCAGGTCGTCCAGCAGCGACTCCGCGTCGTGCACCATACTGCGGAACTTGGTGATCTTGAATACCTTGCCGCCCAGGCCCACCCTGTTCTGCCGGAAGAAGATCGGCCCGGGCGACGAGATGTACACCGCCACGGCAACTGCGGCAAACACCGGACTCAGCACGATCATGCCCAGCCCCGAGAGCGCCACATCCAGCGTGCGCTTCACCAGGAGTTGGCGCCCGCGGAGCCCGGGCCGGTTCAGTGCCACCAGAGGGGCCCCCCGGCGCCACACCATACGCGACTCGACCCCTCCGACCGCGAAGGCCCGCGGCAGGGCGTAGAGTTGGCAGCCGGCGGCGCCGGCGGCGTCGATCACCAGTGCCAGGGCCTGGTCATCCAGGGGGCCGCTCAGGACGAGCGTGTCCGCCCGGTAGCGCTTGATCGTCTCGCACAGGCGGCTGAAACCGCCGTGCTCTGCCCGGGTTCCAAAGTCGTCCGGATCGATAATGCCCCCAAAGGCAAACTCGCGGGCATCCGACAGCGCCGGGTGTTCCAGGGCGCGGCGAGCCGAGTCGGGTCGCCCGATCAATAGCGCGCGCGCCGCCCCGGGCCCGATGGGCCAGAGGGTCCGGACCACGTGATCGATGAGGTGACGCTCGGCAATCAGAGTCATCCCGATCAGGGCAGCCAGCAGGATGAAACCGGGGAGCGCCCACGGGGTGAAGTGGTTCCACAGGTGGCCCCAGAATGGCAGACCCAGACCCAGGGTGGCGCCGGCAACCAGTCGTCCCGCATCGCGCCGCCGATCGCTGGCGCCGTACGTATCGAGCGCAAGAAGCCCGAGCAGAATGGCGGGTAACAGCTGCACCAGCGGGAGGGCGCCCTGCGGGATGATCTGATTGACGAGGGAGCTGGTGGCTGGCCCCAGCCATCCCAGATCTCTCACGCCATGGAGCGTGACCCGTAGAAGGAGAAGAGCAGCCGTATCACCCGCGAGGAGCACCGCAACCCGGACGGCGGTCCGAACCAGATGCCGCCGCATGATCTGGGGCGCCCGCTGGGTGAGAGTGAGCCGCTCCATAGCCGTTTTGATTGGATGAGAATCGATCGGGGTCGTGTTGGGGCTGACCGCGACCTCTTGGGCCACCGGGGAGCTTGGAAAGCGGGCCTCGAATGAAGGCTGGCCTACCGCAGGCATGGACACAATCCCAAGGGGAGGATCTCCATCACACCAGCAGGTTTCTCCGAATTGTTACTCCAATCGACGCCGACCGGGCTCCATATGCCGCTGACAACCCGCCTCTAAGCAAGTCGTGCGCCACCAGTTAGCCGCCACGGCGAACATAGCTAAATACAAGTCAGCCGCAAGCCTAGAGCCCGCATGGATAGACCGTCCAACCACCGAAAGCAAGGGTGGGCCCGCCCAATTAGAGCAGCCCACGGGTCAGAAAGACACGCAATTTCCAACCAAACCTCCCCCTGCTGGACTTACGACACTAGGTTGTCGTCATGTCGAGTCGAGATCTGGTCGAGCGGCAAAGCATCGAGGTTCAGAACTGGGAACAGTCGCCCACCGAGGGCCCAGAGTCCGATGCAGTCTTGAACTTCCTCAAGAAGTCAGGGGATGCGCGGGTGCTGCTGGACATGGTGAACCGCTACCGCGGGCAATTCGAAGGCGCGGGGACCATGCTCGAGCTGGGTGCCGGGTGGGGTTGGGCGTCATGCCTGGTAAAGCGGCTGTTTCCCGCTGCCGCGGTCGTCGCGACCGATATCAGCGATGTCGGACTTGCCTCGGTGCCGAAATGGGAGCACCTCTGTCAGGTCCGGTTGGACCGGGTCTACCCGACCCTCAGCTACCAGCTCGACGAGGCGGATGAGTCGCTCGACCTGGTTTTCTGCTATGCCTCGGCGCACCACTTTGGAGCTCACCGTCGAACCCTGCGCGAGGTGATGCGGGTCCTGCGGCCTGGAGGCTCCTGCCTCTATCTCTATGAGCCCTCGTGCCCCCGCTACCTCCATGCACTGGCCTATAGGCGGGTGAATCGCATCCGCCCGACGGTGCCGGAAGACGTTCTCATCTGGGGGAAAATCGAGTTGCTTGCCAGAGAGGTAGGACTCCGCTGCGAGGTTGACTTCTACCCCAGCGTGTTGAATCGAAAGCCCGGTCCCCTACTTTACTATTCCCTGCTTGGCCGAGCCCCGATCCTGCAGCGTTTTCTGCCCTGCACGGCGAACTACGTCTTCACCAAGCCCTAGACCCCTAGTACTCCAGCGGCAAGGCCACTCGGCGCCCATCGCGCGCGGACTGGTAGGTGGCGATCAGAACCTCCAGTGAGTGGAGCCCCTCGCGGCCGTCGGTGTCGGGGAGCGCCTCACCCCGGAGGGACTTGATCACGTTATCGTAGTAGAGCGGGTGCCCGAAGCCGTACACAGAGGTGGTGTCATAGCTCGCCTGCTCGACCTTGGCGTCGTCGGGGTCTGTGTCGGCAAACTCCCAGTGATCGATCCGGTTGACTGCTACACCACCGATGCGGACGGTGCCCTTTTCTCCGATGATGGTGATCGAGCCCTCCAGATTCTTGGGGTAAGTGAGCATGGTAACGTTCATCGACCCCAACGCCCCGGTACGCCAACGGATGCTCACTACTCCGGTGTCCTCGACCTGAATGTTCCGCTCCAGGGTGGCGGTGTATGCCTGGACGCTCTCGACCGGGCCGATCAGCCAGTCGAGCAGGTCCACGTAGTGGCTCGCCTGGTTCATGAACGCGCCACCGTCGAACTCCCAGGTTCCCCGCCAGGCGGCGCTGTCGTAATACGACTGTGGCCGGCTCCAGAACACATTGATGTTCACCATGTAGATCCGACCGAACCGGCCCTTCTCCACCGCGCGCTTGAGCAGCTGCAGGGTAGCGTTCCGGCGGTTCTGCTTGACCACGAACAGGTGGACGCCCGCCTGATCACAGGCGTGGACCATGCGTTTCCCATCCTGCCAACGGGTGGCCATGGGCTTTTCCGTCATCACGTGGCGGCCAGCCTCGGCGACCTGGACCGCCTGGTCGGCATGCAATCCGCTCGGCGTCGCCAGGATGATAACATCGGCGTCACAGCCCGCGAGCAGCGCCTCCAGCGATCGAAACCCCGGAGCCCCGGTGCGCTCCACCGCCCGGGCCAGGGCCGCCGGATCCACGTCGCACACCCCCACCAGCTCCGCGCGGGCGGCGTGCTTCTCGATAGCGTCGAAGTGGTTGGCCGAAATCCGGCCGCACCCAACCAGTCCGAACTGGATGCGGCGGTCGGTGACGAAGGGCTTGGTGATGAACATCGGTCCAGGTATCTCCACAGTGGCGAGGAAGATAGCAGCGTAGAACCTCGTCCGCTCTTGCCAGGCGGACGGCTGGCCAGTAGCCTCCTGTGCGCCTGAGCTGCACCCGATTAACGAATCTGCCGGCGGTGATATAGTGTCGCTTCGAGGACATCGGCAAGCGTGGGAGGATCTCGGTCGGGTGGATCCGATGTGGGCCGTGCTCACCAACGCCACCCGGCGTCACGGCAAATGGGACCCGCCGGAATTCTTCGCCACCGGAGAGCGCGACATTGCGGCGTTGATGGGCCAGGCCGCCGAGCTGGGCCTTCCTCGCGAGCGGAGGACCGCACTCGACTTCGGCTGCGGAGTCGGCCGCCTCACCCGCCCGCTCGCGTCCCATTTCGAGCGCGCCATTGGGGTGGATATCTCCGAGCCGATGATCACCCAGGCCCGGCAATGGCACAGCAGCTGCCAGGCTTGCAGCTTCCAGCTCACTACCACCGGGGACCTCCGCACCTTCGAGGACGACTCGGTCGACCTGGTCTACAGCAGATACGTCCTGCAGCACCTCCCGTCCTCTGATTCGGTCAAGCGCTATCTGCGGGAATTCCTACGGATTCTTCGCCCGGGCGGGCTGCTGGTGTTCCAGCTCCCTTCTCGGATCGGGATGCTTCACCGACTACAACCGCGGCGCCGGCTCTACACGGTGCTGCGTGCCCTCGGCGTTAGCGAGCGGGTGCTACTCGGTCCCTTGGAGCTAAGTCCCATGAGAATGGGGGCAATCACGGAGGCCGAGGTTACCCGGTTCGTAAGCACCCTGGGAGCACGAGTCGTGCATGTGCACCGCGGGTCGGAGCTCGATCAGGTCTATTTTCTGACCCGGTGAGCTCGCGAGGGCGCGCAAGATTCTGCTCTCTGGCGCGATCGGCGGCCAGTCGTTATCATGTGAATAGTTTCACAAAGTGATGCAGGACCACCCAGGAGACCATCTGATGGCAACCGCCACCCCTCCCTCGTCGGCGCATGCGTCCTATCCCGCAAACGCCGTGGCCAAACTCTTCGCCCCGCCCGAGACCGAGGAGCCGGCCGACAAGCTCCGCCGGCTGCTCCACGAGGCTCACGCGCGCAAGTCGTTCCTCCATACGGCCGGCGCGTACGATGCGTTTACCGCGTCCATTATGACCCGCCTGGGGTTTAAGGCGCTCTATGGCAGCGGCTGGCAGCTCGCGGCGACCAAGAGCATGTTCCCCGATATCGGGGTCTACGCTTCGCACGACATGGTGAAGCTGGTCCATGAGATGTGGATGGGGATCGAAGGCGCCCGCAACACCCACTACTACGACACCGACGGCAAGGAAGTGCTGGAGGCACCGCCCGCGTTCGTGGACATGGAAGCCGGATTCGGCGGGCCCACCCAGACCTTCACCCTCGCGGTCGAGCTGATCCGGGCCCGTGCCGGCGGCGTCCACCTGGAGAACCAGGACCCGGCCAACCGCACCTGCGGTCACATTGTGAACGTCGGCAAGCAGAAGCGCAACAAGGTGCTGGTGCCGCGGAAGGACTGGCTGGCCAAGCTCAAGGCGATCAAGGCGGCGTCGCAGGCCACCGGGGTGAATGTGGTCACCATTGCCCGCACCGATTCGATCGACGGCGCGCTGCCGGACCAGGAGCCGGGTGGAGTGCAGATGGCGGTTGAGGATGCGTGGGAAGCCGCGGAGCTGGGCGTGGACGTGATCTGGCCCGAGTTCAACAACACCGAGATCGACCAGCCTCAGGAATTCGCGGAAGGGGTGCGGAAGTATTACCCCGACCAGATGCTTGGCTTCAACCTTTCGCCCTCGCTCTATTTCGGGAAGGCCAAGCGGTCCGGCACCCTGATCACCAACAAACAGCTGGGCGAGCTGGGATTCACGCTTCAGTTCTCGACCTTGTTCAACTTCCGCACGGCGGGCATGGCTCTCGAGAAGGGTCTCAAGAAGTTCCTGAACAGCGGGATCGACGCGCTGGCAGATCTGCAGAACGAGGAAGATGATGCGCCCGGTGGCTATCCCTCGACCAAGATGCACCAGAAGTTCGCCGGCATGAATCGCTGGCTGATCCTGGAGCAGGTGCTGAGCGGGGGGAAGAAGTAAGGGGCTAAGCGGGGCAGCGGGGCAGGAACAAGAAGAGCAGGAAACTGTCACCCTGAGCGCAGCGAAGGGGTCGAAGCCAAGTATCAGCTTCGTGCCCCTTCTTTCTGTACCCTGACCGCCCGTCCGCCTGTCCGCCCGTCCCCTACGCCCCGATCACCTTGCGCCAGCCCCGCGTCTCTTCGATCGGCGCCACGGCCACCCCCTCCTGGCGCAGCCGATTCACCTGCCAGACCTCCAGCCGAACAACGAACTCGTAGTCCGTCTCGGTCTGACTGCGAGCGAGCACTTCCCCATCGCGATACAAAGCCGCCACCCTGGCGCCGTCCGCCAGTGGCACCCTCACCCTGACCGTTGGCCGGCCGACCCGCTCCAGATCTCGCAGCGCGGCCTTCAGCGGAGCAAGACCATCGGTGCGCATGGACGTGGCCGGTATGCCGGTGGGATGCAGGGCTCGTGCGCGAGCGGTGAACGAGGCTGGGTCGGTGACGGCGTCCATCTTGTTGAAGACCGGAATGAGGGGCCTATCGGCCAGCTCGAGCTCGGCGAGCACCTTATCCACTACCCGCATCTGGCCTTCCCAGTCGGGGTGGCTGGCGTCCACCACGTGGAGGAGTACGTCGGCGCCTCTGACCTCCTCGAGCGTGGCGCGGAAGCTGGCGACGAGATGGTGCGGCAGCTTGCGAATGAAGCCGACGGTGTCGGTGACACGCGCCCGCTGTCCTTCGCCCAGCTCCACCTCACGGGTGAGGGTATCGATGGTGGCGAAGAGCCGGTCCTCCACCACGATCTCGTGCTGGCCCGAGAGTCCCCGCAGAATGCTGGATTTCCCCGCATTGGTATAACCGACCAGGGCGGCACTCAGCATCGGATCGCGGCCGGCCCGAAGATTCTCCCGGTGCTTCTCCACGTCTTTGAGCTTGGCCTTGAGTCCCTGGATCTTCTGCCGAATGGCCCGCCGGTCAGTTTCCAGCTGGGTTTCACCCGGGCCGCGCAAGCCGATACCGCCGCGGATACGCGAAAGGTGGGTCCACATCCGCGTCAGTCGGGGCAGGAGATACTCCAGCTGCGCCAGCTCCACCTGCAGCTTGGCCTCATGGCTCCGTGCCCGGGTCGAGAAGATGTCCAGGATGACCTCGGCCCGGTCCATGACCCGCACCTTGAGCTCGCGCTCCAGGTTGGCGCCCTGCACTGGCGACAGCTCCTCATCGAAGATGACCAGCGTGGCTTCGGTGGCCGCCACCTCGCTGGCGACCTCCTCGACCTTTCCTTCTCCGATGAGCGTGGCAGGGTTGGGCGATGCGATATGCTGCGAGATGCGCCCCACAACCTCGGCACCAGCGGTGTCCACCAGCCGGGTCAGCTCTTCCAGATGTTCGGTGATATGCCGTGCGTCTTTGGATCCCTTACGGGGCGCAGCCACCAGCACCGCGCGCTCGACAGGGTCGCGGACCGGGATCATTGGTCGGATAAGGGGACCTTCCTTGTCATTGAGAGTATCCGGGTATGGCGAGATAGCCGACTAGACGAGTTAGCGGAACGCGACCTTCGCGGGTGAAGGGAACTTCCTTGCTCCCCCATGGGGTCTGGAGTTCGACCTGCCCCTTCATGCTGTAGGGTAGATCTCCCGACCCGAGCGCCGTTCGGACCGCGCTGCCCACGCCGGCCCAACCGAACCTCAGCGGGAGGGTAACAGTCGTGGTGCCGTTCTCGGTGACGGAGAAATCGTCGTCGTACGCAATGTCGCCCAGGTGCTGGCCCTCGACATCGAAACCCACTTCGAGTTTGGTGCCGTGGAGGGCAAAGCTGTTGGGGTTATCCACCTTCACGATCAGATCCAGATTCCCCCCGCTCAGGCTGAGGCCACGGACCACCACTCGCTCCAATTGAACGTCGGGCTCCTTGAAGATGCTCCCCAATGGCACTGCAGCCACCGATCGACAGCGACAGCGCGAACAGGAGGAAGGGGACACGGACGCTCATCGTCCGCAAACGACAACGGCGGTCATAATCCGAATATACCCACTCCCGGCTCCGGTAGGTCCTCACTCCTACTCTTCGCTCCCGCTTACGCCTTTCTCTTCCCGCTCACGCTTTCCTTCCCCGCTTTTCAGCCTGGCCCACCACTCCAGCCGCTCGGCGATTTTCTTCTCATACCCGAAGCTGCCCGGACTGTAGAACGTCTGGCCCCGAAGCGCGTCGGGCAGGTACTCCTGCGGGAGATACGCATCGGGTGAGTCGTGGGCGTAGCGGTAGCCCTGGTGGTAGCCCAGCTCCTTCATCAGCGGTGTCGGTGCATTCCGGATGTGCAGCGGTACCGGCGCCGCCGGCGTCTCTCGCGCCGCCTCCATGGCGGCACCCAGGGCGATCTTAGCGCTGTTCGATTTGGGTGCGGTGGCCAGATAGATCGTCATCTCGGCCAGGGGAAGATGGCCCTCCGGCGGACCCAGCATGTGGAACGCGTCGCGCGCGGCTACCGCCATGAGCAGGGCATTCGGGTCGGCCAGGCCGATGTCTTCCGCCGCCATCGCAATGGCCCGGCGGAACAGGGTCATCGGGTCCTCGCCGCCGTCGAGCATCCGCGCCATCCAGTAGAGCGCCCCCTGAGGGTCGCTTCCCCGGAGCGACTTGTGATAGGCGGAGAGCAGGTTGAAGTGCTCCTCACCAGCCTTGTCGTAGCGGGCAAATCGTTTCTGCATCGCCTCCCGGGCGTTGTCCACCGTGATGGTTCCTCCCTCACCAACGTGCAGAGCCGCGGCTTCGAGCACGGTGAGGGCGCGCCGGGCATCGCCGTCGGCTTCGACGGCCATCAGCGTCAGCGCGGCTGGCTCCACCGTCATCCGTGACCCGCCCAGCCCCCGTTCGGTGTCGGCCAGGGCACGCTGCAGCAGGAGCTCGATGGCATCGGCACCGAGCGGCTGGAGGACGAACACCCGCGTCCGTGAGAGCAGCGCGCCGATCACCTCGAAGCTGGGATTCTCGGTAGTGGCACCGATCAGGGTAATGGTGCCGTCTTCCGCCGGCGGCAGTAGACTGTCCTGCTGAGCCTTGTTCAGGCGATGAATCTCGTCCACGAACAGAATCGTCTGTTCGCCACCGGACTCGAGCCGTTCGCGCGCCTCGGTGACGATTTCCCGGATCCGCGGCACCCCCTCGGTCACCGCGCTGAACGGCACGAAAACCCGCTCGGTCGAGCTGGCCACCAGATGCGCCAGCGTAGTCTTACCGCTGCCCGGCGGACCCCAGAAGATCATCGAGCCGGGGGCGCCCCGTTCTATGGCGTCGCGGAGCGGCTTCCCCGGACCCAGCAAGTGCTCCTGCCCAACGAACTCGTCCAGCGTCGCCGGCCGCATCCGGGCCGCCAGTGGCCGAGTCTCGCGGCCGGCGGTAAAGAGCGTGCTTTGGCGGGCGGAGCGTTTCCGGGGCATCTACCTCAACCACCCTTCCAGCAGGAGTTCCGTAAGAAAGAATCCCACGGCGCCGCCGACGAACGCCAGACCCGAGAGCCAGCCCCGTTTGGCCTGGAACTCGGGCACCAGATTGGACGCGGCGACGTACAGCGTCACCCCACCCGACAGCGCCAGTCCGTGCCGGGCCAGCGGCCCGATCTGTTCGGTCAGCAGGACGCCCAGAACCGTGGCTCCGCCGAGTATGGCGGCCGCCGCGATGGCGCGGCGGCGACTCTGACCACCGGCCACCATGACGCTCGCGATGGTCACCCCTTCCGGCAGCTTATGCAGCAGCACCGCCAGAAACAGCAGGACGCCGAGCCGGCCCGACACCAGGAATCCGCTCGCGATGGCCACCCCGTCGAAGAAGGTGTGGAGCGTCAGCCCGAGCAGTGCCGAGTTGCCGGCCGCCGGGCTCAGCCGGTGAGTCTCCTCGCCGAAATGGAAGTGGGGAGTGAAGACGTGCTGAGCGAGATGAACGGCGAAATAACCGACCAGCACATACAGCGCGGGGCTCGGCGAGTCCTTGAGCACCTCGGGCAGCACTCCGAGCACGGTCACCGCCAGCATGAAGCCGGCCCCGAAGGCAAGGCAGGCATCGATGAGCCTGAGCCCCCGCCGCAGATGACGAACGACGGCCAGCGCACCGATCACATTCCCCAGCGCCGCCGCCGCCGCGAAGGCGAGCGGGCTCATTGGATCTCCCGGGCGATCGCCAGCAGCGACTCGCGGGTGTTCAGGGTCGGATCGTCGAGGACCCGGTCGAGCAGTGCCGACAGCGTTTCTCCGATGCGAGGACCCTGGATACCAAGCTCCTGAAGATCGCCGCCGTGGATGGCCAGGTCCGAACGGGTCAGGGGATCTGCTCGCCGGCGTATCCCCGCCATCGTCTCAGTCCAGGGGGCCGGGCCTCCGTGGCGGAGGCCCCAGAGCGCCGACAGGCCGGCGGCGGCGGGACCAACCGTCGACAGCCAGCGGCGCACCGCCACCGGGTCCAGCGCAGCGGGCTCCTCCGGGCCACGTTCCAGCCCCGACGCCCTGGCGATCTCTGCATTGGATGCCTTGAGCCGGCGAAGCACCGCCGAGGGATTGGGGCACACCAGGGCCGTGAGCAGCACGGGATCCCGGTGGTCCAACGGAGGATCCGGGTACGCCATCTGCGAGGGTTGCGCAGCCTCCAGCTCGGGAATCCACACCCGCGCTGCGCCGACCCGCACCCACAGCATCAGCAGCTGGGTTAACGATCGGGCTGTGCGTAGACTCTTGAACCACTCGTCGCGCACCCGCTCCGCCGAGAGCCCGCTCAAACCGGGTGCGGCGGCTTTGGCCGCTTCCCAGGTGATCGGGTCGATGGTGAAGTCGAATCGGGCCGCGAAGCGCAACGCCCGGAGAATCCTGAGGTAGTCCTCCTGGAATCGCTCCGCCGGATCCCCTACGGCCCGCACCAGGCGATGGGCCAGGTCTCCCGCGCCGTCGAACGGATCTCTCCATTCTTGCCGAAGCGGGTGATATGCGAGGGCGTTGATGGTGAAGTCTCGCCGAGCCAGATCTTCCTCGAGCGTGACCCCGTAGGCCACCACCGCGTGCCGGCCGTCGGTGGCGACGTCACGGCGAAAGGTGGTAACCTCGTGGAGCCGCCGACCCCGGTCGAGCACGCCTACCGTGCCATACTTGATCCCCACCTCCACCGTCCGGGGGAATAGCGTCTGGACCTGTTCTGGGGTGGCCGAGGTGGCAATGTCATAGTCGGAATGGGTCTGCTGCAGGAAGGCATCACGCAGGTTACCGCCGACGCACCACGCTTCGAAGCCGGCGCCTTCAAGCTTTCGCGCGATCTCCAGGACCGGCTCCGGAATTTCGATTGGCGGGAATGTCACTCAGCACCGTATGCCGCGCGGGCCGACAGGGCGATGATCAGCTCCATCCGGGCCTGGGAAAGGGCGCGGGGGCCGGCCGGAATTGCGCCCATGGCCACCAGGCGGCCCCCCCCACCCTCGAATGCATACAGCGGTGACACAACGCCCGAGGGGCACCGGGTACCCAGCACCACCGGTTTCCCATCCTCAATCCAGCGCGCCATCGCTGGTACTGCGCCTGGCGGGATGTTGCCGCTGCCAAAGGCCGCTACGACAACTCCGTCGTGCGAGGGGCGGGCCAAATCCAGCATCCCACCATCATCACCCACCACCAGTGGTACCAGCGCCACCCTCGCCGACAGTCCTGATGGATCCAGCCTGCCCAGCTGCCGCACTGCCCCGCCGTCCCTCGTCGTTGCTTCCCTGCTCCCCCGCTTCCCCGCGTCATAGATCAAGCGCCCGTGCTCCACACTCCCTAACACTCCCCCATGGGGCGCGGTGAAGGCGTCGAGATCGGTCGTGTGGGTCTTTACGGCGGCCCGTCCGGCGAAAACGTTGCCGTTGAACACCACCATCACCCCACGCCCGGCGCTCTCATCCGCGGCAGCCACCCTGGCGGCATCCAGCAGGTTCCGGGGACCATCCCACCCGTCGTCGCTCGACGTGCGCATGGCGCCGGTGATCGCCACCGGTACCTTCCGGTCCAGCGTGCGATCGAGCAGATAGGCGGTCTCTTCGAGCGTGTCGGTGCCATGGGCCACGACAATCCCCCGTACGTCACCCGATTCGGCTATCTGCCGGATGCGCTCGCGGAGCGCCCAGAGTCGGTCGGGTCCCAAATGACAGGCCGGGAGCTTGGCCCAGTTCTCGATGCGATAGGGGCTGATCCGATCCAGTCCCCCGGCGAGCGCCACCAGCGCTTCGCCGCCGTGCGACGGAACGTTCCCGCCCGCCGCGGGATCGCGCTGCATCGAGATGGTGCCACCCGTAAACAGAAGATGAATCATGGGCCGACAAACGCCGTCACCCACAAAGCACGCTCCCCCCATTCACATTCAGTACCTCTCCCGTCACATGGCGCGCGAGATCGCTGCAGAGGAAGAGAATCGGGCCGGCAATGTCCTCGGCGGTGGCAATGCGGCCGATGGGGATACTCGCCCGGATGCCCTCGCGGTTCGCCGGGGTAAAGGCCGGCGCGCTCATCTCGGTATCCACCCAGCCCGGCGCGACGCAGTTCACCACCAGGGTGGACGCATACTCCATGGCGAGCGACTTGGTCAGCGAGATGAGCGCGCCCTTGGTGGCCGCGTAGTCGGAGTGAAACGCCTCACCGCGCTGGCCGGCGGTACTGGAGACGATCACGACCCGGCCTCCGGGCCGCATCAGCGGAAGCACGGCGCGGGTAGACAGGAACACCGAGTCCAGGTTGGCTTGCATCGTGGCACGCCAGCGCTTCACCGACATGTCCCCGAGGTGCACTTCCTCCGCCGGCCACACCCCGGCGTTGGCCACGAAGATGTCGAGCCCGCCAAACTCGCGCTCCAGGCCGGAGGCCAACCGCTGGGCGACGTCCGGGTCTGCGAGGTCACCTCCGACGACCCAGGCCCGGCGGCCCAGTGCGCGAATTGCCGCCGCGGTGGCGTCTGCCTCGCGAGCGCGGGTATGGTAGGTAATCGCGACGTCCGCGCCCACGCGGGCCAGCAGTAACGCGGCCGCTCGCCCGATGCCCCGGCTGCCACCGGTGATAAGCACGGTTTGGCCGCTGAGATCGATCATGACTCGAGCAGCTCGGCCTCCACCGCCTCCACGATCAAATGCTGCAGCGCGAGGTGAATCAGCTGCACCAGGCTGGTTTCGTTGGAGGGCACAATGACGGTCTCGTCCACCAGACCGGCGAGCGCTCCCCCGCCCTTCCCGAGGAAAGCCACCGTGGGCACTCCGCCCTTTCGGGCGGCCCGCGCGGCCGCGAGCAGGTTGGGACTCTGCCCGCTGGTGCTATGCAGGATCAGGAGGTCGCGCCGGGTGCACAGGGCCTCGACCTGCCGCGCGAAGATCTGCTCGAAGCCAAGATCGTTGCCCGCGGCCGTCAGGATCGAGGTGTCGGTCGTGAGGGCCACCGCGGCCAGAGGCCGGCGGTTCACTGCGTAGCGAACCACGTACTCGGCCGCCAGATGTTGGGCATCGGCCGCACTGCCCCCATTTCCGCAGAAGTACAGGGTGCCGCCGTTCCGCAGCACCTCGACATAGCTCGTTGCCACCCCCGCGACCGTCCCGCCGAGAGCCTTCGACGCCTGCGCCGCGCGGATCAGCGCCTCGAGGCCTTCCTCGATGCGGGTACGGGTCACTTGCCACCCTCCAGGAACTGTTTGATCCGGCTCATCCAACTCTGTCGGATTCGAAGTGGCGGCACCGGATGCAGCTCGCCGTCCTCGAGGATGGCGGCCGGATTGCGACGCACCAGGAGATCCACCTGATCGAAGCCATCCTGGGCCCGGAGAAAATGGGCTCCCGTGGCCACGGTACGGTCGTCGCCATGGTTGTCCCCGGCCAGGATATCGGCCAGTCCCTCGGAGACCAGCTGACGGGCCCGCTGGCCCCGAGCCTGGGAGCTGAGCAGAGTCGTGGCGTCCACCTGACTCTTGGACCCGAGTGAGCGCCAGTGCCGCACCGCCTTCACCGAGCAGCAGCTGTAACGCTCGGGGTGAGCCAGAATCGGGACCAAGCCGAGCTCGATGACTTGCGTGAGCGCGTTGGTGACCGTCTCGTAGGGCACCAGCCGGGGAAATTCAACCAGGATATAGCGGGTGCCGGCCAGGGTGACATTGCGCGCCAAAGCCACCGGGCGAGTGAGGGGCCGGTCCAACATCACCTCGGCGCCGCGGTGCAGCCGTGGCATCTGTGGCGCCCGGGTGCGCAGCGCCTCGAAGGCGCGGTGATGGGCCGGCGGGGGTCCAGCCTCCGCCCGCGCCGAGCGAATGTGAGGAGTGAGACATACGTCGGTGACACCGTGTCGCGCCATCTCGAACAGCACCTTCACCGACTGCTCCACCGACCGGGAGCCGTCGTCTACCGCCGGAAGAAGGTGGGAATGAAGGTCGATCACGCGTCCGGCCGCGCCGTTCGTAGCACGGAGATGGCGAATTCCTCCAGCCGAGCAGGCGCGTCCTCCGCCTGGGCTTGCAGCGCCAGCGTGATCAGGGCGTCGGCGGCGAGCAGGTCCAGGGCGGCCGAGCGGTCGCCGGAGTGGGAAAGAACGCGGCCCAGCGCTGCCTGGGCGGCCGCGGCCAGCGCGCTCACCCGGTCCGAGGCGGTTGCCGCCTGGGCGTACTCTCCGACCCGGTCTCGAAGCGCCGTGGGAGCGCGACTGGTGTGCCGGTCCAGCCAGTCACCACGCACCGTCAGGCGCCGGTCGCTTCAGGAACCCGGCGGCTTTCCAGCCACGCGGCAACCAGGCCAGGCGTCGCCGCGCGCGCAGCCGACAGCCGCTCGGGGTCGCCAGCGCCGGCCGACGCGAAGTGCGGCCGCCCACCACCCTTTCCACCGCTGAGGGCGGCGATCCGATTGACCAGGTCTCCTGCCTTGAGCCCGCCGCTCACCAGATCCTCGGTGAGGGTGACGTGAATGGCGCCGCGCCCCGCCGAGCTGAAGAGCACCAGCACGGCGGTCCGCTTTCCCTCCCGGAACGCATCCGCGACTCCTCCGAGCTCGGCGCGATCCTCGCTGGCGGTCTGGGCAATCGTCAGCTCTACGCCCGCAACCATGGAGACGTCACCGCCCACCGCCGCGCCCGAGCCGGACCGGAGCGCTTCTGCCAGACGAGTCTCCAGACGCGTGCGCTCTTCCAGTAGCTGCTCCACCCGGCGCACCAGATGCTCCGGCTGAGCCTTCAGCGCCTCCGCCACCGCCGCCACTCGCTGCTCCAGCTCGCGGACCGCCCGCAGCGCGGTACTGCCGGTAACCGCCTCGATCCGGCGCACACCGGCGGCCACGCCCGACTGGCCGGAGAAGCGGAAGGTTCCGATCTGCCCACTAGTCCGCACGTGGGTACCACCACAGAGCTCGACCGACGGTCCCATCTGAACCACGCGGACCACGTTTCCGTATTTCTCCGAGAAGAACGCCATGGCTCCCAGTGCGAGAGCATCGGCGTAGGGCAGCTCGCGAGTGGAAACGACATCGTTGGCCAGGATCAGATCGTTCACCTCCGACTCAATCGCCTGCAGGGTGGCGGCGTCCAGTGGCCCGTGATGAGAGAAGTCGAAACGCAAACGGTCGGGCTGGACCAGGGAGCCCTGCTGCCGCACATGGGTGCCCAGCCGTCGCCGAAGCACGTAGTGGACCAGGTGGGTCGCGCTGTGGTTGCGCTCGATGTCGTGCCGCCGCGGCGCGTCAACCGCGGCGTGGAGCGCAGCAGGCTCGAACTCGGCGGCAAAGCTTCCGCCCAGAACGGTTCCCTTGGTGTCCTTGCGCACGCTGTCCACCGCGAGCGACCAGTCCTTCCCTTCGACCACACCGATATCGCTCACCTGGCCGCCCGACTCGGCATAAAAGGGATTCTCCTTCAGCACCAGCTCGACCCGGGGCCCCTCCTGTCGGAAGGCGAGGATATCGGTCTCGGCTTCCGTGGCGTCGTAGCCCACAAACTTCTGCTTGCCCCGCTTGAGCGTGCGCCACTTCCCGGCCGGCGAGACGTGAACGGCAGGAGCCTCGACTCCGCCCGAGTTCCGGCCCGCGACAATGGTCGAGGTAGCCCCCGAGTTGCGCGCCGTCCGGGAACGACTTCGCTGCTCTTCCAGGGCGCTCTCGAATCCGGCGAGGTCTACCTCCACCCCCCGCTCGCCTGCGATGATTGCCGTGAGATCGATGGGGAACCCGAAGGTGTCGTACAGCTTGAAGGCCTCCGCACCAGGGATTCGCTTGACACCGGCGGCGAAGATCTCGTCCAGACGCCGGAGTCCCCCCTCGATAGTTTCGAGAAAGCGCGTCTCCTCGGTCTCGGTCACCTCGTGGAGGTAACCGGCCTTGGCAGCCAGCTCAGGGTAGGTCTCACCCATCTGGCTCACTACCACATCGGTCAGGGTCGCCAGCGTGGGCTCGCGTCGCCCCAGGAGCCAGGCGTGCCGTACCGCACGGCGCAGGATCCGGCGCAGCACGTACCCGCGACCCTCGTTGCTGGGGTACACGCCGTCGGCCAGCAGGAAGCTCACGGCGCGCGCATGATCGGCCAGCACGCGATAGGAGGCCCGCTCCTCCGCACTGCGGTCGTACGAGCGGCCCACCAGCTCCCCGACCTGCTCGATCAGCGGCAGAAAGACATCGGTGTGAAAGTTGTCGTCCTCGCCCTGCATCACGGCCGCAATGCGCTCCAAACCCGCGCCCGTGTCCACCGACGGCTTGGGCAGCGGCGTCAGCGCCCCGTCGGCGGCGCGGTCGAACTGCATGAAGACCAGGTTCCAGATTTCCAGGAACCTCCCTTCCTCTGCCAACCTCTCGAACTCCTGCCGGGGGATGACCGCTGCCCCGCTGCCCCGCTGCCCCGCTGCCCACTCCAAGTCAACATAGATCTCCGAGCACGGCCCGCAGGGCCCGGTGTCCCCCATCTGCCAGAAGTTGTCCTTGTCTCCCAGGCCATAGATCCGATGATCCGGCAGGCCTGAGATCTCTCGCCACAGCGCCCGGGCCTGATCATCGGTGTGATGGACGGTAATCCGGAGACGGTCGGGCGAGATGCCGAGATAGGACGGACTGGTGACGAACTCCCAGGCGTACGCGATCGCCTCGCGCTTGAAGTAGTCGCCGAAGGAGAAATTGCCCAGCATCTCGAAGAAGGTGTGGTGCCGCTTGGTGTGCCCGACCTGTTCCAGGTCGTTATGCTTGCCGCCTGCGCGCACGCACTTCTGGCAGGTGGTGGCCCTGACGTAGTCGCGCTGCTCCTGACCGAGAAAGGTGCGCTTGAACTGCACCATTCCGGCATTGGTGAAGAGCAGGGTCGGATCGTCGGCAGGCACCAACGACGAAGAAGGCACCTCACGGTGCCCCTTGGCGACGAAGAAGTCGAGAAACAGCCGCCGGATTGTGCTGGAGTGCATGCTGGGAAATATAGAGAGCCCGGAGCTAGGAGCTAGGAGCGGGGAGTGAGGCCAAGCTCCCAGCTCCTGGCTCCCAGCTGCTACAGCACCCGTTCCACGATCTCGGTGACGTCCCTCCCCGAGAAGCCTCGCCGAGCCAGGTAGGCAAGCACCCGCCGGCGCTTGGTCTGGCGCGGCAGGGTGCCGAGCTGAGCCGCTCGCTTGGTGGCGAGCACCAGCGGCATTGACGAGCGATCGCTTCCCTCCGGCCACTCGGCCGCCAGGGCGCGATCGATCAGCGATCGCTGGACCCCCATGGCCAGGAGGTCGCGGGTGAGTCGGAGAGGTCCCCGCCCCCGCGCGGCTCGAGTCTGCACGTAGGTTCGGGCATACGCGGCATCGTCGAGGAGACCCAGGCCAGCCGCCCGCTCGAGCGCCGCCTCCACGGCCAGCCTGGGGTGGCCCTTCCGGACCAGCCGCCGACCCAGGTCGTTCCGGGCGTAGGCCCGGAGCTCCAGGCAGCGGAGCACGGTCCGGTAGGCGGCCTCCAGATCGGCGGCCACCCCCAGCCGCTGCTGCAGCTCGGCATCCACCACCCGGCCTACCGCTAATCCCTCCCCACCGACCAGCTCGCGGGGCACCGCCCCAAAGCGGGCACCGTCGATTTCCAGACGAACCGCCCCTGGCCGGCGAGGGTCGGGGTCGATCGCGGTGATCGTCGAGGCAGGAGCCATGGATTATTCGTCCGTTTCGTCGCCTGCCCCAACGCCGACCGGAGCCCGCATGCCGAGCAGCTCTTTCACCTTTCCTTCGACTTCGGCCATCAGTACCGGATTATCGCGGAGGAAGAGCTTCGCGTTTTCCCGGCCCTGGCCGATACGCTGGTCGCCGTAGGAGTACCAGGCCCCGGACTTCTGGATGATGTTGGCCTCGGCGGCGAGGTCCACCAGCAGCGAGGTGTGGCTGATTCCTTCATCGAACATGATGTCGAATTCGGCCTGGCGGAACGGTGGGGCGACCTTGTTCTTGACGACCTTCACCCGGACGTGGTTGCCGACAACCGTCTCTCGTTCTTTGACCGGTCCAATGCGGCGGATGTCCAGCCGTAGGGAGGCGTAGAACTTGAGCGCCTTCCCGCCGGTGGTGGTTTCCGGATTGCCGAACATGACCCCGATCTTCTCGCGCAGCTGATTGATGAACACCACCGCGCAATTGGACCGGTTGATCGACCCGGCGAGCTTCCGAAGCGCCTGGCTCATGAGCCGGGCCTGGAGCCCCATATGGCTCTCGCCCATCTCGCCTTCGATTTCGGCCTTGGGAACCAGCGCTGCCACCGAGTCGATGACGACGATGTCCACCGCTCCGGAGCGGACCAGAATCTCGACGATTTCGAGGGCCTGCTCGCCGGTGTCCGGCTGGGAGACCAGGAGATTCTCGATATCGACGCCGAGCTTCTTGGCGTAGTCGATATCGAGGGCGTGCTCCGCATCGACGTAGGCCGCCACACCACCTGCCTTCTGGACATTGGCCGCCAGGTGAAGGGTGAGCGTGGTCTTGCCCGAGGACTCCGGACCGTAGATCTCCGTGATCCGGCCCCGGGGAATGCCGCCGACGCCGGTGGCCGCGTCGAGATTGATGGCGCCGGTGGGAATGGCCGCCACCCGGACCCGAGGCGAGTCGGTTCCCATCCGCATGATGGACCCCTTCCCGAGCTGCTTCTCGATCTGGGAGATAGCGAGCCCGAGAGCCTTCCGGCGGTCGGTTGCGAGCCGGGTTTCGTCAACAGCCATTGCTTCCTCGTGATGAAAAAGTGACCGATTTTGATACATCGTGAAAGTCTGGGAGCCAACTTACTACCGAATGCTTGCCGAAGCAATAGCTAAATGTGAACGATTTTAGGTCACTCTAGTATACGCCGGCCTGACTGGACAGTCTCCACGCGTCCGGCACGTGCTCGATGACGGGCTGACCGCCGGGAATGTCCTGGATGGCCACCACATCGAACCGGTACTGGTCGTTCGGCCTCCCGTAACGGAGCAGCCAGACGGAGGCCACCCGGGCGATATCGCGCTGTTTCCGCCGGCTGACCGACTCGACCGCGGTCCCGCAACTCCTGGAGCGGCGGGCCTTCACTTCCACGAACGCCACCATGCTCCCCTTCCTGATCACCAGATCGAGATCGTGGCGGCCCAGCTTGAAGCGGTGCGCCTCGACCGACCAGCCGCAGGAGGTGAGAAACGCGATGGCGATCTGCTCGCCGCGGAGGCCGAGCAGCTGGCGCGCGTCTTCCCATTCGGAGGTCGGGACGAAGCGGCGGGTGCGGGACATGGCCCACGATAGCATCGGGGTTGGTGGCGAGGAAACCGGACTGCTGCGGGACGGGGCGGGAAACCGCGATTATAAGAACTACAACTGCAATCACGAAAGCCCGAAAGGACGAAAGCCCGTAATAAAGTTTGAGATCGTTAGTCCTGTACGATTCGCTTGATAGTCAAGGTGGAAGCATTGAAGTTGAAGAGGAGCCCAACGTGCAGTCTAGTTGCACGGAGATAGGACTTGAGTTGCACGAAGTGCACGTCTCGAAGGCTTTCAACAGCCTTGAGTTCCAGGATGACCTGACCTGCTACTACTAGATCAATTCGGGCTCGGCCCACCACTTCACCCTCGAAGCAGACATCCACCGGCAATTGGGACTGGAAAGGTATGGAACGATGTATTAACGACACGCGCATAGCAGCATGATAGATCGACTCGAGAAAACCAGGGCCCAACTCTCTATGGACGGCCAAAGCTGCCCCGATGATTTCAGCCGAGATCTGCTCGAATGGACGCCCCATTGGTCTTTTTCGGGCTTTCGTCCTTTCGGGCTTTCGTGTTTGCTGTTGTTTTGTGCTACGAGTTCGTGATTCAAGATGCCCGCCCGGAAGCCGGCTTCAGGCACCAATCCGCCGCCGCGAGCATCAAAAAACCAGCGGGCCCGCCGAAGCCTTCCTTCGCCCAATACTCGAACCGGCGAAGAACAGAAAAACACTCACGAAAGCACGAAGGACATCGACCGCGGAGGGATCAGACTCGCGCATCACTGCGACGCGGGCAGCTGGTCCAACCACCCGCCGGTGAAGCCGGCCCGCTTGAGACCGCGGATGATCGCCGGATGATTCCGCATGTAACGCCACACCAGGCCGGTACGGTAGTTCTCCGCCATGATCAGGAGGGGCCCCTGGTCGATGCCGAGGTAGTCGGTGTCGTACCAGCCGCGGTCCGGAATCGTCCGCCCCTTGTCGGGGGTCCGATCGCCCGGAAAGGTCTCATTGAACGCATCGAGGAATCCGTACTGGCCGAAGAGTGCCGCGCCGTGTTCCTCTCGCATGGCGACCAGGACCGGCAGCGTGATCTCGGGCGCGAACGGCAGCGAGCCGCCGGCCGCGGTGGGCGCGATGGTGCCGTCGTCCCTCACTTCGGTGAAAGAGGCGCCCCGGGCGGCGTATTGCAGGAAATGGCGCGGCCGCCCGGCGATCTTCAGGCTGACATCCGCGGGCCCGTCCGAGGCCGTGAGGCCCCAGGAGTCGGCGCCGTACCCGCGCCACTTTCCCGGATTGGCGACCGCGTAGCGTCGCTGGGCGTAGGTGGCCCGGCGGGAATTCTCGAAGTAGTCGATGCCCTTCCCCCGCATGTATGCGTCCTTGATCCCGCGAAAATCGATGAAGGCGTGCGAGTACTGGTGGCCGAAGAGGGGGGCGAATCCCAGATGCTCGATGCCGTAGTACCGCCCCCAGGCATAGGTGGAGGTCCAGCCGCGCCAGGCGCTCGACTCAACCGGATGAGTGGGAGAACCGAGGGCGAGCACCAGGAGCAGCATCGCCTCATTCAGCCCCTGCCACTCGGCCTCGAGAAAGCCGGTGGCGGGGTGCCAGCCCATGCTGATGAAGGGGGAGCGGGCCTGGGCCCAGCGCCAGTCCACTCGGCGATAGATCGAATCGGCATAGGCCCTGATGGAGACTTCCGCCGGGCCATCCCCGTCGAAGTACACCTCACAGAACAACACCCCGCCGAGCAGCAGGGTGGTGTCGATGGTGGAAAGCTCTACCCGCTCGAACCGGAGGCCGGTCTCCATGTCGAGGAAATGATAGAAGAACCCTTTGTGGCCCGTGATCCCGGTCTCGGCCTCACCCTGGGGCGCCTGCCAGAAAAACTTGAGCGTGGTGAGGACCCGATCCCGGGCCTGGCTGCGACTGATGTATCCCCTCTCCACCCCGATCGGGTAGGCGGTCAGGGCAAAGCCGACCGCGGCGATGCTGGAAAACGACTTCGTGGGCCAGCGATCGGGTGTGAGGCCGTTGCGCCGGTTGGTGCGCTCCCAGAAGAAATCGAAGGTGCGGCGCTGCAGGGTGTCGAGGAAAGCTGTTTCTCGGACCGAGGGCGCATAGTCGCCGACGGCGGATGGCAAGGGAGCCGATGCCGGAGGGGGGCGGTGGCACGACAGGCCGAGGCCATGACCGCCCACAGCACAAGGGTCGAGCGGGGGCGGGCGCGCGGCGTCCCGCTCGGCGATCGGTGATGCACCAACTGTCTCCTGTAGGTGGCAGCCGGCGACCGGACACGCAGGTTCGACCGCCGGCGTTTAGGGCTAAAAGTCGTACTGAAAGCCGAGCTGGAACCGGCGGGGATCGCCGACGACGCAGGTGGCGTAACCGAAGGTTCGGGTTCTCCACGCCATCGGACTGCACGAACGTGTCCTGGAAGCAGCCCAGGTTGTCACTGTTGAACACGTTGAACAGGTCTCCCGTTACCCCGAGACGGGTTCCGCCGAAAGCTGGGGAAATCCTTGCGGAGCCGGAGGTCCAGATTGGAGAACTAGTCCCCCGCTCCCTCCCGACCAGGACCCGCTGGGTCTGCGGCCCGGAAGGGGTGTTGATGGTCACGAAATTCACCCGGTTGAACGGCTTGCCGTGGCAAACGTCGCGAGCCCGCTGAACTGGATTCCGGCGAGGTAAGGCATATCCAGCACGAAGTTCGCCACCACCCGATGACGCTGGTCGTCATTGATCGAGCGTCTGTCGGTAAAGTCGGTGCCGACCTGCGGAAAGGTGAAGAGGTCGTTCCCCTTCGGCGTCGGCCCAGGAGAGGGTGTACGCAATGCCCGCGCCCCAGGCGTTCCGCTCGCCGCCGCGGTAGGTCCGATCCAACCGAAACTCGAGAGCATCGTACCAGGAGCGCACCGAGTTGTTGCCGACCAGGATGTTCTGGTACGCCGGCAAGTTGGCCGAGATGCAGCAGTCGTTCGCGCCGGGTTAGGGTGAGATTGGCCCACTCATAGGTGAAGCCGTTCGTCCGCGGATGCCGGTATAGGCGACCGACCCCAGGAACGCACCGAATGCCTGGCGCACACCGACATTCCATTGGTACGACTTGGGAGGCTTCAGGTCGTTGGGCACCAGGAAGACCTCCTGCGGTGGCGCCTGGCCCGAGGCAATGATTCCGTCGAGCCCGGCCCGGCTCATGTAGGACGGATCCCACGCGATCGTGCCCGGCGTGCTGCCATCGGACGAGAAACGAAAGGTGAACGTAGGGTGCTGGCGGCGGTACGTTTCGTCGACGAACCCATTGTAGCCCAGGCGGTCGTAGAAGATGCCGGCCGCGCCGAAGAGTCGTGGTATGCGCTTCGTTCAGCGCGTAGGAGAGGCCGAGCCGGGGCTGGATGGCACCGTAGAAATTCTTGCGCTCGGTGCCGTCGGTGAAATAGCGCTGCGGGGTCGATGTTCACGAAGAACGGGGTGCTAGGCGCACTGATCGAGTCACGAACCGGCTGGGGGGTGACGAAGCCCCGGTCGTACATGCCGGTCTCAACATCCCACCGGATCCCTGCATTGACGGTGAGGCGAGGAGTCGGGCTCCAGTCATCCTGCGCGTAGATCCCAAACTGGTTGTTGTTTCCGCCCACCTGGGGATCGCCTAAGCCGTACCGCGCCTCGACCGGGAAGGCAAAGCTGTTCGAGCCGTTGAACACGAACAGCGGGTTGCCGTTGATCTCCTTGAGCAGGTCGTACTTCAGGAAGTCGACGGTGGCCCCGACCTTGATGACGTGCGACCCTCCCTGCTGGAAGCCGGAAAAGGTCCAGTCGTCCCGGAAGGAGAACCGGTTCTGGATCAGGTCCTGGCGGTGTCGCGCCCGCCGAAGCGGCCGATGCCATGATACTCCTGGCCGATCAGGGTCGGATTGAGCGGCACGGGGTTGAACTGATACCACTGGTAGCTGGCCCGTGCCTCGTTGGTCCAGTTGCTGCCGAAATAGGTATGCTTGAGCCCGCCATCCACGACGTTGTTGCTGAACTGCTCCGCCGATCATAGGATCGGTCGGATCGGGGAAAGCTGCCGCCGAAACTGCGCCGGTCCTTCTCCACCCTCAGGTTGCCGGTAAGCTCCAGCTACTGTTCCGGACTCACGCTGTAGCTGAGCTTGGCGAATCCCAGGTGCGACCGAAATGGGGCCGTCTGCCCTGGCCGTTGAACCCGGCAATCGGGGCAGGCCAGACGGCGGGGTCCCCGTCCAGGCGGGTCACCCCCTGCCGGTTCTGGAAGTTCCCTTCGTAGGAGCCGAAGAAGAAAAGCCGGTCACGCACCAGCGGCCCGCCTGCGCTGCCGCCGGCCAGAACTCGGCTGTAGTCCGGCTCGGTGAAGGTGATGGTGGTGTCGGCCTGATCCTTCCGCTGAAGGCTGTCGAGGGCCACCAGTCCCTTGTTCTGGTAGGCGGTGAACAGACTGCCCTGCCACTCGTTACCCCCCGATCGGGTAGCAGCCGTAATGATTGCGCTGGACGCCTTCTGGTACTCAGCCTTGAAATTGTTGGTGATGATGCGGAACTCCTGCACCGCGTTCCGGGGAAACGGATTTCCCCGGCTGGCGTCCTGCCCGATCACGCCTCCGCCCGCGATATCGTTCTTGAAGCTCTGCCCGTCGATGAACACATTGATGTTCTCGGCGGGCGAGGCGCCGGAGGCGAAAGTCTTTCCGGTACCGTTGATGCGATCGGGAGTGACCCGCACACTCGGAGCCAGCGGCGCCAGGTCCAGGAAGTTCCGGCTGCTGGAGGGCAGCGCCTCGATCTGCTGCTCGGTGACGTTGGTGGCCACCTCCGAGGTCTGGGTCTCCACGACGGGCGCCTGGACCACGACCTCCTGGAGCTGCAACGCCGTCGACGCCAGGCCAAAGTCGAGCGTCAGCGTCTGTCCCACCTGCACCTGCACCGACCGCGCCGCCGGCGCGCTGCCGATGTGCCGGACGGACAGCTGGTAGGTCGCCGGGGTGAGCCCGGACAGGGAGTAGAAGCCGCGACTGTTGGTGCCCGCGTTGCGCTGCACTCCGCTCGCCGTACTCACCGCGACCACCTCCGCCCCCGCCAGCGGGGCCCCGGCCGAATCGGTTACCGTGCCGCGAATGCTGCCGGTGCTGGTCTGGGCCGCGACCGGTCCGCCCAGCAGTGACGCGGCGGCCAGCAGCAGCGCACAGTTACGCTTGAGGACAGGGCCGGGCTTCATATGTGCCTCACAGGGGGGAATGGTGAAGGTGTGGATCGGGACCGACTGGGGATGCGGCGGGCAGATTCGGCCGGCAGACAGTGGCGACCGAGACCTCGACCGTGCGCGCCACATTCCTGATTGCGACAATGGGGGCCGCCGATGCCGTCTGAGGGTGGCCGTACGCGGACTGGGCGGGACCAAGGTGTAATCGTTTACATTCGCGGTGGAAATTGTCAAGATGGGCGCAGCTTTTCCCGCGGCCGCGATGCCGTGATGTCATCGTTTACAATTGCCGCGGACAATGACAAGATGTAGGGCGAGTACAGCCGGACCTTACTCCTCGCCGTCCGGTGGCTCGGAAGGGCTCACTTCCCACCCTTGAAAAGGTCGGTCGGATGAGTCGGACACGGCTGGAGCCACCTCCCCGAGCCAGCCGGCTGCGTCTGATCGTGCTGGCCACCGCCCTGGCCGGCGCTGGGTGCCATGCCCGTACGCCGGCCGCCGCACCCACCGAGACCACTCCCCAAACGGTCCGTCCCGCCGGGTCGCCCCATCATGCGATGGATCGGTTCCTCGACTCGCTGCTGGGGCGGATGACGTTGGAAGAAAAGCTGGGACAGCTCAACCAGCCGGCGGGTCCGGGGAATGAGACCGGTCCCGCCGCGCGCGCCGGAACCGTGGCCGAGATTCGGGCCGGCCGCATCGGCTCGTTCCTGGGCGTCTACGGCGCGGCGCATACCAAGAGCCTCCAGCGGGCCGCAGTGGAAGAGAGCCGCCTCGGCATCCCCCTCCTCTTCGCCTACGATGTCATCCACGGCTTCCGCACCATCTTCCCGGTGCCGCTGGCCGAGGCCTCGAGTTGGGATCCCGAGGCGGTAGAGCGCTCTGCGCGCATCGCGGCAGTGGAGGCGACGGCGCACGGGGTGCACTGGACCTACGCGCCGATGGTGGACGTCGCCCGGGACCCGCGCTGGGGACGGGTGGTGGAGGGATCGGGCGAGGACCCCTATCTCGGCGCCGTGATGGCCGCGGCGCGGGTGCGCGGGTTCCAGGGCGAAAGCCCCTCGCGGCGCTCGGGGGAGGCTCTCGGCGCCGACAGCACCCTGCTCGCCACCGCCAAGCATTTTGCCGCCTACGGCGCGGCCGAGGGCGGACGCGACTACAACACGGCCGACTTATCCCCGCGGACCCTGCACGAGATCTACCTGCCCCCCTTTCACGCCGCAGTGGCTGCCGGCGCGCAATCGGTCATGGCCGCCTTCAACGAGGTCGCCGGGGTCCCGATGCATGCCCACCGGCAACTCCTGCGGGACGTGCTGCGCGACGACTGGGGATTCGACGGTGTGCTGGTCAGCGACTACACCGGCATCATGGAGCTGATCCGCCACGGCGTGGCCGCGGATAGCGCGGCGGCCGGGGCGCTCGGGATCCGGGCCGGTGTGGATGTGGACATGGTGAGCGCCATTTACGTCAACCACCTGCCTCGACTGGTGCGCGGCGGGCTGGTGGCCGAGTCGCTGATCACCCAGGCGGCTCGGCGGGTGTTGCAGGCCAAGTACCGCCTGGGACTCTTCACCGATCCGTACCGGTACAGCGACACCACCCGTGAGCGGGCCCGCACCCTCACGCCCGAACACCTGGCCGCGGCCCGGGCGATGGCCAGGAAATCCGTGGTGCTGCTCAAGAATTCCAATCGCACGCTCCCTCTGTCGAAGCGGCTCCGAACCCTCGCCGTCATCGGTCCGCTGGCGGACGATGCCCGTTCGGCAATCGGCTCCTGGGCCGGGGTGGGCCGCCCCGAGGACGCGGTGACTGTGCTGGCCGGAATTCGGGGCGCGGTCTCCCCCACCACCCGGGTGCTTTACGCGAAGGGCGCCGAGGTGGCGGGAAGCGACACCGCCGGCTTCGCCGAGGCGGTGCGCACCGCTGCCGCGGCCGATGCCGTCGTTCTAGTGCTGGGCGAGGACCAGGACATGAGCGCCGAGGCGCGCAACCGGAGCTCGCTCGATCTTCCGGGGGTGCAGCAGGCGTTGGCCCAGCGGGTCCAGGCGACGGGCAAACCGGTGGCGGTGGTGCTCGCGAACGGACGCCCGCTCTCCACTCCGTGGCTCGACGCCAACGTTCCCGCCATCGTCGAGGCGTGGTACCTGGGGGTGCAAATGGGCCCGGCTGTGGCCGACGTGCTCTTCGGCGACTACAACCCCGGCGGTAAGCTGCCGATCACGGTGCCGCGAACCGTGGGACAGGTGCCGATTTACTACAATCACAAGAACACCGGACGGCCCTTCAACCCGGACGATAAGTACACCTCGAGTTATTTCGACCTGCCCCCGACCCCGCTGTACCCGTTCGGCCACGGCCTGAGCTACACCCGGTTCGCCTACGGTAACCTTCGTCTGAGCGCGACCAGGATCCGCCCATCCGACTCGATCAGCGTCAGCGTGGAGGTGACCAACACCGGCGACCGCACGGGGGACGAAGTGGTTCAGCTCTACCTGCGCGACGACGTCGCCAGCTTTACCCGGCCGGTCAAGGAGCTGCGCGGATTCCGGCGGATCACCCTGGCGCCGGGTCAGATGAGAACGGTCGTGTTCGGGCTCGGGCCCGACGATCTGGCAACCTACGGGGCAGACCTGAAGCCCACAGTCGAGCCGGGCAGCTTCACGGTGTATGTCGGAACCAGCTCGGCCGAGGTGAGCGAGGCACGGTTTGCAGTGGCCCACTGAGTGGCGCCGGGTGCTGCTGGCCGCAGCCTGGTGCGTGGCCGGCCCCGGCCTGCCCGCCCAGGCGCAGGAGCAGGCTGGCCCCCGAAACGTGGTCTTCATCCTGAGCGACGACCACCGGTACGATTTCCTGGGCTTCATGCCCGGTGCACCCGAGTGGCTCGACACCCCCAGCTTCGACCGGATGGCCGGCCAGGGGGCCTACCTGCAGAACGCATTCGTCACCACCTCGCTGTGCTCGCCCAGCCGGGCCTCGATCCTCACCGGGAAGTACGCCCACAAGCACGGCGTGGTGGACAACACCACCCCGGTGCCGCCGAGTACCGTCTTCTTCCCCCAGCTGCTGCAGAAGGCGGGGTATCGGACCGCCTATCTCGGCAAGTGGCACATGGGCGAAGCCACCGCGAGCGACGACCCGCGGCCGGGCTTCGATCACTGGATCAGCTTCCAGGGCCAGGGTGTGTACGTCGACCCGGTGCTCAACGTCAACGGCGCCCGCGGGCGGGTGAAGGGATACACCACCGACATCCTCACCGATTCGGCCCTCGCCTGGCTGGAGCGGCGCCCGCGCGAGCGCCCGTTCTTTCTCTACCTCTCGCACAAGGGCGTGCACGCGGAGTTCGTTCCGGCGGAGCGGCACCGGGGACGCTATGCGGCCGAGCCCATTCCCTACCCCGCGACGATGGCCAACACCGAACGCAACTATCGCGGGAAGCCTCGCTGGGTGCGGGCGCAGCGCTACGGGTGGCACGGGGTGGACTACGCGTACCACGGCGCAATGGATTTCGACAGCTTCTACCGCCGCTACGCCGAGACCCTGCTGGCCGTGGACGAGAGCGTGGGCCGGGTGCTCGAGTTCCTGGAGCGATCGCAGCTGGCCCGCTCCACTCTGGTCGTCTACATGGGCGACAATGGCTTCTCGCTGGGCGAGCACGGGCTGATCGACAAGCGGCACGCCTATGAGGAGTCGATCCGGGTCCCCCTGCTCGCCTGGGCGCCGGGACTCATCGCGCCCGGCACCCGGATGGCCGAGCTGGTGCGGAACATAGATGTGGCGCCGACCATCCTCGACCTCGCCGGCGTGGACCGGCCACGCGACATGGACGGCCGTTCGGTGCTGCCGGCGCTCCGAGGCCGGCGGGGGCTGGAGCCGGTGGAGCTGCTCTACGAGTACTACTGGGAGCGCGCGTTTCCCCACACGCCGACGGTCTTCGCCCTCCGTGACGACCGGTACAAGTACATCTCCTATCACGGCATCTGGGATCTGGATGAGCTCTACGACTTGAAGACCGATTCGCTGGAGCAGCATAATCTGATGGAGGTCCCCCTGTTTCAGGAGCGGATCCGAGCCATGCGCGGCCGGTTGTTCGACCGGCTGGAGGCGACCGGCGGGATGCAGATCCCACTGCGCCGGGGCGACTGGCAGGCAGCCGAGCGCAAGCTCGGAGAATAAGCGGGTTCACCACCCACGCACGGAGCGACCGTGACCCAGCTCGCGGCAATTGATTGGGTTGTCATCGCGATCTACTTCCTGCTGGTCTTCGGCGTCGCCATCTGGGCCACCCGGCGCGAGCGCACCAGCCAGTCGACCGCCACCGGCTACTTCCTGGCCGGGCGCCACGCCGGATGGTTCATCGTCGGCGCCTCTCTGTTCGCCTCCAATATCGGTGCCGAGCACCTCGTGGGCCTGGCGGGGACCGGGGCGGCGAGTGGAGTGGCGGTCGGGCAGTTCGAGGTGCTGGCCTCGCTGATCCTGCTGCTGCTGGGCTGGGTGTTCGTGCCGTTCTACCTGCGGGCCGGCGTCTTTACCATGCCCGAGTTCCTGGAGCGGCGCTACTCCAAGGGGGCCCGCCGCTATCTGGCGATCGTCTCCATCATCGGCTACGTGCTGACCAAGATCTCGGTCACCATCGCGGCCGCGGGGATCGTCTTCGAGACCCTCATGGGGGTGGACTTCTGGACCGGGGCCCTCGTAGTGGTTATTGCCACCGGGCTGTACACCGTGTTCGGCGGGCTCACGGCGGTCCTCTACACCGATCTGTTACAGCTGTTCGTCCTGATTGGCGGGGCGGTGACGGTAACGGTGGCGGGTCTCGCGGCGCTCGGGGGGTGGGATGTGCTGGTGCAGTCGGTCGGCCCGGACTTTCTCTCCCTGTGGAAGCCCGCGACGGACCCGAACTTTCCCTGGACCGGCATTCTCTTCGGCGCCCCCATCCTGGGCGTCTGGTACTGGTGCACCGATCAGTTCATCGTGCAGCGGGTGCTCTCGGCCCGGAACCAGGACCACGCCCGGCGGGGCACGATTTTCGGTGGCTACCTCAAGCTCCTTCCCCTTTTCATCTTCGTCATCCCGGGAGTGGTGGCGCACGCCCTCGCCGAAAAGGGACGGATCACGCTGGTTACGCCGGATCAGGCCTTGCCGACGCTGGTAGGAGCGCTGCTGCCGGCCGGGCTCCGCGGGGTGGTGGTGGCCGGTCTGCTGGCCGCGTTGATGAGCTCGCTATCTGGTGTCTTCAATTCCTGCGCGACGCTGATCACCTGGGACGTGTACCGGGAGGCCCGGCCTCAGGCATCCGAGCGCCAGCTGGTGCTGGTGGGTCAGGCCTCGACCGCGGTGCTGGTGGGCTTCGGGCTCTTGTGGATCCCGCTCATGCGGCTGATCTCGGGCCAACTGTACCAGTATATCCAGAGCGTGCAGGCCTACATCTCCCCCCGATCGCCGCCGTGTTCCTGGTGGGAGTCTTCTGGCGCCGGGTCAATGCCCAGGGCGCGATGACGGCCCTCATCCTCGGCTTCGTTCTCGGGATGGGCCGCCTCGCATCCGAGCTGGCCAAGGGATCGTTGAGCGGGTGGATGCTGTGGTATGCCGACATCAACTTCCTGCACTTCGCAATCCTGCTGTTCGTGGTTTGCACCACGGCGCTCATCCTGGTGAGCCTGGCGACGCGGCCGCCGCCCTACGCGAAGGTGGTGGGACTCACCTATGCCCTGGCCGACGCGGCGGCGGCGCCGGAGGCGGCGGGCGCGCCACCCGCGCCGCATCTGGCCATGCAGCACACCGATCCGGGGTGGCGGCGAAGGGACCGGCTCCTCAGCATGGCTCTTATCGTGTGCGTCGGCTTGATCTGGTGGTATTTCAGGTAGCGGGCGGGCGGGAGGATCGGTGCAGGGACGTATCGTGGGGGAACGGTGAGTGCAGATATGCCGGTCGAGGTGACGAGGCCACCGTCCGATGTGCCTGCCACCTGACAAGCGCATGCCGCCGACGGCGCGTCAGTTCTAAAGGACACGTAGGTTTGTGCGCAAGCTGGGGAGTCGCCGCAGGTGATGCGCGGTCCGTTGGGCGTAAGAACTCGCGGAGATCGAAATGTGGCTTTTCTGGGTTCTATTCTTCATTGCTGCCATTCTTCTCGTTTTCTGGATGCTAAGAATTGAACGCGTGAGATTGGCAACCCACGTGAAGGAGTGCCGGGCGGCTGCCGCCACGATGGGCCTGGCGTATGAGTACGACGCCCCTGACACGCTGGTAGCAAAGATCAAGGGCTTCGACCTGACCTATTCGGACGGCGACAGATTGCGCAACGGGATTCGCGACGTTTTTTCGCGAACAAGTCCTACCGAGACTTTGTACTTGTTCCTGCATCACCATCGTGGAAGCATGCCGGGCGCCGTCGGTGGAACGGGGCACCGCGAAACGGTCGGCTGCCTGGTCTCGAAGCGCCTCCGCCTGCCACGCTTTCGGCTCAGTCCGGAGCGACCGATAGAAAAGATCGCTTCGATGTTCGGGGCGCAGGATGTCGACTTCGATTCACATCCCGCTTTTTCGCGCTCGTATTTTCTGAACACCAACGACCCGACGGCGGTCCGAGGCCTTTTTGACCCGACCGTGTTGGGTTTTTTCGACAGGCATCCGGGCTTCCAGGTCGAAGGCAACGCCGACACGCTTGTGATCTATCAGTTCAACAAGTCCTTGAGCCTCGTTGAACTGCCAGAGTTCCTTGAGACTGCCAAGCAGATCTCTGATCTATTCAAGCGATGACGGTTTACGCCCAACAACCGGTTGCAGGCGACCTGCATGAACCGCCACGTTAGGCGCACGCGAGCAGGGCACGGGGACTCCTTGAATGAGCGTTAGCCCCAGCTTTGGAAGCTTTGTCCAAGAGCAGCTCGCGCGGACCACGCCGGGGATTCGAGCGCCCAGCATGTTCGGTGGCGTCGGGATCTACGCGGCCGAGGTGTTCTTTGCCTTGCTGGACGACGACACGCTGTACTTCAAAGGTAGATGACACTACCCGCCCGCAGTTCGTGGCCCGGGGCATGGCGGCGGTCATGTCTCTTGCCGTCCTGGATCCTGCTCGTTGAGCTTCGCTCTCGACTCGGACGCTGTCCCCGTCAATCCGCCGCCGTCGGACGTCAAAACTAGCGGGCCCGCGCGAGCGGGCCCGCCGATTGTTCTGCCCGACACCTGCGTCAATAACCCAGTTGATCAGCCAGTTCCCCGGCGCTCTCCAGACACTCCATCGAGGAGGTATCTGAGACGGGTGGTTGGGTCGTCGGCTGTCCAGGTGCCGGGGGCGGGGGCGCCGGCTGGTCCTTCTTGGTCGAATCCGACGTAGCGAGACCGTATATCTCCTTCCCGCACTTGTAGACCTTGTGCACCAGCTTCCAGTTGTCCTTGATCCATCCGATGCCGGCGGCCAGCCGTACCTTGGGCTCGTAGGAGTGGTGGATGACGACCGCACTCACCTTGTTGAGCGCGTCGGCCGGCACCGTCTCATTCCAGTTCACCGTGCGCTCGCTCTTCCCTCCCATGGCAGTGCCGTTCACACCGTAAGTGCGGAGGTCGGTCTGGTGGAGAATGTTCCCCGCCCGGTCAGTCAGCACCACCTCCACCCCGCCGGTGAATCCGCGCATGGCTTCGGATGACTTGATCTTCGTCTTACCGTCGAGACGCCCGCTGTTGGACACGACCACCCACGTCTTCATTACCCACGAGCTGTTGCCGTTGATCTCCTTCCTCTTGTATTCCTCGACCGGGAACGGCGTAATGGCGAGCACCGTCTTGTCCAGATTCATAGCAACGCGCTGTCCCGGCCGGTACTTGGATGACGAGGCCGCGGAACCCACTCTCCCGACCCCATGGCCGACTTTTACCCGCTCCCGCGCACCGGTGTTGCTGTTCTTGACCACCAGAAATGTCCCCCCCTTAAGCGAGCTCTCGACTCCTTCCAGGACGCAGCAGGGAAGCAGTACACCCGGCGCGAGCGCGACCGTGGTGGGGTTCACCTGACTCGCCGTTGCCGGCTGGCCTGCCGCGCCTGCGGTAGGTACGCCGACCCTCGTGGGTACGCGAGGCTTGCCGCCCTGCGCTTCCAGGGCAGCGGTGCCTGCCAGGAGCAGGGTCAGGGAAATTCCCGCGATGAGAGCAATCTTTGCCTTTGGCATAACTACTCCTCGGTTTCCTCGGTTGACTCGTCAGTGGATTGCTCGGTCGGTGCAGCAGTCGACTCCCCGGCCAAGGGGGCCGAGGTCGCCGCCGGGAGTTGCTTCTGAGTAGCAACCGACGCAGCCGTGTGGAGCTGCCGGGCTGCGGTGAACGCCTGGGCAAGCGCCGCGTCCGCCGCCGCCCGGTCGTTGGCCTTCTTCACGGCTGAGAGAGCGGAGCGCAGCTCGGTGAGACGGGCGGGAAGCTCGCCCGCACTGCGGAGCCGGGCGGCCAGCAGGTTCAGGTTGGCGAACTGGTCCAGGAAGGACGGGACAGTGCTGCCGAGTGCGGTGAGGAGCAGATCAATCTTCTTGAGCTTGGGCGGTGCGATGGCCAGGCCGGGCGCGACGCCGCTGGCCTGCTCGGTTTCCTCTACCGCCGACTCACCTGACGATCGACCGTCGGCAGCGAGGCTTGCGCTTTCCACCGGCTGGACCGATTCCAGCAGCTCCACCACTTCCGCCGCCTGACCCTGGAGGGGCGTGGCATAGGGCGCCATGGCAGGCGCCGCGACGGCTCCGCTGGCAGCCTTTTCCGCTGCACCAACCACTCGGTACCGCATGATCATGCCGTGGTCGCCCACTGCGAACGCCCGGTCACGACGGGGGAAGCTGAGGCCCCTCACCGGGGCAGGGAACCGATGCGGCCGGGATGACCAACGCCCTCCCCCGTTGGTGGAGAACGCCAGGTGTTCCCTCCCGAAGCTCCAGCCGGTCTCCGGATCGGCAAAGCGGAGCCATTCACCCGGGGTAGCCACGATGCCTTTCCAGGTCTGTCCCCCATCGGCGGTGGCATAGAGCTTCTTTTCCGAGCTGGTCACAAACCCGGTCTGCTCGCCGGTGAAGAACAGGTCGGTGAGGGCCGCCAGCTTCACGTCTCCCGGCCCCACGAAGAACCGCCAGGTGTCCCCGCCGTCCTCGGTCTTCGCCAGGATCGGTGGCCCGCAGCTCCCCATGCAGGTGGCCTCCGCGATCGCGTAGCCCACCGAGCGGCTGGGAAAGTGGAATCGAACGAGGTAGCACCCCACCTGCTTGGTGAGCCCGTCCACCACCGCCTTCATCTCGCACGTGGGCCCTGGCTCCCAGGTCCGCCCCCCGTCCCGGGTGCGGAAGATGTTATGGGGCTCGTGCAGGTATTGGGTCTGGCCGGCTGCCGCGAAGCCGTCCGTGGGCGACAGGAAGACGAAGTCCCCCATCCGCTGGGGAAGGGGGGCGATCTCTTCCCAACTCTCACCGTCCGTCGTGGCCAGCAATTTCTTGTCCTTGATGGCCCAGCCGTGGCGCTCGTCGAAGAAACGGAGCCGCTCGATCTCGGGATCGGCCGCCGCGGGGTCGCCGCCGAGCTGGGCCTCCCAGGTCTTCCCGCCATCCTTGGTGTGCAGGATGGTGCCCTTGTCGCCAGAGACCCAGCCCACGTCCGGGGTCACAAAGGCGACGTCGATGAGCTTGATGTCCTCCGTATAACTCACCGGCTCCCACACACCCTTCGCGGGAGCGGGCTTGGCAGCCTGCGAAAAAGCCGAGGCCGGTACGGCGAGCAGGGCGGCTGTAAGCAGGGCCCTGTGATGGATCGAGATCATTGATTCACCCCTGGAGGGACGTTAGAGCACGGCTCGGGTAGCCGACCTATTGGTAGTCACCGGAGGGGAGAAAACGTTACGGCAGGAGCGGGAAGGCCGGGAAGGACGGGAACGGACGGGAGGGATCGGCAGCAAGGGAGAACGGAGGAGGGATCTCAGACTCGAATGTTTAGGGATCCCTCACTTCGTTGGGGATGACAACACACTTTCCCGCCCTTCCCGGCCTTCCCGCTACCCGCAGTATTCATCCAATTGATCGAATCCGATGAGCACGTCGCGGGGCTTACTGCCATCCGGTGGGCCAAGGATGCCGGCGTAGTGCAGCTGGTCGATGATGCGGGCGGCTCGTCCGTAGCCAATGCGCAATCGTCGCTGAAGCAGGGAGGTCGAGCCACCCTGGTTCTGAATGCAGGCCTCCGCAGCCTCGCGGAACAGGGTATCCCGATCCCCTTCGTCCGCGGGGGCGCCCGCCTCACTCTCCCCCTCCTGGGCGCGGACCAGTTCCAGGATGTCAGCCTCCTGTGCTGCCGTCTCCTGCGCCACCCGGCGCGCCGCTCGGCGGGCCACGTACCACTCGGTCACCCGCTCGGACTCGTCGGTGGCGATATAGGCGCCCTGAAGCCGCATGGGCTCACTCTTGCCGGGTGGGAGAAACAGCATGTCGCCGTTCCCCAGGAGAGCCTCGGCGCCATTCTGATCCAGGATGGTCCGGCTATCGACCTTGGAGGCCACCCGGAACGCAATCCGGCTGGGGAAATTGGCCTTGATGAGTCCGGTGATCACGTTCACCGACGGCCGCTGGGTGGCCAGAATGAGATGGATGCCGATGGCGCGGGCCTTCTGCGCCAGGATGGCGAGCGGGGTTTCCACCTCGGCCTGCACCGTCATCATGAGATCGGCAAGCTCGTCGATGACCATGACGATGAACGGCAGTATCCCCTCGCCGTAGACCTCGTCCACCGGCGGCTCCGGCGGGGTGTCCGGAGCTTCCGCATTCACGGTGGCGAGCGTCGGCTTGGGCCGGGGCGGGTTCCTGAGCGGCTTGCCTTCCTCGACCTTGCGGTTGAAATCGGCGATGTTGCGTGCCCCGTTGGCCTGGAGCAGCTCGTATCGGCGCTGCATCTCAAACACGGCCCATTTGAGCACGGTGGCCGCGTCGTGATTGTTGGTGACCACCTTGTGCCGCATATGAGGAAGCGCGTTGTACATCGAGAGCTCCACCATCTTCGGATCGATCATCAGGAGGCGGAGCTCTTTCTGGGTATACCGATAGATGAGACTGGTGATGATGGTATTGATCGTGACCGACTTGCCGGTGCCGGTGGCCCCCGCGATCAGCAGGTGCGGCATCTTGGTGAGGTCTGCGATGACCGGCTTGCCCTCGAGATCGTGACCCAGGGCGATGGGCAGGACCGCCCGGCGTCCTTCCCAGTCGGGGGTCTCGAACAGCTCGCGCAGCGTCACGATCCGTGCGGTCGGATTGGGGATCTCCACCCCCACGGCCCCCTTACCGGGTATGGGGGCAACCCGGACTGAGGGGACTCTCATGGCAATGGCCAGATCGTCGGCCAGCGCACCGATCCGGCCGGCCTTGACGCCCGGAGCGGGGACTACCTCGAACTGAGTAACCACCGGGCCGGTCGTGCGCGGTCCCGCCCGCCCTTCCACCTTGAACGTCCGCAGTGTCTCGATGAGCGACAATCCCAGCTTATCCAGCTGGGCCTCACCGGCATCGACATCCTGTTGTGAAGGGGGGGTGAGCAACTCGATGGGCGGCAGATCGGATTCTTCATCGACCGGGGCGCTGCCGCTCTTGGCGGTCACCTTCGCCTTCTTCGGTTTTGCAGGCCGGGGCTCAGGAAACGGGCGGGCGGGCGGACTGGCGGACGGAGCCGCAGGGGCAGACGCGCGAAATCGATCGTCCGGCGGCGATGCCTCTCCCCGGAGCTCCGCGGTTAGTGCTGTCCGCCCGTCCGCCCGTCCGCCCGTCCGCGGCGTTCCCTCGTTCCCTCGCTCCCATCTCTGGAGCGGGTGCCAGGCGAATGTGGCCAGGGTCAGTGCTGAGAGCGCGAGAAATCCGACAAGGACCGCGCCCACCTGCCCCACCTTGCCGGAGATGATGTCCGCGAAGAATCCGGGAAGCGTGCCGACAACCGAGGCTGCGAACCCACGCTGCCCGAGATCCGGATCGAGATCGACTCGGCTCACACCCGTCAGCACACCGATCAGGTAAGGAAAGAGGATACTGAGACCAGTGATCAGAATGGCCGAGCGTTTCATATCGAGCTTGCCGAGCCGATCAAACCCGGCCATGGCAAGCCCGACGCCAAGCAGCGGGATCCCGAGCGCGCCGGCCCCGAGAACTTGCCACAGCTCATGCCCGATGGTGCGGCCCACCGGGCCCGTGATGGGTAGTGGCAGCAGGGTGAGACCTACGAAGAGCCCCAGCACCAGGGCGGTGAGAGCTCCCAGCCTCCGCCGGGAATCAGTGCTCATGCGTGGACCGGAACCAGCGTGACCCGTCGTTCGTGAAACTGTGCCAGCACCGGGTAGGCATCCATGCGGGCGGCATCCCTGATATCGGCGCGGAAGCCCAGCCGCACCAGCTCACGTCCGGCCCGGCTGTACAGCAGCGGCCGCTCCCAGCGGTCACCGTAGCGGCGCACCAGGTCCAGGCTGGCCAGCCCGGCATCGTTGAGCTCGCGTCGGGGCCGGGCGGACCCAAAGATCGCGGCGAGGAGGCGTCCGGCGCAGTAGGCGTCGTCGAGTGCAAAGTCGCCCGTCCGGCCGGCACACACGACGAGGACCGACTGTTCCACCTCCACCGCCTCCCGTGCCCGCTCGGCGGCAAGGGAGAGATTAGCCGCGGCCGTAGGAATCACCGCTCCCGCGGCATGGCACGCGAGGAGTGCGTCGGTCCCGTTGGTGGTGGTCAGAATGATCGTCTTTCCCCGAACGGCGCTCTCGGTCATCTCGAGCGGGCTGTTGCCGAGGTGAAATCCGGGAATCCGGACACAGTTCCGCTCCCCGGCGAGCAGTACGTCGGCACTCCCGATCGTCTGCGCCAGTCGCAGCGCCTCCTCGGTTGAGGACACGGGGATGATGGCTCTGGCGCCGTGGTGGAGCGCGGCACACATGGCCGTCGTAGCCCTGAGGATGTCGATGACGAAGACCACCCGGCCGTGAACGTCGGCCTGAGTCACGGTCGCCGGGGTGAAGGCTACGTCAATCCTCATGTCTCGGGCCGCAGCAGGTGGGACTCCCGCTCCAGAAATCTGGTGTCGACCTTGCCTGACACGAAGTCCGGGTGACGGATCACCCGCGCAAGAAACGGAATGGTCGTGGTGACGCCTTCGAGAATGAAGCTGTCCAGGGCCTGGCCCATGCGGCTCAGCGCCTCCGGCCGGCCGTTGCCATGCACGATCACTTTCGCCAGCAGCGAGTCGTAGTATGGGGGTACCGAGTACCCGGCGTACACGTGGGTATCTACCCGGACACCCGGGCCGCCGGGGGGATGGTAGGCGGTAATGAGACCGGGGGAGGGCTGAAAATTCCGGTAGGGATCTTCGGCGTTGATGCGGCATTCGATCGCGTGGCCCCGGAGCCGCCGGCCGTCGCCCTGGAAGCTGACCGGCTCGCCGGATGCCACCTTGATCTGTTCCTTGACGACGTCGAAGCTGGTGACCATTTCCGTCACCGGATGTTCCACCTGAATTCTGGTGTTCATCTCCATGAAGTAGAAATGCCCCTCCGGATCGAGCAGGAATTCGATGGTCCCCGCCCCGCTGTAGCCGATGTTCGAGGCCAGCGCCACGGCCGCCCGGCCCATCTGCTCGCGGAGCTCATCGGTCAGCGCGGGGCTGGGACTCTCTTCGATCAGCTTCTGGTGGCGTCGCTGGACCGAGCAGTCGCGCTCGCCCATGTGCACCACCTTGCCGAAGTTGTCTCCCATCACCTGGATCTCGACGTGGCGCGGGTGCTGGAGAAACCGCTCCACGTACACCGAGCCGTTTCCAAACGCCGAGAGCGCCTCGTTCTGGGCCAGTCCGAAGAGCTGAGGGAACTGGTCGGCGTCATGAGCGATACGCATGCCTTTCCCACCCCCGCCCGCGGTGGCCTTGATGATGACCGGGAACCCAATCTCGTTGGCCGCCGCCATCGCCTCGTCCACATCTTCAATCGTGCCGGCGGTGCCGGGAACCGTCGGGACCCCGGCGTCCTGGGCCAGGCGGCGCGCCGTGGCCTTGTCGCCCATCTGGCGGATCTGATCTCCGGTAGGCCCGATGAAGGTGATGTTCGAGGCCTTACAGGTATCGGCGAACTCGGCATTCTCGGCCAGGAAGCCGTAGCCCGGATGAATGGCGTCGGCGCCGGTGATCTCGGCGGCGGCGATGATATTGGGGATCTTAAGGTAGGAGCTGCGGCTCGGGGGCGGGCCGATGCAGACGTCGTCGTCGGCAAAGCGAACGTGGAGCGACTCGCGGTCGGCCTCGCTATAGACGGCCACCGTCTGCACGCCCAGCTCGCGGCATGCGCGTATGACCCGCAGGGCAATCTCCCCGCGGTTGGCAATGAGCACCTTCTTGAACATTTAAGGCGTCAGATCCAGAGGCTGCGACTGGGCCGAGTCGCCGGTCATCTCGTCGAACTTTCGATCCGACGCCGAGTCGACCCCCGACACCCGAAGGGCCAGCTCGTTCGGGTTGGTGGAGTAGAACAGCGCGCTCTCGTAGGAGATGGCGCCCTCCTTGTACCATTTCATCAGCGACTGGTCGAATGTCTGCATGCCGTAGGACACCGATCCTCCGGCGATCAGGTCAGGGATGTGCAGCGCCTTGTCGATATCCCGGATGTTGTCGGCCACCGTCGCGGTATTGATGAGCACTTCTGCGGCCGGCACCCGTCCCCGCCCGTCGACGCGCGGAACCAGCCGGAGTGACACCACCGCCTGCAGCGCGGTCGCGAGCAGCATCCGCACCTCGTGGTGCTGGTGGGGTGGATAGAAGGAGAGGATGCGGCTGATCGTCTGAGTCGCGTCGGTGGTGTGCAGCGTGGAGAAGACCAGGTGGCCGGTATCAGCGGCCTTGAGCGCGGTGTCCAGCGTCTCGACGTCGCGGATCTCGCCGACCAGGATGACATCGGGGTCCTGTCGCAGCACGTGCCGGAGCGCAGAGCCGAAGGACAGGGTGTCGTTGCCCACCTCGCGCTGCGAGATGTTCGACTGCACATCGCGATGGAGAAACTCGATCGGGTCTTCGATGGTGATGACGTTGACCCGCCGGTTCTGGTTGATGTGGTTGATCATCGACGCCAGCGCCGTGGACTTGCCCGAGCCGGTGATCCCGGTGATCAGCACCAGGCCGCGGGGACGGAGAGCAATCTCCTCCAGCACGGCCGGCAGATGGAGCTCCCGGACCGTCTTGACTTCGTACGGGATGGCCCGGAACGCAAATGCGAGCGTGCCGCGCTGCTGGTAGATATTGGTGCGGAACCGGCCCACGCCCGGCACCCCGATCGCGAAATCCGCCTCCTTCTTTTCCGAGAACTCCTTCACCTGTCTCGGCGTCATGATCTGCTCGGCCAGCAGCTTCAGATCCTCCGGCTTGACCGGCGGCATCTCCAGGCCCTGAAGCTCGCCGTTCATTCGGACGGTCGGGGGGCGGCCCACCTTGAGCAGGAGGTCCGAAGCGTTTTTCTGAACCATCTGGGCGATGGTCTGCTTGAAATTGAAGGTCGAGGTGGCAGCGGCAGCGGGCTTGGCCTCAGCCATTCGGATCTACCCGGAAGAGAACCTGACCGAACTCGACCGGCTGGGAGTCTTCTACCGAGATCTCACGAACCACGCCGGTGATCTCCGCTTCAATTTCATTCATGATTTTCATCGCCTCGATGATGCAGACCGTTTGGCCGGCGGTGACCCGGCTGCCGACCTTGACGTACGCCTCAGCACCGGGCTCCGGGGCTTTATAGTAGGTGCCCACCATCGGCGACCGGATCTCCTTCAGGTGCGCGGCAGGCGCTGCGGATCGGGTCCCGGCCTCGCTCCGGGGTGCCTCGCCGGCGGCGGGGCTCGGCGAGAGAGAGACCGGCAGCGGGACTGCCACGGACGCCACCGGCGCGGCCGCAGTCCGGGTAATGACGACGCCGGTACCGAACCAGCCCTTCACCTCGATCGACCCGATTTCTGGCGCCTCGCGCAGCAGTTGGGCCAGCCGCTTCACGTCCTTAAGATCGATCGAACGGATCCCGGGAACATTCTGAAGCAGCTCGGCGAGCTCCTGCATCTCTTTGGGGCTCATACGCGGGTCAGGTACTTGTCTTCGCGGCGGTCGACCCGAATCACCTGACCCTCCTCGATGAAGAGCGGCACCTGTACCGTGGCCCCGGTCTCCAGGGTTGCCGGTTTGGTCCCGCCGGTGGCAGTGTCACCTCGGACTCCAGGCGCGGTGTGCGTCACGGTCAACTCGACGAAGGAGGGCAGGTCCACCGTGATCACCCGGTCGTTGTGCACCAGGCCCTCGCACTCCATGCCTTCCTTCAGGTACTTGAGCTGATCCGGACCGATCAGCTCGTCGGTCAGCATGATGTCGTCGAAGGTCTGCTGGTCCATGAAGTGATAGAAGTGTCCGTCCCCGTAGGAGAACTGCATCGGCCGACGCTCGAGCCGGACCTCCTGAACCTTCTCGCCCGCGTTGTACGTGCGATCGATGACGGCGCCGGTGCGGATGTTCTTGAGCTTGGTGCGCACGAACGCGCCGCCTTTGCCCGGCTTCACGTGCTGGAAATAGACCATCTGAAAGAGCTGGTTGTCGATTTCCAGTACGAGACCGTTCCTGAAATCCGCGGTAGAGGCCATGTCGTAGGGGTCGAGGTAAAGACGTCACAGTGAAGACGTCAACGTGTAACATCAACCTGAGAATGCCAAAGTGAAAACGTCAAAGCCGTGCTGAGGAGCCGGGATCGACCGCTGGTTCTGACTTCTTTGCTTCGACATCCTCTCTCGACGCTCAACGCCTCTACCTAGACCAGCTCCAACAACTCCGTCCTGCCGTCCGAGAGGCACTCGGTCCCCTCGGGTCCCAGATAGACATCGTCCTCCAGGCGGATTCCGCCCCAGCCCGGAAAATAGACGCCCGGCTCCACAGTGACCACGGCATGCGGCGGCAACAGCGTTTCCGAAGTGGGGGCGAGGCGCGGCGCCTCGTGCACCTCGAGACCAAGGCCATGTCCCAATGAATGGCCGAACGCATCGCCGAAGCCGCGGGCCGTAATCACGTCACGGGCCAACGCGTCACCCTCTCGGGCCGGCATTCCGGGGCGCAAGTGCTCGATCGCGCGGCGTTGCGCTGTTTGCACCAGGGCATGGACGGTGCGTTGCCGGTCGTTGGCCCGGGCACCCACCACCAGTGTGCGGGTGATATCGGCACAGTACCCGTCCACCTGAGCACCAAAGTCGAGCAGTAACAGGTCGCCAACAGCGACCGCCTTCTGGCTGGTTCGCGCATGCGGCAAGGCAGACCGCGCCCCAGATGCCACGATAGTCGGAAAGGGATGCCACTCACTCCCCCGCCGGCGGAGCGCGCCCTCGAGTGCCGCGCCCACCTCGATCTCAGTCCGGCCCACCCGAATATCCGGCAGCACTTCCGCCAGGGCGTCCTGGGCCAGCGCCGCGGCGGCGCGAATGGCGACCACTTCCTCGGGAGACTTCACGGCCCGGAGACCCTCGACCAGATCGGCAACCGGGACCACCGGGGAACGGGTCAGACCGCTTACCCGCTCCGCGTCGCGCACGGTAAGCGAGTGCGACTCGATCCCCAGTCGGCCGGACGGTCGCGCCGCCAGCACCCGGCCGAGCCGCTCCCAGACACTCCGCTGATCGATCTCCACCGTGGCCGTGGGCCCCACCTCCACCGGCGCCTGCGACGCGTAGCGAAAGTCGGAGATCAGGATCGTGCCATCCTCCCGAACCAGCAGCACCGCAGCGGAGCCAGTGAAGCCGGTAAGGTACCGGATGTTGGGAAGGTGGGTAACCAGAAGCCCGTCCAGTCCTTCCCCTGCGAGGGCCGCTCGGAGCGCCGCCTGCCGCTCCGGGCGCCGGTCAGGCGGCACGCAGCCGGCCCAGAAGCGCCTGGAGGGCCAGAAGGTAGCTCTGCGGGCCGAACCCGGTAACCATGCCCACGGCAAGGTCCGCGATCACCGAGTGCCGCCGTTCCGGCTCGCGGGCGAAGATATTCGACAAGTGCAGCTCGACGAACGGAATCCGCACGGCGAGCAGGGCGTCCCGCAGGGCAAGGCTGGAGTGGGTCAGGGCAGCGGCATTGATCAGGGCGCCATCGGCGCGCCCCCGAAGCCCCTGTACCGCCTCGACCAATGCGCCCTCATGGTTGGTCTGGAACCATTCGATCTGCGCCCCCAGGGGTACGGCGGCCTCCCGGACCATCGCCTCGATCTCAGCCAGGCTGGTATGGCCGTAGACCTCCGGTTCCCGCTGCCCCAGCAGGTTGAGGTTGGGGCCGTTGAGCACCACGATGCGCATTCAGCGCTTCAGGTTCTGCAACCAGGTCTGGAACTGGTCCAAATCGTCCTTCCCGGGATCGGTGCCCTGCCGCACCGGCTCGGAGCCTTCCCCCTCCGCCGCGAAGAAATCGTCGAACGAGACTGCCCCACCGTCCCTCTGATCGGCTGCCGGCACCGCTGGCGGGGCGGGCGCAGCCTCTTCATCCGGACCGGCTCGGTCCGCGTTGTTTGCGGCGTGAGCCGGAGCCGGTGCATCGGTCTTGGACGTGCCCCCTGCACTCAGACCCTCCTCCGCCGGCGGGCGCGCCGCCAGGAGCGACTGAAAGAACGAGGCTACCGAGCGGCCCTTGGTCTCTCGGGCGAGGTACGACCGACGGGTAACCGGCATACCGACCGACTGCACCTCCAGCGGTGGTGCCTCGACCAGCGGTCTCGGCGCTTGGAAAGCCGGGGCAGCCTCGTCGGCAACAGTCGGCGCGGGCTCGGGGCGTGGCGGCAGCCTCGGCTCCGGCGGAGTGCTCAGGCGATCTGCCAGCGCCTTGAAGTCCTCGGAGGCATCCGGCACCCGAAACTCGGTATTTCCGGTCACCTCCAGCACCACGTCTTCACTGGTCTCTACCCCGAGCCCGCCGATGGCCTCCAGCGGCGGCTCGAACTCCGCGCTGATCAGTCCCGCCACCGGCTGAACCGCACCCTCGGCAGAAGCAGGCTCCTTTGGCTCGGGCGCATCGGCCGCAGGTGCGTGCGACTCCTGGAGAACGGGCGCCTCATCATCGTCCCTCGGGGCCGGACTTTCCACGACCTCCGCCCGACGATGGGCAGTCTCCACCGTGGCCCGACTCAGCTCCAGCGCGTCGGTATCCGCGGGAAGCACGTCCGCAGCGGGGACCTCCGGTGCGGCGCTGGTCGTTGCAGGCTCCCGCTCTGGCTCGAGGTCGATCACCCCGAGCGCCGGTGCGGAAGCCACGGCCGGCTCGGGTTTGACCGCGGCGTCCTTCATCCTGGTTTCCAGGCGCCGCAGCTGTTCACGCGCCTCGTCGTTGCTCCGGTCGACCGCAACCAGACGGCGCAGCCAGTTCTCCGCTTCGCCGAATTGCTCCAGGCGCTCGCTGATGTCGGCGAGGGACTTGAGCGCGATCACGTTCTCGTCGTCGAGACGAAGCACGTGAGCAAACGCCGCCTCCGCGGACGGGAAGTCGCCAAGGTCCTGGTGACAGCGGCCCAGGACGATGCTGGCGGGGATGTAGTTCGGGTGCAGCTCCAGCCCGGCGGTCAGCAGTTCGAGGGCTCGAGCGACATCTCCGTTCTTGCGGTGGACTTCCGCCAGCGGTGCGAAAGTGAGCCCGTGCGGGTTGTCGGCGTACCGGCGCTCTAGTTTTTCGATTTCGCTGGTGGCCATCAGATCCGGTACTCGAGGGTCAGAAGGGAGTAGGTGAGAGTAGCGGGCGACCCCCGGCGTGTCAACTGGCTAAGCGGCATGGCGCCTTGAGGTTCTGCCTCGGCTGGCTTACCATTCCTAGCTCTATTCCCTCCCGATCGGAGCACCGTTTTCGTCCTATGATGCAAGCATTCCGCCGAAGCGCGAAGGTCATAGCAGTTGTGTTTGCCCTGCTCATGCTTCTCTTCGTCGTAACCAGCGTAGACTGGGGCACGCTCGGCACGACCCAGACGGTGGGCAAGGTGAACGGTCAGAGTGTCGATGCCCGCACTTACCAGACCGTCGTGCAGCAATCCATCGATGCCCGGCAACAGCAGTCTCAGGCCACGCTGGGTCTGGAAGATTACAAGGAGGTTCGGGACCAGGTCTGGGACCAGATCATCCAGGACCGGGTCCTGAGCGCGGAGTACCGCCGCCGCGGTATCCGGGTGAGCGATGACGAGATCGTCCAGGCGATCCGGAACTCACCGCTCGCCGAGTTTCAGTCCGTCCCCGAGTTCCAGACCGACAGCCAGTTCGATCTGGGCAAGTATCAGCGCTGGCTGACCTCGAGCGTGGCCCAGCAGTATCTCCCCAGCCTGGAAGCCCAGTACCGCGGGGAGCTGCAAAGGGCCAAGCTGCTGCGCGTTGTCACCGCCGACGTCTATCTCTCCGACCCGGCGCTATGGGAGCAGTATCGGGACGAGAACGAGACCGTGAAGGTGGGCTTGACCGCGATCGTTCCCCGCACCGTCGTCCCCGACTCCGCCGTTCACCTCAGCGACGCCGAGGTCGCGGCGTACTACAAGGCGCACCCGGATGAGTTCAAGCGGCAGCGGACCGCCTTTCTCAGCTACGTGGCCCTGCCTCGGGCGATCACGGCCGCCGACACTGCGGCGACCGAAGCCCGCGCGGACTCGGCACGCAAGGAGATCCTGGAGGGCGCGGCCTTTGCCGATGTGGCCCGGCGCGAGTCGGCCGACAGCGCCTCGGCCGCCAAGGGAGGCGACCTCGGTGAGTGGACCAAGGGGAGCATGGATCCTGCGTTCGACGCCGCAGCATTTGCGCTTCCACTGAAGACCCTGTCGAAGCCGGTTCTCTCCCAATTCGGCTACCACCTGATCGAGATCACCAGCCGGAAGGGCAACAAGGCCAAGGGCCGTCACATTCTCTTCCTGATCGAGGTGACCGGCAGTCACCGCGACCAGCTTGATGCCCAGGCCGACAGCCTGGAGAGCCTGGGTGCAGAGCGGACCGATCCCGCGGCACTGGACACCGTGGCCCGCGCGCTCAAGCTGACCGTCGGGAAGTCGAACCCCGTCCAAGAGGGCACCAAGGTGCAGCTGGGGCAGTTCGTCGTGCCAGACGCCTCGGTATGGGCTATGGGCGCCAAGCCCGGCGCCACCAGTCCGGTGATCGAAACGCCCTTCGCGTACTACATATTCCGCCTGGACAGTATGCGCCCCGCCGGGGTGCCTACCCTCGCGGAGATCCGCCCGGCGGTGGAGCACACCGCACGCGAAGCCAAGAAATGGGATCTGGCCCGGAAGATCGCAAAGGATTACCTGAAGCGGGTGGAGGAGGGGAGCACCATGGCGCAGGCTGCCACCGCGATGGGGTTGGCTCATCGGGAGTTCGGCCCGTTCAGCCGGGTCAATCCGCCCTTGACCAGCCCGGCGGTGGTGGGCACGGCGTTTGGCTTGGACGTCGGACAGCGCAGCGGCATCCTGGATACGAAAGACGGCCTCTATGTGCTGCAGGCCATCACTCACACCAAGGCCGATTCCGCCAAGTTCGTGAAGGAGCTGGACGAGTACCGCGCTCGCGCAGTCAGCGCCGCACGGCAGGAGCGGGTTCGGAGCTATATCGCAGCGCTCCGCAACGCCGCCAAGATCGTGGATAATCGTGAAAAGGTGCTGCAGACCGCCCCGGCTCAGGATCCGAGCTCGGCGCTGTAGGAGCGGGACATAAAGAGGCGGCCGGAAGAATGGCGGGAGATGTGGAAGCGTCCGCGCCTCCTCACCTGTTGCCTCGTACCGACCGCCTTACTTTTTACCGCCTCTGTTCCAACCGCCTCTTCATCTACGGCCTCTCTTCCTAGCGCCTACTGCGACAGCCGCTTGGGTTCCCCGGATGGCGGCGCCGGCTGCTGGGCCGCGTCTGCCTGGCGGGGCGGAAGATTGGTGCGCTGCTCGTCGTTACTCATGATTGCGTCTTGAGTGTCCGAGATGCTCCGCTTGAACTCCCGGATCCCCTTCCCGATCGACGAGCCCACCTCCGGCAGGCGTTTAGCCCCGAAGAGGAGCAGAACGACCAGCAGGATGACCATGATCTCGGTGAACCCGAGGTTACCCACAAGGACCTCCTAGAAAAGCGAACGCGCGATCAGATACGCCACGAGGACTCCGATCAGGCTGAGGAGCGACACGTGGAGCCCGACCGGCCCCAGAGTGAAGGATATCACCAGGAGGTCCGCTGAGACAGGGCCGAATGTGGCGGTCCAGGTGCTGGTGAAGAACGTCCGGGCCGCGCTATCCGGAAGAGTCTGGCGCACCAGGGCGTTCAGAGCGCCACCGGCCACGAAGCCGGCGATGAGTACGCCCAGGTAAAACCCGGGCCGGCGTGGGCCGCTCGGCATCAGCGCCTGCGATCGATGACATAGGTGATGCTGGCCCTGAGCGCCTCACGCGCGGCGGACGGCGGCACGAGGTCGAGCTCCCCCTCGGCGAGTTGGGCCAGGCGCAGTGCTCGCTCCCGGGCATACTCCAGCCCGCCGGCACGGCTGACAGTCATGATGACCTCCGCAATTTGAGAATCACCGGGCTCCGGCGTCTGCAGCAGCCGGGACACCCCGCGACGTTCCGCGGCATCCATTCTGGGGAGTGCCGCGATGAGCGGCAGCGTTACCTTGTGCTCCCGCAGGTCCGAGCCGAACGGCTTCCCGGTCACCGAGGCGTCCTCGGTGTAGTCGAGCAGATCATCTACGATCTGAAAGGCCATCCCCAACGCCGCGCCGAAGCGGCGGAACGCCGCCCGCTCCTCCGGCGGAGCCCGCAGCGCGCCGATCTCGCATGCGCCTGACACCAGTGAGGCGGTCTTGGCCTGAATCAGGAGGTCGTACTGTTCCTCGGAGAACTCGAGCGGGTCATGAGCCAGCAGCTGCCGCATCTCGCCCACGGTCATGTCGTTGGTCACCCGGCTCAGGACGCGCAGCGGCTCCAGGTCATCGAGGCGCACCAGCTCGATCACGGCCCGCGAGTACAGATAGTCCCCCATGATCACCGAGATCTGGTGACTGAACAGGGAGTTGATCGTAGGCATGCCGCGGCGAAGGACCGAATGGTCTACCGAGTCGTCATGCACCAGCGTGGCCAGGTGGATCAGCTCGATCACCGCGGCGAGCGAAGTGGCGCGGGGATCCTGGCCGCCGGTGGCCTCTTCCGCCAGGAGCAGCAGGGTGGGCCGGAACATCTTGCCCTGCATCTGAAAGAGGTGCGAATTGACCTCGGTGATCAGGCCAAAATCCGCCTCCACGATGCGCCGGAGCTCTTGCTGTACCCGCTCCAGACGAGGCCGGACGCCGCGCTGGAGATCGGCCAGGGTGATCGGAGCGGTCTGAAAGCTCATTGGCGTCGTCCCGCGGACAGTTTTTGCACCCGCTTGCTCAGATCCATGAAGCCGATATCTACTACCAGGGCCCGCTCGTAGCTCGCAATGGCCTCCGCCTGCTTGCCGAGTGCCTCCGACGCGCGGCCCATCCAGTACAACAGGCCGATCTTCGCTTCATCGTTACCGGGCAAACCGTCCACCGCCCGCTTCAGCACCGATTCGCAGGCCGCGAACTGCCCCTTCTCGAAGAATGCCGTCCCCAGGGCTTCGGACGTACGCAGCCGTCCTTCAGACGATTTGAGCGCTTTCTGGAACTCTCCGATCGCTTCATCCAACAGCCCCATTTCCTTGAAGGCGACCCCGAGGTCGTAGTGAGCCTCATGGTCCTCGGAATCGAGATTCTGGTCGATCCCCCGTTTGAACTGCTCCAGAATCTCGTGGAACTCCCGCTGCTCATCCTGGTCCTGAGGCTCCCGCCGGTTTACCCGCATCCGGGTATCACGCTGCTTTTCCTCCTCGAACACCATCGACCCCAGATCTACGAAATCCCCCGTGGCCTCTGCCGCGGCCCGCTTTGGGCTCGGTGCTGCAGGCGCCGGCTTGGACGGCGGGGGCGAGTGCGGGGTGGGCGCAGCCTTGGAGGGAGCCGGCCGAGGCGGCGGGGACGCCCCTGCCTGCTCGGGAGGTGCAGGCGCCGGCCTGGAGGGCGCAGGGGCCGGACTTTGAGGCTTCGGGGCAGGCTGGGGCTTCACCGCGGGTTGCCGTAGAGGGGGGGCTTCACGCCCGGCCTCTGGCGCCACCCCGAGCCTCTCCAGCGCCGCTGCGGCACGCACGTGGTGGGGATCGTGCTCGATAACCCGGCCATACACGGCGATGGCCTTGTCCAGCGCGCCGGATTTGGCCAGCGCGTCTCCCAGACCCAGATACGCCTCCAGCAGCGGGCCACGATCCCCGGCCCGATAGGCGAGCTCGACCCGCTTCTGATGGTAGCTGACGCTGTCCGGGGTAAGCTCCACCAACCGATCGGCCATCTCGGCGGCTCGAGCCCAGTCCTCCCGATCCTCATATCCGGCGAGCGCCAGCTCCAGCTCCTCCGCGACCCGGGAACCCTCGCCCGCGGCCAGAAGTCCCTCCGCCATGTCCAGATGCACGTCCGGATTCTCGGGATCGTCGAGCACTCGCTCTTCCAGGTCGGCGAGCGTGGGAGCGGTCTGGTCCTCCGTGCTAATCAGGGGAAGCCCGCCGGTCACATCCGGCGGATTCATGTCCGGGATTGAATCCAGCGCTGGGTCGGGATCCCCCGGCAGATCTAGGACGATATCCGTTTCCGGCACGGCCCCGAAGTCGTCAGGAAGGTCGAGCGAGCCCGCCCCCAGATCAGGAGAGAACTCGTAGCCCGTGCCCTGCACTCCATCCAACTGGATACCGTCGTAGCCCAGATCCGGCGGTTCCTGCCGCTGTATCTCCAGCGGGGAATCCAGATCGAGGTTGCCCTCGAGCAGCGGGTCGCCCATCCGCTCCAGCCCGGCGATCGTGTCCGAGTCGAGCGGAGACTCGGTAATCAACGAATCGATGATCAGATCGTCCATTCCGTCCGAGGGCGGAGTCAGACTCTCGTTACTGATCAGGCCCTCAGGCAGCAGTGGCTCTGGTACAGCCCGCGGCGGCTCCTTGACGGGGCGGGGCGGCTCCGCAGCACGATGTGGATCTTTGGGACGCGCGTGAGCGACGGGAGGCGCGGGAGGGGCACCGGTGTCCACACCGGTATCGAGAAAGATCAGGTCACCTCGCCTCGGTGAATTGGACGCCGGCGCCGCGGGGGGGGCATGCTCGGCGGCATCGGGCGCGGCCGAGCTGAGCCGCTCTCGGGCCTTCCGAGCCCCGGCCTTGTCGCCCATGGCCTCCAGATCTTCGGCCATCTTCTCGAGCTGCTCTCGTGCCTCGTCCTCTCGCGACGTCGCCCGCAGCAGCTCGACCAGCATACTCCGGATCTCCTGGCTGCCGGAAAACTGGTCGGCGAACAGTTTGACCGCCTGGAAGGCCTGATCCAGCTGCCCCAGCGCGTTCATCCGCTCCAGGAACTCGATCAGATTTCTCTTCGCCTCGATGACCACGTTCTTGCGGGCGTGGAGCTGAGACAGCTTCAAATAGGTCTGAGTCCGGCCGGGATTGACCCGGAGGATCTTGCCGCAGAGCGCTATCGCGTTATTGAAGAAGCCCTGGTCCGCGTAGAGGTCGACCGCGCGCTCGTAGGAGCGAACCGCTTCGGCCGTGTCATTGATCTTGAGGTAGAGGTCGCCCACCCGGTTGTACAGCGACAAGTCAGGGGTGGTTTCGGCCCCCGACTCCGCCTGTTGGATGGCTTTCAGGTAGACTTCGATGGCTTTCCGCCAGTCCTCCTTCTGCTCCAGCTTGCGGGCCGTGTCTTTCAGCTTTTCCAGATTCATTCGGCTCGGGCTGAGAAGGGGTAATCGGGGATAAGCGGCGGAGCGACCGAAAGATACCGGGCCGCCAGAGGGGCAGCAAGGCGGCGGGGGAGCGGGGCGGCGGGGCAGTGATTTACCGACTTCAGACGGCTCCTAGCAGCCGATACGGCTGATTGAAGCTGTGCTTCTACGGCCCCGCCGCCCCGCCGCCCCGCTGCCCCGCTGGATCCAGCTCGCCATGGGCCACCGCCCGAGCCAGGCGCTCCAGATCGGGCGCCGGTGGCCGGTCCGGCCCCAGCGGCAGCACCGGTGGGGCCAGGCTCCGGATGCCGTCATACAAGGCGGCAACCCCCCGGCCGGGGCGCAACGGACGCAGGAACTCGAGACCCTGCGCGGCGCAGAGCAGCTCGGCCGCGACGACCCGCTGGGCGTTGGAGAGAATGCGTCCGGCCTTGAAGGCGGATGCCATGCCCATCGGCACGAAGTCCTCCTGATTTGCGTCGGTCGGAATTGACCCGATGCTGGCCGGCATCGCCAGCGCGCGGGACTCGGCCACCAGCGATGCCGCGGTGATCTGCACCATCATGAGGCCGGAGGAAAGCCCCGGGTCTTTGGTGAGGAACGCGGGCAGGCCTTGCGAAAGATCCGGGTTCACCAACCGCTCCACTCGCCGCTCCGCGATCGCCTGCAAAGTGGTCAGGGTCATCGCCAGGACATCGAGCGCCTGCGCCACCGGCTGCCCGTGGAAGTTTCCGCCCGATATCACGTCACCATTGTCGAAGACCAGAGGATTGTCGGTGGAGGCGTTGAGCTCAACCACCGCAGTCTCCTCGGCAAACCGGACCGCGTCCGCCACCGCGCCGAAGACCTGCGGGGCGCACCGCAGGCTGTACGCGTCCTGCACTCGAGGGTCATTCTCCCGGTGTGATTCCCGGATCTCACTGTCCTCGAGGAGTGCTCGCATCAAGGCCGCGGCCCGAATCTGGCCCTGGTGCGGCCGGGCCTCGTGGATTCGCGGATCCAGCGGGGCTGGCGTCCCCCGCAGCGCCTCGAGGCTCATAGCCGCCGCTGCCACCGCCGTTCGCCAGAGCACCTGGGCATCATGGACCAGGAGAGCCAGGAGCGCGGTCTGGGCCTGGGTCCCGTTGATGAATGCCAGACCTTCCTTGGGCGCAAACCGGTAGGGCTTGAGCCCGGCTGTGGCGAGCGCTCCAGCCGCAGGGATCGGCTGCCGGGCCGGGGAAAGCACCTCCCCCTCGCCCATGAGCGCCAACCCAATATGGCTCAAGGGTGCGAGGTCCCCGCTCGCCCCCACGCTCCCCTGCTCCGGCACCAGCGGCTGCACTCCGGCATTCAGCATCCCGACCAGGGCCTCGACTAGCGCCGGTTGCACACCGCTGGTCGGCCTGAGAAGAACATTGGCGCGGAGCAACATGATCGCGCGCACCACCGAAGCGGGGAGCGGACTGCCCACGCCGGCGGCATGACTGCGAATCAGGTTGGTTTGGAGCTGGTCGAGCTGGTCGGGGGGAATCCGTACGTTGGCGAGCTTCCCGAAGCCGGTATTGATCCCGTAGATGGTCTGTCCTGATCCCAGGGCCCGATCCACCAGTCGCCGGCTCTGGAGCAGCTCCTCCCGGGCACCGGGGTCCAACGTGACTCGCGTTGCCGGGAAGCGGGCCACGCGGACCACGTCGTCGATCGTGAGAGATCGGCCATCCAGAACACAGGCTGATTCGGGCATCGCCCGAAGTTGCCGCAGCCGGGGTGCCGATTCAACCCCCACTGCTCCTACGGCGTGCTGTTCTTCTTGGCCACCAGGAGCTCAGGGTTGCCCGGATCGGTCTGGAAAGCCCAGTCCAGGATCAGGAAGGTCTGCCCCACATGGGTAATCCGCACCGCACCGAACCGGGCGAAACCATCGCCCCCGTCGGTCTCGAACACGTAGCCGAAACCAGGTAATGCCTCGATCGGCGTACCCAGGTACGGGGCGCAGCCATCCACGCTCGAGTCCGGAGTGCAGACAGCCAGGTCGATGCTGGTGAGATCCTCGACCGGAACCGGACCGTAGAGCTCGACACCGGTTCCCGCTCGCACGGGGGCCAGGAGGAGGAATCCGCCCGGATCCCGCTCGACCGAGAAGTCGATGCTCGTAGCGGAGCCGTTCCGGACCAGGCCGAGCTCGTTGTCCTGCGCCTGCTGGTCGCCGTTGAGATCGTCCCAGAAGCGGAACCCGCTTTCCGGGTCCTGGGTCTGCCGCGCGAACAGCAGCACGTTTCGGCTGTCAGGCCTGGGAGTGTCCGAGACCGTCGCCGACCGTGCACTTTCGGCGCCGTCCCTGGACGTTGCGCTGAGCGCAAAGCAGCGGGGAATCCCATTGACCAGCGCCCCTACCAGGAACTCGGGCGCGACCGTGGTTCCTTCCAGACCCCAGGAGGTGCCGCAGACGTCCGCGTCAAGGTCGTAGGACGTACTGTAAACCCGGTAGCTCTCGAAGTTGGCCGGATCCGAGGTGTACGAGTTGTCAGTCCAGGTAAGCGCGACCGCCCCGTCCAGAGTTGTGCTCACCACCGAGGCCGGAACGTCCGGCGGAATGCCAGGGTCGGTTCGATCGGAGGAGCATGCTGCGATTACAACGAGTACGACCGGCGTCCACCAGCCTCGCATAGCTGTGCTCCAGTGTTAGGGATTCCCAGCAGACTCGGCAGATCGCGTGCCAGGGCAGCGGAGCTGCGGGGCGGCAGGAGCCGGCCCGCCGTCTGGCTGCCCGGGAGCCGGCGGCGTAGCGCCGGACCGGAGAGCGCTGCCTCGCTGACCCGCTGCCCTGCCCACCTGTCCCCCGCTGTGGACACCGCTACCGCTCGAACGTCGTCTGGTTGTAGTCGAACTTGAGGTCCGGCAGATCGGTCAGGTAGATCGAAAAATAGAACGCGAAGTTTCCATTGGCATTCCGCAAGAAATTGAAGCCCGCGCGCCACTCGTGAAGCTGTCGTTCCAGGCGGACCGACTGCGACTCGAACTTGCTGTCGGTGATGTTGTACAGCGATCCCCAGGAGAGCGTCCAGAACGGCGTGGGGGAGAAGTTGGTGTTGAAACGCAAACTCTGGTCATTCCTCTGAACCTGGTTGGGGATCGGACGGGTGCGAGTCACGGTGTAGTCGAAGTTGGCCGAGAAGCTGCGTCCGCCGGAGAAGGGCTCCATGCCGTTGTTGTAGAACGAGCTCCTTCTCAGCCGATCATCTTCGGCCTCGTTGGGCACCTCATCGCTCTCCGGTTGTGTCCCCGCCTTCCCACCCAGCCCGAAAATCGAGCCGATGCTGCGAAATGTATTTCCCGAAATGGAAAAGCTGGCGCTTACGCTGCTGAGGAAAGGGTCGAACTTGGAGCCATCAAAGCCCTCCGGACCGTCCCACAGATCATGGGTCAGGCTGAGAGTAAACTGGGAAAGCAGGTCGCTGAGAAACGAGTTGGTGATGGAAGGAGTCGTCCAGCCGGTTCGACCGGGCTGCTTGGCCTGCTCGAAGTCGTAGCTGATCGAGCTGGTATTGATGCTCAGCACCCGGAACTTCCTGGGCTCGACGCCCTCGGCCTCGGTTGCTCCCCGCTTGGTCCTGGCCTTGCCCTCGAAGGTCTGGGAGAGCGTCATGCTCACCGTTTGGGTGGCAGCACTGCGCAACTGAAAGGGCTGTCCGGTCGGCGCGATTGCCCGAGCATACGCCTCGGGGACGCTGGCGGCAGGCGAGTAATTCCAGCTGAACGTCGGTGAGAGGCTGTGGCGGATCCGGCTGGCAATTCCAAAGCCGGGGAAGAATGCGAAGAGCGTCGGCGAAGCAGTCGCCGAAAAACGAAATCGCTTGCCCTGCCGCACGAAATCACCGCCGGTGTTCCGGTTCCGGAGCGCAAACGGCCCACTGGTCGTGTTGGCGATTCCCACGGCCGGCTGGATTTTCCAGGAGCCGCGGAAGAGAACCGGCAGGTTGATCCCGGTGTTCCAGTCGATCCCGGTAGAGAAATCTCCTGGGAAGGTGCGGAAGACGGTGACCGAGTCGGTCGGGTCGGGCGTACTGGGATCGTCAACTCGAAAGGGCGGAGCCGAGTCGCGTCCGGTGCTCCGCTGGTCGGTCACGTCGATAGAGTTCTGCCAGTTAAATGATCCAAATCGAAACGGCGTGTCCAGGTTGAACGCGGTCTGCCGGCTGCTGCCGGTCTGGTCCAGCGTGTCGATCCCGCCGCCGGGGCGGATCACCTGGATCGGATTCAGCGGGGTCCTGGAGCTGGTGTTGTTAGTCAGGCTGAGCCCCGGAGACCAGGTGATGTTCGAGCCCAGGTCGATCGATGCGGGCGAGACCGTCAGCGCGGGAAGCAACTGCTGGACGCTCCCGTCCGAGAGACTCTGACGACGATTACCTCCCAGTGTGACCGTTCCCCAGCCATACCGTTTGGAGAAGTTCACCGAGCTGGTGATCTGCTGGGTGTTCAGCAGCGGATCGATGGCATTGCGCTCGAGGATCGTAGTGTTGCTGACATAGTTGAGGTCGAGATTCAGGCTGGTGGACAAGTCGAAGGTCTGCTGGTGATCCCACCTCAGCGTCATGGACGATCCGCCTCCGCTCTCCTGCTGCTTGCTGTAGGCGACGGATCCACTGACAAACCGGTTGAGCCAGTTGTATTGGCCGCCGATTCCATACTGCAGGTAACGGTTGGAGTACCAGTCGAGCCGGCCGGTCAGGTCGATGTAGTCGTTGGGGGCCCAATAGTACCCGATGTTGGTGACCTGCCGATTATACGATCGGTTGGGTCGCACCAGGTCGTTGAAGCCGAACTGGGGCACCAGAATCCCCGAATGCCGGCCGGGCCGCATGTCCTGAAAAATGAACGGCAGCCAGAGAATGGGGACATCGCGGACATAAAGCACCACCGGCCGGGCCACCAGCACGCTCTTGGAGACCCATTTCACCTGCCGCGCAGAAAAGTAATAATGCGGCACCGGGAGATCGCAGCTGGTGATCTCACTCGACGCCGCATAGATCCGGTTGGAGCTGGAGTCCTGCGAGACATCTCCTCGCAGGAACCACACGGTCGACCCCTCGGTAAAGTTGGTCAACGCGTCCGTTATGACGCCCCGTCGGACGCAGGTGTCGTAGCGAATGCCCTGCCCAACCATCACCTGCCCCCGGTCGAACAGCTTGGGCTCGCCCGAGGCGTCCAGCATACAGCTCGCGCTGCGGTAGGTGATGGTATCCGCCTCCAGGGTGGAGCCTCGCCGCTCGGTAAGCGCTTTCCCCTGCAGGAAGACCCGCTGATCCTGGACGAAGACGGTGGCTGAATCGGCGCTGTAGCGGGTGGCCTGATAGCCGGAGCGGCCCAGAAGGTCGGTGACAATGGAATCGGGCTCGGCAAAGGAGCGGGACGGAGCGGTCGGCAGGCCCAGACGCCGAGCGGTCGCGGTGTCCAGCGGCTGGCCGGCCTGCACGGCGTCCCGGGCCAGGCGGGTGGAGTCGCGCAGCGAATCCGCCCTGGTGGGCGGTCCCCGTTGGCCCGAGGGCACCTGGGCCTGGGCCGTCGTCCCCAGCAGCGAAAGCAGGAGGATGAGCCCGATCGTGCCGCCCGCCATCCGTTGCTTGGCGCGCCGCCGGCTGATCACGACGGATCCCGCGAAGCCGATCTCATAGAGCAGGAGCAGCGGCACCGTCATCATGATCATGGAGAGCAGATCGGCCCCGGGCGAGAGCACCGCGCCGGCGATGAAGGCGAGGACGACCGCGAAACGGCGGAACCGGCTGAGGTCGGACGGTCCGATCACCCCCAACCAGGACAGGATGATGATCACCAGCGGCAGCTCGAACGAGATCCCGAGGGCCATCGTCACTTGCATCACGAAACTGAAGTACTTGTCATAGGTGATGAACGGCGCGATAGCCTCGGTCTGAAAGCTGAAGAGCACCCGAAGCGCTTGGGGCACCACGAACAGATAGGCGAGGGCCACCCCGCCGAGAAAGAGGAGCAGCCCGATGAAGAGCGAGGGGACCAGCGCTCGCTTCTCCCGCGCGTAGAGCGCCGGTGCCAGAAAGGCCCAGGTCTGCCAGAGTATGATCGGTGAGGCCAGCACCAGGCCCAGGAGGAAGCCCAGCTTGAAGACGATCATCACCGGCTCGGTCGGACTGAGTACGACCAGCTTGCCGTCGGTGAGGTACGGCGCGATCGGCCGCTTGAGCAGATTGACCAGCTGAAAATGCTGAACCGCCCACAGGCCGACGGCAGACCCCAGGATCACGGCCGCGAGCGACCGGAGTATGCGGGAGCGCAGTTCCTCGAGATGATCGAGGAAGGGCATTTCCCCAGGAGTGCCGGTCATAAAGCGGGCGACGCCCGGGCTTAGCGCCCGAGCGCCTTCAGTCGGTCTCGAGCGAGGGCGGCTTCGTCGGATTGGGGATACTTCTGGACCACCCGCTGATAGGCCTCCCTGGCCTTCCTGGTTTCCTTACGCCGCTCGGCCACTAACCCCAGGTTGTAGAGAGCCGATGCGGCGCGACTCGAGGTGGGATGCTTCTGGACCACCTGGTCGTAGTAGAAGGCGGCCGAGTCCGGGCTCTCGGCGGCGAAGCTCTGGCCGATGAAGTAGAGCGCGTCACCCGCCCGATCGCTCGTGGGATAGTTCCGCAGCATCTCGCGCAGGCCCTGCCGCGCGGTGGAGGTGCTTCCCCTTCGCAGCTGGGCCAGCGAAGCCTCGTACATCTGATCGGCGGACGCGGCGGCTGAGGCGCTAGGCGTGGTGGTTTCCCCCGGTGCGGTGGACGATATCTGCTCGCCCCGGGCCTCGAGCTGAGTGCGCAGCTCGCTCAAGCGCTGCTGGCTCTGGCCCGTCAGCTCCTGCAGCTGCACCAGCTGCTGCTGGATGTTGTACAGATCGCTTGCCAGATCGCCTCGCAGCTGGGAGACCGCCTTACGGCTGGAGGTAAGCGAGTCCATCACCCGCTGCTGGATCTGAATGACCTGGGCGAGCTGTGCCGCTCGAGCCGAGTCCCGGCGGGTGGTCTCCGCCTTGAACAGGGCAACATCATCCTGCACCTGCTGGATGTCGCCCTTGGTGACGCAGCCCCCGAAGCCTCCCAGGACCCCGGCTCCCAGAATCAAGGACCGGGGGATCGAAAAGGACGGTCTCACTGCGGCGCGGTAAGGTTGTCGCCGCCCGACGTGACTTCGAACTCGTCACGGCGGTTCTGGGCAAAGGCGGTTTCGTCACTCCCGGGGTTGAGGGGACGCTCCTCACCATAGGAGATGACGTCCAGCCGTGCGCCATCGACGCCCTTGTTCTCCAGGTACCGCTTCGCCGCGGCCGCACGGCGGTTCGCCAGCGCCAGGTTATACTCGTCGGATCCGCGCTCGTCGGCATGACCGCTGATGCGGAGCTTGACGTTGGGGTTGGCGGTGAGCACCAGCGCCTTGCGATCCAGGGTTGCCTGATCGGCGGGGCGGACGGTAGCCTGGTCGTAATCAAAGTTGATCATGGCAGCCAGATCCGCCGCGACCGCGCGCGAGCGCTCGGCAGCCTCCCTCGCCATCCGCTCCCGCTCCATCCGCTCCCGGTCAGCGCTGTCATCCGTTGGCGCCGGGGCCGGAAGGGGGTCTTCAACCGGAGTGGGTTCCGGCGCGGGTTCCTCGGGAGCGGACCTACCGCCGCAGGCACCGGTGAACGCGGCGGCGGCCAGGAGCATCAGCAGAGAAGGTGCACGCATCATTACTCCACAATCATGGGTTAGGAACAATGGTGGTCCGCCCAAGCCGGCGCGACCACGACGGAAGCCGAGCGGCGTCTGGGCTTGCCAGCTGCCGTACTCGGCCGGTTTCGATGTCGACGATCCAGATCTGACGACGGCCGCTTCGATCGGAGATGAACGCGACATGCCGACCGTCGGGCGCCCAGGTAGGGTCTTCATTCCGGCCCGACGACGTGAGCTGCCGCACCCGGCGCCCGGAAACGTCGACCAGAAAAATTTGCGGGCTCCCGGACACCTCACGGTGGAAAACGACACTGGCGCCGTCAGCAGACCATTCCGGAGCATTCGAGCTCCCCGTAGCCCCGAAGTCGAACGGCGCCAGCAACTCCTGGTCGGTTCCATCCGCCGCCATCACGTACAGCTGAGGCGGTCCGGCCCGGGTGGAAATGAAGGCGATGCGCCGCCCGTCTGGCGAAAACGTTGGGGTTAAGTTGTCCGCGAAGCGTCCCACGGTCAAGCGTTGCGCGCAACACCGCTCGATGACGTTGGCGGTGTAGATGTCGGTGCCCCGCTCGTCGGAGTGCGCGAAAGCCAGGGTGCGGCCGTCGGGCGAGAACGCGGGAGTGATGTTCAGTGCCGTCTGCGAGCCCGGAGCCAGGAAGGTGGCGCCGTTGGAGAGCGCCTGCACCACGATGCCCCCCCGCCCTTCACCCAGCTGAGTATAGGCGAGCCGTTGGCCGTCAGGGGACCAGGCGGGCGAGAGCGACGTCTGCCCCGCCGGCGTCACCGGCGTGAGGTCGTGTCCATCGCTGTCCGCCCGGTAGACCCGTCCCCGGGAGACGAATAACATCCGGCTCGCCGCCGCGCCCGATGTGCCGCTGGCCCAGCGCGTGATCTCATCCGCCAGCCGGTGGACGTCGAGCCGGAAATCCGGGCCAGTCGAAAGGGGCACGGTCTGCTGGTTGCGTAGCTTGCCGGCGTTCACGTCGTGCAGCCGCGCGGTGACGCCCCCGCTGGCCTGGCTGATCTCCACGGCAAACTCGGCGCCGAGCCCCTTGTAGAGCTCGTAATTGACCGGGCCCCCCGGGGCGGTCGCCCCGGTGGTCGTCTCTCGGGGCGAGTCCGCCACCGTGATCATCTCGAACCGATCGCTGTAGTCGAGATCGCGTTGCACGATGGCGCGAACCGAATCGACGCCGGGACCGGGAAGCACGACCACTCCCGGCCTGACCCCGGGACGGTAGTCCACCCCGACGCGCACGCCTTCGTCTACCCGGGTCGTATCCTGAGCGGCCAGCGTTCCGGCAGCAGCAGACAGCGGAAACAGCAGGAAAAAGAATCGTTTCATCGCGTTGGCTTGAAGTAGAAGCTGACAGGCAATACGTCTGCCTCCCACCCGTCAGGTAGCTGGCCGAAGGCTCGGCTGTTGCCCGCGGCCTCGATGGCCCCCTGGGCGTCGATGTCAAAGGCAAAACTTCCGGAGCGGGTCACGAATCGAATGTCCCGCACCGATCCATCCCTCAGGATGAGGAAGCTGATCTCGGCAAAATTGCTCTGCTTGGCCGACGCCCGGTCCCAGCGCTGATAGACCTGGGTGACGATGTTGCGCAGGTACTCGGGAAACGGGAATGCCAGGCCGGGCGTCTTGATCGTGGCGACGTCAGTCCCGGTGCTTGGCGTCTCACCCGGGGCCGGCGCGACCGGCGCTGCCGTCTGCGGCGACGGCTCTCGGTCGCTTTCGACCGGTGGCGGCTTCGGGGCCGGCGCCGGTGGCGTCGGGACCGGCTTGGGTGGTTTCGGCGTGACCGGCGCCGGCTTTTCCTTCTGAGGAGGTGGCGGCTTCGGCGGGGGCGGCGCCGGCTTCTCCTCCGGAGGTGGAGTCGGCAGCGCTTCCCGGGCCAGCCGCTGCCTTGTCGTCGGCGCCGGGGCCGCTACCAGATCGACCGCATAGGACGGGGGCGAGGCCTTGGTCGGCTTTACCGCCGCCATGAGAAAGACTACCGCCGCCGCATGAACCGCAAGCGTCCCAACCACCCCGGCGGCCCGGCCCGGTGTTTCGTTGGGCTGCCGGATCCTCACGGCGATTCTTCCTCGGCGGCAACAAGGCCCACGTTCTGTACCCCCGCGGTCCGAATGATCGCCAGGACACGAACGACCTCGCCGTAGGGCACCCGGGCGTCCGCCTGGAGATACACCCCGCTCGGTTTACGGGTGGCCACCAGCGAGCGGAAGGTGACCCGGAAGTCGCTGTAGGATACCGACGTCTGGTCGACGAAGATCCGGCCGTTTCTATCGACGGACACCACCATCCCCTCCTTGGGCGAGAGCGGACGAGCCTGGGCGCGGGGGAGCTCCACGTCCACACCCCCTTGCATCATCGGTGCCGTGATCATGAAAGTAATCAACATCACCAGCATCACGTCCACCAACGCAGTGACGTTTACGTCGGCCATCAGAGGAAGCTCGCCCCGCTGGCTGCCGAGTCCACCACCCAGTGAAGCCATTTAGACCAGCCCTTCCCGGGCCATGGTCCCGATCAGCTCGTTGGCAAATCCCTCGAGCTCACCGGCAAAGAGACGGACCCGGTTCACGAAAAGGTTGTACGCGATCACGGCGGGAATCGCCGCCAGCAGTCCGCCGGCCGTGGCGACCAGCGCTTCGGCCACGCCGGGGGCGACAGCCGAGAGATTGCCCGATCCCTTCGAGGCGATGCCGATGAAGGCGCTCATGATTCCGAACACCGTCCCGGTAAGACCGAGCAGAGGACCGACGGACCCGATGGTGGCGAGCCAGGGAATGTAGTGGCCCAGCAGGTCCCGCTCCGCCGCGACCTCCTTGCCGAGCACCATCTTGAGGGCCTCGAGCTGGGTCATGCTGAGCGAGCTGCGATCGGCGTCACGGTCCTCTCGCAGCGCCCCCGGGCGGAGCTCCGAATAGAATGTGATCGCCTCCCGAAACAGCCGGTTGTACGGAGACGGCGGCAACTTCATCACCGCCTTGTACGCATCCTGAAGCCGGGTAGCACGCTCCATCTCCTTGAAGAACCGGTCGGCCTGCCGGTTGAGCTTCCGGAACTGCCACCACTTCAGGATGATGATGAACCACGAGACCAGCGAGAACACCGTGAGGATCGCCAGGACGACCTTGGTCTCAGGGCTGGCGGACAGCACCAGCTCGAGCGACGACTGCGGAGTCGCACCGCCGGCTTGCAGGATCACCGGGCCTCCTTTTTGAACCAGTCTACCAACTCCCGCAATCCGTCCTCGAAAACGTATTGGGGGGTCCAACCCAGGACCTTCTTGGCCTTGGACACGTCGAGCGCGCTGCGCAAAAGCTCACCCGGACGTGGCTGGTCGAATTCAAGCTCCGGCTTTCGCCCCAGGACCTGCCCCACCGACGCGGCCAGGTCGAGCACGCTGCGTTGCACCGCCGTGGCGATGTTGAAGGCCGGCCCATCGAACTCGCCGTTCCCGGGTGGCGACACGGACGCCGCCAGCACGTTCGCCCGGGCCACATCCTTCACGAACACATAATCCCGGGTCTGGCGGCCGTCCCCAAAGATCGTGAGGGGCTGACCCGCCAGCAGACGGGATACGAAGATCGACACCACGCCCGCCTCGGACTTGGGGTCCTGCCGGGGCCCGAACACATTGGCATACCGCAGGGCGATGCCATCGAAGTCTCGTAAGGCCGCCAGCGCGCGCATGTAGTGCTCACCGGCGAGCTTGCTCACGCCATAGGGGGAGATCGGGAGCTTGGGCGCAGTTTCCGGGGTGGGGATCACGCTGGGATCGCCGTAGACCACGCCGCCGCTACTGGCAAAGATCACCCGCTTCACCCCTCCCTCACCCGCGCCCTCGAGCAGATTGACGAAGCCCACGACATTGATGTGGCTGTCGAACGAGGGGCGATCCACCGACACCCGCACGTCGATCTGCGCGGCGTGGTGGTTGAGCACGTCGAAGCGGCCGGAGGCCAGGGTCTCGCGGGCCTCGGGAGACCGGATATCGGCCCGGACGAATCGCGCGCCCTTCGGCACATTCGACTCCTGTCCGCGGGACAGGTCATCGAGCACCACGACCTCCCACCCCTCGCGCAAATACGCCTCTGCGATATGGGAGCCGATGAACCCCGCACCACCCGTTACCAACACTCTACCGCTCATGCGACGCGTCTCGGCATCCCGATCTCCAGCAACCGGTTAGTGAAGAGGACCTCCTCTGGGCAGCGTCCCGCAATATAGATAGGGGAGGGGTGGAGGGAACCGCGTGTGGGAGGTAAGCGGGTAGGCAGGTAGGCAGGTAGGCAGGTACGCGGTAGGCAGGTAGGGCACCAAAGAACAGGAGGGTTGGTACCTTGGACAGCGCAAAGGGCCGGAACCCATATCGAGTTCCGACCCGGCCAGGCTTACCCCAGCAGGCTTCCCCGCTTACCTGCTTCCCCGCTTACCCGCTTACGACGGCAGCTTCGCGACCTGAGTCACATCGGTTCCCGGCGGGATATCCGGCGAGACCACGTTGAGCACCAGGGCGGTAGCGGTGTGATCTCTTACGTGGACGATCTGAAGCGTCGCCATCAGCTCGTTGACCCGAAGCGTACCATCGGAGAGCCGCTCTGGCCGGCGACGCACCTCGAAGAGGTCGCCACGCGCGACACCCTCTTCGCGGCCTTTGTCGATGAAGACCACCATCTGCGGTTCCTTCAGCTCCTGTCGGCCCAAGCCGCCGATCAATGAACCGCGGATGCCATCGGCGATCGGCACGGCCCGTATGCCCACTCCGGGCGTAAAGCTCTCGACCGGCAGGATCTGCTGGCCGTTCCGGATCGGACCATACATCGCGACGACGCTGGCGACGTAATGACCATCGACCGCTTCAGTAACCTGGGCCAGACCGGTTGGTGCCACGATCTTGCCGAAGGGATCGATCTCCCGACCCAGCTGCAGCACCAGCAGTGTATCGCCGATCTCGTACGTGGCGCCTCTCGGAGCGGCCACGAGGATGGCGGTGTACGGCAACGCGTTGGCCCGGCTGTTGGTGGCCTTGATCTGCTGGGGAGTCACCGGTCCCAGCACCTTGCCGTACGGCAGGCGCTGATTCTCGGTCAGGAATCCCGAAGAGTAGAACTCGCTGGGCCGAAGCGGGCGGTACGGCTGGTCGGTATAGGCCTTGAGAATCTCAGCCACCGTGCGAGCCCGGGTGGCCTGGAAGAGCGGTGCGCGGTCATCGGTTTCGGCCAGCGACGGCTGCTGAGGACCACGGGCGAGCGTCTCGGTGGAGTCGTCCCCGCCAAGGATCGGCGTCGTGTCGGCCGGCTGGGGCGGAAGCGGCGTCTGCATTGTGGGAGCGACCGCCACATTGTCGGTGCCCGGGACAGCGGCGACGTTGTCACTGGGGGCGATACGCAGCACCTCGCCCGGATAGATCCAGTGGGGATCTTCCACTACATCGGTGTTCAGCCGGTAAATCCCTGGCCACAGGAATGGATCCTTGAGATACAGCTGCGCGAGATCCCAGAGCGTATCGCCCTTTTTGACGGTGTGACTCTGGGGCAGGGGCTCCTGTGCCAGCACGGTGGCGGGCACCGCTAAGGTCAGAGCGGTCAGCCAGCCCAGCGCTCGGGCCCGGCGGGGTGAAAGCTGCCGGCTCGGACTGCAGGAAAACTTACGCGGCATCGGGATCTCCCAGCGGCGTCGCTGTCTGGTGAGGAACGAGGGCTCGGTCATACGCGAGGTATCTCGGGCCCCGAGTTGCAAAATCAAAGCCACTGCGAAGCCACTTCAACCGAGGCTCATAGGCCTCTGTCGGAGAAGCGGTTATCCAACTGGAGAGGAGCCCGGTCTGGAACCGAAGAGGTCTGGCGATCGGCGGGAGAACGGGCTATCAGCGGGGGCCGCGGGGCGGCGGGGCGCTAGATCGAGAGGCCGGAACCGGGGATATACCCCTTTGACTTCCTCCTGCCCCGCCACCCCGCTGCCCCGCTGTCCCGCTTAGAACGGCAGGTCGTCGTCTTCCGCGTCGAGCGCCTCGGGGAAGTCATCGAACGACTCCTTGCCCTTTGGTGCGGCGGCAGCACCCGCCGCAACCTTGCTCGGGGCCGAGAAGGTCTCGCTGCCCTCTCCCTTGCCCGACAGGAGGATCAGCTCCCGCCCGTTGATCTCGGTGGTGTAGCGGGTTTGGCCTTCACGATCCTGCCAGGAGCGGTACTCGATGCTTCCCTCGACGTAGACCTTGTCGCCCTTCTTGCAGTAGCGCTCCGCAATGTCGGCAAGAGTGGAGAACTTGGTATTCCAGAACACCACGCGGTGCCACTCCGTCTTCTCCTGCTTCTCGCCCGCCTTGTCCTTCCATTGGCGGCTCGTGGCGATGGACAGCGTGGCAACTCGGGACCCGTTGGTGGTGCTGCGGACTTCCGGATCCGCGCCGAGGTTCCCGACCAAGATGGCTTTGTTCATACTCCGACTCACATGTACCTCCCGAGTTCAGCGTTGCTCCCACGCGGGTGAACCCCGCATAGATATGGTGAGCGCAGGCCCGCCCCCAAATCAAAAGTCCAGTCCGATTGACCTAATCTACGCGCGCTGCTCCAGCGCCAGCCAGAGCACCAGGGCATCCTCCTTGGGATTGCGATAGTACGCGGCCCGCTGCCCCACCGCTCTGAACCCGGAGCTCAAGTAGAGCGCCTGCGCGGAGCGGTTCGACTCTCTCACCTCCAGGAACACCTCATCCACCCGTCGCTTCCGGAGGTAGGCGAGCCCCGCATCGAGGAGTGCGCGGGCCACACCCCGCCGGCGAAAGTCCGGCGAGACCGCCAGATTCAACACCTCCCCCGTACCGGCGACCTCCCGGGCGATCAGATAGCCCGCGATCCCCTGCCCGTTGTGGGCGACCAGCCCGAACGACCAGGGAGAGTCCAGCGCCTCGCGGAAGCTGGTCTCGCTCCACGGATCGCTGAAGCAGCGGCGCTCGATGGCGACGAGCGGTGCCGTATCAGCCGGGACTGCCGACCGAATCCGGTAGGGGGCGTCCATGGACCATCTCCCAACGCGCCTGCGCTTCTGCTGGCCGGCCGTACACCGGCTCCCATCCCGCCACCGCCTCTACCCGGCGAGCACCCCCCGGGCTCCCCACCAGGCCCAGTAACCGGCCGGCGTGGGGCGAGCCATCCGGAGGCCCAATCACCGCCTGGCCGCTCCAGGCCTCCAGCCCCGCGATGATGTCTGCCGGCGCTTCGCCGACCACGATGGCAGGAACCAGCCCGCCCGATACGAGCTCGCCCGGATGCCGCACCGACGGAGCCAGCTCGGTGTGTATCCGGTCCGGTAGAAACCGGTAGGCGGCGGCGTACAGCTCACCGCGAAGCGCACCCGACACCGAAAGCACCACGGCGTTCTCTCGAGCAACACCGGCCGCGCGCACCAGCAGCGAAGGCGCCACCCAGAGCGGCAGGCCGCGAGCATGCACCAGGGCCTTCGCCAGCGAGGCACCCACCCGAAGCCCGGTGAAGCTCCCCGGACCATCACTCAGAACGATCCCACTCACATCATCCAGAGACGCACCAGCCCTGCGCAGCAGGATCTGGATCATCGGCAGCAGCGCCGCGGCATGCCGCCGGGCCCCGGCTACGTTCTCCTCGAGGGGGTCGACTCCGGGCAGGCCGAGTGCGACGGAGGCACAATCAGTTGCGGTTTCAATGGCCAGCAGCATCAGAGCGATTCCAGTCCGCGTCGGGCGGGATCCGGCAGGTGCACCAGCCGGAAGCGCCGGGTGGGAGTGGGAATCCACCCGCTGGCGCGCTCAGGCCACTCGACCAATATGGCGTCCCCTTCCCGGACCAGCCCCTCCAGATCGAGATCAGCCGCTTCATCGGGAGATCGCAACCGGTAGCAATCGAGATGGAACACCGGTCCCCTGGCCCCCTGATAGCGGTGCACGAGTGCGTAGGTCGGGCTGGTAGCCTGCCCGGTGACGCCGAGACCGCGGGCGACGGCCTTGATCAGTGTCGTCTTCCCTGCCCCGAGCTCGCCTTCAAAGGTGACCAGCTCTCCTGGCCGGAGCGAACGGCCGAGCGCCTCTCCCTGCGCGTCGAGCTGGTCCAGTGTCAGGGAGCTGGTCACGCGTGCCGGCGAACCTTACCGGTGGGACCTCGACGCACATCCGGCGCACTCATCGCCTTGAGCTCGTTTAGCTGGTCGCGCAGCAGCGCGGCCACCTCAAACTCCAGGTTGGCCGCGGCCTCCCGCATCTGCTTTTCAATGGAGGTGATCATCGCGGCACGCTTGGACGGATCCTTGAGGTCCAGCCGGTCCTGCAGCGGCGCCATGGGCTCGACCCGCTCGGTGCGCGCATCCGCCACGTGGGTGGAGAGCCGGACCTGCTCCATCGACTTCACGATGGACGTGGGCGTGATGCCGTGCTCTTCGTTGTAGGCCTTCTGGATGGCGCGGCGCCGGTCCATTTCATCCAGCGCGCGCTGCATCGACCCGGTGATCCGGTCGGCGTAGAGAATGGCCCTGCCGTTGAGGTGGCGGGCAGCCCGGCCGATGGTCTGCACCAGGGAGCGGTCGGAGCGCAGGAAGCCCTCCTGGTCGGCATCGAGAATGGCCACCAGCGATACCTCGGGAAGGTCGAGGCCTTCCCGCAGGAGGTTGATGCCGACCAGCACGTCGAAATCACCCAGCCGGAGACCGCGCAGAATCTCCATTCGCTCGATGGCATCGATATCCGAGTGCAGGTACCGCACCCGGACGCCGGCCTGCTGGAGGTAGTCGGTCAGGTCCTCCGACATCCGCTTGGTCAGAGTGGTAACCAGGACCCGCTCGCCCCGGGTCTCCCGCAGCCGGATCTCGGACAGCAAGTCGTCCACCTGGCCCCGTACCGGACGGACATCGACCTGCGGGTCGATCAGGCCGGTGGGCCGGATGATCTGCTCGACGACCGCGCCCTGGGAGAGCCGGAGCTCGAGATCGCCCGGGGTGGCGGAAAGATTGACCATCTGGGGAGACAGCGCCATGAACTCGTCGAACTGGAGCGGGCGATTGTCCAGCGCCGAGGGCAAGCGGAAGCCGTAATCTACCAGGGTCAGCTTGCGAGCCCGGTCTCCGTTGAACATGCCGCCGATCTGCGGCAGACTCACGTGCGACTCGTCCACCACGACCAGGAAGTCGGGCGGGAAGTAGTCGATGAGACACGCAGGGCGCTCTCCCGGGAGGCGGTTGCTCAGATGGCGGGAGTAATTCTCGATGCCGGCGCAGGTCCCGACCTCCAGCAGCATCTCGATGTCGAACGACGTGCGGGACTCCAGCCGCTGCGCCTCGAGCAGCTTGCCAGCGCCTTTCAGCTCAGCCAGGCGCACGGCCAGCTCCTCGCGAATGGCCTTTACCGCACGCTCGACCGTGGGACGCTGAGTAACGAAGTGCTTGGCCGGGTAGATGGCGCACTGACCGAGCTGGGCGATCGTGTCTCCGGTCAGCGGATTGATCTTGCTGATCCGCTCGACCTCGTCACCCCATAGCTCGATCCGAATAGCCTGCTCGGCGTACGCGGGGAAGATCTCGATCGAGTCGCCCCGCACCCGAAAGGTGCCCTGGTCGAAGGCGACATCGTTTCGCGAGTAATGAATCCGGACCAGGTCCGCGAGGATCTCGTCCCGCCCACGCTGCTCTCCCTGGCGCACCGTGACCATGAGCTTGCGGTACTCGACCGGATCTCCCAGGCCGTAGATGGCGCTGACCGTGGCCACGATGACCACATCCTCCCGCTCCATCAGACTCGAGGTGGCTCTGAGCCGGAGGCTCTCGATGTCCTGATTGATCGAGGCGTCCTTCTCGATGTACACGTCGGTCGAGGGAACGTATGCCTCGGGCTGGTAGTAGTCGTAGTAGGAGACGAAGTACTCCACCGCGTTCCGGGGCAGGAACTGCCGGAGCTCGCCATACAGCTGGGCGGCGAGGGTCTTGTTGTGCGACAGCACCAGCGTCGGCTTGCCATGATTGGCGATGACGTGGGCCAGCGTCATGGTCTTGCCCGAGCCGGTCACGCCGAGCAGGGTCTGATACTTGTCCCCGCGGACGAGACCGGCAGTGAGCTCGCGAATGGCCTTGGGCTGATCACCTGCGGGCTGGAACGGGGCGACGACTTCGAAACGCGGGCTGCTCATAGAAAGGCAATATATACTGCCGGGGTTTCTTCGGGAACGGTCAGAGACCGCCCATTTGTAGCAGCTTCTTCCACTGCTCCGCCGGAACCGGGCTGACCGACAGCCGCGACATGCGAACCAAGCCCAGGTCCGAGAACGTGGGATCGGCCTTGATGGCGGCGAGGGATACCCTCCTGGGGAGACGGCGGTCGGCCTCGAGCTCGACGACGACCAGCTTGGGGTCCTGATGTTTCGGATCGGGATAGGGCGCACTGGTAATGCGGGCAAGGCCGACCAGCTCCTTGCCCACATTGGAGTGATAGATCAGCGCCGTGTCGCCCGGCGCCATGCTGCGGATGTGCTTCAACGCGACTGCGTTGCTGACCCCGTCCCAGACCGCGCGCCGCTCGCGCTCGAGCTGATCAAAAGGATAAGTGTCGGCGTCGGTCTTGAGGATCCAGTACGCCACTACTGCGGCTTCCGCACCGCGAACGTCTTGGAGTCGACCGAGTCGCCATCGGCATAGACCGTGATACGGTACGCGCCCGGCGTCCAGCCTTTGGCCCTGAAGGCATGAATTTCGGTGTTCTCGCGACCCTTGGGCTGAATCCTCTTGGTGGACGAGTCTATAACTTGGCCCTTCTGGTTGGTCCAGTGAGCCGAGAACACCGCGCTGTCGGGGGACCCCACCGTGCCAATCGAGACATACACCGTGTCCACCGGGTCGAACTGGAAGGTCGGCTCGGTGACCCGGCTGCCCTCGCCGATCCGTTTCCCGATCATCACGTTGGTGACTTTCAGGTCCTTGGAGGTCTCCTCCGCTCGGGCCGAATCGGCCTTGGCGGCGCTGTCCCTCGCGGCAGCCGCGGCCAAGCCCGCCGTCGACTTCTCGCCGCCACCACACGCGGCAACTGCCACGACCAATACAGCCAGGCCCATCCGCACGACATGCCGCATGCTCTCTCCTTTTGGGGTTTAGGTTGCCGGCGCTTCGCGTCGTTCGATCTCGGTGACGCCCTTCACCCGCCGCACCGCCTTCATCACCTTCCCGAGATGGGGGAGGTTGTCCACCTCGACGAAGATGGTCCCGAACACCGACCCGTCCTTGGTGTGGAGATCGGCGCCGCGGATGTTTGTGCCCGTCTGGCTGATCGCTTCCATGATGTCGGCGTACAGCCCGCGACGATCCTCGCCGGTGACGGCGAGCCGCACGGCGAAGGCTTCCCCGGCGGTTTCCTGCCAGTCAATGTCCACCCGCCGACCATCGGCCGCCAGCGTGAGCAGGTTGGGGCAGTCGGAGCGGTGAATCGAGATTCCGCGTCCCTGGGTCACATATCCCACCACCGAGTCGCCTGGGACCGGCTGGCAGCACTGGGCGTACCGCACCATCAGCCCATCAACGCCCTGGATCTTGATCCCCCGGCCCAGCCGGATGCGGTCGATTACCCGCCCGAAGACCGTGGGCTTGGGCTCCTGGAGCTCGTCGCCGGGGAGATCGGGATACAGCGCCCGCATCACCTGTCCAATGGGGACATCGCCCCGGCCGACCGCGATCTCGAGGCCCGGCCCGTCGGCGAGCGAGAGGGACACCGCTGCCTTGTCCAGGCGGGTGTCGTCGGGGGGATCGAGACGGCGGCGCCGGACCTCCCGGGCGAGGATATCCTTGCCCAGACTCCGGCTGACCGTCTCCTCCTCGTGATTCACCCACTGCTTGATCTTCTGCCGGGCACGCGCGGTGCGGACGTGGCTCAGCCAGTCGCGGCTAGGCTTGGCCGAGGCGCTGGTGAGGATTTCCACCGTGTCACCGCTCTTGAGCTCCCGATGCAGCGGGGCGATGCGGCCGTTCACCTTCACGCCCTGGCACTTGAGCCCGACCTCGGTGTGGACGTGGAAGGCGAAGTCGATGGCGGTGGAGCCTTTCGGCAGCCGTTTCACGTCACCCTGGGGCGTGAAGATGAAGATCTCGTCCTGATAGAGGTCGATCTTCAGGAACTCGAGGAACTCCTCGGGGCTGTGGGTGTCCTGCTGCAGCTCCAGCAGCTGGCGGAACCAGCCGAGATGCTGGTCCAGCTCATCCGGCGTTCCGTCGCGCTTGTAGACCCAGTGGGCCGCGATGCCGTACTCCGCGGTGCGGTGCATGTCCTGAGTGCGGATCTGGACCTCGAACAGCTGTCCGCCCGGTCCGAAGATCGTGGTGTGGAGCGACTGGTACGCGTTCGACTTGGGACTGGCGATATAGTCCTTGATGCGTTCCTGGATGGGGGTCCAGTTGTGGTGGATGATGCCGAGGACGTGGTAACAGTCCGGCACCGAGCGAACGATGACCCGCACCGCCATGAGATCGTAGATCTCGTCGAACGCCTTGCCCCGCTTCTTCATTTTCTGAAAGATCGACCAGAGGTGCTTCGGTCGGCCGGTTACCTCGAACCAGTCGATACCTGCGTCCTGCAGCTCGATGTCGAGCGGCGTCTTGAGCTTGAGGATGGTCTGTTCGCGGGCTGCACGCTTGGCCGCCACCTGTCCGGCGAGATCGCGGTACTCGTCCGGTTCCAGAAACTTGAACGCCAGATCCTCCAGCTCCGCCTTGATCCCGGCCATGCCGAAACGGTGTGCGAGGGGCGCGTAGATCTCCCGGGTCTCCAGCGCGATCCGGGTTCGCCGCTCCGGCTGCAGGTGTTCCAGGGTCCGCATGTTGTGGAGCCGGTCGCCCAGCTTGATGATGATGACGCGGGCGTCCTTGGCGATCGAAAGCAGGAGCTTGCGGTAGTTCTCGACCTGCTCCTCTGCCGAGGAGTGGAAGGTGAGGCTGGAGATCTTGGTCAGGCCGTCCACGATCCCCGCCACCTCGGGCCCGAACTCCCGGGCGATGTCCTCCATCCGCACGTCCGAGTCCTCGACCACGTCGTGCAGCAGGGCCGCCACGATGGTGGTGCTGTCCAGCAGCTGCTCGGCCAGGATCAGGGCGACGGCGATGGTGTGGGAGACAAAGTCTTCGCCGGACATCCGCTTCTGTCCCCGGTGTGCCCGCGCGCTGAAGCGAAGCGCCCGATCGACCAGCTCGAGGTCGAGGCGGTCGGCGTGCCGCTCGAGCACGGCCCTGAGGTCAGGCGCGAGGTCGGGCAAGGTGCCGGTCACAGAAGTCCTGCAGCAGCAAAGCTCACGAATCGGTCTCCGGCGATGATCACATGGTCGTACACAGGCAAATCGAGCAGCTGGCCGGCCGAGACCAGTTGTTTGGTGGCCGCCCGGTCCTCCGCCGAGGGGGTCGGATCGCCACTGGGATGGTTGTGCACCACGATGATGCCCGCCGCCGCCTCGGCGATAGCGGCCCGGAACACTTCCCGGGGGTGCACCAGCGAGCTGTTCAGCAGCCCCCGGGTGATGAGCACGTCACGCAACACCTGGCTCTGACTGTCCAGCGCCAGCAGATGGAACTCTTCTACCTGCAGATCGCGCAGCCGGGCACTAAACAGCCGGCTGACATCCTCAGGTTCCCTGATCCGCTGGGCCGCCGGGCGTTCCTCCCGCGCGGCCCGGGCCCCCAGCTCAAAGGCGGCCAGGAGACGCCCGGCCTTCGTTGGACCGATCCCCGGCGACTGGAGCAGCTCGGCACTGGGCCTCCGGGCCAGACGGCGCAGGGAGCCCTCGCTGACTTCCAGCAGCCGGGAGGCCACCGCCAGGACGTCCTGACCGCCTCCTCCCGTACCTAACAGGATGGCGAGAAGTTCGGCAGTCGTCAACGCGGGGGGGCCCAGAGACCAAAGGCGCTCGCGGGGGCGGTCGGCCTGGGCGAGCACAGAAACGGGTGGAGACATGGACCAGGATACTGCTATCCCTGGGCGACGCTGTTATCAAATATCGCGCGGAAGTGCCGGAAGTTACCTGCGGGCTAACGGCCCACGCCGTGACATTTCTTGTACTTCTTCCCCGAGCCGCACGGACAGGGGTCATTCCGGCCAACCTCGGGAACGGCGGCAGTGGCCCGCCCGACCGGGCCCAGGGAGCTGCTGACTGCCGGTCCAACCGATGGAGGCGGAGCGAGCCGGCGTGAGGGCGCGGCAAACAGGTCGTCCGCCCCGCTGGCCTCCGGTGTCGGCTGCGCCGGCGGGGGGGCCCGGCGGGCGCGCGGCTCCGGGGGCGGCGGATCGGCGCTCACCTGAATCTTGAAGAACCGCTCGGTGAAGGTAGACTGGATGTCGTGCATGAGGTCCTCGAACATCTCGAAGGCCTCCCGCTTGTACTCCACCAGCGGATCCTTCTGGCCCCAGGCGCGGTACTGGATGGCGTTCCGCAGCTGATCGAGGTCGTAGAGGTGGTCCTTCCACCGCTCATCCAGCACGGTCAACATCACCTGGGACAGCACCTGGCTGTCCACCTCGGGGATGCCGATCTTCTTCCCGAAGTCGCTCAGATACTCGATCTTGCGCTGAAACGTTGCCTCGCCTTCCATCCGGGCCGCCTCGGCCATCTTATCGATGCTCGGGGTGGCATCGGCATCGACGATGGCATCGACCGTCACGAGGTACTGGAGGGTGAGCGCCTCGCGCAGTCCGCCCCGGTCGTATTCCTCGGGGTTGGTGGCGGTGGCCATGAACTGATTGACCGCCCGCTCCAGCGCCATCTCGATCATCCGGCGCGCTTCGGCTTTCAGCTCCTCGCCCCGCTCCAGGGCGAAGAGGCGCAGCGAATAGATGACCTCCCGCTGCTGGTTCATCACGTCATCGTACTCCAGCAGCCGCTTTCGCTGCTGGAAGTTCTGCAGCTCCACCCGCTTCTGCGCCTGCTCGATGGCCCGGGTAACCAGGCCGCCGGTGATGACCTCGCCCTCCTCCGCCCCACTCTTGTCCATCCACCGGGCAATCCGGTCGGAGCCGAAGAGCCGCATCAGGTCGTCTTCCAGCGACAGAAAGAAGATGGTCTGACCCGGATCGCCCTGGCGTCCCGAGCGGCCCCGGAGCTGCCGGTCGATGCGGCGCGACTCGTGCCGTTCGGTGCCGATAATCTGGAGGCCGGCCTCGGCAGCAGTGAGGTCGAGGTCCCTGCCCAGTTTGATGTCGGTGCCGCGGCCGGCCATGTTAGTCGCGATCACGATCGCCGCCTTCTGGCCCGCGCCGGCCACGATCTCGGCTTCGCGCTGGTGATACTTGGCGTTCAGGACCTCGTGCTTGAGCCCGCGGCGCTTGAGCTGCCGGGAGAGAGTCTCGGAGACGTCCACGTTCACGGTTCCGATCAGGACCGGCCAGCCGAGCCCGTGGAGCCGCTCGACCTCGTTCATGATCGCATCGTGCTTCTCCTTCCGGGTCTTGTAGATCCGGTCGGCCTGATCGATCCGGCTGATCGGCCGGTGGGTCGGGATGACGTTGACGTCGAGACCGTAGATCTGGAAGAACTCGGTTTCCTCCGTCTCCGCCGTTCCGGTCATCCCCGCCAGCTTGTCGTACATCCGGAAATAATTCTGAATGGTGATGGTAGCGAAGGTCTGGGTCTCTCCCTTGACCTGCACCCCCTCCTTGGCCTCCACCGCCTGGTGTAACCCGTCCGCCCAGCGCCGGCCGGTCATGACCCGTCCGGTGAACTCGTCCACGATCATGACCTGGCCGTCCTGGACCAGGTAGTCCACTTCCTTGTCGTACAGCACGTGCGCCTGCAAGAGCTTGTGAATGATGTGGAGCTTTTCGCTCTTGATGGCGTAATCGGATTCGACCTGCCGCCGCCGCTCGATCCGCTCCGCGGGAGAGAGCGCCGGGTCCCGGTCGATGGCGTGGATCTCCTCCGAGATGTCCGGCACCAGGAAAAGCTCAGGATCGTTGGGGGACATGGCTTCCGAGCCGCGGTCGGTCAGGTGAACCGAATGTCCCTTCTCATCCAGCACGAAGTAGAGCGTGTCTTCCAGGTCCCGCATGCGCTGCTGTTTCATGGGAAGCTTGCGATCGGCGATGGCGTCGAGCTCCATCCGCTGCACCAGCTGCTTGGCTCCCGTCTCGTTCAGCATCTTGAGCAGGCGCCTGTTCTTGGGCATGCCCAGGCGGGCCTGATACAGCTTCAGGGCCGCATCGTTCCGGGTCTTGGGGTCCTCCAGGAGCGTCTCGGCCTCGGCCAGCAGTGTGTTCACCACTCCGGTCTGCTTCCTTACCAGCTCGGCCACCTGGCGGCTGAACTGGGCGTACTTCTCATCGGTCTCGTTCCCCACCGGCCCGGAGATGATGAGCGGAGTCCGGGCCTCGTCGATGAGGATGGAGTCCACCTCGTCAATGATGGCGTAGGTATGCTCCCGTTGAACCCGCTGGTCCAGCGAGAATACCATGTTGTCGCGCAGGTAGTCGAAGCCGAACTCGTTGTTGGTGCCGTAGGTGATGTCGGCGAGGTACGCGGCCCGGCGCTCGGGCGACGACGGTTCGGTATCATCGAGACAGGAGACCTCGAGCCCGAGATACTGGAACACGTGACCCATCCACTGTGAGTCGCGCCGGGCCAGGTAGTTGTTGACCGTGACCAGATGGGCGCCCCGGCCGGCCAGCGCATTGAGGTAGAGCGGCAACGTGGCAACCAGGGTCTTGCCCTCTCCGGTTGCCATCTCCGCGATCTTCCCCTGGTGCAGCACGACGCCGCCAATGAGCTGGACGTCATACGGCACCATGTCCCAGACCAGCTCGCGTCCAGTGACCTGGACGGTGGTACCGAGCAGGCGGCGGCACGCCTCCCGAACCGTGGCAAAGGCCTCCGGAAGCAGTTCGGCCAGGCCGGCGGCGAGCTCCTTCTTGTAGCGCCTTTCCAGATCCTGGAACCGGCCCTCGAGCTCATCCCGCTCGACCGGATCGGCGCAGGCGTGCTTGGCCTCCCGAACCTGGTCCAGCTCCGCCTTGAGCGCGCCGACTCGCGTTGCCAGACGCTCCCGAAAGCGAGGCGTCTGCGCCTTGAGCTCGGACTCGTCCAGCTCCTTGAGCCGCTCCTCGTGACCGTGGATCTGGTCCACGATCGGCTGGATGCGCTTGCGCTCCCGGTCGAACCGCGTTCCGAAGACCGAGGTCATCAGTGTCTTGATCATTCTGGGTCTAAATATAACCGGTGTGTGGTGATGTACTCCGCGACCGGATCGGGGACCCAGTAGCGGACCGACAGTCCCTGTCGCGCTCGCCGACGCACCTCGGTAGCCGAAATGTCGATGGCGGGGACCTCGATCACGGTGGAGATCCAGGGTGAGGTCGCCACCGGGCTCCCCGGCCGGGCGAACACCGCGATACGGGCCAGGCCCCGCAGCTGATCGGCCTCTCTCCACGCAGGCAGCTCGGCGGCGGCATCAGCACCCAGGAGGAGCACGAACTCAGCCGAAGTCTCCCGCTCCCGCAGGTGCCTGAGCGTATCGACGGTGTAAGAGGGACCGGGCCGGTGCAGCTCGCTGGGTTCGACGCTGAACCCCGGCATGGTCGCAATCGCCAGCGAGAGCATGGCCGCACGGTGGTCGGCGGAGGTGCGGTGTAAGCCTGCCTTGAACGGCTGTTCCCGGGCCGGGACAAACCGGAGCGAGTCGAGCCTCAGTTTCTCGGCCGCGACCTGGGCCACGATCAGGTGGCCGTGATGCACGGGATCAAACGACCCCCCGAAGAGGCCGATCATGCTGCGAGTCAGGCTCCGGTGGAATCCGCCGGGCAGACCTCTCGCGCTCCGGGGGCCTTGGGATGGAACCGGTGGATATAGTCGCAGGTCTCTTGAACGTCCTCGCGATAGCCCAGAGTCTTGTAGGCCTGCACCAGCTTCACCAACGCCTCCGGGGCCACGGTTGCCTTGGGGTAGTTGGCGATCAGGTCCTTCAGATACAGAATCGCCGAGTCGTAGGCCTTCAGGCGGTAGTAGAAGAGGGCGGCCCGGTACGTCTTATAGGCGAAGCGCTCGTTCAGGTCCCCGATCCGGAGTTGTGCCCGCTTGGCGGCACTGCTCCCCGGATATCGGTTGAGCAGCTCCTGGTAGGTCGCCAAGGCGGTTTGTCCGTAGGTCGGATCGAGCTCGGGGCGGCGCCAGAGGTCGGCATAGACGTCACCCACCCGCAGGAGCGCTTCGGGGGCCAGCGGATGGTTCGGTGTCTCGTCCGACACCTTACGAAACTCGCGGGCCGCTTCGAGCTGTCGGCCGCGGGCGAAGTAGGCCTCGCCCAGCCAGTAGTGCGCCTGCGGAATCCGCGGGTCTCCGGGGGAAACCTCCAGGAGTACCCGCTCGAGCAGCTTCGTGGCGTCTCCCCATTTCCCGTGCCGCGCCGCCGCCTCCGCCCGGCCCCAGAGGGAGTCGATCGCCGCCGGTGAGGCGCTCTCGTTCGGACGGGCCCCAGCCGCAGGCGAGACCGTCGGGTCTGCCACCGCGCGTCCACCCCCGCACGCCGCGGCGACCGCAACGAGACAGAACCACCACCGATAGGTCATCGCAGGATTATTCGGACGGAATCGAACGGAGCCGAGCCGCGGAGCCCCTCGAGCCGATCGACGGCCATCTGATGAATTGAATCGCTTTGCACTGCATCGGAAACCACCATTCGGTAGGCCAGCAGTCCCGCTACGCTGTCGCCCAACCGGAGCTGGGCGTCGCCGTAACCTACCAGCGCCCGTCGTCCGACGGTGGTATTCGAGTCAATACGAATCGCCGCCGCAAACCACAGGGCCGCATCCTGCGGCATGCCGGTGGCCTCCGAGCGGAGCCCAAGGGCCAGGGCACAGCTGGCCACGCCCTCTTCGGCGCGGGACCGGAGGGCGGCCAGCTTGGTCCGCCGGACACCCGCCTGAAACGCGAGCAGCGCCTCGCCACAACCGCTGGTCTCCCGCAAGGCGGTGCCGTACACGACCAGAAGCGAGTCCACCGTTTCCGGGTCTGGCGCTACCGCGATGGCCCCCGGCAGCACCGCCACGAGGTCGACGGCCTCCGCGCCGGAGCGGCGGATCAGATCCAGGGCGTAGCGGCCGGTAGAACGGTCGGGAGCGATCGCGCCCATCCCCACGACGGCCGCCTGGAGCCGCGCGGCATCCCCGGCGCGCTCTGCCGCCCGTGCCACCAGCTCCAATCCCTCTGCCGCTTCCTCGGCCCGCGTAGGATCTTCTGCCGCCAGCCGCAGGTATGCGTCCGAGGCAACGTCCAGGTTGCCGGTGCGCAACGCCGCGGCCCCCGTCTTCGCCCACAGTCGTGCATCCGGGTCCTTCTCCACCCCGCGGCGATATTCGATCAGCGCCTGGGTGTAACGCCCCTCGCCGTAGGACTTGTCGCCCTGGCGCTCGAGGTTCCCGGCCTTGCCACATCCGGTCATGAAGGCCAGGGTAATCAGCCCCAGCTGGAGTTCAGCCTTCACTGACCCGCCCGGGAGAGCATCGCGAGGTAGGCTTCGACCCTGGCGTTCTCCGGGCGCCGTGCCAGACAGCTCTCCCACACCGACCGCGCGCCACCGGCATCGCCCGACAGATAGTGAGCGAGGCCAAGTGCGGCCTCGGCATCCACAAAATTCGGCCGGGCACCGACCACTGCTTCCAGCGCCTCGCGGGCTTCCAGCGGGCGGGCGGCCTCGAGCAGCAGACGGGCCATGCGATACCGCAGGTCGTGAAATTCAGGACCCAGCTCGAGCGCGGCTTCATACTGTCCGATTGCGCGGTCGAGGGCGCCGGCGCTGGCATACGTTTCGGCGAGCTCGGCGTGCCGGTTGGCCAGTTGAGCCGCGACTGGCGCCGGAAGGCCGGCCCGGGGCTGCGCGAGGTGCTCGGCCGCCTGGCCGAACGCCTCCTGCGCCTCATCGGTGCGGCCCAGCTCATTCAGCACCAGCCCCCGGTGAATGAGGGCTTCGACATAGTGCGGGTTGAGCTGCAGCGCCCTCCCGAGCTCCCCCAGGGCCCGGTCGGCTTGACCGAGCAACGAGAGTGACACCCCGAGAAGATGATGGACGTCGGCGAACGCCCGTCCGGAGTCCACCACGGATTCCAGCAGATGTACCGCCCCGTAATAGTCCTGCACTACGAATCGCTCCCGGGCGCGCGCCAGCAGGAGCTCAGTCTGCCCGGCCATAGGCCTCCCGAAACCAGCGGATGAACCGGCGAATTCCTTCGGGGAACGGTGTCTTCGGCGCGTACCCGAGCAGTGCGCCGGACTTAGTGAGGTCGGCAGCGGTCTGTTGGACATCTCCCGGCTGCATGGGGGCCCACTCGATGCTGGGCTTGATGCCGAGAGCGCCGGCGATCTCGGCTACCATCGCCTCGGTGGGGATGGACCGGTTACCACCGAGATTGAACGCCTCGACGCCGACGGGTGCGGTGGCGGTCCAGGCCACCGCGGCAAGCACCCCGGCGACGATGTCATCGCAATAGGTGTAGTCGCGTGCCTGGGTGCCGTCTCCGAACAGGGTCAGCGTCCGGCCTTCGACCATCTTCCGGGCGAAGGCGTGGATGGCGAGGTCCGGTCGCTGACGGGGACCATAGACGGTGAAGAAGCGGAGTGACGCGGCCTTGAACCCGTAGATGGGGGCCACGGAGCTCAGAAACAGCTCCCCCGCCCGTTTGGTGGCCGCGTAAGGAGACACCGGGTCGGTGGCCACGGCGTCCTCCCGGAACGGCACCGGGGTGCTGTCGCCGTAAACCGAGGATGACGAGCCGAAGACAATTCGGCTCACGCCGGCCTGGCGCGCGGCTTCGAGCACCGCCGCGGTGCCGGTGACGTTAGCGGTGGCGTACCCCACAGGGTCGGCCAGCGAGGGCCGCACCCCCGCCTTGGCGGCAAGGTGCACGATTACGGTGTCGGGCGTGAGCAGGCTGCGCAGAGCGGCCACATCGAGCATGTCCTGCTCCCGGAAGGAAAACCCTCGTGGGTGTCCGACCTCGGCCAGGTTCCGTTCCTTCATCGGCCGCGGATAAAAGGGATCGAAGTTGTCGATCCCCACGGTCTCATCTCCCTGGGCGGAAAGCGCCTCGACCAGATGGGAGCCGATGAATCCGGCCGCCCCCGTCACCAGGACTCGGGTCACCGGCGCGCCCGGCCGATCCCATGATACTCGAAGCCCATGGTCGCCATTCGCTCGGGGTCGTAGAGGTTGCGACCGTCGATGAGCAGGGGACGCCGGAGCAGCTTGCGCACCCGCTCGAAATCGGGGTTCCGGTAGACCAGCCATTCGGTCATGACAATGAGCGCATCGGCTCCGTGCGCGGCGCTGTAGGGATCGGCGGCGTACATCACCCGATCGCCGAAAATCAGCCGGGCGGAGTCGGTGGCCTTGGGATCGTGCGTCTGAACCCGGGCTCCGGCCGCCAGCAGCCCTTCGATGAGCGGGATCGTGGGGCTCTCCCGCATATCGTCGGTCTCGGCCTTGAACGCGAGTCCCCAGAGGCCCACGATCTTGCCCTTGAGGTCCTGGCCCAGGTAGCGCAGCGTCTTCTGCAGCACGACCCGCTTCTGGCATTCGTTGACCTCCTCGACCGCCTTGAGGACGTCGAGAGAGAGGCCCAGCTCATCCGAGGTGCGGATCAGCGCCTTCACATCCTTCGGGAAGCAGGAGCCGCCGTACCCCGGCCCGGGATACAAGAAGGCCCGCCCGATTCGTTGATCGGACCCGATCCCCAGACGCACACTGTTGACGTCGGCACCGACGAGCTCGCAGAATAGCGCCATCTGATTCATGAACGAGATGCGCGTCGCCAGCATGGCGTTGGCCGCGTACTTCGTCACCTCGGCAGAGGCAATATCCATGAACAGGACCCGATTGCCGCCTTGACGGGTGAAGGGCGCGTACAGCTCGCCCATCACTTCGCGCGCCTCGTCGTTATCTACTCCCACCACCACGCGATCCGGCTTCATGAAGTCTTCGATCGCTGCGCCTTCCTTCAGGAACTCAGGATTGGAGCACACGGCGAACGAGATGCTGGTTTCCGCGGCGACCGCGGCGCGTACCTTCTCGGCGGTGCCGACCGGGACCGTGGATTTGGTGACCACGATCTTGGGCTCGTTCATGTGGCGACCCACATCGCGAGCGACGGCCAGCACATGCTTCAAGTCGGCGGAGCCGTCTTCACCGGGCGGGGTTCCCACCGCGATGAAGATCACCCGGGAGCTCCGCACCGCGGCGCCGATGTCGGTGGTGAACGTCAGCCGCTTTTCTTCCTGGTTGCGTTTCACCATCGGCTCGAGGCCCGGCTCGTAGATCGGCACCTCATTCCGCTGCAACCGCGCGATCTTGTCCGCGTCAACATCGACGCAGGTGACGTCATTACCCGTCTCTGCCAGGCACGCTCCGGCAACCAGCCCGACATAACCGCTTCCGATTACCGCCACGTGCATGTCAAGCCTCTTTCGGTATCGCGTTGCGCGTATCAACCACCAGCCGGGCATGCCGCTTGATCATCCGGTAGTCCACGGCGGAGTGATCGGTGACCACGATGACGCAGTCGGCCGCGGCCACAATCTCCGGCGTCAGCTCGACCGAGCGGAACTCCTGCCCGTCCTCGCGAAAGCGAGGCACGTGGGGGTCAAAATAGCTTACCCGGGCCCCTTGCCCTTCGAGCAGCCGGATGATATCCAGTGCGGGGCTCTCCCGGATGTCCTCGATGTTCCGCTTGTACGCCACCCCCAGCACCAGAACCGAGGCCCCCTGCACTGCTTTTCCCTGGCCATTGAGCGCCTCGGACAGCTTGCGAACCCAGAACAGCGGCATCTCGGTATTCAGCTCACCGGCCAGGTCGATGAACCGGGTCTTGTAGTTGAGCCCCCGCATCTTCCAGGCGAGGTAGTGGGGGTCGATGGGGATGCAGTGGCCACCCAGGCCGGGACCCGGAAGGAATTTCATGAACCCGAACGGCTTCGTCGCCGCGGCCTCGATTACCTCCCAGACGTTGACTCCCAGCTTGTCGCACACGATGGCCATCTCGTTCACCAACCCGATATTGACGCTGCGGAAGGTGTTCTCCAGCAGCTTGACCAGCTCCGCCGCCTCGGTGGTGGATACCGGAACCAGGGTGTCGATAGCCGGCTGGTAGAGCGCCACCGCCACCGCCAGGCAGTCGGCCGTGATTCCCCCCACCACTTTGGGGGTGTTGCGGGTGCCGTAGCTGACGTTGCCCGGATCGACCCGTTCGGGGCTGAACGCCAGAAAGAAGTCCTGACCCACCTTCAAGCCAGTGCTGGCGAGGGCGGGCAGCATGATCTCCCGAGTGGTGCCCGGATAGGTGGTGCTCTCCAGGATGATGGCCTGTCCCCGACGCAGCCGCTTCTTCACCGCATCAGTGGCGGACACGATAAAGCTGACATCCGGGTCCTTGAACTTGGAGAGCGGCGTCGGCACGCAGATCGAGATGGCATCGGGCTCCGATAGACGCGCCATGTCGGTGGTCGAGCTGAAGCGACCGCCCTCCATGGCCTCCTTCAGCTGGGCGTTGGTAACGTCCTTGACGTGCGAGCGCCCCTGGCTGAGCCCCTCCACTACATCGGGGTTGACGTCGAACCCGAGGACCCGATAACCTGCCCGGGCCAGCTCGACCGCCAGGGGCAGGCCCACGTAGCCCAGTCCGACGATCCCGAAGAGGATCTCGCGGCGCTTGGCTTTGGCGATCAGGTCCTGGGTAACGCTCATTCGCTTGGGCTCAACGGTAGAAAGATTTCACGGTCTCGATGACCGCGTCCTGCTGGTCCCGGGTCAGCTCGGGATAAATCGGCAGCGACAACACCGAGTCCATCGCCGCCTCGGTGACCGGGAGACTCCCGGGGCCGTAGTTCAAGTGCGCGAAACAGGGCTGGAGGTGCAGGGCGAGCGGATAGTACACCGCATGCCCGATACCTTTGGACTTGAGGTGGGCCTGGAGCTCGTTCCGGCGAGGAACCTGAATGGTGTACTGGTGAAAGATGTGGTCGTTGGCCGGGTCCACGTGCGGAGGGCAGATCTCGGGGTGGCCCTGGAATGCCGCAGTATAGTGGGCCGCATTCCGCTTGCGCGCCTCGTTCCATGCCGCCAGGTGCGGCAGTTTGGCCAGCAGAACCGCGGCCTGTAGCGAATCCAGGCGGCTGTTGGTTCCCACCTCCTCGTGGAGGTATTGCCGGGATCCCCCATGCAGGCGGAGACGCCCTAACCGCTCCGCCAGGGCGTCGTCCTGCGTCACCATGAGGCCGGCGTCGCCCCAGGCGCCAAGATTCTTGGTCGGGAAGAAGGAGAGCGTGCCCACGGTTCCCAGCTCACCGGACATGCGCCACGTGCCGCCGATCTTCCGGCGAGCCCCGATTGACTGGGCACCGTCCTCGATGATCGGGAGGCCGTGACGGGCGGCGATGGCCCCGATCTCCTCCATGGCCGCAAGCTGGCCGAACAGATGAACGACGATGATCGCCCTGGTGCGAGGGGTGATCGCCGCCTCGATGGCGCGGGGCGAGATGTTGAAGGTGGCGGGGTCGATGTCCACGAAGACCGGGGTGCCGCCGGCGTTGTGGACGGTGCCGGCGGTGGCAAAGAAGGTGAAGGCGGTGGTAACCACCCCGTCCCCGGGCTTCAGGTCCAGGGCCTTGAGCGGCAGCAGCAGGGCATCGGTGCCGCTGGCGCAGGCGATCCCATGCTTGGCGTGGGACAAACGCGCGATCTCGGCCTCGAGGCGGGTGACCTCGGGGCCCATAATGAAGCCCTGGCGCTCGATGACGGCCATCATGGCCGCGAGCACCTCGTCCTTGATCGTCTGGTACTGGGCCACCAGGTCAAGCAGGGGTACGTTCACCGGAAACCCTGTGGGGGGGAAGAGTACGGAACCTTCGGCAGCCAGAGAAGTTAGCCGAGTGGACGGGGTGGGTCAATCTGGCGCAGCAGCCCGTCAGCTTCGCGATAAGAGGCGCCACATGCGCTGCAGGCCGCCCGGCCCTCCCGGAGCTGGACCCGAACTCCACACTGGCACATCCAGCCCACCCGCCGAGCCGGCACTCCCACCATCAGGGCGAACGCCGGGACGTCACTCCGGACCACGGCCCCGGCTCCGATGAAGCTGTACTCCCCCAGGGTAACACCACAGAGAATGGTGGCATTGGCCCCGATCGAGGTTCCCCGCCGAACCAGGGTTCGCTGATACTCGGCCTTGCGGGATACGTGACTCCGCGGGTTGACCACATTGGTGAACACACAGCTGGGTCCGCAGAAGACGTCGTCCTCCAGCACGACTCCCTCATAAATGGAGACGTTGTTCTGCACCTTCACATTGTTGCCCAGCCGCGCGCCGGGCATGACTACTACGTTCTGGCCCAGGTTGCAGCGCTCGCCGATGACGGCTCCGGGCATGATGTGGCAGAAATGCCAGATCTTGGTGCCGCGACCGATCGCGGCGCCATCATCGACATAGGAGGACTCGTGGGCAAAGTAGTCGCTCAATGGTCATTCCTTGTTTAGGTACTCCCCGCGACTTCCAATCAGCTTCACCTCCGGCTCCAGCCTCACACCGAATCGCTCCTCGACCGACCGCTGTACGTGCTCGATCAGCTTTCTGACATCCGATGCGGTGCCGCTGCCCGTGTTCACGATGTAGTTCGCGTGCATGGGTGAGACCTGGGCCCCGCCGATGTTGTAGCCCTTGAGTCCGGCAGCTTCGACGAGCTGGCCGGCCGTACGCTCTCCGCCGGCTTGTTTCCAGCTCGGACCGGCCGGATTCTTGAACACGCTGCCGCAACAGGGCTGGTTGAACGGGGTGCCGGTCTGACGCCATTCGAACATCTCGGCGATGGCCTCGTTCAGGTGCACCTGGTCCTGCTGGCGGAGACGCACGGTGGCTTCGAGCACGATCCGGCCCTCGAGGCCGCTTCGCCGGTAGGTGAAGGGAATGTCGGGCCGGGCGAGTACGCTATCCGTCCCTGCCGCGTCGACCACCGTCACTCGCTGCACAATCTCGGACCAGTCGCCGCCGTGGCACCCCGCGTTCATATACACTCCCCCACCGACCGTGCCGGGCACGCCCACGAAGATGTGCAGACCAGCAAAGCCCGCCTCAGCGGTGCGCCGGGCGGCGATCGGGGCGGGAAGCCCGGCGCCCACCGTCCAGTTGTCGCCGGCTCGTTCCAGCCGGTCGAGACCCTTACCCAGCCGGATGACCAGGGCATCGAGCCCTTCGTCCGGCAGCAGGAGGTTGGAGCCGAGTCCGAGGGCAAACCACGGGACGCCTGCCTCCGCAGCGAGCGTCAGCGCGGTCCCGACATCTTCCGGCGTGGCCGGCAGGAGAACCGTAGCAGGCCCTCCGATCCGATAGGTCGAATATCGGCCCACCGGCTCGGCCTCTCGGACCTTGCCACCCACTCGATCGCGAAGAGCCCGAATGAATTTCGGATCCCGAGCAGTCAACCGGTCCACTCCGGAGACATCTCTCGAGCCAGGGCGTGCCATTCCTGCAGCGAGCGTACATCGCCGGTCCGGCTGCGGAGCGCGATGATGGCGTCGCAGGCGGCCGAGGCGGCCGACAAGGTCGTGGTATACGGCACCCGATGCTGCAAGGCAGCCCGGCGGATGGCGTAGTCGTCCTGCTGGGTCAGCTTCCCCAGGGGTGTGTTGATCAGCAGCTGGATCTGTCCCGAGACCAGGAGGTCGATAGCGTTGGGACGACCCTCGTAGACCTTGAGCACCCGCTCGATTGGAATCCCGCGCGCCCTGAGGTACCGGGCCGTGCCTTCAGTGGCCAGCATCCTGAAGCCCAGACCGTGGAACCGCCGAGCGATCGGGACCAGGTTGGCCTTGTCGTGGTCGTTGACGGTCACGAAGACCGAGCCCTCGAGCGGAAGGGCGCCATCGGCCGAGATCTGCGCCTTGGCGAATGCCATTCCGAACGAGTCGGCTATCCCCATGACCTCGCCGGTTGAGCGCATTTCCGGCCCCAGGATGAGATCGACCCCCTGGAGCTTGCTGAAGGGGAACACAGCCTCCTTCACGGCGACATACGGCTGCAACACGTCGTCGTGGAGCCCAAGATCCTCCAGTGTCCTGCCGACCATCACCGCCGCCGCCAGGCTGGCCAGCGCCACGCCGGTTGTTTTGGATACAAACGGCACCGTCCGGGACGCGCGCGGGTTGACCTCGAGCACGTAGACCACGCCGTTCTTGATGGCGTACTGTACGTTAAGCAGCCCCACGACTCCCAACCGCTCGGCAAAGGCCCGGGTGTGACGCCGCATCTCCTCCACCTGGTCTTCGGTGATCAGGTAGGGAGGGAGCACACACGCGGAATCGCCGGAGTGGATGCCTGCGTCCTCGATATGCTGCATCACCCCGCCGATCACGCACCGGGTCCCGTCCGCAATCGCATCGACGTCGGCCTCGAAGGCGTCCTCCAGGAAGCTGTCGATGAGGACCGGGTGTTCGGGTGACACTCTCGCGGCTCGTTCGAAGTAATTGCGCAGCGAGCTGTCGTCGTACACGATCTCCATCGCCCGGCCGCCCAGGACGTACGACGGGCGGACCAGAACCGGGTAGCCGACGCGGGCGGCCACGGCCACCGCTTCCTCGACCGATTGGGCCATTCCGCTGGGCGGCTGTGCTACGCCGAGCTCCCGGGTGAGTGCCTCGAACCTGCCGCGGTCCTCGGCCAGATCGATGGCCTCGGAAGAGGTGCCCAGGATGCGCACGCCCTCGTGCTCGAGCGCCCGGGCCAGCCGGAGAGGTGTCTGGCCGCCGAGCTGCACCACGACGCCGATCGGCTGCTCCACCGCGACGACTTCGAGCACGTCCTCCAGGGTGAGGGGCTCGAAGTAGAGCGCGTCGGAGATGTCGAAATCGGTGGACACCGTCTCCGGGTTCGAGTTCACCATCACTGTCCGGTAACCCAGCTCTCGAAAGGCCAGGGCCGCCCGCACACAGCAATAGTCGAACTCGACTCCCTGCCCGATTCGGTTGGGACCGCTCCCCAGGATCAGCACGGTCTGCTCACCGCTGGACCCAGCCTCATTCTCCTCGTCGTAGGACGAGTAGAGATAAGGCGTCGAGGAGGGAAACTCGCCGGCGCAGGTATCCACGGTCTTGTACGCCGGCCGGATTCCGAGCCGGTGCCGCTCGGCTCGAATGGCGGCCTCGGTGATGCCACGGAGATCGGCAAGTTGCCGGTCGGAAAAGCCCAGCCGCTTCATCTTGAGGAGCTCGGCTTTGGCTTCATCGGGTGAGACACCCTTCGCCCGTGTGCTGCCCCGCTGCCCCGCTGTCCCGCCGTCTTCCCACGCCTTCTCCGCCTCCAACAACTCTTCGAGCTGATGCAGGAACCAGGAATCGATACCGGTGCGCTCGGCGATGGCTTCGACCGTGATGCCGAGCCGGAGAGCGTACTTGATCTGAAAGATCCGCTCCGGGGTCGGGGTCCGAATCGCGGCCAGGACCGCCTCTCGGCTGGTATCCTGAAGCCGGTCGTCGCCGGGAGTGGCCCCGATCACCCAGCCCGACCGATCCACTTCCAGTCCCCGCAGGCCCTTCTGAAAGGCTTCCTTGAACGTGCGCCCGATCGCCATCACCTCGCCCACCGACTTCATCTGGGTGGTCAGGGTGGGATCGGCCGCCGGAAACTTCTCGAACGCGAAGCGGGGGATTTTCACCACGACGTAGTCGAGCACCGGCTCGAACGACGCGGGCGTGGTCTTGGTGATATCGTTGGGGAGCTCGTCCAGCCGGTAGCCCACCGCCACCTTGGTCCCGATCCGGGCGATGGGAAAGCCGGTGGCCTTGGACGCGAGGGCAGAGGAGCGGGAGACCCGCGGGTTCATTTCGATCACCAGCTGCTCACCGGTAGTCGGGCTCACGGCGAATTGGATATTGCAGCCGCCGGCGGCCACGCCGATCTCCCGGATGATGCGGATGGCGGCATCCCGCATGACCTGATACTCCCGATCGGTCAGCGTCATCACCGGCGCTACGGTGATGGAGTCTCCGGTATGCACTCCCATGGGGTCGAGATTCTCGATCGAGCAGACGATCACCACGTTGTCGGCGCCGTCCCGCATGACCTCGAGCTCGAACTCCTTCCAGCCGATGATGCTCTGCTCGACCAGCACCGAGCCCACCGGCGAGAGGTCGAGCCCACGCCGGATCAGAGTCTCGAACTCCTCCCGATTGTACGCGATGCCCCCGCCCGACCCTCCCAGGGTGAAGGAGGGGCGCAAAATGGCGGGATATCCGGTGACCTCGACTGTGTCGAGCGCCTCCTCCAGGCTCCTCACGGTGCGGCCTTCCGGCGTGGCGAGCCCGATGCGCCTCATGGCCTGGGCAAATTCCTCGCGGTCTTCTGCCAGACGGATGGCTCGCTCGTTGGCGCCAATCAGCTCCACCCCGAAGCGCTCCAGCGTTCCGTCCCGCTGAAGCGCCATGGCCACGTTGAGTGCGGTTTGACCACCCATCGTGGGCAGCAGCGCCTCGGGGCGCTCCCGCTCGATCACCTTGGCCACCCACTCGGGCGTGACCGGCTCGATGTAGGTCCGATCCGCCAGCTCCGGATCGGTCATGATCGTGGCGGGGTTCGAGTTGACCAGCACCACCCGGTATCCCTCTTCCTTCAGCGCCTTGACCGCCTGGGTTCCGGAATAGTCGAATTCGGCACCCTGACCGATTACGATCGGCCCGGAGCCGATGATGAGAATGGTCTTCAGGTCAGTGCGCTTGGGCATCGACTAAGTCCGAGAGCGTTTGGTCGAGGGGGATGGTGGGATGCCATCCGGTGTGCTGCTGCAGCTTGCTCGAGTCCCCCACGAGGTAAGGCGCCTCACGACGCGGTTTCGAGGGGGGAACCAGTTTGGCACTCATCCCAGCCGACGCGGTAAGCATCCTGAAAAGCTCATCGAACCGTACCCCTCGGCCGCTCGCGAGGTTGTACGTCTCGCCCGGACGCCCCTTCGTCAGCAGCGCCAGGAAGCCCGACGCCGTATCACGAACGTCAAGATAGTCGCGTACGATGTGCCCTTCGCCCTCAATGCGCTCACCTTTACGCAGCGCGGTCAGCCAGTTGGGGATCAGGCGATTGGTCTGACCAGGCCCGGTCGCCGGAAAAGGCCGGACCACGATGACCGGGAGTCCCCAAGCAGCCGTGGCATGGGCAGCGGCGGCCTCCGCCCCGAGCTTGCTCGCAGCGTACGGGCTGCTGGGACGGGTGGCATCAGTTTCGATCCGCGGACGGGGCTCCCCCTCCCCATATACTTCCGCGCTGGAGGTCACCAACACCGTGACGGCTCGCGATCGCCTGGCGGCTCCCGCCAGGAGCCGTGCGGTCCCACCGACATTGACGTCCCAGGCGTTGAGGGGATCCTTCACTGCGTCGCGCGAGTACGAGATGGCCGCGAGGTGAACGATTGCATCGGGTTCGGAACTCAAGGCTTCGTCAATCGCCTCATCACTGGCAAGCTCCAGCGGCATCGTACGCAGGCCCGTCCGGGAACGTTCCCGCCAGTGGTCGGGTTGGTCGGTGCCCGGCCGACATGCCGCTACAACTTCGTGCTTCATGTCGAGTAGCGCCTTCACCAGGTGGATGCCAACAAATCCGTTGGCCCCCGTTACCAGCACTTTCACCGGGGGCTCATTTCCGAGCGCTCAGGCGCTCGAGATCGGCGTCCACCATCATGGCCACCAGCTCGGAGAACTGCACCTGGGGAGTCCAGCCCAACTCCTTCTTGGCCTTGGAAGGGTCCGCCAGGAGCAGGTCGACCTCCGCGGGTCGCACGAACCTGGGATCGGTAACTACATAGTCCTGCCAATTGAGTCCCACATGGCGGAATGCCGCCTCCACCAGCTCGCGGACGCTGTGCGCCCGGCCGGTGCCGATCACGTAGTCCTGCGGTGTCGGTTGCTGAAGCATGCGCCACATCGCGTCCACGTAGTCGCCGGCAAAACCCCAGTCGCGCTTGGCATCGAGATTCCCCAGCCGAAGCTCGCGCGCGAGGCCCAGTTTGATGCGGGCCACCGCATCGGTCACCTTGCGGGTGACGAACTCGATCCCCCGCCGAGGGGACTCGTGATTGAAGAGGATGCCACTCACGGCATAGAGGTTATAGGACTCCCGATAGTTCACCGTGATCCAGTGACCATACACCTTGGCCACTCCATAGGGTGACCGAGGGTAGAACGAGGTGGTCTCCCGCTGAGGAGTTTCGGTGACCCGGCCGAACATCTCGGAGGAGCTCGCCTGATAGAACTTGGCGGTAGGGTGAACCAGCCTCACCGCCTCCAGGATCCGGGTGACGCCGAGGGCGGTGAATTCCCCGGTAAGCACCGGCTGGGTCCAGGAGGTCGGCACATAGGACTGCGCGGCGAGATTGTAGACCTCGTCCGGCTGGGTATCCTGCAACACCACGGTGAGTGAGTGCTGGTCGAGCAGGTCTGCCGCCACCACCTCGATGCGGTCCAGCAGATGCTCGATCCGCTCGTAGCTATGGTGGCTGGTTCGACGCACCACGCCCACCACCTCGTAGCCCTTGGAGAGAAGAAGCTCCGCGAGGTAAGAGCCGTCCTGCCCGGTCACACCGGTGATCAGCGCCTTAGGCACGGTGGGTCAGGGTCTGAGGTTGTGTCATGGAGCCGGGCTCGCTAGGTTTATGGGCTTTCCGCGTTCCGAACACGAGATAGGGGTAGAGCTTATGGCACGGGTATGCGCCGTCTGCGCCAAGGGTCCGGTCACCGGCAACAACGTGAGTCACGCGAACAACCGGAGCAAGCGCCGCTGGTATCCGAACCTGCAAACGGTGCGGGTGCTGGTCGAGGGCGCGCCGAAGCGGATTCGGGTTTGCACCCAGTGCCTGAAGAGTAACCGGATCAAGAAGGCCAGCTGATTAATCGGTTGGTTGACCGTAGGGCCGCAACCCGTTGCGGCCTACACTGAAAAAAGGGGACCCGAAGGTCCCCTTTGTTGTGCCAGTGAATCCACCAGCTCTACTCGGCAAGAAGCTCGATCCGTGCGACATCGGCGCCATCGCCCACCCGGTGCCCCATCTTGAGAATGCGGGTGTAACCCCCGGGACGGGCCGCGAAGCGGGGGCCGATCTCGGAGAAGAGCCGGCCCAGAATCTCTCGATCCTTGATCCGGCGGCCGACCAGGCGGCGAGAGTGCAGATCGCCGCGCCGAGCCATGGTGATGAGCTTCTCGGCAAACGGCCGCAGCTCCTTGGCCTTGGCCTCGGTGGTGACGACCCGGCCATGGGCGAAGAGGCTGGTGGCCATGTTGTTCAGCATCGCCCGCTTGTGCGTCGAGGTCCGGGAGAGCTGACGGCCTTTGGCGCGGTGCCGCATTAGAGCGCCTCTCCTGCCCCGGTCGAGGGCTGCACCACCGGCGCGACCCCCGGCCGTGCAATCCGGAGCTCGAGGTCGACTTCCTCGAAACCCATGCCGAAGTTGAGACCTTCGCGCTGCAACAGCTCGGCGATCTCACTCAGCGCCTTCTCGCCCACGTTCTTGACCTTGAGCAGGTCGTCCTCGGAGAACTCCACCAGATCCTTGAGGGTCCGGATGTTCGAGTTCTTGAGCGAGTTCAGCGACCGCACCGAGAGCCCGAAATCGTCGATGGGTCGTGCCAGCCGCTGCCGGAGATTGCTTCCCCCTGCCCCGCTGCCCGCTGCCCCGCTGTCCCGCATTGTGGGCACCTTACCGAAGTCCACGAAGTACTGGAAGTGGACCTGAGCCAGCGCAGCCGCGTAGGCGATGGCGTCTTCCGGCGTGATGGTGCCGTTGGTCTCGACCGCGACCGTGAGACGGTCATAGTCGGTCCGCTGTCCCACGCGGGTTTCCGCCACCGTGAAGTTGGCCCGGCGGACCGGATTGTAGATCGCGTCGATACGGACCAGATCGATCGGCAGGGAACGGTCGGCCGGGTGCATCTCGGCTTCCACGTAGCCACGACCCTTGTTGACGTAGAGCTCCATGCTCACGTCGCGGTCGTCCTGGAGCGTGAAGAGCAGATGGTCGGGGTTCTTGACCGACACCGAGCCGTGCTCCTGGATGTCGCGGGCGTAGACCGGACCAGCGCCCTCGCGGCGGATATGCAGCACCGCGTCGTCGACGTCCTCGGCCAGCACCAGGGTCAGCGCCTTGAGCCGCTGCACGATCTGATGGACGTCCTCCAGGACGCCCTGGACGGTCTGGTGCTCGTGCACCACTCCGTCCAGCCGGAAGCCCCACACCGCGCTCCCCCGGAGCGACGACAGCAGGAGGCGGCGCAGGGAGTTGCCCAGCGTGTAGCCAAAGCCCCGCTCCAGCGGCTGGAGGCGGAACTCGGCGGCATTCGGATTGTCGTCCCGCTTGGTCATCTCGACGAGATGTGGACGAACCAAGCCTGTCAGGTCAATGGTCATGGTCACTTCGAGTAGAGCTCGACGATGAGCTGTTCTTGTGCGTTAATCGGGATCGTTTCCCGGGTGGGCCGCTCCAGCAGCCGGCCCGTTGCCTTCTCGCTATCGATGGAGAGCCACGAGACCGGCTGGCCCCGCGCGGCACTCTCCTGCGCCATCTTGACGGCCACCAGCTCGCGGCTGCCCTCGGCCATACGGATTTCTTCGCCCTTGGCCACCCGGTAGGAGGCAACGTCCACCCGGCCGCCGTTGACTTCGACGTGGCCGTGGCTGATCAGCTGGCGCGCCGCTTTGCGGCTGGAAGCAAAGCCCAGGCGATAGACGATGTTGTCCAGCCGGGTCTCGAGAGCAACCAGCAGGTTGGTGCCCTTCACCCCGGGCTCACCGGTGACCCGCTCGAAGGTGTTGCGGAACTGGCTCTCGGAGAGCCCGTACATCCGCTTGACCTTCTGCTTCTCGCGCATCTGCTTGGCGTACTCGGACGTCTTGCGTGGGCGGCCCCCGCTCTGGCCGTGCTGGCCCGGCGGATAGGCGCGTCGCTCGACCGGGCATTTCTCGGTCAGGCATTTGGTGCCCTTCAGAAACAGCTTGGTCGCCTCGCGGCGGCAGAGGCGGCAGCTTGGTCCCACGTATCGGCTCATGCTTACACCCGCCGCTTCTTCGGCGGACGACAGCCGTTGTGCGGAATTGGAGTGACGTCGCGGATCGAGACCACCCGGAGCCCCACCGAGGCCAGCGCCTGGATGGCGGACTCGCGCCCGCTACCGGGACCCTGCACCCGCACGTGGACCCGGCGGAGACCGAGGTTCATCGCCTCGCGCCCGCAGTTCTCCGCGGCGACGGTGGCCGCGAACGGGGTGGACTTCTTGGAACCCTTGAACCCGGCCTTGCCAGCCGAGCCCCACGCGAGCGTGTTGCCGCGCAGATCGGTGATGGTAATGAGCAGATTGTTGAACGTGGCCGAGATGTGGGCGATGCCCTCGGACTCGACCACTTTCTTTGACTTCTTGACGCTGGGCGCCTTTGCTGCAGGAGCGGGAGCAGTCATTTACTTCTTCGTCACTTTCTTCTTGCCGGCGATGGCACGCCGTGGACCCTTCTTGGTCCGCGCGTTGGTGTGAGTCCGCTGGCCGCGAACCGGAAGGCCCCGGCGATGGCGAATGCCGCGATAGCTCCCGATATCCATCAGGCGCTTGATGTTCATGGCGACTTCGGTGCGGAGCGCGCCTTCGACCTTGACCGAGCGCTCGATCATCTGGCGGAGCCGGGCCACCTCGGAGTCGGAGAGGTCACGCACCCGGGTATCGGGGCTCACGCCGGTCTCGCCGAGAATGCGGCTGCTGGTGGGGCGGCCGATGCCGAAGATATAGGTCAGCGCAATCTCCACCCGCTTCTCGCGTGGGAGGTCCACGCCTGCGATGCGTGCCATGATCAGCCTTGCCGCTGTTTGTGCTTGGGATTGCGCTTGCAGATGATGCGGACGACGCCCTGTCGCTTGATGACCTTACAGTGCTCGCAAATCGGCTTCACGCTGGAACGAACCTTCACTCGTCTCTCCTGGGCCGGGTTTCGGGAGTAGCTACCCAATATAGAGGGGCCCGAAATGAGACGCAAGTGAAAGCGTGGTCCGGTGATGGACTACTCAGTGGGCCTTTCCCTCCCTAACCGATCACCCGGAACTCCACCAGCTTCCAGCCCGACGGATCCAGGCGATACCCCAGCAGAAGCACCTGGGTGCGGACATCCTGGGTTCCCGTCACCCGGTACTGCCGCTGCAGCTCCACATACCCCCGTCCCGGCTCTACCTCCCGCGCGGCCCGGACCAGCACCTCGACCTCCTGGGCCGGCGCCAGAAAATCGGCCAACAGCGCGGCTGCCTGCGCCGGTCCCAGTGCCACAGAGGGGTCCGCCCCCGGGAGCTGAATCAGGAGCCGGGGGCTCGCGGCGATGAGAGCCGCGGGGTCGTGAGCGCGCCAGGCAGACCGCGCCTCCTCCGCCACCTGATCCAGCCCGCTCTGCTGGGCGAGGCCGGTGGCGGGAAGGAGGCCCAGCACCGCCGAGATCAGTAACCGACGCACCGCGCCTCCTCCAGAAAACCCTCGAAGGCCGCGGCCGGATCGCTGGCCTGCAGCACCGGCCGGCCCACCACGAGATGAGTGGCCCCGTTGGCCACCGCGTCGCCGGCGGTGGCCACCCTGACCTGGTCCCCCGGGGCGTCCGTCCGCCGCCGGATCCCCGGCACGACGATGCGGGCTTCCAGGCCCAGCCGACGGCGCAGCAGGGAAACCTCCTGGGGAGAGCAGACCACGCCGTGAAGCCCGGCTTCAACGGCCGCCACCGCGAGCCGTTCCACCTCCCGGGCCAGGTCCACCTCGTTCCGGCCTACGGTGCTCGCGTAGCCCGCCGCATCGTGGGAGGTCAGGACCGTCACTCCTACCAGCGAGAGCTCGCCACCGGCCGCCACCGCGGCGGCCTCCATCATCGCCCGCCCACCCAGGGTATGCACCGTCGCCATGGCGGCTCCGAGCCCGCGAGCCGCGGTCACGGCGCCGGCCACTGTGTTGGGAATGTCATGCCACTTGAGATCGAGGAAGACCTTGAGGCCGCGGGCAGTCAGCTCCCGCACAAAGTCGGGTCCCTCCCGGGTCATCAGGATCGATCCCACCTTGACCCACTGGAGCGCAGGCAGCTGGTCGAGCAACCGGAGGGCGTCGGCGCCGCGCGGGGTGTCCAGAGCGAGAATCAGCTCAGCCATCGCCCTGCTCCAGGTCGGCTACGATTCGCTCCGGCAGCCGGGGATCGGCCAGGGCAGCAGTACCGACGGCCACCAGCGACGCGCCAACTTTCAAATACTGGCGTACGTCGTCGGCCGACCGGACGCCGCCCACGCCGATGACCGGTGTGGTGCCAACCCGCTCCACAATTCGGGCAACGGCGAGCACGCCGACCGGCAACAGCCCCGGCCCGCTCACCCCGCCATTGCCGTTCCCGAGTCGTGCCCGGGAGTTGCCGTCAAACAGCAGTCCGGGCAAGGTATTCACCGCGCTGATCGCATCGGCGCCGGCATCGCGCGCGGTCTCCGCCATCTGCGCGATGTCCGGCAGCACCGGCGACAGCTTGGCGATCAGCGGCAGTCTGGTCCGGCTTCGGCACAGCGACACGATGCGTTGGACGCACGCCGGGTCGGCGCCGAACTCGATTCCGCCCGCGCGGGTGTTAGGACAGGAGAGGTTGAGCTCGAATGCAGTGATGCCGCCACTCCCTTCCAGCTGGCCCACCACATCGGCGTACTCCTCGACCGAGAATCCCACGACATTCACCAGGACCCGGGCCCGGCTCAGCCGCGAGGCGATCCACGGGAGATACAGCTCCCGCACTCGCGCCACTCCCGGATTGGCCAGCCCCACAGAGTTGAGCATGCCCCCCGGAAATTCGGCCACGCGAGGGGCCGCATTGCCCTCCCGCGGCTCCCGGGACACCGCCTTGGTGACCAGTCCACCGAGGCGATCCAGGTCGAGAACTCCATCCAGCTCTTGGCCGAATCCAGCGGTGCCGGCAGCCAGGAGAATAGGATTTTGAAATCGCTGTCCGAACAGTTCGCGGGAGAGATCGCGGGCGCCCACTACGGTACGAGATCCGGATTGTTCGGTGCCGGCCGTGGCTGTCGCGGTGCGACTCTCTCGTCGTCGGGCCCGGCCGGCACCGGGCGGCTTGGCGTCGCGGGGCGGGCTCCCGGAGCGCGCGCGGCGGCTTGGGCCTGCGCGGCGGCAAACGCGCCCAGCGAGTCCTCCAGCTGCCGGTAGGCCGATCCTTCATCGCCACGAAGCATGGCCAGGTACGGGCTCGCGTAGTAACGGGCCTCGAGCAGGGCTCTCGCGGAGTCCGCCCAGTCGGGGTTCAGCCGCTGAGCCGCGAGCGCCGCCTTCGGCGCGTAGGGTGACTCCGCCCACTCCCGGACGATCCGTTGGAAGAGTCCATCAGCCAGCCGCCCCGCAAGCAAGGTGTCGCGCGCAGCCTCGGCGGCGAGAAACAACCGGAGATCGCCCAGCGGTGAGCCCGGCGTCACCGAGGCCGTCGCCATGAGAACACCGGTGGCCGCATCGCCCAGTCGGGTCATCTCGAACGCGACACCCTGGTGCCGCGCGGCATGGGCGCGGAGCGATTGGATCAGGGGTGAGAGGCCCTGGGGATGGCGCACCCCACGGAGATCGAGCCGCAGCAGCTCCAGGGTTGCCCGGCCGGCCGCGTCTCCGGTCCCTCCCGTGACCACCGCCTCCCGGAACCGGCTGCGGGCCTGTGCCGTGTCGGACTCGAGCAGTCTGAGGCCATCGTCCAACAGCCAACGCGCCCGTGTCCCGGCGGGCCGGTTCGGCAGCCGGCGAACCCGGTCGACCAGGCTCGACCCGCTGGAGGGGTCCTGCTGCCCGAGACTCACCAGCAGAGAGTCCCACGGCTGGGTGGTATCACCGCGGGCCACCAAGGAGTCCGCCAGCGCCATCGCTTCAGGAACCCGACCGGAGCCCGCCAGCGAGAGGAGACGCTCCGGCACGGCACGAGGCTCCCGAACTCCCTCCAGCGCGGTCAACGCTTCCTGATATCGTCCGGCATGGCGAAGAGTCTGGGCCCGCAGAAACCGCGCTTCTGCACGGCGCCAGGAGTTCTTGCTATCCGTAACCGGGGCAAACGCCGCATCCGCGGCCGGGATGTTCCCCATGGAGGCCTGGCACCGGCCGGTGGCGAGCAGAGCATCCTCGCTGAGATCGGTCCCGACGGAAGCCACCGCCACCCGACCCAATGGGCCGAGCGCCTGCTCGCACTGGCCCATCCGCGCCAGGGCCAGCCCCCGGAGAATGGCGGCCTCTTCAGCATACTTGCTCTTGGGGTGACGCACGACGACCGACTCGGCCTTGGTGGCCACCTGACCCCACAGGTTGCTGGCCTCGGAAGGGCGACCTTCCCGCTCCGCCTTCCGGGCAGAGTTCGCCAGCCGGTTCGCGTTGTACATCCCGTTGTAGTACACGCATCCGCCCAGCAGACCGGCAGCGAGCAGGGCCGGGAGCAGCACCGAAAGAGCCCGGCGATCCCCAATCACTGCCGCACCCCCGAATCCGTCTGACTGGTCTTGCGCTCATACTCCAGCAGGTAGGCCACGATGGCGTCGGCCAGCGCCGCCGCCATGGCCTTCTGACTGGACCTGGTGGTCAGGAACTGACCATCCTGGGGGTTGGTGCTGTATCCCAGCTCGACCAGGATCGCAGGTCGGCGTGCGGTAGTGAGCACCATGAACCCGGCCTGTTTGACACCCCGGCTTTCCCCGGTGTGAACGGTCCCCAGCGTGCGCTGCACCAGCTCGGCGGCGCGGGCCGACTCCCGCAGATGTTCGTTGAGCTGCAAATCCTTGAGGATGAAGTCGATGCCCATTTCCCGATCGGCCGGGGCGCCACCGGCCTCGAAACGCACCGCCTCGTTTTCCATCCTGGCGACGCGGGCGGCATCCTCGGTCTTGGCCTCGGCCAGGAAGTAGGTCTCGAAGCCACGGATGTCGGTGTACCCGCGCCGGCGGGCCAGCGAATTCACATGAATGCTCACGAAGAGATCACAGGCTTCGGTGCAGAACGCGCCACGATCGCCGAGGGCGATCAGGGTATCGGAGGTCCGGGTCATCTGGACCCCAACACCCTGCCGCTTGAGCTCGTCACGCAGCAGCAGGCCCACCGCGAGGGTGACCTCCTTCTCCCGCGTGCCCCGAGGAAAGAAGACGCCGGGGTTGCCAGGATCCACACCGCCGTGGCCCGGATCGATCGTGACCGTATGGCCAGGACGCAGACCGTTGGGCAGGCGGCTGATTTCTCGGGTCGGGGCCGGAGCGCGGGCGACCGGCGCACGGCCAGAGGCGCCGGAGTCAATCAAACGAGCTCGCTTCTTGTCGTACCGGTAGCGATCGCCAAGATAGGAAGGCAGCACCTCCGTGACGAACTGAAGCGGCAGAAACAGTGTGTCGTGGGAGACGGAGACGGCAGCCGCCAGGGGCTGGAGCTGGCTGTTGAACAGGTACAGCGGCGCACCTACCAGAAACCGAAACGATTGAGTCCCCAGGCTCACTTCAGCCCAGCCGTCGGTGACCTGGACTGAGCCGGCCAGCGCGGTCATGAGGCCTGGCGCAGCCACCACGGGAGCGCCGGTGACATCAACCCGCACCGGAATCCGGGTCTCGCCGTTCACTCCGGTTATCGTCACAACCGACGGAGCGGAATCCAACCCGCGGGCTGCCAGCAGCGCCAGGATGGCGAGAGCCCGGATCACCGCCGCCCTCGAATGGACACAGCCCGCGCCACTTCCCGCTCCACCGCCTTGCGTTTGAGCGTTTCGCGCTTGTCGTGCTGCTTCTTTCCTTTACCCAGCGCCAGGGCGACCTTTGCCCGGCCCTTCTTGAAGTAGAGCTCGAGCGGAACCAGGGTCAGGCCTCGCTGCTCCACCGCACCGATCATCTTCTCGATTTCTCGGCGATGCAGCAACAGCTTCCGGGCGCGCACGGGATCGTGGTTGTAGCGATTGCCTTGTTCGTAGGGCGTGATGTTCATTCCTTCGAGAAAGACCTCCCCGTTCTTCACCCTGGCATACGCCTCTTTGATAGAGGCCTTGCCATTTCTCAGGGACTTGACCTCGGTCCCGGTCAGCACGATACCGGTCTCCCAGGTCTCCAGGATGTGGTAGTCGTGCGTCGCCTTGGGGTTGCGGGCGACCGACTGTTTCCGCTCGGCGGGAGGGGTGAGCTCGCGATTCACTCGGGCTTTCCTAAGCAAAGGATAGGCCACCACTTCGGGTGGGTCAACGGTTCGGGTTGACCCTACTCGCTTGGGCCGCTACATTTTGCGCCCTTCGCCGAAGTGGTGGAACTGGTAGACGCGCTGCGTTCAGGGCGCAGTGGGCGCAAGCCCGTGCGGGTTCGAGTCCCGCCTTCGGCATAGCGGTACGGTACCTGAGCTCCGGAAATATGACGACCCTTCGGTGTCCGTGGACATCGGAGGGTCGAATAGTCTAGGAGTTTACGCCCTACCGCCCTACCGCCTTCAGTACCTCGGCAACCCCGGATCCACCCGCTCGGCCCACGCGTCGATCCCGCCCGCCAGGCTCCTGACCTTTCCAAATCCCGCGCCCTTGAGGATCTCCAGGGCCTTCATTGACCGGGCCCCATGATGGCAGTGGGTGACGATTTCGGCGTGTCCGTCGAGCTCGGCCAGCCGCTCGGGGAGCTGATTCAGCGGGATCAGCCGGGCGCCCTCGATATGGACGATGTCCCATTCGTGAGGCTCGCGCACATCAATGAGGACAAGGTCCCCCGCCTTTGCCCTCATCGCCTGCTGGAGCTCCTCGGCGGTGATCTCCGGGCCCTCATAGGCCGGCTCCGCGCCGATACCACAGAAGGCGTCGTAGTCGATCAGCTCGTGGATCGAAGGGTTGGTCCCGCAAATGGGACAGGCGGGATCCTTGCGGAGCTCCAGTTCCCGGAAACGCAGCTTCAGGGCATCGAACAGCACCAGCCGGCCCAGTAATGAGCTCCCTGCTCCAATGATCCACTTGATCGTCTCCAGCGCCTGAATGCTGCCGATGATCCCGGGCAGGACACCTAGGACTCCGCCCTCGGCGCAACTGGGCACCAGGCCCGGAGGCGGTGGCTCCGAGTACAGGCATCGATAGCAGGGTCCCTTCGCCGCGTAGAAGAGCGAGGCCTGCCCTTCGAAGCGGAAGATGCTGCCGTAGACGTTGGGCTTGCCCAACAGCACGCAGGCGTCGTTCACCAGGTAACGGGTCGGAAAGTTGTCGGTGCCATCGACGACGATGTCGTATTCCCCCAGGACCTCCAGCGCATTCCGGGATGTCAGCCGGGTTTCGTGCCGCTCGATCCGGACGTTGGGATTGAGGTCGGTGAGCCGCTCCTCGGCCGAGTCCAGCTTGGATCGGCCCAGGGTGGAGGTGCCGTGGACGATCTGCCGCTGAAGGTTGGTCAGGTCGACCACATCGAAGTCCACGATGCCGATGGTCCCCACGCCGGCCGCGGCGAGATACAGCGAGAGGGGGGAGCCGAGCCCACCGGCGCCGACCGTCAGCACCCGGGCGGCCTTGAGCTTCCGTTGGCCCGACACCCCCACCTCGGGAAGCAGCAGGTGCCGGGAATAGCGCAGCATCTCGGCGTGGGAGAGGGCAGTTTTATCCGCAGTCGCCGGCGAGCCGCCCGCTATGCTGGGGACTATGGTCAGCACATCCCCCGGGCGAACCGGTGTCGCGGTTGATGCCAGATGCCGGATGTCCGTCTCGTTCAGGTAGAGGCTCACGAAATTGCGCAGCCGCCCGTCGTCCTGGAGCAGGTGCCGCTTGAGGCCGGTGTGAGCGGCCATCAGTCCATCGAGCACCTGGCCGACAGTATCACCGGCCAGCTCGATGGAGTCGTTGCCCCCGGTGAATGGGCGCAGCGGAGTGGGAATGGAGACTGTAACCGACATATCATACCTCGCTCAGGACATCGACCAGCTCCGGGCTCATCGCCGAGCGGTCATCGTGCAGTACCCAACTGGTCAGCTCGGCAGCCGCCCCACGATCTACCTGCACGATGATGTAGCTGTACCAGGGCCAAGCCTGCTCGGTATCGAACGCCGAAGGCGCGGCTGGGTGGTCGGGATGTGAGTGATAGCATCCCAGTACCTCCAGGCCAGATGCGCGGAGCCCGGCCTCGACCCGCCGGAGATCGTCCGGCGCAATCAGGTACCGGTGCGGGTCGTCGGCCCGCCGGTTGGTCACCGGCACCAGCTTCACCACTTCCTTCACCTCGCCAGGATGCCCACCCAGGACGCCGCAGCACTCGTTGGGATAGGCCTGCTCGCCCGCCCGACGAATCTCCTCGACCAGGCCCGCGCTCAGGCGCAGCGTCACGCGCCGGTCCAGCGGTGCGGCTCGCTCAAATAGCGGCTCCCGGTGTCGCAGCCAATCACGACCACAAAGGAATCGGGCGCCTCGCGCACGAGGTCTGCAGCGGCCGCCACTGCCGCCCCGGCCGACCAGCCGACGAGATACCCTGTAGTACGAGCCAGATCTCGGGCGGTGCGGTCGGCGGTCTCGGTCGCCACCTCCACCACGATATCCGGGACTGAGGCATCGTAGAGCGCGGGCAGGTGCGCGGTAGTCGACAGATGTTTGAGGCCTTCCAGTCCGTGCAAAGGAGAGTCGGGCTGGACACCTATCAGGCGTACACCGGGCTTTTTCTCCCTTAGAAACCTGCCGGTTCCCATCATGGTTCCGGTGGTTCCCATGGCGGCCACGAAATGCGTAATGCGTCCATCTGTCTGAGCCCAGATCTCGGGCCCAGTGGTCTCGAGGTGGGCTCGGGGGTTGGCCGGATTACTGTACTGGTCGGCATAGAAGTAGCGATCGGGGAACTCCGTCACCAGCTCACGAGCCCGTGCCGCCGCTCCATCGGTCCCCGCCAGCCGGTCGGTCAAGATCACCTCGGCCCCATATATCTCGAGCAGGGCACGCCGCTCCGGACTCGCGTTGCCGGGAAGACAGATGGTGACCTGGATACCCGCAGCGGCCGCCAGCATCGCGTAGGCGATCCCGGTGTTTCCGCTGGAGGCATCGAGCAGGCGCTTCCCGGGCAGCTCGCCACGGCAGAGCCCATCACGCAGGATGGCTCGCGCGGCGCGGTCCTTTACGCTGCCACCAGGATTGAGCCACTCCGCTTTGAGGTAGAGACGGCGCCCGGATCCGAGCTCCACCGAGAGCAGGGGGGTATTCCCCACCGCCCCCCAGAGCTCAGGCTCCTGAAATGTTTCCCGGCCCGCTGCCACCGTCATCCTGTGCCTCCAAAACAAAAAACCCGACCAGTCTGGGTCGGGGGGATCGCCAATACGACGTGAGCTAACTCGCCGACGATATCCCAACCAACTCCTGGACATCAGACTCCTGCTTCATCAGGTCGGCGAGTGAAATGCCGGCCAGCAGCTGATCTACTCGCTGCTGGAGGGCGTGCCATACCGGCCGGATGCTGCAGGTGTGCCCGGGGCTACATCGTTCGGCGTCCACCGGGTGCGTTTCGCAGTTGATCTCGAAGGTCTGGTGCTCCGAGGCAGCCATCACATCGCGGACCGATATGGCATCCGGCTCCTTTGCGAGATAGTAGCCGCCCTTGGCACCGCGCACGCTCTGAACCAGTCCGGCGCGACGAAGCCGCAGGAGGATCTGTTCGACATAGTCCGCGGGCAGGCGCTCGATGTCGGCGAGCTCGCGCGCGGCAACCGGACCGATACCTTTCCGGCCCCGTTTGGCGAGATGGATCGAGATTATCAGGCTGTATTCGGTCCAGGTAGTCACCCGCATGCTGGCAATATGTGGGGGCGGTGAGATGGAGGCAATGTGGGAGTCGGAGCTTGGAGCCAGGTGCTTGTGCAGCAGCCGAGTCAGGCTCCCGACTCCAAGCAGCTAGCTCTTATCCGCAGCCGTCCACCGGGCCACTTCCTCGGCGCTCAGCGACCCGAAGGGGCGAATCCGCGCGTCCCGGTACGATCCGCCCAGCACATCGCCGAGGTATTGGGACCAGGACAAAAGGGTGCCGTAACAGACTGGATCGGGCGCATCGGGCGCAGACTGCTCCGCCTCCGCTCGCTGGAGCAGCTCTCCCATGACCCAGCTGGGGACCTTCGAGCGCTCCGAGGGAAAGATGAAGCCGAAGAGCACCAGGTGGGCCAGGAGCACCCGCCAGTGCGGCCCAAACCGGGCCAGGAGCCGTTTCCAGTCCAACCGCTCGCCGTGGGCGAGGATCAGGTGGACCACGTCGGCGCCATCGTAACGCTCTCGCTCCATGACGAACGCCTTCGACCAGAGCGTCTCTTCCGGCGGCGCGATCTTCACCGGGACGCCGAGGACCATGCCCGGGGTGGCGTGCTCGAACCACCAATCGTCTACCGTCGCGACGCCATTGCCGGAGCTGAAGATGACGTCGATGAACCCTTCGGGCGAGCGAATCTTGGCCAGCCAGTGGGAGAAGACCAGCTCGGTCTCGTAGCCGGCGGCCGCGCAGGCCTCCAGCAGGCGCTGGACGTCGCGCGGACGGGCAAACAGGTCGAGATCCTTGGTGGACTTGTCGATTCCAGCTTGATGAATAAAGGCGAAGGCCCCGCCGACCAGGAAGGGGACGCCGGCATGGTTCAAGACTTCCATTGCCTCCCGATAGAATATCCGGGAGGGAGTCTCAACAAGCGATTGCGTCGGCGCCTGAGCCATGCCGGCCTCCCCGGGGTTGTACCTATGATATTCTTCCCGGGGCCCTGCAGGTGTGGCGCAGGTCACCGCGTGGAAGTCCCTCTTTTCCTGAATTGGGACCCAATGACGAAAACACCGGGAAAGGTACGCGTCGCCGCGGTCGGCGACATCCATCTTGGCGGTAAGGGATTCGACCCCCCGCTCCAGCACCTGTTTGGCCAGGTTGCCGAGCACGCCGATGTGCTGGCGCTCTGCGGTGACCTGACCGACCGCGGCGACCCGGACGAGGCTCGGTTGATGGCGAAGGCGCTCGGCGCAATCCCGGTGCCGATCGTCGCGGTACTCGGCAACCACGACTACGAGTCGGGCAAGGAGCGTGAAGTTTCCAAGATCCTCTGTGACGCCGGGGTTCACGTCCTCGACGGCGAAGCCCATGAAGTGCTCGGCATCGGGTTCGCGGGGATCAAGGGATTTGCGGGAGGGTTCGGGCGGAGGGCACTGGGCCCCTGGGGCGAGACGCTGATCAAGCAGTTCGTGCGGGAGGCACTGGACGAGGCGCTGAAACTGGAGACGGCGCTGGGTCAGCTGCGTACCGAGCGCCGCGTGGCCGTGCTGCACTATTCACCCATCGCGGCAACCGTCCAGGGTGAGCCGCTGGAGATCTACCCCTACCTGGGCTCGAGCCGTCTGGAGGAGCCGCTCATCCGCTATCCGGTGGATGTCGTCTTCCACGGTCATGCCCATCACGGCTCCCTCGAGGGCCGAACCATGGGCGATGCGCCGGTGTACAACGTGTCCATGGTGCTGTTACAGCAAAGCTTCCCGAACCGGCCGCCGTTTCGCGTGGTGGAGCTCGCGGTCGGGCAGCACGCCGCCGAAAGTACCTCCGGGATTACCCCGCTGCGGCGGGCTACCGACCGGAGCGCTTAACCGGAGGAGGCTTCGTCTCCCCGGGTACGCCCGGCTCCGTCATAGCGCGGAGATTCAGCACCTCCTCCAGCTCCTTCCCCTTTAGAAGGCCCTTCTTTACCACCAGCTCTCGGACCGTGAGCCCGCTGGCAACCGCCTCCTTGGCCAGCTTGGCCGCCTCGGCATAGCCGATCTTGGGGGCCAGCGCGGTGACCAGCGCGGGACTTCGCTCCAGCCAATAGCCGCACTGGGCCTCATCGGCTTCGATGCCGTCGACGCACCGCTCGGCCAGGACGGCGCTGGCGTTGCCTACGATGATGAGCATGAAAACGATGTTGTGAGCCATGACCGGCATCATGACGTTGAGCTCCAGCTGACCCGCTTCGGCGGCCAGGGCAACCGTGGTGTCCAGGCCCAGAGCCTGATAGCAGACCTGATTCACCATCTCGGCAATCGACGGGTTGACCTTGCCCGGCATGATGCTGGAGCCGGGTTGTACCGGCGGGAGCAGGATCTCGGCGAGTCCGGTCCGCGGCCCTGACGCAAGCAGTCGGATGTCGTTGGCGATCTTGTTGAGATCCAGGACATAGGCCCGGAGCGCGCCGCTGATCGTGGCCATGTCGCCCATTGACTGCATCAGCTGCACCCGGTCCTGGCCGACCCTGAGCTCCAGTCCGCTCACCTGCTGGAGGTGACGCACCATCAACTCCGGATACTCGGGCTCGGCGTTGATCCCGGTGCCCACCGCCGTGCCGCCGATATTCATCTCCCGCACCCACTCGGCGGCCTCGGCGATCTTCTTTCTATGGCGCTCGACGGTGCGCCCGTAGGCGGTAAACTCCTGGCCCAGCCGGATCGGCGTGGCGTCCTGAAGATGGGTGCGTCCCGATTTTACGATGGCGTCGAACTCCACTCCCTTGGTTAGCAGCGCCGCCGCCAACCGGTCGAGTGCACTGAGCAGCTGAGGCAACCTGGCCAGGGTGGCCAGCCGCATCGCGGTCGGAATCACGTCATTGGTGCTCTGCGCCATGTTGACGTGATCGTTAGGGTGCACCGGCTGGTACGAGCCTCGAGCGGAGCCGAGGATCTCGTTGGCACGGTTCGCGAGCACCTCGTTACAGTTCATGTTGTGGCTGGTGCCCGCGCCCGCCTGGTACACATCCACGATGAACTGGTCCCGGTGCTGGCCGCCCAGGATTTCGTCGGCGGCCTGCACGATGGCGTCGGCCAGGCGAGGCTCGAGCCGGCCGGTCTGCTTGTGGACCAGGGCGGCCGAGCGCTTGATCCACACCACGGCGTCGACGAACTCGGGCAGCGGGCGAAGCCCCGAGATCGGGAAGTTCTCCGCGGCGCGCAGGGTCTGGATCCCGTACAATGCGGTGGCGGGAACGCCCTTCTCACCTAATGGATCGCGTTCGATGCGGATCTTGGTCATCAGGATATCCTGCGGCCCCGGATACACCCGGATCCGCAAGCAGGAAAATCAGGAAGTGAGGTCAGCCACTGTTTGCTTGTCATCACTCACCCCTGCCTTTCGCCGTGTGAATACGCGTGTCTCTTGCCGTAGCATCCGGGGCAAGTTTTGGCCGAGCCGATAAGGAGACCGATGCCCGATTACTTCAAACAGATCGACTCGCTAGCAACGTTCGCTGCCGATAAGGCGGCCAAGGTTAACCTGTTCGCAGGTCGGCAACTCTTCGTGGGGCTGAACTGTTTCGAGCCGGGACAGACGCAAAAGGTTCATGTGCACACCGGCGCGGACAAATTTTATCTGGTCGTGTCGGGAAAGGCGAGGATGACCGTCGGAGAGGAAACCAGGGAAGTCGGGCCGGGAACGGTGGTGTGGGCTCCGGCGGATCTGCCCCACGGCGTCGCCCAGGCGCTGGAACGAACCGTTCTCCTGGTGGCCATTGCCCCGCCACCCACCGCGGTTACGCGTCCGGCTGCTCCGTGAGTGGGATCGCTTTCCCGCGCAGGACCCTCCGCAGCACCGGCCACCCATAGATGCCGAGCGCGAGCCACACGCCAACCACCACCCCGAGGCCGTTGGTGTAGAACCGCCAGGCGAGAAGAATCCAGCCCTGCCCTTCTCCCAGCGGCCCGGCGGCACCGCCCAGGAAGCCGAGCTCGACGACTCCAGCGCCAGAAGGAGTGGGAAGCACCATCTGGCTGTACAGAAGGGCAAAAGACCCGAAGATGGCGGGGCCAAGTGGTGGTGGGCTCGGCAGGGTGAGGGCGAGCACCGGAAGAATCGCGATCCGCGTTGCCATCGGGATGACGCTCAGGGGGAGGCTCGCCACCAGAGGCCAGCGTGGCATGCGCCGGAGGTACACCCGCACCCGGCGCATGGGCCGCCGCAGGCGTCGGGTTGCCGGCGACACCGCACGCTGGGTGTAACGCCACAGCAGGACCCCGGCGATCATCACGAGCACGATCCAGGGCCAGGCGGTGGCGGCGGCGTCCCGCAGGCCGGGTCCGGCGGTCGCCCACCAGGCCGGCGCGTATTTCCAGATCAGCCACGCCGCAACCGCTATCAGCACCAACCGGGAGATGATCGCTTCGAGGGTGATGCCCACCAGTACGGCGGTCATGCGCGCCCCAGTGCGCATCATGCCGGCGACCCGCGCGGGCTCTCCGCCCAGCCGCATCGGCGTGAGCGCGTTGGCCGCGTCACCGAAGGCGTTGACCACCAACGCGTCGCGCAGCGCGAGAGGGGATCCCAGCCCCTTCATGATCCACTGAATCCGCCAGGCGCGAACCAGAAAATCCAGGATGACCAGCCCGAGACAAACGCCATGAGCCGCGAGCGGACTCACCGGGCGAGCACCGTGCGGTATACCGCGACGAGACGATCGAACACGGCGCTCCAGCTGTGGTGCGACTCGGCATAGCGGCGCCCCAGCAAGCCCAGACTGGGCAGGTCCGCGGCCAGGAGCTGCTCCGCTACCTCGGCCAGATGGTTGGCATCGCCCGATGCGTACAGCATGCCGGCCCCGGAGCGAGTTACCGTTTCCGCGACTCCGCCCTGATTGACGGAGAGCACGGGGTTCCCGCTGGCGAGGGCTTCGACCGAGGCGAGGCCGAAGGTTTCCGCCGGGCCCGGCGCCACAGCGAGATCGACCGCCGCGTAGAGATCGGCCAGCTGATCCCGATCGCGCTGGAACGGCAGCCAGATGGCTCGATCCCCTCCCGGGGCTTCCAACAGCGACAGCCGCGCCGGCCCGTCGCCCACGATGACCAGCCTGGCACCGGTGCGCCGTTCCACCCGGGGCCATGCGGCCAGCAGCACGTCCAGATCCTTTTCCCCCGCGATCCGCCCGACGTACATGGCCAGCCGGCCGGCTGGCAGACCGAAGCGCCGCCGGGTCTCCGCGGCGTAGCTCCGCCGGCCCGGGTTGAAGCGTTCCAGGTCCACGCCCAGCGGGACGCAGACCACGTGTTCCAGTCCCGCTTCCTGGAGCTCCCGCACAACGGTCTCTGATGGAGCGATGGTGGTATCGACCAGGCGGCCGAGACGGCGCACATACCACCAGGCGGCGGAGCTGGCGCCCCGCCGCAGCCAGCCGGCCGACTGGGGACGAGGAGCGATGATACGGGGGAAGTTGCTGTGATAAAACCAGATCGTGGGCACATCGACTCGCCGGGTGGCCAGACGGATGAGCCACGGCGCACACCAGGCGCTGCCTACCTCGATCAGGTCGGGGCGCTCGTGGGCCACGATCCGGCTGGTAGACTCGGTGGCCAGCATGAACCGGTACGGCTTCTGGGTGGGAATGGGCGGACCGTGAAGCCGGTAACAGCGGACGCCGCTTCCCTCGAGGATCTGATCTGCCGCACCGGGCACCACCAGCACCTGCCGCAGCTGCTGATTCCGCTGGACGTAGCGCACCTTTTCCAGCAGATAGGTCCGGACTCCGCCGGTGGTCTCACCGAAGAATTCGGAGATGTCGAGGATGCTGAGGTTGGCGGAGGGGCGGAGCCGCGGGGGCAGCTCGGAGCGGGATATATCGAGCGCGCCGGCCTGGGGAATACTCAGCGGCTCGAGATCGAGAATAGCCGGCGCGGAATCAGTCAGAGCAGTCCCCAAGCGGGTACATCGTACCGCAGTTCGCGCAGCGATGCTTACAGCCCCAGGCGCGGCTGGAGACAGGGAAGTTGCAGCGGTTACAAGTGGGCGGTACGGCGGTAGGGCGGTAAGGCGGCAGGCCCTTAACCGGCGGCGTCGCTACCGCCGTTCCGCCGTTCCGCCGTTCCGCCTCGTCACCCAAGCCGGTATGCTCCCGTCAAAAACGGGTTCGTCAGCCGCTCGATACCGATGGTCGTGTCGGGACCATGCCCGCTGTGAACCACGGTCGAGTCCGGCAATGACAGCAGCTCGGACTGGATGCTCGCCATGAGCGTCGTTGCGTCACCGCCGGGCAGATCGGTCCGCCCAACCGACCCATTGAAGAGAACATCGCCGCCGAAGACTATGCCTTCACCCACAAAACTGACACTGCCGGGCGAGTGGCCTGGCGTGAAGCGCACCGCGAATTCAAAGGCGCCCACGTTGAGAATCTGGCCCGCCGCCAGCTCCCGGTGCGGCGCCGGCGGTTTCTCCAGCTGCATCCCGACCCAGCCACCATACTGCGGCAAAGCGTCGTAGATGGGGCGGTCCCGTGGGTGGAGATAGATGGGCGCCCCAGTAGCGGCATGCACCGGGCCCACCCCCAGGATGTGATCGATGTGCGCGTGGGTGAGCCAGATGGCTTTCAAGGACCAGGCCCGGGTCTCCAGCTCGGCGAGAAACATCGCCGGCTCCTCACCCGGATCGATGATCACTGCTTCGCGGGTACGCCGGTCGGCCACCAGGTAGCAGTTCTCGGCGAACTGGCCGTTGGGCAGCGCTACGACTTCCAGATCAGACACCGACTTGCGCCTTGGATTCGAGCCGGCTCTTCCGGTCGGTCAGGTACTTCTCCACGGCGATGGCGGCGGTAGTGGCATCGCCCACCGCAGTGGTGATCTGCCGGGTGAGCTGCGCCCTGACGTCCCCGGCCGCAAAGAGGCCCGGAATCGAGGTCATCATGCGATCGTTGGTGATCAGGTAGCCGCCCGAGTCATGCAGGGCATGCTGCTTGACGAGACCGGTATTAGGCTGGAAGCCGATGAAGACGAAGGCGCCCGTCGCCTCCAGCACCTGCTCCGCCCCGGTGACCGTATCCACCAGGTCGATTCCACGCAGGCCCTGAGGTCCACCCATGAACTCGCGAACCCGCTTGTTCCAGATGACCTCGATTTTGGGATTGGCGAAGAGCCGCTCCTGGAGAATCTTGGAGGCCCGGAACTGATCCCGCCGGTGGATGATGTACACCTTCTCGGCGTACCGGGTCAGATAGTCGGCCTCTTCCACCGCGGCGTCGCCGCCGCCGATTACCGCGACGATCTCCCCCTTGAAGAAGGCCCCGTCGCACACCGCGCAGTAGGACACCCCCCGGCCGGCGTACTCCAGCTCACCGGGCACATCGAGCTTTGTCGGCGTACCGCCGGCCGTCAGGATCACGGTCGGCGCCTCGTACACTTTCCCCATCGCCGTCGCGACCTCGAAGATTTCGTCGTCCCGCCGGACGATTCCCTCCACTGTATCCTGCCGGATCTGGGCTCCGAACTTGACCGCGTGAGCCGTCATCAGGTCGGCCAGCTGGCGGCCCAGGACGTGCTCGAAACCGGGATAATCATCGATCCACTCGGTATTGAGCAGTTCGCCCCCGGGCACACCCCGCTCCAGGAGGACGGACCGCAGGAGACCCCGGCCCGCATACATAGCGGCGCAGAGACCTGCCGGCCCCCCACCCACGATGATGACATCCAACTCTTCGCTGCGCGTCATGCACTCCCCAGGGTATGTGCTCTCAAAATATAGAACGTCTTGAGGTTCCCGCAGGGGGCTACGAGCTATGGGCTATGGGCTATGGGGTAGCCGGAGGGGTGCCGGACTGGGTGCAAGGACCGCCGGACTCGTCGTGAGGCGTGCCGGACTGGTCGGAAGGAGCTCCGAACCGGCCTGCACTTACTCCCGATCGTCGGGAAGGACTGCCGGCCCGATCAGAAGCAGTTCTGAAGCGCCAATAGCCAATAGCCCTCACCCCAGATGCAACAGACTCGCCGCCCCGTGACAGCTCGACACCGTGCCGACCAGGACGTTCACGGCTGACGACTCCTGACCGGCCTGAGCCACCACTGCATCTCCGGCGAGAACGGCGCTGACATCGAACATTCCAACGCCGAACACCCGGTGCTCGCAGAGAAACAGCACCGGGCCCGCGGTCGGATGCGATTCGTCCAGCTTTCTTGCCAGGTCCCCCATGGCCTCCGACATCTCCCAGGTGCGTGGCGCCCGAATCACGGGACAGATGGCGGGCTCGATGCAGTGGGTAGGGCAAGTCCAGTCGGCAAAGGAGATGTAGCGGGTGCCATCAGGAGCGCTGGCATCGTAGGGAGTACCCGGCCCGACAGGGACTGGTCTGGTCTCGATCCGACGGCCAGGCCACCGGTCACGGGCGCGGCGGACCAGCCACTCGTACATCAGATGCGGCATGAGTGGAGAGGGGACGATGGCGTCAGGCGGCTCGCCGGCCGGCGCCGGCGAAACGTTGCCGAGATAGTCGTCGAAGAAGTCGCCCCATTCCTGGGGCACCAGCTGGCGGGTGTCGTCGCCTCCCGGCTCGCGGGCCGCCTGGCACCCTGCATCCCGGTCCACGATCAGCAGCCTGCGGTACTCGGCCCGGCCCCGGGCACGGGCTCGCTCGAGCTGGCCAGCGTAGAAGGTGCCGTAGCAGCCTCCCCCGACGATTACGACATCGCGGAAGCGAACGCTATCGGATGAGTCGTCCACCGTCGACAACCAGAACCTCTCCGGTCACGAAGTCTCCCCCCTCCAGAAGGTATAGCAGGGCGGAGACGACATCGGATGGGCTGCCGAGACGGCGTAGCGGCGTGGCGCGAGCGAGCCGTTCTCGCTCCTCCACGTCGTACTCCTCGGGAACCAGTACGGCCCCGGGCGCGATGGCGTTCACAGTGACATCGGGGGCGAGGCTCAGGGCCAGCACTTTGGTGAGCATGACGACCCCGGCCTTGCTGACGGAATGGGCCGCGAACCCGGGCCAGGGCTCGAGCCCGGCAAGATCGGCCAGATTGACCACCTTTCCGCGGGCGGCTCGGAGCGCCGGGGCGGCCCCCTGGGTGCAGAAGAAAACGGCGCGCAGGTTCAGGTCGAGAATGGCATCCCATTGCTCCGGCGTGGTCTGATCCAGACTGAGCCGGTGCATGATGGCGGCCGAGTTGACCAGCACGTCCAGCTGGCCGAGCTCGGTCACCACGCGCGAGGGTAGGGCCCGTGCCGCATTGGCGTCGCTCAGGTCGGCTTCGAAACAGACCGCGCGGCCGCCGGCCGCAACGATCTCGTCTCGCAGGGAGTGGGCGCCGGCGCTGGAGGCGTGGTGATGAATCGCCAGCGTCATGCCTTTGTCCGCCAGCGCCGCCGCCATCGCGCGGCCGAGCCGCCGGCCGGCGCCGGTGACCAGGGCCACCCGGCCCGGGAGCTCCATCAGGGCTTTCCAGCGGGTACCGGAGAGATCGGAAGAATCTGGCCGGTGGTGGCGCCATCACTGGCGAGCGACATCACCCCATCGGTGATCTCCTGCAGCTCGACGTATTGTGCGCCGCTGTCGCCCACCGACGCCAGGTTATCCACCGTCCGGACCATGCCGGGCGCAATGGCGTTGACCCGGACCTGGCGGTCCTGCAGCTCGAGGGCCAGGCTCCGGGTGAATCCGGCCACGGCGGCCTTGGCGGCCGAGTAGACGGCCATGGGACTCTGCGGAGTGAAGTAGGCGATCGAAGACACGTTGATGATGCAGCCACGGGTCTTGGCCAACGCCTCGATAGCGGCCTGGGAGACGAGCACGGTGGTCTTGAGGTTGATCGATATCTCCCGGTCCAGTGCCTGAACCGTGATGTCGCGAATGGGGCCGAAGGTGGTCAGGCCACCAGCCAGGTTGACCACCACGTCCAGGCGGCCGAAATGCTTGAGCGCGACCTCCACCGCGAGCGCCGCGATGTCTGGCTCGGTCAGGTCACCCGCGCAGGGCCTGGCGTCCACACCCTGAGCCGCAAACTCGCGGACCCGCTCGGCCACCCCGACTGCGTTCAGATCACAGGCAACGATCCTGGCTCCGGCCTTCCCAAACGCGAGGGCGACTGCATTCCCGATCTGGCCGGCGCGGCCCACGCCGGTCACCAGCACCACCTTGCCACGAAAATCGAATCGGGGAGCGGTCATTCGGATTCCAGGCTCTCGAGGATGATACCAGCGCCGGGGGCACCGGCCTGAGCGTAAAGCACGGTTCCATCGCGGTCAATCAGGCAAACGGAGCGCGCGATCCCCGGCAGCAGCGACTTGAGCGAGCCGTAGGCGGCGCTGATGGTCAGGCCGGGGTCGGACAGCAGCGGAAACGGCAGCCCGAGCCTCTGGGCGTATGCGGCATGTTTCTCGACCGAGGCGGGATTCACCCCGAAGGGCCGGATATTGTGGTCGGTGTAGGTCTGGATCTCATCGCGCACGGCGGAGAGTTGGCGGTTTCAGCCAGGTGTGTTGTTCCCGGGATAAAACACCAGGAGCACTCGGGACTCCTCCAGCAGCCGCCGAAGCTGGTAGGTTCGGCCGTCCGATGCTTCCGCGGTGAAGTCAGGCGCCACATTGCCGGGCTGGAGCAGACTCATGAGATCGCCCGGGTCCGGGAACGCGCCCGGAACTCCTCCAGGCGGTCGAGCCACTCTCGGGGAACCGCCTGTGAGCCGATCGTGCCGTGCGTCACTCCGGGCTCCGGGTCACCGTGCCAATCGCTGCCTCCGGTCCGAAGCAGGCCCAGTTTGATGGCGATATCGGTGAGCCGGGCGCGGAGATCAGGATCATGACTGGGGTGACGCGTTTCCACTGCATCCAGCCCCTCCCCCTTGAGCCGTTCGATACAAGGACGGGTGCCCCGCTCCTTCAGGTGAGCCACCGACACCAGCCCGCCGGCCCGATGGATCACCTCCGCAATGGCACGGAATGTGGGCAGCGTCTTCTCCACGAAGGCGGGGCGCCCCCGCCCAAGGAAGCGATCGAAGGCGTCGTTCAGGTCGATAGCCTTGCCCTGCCGGACAATGGCGCGGGCGACATGGGGTCGTCCCACGGCACCGCCCGCGGATTCCTGTAGAACATGGTCGAACGAGAGCTCGATCCCCAGCCGCTGGAGCAGATCAACCATTGCCCGTCCCCGGCGCACCCGGTCTGCCCGGCACCGCTCCAGAAATGCGTCCAGCTCGGCCGAATCGGAGGGCAGGAAGTAACCCAGCACGTGCATTTCACCCCAGGGCGCCGCGGCTGAGAACTCGCACCCACCGATCACCCGAACGCCGAAGCGCTCGCCGGCCGCGAGCGCCTCGGGTATGCCCCCAAGGGTGTCGTGGTCGGTCAACGCCACGGCGCTCAAACCAGCAGCCTGGGCCCGCTTCACCACGGCCTCAGGAGCGAGGCTCCCATCCGAGGCGGTCGAATGCACGTGCAGGTCGATGGTCTCAACCGGCGAGCTCGCCCCGTCCATGGTGCTCAGCGGCGATATCCCGTCTCGGGAGCCGTCCAGGACGGCTGAGAGTGACCCAGCAGGTCGCGTAGCTCCTGATCGCTCAGCTGGCTCAAGGAAAGCTCCCGGCTCTTGGCACCGAGCGGAGAATAGCGGGCCAGCCGCCGCTCGCGATTGGGACCGATACCGCGCGAGAAGATGAGGCCGAACTCGTCCTTCACGTACTGGGTGACGCGTCCACTCACGGCCACTTCCCACTGCTCGCCGTCGGCGGCGATGATGCGTCTGGGCATTTTCAGGTTCCGGCTTCGGTGAACTCCTGGAGGCCCGTCTTCACGTCGGCCATGAAGCGGTCGGCGTCGGCGCCATCCACGATCCGGTGATCAAAAGCGAGGGAGAGCATCCCCTTGGTGCGGATCGCGATCATGTCGGCGCCGTCCACGGTGACGACCGCCGGCTGCTTCTCGATGCTTCCGACGCAGAGAATGGCCGCCTGGGGTTGATTGATGATGGGCGTGCCGATCACCGAGCCGAACCCGCCGGGATTGGTGATCGTGAAGGTCCCTTTCTGCACCTCGTCCGGGCTCAGCTTCTTGGTCCGCGCCCGCTCGCCGAGGTCGTTGATGGCCCGCGCGAGCCCCAGCAACGAGAGCTCGTCGGCGTGTTTGACCACCGGCACGATGAGTCCCCAGTCGAGCGCCACGGCAATGCCGATGTTGATGTCGCGGCGAAAGAGGGTGCTCTCGCCCGAGACGGCGGCATTGACCACCGGGTGCTTCCGCAGGCTGTCGGCCACGACCTTGGTGATGAACGCCAGGTAGGTGAGGTTCACTCCCCGATCGGCAAACTCCTTCTTGTTCCTGGCCCGCACCTGGGCCACGCGGGTGTAGTCGATTTCGAAGATGGTGTTGACGTGGGGCGAGACCCGGCGCGACATGACCATGTGGTCGGCGGTCAGCTTCCGGATGCGCGACCAGGGCTCGACCCGATCGCCGGGCCAGGGGTCGACGATCGCCGCCGGAGGCGGCGAGGCGGGGCCGCGGGGCAGCGGGGGCGCTACTGCCCGTTGGGATCCCAGGCCCGGGGCGGTTGGCACTGCCCCGCTGCCCCGCGGCCCCGCTGTCGTCGCCCCGCCTTCCATGTAGCTCAGGATGTCATTCTTCGTCACCCGGCCCGAGAGACCGGTGCCCGCAATGGCGCTGATGTCGACCTGATGTTCCGCCGCCATCTTGCGGACCAGCGGCGTGGACTTGCGCTGGAGCCGCTCCTCGATCGACTCGGACGCACCGTTTCCGCCGGTGGCATCGCTCACCGCCCTCTCGGGCGCGGCTGATGCGGTGCGCGGGGGCGGGTGTCGCTCTCGACGGAGCGGGCGGCTCGCTGGGGCGGGATGCGCCCTTGGGCGGCACCGAAGGCACGGGAGCGACCGGGGCGGGTGGCGCAGCCTTTGGCTTCTCGGCTGCGACGCTCGCGTCGGTCTCGATCCGGGCAACGACGGTCTGCACCGCCACGGTCTGGCCCTCCTGCACGATGATCTCGGCCAGAGTGCCGGCCACCGGGGCCGGGATCTCGGCGTCCACCTTGTCGGTCGAGATCTCGAAGATGGGCTCGTCCCGCTTGATCGGGTCGCCCACCTTCTTCATCCAGCGGGAGAGCGTGCCTTCGGCAATCGATTCACCCATCTGGGGCATAATGACGTCTATTTTGGCCATTCGAATCTCCGATTCGGCGGGGCTGCGGGGCAGCGGGGCGGCAGGGCAGCCCAAGCACACCAACGGCGAACTTTATCCAAGCTAACTGCCCCGCCGCCTATCTGCCCCGCTGCCCAGCCTAGTACGCCGCCAGCCACCTCGCCGCCCTGACGATATCCCCCGTCTGCGGCAGCACAAAGTCCTCCAGCTGTGGCGCGTACGGCAAAGGCACGTCGTGAGCCGCGACCCGCTTGATCGGCGCATCCAGCCACTCGAATGCCAGGTCGTTGATCCGCGCTGCGATCTCGCCGGCCACCCCACCGGTGACGGTGTCCTCGTGCACGATCAACACGCGATTGGTTTTCTTGACCGTGGCGGCGATGGCCTCATCGTCCATCGGCAGCAGCGAGCGCAGATCCAGCACCTCGACCGACAGCCCGTCCTCCCGCTCCAACTGCTCCGCGGCTTCCAGCGCCTTCCACACGGTGGCGGCGTAGGTGATGATCGACAGGTCGCGTCCTTCCCGGGCCAGGCGAGCCTTGCCGATCGGTACCAGGTGATCGCCCGGCGGCAGCTCTTCCTTGATCCGGCGATAGAGATACTTGTGCTCGAAGAAGAGCACGCAGTCCTCGTCCCGGATGGCGGATTTGATCAGCCCCTTGGCGTCGCTCGCCGTGGCGGGATAGACGATCTTGAGGCCGGGCGTGTGAAGGAACGCGGCCTCCGGATTCTGGGAATGAAACGGCCCACCCCGGACGTAGCCGCCGCTCGGGCCCCGAACCACCATGGGACAAGGGAGGAAGGCGCGGTAGCGGGCGGTGGCGACGTAGTTGGTGAGCATATCGTAGGCGCAGGAGATGAAGTCAATGAACTGCATCTCGCACACCGGCCGCATGCCCATGTGGGCAGCACCCGCCGCCGCGCCTACGATTGCGGCCTCCGACAGCGGCGTATCGATCACCCGCTGGTCGCCGAAGCGCGCCTGAAGACCCTCGGTCACCTTGAAGGCGCCGCCATAGGCGCCGATATCTTCGCCCATGCAGATGACGTTGGCGTCCCGCTCCATCTCCTCGAATAATCCCTGCCGGATGGCCTCGAGGTAGGTGCTCTCAGCCATCGTGCGTCCCCCAGCTGGCGGGTCGCTCGTGGGTCTCGACCGCCGAGCGTATGCCCTCCCGGTACCAGAGCACGGGGGCCGCGGCCGGCTCGGCATAGACGCCGAGCAGGCCGTCGCGCGGCTCTGGCGCGGGTGACGCCTCTGCCTCGTCGGTGGCCCGATCGATCTCGGCCATGACCCGGGCGTCGATACCCTCCAGCTCGGCGAGCGGCACGCCCTCCTGCCCGGTCAGGGTCTTGCCGTAGCGGTCGAGCGGATCGTTCTCCCGGGCCCAGCGCTCGATCTCGCCGGGCGGGACATAGGACTGGTTGTCGTGCTCCGCGTGGCCCTTGCGGCGATAGGTCATCAGCTCGATGAGCGTCACGCCCTCACCCCCGCGGGCGCGGTCCACCGCTTCCTTGGTGACCTGGTAGGTCGCCACGACATCATTGCCGTCCGCCCGCACGCCGGGAATCCCGTATCCGATCGCCTTATCCTTGAAGCTGGTGCAGGCCGTCTGCTTGCTGGTAGGCGTGGAATACGCGTAGCCGTTGTTCTCCACGATCACCACCAGCGGGCAGCGCTGGACCGCCGCGAAGTTGATCCCTTCGTGGAAGGCGCCGGTGGAGGTTGCCCCATCTCCGACGTAGACCAGCCCGACCCGCGACTCACCCCGGAGCTTGAAGGACAGCGTCACCCCGGCCATCACCGGCACCATGTCACCCAGATGCGAGATCTGGCCGATGAATCCCCGCACCGTGTCGCCAAAGTGGATGTTGAGCTCGCGGCCCCGCGTCGGTGAGTCTCCCTTGGCCATGTACTGTCTGAGGATCTCGAGCGGGGTGGCGCCCTGCACCAGCATGGAGCCGAGATTGCGGATGAGCGGACTGAGGACATCTCCCCTGGAGCGGTCCAGCGCGTAGGCCGACCCGACCGCGTCGGCCTCCTGGCCCAGGGAGCGGAACAGCCCGCCGACAACCTTGGTCTGGCGGTACAGGTTGACCAACCGCTCTTCAAGGGAGCGGGTGAGCCGCATGTAGTAGTAGAGCTCCAGCAGCTGATCCCGGGTCAGCCCTGTGGATGCGGCCCTGGAAGCGGCGACACCGCCTCGAGTCGCCATGCAGACGCCTTACACCTTCACTGCCGCCGCGCGGCCCGACTCGATCCTCATGCCATAGAAGGAGCGGTGGACGAAGACCAGCGAAACGATAAAGAAGGCCACCGCCAGCACCCGCGTCAGCGTGCCGGAGCCACCGGCCGTGAGGTACACGCCGAGCTCCACCGCCAGGAGGCCGAAGAGCGTGGTGAACTTGATCACCGGATTCATGGCGACCGACGAGGTGTCCTTGAAGGGATCGCCAACGGTGTCGCCCACGATCGAGGCATCATGGAGGGGCGTGCCTTTCATCCTGAGCTCGGTCTCCACGATCTTCTTGGCATTATCCCAGGCCCCGCCCGCATTGGCCATGAAGATGGCCTGGAACAGGCCGAACATGGCGATGGAGATCAGGTAGCCGATGAAGAAGAACGGCTCGATGAAGGCAAAACCGAGCGTCGAGAAGAAGACGCCGAGGAAGATGTTGAACATCCCCTTCTGGGCGTACTGGGTACAGATCTCGACTACCCGGGTGCTGTCCTCCGTGGACGCCTTGGTGACGCCCTCCAGCCGGATGTTGGCCTTGATGAACTCGACCGCCCGGTAGGCACCGGTGGTGACCGCCTGGGTCGAAGCGCCGGTGAACCAGTAAATCACCGCACCCCCGGTGATGAGGCCCAGCAGGAACGGCGGGTGGAGGATGGAGAGGAACTCCATGCCGCTGGTGAGGCCGTGGGTGAGCGCCATGATGATCGAGAAGATCATCGTCGTGGCGCCGACTACCGCCGTGCCGATCAGCACCGGCTTGGCCGTGGCCTTGAAGGTGTTTCCCGCCCCGTCGTTCTCCTCCAGCAGCTCCTTGGCGGTCTCGAAGTTGACGTCCATTCCATGGTCTCGCTTGAGCTCCTGCTTGATGTTCGGGACCTGCTCGATCAGGGACAGCTCGTAGATGGACTGGGCGTTGTCCGTCACCGGGCCGTAGCTGTCCACCGCGATGGTCACGGGGCCCATCCCGAGGAAGCCGAAGGCCACCAGGCCGAAGGCAAAGATGGCCGGCGCTTTCATCAGCTCGCCCACGCCCATGGTGCTCACCCCGTAGGCGATGGCCATGAGGCCCATGATCGTGATCCCGAGCCAGTAGGCCGAGAAGTTTCCGGCCACGAAGCCGGACAGGATGTTCAGCGATGCCCCGCCCTCGCGAGACGACGTCACCACCTCACGGACATGTCGCGACTCCGTCGAGGTGAAGACCTTCACGAACTCGGGGATGATCGCCCCGGCGAGGGTGCCGCAGGAAATCACGGTGGACAGCTGCCACCAGAGGTCGGAGTTGCCGCCCAGGTTCGGGACGATGACGTAGGAGAGGACGTAGGTCAGCGCCACCGAGATCAACGAGGTCATCCAGACCAGCTGAGTGAGCGGGGTCTCGAAGTTGAACCGGGTGGCCGCCTCGTACTTGGCCCGCGAGATGGCGTTGCTGATCAGGTAGGAGAAGCCCGAGGCCAGCACCATCATCACCCGCATCAGGAAGATCCAGACCAGCAGCTGCGCCTGAATCGTGGTATCCGGCACCGCCAGCACGATGAACGCGATCAGGGCCACACCGGTGACGCCGTAGGTCTCGAAGCCGTCGGCGGTCGGCCCCACCGAGTCGCCCGCGTTGTCGCCGGTGCAGTCGGCAATCACGCCCGGGTTCCGGGCGTCGTCCTCCTTGATCTTGAACACCACCTTCATCAGGTCCGACCCGATGTCGGCGATCTTGGTGAAGATGCCACCCGCGATCCGGAGCGCCGCGGCGCCGAGCGACTCACCGATGGCGAAGCCGAGGAAGCAGGCCCCCGCCACATCGGCCGGGATGAAGAGCAGAATCCCCAGCATGAACAGAAGCTCCACCGAGATCAGCATCATGCCGACACTCATGCCCGCCCGCAGCGGGATGTCGCTGACCGGCCACGCCTTGCCCCTGAGGCTGGCGAAGGCGGTGCGGGAGTTGGCCAGGGTGTTGATCCGGATGCCGAACCACGCCACGCCGTAGCTGCCAGCCATGCCGATCAGGCTGAACAGCAGAATGAGCGCGATCTTGCCCGGCTCCAGCCCGGTCAGCACGAAGTAGATGACGATGACCGTGCCGATGAAGCCGAGCAACACCAGAAGCAGCTTGCCCTGTTGGATCATGTACGCCTTGCAGGTCACATAGATCAGCTGGGAGACCTCCGCCATGGTCCGGTGCACCGGCAGGTTCTTGACCCGGATGTAGCTCCAGAGGCCGAAGAGCAGGCCCAGGACGCAGACCAGGAGTCCCGAGAGCAGGATCTCGTGCCCGGTAAAGCCCAGGAAGTCTCCCTGGTTGAGATCGGGCAGGCGGAGGTTCACCTCTCCGCCGGGCCGGTGCTCCGGCGCGGCCGCGCCCTGCGCCACATCCTGGGCGGCAAGGGCCGGGAGTGCCGCCGGGGCCAGCGCGGCCCCGAGCAGCAGGACGAGCACCAGTCGGGCGGTGCAGGCACGGATCATTGTCAGGGGTCTCCTGGGCGTCACTGGCATGAGATTGGGGTGTCGTGAGCGAGGGAAATTAGTAGGCGCCGATCGGACGATGCGTCGGCTCGGCCATCGTATGCACCCGGGTGAGAAAGCGCTTGGCCAGCTTGTCGGCTTCGCTCTCGCCCACCTGGTCGGTTTCGACTGTGACCAGCGTGTAATGACCACCCTCGGCCTGAACGGTCACGGCAATCCTGCCGATGGTGCCCTCGAACTGCCGGCGGTGGGACTGCTGCTCGACCGCGGCCAGGGTTCCGCTAAAATACTGTCCGGCTCCGGCCAGGATTTCGGCGCCCGGCAGATGGGTTCGGTGAAAGTACTTCAATCTTCAAGGTCGGTATGGGTGATCATGGTCTCGCCCATGAGATGCCGGAGCGTGTTCTTGAGCTTGGTCTGTTGAATGAAGAGATCGTGCTCGGGGTAGAGGCCCGGCGCCGTCTGCGGGCTCTTGAAGTAGAAGGAGAGCCACTCCTGGATTCCGCTCAGACCGGCACGCTGCGACAGGTCATAGAACAGGGCCAGGTCGAGCACCAGCGGGGCAGCCAGGATGGAGTCGCGACACAGGAAGTCGACCTTAATCTGCATCGGGTAACCGAGCCACCCGAAGATGTCGATGTTGTCCCAGCCCTCTTTGTTGTCGCCCCGGGGCGGATAGTAGTTGATCCGTACCTTGTGATACATCTTGCCGTACAGCTCGGGATAGAGCTGAGGCTGCAGGATGTACTCCAGCACACCAAGCTTCGATTCTTCCTTGGTCTTGAAGCTCTCCGGATCGTCCAGCACTTCGCCGTCCCGGTTACCCAGGATGTTGGTCGAGTACCAGCCGGCCACCCCGAGCATCCGCGCCTTGAACATGGGCGACAGGACGGTCTTGACCATGGTCTGTCCGGTCTTGAAGTCCTTCCCGCCGATCGGCACCCCTTTGGTCTTGGCCAGTTGCTCCATGGCGGGGAAGTCGCAGGTCAGGTTCGGCGCGCCGTTGGCAAACGGCACCCCCTCCATGATGGCGGCGTAGGCGTAGAGCATGGACGGCGCGATGGTCTGGTCGTTCGCGTCCATCGCCTTCTCGAACGCTTCCAGCGTCCAGTGGGTCGGGCCCGGGCTGATGAAGATTTCGGTCGACGCGCACCACACCATCACCAGGCGGTTGCACTTCTCCTTGGTCTTGAACTGCCGGATGTCCTTGCGCAGCGCCTCGGCCCACTCCCGCTTGCTCTTGCCCGGCTTGACGTTCGTGCCTTCGAGCCGTTTGACGTAGCTCTGGTCGAACACCGCTTGCATGGGCTTGACCGCCTTGAGAAAGGCGGCGATGGGCTCGACATGCTCATGGCGATCGAGGACCCCGGCCCGGAGCGCGGCGGTATAGGCATCGTCCGGAATCGGGTCCCAGGCGCCGAAGACCAGGTCCGCGAGCGCGGCGAGAGGGATGAAGTCGCGGATCAGGGGAGTGCGCTTTTCGCTGCGTTTGCCGAGACGGATGGTGCCCATCTGGGTAATCGATCCGATCGGCCGGGCCGCCCCGCGGCGAATATTCTCCACGCCGGCGATAAACGTCGTCGCGACCGCACCCAGCCCCACACACAACACCCCAAGCTTCCCCTGAGCCGGCGCGATCTGCCGGGCGTTCTTTGCCGCCACTCTATGGTCCTTTCGCGAGAGAATCGAGTGAGGCGTGCTTGACCTCCGCGGTGTGCTTCACCTCGGGGGCGTGCCTGGTCTCCTCAACCCGGTGCGCTTGATCGATCCGGCCCGCATGCCGGTAGACATACACGAAACGCTGCACCACGGTGATCGTCGATGCCACGGCCAGCAGGGCGACGATCGCCTCCAGCAGCAGTGCGTGGGGACCCGCCCCAAACACCAGTGAGGCCACGCCCAGGCCCAGAATCCGCTCTGCGCGCTGGGCGATGCCGACCTTGCAATCCAGCCCCAGTCCCTCGGCGCGGGCCCGGGCATAGGAGACCAGCAGCGAGCTGAGGATGGCCACCATGCAGAGGATGACTGCGGGAGTCCGGAAAGCCACATCCGGCGCGGTCATCAGGAACGCACCGATGCCGATGAACGTGGCGCCGTCGCCGACGCGGTCGAGCGTGGAGTCGTAGAAGGCGCCGAACTTGGTCACCATCGCCCCGCCGCGAGCCACCTGTCCGTCCAGGGTATCGGCGACGCCGCTCAGGAGCAGCAGCAACCCCCCGATCCGGATGTGACCGGTGCCATATACGATGGCGGAAACGAGCACGAGACCCGTTCCCACGGTCGTGATGGTGTTCGGCCGCACTCCGGACCGGATCAGCCGCTCTACCAACGGGTTGACCGCGGCGTAGAACGGCTTCTCCAGATCGCCCGTCAGCTTCACTCTCGTTCTGTCCTCGAGCAGGGGGGCCCGGCAAATTGACCTGTCCGACGCCGGGGCAAAGGATAACCGGCGAAACCGCTTAGGGCAATCGGAGCAATGCGCCGCTGGATGCCCTGACTGAGGACGCAGACCCCGCCCCGCCGCCGCCAGGCGGGTGGGGTCGAACTCCGGGCCTCACTCCGGATATACCAGATAATCGCGGCGCCGATCCCGGAAGCGCTTCAGCTCATCACGCCAACGGGCCGCGATCGCCGAAACCGCATCGCCTCGCTCCAGGGCAGCCCGGAGATCCGGCCCCCCAGCCAGTCGGTCAAACTGCGCCGGGCGGAAGGCAAACGCGCCCGGGTGAGTCTGTCTCAGCACCGAAAGCACATGGGCAGCCGTGACCGTAGGGTCGTAGACACTCCGATCGGTCGTGGTCACACGAATCCCCGCGAGCAGCGTATCCGGGTATTTTCCGTCGCCCGGCGCGTTCGGGGTGAACCGGGTTCCTCTAAACGTCACGCCTGGAGGCGCCGCGCGACGCAAGGCCGCCAGCACCGCGGTGGTGTCCAGCCATGGCGCCCCGATTTGCTCGAAGGGCCAGTCGCTCCCCCGCCCTACGGAGAGATTGGTGCCCTCGAACAGGCAGAGGCCGGGATAATGGTAGAGGCTCTCGAGGGTACGTAGATTCAGGCTGGGCGGCACGAAAGGCAGACCGGTGGCATCGAAGCTCATCGAGCGGCGCCAGCCATCCAGCGGCACCACATGAAGGTCCGCGCCCAGGGCCAGCGTCGCATTAGCCAGGCGAGCCAGCTCGCCGATCGTCATGCCGTGTCTCATGGCGATGGGAAACCGGGCGACCGCTGAGGCAGTCACGCTGTCCTGCACGTCCCCCTGTACCGCACCTCCTATCGGATTGGGCCGATCGAGCACCACGACAGGAAGACGCCGACCCGCTGCCTGCATGATGGTCGCTACCGCGGCCGGATAGGTGTAGTAGCGCGCGCCGGCATCCTGGAGATCGACCAGAAGGACATCCACCTGGTCCAGCATCGCAGCCGTGGGCGGGTGAAGTCGCACGCCATCGTGCAGCAGGTAGACCGTTATTCCGGTGGCCGAGTCTCGTTCCTGCCGGGTATCGGGTGCCTGATCCACGTCGATGACCCCGCGTAGGCCGTGCTCGGGCGCGAAAACTGCGGTCACCCGGAGCCCCGCACTGACCAGCCGGTCCAGGTCGCGCTTACCATTCGCGTCGACGCCGGACTGATTGGTGACCAGGCCGATACGGCGGTTGCGGACCAGACTGAGGCTATCGGTTAGAAGGACATCGATTCCGGGACGCACCCGAGCCGGAGCGGCACCGCTCCCGGGTTTGGCCGCGCAGCCCATGCAGCATCCCCAGAGTCCCAGCAAAAAGAGAGATCTGTGCACTCCAGGTACCTCGCGCTCTTGATGGTCTTGTTATGCGCCTGCGGTCCCGCGACCCAGGCCCCGGGCCCCCAGCCCTCCCAGTTCCCGCCGCGGGAAGAAACTCCGGTAGACGTGGATGGCCTCCTCGCGGGGCTTTCACCACGCGACAAGATCGCCCAGCTCGTGGTTCCCTGGATCGCCGGGAGCTACGCTGCTTTCGACGACGACGCCTTCAAGCGGATGGAGGCGTGGGTGGATTCACTCCACGTCGGTGGCCTGCTCGTCTCCGTGGGCTCCCCGCTCGACGAGGCAGCCAAGCTCAACCGGCTTCAGGAGCGCTCCCGTCTGCCACTATTGATTTCGTCGGACCTCGAGGGCGGCACGGCCATTCGCCTGAATGGCGGCACACCGTTCCCCCCAAATATGGGCGTGGCCGCCACGGGGAGCGACTCGGACGCCTACGAGCTCGGGCGGATCACCGCGCTGGAGGGCCGGGCAGTGGGACTGCACCTCGCCTTTGCCCCAGTCGCCGACGTCAACAACAATCCTGCTAACCCGATCATCAACGCCCGGTCCTTCGGCGAGGACCCCGAGGCCGTGGGCCGTCTCGTCGCGGCTGAAGTCCGTGGCATCCAGGAGCACGGCATGCTCGCGGGCGCCAAACACTTCCCCGGCCACGGCGATACCGGGACCGACTCGCACATCACTCTTCCGGTCAGCACCGCAAACTGGACTCGGCTCGACTCGGTCGAGCTGGTTCCCTTTCGCAGCGCCATCGCGGCCGGCGTCTCGACGATCATGTCGGCCCACATCGCCATGCCGGGGATCGATGGCGGGCGGCTCCGGCCCGGCACCGTGGTACCCAGCATCCTCACCGGGATCCTGCGCGATTCGCTCGGCTTCAAGGGACTCGTCGTCACCGACGCGCTGAACATGGGCGGCGTGGCCAATGCCTACGGCGCCGAGGCGGCGGTGCGCGCCTTTCTCGCCGGCGCCGACCTCTTGCTCCAGCCGGCCGACCCGAGGACCGCCATCAACGCCATGGCGGCCGCGCTGGCGAGAGGCGAGATCACCCCAGAACGGCTGAACCGATCGGTGCGGCGGGTGCTCGAGCTGAAGCGTCAGCTCGGTCTGTTCCAGCGGCGCACCGTGACGCTGGACAGCATCCCCTCCGTGGTGGGCCGGGCCGAGTTCCAGAAGACGGCGCGCGACATGGCAGCCCGCTCGATCGTGCTGGTGAAAGACGTGGGCGGGACGGTGCATGGGTTACGCCGTGCACGGCCGGGTTTCACCCTCATCACCTATGGCGACGATGACAACCGCTCGCTGGGCAACACGCTCGCGGGCGAGCTCCGGGCCCGAGGCCACGCGGTGACGGTCTTCAAGCTCTGGCCGGCGAGCGGGCCGGCCAGCTACGATTCCGCCGCGGTGGCACTCGGGGGAAGCGGAGTCCCGCTCTTTGCCGTGGTCGATAAGCCCGTGTCCGGGCGCGGGACCATCGGCATTCCTGAGCCGGTGACGAACCTGATCGACTCGGTGGGCCATTCGCGGCCAACAATCCTGGTTTCGCTGGGAAATCCGTACCTCATCTCGGACGTTCCCGAGGTGGGCTCCTACGTGATCGGCTGGCGAGCCAACGGGGTGACGGAGCAGGCGGTCGCGCGGGCGCTGGCCGGCGAGACATCGATCACCGGCCGGCTGCCGATCTCGATCCCGCCGGCCTACAGCCGGGGCTGGGGCCTGCAACGGCGAGTCCGGTGAGCCGGGCCTGGGCCCTCCTCATGCTGATCACCGTGAGTTGCGCACCACGCACCGACCCTCGCATCCCCTCGGCCATGACCGTGGCAAAGACCGATTGGAAACCGGTGACGACATTCCTCGACTCCGCCGTTGCCGCCGGCGCCGCGCCCGGCGCCGTGCTTGGCGTCAGTGTAGCGGGGCAGCGTTTTCTCCACGCCAGCGGCCGGTTGACCCGGGCGGAGGTGGCTCCCGCCGGGCCCACGACGGTCTATGATCTGGCCTCGCTGACCAAAGTTGTCGGGCTCGCCACCGCGGTAATGCTCGCGGTAGACGACGGAAAGCTTGAGCTCGACGCGCCGGTGCAGCGGTACCTGCCCGCATTTGCGGGTGAGGGGAAGGAACGAGTAACCATCCGCCTGCTGCTGGCGCACGGAAGCGGGCTGCCGGCCTGGCGGCCCCTATTCCAGGAGACGAGATCACGGGAGGAGGCCTTCACCCTGGCCGACACTACCGCTCTGAGCTCGCCGCCGGCTACGACGGATGCTTACTCCGATCTCGGCATGATCGTCCTGACCCAGGCGGTAGAGGCAGTTTACCAGGAGCGGCTCGACTCGTTGCTGGCCCGGCGGATCTTTCAGCCGCTCGGGATGACCTCGGTCGGATTCCTCCCGGCCGCCGAGCGAGCTCGAATCGCACCGACGGAGCTCGATCCATGGCGGGCCCGGGTCCTGCGAGGTGAGGTGCACGACGAGAACGCCGCTCGGCTGGACGGCGTGTCGGGCCACGCGGGGCTGTTTGGCTCCGCGCCGGATCTGTTGACGTTTGCGGAGTGGATGATGACCGGCGGACAGGCGGACGGGTGGACAGTCAGTCCCAGGGAGCACTCCGACCGCCCGACCGTCAGTCCGCCCGTCCGCCGTGAGTTCACCCGCCGGCAGAACATCATTCCCGGCTCCCATCGCGCATTGGGCTGGGACACACCGTCTCCCGGCAGCAGCGCCGGTGCCTTGCTTTCAGCCAGGAGCTTCGGCCACACCGGTTTCACCGGTACCTCGCTCTGGATTGATCCTGATCGCCGGCTGGCGATCGTCCTGCTCAGCAATCGCGTGAACCCCACCCGCGACAACCCCCGCTGGGCGCCGGTTCGCGCGGCGATCGCGGACCTGGTGATGACAACCCTCTTCGAGGACGCCCGATGAAACTCATCCTCTCCGACTGGCTCATCGTGGCGATCTACTTCCTCGTCTCCGCTGCGATCGGCCTGGCCTATACCCGGAAGGCGGGCCGGTCACTGGAGGACTATTTCGTTACCGGCCGGACCCTGCCCTGGTGGCTGGCCGGCACCTCGATGGTCGCGACCACCTTCGCGGCGGATACACCGTTGGCCGTGTCCGGGTTCGTCGCCAAGTACGGCGTCGCGGGTAACTGGCTCTGGTGGAACGGCGCGTTCTCCAGCATCCTCACGGTGTTCTTCTTCTCCCGCCTGTGGCGCCGCGCCGGGGTACTCACCGACGTGGAGCTGGCTGAGCTGCGATATGGTGGGAGACCCGCCGCCGTGCTGCGCGGCTTCCGCGCACTCTACCTCGCGATCCCGATCAACCTCATCATCATGGGCTGGGTGACCCGGGCAATGGTCACGATTCTCGAGGTGACGCTGGACGTGAATCCGTGGAGCGCGGCGATCCTGCTATTCGGCGTCACGGCGATCTACAGCGTCTTTTCCGGCTTGTGGGGTGTGGTCGTGACCGATGTGTTCCAGTTCGTGGTCGCCATGGGCGGCACCATCCTGCTGGCGGTGCTGGCGGTAGACTCGATAGGCGGCCTCGACGTGCTCCGAGAGAAGTCAGCAGCGCACTTTGGTTCGGCCGAGGCCGCCTTCAGCGTCCTCCCGCCCTTGGACCAGGGTTGGCTGCCGCTCTCGACCTTATTGATTTTTCTCGGGGTGCAGTGGTGGGCAGCCTGGTACCCCGGCCAGGAGCCCGGAGGAGGCGGGTACGTGGTTCAGCGGATCCTGTCGGCAAAAGACGAGCGACATGGTCTCCTCGCCACCCTCTGGTTCGCCATTGCTCACTATGCCCTGCGTCCCTGGCCTTGGATCATCGTGGGCTTCGTCGGCCTCATCCGGTATCCCGGATTGGAGAACCCGGAAGAGGGCTATGTGCGGGTGATGGTGGACGTGCTGCCGTCTCCCCTGAAGGGCCTGTTGCTCGCCGCGTTCGCAGCCGCTTACATGAGCACCATCAGCACCCACCTCAACTGGGGTGCGTCCTACCTCGTCAATGACGTGTATCTGCGCTTTTTCAGGCCCCAGGCCACCCCGCGGGCACAGGTGACCGCCTCCCGAATTGCAACCGGCGCTCTCATGGTGAGCGCAATCGTCGTGATGGGGTACCTGAAAACGGTGGAGCAGGGGTGGAAGGTGCTGATCGGACTGGGAGCAGGGACCGGCCTGGTCTTCATCCTGCGCTGGTACTGGTGGCGGGTGAACGCGTGGTCCGAGATCAGCGCGATGGTGGCGTCTTTCGTGACCTCCATGACCCTCATGTACTTCGGTTACGATCTGCTGGACTCCTCGCGGGTCACCTACGCGCAGACCATGCTGATCACCGTCCTGGTGACTACGGTGGTATGGCTTGGTGTGACGTTCGCTACCCCACCTGAATCCGAGGCCACTCTGGAGCGCTTTTATCGTAAGGTCCGTCCCGGAGGCGCCGGGTGGCGGCCCGTATCCCACCGCCTGGGCTTGGGCGACGACCCTATCCCGGGAGGTATTCTCTCCTGGGTCAACTGGATTGCGGGACTGGCGGCGGTTTACTGCGCCGTGGTTTCTCTGGGAGATCTGCTGGTCGGCTCCCGGCTCCGGGGACTGCTTTACGCAGCCCTGTCGATGGTGTCTTTCTTGTTGATATACCGTAACTTACGTACTGATTCGACGCTCAACAGCGGCGTTGACACAACTCCTCGGCCGGAGTTAAGTTTAGGCAAGTAAATCCGATCCTTCAATCGGTCCTCTCCTGCCACCGGCAGACGGAAGGAGCAGTAATGAGCGGCATTGATCAGCAGGCCCCTGCCAGCGGCTTTGCACTCGTCATCACGGCCCGGGCGGCTGAAGAGGTGCAAAAGTTCATCGCCCAGGAGCAAGTCCCCACCGAGAGCGCGGGACTTCGCGTCAGCGTGTTGCCCGGCGGCTGTTCCGGTTTCAAGTACAGCCTCAACGTCGAGGAGCGGGCACTCGAGGACGACATGGTCGCCGAAGTGAATGGCGTCCGCGTCTTCGTCGATGGCTTCAGCGCCCAATACCTCACCGGCATCACCATTGACTACGTCAGCTCGATGCAGGGCTCCGGCTTCACCTTCAGCAACCCGAACGCAACCGGTGGCTGCGGCTGCGGCAGCAGCTTCACCGCCTGACGCAGTGAGAAGTAAGAAGTGAGGGGTGAGAGGGCGATCGTCGACCTTTCTCACCCCTCTTCGTTTGTGTCCATTTCACTGACCTCTCACTTCTAACTTCTTACTTCTCACTTCCTCTGCACACCGCCGACCTCGCCGTCGTTGTCGTCTACTTCGCCTTTACCCTGGGCCTGGGCCTATGGGTGGCTCGAAGCCAGCGGAGCGACACTGACTATTTCCTCGGCGCCCGGGACTTGCCGGCCTGGGCCATTCTTCTTTCTATCGTCGCCACTGAGACCTCGGCCCTCACGGTCATCTCGGTACCCGGCATCGGCGCGCGCGGCGATCTCACCTTCCTCCAGCTTACCTTCGGGTTTCTGGTCGGTCGCGTGGGCGTGGCGCTCTGGCTCCTGCCCGGATACTTCCGGGGAGATCAGGAAACAGCCTACGCCCGGCTCGAGTCTCGCTTCGGCACCCCGACCCGGCGGATGGTCTCGATCGTCTTCCTGATCACCCGGTTCATGGGCGACGGCGTTCGTATCTTCGCAGGCGCGATTCCCCTCGCGCTGCTCACGGGGTGGCGTATCCCAACCGCGATCGTGGCGATGGGTGGTGTCACCCTCGTCTACACCTGGTTCGGCGGGCTCAAGGCCGTCGTCTGGGCCGATGTAGTGCAGCTGGCGGTTTACCTGACCGGCGGCGCTGCCGCGCTGCTCATCGCCTGGGACCTGGCCGGCGGTGCGCAGAACGCCCTCTCCGCCGCGTGGTCAGCGGGCAAGCTCACGCTGATCCAACCCTCGCTGAACCTGACCAAACCTTATACCCTGGCCGGCGGTCTTATCGGCGGTGCGATGCTCTCGGCGGCCTCGCATGGGACCGACCACCTGATTGTCCAGCGCCTGCTCGCCACCCGCTCGCTACAGGCCGCCCGGGTCGCCCTCATCGGCTCGGGCGTCGTGGTGATACTCCAGTTTCTCCTGTTCCTGCTGGTGGGTGTGGCCATCTGGGCCGCGGGCCTGGCGCCGGAAGGCATGCCCGCCGACCAGATCTTCCCCCGATTCATTCTCCACCACCTCCCTACCGGTCTGGCCGGGCTCGTCGTGGCCGGGATTCTGGCGGCCGCGATGAGCACCATCAGCTCCTCGATCAACGCCCTGGCGTCCTCGATGACGCACGACTTGTATGCCAGCTGGACCGGCCGCCGCGACCCAGGCCATTTGCTCCGGGTAGGTAAACTCTTTTCGGTGGTTTGGGGAACGAGCCTGATTGCCGGTGCGCTCTTCTTCCATTTCTACGCCACCGGGACCGACACCCCAGTGGTGGTACTGGCGCTTTCGATCGCCTCGATTACCTACGGCGCCCTGCTCGGCACCTATTTGCTCGCAGGGTGGACCCGCGCTCAGGGGCGCGACATCGTGGGAGCCGTCTGCGTTGCCGTTGCGGTGATGCTCCTGGTCGTATTTGCAACGCCGCTCTCGGCCTACCCGGTTCTCGAGTCGCTTGGGCGGGTCGGACGCCTGGCCTGGCCGTGGTACGTTCCACTGGGAACGCTCCTGGCCGTCTGCACCGGTGTCGCGCTGAGCTATCTTCCGCACGACACAAAGCCACCGCTGGCCGCAGATAAACGCTGATCAACGCAGATACTGGCGGCAGCGAGACTACCAGATTCGGATGAACCGGGTGCGGTCTGAAAAATCTGCGTTCATCTGCGTTTATTAAGCCCTCAAGGGGAACATGGCAAAGATCCTGATCGGCGCTGATGTAGGCGGCACCAAGACGGCTGTGGCTGTAGCCGAGGGCGACAAGATCCTGGGCCGGGCCGATGGGCCGGGGGCCGCGGTGCGTCCGGGCCGGGCGCTGGTGGCAGCCACGACGATCACTGAAGTCGTGCGGCGCGCTCTCGCGGCAGCGGGGCGCCTCAACGGAGACGTCCTGGTGGTAGGCGCCGCGGGTGCCGGCCGGGAGCCTGAACGCGAGGAGCTGCGGAAGGCGCTGCGAGGAGAGAACCTGGCGACCAGCGTGGTGGTGACCACCGACATCGAGATCGCGCTGGCTGCGGCCTTCAGCGACGGGCCCGGCATCGTGGTGAGCGCCGGCACCGGAAGCGTGGCGGTGGGTCGCGACCAGGCCGGCAAGCAGCACCGGATCGGCGGCTACGGATGGCAGATGGGGGATGAGGGAAGTGGCTACGCCATCGGCCGCGCAGCCCTTGGCGCGGTGAGCCGGGCTATGGACGCCCGCAGTCCCAAGACGGCGCTCAGCGAGCGGGTTCTTCGCGCGACGCGAAGCACCGAATTCGATGACCTGGTACGGTGGGCGGCAACCGCGTCACCGGCCGAAGTGGCGGCCCTCGCACCTCACGTGCTGGCGGTCGCCGCCGAGGGAGATCAGCTCGCCCAGGGGATCACCGACTACGCGGCCCGGGAGCTGTCGCAGCTGGCCATCTGTCTGCTGCCGAAGATGAAGCTCACGCCTCCCGTCCGCGTGGCAGTGACCGGCGGGTTGCTGTCGGCGGGGCAGCCACTCCGCAAGACCCTGCTCGCCAAGCTGGCCGAGGAGCCCGCGTTTCAGACCACTGACGCGGCGGTGGACGCCGTCGCCGGCGCGCTCCGGCTGGCCACCGCCACCAGCCCGGCCTAGCGTTCCCCGCCTGCCGCCACCCGCTGTAGCCGGCTGCGTTTGACGCCGTATAACAGGTAGATCACCAGGCCCACCGCCAGCCAGATGCCGAAGCGGATCCAGGTCACCCTGGGAAGCTGCAGCATCAGATAGACGCAGGCCACGATCGAGATAATCGGGGTGACCGGCACCCACGGGGCTCGGAAGGGCCGGACCCGATCCGGCTCCAGCCGACGCAAGACCAGGACACCGGCCGAAACCAGCGCGAAGGCAAAGAGCGTCCCGATGTTGGTCAGGTCTACCACCTCGGCGATGTTGGCAAACGACGCGAACGTGGCCACGAAGAGCCCGGTAATGATCGTACCGATATAAGGAGTCTTGAAGCGCGGGTGCACCCGGGCCAGGAAGGGCGGCAGCAGCCCGTCCCGGGCCATCGACATGAAGATCCGGGGCTGCCCCAGCTGGAAGACCAGCAGCACGCTGCTCATGGCGATCACCGCGCCGAGCGACACGATCAGCCGGGAGAGCATCAGCAGCCTCGGCGACCCTTCCGCGAGCGCCAGCGCGGTGACCATCGGCTCCGGCGTTCCCAGCTTGTTCCAGGGTGCCATCCCGGTCATCACCAGCGCCAGAATGATGTACAGCACGGTACAGACGATGAGACTCATGATGATACCGAACGGCATGTCGCGAGCCGGGTCTTTCGCCTCTTCCGCCGCCGTCGAAGTGGCATCGAACCCGATGTAGCTGAAGAAAATAATCGCCGCGCCCGCGCTGATGCCGGCCCAGCCATTGGGAGCGTAGCCGCCCAGCGCCGGATTGTTCCAGTTCTCGGGCTTGATCAGGGTGGCGCCCACCGCACAGAAGAAGAGGATCACGCCGATCTTCAGCACGACCATGGCGGTGTTCGAGTTGGCCGACTCCTTGATTCCGATCACCAGCACGACAGTGATCAGCAGAACAATCAGGAAGGCCGGCAGGTTGGCGATGAACGGCAATCCGAACATCGTGGGAGCGGTGGACAGAGCCGAAGCCAGGTAGAGACTGGAGGGATCGGTAGCGCCTCCGGCTATCGCCTCCGCCGCCATATGGGCCGACCGGTAATCGGTGGCCAGCCAGGCCGGTAACGACAGGCCGAAATGGGAGAGCAGCTCGCGAAAGTATCCCGACCAGCCGATGGCCACCCCGATGTTGCCCACCGCATACTCGATGATGAGATCCCACCCGATGATCCAGGCAACCAGCTCTCCCAGCGACGCGTAGGCATAGGTGTAGGCCGACCCGGAGATCGGCACCATGGCCGCGAACTCGGCATAACAGAGGGCGGCGAAGCCGCAAGTCAGCGCGGTCAGCAGGAAGGAGATCACGATGGCGGGCCCGGCGCCGGGACGGAGCGAATCTCCCACGATGGCCGTTCCGGTGGTCGCGAAGATTCCCGCCCCGATGGTGGCACCCACGCCGAGCGCCGTCAGGTGCCACTTGTTGAGTGAGCGGCGGAGGCCGCCGCGTTCCCGGATGTCGTCTTCGCAGTCCTGGACGGATTTGCGGAGGAAGAACCGACTCATAGTCCCTCGAAAGCGTGGGACCGCCAATCACTCCCACAGGGCGGTGCCGGCGGGAGCGAGCGGTACGATGAAGGCAGCGGGTCAGGAGCTGCTCTTACCTGGCAGTGTGAAGGAAATGCTGTAGGTGCCCGCCACCCGTGCCCCGTTGGGGGCGCGGGCCGGCGTGAAGCGAAAGGCACGCATGACTTCGTCGAACTTCTTTGCGTACTCACGGTCTTTGATCTGGGGCATCACCTGATAACGTTCCACCCGGCCGTCAGCCCCCACCCAGAACTTTACGCTCAGAGATACGCCGCGAAGCTCCTTCGGGGGGTTGTCGAACGGAAAAGCCATGTCGCGCGGCTCAGGCGGACGCAGGGTATCGCCCTGCCCACCCTCCCCGGTACCGCCGGCGCCGCCCGCGCCCTGCCCACCCGTTCCCGGAGCACCCCCCGGGCCGCCAACACCGGTGCCGGTTCCTGTATCCGCCGCCTGACTCGACTGGCCCGCGTCGGCGATGCCCGGCGCAGTATCCGCCGGCACCGATAAAGCCAGGTCCGGGGGAACCGGTGTCTGAACCGACGTGGGAGGAGGGACCGGCGCCGGCACTCGGACTGGAGGGGCTGGCGCAGGCTCGGGCATCGAAGGCAGGGTAATATACGCCACGCGGTTTCCCCCGCCACCGCCGCCAGAACTGTCACCCGGCCGAGCGCTATTGCCGGGCGCGAAGGTCCGGTTGAGGAGCCGGTCCCCGTGCAAGACGATCAGCCCAACCACCAGGGCATGCAGCACCAGAGACCCCGCCAATCCGCCGTACCGGCGGCGGGTTAATGGAAGCCTCAGGACGGGGACGGCGGGTGTGCGCGTAGGAGAACCTCGGTGTATCGGGTAAGGCGGGAAGGGCCGGATTTGAACATAACCGAGAGACGCCGCACCTGGTCCACAAAGCACGCGCGGGGACCGGTGAGGGTCCCCGCGGGTGTGTGCAGCGGGCCCGTAGGCCCGCCACGCGCTGCGGGCCTACTGTTTCTTGTCCGCTTCCCTGGGGGTAAACCCGATGATCTGCACCCCCGCGCCCCGCGCCACATCCATCGCCTCGATCACGTCCTGATAGATCCGATTCTGCCCCGCCTTGATGAACAGCAGCTTGGCCGGCCGGGCGTCGTAAATGGCGTGAATCTGGGTGTCCAGCTGGTTCCTCGGCACCGGTTGGCCGTTGATGGCGTATCCACCGTCATCCCCGAGCTCGAGCACGATCTGGCTCGGCGGGTTCTTGTTCACCGTGGGTGTATCCGGCGGCGGCACCTGCACGTCCAGCGCCATCCGCGAGAGTGGCTGCGTGATCATGAAGATGATCAGCAGCACCAGCAGAATGTCGATCATGGGAACGACGTTGGGCTCGTTCGAAAGCTCCCCGCGTGCTCCGCCGCCTCCACCGGCCATATCAGTCCTCCTTCTTCTTGTCGGCGGGGAACAGTCCCCCGCCCCGAGGCTCGGTGATCGCAGCCATCACCCGGACGCCGGCACGCCGCGCAGTCTCGACCGCCTCCTGCACCTGGCCATACTTGAGCTGATTATCCGCCTTGAAGTAGAGGATCTTGTCCTCGGTCCGAGCGGCAAAGACGGATCGAAGTTGATCCTCTAACGCCCCCGCGGCGATGGGCCGCTGGTTGAGGAAGTAGCGACCTGCCTGATCGATGCCGAGTACGACTTCGTTGTCGCCCTCAGGCCGCGGGTCGAGGTTCTTGCCTTTCGGCAGCGTCGCCTTGAAACCTGCGGCGATGAGCGGTGTGACGATCATGAAGATGATCAGCAGCACCAGCATGATGTCGATCATCGGTACCACGTTTGGTTCGGACTTGACCGAGGTCTGTCCTGCCCCGCCGATTGTGCCGCCAGCCATGACCCTTACCTCCTTGCCGCAGTGACCGGTGCGGAACCGGGCTCAGCCATGCACGTGGCCGGTGCCGGTGACGGCCTTCTGGGCCTGGAACTCCTTGGTGAAGATCGACCGGCCGAACTCGCTGCCGACGCTCTTGATCAGGTAGTCGATCAATTCCTTGGAGGTGTAGGTCATCTCCACCGTGAGGTTCTCGATCTTGGTGGTGAAGTAGTTGTAAGCCCACACCGCCGGGATGGCGACCATCAGACCGAAGGCGGTGGTGATGAGTGCTTCGGCGATACCGGCCGAGATGCCGGCCAGACCACCCGATGCCCCCTGCGAGGCCATACCAGTGAAGGCATTCACGATACCCATGGTGGTTCCGAGCAGACCGACGAAGGGCGCGGTGGAACCCACGGTGGCCAGGATACCGATGCCCCGCTTGAAGTCGGCCAGCGTGATGAGCATCTGACGCTCGACGGCCCGCTCGGCGGAGTTGATGTCGGCCGCTGTAATCGTCGCGCGGTCGCGCAGCAGTGGCTTCACCTCGGCCAGCGCCTCGCCCACCACCCGGGCGACGTGGCTCTTCTTGCTCTTCTCGGCCAGGGCGATCGCCTGGTCCAGGTTCTCCTCCTGAATGGCGCGGGAGAACTGGGGCGCGAACTTCCGGGTCTCGGCCTGCGCGCGCTTGAACTGAATGAACTTCTGAATCATGATCGTCAGTGACCAGATGGACATGATCGCCAGAATGGCCACGATGGCCTTGGCGAAGAAACCCATCGAGTGGAACAGTTCAAGAAGATCTACGCTCATTGTGCGGTGCCTCCTGGGGGGACGAAGCTATTGCTGCTTGAACGCGACGGCCTGCTGTACCAGTTGCCGGACCGGCCGGCCCTTGAACTTGGCCGGCTTGAAGACGCTCTTCAGGATCGCTTCCCGCGCCGGCTCGCCGAAGGCAGGATGCGAGGTCTTCAGCAGCTTGAAGGACGGGGCCTCGACGTGGCCCGTGGTGTCCACGATGAACTGCATCTCCACCCGGCCGGTGATCCCGGCGCTGGCCAGGACGGGCGGATAACGCGGCTGCGGCTGAGAGATCACCTGGACTGGATCGTCCAGCTGGGCCTCCAGGAAGACTTCACCCGTGACCGGGCCGGTCCCCCCTACGACCCCGGTGCCGATACCACCCTCGACTCCCTTGCCGGTAAAATCCCTGGGGTCGAACGGCTTCTCGTTTATATCCACCGGAGGGATGTCCTTCGGGATATCCGTCGGCGCCACCACGGTCTGAAACCCTTTGGGTGGAGGATTGGCGGCCACGATGACATCTGGTGGAGGCTGTTCCGGCGGGGGCTTGGGCGGCTCGGGTGGCTTCAGAAAGACCATCGTCGTATCCACCGGACGATTCTTGATCGTCTCGGCCACGCCTTGGGTGGCCTTCACGGCGCCGAAGATCAGCAGCCCGTGCAGCACGACGGACAGGACCGTCTGCCCCATGGTCCTCTGACTCTTCTGTTTCGACTCAATCAGGTTCTCGAACACGCTACTACCTCCAGGGGGAGGGGTGATCGTGCCCGGAAAGTAAGGCCCGCTCTGAACATCTACTTTACCCTCGGATGTCATTTCGATTACAACCGCATTAGCGGTTCGAAACGGTTCCGAGATCGGACGAAAGTTATGTAGAAGTAGCGACTACCCCCGTGACCTGACTCACAGGTGGCCGGCTCTATGTTACCCGCGAGATCGGTTTCGGCAAGGAGTCGGTCGCGACCCGCCCGTCAGCGGGAGCTGAACCGGATAGTCTGCTGCACCAGTGCCGCCACCGGCCGCCCGCCGCGGCGTGCCGGCTTGAAACGGCTCCCCCGATGCGCCTGGAACGCGGCCAGTGTAAACCCCGGATGAGAGCTGGTCAGCACGCGGATGGATCGCTCGTCCACCCTTCCATCGCTTCCGACCACGAACTGTAACCGCACCAGCCCGCTCACTCCCGCCCGGCGCAGCCCGTCCGGATAGCGTGGGTGGGGTGCGGTCACCAGCTCGGGAAGCTGGTCCAGTTCCGGAATATCAAAGACCCGGGACATGGTGTCCGGGGGCCCTTCCACACCTGTCAAGCTCCGCTGGAGCTCGCCCGGAGTGACTTGGAGCTGGCCTCGGGATTGATAGCTGAGGGACGGATAACGGAGCGACGACAGCGGGAGCCTGGGGACACCGAGGTCGATGTCCGCCGCTTTAAGCGGAGCGGGGACGACCGGCTCGAGACCAGGTGGTCGAGCCTTCATCCTCATCGGTGACGGCCGCACTTCGACCAGCTCGAGTCGGATGGTATCTCGAGCAACCAGCCGCGACCCGGCCGGCGCAGAGGTTGTTCTGCTTACGGCCGCCGCGATGAGCAGGAGGTGAAAGACCACTGCTGCCGTCACCGCGCGAGGCCACGGCGCGCCGCTGGCGTGTGATACGACCAGGGTGTCGAACATCCACGGCTCGGGTAGGAGGTTCTGCTAGTTAGCAGGTGCTGCTGGAGCCCACGTGGAGTCGCCATGACAAGACGATGATACGGCGATGAGAATAGCTATCCGGTGGGCGCCTGCGCCTTGGGCAACCGGACGGTAAAGACCGACCCCCTCCCGGGCCGGCTCTGAACGGTGATCGTGCCCCCGTGCGCCTCGACGATCCACTTGGTGATGGCAAGGCCGAGCCCGACGCCCGGACGGTCGCCGGTCCGCGAGCGGGCCGGGTCGGCTCGCCAGAACCGCTCGAAGATGTGGGGAAGGTCGCCCGGGGCGATGCCGATGCCGGTGTCCCGAACCGCGAAGGTGATGGCATCCTCGTCCTGGTCGAGGCTGAGCGCGACGGTGCCGCCCTGGGGTGTGTACTTGATGGCGTTGGTCACGATGTTCAGCAGCATCTCCCGGATCCGGTGGGGGTCGACCGCGAGCCGCACCGGCTCGTCGGGCAGCGTGTGAACTTCTGTTACCCCGACGCTCTCGCCCAGCATCCCGGCGGTTTCAGCCACATCGGCCACCAGGGCACGCAGGTCACATTGCTGCACCGCCAGCGGAGCCCGGCCTTCGTCGGCCCGCGCCAGCGTAAGCAGGCTCTCCACCATTTCCGTCATCTGGTTGATCTGGGCCAGCGATTCGTCGAGGGACTGGAGAATCTCGGTCGGGATTCCGGGATGGACCAGCGCCCGCTCCACCCCGGCCCGCAGCACCATCAACGGGGTCTTGAGCTCATGGCTGGCATCGGCGGTAAAGCGGTGCAGGCTGCCGAAGCTCTGCTCCAGCCGCGCCAACATTCCGTTCACCGTGAGGGCCAGTCGGGCCATCTCATCGCCCGAGAGCGGTACCGCCAGGCGGCGATGCAGGCTCCTGCCGTCGGAGATGGCCTCCACCTCGTCCATGATCCCCTGCACCGGACGAAGGCTGGTGCCCGCCAGCCAGTACCCCACCAGCCCGGCGCCCACGAGAATGATCGGCGCGATCAGCAGCATGGATCTCAGCAGGTCGGCGGGACCCAGGGCCGCCTGCCGGGTGGGGGTCGCCACCAGAATCCCCCCGATCACCGGTCCCGCGCCCTGGACCGGGATGGCCAGGTAGCGCACTGCTCCGCTGGGTCCACCCAGGGCCAGGGTGCCGGTGTGTTTCTCGAAGCTGGTGGTATCCAGGGGCGAGGTGAGCCGCTCCAGGGCGTCGGCGCTCAGCGTGCGGGTGACCTCCGACAACGCCAGAACCTGTCCCGCCGTGTCGGCCACGACGAGATAGTCCCGCACCGACTCGAGGTAGGCGCTGATGCCGGGGTCGAGCGCGGGCTTCGAGCCGCTGGTAGTGACGATGCGGCCGAGAACTTTAAATGACTCGGTGAGCCAGCGGTGGGCGAGATCGGCCTCGAGGCTGAGGCGCTGGTCCAGCTCCTTGATGCCGGACTGACGCCGCTCGAGGTAGAGCGCGGTTCCAAATGCCAGCACCGTCACCGCGAGGGCCACCGTGTACCACAGGGTGAGCCGCCAGCGGATGGTCGTCATCTCACGCTTTCACAACGTACCCGACGCCCCGCACGGTATGCACCAGCTTCTGGGTGTGTCCGGAATCGACCTTCTTCCGCAGTCGATTGATGACGACGTCGACGATGTTGGTGCCCGGGTCGAAGTGATAGTCCCAGGCGTATTCGGTGATGAGGGTGCGGGACATGACCTTGCCGGTGTGCCGCATGAGGTACTCGAGCACGGTGTACTCCTTGGGCGTAAGGTCGATCCGCTCGCCCGCGCGTTTGACCTCCCGGGTGGCCATGTCGAGCTCCAGGTCGCCCACCCGCAGCAGCGGAGCCCGGATCTCCTTCGGGCGCCGGCCCAGCGCTTCGACCCGCGCCAGCAGCTCCTCGAAGGCAAAAGGCTTGGTGACGTAGTCGTCGGCTCCCGAGCGCAGCGCTTGCACCTTGAAGTCCACCGCGTCCTGGGCCGTCAGCACCAGCACCGGCGTGGTATTGCCCCGGTCGCGCAGCGTCCGGAGCACCTCCAGGCCGTTCATCTCCGGCAACCGTAGATCGAGCACAATCAGATCGTATCTCCCTCCGGAGGCCAGGCGGAGTCCCTCCAGCCCGTCATCCACCAGGTCGGCGTGATAGCGCTGCTCCTCGAGGCCCCTCTTTACATACTGGCCGACAGTACGATCGTCTTCAACAACCAGGATCTTCATGGGTGGACCGGCAGAAACACGCGAAAAGTGGTTCCCCGCCCCGGGGTACTGTCGACCTCGATTCGTCCCCGGTGGTCTTCGACGATACCGTAGCAGATCGAAAGCCCGAGGCCGGTGCCTCGGCCGGGGGGCTTCGTGGTGTAAAAGGGCTCGAAGATCTTAGACTGATCCGCCCGTGGGATTCCCATGCCAGTGTCCTCGACCTCCAGTACCACCTCGCCCGGTCGATTGGGATTCTTCCCGGTGCGGACCGTGAGCTTTCCCCGGTCATCCATGGCGTCCACCGCATTGAGCATCAGGGCCATGAGCACCTGGGTGAGCTGCTCGGAGTTCCCCATGGTGGCCGGAAGGGTCACGTCGAGCTCCCGACCCACCGTCATTCGCTTGAACCGCTGGTGGTGCTTCAACAGGAACAAGGTTTCGTCCACCAGGGCGTTGAGCGCCACCCGGCCCTTGGTCTTCCCCTTGGGGCGACTGAAATCGAGCAGCCCGTCCACGATCCGGGTGCAGCGGTCTACTTCCTTGTCGATCAGCTCCAGATATTCCTCGACGGCCGCGCGCCCCGTTCCCGAGGCTTCGTCCATGCGTCCGGTAATGGCCGCGACGCAGGCGCTGATGGTCGCCAGAGGGTTGTTGATCTCGTGCATGACTCCGGCCGCGAGCTGCCCGATGGCCGCCAGCTTTTCGCTCTGCATGATCTGACCCTGAATTCTTCGGGAATCGGTCACGTCCTCGCCGATGGTGATGACGTGGCTGATCTCGTCTCCCTCCAGCCGCATCGGAATCTTGGTCAGCCTGAAAGAGCGCTCCTCGCCGCCGAGGGTGACCTCGAGCTCGGCCTGCAGGATCTCACCGGTCTGGAAGACCCGGTCGAATTCGGCCCGGAGCTCCGGCGCCGGCTGGCGGGTCAGCACCTCGAAGACCTGCCGGCCCACCACCTCGTCTCGCCGGAGTCCGGGTGCGCCGACCTCACGCTGCCGGTTCCAGATCTGGATCCGGTATTCCCGGTCGACGACATAGAGGCCCAGCGGCAGGCTGTCGATGATGAGGCCGGTAAACCGGCGCTGCTCGTCGATCTCACGAGACTGGACGGCCACTTCGGTGGCGAGGTCGGCCGACAGTTCCAGCGAGGCCAGGAAAGGGGCCAGCAGATCGGCAATCACACCCAGGACCTCGAGCTGAGCCTCCCCCAGCCGGCCCCGAGACTCCAGCAGGCCGATCTGCGCCTCGGCGTGCTCCAGCGGGAATCGGACGGCGTCGCGGTCCGCGGGAATCAGCTGCAGTGACTCGAGCCGCAGCGGCCCGCCATCCGCCGCGGGGGCGGCGATCATGCGGTAACGGCCGGTGACGTCATCCCGAAACCAGATCGTCACCCGATCGGCCGGCAACTGGGACCGGGTCGTCTCGGCCACGGCGGCCAGCGCCTCCTCGGCCTCAAGCCCGGCATTGAGGAGCCTAGCCACCGATCCGACGAGGCTCAGCGCGGGCTGGTTCGTCAGCGGGCCTCCCCGCGGGGTGAGGACACCGCCGCCACGCTCAGAATGCGCCACTCGTCATCGATGCGCCGGAGCAGCACGTGCTCGATCCATTCCCGTTCGACCGCGGTAGATCCAGAGGGGACGCGCCGCCGGGTGACGATCCACACCGCCGCCAGGTCGCCCTGTTGGCGGAAGTCGGTCCGCAGGACGCGGACGTCGAAGTTCTCCCGTTCCACCCCGCGGAGCCAACGCTCGAGGATACGCACCGCCGCGTCGATGGAGACCGCCTGGTGGTAATCGGTCGGCGCGCCTGGTCCCAGTGGTCCGGCGTAGATCCCGTCCTGCCAGAACAAGCTCCGGACGCCGGCCCAGTCGCGCTCCGACAGGCGCTGGGCATAGCGATTCAGGATCTGGTGGATGGTGTCTTCGTCGCGGCGGGTACCGGTCGGCGTGCGATCTTCGATCCGGCATCCCACACCCGCCAGGAGGCCGATACAGAGGACCGCGAGGCGCAGACCGCTCAGGCGGATCGTTGGTGAGTCTCCAGCACCTGGGCGAGGAGCTCCTGGTTCTCCCTCCGCGTGCCCGGAGTCTCCTCCGCGTATGCCCAACGAACCATCCCCTCGGGGTCGACGAGCACATACGCCCGGTTGGAAAAGAACTTCTCCTCGATCAGGGTTCCGTATCGGCGGCTGACTTCCCGCTTGAAGTCGCTCAGCAGCTCGACCGAGATGCGCTCCTTCGCCTTGAATTCGCGCAGGGTAGGCACCGAGTCCACGCTGATGGGCAGGACCTCGGTGTTCGCGTCGCGGAAGCGGCCGTAGTCCTCGCTGAAGGAGCACATCTCCTGGGTGCATACCCTGGTGAATGCCAGGGGAAAGAAGGCGAGCAATACACTCTTTCCTCGGAGATTGGAGAGGGTGACGTTGCTGCCCGAGGTGGATGGAAGGGTGAAGTCGGGAGCGGGCGAGCCTACCGCGGGGAGCGAGGTGGCGCGGCCGCTCACTTCTTGGCCTTGTCAAACCGCTTCGCCACGTCGGTCCAGTTCACTACGTTCCACCAGGCAGCGACATAGTCCGGCCGGCGGTTCTGGTACTTGAGATAGTAGGCGTGCTCCCAGACGTCGCAGCCGAGCACCGGGGTCCGGCCTTCCATGACCGGCGTATCCTGGTTCGGGGTGCTCTCGATGACCAGCTTTCCGCCCCGGTCGGCGATCAGCCAGCCCCAGCCGCTGCCGAACCGCTCGACGCACGCCTTGGCGAACTGCTCCTTGAACGTCGCCAGCGCGCCGAACGCCTTGGTGATCGACTCGGCCAGCGCGCCGCCGGGCTCCTTGGCGCCACCCGGAGCCATCATCTCCCAGAAGATGGTGTGATTCGCGTGGCCGCCCCCGTTGTTGCGAACCTTGGTGCGGATCGCTTCCGGTACCTTATCGAGACCGGCGAGCAGCTCTTCGATCGATTTCTTCTGCAGATCGGGATAGGGCTCGAGCGCGGCGTTGAGGTTGTTGACGTAGGCGGCGTGGTGCTTGTCGTGGTGCAGCCGCATCGTCGGTTCGTCGATGGTCGGCTCCAGGGCCTTGTAGTCGTACGGCAGGGGGGGAAGGGCGAATGCCATGACCAACTCCTCGGGAATAGAAGCGCTGAATTCCGGATACCTTACCCGCTAATTGGGGCGAAATATGAGTGCGGCCGATAGGGGGGTCAACGACGTGACGTCAGCTGGTTCCGCCAGCCTTGCACCGATGACGCCGGTTTTCCTGCTCCATCTCTTTCCCGGTCTGCACACGGAGCTGATCACCCTGCTGCGCGGCCTCGCACCGGGAGACTGGAGCCGTCCCACCGCGTGCGCCCTCTGGTCGGTGAAGGACATCGCCGCCCACCTGCTCGACACCCAGCTCCGGCGGCTCTCGTTCGGGAGGGACGGCCAGACCGCCGTCCCGGAGACTCCCATCTCAAGCTATGGCGACCTGGTGGGCTACCTGAACCGGCTCAATGCGGAGTGGACCGCGGCCACCCGGCGGCTCAGTCCCCGGGTCCTGATCGAGCTGCTCGACTTCACCAGCGGACCGGTTCATGCTTTCTTTCAATCGCTTGATCCCCATGCCCCGGCGGTCTATGGTGTTGCCTGGGCCGGCGAAGAGACCTCGGCCAACTGGTTCGACATCGGCCGCGAGTATACCGAACGCTGGCTGCACCAGCAGCAGATACGCGACGCGGTCGGGGCCAGGGGGCTCACCGCGCGGCGATGGCTTCATCCCACCCTCGACATCTTTGTCCGGGCCCTGCCCTTCGCCTTCCGGGAGACCCAGGCCCCGATCGGCCGGAGCGTCCGGATCGCGATCGAAGGTGAGGCGGGCGGTGTCTGGACCCTGGTTCGCGAAGCAGAGGGGTGGGGCATGTTCGCCGGTTGGGAGGCCGCCCCCGCAGCTGTCGTCAGCCTGGACCAGGGGGTAGCCTGGCGGCTGTTCTCCAAGGGAATTGACCGGGAATCGGCTCGACGCAGCCTCCGGGTCGAGGGCGATCCTCGTCTCGCTGAGCCGGTCCTCGGGACCCTCGCCGTGATGGCCTGACCGAGGACCCTGTTGTGGATCACATCTTGCACGGTCAGGGGGAGCGCGTAGCTGCGGTTGCCGAGAGAGGGGACTCCTCTCACTCTGGGAAACGTGAACCTCACCGAGTAAAGGGCCCGATCGGCGCCAGTCTCAAGCGCCCGGTGAAACGCAATCGTCGCGGATATCTGCAAGGCCACCCAAGCTCATTTACCGGCCCCGGGCGCCACCAGAAGAAGGGACACCAGCACGTGACTGTAGCGATCGGCACCAACCCGGCGGCCATGGCGGAAGCGTTCTTCAGCAACGCCTTAGCCCGTCGCGGGCAACTGGCCAAGAGGAAGACCTGGCGCCCGGCCAGCGAGCTCGCGGTAGACCTGGGCACCGCCAACACGCTGATCTTCGTGAAGGGTGAGGGTGTCGTCCTCAACGAACCTTCCGTGGCCGCCGTCGATGCGAATGGCAACATCCTGGGCATCGGGCTCGAGGCCAAGCGGATGCTGGGGCGCACGCCCGAGGGCATCATCGCGGTCCGCCCGATGAAGGATGGCGTCATTGCCGACTTTCATATCGCCGAGAAGATGCTGCGGCACTTCCTGCGCCTGGTCATCGATCGAACCTTCCTCCGGGTCAAACCTACCGTCATCGTCTGCGTGCCGTCCGGGATCACTGAAGTAGAGCGGCGTGCCGTCCGCGACTCGGCCCAGTCCGCCGGCGTCAAGAAGCTCTACATGGTCGCCGAGCCGATGGCCGCGGCGATCGGAGTCGGCCTGCCGGTGGACACGCCGGTCGGCAGCATGGTAATCGACATCGGGGGCGGCACCACCAACATCGCGGTCATCGCCCTCTCCGGAATCGTCTGTGATGCCTCCATCCGCACTGGCGGAGATGAACTGGACCAGGCAATCGTCCAGTTCATGCGCAAGACGTACAGCCTCCTCATCGGCGAGCCCACGGCCGAACGCATCAAGATCGGTCTCGGCTCCGCGACCATGCTGGAGCGCGAGGGAGAGATGGACGTCAAGGGACGCGACCTCGTCTCCGGCCTGCCCAAGACCATTCGCATCGACTCGGCCGGTGTCCGCGACGCGATCCAGGAGCCGGTCTCGCATATCATCAATGCCGTGCGCCGCGCGCTGGAAATGACCCCGCCGGAGCTGGCCAGTGACGTGCTGGAGCATGGCATCATGCTTACCGGTGGTGGCTCCCTGATCCGGGGACTCGACCAGCGGCTGATGGATGAGACCGGCCTTCCCGTGCGGGTGGATGAAGATCCGCTGACCTCGGTGGTTCGGGGTACCGGCCGCATCCTGGACGACTTCAGCCGCTACGGCACGGTTCTGACGACCTGAGCTTTCCCGGGCGCTCTGCGTCACGGGAACACCCGACCCATGCACCGGCATCCTCACCTACGGGCGAGGGTGTCGGTGTGTGGTTTTTTGGGGAGCAGAGTGGTTGCCCTTACGCCTCGAACCCTAGACCTTAGACTCTGGACCCTTGACCACCTTAGACGCCCCCAAACCCATAAGGCCCGGCGTGGAGAAGACTGGAGTCCAGGTGACGGCGCCTACGATGAGAGACGTCGCTCCCTGGGTCGAGCGGCTCGCCCGCATTGGCTATCTCGCGAAGGCCCTTCTGTACGTCACCATCGGATTAGTTGCGGCTCGAGCCGCCTTCGGGCCCGGGAGAACGACGGACACGCACGGTGCACTCCAACTGGTGCACGGCATGACTTTCGGACGCGTCGTGCTGCTCGTCATGGCCGGCGGACTCGTGGGGTATGCGGTGTGGCGGGTGGTGGAAGCGATCGTGGACCCAGTGGGCCGGGGCCTGGGGGCAAAGGGAGTTGCCCTGCGAGCCGGGTCAGCCGGACGGGGGCTCCTGCACGGCGCATTGGCGCTCACCGCTCTCCGGCTCGCCTACGGCGACCGGTCCGCAGCCAACAACGATCAGGCCCGGGAATGGACCTCGTTCGCCTTTGACCTGCCGGGCGGCGCGTTACTGGTCTGGATCGCCGCGGGGAGCGTTGCCGGCTACGGGGTGTACCAGCTCTATCGCGCCTACGCGCCGAAGCTGGGTAGTCAGCTCGACCTGAGCCAGCTGCGAGAGCCGGCCCGCGGTTGGGTGATAGGCGTGAGTCGCTTTGGCATTGCTGCCCGGGGTATCGTGTTCTGTCTGATCGGATTCTTTCTGGCTCGCGCCGCCTCGCGGCACGATGCCGCACAGGTGGGCGGCGTCCGGGAATCCCTCGGCATGGTCGCCCAATTCGGCCGATGGCCGTTCGTGGTGGTGGCGTTGGGCCTGGTGGCGTATGGGGTGTATGAGCTGGTGAACGCGAGATACCGGCGGATTCGGACGAGCTAGCCGCGGCCCCCCCTCGATCTCTACTGTAGCCGGACAACTCTGGCTACCGACGGCACCCCACTCCCGTCCAGAATGAACAGCATGTAGTGACCCGGCGGTGCGAGGCTTCCCCCGCTGGGGGCGGTCACGAGCAAGCCATCGGAGGTCCGGGTAAACGCCAGCTGGTTGAACCGCTGGTTCTGGTCGAACGCGTGCGTCACCGAACCGAGCCGGATCAGCGAGACCTTGGTAATGGACCCGGCGTCCGGGGTACCCACCGCAAAGGTCTGTCCGTAACCCGCGGTAACGGGCGCGCTGCTGATGCTTGGGCGTGCGCCTTTGAAGAGATAGGGCGGCGAGAAGATCTCATAGTTCAGCTGGTCCGGGGCGCGGCTCTGGCCGCTTCCGCTGTGGAGTACCCTGCCATCCGGAAGCAACAAGGTGGTGGAGTGATACACCCGGTCCACCTGGTTACTCGATAGAGTAGTCCACTGCTCGGTATCGGGATTCCACAGCTCCGCGGCATGGACCGACCCGGCCGGATTGTTGAAGCCTGCGGCGCTGGTACCCCCGGTGACGAGCACCTCGCCTGTCGGCAGCAGGGTGGCGTTGAGGTGCCGCCGCCGATACTGCATCGACTGGACCGGCCGCCACGACGGCGATGCCTGCCTGAGATCCATCACCTCCGCCGTTGCCGTGGGAGCCGAGTTGCTGTCCAGTCCGCCACCGCCCACGATCAGAACCTTGCCGGGCTGATACATCACCGCCGACCCGTAGTCGCGATAGGTCTGGCTGGAGGCGGCCGTCGTGCTCCAGGATCCTGTGCCGGTCGGATTGAGCGAGCGGAGAGTCTGGGACGGCCCCACGTCGTACACCCTGCCATTCGGGGCAACGAACATTCTGGGGTAATACGGCTGCGTCCGTGAAGCCGTCGTGAGCTGCCGCCACGTGTCACCCGCAGTCCACACCTCGGGAACCGTCACAGTGAGCCCGTCCTCATCCGTGCCCGCGACCGTCAGCACCTCACCGTTGGCCAGGGTGGTCGCAGTGGGGTACCACCGGCCTTTCGCCATCGCGGGCCCGTGAGTCCAACTCTTGGTGCGATAATCGAAGAGCGTGGCAGCGGGCAACCCGTGGGAGTCGGTGATATGTCCCCCGGTCACCAGCAGCCGGCCGTCAGGCAGGAACGTGTGTCCGGAGCAGAACACGTTCGCGGGGGTCGGCAGCGTGGTGAACTTACCGGTCGCGGCGTCCCAGAGGCGGGGCAGGCTCTTGTTCCCGAACATGAGCACCAGCCCGTCGGGCAGCAGGTGCATGTGGGTGGCGACCAATGGTGAGGGAACCACGGAAGACCACTCTCCCACGGTGGCCTCCGGGGGAGCGGTGACGAGAATCTGATCCGACGTGACGGTGGCAGCCCCGGCCGCAAATCGCAGGGTTCGAGGACCACCGTTCCCACCGATCGCCAGAGCCTGATAGGTCGCCACGCCCTGCACAGTGGTTACGACCGTAGCCCCCGATAGCGTCCCTCCACCCGATTGAATCGACGCAGTGACCGGCACTCCACTCAACAGGTTGCCACCCTCATCCCGAACCTCGAGCGCTGGCTGACGCTGGAACGGATGCCCCGCCGTTGCCTTGGCCGACGGCTGCGCCTTTACCGTGATACTGGCCGGGGTTCCTGCGACGAGTGAGACAGGTGCCGACGGGTCCGAACTCAGATTGGATGAGGTGAACTTCAGGGTGTAGCTGCCGGCCGGTCCCCGCAGCTGCAGGTCGGCGAATGTGGACACCCCGCCAACCGTCTTGACGGACAAGGTGCCCGCCAGATCAGCCCCTGCCCCGCTAGCCACGTCCGCGGCGATCGGCACACCGTCCGCCGGGGAGCGGTTCCCATAGGAGTCGCGCAGCTCGACTTGGGGGCGGCGCTCGAATGGAGCTCCATTGACCGCGGAGATCGGTGGCTGGGTGATGATCGCAACCTGCGCCGGTGATCCCGGGGTGGCTTTGGCGGTGAGGGTCACTCCGGGAACCCCCGTCGCCGTAGCGGTCAATGTTTGACCGCCTAGCGCTCCTCCCAAAGTCCATACCGTGGCGGCGACCCCCTCGCCATCGCTCAGCGCCGAGGCCGGATCTGCCGAGCCGCCCTGACCCGCGGACCAGGTTACGGCCTGCTTCGGGACCGGGTTCCCGTAGGGGTCGACGATTCGTACCTGGCCCCGAGTCCGCAGCGGCGCTCCTACCGGGCCCGTCTGGCCGCTGCCGGCCACCGTAACCATTGCCGATGCATCGCCGACAACCGCCGTGAGGTGGAACGTGACCGGCGAGTCGAGCCCGGCGATGGCAGCGGTTGCTCCCTGGCTCCCTGACTCGGGGCCGAGGGTGCGCTCGACCGCCGCCAATCCGTCGAGGGCGGTCACGCTGGTCGCCGCACTCACGCTACCCCCACCAACCGCGGCCCAGGTCACCTCTATGCCGGCCACGGGATTCTTGAACTGATCCTGGGCCCGTACCACCAGCGAATCGGCCAGCGGCAGCCCGACCCGTCCCTGCTGGTCGTCGCCCTCAGCCGCCACCATGGTACTCGGCGGGCCGGTGAGCGCCCTGGCGGCGAGCTCTGCGCTAACAGTTCGACCCAGCCGATCAATGACCCGGGCGCGGTAGTTCCAGTCGCCCGGAGTAGTGCCCAGGACGCCGCGTGCCGCGACTCGGCCCTGAGCATCAGAGGTGACCACGGTGGGAGAAACGGCCGCGGAAGGGGCGTCCGGGGGGCCAAACTCTACCTTCGCTCCGGCAAGGGGCTGGCTCTCCCGATCCAAGACCCGGACCACGAAAGAGTCGGGTAGCGTCTGACCGACCACACCCACTTGGTCGTTGCCCCCCAGAATCGTAATTGCCGCCGGCATCGACTCAGGAGGAGCCAGGGGCTCGCCGCAGGTGGTAGTCGCGGCCATCAGCAGGGCAACAACAGGACGGCATTTCACGGGAGACTTGCTGTCGCCTCGGCGCGACGGCGGGGGCGCCAGGGCAACAGCCAGAACGCCGGATGGAGCAGAGGGTCCGAAAACCGTCGCGGGGCGCGAAGTGCCCATCCTATCAGGAGAAGGCGTCCTGAAGTGCAGCCGGAGGTGGCGGTGTGGCTCCAGGTCCGGGGACGCTCCTGGGGCCGGACCTTGCAAGCGGCAGGCCGCTCCCGGATTCGACGCCTCGACAAAGCGGTGGTTGACTCACAACTCTTCTGGTGGACCTTGGGCGAAAGCGAATCACCGATGATCCGGAAGCTGGCGACAGGCGAGTATCGGCTCTACTCGAGGAAGAAGAATCCGAAGACGGGCAAGCGCCGCAATCTCGGCACCTTCAAGACCCGGGCGGCAGCGGAAAAACATGAGCGGGCCGTGCAGTACTTCAAGCGGCGTTGAACGAGGAATCGCGAGCGACTGTCTGAGGCGGTGCTGCTTCTGGGGTTGAACCTGGGAGGAGAGTAAGCTTCGTCGGCGGCTAGGTGGTCCGTTGCTGGCTTGGCCGTTCGAGCGCCTGCGCCACCTTAGCCAACACCTCGCCCCGGGTATAGGGCTTGGCGAGGAAGGGGACGTTGAGCGAGCTCAGTCCGTGTTGCGCGAGGACCTCGGCGGGATGCGCGGACATATACAGAATTCGCTGATCCGGCCATTGCTGCAGGACGTTCTGGCCGGTAGCCACCCCGTCGCACTCGGGCATTACGACATCGATCAGCAGCAGGTCGATCCGTCCGTGAGCGAGTCGAATTACGTCGAGCGCTTCCAGACCGGAATCGGCTTCGAGCACCCGAAAGCCCTCTTCCGTAAGAATCCGGTACGCGACCCTACGGGAAATCCGCTCGTCGTCTACCACCAGGATCGTGGTAGCTACCGGCAGAAATGGAGTCAGGAGAGCCTCTGCGAAGGGGAAACGTGCGCGGGTGTTATCCTAACATTCCTGCCTGCGCGCAGGCAAGCGTAAGAGGAAATAGAAATGAAACCGTGTGGTGCCGTTTCGCGAAATCACACGGCTGAGCCCCGCTGTTCAGGGCCCTGCCTATCGTTCGGCAGAGGTCCTGGCAGCGGGGCGCGCCGTTAGAACCGTACGGTGACTGTGGCCGAGCAGGTCGTGCTCTTAGCCTGACAAACTTTGAAGGTGTAAGTAGCGGCCCCAGAGTAGGTGCGGCCATTGGTGTCGCTGCCGTCGTTGGCCGTGTTCCTCAGAAAGGCTCCGTTGCGATAGATATCGACCGTCGTGCCTGTGGCGCCGCTCCACTTGAGCGACATGTACTGCGCACCCCCCGCGGTGCGGCCGGTTGCGCTGAGCGCAATAGACCCCGACGGCGGCGGTGGGGGTGGGGGGGGCGGTGGTGGCGTGACCGTGGTCGAACCGCGGGCACAGCTTCGGCCGGGGACGGTGGCCAGCGTGGCCGCCACATCCTTGAAGGCCTGGATGTTCGTCGACTTCGACATGAACGTTCCGTTATACATCCACATGAGCATGGCGCAGCCGGAGGGGCCGAGCGCCCGGCCAAAGTCTCGTACCTGGCTCGGCGTCATTGCGCAGTGTCCGGCATAGGTGCCCGGCCCACCGGTGGTGGTGAGCGGACAGGTCGACCCGATGATTCCGCCATCGAGGACGTTCATGCTGAACGCGATAGTGATTCCTTCCTTCTTGGCCTGTGCCAGCGCCGCATCGCGCCATGCCACGACGTTCCCTTTACCTCCGGGGGTTCCCCAGCCCAGCGGTGGCTGGTCCCAGGTGTACTGATCCACGATGAAGTCGCAGGTCCGGAAGGTTTGATCCCTGAGCCACCAGTGCACCGTGATGGGCCCCGCGGGAAGTCCCGGGAAGATCTTCTTGACGTACCCGCACATTTCATCCATGACGGCCTTGTTGACCACCCCGCCCCACTCCGCATTCTTCGGCTCGTTGATCGTCGCGTTCCCGATGACCGTGCCATCCGCGAGTGCCCGCGCGACTTCCGCCTTGATGGCCGTGGTGTTGTAGGCGTCCATCCGGGCCTTCCACTTCGCCATGTCGAACTTGCCGTTAGTGATCTGATAGCTCCGGCGACCGTCGGTCAGCGACAGCATCAGTTTCTGCCCCTTGTTGCGGGCAGCCTGGATCTGTTGGATGACCCCACCAGCTCCGGTGTTGCCGTTGAGGCTCAGCGTGAAGGGAGCCGGGCCCCAGGCATACGTGGTGTAGCTGTTCATGATGTTGTAGGGGCCGAACGGAACACCCTTGATCGCCGCGGCCAGCATCGACGGATCGCTGTCTGCAGCAGGGGTGTCGGTGGCAATGGTGCTGCCGGGCTCTGTCACCGGCTCAGAGCTGCATCCAAGAGCCGATGCGATGATGGTGGACCAGGCGAATGCCAACACGCGGGCATTCAGGGGCGAGCGCATAGAGGTGTGCGTCATTTCAAGACCATGAGCGTGGCCGCCACTGGATGCCCGGTGGCTCCTGACGCTCTTTGCTTGCAATGGGTCTGCTTCGGGTACTGGGAGTACGGCCGTTTGCAGGGCGCGAAGGAATGGTCGCCAGTCAGCGCCATCTCGTTTCACGGTGCTCGCGCCGGGTACAGTCTACAAGCTCATCCCGATTTGTCAACAGTTTTCTCGAGGCCGTCTGACCGCCGGCTGGAGCCGCCAGGCCATCGTAACATGGTGTCATCACTGATGTTCTACCCCAGGTTGGCCGGGCAGTTCACCACCCACGAGTCCGGGGGAATGGCCAGTTCCTGGGCAATCCATCCTGTCGCGGCGGATGCAACTTTTTGCAGCGGCGGTAGGAGGGGGCCTCCCTTACTAGCCGAGTGCGGTACCGCGCCGTACTTTCGCCCCGCTCACCGGTACCTCATAGTTCCTCGCTGAATCTCCGAAGGAGTCCCTCCATGACCGTTCAACGCTCCGTTGTGGGCATCGCCCTGCTGCTGTCGACACTCGTGAGCTGCGATAAGTCCTCACCCACCGAACAATCGGCCGCTCCGCGGATTCCGGGAACATCAACTCCCGCCGTCAGGATGATGCCGAAACTCAGCGCAGTGACCGCAATGACCACCGCCCCGGCTCGCCACAATCCTCGTTCGCAGTCCGCCTATCAGGTGACCTGCTTCGAGGGGGAGACCGACTCGCCGGGGGGTGGATTCCTGGGCATCTGCCAGAAGTTCAGCCCGACAGGGGATGGAGCGGAGATAAACACCCGGGTGCAAGGTCCGAGCGGGAGTTATGCGGGGGTGACGCAGGTCCCTAACTACATCAGGGGTCGGCTCCTCAAGGACGTGGTCAACCTCAACTTCAGCTATGCGGGTGGGCCGCATCAGGGCGGGGTTCCGAGGCTGAGCATCCCGATCGACCACGACGCCAACGGCAGCTGGGACAGCTTTGCGTTCATGGACGCACCCGGCTGCAACGATGGGGACGAGTTTGTGGGGCGGGTAGAGGGCCGGGCGGACAACACCTGCCTGGTGAGTAATCAGGGCGTGGATTATCCCAACTGGACCGCGTTCAGGACCGCCAACTCGACGTACCGGATCGCGACCAACGCCGTGACCTTTATCATCGTCGATCAGGCCGCGCATTACCTCATCTGGCGGGTACAAATCAACTAGCCACTACGGTCGGGGTGGGCCCTGCACGTGGAGTCCACCTCGACCGGTATGGGTTAGACGCCTAACCGACCCACAGGCCCCGGGCCTTGAGCGCCCGGGTTGCCCTGTCCGCCAGGGGGTAATTCGGCACATTCAAGCGGATTTCAAGTGAGGGAGGGAAGAATTCTGCGACAAAAGAACGGCCCAGCCGAAGCCGGACCGTTTGAGTGTGCAAACATTACTCCCGCATACCTTTTTGCTAAGTGGAGCGGACCGGGATCGAACCGGTGACCCCCTGCTTGCAAAGCAGGTGCTCTCCCAGCTGAGCTACCGCCCCGAAGATACAACCACCCTCCAAGTTAGCAGCTTCCGCTGCCTGCCCCAAGTTAGCTCGGCGAAGATCTGCCAGGTCTCGGAGCAGGCGCTCGGAAGCTTCGGGTGCGGCCGACGGCTAGCGAGCCGTCGCGTGTACCTCCATAACGACGTCGGTGAAATCCGGCTCCCCTGGTGCACCCGGATTCTCCCCATCCTCGAAACTGAGCTTCCAGTCGGGGTAGTTTCCCTCCAAGCGGCCGGCCGGGGCGCCCAGGACCCGCGAAGCCGGGTTAGCGTCGCCCTGGGTGAACCATATCCGCGCCTGAGTGCCCGCCTGGTACACGATCAGCTCATCGAGTTTGCCGCCGAATACCCCGAGCTCCTGGGGGGGCGTCATCCAGCACACGCTCAGAAAGACCTGGTCGCCTACCGGCGGCGGGGTGGTAATTCTGCTCCCCAGGATGGCGCGGGGGTCGCAGCTGATGCCGACCAGCTTGAGCTTCAGGGTGGACCGGGACGGAATGTCGAGGACACAGTCCACGATCTTGCCCGTGGTGGTGCAACCCTGGACTGCTGGAGGCAACGGAATCACCGTGACCGTCTTGGTCGCGACGGCGGTGGCGCCCTCATTGTCGGTAACCGTGAGGGTGACCGTGAAGCTGGTCTTGCCCGCCACGGCGTAGCTGTGTGACGGTGCCTTCCAGTCGGCCGTACCGCCGTCGCCGAAGGTCCAGGCATAGGTAGCGATGGTACCGGGGGCCAGGTCAGTGCTGGTACTGATGAAGATGCAGCCCTCTCCATAGCACCAGGGGTTAAAGTTCGCCGTCGGTGGCGTATTGGCCGAGGGAACCGGGTTGACGGTGATTGTCTTCGACTCGACGTCGGAGCCGCCCTCGTTGTCCGTCACGGTGAGGGTGACCGTGAAGTCCGTCGGGGCGGTAACGGTGTAGCTATGCGCCGGGTTGTTCACCACGGCCGTACCGCCGTCGCCAAAGGTCCAGGCATACGAGGTGATGGTCCCCGGGGCCGCGTCGGTGCTGGTGCTGATAAACGTACAGCTTGCCGCATTGCACGCGTGGGTAAAGCCGGCCGTCGGCGGGGTATTGGCCGTGGGGACGGGTGTGATGGTGATCGTCTTGGTCGCGACGGCAGTGGCGCCCTCGTTGTCCGTCACGGTGAGGGTAACCGTGAAGACCGTGGTGGCGGTAGCGGTGTAGCTGTGCAGTGGATTGCTCACCCCGGCCGTACCGCCGTCGCCGAAGGTCCAGGCATAGGTCGCGATGGTGCCGGGGGCCACGTCGCTGCTGGTGCTGACGAAGGTACAGTTCACCGCATTGCAGGCGTGAGTAAAGTTGGCCGTCGGTGGGGTATTCACCGAGGGGACCGGAGCAACGGTGATCGTCTGCGTTGCGACCCCGGTGGCGCCATCATTGTCCGTCACGGTCAGAGTGACCGTAAACTCAGTAGAGGCGGTGACGCTGTACCTATGCGACGGCGTATTCCCGTCGGCCGTACCACCGTCCCCGAAGGTCCAGGCATAGGTGGCGATGGTCCCTGGGGCCACGTCGGCGCTGGTGCTGGTGAAGGTGCAGTCCAGTGCAGTACACGCGTGCGTGAAGCCCGCCGTCGGTGGGGAGTTGACCGGGGGAGCGATGGTTATGGAGCTGGTTTTCGTGTGGCTCAAGCCCTCGGCATCGTGCACCGTCAGGCTGACGTTGAAGTCCGCTGCGGTGCTATAGGTGTATGCCGCGTTCGCCGTGGTCTTGTCAGGTGTGCCGTCGCCGTTGAAATCCCAGCTCCACTCGGTCACCTGCACATCATCGGTGCTGCTGCTGGCAAAGGCACATTCCACGTTGATGGTGCACGGCGGCACCGCGAAGTTCGCTACCGGCGCCAGGTTATCGGGCGGAGTCGTGCCCGCACCATCGCTACACGCTGAAGCCAGCACCAGCATCCCGCTCACGACAGCCAGCAGACCAATTGATCGCATAGAATCATCCCACCCAAAAGAGCGACAGAGTGCCTAGGGAAGCCGACGGGTATTGCGCGTGACTTTGCAACCCCGGTGACGGCAGCCGCATGCGCCAGAGCCGTGCCAATCAGTGGCGGACTTTGCACACCATCCGTGGCGGCCGCACAAGCATTGATCCTACTTTGACTTAGCCGCTGATCTGCTGCAGGCAGTACCTGTGCGACGGACCCACAACTGTGGCGAGCGCGAGCGACTTCGAGGCCCCTATTCCCGCGACTGCGGAGGAGGCATAGCCCGATGGGAGCGCACCCGGAAGTCGCACGGAGGTTCTATCCGGGGAACCTCTTCCTGCCCTACACTCCAACGCGACTGTCGTTCTCCCTTGTGCGGTGAGCCATGACGACTCAGACGACCCTACGCCTGGTGTCTGCCGCGCTGGTATGGCTGGTCCTCGCGCTTGCAGCGCTGGCCGTGCTTCTCTTCACTGCCGCCCCTGCTCCTGAGCTCGCCGGACGCGCCGGCACGTACCTCTACGCCATCCTGGCTACCTGCGGGATAATGCTCGCCCTCATGCTGGCCATGTTTGTAGGGGAGACCAGAGTGAACCAACGGTCCACCCTGTTGGCGACGCAGACCGCGGAAGCGGCACGAAAGAGCGAGGTTTTCTTCTCCGAAGGTCAGAGGCTCAGTCATACCGGCAGCTGGGCCTGGGTTGTCGCCACCCAGGAGCTGGTGTGGTCCGAGGAACACTGCCGCCTCCTGGGTTACGATCCTGCCACGACCAAGCCCTCCCTGGAGCTGTTCTGGCGACGAGTCCACCCCGAGGACGTGCCCTGGATGCAACATGACTTTGCGCAGGCACTTCGGGAGAAGCGAGGCGTCGATCGCGAGTTTCGGGTCGTTCTGCCCGACGGGACCATAAAGTTCCTCCACGGGATGGACCAGGCCGTCGTGGACGAGACCGGCCGCCTCATAGAGTTTGTCGGTACCACGATGGATGTCTCGGATCGCAAGCGGACCGAGGCTGCCCTGGAGGAGGCACGGGCCGAATTGGCGCGGGTCACCCGTGCCACCACGATCGGCGAGTTTGCGGCCTCGATCGCCCATGAGGTCAACCAACCGCTGGCCGCTGTGGTTGCGAACGCCAACGCCTGTCATCGCTGGCTGGCGCGCGAGGTGCCGGATGTCGAACAGGCGAAGGCGGCCGCTCAGCGGGTCATCAAGGATGGGAAACGGGCCGGGGACGTCCTGGCCGGCGTGCGCTCGCTCTTCAAGAAGTCGCCAATGGAGCTCGGCCCGGTCGACCTGGCGCAGGTCGTGGGTGAGGTTCTGGATGCGATCAAGCCCGACCTGGTGAGGCAACGGATCCTGCTCCGCAGGTCACTGCCGGCGAATCTTCCGTCCGTGCACGGCGACTGGGTTCAGCTGCAGCAGGTCGTGCTGAACCTGATCACCAACGCGATCCAGGCCATGGCCGGGACCGCCGATGGCCCCCGCGAGCTTCTCATCCGGGTGAACCGGGATAACCTCGACGGACTGCCCGGGATCCAGGTGGCGGTGCAGGATACCGGGGTTGGTTTTGGGCCCGAGCAGGGGGGCAAGCTGTTCGAAGCCTTCTACACCACCAAACCCGACGGGTTGGGAATGGGACTCGCGATCAGTCGGTCGATCATCGAGACCCTGGATGGTCGGCTGTGGGGGACGCCAAACCCCGGTGGCGGAGCAACGTTCCAGTTCGTCTTGCCGGTGAGCTCGTCGTGACGTCAGGCGGTCCGATCGTCTCGGTCCTGGAGGCCCCACAAGCAGATCGCCACGGCCGGTCCCTTCCACGAGCGTCGGTCGAATGAAGTTTGAGAACCAGAGGATCGCCGTGATCGACGACGACGCAGGTATTCGGGCCGCCATGGCCGATCTGCTGCGTGCGGCCGACTTCTCGGCGCTGACTTTTGCCTGCGCCGAAGAGTTCCTGGAGCGAGGCCAACAGGAGCGCTTCGACTGCCTCATTGTGGATATCAATCTTCCGGGCATGACCGGGGTCGCGCTGGTGCAGGCGCTCGGTGCGACGGGGAAGCGCCTTGCCGCGGTGCTCATCACCGGGCGTGATGACCCGGAGACCCTGGACCTGATCCGCGGCGCCGGGCCGGTACCCCATCTCCGAAAGCCGTTCGGCGAGGAGGAGCTCTTCGACGCCATGCGACAAGCGATGGCCGCGGGGAACGGAAAGCGAGAGAGATAGATGGCAGAAGCCCCGTCGGAGGATTCTTTCCGAGCGGGGCTTGTGATCGTCCGGGTACACTGGCTTCAGCGACGCGGCGAGATCTTCCAGAGTTGGCCGTTCTGCTCATCGGTGACGACGTACAGGGCTCCGTCCGGTCCCTGCCGCACGTCACGCACCCGCTGATCCCGGTCCTCGAGCAGGTGTTCCTCGCCGGTCACCCGATCGTTGTCGAGGGTCAGGCGCACCAGCTTGTGGTCCCTCATCCCGCCCACGAAGAGGCTGCCTTTCCAGGCCGGAAACGCCTCACCACTATAGAACTGCGCGCCGGACGGGGCGATGACCGGATCCCAGTAATAGACCGGCTGCTCCATACCCTCGCGCACGGTCGTTGCACCCGCGATGGGTGACCCGGAATACTCCTCGCCATACGCCTGCACCGGCCAACCGTAATTCTTTCCCTTCTCGACCCGATTCAGCTCGTCACCACCGTTGGTTCCGTGCTCGACCTCCCACAGCCGCCCCTGCGAGTCGAACGCCGCCGCCTGGACGTTCCGGTGGCCGCGAGACCAGATCTCGGGCAAGGCGTTGGACTGGCCAACGAAGGGATTGTCCTTCGGAACCGAGCCGTCGGGACTGATGCGAATGATCTTCCCCATGTGGCTATCAAGCCGCTGCGCCTGCGGCCGCATTGGGGTGTCCGACCGCTCGCCCAGCGTGATGTACAGCATGCCGTCCGGGCCGAAGGCGAGGCGGGAGCCGAAATGCTTGTCCCCGTCGTAGGTCGGCATCGCCCGGAAGATCACCTTCACCTGTCCCAGGCTCCGCTGGTCCGGCGCCAGCACCCCGCGCGCAACGCTGGTTGCGTTCCCGCCTTTCCGGGGCTCGCTGTAGCTCCAGAAAATCGTCCTGTCGGACTCGAAGCTGGGGCCGAGCGCCACGTCGAGCAAGCCACCCTGGCCGGCCGCGGCGACCCCGGGGAGGCCGGAAATCGGCTGGCTGACCCTGCCCGCGGCCGTAACGATGCGCATGCGCCCCGGCTTCTCGGTGACCAGCACGTCGCCGCCCGGGAGCGGCTCAACCGCCCAGGGGTGCTCCAGACCCTTCGCCACCACGGCCACATCGAACGCGACGTTCGACTTCACGCCGCAGGTGCGGGTCTGGCCTGCAAACGCCGGACGCTGATCCGGGACGTTGGGCTGGCGGGTTTCCAGCGGCGGGCAGGTCGTAGCCGTGGCCGGGGTGCCGGCGGAAGCCCGGGATTCGGGCTGTTCCGCTGACTGTCCCCCAGCGCGCTGCCCACAGGCAAAGCCGGTGGAGGAGAGGAAGACGATCGAGACGAGCGCTGCGCGGTCAATCCACATGGCCACTCCAGGAGGTCGAGCGTAGACGATCATGGGAAGCGTGGTGCCTGCTCTGGAGGGTAGCCGTGCCGGCCGGCGGAGGCTACCCGGGACCCGGATCGGCCCAGTGCGACTCTTGATGTCCCGGTTCAGTATCCTGGAGGTCACGACATCCACTCATTGAACCCGGTGCCGTTCTCGGAAGACTGAGCCAGGGGAATCCGCCTAGACGGCCCAGTCCCGGGGCTCCAGCATCGCCATCAGCTCCGCCTCGAAGGAGCCCGGCTGGTAGACCGGCGAGTAGTCCCATGCGGCCTCCGGCGGCAGACTCATCAATACGCTTTCGATCCTGGCCCCGGTCTGTAAGCCAAAGAGAGTCCCCCGGTCGTGAACCAGGTTGAACTCGGCATAGCGTCCCCGGCGGATCAGCTGGAAATGGCGCTCCCGCTCCCCAAAGGAAAGGGTGCGCCGGCGGTCGACGAGGGGCCCATACGCAGCGGGCAGGATCTCCCCCACGCCGGCTACGAAATCGAATAATTGGGTCAGAGTCAGTCCGCTCTCTCCGACCCGCAGATGGTCGAAGAAGATGCCGCCGATGCCCCGCCGCTCGTCGCCCCGGTGCGTGTTCACGAAATAGTGGTCGCACCAGGTCTTGAACCGGGGATAGAACGCTGGATGGTGCCGGTCGCAGGCCGTCTTGAGCGTGCGATGAAAGTGGCTGGCGTCCTCCGGAAAGGGATACGTCGGCGTCAGGTCGGTCCCGCCACCGAACCAGGCATCGACCGTCTCTCCGGTGGGACGCGCGATCTCGAAGTAGCGGACGTTGAGGTGAACGGTGGGAACCAGCGGGCTCCGGGGGTGGATCACCAGGCTGAGCCCGGAAACCGAGAAGTTCAGCGGCTCCAGGCCCGATGTCCGGGCGCCGATCCGCTGCGCGAGCTGCGGATCCAGAGCGCCCTCAACGCTCGAGCGGTTCACTCCGGCCTTCTCGAAGGTCACGCCGTTGCTCAGAACGCGGCTGACGCCGCCCCCGCCGCCGGGCCGTTCCCAGCGGTCCTCCCGAAATGATCCGCCCCGATCCAGTCGCGTGAAATACTCGGTCGTCTGCTCGTGAAGGCCTTCGATCCAACCGGCCACCTCGCCGCGAAGTCCGCCTGCCTCTGTCACCTGGGGCGCCACTCCTGGACCGCCTCGACAAAGGCGCGGGCATGGGCCACCGGTACGTCAGGCAGGATCCCGTGTCCCAGGTTGGCGATGTGAGCGTGGCCGCCAAACTCGTCCAGCATTCGGTGGGTTCGCTCCCGAATCACGGAGGGAGCTGCATACAACCAGCAGGGGTCCAGGTTGCCCTGGAGGGTGACGCTTGAAGGGGGCAGCCGGCGCCGCGCATCGGCCGCACCGGTCTGCCAGTCGACACCCACCACGTTCGCCCCGGTCTCTCGCGCAATCTCCTCCAAGGCCCACCCCGAACCAGGTGCGAACACGATAACGGGCGCGCCGCCAGTGCCGGCCAGCCGTGCCGCTCGCGCCAGATAGGGCAGTGAGAATTCGCGGAAGTCACTGGGTCCGAGCGCGCCGGACCACGAGTCGAACAGCTGCACGACCTGGGCACCGGCCTTCACCTGGGCCACCAGAAACCTTCCGACGATGTCGGCCAGCCGCCCCAGCAGCCGGTGCGCTCGAGCCGGGTCCTCCACCAGCAGACGCTTCGCGAGGCTGAACGACTTGGAGCCGCCACCCTCGATCATGTAGCTCATGAGCGTCCAGGGAGCACCGGCGAAACCGATCAACGGCACCCGATCCGCCAGCGTCCGCCGGGCGAGGCGCACCGCGTCGAGCACATGCACCAAGCCCTCCTCGGGCTGGACGTCGCGCAGGCGATCAAAGTCAGCAGGCGAGCGTACCGGATCGTGAAAGCGCGGTCCGATCCCGTCTTCTACCGTCAGCGTGAGTCCCATTGCCTGGGGAACCACGAGGATGTCGCTGAAGATGATCGCCGCGTCTACTCCGATGAGATCCACGGGCTGGAGCGTCACCTCCACCGCTAACTCGGGCGTCCCCACCATGGTGAGGAAATCGGCCCGCGCCCGCACCGCACGATATTGGGGAAGGTAGCGTCCGGCCTGTCGCATCATCCACACCGGAGGCCGCTCCACCGACTCCCGGCGGCACGCCCGCAGTAGCAGGTCATTCATGGGCGACTCGCCGGGCGAGCACGTCCCTCACCGCGGCCGCAAGTGCCCCAGCGCTCGGGCTTGAGGCCACTGCGGCGGGCGGCCAGCCGGATGCGCGAGCGGAGGCGGCCGTGGTTGGGCCGACAGCCAGCAGATCTGGCCTGGCGTCCGCAGGGCAGGCGCGCACCAGAAGGCTCGCCACGGTTGGGCTGGCTACCACGAGCATGGTGCCAAGGGCGGCAGCCGCGTGAGCCACCGATTCACTGGCAAGCACCGAGCGATAGCACACGGCCTCCTCCACCGTGAGGCCCCGGCTCCGAAGCCGCTCCGGCAACTCATCCCGCCGGTAGTCACCACAGGGAAATAGCACGGGGCCGCCGACTCCGGCATCGAGCATCGCCCGGGCGAGCGCTTCCGCCACCCCCAACGTCTCGGAATCGGCCTCACTCGGCGTGAGAACCTGCCCCAGGGTGGCACCGAGCGCGGCCCGGGTGGCCGCGCCTCCCGCCCACACCGTCGGGCGATTCTGGTCCCGAGGGCGCCTGCCGGCCAGCCGCTCCAGCACGGCGGCTGCCGCCCGCGGAGACGTGAAGGCGACAGCGGCGTAAGAGTCCCATCGGTCCAGCGCCGAGTCCAGCAGAGCCCAATCTGCTGGCGGGGCGAAGGTCATCAACGGATGCTCCTCGACCAGAACGGGGATGGCCTGCAATGCTTCCTTCAAGCCGGGGAAGGCTCCGGTTGAGGCCGTCACGACCACGGTTTCCAGCATCAGGGCTCGGGGACGGAAGGCGCCGCCGCCTCACGCACCTCGGCCAGGATTGCCGTGGCGCCTTCTCCCAATAGCCGCTGGGCCAACGCAGTCCCGAGCGCCGCCGCCGCCGCTTCATTCCTCGCCTCGCGGGCTTCGACCCCTTCGACCAGCCGGTCCCCGCCGAGCGAAATTACCCGGCCCTGAAGCACCAGCACCGGATGGGAGGAAGCGCCTTCGAGCCTGGCCAACGCGGCGACTGGAACCTGGCAACCTCCTTCGAGACTCCGTAGGAAGGCTCGCTCCGCGGCAACTTCGACCGCGGTAAGGTCATCGTGCACCGCCTTACGGACGGCCCGGTGCACGTCCGCATCGTCCGCCCGCACGGTCACCGCGAGCGCGCCCTGACCCGGCGCCGGCAGCATGATCTCGGGCGGAAGCCGCTCACCGATCCTGTGGGCCAGGCCAAGTCGCACGAGACCCGCTGTTGCGAGCACGGTTCCGCTCCATTCCGGACGTACATCCAGCTTGGCAAGCCTGGTGTCGACGTTGCCGCGAATGTCTACGATCCGAAGATCAGGACGGGAGTGAAGCAGTTGGGCCCGGCGCCGAAGGCTGCTGGTTGCGATCAATCCCTCCCTCGGAAGCTCGCTCCAGCGCACCGGGTTCCGGCCCACGAGCGCATCGCGGGGGTCTTCCCGCACGCTCACGGCCGCGATGACGATTCCCGCCGGAAGCTCGGTCGGCAGGTCCTTGAGGGAGTGAACCGCGAGATCGATCCGGTTATCGAGGAGGGCGTCGTCAATCTGCTTGGTGAATAAAGACCGGCTGCCGATCTGGGCCAGCGGTATGTCGGGCGTCAGGTCGCCGGTGGTCTTGATCTCGACGCGCTCGGTCTCGCAGCCTGAGGCCCGAAGAAGGAAGCGAACCCGCTCGGTCTGCCAGAGTGCCAGCGCGCTGCTGCGGGTGCCAATCTGGAGGCGCGCACCCGGCGGCCTCAATCCGGCCCCGCGGCGGAGACGCTTCGGGCGGGAGACTGACCGGCGGCGGCCAGACCATCGATACCCAGTAACTCTCCGATCCGGGCGGCTGCCTGTTCGCCCGACGCGATCGCGTCTCCGAGAGACACCCCATCCCGGTAGGTCCCGGCCAGTACCAGTCCGGAATTCCGCCGTTCCACGTCGTCCGCAATCTCCTTGAACCTGCCGTAGCCCAGAACATACTGGGGGATGGCCTTGGGCCAGACCTGAACCGCCCGAAAGGTCGGCTCCGCCCGGGTGCCGAGCAATGGCCGCAGATCGTCCAATACTCGCGCAGTAAGTGTCTGCGGATCGGCCTGTACGAAGTCGGGGTCGCGGGTGCCACCGACGAACGCGGTCAGCATCACGTGGCCCTCCGGAGCGCGGTCGGGAAACAGCGAGGAGGAGAAGATCGCCCCGAGGACCCGCCTGCGCTCGACCTCGGGAGTCAGGAACCCGAACCCGTCGAGCGCATGCGTCACCTGATCCCGCCGGAATCCCAGTGCGAGAACCGCGACCGGCGGATGCAGGATGCTCGATAGCGTGGACAGCCGCTCCGCGGCCACCAGGTCGAGATCGATCTCATCGAGATTGTGTGCCGGAGCGGCATAGACCACCGCGTCAAATAATTCGGGGGTCTGAAAGGCAGCTCCCACCGTCCAGCCCTTGGGTCCCGAACGCAGCTGGGTGACGGGCGACCGAAGCCGCACTTCGCTGTGGAGCTCGCGTCCCAGGGCATCCGGGATTTCCTGTAGTCCGCCACGAAACGAGATCACGGCCCCTGGCCCGGGCATCTCCCGCCGAGTCTTCATCATCTGCATCAACGCCTTCATGACGGAACCGTGGCTGCGCTCCAGGGCGTGGAGCTTGGGCACGGCATGCCGCACCGAGAGCTGCTCAGGATCTCCGGCGAAGATTCCCGCGATGAAGGGATTGACGATATAGTCCAGTACTTCCTGGTTGAAGCGACGCCGGACAAATGCCGCCACGCTTTCCTCGAGCGGGGAATCGCTGGCCTCGACCAGCGGCTCTCCGAAGATGGCCAGCTTGGCGACGTTGGACAGGAGGCGCGTGGTCAGAAGCTCCGCGGGTGACATCGGCAGCCGGGCCAGCCGTCCCCGGCGGACGATGTACCGGTTTGTGGCTTCAGGCGACGCAGTCACCCGGGAGGCCTCGAGCCGGAGATCGGATAGCAGACCCGCAACCGACCCCGACGGTGCCGCCATCGAAGTGGGGCCTAACTCCGCGAGATACCCGTCCCGGCGCTCGGACTTGATCGAGCCACCGATTCTGTCGCCGGCTTCGTACACCACGACCCTGGCTCCCCGCTGCTTGAGCCGATACGCGGCGGTCAGGCCGGTCAGGCCGGCGCCGACAATGGCTATCGCGGCCATGCGGCTCCGAGCCCGTTCTCCAGGACCTCGAGCTCGGCCTCACCGTGAACCGACGAGGCGAAGGCGGCCTCGAACGGGGACGGAGGCAGGTAGACGCCGGCTTCGAGCATGGCGTGGAAGAAGCGCTTGTATGCCTCCCGGTCGGTCCGCTTTGCCGCGGCAAAGTCTCGAACCGGATCAGCCGTGAAGAACGGGGTGAACATCGTGCCGATGCGCTGAACCGTCAGCGACACTCCGGCTCGCTCCGCGGCCCGGCTCATAGCGGAAGCCGCCCGACCCGCCCATGCCTCCGCCCGCTGCCACACGCCCGGCCGGGACAGCACCTCCAGCGTCGCCAACCCTGCGGCCATCGCGAGCGGATTGCCGGAGAGGGTGCCGGCCTGGTAGACCGGCCCTGCGGGCGCGATGTATTCCATCAGGTCGCGGGGACCGCCGAAGGCCGCGGCCGGAAGTCCCCCGCCGACTACCTTGCCCAGGCAGGTGAGGTCCGGCGAGACCCCATACAGCACCTGCGCCCCCTGGGGATGCACTCGCCACCCGGTCATCACCTCGTCGAAGACCAGCAGGGCTCCGTGGCGCCGGCTGAGTGTCCGGAGGCCCTCGAGGAACCCGGACACTGGCGGCACGACGCCCATGTTACCTGCCACCGGTTCCACCAGTATCGCGGCGATATCGCTTCCGCGACTGGCGAAGAGGTGTTCTACCGCGGACAGATCGTTGTAGGACACGACCACCGTGTCGGCGACCGTGGCCGGGGTGACTCCGGGGGAGTCGGGCAGCCCCAACGTAGCCACGCCGGATCCGGCGGCGGCCAGCAGTGCGTCTGAATGGCCATGGTAACAGCCGTCGAACTTGACGAGCAGGCGGCGCCCGGTGGCGGCGCGGGCCAAACGCACGGCACTCATCAGGGCTTCGGTGCCTGAGCTCACGAAACGGACCATCTCGAGTGACGGGAAGCTGGCCACCACCCGCTCAGCCAGACGCACTTCCAATTCTGTGGGCGCGCCGAAGGTGGTGCCTCGTCCGGCGGTCTCGACCACGGCAGCAAGCACCTCGGGGTGCGCGTGCCCATGAATCAGCGGGCCCCAGGAGAGCACCAGGTCGAGGTAACGGTTGAGGTCCGCGTCGATCAGGTAGGCGCCTTCGCCGCGAACCATGAATCGCGGCGTGCCGCCGACCCCTCTGAAGGCACGGACCGGGCTATTGACGCCCCCAGGAAGCACCCGCTGCGCAGCGGCAAACAACCGCTCCGACGCGGTGGTCGGCAGGGCGGTGGCGCGTACTTCCGTCATGCCCCGCCCTCCTCAGCCAACCAGCCGGCGGCCGCCTTTGCGTGGTAGGTGATGATGGCATCCGCTCCCGCCCGGCGCATTCCAGTCAGCGCCTCGAGCACGACCTTTCGCTCGTCTATCCATCCCTGCTGCGCCGCGGCCTTCACCATGGCGTATTCACCGCTCACGTTGTACGCCAGCAGCGGGAGCTGGGTCCGCTCCCGGACGGCGCGTACCACGTCGAGGTATGCCAGGGCCGGCTTTACCATCAGGAGATCCGCGCCCTCCGCCTCGTCCAGGGCGGCTTCCAGAATCGCCTCGCGCACGTTGGCCGGGTCCATCTGATACTGCCGCCGGTCTCCAAACGCCGGGGCACTTTCGGCGGCCTCACGGAATGGCCCGTAGAAGGCGCTGGCGTACTTCACGGCATAGCTCAGGATGGCCTGATCGATGTGTCCCGCGGCATCGAGTACGGCTCGAATGAAAGCCACCATGCCGTCCATCATGCCGCTGGGGGCGACCATATCGGCCCCGGCGGCGGCATGGCTGACCGCCGCCCGCCCGAGGACCTCCAGAGTCGCGTCGTTGTCTACCATCCCTTTCCTGATGACGCCGCAGTGCCCATGGTTGGTATACTCACAGCAACAGAGATCCGAGATCAACAGTAGATCGGGGTGGCGCTGGCGTATTCTGCGAAGCGCCTGCTGCACGATTCCGTTCTCCGCGAAGTTTTCCGATCCAACCTCGTCCTTGCTCGCCGGAATACCGAAGAGCAACACCGCCGGAATGCCCAGGGACCGGATCCGGTCCACCTCCTGATCCAGGGCTTGGTCCACCGAGAGCTGAAACACGTCGGGCATCGAGCCGATTTCACGCTCGACCCGAGCTCCGTGCACCACGAACAGCGGCTGAATGAGATCGGCCGCAGACAGTTGGTGCTCGCGCACGAGCCGGCGTATAGAGCCGGTTCGGCGGCGGCGTCTCGGTCGATTGACAGGAGGAAGGGTCACGAAGGGAAGGTTAGAGAGCGGTCGGCTGGCCCGCAACCACAGTCAAGACTTGCACGACCAGCTGGCACATGCCTTGCCCGTCCTATAGGGGTAGACCCTTGTATCACGTTTTCACATTCACGTTCGGGAGGGTTTACAATCCGGAAGGGATCGGTCCACCAACCGCTCCAAGGGACGCAAGTCCTCGTTTGGAGAATGGTTAGCCCGCACAGGCGTAGTGTTCCTGGTCACCATTCATGCACGCCTGAGCATCACGGCCGAATGCATCTCTTCCACGCATCTTGAAGTAGGTCCAGGCAGGTGGCGCCCCCCGGCCGTAGTGCCGCGCCGCCAACGCAGGAGCAGGTCACAAATGAATCGGTCCGTCTCGCTTCTCCCATACGCTTTCCTTCTTGGGACGTTGACTCTGAGCGCCTGTGGCGGACGCCCGCCCCAGCCCAGAATCGCACCGGCTCCCAATCCAACGCTTGCCATAGTCCGAGCCAATCTGTGGGATGGTACTGGCCGCCCAATCGTGCCGAACGCGGTGACACTGATCCGGGCCGGCATAATCGTGTGCGCCGGAGCTGCAGGCGAGTGTCCGATACCGCCCCGAGCCCGAATCATAGACGCACACGGCCAGTGGCTCATTCCAGGGCTGATCGACAGCCATGTCCATCTGCTCTTCCTGACCCACGGAAGCGCCGGCGAGGACCTCTCGCTGGATCTGCGGAATCTGCTGGCCCAGGGCATCACCACCGTGCGCGACATGGGCACCAATCCCGCCGAGCTCCTGGGCCGGGTCAACGCTCTGACCATGACCCCGCGGGTGTACGCCATGCAGTTGGTGGCCGGCCGCCGGTTCTTCTTTAACGGCTTCAAAGGCGTCCGGACGGCACGCGGCACTGTCTACCGCCAGCCACCGGCGATGACCATGCAAGCCCTGGGCTGGACCCCAATGCTGTACACCACTGACACCGATCCGGACTCGGTCGTCGAAGCCGCGCGGAGTGCCGGCGCGATTGGTCTCAAGCTCTACGCCCAGCTGGATCTGGAGTCGGTGCGGGAACTGACCGAGGCCGCTCACCGTGCGGGCATGCCGGTATGGGGTCACGCCTGGGTGCAACCCGCCAGCGCGCTCGAACAGGCCATGGCGGGTCAGGACGGCGTAGTGCACGCCGCCGGGCTTGCCGGAGAGCTCTTCTCTGCTCAGGACCGCGACACGCTGGTGGACGACGGAAAGCTCCAGGTGGCGACCGCCGATGTAGCCACCGTCGGTTCGGCGCATGATCCACGGATCCTCGAGGCGCTCGATTCACTGGCCCGGCGCGGGACCGTCTTCGAGCCGACGCTGGACGCCACCTACCACAGCGTGGCGTATTTTAACGCCAAGCGGCGGCACATTCCCTCGGAGCAGGAGGAGTATGTTCGCGCCGCCTCGGGCTTCGGTATGGAGGTGACTCGAGAGGCGGTGCGGCGCGGCGTGCGGATCAGTGCGGGGAGCGATCACGTGGCATACGGACCGGCCATCGAGCGGGCCACGCTCCTGGGAGAGCTGCGGCTGCTGGTCGATTCTGTAGCGCTCACCCCCCGTGCCGCCCTCCTGGCGGCCACCCGGGATGCCGCCAGCGCGATCGGCGGCGAGCCCAGCCGACGGCTGGGTACCATCGTGGCCGGCCATTACGCCGACCTCGTGCTGCTCAGCAAGAACCCGCTCGAAGACATCGACAACCTGGACTCGATCGAGTGGATCATGAAGGCTGGCAATGTCTGGAGACCGGGGCAGCTCAGGAGTGGGATTGCATCTAGGTAGACAGCGGGAGAAAACAGCGGGAGCGGGAAAGAAAAAAGGTAAGCGGGAACTGCAAGACCGTCCGCCTTCTCCCGTTCCCGCTGTTCTTTCCCCGCTCCCGCTGTTTTTCCCCGCTCACGTTTACCGGGCAGGCGAACCACTGCCGGTTTCTATTGGGAGCTCAGCCCTTTCCGCCCATTCGGTCCATGACCCCACATAGATCCGTACCCGAGGATAGCCCAGCAGATATCGCAGGGTGAAGTGAACGTGACTGGCTTCAGTGGTGCTGTTGCAGTAGGTAATGATGTTCTTATCCGGTGTGATCCCCTGAACCGCGTAGCTGGCTCGCAGATCGGCCGTGTCCTTCCAGACGTGGCCAAAGCCCACTTGAGTCAGATCCTCCTGCCAGTAGTGGTTGATCGCTCCGGGAATATGGCCTCGGCGGATCTGGGCTCCGGCCTCCCCTACATACTGGGCTGGGGGACGGGCGTCGACCAGGACCGCATCGCCGGTGGCGACGGCGCGCCGGGCGTCTTCAAGGGAAGCGCGCTCGGGCACAAAGCGGTCGGACTGCAAGGTAACGGGCGTGATCCGGGGATAGCGCTGCACGACCGTCCGGTGCTCGAGCTCCCACTTGAAGTAGCCGCCGTTGAGCACGTAGACCTTCGGGTGGCCGAAGCCGGCCAGCAGCCAGGCCAGAAACGTTGCATCGTTGTTCCCTGTCTCTCCCGCGCTATAAATCACCACCGGCCGACTGAAGCTCAGCCCCAGCCGTGAAAAGAGGTCGCGGTACGCCGGTGCCGGCAGCAGCTGCGCCGGCACGCCGGCATCAGTGGCCCGCAACGTCTCGGTGTGCAGGTACGCCGCCCCCGGCAGGTGTCCACGAAGGTAGGTGAAGACATCGCTCCGAACATCGATCAGGCTCACTCCACCCTCGCGCTGCCACTGCTCCAACTGGTCGGCCGATGCCAACGCCGGCAGGTTATTGGGCGACGGGCGGGCCAAGCCACCCGCTCCTCTGTCCGACTGGTGTGGGGCACAGGCGAGAAAGAGAGAGAGACCGGCAAGTGCGAACGCCCCTTTCACGGGGTCGAGTCCAATCCCATGTACACCCTTTCCTCCTCCAGGTAGACCCGAACCGCGTTGCGGCGACGCCTGGAATTCAGCGACACGGGACGCGTCTGATCGGCCGGAGGCAAGCTCGCCATGGCGCGGCCCATCGGCGTGCCCTGCTCGATGGCCGATCGCATCGCGGCACGCAGGTCGGTAATGTACTCCCGGGTGCGGGCGACCAGTGCCGAGGGCCGCGCCGCAATGGCACCATGTCCCGGCACCACCACTCGCGGCTTCAGACTGTCGATGGCTGTGAGCGTCCGCAGCAGCAATGCCGAGTTGCCATCCACCACCATCGTCACCCCGTCCTCCACCAATACATCGCCCGCAAACAGGATGCGTTCCCGCGGCAGCCAGATCATCAGATCGCCGGCCGAGTGAGCCGCTCCGGGGTGGGTAATGATCAGTGACCGGCCTCCCAGCCGCAGAGTGTCGGTGCCGGTGACGGAGCGATCGGGGACATCCGCGAACTCGAAGCCGCGCATGGCATCCAGGCCCACCACGCGCACCCAGTTGGCCATCAACGCATCCTCCCCCCCCTCGGACGCGAGGACCCTGCGGTCCGGATGCGCGATGACTTTGGCGCCCAGGCGACGGAAGACGATCGCTCCGAAGTGATGGTCGGGATGGTGGTGGGTGAGAACCAGCCATTTGATCGGGCGCGACGTCACCGATCGAATCGCCTGAACCAGCTCCTCTGCCTCGCGGGGGCTGGCCAGGGCGTCGATCACGACCACACCCGAATCGGTCACTACGAAACCTGCGTTGGCTCGGCCCTCTGACCCGCGACCGGTGTCGCCCATGGCGGCATAGACCCCGGGCGCAAGTCGCCACATGGTGGGCGGCGGTGTAGCCGGCTCGGCCCGGGTCGAAGCGACCGGACCGATGAACAAGGAAATCCAGGAGAGGATGATGGGGGAAAGCTGGCTCAGACGGAGGCGAACCCGATGTTAACCGACTGTTTGAACGTGGCGCCCTTATTGTCGGTCCATACCATGGTCAGGGGGCCTTCCTTATCCGCTCTGAGAGTGAAGCTCACAATCGGATCCCGGCTGATCCCCGAGGTCCAGTCGAACCGGGCCACTTCGCTGCCGCCATACGTGACCACCACCAGCTTGATGAAATACGCAGGGATGGGATCGCCCTCGGCGTCTCGAAAGAACCCCGTGTCCATCGGATGAGAGACGATGGAATGCACCGTGATCAGGTCACCGCGCTGAATGCGGTCGGGAACCCGGATCCGAGCTTCGCCGATATTTGCGGTCATCATCCACACCCGTTGAGGGTGACCAGCACCCGGGCATAACCAGCCCACACGTCACCGGTGCTGGTCTGCAGAATGGCGCGCACCCAGGTTGTGCGCTTCATCTTGATTCGGGTCGAGATTGACACCCGTCCCAGGGCGCTAGTGAGATGGAAAGCGGCCAGATGCGGGTCTGGATTGTGATCCACGATCAGGTGGACAGCCTTGACGTAGTCCTTCGCCGTCATCGGCAGATCGGTCTCGATGATCACCGGCACAACCCGGCCGTCTTCCGCCACGAGGGGCATGTCGAGGCTCACATGACCCCGGCGGATAGGGCGTCCATCCGAGATCTTCCCTAGGATCCGGGCGATTTCTTCGTTGGGCACCTCTGGGTCCTCCGGCCCTGTGGCCGCGAGAAGCAACGGCGCCTTCGACAGGGTACCTGACGCAAACAGCCCCGCCGCGGCGGCGGCGCAGGAACGGAGGAAAGCGCGGCGGGGTGAATCCGGGGAGTGTGACATCAACCTTTCCATGGAACCAACGACCCGGCTTAAGCTCAGGGGTTCCACCCCCCAAGTCAAGCCGAGCGAGCAGCTCGGAGGCCATTCTCTAAGTCTCGCGCGAGCAGTGAGTTGCCGTTTTCGACGTGGAGCAGACGCCCGGGCGGAGGCCGGCAACTGTCAGCGCCCAAGACAGGGCGAGCAACAGTTTGCATCCCTCCATGAAGTGATCGAGTGGAGGTCAGCGAGGCAAACCCAGTCGGAGGCACTTTCGGCGCAACCCTTGCTCCGGTCCAGGGACTGTCGTGGGGGCCTCCCCGGGGGCTTATCCGGCTTGTGCCGCCCCACCCGCATCACTACTTTAAACCGTTCCGTGACATAGCGATGTGGGGATTTTCTGACCAACTCTCCGTGCCGAGGCATTGTGGATACACAAGAGTTACAACAGGTCGCCCTCTTCGAGAAGTGCCGGCAGTTCACCAAAGCGCGTGAACTGCAGGCGGTGGGCCTGTATCCCTACTTCAGGCCGATCTCGGAATCGGAGGACACCGTCGTCGTCATTGACGGTCAGAAGCGGATCATGCTCGGCTCGAACAACTACCTCGGGCTGACCCATCATCCCAAGGTCCTCGAAGCCGCCTCGCGGGCGTTGAGCCGCTATGGCTCGGGGTGCACCGGCAGCAGGTTCTTGAACGGCACCCTGGATCTTCACGAGCAGCTCGAATCGTCCCTGGCCGAGTTCCTGGGTAAGGAGGCCTGCCTGGTCTTCTCTACCGGGTATTCCGCAAACCTGGGCCTCATCGCCGGACTGGTGGGGCGCGGGGACGTGGTGTACCTCGACAAGCTAGACCACGCGTCCATCGTGGACGGGGCCAAGCTCTCCTATGGGGAAACGGAGCGCTTCAATCACGGCGACCTGGCGAACCTCGAGCGGCGGCTGGAGCGGAACGGCCCGAGCCGGGGCGCCATGATCGTGGTTGACGGGGTGTATTCCATGGAGGGCAACATCGCCGACGTGCCGGGGCTCTCCCGGATCGCGCGGAAGTATGGAGCCGCCCTGGCGCTCGACGACGCTCATGCGATCGGCGTGCTCGGCCCCAACGGCGACGGGACCGCGGCCCACTTCGGAATGACCGATGAGGTGGATATCATCGCGGGGACGTTCTCCAAATCCCTGGCCTCCATCGGCGGGTTCGTCGCGGCGACCGACAGTGTCATTCACTATCTCCGGCACCACAGCCGCCCGCTCATCTTCACGGCTTCCCTGCCGCCCGCCAACACTGCGGGGGTGCTGGCCGCGCTGGCGGTCCTCCAGCAGGAGCCGGACCGCCGTGACCGCCTGTGGGCCAACACGCGCCGGCTGCAGGATGGGTTCCGGAGCCTGGGCTTCGACATCGGCCCCACCGACACTCCGATCGTACCGGTGCTCATTGGCCCGCTGGAGAAGACGTTCCTGATGTGGCGCCGCCTGTTCGATGCGGGCGTCTTTACCAATCCGGTGGCGCCGCCGGCCGTGCCGCCGTCGCAGTGCCGGCTTCGCACCAGCCTAATGGCGACGCACACCTTCGACCAGATCGACTTCGCTCTGGAGCAGTTCGGGACGATCGGCAGGGAACTGGGGGTCATTTGACCGAACGCCTGCGCGTCCACGCGGCGCGCGACCGGCGGGACCTCAAACGCTTCATCGACCTGCCCTACCGATTACACGCGCGGGACCCTGTCTGGGTCCCGCCGTTGCGTCGGGACGTCGAGTTGCTCCTCTCCCGCAGCAAGAATCCTTTCTTCGAGCATGCCGAGGCCGAGTACTTTCTTGCGGAGCTGGACGGCGAGGTGGTCGGCCGCATCGCGGCCATCAGCAACCGCCTCCACAACGAGACGCACGGCGACCGGGTCGGGTTTTTCGGCTTCTTCGAGAGTATCGACGATCAGCCGGTGGCCGACGCGCTGCTGGCGGCCGCAACGGACTGGTGTCGGCAACATGGCCATGACCTGCTTCGGGGCCCGGCCTCCTTCTCGGTCAACGACGAATGCGGGTTGCTGGTTGACGGCTTCGAATCGCCGCCCACGCTGATGATGCCGCACAACCCCCGTTACTACATCCCTCTGCTCGAGCGGGCCGGCTTCGCCAAGGCCCGGGACCTCTGGGTCTACCAGGGCGGAACCGAGGAACACTACGTCCCTGTGCCCGAGCGGCTGGCCCGGGGCACCGAGCTCATCCGCCAGCGTCAGGGGATCACGCTCCGCTCGTTGAACATGAAGGATTTCCCGGGTGAGGTTGAGCGGATCAAGGAGCTGTACAACGAGGCCTGGGAAAAGAATTGGGGCTTCGTTCCCATGACCGAGCACGAGATCGACCATCTGGCGGAGCAGTTCAAGCCCGTCGTCATCCCGGAAATGGTGCCCATGGCGGAGAAGGACGGGAAGCTGATCGGGTTCGGCATTGCCTTGCCCGACCTGAATGTGGTGTTTCGCCGGCATCGCTCCGGCCGGCTGTTTCCCATGATTCTCGACCTGCTGTGGTCGCTCAAGATGAAGCGCATCCGGCGGGCGCGCATTCTCCTGCTCGGCGTCCACCCGGAATACCGTGGGAAGGGGATTGATGCCATGCTCTACCACTGGATCTGGACCAAATCCGGAGAGCGTCGCATTTACTGGGGTGAGGCGGGATGGATCCTGGAAGACAACCCGGCGATGAACGCCGGCCTCGAGAAAATGACCTTCCGGGTGTACAAGACCTACCGGCTGTACGACCGCAGCATATGAAGGCGCTGGTGACCGGCGCCACTGGTTTCGTTGGGAGTCACCTTGCTGAGGCGCTCAAACGCCGGGGGCATCAGGTGACCGCGTTGGCGCGATCGTCGCGAAAGGCGGAGGCACTGAGCGCGCAGGGAGCACGGGTGGTGGCCGGGGATCTGCACGACGCGGCTGCCCTCGACCGGGCCACGGCAGGCCAGGACATCATCTACCATGTCGCTGGAGTCGTGGCTGCGCGGGACGAGGCCGGATTTCTGCGAGCCAATCGCGATGGAACCCGAAACATCCTCCAGGCCGCCGAGCGCGGCGGCAACCCTCGCTTCGTGCTGGTGTCGTCCCTCGCCGCCGCAGGACCGGCACCACCGGGGGCGCCGCACACCGGCCGCGAGCCCCCCCATCCGGTCACCGCCTACGGCCGCAGCAAGCTGGCGGCCGAGGAGGTAGTGCGAGCGAGCGCACTCGCCTGGTCGATCATCCGCCCGCCAATCGTCTATGGTCCCCGGGACCGAGAGGTCCTCAAGATATTCCGACTCGCCCGATTCCATCTGGCGCCGGTTTTCGGAGATGGATCGCAAGAGCTGTCCGCAGTGCACGCGACCGACCTGGCTGAGGCATTGGTGTCCGCGGGAGAAAGCCCTGCCGCGGTGGGCGGCATCTACTCGGCATGTCACCCCGAGGTGTTCACCAGCGCCGAGCTGGGCCATGCCGTGGCCCGGGCCATGGGTGGGTCCGTCACCACCATCCGGATCCCCCCCGCAGTCGGCCGGGCGCTCCTCGCTTTCACTGAGACCGGGGCACGACTGGCCCGGCAAGTCACCATTCTCACCCGGGACAAGGCGAACGAATTTTTTCAGCCGGCATGGACCGGCGATCCAGGACCTTTAACCCGTGACACCGGCTGGCAAGCCAGCTACGACCTCCGAACCGGGCTGGCCAGTACCTACGACTGGTACCGGCAGGCCGGATGGCTCTGAGGTTGACCCTCGCCTCGGCCGATCCGGATCAGGCGCGGCCCGACCCGCTCCGGGCCGCCGACCTGTTGCTGCTGGGCTACCTGGCGGTGGTGTCGCTGGTCGCGATTTTCCGTGCGCCCGGGGCCCCCCAATGCTGGTGGCTTCTCCTGGCGCATGCGCTCGTGGTCGTCCTGGTCTATCTGGTCACGCGACCGGGGCTCGGCCCGGTGGGCAAGACTATTCGAGAGATCTATCCTCTTCTCCTGTTGCCCGCGCTGTACAGTGAACTGGATATTCTCAATTCGATCCCGGTCAGGGTCTTCGACCCGCTGGTCCAACACTGGGACATGCTCATCTTCGGCGGGCAGATAAGCCGGGACTGGTGGCAGGCGGCCCCGAGCCGGTTCTGGTCTACCGTCCTCCACGCCGCCTATCTTTCTTATTATCTCATCATCTCGGCCCCCGCGCTCTACTTCGCCTGGCGAGGGGACCTCCAGGCCGTCCGCCGCTTCGTTCTGGTGGTCATCGCAACCTTCGTCATCTGCTATCTGGTCTTCATCTTCTTCCCGGTGGCGGGTCCGTACTACGAGTTTCCCCGCCCTGCCCCGTGGTTCACGGACAATCTCCCGGCCCGGCTCACCTACGAAGCGTTGGCCGGCGGCAGCTCCTACGGCGCAGCCTTCCCCTCCTCTCACGTGGCCGCGGCGTTGGCGGCAACGCTCGCCGCTGCACGGAGCTCGCGCCGGCTCGGACTGTTGCTGTCGATCCCGACGCTCCTGCTGACGATCGGCGTGGTGTATTGCCAGATGCACTACGGGGTGGACGCGCTCGCTGGGTTGGGGGTCGGCGCGCTGGTGACCTGGTTGGTCGGACGGAACAAGATGGTAGGGAAAAGCGTAAGCGGGGAAAAAAGAGCGTGAGCGGTGAGCGGGACCAACTCCTGGATGCGGAAAGGGTGCCCTGGTAGCAACCGGAGCACCCCGTTTACCGCTTACACTCTTGTTTTGCTGCTCACGCTTTACTTGACGGTGAGCTTGCCCTTCATGCCCAGCGCCAGATGCGGAGTGCAGTAGAACTTGTAGTCGCCCTTGGGAGCCTCGTTGAGCTTCAACTCGATCACCTCGTCCGGGCCCACGACCAGCTTGCTGGAGAGTGGGGCCATCGGGTCGGGCAGCGTGATTTTCGAGGCGGCACCCGAGGGGATGCTGTCGGCCCAGAATGCGACGTTATGGGGGCCGCCGCTCTTGTTGTGAAACCGCACCACGTCGTTTGCCCCGACGGTCAGCTCGTCGGGAACATATTTGTAGCTGCTGCCCTCGAGCACCATATTGACGTCATGAGTCGCCCCCTGCGCGGCGGTGGGTGTTGCCGCGGGGGCGCCCGCCTGATCCGGGGCCGCTGCCGGCTGATCCGAGCTCTTCTTTTCCCCGCCACATGCTGCCAGGACAATGGCGAGCCCTGCCACCAAAGAAGTCATCCGCATTTTCACTGCTCCGCCTCCGAACGTGAGGTTACCGACTTTGTGAACACTTTCACGAGTACGAGTATAAGCACCAGGGTGGCAAAGGGAAGTGGGGATGTCGGACCGGTGCCCCCCCGGAGGCGAGCCCGTTAATTTAGGAGGGTCGTCGGCCCTCTCTCGCCCTGGAACAGCATGGCACTCCCGGTTCAATCCACCCCCTCACCCAGCCTGACGGTACCGCCATGTCGCGGATTGGGCGCCCAGTGCAGAAGCTTGCCGGTGACCCTGCGAATCGGCCCTCTCGAGGACGGCACCACGTCGCTCGACCATGAGGCCACCTGGCTCTTGGGCCATACCCAGCACATCACCTTCTCGGAAGTCTGGGAAGACCAGGGTGAGCTCTACGTGGAGGCGATGCTCCACGTCCCCTGCAGATACCTCCGCCGCGACGGACCTACCGCCCAGTGCACTGCCCACGGGTTCCGCGGACCAACCCCGCGCGGCGCGTACCAACCGGAGCAGCCCCGCCGCCTGGGCCGGGATCGCTTCCTCATCGTGGATAACCGTCGCACGGCAGCCCGTACGCTGCCTCCTCCCCGACGCACCCTCCCGGTGCTGGAGGAGGGCAATCCCTGCGCCCTGGCGCCCTGCCGGACCGCGGACAATACCCGGGGCGCGGCTTGCTGCCGAGACCTCCAGATCGAGATCATGTGTACCCGGCGCCAACGGAGGCTGGAGGCACTGGTGCGCTCTCGCCGATCCCCGTATCTCTGCAAGGTGGAACGGTCGGGGGATTTCTCCATCGAGGCCGAGGTCATTTCCGCCTGCGGGTTCCTCGACGACGACGGGATCGGCTGCTCCCTCCACGGGCGGGCCAGGACGGACGGCCGCCCGGCCAAACCGGATCTTTGCAGTGAATGGCCACCCAAGAACAAGGGCCTTCATCCGGGCTGTGTTTTCGCCCCCAGGGCCCGGCGTGGCGCGTAGGAGGGGCGTATGTGCAAGTTCCCGACTGTGGGCCGTCCTCTTGGACGATCCAGCCGGGCACGCATGGCAGGGCGCCGGCTTCTAAGGAGTACGAGTGACGGACGACCTCGAGCAGCTGTACCAGACCACCTATACAGCCGTCGTGCGCTTCCTGTACCGCAAGGTCTGGGACGCGGAGCGCGCTGAGGACCTGGCCCAGGAGGTGTTCGTCCGGGCACTGGCCCACAAGCCGGAGAAACCCCGGGCCTGGGTCTTCGCCGTGGCGGCGAATCTGGCGCGGGACGAAGCCCGGGCGGCGGTACGCCGGAAGCGACACCTGACCCTGCTCAAGGCCGATCCTGTCGCGCAGCCGACGGTGGCCCCCGCGGCCGACACCTTGGTCGAGCACGATGAGCGGGTGGCCTCCGTGCAGGAGGCGCTGAGCACATTGACCCCGCGAGACCGCGAGATCCTGCTCCTGTGGGACGCCGGTCTCAGCTACCCCGAGATCGCGGCTCAGACCGGTCTCGCGGTCGGAGCAGTTGGCACGACATTGGCACGTGCGAGACGGCGTCTAGTGGAAGCGCACGACCGGCAGAACCCAAGCAAAGGGACTCATGCGGCACATTCCTGAGGACGAGCTGCACGCCTATCTGGATCAAGGGCTCAGCCGTTCCCAATGCGTGGAAATCGAGAGCCATCTTGCCGCCTGTGCCTCATGCCAGGCGGCCCGGGATGGGATCGCCGCGCTGCGTGACCGCACCACCGCGCTGCTGGCCCGGCTCGCGCCGCCCCGTTCCTTCCCTACCCCGTTCGAGACCCTCCGGCGCCGCGCCGACCTGGAAGTCTCGGCCCGGCGGCGGCGTTCTCATCTGCTGGCGTGGGCCGCAAGCATCGTGGCGGCGGTGGCCTTCGGCTGGACCGCCAGTTACCTCACGAGTCCGGGTCCGGATCGCGTCGCCTCCGGGCTCCCGGCTGTCACGCCGGCCTCTGTTGCGCGGCAGGCAGTGACCAAGGACTCCCGGACGCCCACCACCACGCCCGCGATCCTTCGTCCCCCGGCTAGCGACTCTACCCGAGCGCGAGCGCGCCGGCGCCCCACCCAGGTGACCGTGCGCTCGGCCTCCGCGGTAGAACAGCCGGCCACCCTGGTTCCGACCGTCACTGCTGCACCGGAGTTGGAGCTTACTTCGATCGATATCCCGGCAACCGCGCACGAGTTCGAGATGGACGGCATGTGGCGCACGATGTCCTGGGCGGGGGCCCAGGCGGAGGCAGGCGACAAGCTACCCCACATCGACGGGTTACCCGTGGTTCAAGTGCAGGTTCAGGCAGGCGAGCAGGGAAGACAGCCGCTCATGGTGGTGGCGCAACAGCTTTCCTCCGGTGAAGTGATTCGCACCATCGAGGGCCCGGCGCAGGATGTCTCCCACCTGCTGGCCCGGCGGACCATGAGCGATCCGGTTCCCACCGTCTCGTCGGTGGACTCCAGCCAGGCAAGCCCGGCAAGCCCCGAGCGGGTAGACGGCAGCATGGCCATGCAGCGAGGCGACCGGATGATCGCGATCACCGGCGCGCTCCCTCCCGACAGCCTCCTGGCGATGATCCGACGGTTGAACGCGGAGATGCGGAGCAAGTGAGCTAGGAGCGGGGAGCGGGGAGCCAGGAACTCCCCTAATGAAAACGACCCTTCGGTGTCATCATCGGAGGGTCGTTGTTTTTTCTCAGCTCCCAGCTCCCAGCTACCTCGGCTTGCTTCTCCGCTCCAGCAGCTCAGGCGACACATAGTCCCGAGCTCCTTCCTCATGATCGAATTCCATCGAGGTGATGGCGTGTCCCCGCTCCTTGTTGAGCGTGATCTCGGCCAGGCGGGGTGAGAGCATCGGGAACGTGCGGGCGAAGAGCGCATATGACAGCAGGAACAGGCCAGCGAAGAGAAGTGTCGGTCCCAGCTCGGCGTCCAGGCCGAAGACGGGACCGGGCAGTGGGGTGATCGAGGGCATGACCAGGAGATAGCGCTCCAGCCAGAGCGATACGAGACTGACCGTGGCAAAGAAGCCCAGCGTCAGCCTGGTTTTTTTCGGGGCCACGCCCAGGAGACCAAAGAAGGGAATCACGAACATTCCCAGGCCCACTGCAGTCCCGATCGGCAGCCAGTGTCCCCACAGGCGCGCAAAGACGAAGCCGGTCTCCTCCGGCAGATTCCCGTACCAGATGACCAGGAACTGGGCCCACATGAGGTAGGTCCAGAAGACCGTGAACCCGAAGCACAGCTTGCCCAGGTCGTGCCGTTGTTTGGGAGACACCAGGTCCGACACACCCAGATGCCGGGCTCCGTAGAGCATCAGCAGAGCCAACAGCATATGGGCGCCGAGGAACGAGCCCATGAAGAAGAAGCCGCCGAGCAGGTTGGAGAACCAGTGCGGCTGCAGCGCCATGATGCCGTCGAACGCCAGCAGGGTGAAGGCGTACGCGTAAATCACCAGGTACACCGGCGCCAGACGGCGGATTCCGGCCTCGTGCTCCACCGCCGGCATCCGGTTGTATTCGCCCGCCCAGCGCTCGTAGAGCTGGCGGCGCCCGCCAGCCACCATGCTGCGCACGGCATGGATGTCCGGCGTTACATCGGCCCGTACCAGTTTCCAGCCGACGACGGTCAGGGCCAGGAGTCCGATCGCCAGCCGGCCGAACATGAACTCGTGCGAAAGCCACACCGCCTTGGAGTGCGGCAGGTCGTGCATGGCCGCCTGCATCGGACCGTACACCGATTCGTAGCCGGCCGTGAAAATCAGCACCAGGCCGATCAGCGAGATCGGAAGAAATGCGACCGCCGCCTCGGCAAACCGAATGATGAGACCGGACCACTTGGCGTTAGTGACCTTCTGCACCGCCGCGAAGGCGACGCTGCCGCCGGCCAGCCCGGTAAAGTAGATCCAATTGACGTGGAAGAGTTGCCAGGCGCGAAGCGCCAAAACATCTCCGGCCATCAGTGACCGAATAAAGAGGATCAGGCCCAGGACGGCGAGGCCTAGACCGACCCCGAGAAACAGGTCGTAGCGGCCACTCACGGCGCGCTGCACCAGCCGTTCGTGCATGGTGGGGCTCATCGGGGCACCGCCGCAGTGGACCCGGTGGCGCTGGGCCCCGGAGGAATCGGCGCGGTCTCACCCGGGGTCACCGGCGACGCTGCCTGGAGCTTCCGCACGTGACTCACAATCGCCCACCGGTCCGCCGGGGCTACCACCTTGTCGCCATACCGGGGCATCACGCCGCGGCCATAGCGGATGATGCCGTAGAGGTACCCATCGGCATAGCCGCGCGCGCGGGGCGTGAGCAACGAGGGCGCGGCCATCTGGCGCGACATCGTCCCATCGGCGTTGCCGGTGGGACCATGACACACGCTGCAGAAGTTCTGGTAGAGGGTGTCACCCGCGGCTTCCAGTTCGCGGGGGATCACCGGCAGGGATGGTCCTGCCGGATGGGCCGCCGCTGTCAGGGGATTCCGGAGCGCGTTGACGGTCGTGGTCTTGCCCGACAGCCACTCGGCTGACCAGTCCGGCTCTCCACCACTTACCGGAACCGAGCCCTCCGGCGAATAGCGGGGAACCTGGGACGTCTCGTAGGGGCGAATGTACCGGGCCTGGACCATGTGATCGAACCAGGGGATGATGTGCCACAGGTCGTCCGGTGACGGCAGCGTATGGTAGTAGAAATCGCAGCCGGTGGTGGACAGGGTGAGCGCGGTGAGACCAGACCACCACCATCCCGAGCGAAGCGAGGGACCCCTACGCCGCCTCATGGCGCACCTCCACGGCACCCGCCGAGCGCAGCAGCTGCTCGATGGGACCAAGCTGATCGGCGGCGGTGGGCACGAATATCCCGATGGTGTCATCGCTGAACCGCGGGTCGTACGGAGTTCCCCGCTTTCCCATCAGCAGCGAGAAGAGCGCGACGGCCGCCACGGTGCTCAGAGCCCCCATCAGGATGGTCAACTCGAATCCGATGACCACATAGGGCGGAAGCGAGGCGATGGCCTTGCCGCCGACGAGCAGAGCCCAGTCGTAGGACATCCAGATCGTCATGGCAAAGCCCGCGGTACACCCCGTGAGCCCCCCTATGAGCGTCAGGAGCCGGACCGGGCTCACCTTGTGCTCCAGCGCCTCTTCGATCTCGTGATTGGGGGCGGGGGTGTACACCACCAGGTTGCGATATCCTTTGGCCCTGAGCGCGCGGATGGCGTCCACCGCCGCATCGACGTGGAGGAACGACGCCACGACGCCGGGGGTGCGCGTGGGCGCCTTGCTGCTCCGCTTCAGCAGGGCCATCACCCGTGACCCCCGCGTTTCCGCGGCATCGGGATCATCTCCTTGATCTCCTGGATCGCCACGATGGGGAAGGTCTTGGCGAACAGGAGGAACCACATCCCGAACCAGCCGAACGAGCCCAGCAGGATGCCCCAGTCGGCCCAGGTGGGATTCAGCTGGTCCCAGGCCCAGGGGATGTAGTCGTTGCTGAGCGAGGAGACGATGATCACGTAGCGCTCGAACCACATCCCGATATTGATGAAGATCGAGATCACGAACAACGACGTGAGGTTGGTGCGGATCTTCCGGAACCAGAGCAGCTGGGAGACAAACGCGTTACAGATGATCATGGACCAGCCGGCCCACCACATGGGACCGAACGCCCGCCGGTAGAAGGTGGTCTGCTCGAAGGTGTTGCCGCTGTACCAGGCGACGAAGTACTCCATGGCGTAGGCGTAGAGCAGGATCGAGCCGGTCAGCAAGGTCAGCTTGGCGAGATTGTCGAAGTGGTACGAGTGGATCATGTGCTCGATCTTGAGCGCCCGCCGGAGCGGAATGATCAGGGTCAGCACCATGCCGATGCCGGAGTAGATGGCGCCGGCCACGAAATAGGGCGCAAAGATCGTCCCGTGCCAGCCAGGAACGATGCTGACGGCAAAGTCCCAGGACACGACCGAGTGGACCGAGAGCACCAGCGGCGTCGCCAGGGCGGCGAGATACAGATACGCCCGGGAGTAGTGCCGCCACTGGTTGTCGGTCCCCTTCCAGCCCACCGAGCTCCAGGAATAGATGCTCTTCCGCCAGCCCGAGACCTTGTCCCGCACCGCCGCCACGTCCGGGATCAGGCCGAACACCAGGAACGTGGTGGACACCGTGAGGTAGGTAGAGATGGCGAACACGTCCCAGATGAGCGGCGACTTGAAGTTGGGCCAGAGGTATCGCTCGTTGGGGTACGGCAGCAGCCAGTAGAAGATCCACTGCCGGCCGATGTGGATGATGGGAAAGAGACCCGCGGTCATGACCGCGAAGACGGTCATGGCCTCGGTTGAGCGGTAGACGGCGGTGCGCCAGGGTGAGCGGAAGAGAAACAGGATGGCCGAAATCAGCGTACCGGCGTGGCCGATACCCACCCAGAAGACGAAGGTGGTGATATAGACGCTCCAGAAGACCGGCGGATTGTATCCTGCATGCCCCAGCCCGTCCTTCAAGAGAACGAGGAAGGTGGCGATCCCGATCAGGAAGAGCGACACCGCTCCGAACAGCAGCAGGACGTAACCCCGGCTCGGCGGCCCCAGTGTCGCCACGACGTCGCGAGTGACCTCGGCGTGGGTCTGGGTGATGACGTGCCCGTCGGGGGCGTCGTGCGGTTGAGCGACGACAGCCATCGGTTAAGCCTCCGCCGGAAGCAGGACCTTGGCCAGGTACGTGATCGCCGAGCGGGTGTTGAGATCCTCGAGCACCCGATAGCCCCGGTGGTCCTGGTGGAGGCGCGCCACCCGGCTGGCGGGGTCGTTGACGTCTCCAAACACGATCGCATCCGAGGGGCAGGCCTGGGCACAGGCGGTTACCACGTCCCCATCACGGATGGCGCGGTTCTCCAGCCGGGCATCGTTTTGCGCGCCCCGGATCCGCTGGATACAGAAGGTGCACTTCTCCATGACGCCGCGCGCCCGCACGGTGACGTCCGGGTTGAGCTGGAGATGGAGCGGCTCCGGCCAGGCGACCTGGTTGTACTTGTACCAGTTGAAGTAGCGGACCTTGTAGGGACAGTTGTTGGCGCAGTAGCGGGTGCCAACGCAGCGGTTGTACACCTGGCCATTGAGGCCGTCCGGTGTGTGGTAGGCCGCGTAGACCGGGCAGACCGGCTCACAGGGCGCATTGGAGCAGTGCTGGCAGAGCATGGGGACGAAGCGGGCACTGACCGGCTCGCCCGGTTCTTTGCCGCCCTCCCAGTAGCGCTCGATCCGGATCCAGGTCATCTCCCGGCCCTTGCCGATCTCGGTCTCACCCACCGTGGGGATGTTGTTCTCGGCATAACACGCGGTGACGCATGCCTGGCACCCGGTGCACTTCGCCAGATCGATCGCCATGCCCCAGCGGGGGTGGTCGCCCTGGTAATTGCCGTGCTTGGTGTCCTGGATCTGCCGGTCACTCCAGCCCTTGATCGCCTCGAGCTCCAGCTCAGTGTTGACCTCGTGCTTGCCGTGCCCCTCGGCGTGGTAGGCCTGCTCGACAGTCAGCCCCTTCTTGGCGGCATCCAGAGATATCGCCTCGGCGATGCCCCGCCCCAGCTGGCGCGAATTGCCCGCGATCGAGGCAAGCGACTTGTACGCGCCGGTCTTCTCCACCGAAACGCGGGTAGAGATGTAGGGCAGGAAGTCTCCCGCCGGTGCGCCGAGCAGCTCGAGCGCGTTGACGCCGCGGCCACGCGCGTATGATCCATACTCGGTGTGACCCAGACCGAGGGGCACCGCCACGACGTCGGGGTGAATGCCCTGATAGACGAATACCGGCGCTTCAATGGAGCCGTGCGGTGAGGTGAGCCGAAGAACCTCGCCGTCCCGAAGATCGAGCTTGCGGGCGGTGTCAGGATGAACCTCGACCCAGGAGTGCCAGGTGATCTTGGTGACCGGGTCGGCATTTTCCAGCAGCCAGGGCTTGTTGGCGCCGCGTCCGTCGCTCAGCAGGCTGTGAGGATACGTCGCGAAGACGAACGGACCGTCTCCCTCGAAGGCCGGCTTGGTATAACTCGCCCGCGCGCCACGAGGCGAGATCGAGACCCGCGGCCCGGCGGGCGCGTCAATGAACACTCCACCCCGCTGCAGCGCCCCATGCCAGAACGCCGCGAAGTCTTTCTCCTTCCGGTCGGCCGCCAGCACCTGCCAGCGCCCCTGGAGATGATCCTTATACGAGGGGGCGGTGAACCTGGCGAGCGGCCCACCCATCACCTTGGCCGCGCGAAGCAGCAGGTCACCGGTGGACATGGTGTTGAACACCGGCTCCATCACCGGCTGCATCAAGCTGTAGACGCCCACCCGGGGCCGCAAATCGTCCCAGCGCTCAAGCGCATGGTGCTGGGGCAGCAGGAGGTCGCAGAGAGCGGAGGTCTCGTCCAGGTACATCGAGGTCGAGACCTTGAACCTGGCCTTCTGGAACTTGGCGGCAAAGCCGCTGGTCCGGGGCAAGGTGTAGGCGGGATTTGCCTCGTGCACGAGGGCGACGTCTACCTGGCCGGCATCCAACGCGGCCAGCAGAGGCTGGAGCGCACCGTACCCGTCGCCGGTATCCAGGTCGGCGCCGAAGCGCACCGTCTCGCCGATGTTCCCGGCGACGTAGTTGAGGATGTTTACCGCGGCACAGACCTCGGTGGCCCCGGCGTGCTGGCTGCCCGCCCCGCCGGCCACCGCGAGGCTGGGTCGGGCGGCACCGAACTCTCGCGCGAGCTGCTGGATCGTGGCCGCGGGAAGTCCGGTCTCCTGCGCCGCCATCTCAGGCGTGAAGGCCGAGAGCGCCCCCCGAAGCCCTGCTCCTTGACGGCCGGCCCCTCCTTCGGTGAGCAGCAGGTTGGCCATCGCCAGGGCCAGCGCGGCCTCGGAGCCGGGCCGGATCGGATGCCACTGGTCGGCGTTGAGACCGGTGAGATCCATCCGCGGCGCCAGGTAGACCAGCTTGGCTACGTCGCGCTCGGCAAACCCGTGGGAGCGGGCGAAGCCACGTGCGTGCTCGATCGAGGCCAGACCGGTATCGAGGAAGTCCGCGCCGAACGACACGATGTATTTCGCCCGAGCGAAGTCGTACGCGGCAATCTGATCGAGACCGAAGACCTGACGGTTTGCCGCCCGGAGCGGCTCGGAGGCGAAGGCCTCGTACCGCACCAGCCGCCCACCCAAGGCCCGGACCCAATCGCCCAGCAGGTCGGAGAACGTGCCCCGCCCTGCGCCCGATATTACGGCCACCTTGTTGCCGGCGGGTCCGAGCTTGGCCGCGAACCGAGCAATCGCGTCGTCCCAGGTGATCTCCTGAAACTGACCGTTGGCACCTCGTGCCATCGGACCCTTGAGCCGCCCGGGATTGTAGAGCCCCTGCAGTCCGGCCTGGCCCCGGGAGCACAGCTTCCCCTGGTTGACCGGGTGCTCGGGGTTGCCCTCGAGCTTGACCGCGCGGCCTTCACGGGTTCGCACATGCAGGCCGCAGCCGGTCGAGCACTCGGTGCAGGTGCTGGAATACCAGGTAGCCACCCCAGGCACCTGATCCTCCGACTGCACCAGGTAGGGGATCAGCTTCTCGACCTGGTCGGTCGAGCAGCCGGACAGGGCAATCGCCCCGCCACTCGAGGCACCGAGGACCGTGAGGAAGCGGCGGCGATCTATGGTGGGCTTGGATTCCTCGGTCATGCAGACTCCGCTTGGCCCGTCAGTAGTGACATACCGAACAATCCCGCGATACTTTCCGCTCGATGTGGCACGTGATGCAGAATCCCATGTTGTTCACCTGGTTCACCTTGAAGACCTGCGGCATCCGTTGTACGTCACCGTGGCAGGTGGCGCAGGCAGTAGGCCCCATGGCCTTGACGTGACGCTGGTGTGGGAAGTGCGCGTGCCGGGCGAGATAGTGGACCCGGACCCATTCGACCGGCCTCTTCTCGGTCCAGGCCTGGCGGAGCTTCTTGATCTCGGTCTGATGCGAGCTGTCGCTGCCGCCGATAACGAGATGGCACCCCATGCAGGTCTGTACCGATGGGATCCCCGGCTCGGACGACACGGTGACCGAGTAGTGGCAGTACTGGCACTGCATCTTGTACTGGCCGGCGTGGATATCGTGGCGAAAGAAAATCGGCTGGCGCGGTCCCTTGAGGGAGCCGGTGTCGGAGGCGGAGAGAACCGGGGCCACGATCGAGTCGGCCACCGTCTTGGCCTGCTGTGCGTAAGGGGGATGCCCGCCGAGCGTAAGGAGGGCGGCAACGCCTCCGGCCGCAACACCACCGACGACGTATGCCAGCTTACGCATTCATCATCTCACCGCTGAGGAAGAGCCCTGTTCGTGAAACGATTCACTAGCCGCGAAAAAAAGCGACGTCCCCACCGTTGGTAACGCGCGCGAAGTATAGTCCGCGCATTCTATTACACAACCCGAGTGCGATTCAATATTCCGACTAAATCAGTCGGTTTCGATTTCATCCGGGCCAGGCGCCTGGGCCCGGGGGGCTCTGCGGAGCGTCGGCCGTTCCCCGATCCATTCGGCCTTGCGTCGAACCAGCGTGAGGAACGTGTCCACCGTCCGGCGATCGTCCAGCTCCAGCCAGCACCATTTCACCGGGCCGGTCCGCTGACCTTCCAGGATCGCGCGAGCCAGAGAGCCCGCCACCTTGGAGCCCTTGGCCAGACGCATCTCTTCGCTTTCGGACAAGGTGAAGGTGACGTCGAGCCCGGTACGCATGAAATGCAACCAGCACAGCTTTCGGTTGCCGATGCCGTACTCCCAGGCCCACTGCCAGGTGGGGCCCATGAACCGGACCTGCTCGGACGCGCCGTCGATCGCCAGCAGCCCCGTGCGCAAGGCGCGGAAACGGCCCGCGATGGTCGCCGGTAAATCGGTCAGCGGAGCGGTGGGCACCGGCTCGATCTCTTCGTTCACGTAGAGGTTGGACGTCCAGTAGGCACTCGACCGACCCATCAGGATTCTCCTCGCGGGACTCGCTCAAGATAGCGCATGACTTCGATGCCCATGGCGCGCAACAGGGATGCTTCCCGCCCGTCGAGCCCGGCCCGGAAGACGATCTCCCGGAAGGAGCGCATGACGCTCTCCGAACGGCGGGTCTTGAAGAAGTCGATCGCCCAGAGGGCGCCGGTCCAGTCGGTGAAGAGCTCCTCCAGCTGCGCCGACGTGGCCGGATCCGCCTGGTTGCGCGGCGGCTTGATCGGGGCGCTCTCCCCCCCGCGAGCGTTCCAGGTCTCGTAGGCCATGATCGCCACGGCCTGCGCCAGATTCAGCGAAGGGTGGCCGGGATCGGTCGGGATGGTAACCAGCGCGCTGCACAGATCCAGCTCGGCGTTGGTCAGGCCGCGATCCTCCCGCCCCGCGACGACGGCGACCGGACCGGCGACGCCTTCCTCTATCATCGCCGTCGCGGCTTCACGCGGCCGCAGCACCCGGCGCTTGGCGGCGCGCTCCCGGGCCGTCAGCACCGCGGTGAATACGCAGTCACCGATGGCCTCCTCCAGCGTGTCCAGGATCTCGATCCTGGCAACCAGCTCGGCCGTGTTGTGGGCGATGCCTTCAATCCGGTATGGGTCGAAGACCTCCGGCTGCACCAGGCGGATGCGCTCGATGCCGAAGTTTTTCGCGATCCGCACCGCGCTCGCGATGTTTACGATGTCCTGCGGATTCACCAGTACGAGGATGGGCGAGGTGGCGGACGGGCGGACGGGCGGAGGGGCGGACAGATCGGGCGATGAATCTTCCGTCACTTCTTGTTGACCGCCCGTCCGACTGTCCGACTGTCCGCCCAAACTCATGCCTCTCCCAGAAACGACAGATCGTACTTCTTGGCCTTCATGGCAGCAGCCAGTCCGGTCTTCTCGGCCGCCTTCATGTACGCCTCCTTGGGCTCGACCTGCTTGGCGTCAACCAGCTCCATGAGGGCGTCGTTCAACGTGACCATCCCGGTCTTCCGGTTAGTCTGCATGATGGAAGGGATCTGGAATGTCTTCCCTTCCCGGATGAGGTTGGATACCGCCGGAATGGAAAGCAGGATCTCCCGCGCCGCCACTCGTCCGCCGCCGATCTTCTTGCAGAGTATCTGGGCGATCACGCCCCGCAAGGACTCCGACAGCATCACCCTGACCTGGGATTGGCGGTCGGGGGGAACTGATCGATGATCCGGTCGATGGTCGATGCCGCCGTGGTGGTGTGGAGGGTGCCGAAGACGAGGTGGCCGGTCTCCGCGGTCTCGATGGCAATGGAGACGGTCTCCAGGTCGCGCATCTCCCCGACGAGAATGATGTCCGGGTCCTCCCGCAGCGCGGCGCGGAGCGCATGCTTGAACGAGCGGGTGTGAAGTCCCACCTGGCGCTGGGTTACCAGGCACTTCTTGCTGGGATGGACGAACTCGATGGGGTCTTCGATCGTGATGATGTGGTCGGTCCGGGTACGATTGATGAGATCGACCAGTCCCGCCAGCGTGGTGCTCTTGCCCGACCCGGTTGGCCCGGTGACGACGACCAGGCCCTTGGTGAGATAGCAGAGGTTCTGCACTTCCCGGCTCAGCCCCATCTCCTCGGCGGTGCGAATCTTGTTGGGGATGACCCGGAACACGGCCATGGGTCCGAAACGGTCCCGTCCCGCGTTGCAGCGAAACCGGGCGACCTCCGCAATCTCGTAGGCCCAGTCGGTGTCCCCCCCTTCCCGAAATTCGCCCAGCTCTTTCGGGGTCATGATGCTGACCAGCATGAGGTCGAGCCGTTCGGCGCTCAGTGCCGGAAACGCCTGCCGAGCCAGCTCACCGTTGTGGCGCAGCATCGGGGGCTCGCCGGTGCGAAGGTGGAGGTCGGACGCCCCGGACTCTACCAGCAGGCGAAACAGCACCTCGATCTCCGCCCGGGCACCAGCCAGGTCCTGGGCCTGACGAGCCGACGGGGGCGCCAGCACCGGGGGAATCCCAACGGCGGCCTCCGGGGTTGAGGCAACCACCGGCCGCAGCAGCGCCATCCCACCGTTGCCCGCTTTCATCTCGACCTGCACCTCGCCGCTGGGAGACCGGTAGGCAAACGACACCGGCCCGGATCCCATCTGGGCTGCGGTTTCGGGCGACGCGATCTCCCGCACCAGGGCCTGAATCTGGGAGTCGCTGAGCGGCTCGCGGGTCACCAGCCGCATCGCGCCGTTCTGCAGGAGGGAGGCCGGCTTACCGACGTCGAGGTGGAGTGCGTCGGCGCGCTGATCGTGCATCACCTGGATGAGCTTGTCTAATCGGGCCAATGTCGATCTCAGTCGAGGGGACGGATGAGGCGGACCAGAGTCTTATTGAAGTAACGGGTGAGATCGTTGCTCCAGACGGTGAAGAAGTTGCCGGTCGTGTTGATGTAATCCAGTGCCCGCGATCGGGAGGGCGGAAGCTCGAACGTAGAGCGGCCCCGGTACTCGGCTCCCGTGGCAAGCGCCACCTCCAGAGCCACCAGCCGCGCGGCAGAGGCGCGCGCCGGATCGGCCAATGGGAGTTGATCCCGGCAGGACACCACGGCCACCTGCGCCTTGGAGACGAACGCGACTTCACCCTGCTGCAGCGTGAGCGCGAAGAACGGCTCGGGGCGGTTGAGCATCTCCAGCGGGCTCTCGGTCTCGGGATGGTAGGCGGTGCGTGTGGCCAGATGCAGATCGCCTTCCAACACGACTCCGTCGGCCAGCACAATCTCGGCCGTCACCCGCTGGGTAGCGCCCCAATCGTTCATCTACTGCAATCTATGCGTCGCATAAGCCCGGAAACTGAATGGAGCAAGCCAGTTGCGGCAAGTGCTATCGGGGCTCACCCCCGGATTTCGACCCCGGCACGCCGCTCGATCAGGCGGATCGCTTCGACGTGGTCGGCCGCTTCTCCCAGCTCGGCTCGGGCCTGGGTGAGCAGCTGCGCGGCGAGCTCGAGCATCGGACCCTCCACGCCTACCTCACGCACAAAAGCCCGTGCAATCCCGACATCCTTATCCAGAAGCGCCAACCGAAAGGTCTGGGGCCAGCGGCCGGTGAGCACCCGCTCGGGGACCAGGGCCTCGGTCACGAAAGAACGGCCGCTGGAGGCATTCAGCACATCGACCGCGGTGCGAGCCGAGACCCCGGCCTTGACGAGGGCGACAAGCGCCTCACCCACTGCGATGAGATTCACGGCGAGCAGCGCGTTGTTGACCGCCTTCATGGCGTGGCCGGCGCCGACGGGGCCGAGGTGCTCGATCCGTTTTCCGAAGGCCGAAAGGACCGGGCGGGCTCGGATGAAGGCCTCCTCGTCGCCGCCGACCATCACCGTCAGCGCGCCCGCCTCGGCCCCGCTCACGCCTCCGCTCACCGGGGCATCGACGAAGGCGACATCGCGTCGAGCCAGTCGCCGGGCAATGTCGCGGGAGGCTCCCGGGTCTCCGGAGGTACAATCGATCAACAGGCTTCCCTGCCCCAGCCCGGCTTCCAGCCCATCCGGACCATCGAGCAACTGGGCGACCTCTCGCGATGTCGGCAGGCAGGTCAGCACGACCTCGGCTCCGGCGGCGGCCTCCCGAGGCGTGCCGACCGCGCGAGCCCCGTGGATCGAGGCGAACTCGGTAGCCCGCGCGGCGGTCCGGTTCCAGACGGTGAGGGTGTACTGTCTAGCGAGGTGAGCCGCCATGGGTGCGCCGATGGCACCGAGACCCAGAAAGGCGAGGCGCAACGTTGAGCGGCCGCCATGCGGCGAGTAGACTTCTCGCCTCGGCCGCTCATCGGCGTTCTGCCGTTCCGGATTCATCGTGTCGATCTCGCGTGAGTGGGTGGGTCGAAGATGGTGACGCCGTAAGCTCCCGCCAAGGGTGATCATGCCCGTCCGTTCGGTGCTGTCCCGCGTGGTGCTCGCCCTGATCGGCGCCTGCCTGGTGCTGTTCATCGTGGGCCCGCTGCTTCGATTGTTGTTCTTCGCCTCGCCGGAGAGCCTGGGGGCCGCCTTCCGCGACAGCGAGCTGCGGGACTCGATCGTCCTCACGGTCTTCACCGCCAGTTTGGCCACGTTCATCGCGGCGCTGTTCGGTGTGCCGCTGGCGTACCTGCTGGCGCGGCGGAACTTTCCCGGACGGCGGCTGGTGCAGGGCTTGATCGAGCTGCCGGTGGTGGTTCCCCATCCCGTGGCTGGCATCGCGCTGCTGCTGTTTCTGGGACGGCGATCGGAAGTAGGAGGCGCGCTGGCCCACCTCGGCCTGGAGTTCGTGAGCCATGTTCCCGGCATCGTGGCGGCCATGCTCTTCGTCTCCGCGCCCATCCTGGTGAGCGGGGCACGAGAGGCATTTCGAGGGGTAGATCCCCAGCTGGAGCGGGTGGCCCGGACGCTGGGCGACACCGGTTGGGGTGCCTTCCGGCGGGTGACCCTCCCACTCGCAGGGCGCGGGGTGCTGGCCGGTTCAATCCTCGCGTGGTCCCGAAGCGTGAGCGAGTTCGGCTCGATCGTGATCCTCACCTACAACCCCAAGGTCGCCAGCATCTACATCTTCGATCGGTTCACCGCCTACGGCCTTCAAGCCGCGGTGCCCGCCGCGGTCATTCTCCTGCTGGTGGCGCTGACCGTGCTCGTAGTCGTCCGGGTACTACAGCCGGAGGACCGGCGATGATCCGGCTGGAGAATCTGCACGTCAGGATCGGGACGTTCGATCTGCGGGACATCACGCTCGAGGTACCCAGGGGGGGCTATGCCCTGATCATCGGGCCCACCGGGTCGGGCAAGACGACCCTGCTCGAGGCCGTTGCGGGTCACGCCAGACTCAGGGCCGGACGGGTCTTCATGCACGACGATGACGTGACCCACTTGCCGCCGGAGCGCCGCGGGTTGGGGTTCGTCTACCAGCAGTACCATCTGTTCCCCCACCTGAGCGTGCGGGACAACATCGGGTATGGACTGAGGAATGGCCGCGGCCGGCGAGACGGTGCCGATCCGGCGCCCCGGATCGCCGAGCTGGCCGAGATGCTTGCGATTGCGCCGCTCCTCGACCGGCCGATTCGCGGGCTCAGCGGCGGAGAGCAGCAGCGGGTTGCGCTGGCCCGGGCCCTGGCCCCGCGGCCATCGATTCTGCTCCTGGACGAGCCCTTCGCGGCGGTGGACCCCGCCACGCGCCAGGTGCTTCGGCGCGAGCTGCGGGAGCTGCACGAGCGGGAGGGGATCACCACGCTTCAGGTGACGCACGACTTCGATGAGGCGCTCCGTCTGGGCGACCTGGTAGCGGTGCTGGCGGAAGGCCGGATCGCGCAGAGCGGGACGCCAGAACAGGTGTTTCGCTATCCCAACTCGGCCTTCGTCGCCCGTTTCGTGGGCACCGGCAACGTGATCGCGGGAGTGGTAGAGCGAACCGACCCGGGCAATGGATCCGGCTCCTTCCGGGGCACCTTCCGCGGGGGCTCGCTGGTGCTGGACGTCGTGGCCGAGCGGGAGGGACCGATCCACGCCGTCGTGCGGCCCGAGGACATCGTTCTGAGCCTGAGCAATAACCCGGGCTCGGCCCGCAACCACATGGATGGCCGGGTCGTACGGCTGGAGCGGACCGGACCGGTCACCCTGGTGCACCTGGACGTAGGACGGGCGTTGATCGCCTCGCTCACTACCCAGTCGGTCGAGGAGATGGAGCTCAAGCCCGGGAAGCCCGTAATGGTCGCATTCAAAGCAACCGCGATCCTCCTGGTGTAGGCTCCATCATGCCGGCTCGCATTCTCCACGTCGATCTCGATGCCTTCTTCGTCGAAGTGTGCCGCCAGCGCCATCCGGAGCTGCGCGAGATCGAGATGCTGGTGGTCGGCGGCCGGCGGGATCAGCGTGGGGTCGTCCAATCGGCATCCTATGCCGCCAGGCGATTTGGCGTTCATGCCGGCATGCCGATCGCCGAGGCAGTCCGGCTCTGCCCGCAAGCCACTTTTTTTCAGGGCTCCTTCAGTCACTATCGCGATGCTTCACACGCCGTACGGAGCGTGCTGGAGGAGTTCTCCCCCACAGTGGTGATGGCCTCACTGGATGAGGCCTATCTCGACTTTGCCGGCACCGAGCGGCTCTTCCCCACATCGCTGCTGCCAGTGGCGGAGCAGCTGCGCGACCTGGTCCGGCACGAGACGGGCCTCGATTGCAGCGTCGGCATTGGCCCCAACCGGATGATTGCCAAGCTCGCATCCGACTGCGCCAAGCCCCGGGGCCTGATGGAAGTTCGCGCCGGCTGGGAAAGGGGGTTTCTGGCGGGGCTCCCGTTGCGTGCCATGCCGGGAGTGGGACCCAAGACCGCGGAGCGGTGGGCGGAGCTCGGCCTGGTCGAGGTCCATCAGGTGCAGCAAATGGAGGAGCGGGCACTCGAGAGGCTCATCGGCGCCGATGCGCGTCCGCTCAAGTTACGGGCGCAGGGTCAGGGCGGAACCACCCTCCGCGCCGACCGGCTCCCAAAGTCCGTCAGCCGGGAGACCACGATCTCCTATGATGTACGCGATCCGGCCGAGCTGGAGCGGATCCTCGCCCTGCTCACCGCGCGCGTGGCCGCCCAGCTCAGGGATGAACAGATCCTCGCCCGGACGGTGACAATGAAGCTGCGGCACGACGATTTCCGCACCGTCACCCGGCGGCAGACATTGGAGACAGCCACCGACCTCGACGCGGAACTCTACCTGGCTGCGCGAGGGCTGTTCCGCGGCGCGTTCGAGGAAGTGAGACAACGCGATCGCGGCGTTCGGCTGATCGGCATCGCCGCCACGAACCTGGGTACCGCTGAGGAGCCGGATCTCTTCGAGCGTCCGGAACGGAGCCGACTGCGCCGGCTGACGGAGGCGGTGGACAAGGTGCGAGGCAAGTTCGGCTTCGACTCAGTCACCTCAGCTACCATCCTGGAGCTGCGCCAGCGCCGACCGAAGCGCTGATCACGGGGCCCGGAGGTCCCGACCCTCGAACCGGAGTCCAACCGTCCCATCCGGGGTGATGACGCTGGGGCCAAGGTCCCGGAAGGTCGCCATCCGGCCCCCGCTCACCCTGCCCTGCACCGTGCTGTTCTGGTAGAGACGATAGTATCCCACAAACGCCCGCCGCCCCCCCGGGCGCACCGCGCAACCGCAGTCCAGCGCTCCCTCCAGCCCCGCATTGACCGTCACTCTCAGCTGATCGTCACTCGCGTTGGTGATGAGCGGGGCGAAAAAATTGCCGTCCGGTCCGCGCGCAGTGGCGCTCCGGCGGACCGTCCCCCAGGTGCCACGCTCGACCACCGACCCGCGCAGCTCCTCCCCCATGGGCCTCCCGTCAGCCGAGAGCGGCCGGGTGAGCTCCCAGGCAGCCACCAGCCGTTTACGCCAGGGAGCGGCCACGCGCACCGAGGAGCCCGGCGACACCAGTCGCGGCGGGGCATCGTCCACCGCCAGGCGGACCGGGCCGGCAAGCCGATTGGTGAATTCGAGCCGGGGCCGGACCAGGAGATAGAGCCCACCCAGTGTTACAGCCACCACCAGGAGAAAGAGCAGCAGAGGACGGCGAGAAGGGGGGCGGCGGCGGGGCTGCAGGACGCCTGGCTCCGGCTGGGGCAATGTCACGAGGCACTCCGGAACGATGGATGTTGGCAGGCTCGACCGCGCCTGAGACTAAGGTAACCTCAGCCCCGCTTACCGGTTAGCATCGGGAAGATCTATGTCACACAGAACGTGCGGACATTGCACTCCACCTGCCATCTGACGGCTGAATAGTTGATCTTTTTGCAGGTCCGACGCTTAAACTTTGCAAATCTTGCAAAATTGTCTTGACAGCCGTGCCACCAGCCGATATACTGTCCTGAACGCCACTACCGAACCGTTCCGCGAGGGAGTCCATGCGTCAGTCCAGTGGTTTCTCGACCCCACCCGCCATTCCGGCGGCGGTCCAGCGAAATCGACGCATGCCACCGATCGAACCGCCAGGTCCCTGGTCTGAGTAAACCGTGCTCACCCGATGCCCCTGCGTTCGATCCTCCGACGCAGGGGCGTCTTCATTAACCTGAACCTCGAACACCCGAGAAAGCCCATGGCGACAACGGCCCGGCCCAGTGCTCCCTTTCGCGTAGCACCGAGCAGTGAAGTTCAAAAGCTCCTCGAGCTGATCCAGCAGAAGAACATCCAGGTCGTGGATGTGAAGTTCTGCGACCTGCCGGGCACCTGGCAGCACTTCTCCATCCCTGCCGCCACGCTCGACGAGGCCATGATCCGCGATGGGCTCGGCTTCGACGGGTCGTCCATCCGCGGCTTTCAGGCGATCAACGAGAGCGACATGCTCCTCTTGCCCGACGTCTCGACCGCCTTTGTCGATCCGGTGCTCTCGGTGCCCACGCTCTCACTCACCTGCGACATCTACGACCCGCTGACGCTGGAGCCCTACTCCCGCGACCCCCGGTTCATCGCCTTCAAGGCCGAGGAGTACCTCAAGACCACCGGCATCGCGACCACGTCGTACTGGGGGCCGGAAGCCGAGTTTTTCATTTTCAATTCGGTGCGGTTCGACCAGAACGCCAATGAGGGCTACTACCACATCGACTCGGAAGAGGGGATCTGGAACTCGGGACGGAACGGCGTGCCGAATCTGGGCCACCGGCCCCGGCACAAGGAAGGCTACTTCCCGGTTCCACCGGTGGACCGGCTGCAGGACGTGCGCTCCAAGATCATGCTGGCGCTGATCGAGGCTGGGGTTCCAGTGGAGGTGCAGCACCACGAGGTCGCCACCGCGGGCCAGGCCGAGATCGACTTCAAGTTCGGGACGCTGGTCCAGACCGCAGACCGTCTCCTGGTCTACAAGTACATCGTGAAGAACGTCTGCCATAACCTGGGGCTCACGGCCACGTTCATGCCCAAGCCGCTCTTCGGCGACAACGGATCGGGCATGCACGTACACCAGTCGCTCTGGAAGGGCGACAAGCCTCTGTTCTACGACGAGAACGGGTATGCCCTGCTGTCCGAGACCGCGCGCCACTACATCGGGGGATTAATCGCGCACGCGCCGGCCCTGCTGGCCATCTGCGCTCCGACCACGAACAGCTATCGGCGGCTGGTGCCCGGCTTTGAAGCCCCGGTCAACCTGATGTACTCGGCCCGCAACCGGTCGGCCATCTGCCGGATTCCCTGTTACTCCAGCAGTCCCAGGGCGCGGCGTATCGAGTTCCGGGCCCCCGACCCGACGGCCAACCCGTACCTCGCCTTTGCCGCGCTGCTTATGGCGGGGCTCGACGGCATCAAGCGGAAGCTGGAGCCGCCCACCCCGATTGACGAGGACCTCTACGAGCTGCACGACGAGCGGAAGAAGAACATCAAGACAGTGCCGGGATCGCTGGCCGAATCAGTTGCCGCGCTCGAGGCGGACCACCAGTTCCTGCTCGAAGGCGACGTGTTCACGCCGGATGTACTGGAGACCTGGATCTCGATGAAGCGGACCAAGGACATCGCGCCGGTGAATCTGCGGCCGCACCCGTATGAGTTTTTCCTTTATTACGATGCTTGATGGAGACGTCGAGGGTCTAGGGCCAAGAGTCTAGAGTCCTCGATTTCGAGATTTCTGAGTCAACGTACACCCTGGACCCTCGACCCTAGACCTCTCTACTTCGGAGCAAAGACGTGACCACCCTACCCCTGCTGCTTGCCATTCAGGACGCCGCGCCCGCGCCGACGGTGGTACCGGCCGACACGGCCTGGATGCTGATCTCCACCGCGCTGGTCCTGCTCATGACCCCCGCGCTGGCCTTCTTCTATGGTGGCCTGGTGCGGAACAAGAACTCACTCAACACCATGATGATGAGCTTCGTGGCGCTGGGCGTCGTCGGGGTCACCTGGGCGGTGGCGGCGTACAGCCTGGCCCTGAGCGAGGGCGGGCCACTGATCGGCGGCCTGGCCAACCTCGGGCTGAATGGGGTGGGCACCGAGGCCAAGGGCACCATTCCGCACGTCCTCTTCATGGCGTACCAGGGAACCTTCGCCATTATCACCGCTGCGCTCATCTCGGGCGCCGTGGTGGAGCGGATGCGGTTCGGGCCCTACGTCGCCTTCATCACTCTCTGGACCCTGTTCGTCTATGCGCCGGTGGCGCACTGGGTCTGGGGCGGCGGCTGGCTCATGACCCGGGGCGTGCTGGACTTTGCCGGCGGCACCGTCGTGCACATCAACGCTGGCGTGTCCGCGCTGGTGGCGGCGCTGGTGCTCGGCTCCCGCAAGGACTACGGCCGCACGGCGGTGCTACCGCACAACGTCCCGTTTACCCTGCTGGGCGCGGGCCTGCTCTGGTTCGGCTGGTTCGGCTTCAACGGCGGTAGCGCACTCGCGGCCAACGAGCTCGCCGCCCTGGCCTTCACCAACACCTTCCTGGCTCCGATGGGGACGCTGGTGGTGTGGACGCTGATCGATTACTTCCGGACCGGCCGGGCCACGGCAGTCGGCGCGGCCACCGGGATCGTGGTCGGGCTGGTGGCCATCACTCCGGCCGCGGGCTTCGTGAGCCCCGCCGGCGCACTCGTCCTCGGCGCGGTGGCGGCTCTGCCGAGCTACTTCGTCATCGCCCTGCGCTCCCGCACCCGGATCGATGACTCGCTCGACGTCTTCGCCGGCCACGGCGTAGGCGGGCTCACCGGCGCCCTGCTCACCGGCGTGCTGGCGCAGAAGATCTGGAACCCAGCCGGCAATGACGGCCTGCTGTACGGCAACCCGGGTCAGCTCGGGGTCCAGGCCCTCGGCTCCCTCAGCGCGGCGGTGTACGCCGCGGTGATGACGTTCGTGATCCTGAAGGTGCTCGGCCTGGTGATGTCGCTCCGCGCCGTGCCCCGCGTCGAGGGCGTCGGCATGGACGTGAGCCAGCACGGCGAGGAGGCCTACGCCAGCGGCGAAGGCTCGATTCTGGTCCACCCCGAGGCCGTGCTCGCATCCGAGCCGCTGCCGGCGTTCGCCCCACAAGTGGCGCGTTGAAAGAAGGCTATTGGCTATTGGCTATTGGCTATTCGCTATTGGCTGCGACGGGGACCATGCCCCGTCCTTAGGAGCCTCGGTTCTCTACGGCGTAGCCAATGGCCAACAGCCAATAGCCAATGGCCAACAGCCAATAGCCAATAGCCAATAGCCAATAGCCCCCTCTCAGGAGATAAACGATCATGAAGCTGATTGTTGCCATCATCCGCCCCGACCGACTCAACGAGGTGCTGGAGGCGCTCTACCGCACCGACGTGCGCGGTCTCACCGTCACCCGGGTGCTGGGGCACGGAGGTGAAACCGAGCGGGTCGAGACCTATCGGGGTACCACGGTCAAGGTCGATCTGCAGGAGAAGGTTCGCCTGGAGATCGGCGTTTCCGAGCCGTTCGTGACAGTCACGGTCAATGCCATCCTCACCAGCGCCCGCACCGGCGAGGTTGGTGACGGCAAGATCTTCGTCCTCGATGTCGCCCAGGTGTACCGCATCCGCACCGGCGAGCGGAACGAGGCGGCGGTTACGCCGGCGGTGGCGGTAGGGGGGTAGCCGGAAGACGCCGAGTAACTGTCATCCCATACGAAGTGCGGGGGCCGAAGCGACGTTTCGGTCCCCTCGCTGCGCTCAGGGTGACACCCTCCCCATCATTCCCGTAGATTCCACAGATGCCCAACAAGCTCAAGAGCAGTGCTATCACCGAGGGCGTCCAGCGCTCGCCCAACCGGGCCATGCTTCGTGCGGTCGGCTTCGGGGACGACGACTTCACCAAGCCGATCATCGGCATCGCCAACGCGTACAGCACCATAACCCCGTGCAACGCGGGCCTCGATGTCCTTGCGCGGGAGGCCGAATCCGCGGTCCGTGGGGCCGGGGGGATGCCCCAGATATTCGGCACCGTCACCGTGAGCGACGGCATCTCGATGGGTACCGAGGGGATGAAGTATTCCCTGGTGTCCCGCGAGGTTATCGCCGACTCCATCGAGACCGCGTGCGGGGCCCAGAGCATGGATGGGGTTGTTGCGGTGGGCGGTTGCGACAAGAACATGCCCGGTGCCATGATCGCGATCGCCCGGATGAACATTCCGGGGATCTTTGTCTACGGCGGCACGATCAAGCCCGGCCGCCATGCCGGACGCGATCTTACGGTCGTGAGCGCCTTCGAGGCGGTGGGCCAGCACAGTGCCGGGAAGATCGATGACCGGGAGCTGCTCGAGGTCGAGCGCCGCGCCTGCCCCGGGAAGGGCTCCTGCGGCGGGATGTTCACGGCCAACACCATGTCGTCGGTGTTCGAAGCCATGGGGATGAGCCTGCCCTATTCCTCAACCATGGCGGCCGAGGACGACGAGAAGGCCAGCAGCGCGGGCAGATCGGCGGCGGTGCTGGTGGAGGCAATTCGCCGGCGGATCCTGCCGCGGCAGATCCTGACTCGCAAAGCGTTCGAGAACGGGATCGCCGTAGCGATGGCAATCGGGGGGTCCACCAATGCCGTGCTGCACCTGCTCGCGATTGCCCGCGCCGCCGGGGTACCGCTCATGCTCGACGACTTCGAAGCCATCCGGGCCCGGGTGCCGGTCCTGTGCGACCTGAAGCCGTCGGGGCGGTACGTGGCCACCGACCTGCATCGCGCGGGCGGAGTGCCCCAGGTGATGAAGATGCTGTTGGCGCACGGAGTGCTTCACGGCGATGAGCTCACCATCACCGGCGAGACCGTCGCCCAGGTGCTCAGGGACGTGCCGGCCGAGCCCCGTCGAGAGCAGGACGTGATCCGTCCCTGGGACAACCCGCTGTATGCCCAGGGGCACCTCGCCATTCTGCGCGGCAACCTGGCTCCTGAGGGTGCCGTCGCCAAGATCACCGGGGTGAAGACACCGACCATGACCGGTCCGGCCCGCGTGTTCGACTCCGAGGAGAGCTGCCTGGAGGCGATTCTCGCGGGACGGATCCAGGCGGGCGACGTGATCGTGATTCGGTACGAAGGACCCAAAGGCGGCCCGGGCATGCGCGAGATGCTGGCCCCGACGTCGGCGATCATCGGCGCGGGGCTGGGGGACTCGGTGGGTTTGATTACCGATGGCAGATTTTCGGGCGGCACTTACGGCATGGTGGTGGGACATGTTGCCCCGGAAGCGGCCAGCGGCGGCCCTATCGCGCTGGTGCAGGAAGGCGACCACATCACCATCGATGCCAGGCAAAGGCTGGTCCAGCTCGAGGTTCCCGATGCGGAGCTCACCCGGAGGCGTGCCGCCTGGAAGCCGCCCGCACCGAGGTATACCGCCGGGGTGCTCTACAAGTACGCCAAGCTGGTCTCGAGCGCGAGTGTCGGAGCCGTGACCGACCTGTAGAGTTACGCCGGCTGGGGCCTGGCTCCTGCTCCCGTCACTACGCCGCGTGCCTCTACGACGCGCCGAGCCACCTCCTCGCCCATCTGGCGGGTTGTCAGAATGGGCTCTCCCCCAAGCGCGATGTCTGAGGTGCGTGCGCCCGCGGCCAACGCCGCCGCGATTCCTTCCTCTACCAACTGAGCAGCCTCCGGCAGCGCGAGGCCATGACGCAGCAGCATGGCCGCCGACCCGATGGCGCCAATCGGATTGGCCACCCCTCGGCCGGCCAGGTTCGGAGCCGAGCCGTGCACCGGCTCGAAGAGTCCGGGTCCCTCACCCAGGGACGCGGAGGGCAGCAGTCCGAGAGATCCTGCCAGCACAGCCGCCTCGTCGCTCAGGATGTCACCGAACATGTTCTCGGTGAGCAGCACGTCGATCGAGGATGGATCGGAGACGAGCCGCATCGCGGCATAGTCTACGTAGAGGTGCTCCAGGCGCACGTCCGGGTAGTCGGCGCCCAGGCTGGTCACCGTGTCGCGCCAGAGTTGGGAGACTTCGAGCACGTTGGCCTTGTCCACCGATGTAACGCTGCCGCGCCGCGCCCGCGCCAGACGAAATGCCACCCGGGCTACCCGCTCGATCTCATCCACGCCGTAGCGCAGGGTATTGACCGCGCTGCGCTCATCTCGTCCCCGCGGCTCGCCATAATAGAGGCCGCCCGTGAGCTCTCGCACGATCAGGAGGTCAACCCCCTCCAATCGATCGGCCCTGAGGGGCGACACCGCTCGGAGCGCCGGGTGCACGGCTACCGGCCGCAGATTGGCGTAGACTCCGAGGAGCTTTCGAAGCGCCAGCAGTCCGGCCTCGGGCCGCTGGTCTCCGGTGGCCCGCGCCAACGCCGGACTGCCCACGGCACCGAGCAAAACCGCATCAGCGTCCACCACGGCGTCGCGGGTCCGGGGCGGCAAGGCTACACCCGCCTCGTCCACGCCGGCTGCGCCGATGGCGTATTCCGCCGTGGTCATCCGATAGCCGTAGAGATCGGCCACCGCCGTCAGGACCCGCACGGCTTCGGCGGTGACCTCAGGCCCGATACCGTCGCCCGGCAACACCCCGATCGTGAATTCTTTCATTTCGTCGCTCCGATCTGGGCCGTGCGTCCGCGCTCATAGGCGCTGATCAGGGGCTCGTCCAGAAGCGTGCGTCCGATCTCATCAAGGCCGCGCAACAGCATATCGCGCCGGTACTCCTCGATCTCGAAGCCGGCCCGGAATCCGGCCGCATCGCTCACCGCTCGGGCCTCCAGATCGACCGTCACTTCGTACTCCGGAGCCTCGGCGCAGCGCCGGAACAACTCGGCCACCAGTGCCTCAGGCAGGACCACCGGCAGCAGACCGTTCTGCATGCAGTTGGCGTAAAAGATGTCGGCGAACGACGGAGCGATGATGGCACGGAAGCCGTAGTCGGCCAGCGCCCAGGGCGCATGCTCGCGGGATGAGCCGCAGCCAAAGTTCGCACCCGTGAGCAGCACGGTTGCGCCCTGGGACTCGGGTCGGTTGAGCTCGAATTCAGGGATCAGAGTACCGTCGCCCTGACGGCGCCAATCATGGAAAAGAAACGCGCCGAAGCCGGTGCGCTCGATTCGTTTCAGAAACTGTTTGGGAATGATCTGATCGGTATCGATGTTGGCGCGAGGAAGCGGCGCCACTCGTCCGGTATGCGAAACAAACGGCTGCATGGGCCCCTTTATCGTTATGCAGACCGAACGGCGCCTCGCCGCCCGAATCACTTTAAGCCACGCTTGCATCTCTATTAGTTGCTTTGTGTTACAGTACGCCCCTGAGGTGATGTCTCAGCCTGCATATCGTCCTCGCCCAGCGCGATGTGCGCTCCCGGGTCGGACAGATATTCACGAACGTCCACCAGACATCCCGCAATCGCGGCAGCGGCCGCCATCGCAGGACTCATCAAATGGGTGCGCCCTCCCCTGCCCTGCCGGCCTTCGAAGTTCCGGTTGGACGTGGAGGCACAGCGCTCGCCGGGCCCCAGCACATCTTCGTTCATACCGAGGCACATGGAACATCCGGGATTCCGCCACTCGAACCCTGCCTCGGTGAACACGCGGTCCAACCCTTCTCGCTCGGCCGCTGCCTTCACCTGTCGCGAACCAGGCACCACCATCGCACGGACGCCGCTGGCCACTCTGCGTCCTCGCGCGACCTGTGCGGCCTCACGCAGGTCTTCAATCCGGGCATTGGTGCAGGAGCCGAGAAACACCCGATCCACCTTCAGGCCTTCGAGCGGCGTTCCGGCGCGAAGGGCCATGTATTCCAGCGCCCGCCGGTACGATTGCCGCTCGGCATCGGATCGGGCGTGGTCGGGATCGGGCACCCGCTCGGTGATGTCTGCTGTCATTCCCGGACTGGTGCCCCAGGTAACCTGCGGCTGCACCACACCGGCATCCATCGCCACCCGGCGATCGTACTTCGCTGCCGGATCGGTCTGGAGCAGCGCCCAGGACTCGATCGCCTGTTCCCAGGCATCGCCGGAGGGAGCATGACGGCGTCCCTTCAGATAGGCCGACGTGGTCTCGTCCGGTGCGATCATGCCGGCCCGGGCCCCGGCCTCGATGGACATGTTGCAGACCGTCATCCGGCCCTCCATCGACAGCGCGCGGATGGCCGGGCCGGTGTATTCGATGACGTGTCCCGCGGCGCCCGCGGTGCCAATACGACGGATGAGCGCGAGGATCAGGTCCTTGGCCGAGATTCCCGGCTGGGTGAAGCCCGAAAAGTGGACCTCCAGCGTGCGGGGGCGATCCTGCACAATGCATTGGGTGGCGAGGACGTGCTCCACCTCGGTGGTGCCGATGCCGAAGGCGAGCGCCCCAAAGGCGCCGTGGGTCGAAGTGTGCGAGTCTCCGCAGACGATGGTCATCCCAGGCTGGGTGAGGCCCAGCTCGGGGCCGATCACGTGCACGATGCCCTGCTCGGGGGAGTCGAGATCGAACAGTGGTACGCCGAACTCTCGCGCGTTATCCACCAGGGATCGGACCTGTCGCGCCGATAGCTCGTCCGCGATCGGAAGGCTCCGGTCGCCGGTGGACACGTTGTGGTCCACCGTGGCCACGGTGAGGTCGGGCCGGCGCACCCGCCGCCCGTTGAGGCGCAACCCCTCGAACGCCTGGGGTGAGGTCACCTCGTGGACGAGGTGGAGGTCTACGTAGAGCAGCGCCGGCCCTCCGGGGACCTGGCTGACCACGTGGGCATCCCAGACCTGGTCGAAGAGCGTTCGCATTCAGCGCGGCAGCGGGGCGGCGGGGCGGCGGGGCGGCTCGCTCCTCGGCCGGACATCGTCGGGTGCGCTCTTGCTGCCCTGCTGCCCCGCTGCCCCGCTGCCCCGCTTCTTCCCTTCCTCCGACCACGGCATCATCGCCCGCAGCTCGGCGCCTACCCGCTCGATCTCGTGATCCTTGTCGGCCTGGCGCGCCCGCTCAAAGTTGGGCCGGCCGGCCTTGTTCTCCGCCAGCCACTCGCGGGCGAACGATCCGTCCTGGATGGCTTCGAGGATTCGCTGCATCTCGGCTCGGGTCTGGTCGGTAATGACCCGGGGACCGCGGGTGTAGTCGCCGTACTCAGCCGTGTCGCTGATCGAGTAGCGCATGAAGCCGAGCCCGCCGCGATACATCAGGTCCACGATGAGCTTGAGCTCGTGCAGGCACTCGAAGTAGGCCATCTCGGGTCGGTACCCGGCCTTGGTCAGCGTCTCGAAGCCGGCCTTCACCAGCGCGGTCACACCGCCGCACAGCACCGCCTGTTCCCCGAACAGGTCGGTCTCGGTCTCCTCCCGGAACGACGTCTCGATGACGCCCGCACGGGTACAGCCGATGCCTGAGGCATAGGCGAGCGCGTTGGAGAGGGCCTCGCCGCTGGCGTCCTGGTGCACCGCTACCAGCCCGGGCACGCCGCGGCCCGCCTCGAACTCGCTGCGCACCAGGTGGCCGGGCGACTTCGGTGCCACCATCGTCACGTCCACGCCGGCGGGAGGCACGATCTCCCCGTAGTGAATGTTGAACCCGTGGGCAAACATCAGGGTGTTGCCCGGGCGGAGACCCTGGGCCACGCCCGCCTCGTAGATGGCTCGGCCGTCCTGGTCCGGGACCAGCATCATGATGATGTCGGCCCGCTCCGCCGCTTCAGCCACGGGGCGCACATCCACCCCGGCAGCCTGCGCGCGGTCCCACGACGCGCCGCCCCGCCTGAGGCCCACGATCACCTTGGCTCCGCTCTCCCGGAGATTCAGGGCGTGGGCGTGTCCCTGGCTGCCGTACCCGATGATGGCGATAGTCCGGCCTGCCAGCCGGCTGGGATCGGCATCGGCATCGTAATAGACCCGCACGGGCGCGTTCGTCATCTCACAGCCTCTGATTGAAGGGTGTCAGCCGTACCCAGGGCGATCGTGCCGCTGCGGGCAACCTCGACCACTTCGAAGGCGTCGAGTGCCCGGAGGCAGGAAAGCACGAAGGCTTCGGTCCCGCTGAGCTCGATGATCAGGCCCTCGTGGGCGTCGTCGAGGACCACGGCGTTGTAGAGCTGGATCACGTCCAGCAGCTCCGCGTAACGATGGTGCGGGGCCCGGACCTTCACCAGGGCGAGCTCGCGGGCCACGCTGTCCAGCGCGGGAAACGATATGGCGCCGCGTACGCCGACCACTTTTTCAAGATGCTGCACCGCTCTCTCGGCGGTCTCGGTGTCTGACTGCATCATGAGGGTCAACCTCGAAAGGCCGGGCATGGCCGTAGGACCGATGGCCAGGCTGCGTACCGGCATGTTACGCCGCCGGATGAGTCCGACGGCGCGATTCAACGTGATCAGCCGGTCCTCGAGGAGAACCGACACCGCCTGAGTATCGCTCACGCGGATACCAGGGGAGTTGCCGCTTCTCCCTCGATGGGCTCGGACAGAGATCCACCGGGCGGGATCATGGGGAAGACGTTGGCCTCCTGCTCGATCATGAATTCCACGAGGACCGGACCTGGCTCTGCCGCAGCGGTGGCGACCGTGCGCTCCAGTTGATCGATCGACTCGACCCGGTGTCCGGCGATCCCATACGCCTCGGCCAGCTTGACGTAGTTCGGGCTCCAGATGGGCGTGGCTGAGTAGCGCTTGCCGTGAAAGAATTGCTGCCACTGGCGCACCATGCCGAGATATCCGTTGTTGAACACGGCCATCTTCACCGGGATCCGCTCCTGCACCATCGTAGCGATCTCCTGCATGTTCATCTGGAATCCGCCGTCGCCGGAGATTGCCCAGACCGTCTCACCCGGACGCGCCAGGGCAACACCCATCGCCGCCGGCACCGCAAAGCCCATCGTGCCCAGTCCTCCGGACGTGATGTGGCTGTTGGGCCGCTGATAGCGAAACAGTTTCGCGACCCACATCTGGTGCTGGCCCACGTCGGACACGATGGTACAGTGGCCGTCACTCGCGTCGCTGATGGCATCCAGGATCGACTGGGGCGAGAGGCCGGCCCGGAAGCTCTCGTCTTTGGGGCGCACAAAGCCGGCGATCTCGCGCCGCCAACCGTCGCAGTTGCGGGGTGCGATGAGCGGGAGAAGAGAGCAGAGCACGTTCCGCACATCGCCCACCAGTCCCACGGCGACCGGCACATTCTTCCCGATCTCGGACGGATCGAGCTCGATGTGAATCAGCTTGGCACCCCGGGCGAACCCGGCCAGGTTGCCGGTGACCCGGTCATCGAACCGGAGTCCGAGTCCGATGATCAGATCGGACTGCTGGATGGCGCGGTTGACGTGCACCTCGCCATGCATGCCCGGCATGCCCAGGTGAAGCGGGTGCGACTCGGGGAAGCCACTGATGCCGAGCAGGGTGGTGATCACGGGTATGCCGGTCCGCTCGGCCAGTACCCGGAGCTCGGCGTATCCGCCGGACAGGACGACGCCATGGCCGGCCATGATCAGGGGCCGCTCCGCGGCGGCGATCAGCCGCGCCGCTTCTGCGAGGAGGGCAGCGGGGCAGCGGGGCAGCGGGGCAGGAAAGCCGTCGGCTCCAGAGCCCGCTGGTGTGCTCCTGCTGCCCAGCCGCCCCGCTGCCCCGCCGCCCCGCCATTCTGCCTTCTGATTCTGCACGTCCTTTGGAATATCTAAGAGCACCGGCCCCGGTCTTCCCTCCTGCGCCACATGGAAGGCCTCGCGCACGGCGTCCTCGATCTCCTCCACGTCCTCGACCAGCCGGCTGTGTTTGGTGATGGGCTGAGTGATCCCGATGATGTCGGTTTCCTGGAAGGCGTCCCTCCCCATCATCGCGCGAGCGACCTGGCCGGTGATTGCCACCACCGGCGTGTTGTCCATGTTGGCCGTGGCGAGACCGGTGACGAGGTTGGTGGCTCCTGGGCCGGACGTGGCCACGCAGACGCCGGCCCGGCCGGACGCCCGCGCGTACCCATCCGCCGCATGGGCCGCCGCCTGCTCATGCCGTACCAGCACATGGCGTAGGCCGGCGAACTCCGGCAGCGCGTGGTAGAACGGCATGATCGCGCCACCGGGGTAGCCGAAGAGAACCTCCACCCCCTCCTCGAGCAGGGCGCGGCAGAGGATCTGGGAGCCGGTGAGTGTCTCCGTCATGATGTCTTTCCCGCTCTCATCACACCCCCCACAAATACACCGAGTCAAGCGAGCTCGCCTCCAGCTTGTCGGCGTGCCGCGCCTTGTTGAGGGCGTGGACCAATGCCCTGGCGCTGGCCTCCACGATGTCGGTTGATGCGCCGTGGCCGGTGAGCGACTTCCCGTCGATCTTGGCCTGGAGAAAGACCTGCCCCACGCTATCGCGTCCCGGGGTCAGCGACCGGAGCGTAAGGCTCAGCACCTCGAGCTGACGCTCCAGGATCTCGCTCACCGCCGCAAACGCCGCCGCGATGGGGCCGTCTCCCGTGCCGCGCGCCGAGCGCTCGCCGGTCCAGGGTCCTGTCATTCTCACCTCCGCGGTAGCCGTCACGCTGCCGCAGACTACCCGGAGATGGCTGAGCTGGAACTCCTCGGGCGCGTCGTTGAAGCTCTCGTGCAGGAGCGCGAGCAGGTCCTCGTCCAGGATCTCGCGCTTACGCTCGGCCAGCGCGGTGAAACCCTGATAGAGGGTGGCCAGCTGCTCATCGGTGAGCTGGTAGCCCAGCTCCTGGCAGCGGCGCTCCAGCGCGTGCCGCCCGGAGTGCTTTCCCAGCACCAGGGTCGAGTGGGGAATGCCGACCATCTCCGGCCGGATGATCTCGTAGGTGAGGCCGTTCTGGAGCATCCCGTGCTGGTGGATGCCGGCCTCGTGGGCAAAGGCGTTGCGACCCACGATGGCCTTGTTCGGCTGGGGAAAGACCCCAGTGAGGTAGGAGAGCAGCTGGCTGGTGCGATAGATCTCGCGCGACTCCACCTTGCACTGGAACGCGACCGCCGCACCGCGTACCCGGCTGGCCATCACGATCTCCTCCAGCGCCGCGTTCCCTGCTCGCTCCCCGATTCCGTTCACGGTGCACTCGACCTGGCTTGCTCCGGCTGAGATGGCGGCCAGGGTATTCGCCACCGCCAGACCGAGATCGTCATGGCAGTGAGCGCTGAGGATTATCCGCTCGGCGCCCGGTACCCGCTCGCGCACGTCCCGGAACATCGCCGCGTACTCGGCCGGCATCGCGTAGCCCACGGTGTCAGGGAGATTGATGGTCGTGGCCCCCTCTTCGATAGCGGCCTCCACTACCCGGCAGAGAAAGTCGGGGTCGGTCCGGCTGGCATCCTCGGCCGAGAACTCCACATCGTCGGTGTACTGGCGGGCCCGGCGCACCGCTTCGCGCGCCATGGCAAGGACACCATCGCGAGTGGTTCGCAGCTTTTCCCGGATGTGCAGGTCAGACGTTGAAATGAAGACGTGGAGTCTGCCGCGAGCGGCCTCGCTGAGCGCCTCGCCGGCGAGCTCGATGTCCCGCTCCGTGCAGCGCGCCAGCGCGGCGATGACCGGGCTCCGGATCTCGGTGGCAATGTCCCGGACGCTCCGGTAGTCCCCCTCCGACGCGGCGGGGAAGCCGGCTTCGATGATGTCCACGCCGAGCGCGTCGAGTTGGCGGGCGAGGCGGAGCTTCTCCTCGGGCGAGAGACTGTTGCCGGGGGCCTGCTCCCCGTCGCGTAGCGTGGTATCGAAGATCAAGACTTCCGGGATTGCCATACGTCGCTTTCAGGTTGAAAGGGTAAAGAAAAGCGCCGCGGACCTCGTGGTCCGCGGCGCCGTTGAACTCGTCGAGACTTACTGTCTCATGCAGGCACGCCGCGGACCTCTCGCTCACCGATAAGGACGGTAAGCAGGACGCTAAGGAGGACGACGACGAGAACGAGCTGCATGGTCATGAGGCTACGGCCTTTGGGACGGAGTGTCAAGGGCGGCGGAGGGGCGGAGGGGCGGAGGGGCGGAGGGGCGGAGGGGCGGAGGGGCGGAGGCGGGAAATAAATCGAGGTGGCGGATTTTCGATACGGTGCTTGACCAAACGCGTCTTAGGTTTTCAGGATGATGCCGTATGCACGCTTCGAGGCATGGAAAGTTGCCCACCAGCTGGCGCTGGAGATCTACAGGATCACCGCAAAATGGCCGGCTACGGAGCGATACCAGCTGACAGCCCAGACTCGTCGGGCCGCACTTTCGATTCCCACCAACATCGCGGAAGGCGCGGCAAAACGGGGACCTCCCGAGTTCCGCAGGTACCTTGATATCGCCAGAGGCTCTCTGTCCGAGCTCTCGTACCTGCTCCTGTTCAGCAAGGAGATTGAGTTCTCAACGACCAGATCTTCCAGAACCTGACCGAGTTAAGAACCAAAGTTGGAAGGCTGACATGGGGACTGTACTCGTCACTTGACCCCAAGCGTTCACCTGACAGCTAATATCCCTCTCCATCCCTCCGCCCCTCCATCCCCTCCGCCCCTCCGCCCACCTTGACGTATCCACCCCGATGAATAATAATGCAGTATGAACATGCCACTCGCCCGAATCAATCTTATCGTCAATCTCAGTCTCGTCCGCTCCAGGGGGGCGACCGGGTGAGTTAGCGTGTTCACGTTAGCCCCGGCCTGCTCCCAGAGGGAGCGGGCCTTTTTTATTGCCTCGCGCGCGGCCTCTCCGGCCGTTGGGGCACGACAACTCAGGAGTAACCATGGCCACTGGGCAGCGGATCCACCCGGCCGGTTCTCGTCAGCACGACCGACGACACGCCGCCACTCGCGCAACAACATCCCTCGATTCCACTCGTGAGCACGATGCCTGCGGCGTCGGCTTCGTCGCCGCAGCGTCGGGCGTCCGCAGCCATGAGGTCGTCGCCATGGCGGTGGAGGCCGTGGCCCGAGTGGCCCACCGAGGTGCCGCGTCGACCGACCTGTCGGGCGACGGAGCGGGGCTCCTGACCCAGATCCCCCACCGATTGTTCTACCGGGACTCATACCGGCTGGGACTTCATCTGCAGCCCGGGCTCCCCTTCGGCGTGGGAGCCTTTTTCCTGCCGCCTTCGGGTGCGGCTCTGGCCGCCTCCATCAAGATGGTCGAGGCGGTGCTCGCCGAGGACGGGATTCCGATGCTGGGGTGGCGCGACGTGCCGGTGAATCAGGCCGCGTTGGGCCCAACGGCCCAAGCCTCCTGTCCCGCCATTCGCCAGGTCCTGGTAGGCCGGCCCGCGCTCACCACCGACGAAGATGCCTGGGAGCGCGCCCTCTATCTGGCGCGGCGCGAGATGGAGCGGCGCGCGGAAGAGGCCGGGCTGTCCGGGTTCTATGCCTGCTCCATGTCCTGTCGCACCATCGTGTATAAGGCGTTGCTCACCGGGACGCAGCTCCCGGCGTTTTTCACCGATTTCCGCTATCCGGAATATGAGAGCGCGATCGCGGTCTTTCATCAGCGCTACTCGACCAACACTCTCCCGAGCTGGCCCCTGGCACAACCGTTCCGCCTGCTGGCGCACAACGGTGAGATCAACACGCTGTGGGGCAACCGGAATGCCATGACGATGCGGCAGCCGATGCTCGCCTCGCCGCTCTGGGGTGAGAAGATCGAGCGCCTACGGGAAGTCATCTGGCGGGAAGGCAGCGATTCCGCCAGCCTCGACAACGCCATGGAGCTCCTGGTGCGTTCGGGCCGTGACCTGGTGCATGCGTCAATGATGACGATCCCGCAGGCGTGGGAGAAATATTCCGACCTCGATGCTGGAGTGAAGGCGTTCTACGAATATCACCAGTGCGTGCTGGAGCCGTGGGACGGTCCGGCCGCCCTCGCCTTTACCGATGGCGTTCTGGCGGGAGCCGCGGTGGATCGCAACGGGCTCAGGCCCTGCCGCTACAAGGTGCGGGCCGACGGGCTGGTGGTCGCGGGCTCCGAGGTCGGTCTGGTAGACCTCGATCCACGTGAGGTAGTGGAGTGCGGGAAGGTGGGACCCGGCGAAGTCCTGGTGGTGGATACCCGGCGGGGAGAAGTGATTCGAAATCTCGACGCGAAGCGGGAGGTAGCGGCGCGGCGCCCCTACGCGCGCTGGGTCGCCCGCTATATGGCTACCCTGGCTCCCGACCCCGCACGAGTCCCGCCCACCCACACCGGCGACTCGTTGCTGCAGCTGCAGCGGGCATTCGGATACGGCGCGGAGGACCTCCGGATCGTACTGGAGCCGATGGGCAGCACCGGTGGCGATCCAGTCTGGAGCATGGGGGACGACACCCCGATCCCACCGCTCTCGGCGGTGCCACAGAGTCTCTACGCCTATTTCCGCCAGCGGTTCGCGCAGGTCACCAATCCGCCGATCGATTCACTGCGGGAGTCGATGGTGATGTCGCTCCGGATGCACCTGGGCCGGCGTGGCTCGCCGTTGCTCGAACGGGCCTCGTACGCCCGGATGCTCCGCCTGGAGCACCCTATCCTGCTCGCGGAAGAGATGGCAGCACTCCGGAATGTCGCGGGGTTCTCGACCGTCACCCTGGATGCCGTCTGGAATCCGGCCAAGGGAACCAGCGGGCTCAAGTCCGCTCTTACGGCGCTTCGCCGGGCCGCCGAGCGCGCGGCGCGGCGGGGTGCGCACATCCTCATCATCAGCGATCGCGCCGCGACCGACCGGCGCGCCCCCATTCCGATGCTCCTGGCCATCGGCGCGGTGCGGCAGCATCTGGTGCACGTCGGCCTGAGGGCTCGGGTCGGCCTCGTGGCTGAAGCTGGAGACGCCTTCGACATCCACCACTTCGCCACCCTCATTGGTTACGGCGCCGAGGCGGTGCATCCCTGGCTGGCCCTGGAGAGCGTGGATGGGTTGTTCGGCGGGGAGGTGGGAAAGCGGGGAGGCGGGGAGGGACAGCGGGGCAGCGGGGCAGCGGGGCCGGCCGGTGGAGAGGAAAAGGGTCCTTCAACTGCCGATGCGCGGCTCAGCTACCGTGGCGCCGCCGAGAAGGGGCTGCTCAAGATCCTCTCGAAGATGGGGATCTCCACCCTCTCCTCCTACTGCGGCGCGCAGATCTTCGAAGCATTGGGCCTGGGGAACGAGGTAATTGCCTCCTGCTTCGACGGCACTGCCTCGCCCATCGGCGGCATCGGCTTCGAGGAGCTGGCCGAGGATGTCCTGGCCCGGCACGCGGCAGCCTACCAAGTGGTGGAGGAGTCTGCCTCACTCCCGGATCACGGGCGCGTCCGCTTCCGCAAGGAAGGCGAAGATCACGGCTGGGCGCCGCAGATCGTCATGGCACTGCAGCAGGCGACAGGGAGTGGGAGGAAGGCGGGCGGGCGGACTGGCGGACAGGCGGACGGTGCGTACGAGGCATTTCTCGCCAAGAACACCACCAGGCGTCCGGCGGGGCCGCGCGATCTGCTGGCGGTGAAGCGGGGCGACGCGATTCCGCTGGAGCAGGTCGAGCCGGCCGAGGATATCCGCCGGCGCTTCGTGTCATCCGCCATGTCCCTCGGCGCCCTCTCGCCGGAGGCGCATGCCACGCTGTCCATCGCCATGAACCGCATGGGCGCCCGGTCAAACTCGGGCGAGGGCGGTGAGGATCCGGCCCATTACCACGGGTTCGGCAATGGAGACCGGGCCGACAACCGCGTGAAACAGGTAGCCTCTGCCCGATTCGGCGTGACCACAGAGTACCTCACCCGCGCCGAGGAGCTGGAGATCAAGATCGTCCAGGGCGCCAAGCCCGGCGAGGGCGGACAACTGCCGGCTCACAAGGTGACCGACCTCATCGCCCGGCTCCGTCATGCGGTGCCTGGGATTCAGCTCATCTCGCCACCGCCCCACCACGACATCTATTCGATCGAGGACCTGGCTCAGCTGATCCAGGATCTCAAGACCGTCAATCCCCGCGCCCGGATCGGGGTGAAGCTGGTCTCCGAGACCGGTGTAGGCACGGTCGCCGCCGGCGTCGCCAAGGCGTACGCCGACTATGTGCTGATCGCAGGGCACAACGGCGGCACCGGGGCATCGCCCCTGTCATCCATTAAGCACGCGGGCTCGCCCTGGGAGCTGGGCCTGGCCGAGGCGCAGGCGACTCTGGTGCGGAACGGACTGCGGCATCGGATCGAGGTCCGCACCGATGGGGGGTTGAAGACCGGGCGGGATGTGGTCATCGCCGCGCTACTGGGAGCGGAGAGCTACGGCTTCGGCACCGCGCCACTGGTGGCCATGGGATGCGACATGGCCCGGCAGTGCCACATCAACACCTGCCCCACTGGCATCGCGACCCAGCGGGAAGACCTCCGAGCCAAGTTCCGGGGAACGCCGGAGCAGGTGATCGCCTATTTCACGCTGATCGCGGAAGAGGTCCGCGGCATTCTGGCAAGCATCGGCGTTCGCACCCTGGACGAGATCATCGGACACAACGAACTCCTGGAACGGATGGAATGCCCCGACGTGCCGCGGGCCCAGATGCTGGATTTGTCGGTGTTGTTGGCGGGGCGGACGGGCGGACGGGCGGACGGGCGGACAGAAGGAGAAAACGTGGCCTTGCGGCGTACAGTGGAGCGCAACGAGCGCCCGGGACTGATCTCACTCGACAACGAGATCCTGGGCGACCTGAAGCCCTATCTCGATTGCGCGCTTCCCTTCTCCGGCAACTACCAGATCCGGAACCACCACCTCACGGTGGGTGCCCGGGTGGCCGGTGTCATTGCCGAACAGCATGGCGACGCGGGCCTGCCACCGGGATCGGTTCGGCTCCGGTTCACCGGCACCGCCGGTCAGAGCTTCGGCGCATTCGTCTGCCGCGGGGTGCACCTGGAGCTGGAGGGCGAGGCCAACGATTACGTCGGCAAGGGACTGAGCGGAGGGGAGATCACGATTCGACCGTTCCGCCGGGCCGGCTACGCCGACATGTCGCACCAGCACCTGATCATCGGGAACACCGTGCTTTACGGTGCCACCGCCGGGAAGCTGTTCGCCGCTGGCCAGGCGGGCGACCGCTTCGCGGTCCGAAACTCCGGGGCCGTAGCGGTGATCGAGGGAGCGGGCAACCACTGCTGCGAGTACATGACCGGCGGCATCGTGCTGGTGCTCGGCCGTGCGGGACGAAACTTTGCGGCCGGCATGTCGAACGGGGTAGCCTATGTCCTCGACGAGAACGGCACATTCCATAACCGGCTCAACACCGACATGGCGGAGCTGGGCCAGCTGGAGGACGAGGACGTCGAGGTGTTGCGCCGTCTGATACGGGAGCACGAAGAGAAGACGGTCAGCGCCCGGGCACGCAACATCCTGGTTCGGTGGGAGGAGTACCTGCCGCTGTTCCGCAGGGTCTTGCCCAAAGGATCGGCGCCTCAGCTGGCCGCGACGAGGCAGGCGTATCTTGAAACCGCGCAAATTGAGGCCGAGGTAGGCCTGGCTCGCCGAACGGCGTAGTGCGAAGGACGGGAAAGACGGGAAGGACGGGAAGGATTCCTAATCTCGAGGGAGCGCCAGCGACGAGGGATCTGCGCCTTTCCCAACCTCCCCGCTGGTCCCGAAGCGCTACATTCAGCCCATGTCCTCGGCCTTAGCCCGGCGCCGCTCACGACGCTCACGGCGCTGAGATACGAGGAGCCGGGTCATTGAAACGCCAGTCTGACAGGCCGGTTGACAAGTCTCATGCGTGTTTGGTAACTTGCTGATCAGCAAGCAAGCTGCAAGCCTTTGCGTGAGGGTGCCTTGGCAACCAATCCCGACCGAACCCGAAATCCTGATCGAAGCCGAGCGGCCATTCTCGATGCCGCGGAGCACCTCTTTGCCGACCAGGGGTACGAGGCCACCAGCCTCAACCAGGTGGGCGCCGCGGCCGGCGTCTCCCGCGGCACCCCGGGTTACTTCTTCGGGTCCAAGCTGGATCTCTATCAGGCAGTGCTGGACCGATCGTTCGCCGAAGTCCGGGAAGCGGTGCGCGAGGGCCGGGCCCGGGCACTGGCCAGCAACGAGGACGCCGAGACCATTCTGGCCGGCGCCGTCTCCGATTACTTCGACTTCCTCGCCGCTCGGCCCAACTTCGTCCGGCTGATCGAGCGAGAGGCGCTGAGCGGAAGCCGGCTTCCTGAAGGAGCCAGTCTTTCCGCCGGTCAGGAAGCGCTGGCCGCCATCAGCGCCGAGCTGGGGCTGGACGACGCGCCCTCGGGTGAGGCGGCACAGCTCCTGCTCAGCATCATTTCGCTCTGCTGGTTCCCGCTGATTCATGCACGCACCGTCGCCCCTGCGGTGGGTGTTGGACTGGACAACGGATCCCTGATGGAGCAGCGCAAGCGCCACGTTGTTGCCCTCGTGCTGCACGGCCTCCGTGGGAGCTCCGCCCTTACCACAACCTCAACCGAGCCTTCGAGCCATGACTGACGTACTCGCGCATCGTCCACAGTCGACCCAACCGCCTCTCGCCACCGAGCAGGAGGCCAGGGAAGTCGCCGAGGCCGCACGGGAAAAGGAATGGCAGTCGCCCAGCTTCGTGCGCGAGCTGTTCGAGGGGTCGTTCCGGCTCGACCTGGTCCATCCCTTCCCCCAGCCCGATCCCGCCGACCTGGAGCGCGCCCGGCCGTTCATGGCCCGGCTCGAGCGCTTCATGCAGGAGCGGGTGGACAGCGACAAGATCGACCGAGAGGGAAAGATTCCGGCGGACATCGTGAAGGGCTTGGGTGAGATCGGCGCATTCGGGATCAAGATCCCGACCGAATACGGCGGCCTGGGCCTCAGCCAGTACAGCTATACCCACGCCATCAGTCTGGTGACCAGCCAGGACGGCAATCTCACTGCCCTGCTCTCCGCAGCCCAGTCGATCGGTGTGCCCACGCCGCTCAAGCTGTTCGGTACCCCGGCGCAGAAGAAGAAGTATCTGCCCCGCCTGGCGAAGGGTGCGGTCTCCGCTTTTGCGCTCACTGAAAACCAGGTGGGCTCCGATCCGGCGGCGCTCAGCACGGTCGCCACCCTCTCGGCCGATGGCAAGCATTACATCCTCAACGGTGAGAAGCTCTGGTGCACCAACGGCACTATCGCGGAGCTGATGGTGGTGATGGCACGCACCGGGCCGAAGAAGATCACCGCCTTCATCGTCGAGGCCGACTGGCCCGGCGTCGAGGTGGTGCAGCGGCTCCACTTCATGGGGCTGAAGGCGCTGGAGAACGGCATTATCCGGTTCACCAACGTGAAGGTGCCGGTGGACAATGTGATTTGGGGCGAAGGCAAGGGATTGAAGCTGGCCCTCATCACCCTCAACACCGGACGGCTCACTCTCCCCGCCTCGGCGGTGGCCGGCGCCAAGCGCTGCCTGGAGATCGTGCGACTGTGGGCGGCCAAGCGGGTGCAGTGGGGCCAGCCGATCGGCAAGCACGACGCCATCGCCCAGAAGATCGGCCGGATGGCGTCGGAGATCTTCGCCATGGAGGCGGTGTCCGACCTGGCCTCCCTCATGGCCGACCGGGGCGACGCGGACATCCGGCTCGAGGCCGCCATGGCCAAGATGTGGAACACCGAGACCGGCTGGCGGATCGTGGACGACACCCTCCAGATCAAGGGCGGCCGCGGGTACGAGACCGCGGACAGCCTCCGGAGTCGGGGCGAGCGCCCCGACGCCATCGAGCGGATGATGCGCGACTACCGCATCAACCTGATCTTCGAGGGCTCCAGCGAGATCATGCGACTGTTCATCGCCCGCGAGGCGGTGGATACCCACCTCAAGCTGGCGGGTGACCTGATCGACCCGAAGGCGCCGATGGCGAAGAAGCTCCAGGCGCTGCTCCGCTCCGGTGCCTACTACGCCTTCTGGTATCCCAAGCTCTGGCTGGGCTGGGGCCGGTTCCCCCGCTACAGCGAGTTCGGCCCGCTGGCCGCCCACATGCGTTTCGTGAACCGCTCCTGCCGCCGGCTGGCCCGGACACTGTTCCACTGCATGATCCGGTTCGGGCCCAAGCTGGAGAAGCGCCAGGCGGTGCTGGGCCGGCTGGTGGAGATCGGCGCGGAGCTGCTGGCCATCACCGCGGCCTGTTCCCGGGCGGTGGCCATGTACAAGCAGGATCCGAGCAACAGGGGTCCGGTGGAGCTGGCGGGGTTGTTCAGCCGCCATGCCCGGCGCCGGGTGGAGGATCGCTTTGCCGCGGTGTTCGACAACGACGACGTGGCGACGTATGCCGTCGCGCAGCAGGTGATCCGGGACGAGCACACGTGGCTGGAGACGGGGATGGTGAAGTAAGGGGAAGAAACAGCGTAAGCGGGGAAGAAAGAACGTGAGCGGGGAAAAAGAACGTGAGCGGATCTCCTACCCGTCCCGCTCTCTCCGTACTTTCCCGCTTACGCTGTTGTTTCCCCGCTTACGCTGTTCTTTCCCCGCTCCCGCTGTTCTTTCCCCGCTCACGTTCTTTCTTCCCCGCTCATGCTTTATCTTACCAAATCACCCAACCCGGAACCCCGCATGGCCATCGCAGAAGGCAGGACCATCCCCTTCACCGGCCCCGAGGCGATCGACGCCGCGGTGCTCGAGACTTTCGAGTACGCCGGGCCCGACCAGGACATCGTCACCGAGACCCGGGAGTTCAGCGCGGTCTGTCCCTACAGCGGCCTGCCCGACTTTGCCACGCTCACCATCCGGTACACGCCGTCGGACCGGTGCGTGGAGCTCAAGAGCCTCAAGTATTACGTCACCAGCTATCGCAACGTGGGGATCTTCCAGGAGCACGCCACCGCCAGAATCGCCGAGGACCTGTTCAAGCTGCTGGAACCGCAGCTGCTGGAGGTCAGCACGCTGTACAACGTGCGGGGTGGGTTTGAGACCAAGTGTACGGTGAGGTTGCCGGCGGTAGGGCGGTAGGGCGGAGAGGCGGTACGGCGGTAAGTTGTCACCCTGAGCGCAGCGAAGGGGCGGAGATACGGTCAGGCTCCGCCCTTCTGTCGTACACCCTACCGCCGGACCGCCGCTTCACCTACCGCCGTACGAGAGGGCGCCTTGAGCCACAGCCGAAGAGCCCTCGGAACCGGATTGCGAACGAGGACGAATGTGAAGCTTCACTTGTGACATTTCATGTTCCCATTCAAGACACGAAAAGGGTTGCCCTCCGCGTCGACATTCCAATATTGCGGCGGGGCAGCGGGACTGAGACGTGGTCGAGGGGGCCAGAGCTGATACCCGCTTTGGCCCCTCGGATAGTTTACCCTGAGTGTAACTACGGATTTCAGGGTGACACACCTACTCGCCGTACCGCCCTCTACTCGCTGACGTTGCCACCGCCCTTGCCGAAGTTGCACATGTTGGTCTCGTTCTCGCTGTACGTGTTCTGCTGCACCTTTACCCCGGCCGCGGCAAACAGCAGGATCCCGCAGGAGGTTGTCCCGTCGGGGGTGTAGTCGTTGTCGGACACGATGTTCTCCCGCACGACGCCGCTGCCGCCGAAGGACACCTGAATGCCGTTCTGGGCGATGAAGTTCACCGGCCCGAGGCCTCTCACCTCGTTGTCCAGGATATCGGCGGATGCACCGGCGCCACGAACGATGATCCCGCCCTTCTGGTACAGTGAGACCGAGTTGCCGCTGACGATGCCGCTCGCGGCACCGGCGGCGACGATGGGACCCCCGGCCACCTCCGCGTTCTCGGTGGTGTAGAGGATCGCGTTGCCGTGCTGCGCGCCGCTGAAGGGGCGGTCACCGATGTTCGAGATCGAGCTTCGGGTCACATTGACCGCCGACGAGTGGTTGACGACCCCGAAGTAACTGGCGCCTGCGATGGTCGATTGGTCCACCGAGCCGGCGACGCCAGGGCCGTAATAGATACCGATGTCGCAGCCGGTGGCATCGATGACGGCTCTGGTAATTGGGGCTGCCGTGCCGACGATGGCGGCCGTCAGGATGCGGCCGTCACGGATGAAGGGAGTGGCGACACAGACACCTGTAACCGAGGCGATACCAACGTCGTGCATCGGCTTCGCGGCGGGCTCAGTGACGGCACCATCACACGCCACGAGGGCGAGAGTCAAGAGTAATAGGCGTTTCATGGGTGGTCCTCTTGTAAAGAGTGAGTGAAAGAGGATTTACGACTCTGGACGGCGCTCGGAAGGTGCAGCGTGGGGCAGAGGGCGGGCGGGCTGCGAAGAACCTACCCCTTGGTACTCGCGACTGCAATCCTGGCTTGCCGTGAGTACCTTCTGTGGATGGGCGACACCCCTCCAGTCATCCTCATTGGACTCGATGCCGCCGAAATAGACGTGGTGGATCGCCTGGTGGACGACGGCCGCATGCCGAACCTTGCCCGGCTGCGCCTGGAGGGTCGCTGGGGCCGGCTGCAAACCGAGCCGCCGCACTTCCTCAGTCTGGTGTGGTCCACCTTCTTCTCCGGGTTGCGCCTGGGCGAACACGCCTGGTACTTCGGCAAGATCTGGAACCCCGATCGACAGCACCTCCAGCACATCGACCCCGGGTGGCTCCCGCTGGAGCCGTTCTGGAGCTCGCTCGACCCCTCATACCGCGTCGCGATCCTCGACCTGCCGTACGCGACCGCGCTCCCGGCGCGGCCGAACATGACGGTGCTGAACGGGTGGCAGTGCCACGACGACTTTGGACACAATGCGCTCCCGTCGGGATTGTGGGCCCGGCTCTCGGAGCGATACGGCAAGCCCCGGATGACCCCGGAGGTCTTCGGCCCGCAGGACGCCGCGACGCTGCTGGCGCAGCGTCAGGAGGTGCTGGAGGGGAACCGGCAGTTCGGCGAGGTCTGCCGCGACCTGTTGACGCGCGATCGGTACGATCTGTTCCTGGGCGTATTCGGCCTGGTGCACCGCGGCTCGCACTACTTGTGGGACTTGTCCCAGATCGACCGCGAGGGGGTGGACCAGAGCACCCGCTCGGTGCTGGACGGCGGCCTGGACGAGTGCTACACCTCCGCCGACGAAGCCCTGGGGCGGGTGCTCGACGCAGCGGCGCCCACTGCGCGCGTCGTCGTGTTCGCCCTGCACGGCATGGGGCCCAACGACGGCTGGTACGAGTTCCTGCCTCGCATTCTCCAGCGGATTCACCAGGGTGCCAGCGGCGCACCCGACCGGACCGGAAGGTTGTTCCGGCTCAGGCAGGCGCTGCCGTGGAGGCTGGTGCGGCAGGTAACCCGCCGGATCCCCACCGCCTGGAACCACGCACTGGTGCCTCTGTGGTCCCGCCGCATGCACGACTGGCCCAATACGAAGTATTTCGTTCTGCCCATGGACTACAACGGCTACATACGCCTGAACCTCAAGGGACGGGAGAAACACGGCTGCGTGGACCCCGGCGACGCGGATCGAGTGATCGCCGAGGTGGACGCGGCACTCAGAGGCTTTCGCGATATCGTCACCGGCAAACCCGTCATCCGGGGCACCATCAAGGTCGATGATCTCGTCGCCCCAACGGCGCCGCGCCGCCGCTTCCTGCCCGATCTGGTGGTGCTGTGGGATCCGCCAGGCCCGGTGGGGCAGTCGAGCGGCGTGGTCTCGGACCAGTTCGGCGAGATCCGCTGGCCCATGGGCCAGAAGTTGGCCTCCGGCCGCTCCGGGAACCACACACCCCACGGCTGGTTCGTCGCCAAGGGGCCCGGGATCCAGCCGGGACCGAGCGCCCGCACCTACGATACCGCCGACCTCATGCCGACCGTGTTCCAGTGGCTCGGCGCGCCCCAGCCGTCCCATTTCGCCGGCCAGCCGATCGAGGAACTGCTGGGGGACTGAAGAGGAGAAGGCCCGACTAGCGCGCCTCCGCGATGGCTTTGCGGTAGACATCCTCGACCCGGGCGGCCACCTGGTCCCAGGAGAACTCGCGGCGGGTCTGGTCGCGCGCGGCGTCGCCCAGTGTTCGGGCCAGCGCGCGGTCGGTGATCAGGCGCTCCAGTGCATCGGCCATGGCAGCCGTACTGCCGTCGGGTACGCGCAGGCCGGTCACCTCGTGCCGCAACGGACCGGCCGAGCTGTCGAAGGTGGCCACCGGCAGGCCCGCGGCCATGTAATTGAGCAGCTTCTGCGGAATGCCGTCGCACTGGACTCGGGGGTTCACTGCGACCGTGGCCGCCGCCAGGATGGCCGGCTGTTCCGCAAACGTCGCCCGGCGGAGGTCAATGGCCGCCCGTACACCGAGCCTTCGCGCCAGCGGCTCGAAGGGTGTAAACGGCGAGTCCGTCACGATCGTGAGACGGGTGTCAGCCCGACGCGCATGCAGTCGCGCGAATGCCTCGAGCATGAGGTCCACCCCCTGATAGGGTGCCAGGTTGCCGGCGAAAATGACCGTGGGCCCGGCCGGCGTGGACTCCCATTCGGCCGGGAAGCGTTCCCACTCCACTCCGTTGGGAATTACATGCACCCGCTCGGGGCTGGAGGCGCCGACGGCTGTGAGCGCGCCGCGAATCGTCTCGCTGACCGCGATGGTGCGATCGGCAAGCCGGGGCAGATACCGGTCGAGCCACGGGGCAACTCCCCTGACCCAGACGCGAGGCAGGCCGAGCCGATACGTGGGCAATTCGCTGGCCAACAGGGTATGGGCATCGTAGACGATCGGAACTCCGCGGAGAGCGTGAAACGCCACGAGCAGGCCTTCATAGTGGTGCGCATGGACCACGTCGAAGCGAATCTCCTGGTGCAAGCGCCGAAGCAGCCGGGCAAGCATCGGGTCCAGCAGCAGAAGCTTGCGGGCCGTGGGTCCGGGACTGGTACGACGATAGAAGGGAACGTCACGGATCCGATGGACGGCAAAGGGAGGGTCGGATAAATCCTGGCCCAGGTGGTAGGTGACGACGTGCACCGCGTGCCCCCGGCGGGCAACAGCCTCGGCGATGCGGTGAATCCGGATAGGAGTGCCGCGGGGCCAGGGAAACGGGCAGGCCGCGATCACGGCGACGCGAAGGGAATCGCTCATGGAGCGCGTCCGCCGGCCATCCGCCAGTTGAGTCCGGCCACCAGGTCGAGGGACCGCTGAGCCGCGCGCTCCAGCGTGGAGTGACCCCATCTGGAGTTGAAGGGGAAAGGGCCCGCGGTGAGGATCTCGAGGTCTCCGCGTCGGCGGCTCGTCCGCATGGCTCGGCGCACGCTGAGCACATGCGGGAGCATCCGAGCCGCGGATCCAGCCGCCCAGAGCCAGTGGCCGATCCAGCCTCGTCGGACAACGCCGAGCAGCTGCAGCACCTCGAACGCGGCCAGAGCGGGCGCGAAGCGCAGCAGAGTCCCTGGCTGGTACAGCATGAGGACCGTCAACCAGCGATTGCGGATGGTGTGGCGTACCCGGACGGGAGTGAAGCGTCCGGTCTGGCGGATCGACACGCCGATGGTGCCCGCCCGGTGCAGGCACCGCGCCTCGGGTACGGCGATACAGTCGTATCCCTGGAGGCTGGCTCGCAGGCCGAACTCATGGTCCTCTAAATAGAAGAAGAGCCGCTCGTCGAACCACCGCCGGTCGCCGAATCGGGCCCGGTCCACCATCACGCAGCAGGTGATCGCGGTCCCCACTGCCCGCACACCGTCCTTCAGCTGCGCCACGGGTGTATCCGCATGGAGCAGGGTCTGCGTGCCCAGGAAGTGCGGCACCGCGCCAGTGTACTGGACCGTGTCGGGCGTCTGCGCGTAGAGCACCGCCGCCATGGCCAGGATCGCAGCGGAGTGACCATCGAGTGCCGTTCCCAGCGTCTCGATGCTTCCTGGTTGCGGCTCAACGTCGTTGTCGATCAGGAGCACCCGGTCGTTCGCGGCCTCGCGGATGGCCCGGTTACGGGCCGCGCCCGGGCCCAGGTTCGCTCCCAGCTCGATCACTCGCACATGGGGGAACTGCTCCCGCACCAGCGTACCGCTCCCATCGGTGGAGCCGCTGTCGATCAGGAGCACGTCATCCACGGCTGGGCCCAGGCGGGCCACGGCACGGAGCGTGAGCGGGAGATATGATTCCCCGTTGTGATTTACGATGCCGACGGAGACGCGACGAGGGGTCACGGGCAGGAATAATACTATGAATCTCGCAGCATGATCATCGATGCCGACAAGGGATTTGGGCACGAGCCGCCGCGGTATGACCTCTGCGTCGTGGGCGCAGGCGCGGCGGGGATAACCCTTGCCCTGGAGCTCGAGGCCACCGGGTTACGGGTGTGCCTGCTGGAGGCCGGTGGAGCGGCGTACGAGACCGAGACCCAGCGGTTGTTCGAGGGCGAGGTCGTCGGCCGGGAGTATCCCCCGTTGCGGGATACCCGCGTCGGTGCACTCGGCGGCTCCACCACGGTGTGGGCGGGCTGGTGCCGTCCGCTGGAGCCGCTCGATTTCGAGCGCCGAGACTGGTGCAGTGCCGAGGGTTGGCCCTTCGGCCTCGACGAGCTGCGTCCCTACTATGCCCGGGCCCACGAGATCTGCGGGCTCGCCGCCTGTGACTATGACCCGGACCACTGGGTAGCTGTTCTGGGAGCGGAGAGAATTCTGCCCACGGATCCCGCCTTTGCCAATGAGATCTTTCACATCCAGGTCCAGGACTTCGGCCAGCGCTATCGTGGGTGGCTCGAGCGTTCGAAGACCATCGACCTGGTGCTGCACGCCCCGGTCATGCGACTCCGGGTGGAGGGCCGCCGCCTGCACGGCGGTCGAGATCCGTACGCTGGGCGGATCCGAGCTGGCGATCAGCGCGGATCGGTTCGTACTTGCCGCCGGAGGGATCGAGAATCCCCGGCTTCTGTTGCTCTCCGCTGACCAGCCAGCCGGCGTTCCCGGCAATGCCGGCGGGCTGGTGGGCCGCTATTTCAGCGATCATGCGTTCGTCGATCCCGGAACCCTGGTACTGCGGGCGCCGGACTCCCTGAGTTTCTATCGCGCCCGGCCGGTTGCTCCCGGACAAGGGGCGAGCTCGGTTCGGGGGGTCCTGTCACTCCGCCGCGAGGCCGTCGAGCGCGAGCGCCTCATGCATGCGGCCTTGTACTTCCATCCCCGGTACGAAGCTCATCGGGTCTTTGATACCGCGGAGGTGAAGGCCTTTCAGACCCTGTGGAACAAGCTGAAGCAACGTGCGGTCCCCGGAGCGGCGTGGCCCTATGTCAGGCAGGCGGCGATGGCCCCGCAGCGGCTGGCCGTCGCGCTGGCGCGCAAGCTCGCGGTGCGACACGGCCCGGCCCGGCGCTGGCGCATGCGTGCGGCCTTCGAGACCGGCTTCCGCCATGACAACCGGGTGATCCTGAGCGACGGGCGGGACAAGCTCGGCCGGCGGCAGGTGCGAATCGAGTGGCAGATCGGTGGGGCGGATCTGGAGAACATGCGCCGGGTGACGCAGCGCTTCGACCAGGCGGTCACAGACGCCGGCGTCGGCCATCTGGAGCGCGCCTTTCCGGACACGGCGGCCGGGTGGCGGGAGGCGCTGGAGCCCGCCAAGCACCACATGGGAGCCACCCGAATGCACGTCGCCCCCGACCGCGGCGTCGTGGATGAGAACAGCCGGGTCCACGGAACCTCGAACCTCTTCATCGCCGGGAGCTCGGTCTTCCCGAGTGGCGGGTACGCGAACCCGACACTGACGATCGTCGCATTGGCCCTCCGGCTGGGCGACCACCTCAAGCGGTTGGTCTCCGGCTGACCGCTCAGTCCCGCGCCAGCCTCTTTGTACTCGAAAGGATCCCAGCCAGCTTGTCCTGCGCCTTCCGCACCGCGTCTCCGCGAGTCGGGCCCGACTGGGTGACGGACAGTTGAGTCGGGAGGTGGGTTACCGTTGCGACGGCACCACCCTCCCCGTCGGTCGTGACATCGACCTCGAGCTCTTCGTCAGACAGGCGATGCGGCCTTCTTCGCTCCTTCGCGATCGTGGATGCGTTCTTACTGCTCTGCCGGCGGAGGATCAGATACAGCATCGGAAGGTAGACGGCGCCGAGGGTCACCAGCCATCCGGTGACTCTCCACTCCGCCATGCTCTGGCTGACCTGGAGCCACTCGGCGGCGGCCACGGCGATCCAGCTCCCGACCAGGTAGACCACCATCTCGAGGCGATTGGCGGGGACGAGCGCCAGCGGCACCAGCTCATATGGCAACGCCGTCTGCGGAATGAAGGCGGTGGCGAGAATGAGCCGTCCTTCCGGTGTACGCCAGCGGAGGGCGGCGGCCAGTAAGAGGAAGCCGAACGGGCGCAACACCGGCGGCATCAGCCCGCTGTTGTCCAGCGGCAGCGCCAGCCACCAGTCCCAGGGCCACGATGGCACTACCACAAGGCTGAGAACGAGGAAGGCGCCCGCCCCCAGGAGTGCTCTCAGCGAGGGCCAGCCGATCCAGAGGGCAGCTCCGGTATTCGGCCGTACGGCGAAAAGGAAGCCGAGCGCCGGGACCAGGGCTGCTGCCACCATGAGCGGCGTGGTCTGGCCGCTCCTCATCGCAAAGAGGTACGCTCCGGACACCACCGCCAGCAACGCGTACGAGGCACGGTATCTCCAGAGCCCATAAACGAACGCCCAGCCGACCAGGACGTCGAAGACCGGGCGCGCGAGTCCCAGCGGCATCCCCGTGAACGGTACGGCGAGAAGCACGGCGGGTAGCGGATAGGGAAACCACTGCGTCGCGTGCGAGTAGGGGTTCTCGCCCCGAAGCAGGCGGGCGGCTGCGTCGTAGAGAAAATCGAAGTCACTGCCCTTATCAGGCAGCCAGGCATAGAGCAGAAGCCGGACGACCAGAACGAACGCGAGGGCGATGACGAGAAAAAGCAGTCGGGGGGGTTCCGCGGCCCGTTGGGGGGGGTGGTCTACCGGCAGAAGATTCCTCCAGGCTTGGGCGGGCTGGGCACATCGACGATGCCGGCGCCGGAAAAGAAACATCTCACCCGGCCCACCTGTAAAGGCCGGCCGCGGCATGTCAGGGCCGTTGCACATTGCCCGACCGATCCTGTGTTTCCCCCACCTCCCCAACACGGTGGCGAGATGCAGTTTCTGTCTCGACGCTCCATGTGGTTGGGAGTTAATCAATTGGCGGCGGGGCCCGCGGTACCGCGCCCCCCTGACTCCTCTTTCACGATCCTTGCTCGGTTTTATCCTCCCGCCAGCCCGCCTGAAATCGAATCTTCGCCGAGGTGTGACGAATATGAGCGATCCATTTTCGGGACTTCCGGATCCGGGGACTCCCCGTCCGATCAGAAGGCCCTCCGAGCCCGGGTTGATGCAGGACGCATTTCGGGCACTGCGGGAGACCCTGCGCCCCGCGCTTCCGGCAGCGCAGCGAACGCTTCGTCGAGCGCAGCAGGTAGCGCGTGAAGCGCGTTGGCGAGCGCAGCCGATAGCGAACCGCGCGCTTCGGCGAGTGCAGCAGCAGGGCCAGGACCTCTGGCTCCGGGGGAAGCGCCATCCGCGCACCGTCGGCGTCATCGGTGGGGCAGTCGCCCTGACGCTGGTTGGCGCGATCGCGGTGAGCGCTTCGGGGGCCACACGATCGCTGTGCCCCCCCACGCGTGACGGCAAGGCACCGCCGTTTCGCCTGCTCATGGACCGGGTGCCCCAGCTCGCGGCTGGAGCTCAAGTGGAGATACACTACGATGTCTGTGGGTTGGCTTCGGGGACGCACTACAACGGTCGCGTTCGACTGGTGCAGCAGACGCCCGGAAAGAAAAAGTCAGCCAAGCCCAAGCCGGTCGTGATCACCTTTAAGGACAAGGTCGATGGAGTGGCCACCCGCCGGCACCAGGAGCTGAATCTCGCCTCCATCAAGCCGGGCGCATATACGCTCGAGCTCTCCATCGCCGACAAGCGAGGGCGGGAGCGTAAGACGGTGCAGAAGGTGTTGGTGAAAGCGCGGTAAGGCGGAAGATCGAAGCAACCTCATCGCCTGACGACGACTCCAGGCGACGGCTTACTCGGCACCGGCAGCACCGAACTCTTCGGCCCCCGCGGCAACAGCTCCGCTAGATTCGCCAGCTCGTAGGCCGTCACCGCCATCACCGCCGTGGCCTGCTTGAGGTCGCCCGGCACCGCCTTGTCATACGTGTCCGTCTGCGAGTGGTGGGTATGGTTGTAGCCCCGGCGCAGCTGATCGAAGTTGAATCCCGGTACGCCATAGGGCAGAAACGACAGGTGGTCGGTGCCCATCTTGCTCGCGTCACGCACACTGTCGGCGTCGAGCCGGGCCACCGGCGCCAGCAGCTCCTTCCAGAGTCCCTCCAGATCGGTCCGCCCCTGCAGCGCCTGGCCGGTGATGGCGCCGGTGCCGTTGTCGAGCACCAGCACGGCCTGGATGCTGTCCGCCGTGGCTGCATGCGCGTCTGCGTAGGCGCGCGAGCCGAGCAGGCCTTGCTCTTCCCCGCTGAACAGGATGAATCGGATGGTTCGCTTGGGCTTGAGGCCCGACTGCGCGATGGCGCGAGCCGCGTCCAGCACCACCATCGATCCGGTGCCGTTGTCGGTGACGCCGGTACCCAGATCCCAGCTGTCGAGGTGAGCCCCGAGAATGACGACCTGGCCCGGAAGCTCGGACCCCTTGATCTCCGCCACGGTGTTCCACTGCTGCACCGGCTTCTTCCCCAGCCGATTCTCCACCCGCCCCTCGAGCCGTGGCTTCGCGCCGGCGGCAATGAGCCGGGCGAGCAGGGCGTAGTCCTCGTTGGAGATCACAAGATTAGGCAGTGGCGCCACCCGGTTGGGTGATCCACTCATGGTCATGAGCCCATGCTCCTTGGCGCCGTCCACCAGGGTGCCGAGCGCGCCGGCGGCCTTCAGGATATAGGGCAGGTCCACGGTGAACTGACGCCGCGCGGCCACCGCCCCGGCCGACGTATCGGCAGTGGCCAGCGAGCGGAGCCGGAGCTGCTCAGTCAGTCGGGTGGAGTCTTCCGCCATCATAGCCGGCCCATCGGGGTTCCACACCGGATACGGCGGCCGGGGAAGCACCCAGGCACCCTTCACCTGGTCCCGATACACCGCCAGGCTTTCCGGCGTGGTGAGATCGGCGAGAACCACTGGACCCCCGAGCGTCTTCCCGCCGGTTCCTTCGGTCCAGGCCCAGCTGTGGGCATCGATTGCCCGGGAGAACGGCGCGGTGAGACGCAGCGAGGCGGACCCGCGCTCCCACGTGACCCCGAAGGGATATGGCTCCAGCGCGGCGCTCAGGCCGTAGGCCTTGAACCGCTCGGCGGTCCACTCGTTGGCCCGGCGCATGGCCGGGGAGCCGGAGAGCCGCGGGCCGATGATGTCGCTCAGATGCTGGAGTGTCTGCACCACCTCGGACCGGTTGAGCGCCTGCTCGACCAGCCTGCCGGTTCCGGCGGTGTCGACGGCAGACTGGGCCGCGAGGGGAACAGACGCCGCTAAGGTAAGGAAACAGAGGGCTGCCTTCATGATGGAATTGCCTTCGTGAATGGAGTTGAAAGGCGCGGGATGACGGCCTGCTCGAGCTTACCCCTTTCCCGCTTACCCGCTTTCCTGCTCATGGCGACCCCCCTATGTTCCGCATGGAGCCGGTCGCGACCCTTCCATTTCTCGTCGAGGACTCAGCTTGCCCAAGGACAGCATTACCGTCACCGACAACCGAACCGGCAAGACCTACGAGCTGCCGATCACCGAAGGTACCATCCGGGCCACCGATCTGCGCCAGATCAAGGTGGCGGATGACGATTTCGGAATGATGACGTACGACCCGGCCTTCATGAACACCGCCGCGTGCCGCAGTGCCATTACCTACATCGACGGCGACCAGGGCATCCTCCGCTACCGTGGGTATCCGATCGAGCAGCTGGCGGAGAAGGCTTCGTTCCTCGAGGTGGCCTATCTCCTCTGCGAGGGCGAGCTGCCCAATCGAAAGCAGCTGACCACGTGGGAGGAGCAGATCAGGTTCCACACCTACGTCCATACCAATATTACCAAGTTCCTGGAGGGGTTCCGCTACGACGCCCACCCCATGGGCATGCTGCTGGGCGCGGTCGGAGCGCTTTCGACTTTCTACCCCGACGCCAAGAACATCGAGGACCCGGCCAACCGCTACCTCCAGCGGGTACGCCTGCTGGCCAAGCTGCCCACCATTGCCGCGTTTGCGTTCCGGCACTCCCGGGGACTCCCGTACGAGTTTCCCCGCAACGATCTGGACTATATCGGCAACTTCGTCAACATGACGTTCAGTATCGGCGGGCAGCACCAGCCCAACAAGGTGCTGCAGCGGGCGCTCGAGATCCTGCTCATCCTGCACGCCGATCACGAGCAGAACTGCTCCACCAGCGCCGTGCGTGCGGTGGGGTCGTCCCACGTGGACCCGTTCTCCGCCGTCAGCGCCGGCATTGCCGCCCTCTACGGACCGTTGCACGGCGGGGCCAACGAGGCCGTGCTCCAGATGCTGGACGAGATCGGCGACAAGCAGCAGGTCCCAGGCTTCATCGAGAAGGTGAAATCGGGGTCCGGCGCCGGCCGGTTGATGGGGTTCGGCCACCGGGTCTACAAGTCCTACGATCCGCGCGCCAAGCTGATCAAGAAGGTGGCTTATGACGTCTTCGAACAGACCGGCCTCAACCCCAAGCTGGAGATCGCGCTCGAGCTGGAGCGGGTGGCCCTGGAAGACGAGTACTTCATCAAGCGGAAGCTCTACCCCAACGTCGACTTCTACTCCGGCCTGATCTATCAGGCGATGGGATATCCGACCGACTACTTCACCGTCCTGTTTGCCATCGGGCGGACGCCGGGGTGGCTGGCGCAGTGGGAGGAGATGCTGCTGGACAAGGACCAGAAGATCGCCCGGCCCCGGCAGATCTACGTCGGGTCGGAATCCCGAGATTTCGTGCCGCTGGAGAAGCGGGGGGATCGAAGAAAGGTGGAGCGGGAGCGAGTGAGTAAACGATAAAGCGTGAGCGGGGAAAGAACAGCGTGAATGGGGAAAGAAAAACGTGAGCGGGAAGAAAACAGCGGGAGCGTTCTCGCCCGCTGATAAATGGTACAACTGGCGGAAGTCGGCTTACTCCCCTGGTTCCGCTTGCCATACTGTCTGGGGTGCGCGATCACCGATCATTGCATGCATGGCAGGAAGCTCGGGCAGTGGTGCTAGGGACAATTGAGTTGGCTCGGGATAGCTGGAAGCCATATGCAGCGGCCTTGTTTTCCCAGCTTCAGCGAGCCTCTCTATCAGTCCAGCTCAACATCGCGGAAGGCTGCGCTTTCGGTGACTCGCCGACCTACCGCCGGCACCTTCGCATAGCGTACGGTTCCGCGGTAGAAACCGGGGAGTTGCTTGAAACAGCCCTCAAGGCAAACGTGATTACCGAGAATCCAGGAGTCGGACTCCTAACTCGTAATCGCCGAAGTCAGCGACTTCTCCTGGGGATGTTGCGGAGGGGGAGCAGGCCCGCTTAACCCCATCGTGGTTTTTCGCCGCTCACGCTGTTTCTTCCCCGCTCACGCTTTCTACTTCGACGGGCACATCCCCCTCCAAATAGGTATACCCCTCCAGCCCCGCCACATAATCCGCTATAAAGCTGTTGGCGTCCTGCCGGCTCAGCTCCTTGGCGTTGCTGACCTTCCGGCGAAAGGCGGCCAGGAGATCGCTGGCGTGGAACTGAACGTAGTTGAGCACTTCCGTCACCGTATCGCCGTGGACCAGGTCGGTGATCTCGTAGCCCTGCTCGGTCAGCCGCACGTGCACCGCGTTGGTGTCCCCGAACAGGTTGTGCAAATCGCCCAGGATCTCCTGGTAGGCGCCGGTGAGGAAGATGCCCAGGATGTAGGGCTCCTCTCCTATCATCGGATGGAGCTCCAGTGACGGCTTGCCCTTCCGGCCTCCGGTGAAGCGGTCGATTACCCCGTCCGAATCGCAGGTGACATCCTGCAGCGTCCCCCGGCGGCTCGGCGCCTCGTTGAGGCGATGGATCGGCATGATGGGGAAGAGCTGGTCGATCGCCCAGTGGTCCGGGAGTGACTGGAAGACCGAGAAGTTGCAGAAGTAGCGGTCCACCAGCTGGGCCTCGATGTGGTTCACGATCTCGGGGAATGCCGATTTGTCTTCCTTGATGGCCTGCGCGAGCGCGTTGAGGGTCACCAGGTAGAGCTGGTCCGCGTCGGCCTTGTCGCGCAGGGAGAAGACGCCGCTGGCGAAATACTCCTGGGCCCGCTCCTTGGCAAAGACGACGTCGTGAAAGACCTCCTCGATCCGGTCGTGGGTGAGCCCATCCAGGTTCTCCGTCATCTCGACCAGCAGCGGGTGCGGCTCCTCCCGGAGCGTCGGCGGCATCGGCTCGACCTGGGACTCCACGTCGATCACGTTGATCAGCAGCAGGGCGTGATGCGCGGTCAGCGCGCGCCCAGACTCCGAGATGATGTGGGGCATCGGCAGACCCTCGTTCCGGCAGACGGAGCCCAGGGTGTAGACGATGTCGCTGGCATACTCCCGCATCGAGTAGTTGACGCTGGCCGGCCGGGTGGAGCGCGACCCTTCGTAGTCCACCCCGAGCCCACCGCCCACATCCACGTGAGTCAGATCGAAGCCCATGTTCCGGAGCTCGACGTAGTAGCGTCCGATCTCCTCCAGCGCGGCCTTCACGTGCCGGATATCGGTGATCTGGCTGCCCAGGTGGAAGTGGACCAGCTTGAGGATGTCTTTTCGCTCCAGGCGATCCAGCCGGTCGAGCAGCCTCATCAGCTCGACGGCGCCGAGCCCGAACTTCGAGCGCTCGCCGCCGCTCTTGGCCCAGCGGCCCGAGCCTTCGGTGGCCAGCTTGATCCGCACACCCGCGGTCGGCTGGACCCCCATTTCATTGGCCACCTTGAGCAGCACCTCCAGCTCAGTGAGCTGCTCCAGCACGATCATCACCTTGTGCCCCAGCTTCTGACCCATCAGGGCCAGCCGCATGAACTCTTCGTCCTTGTATCCGTTGCAGACGATCAGGTGATTGCTGGCTTCGCTCAGGCCGAGCACCGCCTGGAGCTCGGGCTTGCTCCCGACCTCGAGGCCCACGCCGTAGGGGGCCCCAAATTCGACGATCTCCTGAATCACGTGCCGCTGCTGGTTCACCTTCACCGGATACACCGTGGTATAGCTGCCCTCGTACCCGAACTCCTTGATCGCGTTGCCGAACTCCGTGGCGAGCGCCTGAATCCGGGATTGCAGGATATCGGAGAACCGGAGCAGCAGCGGTAGCCCGACCCCCTGGGCATTCAGGTCCATCGCCAGACGGTAGAGATCGAGCCCGCGCTTCTTGTTGGCGTCCGGGTGCACGGTGACATGCCCCTCGGCGTTGGCGCGGAAGTATCCCAGGCCCCAGCCGGGCATGTTATACAGCTTCTCAGCGTCTTTGGTGGTCCAGACCGGGGGGGCGACGATAGTGGTGATGGAGCGGCTCCACGAGGTTCGAGAGGAAAGGCATTGTAATGTGGTAGGGGGTCCCACCGGGAGTGGCAGGGATGCTACAGCGGGTGCGAAGGCGGGTCGGGCCCCCGCCCGACTCCCACTCCTAACCCATTGAACTTGGAGCAGTTCACATTTCTTGCACTCCTGAGGGTGACGCGGCCCCGGGCCTCGGCAGTGGGCACAAAGTTCGCATTTCCAGTCGCCGTACCCCTAGCCATCACAGGGTGATACAGGGCCCTGGTCGCACTGCTCGTCCGCAATACGGAGAGGTCTCAATGTCCGGACCCAGTTTGATCGCGAACCGCCGGTTTCCCGCAACCACCAAGCTGCGCCTGCAGCTTGTCTTTGCCCGCGCATCAGAAGCACTCGCCGAGACCTACCAGGCCCAGGCCGCGGAGTTCGTGAGGCGGCTGAAGCCCCGCCTCACGATCGACGAGGCGCTGCAGCGCTATTTCCACGAGGTCGGTGTGCCCGACGCGCTGGAAGGAACCGTGCGAGCCCGCGCTATGATCTCGCTGGCCGGTCTGATCGAGAGCGATCCACGGCATGAAACCCGGACCGTGGGCTGGACCTCGCTCCGGCCGGATCAGCTATTGGAGACGCTTCGCCGGCGGGTGCAGCACATCGAGGACACTAATCTCGAGTGTCGCCTTGCCGCCTCGATGTCGGACGAGGCGGTGGCAGCCACCCACGTTCGTATGGCGCTGGAGGCGGTGCAGACGCTGGCCGAAGAGGTCACGCCGGATGAGGCCATCATGCACTACGTCCGCACGTTCAACCTCGGGTCGATCGATGCCCAGCTGATCTTCCGGAGCGCCCTGGCGCAGTGGGCCGAGCTCCATCCGCTGCCGGGCGAGGCCCGCGTGACTGTCCGGCCGGTCACTCCGGCGCCGAGCCTCGAGCGGCCGGTGCGGGAGCTCCGGACGCGCCACGAGTTCGGGTTGCGAGTGATGGTCTAGCCGCCGGCCCGCCCCCCGGACCCCTTCGCGGTATATTTACGGCGGTAGGGCTCCGGACGCGCGAGAGGCGGTGCTGCGATGAGGTGGGTCAACACGATCGGACGGATAGCGGGCACCGAGATCAAGGTGCACTTGACGTTCGTTCTATTTTTGATCTGGTGGACGCTGGGTGGGTACCAGGCGGGTGGAACCACAGGGGCTCTCAGAGCGGCCCTCCTGTTGCTCGCTCTCTTCGCGTGCATTCTCCTCCATGAATTCGGGCATATCCTCATGGCGCGGCGCTTCGGCGTGCGCACGCCCGATGTCATTCTTCTCCCCATCGGCGGCGTCGCCCGGCTGGAGCGGATCCCGGACGAGCCGAAGCAGGAGCTCCTGATCGCCCTGGCCGGCCCTGCGGTGACGGCCGTGCTGGCCCTGACCTTCTATCTGATGCTTCGGCTGACCGGCGGTAACGCCGAGGTAGACCAGCTGAGCCCGATCGCGCCGTTCCTGACTCAGCTCCTGGTGACCAACGTCTGGCTGCTGCTGTTCAACCTGATTCCCGCGTTTCCGATGGACGGAGGCAGAGTACTTCGCGCTCTACTCGCGACGAGGCTCGGGCTGGTGCAGGGAACCCGTGTTGCCGCCAGGCTCGGACAGACGCTTGCCATTGTGGGCGGACTCGCCGGTATCACAGTGATGAAGAATCCATTCCTCCTCCTGATCGCTTTTTTCGTGTTTCTCGGTGCCACCGCGGAGGCCGAGGCGGTGGAGACCCGCGCCGCGGGCGATGGGCTCCAGGTGTCACAGATGATGGTGACCACCTTCCGCACCATTCCGATCCATGCGACGCTGGCCGAGGCGGTGGACCTGCTTCTGAGTGGAGAGCAGCGGGAGTTTCCCGTGGTCGATAACAGCGGCCGGATCGAGGGGATTCTCACCCGCGACAACCTGATCCGCGGGCTCTCCACGCTGGGGCCAGGAGGGCGGGTATCCGAGGCGATGACCCCTGGCGTGCCGGTAGTGCAGCCCACGCTGAGTTTCCGCGATGCGCTCGAGCGGCTGAGATCCAGCAGGCTCCCGGCGTTGCCGGTGGTCGATCCGACGGGGGCGCTGGTGGGTCTGCTCACGTCGGACAACATCGCCGACCTGCTCATGGTCCAGCGGGCCGGGCCGGATGGCCGTGCGGCGGCGAGGGGCAGGAGCTAGGAGCTGGGAGCTGGGAGACTGTTGTTCCCCCGATCGATGTCCGGCAATACTCCTCGCGGGTCCACCACCACGCGCTTCACCGACTTCCCTCCTCGCACCCGGTAGGCAAACCGGGGCCCCTGATTCCACATCTCGACCGGCAGGCGGATCCGCTCGGTCGAGCCGTCCGCGTAGGTGACCTCCATCTCCAGGGGCAGTGTCATCGTCCCCCGGTTGGCCAGAAAGATCTTCTCAGCGCCCGCTGCCGTGCCGACCGAGTCCACCGCCTGATCCAACCGGGCAGTGGTGAAGACCCAGTCGCGCCAGAACCAATCGAGGTCCATCCCCGACGCGTCGCGCATGAGGCGAAAGAAGTCCGCCGGTGTCGGATGCTTGTAGGCCCAGGCCCGTAGGTACTCCCGGAAAGCATGATCGAAGCGTTCTTTCCCTAGTACCTCGTAGCGCAGCGTCTGCATCATGAGCGCCGGCTTCTGATACCCGGTCCAGAACAGATCCTTGACCTCCACCGGCCGAGCGATGAGGGGCTGCTCCTGGCCTGAGATGGCGTGATCCGGATAGAGGTGCAGCGGGTGCACCTCGATCGAGTCGCCATAGGGTGTACCGCTGAAGTAGCGCGCCGCGCCAGCCAAATCGATGAAGGTGTTGAAACCCTCGTCCATCCAGGGATAGAGCCGCTCGTTCGACCCCACGATCATCGGCACCCACTGGTGGCCCAGCTCATGGGCCAGCACCCATTGGCGCTCCTCCCGGCTGGGCGCTCGAGGGTCGAAGGTGAGCATGGGATACTCCATCCCTTCGATGGGGCCCTCGACGCTGCTGATGTGCGGATAGGGATAGCGGTACCACTGCTCGCTGAAGTACTGGAGTGCCTGCCGCACCATTCGGTTGGCTTCCTCCCACTCCGGGGCCGACGGCCGGTACAGCGTGTGGACCAGAACTCCCCGGTACCCGCTCGCATCCCAGCGCAGATCGGGACCGGCAGCGAACGCGAAGTCGCGGACGCTGTCGGCGGTGAACCGCCAGGTGAGCTGGCCCCTCGATGCAGGCCGGCTACGGTCGGGGTGCCCCGCCTCGGCGGCGGTGATCACGGCCACCGGCTCGCTTGCTTGAGCGGCGCGAGCCAGGCGCTCCCGCTGAGCCCGAGTGAGCACCAGCTCCGGATTCCTCAGCGTTCCGGTTGCCGCCACGATGTAGCTGGCCGGCAGGGTGAGGCTCACGTCGAAGCTGCCGTATTCCAGGTAGAACTCCCCGGCCCCGATGTAGGGATCGTGATTCCAGCCTCGCACGTCGTCGTACACCGCCATGCGGGGATACCACTGGGCGATCTGATAGAGCGACCCATCGCGTCCCATGCGGCCGGCGCCGTAATCGGGCACGGTAAAGTGCCAGGCCAGGTTGATGTCCACGGCCCCGCCGGGCGGGAGGCCCCGGGGTAGATCGATCCGCATCGTGGTCCCGTAGATCGCAGGGCGCACCGCCCGCCCGGCAATGCTCACCTGCTCCAACGTCAGTCCCCCATCGAATCCCTTACAGGAGAAGTCGAAGGTAGATCCCAGGAATACGAGCGGTGGCTGGTCCAGCTTTTCAGTGATCCCCGCACGGCTGCAGATGTTCTGCTCCACGAACAACCAGAGGTAGCGCAGGGCGTCCGGCGAGTTGTTGGTATAGTGGATGGTCTCCCTGCCTCTGATCTGGCGGGTGGCGGTATCGAGCGTGGCGGTGATGCGATAATCCGCCCGTTGCTGCCAGTAGCCTCGTCCCGGACGCCCCGAGGCGGTGCGGGACGGAGTGGGCGTGGGGAGTGGCAACGAAGTGAAGGGCGAGACGGCGCCGGCCGCCGGCGCTCCGGGTGCTTGCGCTGGCAAGGAACCAGCGACGGTGACGGTGATGGCGAACAGGCCGGTAAGAATGCGGGCCATTTCAGGCTCCAGATGGCTGACGGTTGGCGAGAACATACTCCGCACCAGGGGGGTGGCAACCCGCCTCAATGGGGACTGGCGGATTTCCCGCCGGAGCCCCATTCTTGGTCCGCGTTTCGCCCACTCTCACAGGAGCATGCATGTTCGCGCTACGCATTCTCTCGGGTGTCGTGCTCGCCGCCGCAGGCGTCGCCGGCTGCACGTCCGACCGCCCCCCTGCTGAAGCCGAGACCTCGTCCGTAGCCGCTGCCGATGCCAACAGCGGCACTTCCCCGGTCGTGACGGTCACGGCGAACGACTTTTCCTTCGAGGCGCCGGGCAAGGTGCCAGCTGGTCCCGTCACGGTGCGCCTGGTGAACAAGGGCACCGAGCTGCATCATGCGCAGTTGATCAGGATTGAAGATGGAAAGACCATGAAGGATGTCGCCACGGCGATGACGAACCCTGGTCCCCCGCCCTCCTGGGCCCGGTTCGTCGGCGGCCCTAACGCGGTCGCACCCGGCAAGGAAGCGCTGGCGACTTCGGTCCTCACCCCCGGGCAGTACGTCTATCTCTGCTTCATTCCCAGCCCGGACCGCGTGATCCACGCGTCCAAGGGAATGGTGCTGCCGTTTGAGGTGATGCCCGGAGGCGAGGCAGCCACCGCCGGGCTGCCGGCGGTGGATGCCACGATCAAGTTGGTCGATTATGACTTCCAAGTGTCCCATCCCATTACGGCGGGCAAGCGGACCATCCTGGTCGAGAACGCCGGGCCGCAGCCCCACGAGGTGGCCCTGCTAAAGCTGGCTCCCGGGAAGACCGTGGCCGACTTCGCCGCCTGGGACGCGGGCGGCATGAAGGGCCCACCGCCAGCGGAGCCGATCGGCGGGGTCGTCGCCCTGGATAAGGGCGCGAGCGCAACCTTCACGGCGGATCTCACCGCGGGTGATTACGGCCTGATCTGTTTCGTTCCTGATGCCAAGGACGGCAAACTGCACTTAGCGCACGGGATGATGAAGAACCTCAAGGTGAGCTGACGCACTTCCCCCGGCGAAAATCGGCCGGCGCGCACTCGAACCCCCGCTCGGCCCAGAGGCCCGCGCCCTGTGCGCGGGCCTCATTTTGCGCCTGCCTGAAACGCTCCGCATACTTGATGTTGGGCGGCACGGTATAGAGCATGGCCCAGCCACCCCTGACCATTGCCTCGTTCACCAGGGTCGACCCGGCCCAGACGTAGGCGAGGAGCCGGCGGTACTGATCGGTGGGGGCAACATCGTATTCCAGTTTGACCTCGGAGCCGACCGGCAGGATCCGCAGCAGTGCCTGCCGGGCTTTGCTCCCGAGAGAGCCCTGGCGCAACTCGGGACTGTCGATGCCGATGAGGCGCACCCTCTGCCCGTTGCGGCAGCGGAAGCTGTCGCCGTCCGAGACTCGCTGCACTACGCAAACCGCTGTCGCCTGCTGGGACGAGGCACAGGCCAGGGAGCTGAACGTCAGGATCAGTGCGGTAACAAAGGGAAGCATGGCGCGTCGAGTCTGAATGGCACGAAAGCACGAAAGTTAATCCGAAGAGACTCTATGGTAGAATCTATGGCCGCATGAAGGACGTGAACTCTGATGGCCCACTGCACGTCGCTCTGAGCGGCTCCAGCGGTCTGATCGGCTCTGTCCTGGCCCGGCGGCTCAGCAGCGAGGGACATCGGGTCACCCGCCTGGTTCGGCGGACGGCAGGACCGGGGGAGATCAGCTGGGATCCAACCGGCGGCCGGCTCGACCCCAGGGATCTCGAGGGCCTCGACGCCGTGGTACACCTGGCCGGCGAGAACATCGGCGTGCGTTGGACCAGCGCCCGCAAGGCCCGCATCCGCAATAGCCGGGTCCAGGGGACCCGGCTTCTGAGCGAAGCCCTGGCCCGGACCTACCGCCGTCCTCAGGTGCTGGTCTCCGGGTCCGCGCTCGGCATCTACGGCGATCGGGGCGACGAGATCCTGACCGAGAAGACCAGGCCGGGACCGGCGGATGATTTCCTGGCCATGGTGGGCCAGGAGTGGGAGAACGCCGCAGAACCGGCTCTCCGCGCTGGAATACGGGTCGTGCATCCGCGGTTCGGCATAGTACTGAGTGCCGACGGCGGCGCCCTGGGGAAGATGCTGCTCCCGTTCCGCCTCGGCCTGGGTGGACGGCTGGGAGATGGATCCCAGTGGATGAGCTGGATCTCGATCGATGACGTGGCCGGCGCCCTCCTCCATGTGCTGCTGAACGCCGGCTTGTCGGGACCGGTTAACGTCACCGCTCCCGAGCCGGTGCGGAACCGTGACTTCACCCGAACCCTCGGCCGCGTCCTCTCCCGTCCAACTCTCTTTCCAGTTCCTGCTGCCGCCCTCCGGCTGGTGCTGGGTGAGATGGCCGACTCCACTCTGCTTGCCAGCGCACGGATGCTGCCCGAGCGGCTGTTGGGATCAGGCTATCGCTTTGCGCACCCCGACCTGGAGACCGCCCTGCGGCACGTGCTCGGCAGGGATCGCCGGGCTATCCTTCCTCAATGAGCGAACCCAAGGCGGTCGTACTTCTGAGCGGCGGGATGGATTCGACCACGGTTGCGGCGATCGCCCGGAACCGCGGATTCGACGTGCACGCGCTCACGTTCCGGTACGGCCAGCGGCACAAGGCCGAGGTTGATGCGGCCCGGCGGGTGGCCGAACAACTGGGAATCCGGCGCCACGAAGTGCTCGATATCGATCTCCGGGCCTTCGGCGGCTCCGCCCTCACCGGCGATCTCAAGGTACCCAAGGACACGCCCATCGATGAGATCGGGCAGCGGATTCCATCGACTTACGTGCCGGCACGAAACACCATTTTTCTCGCTTTCGCCCTCGGCTGGTCCGAGGTGCTGGGCGCCTCCGACATTTTTCTCGGGGCGAATGCCCTGGATTACAGCGGGTACCCCGATTGCCGGCCGGAGTTCATTCGATCGTTTCAGACCATGGCCAACCTGGCAACCCGTGCGGGAGTGGAAAGTGGCCAGAAGCTCACGATTCATACTCCGCTGATCGCGCTTTCCAAGCGGGAGATCATCGAGCAGGGCCTGGCGCTCGGGGTGGATTACGGGCTGACCCGGACCTGTTACGACCCGTCGCCCGACGGAGCGGCATGCGGCCGGTGCGAGGCTTGCCTGCTGCGGCTCAAGGGATTCCGGGAGGCGGGCTTGGAGGATCCGGCACCGTATCAGACGGTGGGAGGAAAGGCGTGAGCGGGAACGGAAAAAGCGTGAGCGGTCAGCAGGAGCTCCGAGCGCCCTTCACCTCCTGTGGCCCGAGCCGAAACGGTAGGGGAATCGGGGCTACCCCGCCTACCGCTTACGTTTTTCTTTCCCGTCAACTGTTGTCATGACCTACGCCGTGAAAGAGATCTTTTACACCCTCCAGGGCGAGGGGGCCAACACCGGGCGAGCCGCGGTGTTCTGCCGCTTCGCCGGCTGTAACCTCTGGACCGGCCGGGAGCGGGACCGGGCCGAGGCGGTCTGCCAGTTCTGCGACACGGACTTCGTGGGGACCGATGGCCCGGGGGGTGGCAGTTTCACGACCGCGGAGGCGCTGGCTGAGGCAGTAGCAGGGGCGTGGCCCGACCACGAGGCAGGCAAACGATTCGTGGTCTGCACCGGAGGAGAACCCCTCCTGCAGCTCGATGCTCCGCTATTGGAGGCGTTACACGCCCGGTGGTTCGAGGTGGCCATCGAGACCAACGGGACCCTCCCACCGGTGGAGGGGCTCGACTGGCTCTGCGTGAGCCCCAAGGCCGGCTCCGATCTGGTGGTCCGGTCCGGTCACGAGATCAAGCTGGTCTTCCCTCAGGAGGGGGCTGAGCCCGAACGCTTCGAGGGGCTCGACTTCCGGCATTTCTTCCTCCAGCCGATGGATGGGCCGGAGCGACAGGCCAACACCGTAGCTGCGCTGCGCTACTGTCTTGCGCATCCACGCTGGCGGCTGAGCCTGCAGACGCATAAGCTTCTCGGGATTCCGTAAGCGGGCAGCGGGGCCGCGGGGCAGCCACAGCACACCAGTACGATCCGTGGCGCCAACCCGACCTTCCTGCCCCGCTGCCCCGCTGCCCTTCTGCCCCCCTGAGAATGCACGGTTACTCCGATCGCATCAGTCACGCGTTCGCCTTTGCCGCCAAGTACTACGGGGCAGTGGCACCAGCCGGGTCGGGCATGGACTACATGGCCCATCCTGCCAACGTCGCGGTCATTCTGGCCCGGTATGGCTGCGAGCAGATCACCATCGTCGGCGGAATTCTGCATCACGTACTGGAGGAAGCGACACCGGACAAGCGGCCGTTGTTGGAGCGAAAGATCGCCGACAAGTTCGGACCGGTCGCCCTCGCCGTGGCAAAGGACGCGCTGGAGCCCAAGTTCGACCACCGGGGGACCGAGCGCGCCTGGCAGGCCCGCAAGCAGGAATACCTCAGCCAACTCGCCGTTGCCGAGCCGCGGGCGCTCGACATCTGTGTGGCGGACGAGATTCACACCTGCGGCTCGACCGCGACGGCACTCCGCCGGCTGGGAGTGGAATACCTGCGGACGGTGTCTCGGGCCGGCTCGCATCAAACCATCTGGTGGTACCGCTCGATGATCGAGATCCTGGCTACCCGCTCCGACTGGCCGCAGCGAGAGATGATGACCGAACTGCGACTGATGAGCGCGGACCTGGTCCGCAGCCTGCGCGAGAGAGAAGAGGACCTGTGAGCCGAATCGCCGTACTGGGACTGCTCCTCGGCCTGGGCGCGTGCATGGGCGGCGCACCACCGCCTATTCCGCTCAACCCGGTCCGATTCCTCCTCATCAACGACGTCTATTCTGCGGACACCCTGGCGGGCGGCCGCGGCGGTCTGGCCCGGGTGGCGACGGTGCGGAACCGGCTGGCCGATCACGGGCCCGTCCTCTTCGTCCTGGCCGGTGACTTCCTCAGCCCGAGTGTGCTGACCAAGTATTACGGTGGGCAACAAATGGTCGCCTCCCTCAACGCGGCGAAGCTCGACTACGCCACGCTGGGCAATCATGAGTTCGACCTCGAGCTCGACACGCTGATCGCCCGGATCGAAGCCTCGAAGTTCAAGTGGATCTCCAGCAACTGCACCCGGGCTGGCGGAGCGCCGTTGCCGAAAGTGTTGCCCTGGGACACTCTCCGTATCTCGGGCCATAAGGTGGGGCTGTTCGGCCTTACACTGCAGGGCAACTACCCTCCAGCCGTCCGGTGCTCCAATCCCGACAGCGCCGCAATCCGCGCGGTGGAGACCCTGACGTTGGAAGGTGCCGACGTTATCGTGGGGATCACCCATCAGACCATACAGGCGGATCGCGATCTGCTCGCCCGGGAGCCCCGGATCGATCTGCTTATGGGTGGTCACGAGCACGAGGCCCAGGACTCGACGGTGTCGGGCCGTCACGTGGTCAAGGCCGACGCCAACGCCGTGTCGGCCCAATTCGTGACGTTGTGGGGAGGAAAGGGAGGCTGGCGCCAGGCGACCGGATTGGTTCCGATCAACGCGACGCTTCCGCCGGACACGGCGGTGGCGAGGGTGGTGGCGGAATGGAATGACAGTCTCGAGCAGCGCCTCGGACCGAAGCGCGTCGTGGGCCGCACCAGCATGCCGATCGATCCCTCCACCAGCCTCTCCCGGAGAGGTGAATCGATGGTCGGGGATCTGGTCAGCGACGCGATGCGCGCCGGAACCGGGGCGGACGTTGCCCTGCTCAACTCCGGCACCCTACGCCTCGATGACGTCATCAAGCCCGGACCGATCTCCAATCACCAGCTGGAGGCACTCTTTCCCTTTGCCGACCAGACGCGCGTGGTCACCTTCCCGGTAACTGGAGCCGGACTCCGGCGCATCCTCGAGCACGGGGTATCGAGTGGAGTGCTTGGAACCGGCGGTTTCCTCCAGATCTCGGGCCTGTCGTTCACCTTCGATCCGTCCAAGCCGTCGGGCCGCCGGGTGGTGGGCGCTCTTCGACGCCCATCGGGCCGCACGCTTGCGGCCGAAGACTCGGTCCGGGTGGCGCTGGGGGTGTATTCGGCGTGTGAAGGGGGCGACGGCTATTCTGTTCCGGAGGCGCAGCCGGCCTGTGCCCAGCGGGAGTCGGCCCCCAGGGCGGTTGATCTGCTGATCGAGTACATCGTGGACTCACTGAAGGGCCGGATCGAGGCCCCGAAGGACTCGCGAGTGGTGCAGGCTGGAAACGCAAATCCCGGCTGAGCTGAAGGCTCGCCGGGACCGGGTAGCCTTAGCAGTTTTGGTTACCCAGGCTGCAAAGCCGAAATCCCTGGGGCCCCGAAGGGCTATGTCGTTTAACTGCCTGGAATATACCCCCTCTGGCGTCCCAGCACAACCACTCGCGGCTCCCCCCAGTCCCCCCGTTCTTGTATTATAGGGCATGGGTTTAACCCCTTCCCCGTCGTTAGCCACCATACCCAGTGCCTTTGCCGCCGCTTGCCGCCTCTCCCGGACGGACGGAGAGCTGTTCGAGCGCTGTCGGGTTGCCCTGGTCCGCCGCTATCAGAGCGAGCGGATCTGGTTCAACCTGGTCTCGTCGGCGGAATCGATCCCCCGAATAGGCCCGGCCCAGGGCTTCGATACAGCGGTCGAGGTCGCGCGGCTGGCCAGCGGCGAGACCGAGGTGGTGATTCACGCCGACCCGCTGGTGGCGGAGGAAATGCGCTCCGTCGCGATGTCTCTCGCCCTCGGTCTCAGCGTCGTGGTCGAGCTTCGCAGCATTCTACTCGAGCGCCAGGCCGCGCTCGACGACGCCGTGTTTCAGCTCAGGGCCCTGCGCCAGGTTGCCCGGCTGCTCTCGTCGGTCCACTCCACTGAAGAGACCGAGCAGCTGATCCTGGATTTCATGGCCGAGGTCTTCTTTGCCTGGTGGGCCTGCCTGTACCGTCCCGAGGGTGAGGCCTACGTCCCCAGCGTCTTTCGTTCGCTGAACGACCGGCTCCGTCCGGCACCGATCGAGCGGGCGGCCCTGGATCAGGCGCTTCCGCCGGGAAGCGCGGCGGCGGGCGCCGACGATGTCGGTCTGGCGGAGCTGGTCGGCCCTGGGGCCGAGCTGGTGGTGCCGCTGGACGCGGGCACAGAACGCATGGCAGTGCTGGTGCTGGGCTCCCGGATCAGCGACAAGCTGTACGGAAGAGCGGAGTCCGAGCTGGCGGGCACGCTCTCGTTTGCCGCGGCCATCGCCCTCAAGAACTCCGAGCTGGTGGAGCAGCTCCACAGCGCGGCCACCACGGACGAGCTCACCGGGCTCTGCAACCGTCGCGCCCTGGAGGAGCGGCTCGCCTCCGAAATCTCCCGGAGCCTGCGCCACCAGCTGCACACCAGCGTGCTCCTGCTCGATCTCGACCGCTTCAAGGTGGTCAACGATACCATGGGCCATGCCGCTGGAGACCGGCTGCTGGTTCACGTGGGCCAGGTTCTGCGGAAGCAATGTCGCGCCCTGGACGTGGTCGGCCGCCTGGGCGGCGACGAATTCCTGGTCATCCTTCCGATGACCAAGCCGGCCGAGGCCAAGGTGTTCGTGGCCCGGGTCCAGGCCAGCCTTCGCGACATCGAGAAGACCAATCCGGAATTCGGAGCCTGCACCTTGAGCATGGGAATTGCCGAATCGCCCCATCATGGGACCACGGTCAGCAGCGTTCTCGCCGCGGCGGACAACGCGTTGTACCGGGCCAAGCGTGGTGGCAGGAACACGGTCGAGGTCGCGGAGAGCTAGCCATTCATGTCTGAATCTGAATTCATCCTGCTGGGCGACGCGGCCTGGCTGGACTTTGTCAACACGGCCAGGGGCCGGGTTTCCTCGCCGCCGGAGCTGCTGCCGAACCTTGCAGCAGTGGGGCGCTGGGCCGAGGCCCAGAGTCTGGCCTGGCCAGACGGCGAGGGCGTTGCGCTGGCCGAGGTGCTGGGCTTCCGCGGACGCCTGACCGCGCTCGCCGAGGCGCTGCATGCCGACGCCCAGCCTCCGGCCGGCTCGATCATCGCCATAAACGAACAGCTCTCTCGCAACGGCGGGGCTCACCAGCTCACCCGGGTGAGCGGCGAGTGGCAGCTTCGCTTCGCTCCCAGCCGGCCGCCCACCCTGCTTGAGGCCATCGCCCAGTCCGCTGCGGCGGCGCTGGCGGACCCTCTGCTCTTCGTCAGGCGCTGCGCCGGCGAGGGCTGCTCTCTCTATTTCACCGACAGCTCCCCGAATCAGGGCCGGCGCTGGTGCAACGCGGCCGTGTGCGGCCTGCAGGTGAGGGTGGAGCGGCGGCGCGGGTTGCTGCGCTGACCAGCGTCGAGGCGGACCGCTACTTCGAGCGTACCCACCAGGCGCTCGGCACCCGCTATCAGATCGAGCGAACGGTAGCGATATCCCCGGAGCGGGTCCTTTTCGAAGCGCACGATCTTGTCCTCAAACGCCGCGTCAGCCTGCGGGTGAATTTCTTTAGCGACCAGCCAACCCGGACCTGGTTCGTTCGCGAGGCTGAGGCGCTGGGCCGCCTGGACCACCCATCGATCCGGCACGTGTACGATGCCGGGGTCATCGGTGAGCTGGCCTTTCGGGTCGGCAATTGGATCCATGGCGAAGGGTTGCAAGGTGCCCTCCTGCGGGGCCCCCGGCCGATCCCCATGGTGCACACCCTGGCGCGGGATCTCCTGAGCGCGCTGGAGCATGCCCATACCCAGGGCATCATCCTGCGCCGCATCGTACCGGCCTCGGTCCTGCTCAGCTCCTCGGGCCGGGCCATGGTGTCGGACGTGCGCTTCTGCAGCTACATGCTGCCTGCTGTCCCTCCCGGCACCGTCCCACTCGGCCTGGCCTTCATGGCGCCGGAGGTCAGAGACGGCGCCCCCGGAGACCCAACCAGCGACGTCTACACTGCGGGTGCCCTGCTCTACGTGGCCATCACGGGCCAGGAGCCGCCGCTGGATCCCGCGAAGATCCGCCGTCCCACCGAGCTCAGGCCGGCCTGCCCCCGAACCATCGAACGGATCGTCCTCCGCGCCATGCGGCCGGCGCCCGAGGATCGGTATCTCACCGCAGTGGAGATGCTGGAAGACTTTGCCAGTGACGCCGGCACCGAGACGCCGGTGATCGCGGTGGGTCAGGGACCCGTGGCGGACGCCGAGGACAAGGCTCGATGGGAAAAGCGGCTCCGCCGGGCCCTGGGCGACGACTACGAGCTGCTCACCCTGCTGGGCACCGGCGGATTCGGCCGGGTATACCGGGTGCGCGACCTCCACCTCGAGCGTGAGGTGGCGCTCAAGGTGCTCCAGCCGCTGCTGACGCGGGACCCCGAGGTGGTAGAGCGGTTTCGCCGGGAAGCCCAGCTGGCCGCCGGGCTCCGCCACCCGAACATTGTGAATATCTATGACATCGGCGGGCGCTCCGGGCTGCTCTGGTACACCATGGAGCTGATCGACGGGCCCAGCCTGGCCCAGCTGGTGGAGCGTGACGGACCGCTCCCGCTGGACCGGACCCTTCGCCTGCTGCGCGAGGCCCTCTCCGCGCTGGCTCACGCCCACGGCTCGGGGCTGGTCCACCGCGATATCAAGCCGGAGAACATGCTGATCGATCGAGCGGGAAGCGTACAGATCACCGACTTCGGGCTGGCGCTGGCGCTCCGGGGAAAGTTCGGCGGAGCCACCAGCCAGAGCGGTACCCCCCAGTTCGCGAGCCCGGAACAGCTGCTGGGCGAACGGGTGGACCAGCGGTCCGACCTGTACAGCCTGGCGGCCGTGGCTTACTACGCGCTGCTGGGGACTCCGCCCTTCCCCGGCATGACCGTGGAGCAAGTGCTAGCCAAGCAGACCACCAACCAGTTCCCCACCTCGAAGGGGAAGAGGGACGACGTCAGTGAGGCCCTGGAGCAGGTGCTGGACCGGGCCCTCAGCGCCGACGTCTCGGCACGGTATCCCTCGGCGGCCGAGTTCCTCCAGGCCCTGAACCACGCCGTGGGGGCCCCGGCCAGGGAGCCGGTGGCCGACTGGGCCCGGGCGGCGGCCCGCTGGTTCCGCGGCTCCCCTCTTGACTAAACGCCCTGGCCATACAGATTTGTCCCCCGATAGGCCCCACTGAAGTCTGATCGACCGCTCTTAGTGGCAATCAGAGACCCCGGGGGCTTGGTGCCCCAGACGGGTCTTTCATTTTTTATGACGCGGGACGGGCCTGCGCTCATAAAAACATCGGTCTCCGGATTGTCCGGAGCCGACGCAGTCAAACAACCAGGAGTAGGCGCAATGGCTCGCACCATCGGCACGGTGAAGTGGTTCAACGACGCGAAGGGTTTCGGTTTCATCACCCCGGAGAACGGGGACAAGGACTGCTTTGTCCACCACACCGCCATCAAGGCAGAGGGCTTCCGCAGCCTCGCCGAGGGCGACCGGGTTGAGTTCGACATCGTGCAGGGTGCAAAGGGCCCCGCCGCCGAGAACGTCACGAAGGTGAAGTAAGACCTCGCCAGACACAACAAAAGGCCGCTCAACAGAGCGGCCTTTTTGTTTACTGGCTCGACGTCGGGAGTCAGGAGCAAGATGGTTTCAGGACCGGACCCCAGACTCCAGACCCCTGACTCACTTGTGCCTGTAAATCACCCGGCCCCGGGTAAGATCATACGGGGACAGCACCACGCTCACGCGGTCGCCTTCCAGCACCCGGATCTTGAACTTGCTCATCTTTCCGGCCGCGTAGGCCAGGATCTCGTGACCGTTCTCCAGCATCACCCTATAGTTGCGGTCGGGTAGCACCTCGGTCACCACCCCTTCCATCTCAATGCCTTCTTCTTTGGCCATCCAGGCTCATCTCTCCAAAGGGAACCGGACTATCGGCAGCGTCTCCGGGTGCAGCAGGCCGTGGAATCTTGCGGCTCCCGCCCCGAGAAGCAACTAGGAACGGCTGGCGGCACGCCTGCTGGGGGACTGTACGCCCTCCCCCGCGGGCAGCCTGGCCCGGACCCGGCTGATCTCGCGTTCGACCAGCTCCACCAGCTCTCCGATGGCAGCGGCATCGAAGGTCAGTCGCGCGCCCGCCGTGCGGTAAATCTCGGGCAGGCTGCGCACCGCGCCCAGCGCGAGCGCGTCACGGTAGGCGGCCACGGCCTGTTTGGGGTCATCGAGACTGTTGCGCCAGACCTGCAGCGCCCCGATCTGCGCGATGCCGTACTCGATGTAGTAGAACGGATAGAGGAAGATGTGCAGCTGGCGATACCACCGAGCCACCCGCTCCTGGTCCAGGCCGCTCCAATCGACGCCGCGCTCGAACCGGTTGCGGAGTCGCAGCCATTCGGCGTCTCGCGCCGCGGCATCGCCCCCCTGCCCGCTGGTATAGATCCAGGTCTGGAAGGCGTCCACTGAGGCAATGTGCACCAGGCTGAGCAGCACGTCCTCGAGATGCTCCAGCCAGGCGCTGGCCGCGTCATCGCGAGGCGAAATACCCAACCGGCTGGCTCAGGTGAGGCGCGGCGAGCAGCTCCATGGACATCGACGCCAGCTCGGCGGCCTCCGAGCCGGGGTGGCGCTGCCAGATCAGGGGCTGTTCGTGGGATGCGAACGCATGGAACGCATGTCCCGCCTCGTGCAGCAGGGTCATGACATCGTCCACCAGGCCCACCGCATTCATGAAGATGAAAGGCCGTCCCTGGAAGTGCAGCGTCTCGCAGTAGCCGCCGGGTGCCTTGCCCTTTCTGCTCTCGAGGTCGAGCAGCCCCTCGTCGATCATGGTCTGGAATTCCCGGCCGAGCGTCGGATCCACCCGGTCGAACACCCGCTGGGCAGTCCCGACGAATTCGGTGGTATTCGCAAAGGGGCGGAGGGTCTTTGGTCGATAAGGGTCGACCGACAGGTCCCACGGCCGAAGCCGGTCGAGTCCCAGCCGTTGACGGCGGGACTCCAGGACGCGCTCGACGGCGGGCACCACGGTCCGTTCGACCGCATCGTGGAAGCGCTCCACGTCCGCGGGGGTGTAATCGAAGCGGAACTTTGCCGGAAAGATGTAGTCCCGGAAGTTGGCAAAGCCCGCGTTCCGGGCGGCCCGCATCCTGAGCTGATACATCTTATCGAAAAGGGCGCTCAGCTCCCCCCGGCTCTCCTGATACGGCCGGGTCGAGGAGCGAAAGGCCCGTTCCCGAACCCCCCGGTCAGAGCTCTTGAGGAAGGGGAGAAGCTGAGGCAGCGGCCGATCCACACCGTCCCACTCCACTGTCATCGAGCCGGTGATCCGCTGGTAGCGCGCGCTGTGCTCCTCCAGCTCGGCGAAGATGGGAACGTTCTCGTCCCGGAAGATCTCGATCTGGGTCCGGAATCGGGCCAGCGTCGTGCTGAGGTTGGGAGTCGTGTAGCCCGATTCCACCAGCCGGCGGGCGAGCCCGACACTGCGCTCTTCCAGTCGCGGGAGCACCTCGGTGGAGAACCGCAGGTGGTCGGCCTCCTTGTCGGCGTCTCCCGTGTCGATGGTGTAGGCGATCATGGCGCGTGCCGCGGCTTCGGTGACCAGCTCCTCCAGGGTCGACCACGTGACGAGCCACGCGTCGATGCTCGCGTGGTCGAGTGGACGGCTGGCCAGGTCGTCGAAGTAGGGCGCGATGTCGTCCCAGGTCGCCTTGGCAAACGCAGAGGGAGATGGGGGTAAGACCGATGCCGTCACGTGCACTCCTGTTGGTGAACCACAAGCGGAACTCGAACAAGATAGTCAAAAGCACTGGCCAAGTCTTTTTTGGCTTCGAGGGTTACAACCCTGGCGGGCGCTGGCGATGATAGCGGGTGCGCTCCTGATATCGAATGCCGATGGCCAGCAGCGACTCCTCGCCGAGCGCGCGGCCGGTGAGTTGCAGGCTGGTCGGCAGGCCGGCTTGGCCGAAACCATTCAGGAGGAAAAGCCCCGGAACACCGCACAGGTTGGCCGCCGCACTGATGTTCGTGCCCCCTGTGTGATCGGGATAGGCCGTCCTCCATGGTTTATCCAGAGGCGAGGCAACGGTTGGGCGGGCCGGTCCAACTATAGCGTCAACGCTGCTCAGCAAACTGTCCAAGGCAAGAGCTGCCGGGCGGCGTACCCGGAGCGCACGCAGGTAGTCTTTGGCGAGCACAACCTGACCGGCATACCCGCCGAGCCGATCCTCCGGCGCGGTCAGCTCCGTAATCCGGCCACTCTCAAACAATGGCTCGAAGGCACTGGCGGCTTCGGCCGACACAATAGTGGTCGCCGCCGCCGCATAGGGAAAGTCCGGCAGTTCGAGACCTTCGGTCACATCAACGAACTCACCCAGCACGGCAAGCGATGCCTCGAAATTCTGCAGAACCTCCGGCTGAGTCTTCTCCCGAGTGCCGCGAAGGACACCAATCCTATACCGTGACCGGGCTCGGCCTCGCTCAGAAGTCTCGAGGCGCTCTTTCAAGGTGCTCGGATCCAGTGGATCGTCACCTGCAATCGCCGCGAGCACCAGCCCGCAGTCTTCGGCCGTCCTCGCCAGGGGGCCGAGCTTATCCATGCTCCAGCTCAGCGCCATCGCTCCGTGCCGACTTACTCGGCCGTAGGTAGGCCGCAGGCCACTGACACCGCAGAAGGCTGCCGGATACTGAATCGACCCCCAAGTCTCGGAGCCAATTGCGAATGGCACCAAACCCCCAGCTACCGCCGACCCAGGCCCGCTAGAAGATCCACCCGACCAGTAGGAGGGATTCCATGGGTTCTTCCCCGGCCCGGTAAAGCTGGCGAAGGCCTGACTGTATCCCATGCCGCCGGCCAGCTCCACCATGGCAAGCTTGGCGCAGAGCACCGCCCCCGCGCTGCGGAGGCGCCGTACCACGGTGGCGTCCCCCTTGAGCATCTGCTTACGATACGGCTCCGCCCCCCACGTGGTTGGAGCACCCTCGGCGGCCAGAAGATCCTTGACCCCGTAGGGGATGCCGTGCAGCGGCCCACGAATCCTCCCGGCGGCCAGCTCCCGATCGCGCAGCCGGGCCTCGGCCATCGCCGGGTCCCGGAGCACGCTGACGACCGCATTGTAGGTCGGCCCCAGGCGCTCCAGGCGGTCGAGGAAGTGTCCGGTCAGCTCGGCCGCGGATATCCGGCGAGAGCGAAGCAACGCCCCCAGCTCCGGTATTGAAAGGAACGACGGGTCGCTCATGGAGCCGGAGCGGAATTCCGGACAGCGGAGAATACGACGTCCGGTTCGTCACCATTGTCCAGCTCGACCTTTCGCAGCTGGTCTACCCGATCCAGGCCGGTTTGAATCTGGCGCGTGATGAGGGCGAGGTCTTTCGCCGAGAGTCTGGATCCATATTGCCGGCGAATGACCTCGGCGAGCGCCCGGGCGATGGTGCCAGGGTCGTCACCGGTGTCAGGAGACACCGGCCTCCACCCAGTCAACCGAATCGACTCCGGCTGCACACCGACCAGCGGCGCCAGCGCCGCCACCGCGAGCGACTCGGCGAACGAACGGCGTGAGAGGTGGCTCACAAGGCTGTCTCGCCGCGTCCCTGACGGTGATACAGGTACGCCAACAGCAGGAACACCAACCCCAGGATGAAGACGGAGCCTACCCGGTAGAGGGCGTCGAGGGAGGAGAGATCGAACATCAGCACCTTGGCCACCGCGAGTCCCGCGACGGCCAGACCGGCGACGCGCGCCGGCTTCAGCGAACGGCGGAACCCGACCCCGATCAACCCAGCCGCGAAGATCAGCCACCAGGCGCTGACGGCGAGGCCCGCGGCAAGGCTCGCGTCCTGCGAGGACATTGGCTTCAGCTCGAAGTACCGTCGGATTTCTCCGGTGACGCCGAACAGTACCATGGACCCGCCCAAGGCCCAGAGTGCGCCTCGAACCAGGGGCGCGGTGCCCGAGACGACTACGGTCTTCCAGAACCCGGCGGCGAGCGCCAGAGTTACGGCTGCCGTTCCCCACAAGGCCAGCGCCCACGACCCGAAGAAGGCGGGATCGGCGGGAGACCGCTGCAGCAGGGCGCCGGTAAACTGTTGGTCCAGGGCCGCCCAGAGAGTCGCCAGGGCGTACCAGCGGCCGTCGTCTCGCTTGAGCCGGTGGTCGAGCGCCGCCCAGAGCAGGGTGAGCGCGAGTAGCGCCCACACCCTCTCTACCCCATCGAAGTGTCGCCAGGCGGCCATCCCGAGCGCGCCAGCGCCCACCAGGGCAAACACCGGCCGTGTCCGATGATAGCCGGCGATGAGGTAAGGAATCGCAACGAGGAGGGGGACCAGTCCCGGCCTCTGATCAAACCAGACCGGGGCGAGATGGCGCAGCGCCCAGCCGAGAAGGAACGGGGTGAGGAAAAAATAGAATGCCTCGCCCATCGACCAGCCGGGAACACCCGCGCCGGGTGAGAGGCGAAGGGGCAGGATCTGGGTTGCGCGCAGCGCGTACCACCAGACGGGTGCGGCTAGCAGAATTCCCCCCGCGAGGATGGCCCAGCGCTGCGGCAGATGGCTGCTCGCGGCGGCCAGGAACGCCCAGCCTCCGCCGAAGGAGAGGAACCGGGTTTCCCACCAGCGTTCCCGGAGCCCGACATGGATTCCGATGGTCCCACCGACGACGCCGTAGAGCAGGAGTCCCCACGGCGGACCTCGATCGGCGGCACCGGTGTAGGCCACGCCGAAATAGCTCAAGGCGACCACGAACATGGTGAGCCGCCAGCGTCGCCGGGCCGCGACCAGGCCGAGGCCGGCAGCCATTGACGCGAGATAGAGCAGAAGTAATTCCGGGTTACCCTGGTCGCGACCCAGGAGGATGGGGGCAAAGAAGGCGCCCAATGCGGCGGTGGTTCCCAGCGCTTCGACGTTGATGGCGTACGCGATCATCGCCAGCGCCACGGAGACCAGCGCGAGACCCACCAGGCCGGTTGTTGGGGGCAGCACCCCGTATAGCCGGGCCGCTGCCCACACGCTGAGATAGATGATGGCCGCCCCGCAGCCGACCAGCGCCGCGCCGTAGGTGCGGTAGCGTGGCTGAAGCCGCCAGCCTATCGCACCAACCGCGATGCCGCTCAAGGCACCGCCGATGCACCGCATGAGGGGGGAGATCCACCCGCGATCGAACGAGAGGCGAAGCAGATAGCCGGCCGCCAGAATCAGCGCGATCACCCCGACCGCCAGCAGCACCCGCTGGCCGATCCATTGCTCGGAGGACAACCGGAAAGCGGGTAGGCGGGTAGGCGGGTAAGCAGGCTCACGCGACGGAGGCGGCGCTCCCTCGGCTACTCCGGACTTTGTTGCAACGGACCCCTTACCCTCCTGCTTCCCCGATGCCCCGCCGCCCCGCTGTACCGCCAGCTCCCGCACCACGTTCTCGAGGGCAGCCAACCGCTGCTCCAGGCGCTCGATCCTGTCACTCTCGCTCATCCGGCTCCCGCTCCTTCCGCCGGCTGCTTGGCGGCTCTGGGGTGCACGTCGACCTGGAATGCCATGATCCCAACCAGCGCTACGAACCCACCAGCCACATAGAACGGCCAGCCGTGGCCCAGCCGCTGGAACAACACGGTTGCCATTATCGGCGCGGCGACCCGGGCCAGCCCCGCGAAAGTCTGCGCGACGCCCATCGTGGTCCCCAGCTCCCGCGGATCCGATTCTCTCGACATGAGGGACGTCGTCGCCGGAAACAGCAGGGCCGTCCCAATCGGGACCAGCGGTATGACGAGTGCAAGCGTCCAGAGATCGCGAGGAAGCGGGTAGAGCGCAAGCCCAACGACCAGCAGACCGGTGCCGAGCCGCATCGCCCAGATCTCGCCGATCCGGTCGACGATCGGTCCGAGCAGCACACTCCGCATCACGAACGAGAGGACGCCCACGTACAGGAAGACATACCCGATCGTGGTCTCATCGAGGCCGAACTCGGCGCCGAGGTACAGGGCCATGATCGAGGTCATGGAGGAGAACGCGATCATCCCCACCCCATAGATCCAGAGCAGCCGGCCGATCGGCGACGTCGGGTGCCTGATCGCCATCCAGGCCGGATGCCACACCGGCTTTCTGACGCTGGTGACCGATGGCGCCGACCCCTTCCGTGATTCGGGCAGCCACCTCCAGGCGAAGATCACGTTGATCAGGCAGAGCGTGGCGGCGATGAGGCCGGGGGCGGCCTGGCCGAAGTGCGCGGCGGAGGACCCGATGGCGGGACCGACCATCACCCCGGCCGACGTCGCCGCCGAGAGCCACCCTAGGGCGCGGGCCCGATCTCCCGGTGCCACGGTGTCAGCCACGTACGCCTGCGCCACACCGGTGGTGCCCCCGCCCGCGCCCTGCACTACCCGGGAGAGCAGCAGCAGCCACACGCTGTCGGCCAGCCCGAACACCACATAGGCCAGGGCTGAGGCACTCAAGCCGATGATCAGCGCCGGCCGGCGGCCGTAGCGGTCGGATACCCGGCCCCAGAGCGGCGCCGCCACCAGCTGGGCGATGGAGTACGAGGCGATGAGCTGGCCCACGACTTCGGGCGTCGCATTCAGCTTGAGAGCATAGAAGGGAAGCAGTGGAAGCACGATCATGAACCCGATCATGTCCACGAAGTTCACTCCGATGAGCACGGCAAGCCGGCGGAACTGGCTGGGGGAGGCCAGGACCGCGTCGCTCATCCGCCGCTGCCCTGGTCGGCGCCCAGGGCGAACACCGCGGCGCTCACCGCCATCAGCACGACACCGTACGCGGCGGCCACACCCACGTCGGACTGCCGCAGGCTCGACAGAATCTCGAGCGAGATGGGGCGGGTGTCATAGGAGTACAGCATGATCGAGGTAACGAAGTCCCCGAATGCGGTGACGAACGCCAGGCTCGCACCGGCGACGATTGCCGGCCGTAACAGCGGCAGGGTCACCCGCCGAAGCGTACGCCACCGTCCCGCGCCCAGCGTGGCGGCAGCCTCCTCCAGGGATGGATCCAGCGAGCGGAAGCCGGCGAGAATGGCTCGGCTGGTGATCGGTAGATTCCTGACGAGATAGGCCAGCGGAAGGATCCAGAGCGTTCCGATCAGAACAAAGCGTCCCGCCAATGGCGCCCGGATACTGAAGGCGGTGGCCAGCGCGATGGCGAAGACCGTCCCCGGCACCGCCCAGGGTAAGGCCAGCAGCGTTTCGATCGCGCCCCGCCCACGCACCCGGCCCCGCACCGTCAGCATACCGGCCGCAATGGCGATCGCCACCGCCGCCACGGTCGAGGTAACCGCGAGCCACAGGCTATTCAGCAGGGGCCGCGCGCGTACCGGGTCCTCTACCAGGGTGAGGTAGTTGCGCCAGGTGTACGCGGGAGGAAGCGGCTCGGTGGTCCAGGTTCCCAGCGGAACGAAGGACACCAGAATCAGCGTCAGGTGCGGGAGGAGCAACAGGACGGCTATCCCCCAGCCAACCACTCCCAGAACCAGTCTGACGTTCCGGCTCTGGACCCGCACCCGCATCGGTGCGGTTCCCTTGCGGCCTCCGGCCGCGTTGTCGAACACGCGGGAGCCGCGGAGCAGCCAGAGGGCGACTAGCGCTACCAGCGTGAGCGAGACGGTCTCGATCATGGCGAGCTGGTCGTCACCGTTGAGCCGGGTGGCTACGATCTGGGTGGTCATGACTCGGAACCCGCCACCGAAGATGTAAGGCGCGCTGAACGAGGCGAGCGAGGTCATGAAGGTCAGGAGCGCCGCACCACCGAGGGGAGGATACAGGAGCGGGAGGACAACGCGCCGCATGGTCCGCCAGCGTCCGGCACCCAGGCTGGCGGCCGCCTCCAGCACGGAGGCATCGAGCGACGCGAGCCCCGCGCGGGTGAACAAGTAGAAGTACACGTACATCGAGTAGGCGTGGACCAGGAGGATGGCGCCAGGGCCCTCCAACGACCACGGGGCCTGCTCCAGCCCTACAATGCGTTGAATCAGCAGGGAGACGAACCCGCTCTCGCCGTAGAGGAAGAGAAACGCGATGACGCCGACCAGCGGTGGCAGCACCGCCGGCAGGGCCACCAGCCAGCCCAGAATCCGGCGTCCGGGGAATTCGTAGCGTCCGAACAGGAATGCCAGCGGAACTCCGATGGCCGCCGCCAGCACGACGCTCACCAGCGAGATCCACAGGCTGCCCCAGAGCGCTTGTCCCTCGTTTCGATGCTGGAGGAACTGGTGCGCGAAACCGAGAGTCCACCCGTCTGGACCCCGGAAGCCTTCCACGAGAACGAGAAGGAGGGGGTAGACGATGAGCCAGGTCAGGAGGAGGAGGAGTACCGCCCCCAGCAGATTGAGTCTCCAGCGGCGGGTCATTCGCCCGCCCGGGGAAAGAGGTGGATGCCCCCACCCGCGCGCCGGCTGGGCATGATGCTCACCTTCTCGCCGGCCCTGACCGAGCGGGGGGGGCCGGTCACCTCGATGGAGGCCCTTCCCTCGGTCACCACGGTAAAGAGACTGGCGGCGCCGGTGAATCGCCGTTCGGTGACGGTGCCGGTCACAGCGCCCGTGGCTGGCGGCATCAGCCGCAGGGCCTCGGGCCGTACCACCATGAGCGCGGGCCCAAGCGGGGCCTGGTTCACCTCGGTGAGGTCCCACTCCACGCCCTCCACCATGACCCTCACGCCCCGCTCACCGGCGCCCAGGACCATCACTTCCATGCCGCTCGACCGGCCGACGAACTCGGCCACGAACTCGTTGGCCGGGGAGGCGTACAGATCCTCGGGTGTGCCCACCTGCTCCAGCCGTCCTCCTCGAAGCACGGCGACCCGATCGCCAAGCTCGAAGGCCTCGTCCTGCTCGTGCGTCACAAGCACCGTGGTAATGCCAACTCGCCGGATCAGCTCCCGGATCTCACGGCGCGTGCGCTCCCGTAACGAGGGATCCAGATTGGACAGCGGCTCGTCGAGCAGAAGCACTCTCGGCTCGGGCGCCAGGGCCCGAGCCAGCGCCACCCGCTGCTGTTGCCCGCCGGAGAGCTGGCCAATGCGCCGGCGCTCGTAACCGGCCAGGTCCACCAGCGTAAGCGCGCGGGCGACCCGCCGCTCGAGCTCCTCCCCACTCACCCCGAGGGACTCCAGGCCGAAGGCGATGTTTTCCCCGACATCCAGGTGAGGAAAGAGCGCGTAGTGCTGGAACACCATGCCGAACCGCCGCGCCACGGGATCCACCCTCGTTACATCCTCGCCCTCGACCAGCACGCGCCCACCGTCCGGCACCTCGAAACCGGCCAGCAGACGAAGGGTCGTCGTCTTCCCGCTACCGCTTGGGCCCAGCAGCGCGAGCATCTCGCCCCGCTCGATGGAGAGGGACAGCCCATCAACCGCCACGGTGGCGTCGAAGCGCTTGGTGAGGGCCTCTAGACGCAGGAACGTCAGCGCTTACCTCTCACTTCTCTCCGCTCACTTCTCACCTCTCTCCCGTCCCCCGGACGTGCTGGTCCCAGTAGCGCATCCACTCCGGCCCCCGGGCAGAGAGCAAAGCCCAGTCCACGTCGCTGACGATCATCTCCCGTTCGACCTCTGCCACCCAGTAGGGTACCGAATCGGGAGGGAGGTCATTCCGCGCCGGCAGGCGGAAGACCTCGCGGGCGGCCAGCAGCTGCGCCTCCTGGCCTCCCACATAGTCGATGAAGGCTCGTGCCGCGTCGGGATGCCGGCTTCCCCGCACCAGTCCGATAGCGTCCTCGATGACCACCGTGCCGCTTCGGGGGAAGACATAGCCCAGCGGCATTCCCTTGGCCGCGCTGATGAGGATGTCCTGCAGATCCCAGAGGCTCACCAACCCCTCCTGCCGGGCCAGCTTTTCGTACAGCAATGCGGGGTTGATGGTATAGGTCTTGGTCTGTCCGTCGAGGCGGCGAAGCCACCTCATTCCGGCGGCCGTGTCGCCCGTCTGGCGCAGGCTCCGATCCATGATCAGACCCCAGATGGCGCGCATCGTTCCGCTGGCCATCGGGTCTCGAATGATCACCTTGTTCTTCCAGCGCGGCTCCAGGATCTCGTCCCAGTCACGGGGAGCCTCCGCCCGCGACACCGCCCGGCTGTTGAAGGCGATGACTGCCGGGGTCCGGTAGGCCGGAAAGTAGAGGTCGCCCGGTCCGATGCCTTTGGGGCTGACATGCTGGGCCCACACCGGCCGGTAGGGCGCGAGCAGCGAGTCCCGGATCCCCCGGTCGAAGATCGTGACCGGTCCACCGAACCACACGTCGGCCTGCGGGTTGACCCGCTCGAAACGCAGCCGGTCGAGTATTTCCTGCGAGCCCATGTCGAGCCATCGCACGTCGATGTCGGGCCGCTGCTTCTCGAAGGCCTTCTCCAGCAGCGTGAGCTGATCGCGGCCGTGCGGCGAGTAGAGGACGATGGGGGTTCGATCGTCGGAGAAACATGCGGGAAGGACGGGGAGGAGGGGAAGGAGGGCAAGGCAGGACCGGAGGAAGCGACACCTGGAACGAGCGTTCGCCTTCCCGCCCTTCCCGCTACCGCCCATGCGAGAGCGCCAGCAGATTGGCGAACAGCCGAAACGCACCCGGAACTCCAGCCGACAACTGGCGGAAGAAGCTGAGCCCGGTGTAGACGTAGGTCCCCTTCCCCACCGGCGCTATAAGCAGCCCCCCGCGGAGTGGCGGCTCCCCCGGGTCGTGGGTCTCCAGCACCGGCTGGTAGCGGCGGTCCCAGGTTCTGGCGAAGTAGAGCCCGCGCTCCTGAACCCAGCCCTTCCAATCTTGTTCCGTGAGCCGATTCGGGACCCGGGACACAGAGTGGTTCCCGACGACGCGCACCGGCGCGTTCTCGTCGGTCACCCGGTCGTGGCTCACCGGCGGGACGGGACGCAAGGAGGCGGTTCCGCCCGCGGCTCTCGGCGGGGTTTCCTGATCCAGCCGGAGGGGTTGCCCGCCCACGGTGAGTGGATAGGGTGCGAACCGGCCGCTGAAGAAGCGATGCTGCTGGTACTGGACGATGACCAGACCACCGCGCCGGGCATACTCGAGCAGCCGCCGGTTGTTTGTGACCAGCGCCGAGTCAATCTCGTAGGCCCGTGGCCCGACTACGATCGCGTCGAACCGCCCCAGATTGCCCCGCTCCAGTGTGGCCTGGGTCAGCAGCACCACCGGTACGCCAACACTCCCGAGCGCCTCGGGTACCTGGTCGGCCGCGCCGCGGATGTATCCCACTCGCGTGAGCCTCGGCAAGACCAGCGGCGCCGTTCGGACGGTCGCGTGCGCCGCCCTGGTAAACGCCCGCGGCCGGATGTGAGGGTAGTCCACCGTGAACACGCCCAGTCCATATGTCGTCTCGGCCGAGTCTCGAGCCACCGCTCGAAACTCGACCGAAGCAGGGGTGAGCTTGGCCGGCGGTCTCACGTCGAACACAAAGATTCCCCGCTCGTCCTCGCGGGTGAAGCGGAATGGCTGCGCCTTGACCGCGGGCCAGCCCCGCGGCAGCTGCAGGACCACCGTGCCCGAAGTCGTGTCCTGAGCTCCGTGGGTCAAGGTGACGGTGAAGCGGTGGGGGATGAGCGAATTGGTGGGCCAGACCTCGGTTGCCGGATCGAGCTTGACGTCGATTCTGGGCGCCACTGTGACCGGGCGCCGCACCTCTCCGCGGGCCTGGTCATTGAAGCGAAAGACCGCCTCGGCGAGCCTGGACGCGCCCAGGCTGTCAGATACGCCGGCGTTCACCTCGATCGACCCCAGAAAGGTGGGAGACTCGAACGGCTCGCCATAGGGCGGACCACCGGTGATGCCGGTCTCGTCCGAGGCCGCCTCCGGCCAGCGGTACAGGTCGCCGTCACGAGGTAACCGCAGGAAGTACGGCGTGGACGGCGGCTGATCCAGCACCGGGTAATCCACCGTGTCGATCGCAACCTGACCCGGCTGTATGGGCCGAGGCTCAGGCTCCCGCCCCGGCGAATGACACTCGGCGAGCGGAATACACTCGGCAGCCTGCATGGCGGCGAGGCGGGGCGCGTCCGAGGCGTTCCAGGCCGAGAGAGTCCATCGCAGCAGCTGCCCTGGCACCACCCGGTCATCGTTCACGGTTGCATCGAACACGACTCGCCCAAGGTGCCACGCAGCCAGGTTCAAATGGGCGAGCTGGTCCTCCAGTTCTATCCCGCGGGTGTAGTACACGCCTCGCTCCCCGGCCGACACCCGCGGCGGCTGGGCCACGGCCTCCTCCAGGTCGGCGGCGGCGCGAGCCAGCAGGCTTTTCCGTCTGGCGGGATTCCCTTTGGCCGCCTGGACCGAATCGATCCTGGCCGCGTACCGAGTGAGTGCAGGTTGGGGCCCGCCGTACACCAGAGTCGCCATGCCTGGCCCCCGCCGCTCGCCCAGGGGCATAGCGGCGAGAGTCGTGTCGATGCCGTCGAAGAGCGCGGCGCCATCGCTGGTGCGGTCTTCAACCACGGCAAGCCGAACCAGCGACGGACCGATGCGCTGCAGCTGTCCCATGTCCTGGGAGCGATGCAGGCTGCGCCCCGCCATGGCTATCTGGTGATAGGACTTTCCGACCGCGGGGTCCAGCACGCCGCCGTTCATGGTGAGGGTCGTGGCGGCCGAATCGAAGCGAGCGCTGCGATAGAGTTTGAGCGGGCTCCATGCGACCAGCCCCTCTTCCCGGTACAGCTCGCGGAAGCGGCTCGTGTCGCCCGCGATCCGGAAGGCCTCCTGTGCCGCCCATCCCGCCGCCTGATGCTGGCCATGGCCGTCCCGAGGCGTCCCGCTGAAGATGGACACGATGATCTGGGGACGAAACCGGCGGACCATCCGGACCACATCCTTGAGCACGGTGTCACGCGGCCAGTGCTGCCAGGTCTCATCCATGGTCTTGGAGAAGCCGAAGTCGTAGGCCCGGGTAAAGTACTGCCGGGCGCCATCGAGCCGGCGCGCCGCGAGCAGCTCCTCGGTCCGCAGAAGACCCAGCGCCTCGCCCAGCTCTGGTCCGATCAGGTTCTGGCCCCCTTCGCCGCGGTTCAGGGAGAGGTAGGCCGCTTCGGCGCCCATCCCCCGGACCAGGATCGTGAGCAGCTCCGTATCCTCGTCATCCGGATGGGCCCCGATCATCAAGACCCGCTTGCTGTGACCGAGCATCCGCAGCGCCTGGTCCAGCGCTACCGCGCCGCCGGTGGAGGGCGGCTCGAGCTGCCCCAGAACCGGCGATGCGAAGACTATGAGATGGAGGAGGAGCCCAGCCGAGAGAAGGCGGTGACGCACAGACCTGCCGATCTAGGGTGAGGCTGGAAGGTAAGGAGGAAGGAGGGAAGGAGGGAAGGTCGGAACGAGGGAAGGTGGGGACGAGGGAACGAGGGGATTATTCCCGGGCCGCCCTCTTCCTCCTCCCTCCTTCCCGCTCAGCGCGGCGCGTCTCCCAGCGGTGTGTCCCGAATGGACCGGCGGAAATCCGGATGGCGGACCCAGAGATAGATCCCCATGCTCGCCGCGGCCAGCGTGTTGGCGGCGACCACGGCCCAGAATGGGAACAGTGTGTTGGTCCGCTCCGAAAGGACCTCCAGTAACCCGTAGAACAGCACTTCGAAGACCAGAAACACAGGCAAGAGCGCGTAGCGCACGACCGAATCGCGCGTCGCCCAGTGAACCAGGACGACCAGGCCCATTCCGAGTAGGGCAAAAACGGCAAAGTGGAATGCGGTGTAGACCAGGATCGCGCCGAACACCAGGTGACTCGTGTCCGGACGAGCGTTGCCGAAGAGGACCACCTGGCCCAGCAGGCTGGGCGTCTGAAAGGGGTGGCCGGCGATGGTGTCGAGAATCAGAAACCAGAGGGCGACGGCAACACCGCCGATGATTCCGACATCGGTGCCCTCCGCCATGGTCGAGTGGGAGTTGTCCAGCATGGATCGCCTCCGGAGCAGGCCCCTCGAAATCGGTGATGGCTACTCTAATTCTGGCGTGCCATCACATTGGGGCTGAATGCATCGGAATGCAAGCCGCCAGAGGGACGGCCTCAGGCCTGGGGCCCGCCAGGAGGATGAGGTGGCGACCTCACTTCGGCACCCAAGGGCCGGGTCTCGAGGCTCCCACGCAGCGCCGGATGTCGGCGCCAGAGGTACAGCCCTGTCGATCCGATTCCCAGCAAGCTCCCGATGAGAAAGGTCCACCAGGGGAACCGCTGGTCCGTCAGCCGGAACAGGGTGTACGAGATGCCGAGCCAGAAGACGAAGCCGATGACCAGAAGCAGCCAGACACCCATGCGGAATTCGGGATTGCGGGTAGCGAGGTGTATCAATGCGGCGAGCGCAATCCCAAACAGGAGGAACCATCCAAAGTGCAGCAGCGAGTATTGGGCGACGGCAGGAGCGGTAATCGTCCCGGTGCTCGGAATCGTGTCACCCTGCGCGAAGACCTGTCCCAGAACATTCGGGGTATAGAACGGCTCTCCCCGCCCCAGATCCACGGCAAAGTACCACGCGGCGACGACCAGTCCTCCCATCAGGCCGGCGACCAGTCCTTCACGAATATTCGAATGTACCTGATGAGGCATCGGTTGGCTCCAGAAGCGAGACTCGACCCACAGATGATGTCGGGGTACAGATTGTCTCATCCGGGGAGGCCTGGGATGTGTCGGCGGTCACCGGGCGCTCGTGCACCGGGAGCAGGGGCAGCGGCGGGACAGATGCTCGAAGGTGTAGATCCCCGTCGAGTGACCGTCGCTCCACTGGATCTTGAGGCCGTATGCTCCGACCAGAGCGATGGAGACCGGCCGGATATCGAGGGGTATGGCTGCGGAATCCAGCAGCGGCCGCCCGCTCATCTCCTCCACGCAGGCTGCACAGGGACAGGCCAGGCGCAGGTCACGGGCCGGGTAGAAGCCCTCGTGACCATCCTGGTCCCACTCGATACGGAGCCCGTCGTCCTGACGGTTGACAGCATGTGGGATGGGGTTCATGGGCAGCTATTGTGGCTATTGGCTATTGGTTCACGAAACATAAGAAACCCCCCGAATTATCGGAGGGTTTCTGATCATCGGAGCGGCCGATAGCGAATAGCGATGGCTCTTACGCCACCAGATCCTTCAGCCGCTCACCGGTTTCACCCTCACGAAGCCTGAGCAGCGCCCGATCGCGCAGCTGGCGAATCCGTTCGCGGGTAACTCCCATCATCCGGCCAATCTCCTCCAATGTACGGCTGTTGCCATCATCGAGGCCGAAATAGAGCCGGAGCACCTTGGCGTCCCGCGGCGGCAGCGCGGCAAGAGCTGCCTCGATGTCTCGCGTCTGGCTGTTAGCCATGGTGGACATATCGGTGCTTTCCTGCTCACCGCTGGTAAAGCGCTCGATGCGCTCGTTGCCTTCCCCGTCCCGGGTCGGGTGATCGAGCCGTACCGCCTCGGAATTGAGGGCGCTGAGCGAGCGCACCGCCTCGACGGTGAGACCGGTGGCCCGGGCCAGCTCTTCCGTGGTGGGCATCCGGCCCAGCCGGTCCTTCAGCAACGTGGTGGTGCGCCCCAGCCGGCTAAGGTCGGCAGTGCGGTTGAGTGGTACCCGAACCGGGCGACCATGCCGCGCAATGGCAGCCTGAACCGCCTGGCGAATCCACCACACCGCGTAGGAGATGAACTTGACCCCGCGGTCGGGATCGAACTTCCGGGCTGCCGTCATGAGGCCGAGGTTGCCCTCGCCGATCAGGTCAACCAGCGGCACTCCGCGGTTCTGGAACTTCTTGGCGACCGAGACCACAAATCGAACGTTGTGGCGCGCCAGCCTCTCCTGGGCCACCACATTCCCCTTGAATGCCTTCCGGGCAAGCTCAATCTCCTCCTCGCGATTGAGGAGTGGAACGCGGCTGATCTCGTCGAGATAGAGGTCAAGACTTTCGCGACCCTCGTCGATAGCGCGGGCGATCTGAGCCGGACGAACCGGACGACGTTTGCTACGTGCCTTGACTGTCACGCCTTAGCCCTCCACGGGACTCTCGTCCCTTTGCTCGGTAACCAGCCACGCCTGAGGCCGAGCCAGAATTAAGTCCGCCAATATACAGTCTAAGATGCGAGAAATCAACACCTTAGATAAACCGTGGAGGGATGGGAAGTTGCGCGTCCGCGATCAGGAGGAGGCCTAGGGGGCGCCCAGGCCTGCAAGTTTGGCAGCTTGGAAGGCAATACTGTCGTAGTGTGGTTACTTCGATCGGTTCCCCCCCATGCTTTGCGGTACCTCGGCGATGGAGGACTTTGCGCCGTCTCCATGCCCGGTCAGGGCCATCTCGTAGTTCTTCCCGACCGACTTGACCATGGCGAAAGGAATGTCCGAGGTGAGCCAGGTGTCGGAGGTGTATTTGGCGCTCCGGAAGTGCTGGGTCTGAAATTTCCCGGCCGGTACAGTGACCGATTCGGGCCCTACCAGGGTTACGTCCTTGCAAGCGTCGTTGAGGAACGACTGCTCCTCCATCTGACCCCGGATCATGCCCAGCATCATTCCATCCATTTTCATGGCTGGCTTTTCGCCCGGCTTCATGATGATCTCTTCCACGTTGCGGAGCTCGGCGACTGACCCAGGCACCAGCATCTGGTAGACCAGGTTTGCGTCCTGCTTTTTTCCCTTCATCCGAAGCTCGAGCCACTTGAGGTCTCTACCCGCCCGCTTTTCGCTGCCGATCACCGCGTAGCGAATGGTGTAGGGGTCCTTCTTGTTGTAGACCGCCTGGTATTCGGCCCATCGCCCAACCTCGGGAAAGCGCATCTGCTCCAGACAGGTCTCCTGTGCCCGGCCGGCGGAGGCCGCGCCCAGGACCACGGCGAGTGACAGGATTGGGGTCCGCATACGATTGCCTCTCAGATCAATGGGATCCGCTGCCGGCGAGCTGCTTGACCAGCTCGCCCACGACGTTCTTGGCGTCCCCGAACAGCATCCAGCTTCGCTCGGCGAAGTAGAGATCGTTATCGATCCCCGCAAAGCCGGGGTTTTTGCTCCGTTTGATGGCAAACACCGTCCGAGCCTTGTCGGCATCGATAATCGGCATGCCGAATATGGGGCTGGATTTGTCGTTTCGCGCGGCCGGGTTGACCACGTCATTGGCCCCCACAACCAGAGCCACATCGCACTGGGGCATGTCGGAGTTGATCTCGTCCATTTCGACCAGGTCGGTGTACGGAATATCGGCCTCTGCCAGCAGCACGTTCATGTGCCCCGGCATGCGGCCGGCCACCGGATGGATGGCGAACCTCACCGTCACGCCGCGCTTCCTGAGTTGATCGTACAGCTCCCGCACCTTGTGCTGGGCCTGAGCAACGGCCATGCCGTAACCGGGCACGATGACCACAAGGTTGGCCTGTTCCAGTACCTGGGCTGCACCCTCGACGGTCTCTGACTTGTAGGACTTCTGCTCTCCACCCGTCTTCGCTTGCTGCGCCTGGCCGAAAGCGCCGAAAAGCACGTTGGCGAACGAGCGATTCATCGCCTTGCACATGATGATCGCCAGGATCAGGCCGCTGGCGCCATCCAGCGCGCCGGCGGTAATCAGAAGCTTGTTGTCGAGCACGAATCCCATCGCCACCGCGGAAAGGCCGGCGTAGGAGTTGAGGATGGCGATGACGGTCGGCATGTCGGCGCCGCCGATCGGGATGATCAGCAATACCCCGAACGCCAGCGCGAGGACGATTACCACCGGGAACAGCATCGGCGCCCAGGCCGCGGTCGGGTTCAGGGTCAGTGCCACGCCCACCACCGCGGCAACGGCCAGCAGCCCGACATTGGTGAAGTTCTGCAGGGGATAGGTCACCGGGCGCTGGGGGATCCACTTCACCTCCTGGAGCTTTCCGGCCGCCATCAGGCTTCCGGTGAACGTCAGGTACCCCAGGATGATCTCGATGATGATCGCCACCATACGGAAGGTGGTCAGGTTCTCGGGTCCCTCGGAGAACCACAGGTAGTACTTGGCGGTGCCCACCAGCCCCGCGGCCAGGCCGCCGAAGGCGTGCGACAGGGCGGTTCGCTGCGGCACGGCGGTCAGCGGCACCAGGGAGAGCGGGATACCCACAGCGAACCCCGCGATGATCGCCCCGATGATCCACCCGTGGTGGACGACTTCAGGCTGCCCCCAGGTGGCCAGGACAGCGATTACCATGGCCGCGACGCCGGCGAACACCCCCTTCCGGGCGGTGACCGGTGCGTTCATCCAGTGCAGCGCGAAGATGAAGAGGACCGTCGCCACCAGGTAGGAGAGCTGCACCACCGCGTGGCTCATGACTTGGTATCCGCCTTCGGAGCGCGGTCGGTCTTGAACATCTTCAGCATCCGGTCGGTGATCAGGAAGCCGCTGACGATGTTGGTCATTGAGGCGAAGAGCGCGATCGCCCCCATGATACGAATCCCGGTGGGGTGGTCACCCCCGGTCACCAGAATCGACCCGATCACCGCGATGCCCGAAATGGCGTTGGTGATGGACATCAAGGGAGTGTGCAGCAGCCGCGAGACCCGGCGGATCACGCCCAGGCCGATGAATGCGGCCAGCACGAAGACGTACAGCAGAGACCAATAATCGATCGACTCAATCATGTGCCCGCCTTCTGGAGTGCATCCCGCGTCCGGGCGTGCTTCACCTCACCATCGTGGGTGATGACTGCGCCCTGCTGGATGTCATCGGTGAAGTCCAGCTGAAAGGTCTGGTCCTTGGTGAAGGCCAGCAGAAACGCGGTGAGGTTTCTGGAGAAGAGCAGGCTCGCGTGCAGCGGCACCGTGGCCGGGAGGTTGAGCGGGGCCGCGATGGTAACCCCGCCCACCACGACGGTCTCGCCGGGGCGCGAGAGCTCGCAGTTACCGCCGCCATCGGCGGCCAGATCCATGATGACCGAGCCCGGCTTCATTGCCCTTACCATGTCGGCCGAGATGAGCCGGGGGGCGAACACGCCGCCGATGAGGGCGGTGGTGATCACCACGTCGGACTGGGCGCACTGGGCGGCAAGCAGCTCCCGTTGCCGCGCCCGATCCTCCTCGGTCAGCTCCTTCGCGTAGCCTCCGCCCGCCGAGGCGGCCTCCTTGAGCTCGATGCCGACGTACTTGGCCCCGACGCTCTCGATCTGCTCCTTCACCTCCGGCCGCACATCGGTGGCAAACACGCTGGCTCCGAGGCGGCGCGCGGTGGCGATGGCTTGGAGTCCCGCGACCGCCGCCCCCACCACGAAGACCCGGGCGGGCGGCACCATGCCGGCGGCGGTCATCAGCATCGGGAAATACTTGTTGAGCTCGGCGGCGGCGAGCAGGGCCCCCTTGTAGCCCGCGATGTTGGCCATCGACGACAACGTGTCCATCGCCTGCGCCCTGGTGGTCCGGGGAATGGCGTCAGTGGAAAAAGCGGTGACCCCACGAGCCGCGAGCGCCCGAACCGTATCCAGATTACGGAGCGGCATCAGCGAGCCGAGATAGATACTCCCCTGGCGCATCGCCGCGACTTCGCTTTGTTCCGGACGGTTGAGCTTCAGAATCAGGTCGGCCCCGAGTATCGTCGCCGGCGAGGGATCCAGCGCGACCCCCGCCTCACGGTAGGTGGTATCCGGAAAGCCGGCGGCCGAGCCTGCACCGGCCTCGACCACGACCTGGTACCCGGCCTGGATCAGCTTCTTGCCCGACTCGGGCACCAGCGCGACGCGGCGCTCGCCCGGAGACGTCTCCCGCGGGACTCCGATTCGCATGGTGGTTCGCTCTGGGTGGATGCGTACTTAGGAGGTCTAGGGTCTAGAGTCTAAACCAGCCCACTCTGTTCGCCAGACCCTGGACTCTTGACCCGACGACCTTCCTACAGCTTGATCTTGGGCAACTCGAGCCCCGGCACCAGTCCCCCGGTGAGCCGCTTCAGCTCCGCCTGCAGCTGCTGCTCCACCTGGTCGAGTCGCTGCCGCTCACCCTGGACCCGCTTGGTAGCCTCGGCCTGCACCGCAGCGATCTGCTGCTTGACCGGCTCGACCTTGTCGGTCACCAGGCTGTCCACCTTGGCCCGCACCAACCGCTCGGCCTTGGCCACCTCCTCGCCCATGACCGCTTGCAGCCGTTGAGCGATGGCCTTGTCGAGGTTGCTGGACACCGAAAGCTTCGGAGAGCCGACGCTGCCGCCCAGCTCGGCCACGACCTCCAGATCCTTCAACCCGGACACAACCCGCCACACCAACCGCTCGATGTCATTCATCGAACGCCCGGCGGTGTCCACGGCCCAGCTGACTTGCTGGGACTGAATTGCCCACCTGCCTTTCAGCTCCGCGCCGCCACCGATCATGCTGAAGTCGAGACTGCTGCTACCGGTTCCGGGCACTACCCGGAACGGAATGCCGGGGATGTCGAAGGAAGGGAGCTTGATGCCCCGGAGCCTGGCTGTGGCCACGTCCCGGGTCCGTGCCGTAACGTGATCGATGGTGGCGTCGACATCAATCTCGGCAATGGCTGACCCCTGGGCCCGGCGGCTCGCCTTGATCACCGCGGGCCGGCCGTGGAGCGCGGGCGTCGAGGTCAGCCCGCTCACCGTCGCCTGGTAGGCGCCCTGCGCAGCACCGGCTCCGCCGATCGAGAAATCGAGCTGGCCCTCCTGCAGCAGGAAGCGGGGAAACTCCTTCTCCTTGGGGAACTCCAGCGTCGCTCCCGCGGACCGCAACCGCTGAGGTCCGGGCGCCGGACGGGGCAAGAGCCCAGGCGGCATGTACTGTTGCGCCAGCTCCGCCCAGTAGAGCGCTTCCTTGAACCGCTCGATGCTCACCTTGCCGAAGAACGCGCTGCCGATATCGGGCGCCGAGAAGCTGGGCAGCTTGAGCAGGGACTTGGCAAAGGCAACATCCTTCTGCCGGGCCTGATCCAGCTGCTGGGTGCCCTGACCGAGCAGTTGCACGCCGCTGCGGGTGTCCCGTTCCACCGCCTCCAGCCGTTTCTTGGCCGCGTCGACCTGACGGAGGGTCTCCTGGATTGATTGGATCGCCTGGCGGGTACCGTCCAGGCCCAGCTTCTTCGGGTCGGTCGAGGACAGCCGCTGGAGCAGGCCACGGGCCGAGTCCACCGTTTGGCTGATGTTCAGCTGCTTGAATCCCGTATCCAGCGCCTTCCGAGTGGAGTCGGTGCGCGCGAGGAGCGCCTGGGCTTCGCGGATAGTGGTCAGTTGCGAGGGGTCGAGCGCAAGTTGGCGGAGGGTGTCGATCGGCGTCAGCGAGAGCAGGGGAACATCGAACTGCTTGGTCCACTGGTCCACCGCCTGGAGGACTTTGGGGGCGAAGCCGCTGCCCTCGACTCTGCGTGCCGGTGTCTTGCGGTCGGTGCCGAAGCGCATCCCGCTGAGGCTGAGCCGCTCGATCACCAGCTTCTTCTCTGCCAGTGCCGCGGGGTTCAACTTGAGCCGGATGTCGTCCGCCTCGACCAGGTTCCGCGTGAGGGCGAATGGGTCGGCTATCTGGAGGCGGCTCAGATTGACCGCGGCCTCGCGCGGGTACAGGTCCAGCTTGCCGACGTCCACCTGGGTGCCGAGCAGCTCGGTGCTCGCCTCTTCGGTCGTGTCCTTTGCGATCGGCTCGGCGAAGATCACCACCAGCACGATGAGGATGGTGAAGAAGAGGAGCAGCGGACCGATGGCCTTCCATCGGAAGATCTTGACTCGCATCCGCTAGCCCGGCCGGAACATGCGGTACCAGTTGTAGGCCTGCGAGGCTGTGATCGCTTTGTAGAATCGCGATTGCCGCACCCGCGCACCGATGGTGGCGCGGTAGCGGGCCACGCCGTACCGGGCGGCAAAGAAGATCGGTACCGCCAGCCCCAGCCAGCCGACGAAGCTGCCCAGGACCACCGTGTTGTTGAAGTTGGTGTAGGGCACCAGCGGCGTGTTCGCCATTGCGGTCCACAGCGGCCGGAGCGATGGCGCCAGAAGCAGCTGGAGTCCCACGGCGTGGAACACGGGATCGAGCAGGAACCCGATCGGCACGAACAGCGCCCAGCCCAGCATGGCGCCGCCGAACGAGACGTTGAGCAGCACCACCAGGGAGAAGATGACCAGGTTGTGGATGTTCAGCAGCGGCGTCAGCCCCAGCACCGACCCGATGGCGATGCCGGCGGCCACCTGGCCCGGCGTGCCCTCCGAGTGCAGTGTCTTGATGATCGACTGGACCAGCTTGAGCAGGGTCAGCATGCAGGGAAAGTACGAGGGGTATGGGCTATTGGCTATTGGGTATTGGCTGGATCGCGCTTGTATGGCGGCGATCCTTCGCGTCGTTCAGGATGACAGACTTTGCCCCCAGCCACTCGCTAATAGCCAAGAGCCCGTCCCCGTGTTATCCTCACGAGCCTATGCCCCCACGACAGCGCCGCGCACCACACGTGCACAAATTCGGCGGCGCCTCGCTGGCCGACTCCGCCGCCGTCCGCCGTGCCGTTGACATCATCCAGAGCTACCAGCGAGAGCCCACCGTGGTGGTAGTCTCCGCGATGGCCGGCGTGACCGATGCCCTCCTGTCGGTGGCCCAGCAGGCTGGAAGCGGGGATGAACGTACGCTCGCCGCACTCATCGGGCAGCTTCGTACCCGCCATGAGGAGGTTGCCGGCGCGCTGCTGCCGGCCGGCCGGAGCCGCACCGGGATGTTGGCCCACATTGCGGAGGTGTTCGAGGAGCTGGAGGCCCTGGTAGCCGGACTACGGCGGCTCCGTGAGCTGACTCCCCGCACTACCGACTTCCTGATCTCCCGGGGAGAGCGGCTCAGCGCTCGCCTGCTGGCCGCAGCCCTGGAAGCGGCCGGCACCAAGGCCAGGTACGTCGACGCACTCGAAGTGGTGCATACCGACGATGCCTACGGGCAAGCCTCGCCCGACTTTGCTGGTACCGACCGGTCGGCGCAAGAGATTCTGGTTCCGCTCATCGCTCGCGACGTCATCCCCATCGTGCCCGGCTTTCTGGGAGCGACTCCCACCGGCGAGGTTGCCACTCTTGGCCGCGGCGGGTCCGACCTCACCGCCACCCTGCTGGCCCGAGCAGTCGGCGCCCGGCGGGTGACGCTCTGGAAGGACGTGCCGGGATTGCTGACCGCCGACCCCCGGGTGGTCCCCGACGCGCGCGTCATACCGCGGCTGCACGCCCGCGAGGCGGCGGAGCTGGCCTATTACGGAGCCAAGGTGCTTCACCCCCGCGCCCTGATTCCTCTGGCCGGCCGGCGGATCCCGATCCACATACGACCGTTCGAGGATCCTGAATCTCCAGGAACAGAGGTCTCGGAGCAGGTCGAGCCCGGCCGCTTTCCGGTGAAGGCCCTGACCGCCGCCGGAGGCCAGGCCCTGATCACCGTCACCGGGAACGGCATGCTCGGCGTGCCGGGGATTGCGGCCCGCACCTTCGCGGCCCTGCACGCCAGGCGGATCTCGGTGTCACTGATTTCTCAGGCATCGTCCGAACATTCGATCTGCTTCAGCGTGCCCGAGCCGTTCGCCACCCAGGCAAGGGACAGCCTGGTCCAGGAATTCCAGGGAGAGATCGGTCGCCGTGAAATTGATGGCGTCGAGGTGAGCCCAGGCATGGCCACGGTCGCCGTGGTCGGCCTCGGCATGCACGGCACACCGGGCGTGGCGGCGGGGGTGTTCTCCGCCCTGGCGGCCGGAAACCTCAACGTGGTCGCCATCGCCCAGGGCTCATCCGAGCTGAACATCTCCGTGGTTGTGGAGACGGCGGACGCCGCGGAAGCGCAGCGCCGAATTCATGCGGCCTTTCAACTGTCCCGTATCGCCGGCGGATCGGTGATCCGCCCCGAGCGCATGGAGGTCGTACTGCTGGGGTTCGGCCAGATCGGACGCGCGCTCGCCTCGCTGCTCGCGCGGGTCAACCGTCCGGCGCTCGCGTTACGAGTTGCCGGGGTGATCGATCGCTCCGGCTTCGTCTTCGATCCGGACGGGATCAGCCCCAGGCGCCTGGCCACTCTGGCCACCCAAAAGCGAAAGGGTCGCCGGTTGGCCGACCTTCCCCAGGGGAAGGCGGCAACGGCGGAAGAGGCGGTGGCCCACATTGCCGGGTATGCCCTGACTCGTCCCGTGCTGGTAGACCTCACCGCGGACGACACCGTGCCGGCGCTGGAGCAGGCGCTCACGCACGGCATGGACCTGGTGCTGGCCAACAAGCGGCCGCTCGCCGATCGCCGGTCGGTCAGCGATGGACTCTGGCAGACCGCCCGGGCCCGTGGCCGCCGAATCCTGCACGAGGCAACGGTAGGCGCCGGGCTTCCCATCATCGACACCTATCACAAGCTGGTGGAATCCGGTGACCGGGTTGAACGAATCGAGGGTCTGCTCTCCGGCACGCTGGGGTACGTGCTGAGTGAGGTCTCGGCCGGAGCGCCCTTCTCTCGGGCCGTGCGCAGCGCGAGGGCCAAGGGCTACACCGAGCCCGATCCGCGCGACGATCTCTCGGGCATGGACGTAGCCCGGAAGGCGCTGATCCTCGCGAGACTGCTGGGATACCCGGGCGAGCTGCGCCAGAGCTCGGTGGAGTCGCTGGTCCCCAGATGGGGGCGTGAGCTCTCGGTCAAGGATTTCCTCGGCCGGCTGGATGAAGTCGATGGGCTGTGGAAGAAGCGGGTGGAGGAAGCGGCGGCTCAGGGCTCGGTGCTGCGCTATCTGGCGCAGGTGACTCCGGCCAAGGTCATTGTGGGCGTGCAGGCGGTTCCGCTCGCGAGCCCGCTGGCCGGAATCAAGGGATCGGACAACCAGCTGGTGTTCACCACGGCACGGTACAAGGCCAATCCGCTCGTCATCACCGGTCCTGGCGCCGGAGCTGAGGTCACGGCAGCGGGCGTGCTCAACGACATTCTGCGTTTGGCCGGCGCATGAGCCCGGAGCGGCGGTCGGCGGTGGCCTTCGCGCCAGGCGGGGTAGGCAACGTCGGCCCCGGTCTCGACATCCTCGGGCTGGCGCTGGCCGGAGCGGGCGACACCGTGCGAGCCGAATGGACCAGTGCGCCGGGGATTCACATCCTGGCTCCCGGGCATCCCGACCTTCCCACCGATTCTACCCGCCACACATCGGGACTGGCCGCGCGCGCGGTGATCGATCGCAGCGGGGATGCGGGTCGGTTGAAGGGCGGGGTCGGCTTGACGATCACCAAGGGATTGCCGCTCTCCGGCGGCCAGGGCGGAAGCGCGGCATCCGCCGTGGCGGGAGCCGTGGCGGTGAATGCACTGCTGGGCTACCCGCTGGATCGGTGGGCGCTGGTAGGCGCGGCGCTGGCAGCTGAAGAGACGATTTCCGGCCGCCACGCGGACAACGTGGCTCCCGCGCTGCTGGGCGGCATCGTGCTCATCCGGTCGCTGGATCCGCTGGACCTGGTCGAGCTGCCGGTGCCGGACGAGCTGTGGGTTGTGGTAGCCCGGCCGGACCAGCGAATGCGAACGGCCCATGCCCGCTCGGTCCTGCCCGACCGGATCTCCCGCGTCACGGCTCTGCATCAGGCCGCGCAGGTCGCTGCCATGGTGGCCGCGCTCGCAAGCGGCGATTACGACCTGCTCGGCCGCGCCATCGACGACCGTATCGCCGAGCCGGTGCGGTCAGCGCTCTTGCCGGGCTTCCCGGAGGCGAAGCAGGCGGCACTCTCGGCTGGAGCCCTGGGAAGCTCGATCTCCGGCAGCGGTCCCACCGCCTTCGCCCTGGTGCGCGGATACGACGCCGGGGCGCGGGTTGCCGCCGCCATGGCCGATGCGTACACTCGCTGCGGGCACCGGAGCGAAGTCCGCGTGGCACAGGTGGATCACCAGGGGGCCCGGGTGATCGAGGAGTCAGACGGAGGCAGCCCGTGAGATTCGAGACCCAGCGGCCGGCCAGCTGGCAGTCCTGTATCGCCTGCGGCAACGAGATGGTGGAAACCGATCCCCAGTCACGCTGCGGCGTCTGCGGGGGATTGCTGGAGATTCAGCACCGGCCGCCTGCCATGACACCCACCGAACTGATTCAGCGCTTCACCGAGCGCCGGGGGGGGCAGCCAGGAGCTACCGCATCGGGTGTGTGGCGCTTTCGAGAGATCGTGCTTCCGACCGCCGACGCGGTCGTGTCCCACCCGGAGGGAAACACCCCGCTGCTGCATCGTGTCGCCCTCGACCGCTGGGCCGGAGTCGACCATCTGCTGCTCAAGCACGAGGGCCACAATCCGACGGGATCGTTCAAGGACCGCGGCATGACGGTGGGGGTGACTCAGGCCAAGCGGATCGGCGCCACCGCGGTGGCGTGCGCCTCCACGGGAAACACGTCCGCCTCCCTCGCGGCTTATGCGGCGCAGGCGGCTTTACCGGCCCTGGTGCTGGTGCCTCGTGACGGGGTGGCGACCGGCAAGCTGGCGCAATCGCTCGCCTACGGCGCCAAAACGCTTCTGGTTCGGGGCGATTTCGACGACTGCCTCCGCCTGGTCGAGCAAGCCAGTATCCAGCTGGGTGTCTACCTGCTGAATTCGATCAACCCGTTCCGGATCGAAGGCCAGAAAACAATAGTGCTGGAGATGCTGCAACAGCTCGCGTGGGAGTCTCCCGACTGGATCGTGCTGCCGGCGGGCAACCTGGGGAACACGGCAGCGTTCGGGAAGGCGCTGCGGGAGGCTCGCCGCTGGGGATTGATCTCCCGGCTGCCTCGCCTGGCGGCGGTGCAGGCGGCCGGCGCCGCGCCGTTCGCACGCAGCTTTGCCGAGGGCTTCAGCAAGCGGCACCGGGTAAAAGCGGAGACGGTAGCCACCGCGATCAAGATCGGAGACCCGGCCTCGTACGACCGCGCGGTGCAGGCGATCACCGAAACCGACGGGGTGGTGCTCTCGACCACGGATGCGGAGCTGCTGGAGGCCAAGGCGGCGATTGATGCGTCGGGCGTCGGCTGCGAGCCCGCAAGCGCGGTGACCGTGGCCGGGCTCAGGCAACTGGTACGAAACGGGACCGCCAAGCCCTCGGACCGAGTCGTCGGGGTGCTGACCGGACACATCCTCAAGGACCCCGGACTTCTCCTTAAATATCACCAGGAGATCGAACCGCCGCCGCCCGGCGCCAACCGCCCGATCGAGATCGATCCCGATATCCGCGAAATCGAGCGAGTCCTAAAAGCAAAAGCGTAAGCCCTTCATCCCCGTCGGGTCACCTTCCAGATCTTCCCGTTCTGATCGGCCGAGATATACAGTGACCCATCCGGCGCCACCGCGACCCCGCTAGCCCGGAGGGAGGTGGGACCGCCCTTGTCTGTGGCGAAGGTGGAGTACTCGCCCGCCGGCCGGCCATTCGCAAAGGGCACGAACACGACCCGGTATCCCTCCTGGGGAAGCGGAGCGCGATTCCACGAGCCGTGAAATGCCACGAACAGCCCGCCTTTGTATTTCGGTCCCCATGCGTCCGAGTCGTAGAACGCCAGCGCCATCGGCGCCCAGTGACCGGGAAATGCCAGAACCGGATTTGCCGCCGTGCTGCACCGCCCGACCTTCTGACCGTCGCCGCCATACTCCGGGGCCTGCACCAACTTCTGATACTGATTGCTGTAGTAGCAGTAGGGCCAGCCATAGTCTCGGCCCGCCTCGACCCGCACCAGCTCCTCCGCGGGATTGTTGGCGTTGACCTCGTTGCTGAACCCCCAGTTGTCGGCCAGCTGATCGCGACCGTGCACCGCGGCAAAAAACGCCCCGGCACCCGGCTCGACGGCCAGCGCCATCGCATTCCGTAGCCCGGTGGCGAAGCGCCGGCCGTCCGCAAAGCGCTGGCCGAGACGCTCGGCGGAGAACCGCCAGATGCCGGCGCGCTGCGCCAGCTCGGTACAGGGGTCGTTGCCGGGCGAGGCGGGGAGCCGGTCCGTTTTCTGGCAGCTGTTGGTCTTCGACCCGATGTTCACGTACATCGCGTCGCCGGGACCGAACGCGATACTCTTGGCCTGATGTCCGCCCTCACTGGGAAGCCCCGACACCACCGTTTCCTCCTTCCCGCTGGGCTTGAGCTTGCCCTCGCCCAGACGGTAGCGCACGACCTCGGTGTTCCGGGCGAAGTACAGGTAGCCGCTGTGGACCTTCACGTCGTTCCCCCCGCCCGGACCGAAGCTGGCGCGCTCGTCGGGCTTCCCGTCACCGTTCGTATCCCGGAACGCCAACACCCCGCCGGTGTTGTCCGCGGGTTTGCCGCTCAGGGCGGCGTACAGGTCACCGCTGGGGGCAACGGCCAGCTGGCGCACGGGTCCCAGCTGACTCGCAACAACCGTGGCGCAGAAGCCCTCGGGCAGCACCAGACCACCGTTGTCGGGGTCGCATCTGGGCTCTGCCAGAGGGGAAATCCGCATTCCGAGCAGGAGCGCGAGCGCGCCCGCGCCGAGAACGGCCGGCCGGAGAATCGCATGTGCTCGTGTCATATGAACACCAGTCAAAAGAGTTGAAATCATGGCCACTGGGCCGGTTCTCCTCTGGGAAAATATCCTCATGGCCCGGCACCGGGGGATTCGGCCCGAGGGGCGGAGACCGGTTCCCAGAGGGGAAATTGCCGATTCCCTATTGCATCACAGCGCGGTCTGCTTACTGTTGATCACGGTAGTTCTCATTGGTTCCGAGGCACAGCACAGTTCTCACTCAATCTGGGGGACACTGCATGGCCACCAAGCGGAAAAAAAAGACTGCCGGTAGAAAGAAGTCAGCGAAGAAGTCGGCCAAACGGCCAGCCGCCCGCAAGAAGGCAGCAAAGAGAGCCACCAAGAGAAAGTCCTCAGGCAAGAAGCGCGCACCGAATCCCGCATTCATGAGACCGATGCAGCCAAGCTCGAACCTGGCCGCGGTTATCGGTAGCGGTGCGGTGCCGCGTACCCAGGTCATCAGCAAGCTCTGGCAATACATCAAGCGGCACGACCTGCAGGATTCCAAGAACCGTCGGGCCATCAACGCCGACGAAAAGCTCCGCCCGCTCTTCGGCGGCAGGAGCCAGGTCACCATGTTCGACCTCGCGAAGATTGCGAACAAGAACCTGAGCTAGCCCGGTTCGTCCGGGGTGTTACCGAGGGCGCTCCCGCTGGGGCGCCCTTCTTGTTTGCAGGAGGGCTATTGGCTTTGGGCTAGGGGCTGCCTCCGGGGGCGCTCGAGTAGCGGTTCGAGAGATCGGAGCTGCTAGCTGCAGCGATTAGCCAATAGCCAACAGCCAATGGCCTCTACTATCTTCCCCGCCCTATGGCCGGCGAATACATCTTCACGATGCGCGACCTTCGAAAGGTCGTGCCCCCCTCCAGAGAGATCCTCAAGGGGATCCATCTCTCTTTTTTCCCCGGCGCCAAGATTGGGGTCCTCGGCGCCAACGGCGCGGGAAAGTCTTCCCTGCTTCGCATCATGGCCGGCGTGGACAAGGACTTCCTCGGCGAGGCCCGCCCGCTGGCGGGAACCAAAATCGGCTATCTGCCGCAGGAGCCCCAGCTCGATCCCGCCAAGGACGTCCGCGGCAATGTGATGGAGGGGGTGCGCGAGCAGCAGCAGATGCTGGATCAGTTCAACGAGATCAGCGCCAGGTTCGCCGAGCCCATGGGCGACGATGAGATGACCCGGCTGCTGGAAAAGCAGGGCAACCTCCAGGAACGGATCGATGCGCTCGGTCTCTGGGAGCTGGACCATAAGATCGACATGGCCATGGACGCGCTCCGGCTGCCCCCGGGCGAGGCGGACGTGACCAAGATCTCAGGTGGCGAGCGGCGCCGGGTGGCGCTCTGCCGCCTGCTGCTGGAACAGCCGGACATGCTCCTGCTGGACGAGCCCACCAACCACCTCGACGCCGAGAGCGTCTGGTGGCTGGAGCGGTACCTGGCGGAATTCCCCGGCACCGTGGTGGCCGTCACCCACGACCGGTACTTCCTCGATAACGTGGCGGGATGGATCCTCGAGCTCTATCAGGGCGCGGGCATCCCCTGGGAAGGCAACTACTCCTCCTGGCTGGAGCAGAAGGAGCGGCGGCTCGGCCAGGAAGAAAAGCAGGCGTCCGCCCGGCAGAAGACCCTTCAGCGCGAGCTGGAATGGGTCCGGATGTCGCCCCGCGCCCGCCAGGCCAAGAGCAAGGCCCGCATCACCCGCTACGAGGAGTTGCGCGAAGAGGCCGAGCGGCAGACCGAGGGAAGCGCCGAGATCATGATTCCGGTGCCCGAGCGGCTGGGCGACGAGGTCGTTGTTGCGGCCGACGTGGCCAAGGGGTTCGGCGACCGGCTCCTCTTCGAAAATCTCACGTTCTCGCTGCCCCGTGGCGGCATCGTCGGTGTGATCGGACCCAACGGTGCGGGCAAGACGACGCTGTTCCGGATGATCACCGGCCAGGAGCGGCCCGACTCCGGGGTCCTCACCGTCGGCTCCACGGTGCAGATCGCCCACGTGGACCAGAGCCGGGACACGCTCGACGCGAGCAAGACGGTGTATCAGGAGATCTCCGGCGGTCAGGACCAGCTCCAGTTCGGCCGCCGCACGGTCAATGCCCGGGCCTACGCCGCCGGATTCAACTTCCGCGGATCCGATCAGCAAAAAAAGGTCGGCACTCTCTCCGGTGGCGAGCGCAACCGGCTTCACCTGGCCAAGCTGCTGAAGAGCGGCGGGAACCTCCTGTTGCTCGACGAGCCCACCAACGACCTGGACGTCGACACCCTGCGCGCCCTGGAAGAGGCGCTACTCGGCTTTGCCGGCTGCGCCGTGGTCATCAGCCACGATCGCTGGTTTCTCGATCGTATCGCCACCCACATCCTCGCCTTCGAGGGCAACAGTGAAGTGGTATGGTATGAGGGAAACTATCAGGACTACGCCGCGGACTATCACAAGCGGAAGGGTGCCTCCGTCGACCAGCCGCACCGGATCCGGTACAAGAAGCTGGTTCATTAGCGCTATAATTGTCCATGCTGATTCAACAGAGCCGCATACCATATCTCCCTGCCCGCATCGAGGGGCTCGCGGCCGTCGCGATGAATCTCTGGTGGAGCTGGAGTCGCGAGGCGCGCGGATTGTTCGAATCCATCGACAAGCCACTCTGGCGCGCCACCCGGCACAATCCGCTGGAGCTGCTCTGCCGAGTCGATCCCGCACGGATTGCCGCCTGCGCCAGTGACAGCGATTTCCTGCGCCGCTACGACGACGTCATGGAGCGAATGGCGCATGAGGCCAACGACGGCGAGACCTGGTTTGCCCAGCACTATCCCGCCCTCAACGGCGGCCCAGTGGCGTACTTCTGCGCCGAGTTCGGCCTCCACAGCTCGGTGCCGATCTACTCCGGCGGACTGGGCGTGCTGGCCGGCGACCACTGCAAGGCCGCCAGCGATCTCGGCGTGCCGATGGTGGGAGTGGGACTCTTCTACCGCAAGGGATACTTCGACCAGAGACTGACGCTCGACGGATGGCAGGAGGACAGCGACGTCGAGTATGACGTGAGCGCCACGCCGCTCGTGGCGGTGGCGGGATCCAACCCGCAGCCGTGGCTCACGACGGTGGAGAGCTTCGGACGGCCGGTCCACGTGAGGGCCTGGCGCATGATGGTCGGCCGGGTGCCGATCTATCTGCTGGACACCAACCTCGAGGCGAATCATCCGGATGACCGGGGCCTGATGAACAAGCTCTATGCCGGAGGCCCGGAGCTGCGCCTCAGGCAGGAATGGATTCTGGGCATCGGGGGCGTCCGAGTCCTTCGGGCGATGGGCATCCAGCCTGCGGTATGGCACGCCAACGAAGGGCACGCCGCATTCATGCTGATCGAGCGGCTCCGGGAGCTGGTCAACGGCGGGACATCGTACCAGGACGCCGTGAAGCAGGTGCGGGCGCAGAGCGTGTTCACCACCCACACACCGGTTCCAGCCGGCCACGATGCCTTCACCATCCAACAGGTGGAGGCCTGCGGGGGACCGTTGTGGAAGGAGATGGGGATCGAGCGCGATGCATTCTTCCGCCTCGGGACCCACCCTGCGTTGCCGGGGCAGTTTCACATGACGGTGACCGCCATGCGGCTCTCTGCCCGGGTGAACGGCGTGTCGCGCCGGCACGGGCAGGTCTCCCGCAACATCTGGCGCGAGCTCTGGCCCAACCGGCACCAGGAAGCGGTGCCTATCGGTCATGTGACCAACGGCGTGCACCTGGCCACCTGGATGGCAAGCCCGATCATGGCGCTACTGGACGCGCATCTCGGCTCTGCCTGGGGTGAACACCTCGAGGAGCCGGGTTTCTGGGACCGGGTTCTCACCCTGGACCACGCCAAGTTCTGGGAAGCCCACCTCAAGCAGAAGCGCGCGCTGTCGAACTTCGTGCGCGAAGATGCCCGCCGCCGGTTTGCCGGCCAGCTCAAGGAGGCGTCGCAGGTGGTGGGCGCGGGAACCTTGCTCGACCCCAGGGCATTCACCATCGGGTTCGGCCGACGCTTCGCTACCTACAAGCGAGCCAACCTCATCTTCCGGGATATCGACCGGCTCCGCCGCCTACTGACAGACCCCTGGCGCCCGGTACAGATCATCTTTGCGGGTAAGGCCCACCCAGCCGATAACCCGGGGAAAGAAGTGCTCCAGTCGGTATACCAGTTCACTCGTGATCCAGCGTTCGAGGGACGCGTCGCGTTTCTCGAGGATTACGACATGCATCTCGCACATCTCCTGGTGCAGGGCGTCGATCTGTGGCTCAACCTGCCCCGGGTGCCGCTCGAGGCATCGGGTACCAGCGGCATGAAGGCGGGACTCAATGGAGTGCCGCAATTCAGCACCCTCGACGGATGGTGGCAGGAGGGCTACGATGGACTCAGCGGGTGGGCCATTTCCCCCGCCGCTGAAAATGAGGATCCCGATGGGGCCGACGCCGAGGATTTCTATCGGCTCCTGGAAGAGCAGATCGTGCCGCTCTACTACACCAGGAACGCCCAGGAAGTCCCGTTAGGATGGGTAGAAAAGATGCGTCACGCGCTTCGCCTGGCCGGCAGCCGGTTCACCGCCAGGCGCATGCTGCAGGACTACGTGCAGGAGTACTACGCACCGGCAATCTACGGCGAGGCGTCCGGCGACGATCCACCCACGGCTTGAGGCAGACAGGATGGCGACCTTGCGTCGACCGGCCGGTGAGCCGGTGACCACCACACCGTCGCTCAGAACTCCCGGAGGCCAGCCAGTCTCCGTCGTGCACATTGCCGCGGAGTACTTCCCCTATGCCCGGACCGGTGGCCTGGCCGAAGCGGTCAGCGGACTGGCCAACTTCCAGCAGGCCGCTGGGCTCGACGTCACCGCCATTCTCCCTTTGTATCGCTCGGTTCGCGATGCCGATCCGGATCTCGAGCCGGTGGGGCAGCCGTTCCTCGTCCCCCTGGGATCCCACACCGAGGAAGCGCGAGTCTTCCGGGTGGCCGGGCCGCGGACAGGCCCGCAGGTCTACTTCGTCGAGCACCTGGATTACTTCAATCGCCCGGGCATCTACGGCGAGAACGCCGTGGACTATCTCGACAACGCGCGCCGGTTTGCCTTCTTCGCGCTGGCCGCCGTCACTGCCCTGCCCCGTCTGGTGCCCGGTCCGATCCTCCTTCACGCGCACGACTGGCATACTGCCCTGGCCCTGGTCTACCTGCGCACTTCACTGAATGAGCGATACTCCAGCGGCGCGACCGCAGTCCTCTCGGTCCACAATCCCGGCTATCAGGGACACTTTCCGGCCGAGGTGATGCCGCAGATCGGTCTGCCCTGGGAGCTGTACAACTGGCGGCAGCTGGAGTGGTACGGCAAGGTGAACTTTCTGAAGGGCGGATTGGCCTTTGCCGACTTCGTCACCACGGTGAGCCCCACCCAGGCCGAAGAGCTACGCACTCCTGGTGGCGGCTTCGGACTGCACGACGTCTTCACCTGGCTGGGCGACCGTCTCGTGGGGGTCCTCAACGGGATCGACCAGCACACCTGGGACCCTGCGCTCGATAGCCAGATCACCGCCCAGTACTCGGCGGAAAATCTGGAGGGCAAGCGGCGCTGCAAGGCGGCCCTGCAGCGGTCCTTCGGACTGCCTCAGCGACGGAAGGTTCCCCTGTTGGGCATGACCGGTCGCATGGTCACGCAGAAGGGACTGGATCTCATCCTTCAGAGTGACGAGCTGCTGGCCCTGGATGCCCAGTTCGTGTTTCTGGGTAGTGGAGAAAAGCAGTACGAGACCGCCCTGGTGGAGCTGGCATCGTCCGCGCCGGACCGGGTGGGAGTGCAGCTCGACTTCACCGATCGCCTGGAGCACCGGCTCATGGCCGGCGCCGACCTGTTTCTCATGCCCTCGCTGTACGAGCCCTGCGGCCTTACCCAGATGCGGGCGCAACGCTACGGCGCTCCCCCCATCGTCCGCGATGTGGGCGGCCTCTCCGACACGGTGGATGACGAGGTGACGGGATTCGCTTTCGAGCCGTACACCCCGGAAGCCTTCCAGGAGGCTACTTTCCGGGCGCTCGACCGGTTCCGCCACCCATCCAAGTGGCAGGCGATCGTCCGCCAGGGAATGGCGTGTGACTTCAGCTGGGAGCGCTCCGTGGCCTTGTATATCGACGTCTACCGCCGCGCGCTGGCGGATTCATCCGGTGTCCGGTGACGCCCCGCCAGACGGACTTCATATTCACGCTGCACAGTCACCTGCCCTATGTCCTGAACCATGGGCGTTGGCCGCACGGCAGCGACTGGATCTGTGAGGCAGCAGTCGACACGTATCTTCCCCTGCTGGAGGTTCTCCGCGGCCTCTCGGCAGATGCCGTGCCGGCTCCCGTTACCATCGGCTTTACCCCAGTTCTGGCGAATCAGCTCGCCAGCCCGACCTTCGCTTCCGAACTGGAGACCTTCGTCGCTCAGCGGCTCAAGGCCTGCGACGAAGCGCCGGCTTCACTGGCCAGCACCCGCGAAACCCATCTGCTGCCGCTGGTGCAGTACTGGCGCAGCCGGCTGATCCGGCTTCGAGATCTCTTCCACGTCATCGATCAGGATCTCATCGCGGCGTTCCGTGCGCTCGAATCGGCCGGCCGCATCGAGATCATCAGCTCGGCGGCCACCCACGGCTATCTCCCGCTCCTCGCCCGGGACGAGAGCATCCGGCTCCAGCTTGCGGTCGGGGTCTCGGAGCACCGGCGTCTCTTCGGCCGGTCGCCCAAGGGCTGCTGGTTGCCGGAGTGCGCGTACCGGCCGCGAGGACCCTGGGAGCCATGGCCGAGCGCGCCTCGCACTGGCGTGCGGCGAGGTATCGAGGAGCATCTGGCGGACGCCGGTTTTCATTACTTCTTCGTGGACGCGCATCTCGCGGCCGCGGGACGCCCGCTCGGACTTTCCGGCGATCCCGCGGGTGATCCCATCGTGCATATGCCGGCGGATCCGGGCCAGCCCTCCGAGCCGTTGCGCTCCCCCTATCGCGCCTATCGCGTCGCCCACGGTTCCGTGGCGGCGTATGTACGGGATCCGCGGGCGTCGATGCAGGTCTGGAGCCGCTTCGAGGGATACCCGGGCGACGCCTCCTACCTCGAGTTCCACAAGATGCGCTGGCCCGGTGGTCTCAAGCTCTGGCGTGTCACGGGACCGGGCGTAGACCTCGGTGAAAAGCAGCCCTACGACCCGGAAGCCGCAGCCGGGCGGGCTCGAGACCACGCCAGCCATTTCGCCAACCTCTTGTCCGGCATCTCAGCGGACCAGACCCAGAACCGCGAAAGCGTCGTGGTGGCACCCTTCGACACCGAGCTCTTCGGTCACTGGTGGTTCGAGGGGCCCGAATTCTTGGGTCACGTCTATCGCTCGCTCGCCGGAAAACGGGACGCGATCCAGCCGGCCACCGGCTCTCGCCATCTCGAGGCCCATCCCCCCCGCGCCGCCATCCGCCTGCCCTGGGGATCCTGGGGTGCCAATGGTGACAGCAGCATGTGGCTGAGCGAGCATACCGCGTGGACCTGGGAGCGGCTCTGGCCGCTGGAACAGTCATTCTGGGATGCCGCGCCGGGCGCGCTGGCAACGCCGGCGGCCCGTCCGGTACTGGCCCAGGCGGCAAGGGAGCTCCTGCTGGCCCAGTCTTCCGACTGGCAGTTCATCATCTCGACCGGTGCCGCGGCTGACTACGCCGAGAAGCGATTCAACGAGCACTGCGCGGATGCCGAGAAACTGATCGCCGCACTCGGACCCGGTCGCGAAGGAGACCTCGAGTCGGCCCAACGGCTGGCCGAGGAGCTCTACCGGCGCGATCAGCTCTTCCCCGACATCCTGCCTGCAGTGGCGGCTGCGCTCGGGGGCTCTCGCTCTCTCGTCGTCGGCTAGCGCATGGCTTCGATTCGACTCGTCTTCGGCCTTCACCTGCATCAACCAGTCGGCAATTTCGACCACGTCTTCGAGCAGCACGTGCGTGACGTCTATCGGCCCATTCTGGAGCGGCTTTCCGAGCGGGGGTTTCTGCCCCTGGTCCTCCATCTCTCCGGGCCGCTCCTGGAGTGGCTGGAGCAGCACGATACCGGGTACCTGGATCTCCTGGGAAAGCTGGTGTCGGAACGGAAGGTCGAGCTGTTGCTCGCCGGATTCTATGAGCCGGTGCTTGCTTCCCTCCCTCGGGCCGACCGGGTCGAGCAGATCCAGTGGATGCGGGACGCGGTGCGGGGACGGTTCGGGGTGGACGCGCGCGGGTTGTGGCTCACGGAGCGAGTGTGGGAGCCCGAGCTCGCGGCTGATCTGGCGGATGCAGGCGTGCGCTACGCCCTGGTGGACGACCGGCACTTCCTGGTGTCGGGATTTACCAGGGAGCAGCTGCACACGCCGTACTGGACCGAGAGCGACGGAAAGCGGGTTGCCCTCTTTTCGATCGACGAGCGTCTCCGCTATCTGATACCGTTCCGGCCACCGGAAGAGACCGCGGCGTTTCTGCGTGAGCTACGGGGCGCGGGACACCGTCTCGCGGTTCTGGCCGATGACGGCGAGAAGTTCGGTGGCTGGCCCGGAACCAGGGAGTGGGTCTACGAGCGTGGTTGGCTGGATCGCTTTACCGCTACTATCAACGCCCTGGTAGAGGGGGGCGAAGTCCAGCTCAGTACCCTGAGCGATGCACTGGACCATGTGCCCAGCGGCGGCATCGCCTACCTGCCCACGGCATCCTATCGCGAGATGGAGGCCTGGTCATTGCCTCCCGATGCCGCCATCCGCTTGATCCGGCTGGAACGCGATCTGGGGGAGGCACGCTTGGCGGGCCCGGATGGCGCGCTGATCCGCGGCGCCCATTGGCGCAACTTCCTGGTGAAATACTCCGAGTCGAATCGGATGCACAAGAAGATGATGGCGCTTTCCCTGCTCTGCCGGCGCCGGGGGGACCCTCCGGTGGCTCGCCGGGCGCTGGGCCGGGCTCAGTGCAACGACGCCTACTGGCACGGCGTCTTCGGGGGCTTGTACCTGCCCCATCTCCGCGAAGCGATCTGGAGCAACCTCGCGCTGGCAGAGTCGGAGCTCCGCCGTGGTGAGGCGCTCGCAGTCGAGGTTCTGGATCTCGACGGCGATGGGCACGACGAGATCTGGGTCCATTCGGACCGGTTCTCGGCGCTCCTGAGTCCGCGCCGAGGCGGCGCGCTGGAGGAGTACACCATCTTCGCCACCGGCGTGAACTACGCAAACACGCTCACCCGGCGGCGCGAGGCCTACCACGACGATCTGGAGGAGGGCCTTGGCCCGGAGCATCGCCCGCCGATCGATACCGAGCCGCGGGCCATCTTCGTCGACCGGGTACTGCCGGCCGGGCTGACCCTCGAGCAGTATGCCGGTGGCGACTACTGGCCGACACGTTCGTGGGCTCAAGGCTCCGGCAGCTTCACCATCGAGCGCCTATCCCACAGCGTGAAGATCGTTGGCTCGTTTTCCGGCCAGGCGGGAGATAGGACCCTGGAGAAGAGATTCGAGTTCGAGGCCGACGGGACGATGAGAGTCAGCTACCGGTGGGATGGGTCGATTGGGCCGCCTGAGGATCTCTTTGCACCAGAGCTCTCGCTTTTTGCTCCACTCGACTTGATATCCGAGCCCGATGCCGAGATCTGGACTTTCCCGATCGAAACGGTGGCTAAATCGGAGCGCGGCCTGGATCGCACCCGCCAGGGCGAGTCGGTCACGTTCCGCTGGCCGGCCCACCTTGGCCGGGCATCGATAGAGGTGTCGCTGGCAAAGAGTCGGACCAGCGACCCGGCTGCAAAGCGTAGCACTCTTTCCCGGACGCCCAGTCTTCTCTAAGCCAGTGGCCTGCCTCTTGCCTTGTGAGCGGTCCCCCGCTCACCAGGTGCCATCATGTTCAGGAACAGCCTCACCCGGCATGTCCGGACGCAATACGCCCTCGCGCTTTGCGGCGCGTTGGCGCTGTCAGCCTGTTCCTCCAAGTATGCGGCGGTTCCGGCGCGCCTCGATCTCGCACCGTATGGCCGCATCGCCGTCATCACCTTCTCCGCCGATCAGTCGAATCGCGACATGAGCACGCTGGCCACTCAGCGATTCGCCGAAGCGCTGCTCGCCAGCCAGTCGGGTGTCGAGCTGCTGGAGCTCGCGGGTACCGATGCGTCGCTCAAGGGCTTCGCGGCCGATGCCGACGCTACAGCGATGGCGCTGGCCCTCGGCCGGGAGAAGAACGTGCCGGCCGTCTTCGTTGGGCACCTCAAGGTTTCCAAAGTCAAGCCGCGTGGCAATCTCAGCGCCTCCGGCATGAATGTCCGGGCGGCGGTGTCGGCGGAGCTGACGGTTCGGCTGCTGTCGACCACGAGCGGCGGGACCCTCTGGCGTTCGAGCTCCGCAGCCAATGGGACAGTGGGTCGGCTCGCCCTCTCCGGCGCCCTGCCTTCGATCGCGGTGCGGGACAAGGAGGAGGCCTACGGTGAGATGGTTGGCGAATTGATCAACCGCGTGACGCGCGATCTCCGTCCCACCTGGGTGAAGCAATAGCTTCAGCCTCGCGGCACCTGATGCACCCGGAGCCCCTCGGAATCTCCGAGGGGCTCCGGTCGTTCAAGCGGCCCAGCCAGCTGTGACTGGAAGTTACGGCGTCACCGGCTCCCTCTTCGGCTCCAGCTTCAGGATCCATAACCCGCTGTTGATGTCAGGCACGAAGATGTTGCCGTCCTTCACCACCGCGCCCCAGGCGAACGTCGCCCGGGGGCGGAAGCCGGCCGAGTCAGCGGTGAGGATCCAGCTGATCTCTCGCCCCTGACGCAGCAGGTCACCCTTCAGCTCGCCCGAGATATCCACGGCGCGGGCGCCACCCTGATAGTTGCCCAGGTAGAGCGTGTCTCCCACCACCCAGACGTTGTGAACCCCACCGTCGGTCGGCTCGTACCATGCTACTTCTCTGGGCTTCTCCAGGTCGGAGACGTCGATGACATGGAGCCGCCCGAAGGTGAGGTCGTTTCCGTCCGCCAGTCCCTGGGCCGGCTTCGAGGCGTACACTTCGTCGCCGACAAAGACGTAGTTGCCGTGCCGCCACGCGGTGTGGGTCCCGCGAGGACCGAGACCGTAGAGCTGATCGACTCGGGAATAGGTCTCGTTGAGATCGTATTTGTACTGGGAGACCAGCTTCGGAACCTCCGGGCTGCCCCCCTTGATGCCATTGCCGACGTCCAGAATGACCAAACCATCGTTCCAGTAGCTGAGGTAGGCCAGGCCGTCCGTGACCGCAATGTCGTGGACATAGCGCCCCGCCTCGGTCTGCTCCGTCTGCCACCGGGCCACTTCCTTCGGCTTGGCCGGGTCCCGGATGTCGATGACTCGCATAGAGCCGGTGGCGTCATCGGTGAGGTAGACATGCCCCTGTGAGACGTAGCTCGAATGGACTCCGCCGGTCACGGTCTCGGTGTACTCCGAAATCGGCTTCGGGTGACAGGGGTCACTCGCATCGAACACTACGATCCCGTTCTTCCTGTCCGAGGCTCCCTCGCGCGAGAACACACCGTAACGGCCGTCCTCGGTGGTCATGACGTCGTTGACCAGACGAGCATTGGTGAGCATCGAGTCGACGATTCTGGGCTGTGATGGATTCGCCACGTCGATCGCGTAGACCCGGTCCGCGATGGTGCTGAGATAGGCACACTTGCCCGACGGGTGCACCCACACTTCGGCCGCGCGGAAGGCGAGCGGCACCCTCCCCTGTACCACCATTCCCCGGCCCACCCGCCTGGGCTCCACTTGAATGACCGCGTCGGCCGAGCGGTCGCCCACGACGCCGGTGACCGTGTACTTGCCGGGCGTCTCGGCCACGAACGCGCCCTGATCGTCTACCTGGGCGACACCCGACGGAGCCAACGCGTTGACCGCCCAACGCACCGGAAGATCCGCGATGGGTCTGCCCTTGGCATTCTGGGCCTGCGCCCTGAAGCGGACCACGTCCCCCGTCTTGACCGTCTTCAGCGCCGGCTCTATCGCCAGGCGCGCCGCCGTGTTGGGAACCACCTGGAGCGAGAGGGTCGACCTCGCCGCACCACTTCTGGCGGTAATGGTGGTCTGACCCGGCGCCAACGCGGAGAGTCGTCCGTCTGGCGTGACGCTCGCCACCCGCGGCGCGCTCGAGCTGAAGCTGACCGGATCGGTGCGACGGTCTCCCTGCGCGCTGAAAGGAACTCCGGTCAGGGTAAGGCGCGTCCCGGTCAGGAGCTTCGAGGGCGATGGCTGGATCTGGATCCGGCTGGCAGGAAGCGGCAGCACTCGGATCACCGCCTCGCCGAGCACGGGCTTGGCACTGTCGGCCGCGGCCATCGCATACACATGGACGTAGCCGGCATAGCCCGCCTTCAGCAGCCCGGTGGAATCCACGCTCCCCTCGCCATGACCCATCCATCGAATCGGCACGTTGGGCAGTGCTCGGCCCGACGAATCGCGAGCTATGGCAGAAAGGCGGAGCGTCTGGCCGATGGGTATCTCCCCGCGCGCGGGCGTCACTTCCACGCGAGTGACCGGGGCTTGAGCTTGGGTGGCGCCCTGCGCCAGCAAGAGAACGAGTCCGAGATGCATGCCAGTGCCTCCAACGGGTCGAGATAGTAGCGATCGGGCGGTAGAACCTAGCGGCTGGTGGTCGGCCCGCCAGGACAGCCGAAAGCCCTTCCCCTCATCTGGGCGGACGAGGTGGAAGGGCTTGGAGTTTCGGTGCCTGAGCCGTCAGGCTGGCTGCTCCGGCCTTCCCGGAGAAATGCGGCCCTCGGCCCGTGCCTTCACATAACCGTAGATCGCGTCGATCTGGTCCGGGCTGAGCAAGGTTCCGAATCCCGGCATTCCCCGCTCCGGCCTTCCCTTGGTCACTACCTCTCGGAACTTCCCGGGTGTGGCAACCGGGCCGCCCGACTTTACCGACACCAGCAGGTTAGCCGCGACCGGGTTGGGGAGAACGTCCTGGCCATGGCACCGGGCGCAGTTCACGCTGTACTGTCGCCAGCCCTCGTACTCCAGCCGGCTCGCTTTCAATCCGCCCGGCTGGTCCCCCTGACCCGCCGACTTCTCGGGCTTCGCCGAAGGGGGCGGTGTGTCACGCACTGACGGAGACGGAGGCGAGATGGGTGGCGTGGCGGCCGAGGTATCGGGGGCGTCGTCCTCCACCATGACGCTGTCCACTGGTGCCGGGGCCGTGTCGTCTGTCCCAGGGGTCCTTGTGTTACAAGCTGCCAGCCCCAACCCCAACAGGAGAGAAAGGGCTAGTCCTGCGCCGCTTGATGGCGAAATCATATGGATAGGTCCCTTCACGGTGCCTGTTGCCGGAGTGCCGGTCGGCCCGGGTGCAACTTGCCTTCGCTGCGACCCTTCACGTAAGCGTACATCGCCTCGATCTTGCTCATTTCCAGACCAAGGGGACACCATGCGGGCATGCCCTTTTCGGGGCGGCCGACACAGACCGTCTGCATGAAAAGTTCCTTGGTCGGGATCGAACCGTCGGGACGGAGCGAGACGATCAGATGGGGAGCGATCGTCGTACCCTGCACATCCTCGCCATGGCAACGGGCGCAGTTCAAGTTGAACTGCTTCCAGCCATCGTATACCTGCTGCGTCACCGTATCAAGCGGCGCCCGGTGATACTCATCGCGCAACGGGGCACTGGCGTCCGCGGGTGCTGGAGCTGTCGGAGTGCTCTCTGCCGGGGCTGCGGCCCTCTGAGTGTCGGGAGCTTGCATCGTGGACGGCCCTCGACTCGGGGCGGCGGGTTTGGGTTTGCCGGCCGCGGCAGCCGGGCGAGGCACCGCGGGTTTCTTCGGCTGCGGCTCTGGAGCCGTTGCACCAGGCGGGGCGGGCGTAACCCCGGAATCCGGTCGAACTACCGTTGAGCCGGCGGTGTCCGCCGTGCCGCCGGTTGCCGTGTCCCTCGTTCCTGCTGCCGCACTATCGACGACGGCGGAGTTTGGCCGGTCACCGCCGCAAGCAGCCACAATCGAGAGGAAGAGAATACTGACTGACGCGAAGCCGCACCGACCGGCGCTCATATGATCGTCGTCCCTTTCGTTGGTTTTGGGGCCATGCGACCCCGACATGGCTACCAAGATTGTCTCATTCCTCGGAATACCCGGTGACGCACGTCACCCTCGTGCATGACTATCCGGGAAGAGCGATTATTATCCCCGCATGACCACGTCCACCCCTCCCAGCAGCGTGACCCTCGGGCTGGTTCAGATGAGTTGTACGCCCGACCCGGCGGCCAACATGGCGAAGGCTGTGAAGGGTCTCCGCGAAGCCGCTCGTCGCGGCGCCCAGATCATTTGCCTCCAGGAACTCTTCCGCAGCCGATATTTCTGCCAGACCGAGGACCACCAGTTCTTCGCCTTGGCGGAGCCGATACCTGGCCCATCAACGGCGGAGCTGGGTAAGCTGGCCGCGGAGCTCGGTGTCGTGATCATCGCGTCGCTGTTCGAGAAGCGCGCGGAAGGGCTCTATCACAACACCGCGGCCATCATCGATGCCGACGGCCGGCTCCTCGGCAAGTACCGCAAGATGCACATCCCCGACGACCCGCAGTATTACGAGAAGTTCTACTTCACTCCAGGAGATCTGGGCTTCCGGTCCTGGGACACCCGCTTCGGCCGCATCGGGGTGCTGGTCTGCTGGGACCAGTGGTACCCCGAGGCTGCCCGATTGACCGCCATGAGCGGCGCACAGATCCTCTTCTATCCCACGGCGATCGGATGGCTCCCCGGCGAAAAGGAGGAGCACGGGGCGCAGCAGCAGTCGGCGTGGGAAACCATCCAGCGGAGCCACGCCATCGCCAACGGAGTCTTCGTCTGTGCCGTCAACCGTGTCGGGCATGAAGACGGCCCGACCGGCGGTCTGGAGTTCTGGGGCGGCAGCTTCGTATCCGATCCGGGCGGGCGCATCATCGCCAAGGGTGGCACCGGGGAAGAGGTGCTCACCGCTACGCTGGACCTGGGCAAAGTGGATCAAAGCCGAACGCACTGGCCCTTCCTGCGCGACCGCCGAATCGACGCGTACGCCGACCTTACCAAGCGCTACTTGGACTAGACAGCGTGGTTTTTCCGTGACCACGCCAACCCAGCTCGGATACCGCATGCCCGCCGAGTGGGAGCCCCACCGCGGCACCTGGCTCAGCTGGCCTCACAAAGAGGCATCGTGGCCGGGGAAGTTCGGTCCGGTGCCGGCGATCTTCGCCCGCATGGTGCGCCACCTCGCCGAGCAGGAAGAGGTGCACATCAACGTGGCCGGGCCAGAGATGGAACTGGATGTCCGGCGTCTCCTGTCGGACGCGGGAGCCGAGAGCGGCAACGCTTTCTTCCACTACAACGCCACCAATGACGCCTGGTGCCGGGATCACGGCCCCATCTTCCTGCAGCGGCGGCACGGCAACGGCAGCGAAGAAGCCATCGTGGACTGGAACTTCAATGCCTGGGGCGGGAAGTACCCCCCCTACGACCTCGACGACGTGGTCCCCACCCGGATCGCCCAGGAGCTCGGCCTTCCCGCATATCATCCGGGAATCGTGATGGAGGGCGGCTCGATCGACGTCAACGGCAGAGGAACCCTGCTGACCACCGAGGCTTGCCTGCTCAATCCGAACCGCAATCCTCAGCTGAGCCGGGAGGACATTGAAGGCTACCTGCGCAGTTACTTCGGCGTCTCCAATATCCTGTGGCTCGGCGACGGCATAGTCGGCGACGACACCGACGGGCACGTGGATGACCTCACCCGCTTCGTGGATCCCACCACCGTCGTCACCGTGGTGGAGGACGACCCCGACGATCCAAACTACGAGCCGCTCCGGAGCAATTGGGAGCGGCTCAAACGGATGACCGACCAGGATGGACGGCCACTGAAAGTCGTCACCCTCCCGATGCCACGCCCGTTGTACCACGACGGACAACGGCTTCCGGCCAGCTACGCCAACTTCTACATCGCCAACGGGGTCGTTCTGCTGCCGACCTACGACCCCGGCCCGGACGAGCAGGCCCGCACCACACTCCAGTCGCTGTTCCCCACTCGCGAGGTGATCGGGATCGACTGCACCGACCTGGTCTGGGGGCTCGGCGCCTTCCATTGTGTGACCCAGCAATGGCCGTCTTTACCAGAAAAAGCGTAAGCGGGAAAAGAAAACGTAAGGGGAACCGAAAGTTCTGCCCGGGGCGAGCTGAGTTCAGCTCGCCCCGGGCATAACGAGGCTTACGTTTGTTCCCGCTTACGCTTTTCTTTTCCCGCTTACGCTCTTTCTTCCCGCTCTTATTACGGCTTCTGCCAGGTTCCAACCAGCGCTGCTCTACGGCCGCCGCAGCCGTCGCCCCCCAAGCCTACGATGTGCAGCTGATCCTGGGTCCGGCTGACGACGTAGCGCGCGTCGGTCGTCTGACAAGCGTTGGCGGCAGTATCGGCCCTGAAGACCAGGGTGTCGCCCAGGAAGTCAGCCCGCGCCTTTACATCTATGGAATCGGGCCAGCGGGGCGAGGGCAGCATCAGCTCGACCCTGCCGTTCGAGGCCAGCTTCATGCGCACTTCCCCTTCACCGTACAGATCCCGCTTCCAGTTGCCGGCATACTTAGCGCCCTTACCGGAGCATGCGATGAACACCGGGAGAAGAGCCACGACCAGTCCGGCCAGGTAGAATACGGAAATCCGGGCGGTTGTACGCATCATCCTTGGTCTCCTCCAAAACAGAATCCCCGTCACCGCGGCAGCAGCTCCGCGGTGGGAATCGGCAGCGTCGGGAAGATCTCGTCCGCCGGTGGCCCGGGGCGATCCAGTCCCCTCAACGTCGCCGTCAGGTTATAGCGCCGGTAGTCGATCCAGCTGTGCGCCCCCTCATACATGAGGGAATAGCGCTTGTTGTACAGCAGCTCAGCCAGAACCGACGCCTGGTCCACCGCGCCGGCATAAGGCGGGAGACCACCCGAGATCGTGCGCACCCGATCGATGTCCGTTACCGCTGCAGCGGGGTTCAGCAGCCCGAGGTTGGCTTCAGCCCGAAGCAGAATGAGCTCCTCGTTCTTGATGATCGGAATGGGCGAGTTCGGGCTGGGATAGCGGATCCAGCCAAGATCCGAGTTGAGCGCCTGTGGCGTGCCGGCCGAGCGGGGATCGCGCGGGACCAGCTTGGTCAAGAATCGCCGGTCCAGAGATACCCCACCGACTTGCAGCTGGGCCTGGGTCCGGAGCAGTGGATTTCCAAAGTTCTCCCCGGACCTCGGATCGATCGCAAGCGGGTTGGGCAGGTCACCCGCGCCCGCGCTGAAATCCATGTACACGCCGAGGTCGAGATCGAGCGCCGTGACAGGATCAAGAATGAATGACTCCGCCAGATAGGTCAGCGCACCGGTAAAGTCGCCCCGGTACACCGCTACCCGGGCACGAAGCGCCCGATTGAAACGGACGAAGTCCGCCGGTGTGTTGAATCCATTGAAGCCGGTCGGCAGTGTGAAGGGAAACGCAGTCCCTCCACCCACGAGCTCCGGGACCGCTCCATCCAGCAGTTGGATGACTCGATCCCACGCCGCGGCGTTGGTGGCCAGCGGAGCCGGCGGTGCCGTGACATCGGTGCCCACGTCGATCGGAATCTGGTCCTGAGTATGGGAGCTCAGGATGATGGTGAAGTTGTACGCCTGAAGCGTGTGCGCGTACCCTCGCACGGCGTTCTGCTCTTCAGGGGAGAGCGCGCTCGCGGTACCGATGACGGCGAGCAGATTGTTGGCGCTCCGGATCGCGGCATACGGCTCGGCCCAGTGGTCGCCGCCGAATGCCCGGCTGCCCGGGTCCAGCGGGCCCTGCATCATCTCCCCGGTAAACCGGGGGTCGGAGCCATCGAAGCGGTACGCTTCCCGGCCCAATAGCGCGCCGTCGAGCGCCCAGTCCGCCACGTCGGACCTGGTGGCGATCAGGAGCCCGATGGATGAAGCCGCCACCTGCGAGCGGTTCGGATTTTCCTTGATGATGTCTGGGCTGTTCGGATTGGCAATGTCAAAATCGCAGGCGGCCCCCCCGATCGTGACCAGGGCGAGCACCAGACGGGATACTTTCACGAGAGGCGTCATGGTCAGAACCCCAGATCGACGGAGAGGAAGAAGCTGCGGCTGGGCGGGAACGGAGCCACGTCGATATTACGGACGATGGCCTGATTGCCGAAATTGCTCACTTCCGGATCGAGCCCGTCATAGGGTGTCACCCGCAAGAGATTCCGTCCGGTTAGCGAGATCCGGGCGGTGCGAATGGCGCTGCCGAAGATGGCGGCGGTCGTCCCGTCGCTCAGGTTGTACGACAGATTCACTTCCCTGAGCTTCAAGTAGCTGCCATCCTGGACATACGGCTGAGTGAACCCCGTACCCCGACCAAACGTGGCGATGCGGTCAGCCCCACCACCGACCTCCGTGAAGTCCGCGCTATTCTGTCCGGCATCGTAGAGGAACTGGGTCAGGTTGATGATGTCGCCACCCTTCTTCCAATCCACCAGGAAGCCCAGGGTAAAGCGGTGGAAGTCTATGTCGTTGGAGAACGACATCTGGAAATCCGGGGTGGCATCTCCGACTTTGCCCTCACTGCCGAAGATCTGAGTCGCCGAGCTGTCCTGCTCCAGCTGGTAGGTGCCGAGCGAGAGCGCGAATCCGCCGGTCTGGAACGTGGGCACCGTCAGCCTGGTGATCTTGCTCCGGTTGGCAAAGAAAGTGGTGCGGAAGATCCAGTTCACACTGGCCGACCGAACCGGCGACAGCGTGAGCGACGCCTCGATACCACGGTTCCGGAGGGTGCTCGCCGAGCTGAAGATCCGGTTTTCCTGGCCGCTGGACGGGGCCAGCGTCTGCTCCAGCAGCAGGTCCTTGATATTTCGCTGGTAGCCGGTGAGGGTCAGCTCGGCGCGGCCGTTGCCAAAGGTGGCGTCGAAGCCGCCTTCGAACTCCTCCTGCCGTTCCGGCTTGATGTTGGGATCGCCCGCCCGGTTGCCGATGAAGGTGCCGCTGTTCCCGCCAATGGTGGCCGTAGTGTCCGGCGAGAAGAGTGCGCCAAACAAGGCTCGGTTACCGGTCTGGCCGTAGGCGCCGCGAAGCTTGAGCTCGTCGATTCCACCGAACGGACGCACGAAGCGGTAGGAGGCAGCCACCTTGGGATAGAAGAAATACTTGCCCGGGTCGCCGTTGGAGCTGCTACGGTCGGCACGGACGCCCGCGGTGAGCAGCAGCTTCTGACCGGCCAGCAGCACTTCTTCCTGCGCAAAGACCCCCAGGTCTCTCACCGGCTGCAGGCTCGAAAGCACGGTCTGGCTGGCCGCCTGCTGCGGGCTCTGCTGCCCGGTGAGCAGGTTCCGGCCCAGTACCTGGGTGGCAAACAGCCTGCGCTCTTCGTACTGGAACCCAGCCGAGGTGGTGAACTGGGCACCTTGCTCGCCGCTGTTGAAGGTGTGGGTGCCGTTGAGCGACAGGTTCAGGTTCCGGTTGGATGACTTGCTCAACACCACCGTGCCCGGCTGCCCATCGTTGGGCTCGAACTGCAGCTCGGGCGGCGAAACGAAGTTGTTGTCCTGCTGGAAATAGTCTACGCCGCCGACGCCGATGAACTGCAGGCTGTGCCGGGCCGACTGCAGAACCGACCAGCGCAGCGTCGAGGTGCCCATCAGCCGCCACACATCCTCGTCGTTCTTCAGAAACTGGAACGTCTGCAGCGGGTTGCTGCGCTCGAACGGATTGGTGGGGAAGTCACCCGGCTGCAGATCATCGGCGTTGGCGTTCGCTGCGGCGAGGTCCACGAAGTTGGGGGTGAAAGGGAACACGAGGAACGGACTGGTGCCCGAGTTGTCGTTGTTGGAGATCCCCCGGTCGGAGACGCTGTGCGTGCCGCTCAGGTTCACCTGCACCTGCACCCCATTCCCCAGCTCCTGGGTGAGGTTGGAGCGGAGCGCCTGCTTGTCGTAACCGGTGTTCGTGGCTATCCCCGCATCCTTCTTGACCAGGCCCGAGATGTAATACTGGGTATTCTCGCTCCCGCCGCTGACGCTGGCGTTGGTCTCGTAGGAGAGGCCCTTCTTGCCGTAGATCTGCTCCTCAAAATTGAAGCTCCTTCCCGGCTGGTAAAGGGCCGTGACCGTGGCGGTATCGGTAAATACCGAAAGGGCCTCGGCCAGGGTCGCGAAATTCCGGCTTCCCAGCTCGTTCGCGCGGGAGGAGAACCCGAACCGCTGGCTGATATTGAACTGCGGCTTTCCCTGCCTGCCCTTCTTGGTAGTGATGATCACCACACCGTTGGTGGCCTTGGAGCCGTAAATGGCCGCGGCGGACCCGCCCTTGAGGACTTCGATCTGCTCGATGTCCTCCGGGTTGAGGTCGGCAATACGGTTGACCGCATTGTCCTGGTTCCGCGGGTTGCCTCCCGCCTGGGCCTGGGTCACCGCGTTGGCCCCGTTGGGAATCGCCGAATTGCTGATCACGATCCCGTCAACCACATAGAGCGGATCGGTGCTGCCGTTGATGGTGGATACCCCGCGGAGACTCAGCTGATAGCCGCCACCCGGAGCACCGGAGTTCGCCTGGATCAGGGCCCCGGGAATCTTTCCTTGCAGAGCGCTTTCCAGCGTTTGCGCCGGAGCCCGGGTCAGCTCGCCCGCGTCCACGGTAGCCACGGCATTGGGAAGGTTTTGCCGGGCGACCCCGGTTGCCTGACCGGTGATCACGATCTCCTGCAGCTTGAACACGTCCGGCTCGAGCGCCACGTTGACCGTACTCTGGGTGGCCGGCAGTGTTATGTCCTGGCGCTTGTAGCCGATGCCGCGCACGGTCAGGGCGAGGTCGCCATCGGGCGCATTGAGGACGAAATTCCCGTCGGTGCCCGTCTGCCCCACGATTCGGGTTCCGCTGACCGAGATGGTGGCCTCAGCCAGCCCCTGCCCGGTCGCGGCGTTGGTCACCCGTCCAGTGACCTGCCGAACCTGGGCCACGGCCAGCTGAACCGGGAGGAAAAACACGAGGAACGTGCCAAACACGCGCAGTGCCATGGCGCCTCCAACATTCTTGGGTAGTTCGTTTTTGAGAATAGTCACAACAGTGCACCACAGCCTAACGCCGCGCAAGGAGTGTCAGCGGCCCCGCTCGGCCCGGCCGCGCAAGAGCCACCACACCGTAAGTGCCGCCAATCGAACCGTCTGACTGTCCCGGTCGACCGCCGGGTTCAGCTCCACCACGTCGGCCGAGGTGACGGCCGGACAGCGGCCCGCGCCGTCTGCCGCCGCAAGCCAGAGGTCGCTGGTCAAGCCGGCCGAGGTGGGAGCGCTCACCCCCGGCGACTCCGCCTCGCCGACCGCGTCCAGATCGAACGAGACCAGGGCCGGGCTGGTGAGTCCTCGGTACAGCTCAGCGATGGCCTCCCTGGTTACCTCCTCCCGCCATACCGCTCGGCCGTGTTGCCCGACGTAGTCCAGATGCGCCCGGGCAACCGACTGGGGCTGGAGCCCTGCCACCGTATATCGGCGGCACATTCCGGTGGGATCCTCGATCGCCTGGCGGAACGGCGACCCGGAATGAGCTTGCCCGCCCTTGAGCTCCCGGACGTCCGCGTGCGCGTCCCAGTTGAGGATTTCGACCGACTGGCCCAGTCGCGCGTATCCCTGGAAATGACCGTAGGACGTCTCGTGTCCGCCGCCAAACACAACAGCGAACGCCCCCTGTTCCAAATAGGGAGCGAGCGCCTCGCCCAGGTGTTTCTGATCGAACTCCAGGTTGCGGGAGATCTCCAGGTCGCCCAGGTCGCGGGTCCGGCCCAGCAGATCTTCGAACTGCTCCGAGCGAGGATCGGGGGTAAGACGGTAGAGCGCGGGCCGTACTGCCTTGGGACCCCCGGCGGCTCCGACCCTCCCCCCGTTGCGGCGAACTCCTTCATCCGAGGGGAAGCCGAGCAACACGGCCAGAGGTGGATCGTTCTTGCCCAACCTGCTTCCCAACAGGCGCCCCAACCGGGGATCGTCTACTGCCGTGTCGGGGACCGGCGTGGCGGGTGGGATGATCCGGGTCATGGCGCCTTCCAGTGTTGGATTCCACCGATCACGGTCATGAGGCATGCGTTGGGACGGAAGTGATAGATCCAGTGATTGACATCGGGCGCGTCGATGAGCGCAAAATCCGCCGCCTTGCCCGCCTCCAGCGAGCCGACCCTGCGTTCCCGACCCACCGCGCGAGCCGCATAGATCGTAGCCCCCTTCAGCGCCTCGGCCGGTGTCATGCGCTGGAGGGTGCAGGCGAGGGTGAGCGCGAGCGGGAGATGAAAGCTGGGCGCCGACCCGGGATTGAAGTCGGTCGCCACCGCGACCGCCACACCGGCCTCGATCAGTCGTCTGGCAGGCATCGGCGGCTGCCCCAGGTACAACGAAGCAAGCGGCAGGCTCACCCCTACCACCCCTTTCGTGGCCATCGCGCGAATGCCCGCGTCCGAGACCTGCTCCAGATGATCGGCGGAGAGGGCGCCCAGCTCCGCCGCCAGCTCGGCGCCACCCCCGCTGGTCAGTTGATCGGCGTGCAGCTTGGCTGCAAGTCCCGCCTTCTGTCCGGCTCCCAGGATCCGCCGGGCTTCAGCCAGGCTGAACGCGGAGTCCTCCACGAACACGTCACAGCAGGCCGCCAGCTGGTCCTTGGCCAACCCTGGGATCATGCGATCGACCAGCAGATCTAGATATCCGGCACGATTGTCCCGGAACTCCGGCGGAACGACGTGCGCCCCGAGGAAGGTCGGTACTACTCGGACGGGCTGTTCTTTTCCCAGCCGACGGTAGACTCGGAGCAGCTTGAGCTCGGTGTCGGGCTCGAGACCGTACCCGCTCTTGCACTCCACGGTGGTGACGCCGAGCGCGAGCATCTCCCGGAGAAACCCCTCTGCTCGCTGCAGCAGATCCGCCTCGGTGGCCGCTCTGGTCTGCCGCACGGTGGCCATGATGCCGCCGCCGGACCGGGCAATGTCGAGATAGCTCCGGCCCCGGAGGCGCTGCTCGAACTCGTCGGCCCGCCAGCCGGCAAACGCGAGATGGGTGTGGCAGTCCACCAGCCCGGGAATGACCAGCCGCCCACGCGCATCCTGCCGCTCGGCCCCACGGTACTCAGCCGGCAGCTCCTTCGCGGGGCCAACCCAGCGAATCGCTCCCTCGTCATCCCACGCCATCGCGGCGTCGGGAATCGCGTGAATGTCGCCCTGCCGTCCCTCAGCCCGGCAGGTTGCAAGCTGAGCGATATTGCCCAACACCTTCATGCGGGGGGGCTCCGCACGTACTTCACCACGAAGGGACGAAGGACAGGAAGGACCACATAGTCGCCGGGCTCAATCGATCATCGGGAGATCGACACCGCGTTCCTTGGCCGTCTGGACAGCCAGGTCGTAACCTGCATCCGCGTGGCGCATGACGCCGGTGCCCGGATCGGCAGTGAGAACCCGTTGCAGTCTTTCATCCGCCAGCGCGGTACCATCCGCCACCGCCACCATCCCCGCATGGATCGAGTAGCCGATGCCGACTCCGCCTCCGTGGTGAATGGAGACCCAGCTCGCGCCGCAGGCGGTGTTGAGCAAGGCATTGAGCAGCGGCCAGTCGGCGATGGCGTCGGAGCCGTCGCGCATACCCTCGGTTTCCCGATTGGGGGAGGCCACCGAACCGGTATCCAGATGGTCCCTGCCGATCACGATGGGTGCAGCCACTTTGCCCTTCCGCACCAACCAGTTGAACCGGGCTCCCATCTCGGCGCGCTCGCCGTACTCGAGCCAGCAGATCCGGGCCGGCAGGCCCTGGAAGGCCACCCGCTCCTGCGCCTGCCGGATCCAGCGAGCCAGACCCGCATTCTTAGGGAATGTCTCCAGCACCGCGCGGTCGGTCTCCGCGATGTCGGCCGGGTTGCCGGAGAGCGCGACCCAGCGGAAAGGGCCGGCACCCCGGCAGAAGAGCGGGCGAATGAAGGCAGGCACGAATCCGGGTAGGTCGAACGCTTCCCGCATGCCTCGACGGTCGGCCACCTGGCCCCTCAGGTTGTTACCGTAGTCGAAGACTACCGAGCCGCTCGCCTGGAGGTCGAGCATCGCCCTGACGTGCGCCGTCATCGAGTCGAGGACCCGGTTCTCGTACGCCGCCGCGTCGGTAGCCCTTTCCTGCGCGGCGCCTTCGAGCGTCATTCCCACCGGGATGTACCCCAGACGGAGATCATGCGCCGAGGTCTGATCGGTGACTACATCCGGCACCACGCCGCGTCGGACCAGCTCGGGCAAGACCTCCGCAATGTTCCCCACCAGCCCCACCGACAGCGGGCGCTTCCGGGCCCGGGCCTCTTCAACCAGCCTCAATGCCGTCTCGAGATTCGTCTCCAGACGGTCACAATAGCGCGTGTCCACCCGGCGCCGGATCCGCTCTTCATCCACGTCCACGCCCAGGAACGCCGCGCCGTTCATCGTGGCGGCCAGTGGCTGGGCTCCTCCCATTCCGCCGAGCCCCCCGCTGACCACCAGGCGCCCCTCGAGCGTGCCCCCAAAGTGTTGCCGGGCGCACTCGGCAAACGTCTCATAGGTGCCCTGGAGGATTCCCTGGGTCCCGATATAGATCCAGGAGCCCGCGGTCATTTGCCCGTACATCGTCAAACCGAGGGCGTCGAGGCGGCGGAATTCGTCCCACGTGGCCCACCGAGGGACCAGGTTCGCATTGGCGATCAGCACTCTGGGGGCCTGCTCGTGGGTCCGGAATACCCCGACCGGCTTGCCGCTCTGAACCAGCAGGGTCTCGTCGTTCTCCAGCCGCCTGAGCGTCGTGACGATGCGGTCGTAGCACTCCCAGTTCCGGGCCGCCTTGCCACCTCCCCCATAGACGATGAGGTCCTCCGGCCGCTCCGCCACCGCCGGATCGAGGTTGTTCATCAGCATCCGGAGCGCGGCTTCCTGGTGCCACCCTTTGCAGGAGATGGCGGTGCCGGTAGGGGCTCTGATGGCGTGCGGTTGAGTCAGTGAGGCCACTGGGATCCCTATCAATACGTCATCTTGAGCGCAGCGAAGGATCTCGCCGTGTGCAAGGCTAGCCATCTCCCCAAAGCCCTGCAACCTTTTGGGCCGCTGGACGATCCAATCCCCCGCAATGACTGAACTCGGCCTTGGAGTGGTGACACTGGCGCACGAACAGACCGGCAGGCCCGATTCGGACGCAGTGGACGCGACGCTGGCTGCCAGCGGCGATGCCAGCGCATTCGAGAGGCTGTACCGGAACCACCTGCCCAGGGTCTACAGCCTGGTTCGGCGCATGCTGAACGATGACGATGCCGACGAGGTGACTCAGGACATCTTCGTCCGCGCCTGGCAGAAGCTGGGCACATTTCGGGGGGAAGCCGCCTTCGGCACCTGGCTGCACCGCTTGGGGGTGAACGTGATCCTGGCTCGGCGTGAGACGCTTGGCATCAGGCGAAAGCGATACCTGGAGGGCGACGCGGCATTGGAGACCGTGCCCACCCGCCGGCCGGGCCCGGAGCTGGCCATGGACTTCGAGTCGGCCATGGAACGCCTGCCCGACGGTGCGAGAGAGGTATTCGTGCTGCATGATGTCGAGGGCTATCGGCACGAGGAGATCGCCGAGATGCTCGGATTGGCTACCGGGACTTCCAAGTCCCAACTGCATCGGGCCCGGCTGGCTTTGCGCCGGCACCTCGAGCGCTAGAAGGGAGAGACGATGAGCGATCGCTGGATGGACCAACTGTCAGCGTATCTGGACGGGGAGCTGCCGGCCAACGATAGGGCCGCGCTGGAGGCGCATCTCGAGGCCTGCTCCGAGTGCTCTGCCTTGCTGGACGACCTCCGCCGGGTCGTTGATCGAGCCCGGGGCGTCGAGGAATACATCCCCAAGAGAGACCTGTGGCCCGGCATCGCAAGCCGGATCGGCGCCACGCCCGCCACGGCTCCGCGGATTGGACGCCGGTGGAGCTTCTCCCTGCCGCAGCTGGCCGCGGCCGCCATTTTTCTGATGACCTTGTCTGGCGGCACCGTCTGGCTCGTCCGATCCAGCGCCTACTCGCCCACGACGGGCCCCATCGCCACGTCGCCGGCTCCGGTCGGGGCGCCCGTCGCCACCCGCGCGAGCAACCGCGCCTCGCAGAGTTACTCGGCGGCCATCGCCGATCTGGAACGGGTGCTCGCGGGCGGGAGGGGACAGCTCGACACCACCACGGTCCGGGTGATCGAGCAGAACCTGGCCGCGATCGACCGGGCGATCGCGCAGGCTCAGCAGGCGCTCCTGGCTGATCCGGCAAACATGTACCTCAACACGCATCTGGCCGAGACGATGCGGCGCAAGCTCGACCTCCTGCGCCAAGCCGCCACTCTCGTCCCCGTGAGCTGAAAGGACACTGATCGTGCTACTCACTCTGGCCGCTGCCCTGACACTGGCCACCGCCCAGCAGATCGACACGACCGTGACCGCCGAGCGAGCGCAGCGACTCCAGGTGAACGCCTACGGTGGCGCTGTCACCATCCGGTCCTGGAATCGCAACGCGGTGCGGGTGGAAGCAGCCACTTCAGCCCGTACCCGGGTCGAGGTGATGAGCACCGCCACCGCCGTCAGCGTCCGCACCCAAGGGAGGCACGGGCCACCCACCGAGATCGACCTGCGGATCAGCGTTCCCGTGTGGATGGCGCTGAGCCTGTCTGGGGTACATACCGATGCCACGGTCACCGGGACCCGGGCGCCGATTTCCGTGGAAACGGTCGAGGGAGATGTGAAGGTCACCGGTGGCGACGGCCTCATTTCACTTCGGTCGGTTCAGGGCTCGGTATCCCTGCAAGGGGCGCGGGGCCGGATCAGCGTCAACTCGGTGAACGAGGACCTTCGAGTGGCCAACTCCACTGGAGAGATCAAGGCCGAGACGGTGAACGGGGAGATTGCCCTGGAGGGTGTCGATGCCGCCACGGTGGATGCCAGCACCGTGAACGGCGATATCTGGTACGCCGGCCCCATTCGAAACGGCGGCCGCTATTCACTCTCCACCCATAACGGTGACATCACCCTGACAGTCGCCGAGGGCACGAGCGCGAATGTGGCGGTCTCGACCTTCAATGGAGAGTTCGAATCCGAGTTCCCCGTGCCCTTGAGCGGTACCCGGAAAGGGAAGGGGTTCAACTTTACCCTCGGCTCGGGCAGCGCCCAGGTAACCCTGGAATCATTTCAGGGCACCATCCAGCTGGTCCGCCCCGGCGGCTCCAAGGACAAGGAACGGCGGAAAAGTCATGATTCCGATGAGGATAATTAGGCAACCGGCGGCCCCGGGTTTCGCAAGTTCAGCAAGCGGTTTGAGCCCGGAGGCGTGCCAACACCGATGGTGAATGGAAATTAGTCAGTTTTTCCGTGCCTACGCCCCCACCATGATAGCCAGCTCAGTAAAAACCCTACTGCCCCCGCAACGACCCCTCGGCTCTCAGCTTCATCAAAACAGTTAAAAACGCATAACTAAAACAGTTAGCTGACCCACATCGACCGGGTTGGGGGCGATTCAGGGGTCGGCCCGCCCGGGTTCACCGCGTCCCAAGCCCCGCGCGTCTGTTGCCGATGGTGACTGTCCGACTTCCATACACCACGGCGCCTGAGAAGCGGGGCACGGCTCTTGTATTCCACGGGGAATTCGTAATCCCCCACTTCTTAGAGGCAAGCTGGCTCAAACCTTAGCTAGGAGTCGAGCACATGCATTCCCGATGGAAGAACGCCCTTCTCGGCGCAACTGCATTACTTCTTATCGGGGCTGGCAATGCCCGAGCCCAGGTGGGTCTCACATCGAACGTAGCCACCGTAGCACTGACGGCCACCAAGGCCGCCACGCTGTCGGTAACTCCGGCTGCATCGGTCGCGACCCTCGCGAGCATCACCGATGGCTCGAACGCCAACGATTTCACCCCGGTGAGTCTGACCACCGCCTGGAACCTCACCGCAGGCTCTTCGGTGCGGCTGGTTGGATGGTTCGGCACGCCGACGCAGGCACTCGCCAATGGGACCGACTTCATTCCTTCCTCTAAGGTTGAAGGTCGGGTTGGTGCCACCGCATACGCGCCGTTCACCGGTGCACCGGTGGGTGCAGTAGGCGTGGCCGGTGGAAGCCTCCAGCTGTTCAGTCAGAACGTCGGCGCGGGCACATTCTTCGGAGCCCGTACCGACCAGCTCGATCTGCGGCTGGACCTGACCGGCACCACGACCATGGCGGGTGCCTACACCGGCACGCTCAACCTGCAAGCGATCGTCCAGTAGGCCATTTGTATCGCCCGGCAGCGCATCGTGTCCGCGAAAAGTTTCGGACTCCAATTTCTGGCCCTGGGTGCGGTCCTCGCACTCAGGGCGCCGGAGCTTCGAGCTCAAGCGCAGATCATTTCGCTGGCCGCGGCAGCGGCCAGCACCCTGACTGTGACGATCCAGTCTGGCGGCGTCCAGACCATCACCGGCATCGCCGACAACGTTGTCACCACCTTCCCTGGTCCCGTCGTAATCCAGACCGCCTGGAACGTGAATCCAGGGCAGACCAACACCGTTAACCTGGTGGCCTATTTCTCGGTCCCCGGCCAGGCCATCGTAGGGGGCTTGACCCAGATTCCCTCCAGCCGTGTGCTGGGACGGATGACCACCGGTCTGCCGACCACCTTTACCGCCATCACCCAGAACGGCATCGGTGGGGTTGGGCCGGCGGGAGGGAGTCTGCGGCTTTTTTCGGTCGCCATCGGCGGCGGAAACAAGAATGCCAGCCGCACCGATAACCTCGAGCTCCAGTTGAATCTCGTGGGATTCCCGGCTCTCGCAGCGGGCACCTACACCGGAGTCCTGAACATTCGAGCAGTGACGCAGTAGTCGCGCCGCTCCCAGTTAGAGGCTCTATGTACCCGATCACGCTGTTCACGGCAGTCGCTGCCCGGCTGTACTCGGCACGCCGGATGTTCATCCCGGCTATGTGTCTCCTGGCGGCCGCCGTTCCTGTTGCGGCTCAGTCTGTCAGCCCTCCCATTGCTGAATATCCGGGGCGTGCTCGCTCCAGCTTTCAACTGCACAATGGCTCGCTGTTCCCGCTCACGGTGGTGTTGGAGGTTCGCGGGTTTCGGGTAACTGAGGCGGGAGAGGTCGTGGATGAGGCGCTGGATACCACCCGGGTCCACGTCAAACTGTCCGCCATGAGCTTCCGGATTCCGGCTCGCGGCTCATACCGCGTCTTTTACGAGGCGACCGGGGATAGCCTGCCGGCCTGGTTCAACATCCTGAGCGCTATGAGCGGTGCGAAAACCGAGAGTGGGCTCAACGTCCGGCTGCTGCTGCCGCACGTGGTCTACCTGAACCAGAAGCATCCGCTCAAGAAGGATGAGGTAGTGGTTCGCGTTCTGGAATTCGTTCCGGGCTGGAAGAAGGCGCGGGTTCAGCTCGAGAACCTGGGACCGAACCTGGGACGGGTGCTTCAGGTGAATGCGACCGACGGCCAGACCACCAGTCAGCCGAGTGGAGGCTTCCCCCTCTTTCCCAGGAGCCGACGCTGGACCGAGGTGCCCTGGGACGATACGACTCCCCCGAACCACCTCACAGTGCGCTTCGCCCGCTTCAGTATCGATACCGTGCTCAGTCCCGTCCGGCCCTCCCACACCGCCGACACCACAGCGGGCGTGGCGAGGCCCTAGTGCCTGCGCCCTATTGCCGTCGGCTGATTGGCCTGGCAGTGCTGACCGGCGCTCTACTCTACCTTCCTGCAGGGGCCCATGCCCAGACGGTGGTCGAGATGCAGGGGGGAGGCTCGTCACTCAACGGCGGCTACGGCGCCACGGCCAATTTCTGGCGGTCAACCATGGACGGATGGATTGGGCTGGGATATTTGGACGGGTTTCGCGCCGGTGTGTTCCTGCGGAAGGCGTTGAACAAGGACACGCTGCGCCTAGGCAACGATGCTCTCATCCTGCGGCTGCCCACCGACGTCTTTACTCCTGGATTCAATCTGCTGGTCCAAGGGGTCAGCCTCGCCGGCGGCAATGCCCGTTCGTCGTACATGGCTTTCGGCGGTGCCAGCTCGGCGGGGCTGGGCGCCCCCTCCTTCCAGGCGAGCAGCATCGAAGAGCCGATGGCTGCCCTCTTTCTGCAGCATCGGGTGGCGCCAACCGTCCGGCTCACGGCCACTACGCTGTTCGCCGATCGGCAGACCGTGCTGCCCGGGGTGCAGTGGCAACCCACGCCGGATGTCACCACCGGCTTCGTTGCCGGCGTGGGCTCGGGACGCCCGTACGCCGCTTCCAGTCTTGTTCTGCGCCGGGGTCCACTCGGCTTGAAGGCTTCCTACGCCTGGAACCCGGATCGGTTCCGGCGCGCTGCTGTGGCAACACCTAATCAGACCGAGGTTGACCGTGAGAATATCATGATCACCTACGAGGTCAGCCCGGAACTTTCGGTGGGGGTGAGCCGGCAGAACTATGTGCAGGACTCGGCCGACAGCAAACCGGCCATCCGGGCCACGGGCAACTCGGTGTTCGCCGGCGGGGTGTGGAACAGTACCCGGCTGACCGCGGGACTCTACGACTCGAAGGCTGAAGGTATCAGTAATCTGAGCTCCTATCTCGGGGTCGGGCGGGAGCTGGCGCACTGGCTCGATGTCGAAGTGCTGGTGCTGCAGAGCCGGCCCGAGGGGTTGCCTGCCACCACCACTCCTCTGGCCAATCTCCGCTGGCGGCTCTCCTCTCGTGTGGGCGTCAGCCAGCAGGTCTCCTTTCATGACGGAGACCCGACCGTGCTGTTCGGAGCCAGCCTGATAACGCCAATCGGCGAATTTGCCGCCGACTACCAGGTCGTCCACCAGCCGCTGAAGCCCTCCAGTCCTTTCAGAAGCGCCCTGAACCTGACGGCACGACTGCAACTGGGGAAATACTCGACCAGCGTCGGGACGTATGTACAGCCGGACGGCTCCGTAGACTACTCGGCATCGGGAAGCACGTTCCTGTACATGGGAGAGTTCGGGGGAGCGCAGCCGCAGCAGGTCGGAGGACGGATGGCGCGCTACGTGATCCGGGGCGCAGTCAAGGACGAGGACGGGCATGGCGTCGAAGGGGCCGCAGTCGAGATCGGCGGAGAAGTCGTCTTTACCAACTCCACCGGAGAATTCTTCCTGCGGGTGGGCCGCCCCAAGCGCTCGCCGGTCAAGGTGCTGACTGAGGAGTTTCTGCTGCCGGGCCAGTGGGAAGTCGCGAGCGCTCCGACCGAGGTCGAGGCCGGGCCCGAGACCAGCGCGGGCATCGCGATCGTGCTACGACGCCCCACCGTGGTGCCGGGCCCGAAATGACAGAGGCGCCCGGCAAGCCGAGCGCCTTCTGTACTGGTGTCGGGTTACGGACCTCAGGGCACAGTGGCCAGCTGGTCGGTGGCAATCGCCGCATGGTCGATGACCAGTGCCACGCGGCGGTTCTCGACGCCAGCGTCCCCCGGTCCCTTGGCACCCGGCACCACCTGCCGATTGCGAGACTCACCGTAGCTGACAGACTTCACCGCCGTCGCCTCGAACCCTCCCGCTGACGCGAGATACTCCTTCACCGCATCCGCTCGATGCTGCCCCAGCCTGCGGTTATAGGCCGCCGTTCCAGCAGGATCGGTGAACCCCTCGACGGTCACCAGCGCGCCGGGATAGTACTCCTTGACCACGGTCGCGAAGCGATCGAGCACCGGCCGGTCAACCTCGCGCAGCTCGCTCCCGGCAAACTCGAAGTGGACCGGGACATTGAACTTCATCATGTCCTTAGTCTTCTCGATGCTCACGTTGTACTCACTGCGGAACGCCTGAAGCTCCTGGTCCAGGGCGTCGAGCCTCCGGGTGTGATCGGCCACCAGCTGGTTAGTGGAGTCGATCCGGGCACCGAGCCTGGCGTCACCCGCCTGGACTTCCTCGCGAAGCCGCGCCACCTCGGCGCTGAAGTCTTCTCGGGTCACCTTGGCCGCGCACCCGCTTAGTCCTGCCACGACGCTGAAGGCGCTGACAACTGCAAGCAGGTGTCTTCCTCCCACACCACGAGACATGCGCTCCCCCTTTCAAGTGACGGGGCTACCGATCCAGACGCCCGTAGACCAACTGAGAGTATGGTGCCAGGATCAGCGAACGTCCAGCAGCTCTACATCGAAGACCAGGGTGGCACCCGGCGGGATGTCCGGCGGCGCCCCGGCGGTGCCATAGCCCAGGTCTGCCGGAATGACGAGCTTGCGGCGACCACCGACCTTCATGCCGGCCACACCCTCGTCCCACCCGGCAATGACCTGTCCCGCTCCGAGCGTAAAGCTGAAAGGCTGATTGCGATCCCGGCTGCTATCGAACTTCTCACCGTTTGGCAGCCAACCGGTGTAGTGAACGGAGACCGTGCGGTCGGCGGTGGCCTCGGCCCCTTCGCCCGCTGTGATATCCTGGTAACGCAGGCCGGAAGGCGTCTTGGTCATGGCGGTGGTATCGACGCCGAGCGAGGCGCTAAAGCCAGCCGGGGGGCTGCTGCTTTCCCGGTCGGCTGACCCGCCGCAGGCAAACAGGCCAACCGCAGTGAGGAGGACGAGAGACCGCAAGATTTCTCCGAGGATGTTTGAACTGGACCGACACAGCGAACCAGCCGAGCGGCGGCTCGCGAGTCGGGACGGCGGGATTTGAACCCGCGACCCCTGCAACCCCATTGCAGTGCGCTACCGGACTGCGCTACGTCCCGGAAGTACCAAGGAGCGGGAATTGTAGCCCGGCACCCCGTGAGACGGAAGCCCGGGCCCGCGACTTGCGACCCTTCTGGATGGACCCCAATCCCAGGGTCCAGGCACGGCAATTCGGGGTATGGTGCCGCATGGTGCGACGCCGAGCCGCAACCGAGGGGGCCCGTATGGGCGATCAGGACGGGCGGCCATGGGAGTCCGGAGGAGATCTCCCGTGGGACACGCCGGACATCGAAGGCGAGGCCGATTCGGAGGCCTGGCGGGGTGAGTTCCACCAGGACGACTGGCCTGAGAATCTTGCGGGGCCCGAATACTGGCTCTACAAGAAGCAGCGCGATGAGTGACGGAAAACGTGGAAAGCGCCACCAAAACCCTGAAACCCTGCTGAAAAACACTAAAAACGCGTGAAAAGGCGCGCGTTTATAGTATTTTCAGGTGTTTTGGGCTGCTCCAGCCATCCCATCCTCCCCATGACAATGAGACCGAGCTCTCAGCCTGTTTTTAGCTTGAGTTGCGATTCAACCTCAACACCGCCAGCGCAACCCCCCCAATGATGGCAGTGCCACCAAGGGCGGTGTGCCAGCCGACCATCTCGCCGCCAAAGAGGACCCCGAACGCCACCGCCACCAGGGGCGTGACCAGCGGAATCATCATGACCCAAGTGACCTCGGTGTGGCGGATGAGCCAGTAGTACAGAAGAAAGGCGATCACCGATCCGAGGATGGTCAGGTAAGCCAGGGCCGCCCACGCCATCGAGGTCCAGTGAAAGTCGAGCGGGTTGCCCTCGAGCAGCAGTCCTCCAAGCAGCAAGGGGATGCATCCTCCGGCCATCTGAACACCGGCGAGCACCGATGGCTCCATATGGGTACCCCCGGCCTTGATCAGCACCCCCGCGTGTGCCGTCGCCAACGCGGCAAAGATGATCCCCAGGCTGGCCCAGAAGGCGAGCGGGCCCCCAACCCCCAGCTGGCCGGAACACACAATCGCGACCCCAACCACACCCAGGAGTACGCCTGCCACCTTTCTCCGGGTGAGCGGCTCACTGGCCAGATAGCGGTGCGCAAGCGGGAGTCCGAAGAGCGGGACCGTGGCGCTGAGCACCGCCGCCAGCCCGGACGAGATGTACTGCTCGCCCCAGAAGACCAAGCCGTAGTTGAGCGTGATCGTGAGCAGGCCGGTGTAAGCCAGCAGGACCCAGTCGCGCGATGCCGTGGGCAACCGGTACCCGCGGAGCGCTGCGACGCCGAAGAGTACCAAAGCCGCGGCCGCGAAACGAAAACCCGCGAAGCTAAGCGGCGGGAGATCGCGCAACCCCAGTTTTATGGCCAGCCAGGTTGAACCCCAAATGGCGCATAGGCATAGCCACACCACCAGCGCCAGCCGTGCCCCGGCGTTTGCCCCGACCTCGCCCCCTGGCCGGGTGGCATGAGCTGGAGCGCTTGGACTCGGCGCCGGCTGGTCATCAGCGGCCCCACGGGGACAGGGTACAGTGGTCACGGCAACTCCTGATGGCGCAGTTGAACGATTGACCCAATATCAATATTGACACAATGTCTGTCAAATATCAGATTGACACTATGACAATCTGGTCGCCTTCTTTGGATCCGTCAGCCGAGCCCAAGTACCAGGCATTGGTAGACGCGATTGACCGGGACATCGACGCCGGCATTCTTCCCGCGGGCACCCGGCTTCCCACACAGCGCCAGTTAGCAAACCAGCTGGGCGTCGCGATCGGCACCGTAAGCCGGGCTTATGCGGTGGCCGAGCAACGGGGGCTCTTGAGTGGCGAGGTGGGGCGTGGGACGTTCGTTCGGCGCCGGGAGTCAGGTTTGCAGGAGGGGGCCAACGACGAGGGAGACGACCCGGCCCTTCTCGACCTGAGCAAAGGGCGCCTGGTCCGGGATCCAGGCGAGCCGACGCTGAGGCGCGCCCTGGAGACGCTGTCCCGCCGCCCCGATCTCGACCGGCTGGTGGATTTCTATCAACCTGCCGCGGGGATGGCTCGCCACCGGGCGGCTGGTGCCCGTTGGGTCGCGCGCAGCGGACTCCAGACCGATCCGGACCGGGTCGTGATTACGAGCGGTGCCCAGCACGGGGCGGCCGTCGTGCTCGCGGCCGTCGCGCGACCGGGAGACCTGGTGCTGACTGAAGAGGTCACCTACGCCGGCATCAAGGCCCTGGCCGGCCTGCTCCATCTTCAGCTGCGCGGATTGCCGCTGGACGAGCACGGGCTCATCCCCGCTGCCTTCGAGGCCGCCAGCCGCTCGGGCACCGCGCGGGCGCTCTTCTGCATGACCAATCTTCAGAACCCAACCGGGCACACGATGCCGCTGGCCCGCCGGCGGGAGATCGCTGCGATTGCGGTCGCTCACGATGTCGCATTGATCGAAGACGACGTCAACGGATTCCTTCCCGCTGATCCGCTGCCTCCGCTTGCCCAGCTGGCGCCGGCCCAGACCTACTACGTTACCGGCACATCAAAGAGCCTGGCGCCCGGCCTCAGGATTGGATACGTGGTTGCCCCGGCCCACAAGGTGGAGCGCATTGCCGCCACCATTCGCGCGAGCACCTGGTTGACCTCGCCCATCCTGGCCGAGCTGGTGACGGGCTGGATCGAGAGCGGAGAAGCCGACGAGATGGTGGCGTGGAAACGAAGTGAGACGGCGGCACGGCACGCAATGGCGATGGAGATCCTGGCGCCCTGGCTGTCCCGGGGCCCGGTGAGTTTTCACCGCTGGCTGCCGCTGCCTGCCCCCTGGCGCACCGAGACCTTCGTGGCGCAGGCCCGAGCGCGTGGCGTCATGGTGACGCCATCGGAGGAGTTTATGGTTGGCCGGGACAGCGCGCCTCACGCGGTGCGGGTCTGTCTCGGCGCGACGTTGAGCCGGGACCGCCTGGAAGAGGGACTGCGGCGGCTCGCGGTCTTGCTCGCGCAGGGACCGGAACCAACGTTGGCGGTGTACTAAAGGGCTATGGGCTATGGGCGCAGAAAAGGGCCACAGAGCTCGCGGAAACAATGATGGATCGGATTCGAAGGCCCCGATCTCGTTCGAGCTCCCGATGAGAATCGCGTTGACCGAGGATACTCGACCCAGCAGATGATCCGGGGTCAGCACCTGCAGGAGCGTCGAGCGGATCACCACGCTTACCGTATCCGACATCCCACTGACGGCAAGCAACCCAATCGACAGCAGGAAGTCCCGCGAGAAGCCGAAGCCGACAATGCTGAGGCCGAAGACCGCGACACTGATGAGCAGAGCCCGGCCCGCTTGCCGGAGCGGGGGCAGGTGCGCCAGCACCAGCGACATCAGCACCGCCCCGACCGCCGGCGCGGCTCGAAGTAGCCCGAGCCCCTCGGGCCCGACGTGGAGGATTTCGGCGTGGCGCATTCGCGTGAGCGAAAGGACGCCCACCGCCAGGATCGCGGCATCGGTGCCGTAGGCTGGCCACGAACCAGCGGAAGTTGGGGATGCGAAGCGCCGCGTAGGGATCGTGCCCGGTAGGCGAGCTCATTGGCCGCGGAAAGTAACGGCCAAGGCTTGCAGCCGCTAACACTGCGTTCTGCCGGGCCGAAATGTTTTTTGCCGGGGCCTGCGGAACCCATCTTACAAGCCCAGATCATCTAAGTGCTTGTCTCGCAAAGGACCGTCGCGTTTTGCATCGTGCGGCCCGTTTTGTGCAAGCGACATCCCGGATCGTTGATCATTATTTCTTTTCCGCTCTTTAATCCCTGGCAGGCATGAAGCGTCTTATTCTCTGGACCAATCTCCTGGCCCTCGCCGGGTGCGCGCCTTCCATTTTGCCAGCCCCACAGTTCACTGCCACCGCTCTCGCTCCGGATCCGCTCCTGATGAACATCGAGGGCGCCTCGGCCAGCCATGATGCGGCCGCCGATGCAGCCCTCAACGACCTCTCGGATGCGGAGCCGGATTCGAGAGTGGTGCCGGAGTTCGGCGCCGATGAGATCAGCTGGGATATCGACGTCCGGACCTTTGCCTCGCACCCGCGGGTGCAGTACTACCTGAACTACTTCCAGGGAGTCTCCCGCGCCGGGATGAAGGTCTTCCTGACCCGTGGCGCCCGCTATGACAAGATGATCCGTAGCCGCTTCGAGCAGGAAGGGCTTCCCGGCGACCTGGGGTACCTGGCGCTGATCGAGAGCGGCTACTCCAACGACGCGGTCAGCCGGTCCCACGCGGTCGGCATGTGGCAGTTCATGAGAGAGACAGGCAAGGGATACGGCCTGCGGGTCGACACCTGGGTCGATGAGCGGCGCGATCCGGTCAAGGCCACGGACGCGGCGGCTCGGCACCTGCGCCATCTCCGCGATCGTTTCGGTTCGCTCTACCTGGCTGCGGCGGCGTACAACGCCGGGGCCGGCAAGGTCTCGCGCAGCCTCGGCAAGCTCCAGTGGGATGTGGCCGATGCGGCCGTGGAGTCCGATACCCTGATCCAGACCGAGGTAACCGACTCCATGGTGGAGGAGGAGGAGGCCCAGGCCGAGAGCGAGCAGGCATCGGATGACCTCGAAGCAGCGATCGATGCCCGGGAGATCACCAGCGACCATGCCTTCTTCCGCCTCGCCAGCACCCGCCTTCTCGCGGTGGAAACGCAGGACTACGTGCCCAAGCTGATCGCCGCGGCGCTCATCGCCAAGCAGCCCGGGCGCTATGGAATCGTGGCGCCGATCGCAGCGCCGTTCACCTATGACTCGCTCGTGGTCGGCGGAACGACCGGGCTGGACGTCATCGCCCGTCTGGCGGATGTCGGTGTGGCCGAGATTCGCGAATTGAACCCGCAGTATCTCCGGCTGGCCACTCCACCGCGTTCCGAGTCGGTCATCCGGCTCCCCAGCGGGTCCGGCGAGAAAGTCGCCGAGCGCTATAAGACGCTGCCTGCCCAGGACCGGGTTCGGTTTCTCACCCACGTAGTTCGCCCGGGAGAGCGGCTGGCCCGTATCGCGGCCCGCTATCACCTGCCGACAGGCGAGATCCAGGCAGCCAACCCGAAAGTCAAAGCCTCCGGGCTGAAAGCCGGCTCTCGCCTGGTCATCCCGGCCGTCGCCGTTCCGTCGGCCCTGGCCATCCGCGCAACCGGCAAGGCCGGGCGCGGTGGACCGGTCCGGCTGGCCACCCACCGGGTGCGCTCGGGTGAAACACTGATCGGAATTGCCAAGCGGTATCGGATCAGCCTGCGGGCGCTGCGCCGGGCCAACGCGCTTCCGGTCGAGTACACGCTCAAGACCGGCAAGCGCCTTCGTATTCCCAGCTAGTCCAACCCACACCCAGTCCTTACGGAAACCGATGACCGCGTCTGCCTCGTCCAGCGTCGCTCCTGTCAGCTCAACGGCGTCCAGTCAGTCTCCCGAATTCGGGCGGGCTGCCATGGCGATCCTTGCAGCCATGGTGCTTCTCATTGCGGCACTCACCGGAATTCTGGTCGAGACCACCTGGGGCCATCCGGTGAATCAGGTCGAAGTGACCCCGACCGATCCGGGGAGCGTCGCGCGGCGTTGAGCCGGCGGACTCGTATCGCGGGGCGCCTGTTGCTGGTGGCGACCGTTGCGGCGGTTGCCGTGGCATCGGCACCGGCCGGGTCTCGGTCAGCCGGTTACTCCCCGGCAACAGAGGCCCGCTCGCGTGACACCTTGCGGGTACGAATGGTCGAACGAGGCTCCCGGGGCCGGACCCTGGCCCGGGGCGCCGTGGTTCACGGTTATCTCTCCCCTCGTGGTCTTCCACCGATCAAAGGTGGCGTCACCGTCACCGACAGCGGCCTCATCTTCCGCTCGTCAGACGGATCTACCGCGCGTTTCCCTCTGGTGGGACCGCTACGGGGCCCTGCCGGACGTCGCTGGCGGGCGAGCACGATCTCCCTGGCTTACATCGATGAGGCCCATAGCCGGCCGGTATACGTCTTCCGGGTGGACGCCGGCGTATTCGAGACCGACCTCCCTGGCCACTTGCTCGAGATCGCCGCGCACCCGCTGTGGCTCGACAGCCTGGCTCCTGCCGAATGGGCCCCCGACCGTCCGCTGGTAAGCCCCGCCGACACCGCCGCGCTCTGGGCTACGGCCCGGGCCATCATGGCAACGACCTACGCGGACTCCCTGTACACCTTGTTTGGCGCTCCCCGGGCAGCGGTGGGGCTGATCAGCCGGCGTGGACTCGCCGCCGGACGTCTCGGGGAGTACATCGGCTCCCGCGACTCGCTCGCGCTCGATCCGGCTCGCATGACAGGCACCTCGCAGCTCCGCCATACACTGGCGCACGAGCTGGGTCACCGGTGGCAGGCGCGCGCCCGGAGCCAGATTGCGGCGCTATGGTCAGGAATTTCTCCGATTCGGGATCCCAAGCGCTACGGCTACGGCAATCTCTCGGAGCACCAGGCAGAGGCAATCGCATTCGCGATCAACTTCCTGCAGACCACGGCCAGGGGAGGCGAACCGGTGGCCAGCTCGGTCACGCTGTTGGACCACTATGAGCTACTGGTGCCGGGAACTCGAATCATGGTACGCTACCTGGCGATGCGGCCGATCTATCGCAGGCATCCATTGGCGGGGTTGCTGACAACGGGAGTTGAACAGGCGTCCATTAAGTAGATTCCTCGCCTTCTGCCTCCGCCATGCCCCCCAGGCTTCGCTCCATCTCCGCATCCATCTGCTTGCGCAGCTCCCCAAGTCGTAGCGCGTAGCCTTCCAGTGCGTGGTCGATCGGAGTCGAGGGCTTCCAGCTCGGCACCGGCGACGCCTTTCCTTCCGAATTCAGTCCCACAAATACAATGACGCAGTGACCGGTGCGGCGTCGCTCGCCGGTCTTGGGATCGCCGGCGTACACATCCACCGCGATATCGAGGCTCCTGCGCCCGGTGCGAATGACAAGCGCGCGGAGTTCCACCAGCTCGCCCACGAAGATCGGACCCAGGAAGTGCAGGCCCCCCAGATACACTGTCACGCAGTAACTGCCGGTCCAGCCCGCGGCACAGGTATACCCAGCCTGATCGATCCACTTCATGACCGACCCGCCATGTACCTTGCCGCCAAAGTTGACATCGCCTGGCTCGGCCAGGAAACGGAGAGTCACACCGCGTTGGCGTTCCACCTGCGATCTCCTTGCAGCCGGGAGCGGAATAAAAAGAGTGCCCCGGAGCTTATGCCGCCTGATCGAGCTGGGCAATCTGTCGGGCCAGGCTCAGGAGGTCGAACGGCTTGAGCACCACCGGGCAGCTGGTGGCCGCCAGGAACGTGCGACCCTGTCCGTTCACCGCACCTCCGGTGAGGATGATGACTCGGGAGGCCAGCACGGGGCACAACGCTACGAGGCCGTCGTACAGGGCGGAGCCCTCGATGTCGGGCAACGACAGGTCGAGCAGCACGGCGGCGTAGCTCTTCTCCGTGACCAGCCGTAGCGCGTCGGCTCCCTGGGTGGCCACATCCAGGCTCACCCCTATCCACGCGGCCCAGCGCCGCATGACAGCCGCCAGCTCGAGGTCGTCTTCGACCAGGAGCAGCGAGAGCCCCGGGGGGAGATGCGGCGTTACCTGTGCCTCCTTCGTGGATATCATGTTTGCTCGCCTAGAACCGTGACCGCCAGAAATCCGCCGCTGTCGGAGACTGCCGTTCGGTGATGCTGGCGGACATGCTCAGGAACAGCCCCCGTCCACCCCGAACCGAGAAGTCGGGATCGCGCAGATCGCCGAAGCGGTAACCGCCGGCGATCTCGATTCCGTTGATCAGCCGTAACGCGATGCTCGGCGCTGCATCCCAGCGCTGCGTAGCGCTGGTCCGCTCGATCAGCAGGCGGCCGTCGCCCCGAATCGCGAGCCAGCGGGTGACATCCAGGCTCACATTGGCGCCGGCATAGTCCGCCCGGGAGCTCAATACCTGACTGAGGCCGCTTCCATCAACGCGGGCGGCATCGGTCCGGCGAATCGCGTAGCGCGCGCCGAGCTCCGCCCCACGAACCGGCGACCAGATGACGTCGGCGGCCCCGATCAGCTTGCGCTCATTGCCCTCGGAAACCAGGACGCCGCCCCCGATCGGGTTGCTCTCGTCCGACCACTGGAGCTTGGCCAGCACGTTCAGCCGGTCGTTCCCGGTAGGACGCAGCGCCAGGCCCCACAAGCTGGAGAGCCGGCGGGCCAGTGCCACATCGGGCCGGGCGGTCTGGGTGAACTCCTGCCGGCTGAGCAGGGCCAGAGACGAGTTGAACGTCACGTCGCCCGCCACCGAGACCAGCCGGTTGGACTGGAAGATCCCGTCCTTGTACTCGCCGCGGGCGGTCAGGCGATACGGAGCGTGCTCCGGGGTGAGCTCGATGCCCAGACCGGCCGCCCAGTAGTCCTCTTCGGGCTGGAGGAAGGGAGCAGCGCGCACCGGATCCGAGATCGATGCCTGGTCCAGGCCGACCCGGCGCTCGAACATGAGGTTCATCCCCAGCCCGGGGGCAAGCCGCACACGGTTGTTGAGGCCCAGCACCGCGGCGCTTCTGCCGCCTTCGGTGCCACCGGCCAGCTGATAGCTGCCCCACGCCTGGGTACCGAAGCCGACATTCGCCCGCATACCCACACTCGAGACGGCGTAGCTCGCCCCGGCCGACGGAGTCACGAAACGATGACTGCCCTCGAGCGACACGGCCGGCGAGATCCTGTAGGCGCTGCCGATTCCCCAGAAATCGGGCTGAGCCAGAGTGCCGCTATGGGTGATCTGGCGGCGGCCCTCGGCCCAGAGCTGGAGGGCGTCGGTCGGCTTCACGGTGAGCTTCAGCTCGCCCGACTGGGCTTCGCCGGCGACGCTGCCGCCGGCCCCGCTCTCCTCGCGGCGCTGCGCTACGCCGGCGTCCAGCTCCACATGCCGGCCAAAGGACTGTACCAGGCCTACCCGGGTGCTCCGCCGGCTGACCCCGTCCAGCTGAAAGTCCTGCCAGGAGTGACTGGCCCGCAGAGTGCTCGCGCCAACCTTCACGGCGCCCCGCAGCGCGATCTCGGTGGTACCCGGCCGAAGCGCCACGTTCGACGGGTTAGTGAACTCGCGGCCAACCGACATATAGGAGGCGCCGAACGAGACTGGGCTCTGGGCAGTTCCGAAGCCGGCCTTGGCCGCGGTGGCAAAGCCGGCGGAATCGCCCTGCTCCGTGTACGCGACCTCGGCACCAACTTCGAGGCCACCGACCTTCAACGCCCGCAGGTCCGCACCGACCAGCCGGAAGGGCGCGACGGTCTGCTGGGCGGTGACCGCGGTGACGCCCAGCCGCAACGAATCCATGCGGCCGGCGCCAAAGACGCGGTTCAGGTCGAGGGCGGCGCGTCCGCCGGCCACGAGGTGGCGCTCGCCGCCGGACGCCGCTTCGAAGGTGGCCACCACGTATACCGGGTTGCCTTGGGCGTCGGCTGCCGGCACCGGCTGCTTGAAGAGCACCACGCCCGAGGGGTAATCAATCTGGTAGTCCACGAAGCGAATCAGACCCTGAGTGACCACGGCGCGCTCCGGATTCTCCAGCGCACGGGTCTCCAGCCGGAGCTGCTCGGTGCCAGGCAGTAGATCCGGGCCAAGCTGGTACGGGCCCGAGACGCCCGCGCCACGTATCTGCCGCTGGCGGAGCGCCTGGGACGTCATGCTGCCGAAGCCGCTCCAGGTTACCGGACCGGTCGTAAGCCGTCCCGCCACGCCGCTGACCGCACGCCGGTAGCCGGCCAGGCTCAACCCGGCGGCAAAGTCATTGGTGGCCACGTCCCCGAAGCTCATCCAATCGAGCCCGCGCTCGAGCCGGCCCGAGAACCAGGCGGCAGAGGCGGCGCGGGTCTGCACGTGGCTGGCGTCGCCCAGAATGGGATACTGCGCCTCTTCCAGCGGGTTCTGATCCCGGCCGAAGACGTCCTGGCCGGCGTCGAGGTTCCGCGAGTCCAGCGTGAGCGAGACCGAGGTGCGGGCGCCGAGGCGGCCGCGAGCGGTGATAGCGCCATATGCGTCGGGGCTCGCGCCAATTCCAACCGAGCCGGCACCGGCCACGGTGAGCGAACGGATCTCGGGATTGATCTCCAGCGGGATCGTTGCCTTGGCATCACCGGACTTGAGCGTGAGCAGGCCGGCACCCACCGTGTACCCCGGACGGAGCGGGACCTGGAGCCGGCCGGTGGCGGTAGAAAGCAGCTGCCGTCCAACCGACGACGGATCGGCGTCCTCGCCCATCGGCTCGGCCCCCTGCGCGGTGACGGTCACGTAGGCCGCCTGCACCACCGGGACACTCCAGGCGTCCAGCACCCGGATGTCAGCCGTGCTGACCGTGCGGCCGTCGGCGGCAAGCGCTACCCGAGCCGGAGCGTCGAAACGCGCGGGCAATCCGGTCACGTGAACCGCGATACTGTCCCAGCGCTCCTGGCCCCAGGAGTTGTGTATCCGGGTACGCAGCGTGTGAGGACCGCGGGCCAGTGGGACCGCGATGAAGTCGTGCAGCCCGTCCATCCGGATGGCGGCCGAGTCTATCGCAGTGACACCATCAAACAGCACGACCTTCGCGCCCGGCTCACCCTTTACACCCACATACACCCGATCGCCGGAGAGCACGGTACCATCGGTCGGAGCGACGAAACCAATCGCGGGACCCAGAACCAGCGAGGCCCGTCGCTCCGCGGCGCGGGACTCATCGCTCCGAGCCCGGTGGACGGTCACGATCTCCGGCGCGGCAGCAAGCGCGGCGTCGGTAGTAATCTGAATGGTGATCGGCGCCGCTTTGGCCCCGGCAAGCTTCCACCGCAGCCGCGCGCGGCCGGCGCCGTCCTGCTGGATCGACGGATCGCGAGCCGGCATTCCGCCAACCAGGGTCGAGCCGGCCACCGGGCGCCAGCCCAGGGGGAGCGCGTACGACACGTTGGGCCAACCGGCGGTAGCCGGTTCGAGGGTGAGCTGGAGCGCGGCGCCACGGGGCAGGACAGTAGGGGCGGGCAGCCGCTGGGCCCGCAGACTCACCCAGGCTTTCAGCGCACCCGGCTCCAGGCTGTCGCCGACCGCAGTCCGGGCGGCAGACACGTCGCTGCCGGCCCGCAGCTTCACGGTCACCGATTCAGCAGTCTGGGCCGACCAACCGATGATCCGGACCGCGGTGCCAGGCAGGGTCTCGGAAATCAGCAGGCTCCGGGAAATCCAGACTGCGCGATCGAAGATGAGGCCGTCCACCACGACGGTGGCCGAATCCACGGGCGGGGAGAACTGAATGAGTGCGCCGACCGGGAGCTCGAACTGGCCCCGGATCGACACGTCCCAGCGCAGCCGCGGCTCGAGCGGCGCGCGGAACCCGCCCACCCGCACGACGGGAACGGCGCCCGGCTGATCGGCCTTGACAGGTGTAGCGGTGAACTTGATGTCCACCAACTGGCTGATGTTCGCCAAACGGGCGCCGGTCGGAATGAGCCGAAAGTCCACCCGCGGTGTGGTCCAGCCACTCGCATCCACGGTGCGGATGTCGTCCCCGGCCACCCGGTAGTCCCCGGTCAGCGAGTGGGGGTCCAGCCGAAAGCTGTGCCGGCCTGGACGCAGGTTGGTGAAGGAGAACTTGCCGGTGGCATCGGTGGTGGCCACCTCACCGTCCTCGGTCCACACCTCGATGCCGGCCAGGCCGGCGTCGCCCCCGCCCTGGGCACCATCGCCCTCGGCGTCAATCCAAACCTTGCCGATGGCGGTCCGGCTCTCCATGGGCGAGGTCCGCCGCACCTGCACGCTCGCAATCGCCTCCAGTGAGATGGCCGTAGCCGTCGCGGTCTGAGCGGTGGCGGTGGCGCGGGTCTGCACCATCGTCGCCGGCGCAGAGGTGAGCGCCACGGCAAAGTGCAGCGTACGCGCGCCGGTAGAGGCCAGGGCCGCTCCGGAATAGATCAAGAGCTGGTTTCCTACCACCCGGGCGGAGTCGGCGCCGGTCACGCTGTTGCGCGCGTAGCGGCCGCCAGCGGGCAGGGTCACGGCCAGGACGATCTGGCTCACCGACGCGGGGCTGGTGTTGTGAACCACCGCGGTAAAGGGGATCACATCGCCCAGGCCGACCTGGAGCACATTGGCGGTCAGGTCGACTGCAATGGCGTTGCCGGCCGGGCCAATCAGGGCCACCTGCGCTGCGGAGGCCGCGAGCGAGAAGGCACCGGGCACGGACGAGGTCAGCGAGGCGGTGTTGCGCACCCAGTTGGTATCGCGCACCGCGCGGTTGACCCGGGTGACCAGATCGATGGCGCCGTTCTGCCCCGGCGCCAGCGAGCCCAGCGACCACGACAGCACCGGGCCGGCCACCGTAGCGGCAGGCAGGGCGCTGATGTAGTCCAGCCCGGCCGGCAGGGTGTCCAGTATGAAGGCGCCGGGCACGGTGTTGGTGCTGGACAGGTTGGAATACCGGAAGCTGTAGAGGACATCCTCGCCGACCGACGCAGCCGCGGGGCTCACCAGATCCTTGGCGAGCGACAGCTGCGAGGCCACCACGCTAGTGACCGCATCATTGCTGAGGACGGTGTCGGTGATCCCGGCGCGGGCGTAGATCGCGTTGGCGCGATTCGACACCGTGCGAGGCGGGCCCGGGTTGGCGCGAACCTGGAAGGTCACGGCGCCCGCTGCGCCCGCCGAGACTGATCCCAGATCCACCGTGACGATTCCGTTGCCGGCCGCGGTAATGGTGCCGGCATCGTCGCCCGAGGCGTCACTTAGCAGGCTCCCGTTCCAGCGGAGGGTTCCCGGCAGGTAGCTGGTGCCGGCCGGGACGGTGTCCTGGATCTGGAAGCTCGAGGTGACGCCCACGCCCAGAGCGTTGTAGCTCACGGTGTAGGTCATCACATCGCCGGGAAGAGCCGTCAGGAGGTCCACGGCCTTCGCCATCGCCACGGTCAGGGGGGCCGTCATGATGTCGATCCGGTGGGTCAGCTGGTCGCTCTTGCCGGCGTCGAAGAGGCTGATGGCGGTGACCACAATGGTGTCGCTCTGGCCGAGCAGACTGGGGTCGTTCGGCACGGCGACCTGGGCCAGCAACGCGGCGTGTCCGAGATAACCCACAGCGACCGGTCCCGTGATCGGTGCGTCACCCCCGTTGATCTGGCCGTCCTCATTGAGATCGCTGAACAGGACGACCGGCCAGCCACGGGCGCTGGTTACGGTGAGGCCGAAGTCATCTGCGCCGTTGCCCACGTTGGTCAGGACCTGCTGGAGGAGCACACTGGTGTTGATGGTGCCGCTGGTTACGCGGGGCGGCTCGAGGTCCACACCCCCGACCTGGGCCACGACCACAGTTGCGGTATCCGAGAAAATCGTATGGGGAATGCTGTTCAGCTCAAACGTGATGGTGGCCCAGGAACGGATCACAGTTCCCGCCGGCACGCCCTGGGCCTCGGCGTGCCGTGCGGCCGGCCCCGCCAGCATCCCCAACAGGACGGCCACCCGAACCGCGGCTGGAATGCCGCGGCGGGTGGACCGCCTGCCGAGAGCGCTCACGGAGCCGTTGCGCATCAGTTAGTTGATGCTGACGCGCAGCACGAACGAGCTGCTGGCACTGGCGGCCAGGATGCCGCCGTTGGCCGTGTAGCTGGAGGTAATGGTCTGCCCGGCGACCCCGAAGCTCCAATCAGCTCCGATACCTGAGTCGTAGGTCAACTCGGCCGGCAGGACGTCAGCCACCGACACGGTGGTGGCTCCGGTGCTGCCGTTGTTGGTGATAGTCACCTGGTAGCGGATGAACTCGCCTGGAAGCACGGTGCCTACGACCGCGGTCACACCGTCATCCCGGAACGCGAGCTTGGTCACCGTCAGGTTCGGCTTGACGACCGTGAGGTCGGCAAAGCCATCGTTCAGCGTCGCGGGCTGCCCAACCGAGCGGGCCCGGAGATAGAGCGTGTCCGTGGAGCCCGCAGCCACAACGGCCACGTTGTACACCACGGCAAAGGTCTGGGTCGCACCAGCGGCCAGGGTCACCCGGGTGCTGTCCCCGGCAACTCCATCCACTGATACGATCGAGATGACAGCCGAACCTGGGCTGGTCGACAACAGGTCGAACTGATCGCTACCGTTACCGTTGTTCTGCACGGTGAACGTGAACGAGTAATTGGTACCCGGCAGGCGCTGGAGGTTCTGGGCGCCGTCCGGGGTCGTGGCTACTGCGTAGCTCTGCCCCGGCGTGATGCTGCTCTGCGCATTGGCAGTCGCCGCCGGGGTCCTGCGGGACGTCGCGGTCAGCGTGTAGACCGTGTTCACTCCACCCTGGCCGGTGATCACGTCATAGTTGACCTTGATCTGAACCGTGCCCGCCTGGGCAACGGCGGTTCCTGAAAGCGCCAGGTTCAGCGCTGCCAGGCTGGCGTACGGGGTAGCTCCGATCTCGTAACCGGTCACCGTGATGACCCCACCCACCGAGATGTTCTGGGAGATGGTCACGCTATCGGTGCCGTTACCCGCGTTCGTCACCGTGAACGTCAGCTGGTTCGCGGAGCTGGGCGAGGCCGGCGTCGGAGTCGGCGTATTCGCCGCCACCGATACTCCGGCAGTAAACCCGACAGTCACGGCAACCGAGCCGCTGACCGGGGCGTAGGCGTTGCTGTTGGCGTCCGTGTAAGTGACCGTCGCCGTATTCGTGATGACGGTGCCTTCCGGCGTCTGCGCCGCGGCCCGGCTCACAAACAGTGTGAGGGCTGCGGCGACGAGCGCGAGATTGCCGACCCTCCTGATAAGCGAAGACATATTCCGACTCCCTTAGTGTGAGTGACTCGAAGACCCGGTTACTTCGCTTTAGTGGCCGACTTACCGACTTCCGCCTGGAACCCGGCGGTGACCTGCGCACCGGAGGCCAACGGCCCGGATACCGTCCAACGGATGTGGGTGTAGCTCCACACCGGGGCGGGCTTCTCCACCCGGCGCCCGGCTTCCACCACGACGAGCATCGGACGGGCCGCGTAGCTCTTCCCGCCATCGATCGAGTACTCGATCCGCGCCGGCTTGTCGGCGCGGGCCGAGCCGGCCTTGTATACCAGGCCGCCGGGAAGCGGGTCCACGAATTGGACGTTGTTCACGGAGCCACTGGTGGTATTGGTGAAGGCGAGCGAGTAGGCGAGGAGGTCGCCCGGCCGCGCCATCGATCCATCCTCGCGCCCGGCCCCGGCCGCATTGGCCGAGTCCGCAGTCAGGTTGCTGGCGGTGATCACCAGCGGCTTCCGCTCAGGACTCTGCGCTACTGCCGGCATGGCCCACATCATCGCAAGCCAGAACAGCCCCAGCCCTGCCAGACCAGCTCGACTCATTTGACGGGACGGCTTCATTTGGACGACTCCTTCGCAACGTTGGGGTTCGCTTTCGACCTCGCGTGCGTTGGCTTTGGCTTGGTCTCGCTGCTCTCGGCACCGGCCTGCTGCCAGGCGATCGGCGCGTGGCACCGGCTGCATACCACCAGCTCACCCAGGATCTGAGTGGGCCCGTAAGACTCGACCACGGCACAACGAGGGCATCGTATAAGCACGGGAACTCTCCTTAGTGCCGGGTGTAAAAGCAGGGCGCATGCCTCGGCGCTAAGATGAGTTAAACCGTTGTGTTATTGGGGGTTATGCTGTTTTGGCGGCGGGGAGAAACAGAGACGATGTTACCGTTCGGTAACCGGAGGAGTAACCGCCGGACCGCGTCTCCTGGCTAGCGAATCCGGGTGGTCAGCTGGACATTCCCGGTGTTGTCTGGCGCGACCGAGCTGAGCGTCCCGCCGAGAGTCCAGCGCACCCGGTTGACGCAGCCGTCGAAGCCGGCGGGTGCTGCGCAGGCCTGACTGGCCGGGACGTAGGTCCAGGTCAGCCCGCCATCGTTGGAGTAGGCCGGAGTAGCGGTGAGGCCGGCGGGCAGATTGCTCACCACGCTGCCGACCTTGAACATCACGTTGCTGGAGAGGGTATCAACCGTCACCAGACCGGCGGCCGGGGCTGACCCGGCGTTGGTCAGCGTCACTGTGTAGGTCAGATCCGTTCCCGGCAGCTGCGTGCCGTTCGGGCTCACCCCTTTCAGCACCGATACCCCTGGTCGAATCACGGTCAGCTCCAACCGTCCGTTGTCGCTGACGGCTGCATTTCCGACGGAGCGGGCCCGGAGAATCAGGGTATCGGTCACCCCAGCCGCCACACTGCCAACGGAGTAGGTCACCGTGATCACGCTCGAGCCGCCGGATCCGGTACTGCCCAGCCGGGCACTGTCGGGATTACCAGCCTGGGTGACTCCCGCCCCGGTAATCGCAACCACGGTAATGGCTGCCAGGGGCGTCGTTGTCAGCAGATCGTAGCTGTCGCTCGCATTTCCCGTGTTCGTGACTGTAAAGATCGCCGTGTAGTTGGTTCCGTTGCTGGGCAGCCGGCTCGCAGCGACGGTGTCTGGTGTGACGGAGGCGCCATGGGTCGGGGCATTCACCTGGATGGTCTTGTCGTCCAGCCCGGTGGTCAGCCCGTTGTTAGTCACTTCCAGGATCAAATGATCGAAAGATGAGGTGGCCGTAAAGCTGGTGAATTGCAAGCCAGACACAGTTATCTGGTTGCCGGCAATGAAGTTGCTCGTCACGTTCAGGACCAGCGTGCGGTTTCCGTTCGCATAGGTGACGGCCGTGCTGACCCGCGCCACTGCGCTGCCGCTGATCGTGGCGGCGGTGACAGTCGGATCCCACGTCATGTTGAAGCCGGCAGGGATGCGCACCCGGATGTCGTTCACCGCGGTGATGGTAGCCGCGGCGCCGTCGGTTATGGTGAGGGCGCTCATCGGCGTGGCTGGATTGCCCACCAGGAACGACTGATTTGCCGCGGAGGAGATGGTGGCGCCCACGATAGTCTTGGTGCGGGTATCAGTCGCCGCCGTGGCCCCGCCGGCTCCGCTGACCACGAGAAGCAGGCTCGTGGCCGGGGAGGCGGCACTGAAGGCGGTGAAGCTCAGGCCGGAGACGGTGATCTGGTCTCCGGCAACGAAATTCGCAATCACGTTGAGGACCAGTGTCTTGCCGCCATTCTGGTAGGTCACGACCGGCAACACCTTGCCGGAGGCGGAGCCTCCGATGGTGACGAGTAGATCCAGCTGATCCCAGGTCATATTCAACCCGGCCGGAATGTTGATCCGAATGTCATTGGCGGCGGTGATCGATGGCGAGCCATCCTCGGTGATGGTGATCAGGCTGATGGCGGTGGTCGCCGCATTGACGGAAAAGCTCTGATTGGCGGTCGACACCAACGACATCGCGGCATATATCGCCTTGGTGGTAGAGCTTACAGCCGCGGTCCCACCCCCCGCACCGGACACGACGAGCTCCAGGTTGGCGGGGCCCGAAGGCGCACTGAAGGCGGTGAACTGGAGACCCGAGACCGTGATCTGATCACCGGCGGCGAAGTTCGAGGTGACGTTCAGCACCAGCACCTGGCCGGCGTTCTCGTAGCTGGCCGTGGCGGAGACTTTCGCGGCCGCGCCGCCACCGATCGTGGCGGTGGTGAGCGCGGTGTTCCAGACCATGTTGAATCCCGCCGGGATCCGGAGCCTGATGTCGTTGGCCGCCGTGACGGTCGCACTGGTGGCGTTGTCGGTGATCGTCTCGCTGGTCATGGCCGTCGCGGCATCGCCCACGGTGAATGTCTGGTTGCCGGAGCCGGTGAAGGTCGGCGCGACGATGGCAATGGTGCGGTTGTCCGTGGCGGTGACCGTCACGCCCCCGGAGACGTTCAGACCCAGATTACTGGCAGGGGAGGCAGCGGTGAAGCTCATGAACCTGAGCCCGGATATTACGAGCTGTTCGGTCCCGAGAAAATTGTTGAGGACATCGATGACCAGGATCTTGCCGGCGGCCTCGTAGGTCACCGTCGTCGACACGTTGAGGGCGCCGCTGCCGGTGATGGTAGCGGTGGTGACGCTGACGTCCCAGACCATATTGAAGGCCGCCGGGATCATGATGCGGATGTCATCCGCCTTCTTGATCTTCACCCCGCCGGCGTTGAGGGTGATCGGGCTCATGAGGGTGCTGGGCGCAGCCACCACGAAGGTTTGATTGGCGGCGGACGAGATCGTCTGTCCGGCTGCGGCCGAAGCCCAGCTGACCAGGAGACATCCCATCCAGACCGACCGCGCCAGCGTCATCGGGAGCACCCTCACACAGGTTTGAGTGACAAAAAGCCACGCGCACCCAGGTGGGTGAAGCAAGGCGTATGCCCGGCAAGGAGTTCTATAAGCTGTTGATAGTCGGTGCGTTACGGGGTAGGATCAGCCAGGTGGAGGGATGTGGTTACCGTCCGGTAACCAAACCGGTAATCATCATCCAGTCTCGGTGCGGCCGCCGCCGGTTGGAAGCCCGTGCTTTTTCCGCTTCTCCCACAGGTTCTTGCGGGAGATTCCAAGGATCTCCGCAGCGCGCTGGATGTCGTCGCCGGTAGCCTCCAGCGTCAAGCGGATGTACTCCCGCTCCGCCGCGACCAGGGTCAGGCCGCTGGCCAGTCGGTGTCCATTGGTGGCAGGGGCAGTCGCCACCGCTTTCAGCTCACTGAGCTGGGGCAGATCGGCGCGGGTCAGGCGCGAGCCCTCGCAGAAGATGAGCGACCGCTCGATCACATTCCGGAGCTCGCGCACATTTCCCGGCCAGTGCCAGGCCCGCATCTGCTCCATCGCGTCGTCGTCGATGACATCCACTTTCTTCTTGAACTCGCGGTTGAACACCTCTCGGTAGTGGTTGGCCAGCAGCGGCAGGTCACTGATGATCTCCCGCAGTGCCGGGAGGGTGTGGCTCGCCACCGCAATTCGATAGTACAGGTCGGTGCGAAACCGCCCCGCGCGCGCGGCCTCGGCAAGATCGCGATTGGTAGCGGTAATGAGGCGGACCTCGACCTCGATTTCCTCGGTGCCTCCCAGCCGGCGGAACCGCCGGCTCTCGAGAAAGGTAAGCAGCTTGGCCTGGATCTCCGGAGTCAGCTCGCCGATCTCGTCCAGGAACAACGTTCCGCCGTCGGCCGTCTCGATCAGGCCCCGCTTGGCCTCCCGGGCGTCGGTGAAGGCGCCCTTGTTGTAGCCAAACAACTCGGCCTCGACCAGATTGGACGGCATAGCGGCACAGTTGAGCTCGACGAACCGGCCCCGGGAGTGGGGGCTGGAGTGGTGGATCGCCCGAGCGACTAGATTCTTTCCGGTACCGCTCTCACCCAGCAGCAGCACCGTGGGTCTCGGGATCTCGGCTATCCGGCGCACGAAGCCGCGCACTTCCTCGACCTTGGGATGCTCGCCCAGGATGGCCCTGACGGAGAACTCGCGAGTGCGGGTCTCCTCCAGTGACCGGGCCTCTTCCCGCAGCGGACGCTCCGCCAGAGCGCGAGAGAGCAGCGTCATGAGCTCGTCTACGTTCACCGGTTTGGTGAGGTACTCGTTGGCCCCTGCCTTGAGCGCCTCGATGGCGGTACTCACATCGGAGTGGCCGGTCAGGACGAAGACGGGAAGATGAAGATCGAGCGTGCGCAGACGCTGAGTCACCTGCACCCCGTTCAGATCGGGCATGATCATGTCGGTGATGACGGCGTCGGGAAGCTCCTGCTCGCAGCGGGCAAAGAGCTCCGCCGCATCGTCGAACACCCGGGTCCGGTAGCTGGTGGGCCCCAAATTGACCGCCAGCAACTTCGCGAAGGTGATATCGTCGTCTAGGATGTAGATCCGAGGAGCCATGCGGAGATCTCCCGCGCTGAGGACACGGCTAATATCCCTAATGTTCGAGCCTTGAGCCAGCGCCCGCCCGGATTTCGCGCCGTCATCATCGACGATGATCACGACCTGCTGACCCTGCTTCGCCGAACTCTCGAGTTCACCGCGGGATGGGAGGTTCACACCGCATCCTCCGGAGCAGCCGGGTTGGAGCTCGCCGGCAGCCTCTCCCCCGACGTCGTGTTGGTGGACGTCATGATGCCGGAGATGGACGGCTATGAATTCTGCCGACGCCTCAAGGCCTCCGCCGCGACTTCCCACATACCGGTTGTATTGCTCACCGCCCGCCGGGAGATGATCCAGGAGCGGGTGGAGGCGGCCGGCGTAGCCGGAGTCCTCTACAAGCCATTCCAGCCGGCTGATCTGGCGCGGCAGATCCGGGAATTCTGCGGGTGACCCAGACCGACCCCTATGCAGAGGTTCGGGCCGAGTTCGCAGCGGGCCTCGACCGCCGGGTGGCCGCGATGCGCGGGGCCCTGCAGCAGCTCGAAGCCGGCTATCAACCGGAGCCGGCCGAGCGGTTGCACCGCCTCGCCCACTCGCTCAGCGGCACCGCCATCAGCTTCGAGGTCGAGGGGCTGGCGGAGGTCGCTCGCTTGCTGGAGGAGACCGTCGAGGGCTGGCGCACCCGGGGAGGGTACACCAGGGAGGATCGGGATTCGGCGGCGCGGCTGATCGAAAACGTGGCCAGCTCGGCCGCGGTCTACGTCGAAGCGCTCAGCACTCGGCCGGTCGCGTCAGCCGCAGCCCGGCTGGCCGTGGTCAGCGAGCTGTCCCACCTGATCAGCGCCACCTACGATCTCCCTGAGATCTTCCGCCAGGCGATCACCCTGGTGAAGCGGGTACTCGACTTTCGTCGTGCCAGCGTCGTCCTGGTGGACCAGCCGGGCGGGCACTACGTGCTGCACACCCTGTATGACGCCCACCGCGGTGGCTTCATCAGCCGGGACTTGAAGTTCCCGCTGGCCCAGGGTCTCACCGGCCAGGTGATCCGGACCGGCGAGCCCATGCTGGTGGAGGATCTCGAGGGCCAGGAGGGAATCATCGCGCAGGCCGGACACCACGTCTCGGCCATGCTGGTGCCGCTCAGGGTCAACGGTGTCGTCATCGGCACGCTCAACTTTGGACACGAGAACCCGGGCCAGTACACCGGGACCGATCTCGAGTGGGCCGGGGTCCTGGGGCGACAGATCGAGATGTCGCTGCAGTTCTCCACCTTGTTTCACACCATCGCCGGACAGGGAGAGGCGCTCGGCCGGGAGCGGAATCAGCTGGAGGCGCTCATCGGAGCCAGCGACGCCGCCATCATGCTGGTCCGGCCGGACCGCATCGTGGCATTCGCAAACGGAGTCATGATCCGCCTGCTCGGGTTGCCACAGGAAGCCATCATGGGAGCCAATGTGGACCGGCTGCACGATTTTCTGGCCGCTTCGCTGGAAAACCCGTCCGCGCTCACACCCCAGGTGGAAGCCTTGAACGGCGGCGCCCCGCTCAAGGACCGCATCACGCTGGCGCTTCCCTCCCACGCCGTGTACCAGCGGGTGGTGGCCCCGGTACGCGACGGGGCCGGCGAGCTGATCGGCTCACTGCTTCAGTACCGCGATGTCACCCACGAAGCGGAGCTGGAGCGGATGAAGTCCGAGTTCGTCTCGGTTGTGAGCCATGAGCTCCGAACCCCGATGACGTCCATCAAGACCTCCCTGGCACTGGTGCTGTCCGGAGCCGGTGGCCCGCTCGAATCCAGCGCTCGCGAGTTGTTGGAGATCGCCGCCCGGAACTCGGACCGCCTGATTGCCCTGGTCAACGATCTCCTGGACCTGTCCCGGATCGAGTCGGGACGGGTGCCACTCAACCCGGAGCCCGTCGCCCTGGGAGAGACGGTTGCGGCGAGTGTGGAGATGGTTGGGTCGTTTGCGACCGAGCGCGGCGTGACCCTGGTCGTCCAGCCAGCCGAGGACGCGGTCAACGTCACCGCCGTCCCGGAGCGGTTGATTCAGGTCCTCGTCAACCTGATCTCGAACGCCGTCAAGTTCTCGCCCCGGGAAAGCGAGGTCCGGGTGCGCTGGAACCACGACAGCGAGTACGCCACGCTGGAGGTGGCCGACCAGGGACCGGGCATCCCGAACGACAAGTTGGAAAAGATCTTCGAGCCATTCACCCAGCTGGCCAACCCGATGACGCGCGACCAGGGCGGAGCCGGTCTGGGGCTCACTATCAGCCGCGGCATCGTGAAGGCCCTGGGTGGGAGGATCTGGGTGGAAAGCGAGCCGGGAGCGGGGGCGCGCTTCCTGGTGCAGCTCAGGGTTGCCGGAATGCCGGCGGCGACGGTGGTGCAGCGCACCGTCTCGCCGCGCCGGGAGGCCACGATCCTGGTGATCCACAGCGACCCCGATTGGCAGCGTCTCCACGCCGCCGCGCTGGGAGCCGAGGGATGGAAAGTGGTTCAGGCGCAGAGCGGGAGCGAGGGCCTCACCGTCCTGCGAGATGTGGCGGCAGACCTGTTGATAATCGGGCTCGAGCTGTCCGACATGCACGGATTGTCCCTGGTGGCGCGGATACGCCAGGATCCCCGAACCTGTGACCTGGCGGCGGTGATCGTCGGTGAGGGCGATGTCACGCACGTGCGGGAATACGGCGCGGACGCCTGGAGCTCGGGAGACGCGCTGGATCTGGTGGACCGTTCGCGCCGGCTGCTTGACGCCCCCCTCCGCCCCGTAGTGCTGTATGTCGAGGATGACCCCGGGGTGCGCGACAGCATCAGGAAGGTGCTCCAGCGGTCCGGGTATGCTTGCATCCTCGCCTCCGAGCCGCGGCAGGCCATGGCGCTGCTGAAAATCCGCCGGCCGGCGCTCGTGCTGACCGACATCAGGATGCCTGACATAGACGGACTCGCCTTCCTCAAGTCCCTCAGAGATGACCCCGCGCTCGCTACCCTCCCCGCTATCGTGCTGACCGGCCATGCGGCGCCCGGAGTCCCCGAGCAGGTAGCGGCCCTCTCCGCGCACCTCCTGCGCAAACCGGTAGACCTGTCGGAGCTCCTGGCGGCCATTAAAAAGCTCATCTGAGTGCTTCCTGGTGTGGCCTGGCGCACGGCACGCTCGCGCCTCAATCGGCATTCTGGTTCGGGCGCACGCAAACAGGAGATTTCGGTGACCGTCACCCTTCGATGCCAGAGCTGTGGTTTCAGTTTCACCGTCACGTACCCCGCGGCTTCCCCTCGCGAAGCCGACGCCATCCCCGTCGCATGCGGTCATTGCCGCTGCACCCGCTGGTCCGCCCAATCGAGTCAGTAAGTGGGGAGCCGTGAGCTTCTTGGCGGGATTAAAAACGGTGGGAACTGATGCGGTAAGAGCCACTGGTCGGATTCGAACCGACGACCGCTCGATTACGAATCGAGAGCTCTACCCCTGAGCTACAGTGGCGGTCTAGAAAGGTAAGAGGTAAGAAGCAAGAAGTGAGAGGTAAGCAGTGATAAGTCAGAGGTAGACCCTCCCCCTCTCACTTCTCACCTCTTACTTCTCACCCTGCTCAAGTGCCCTGGCGCGGATTCGAACCGCGACGCCTTTCGGCACTACCCCCTCAAGATAGCGTGTCTACCAGTTTCACCACCAGGGCGGGGAGCGCAGCAAGATAGCTGCCGCAGCGGAGGTGGTCAACTCTGGAGCTGCATGCGTAAGTGCTTAGCTCTCTGGAACTAAGGACGTCTGATCTCAGGGCCTGAAAGGGCTTCCGTTGATCGGGGCACCGTTCAAGGTGATGACCACTTCCGGATTGGGGTTGAGGGTGACAACCGGCTGCATGGTATAGGTGCCGTTGCCGTTATCGGTCACCGTGACAGGAACACCATCGACCAGACCCTCCACCCGGTCTCCGCCCTGTCCGATCGGGTTACCCAGGGCGTCCCGAGTTGTCACGGTTGCGTCGATCTGGTAGAAAAAGAACCGGGACTTGACCACCGTGGCGGTTGTGGTGGCCGGCGAGGCGGCTCCATGCGCCACGGTGCTGGCGAACGGACTGCCCGGGACCGCCGTTCCGCTTACCCGAACGTCCACGTTGTCCACCCCGACAACCGTGGGAACGTACGACGCGGTGTAGGCCCCACCACCTTGATCGGACACTGAGACAGACCCGGCTGGGTTCGCCCCACTGACCGAGACGGCGATGGCGCCGGCCGCACCCGACACGGCAGTCCCAAACTCGTCTTCCAGATGAACGGAGATGGTGGTCGTTTCACCGGCGGTGCCGTTAGGAACCTCGGCCGAGCTTTGGCTCGGCGCCGGTGCGCCCGAGCGAACCTCGATGTCCCTCGAGGTGATGGGGGTAAAGTCGACGGCGGCAAACAGCAGCTTCCTGACGCCCGGCCGGCCCCGAATCGCCAGATCTTCGAAGCTGATCCGGCCCTGGGCGTTGCTGGTGGCCGTCGTGCTGCCCCCGAGCGAGCCGCCCCCGCTCGCGATCTGAACCGTCACCACCACGTCCGGCTGGAGCAACGGAGCGCCGACAGCACTCTGCAGCTGCAGCACCGGCTGACGCTCGAAGGGAGCTCCGGCGGATGCGGTGGCGGAGGGCTGAGTGACCAGCACCATCTGGGGACTGGGAGGTGCGATCGCCGTGGCCTTGAACTCGATCGGCGAGCCCTCCAGCTCGGCTGTAGCCGTGCTCCGGTACACGCCCGGTCGCTGTCCGAGGGTGAGCTGGGCTGCGGCCCGGCCGTCGGCACCGGTGACCACGCTCGTGGGGCTCACCGTGCCATCATCAGACACCCAAGTCACCTCGACACCTGGCACGCCGTTGTTGAACCGATCCACCGCTTTGACAGCCAGGGAATCCGCCAGGGCCGCCCGGACCTCCGCCGTCTGGTCGTCACCGCCGGCGATGATCAGCTCAGCGGCGATCTCCGGCTCTGCGGTCTGGCTGAACGTGGTGGTGAGCGAAGGCGATGCCACGACCGGCTTGGCGCGTGCTTCGATGGTCTGCCGGCCCGCGACGGTGGCCAGCCTGTAATTCACCGTTGCCCTGCCGTCGGGCCCAGTGATCATCGTGTCCTTGGGAGTAAGCTCGCCGCCCGCCGGGACAATAAACACGACCTCCACTCCCGGAACGGGGCGGCCGGCCGGATCCGTCACCTCCACTTGGAGAGGGGTCTCGAGGGGCTGGCCAACTATTCCAGTCTGGCCGTTACCGCCAACCGCTGTGATCAGGGAGGGCTCCCCGGAACTGGGGAGAAGGAGGTCGTCGCCGCCGCAGCCGGCCGAGGCCAGCAGCATGAGGGAGGAGATTACAGCAAGGCCGGGCCGCGGCCGGAGGGGCTCAGTCGTCCTCGATCTCAAAACGGTTGCTGTCAACCGACGGGAGTCCGCCGGTGGAGGCACGTAGTCGATACTCACCTTCCCGGTCTACCTCGAGGTCAGAGAATCTGGCCACCCCGCCCTGAGTACGCTGGTCGCGGCTACCCTTGAGCTTGCCCCGGCCGGCTTCGCGGATGAGTTCAAGCTTAACCTCGAACTCCCGGCCAGTCACCCGGTTTCCAGACTCGTCCAGCACCACCACCTGGACCGCCGGAGAGATCCGCTGGTCCTCTTCGGTACGGGTCGGCTGCACCAGGAATTCCAGCCGGCGCGCGTCCCCGCCGCCGCCGCCCCCGCCACCGTTCGTCGCCGTGGCGGTGAAGCCCACGAAGCCCACGCCCGACACCACGGCGTTGAGGGTATTGCTGCCCTGCGCGGGTCCGAGGGTCCACCCGGTCGTGGCCCGCCCCTCGTTGTCAGTAGTGCTGGTGCCGGGCTGAACACTCCCGCCACCGGTGGCCACCACCCAACTCACCGCCCGGTTGGGAACACCGTTGCCGGACTGGTCCACCAGCCGGACCACCAGGGGGTTCCCCACCGCCTCTCCCGGGCGAGCGCTCTGGCCGTCGCCTGACACCCGCAGCAGGCGATCGGCGCTGCCGGCGCGAGCGGTGGCCGTGAAGTCAACCGGAGAGCCGCTGAGATCCGGCCCGGAGGCCGATGCAGTCTGAGACCCCGAGGCAGAGCCGAGCGTCCACGACGTGGTAGCCCGGCCGTCCTGGCCGGTAACCGACTCGCCGGGGCTGACCCTGCCCTCATCGGCGCTCCAGCTCACCGTTACGCCTTCGACCCCGTTCCCGAAGCCATCGATCACCCGGACGACCAGCGGAGCCGGCAGCTCGGTTCCTACCGCGGCAGTCTGATCGTTGCCACTTGCCACCTCGATCCGCCTCGCTCCCGCGGCACCTACGGTGGCCTTGAAGGTGACTTCGAGCTCCTCCGCCCCGACCACCCGGGCGAAGGCCGCCTGGGTCCCGCTCACGCTTCCCAACACCCACCGCGCTCGGGCCGTCCCGTCTGCCTCGGTCTTGGCGGTGTCCGGGGTGACCCGGGCGCCGGGGACCTCGGTAGCCAGGCCGAACGCCACCCGCTGGTTCGACAGCGGCTGTCCTCGGCGATCGAGCACCTTGACGACCAGGTCATCGCTCAGCTCGGTGCCGGCCGGGCCGCTCTGGTTATTGCCCAGGAAGAGGGTGATGTCGCCCGGGCCGCCGTCGCTCGGCAGCACGAGGTCGTCGCCGCCGCAGCCCACCAGCGAGGCGAAGACTAGACCGATGCCACCGAGGAGAGCGGAAAGCCGATTCACGAGAGCCGGTGCCTTTGAGTTAAAGCCGCGCGAAACACAAGGTTATCGCGCGGCTGGCCCGGCCGATATGAGATGGATCACAGTGAGGGTGGGCGGGTACTCAGCGCACCACTATTGTGACGATGGCGGTATCAGCTGCCACCTCTCTCATCGTCACTAAGCGTGTACTCGAAGGTGTCTGTCTCCGATAAACCCCGGATCCGAGGTGTAGGTGAAGCCCCCATCCGAAGTCCCACCGAGACCGTTCCACCATTCGCGCTCGGGTTAGAAGACGAGAGCGAGGTGGTGTACGTATTGCCGGCTTCAGGGGACGTCATTGGCCGTCAGAACCCCGTGTCCCGGTACGTGAACTCGCTGTCCCGGACAGCGCCCGTACTCGCCGACTGGCGTCGGGGTCGTCGTTCGCCGTCGGCGGTATGTTGCTGACCGGCCGGATTGACAGTTGCTCCTCCGTATCCGAGCTCCCGCCAAAGGAAGCGTTACCCGCGGTACGTAGCTGTGATCGTGCGGCTGCCCGATCCGGCCGGCGTGTACGAGCAGCTGCCGGTCGCGACGCTGGCGCTGCAGCTGCCGCCGATGGCGTCGGTCACCTGCACGGTCCCGCTCGGGGTGCCGCCCCCGGAGGTCACGGTAAAGGCGACCGTGATGGCGGCCCCATTATCTGAGGGATCGGGGTTGTCGCTGGTGATCGTCGGTGGTCGTGCTGGCCGGCCCGGCCGCATCCACCCGGTGGTTCTCATTGTCCGTGCTGCCGGCGAAGTTCTCATCGCCCGAATACGTGGCGGTGAGCACTCGCGGGTTTCCGGTCGTTACGAGGACCACATCACACTGGCCGGCAGCGACCGGGGCATTGCACGTTTCACTGCCGCCGCTGGCTGTGATGGTCACGGTTCCGGTCGGCGTCCCGCCCGATCCCGTCACCGTGAATTCGACCCTCACCGTTTCGCCGGAGGTCGAGCGATCCGGCTCGTCGCGGGTAATCCTGGTGGTTGAAGGAGCCTTGCGAACGGTGATGGTCGGCTGGACGTTGATCGTCACCCCGCCGGCCGTGGCGGTGATCGTCTTCGTCTCCGCCACGGTGGAGCTGAAGGTGAAGGTCGCCACGCCGTTACCGCCGCTCGAGGCGGAGGCCGGGCTGATGGTGTTGCCTGAACCGGAGGACGACACCGTTACCGCGGCACCGCTCACCGGATTGTTGCTGGCATCCCGTACCGTGACCGTGATGGTGCTGGTACCGGAGTTGACTGTAATGTCGTTATCCGACACCGCCACGCTGGAGTTCGACGCGCTGGGCGTCCCGGCCGTCGCGGTCGCGCTGAACGTCGCGGTGCCCACGCCCGACACCACCGCATTCACCGTGTTGGGGCCGACGGCCGGACCGAGGGTCCAGCGGGTGCTGGCGTTGCCCTGGGCATCGGTGGTGGTGTTCGCCGGCGTCACGCTGCCGTCACCGTTGCCGATGACCCAGGTGACAGCCCGACCGGGGATCGGATTATTCGCTCCGTCGAGAACCTGGACCACGAGGGGCAAAGCCAGCTGCTCCCCCGGGCCGGCGCTTTGACCGTCGCCCCCGACCTTGGTCACGCTGGCCGCAGAGCCCGCCGTTGCCGTATGGGTAAAGGTCACCGGCGACCCCGCCAGTCCAGTTGCCGTGGCGACCGCCGTCTGCAGTCCAGCCGTGGTGCCGAGTGTGCGGGTGGCCGACGCTTGTCCATTGGCGTCGGTGGCGGTCCTCGTGGGGGTCACACTGCCGCCGCCGGTCACGGTCCAATCCACTGTGAACCCTGGAATGGGATTCCCTAAAGCATCGGTCACCACGACCACCAGCGGAGCCGCGAGATCCGTCCCCACCTGGCCGGTCTGCTCGTCGCCCGATAGCAGAGCGATGCCGGAAGCATCGTCGGGGAGCGCCGTGGCCGTGATCGTCTCCTGAACGGGCGTGACGCCCGGGTCGACTGGAACGCTCACCCGCCCGGTATACGCTCCTACCCGGGTCCCTACCGCGAGTCGCGAAGCCGCCCGTCCGTCGCCGTCGGTGTTCACCGTCGCCGGACTGGCCGCAGCCCCATCGGCGGTGAATTCGAATACCACGTTCGCGCCGGCCACCGGCCGGTTCTGCGTATCCGTCACCCGCACCACCAGCGAGTCTGTCAGCGTCGAGCTCACCCGCGCGCTCTGACCGTTCCCTTTCCTGATCTCGATGTGCGCGGCCGCGCCATCGGGTGGGAGAATGAGTCCCTCACCGCCGCACGAAGCGAGAACGAGGGAAAGACCGAGCCCGACCGAACGGGGGTGGCGGATAGTCACTATGGTATCCTGAGCGGGAGAATATTTCCTGAACGCCGGGGTCAGGCCCGACGCCATCGTCTGGGCCGGAGTTTAGGCCCGTGCGACCCTGAAGGAAAGGATCTGGGTCACAGAGTGCCGCCAAACCCTTGGGGGATAACGATTTTCGAATTGGGGGCTGGCCTGCTGAGCCGGAGGAAGAACGCCGACCAGCCTCCGGGGGCGCCTCAAAGCAGGTAGTGTGCCGTGGGCGGGGTCAGATTCCCGCTGGTAACTGCAGATGTCTTCGACGCTTAGCCAGGCGGCTCCGGGCGGCTGTTGTCGCGCCGCCACGGCAGCGTCGTGAATCAGAACAGAACGGTGGCCGTGAAAGTCACCGGTGAGCCCGTGACGGGGCCCGGTCCGACCGCGGCAGTGAGGCGCTGGACGCCCCTTCTGCTCCCGAGGGTCCACTTCACCGTCGCCGCGCCCTTGGCGTCGGTCAGGGTGATCGCATCGCTGACTTCCCCACCGCCGGTGGCGACCTGCCAGGCGACGGACACCTGAGGCACGGAGTTGCCGAACCGATCCACCACTCGAATCACGGGCTGGGCACCAACCTCCTCCCCCCTGCGGCCAGGCTGGCTGGTAGCACTCTCCGCACTGAGCGTGTGGGGCGCGCCGGGCCCGGCCTCCGCGCTGAACTCCTCGGCCTGGGGCTCGACGCTGTCGGCCACCACGAGCCGGGCGACCACGGTTTGCCGGCCGGTCTCGCTGCCGAGACGCCAGATGGCGCTGGCCTCACCCACGCTGTTGGTGACGGCTTGGGAGGGAGTCACGACCCCGGCCGCATCGGTGAACACGAACTGTACCTCCCTGCCCACGGCCGGCTGCTCCCGGCCCGTCATCACCTTTACGATCAACGGCTCGTCCAGCTGCTCACCCACCACGCCCACCTGGTTATCGCCATCCACCTTGGAGAGGACGACCTCATCCGCGCCGGGAGGCTCGGGCAGCGTAAGGTCGCCACCGCAGGCCAGCGCTCCGGCGAGGACGAGGAGGAAGGACCGGTTGGCCCGAGGAAACCTTGTAGCCATGAGATCACGCGGTCTATGAGTGTTCGACGGCCCACGACGGCCGGGGTGAAGGGTGGGGCTATCTAGAATAACGACGGGTTCACTCGATCGGAAGTGGCTTAAGGCAAAGCCTCACCTGCCCGTCTGTAACATTATACCCAACCCAAAGTTGACCAGGCGCTCGCGGTAGCTTCCGCCGAAGCGGTCGCTGTAGCGGTGACCCACAAAATCGAGCACCGGATTGAGGTACAGACGCCGCCCGATCCGAAGCTCGTAGCCGGCCCCCAACAGTCCGGCAAAGCCGGTGTCTCCGGTTCCATAGCCGTCCTCGAAATCCACCGCGTTGCGTCCGATGCCGAGGCCGCCCTTGAGGTAGAATCCGGTAGAGGCGGCGGGGTAGAACTGGGCGACGAACAGCGCGCTGCTGAGCGATTCGGTGGCGGGGCCGTTCTCGTTGATCCAGGACAGAACCTCGCCTCCCAGCCGGAGATGCTGGCTCACGGTTCCGCCCAGCCGGGCGGAGATAGTTGGCCGATAAAGCACGCTGCTGTACCCGGTGCCCGGCCCGAGATCGTACGACTCTCCACCGGCGCCCAAGCCGAGGCCGAACCAGAACCCTCCCCGGCCACCCTCATGAACCTCGACCAGGCCCTCGGGCGCTTGGGCGGCTGCGTCGATCGAGAGTGGCATCAGGATGAGAAGCGCTGTCATCGCGACGGCACACGATAGTCTGGGCATCGGGCCTCCCGCTGGCGTTAGCTTTGGGTTTTCCCCTGCGACAGCAATCCGCCGCTCGCCATTGCAAAGGTTGGACCAACGCATGTCGTCCCGTGCCCGCATGGCCGTCATCTTCTGCTTCGGTATCCTCGCGCTGGTATTTGCACGCCTCGGCCTGTGGCAGATGAGCCGGCTACATGAGCGGCGGGCGGCCAACGCCGTGGCGCTCGAGGCCCGATCGGCGCCCCGGATGCGGCTCGATGGCTCCACCCCGATTACAGCGGAGCTCGACGGCAGGGAAGTGTCGGTGAGCGGCCGCTACGACCTCGAACATGACGTGGTGCTGCGAGGAAAGGTGTACGGCGGCTCACCCGGGGTGGAGGTGGTGACACCGCTGGTGCTTCAGGGCGGGCGCATGGCCGTGCTGGTGAATCGAGGCTTCCTGCCGACGCCCGACGCGATCACCGCTCAAACCGATTCGGTGCGGGAATACGGACGGGTCGTCGTGGAGGGTACGGCCCTCTCCGTCCCGTCGGGAGCCGGAGCACCACTGGACCGCGGCGGCTACACCACCTGGGCCCGCCTGGACCGCGAAGCCCTGGCGACCCGGCTGCCGTACCCGATTGCTCCGATCTACATCCGTCAGGCGCCCAATGCCGCCCTGCCCCGTTTCCCCCGCCGGCTGGAGCCGCTTCCGATCGACGATGGCCCCCACCTGAGCTATGCGATCCAGTGGTTCTCGTTTGCGCTTATGGCCGTGATTTTTGGGATTGTCATCCTGAGAACAAAAGGCGTAAGCGGGAAAGGAACGGCGTAAGCGGGACTTCCCACGAGATCTTCGGCAGTGGCCCGCTCACGCTTTTCTTTCCGATCACGTTGTTCCCTTTACTCCATCGAGCTGCTCGATCGTCTTCGTAGACGGCTGCCGGCTCTTCTGCAGTCGCGCGGCCGTGGCCTCTGCGTCGCGTAACGCTCGCAGCACATTCTGTCCCGCCAGCTTCTTGAGGTCCGCGTCGGTCCAGCCCCGCCGGATCAGCTCGGCAAACAGATCGGGGAACCGGGAGACATCCTCCAGCCCCACCGGCACCGTATCTATTCCGTCGAAGTCGCTACCGATGCCGACGTGATCGGCGCCGGCGACCTTTCGCACATGCTCGATGTGATCGGCCACCTGCTTCAGGGTCGCGCTGGGCCGGGGGTGTAACGCCTTCCACTCGTCGAAGCGGCGTTTCTGCTCGACCGAGTCGGTGACCGCCTCCTTGATCGCGGTCCCCTGTTCCTTCGCCAGCGCCTCCCAGGCTGCCACTTCGGTCGAGACGAACGCCGGAACAAAGGTGACCATGACCACTCCGCCGTTCTTTGGCAGCCGGGCCAGGATCGAGTCGGGGACGTTCCGCGGATGATCGGTGAGCGCCCTGGCTGCCGAATGAGAGAAGATGACCGGCGCGTCGGCCACATCGAGCACATCGCTCATGGTGGCGGGCGACACATGGGAAAGATCCACCAGCATCCCGAGCCGGTTCATTTCCCGCACCACCTCGCGACCAAATTCGGTCAGCCCGTTGTGGCGGGTGGAGTCCAGCGCCGCGTCGGCCCAGTCGAGCGTGACGTTGTGGGTGAGCGTCATATACCGGGCGCCCAGATCGTAGTAGGACCGGAGCGCGCCGAGCGAGTTCTCGATGGCGTGGCCGCCTTCCATGCCCAGCAGCGACGCGACTTTCCGGCGCTTGAAGCTGCCCTCGATGTCGGAGGCGGACAGTGCCAGCGCCAGGCGATCGGGGTAGCGCGCGATCACCCGCCGGGCGATGTCGAACTCCTCCAGCTGCACCTTGGCATACCCGCTGTCCTTGATCTCCCCGGGGATGTAAATCGACCAGAACTGCGCACCCACCTGCCCCTGGGCCAGCCGGCTCAGATCGGTGTGCCCGGTGGTTCTGGTCCGGAGATCATAGGCCGCCACGTCCCGAGGCGCTTTCTCGGACTCCCGGATCGTCCAGGGAAGGTCGTTGTGTCCGTCGATAAGCGGCGTGGAGTGCAGGATTTTCTTCGCGCGCTCGAGCGCACGATCCGGGGACTGGGCGCTGGCGGGAGAAGGCATGATGGCTAGTAAGGAAAGCGTGAGCGGGAAAAGAAAGGGCGTGAGCGGTGAGCGGGAACGCACGTTCATTGGAGTTCCTGGTACAGGGTTATGTCGAGCACTCGCACGTCATCCCGAGCGTAGCGAGGGTTGACTCGCTTGCCCGAACGCCCGCTAATCGCTCACGCTGTTTCTTCCCCGCTCACGCTTTTCTTATGCCCGGTGTAGCTGCACCAGCTCCGGCCTGATCACGAACTCCGGACAGATCGTTCGATCGTACTCGTAGGGCCCGCCGGTCTCGGCATCGGTCCAGGGGAACCCCCGGCACACCACCGGGTAGTACGACTCCGCATGAATGCTGCACACGTTGTCCCGAAGGAACACGCAGCGTCCGCCTCGCACCCGGGTGCGCCACTCGCCCCAACGGGTACGATACACCGTGTTCCCCCCATGGATGCCTGTGATGGCCGCGGCCTCATCCTCACTCAGGGTGACGCCGTAGGCACAACAGGACGAGCTATGGGGACAGGGGTAGCAAGGCAGCGATGGCGGCTCGAGCATGCGCAAAGTTAGCCGGGTGGGGCGAGTGCCACCATTATGGTGACGATCTCGTGTGCCGCCGCGTGAAAGGGGACGATCCGGCCGCCTTCGCCGAGGCGGATGTCGTGTAGCGGGCTCTCGTCAGCGCGGGCGCGCTGGGCGCTGCTCACCGGTTCGCCCAGGTGCCAGAGACCGGCGGTTGGCCGAGCGGTCGCGTTGTAACAGCGGAGCACCATGCTCTCTCCCTGCTCGGCCGGCTTCAGCCCGGAGAACACCAGGCCGTAACCTTCCAGCCGCACGTCGATCGGAACCGGCGAGAGGGGCGAGGCCTGGCGCAGCCACACGCCACGAACCGGAAGGAAGATGTCTTCCCAGAGCTCGGGCAGGGCGGTGCCGCCCTCCAACTCGGTCTCGGTCACCGGGGCGAGCGCGAGCTGAATCCGCTCGACCCCGTGGCACTGGGCCAGGGGCGTAGCCACCGGCCAGCCGGCGTGGCCGGGGCGGGTGGGGAGATCGCCACGAGAGAGCTCTCCCACCGAGCGCAGCAGGGTGACCAACAGGTCTCCCTTGCGGTCGAGCTCGTACTCGAAAAAGCCAGGGGCAAAGATCGCGAGACCCCTCGGTCCTGAGGCCCGCGCCACGAAGCGGTGCGCCGGAGCGGTGGCTACCGGTGTCTCTCGCGGGTAGGCCCGCGGGTTGGCGCTGACAGCCGGCCGCTGGGATACCCCGAAATGATCCCCCGCCGTCGCCGTCCCGCCTGCCAATCCCGTGGTGGTCCGGAGTCGCAGCCGATGGTTGGAGGCTCGGTTGTCGATCTCGAGGGTACAGCGCACCGATGGGCAGCCGGCGTACAGGGTGACGGTGAGCCGGACAGCGACACTCCCGGCGCGTTCGCCCCGAACGCCCCGTCCGGCCGCCAACCGCCATCGAGCTTCCAGTGCCACCACCAGCGGGCCGCCGGCGAGTGGGCGCACGCGCACCGATCCCCTCACCCGGTTCACCCGGTCGCGGGCGGGCGGGCAATAGGTATAGCTGTCTCCCGCGTCGCCACTCGACTCCAGCAGGAACAGGTCGCGAAAGCGCTGCTGGTTGCGGCGATCACTCAGCTGCAGCGATCCGTTCGGGGCGATCCTGACCTCCAGGAATTCGTTCCCGAGCGTGCGCCCCTTCTGCCAGGCGGTGCCGGTGAGATGGGCGGAGTGGTGCTCTCCAGTCTCGAGTGCCGCAACCCCCAGCCCGCCGAGCTCCGGAGCGCGAAACGCAACTCGGCTCCAGTCCACCTCGTCCTGGTCGGGGTAGTGGTGAGGCGCGTCCAGCCGCTCCTGACCTCCGCGCCGGCCCAGTGGCTGTACCGGCACCTCACCGGAAGGGCCCAGCAGGTGGAAGGGATGGTACCCTGGACCCACGCGCGACATGCGATCGCCGGGCGGCCCGATCAGCACGTCCCGGCGGAACCAGCTCAGGTCGGTCACGACCACGGATCGCCTCCGCCGGGGGACCGGATTCCACAGCACCAGCCGGGGCGCGGTGCCCTCGGGCTTCGCCCGGGCGCGATCGGGGATATTGCCGGCCAGCTCATCCAGGCTGGTGCGGGAGACTTCAGACGCCATGGTACGCACGTCGTCGAGCCGCAGCTCCACCCGGCGAGCGACCGGATCGCTGGTGGTCCCGGCGATCGAATCGTGAAACTGACTCTGGAGAAGGGCTCGCCAGGCGTAGCCAAGCAGCGGGCGGCGGTCACCGCCCCTGGTGGCCAGTGCCAGCGCGGCGAGCGGCTCGGCGATCCGGGACAGGGCCAGCTCGGTGACTGCGTGCCGTCGCTTGAGCGGCGCGCGCGTGGCATGGACGCCTTGAAGGGTCCAGGTGTAACCGTATGACCAGCGGAGCTCGCCACACACAACCGGCAGGCCCACGGCCTCGGCCGACGCCGCGGCAAAGAACTCCTGAAGTTTCGAGATCCGGAATTCACTGTCCGACTCGATCTGCTCCAGCAGCGCGCGAAGCCGGCTGAGCGCGGGATGCGCCGAGTGGTGGTCGGCCCCAATGAAAACCGGGATGTGGCGGCTGGAGGCTCGCGACACCAGCGCGGAGCGCACCCGATTCCAGACCACGGGCAGCCGCTCGGCATCGGCGGGCAATCCCGCGCCAACCTCGTACCCGTCAGGCGGCAGGTGGTAGACCAGGACCTCGCGGCCGTCGGGGCCGCGCCAGCGATAGAGATCCCGCTCCTGCCCCGGCTCTCCACCCAGGCCGCGCCAGATTACACCGTACCGAATCCCGAACTCCGCGGCGAGAGTGGGCCACGAGGCGGGATGACCAAAGGCGTCCGGCGAGTACAACACGTCCGCCCGGCCACCGAGGCGTTTGCTGTCGGCCAGGCCGGCCAGGAGGTTCCGGATCAGCGATTCACCGGACGGAACCAGCTCATCCGCCAGCACATACCAGGGTCCAACCTGAAGCCGGCCGGCGCGCACCAGCTCGCGGACCGCCTGATCCCGATCGGGACGAACCCGGAGGTAATCCTCTACCAGGATGGTTTGGCCATCGAGAAGAAAGGTCGCGGCGGGATCGGAGTTGAGCCGGGCGAGCAGGTCGTCCAGGGTGGGGACGAGCCGGGTCAGGAACGTGCTTTCCGGGAGATACCATTCCCGGTCCCAGTGGGTATGCGGAATCAGATGGAAGGTGAACCCGGGCATCGCGGGAACTTAGCTCCGGCCGGGGAGAGCTGGGGGGCGAGACAGGTCAGTCGTAGCCAGTGTAAGGCTCGGCGAGGAGCCGGATACCGAGCGGGGTGTAATCGAACACGTGGGTGATGCGGAGACTGGAGGGGAGCCGCTCGACTCGGGACTCGACCAGCTTGAGGTCGGGGGCATCGCCCAGGCCCAAAGCGTTCAACCGCTCGGCCTCTCCCTTGGCGACGTCACCCGGGGTGGGACGGCTGGCCGGATATGCATCCTCATGATGGCGGATCAGGGCTTGCCAGTGCGCGTCACCCGCTCGCTCGACTGACTCCCGAATCCCTTCTCGGGTGAATGCCATTGGGCCTCATCGGTTCCTGCCCGCGTTCGACCAGGCAGACGGCCGCCAGGATGGCGAATCCCGCCGCGAGTGGCGCGAAGCGAATGTTCCCGAAGAGATACCCCAGGAAGGCCATGGTCGCCACCATGCCCAGACACAACCAGCCGCTCCAACGACGAATCCTGTCGCTCAGCTCCATGGCTCGGCTCCCGAGAAGGGTGGGTGGGATGGTGACTCTAGTATGGTCCCGGGCGGGGGGCGGACGCTGTACGTCGGGTCACGCAGGGGGCGTGACCCCAAGCAATCGGACCGACGCCTCGAAGCGCTCGGGGTCCAGCAGGGCGGATATACTCGAGGTGGACACCTCCATCCGGCCATCGTTACTCATCACCAACTTGACAACATCTGCACTCCGGCCGAACCAGCGGGTACTGGGCTCGAGATCCGAGGGGTAGATGAACCCCGGCAACGAGCCCGCAGCGAGAGCGGCCTGCGAGCCGATACCAGACTCCGGCATAGTCCCAGCCCACAGCTCGGCCCCGTAATCCTTCGCCATGGCGTACACCCGAGTCACCTCCGAGAGCCCACCCATCCGATGGACCTTGATGTTCCAGACCTTGGGGCCGCCCAGCTCGATGATCTGGCGCGCGGAGGTGGCATCCTTCAAGGTCTCATCCAGGCAGATCGGGGTCTGCAGCTCCTGGGCGAGCGTCGCGTGGCCGACGAGGTCGTCGGGTGCCAGCGGCTGCTCGATGTACAGCAAGCCGGCCCGGTCGAGCCCCCGGAGATTGGATTCGTGCTCCGGCCATTCGTACCCGCCGTTGGCATCCACCGTCAGGGGGAGATTGGCCCCCGCCATCGCCTGCCGGGCGGCTTCTACCGGACCCACGTCCCATCCCGGCTTCACCTTGATCTTGACCCTGCGATAGCCGCGGGCGAGGGCTTCGTCGATCCAGCGGCGCAGCGTTTCGGTCGAGCGATCCTGTGGGATGCCGAGGGCGACACCGCAGGAAATGCTGGCCGCCGGCCTGGCATTGACCCGTTCCCCCAGAAGAGTCGCCAGGCTCGTGCTGCGTTGAGCGGCCTCGAGATCCCACGCCGCCGTCTCCAGCGCCGACCGGGCAAAAGGGTTGCCCCGGACGCCAACCCGGAGGAGGCTGTCCACCGCCTCCGGTGACTCCACTCCCGCCTTCATCAGGCGCGGAATCAGGATGCGCTCCAGGATGTCGCGCGCGCTGACCAGGGTTTCCTCGGAGTAGAAGGGCAGCTCGAAGGGTGGCGACTCGCCGTAACCGCGGTTCCCCTTGTCATCGTGCAGCACGACGACCAGGGAGCGCCGCTCCGTCATGATCCCGCCGGATATGATGAACGGCTCGAGCAGTGGGAGGGTCAGCTCATAGAGTGCAATGCGTTCGATCGGCATTAGATAGCTGGGGTTAAGGCAAACAAGAAAGCAACCACGAAAACACGAACAGAACAGCGGTTGTCGCGATAGATGGGTAAGAAAGGAAAAGAGACGGTCAGGCGGCTGTAACCCGACTCACCAATTAAGTGTGCTTCTGCTTTTGCCCCGTGTTTTCGATGTGTTTCGTGCCTTCGTGGTTGCCTTTGCTTTTTATTGACCTTGGCAGATCGAGGAACTTTAGCTCCCCACCCCTCCGCTCCAGGGCCCCCTCATCCCCCAGATCGAGCATAGACGCGATGAGGCCGTTGGCCGGCTCGAAGAGCAGGGCGTGGAGCGCGCGCTGCGGACGGGAGCCGTCGGTGGCGGGGTACTCCGACAGTGGCAACTGAAAGAAGGTGTGCAGCTGGACACTCTCGCAGCCCAGCCGCGCATATTCGACGATGAGGCGGCCGCTGGAGACGTTGCCGGTGCCGGTCAGCGGGGGTGTGCGGAGCTCACCCTGTCGTGCGGCCTCCAGCACCCGGAGATTGCGTCCGCTCAGATCGAATCCGCCATAGGCCACGGCTTGCTCCGGATCCCACAGCCGATTGAACACGACCAGCGCGTCGGCCGAGCCGGCGGCCTTCAGCATCTTCAACTGAAAGGCGTCATCAAAGCGGGCATTCATCAGCTTGAGCGCGAGCCGAACCGGAGTCGATCCCGCAGCCCCACGGACCTGCCCTGGCACCTCGCGGAGCCAGCGCAGAATCTGGTCTTGCTCGTCGGCCAGCTCGTTGCCGGCCAGCGTGGGGGAGAAATCCTTTTCGAGAGGGAGCTCCCCAGCGCCCCATGCCCGGCAGAGTCCTTCAGTGGTGTGGCGATACTCCTCGGTGCGAAACGGCTCACTCAGGCGCGGCAGATGATACTTCACCGAGGGAACCGCCACGATCTCGCCCGACCGGGTGTGGTCGGCTGCCGCGCGGACCAGCGCCAGGTACTCCTCGAAAGAGCGATCCCATCCCCTCCCCTTCCAGGTCACCGTCCAACCGTCCCGGGCCCCGGCCGACCGGCGGCGCTCCACTTTCATCCGGGTCTCATGCACCGCCCAGGCACCCATGGACCTCTCGCCCGTGGGGTCTTCCGCAATAACGGTCTTCAGCACCACGAAGGCGAGGCCCGCGGCCCGGTCGGTCTCCAGCTGCTCCAGGCTGAGGGACAGCTGGCCCGATCCCTTCCCGATAGGGTGGGGCAGCGTACGACCGAGGTAGCGAGCGGTCAGATCAACACGGTAGGCGTCCCGGATGTAATCGGCGAAGTCGCGGGGGAGCTCGCGCTTGAAGCGCTCGAAGTCACGCTCGAGTAGCGCGCGCATCCCGGACCATTCGCTCGACGGCCTCGCGCTCATCGGCTGGAAGTGGGGGACCCCAGGGATCGTCGCAGGCACCGGGCGGCAGGCCGCCGTCCGCGGCCGCCGCCCACAGCATCCGCCGGATGTAGCCCTCCATCGGATCAATGAAGGTGGTCTGGGCAAAACGGTCGCAGAGATCGGAGAGCAGTATGAAGCGGGTCCAGTCCTCCGCCGCCCGGGCTCGCAGCAGCTCGGCCTGGAGGTCCGGAAGCGCCGCACCCATTCCGACCAGCGCGGCACGGGCGCCGAGCAGGAGCGAATAGCCGAGAAAACGGTCCTCACCGGTGATGAGCAGCTTGGACGGATGTTGCCGCAGTACCGCGGCGATCCGCTGAAAGGTCATGACGGAGTCCAGGGTGGCCACCTTGATTCCGATGACGTTGGGCAGCTCGAGGATACCATGAAGCGTCGGGTCGTCGTACGCGACGCCCCCGGCGGCCTGATACAAGTAGAAAGCGATGACCGGCAGCTCGCGGCTCAGCCGCTGATGATACCCGACGGGATCGTTCTGCTGCGGAAAGGCGAGCAGCGCATCGGCCTTACCCCGACGGGCCTCGATGGCCATGCCGATGTCCCGGGCCCCGGCTATCACTACTCCGTTGGGCAACGCCTCGCGCCAGGCATCCAGCACCTCCCGCCGGGTCTCGGCGCTCAGATGGGGACCGCGCCCGGTATGAGCCCACACCGCCACCCCGGCGATGGGCTGGGCCGCCATCCACCGGGCATAGCCGCGCTGGGCCTCGGTATCCATGTTAATGCCGCGAAAAGGCACCGGCACCGCGGGGATCAGCCCGCCGTCAATCCGCTCAGACAGAGTAGTCAAACAACCCGTCCCGAGTAATAGAACAAAAGCAACGGCTGTCGTTTCGTGTTTCGCGCCTTCGTGCTTTCGTGTTCTTCAGACTCATCGGCAATGCAAGTCCGCATCCCTGAATGGCCGATGCCTTCACGTCCTCGGCACGGTCGAGGAGCCTAGAGCGTTGTCACTCTCAATTGCCGCACGCTGGTCCGGAGTCAGGTCCAGCAGGTCGAGCTTGGCCACGCTGTTCTCCGGCAGTCGCAGCGGCTGGCCGGTGCCGAACACGAAGCGATCGACCCCCACCGTGCGAAGCAGCGTCTCCAGATGGTCCTCGGGTGGTCCCCAGATCCAGCAGATGTCCCACAAGATCCGGTTGGCCTCCTCCGGTGTGGAACCGAAATGAACCTCCTCCACGAACGGACGGTCGGCGTGAGTGATGATGAGGCGGACCCGAGGGTCGCTCCGGAGCAGCGTCCTGACCGCCCACGGCGGGAGCTCGCCCGCACGATCGTTGGGATGCCGCTGCCGGGCATCCTCCAGCCGGACCGCCAACATCAGCGGCAGCCCTTCGGACGCGCAGGCCTGGACCAGACTCCGCATCTCGGCACCGGTGGAATCGAGCCCATAGTACGTCGGGTCGCACCGGACCGCTGGCACTCCCTCGGCCCGCGCCTCGGTCAGGACGACTTCCCATCCGCTCAGGCCGGGATGGACCGCGGGCACGGGCCGAAGCCGGCCATGTCGAGCCGTGGTCTGGTACAGCCAGGGATTCCCCGCGGCCGGATCGCGCCAGAAGATCCCGGGCAGGTGCGTGACCCAGGCCTGATCGACGGCTACCCGGTCCATGGCCTGAAGGAGTGCATCGGGTGACGTGCCAGGCACCCGCCGAAACGGGTACGATCCCAGGAAGCTGTTGACGTCGAGTCGCATCAGTCGGATGTAAAGGCGGTGGAAGGGAAAATGCGGGTGGCGTTGCGCCAGCGAACCAGCTCCAGATCGGAGGCGGAGAGGAGGTGCTCCAGGTATCTGAGCTTGGCCCAGCCGGTGTCGATAGTCAGATCGCAACCCCAGAGCAGGCGTTCGACGCCCACCGCATCGAGGCATGCCTCGAGCATGCCTCCATCGACCCCGCTCCCCGAGAGATCCACGAACACATTCGGCTGATCGCGCAAAGCGGCCAACGAGTGGATCCAATCGCCGCCGCCGCCGATGTGAGCCAGGAGGAAGTTGACCTTGGGGTGGCGCGCCGCCAGCTCGGCGAGCTCGACGGCGTCCGAGGCCTCCTGTCCCGGGTATTCTCGGCGCCGGTGCTGCCAGATATGGTGCAGCACCGGCACGCCCCGTTGCGCCGCCACCTGGCAGATAGGATCGAGCAGCGGATCAGTGGCCCTCCGGCTGGCGGCCAGCTTGATCCCGATCATGCCGGCATCGAGACCGCGCTTGAGCTCGGCCAGGGCGTGAGCGCGAAAGTTGGGATTGACGACACAGTAACCCCGTATGCGGGTGGGATGGGCTCGCTGCAGCTCCAGCAGGCAGTCGTTGCCATACCCGATATCGGCGGGCGAAGGAAAGTAGATGGGAGACGTCAGGCCCCAGCTCCCCAGGATCGACGCGACGTGGACCGTGATTCCCACCCGCTCCCCCGCGCGCAGCCGGCTGGCATTACGCTCCTGCCAGTCGCTCCGCGGAGACCGGTCGTGGAGAAAGTGCGCGTGAACGTCGATGAGCGGCGCTATACCTCCTCCTCTGTGACCAGCTCCTCGTCGTCGAACTCGTCCGGATTGATGGAGCCCTCGAGTCGAGGATCACTTCCCATGATCACCTCGTCCGCGGTCTCGACAATGAGCGTCAGATCGCTTCTCCTCGGAAATCTCCTCCTCGACAACACCATCCTCGTCGTCGACGTCGTCGAGGCCGTCTACGGTTGGCTTGCGGCTGGACATGTCACCCTCCTTTTACCCCAATCTAGGCAGGTTTCGCCACGGTCGAGAGGGCCTGAGCCAGCATCGCGAGCGTACGATCGATCAAGGGCTCATCGTGAGCCAGAGAAACGAAGTTGTAGGCGGAACGCTTGAAGAGGAGTCCCGAGCGGGCGCAGGCGGTGGTGACGGCCCGCGAGACGGTATCATCGACGTACTGCAGGAAGCACATCTCCGGAAGGCCTCCTACCCCGGTCACAAGCTCGGGATGCGTCTCCTGGAGTCGAGCGAGGCCGTCCCGTAGCCGGGCTCCTACCCGGCCCAGATGTTTCGGCACCTGGCGGGCGACCATCACGTCGAGTGTGGCCCGCGCCGCGGCCAGAGAGACGAACTCGGTGGCGAGCGTGGAGGAGATCCAGGTTCGGGCTACCCCAGCCATGGCCTCCGTGCGTCCACCGACCGCGGCCAGAGGAAAGCCATTCGCCAGGGCCTTGCCCATGACCACCAGGTCGGGACGGATGCCGTAGCGCTCGCACGCGCCGCCTACCGCGATCCGGCACACCGTCTTGATCTCATCCACGATGAGGAACGCCCCGACCCGTTCCGTCTCCTCCCGGAGAACCGCAAGCCATCCCGGGTCCGGCTCACCATGAATGACCGGCTCGAACGCCACCGCCGCGAGGCCATCACCGACGGCACGGATGAGCTTCCGGCTGGCGCCCGCGTCGTTGAATGGCAGCTCGCCGTACAGGTCGCGAGTGGAACGAGGCACGCCTTGGGCGGCCTGATTCCAGTCGAGCCACCCGTGGTAGCCGCAGCCCAGGATCCGCTCCCGGCCGGTTGCCACCCGGGCCAGCCGCACAGCAGCCGCCATGGCCTCCGCGCCGGTCTTGAGGAAGCGAACCTGCTCGACCCAGGGCATGAGACTGGAGATCTCGGCCGCCAGTTCCTCTTCCAGCACGGGAGCCAGCGGACCGACAACGCCGTTCTCTATCGCCTCGACCGCGGCGCGATTGACCTCGGAGCAGGCGTAGCCGAGTGCGACCGAGCCCAGGCCCATGATGAAGTCGATGTATTCACGGCCGTTCTCGTCCCAGACGCGGTAGCCCGAGGAGCGAACCATCCGGGACGGGAAGTCCGGAGCGAGGGCACCGAAGAGGATCTCAGGGTTCTTGCTGCCGGTGGAGGTGAAGCCGGCCACGTGTTGGGTCAACGTTCCTCGCAGATCGTCGGTGATACCATCTTAGCGCAGTTCGAGCGTCCCGAACCTCGCCGGATCCTGCCGGTCTCCGCGTAGCCAGACCCATCCGCCACCGCCGCTCCACACCAGCTGCCCCGCTCGTCTCAGGCGACCGGATTGCATCCGGTTCACCAGCAGATCGAACCCGATGGCTTCCCCGCTGCGCAGAACGGTCCAGCCCGGCGGGCTGATCGAGGCAGTGATCCGGTAGCCCGATTCAGTGGGCTCCCAGCCGCCCCGAACCATCTCCGGCGCTCCGGCGGTCCCAGCAATGCCGCGGGCGATGAGTGCGCCCTCCTCGGTGGAAGGCACGATGAGGATCCCGATGACGCTCTCGTCGTACGGCAGCCTGAGGTACACCTGGATTCCATCCCCGTGGATCTCATCCGACTCGTTGTCGAGTCGCATCGGCCGAGACCCGGGGTCGCGGGCAATGACCTCGGGCTTCACCACGTCCACCGCGAGAAAGAGCCCCTCGTCATTCCAGTTGGCCGTCGCGGTCGCGGAAAACTCGTCCGGGCCCGGATAGGGCTCTTCGCTCCGGCGATACTGATCCTCGTGGTCAAGCTGAAGCGGCTCGCTCTCCGCGAAGCCGTCCAGCGTTCCGTCGAGTACGGGAGCAGTGCGCGATCTGAAGTGCTGACCCCTGCGTGACCAGGGGACGAACCTTCGACACCAGCGGCACGAAGGGTGGCGGGAGGCGACGGTTACCCGCGAGCCTCACCAACTCTTTGGGAGTTCGAACTTCCCAGCCCTCCGCGGTCGCCACATGGCGGTCCACTCCAGCGGCAGTCTCCACCTCGATGGCGCCCTGCCCGGGGCGCACCGAACGAACCACGGGCTGCCCGGCGGTGGACTCCAGCACTGAAACGAACCTGAGGTTCCGTCCCCTGGCCCGGAGCATGGAGAAGGGAACCGGCTCCGGCATTCCAGGCGCACCGGGAGCCATGGCCCGGAGCAGCTCGGCATCCGAGGCAATATGGACCCTCAGCGTTGCCTTGGCGCCGCGAACCTGGAGCACACGCGGGGCATTCGACCCAGGAACGAACTGTTCCGCCTGGCGGGCAAACTCGTCGCGGAGCTCGGCCGGCACCCAGTTCCCTGCGGGCTTCACCTCGACCGGCCCGCTCAGATGCCAGGGGAGCTCCAGCAGGTGGTCTTCGCTGGACGAGAGCTCGACCACATCGAGCAGGTAGGACGGTCCGGAAACCAGGGTACGCACCATCTCGCCGTAGCGGGCGCGAACCCAGGCCCATTCCCCGCGCTGGTCGAAGTTGTCGCAGGTGGCGTCTCCAGGCGACTGTGATACGCCGTCCAGCCGGGGCGCGTTGTGGGCCAGGGTAGAGCGGTACCAGAAGAGGTCCCGCGCGACGTACGACCCGGTACCGAAGTCGGGCAGCCAGTATTCCCCGTCGGCGTGAACCACCAGGTTGAGGCGGTCGGGATGGCCGTGCCCCCCGCCGAAGCTGCCGGCCTCGAGGCTGGCGTACCGGTCTCCCTGCCGGAGCACGGCCAGACCCTGCCCTTCGACCAGAACATTGCCAGGCGACCAGGCCCGGGTCTCCGGCGGCAGTGAGGGAACCATTTCCAGCAGCGCCCACCAGGAAAGATCCGACCGGTGTCGCACCGGCGCGGGGGTGCGCTCCCCCGCTTCATGGAGATAGGAGTCGAAGGTCTGCGCCTCCGGCGCAGGTGACTGATAGAGCCGGCTCAGCCAGGTCCAGAGATCGCTCTGCTGCTCCCCTCCCCCCACCCGCGCCAGACCGATCTCCCAGAGCTCGAGGTACATCGGCTGCGCGAGCGATACACCGAAACGGGAGTCCTTCCGGGCCGGAAACGTCGAGTCGGGCAGCGCAGTCGTCGCGGGGGCCCGGAGCGCGCGAGCCAGTCGCTCCGCGAGGACCGGGTCGGCCAGAAGATCGACGCCGGCCTTCCGAGCCCACCACATGGCGAGGAGCTGGCCCCGGAGCGCGAACAGGTGGTAGTTGTCCCCCTCGTACCACATCCCGTCTTCCCCGAAGCCGCGCAGGAGATGGGCGACGATGCCGTTCCCGCCCTCGACGACCCGCGAGGCCAGCTCCTCGTCCTCGAACCACACGGCGATGCTTGCCAGCGCGGCATTATGCCAGGTCTGGCGATTGGAGAGACCCTCGTCGAACTCGCCGATCAGATTGGCCGCCTCATCCGCCACCAGCGCCGCCACCTCGGCGCTCGCGTCATCCAGCAGGCCACTCTCACGAAGCATCATGGCGGCCGCGAGATAGTTGCCGATCCAGATGGACTCGAGGTAGGTCGAGAAGAAGAGCCGGCTGGGGCCGAGCACGTTGTCATGGTTGGGGTACTCCAGATAGCCGCTATAGGCCTGGAGCAGCTGATTGGCTCGACGGGCCGCGGCCTGATCTCCGGAGAAAGCGGCAATGGTGGCCAGATGCGCGGCGCGTTCGGCCAGCCACAGGTGCTGATAGTGGGCCCACGCGCGGTCGTGGCGCTCGCCGGTAAACTGGCTTCCGCAGCGGGAGCAGCGGTGCGTTGTCGGACTCCAGGGATCGAACTCGAGCCGGGTGCCATCGTCGGGGCAGATACCCCCGTCCGCCGTCAACAGGGCCTTAGAACCGGGAACCGGCGGCATGCGTTCGAGCACTGGTGCTGCGCGCGCGACCAGCCGCTGGAGGAGAGCCGACAGCTCAGGAGCGGCCTCGATCTCGGACCGGCGCTGCTCCAGCTCCTCGGCGGTCAGCACGGGCGGACACCATACATGGCCCAGCGAACCGGAAGAAGCTGAGCGCCACAGGCACGCGCCGCTTCGATCACCGGCCCCGGATCATCCGGAGCAAGGAAAAACATGCACCCGCCGGCCCCCGAGCCCGCCGCCTTGCCACCGAGCGCGCCGGCATCGGTGACCGACCGTTCCAGCCGGGCCATCTCCTCGGTGCGCATGCGGGGATCGAGAGCCTGCTGGTGAGCCCAATTCTCGGTCAGGAGCTCCCCGACCCGGGCGGAGTCGGCAGCCACGAGCGCGTCTGCCATCCGTTCCGCCACTGCCCGCAGGCCATGAAGCGCGGCGGCTACCGCCGGATCACCGCCCTCGTACGCCGTCATCACCCGGTCAATCGTGGCTCCGGAGAAGCGGGAGGCGCTGGTGTAGCAGAGCACCATGCGCCGGGCCAGATCGGTAGCGAATGCAGGATCCAGCTTCAACCGCCGTACTTCCGCATCCGGATCGCGAAAATCCAGCCGAAGGAATCCACCGTGCGATGAGGCAAACTGATCCTGACGTCCCCCCGGAATGCCCGCCTCCACCGTCTCGAGGTGGCAGGCCTGCTCCGCGACATCAACGGGATTGGGGCTCTCGCCCCGCGCCGCCGACAGGGCCGCAACCAGTGCTACGTCGAGTGCCCCCGAGCTACCGAGCCCCGAGCCCGCCGGAGCATCGGATCGGGTGCTGAGAGTGCAACCGCCGACAGGCAGCAACCGGAGACCGGCCTTGAGCAGGTCCAGCCGTCCATCACGCACGAGCCCAGCCGAGTCGGTGACCTGGAGCTCGTCGTGGAGGTCCTCGGACACCAGCCGGAAGCCGACTCCGCCCAGACGCACCTCGGCGCGGGCAAACAGCTGAATGGCGCCGGTCACGACCACGCCACCTTCACGGGCCGAGAATGGAGGAACGTCGGTCCAGCCTCCCGCCAGGTCCAGCCGCACCGGCGCCGCCGCACTGTACGCCGGACCAGTGCGCGCAGCAGGAGCTCGGCTCACTGGGCCACCCGCCAGTCGCGTACCGTAGGAAGCTCCCCTCGCAGATCCATGGTGACTCCGTGCACGCGTCGACTCATGCCTTGAAGACCGCGTGAGTGATACAAGAAGGCTACCGGCATGGAATCGGCGAAGAGACGCTGGGCAGCTGCAGGGTCCGACGGCGGCTCGAGGCCCGCGAGTCTGGCAAGCGGCCCGAGGTAACCGAGACCAGGATCACCCGGGATACCGAGCACCGCGGCATCGAAATCCGGATTCGCGCCGTAGACGCGGCCGAGGAAAGCGGACAGCTCCAGCTGACGGATGGTCACGTCAAATCCCGCGCGTTTCAAGCGAGCCTGGAGCATCTGCTCCAGCGGAGCTTCACCGCTCCCCACGGTCAGCAGCTCGAAGCTCACCCGGCCGGGGTCGCGCGGCGCCTTCAGGGCCGGCGAGGAAGCCGGCGGAAGATAGCCCGGCGCGGTTGGCGGCACAGGGCCCAGCGCCGGCGTGCCGAAGCCGTAGATATAGGCGTCTACCAGCTCGCGGCGGTCTATGGCATCGCTGACCCCACGACGGGTCCCGAGCCGATTGAACGGAGGGCGCCGGGTGTTGAACACGATGCCGTCGGTCTGCAGCAGGGGAAAGCTCAACACGGTGAGATTGGAGTCGCGGCGCACGAACTCGGCGTGGGCGGGCTGGATGCCGGCAAAGTCGAGCTCACCGGAGGTGAGCGCCGCCAGCTTGGTGGTCGGCTCATCCACTACGACGACGATAAAGCGCCGGAGCCCGGGCGGCCCGCCGAGCGCCGGGGGAAAGTCGGGATTGGCGGCAAACACCCAGCGGCGGTTCGGCTCGTGCGACACGAATCGAAAGGGACCATTGCCGACCGGCGTGGTGTTCCATTCCGCCTGCCGCAGTCGGGCGTGGGGCACCGTGTCGAGCAGATGGGCCGGCAGAATGGCGAGGTCGGTCAGCGGATCGGGAAAACGCAGCTGCGGCTCGCGGAACCGTAAGGCGACGGTCGAATCGTCCGGCGCGGTAACCGACTCGAGTCCGCCGAGCTCACTCGTGCGGGGGTACCCGGTGGCCGGATCCCGGGCCGCATTCAGGGTCCAAACCACATCCCGCGCGGTGGTCAGCCGGCCATCATGCCAACGCACGGCCGGCTCGAGATGGAAGGTCAGTCGCCGGCGCCCGGATGACCATTCCCAGGAGCGGGCGAGGTAGGGCTGAGGGGTCAGCGCGCTGTCGTAGCGAGCCAGCGTGGTCAGCAGCACGTGGCGCTGTACCTGCCGCGCGAGCGGATGGACGGTGAGCAACGGGTTGATGCTCTGAAGGTCCGCGCCGGACGCGAAGAGCACGGTGTCGCCGCGGCGGTTCGCGTTTGATCCGCACGCGGTCGCCAGGACCGTGCAGAGGAGAAACCACGCTCGAGTCGGAAGCACGGCGAATTCTAGCCCGGACAAGGGTCAGGCTGCACCCGGCCCCACCGCAGCGGAGGGTGGCGAGGTAGACGTACATTCCATCCCATGCTCCGAGCATTCGTCCGTCGCGCGCTCGCCGGCCTGGCCGTGGTCGTCGGCGTCGTGACGCTCATGTTCTTCCTCATCCGGCTGGCTCCCGGCGATCCGGCACTCCTGCTGGTCGGCCCTACCGCCACCCCGGAGCAGCTCGCCGCCCAGCGGCAGGCGTTAGGGCTGGACCGCCCGATCCCCGAGCAATACACCGTGTGGCTGGGCCGGTTCGTCCGTGGCGACTGGGGCAGCAGCATTGCCACCGGGCGGCCCGTACGTGGCATGATCTCCGCCGCCTGGCCGGCCACGGTAAGCCTGGTAGGACTGTCGCTGGTCCTGAGCTACATCCTCGGCATCGTGGTGGGGGCTATCCAGGCCACGCGAGGCGGCCGGCTCGACACCACACTGTCGGTCATTACCGTGACCTTGTTCGCGCTCCCCGGCTACTGGCTCGGGCTCATGCTGGTCATGGTCTTTACCTACTGGGCGCGCGCCCTGCCTGCTTTTGGCGCCGCGGGGTTCGACGCCGACTTCCTCAGCGGATGGGACCGGCTCGCCGACCGGCTGCGTCATCTTGCGCTCCCCCTGACGACGTTGACGCTGATCGGCATCGGCGGCACCGCCCGCTTCGTGCGGGGCGCGATGCTCGACGTCCGGAACGCCCCCCACGTGGCCATCGCCCGGGCAAAAGGGCTGTCGCCGGTGCAGGTCACGCTGCGTCACGTGCTGCGGAACGCCTTGATCCCGGTGCTCACCCTGCTCGGCCTCTCCCTGCCGGCCCTCTTCTCCGGTGCTGTGTTCATCGAGGCGATCTTCGCCTGGCCCGGTGTCGGACGAATCATGGTGGAGGCGGTGGGAGCGCGGGATTATCCGGTGATCATGGCCGCGACGGCGGTGAGCGCGACCCTGGTGGTCGTGGGCAACCTGCTCGCGGAAGCGCTGACCGCCTGGGCCGATCCCAGGCTGCGAGCGCAGCCTTCGGGCGGGGCGGCCTGAATGAGAAGAGAGAGCTCCCTGCTCCACGATCCCCGGGCACGATTTGGCCTCGCGGTCCTGGTGCTCGCCATTCTGGCGGCGCTAATGGCCCCGCTGCTGGCAGTGGACCCGTCGCTCCAGCAGGATATCGTGGCCACCCGGTTCCTGCCTCCACTGAGTACCGACCTCCACGGCGCCTTCCATTTGCTGGGCACCGACCGCTTCGGGCGGGATGTGTGGTCGCGCCTGGTGTTTGGCGCCCGGGTGTCGCTCGGCGTGGGCCTGCTGGCGGTTCTGCTCTCGGTCGTCATCGGCATGGCGGTGGGAGCCGCGGCCGGGTTCTGGCAGGGTCGCACCGGGCTGGTGCTGCTCGGGCTCACCGACTTTGCCCTGGCCCTCCCCCGCGTGGTGCTGTTGCTGCTGCTCGCCTCGCTGTGGCAGCCCAGCGCGGCGCTGGTAATCGTCGTGCTCGGCCTGACCGGATGGATGACGATCGCTCGCCTGGTCCACGGGGAGGTGCGAGCGCTGGCTGCGCGGCCGTTTGTTGAGAGCGCGGTGGCGCTGGGCGTGCGAGGTCCGCGGGTGCTGATCCGCCACATCCTGCCCAACGCGTTGACCCCGGTTATCGTGGCGGCGGCGCTCGGCGTGGGGAACGCCATCATGCTGGAGGCCGGACTCTCGTTTCTGGGGCTTGGGGTGCAACCACCTACCCCATCCTGGGGAAACCTGATCGCGTCCGGACGGGATACACTGGTCAACGCCCCCTGGGTAGCTACCGCGCCGGGCGTGGCGCTGGTTCTCGTGGTGGTGGCCGCGACGTTGCTGGGCGATGCAGTGCGGGACCGGCTGGATCCATCTCAAAGGCGGTAAGGCGTACGGCGCCCTATCGCCTACTACCTATCCATTCGCTCGACCCCAGCACCTCATCGATTCTCTTCTCCAGGACCGCGAGGGCGCCGGGCGCGGAGCCGCATCCGTGATCGTGCTCGATGCGCTTGGTCAGCCCGCCGAGCCTGACGGTGCTGATCGCGGCAGGCAGATCGGTAACGTAGCGGCCACAGGCCGGCTCTGAGGCAGCATACCGGTCGGCAAAGCGGAAGTAGCCGGCCTTCTCGATCTCCACCAGCAGGGAGTCAACCCGCCGTGGTGGAATTTGGCCCCGAGCCGTGCCGAGGTGGCGGACATGGGCCCGGCCCTCAAAGGTGACCTGGCCAAAGGGTGACACGGAAACCGTGTACACCGGGCAGGTACCGAAGCAGGGCGTGCGTTCCAGGCTGATGGCAAGCGCCTGTCCCGCTGCCTCGCTGGGCTCCTGCGCCGGCGCGCGAGAGGCCCGCGCTCCACAGGCAGTCAATCCCAGAGCCAGACCCATGAAGGCGAGCCTGATCACGGGGTTACCGGAACCCGCCTGGCGCTGCTGGTGACCCCATTCGAAAATACGAGATCGATCTCCTGACGGGCGCCCGGCAGCTGCACGGTCCCGCCGCGAGCCAGTGACAGCACTTGACCGGTCCGAGCATCGCGCACCATCACCATTGGGTGCGTCCGTGCGTCCCATTGGATTCCCGTTCCGCCGCTGGCCAGCCGTCGCACGCTGGCCGAGGGCGGCCTGGCGCCGGCCCCCTGCGGGCCGGCCGACACCGGCAGCTGGGCCCTGCGAACCGTCTGGCGGCCGGGACCGCCGAGCCGGAGGGTAGCCACCTGCCTGGCTCGAGCATCCGAAAGTGGCACGGCGAAGACAAAGTTCTTCTGCCCCCCCGGCAGGTCGGCAATCTCTTTAGGCGCAAAGGAGAAATTGAACAGCGTAGCTCCGTTCTCCCCGGCGGCGGAGACCGAGTATGGCCCTGAACGCCCAGGAAGGCTGGGACGAGTATTTAAGCGGAACGCCGGCTCGAGCACCATCTCACCGTTACGAATGTGTCCCCAGATGAGAAGGCAGGGCTGAACGTCTCCGCTGATTACAGAGCTCGCCACCAACGGACTGGTCGGGCTCAGGTAGTTGAGAATGGCCTTGTAGCTGTAGTCACCAATCCATTTCGGATCACAGTAGCCCATGATGTCGCTTGTCGTCGGCGGCTTCAGGGTCTGAGCAACGACGTCCAGGCCATACACGCCGGTTCTGCCATCGGCGTAGGGGTAGGAGCCATCCACACCCGCGGGCTGTCCGCAGGGAGCGTGGTTCCGCCCCCAGTTATGCGCCAGCTCATGGGCGAGAACGGCGCTGCCGCTGGGAAGTGCATCCCAGCCGAGTGCCGCGCGCTGTGGGTTGGAGGAGCCGCTCACGTAGGCAACGCCCGCAACACCGCTCTGGTAGGAGGTCTGGACCACACCATAGTAGTACTGGGAGCTGTGTTCGGCGACGCGAAGCGCGTCGATCTCGCCCAGAATCGTGCTCCACGCAAAGTTGGTGTTCTCGTCCTGGAGCGTATCAGAAGTGCTCGTGGTATACGGCGCATGAACAAAAGCGTTGTAAGTGTCGAGTGGATGCATCCGCTTCGCGAGGTCGAGAAAGCCTGCGGTGTTTGCGGCGTTCACATTGCCCAGGTAGCGGTTTCCCCGCTGGAGCACCGGTACGAACATGATGTTGAGGGCAGGCACAACCCGCACCGTCATTGCCTTGGGCGCGGCGGCAGGAAATGCGTTGTCCATCTCATCGCTCTCCGCCACGGCGTTCGCTACGTCCACCTCGGCCAGGATGCTGAGTCCGGGCCGGATAAGCGTACCCGGGACTGGGAGGTTCCAGGAGTAGCTTAACGAGCTCTCGTCCGCGGAGATGGGGACTGTGAGCGCGGCCGAGGACACCGTCTGCTCGGATTGCAGCACGAAATCCTGGTAGAAACGGATCCTGACGGCTGGATGCGCGGCATTGGCCGAGTTGGCGGTGACGAACACCCTCAGGAGTCCATTGCGGTTCGCCACCAGTGGCACCGCACCATCATAGGTCTGAGTGCTCTGGGTGAGGTACAGGCCGTCAATCCGAAGATTAAGCAGGCCACTGGGCGGTGGACCGTAGGTCGTGGTCGTGACCGCTGCGGTGGTGCTATTCACCGTGACACTCTGACTGTCAGGAGCCGCGGTATACGGCGTTCCACCCACCAGGACATCCTGGGCTGCAACCGTGTAGGTGCCGGACGCAAGGCCAGTAAGCGTCTGTGTGGTGGTCACAGTCTGGCTGTAACCGCCAGGGCCGATCACGGTCAGGGCCGCCGGAGTGCCGGAGGCCAGACCGTTGATGTTTACCAGGAGTCGGGAACCGCCCGCGGAGATGAGGCTGTAGGTGACCGACACCAGCGTAGTGGCGCCGACGATCACCGTTTGACTGGCGGGAGAACCGGAGTAGGAGGCTGCTCCGACCATCACGGTCGAGGCTGTAATAGTGTACGATCCAGCCGGGAGGGGCGTCAGGGTCTGGGTCCCGGACAGGGGCTGACTGTAGCCCCCTGGGCCTGTGACCATGACTTGCGCCGCGGCTCCGCCGGGCAGCCCACTTATCGTGACCGCCAGGCTTGGAGTCGTTGGCCCCACCGGGTCTCCGCCACCGCAGGCCAGCAGACTAACGGCAATCATGAAAGGAAGGAGCCTCGCGTTCTGCATCGCAGCGCCTTGCATTCGAATAGAGCCAGTAGTCAGGGAAATGGGCGCCTGAAACGGCGACCCGGAATCTAAATGCTATCCGGAACCAGTTTTAGACGAACGTGCGAACATCGGCATCCCGGCGGGGACGGAACAGTCGACGCCGTGAGAAGGGGACATTCATGGCAATACACGCGCCAGGAAGGTCTCTTTGTGAAGGGGCGGACAGCCGAGCTTACGAGCGGGGGGAGCTGATTTACGACGTGAAGCAGGTCACTATCTGTCCCGCTGCCTGACGCAGCGGCGCACCTCCTCAACCAGCCGGTCGGATGGGAATGGCTTGGAAAGTATGGCGCAGGGTGCGGCGATACCCAGCTCCGCCAGCGCCCCAGTGGCAAACCCGGACATCAGAATGACCGGAATGTCGGGATGGGAGACGACCAGCGCCTGCATCAGCTCGACGCCGTTGAGTCGAGGCATCACGATATCCGATACCACCACGTCAACGGAGAGGTCCTTTTGCCCGAACAGCTCCAGGGCGTCTATCCCGTCCTTGGCTTCGAGCACCACGTAGCCCTCCCGCTCCAAAACCCGCGCGGCGAAGCGACGGACCGCAGTCTCGTCATCTACCACAAGAACCGAGATTCCGGCAGCGGCACGCACAGCCCCTGCGGACGAGAGCTCGTCGAGTATCTTCATTCACTATTCAGTTGAGGGACTGAATGAAGGTAACACCGATGGGCTCGCCAGTCACCAGCGGACGGCCGGTCTCTCCCGCACCGCTCAAGGCTGGCGCGCAGGGAGGCGGCCTGCTCGCAGGCTCAGCGGCCATCGGATCTGCCGGCACAACGACTCGTCACCCCAGTGCCGCCCCAAGTCCTCCCTGAGGTGATCCACCGGATCATGGCCCACAGCCTCCCGAAACCGCTGGGAGGCCGACCAGGTTCCCACATAGCCTAGGAGCTGAGCCAGGCTCCAGGTCTCCTGCATGACCAGCGCAGGGCCCGGGAGTTCGGGGAACGGGAAAGGGAGCGTGCGGTAGCCGGCTTCCACGTGGCGGCGCTCGGGAGGCCAGTAGGGGCCTACGACCTCGTCGTGGAAGCGCCGGAGGATGCCGTCGAGTATCGGCTCATCCAGATACTGCCTCCCGTAGCTCCAGACTGCGAGCACCCCTCCACGCACCAGCACCCGAACCGCTTCGGCATAAAAGGTCTGGATGTCCAGCCAGTGTAAAGCCTGCGCCACCGTGACCAGGTCGGCGGAGGCGGGTTCCAGGCCACTGCCCTCCGCTGGGACAACGCGGTATTCCACCGCCGGATGGCGAGGCGCGTGGTGGATCATGGCGGGGCTGATGTCGGTGGCGATGACCCGTTTGAACCGGCGGGCCAGGGGGATGGTTGCCTGTCCGCTTCCTGCGCCGCAGTCCCAGGCGAGGTCGTACCGGTTCACCTGCTCGCCCAGATAGTCGAACAGCTCATCCGGGTATCGGGGCCGGCAGGAAGCGTAGGACGGAGCCAGCCCTGAGAAATGGTCGGCCGACGGCGTCACCGGGTCAGCGTAGCGCGATGCGCACGCAGCATGGCGAGGACTTCCGCAACCGGCAGCGCTTCCACCGATCCGCCCCGGGAGGTCACCGATGTTGCGGCAAGGAGCGAGTTGTAGATCGCCTCTTCGGTGGCCGCGACCGTGGCCCGGAAGAGGGCCACCGACCTGGGTGACGCCCCGCAGGGTTGGGCGGGGCTCGTCCTGACTGAACTGAGCGGCGAGCACGAAAGCACAAGAACAAACCAGGACACCAAGCTAGAATTTCTCCCTACACGGCGGGCGGCGGCCCGGAAAGGGCCAGCTCCAGCCGCTCGATCAATTGCGCCTGGGCTGGGTTGATCTTCTCTCTGGCTGCCCGGGGCTCGAACCAGGCGCAGCGGTCAACTTCGGGGAAGGTAAGAACCCGTCCCGAGCCGCGAGGCCACTCGGTCTGCATGGTGTTGCTGGTGACCCGGTCGGGATCGGCGTCTCCCTCCCAGGCCCAGGCGTGCACCAACTTCCCCGCCTTCTGCCGGACGCTGCCGAGTGAAAGGAAGGGTCCAACGGGATGAATGCCGGTCTCCTCCTCAAACTCCCGACAGGCCGCGGCGAGGATGTCTTCCCCCTGCTCTGCCACGCCTTTGGGAATCGTCCACGCGCCCGCGTCACGCTTGAGCCAGAATGGGCCGCCCGGGTGAGCCAGGAAAACTTCGAGCCTGCCCGAGGCACGGCGGTACAGCAGCAATCCCGCGCTGGGAGTGGAGGGCCTCCCCATCAGGCAGGCACGCTACCGGCCGATGCGCAGGGCGCAAAAGTAGCCGGCCGGATCGGGCAGAACCCGATCGGTGCCGGGCTCGGTGTGCACCGCCATGCCCGGGTCTGCCCGCCACCAGCCCCAAAAGCCCTCGGGCGCCACGGCGGTGATGGTCAGGATATGGACCGGAGCGTCCGGTTGACCGGCCTGTCCGAGGCGCAGATGTTGGCCGGCCAGCACCGCTTCGGGGCGCCCCTCTGGATCGCCTCCCTCGAGGTCGAGCCAGCCGGTGAGGTCGCGCACTGGCCCCCCAACGGCGCCTGCCTTGGTAGCCGAGTCCAGCGGAGCCAGGTGGAGACGCCCGGAGAGTGAGACCCCGCTCGTGGGCTGGCTCTGAACCCGGGTCAGCTCGTACTCTCCCGCGAGCAGGGCCGGATGGAGGGCAATCGGGTGCATCGCCGACCGGGGTACTGCTGGTCCGCAGCGCGCCGGACCGGGAACCGGGGCCCCGGCCCGCTGGCACCCAGCCAGGACCACAAGGCCGATCGCGGAGATCAGCTTCATGGGCTCAGGGACGAGGGCCGATGGTCAGCCGGCTGGCGCTGGGCCAGGAGACGCTCCGCAAAGTCGAGCCGCTCGGTGAGTTCGGCGACCTCGGAGCGTAAGATGGGAAGCTCTTCCAGGATTTCGGCTGAGAGGCTCTCGTCCACAGAGGACCCTCGACGGCGAATTCCCAGCCGCTGCGCCCCCAGGCCGAAGCCCACCGCCAGGGCGGCATGGATCGAGGCGTGCAACGGTTCACCCGGGGCGGCAGCAAACCACACTGCCGCCAGATTAGCCACCGCGAGCACCGCAGCAACGGGTTGCCAGATTTTCGGATTCAAGGCCATAGGCCGCTCGTGGATGTCTGGCCGGGCGGGAACGGCTCGATCGTGGCGAATATTCGGGAATGGAACCTCTCGGCTCGAACGTACGTTCGAATTCTGAATGTGGCAACGGCGTGTCAGACCGTAAGATCGCCCGGTGTTCCGGAGTGCCATTAACGGTGGTAGGCTTAGGGGTGAACCCCTAGACCCGACAATCTCATGCACCCACGACGCCTTCTGGGCCGCCGCCCATCGACCCCCTCGCGAGCTACTGTGAGCTCCCGGCCCGGCCAGAGCCTGCCCAGTGATGTCGTAGGGCAGACCTGCCGACGGCTCGGAATCGTGGGCATCGTCTTCGCCTCCCTGTGGGCCTTGACCCTCTTCATGAACACGGTCGTGGCAGGGTGGTTTGGTGAGATGTCCTTCCTGCAAGACCTGTGGCCTCTCCCGGGACATCTGGTCGCCGCAACAGGGATCGCCAGCTCCATCGCCATGACCGTGCTGGCCCACCGTTTGAGTGGCAAGCCCGTACTGATGGATGTGGGAGCGGGCTTTCTGGTGCTCCAGTGCATGCTGGTGTCCATCCTGAGCCAATGGGCACCGGTGCCGACCAGCCCCCGGGTCTCCTGGGTCTGCATTCCAATCCTGTTCTACCCGGCGATCGTACCCAACACTCCGAAGAAGACGCTGGTAACGTCGCTCCTGGCGGCCTCCACCGAGCCGCTCGCGCTCTACCTCAGTCACCTTCGCGGGGTCCCAGTCAATTTGAGCGCATTCTATTTGCTCTGGGCCTTCCTGCCCAACTACGTCTGTGCCTTCATGAGCGTCATCCCGGTAAAGATCATTTATCAGCTGGGCCACCAGGTGAGGCGCGCACGCGAGCTCGGCAGCTATCGACTGGAGGAGCCGCTGGGCCGTGGCGGGATGGGGGAGGTGTTCCGAGCCACCCACCAGATGCTGGCGCGTCCGGCCGCCGTGAAGCTGATCCGGCCGGAGATTCTCGGATCCAGCGCGCCCGCTGCCGCCCGAGTGATCGTGGAGCGGTTCCGGCGGGAGGCCGAGGCGGCCGCGTCGCTCAGATCGCCGCACACAATCGGTCTCTACGACTTCGGCGTCGCCAATGACGGGACCTTCTTCCTGGTGATGGAACTGCTGGACGGACTCGATCTGGAGACACTGGTGGAGCGGTTCGGTCCGCTTCCCCCGGAGCGTGTCGTGCACATCCTCAGGCAAGCCTGCGCATCGTTGGAGGAGGCGCACACCCGTGGCCTGGTCCATCGCGACATCAAGCCCTCCAACATCTTTACCTGCCGACTGGGACTCGACGTGGACTTTGTGAAGGTGCTGGACTTCGGTCTGGTAAAGGCCATCGACGATGGCGCCCGCGAGGCGACGCTCCTGACCGCGCCCGATAGCACCACGGGTACCCCGGCCTACATCGCTCCAGAGATGGTACGCGGTGATCGTGTGGCCGATCACCGGGTGGACATCTACACGCTGGGCTGCGTGGGGTACTGGCTGCTGACCGGACGCCTTGTCTTTGAAGCACCCAATGCCATCCAGCTCATGTATCAGCATGCCAACGCCATGCCGATCCCTCCTTCACAGCGTAGCGAGCTGGAGATTCCGTCCGAGCTGGACAGCGTCATTCTGGCCTGCCTCGCGAAATATCCCGAGGATCGGCCGCAGACCGCAGGCGAGCTTTCTCGCCGACTGGCCACCGCTGTCTCCACGACTTGGACCGATGACCAGGCCCACCGTTGGTGGGACCGGCACCACCCCGCGTCGACCCGTGCGGAGCCGGTCGAGAGTGACACGCAGATGCTCACCAAGACGATTGATTCCACGTGGGAGTCGGTAGACACCCCCGCGCCTCCGGTCGGCGCCGGGCGGGCATGAGCGCAAGGAACAGTAGGGCCAACCACAAATGACAGCGCGAACCCGGGCCCGCCCGGAAGAAAGGGAACGGGCCGGCCTACTGGATCGCGCGTTGAGCGTGTTCACCGACGTTCGACCGGGCGAAGCAGGTACCGCGCTTCTCCTCACGCTCAACATCTTTCTCCTCCTCACCGCGTACTACATCATCAAGCCGCTACGAGAGGCACTCATCCTGTCGAGCGAGGGTGCCGAGGTGAAGTCGTACGCTGCGGCCGGGCAGGCGATTATGCTTCTCGGCCTTGTTCCGGCCTACGGGCTTCTGGCAGATCGACTGCCACGACGCGGGTTGCTCAACGCCGTCACCGCCTTCTTCGTGCTGTGCCTCGTCGCCTTCTACGGGCTCACCAAGGCAAACGTGCCGGTGGGCGTCATCTTCTTTCTGTGGGTGGGCATTTTCAGCCTGATGATCGTGGCGCAGTTCTGGTCGTTCGCCAACGATGTCTATACCAAGGATCAGGGCGAGCGACTGTTTGTCATTGTCGCCTTCGGAATGTCGTTCGGTGCAGTCGTGGGAAGTATCGTCGCCGGCCGGATTATTCCTCTGGTTGGTGTATCGCAGGCGTTGCTGGTTGCGGCTGGGCTGCTCGTCGTAGCGGCGGCGGTCAGCAATGCGGTTGATGCGCGAGAGAGGGCGAGGCACGAGACCCACCTGCCCCCTCACCTGACCACGGCCGAAATACCGGCTGCGACCGGCGAATATCAGATCCAGGCCATGGAGGACAGCCAGAAGCTCACGGTGTCATTGCCTGGGATAGGTCCTACCAGCCGGCCCGGCACCTTCCGCCTCGTGTTCGGCAGCCGGTATCTGCTACTCATCGCGCTGCTCATGTTGCTCGTCAACTGGGTCAACACCACCGGTGAGTACATCCTGGGCCGGACAGTGGCCGAGGCGGCCGAGGCCGCGGTCAGCTCGGGCACGGCTGGTGGACTGGCGGTCCCGGAGTATATCGCACGGTTCTATTCCGATTTCTTTCTCATCGTCAACGTGACAGGTCTCCTGGTTCAGCTATTCGTTGTCTCCCGAATCCTGAAGTACTTTGGGGTGAAGGCAGCTATCCTCGTGCTGCCCCTGATTGCACTTACCGGCTACACCCTGCTGGCCTTCGTACCGATTCTGGCGCTGGTGCGCGCGGTGAAGATCGCGGAGAATGCCACCGACTACTCGGTTCAGAATACGGTGCGCAACGTCTTGTTCCTCCCCACCAGCCGGGAGGAGAAGTACAAGGCCAAACAAGTCATAGACTCCTTTTTCTGGCGGGCGGGTGACGTCATGTCCGCCGCGCTCGTCTTTGTGGGTGTCACCATGCTCGGTCTTGGGACATCGGGCTTTGCCAGGGTCAATCTGGGCCTCGCCGGCATCTGGCTGCTCCTCGCTGTCGCGGTCGGCCGCGAGTACGCCCGGAAATCGAAAGCGCTTGAGAGCGACGCAGCTGCCCGGTGAGCCCGAACTGGAGTGCCCTGGCGCTCGCCAGTGCACTGGCCTGCGGGGGGCATCGCCCGCCCCCGGTCGCTCCGGTGCCCGCGATCCGGCCCGAAGAGGTTGCGGCGAGCCTCTATCTCATCGGCGATGCGGGCCAGCCCGATTCGGCCGGCGAGCCGGTGCTCGTGGCGTTGCGGCGAGACCTCGCCTCGCGTCACTCCGAGCGGGTGGTGGTCTTCCTCGGGGACAACGCCTATCCGCGGGGACTGCCTCCGCCGGGCCGGGCCGGCCGACCTGAGGCGGAGCGTCATCTGGCCGCGCAGGTGGAGGCGGTTACCTCCACCGGCGCCCGAGGGTACCTGGTCCCCGGAAACCACGACTGGGCCAAGCAGGGCGTGGACGGATGGAATGCGATCAAGCGGCAGGAACGGTTCGTGGATTCGCTGGGCGCCGGAAGGGTGTTACTCCGGCCAGGCGGTGGCTGCCCCGGCCCGAGCGTGGTGGACATCGGGACGCGGCTGCGGCTGATACTGCTGGACACCCAGTGGTGGCTGCATTCAGGAGCCAAGCCCAGAGATCCCGACTCCGGCTGCGGCGCCGGGGCAGAGTCGGAAGTCGTGGACTCGCTCCGGGCCGCGCTGACCGGGGCCGGTGGCCGGCTGGTCGTCATGGCGCAGCATCATCCGTTGCGCTCGGGGGGCGAACATGGCGGGCATTTCGAATTGAGGGATCACCTCTTCCCCCTGACGGCCATCAAGTCGTCGCTCTGGATCCCGCTCCCCTGGATCGGCTCCCTGTATCCGGCCGCCCGGCAGCAGGGTATATCAAGCCAGGACATCCCCTCACGGGCATATCAGCGGCTCATCGCGGCGTTTCGCCGGGCGATGGCAGCCGCCCCGCCGTCTCTGTACGCGGCGGGACACGACCACAACTTGCAGGTACTGTCGGGCGGGCCGGCGCGGCTGGAGCTGGTCAGCGGCGCCGGGATCTACGGACACAGCGGCAAGGCAGTGCCGATTCGCGGGACCCTCTTCGCCAGACGGGCCAGCGGTTACGCCCGGCTGGACGTGCCGAAGGCGGGACCGGCCCGACTTGCCATCCTGCAGGTGGATGCCGATGGGGGTAGTCGTGAGGTTTTCTCGACCGCAGCGGAGTGAGGCGCTATGAATGCTACGAGAGCGATCGTGCTGGGGATAACACTGCTGGCCTCCAGTGGAATGGGGCTCGCCGGGCAAGGGCCGGACAGCGGCGCAGAGGAGCGGAGACTGCAGGCCGCCGGGCCCCGCTACCGAGCCAGCGGACTGCACCGCCTTCTGTTCGGCCCGGAGTATCGCTCGCTCTGGTCGACACCAATATCCGTACCGGTGCTCGACCTCCGTACCTTCGGCGGCGGACTGAAGCCGGTGTCGAAAGGCGGTGGGCAGCAGACAAAATCACTGCTCCTGGTGGCGCGCGACGGACGTGAATTCTTCTTCCGATCCGTGGACAAGGATCCGTCGGCCATGTTGCCGCCGGAGCTCCGTTCCACCGTCGCCGGTGACGTGGTCCGCGACCAGACCAGCTCGGCCCTCCCTGCCGGCCCGCTCGTAGTGGGCCCACTGCTCGATGCGGCGGGGATCCTCCACGGGAAGTCGCGATTGTACCTCCTTCCCGATGACTCCCGGTTGGGCGAGTTCCGGCCCGAGTTTGCCGGGCTGATGGGGTTTCTGGAGGACCGGGTGGGCGGTTCGCGGAGCGTCCCGGCGCATTGGGGCGGCGCGACGGAGATCATCGACACCGACTCGCTGCTCGCGCGGATGGCTCGCGGCCCTGACGACCGGGTCGAGACCCGCTTCTTTCTCACCGCGCGGCTCCTCGACGTGCTGATCGGCGACTGGGACCGGCATGCCGGCCAGTGGAGCTGGGCTCGCTTTGGCGACGTGGTTCCACGCCGCTGGGTCCCCATTCCGCAGGATCGCGATCAGGCCTTCGCGAAGTACGACGGCGTCCTCCTGACCGTCGCGCGCCAGACCGCACCACAGCTGACCAATTTCGGGGCCAATTATCCCTACCTTGCCGGCGCCACCTGGAACGGCCGCGATCTCGATCGCCGGCTCCTGGTGGAGCTGGAGTGGCCGGTGTGGGAGTCAACCGCGATCGGGCTCCAGTCGGCACTCAGCGACCAGGTGATCAACGAGGCCGTACGCGCCCTTCCGCCGGAGCATTATGCGCTGGCCGGAGCTAAGCTGGCCGCCTCGCTCCGCTCCCGGCGGGATCACCTGCTCAAGGCCGCCCGGGGCTACTACGACCTCCTGGCCAAGCAGGTGGACGTCCACGCCACGGATGCCGACGACGAAGCCAGCCTGACCCGGGAGTCCGATGGCGCGGTGGAGCTGACGCTGGCTGAGCCGGGCAAGGCGGACGATCCCTACTTCCGGCGCCGATTCGATCCCGCCACCAGGGAGGTGCGTCTCTTTCTCGATGGCGGAGACGACCGGGCCGTGGTACGCGGCGGGGGCGGCGGCCCCATGCTCCGGGTCCTGGCAGGAGAGGGGCAGGACCGGCTGGTCGATTCAACTCGGAAGGGCTCGGAGCGCTTCTATGACGACGCCGGAGGCCCCGCGCGGACCGAGGGCTCCGGAAGCAAGGTCGACCGCCGTCCCTATACCATCCGCCGCAAGAACCCGGAGGCGGTGCCCGAGCGAGACTGGGGCAAACGCTGGACAGCGAGTACCTCTCTGAGCCTTGGCCCCGATATCGGCGTGCTGCTCGGCGGGAGGCGGACCCTGACCGTCTATGGGTTCCGCCAAGATCCCTACGCCAGCCGCCACCAGTTCCGGGCCGCTTTCGCCACCGGGCCCAAGAGCTACCGGGTGGAGTATCAAGGGGAGTTCCGAAGGGAGAATTCCGCCACCCGCTTCGAACTGCTCGCTCGCGCCTCGGGCATCGATGTGATCAGCTTCAGCGGGTTCGGTAACGACAACCCGGCACCGGGAAACAACGAGTTCTACCGGGTGACCCAGGACGCACTCGGTCTCCAGCCCTCGCTCGTGTTTGGGCTGGGCGACAGGGCGACCCTCCGGTTGGGACCGGTCCTCGGGTATGTCTCCACCGATGACCGCCCAGGCCGCTTCCTCGCATCCCTCGGCAATCTTTACGGCACCGGGAATTTCGGCGCGGTGGGTGGCGCGCTCACGTTGCGCTACGACAGCCGCGACCGGCCGGCTCGCGCCCGCAACGGGCTGCTCCTCGAGCTGGGTGGCAACGCATATCCGGCGGTCTGGGATGTGGACAGCAGCTATGCTGAGGTGCATGCCGAGGCCGTCACCTATCTCTCGGTCAAGGCGCCGCTGGACCCCACGCTCGCGCTTCGGGTGGGCGGGAAGAAGCTGTGGGGAGGGTACCCCTTCTTCGACGCAGCGTTCATCGGCGGCGCTTCGACCGTGCGGCTCGGCCGGGTGAACCGGTATGCCGGGGACGCGTCAGCCTACGGATCCACCGAGCTGCGGCTCTCCCTCGCGAGGATAAAGCTGATCCTCCCGGCTGATTTCGGAATCTTTGGTCTCGCGGATGTGGGCCGGGTCTTCCTCGCGGGCGAAAATTCCGACACCTGGCATGCGGCCGGCGGCGGGGGAGTCTCGCTGTCATACCTCGAGCACGCATACACCTTTTCGCTGGCTGTTGCCAAGAGCGACGAGCGAACCGGGATTTATGCGCAGGCCGGCTTCGGGTTCTGATGCGCCCGGTTCGGCCTGAACGGCGACGATGAAGCAGTTTCTGTCCACCGCCGACGGCCCTGCCGTGGCCGCCGCGACGGCCGCCGGCACGGTGATGATCACCTTCCAGATTGCTGGGAAGGCAACCCGGGACGCCCTGTTCCTCTCCAGCTTCGGGGTGGACGCATTGCCGGCGATGGTGATCGCGGCGGCGGCGGTGTCGGCCATCGTATCGGTGCTGCTGGCGCGAATCATGGCGCGAAGCCGCCCCAGCCGCCTGGTCCCCCGCCTGTTCGGGCTGAGCGCAGTGCTGCTCCTGGCCGAATGGGCCCTTGTGTTCCAGGCCCGCCGTCCCGCGGCAGCCGTTCTCTATCTCCATTTCACCGCTCTAGGAGCCCTGCTGGTCTCCGGCTTCTGGGCCATCGTTACCGAACGCTTCGACCCGCGCACTGCTCGACGCACCATCGGCTATATCACCGCAGGTGGCTCGGTCGGCGGCCTGCTCGGCGGCGTCTTGCCCGAGCGGGTAGGGGCGACGCTCTCACTCACCGCCATGCTGCCGATGCTGGCGGGGCTGCATCTGATCGCGGCCCTGCTGGTCCTCGGCGTCGAGCACGGCGCCACTCACCCCACGACGGCGCAGGAACCGTTTGTGGGCGACGAGCCCCAGCTTGGGGCAGCCCGGATTCTGCGAGCCTCGCCCTATCTCATGGGGCTCGCCTCGCTGATGATGCTTACCTCTGCCGCCGAAGGGATGCTGGATTACGTGTTCAAGGCGCAGGCGTCGCTGGCAGCTGCCTCGGGCGAAGAACTGCTTCGTCTGTTTGCCGTTTTCTACACCGTCACCGCGCTGCTCGGCATTTCCATTCAGGTCACTACGCTCCGGCGGGTTCTCGGCCGTCTCGGCATCGCGCGCAGCGCGGCACTCCTGCCTGCCGGTGTGTCGCTGGGCGCTGTGGGCGCCTTGATCGTGCCCGGCCTCACGTCGGTGCTGTTGGCGCGCGGAGCAGAGGTCGTGCTCCGGAGCTCCATCTTCCGGTCGGCCTACGAGCTCCTGTTCACGCCGGTGGCTCCTCGAGAGAAGCGCGCGACGAAACTCCTCATCGATGTGGTCGCGGCCAGACTGGGCGACATCGCGGGGGGCGCCCTCATCGCCGCGGCACTGGTGCTCGCCGGAGCGGCGGCCGACCAGATCCTGCTCGGCCTTACTGTCGCACTCGGGGTGGCCGCGCTCGCGGTGGCTCGCCGGCTGCACCTGGGCTACGTCTCGGCACTGGAGGGAAGCTTGCAACGTCGGGCCGGAGAGGTTCCCGACCCGCTGCAGGACGAGGGATCAGCCCTGCTCCAGACGGTTGGCGGCTTCGATCTCAGCGGCATCCGGCAGCGCGCCGGTTTCGCCTCGGCCACTGCGGTCGTCAGGCCGGAAACGCCCGATCCGGTACCCAGCGCCCCTGCCTCTCCGCTCCGGCAATCGTTCAACAGCGGGAATCCCGAGGAGATTCAGCACGCGCTGGCAACTCAGCCGATACCATCGGACCTGGTCGAGCCTGCCATCGAGCTGCTCGCCTGGGACGAGGTAGCACCTCACGCCATCAAAGCCCTTCGATCGGTGGCCCGAACCGAGACCGCGGTGTTCGCGCGCCACCTGCTGGATCCGGAGGAGGACTTTGCCATCCGGCGGCGATTGGTGGCCGTGCTGGCCGCGTCTCGCCGCATCGAGGCCTTCGAGAGTTTGTTCGAGGCCATGCACGACCGGCGGTTCGAGGTCCGCTACCGTGCCGCCCGGGCGCTCAGCTACCTCGCTAGAGAGATCCACGGGCTCCGGGTCGACCGCGACCGCGTGTTCGAGGTGGTGCTGCGGGAGATGGAGGTGGAGCGCAATATCTGGGAGACCCGGCAGCTCATCGATCTGCCGGACGACGACACGTCCCCCATGGAAGCTGAGGTGCTACGAGGCAGGGCCACCCGCAGTCTGGAGCACCTGTTCACGCTCCTGTCGCTTGTGCTTCCGGCCGAGACGGTCCGGCTCGCCTTTCACAGCCTCCACACCGACGACCGACATCTCCGAGGCACCGCGCTGGAGTATCTGGAGACCGTGCTTCCTGAAGCGGTCTGGCAGAGGCTCAGACCGTTTTTGGACGATGGAGAGTTCGAGACGACCCGGCCGGCGAGGAGCTCCGGCCAGGCGATGCAGGAACTGCTGGCGTCTCAGGAGTCGATCGTCCTGGCGCTGGCAGACCTCAGGCGCCGGGAGAAGGGATGACCTTTGCGAGCGCACGGTCGAGCACATCGACCGCGAAATCCGCGTCCTCCGGCGTGATGCACAGGGGCGGCTTGATGCGGAGCACATTGCCCTCGAGCCCTCCCTTTCCCAGCAGCACGCCCATCTCCCGCGCGGCCTCGAGCACTTCGAGGGTCTGGGTGGTAGCCGCTGCGCGCGTGGCCCGGTCACTGACCAGCTCCAGGCCCAGCATGAGGCCCAAGCCGCGCACACCACCCACCAGCGGGTGACCCTCCTGGAGCCGGCGCAGTCCGCGGACAAGTCGGGCCCCGACCTTCCGCGCGTTCTCCTGCAGACCATCCTGGTCGATCACTTCCAGCACGGCCAACCCCGCGGCCATCGAGACCGGGTTGCCACCGAAGGTGTTGAAGTGGATCCGGCTGGTAAGTGACTCGGCGATCTCTCTCCGCGTCGTCACCGCGGCCAGGGGGACACCATTACCGATTCCCTTGGCCAGGGTGACGATGTCAGGGGTTACCCCATAGTTCTGGAACCCCCAGTAATGTTCGCCGGTTCGGCCAAAGCCGGTCTGTACCTCGTCTGCGATGCAGAGGCCGCCATGCTCGCGCGCAACGGCGTAGGCCTCCCGGAAGTAGTTGGGCGCTCCCCGGGTGACACCGCCGACGCCCTGGATCGGCTCGGCGATGAAGCCGGCGATCTTCCCCGGCGTCGCGTAGCGAATCAGGTCCCGGATGTCGGCGGCGCTCTCCGATGCGATCTCTTCCGGGGTACCCGTAAAGCGGCTCAGCGCCGGATCAGGGCAGAGCGCATGGTGCACGCCCGGCTGCGGCGGTACCGGATACTTCCAGGTGTGGTGTGAGGTCAGGCCGAGCGAGCTGGGCGACCCGCCATGATACGCGTTACGCAGCGCGATCACGTCCACATTCCCGGTGAAGAGCCGGGCCATCGTGATCGCCAGATCGTTGGCCTCGCTCCCGCTGTTGACGAAGTAGGTCACGTCCAGCCCGGCCGGCATCTTCGCGGCAAGGGCCCGAGCCATCAACGCTAGGTTCGGATGGAGATAGATCGTGCTGCTGTGCTGCAGCGTTGCGGTCTGCTCCTGGACCCGCCGGACCACCTCGGGATGGCAATGCCCGCACGGCACCGTCGCAATGCCGGCGAACATGTCGAGGTAGCGCCGGCCGGTCTCGTCGAAGACGTACTGCATTCGCCCCTCGACGATCATCAGGGGATCACGGTACAGCGTGAAGACGGCGGGATTGACGTGCCGTCGGCGCAGCGCCAGGACCTCTTCGCGTGAGGGACCCCGGTACGGACGCGGGATGTACTCGAACGGCGGCATCGTGAGTGGCTGCGGCATCACGTCTGTCATTGGTCAGGCCATCCAGTTGGTGCCAGCTTCGCGGTTCCATTTTGTGGTCGTCTTCCTGGCCTTGGTCCAGAACTCGATGGAGCCGTGGCCAGTGATATCGCCCACGCCGAACTTCGATTCGTTCCACCCGCCGAAGGAGAAGGGCTCCCGCGGGACCGGTACCCCGACGTTGACGCCTACCATGCCCGCGCTGGCACGGTCGGTCACGTATCGCGCCAGGCCGCCGCTCTCGGTGAACACCGAGGCGGCATTGCCGTAGAGGGAGGCATTTTCGATGGCAAGCGCCTGGTCGACGTCACCAGCGCGCACGATCGCCAGCACCGGCCCAAAGACCTCCTCCTGGGCAACCTTCATCTCGGGCCGCACATGATCCAGGATCGTGGGACCGACCCAGAACCCGCCTTCGCGCCCGGGTACAGTCGCCTTTCGGCCATCGAGCAGCACCGTAGCGCCGGCCGCCTCCGCCTCTGCGATGTGGCGCTCGATCCGCTCTTTAGCCTCCCGCGAGATGACTGGCCCGAGATTCTCACCTGGGACCACTCCACGGGCATGCTCGACCAGCCGGCGCACGATGTGATCGGTCTCCGCCACCGCCAGCATCACCGACGCCGCCATGCAGCGCTGGCCGGCGCACCCGGACATCGAGGCCACGATGTTGCTGGAGCTCAGGTCGGGGTCGGCATCGGGCAGGACGAAGAGGTGGTTCTTGGCCCCACCCAGCGCCAGCACCCGTTTGAGATTCGCGGTACCGCGCCGGTACACGACTTTGGCCACCCGGGTCGAGCCCACGAAGGTGATCGCGGCAATACCCGCGTGGTCGCAGAGAGCCTCCACCACTTCCTGGGTACCGTGCACGACGCTGAACACACCGGCAGGCAGTCCGGCTTCAGCCAACAGCTCGGCGATGCGCCCCGCGCTCAGCGGCACCAGCTCGGACGGCTTCAGAATCATGCAGTTCCCCAGCGCGATCGCGTTAGGGATGGTCCAGTGCGGAACCATGCTGGGAAAGTTGAAGGGAACGATCGAGGCCACGACTCCAATCGGGTGACGGTCGGTGCGACACTCGACTCCCCGACTCACCTCCAGCACTTCGCCGGTTACGATCTGGGGCAGCGAGCAGGCGAACTCCGTCAGCTCGATGGCCTTTGATATCTCCGCCTCGGCCTCGCTCCGGATCTTACCGTGCTCCTCCCCGATCAGGGCCGCGAGCTCGTCCCGATGTTGTTCCAGCAGAGTGCGGTAGCGGAAGAAGACCTGCACCCGCTCCTTGATCGGAGTGGTGGACCAGGCCGGAAAGGCCGCCGCCGCCGCGCGAACCGCCGAATCCACATCGGCGGCCGATGAGAGCGGCACCCGGGACAGAAGGCTTCCGTCGCTCGGGTTTATGACGTCGAGTGATTGGATTTCACCGGAGACGAAGCGGCCGCCGATGAAGTTCCGGACCGCGGGATACGCGGGGGATTTCTGCCTGGGCGGGGCGGTGGATGTCGAAGTCATCAATGTTGCCGCTGTGGGGAAGATCGGGGTGTACATCGAGCCAAGGAGTCAGATGGTCCTAGTATACAGCCGTTCCTTTATAGCCTTGATCCGCGGCTGTCTTGACTTTCGGTATTTCTTCGGGTAACCTAGCGGCAACTTCTGCCGGACCGATCCGATGCGCAATCCTGACCTGGAACAGAAGCTCGACATCCTGATGTCACTAGCCACCGACGACCGCGAAGGCCTGCCCCCGCGTCTGCGGCACACCAAGGACGTGGGGGCGCTCCGGCCGCTCAACATTCGCCACCTCCGCCCCGCCCCGGGCATGCGAATGTCGCTGCTTCGCATCCTCATGACCAACGCGTGCAGCTACAACTGCCACTACTGCCCCATGCGCCGAGACCGCCCCATGCCTCGTACTCTCCTCAAGCCCGAAGAGCTGGTCCGCATCTTCCTCGGCGCGCATCACCGAGGGTGGTGCCAGGGCCTGTTCATCACTACCGGCATTCCCGGCCGACCGGTCAAGGTCATGGACGATCTCATCCAGGTGCTGGAGCTGCTGCGAGAGCGGCACCGGTTCGGCGGGTACATCCACGTCAAGCTGGTGGCGGGCTCCGAAACGGCCCAGATCGATCGGCTCACGGCCCTGGCCAGTCGCGTGTCGCTCAACTTCGAGGCGCCTTGTGGCAAGAGCCTGGCCCAGATTGCGCCCGACAAGAGCTTCTCGACCACGCTACGCGACTTCGAGCGGGTGCGCTCGCTGGTCGTTCGGGAGCGGGAGGCTCGGGCTCACGGCCGGCCCTCCGACCCGCTCCATCCGGGCGGGGCCTCCGGCATGACCATGCAGTTCGTGGTGGGCGCCACGCCGGATACCGACCGCAGCCTTCTCGGCACGATCAGCCGGCTCAAGGCCGCAGGCGGCGTCCACCATCCGCAGTTCAGTGCGTTTCGCCCCATCAGCGATACGCCGATGGAAAACGTGCAGGCCACCCCTGCCCTGCGGGAGCACCGACTGTATCAGGCTGCGCACCTCATGAACGGATACGGCTTCGCCGCTGACGAGGTGGTCTACGCAGCCGACGGCAACCTTCCCCTCGCAGTGGACCCAAAGACCGCCTGGGCGCTGGCGAACCCCGAGCGGTTCCCGGTGGAGGTCCAGCGAGCCCCTTACGAGGAGCTGGTACGAGTCCCCGGCATCGGGCCGGCAGCGGCTCGACGAATTGTGGACCAGCGCGCGACGGTGTCGCTTAGAGGACTTTCCGATCTGAGGAAGCTGGGAGTGGTGACCACGCGGGCGGGTGGGTTTCTCACCCTGCGCGGCCGCCGGCTCCAGACCACACGCTGGACCGAGCAACTCGGATTCTGGGCGCCGGAAGACGACGTCGGGTCCCACCACGTGGTGTATCAGGTGAGCCCCGGGACGTTCCGCTGAGCTAACGCTCGACGCGCACCAGCACCAACGCCTGCCCTTCCGCCGCGCGGTCAGCCGCCGCTCGGAAAGCCTCTTGCACGCGCTCACTATTCGCGTCGGCCGGCACCGTCTCCACGGTCTTCGGTGGCACCAGGCCGTAGATCCAGCTGGAGGCCCACTTCTGTTCCAGAACCTTGGTGGAGGGGGTGAGCCCGGTCTCGATGGTCGAGTGGAACATGCGCCCAACACGGTGGTGCGGCGAGGAGAACGATCGTTGGTGGAGCTGGCAGTGGATCCCCGCCTCGCTTCATGGAAAAGGCTCGTCTCACCAACATGTGGTTCGGGAGAGCTGCTGTCCATGACAACCCTCTTCCCGTCCCCGCCATCCAATGCTGTGACGTTCCGCCCGACGTATCGTCACCACGCCGGATCCTGGAGAGCCAGATGATTTCAGCCCGTCCTTTCCCCGCCATCCCAGTTGTGCTCGCGCTCCTGCTCGTTGCGGGGGCATGGACAGCCGCCCATGCACAGCGTCATGACCAGGACTACGACGACGCCGACCCGTGGGCTGGTGTCAGGCCGGAACAGCGCGGGCCCGATTCCGCTGCCGTGGGTGCCTTGCTCCGGGCTCTTGCCGCGAGCGAACCCCTCGTCTGCCAACTCGCGGTTACCAACATTGGGAACAACTGGGGCCACTGGGATGACCAGTATTCCACCGGCAACCTGAAAGATGAGGAGAGTCTGGAGCCTCAGCGCCGAACGCTCGGTCGCCCAGTAGAGGATCCGGCGGCGGCGGCGCTCCTCGTCGAGGCGCTGGGGAGCCCGCTCGCCTGCGTCCGTCGCGCATCGGCGCGGATGCTGGGCCGGGGCGGCGAACCAGGGAGGGTTCGCCAGCTGCGCGCTGCGCTGCGGGCCGGAGACGGCCGGGTTCGAGAGGCCGCCGCCCTCGGCCTGGCAAATGCGGAGGACTTGAGCGGGTTCCACGATCTTGCGCGCGCACTGCACGACAAGGAGCCGGCGGTCGCCAGAATGGCTGCGTATGCCCTCGGCGAGCTGGAAGACGCCCGGGCCGTCAGGCCGTTGGGCGACCTGCTCCGCGCCGACGATCCGGACATCCGCGCCACCGCCGCCGCCGCATTGGGGGAGATCGAGGACATCAGGGCCACCGATCGGCTCGCGCCGCTGGTGCGGGACCGGGAGGCTCGCGTTCGCCTGGCCGCCGTCCATGCCCTAGGAGAGATTGAGGATCACCGGGGCACCGAGGCGATCGTCACGGCCCTGCGAGATAAGGACGTCGCGGTTCGCCGGGCGGCGGCCGAGGCGCTGGGGGCAGTGGAAGATGCCGGGGCCGCCGGGGCGCTGGCTCAGGCCATGGATGACGAGGACCTGGTGGTGCGAAGGCTCGCGGCCCGGTCGCTGGGCGAGCTGGACAACCTCAAGCGCAGTCCGGCCCGCCTGATTGCAGCGCTGGGGGATCCCGATCTGGAGCTTCGGGTCATCGCGGCGATGTCGCTGGGCGAAATCGCAGACTCTACCGCGGTGCCTGCGCTCTCGAAGGCGTATGCCGGCGCCGAGCCGCGGCTGCGCTATGCTCTCGTCAAGGCCCTTACGGAAACCGAGGACCGTCGCGGCGACGTGGTTTTGGCTCTGGCGGCCAGGGACAAGGACCCGACCATACGCCATGCCGCAGCCGAGGCCTTAAAGGACCGCCACGAGGACGAGGACGACGAGGACTGATCCTAGTTGGCCGAGGGCCAGGTCCCGCCCAGTGCCTTGTACAGAGCGGCGTAGGCCGTAGCCGCTTGCGTCCGGCTCTGCGCCAATTGATCCTGAGCTTCCAGTTGGGTGCGCTCCGCGTCCAGCACCTGAAGGAAGTCGGCCACCCCACCGGAGAACCGAAGCCGGGCCAGCTCAGCCGCGCGCTCGCTGGCCGAGGCTGCATCCTGGATCCGCTCCACCTGGGCGTGTGAGGTTCGGTAGCGAACCAGCGATACCTCGACCTCCTGCAACGCCAGCAGCACCGTCTGGGTGTACTGGGCCTGTGCTTCCGACTCCCGCGCCCGCGAGATATCCACCCGCGCCTTTACCCTCCCCAGATTGAACGCCGGCCAGGAGAGGATGGGCCCCACTGCATAGCGGAAGGTGCCCCGGTCGCCCAGTGCGTCGAACTCGCCTGCGGTATATCCGGCGCTTCCTCCCAGACTTAACCGCGGCAGGTACTCGGCCTTGGCCGCTCCCACCAGCGCACGCTCGACTGCCACCTGGCGCTCTGCCGCGGCCACGTCCGGTCGCCGCCGCACTATCGAGTCGGGACTCGCGACCGAGACCGTTGCCGGGAAGGCCGGCATCGGAACCACCCGATCCAGCTCGGCGGCAACGGAGGCCGGCGGCCGCCCTACCAGTACGCCGATCTGATACTGCGCCTGGCGCACCCGTGACTCCAGAGGGGGAATGGAGGCCAACGTGAAGCTGAGCTGGGCCTGCGCCCGCTCGGTGTCGAACGCCGTGCCCCTTCCAGCCTCCAGCCGCTGCCGCGTCACCAGCAGCGTGCGGCGCTGATTCTCCGCGTTCCGCTGTGCCACCGTGAGCTGTTCCTGCGCGCCGCGCAACTCGAAGTACGCCCGGGCCAGCTCCGCGGTGAGCGATACCTGGACGTTCCTCAGGTCCTCCCTCGACACCGCCACGAACGCTCCCTGGGCCTGCACGTTGCGGCGAACCCGTCCGAAGATGTCCAGCTCCCACGAGGCATCGAAGCCACCGTCCCAGATGCTCTGGTCGGGAAACGTCCCCAAACCGACAGGAAAGGATGCACTCGAGAGTCGTTGCCGGGTGTAGCCGCCTCCGAACGTCACCGTGGGGGCCAGGTCGAAGGCCGCTTCGGTCCGAGCCGACCGGGCGCCGCGGACCCGGGCCTCTGCCGCGCGGACATCGAGGTTGGCCCGAGTCGCTTCATTCAGCAGCCGGGCCAGGGTGGTGTCGTGCACATCCTGGGATGACACCGTATCGGGGAGCGCGCTCAGCGCGGCCGGCGTCTCGACGATGGTATCCCGTGTCTCACGGAAGGCAGCCGGCACCGGGACGTCGGGTGCGCGGTAGCCCGGGGCCGCGCACCCCGCCAACGCGAGCGAGACAATGATCCCTGTCCTAAACATGATTCGAGCCCTCGTCATGAGCCGGCGCGACGGCAAACTGGCGCGCCCCACTGGACCTGCGTTCGACCAGCCCCTGAATCACCACGTAAAACACAGGTGTCAGCACCAGTCCGAAGAAGGTGACCCCGAGCATTCCCGAGAACACCGCCACGCCCATCGCATGCCGCATTTCAGCGCCGGCTCCACTGGAGAACACCAGCGGCAGCACACCCATGATGAAGGCCAGGGACGTCATCAGGATGGGACGGAGCCGGAGCCGGCAGGCCTCCAGCGCCGCTTCTATCCGGGATTTGCCCTGGAGATGGAGTTCTCTGGCAAACTCAACGATCAGAATCGCATTCTTGCAGGCGAGTCCCATGAGCACCAGGAACCCGATCTGGGTGAAAATGTTGTTGTCGCCCTTGGTGAGCCACACGCCGCCAATCGCGCAGAGAAGCGACATCGGTACGATGAGGATCACCGCCAGCGGCAGCGACCAGCTCTCGTACTGCGCCGCGAGCACCAGGAAGACGAGCAACACGCACAGAGGGAAGATGAACACGGCCGTATTGCCGGACAGCTTCTGCTGGTAGGTCAGGTCGGTCCACTCGTAGCCGATCCCGTTCGGCAGCACATCGCGCATGACGCCTTCGATCGTTTGCTCCGCCTGGCCGGAGCTGAAGCCCGGGGCCGGTCCACCGTTGATGTCGGCCGAGGGATATCCGTTGTACCGGACCGCCTGATCGGGGCCATGCGACTGCTTCACGGTGATCACCGACCCGAGCGGGATCATCGCGCCCTGGGCGTTCCGCACCTTGAGCTGGGCGATGTTGTCGGCCGTGGCCCGAAACTGGGCGTCCGCCTGCACCTTGACCTGGTAGGTGCGGCCGAACTTGTTGAAGTCGTTCACGTACACTGACCCGAGGTAGGCCTGCATGGTCTGGAACAGGTCAGTGAGGACGATGCCTTGGTCCTTCACCTTGTCCCGATCCACTTCGACGTCGAGCTGGGGCACGTTGACGCGATAGCCGGTGAAGACGCCCGCCAGCTCGGGCGACTGATACGCCTGGCCGAGAACCGCCTGGGTGGCGTCGTTGAGCGCGGTCTCGCCCAGGCCGGCGCGGTCCTCCAGCTGGAGCTTGAATCCGCCGACCTGGCCGAGGCCGTTCACGGCGGGCGGCGGGAAGACGGCGACGAAGGCTTCCTGAATGCCGGCGAACTTGGCATTGAGCGCCCCAGCGATGTTGAGGCCGTACTCGTCCTTCCCGTGCCGCTCGTCGAACGGTTTGAGGGTGAAGAAGATGATGCCCGCGTTGGGTGCGTTCACGAAGCCGTTGATCGAGAGCCCGGGAAACTGCACGGCGTTCTCGACGCCCGGCTGCTGGCTCCCGATCTCCGCCATCTGGCGGATGACCTTCTCGGTGCGGTCGAGCGTCGCCGCATCGGGGAGCTGGGCGAAGGCCACCAGGTACTGCTTATCCTGCGTCGGTACGAATCCACTGGGAACCTTGCTGAAGCCGATCCAGGTAAGCGCGAGCAGACCGGCGTACACCGCCAGTGCGATGCCGCTCTTCCGGATCACCCGGTTTACGGCCGAGCCATAACTGGCCGAGCCGCGGGCGAAGGCGCGGTTGAAGGGCCGGAAGATCCAGCCCAGCCCGCGATCCAGCCACCGGGTGAGGCGGTCCGGCGTCGCGCCGTGCGGCTTGAGCAGGATCGCGCTGAGCGCCGGGGAGAGAGTAAGCGAGTTGATGGCTGAGATGACCGTGGAGAACGCGATCGTGAGCGCGAACTGGCGGTAGAACTCCCCGGTCAGGCCGCTCAGAAACGCCACTGGCACGAACACGGCGCACAACACCAGACTGATCGCAATGATGGGGCGACTCACCTCGTCCATCGCCTTGTGGGCGGCGTCGCGCGGCGAAAGACCGGCCTCGATGTTGCGCTCCACGTTCTCCACTACCACGATGGCGTCGTCCACCACGATGCCAATGGCCAGCACCAGCCCGAACAGCGAGAGCGTGTTGATCGAGAATCCGAAGGCCAGCAGAATCGCGAAGGTGCCCACGATCGATACCGGCACCGCGACCAGCGGAATGATCGACGCGCGCCAGGTCTGGAGGAACAGCACCACCACCAGTACCACCAGCAGGATTGCCTCGAAAAGGGTGATGACCACCTCCCGGATGCCGTCCCGCACGTTGACGGTGGGGTCGTACACGATCCTGTACTCCACGCCCTCAGGGAAGTTCTTCTTGAGCTCATCCATGGTGGCGCGAACGGTGGTCGAGAGCTGCAGCGCATTCGAGCCCGGCGCCTGGAAGATGCCGATGCCCACAGCCTCCTTGCCGTCCAGCAACGAGCGCAGCGCGTAGTCGCCCGCGCCCAGCTCGAGCCGGGCGACGTCGCGGAGGCGGGTGATCTCGCCGCCCGCGCCCGTCTTGAGAATGATGTTGCCGAACTCTTCCTCGTTGGCCAGGCGGCCCCGCGCGTTGATCGTGAGCTGGTAGTCCACTGGCACCGGCATCGGCGGCGCGCCGACCACGCCGGCCGCCACCTGGACGTTCTGCTCCCGTATGGCGTTCACCACGTCGGTCGCGGCCAGACCCCGAGCCGCGACCTTGCCCGGATCGAGCCAGACCCGCATGGAATAATCGCCGCCGCCGAAGACCTGGACCTGGCCGATTCCCGGGATCCGCGCGATGACGTCTTTGACCTGGAGCAGGCCGTAATTCCGGAGATAGGTGATGTCGTACCGGTTGTCCGGCGACAGGAGGTGCACCACCATGATGAAGTTGGGCGAGCTCTTGACCGTGGTGACGCCGAGCTGGCGCACCTCCTCCGGTAGACGAGGCAGGGCCTGGGCCACCCGGTTCTGCACCTGCACCTGCGCCAGGTCGACGTCGGAGCCAACCCGGAAGGTCACGGTGAGCGTGAGGACGCCGTCCGATGTCGACTGCGACGACATGTAGAGCATGTTCTCGACCCCATTGATCTGCTCCTCCAACGGGGTGGCAACAGCTTCGGAGAGCACTCGCGGGTTTGCCCCGGGATAGACGGCCTGAACCACGACTGAGGGTGGGACTACTTCCGGGTACTCGCTGATCGGCAGCGAGATCATCGCGATGCCACCAGCGAGAAAGATCACGATCGAGAGCACGGCCGCGAAAATCGGTCGGTCGATGAAAAAGCGGGAAAATTGCATCGCCTAGCGCCCCGCGTCCGAGGTGGCGGAATCAGGCACCATCGGGACCAGCGTCGGCGTCACCGCCATTCCGGGCCGGACCCGCATCAGGCCGTTCACCACGATCCGCTCCCCCGGCTTGAGACCCGAGGTGATGATACGAAGGCCGTCAGTCAGGCGGCCCGGATCGACCGGGCGATAAGCCAGCGTGTCGCCCGGGCCCAGGACCAGCACGAATTTCCGGTCCTGGTCGGTGCCGATGGCGGCGTCGCGGACCAACGCGGCCTTCGTCTTCTCGGTGCCGACCAGCTTGACCCGGGCGAAGAGACCCGGCGTCAGCGCCCGGGAGCGGTTGGAGAAGACCGCGCGGGTCCGGATCGTTCCGGTCTGGGGATCTACCTGGTTGTCCACGAAGTCGAGACGGCCCTCGTGCGGAAAACCGGACTCATTGGCCAGCCCGAGGAAGACAGGCAGCCGCGCCGTCCGCCAGTTGGTACCGCCCGAGTCTCTCGCCCGGCCGGCATACCGGAGATAGGTCTGCTCGTCGCTGTCGAAGTAGAGATACATGGAGTCGACCGAGACGACGGTGGTCAGCACCGCGCCGGCCGGCGGCCCCGCCTCCACCAGATTGCCCTCTGTTACCAGGGCATTACTCACCCGTCCGGCAATGGGAGAGCGAACCCGGGTCCACTCCAGATTGAGCCGGGCGGTTTGCACCGCTGCCTCGGCAACGCGCACCGTCGCTGCGCCCTGCGCCTCCGCGCTGGTCCGGCTGTCGAACTCCTCCCGGGAGATCGCCTGCACCTCCACCAGCTGGCCGGCCCGCTGCACTTCGCTCTGGGCCAGCGATGCGGCCGAGCGGGCCCGCTCCAGCTCCGCCTCCGCCCGGTCCAGTTCGGCCTGGTAGGGGCGAGGATCGATCTCGAAGAGCACCTCGCCCTTCTTGACCGCCTTCCCTTCCGCGAAGGCGACTCGCCTGATGTAGCCCGAGACCCGAGGCCGGATCTCGACCTGGTCCACCGCCTCCAGTCGTCCGGTGAACTCATCCCATTCCGTGACCTCGCGCTCCGGCACCTCGGCTACGGTGACTGCCTGTAGTGGAGGAGGGGCAGGCGTGTCCTTCCCGCCGCCCACGTCCAGGGCTCCGAGTGAGAGAGCGGCCAGGGAGAGAGCGGCCAGGGAAAGACCGCCGGTTACTGCAAGCCGGGTCTGCATGTTGCCTCCAATGGAAACCACTGTGTCCGCCTACCTACTCGTCGTTTGAGAGAAGCCGACATCGACACCGTTACCTCCCCCGTTACACATGGGACACGATGGTTGATGACCGGTGATCTCTCTATCAGTCAAATGAAATGCCCTGCCGCCCCCGCTCACCGGGTAGCGCGACAGGACCGCTCTACTGCCCGCTGGTCCGCCGCAGCAGCTCCGCGCTGTAGGCCTGGAGTACGTCCCGGCGCACCTCGCACTGGAGGAACTGCCCGTCGCGCCGGGCCTCGACCAGGCCAGCACGAACCAACTCTTTGATGTGAAAAGAGATGGTCGCCTTAGACACGGGGAATTCCTGGCGGAGCTTCTGACAGGCACACTCCTCCTCGCCGGCAATGGCCTCCAACAGAGCCATGCGCCGAGGATCCGCCAGCGCCTTGGCGATCAGCTCGAACTGCTTGCCGGTCAGCTTCGACCGGGCGGCGGGGGGAGTTTTCACAGTTCAATGGTTATCGAACTGTATGACTTTGTCAAGCTCCGGTCCTCGGCCCCAGTTGACGCATACAACATGAAGACCTGCGAAGCGGTTGGCCTTGGATGCTCTTGCTGCTTTGCCGGGGGAGCCGTACTTGACTCGCGAGAGCGTTTATATTACCATTTGGTTATACAATGTGGAGGTTATGGATGGTAGCCCTGGCCGACGACGAGGTACTGGACGCGACGTTCTCCGCGCTCGCCGATCCCACCCGGCGAGCCATCCTGGCACGACTTGCCTCTGGGGAGGCGACCGTAACCGAGCTGGCCCGGCCCTTCGCCATGAGCCAGCCGGCAATTTCGAAGCACCTCAAGGTTCTGGAGCGGGCCGGCCTGATATCGCGCGGCCAGGACGCGCAGCGGCGGCCGCGACGGCTGGAGGGGAAGCCACTGGGGGAGGCCACCGAGTGGCTGGAGCGTTACCGCGAGTTCTGGGAGGGCAACTACCAGCGGCTGGACGCCCTGCTCGAAGAGATGAAAGCCAAGCAGACGAGACGCGGATCCACCAAGCGATAGGAGATCGGACAAATGAAGAACGTCGGCAAGTTACAGATCACCACACCTTCGGACACGGAGATCGCCATGACCCGCGTGTTCGATGCGCCGCGCAGCATGGTGTTCGACGCCTGGACCAAGCCCGAGCTGCTCACCCGGTGGCTCGGCGCCCGCGGGGGCTGGACGTTTGCCATCTGTCAGGTCGATCTGAGAGTAGGCGGCTCGTACCGCTTCGTGTGGCGGGGGCCGGGCGGAGTCGAAATGGGGATGGGCGGGGTCTACCGCGAGATCGTGCGCCCCGAGCGGCTGGTCGCCACGGAAAAGTTCGACGAGTCCTGGTACGAAGGCGAGGCGCTGGACACCACGACCTTCGTCGAGCAGGACGGCAAGACCACGGCCACGACTACCGTGCGCTACGCGTCGCGGGAAGTGCGAGACGGCGTGCTCAAGTCGCCCATGGAGCGCGGCGTGGCCGAGAGCTACGACAAGCTGGACGAGGTGCTGGCGTCGACCCCGGCACGGAGCGGCAAATGACAGCCCAGAAAATCACCCCTTTCCTGTGGTTCGACAACAACGCGGAAGAGGCGATGAATTTCTACGTCGCCACCTTCAAGAACTCCAAGATTCTGAACGTCACGCGGTATGGGGATGCGGGGCCCGGCCCGAAGGGAACGGTCATGGCCGCGACGTTTCAGCTCGAGGGACAGGAGTTCTATGCGCTCAACGGCGGCCCGCAGTACAAGTTCACGCCGGCGATCTCGCTCTTCGTGAACTGCGAGACCCAACAGGAGGTGGACGCCCTGTGGAACAAGCTCCTGGATGGCGGGAGGGAAGACCAGTGCGGATGGCTCACAGACAAGTTTGGTCTCTCCTGGCAGATCATTCCCACCATCCTGGGCAAGCTGCTGGGGGACAAGGATCCAAGGAAGTCTTCCAGCGTCATGAGAGCAATGCTTCAGATGAGAAAGATCGACGTCAAGAAGCTGCAGCAGGCGTACGACCAGGCGTGACTTTGCGGCCGAGGAAGGGTACGCACCCCGCGCTCGAGGATGAGCTTCAGTCGGCGCTGACCTGGCTTAAGCGCCATGGCACCAAGCGCACCCGCGACGGGATGGCACGCTACGCCATCCCCTCTGATCACGCCTTTGGGGTCTCTATGGCCGACATGAAAATGCTGGCCAAGCGCCTCGGCCGGAATCACCACCTCGCCGCGGCGCTCTGGGACACCGGGTGGTATGAGGCCCGCACCCTGGCCACCTTGATCGACGAGCCGGCGAAGGTAACGCCGGCACAGATGGACCGGTGGTGCGGGGACTTCGACAACTGGGCCATCTGCGACACCGCGTGTTTTGCGCTGTTCGATCGGACGCCGCACGCCTGGGCCAAGGTGGCCGAGTGGAGCAGGAAGCGGGGCGAGTTCGTCAAGCGCGCCGCGTTTGCGTTGTTGTGGGGTCTGACGGTACACGACAAGCAGGCCGGCAACGAGCGATTCGTTCAAGGCCTGCGCCACATCGAAGGCGCCGCCACCGACGACCGAAATTTCGTCAAAAAGGCGGTAAACATGGCGCTGCGCGCGACCGGCAAGCGGAACCACGCACTCAATGCCGCAGCAGTGGCCACGGCTCGGCGTCTGGCCGATTCAGCCAAACCCGCGGCGCGGTGGGTGGGCAAGGACGCGCTCAGGGAGCTGACCAGTCCATCGGTGGCCCGGCGCCTCAGTGCCCGGCGCGCTTGACGCTGGCTTGATGCCAGGGGTGCAGCATCGCAGTACGCAAGCACCCGACATCTCAGCCTGAGCCACCATGCTCACCCACCGACTGGTACCCCCGTTCGCCCTGTTGCTTGTCGATCCAACGCACCAAGCCCGTTCCGGTGGCTGGTCCCATGTAAGGGGATGCGGTGACCCTCCCTGGCGCGTAGGGGTCGACTCTCCTACGTTCCGGTGACCCCGCGAGAGTCAGTGTCTTGCACCAGGAGCGCCCGCATGCGAGTGCGTGGAATCACTTTGGTGCTGCTGCTCACCACGGCCAGCGTAGCGTCAGCCCAGTCGGCAGGAACCTTCGAGATCACCGGCTTCGGCCGCTTCACCAGATTCGACGACACTCTCCGCATCCAGGAGGAGCTGGGCGGCGGCGGATCGTTGGGTTTCTTCCTGCTCCCGATTCTCGCGCTCGAGGCCGAGGGCGCTTACACCAGGACCCACAGCAACGCCACCGGCCTTCCCGTCTCCAACATTCCGCTCCGCGCCCGGCTCAGTCTTCATATCCCGATCGGCGGTTATTCCTCGGGGATCCGCATAGGAGCGGGCTACGTGCGGAACCTCTATCGGAAGAGCGTCAACTTCGACGACAACGGCTTCACCGGAATCTTCGGGTTCCGGTTTGGTCTCAGCCCCAGCTACGGATTCAGGATCGATGGCACCGCTGACTATGTCAGAAGCCCCGAAGGCGGGAGAGCGGACGACTACATCAACTGGGGCGCGCAGGCTGGATTGAGCCTGATGCTGGGTCGCTCGTCGGGTTCAGGTGGGGTCAAGGACAAGGATCAGGACGGAGTCGCCAACAAAGTTGATCAGTGTCCCAACACATCTCTAGGCAAGGCGGTTGACGCCGTGGGCTGCTCCGCAAGCCAGAAGGACACCGATCGTGATCGGGTGAATGATGAGGTGGATCGCTGTCCCGGCACGCCGGCGGCCGAGCTGGTGGACGCCGAGGGTTGCTCCGCCGCGCAGAAGGACGATGACCGGGATGGCATCGCGAATCCATCCGACCGTTGCCCCGACACGCCGGCAGGCAGGCAAGTTGACAGCACCGGCTGCGTCCCGGTGCCTCCCGACGGAGACAAGGACGGCATTCCCGATTCGGCCGATCAATGCCCCGACTCGCCGGCAGGTCAGCCGGTGAACCCCAGTGGCTGCCCGGTCCGGCGCGACTCCGACGCTGACGGGGTTCACGATGGTCTGGATCTCTGCGCCAACACGCCCAAGGGTGAGAAGGTGAACGAGAACGGCTGCACGATCATCTTCCAGAGGCAGGCTCGCAACGTCATTCTCCGGGGGGTGACCTTCCAGACCGGCAGCGCGACGCTGACGCCGGAGGCGAGGGACGTCTTGAGGGATATCGCGGGCCAGCTGGTCGAGAACCCACAGTACCGGGTTCAGATCTCGGGCCACACCGACAACACCGGACGGCGAGCGACGAACCTGCGTCTGTCCATCGCCCGAGCACGGGCGGTGGAAACGTTCCTGGAAGCGAACGGAGTTCCGCGCACGCAGGTGACGTCCAAGGGGTTTGGGTCCGCGGTGCCGATCGCACCCAATACAACAGCCGCGGGCCGATCACAGAACCGGCGAGTGGAGTTGCACCGAACGAATTAGTGGCACGCTCGCGCTCGACCACTCGATACTCCATCAGCTGAATGAAAAAAGGCCACCCAACTGGGTGGCCTGTCGTTTTCTTCGCCGAGTGCGCCGCGTAGGAATCGAACCTACAACCTAGTGATTAAGAGTCACTTGCTCTGCCAATTGAGCTAGCGGCGCAGTACCGAGCGCATTCCACTGCGCCCTACCTTCCGATCCATAGCCCCAAGGGGAGTCGAACCCCTCTCTGGACCTTGAAAGGGTCCCGTCCTAACCGATAGACGATGGGGCCGTCCTGGAGGCTATTGGCTATTGGCTCAAAGCACACCGGAGTAGCTCGGCGCCCCAGATCGGCGACGTCCTTCCATTCTGGTTTCCCGAACGTCAACTGACCCACCACGTCAATCTAGTCTGGCCGGCCTTGCCAATGGCCGACAGCCAATAGCCAATAGCCCTGGAGTAGCGCTAACGGGATTCGAACCCGTGTTTGGGCCTTGAGAGGGCCCCGTCCTAGTCCCCTAGACGATAGCGCCGTGAAAGCTATGGGCTATGGGCCATTGGCTAAAGCACACCGGAGTAGCCAACCGCTCCGAGCCATCTCCCACAGCGCCGTTCCCTGCAATCGCTCTTTTGGACCACTCTGGCCGAGCGTTGCCAATAGCCAATAGCCCACAGCCAATAGCCCTTCCAACAGGCCCGGCAGGACTCGAACCTGCAACCCCCGGTTTTGGAGACCGGTGCTCTACCACTTGAGCTACGGACCTCTGCACCAGCCCTACCAGTGGCCCTCTGCAGGCGGACCGGCACCTACCAGGGTGGCTGACGGGGATTGAACCCGCAACCTCCGGAGCCACAGTCCGGCGCTCTAACCAATTGAGCTACAACCACCACGGGAGCCTGCGCCCCGTTCCCGAGCCCGGGAAAATATCGCTCGGTGCGGGGCCGGGTCAAGGCCAAAAGCGGCGCGACAGAGCGTCTGTCTCGCGCGATCCAGGCGCCGGTACGCCGTCGAGCGAGGCCACCGGCACCACCCCCCGCACCGCGTTCACCAGAAGAAGCGCCCGGCCCTCTAGCTCCCTCAGAGTGGAGTGCCGCTCCTCCACCCGGCCAACCAATTCAGTCACCCGGACCCGGCCCACCCCGGGAAGGATGCCCAAGTCGAACGCCGGGCCACATAACTGGTCGTCCTCCCACCACAGCACGCTCCAGATCGAGGTCTCCGCCACGTACCCGCCCGGCGTGAGGAGGAGCGCGTCGTCCGCGCCGGCGGCGCGGGCCGCGTCGCCCGCACGGTCGAACTGGGCCCGGTCTGTGGTCTTGTAGGGATATGAGTGGTGCGCAACCTTGGAGACCACGAGCTTAACCGGCGCGGTCGGCCCCACCAGACGCTCGCTCACCTGCATCCCCCGCATGCCCACTTCGAGCCGGTAAACCCGGTCATTGCCGCCTTGTGGTACCTCCAGCACGCCCGGCAGCGGAATCCCCAGCGCCTTGCAGCTCACCGCCAGCCGACGCAGGTGGAGGTACCAGAGCGGAGCTGCTCCGCTCCGGATCCGGATGGTCTCGATCAGCGATGGCGGCGCGTGGCGCATGACTCAGGTCACCGGCGCTTCGACCCGGCGCTCGGTCCAACTCTTGGCCGTGGTGGCCGCCAGGATAATGGCGCCGCCGGCCATGGCCCAGATACCGGGCACCTCCCCCTGCACCAGCCAGGCCCATACCGGGTTCAGCGCCGGCTCGATCAACAGAATCACCGAAGCCTCGAGCGCGGGAAGGTGGTTGATAGCGCTGGTCACCAGCACGTAGGCCAGGGCAATCTGGAACACACCGAGGTATATCAGCAGCCACCAATCGGTGACGGAATGCGCCCCAAAGGGGAGAGCAATCGGCAGCGCCACCAGAAAGGCGATGAGATTACCCGAGGTCACCGCCGCCATGGGCGTTCCCCGCCCCTCTCCCGCGCTGAGCCAGCGTAGTCCGAGCACGGTCAGCGCCCAGAAGAAACCGCTGACCAGCGCCAGAATGTTCCCCTGCACCGGATCGGGCGCCGTCGCGGCTGGCTGCTCAACACCGACGAAGAAGATCATTAATCCGAATGCCACCACGAGCATGAACGCCAAGTCCCGCCGACGCACCGGCTCCTTGAGGAGCCAGGGAGCGAGGAGCAGGAGGTAGAGCGGCGCCGTGGATTGGAGATAGATGGTGTTGGCTGCGGTGGTGAGCCGGTTGGCCAGCACAAAGAGCGTGAGGCAGGCCGCGTAGGCAACCCCCACCAGAACCGAGTGCAGGGTCCAGCCGCGTCGCGAGGCAGGCGCCATCAGAAGGAGCGCCACAGCGGCGAACCCGGAGCGCAGGCTGGCGATCTGCCAGCCGGTAAAATCGGCCGCCTTGATGGCGGCTCCCCCAGTCGAGAACAACAGCGCGGCCCCGATGAGTTGGAGGCGGGCCTTGGCTGAGGCTGTCATGGGAAAAAGGTAATGGGTGCGGTGACCCAGGCCACACCGCCCTGCCCCTCAGGCTGCCAAGTTATGCACTCACAGCGAGGATTGGCCCCCGCCCCCGGAGCAACAGCCTGGTTTGTGCAGGGCCAGCTCACTAACCGGAGGATCAACATGGCTACGGAGCCGCGAAACATTACGCCCGCAGGCAAGACATATACCGTGGTGCGAGGCGACAGCCTGTCCAAGATCGCCAAACGTGAGTATGGCGACATGAACAAATGGCGGAAGATCTACGAGGCTAACCGCGACGTGATCGAGAATCCCGATCTCATCGAGCCGGGACAGAATTTGATCATTCCCGACGCGGGCTGAGTAGTAAGCAAGGGTAGGAAGCCTCCGCTCCCTACCCCGCTTCAGCCCTTGCCGCTCTTCTGCTCCTCCTTCTCCTGCGCCACCTGTCCGTAATTCAACAGCGCAACCAGAATCACACCGCCAATGGCGTTACCCACCACGGCGGGAAACACGAAGCTTCCCAGCATCGTGCCCCACGTGGCGTGTCCCCCTGCCGCGAGATAGAACGCCTCGACCGACCCCGCGATCGAGTGGCGAAAGCCCAGAGCGGAGATGGGGGCCGTGCAGATCCAGACCAACGCGATCTGGGCCCCGGTGGAGCGAGTGGATGCCAGCAGCCAGGTCAAGAGGGCGATCAGCCACCCGGCGAAAACCCCGGCGTACATGACCTGTCCCAGACCGCCCGAGGTCGCCTCCTCGGCGACCTGGATCAGCGCCGGATGGAGGGAAGTATTCACCATGGTAGTCTTGGCCAGCGCGGTGCCGAAAATCAGCGCGCCCACCAGGTTGCCGAGGAGCAGCAGTCCCCACATGCGGAGCAGTTTCAGGAACGTCTCGCGGTCCCGCCGGGCCAGGAAGGGAATCACCGGGACCAGGGTGTTCTCGGTAAAGAGCTCGCTCCGGGCCATGATGACGAGGATGAAGCCGAGCGGGTAAGCCGCGGCGATGGCGGCATGCCGGTGCGCCGCCGACACGCTCACCGAGGCGAAGGCGCTCGCCAGGAAGCTGAACCCGATCACCAACCCGGACGCGAGGGAGGAGAGGAACAGCGCGGTGGCCCGGCGCTCCATCTCCCTCTTCGCCGGCTCGAGGATGTTGTCGTGGATCTCGACCGCGGTGAGCCGGGTTCCGCCTTGGGATTTCTGCTCATCGGCATGGTCAGGCTTCACTGCTGTCATCCTTTCCGCCCGCGCCAACCTGCTTCTCCCCCGGCAGCTTCACGTCGTCGCCCACCACGTCCCGCACGTAGAGCATCTTGATCGGCACGATCACGGCGGCCAGCATCGGCACCGCCACCAGGAGGCCCAGGAACCCGAACACGATCGTCAGCACGCCCTGGGTCACGATAGTGAGGACTGGCGGGAGATCGAGCCCCTTTTTCATCAGCAGCGGGTACAACAGGTTCGATTCCACCTGCTGGATCACGATGTAGGCCAATACTACGTACAGCGCCTTCTCGGGTCCATCCAGAAACCCCATGGCGACCGCCGGCACCGCGGCGAGGATCGGCCCGGCAATGGGGATAAACTCAAGTATTCCCGCGATAATTCCGAGAGCCACGGCGGCTTTGACGCCCAGGAGGAGCAGGACCACGGTGGTGAATGCGCCAACCACGAGCATGCCGATAAACTGGGTCAGAAGCCACCGCCGCAGCATCGTGCCGGTCGCGGTCAGCACCTCGCCCGCCCGGGGCCGAGCCTCGTGAGGGAACAGGTGCATCAATCCACGGTGATACGTTTTAGCATCGACAGCGACGAAGATGGCCACAAAGAGAATCAGAATAGCTCCGCCGACGGCCGAGAGGGTGGAGGAAAAAAATCCAAAGACATGACGCCCCACACCGCCGATCTGTTCGGTGATCCTTTCGCCCAGCGGCACCGGCTCTTTGGTGCCGGCCCCATCTTTTTTCTCGCCCTGGCCCGGGGGCTGCGTTGCCTGACCTTTGGCGCCGCTATCCGCCGGGGCCGCTTCAGGCGCAACCTGCTCCAGCACGTCGGACACCCCCTCCTGCCGCTCCCGAATCCAGCCTTTGATGTTGCTGATTGCCGCGGGTAGCTGGGTCTTCAGCTCCCGAAGCTGGCGGGTGATGCTCGGTGCCGTTGCTGCTCCAATCCCGAACAGGATGCCGAGGAACGCGAGGACGATCAGGACAGCTCCCACACCGCGAGGGACCCGGCGCCGCTCGAGCCCGTCGACACCCGCGGTGAGGGCCAGACCGAACAGCACCCCAAGAAAGGTCAGCAGGACAATCGGGCGCCCGACCCAGAGCAACTGGAGGGTGATGTAGAAACCGGCGATGATCGCGAGGGTGCGCAGGATGTCGCGAGTCGGCCACCCGCGCGGCCCGTCTTCCGGAGAACCCCCCGTCTGTGCCTTACTACCGGTGCCGCTACTTGTCATATCGGAGTCTCTCTACTGAAACGCGGTGACAGGTGCTGGAGCGGTGCCGGACCCTCGGACCCTGGCAGGTCGGGTGTTTACAGCGGATATCAGGAAGGAGGGGGGCGAGCAAATCCCGCTGTGATTGGGCCTATCATGGCAGGCGCCTGGGGCGCCTGCTGTGAGCCACGCTACATTTCCTCCCCATGCGAACCATCATCGAGCCGTTCAAGATCAAGTCGGTGGAGCCGATCCGGCTGACCTCGCGCCGCGAGCGCGAGGAGAAGCTTCGCGCCGCCGGGTTCAACGTCTTCCTGCTCCGGGCGGAGGACGTGCTCATCGACCTTCTGACCGACAGCGGAACCGCGGCCATGAGCTCGGAGCAGTGGGCTGCGGTGATGCGGGGGGACGAATCCTACGCCGGCAGCCGCTCGTGGTACCGCTTCGAGGAGGCGGTGCACGCCATCTTCGGCTTCCGCCACGTCCTCCCCACGCACCAGGGTCGAGCGGCTGAGCGGATTCTCTTCGCCACGCTCTGCCGGCCAGGGCACATCGTCCCCAACAACACCCACTTCGACACCACGAGGGCGAACGTCGAGTTCACCGGTGCCGAGGCCCGCGATCTGGTGATTCCCGAAGGCCTGATCCCTTCGTCGCGGCACCCGTTCAAGGGGAACATGGATGTGGAGGCCCTGAAGGCGCTCATCGCCGAGGTAGGGCGGGAGCGGATACCGCTCTGCATGCTGACCGTGACCAACAACTCCGGCGGAGGCCAGCCGGTCTCGATGGCCAATGTGCGCGCGGTCTCGGCGCTCTGCCGCCGGCACGATATCCCGCTTTACATCGACGCATGCCGGTTCGCGGAAAACGCCTACTTCATCAAGCTCAGGGAGGATGGATACAGGGATCATACCCCGCTGGAGATCGCCCGCGAGCTCTTTTCGTACGCCGACGGCTGTACCATGTCGGCCAAGAAAGACGGGATGGCGAACATCGGTGGCCTCCTGGCCACCAACGATGGAATGCTGGCGTCCAAGGAGAGGAACCTCCTGATCCTGACCGAGGGCTTCCCTACTTACGGCGGGATGGCGGGACGCGATCTGGATGCGATCGCGGTGGGTCTCCGGGAAGCGCTTGACGAGGACTACCTGCTTTACCGCATCACCTCGACGACCTACCTGGGCGAGCACATCTCCCGCGCCGGGGTCCCGATCGTACAGCCGCCGGGCGGCCACGCCATCTATATCGATGCGGCGGCATTCTTCCCCCAAATCCCGGCACTTCAGCTACCCGGCCAGGCCCTGGTCGCCGAGCTGTACCTGGAGGCCGGCATCCGGGCAGTGGAGATCGGAACGGTGATGTTCGGCCGGCGCGACAGTGAGACGGGCCGGGAGACGACGGCTTCCATGGAGCTGGTTCGCCTGGCCATCCCGCGCCGGGTGTATACCCAGAGTCACATCGACTACGTCGTCGAGGCGATCCTCGAGATCTGGAAGCGCCGCGCAGATGTAAGTGGGTATCGATTTGTGGAGCAGGCTCCGATACTGCGGCACTTCACGGCGCGGTTTGAAGAACTGGCGGGGCAGCAGGGCGGCGGGGCGGCGGGGCAGTAGCTACTCGCGGTTCACGCTGCCCCGCTGCCCCGCTGCCCCGCTGATCGTGTACACCTCCTGCCGCACCGGCCTGAAGCCCCGTTTCAAGTAGTTGGGAAGTGCCGATGGATGATCCAGCGTACAGGTGTGCAGCCAGACCCGGTTTGCCGCCAGATCCCAGGCCGCCTGCGTGGCGCGGGTGAGGAGATACTTCCCCCACCCCCGCCCAATGTACGGCGGAAGCAGCCCGAAGTAGGCAATCTCGACCGACCCGTCATCGTGCGCCTGAAGCTCGAAGTAGCCTGCCGGTGCCGAGCCATCCGACATGAGCCAGATCGACACCCCCGGGTTCCTGAGATGTGCTTCGATCTGCGCGTCGGTCCAGCTCAGTCGATCGGTCCAGTGAAAGGCACGCCCGACCTCGGCGTACAGGTAGCGGAACAGGAGCGCCGTGCAGTGCTCGATTCGGTTGATGGTCGGCACCGGCTCGGGAGCCGGCACCGGCCGCAGCTCCCCGGGTGCCTTCATCTCCAGATATGTCTTCGTGACCTCGACGGCACCGGCCATTCATTCTCCGAAAGCAGAAGGGCCCCGGAGTGTATCCGGGGCCCGTCTGCTGCGCTACCGGAACGAGCCGGTTTACTGACCCGCGGTCGTGTCGGGCACGGTGCTGTTGATCAGGGCGCTGTCGCCTTGAACGGCCGTGCTGTCATGGCCCATGTCATGATTCATGCCGGTGCTATCGCCCATCGCGCCCATCCCGCTGCTGTCCGGCGACTGGTGATGGATCATCGCACTGTCTCCCTCGACAGGCGTGGGGGTACCCACGGAGGTGGTATCGTCCTGCCATACCGCGCTGGTGTCCCCGGCCGCCGGGCGCTGGCCCATGGTGCTATCGGTAGGAATCGATGCGCTATCCGTAGCGGTGACGGTGGCGTCGGTCCGGTCCGGGGCCGCTCCGGTCTCGTCTTCAGAACGGTTGTGGCAGGCCGCCGACAGAGCAGCCACAGCTGCAAGAAATAGCAGTTTCCTCATAAAGTCCTTCGCTCCTGTTTGCGTGGTCAGCCCCCCGAGGATGCGTTGGGACCGAATCGGTTCGTGAATGCGGCACCAAGTTGGGGTTCCACCCGCGTTTCACTCTAGGTCACGGATCACATTCCGGGCTTCGTGACGACCGCGGGCAAAAGAAAGCGACCCCGGGAGAGCCCGGGGCCGCCTTGAACTGCCCGCCAGCGGGCTTACTGCTGGGCGGTGGTGTCGGCCGGAGCGGCGGCGCTGGTGTCGGCCGGAGCAGCCATGGTGCTGTCGGTCGTCCAGGAGGTGCTGTCGGTGGTCTGAGCTTCGCCCTCAACAGCCGCGCTGTCGGCGCCAACGGTGGCTTCACCGGAGACCGAGGTGGTGTCCGTCATGACGGCGCTGGTATCAGCGGGCGTCGCAGCGGTGGTGGTGTCGGTCTGCACCGACGCGGTGTCGGTGGCGGTTACCGTCGCATCGCCCCGGTCAGGTGCGGCGCCGGTCTCGTCTTCCCTGTTTCCTGCGCAGCCTACCGCGAGAAAGGCCGCGGCGGCCAGAACCAGAAGGTGTCTCATTGGTACGCTCCTCGAGCGAAGGGACCCTGCCCGCCTGAGGGTCTCTTTCGCCATTGTTCAAGTGCCGCGGGCCATCTCACATGGTGTACGCTGCTGGAGTTCCAGTCGCGTGGCGATAAGGTACTTCGGGTTTCGCAATCCCGATAGGGGCTGGATCACACCCGCGGCCTTCCTACTCAACTTTGCAGTTCCTCCAGGCCGCGAAACAGGTCCAGGGCCTGGGGATTTGCCAGGGCATCGAGGTTCAACACCGGCCGGCCGTGGATAACCTCCCGCACCGCGAGCTCGGTGATCTTTCCGCTGATGGTCCGGGGGATGTCCGCCACCTGCAGGACCTTACGGGGGACGTGGTGGGGACTGGCGTACTCCCGAATCCGCTGCCGGATCCGGCCGGCCAGCCCGGAATCGAGGGTGAGGCCCTCTCGCAGCCGGACAAACAGCACCACCCGGACATCGCCCTCCCAGTCCTGTCCTACGACCAGGCTCTCGAGCACTTCCGGCAGCTGTTCCACCTGGCGATAGATCTCGGCGGTGCCGATTCTGACCCCGCCCGGATTCAGGGTCGCGTCGCTCCGGCCCAGAATCACCAAGCCATCATGCGCCGTGATCCGGGCCCAGTCGCCATGGCGCCAGACCCCTGAATACCGCTCGAAGTACGCCGCCTGGTACTTCGAGCCGTCTGAATCCTCCCAAAACCGCACCGGCATGCTGGGAAAGGGGCGGGTGCATACCAGCTCGCCTTCGGCACCGCGAACCGGGCGGCCGTGGGAGTCGAATACCTCGACGCTCATCCCCAGCCCGCGGGCCTGCAGCTCGCCCCGCCAGACCGGGCCGATCGGATTGCCCAGCGCAAAGCAGGAGACGATGTCGGTGCCGCCGCTGATGCTCGCCAGGTGAACGTCTGGCTTGATGCGGCGGTAGACGTAGTCATAGCTGTGCCCTGCCAGCGGACTACCAGTCGACAGGATGGCTCGCAACGGGCCCAGCTGGTGAGTGCGTCCGGGCTCGAGCGCTTCCTTCTCGGCCAGGGCCAGGTATTTCGCGCTGGTCCCGAAGACAGTCACCCGCTCCTGCTCAACCATGTCCCACAGGATCCCCGGCCGAACCATCGGCGCCCCATCGTACAACACGACCGTTGCTCCTACGGCGAGGCTCGACACCAGCCAGTTCCACATCATCCAGCCGCAGGTGGTGAAGTAGAAAATCCGGTCCTCGCGTCTCAGATCGGTGTGCAATACCAGCTCCTTCAGGTGCTGCAGCAGGGTGCCGCCGGCGCCATGCACCATGCACTTGGGCAGGCCGGTGGTGCCGGAGGAGTAGAGGATGTAGATGGGGTGATCGAAGTCGAAGCGGCGGTAGGTCGCATCACCGGTGTTTACCGCCGTTCCGCCGTTTGGCCGTTCCGCCCACTCCTCCCACAACACCGCCCCCGCAATCCCCGAAATGGTCGGCCGATTGACGACGTACGGCACGACCACCACTCGTTCGATCTCGGGAATCCGCCCCCGAACCTCGCGGACGCGAGCCAGGCAGTCGATCTCCTTGCCGGCATAGCGGTAGCCGTCGGCGCAAAAGAGCACTCGCGGGCGGATCTGGCCGAAACGGTCGATCACGCCATTCGCCCCGAAGTCCGGCGAGCAGGAGGACCAGATGGCCCCGAGGCTGGTCGTAGCCAGCATGGCGATCACGGCTTCGGGCATGTTGGGCAGAAACCCGGCCACCCGATCGCCAGGGACGATGCCATGTTCCTCGAGCGCCGCTGCTACCCGGGAGACTTCGTGTCCCAGGTCGGCATAGCTCAGCGTCCGTTGCCGGCCGCCTTCGTTCCAGAAGATGAGGGCTGGACGATCGTCGGCGTAGCGCAGCAGATTTTCGGCGAAGTTGAGCCGAGCGCCGGTGAACCAGCGGGGGCCGAGCTTGGGGTCGGGCGGGGCCATCCGGTCGAGCCCGACGACCACCTCGTCCCACGGCTCTCGACCCGGCCGCTCATCGGCCACCACGCCCGAGAACCGCCAGACTTCGGGCCAGAACGCCGCGGGCTGTTGCACCGACCATTGGTACAGCGAACCGAAGTCGTTGACGCCCTTCGACCCGGCGGGCCTGGTGCTGCGGATGTGCGCGATGAATGCGGTGAGATTTGCGTGGAGGACGCGCTCGGAATCAGGGATCCAGAGCGGCGCGCCTTCGGAGATGGACACAGTTACACCGCCACCTTCCCCACTTCTCCGCTTCCCCACTTACCCGCCTTCACGAAGTCGGCGGATTGAACTGCGCGTGCTGTGCGTCCAGCCACGACACGTGATAGTTCGGGTCCTCGATGGTGAGCGCGGGCTTAGCCACCTTGAGCGGGCGGAAGGTATCCATCATTACCGCGAGCTCCTCGGTGTACTTGGCCCCGATGCTGGCTTCCGCCCGGCCGGGGTGCGGCCCGTGAGGAATCCCATCGGGATGATGGGTGATGCTGCCGAACTCGATACCCTTGCGGCTCATGAACTCGCTGGACGCGTAGTAGAGGACCTCATCCGAGTCCACGTTGCTGTGATTGTACGGCGCCGGGACCGCCTCGGGATGAAAGTCGTAGGGCCGGGGGCAGAAGCTGCAGACGACGAATCCGTCGCCCTGGAAAGTCTGATGTACCGGCGGCGGCTGGTGCACCCGCCCGACGATCGGCTCGAAATCGTTGATGTTGAACGCCCAGGGATAGAAGTAGCCGTCCCAGCCCACCACGTCGAATGGGTGATGGTCGAGGATGATCTCGTTCAACCCGTCGTACTGCTTGACCAGAATGGGGAAGTCGCCCCGCTCATCGTGGGGGCGCAGTTGAGCCGGCTGGCGGATGTCCCGCTCGCTGTATGGTGCCCCTTCGATCAGCTGGCCGAACTCGTTCCGGTACCGCTTGGGCCAGCGCACGTGGCCGCGGCTCTCCATGACGAGGAACTTGGTGGGCTCCTTGCTCGGGTCCAGCCGGTAGCGGTGCATGATGCCCCGGTGAATGACCAGGTAGTCCCCTTCCCGGTACGGCAGGTCGCCGAAGACGCTCTCCAGGGTGCCGGAGCCCTTGCTCACGTAAACCAGCTCATCCGCCTGCGCGTTCTTGTAGAAGTGGGCGTCGTTCTCGTCCGGCTCCACGTACAGCATCGCCACCTCCTGGTTGAACAGGAGCGGGGTTCGGTCCAGCGTCGGGCTTCCCCCGGTCTTGATCTTCGAAGTGCGGAAGTGCCGGTGGCGGAGCGTCTGGTCCCCATCGGCCTCGTACTTCAGCTCCCGGAGGCGGCGGGCTGACTTGACCGTGGTGGGCGGATAGGTGTGGTACAAGAGGGATGAGGTTCCGGTAAAGCCCTCATGGCCCATCAGCTCTTCGGCGTAGATCCCGCCGTCCGGCTTCCGGAACGCGATATGCCGCTTGCGCGGGATTTGGCCCATGGTGTGATAGATCGGCATCGTCGTTCTCCTCCTACAGATTTCCCCTCGACGCCTGTTCCCGCTCGATCGCCTCGAACAGCGCCTTGAAGTTGCCCTTACCGAAGCTCTTGGCGCCCTTCCGCTGAATGATCTCGTAGAACAGCGTCGGCCGGTCCTCGACCGGCTTGCTGAAGATCTGCAGCAGATAGCCCTCGTCGTCCCGGTCGACCAGAATCCCGAGCTCCTTGAGCGGGGCCAGGTCCTCGTCGATGTGGCCAACCCGGTCGAGCACGCTGTCGTAGTAGGCCTTGGGCACCTGGAGGAAGTCCACGCCCCGGTCCCTCAACGCCGTGACCGTTTCGATGATGTTGTCCGTCGCGATGGCCAGGTGCTGCACCCCTGGTCCCCGGTAGAAGTCGAGGTACTCGTCGATCTGCGACTTCTTGCGGCCTTGCGCCGGCTCGTTAATCGGAAACTTGATCCGGTCATTCCCGCTCGCCACTACCTTCGACATGAGGGAGGAGTATTCGGTCGAGATGTCCTTGTCGTCGAAGGAAATGAGATTCCGGAATCCCATGACATCCTGATAAAACTTGACCCAGGTGTTCATGGCGCCCAGCTCGACGTTGCCGACGCAATGGTCCACGTACTGGAGCCCAACGGGTGAGGGATTGTAGCGGGGACTGAGCGCCTGGAATCCGGGCAGAAACAGTCCTGTGTAGTTCCGGCGCTCCACCAGGCTGTGGATAGTGTCGCCGTAGGTGTGAATGGCGGCAATCACCACCTCTCCCGAGTCGTCCCGCAAGACGGTCGGCTTCTGAGCCGGCTTGGCGCCTCGCTCGACCGCGTCACTGAAGGCCTTGCGGGCATCATCCACCCAGAGCGCAATGTCCTTGACGCCGTCCCCATGCTGCGCGATATGTGCCGCGGAAGGGTGCTCCGGAGTGAGCGGGGAGGTCAGCAGGAGCCGGACCTTGTTCTGCTGCATCAGATATGTGGCGCGGTCGCGAGTGCCGGTCTCCGGCCCGCGATACGCAACCAGCTGAAAACCGAAGGCGGTTCGGTAGTAGTGACTGGCCTGCTTGGCGTTCCCGACGTAGAACTCGACAAAGTCGGTGCCGTTGATGGGGAATGTATCGGTAGACGCGGCGTCTGCGGCCAGGGCTTTGGTGTGCATGACTCCTCCAGGGGCCTGTCGACTCGGCAGCCCCGGCGGGGCGCTGCCGGGACCTGCTGTGCGCTCTAACGGAAAGATACCTATGGGCTTAGGCGCACGCTACATGCCACTGACGTGCCTTCGACCGGCCCGGAAGGCTCGATGGGGTGGAGGTCACATCGCTTTTGCTACAACCCCGCTAATAATGGTACCTTATGTCGGATATTGAGGTAAACCATTTGAGCAACAGCAAGTGACCCAGCCCGTTGCGGTGGAGCACGGGTGACCGGCATCGTCGACCGAAAGGCCAGTGGCGGTCCCTTCACCAAGCCGGTGATCGGCATTGCGACGTCGGCCGGGGGGCTGAACGCCCTCAGCCGCCTCTTGAGTGCCCTACCGCCAACGCTCGACGCCGCGATCGTCGTGGTACAGCACCTGGACCCCGCCCGGCCGAGTCATCTTGCCGATATTCTGGCGCGGCGGACGGCTCTCCCAGTGAAACAGGCAGCCAGCAACGATCACATTCACGTTGGTCTGGTGCTCATCGCGCCCCCCAGCGTGCACGTTCTGGTGAACTCGGAGGGGGTCATCTCCCTCTCTCACCGGCCGCCGGTCCACTTCGTTCGTCCCGCGGCCGACCGGCTCTTCGAATCCATTGCCGAAAGCTTCGGACCCCGGGCAGTGGCGGTGGTGCTGACCGGCACCGGTCATGACGGAGCCACCGGCGCCCAGGCGGTAAAGCAGGCCGGGGGCCGGGTGATCGTCCAGGATGAGTCCACCTCGGAGTTCTTCGGCATGCCGAAGTCGGCGATCGACGCGGGCCAGGTAGACCAGATCCTTCCGCTGGATCAGATCGCGCCGGCGCTGGTGGCGCTCTGCGGCGAGGCGGCGTGAGCAAGCCGAACCAGGTGGTGCCTGACCCCCAGCTCACCGAAGTCTCTTCGGCGGCGGCAGCGGACCTGGAGGCCCTGCTGCTCTACTTGAAGGAGAACCGTGGGTTCGATTTCACGGCCTACAAGCGGGCCACGCTCATGCGGCGGGTGCAGGTCCGGATGGAGACCGTTGGAATAAGGTCGTTCGCGGACTATCACGATTACCTCCAGGTGGATTCCAACGAATTCACCCGGCTCTTCAATACCATTCTGATCAACGTCACCAGCTTTTTCCGCGACCCGGCCGCCTGGGAGTACGTCGCGAGCCACGTGATTCCCGGCCTGCTCGCCGGGGCCAAGCTGAAGGATCCGATCAGAGTGTGGAGTGCCGGCTGCGCCTCCGGCGAGGAGGTCTACACGATCGCGATGCTGGTGGCCGAGGTGCTGGGGTTGGACCAGTTCCGTGAGCGGGTAAAGATCTACGGCACCGACGTGGACGAGGAGGCGCTCGGCCAGGCCCGCCAGGCGTCATATGACACCCGCGCGGTGGAAGGGGTGCCGGCCCACCTCCTGGAAAAGTACTTCGACCGCCAGGACGATCGCTTCGTCTTCAACAAGGAGCTTCGCCGCAGCGTCATCTTCGGGCGCCATGATCTCAATCAGGACGCGCCCATCTCCCGGATCAACCTGCTGATCTGCCGCAACTGCCTGATGTACTTCAACGCCGAAGCCCAGGGCCGGATCCTGGCCCGATTCCAGTTCGCCGTGTTGAACGGCGGCGTCCTTTTCCTGGGGAAGTCAGAGACCCTGCTGACCCACTCAGTGAGCTTCCGTGCGGTGGACGTGAAGCGGCGGCTCTTCACCAAGGCGGCTGACGGCCCACGCGAGCGGATGGACCAGCTCGACCGGGGGCGCTGGATCGAGCCAGTCGACGTGATCCACCGGCTCCGCGAGGCGTCGGCCGATAGCGCTCCGGTGGCGGAGCTTCTGGTCGATCGCAGCGGGAAGGTGGTGCAGATGAACGCCGAGCTGCGATCCACCTTTAACGTCAGCGACCGCGACCTGGGACGGCCGTTGCAGGACCTGGAGTTGTCCTACCGTCCTTTCGAGCTCCGGTCCTGTATCGAACGCGCTTACGCTGAGCATCGCCCCGTCACCCATTCAGAGGGCGCGTGGAAAGGTCCGCTCGGACAGACGCTGTACTTCGATCTGCTCGTTATACCGGTTCCCGACGCGGATGGCACCTTTCTCGGGTCCAAGTGTGTCTTCACCGACGTGACCAGGGCGCACCGTCTTCAGGAAGAGGTGCAGCGCACCCACCAGGAGCTGGAGACCGCACTGGAGGAGCTGCAGTCCACCAACGAGGAGCTGGAGACCACCAACGAGGAGCTGCAGTCGACGGTGGAGGAGCTGGAGACGACCAATGAGGAGCTCCAGTCCACCAACGAGGAGCTGGAGACCATGAATGCGGAGCTCCAGTCCACCAACGGTGAGCTCCAGACGGTGATCCAGGAGACGCTGGAGCGAGGGAACCAGCTCGGCCGTCTGAACTCCATTCTCGACTCCATATTTACCAGCCTCCGCGCCGGCGTGGTCATGCTGGACCGCGACCTCCGGGTCCAGAAATGGAACCGCCGGTCGGAGGACTTGTGGGGCCTCCGCCCGGACGAGGCGCAGAACAAGAACTTCCTAAATCTCGACATCGGCCTGCCGGTGGACCGGCTCAAGGGGCCGATTCGGTCGTGCCTCGCCAGCGCCAATGAAAGGGAGTTCATCGAGGTGGTCTTGGACGCGACGAACCGACGGGGCAAGCCGATGAGCGTGAAGGTAATCTGCACCCAGCTTGCCACCCCCAATGGGGGAGAACCCCAAGGCGTCATCCTCCTGATGGAAGAGACCGATGCCGGAAGCAACCACCCGATTCGCGTCGAGGAAAAGCCGTGAACCGGGAGGAGTATGCCGACCGGGTTCAGGCCATGCAGGCCCGCATCAGCGCCCTGGGCTCGACCGACGCGCTCCCGGCCAACGAGACGGTGGAGAATTTGAAGGTAGCGCTGGAGGAGCTCCGGGTTGCGGAGGAGGAGCTCCGGCAACAGAACGAGGAGCTGTCGGCTACGCACCTCGAGCTCGATCGCGAACGGAGCCGTTACCAGGAACTGTTCGATTTCGCCCCTGGCGCTTACCTGATCACCGATTCGAGCGGCATCGTGCGCCAGGCGAACCGATCCGCCGCCAGGCTCCTCAACGTCCCTCCGAGCTATCTCGGCGGCAAGGCGCTGGCCGCGTACATCGCCACCGAAGATCGAGCGCGCTTTCGCACCCGTCTGACCGAGCTGGGAACCGCCGCAGGGTTGCACACCGCCGCCTTCAAGCTCCAGCCCCGGGACAGTGGCATCCTGGACGCCGAGCTCACATACTCGGTGGGCCAGGCGCGGGACGGCGAGCCCCGGCTGATCCGCTGGCTGATACGGAATGTCACCGAGCGAGAGCAGATGGCGCGTCAGATTCGCGCGCTCAATCAGGAACTCGAGTCCCGGGTGGCGGCCCGCACCGCAGACCTGAGCGAAGCTCACCGCCTGGCGCAGGAGCTGGTGGGAAAAGAACAGAGCGCTCGCCGGGCGGCCGAGTCTAGTGAGGCTCAGTCCCGCCATGTGCAGAAGCTGGAAAGCATCGGCGTGCTGGCCGGGGGAATCGCCCACGACTTCAACAATCTGCTCCACGTCGTGCTGGGAAACGCCGATATCGCGCTGAGCAACCTGACCAAGGGATCACCCGCCCGGGAGCCCATAGAGGAAGTGGTACGGGCAACACTCCGGGCCGCCGATCTGACCCGGCAGCTCCTGGCCTACTCCGGCAAGGGCGCCTTTATTGTCCGCCACCTCGATCTCTCAACCGAGGTGCGAGAGATGGCGACGCTGCTGCGCACGGCGATCTCAAAGCAGGCGACTCTGGCCTGGGAACTTTCCCCTACCCTTCCTGCGGTCAGTGCCGACCCCACCCAGGTCCGGCAGATCGTGATGAACCTCATCACCAATGCCTCGGACGCGTTGGCGGAGACAGGCGGGACCATCACCCTCCGCACCGGCGTTACCCGCCTGGAGGACCAGGATGACCACCACTTTAGCGTACCGCTCGACGGCGAGGGGCCACAGGATCCGGGGAAGGGTCCGTTCGTGTACCTCGAAATTGGTGACACCGGCAGTGGAATGACACCGGACACACTGAGCCGCATCTTCGACCCATTTTTCTCGACCAAGTTCACCGGGCGCGGGCTTGGCCTGGCCGCGGTCATGGGCATTGTCCGCAGTCACCATGGCCAGATCCGGGTTCGTACCGCCCCGGGCGAGGGGACCGCCTTCCGGGTGCTCTTTCCTTCGGTCGCCGGCGCGGCACGCAAGCCCGCGAAGCCCACGGCGGAGCGGAGCGACTGGCAGGGCACCGGCACCATCCTCGTGGTCGATGACGAGGAGGGCGTCCGGGAGGTAGCCGAGCGAATACTGCAGGAGATTGGATTCCAGACCATTACCGCGGGCGATGGGCGGCACGCGCTGGAGCTCATGGAGGAGGTCGGCGACAGCGTCACGGTGGTTCTGCTCGATCTGTCCATGCCGCGGATGGGTGGAGCCGAGACGTTCCGCCGCCTGCGGGCCTTCCGGCCCGAGCTCCCGATCCTGATGATGAGCGGCTACACCGAGCAGGTTGTGGCCCCCCAATTCAGCAGGTCAGGCCCCGGGATCACGGGGTTCCTGCAAAAACCGTTTCTGGCCGAAGACCTTATCGCTGTTCTCCGGCGCTTTGCTGAGAGCGCAGCCGAATAGACGTGCAACTTCCCCCGCCAGGAGCATCTCCCCCCGTCCCAGAGCCCACTAATTCTGGTGCACCCCAGCCGCGGCTTCGGAGTCGGTCGGCCGATAAGCGATAACCTATATTGGCGCAATGGCTTAGCTTATAAAGTCCGGCGACTCGGACCGGAGCCGGGGCTCGGTAACACCTCCTGGCCGGGTTGGACCCAACGGCAGAGTTCCAGATAGGATCTCTATCACGGAGACGGAGAGTACATTCGAGCATACTTCCTGCAGCATTTTTGTTCGCAGGAGCCCGGGAAAGAATCGCTACTCCAGAGGGACATGACGGCAGACCTAACCCAGCTCTTCGAACTCTACTACGAGTCTCTGGTCCGGATGCTCTACCGCCGGACGGGTGACCGGGATCGGGCGGAGGACCTGGCGCAGGAGACCTTCGCCCGGGCGGTTGCCGCTCCACCCAACAACCCGCGCCCCTGGCTCTTTGCCGTGGCGCTCAACCTGGTGCGCGAGGACGGTCGCCGAGCGCTGCGCCAGGGACGCAGGCTGGAGCTCCTCCGGAGCGATGACCGGCCGCCCCAGGGACCCGAAGCGGACCTGGAACGAAACGAACGGAGCGCCGCTGTCCGGTCGGCGCTGGCGACTCTGGGAGAGCGTGACCGCGAGGCGCTCCTGCTCAAGGCAGAAGGATTCAACTACGAGGAGATCGCCGCTACACTGGGGCTCTCCAAGGGCGCGGTCGGCACAACGCTGGCCCGCGCCCGCCGCCGTCTGGTCGAGGCGTATCGCTCGGAAGCGCGAGGGAAGCATGTCGCATCTTGATGAAGGCACGCTGCACGCCCTGCTCGATGGTGAGCTGGAGCTCTCTGAGGTGAAGGAGATTCAGACCCACCTCGGCATGTGCGCGGCCTGTGACTCACGGCTTCAAGACGTGAAGCAGTTTCTGGCGGAGGCGGACCGCTTGGTCGGAGCGCTGGAAGCGCCGGCCGGCTCCGGCAGGGCTCGGCCCGAGCCCGCTCCGCGCACGACCGGCCCGGCCACGCCGCGGGATCCACCGGCATGGGAATCGCCGCCGGAGCTGCTGCTGCCCGAGTCCCTCGAGAAAGCCCACCGGGGCGCTGGGACTCGAATTTTCCGGTGGGCAGCTGTGATCCTGGTAATCATCGGCGCCGGGCGCCTGGTGCAGGGGGCCCTGCGTCCCGACAAGCCCCGCCTGGAGCTGACTGCCCGTGATCTGACACGGCCGTCGGGCCCGCCCGCCGTCGTGAGCCGGCAGGAGAGTGGCAGGCCTGAGTCGGCGCTCGGCCGGCTTCCCCGTCCGGCTCCTGCCGGCCGTGCCCCACTGGGGAAGGCTGCACCAGAGCGCAAAGCGGCGGCGGATCAGCCCGCACCGGCAGCTGTCCCAGCGGTGGACGAGCTGGATACGGTAGGGGCAGCGGCGGCGAATGACTCCAACGTGTCGGCCCCGGATACCGAGGCGTTTGCGGCCAACCGGACCGATTCCGCCGCGGACCAACCCACTGAGAACCAGGATCTCGCTACTCGCCAGGCGGCGGCTGCTGCACTGGAGGAGCTCGATCGCGAACGCTTGCGGTCTCGCGCCAACGCCGCAACCGCCTCGCTTCCGCCGGCACGAGCCGAGGTAGCGCCGGCGGCCGAGCCGCCCGCGGCGCCGCGTACCCTGGAGCAGCGCGCGCAAGTGTATCTCCGTATCGGGCTGGATGAGGCGGTGACCCAACTGGGCAGACCAGTCCATGTGATCGAGGCCCTGACCCCCGAATTCATCGGTCTCACGCCGGGCCGGGGTGTACCCGGGGCCGACCCCAACCGGCCGGTTGTTCGGGTTGTGTATCTGGAGCGTGGCCGGATGATCCTGCTGGATCAACAGCGGTTGCGGACCGGGCAGGCGCCGGGTGCACCGGCGGGGAACCTGCGGTGGACTCAGGGAGACGTAATGCTGTACCTCCACGGGGAGCCCAGCTCAGAGGTGCTTCGTAACCTGCAGAGACGGGTGCGTTAAGAAAGCGTGAGCGGGGAAAGAACAACGTGACCAGTGAGCGGGGAACTGCAGGCTCGGCCTGAAACGCAGATATTTCCCGCTTAGGTTTTTCTTCTCCCGCTTTACGCGGTGGTGTCAAGAACCTCCCGCACCTTCTGCATCAGCTCCACCGATGTGAACGGCTTATGGATAAACGCGGCTCCGCGCTCGGTGATGCCCCGCCGCATCACCTCGTCGTCGGTATAGCCCGAGATATAGAGAACCTTGAGCTCGGGACGCTGCGCCAGCAGCCCATCCACCAGCTGACCGGCTCCCATCTCAGGCATCACGACATCGGTGACCACCAGCTGAATCGTATGGCCATATCCCGAAGCCACGTTTAGAGCATCTCGTCCATGCCGGGCCTCGAGCACCGTATGGCCGTGCTCCGTCAGGACCTTCCACAGCAGCTCGCGCACTCCGTCCTCGTCCTCCACCACTAGCACGGTCTCGTCCCCTTGCAGCGAAGGCGGAGCATCGGTGCCAGTGAGCTCCTCCTCTTCCATCTCTTCCATCCGGGGAATGAAAACCTTGACTGTGGTACCCTGCTCCGGCTCGCTCGATACCCGGACGCCGCCGCCGTTCTGCTTCACAATCCCGTACACGATGGATAGCCCCAGGCCGGACCGGCTGCCGGGGCTGTGAGAGGCGAGGAAAGGCTCGAAGGAGTTGGGCAGACCTTCTCCATCCATGCCGCTCCCGCTATCGCTCACGGCGAGCACGAGGTAGCGGCCTGGCTTGACTGAACGTCCTCGGGTTGACCCGCTGATCTGACGCTCACCGGTTTCGATAGTGAGCGTGCCTCCTGCCGGCATGGCGTCACGCGCGTTGAGAACCAGATTGACCAGGATCTGTTCCAGCTGACCTGGATCCATCTTCACGTCGCCCAGCCCGGGCCGGAGCCGGGTCGCCAGCTCGATATCGGCGCCGACCAGGCGTCGAAGCAATCCTTCCATGTTCGTAACCACACCGTTCAGCTCGAGCGATCGGGGCTGAACAGCCGGCTGCCCGCCGAAAGTCAGGAGTTGCCGGGTGAGCTGCGCCCCGCGGTCGGCGGCCTTCCGGATCTGCTCGACGTCCTTCCGACGAACATGCTCCTCGGGGAGATCCCGAAGGAGCATGTCGCTGAATCCGCGGATCGTGGTGAGCAGGTTGTTGAAGTCGTGAGCCACACCGCCCGCCAGCCGACCGGCGGCGTCCATCCGCTGCGCTTGCCGCAACTGTTCTTCGCTCTGGTGCAACGCCGCGCGGGTGCGAGTGCGCTCGCTGATGTCGGTGCCCAGAACCAGGCGCGCCCGCCGGCCACCCAGCTCCATCTCGTGCGACACCAGCTCCATGTCGACGATGGTTCCGTCCTTGCGCTGGTGCTGGGCCAGGGCCACGTCTCCCCGGGTGACACCGGTACGCTCCAGTCCATGGTGCAGGCCTGGGGCATCATCCGGCGGGAGTATGTCCATGATGGTCATCGAGAGGAGCTCATCCCGGGAGTAGCCATACTGGCGGGTAGCTGCCTCGTTGACCGCGAGGAAGGCGAGAGTATCGACGGCGAACACCCACATCGGCTGCGGATTGCTCTCGAACAGCATGGCATACCGCTCGTTGGCTTCGTGAGCCGCCCGGTGGAGTCGTCCATTGTCCACCGCCAGGGCGGCCCGAGCGGCCAACTCCTCGGCGAATGCAAGGTCATTGGAGTCGTACCTGCGCCCGGACTCGGAACCCACCGCCAGCGTGATCGTGCCGGCACTGCTTCCCCGGGCCACCATGGGTACCCGGATGAACGAGGTGGGCGACAGGGACCGAAACAGCTTCAGCTGCTCCTCATCCTCGGCGCGGGCCCGGAGGAACTCGTCCGTTACCTCAGCCATGTCGGGGTGCTGGGCCACACCGAACGGCGGCTGCCCCGAGCCGTACTCACAGAGGGCACGGACCAGGAGATCCTTTGCCGGGTCACGGTGCGCGCCGGAGACGAATTGCAGCGTCCCCTGCTCGGTGGCCACGTGGATCGCGCACCAGTCCGCCAGCGTCGGCACCGCGAGGCGGGAGAGATCCCGCAGTGTGAGCATGTAGTCCAGGGAAGATGCCAGCACGGCGGAAGCCTCGGCGATGAAGCCGAGCCGTCGTTCAACCCGCGCAATCTCGTCCCGGGCGAGCTCGATGGAGCGAGCCTGCTCGGCCCGCTCCTTCAGGCGAGCCACCAGCATGATGGTGCCCACCATGGCCAGGCCCAGGGCCAGAAGGCTAAACCCATGGGAGGGGTTGTAGCGCAAGAGGGAGCCGGGCTCGGAGAGGAAGTGGACCGCGTACCACAGGGTCACCACCGCACTGACGATGCCGGAACGGACCCCTCCATGATAGGTGGCATACACGACGGTGAGGAGCAGCAATGAAAACGGCTGGGTGATGGGGAGGTCGTTCCGTCTCATGACATCAAACACAATGACCATGACGGCGGTGAGCAGCGGACCGCGGACGTAGATGCCGGCCCTGGCCCACTCGGCGCCAGTCACCCGCGCCACCGCCCGCGCCACGAACGCCGTACCGGTCACCCGTTGCGTCGCCCCACTTTGACCCATGATTGCTCCGGAAGCCTCGTACAAGCCAGCGACTACCAACCTCAAAGGTAAGACCCCCTGGCGTCTGTGACAGCCCACACACACCTTATCTTGTTCTCGCTTGCCGGGTTGCCTTCCATGCCTGGCCGCAGACTCACACCAAATCGAGAGACCCGCCATGGCCGCGACCCGAAAGTCCGCCAAGCGCAGCGCCGCAAAAAAACGCCCGGCAGCCAAGCGTCCGTCCGCCAAGAAGAAGCCGACCCCGAAGTCCGCCCCCAAGCGGCGCGCCAAGAAGAGAACCGCCTCGAAGGCGACCGGCTTGAAGCGACAGGCGAAGAAAGGGCTGAAGGCGGCGCGGGGAGGGTTCGATACCGTGATGCAGGCGGGAGAAAAGACCTGGGAGAGCCTGAAGAGCACCACGGCCAACGTGATGGGAGGCGTGGTTGAAGGCGTGAAGGAGACGTTCGCGGGCGACCCGCCCCGGCGTCCGAGCTCCCGCTGAGGATCGGCGGATATCCTCCTTGCGACCAGGCCGGTCCGACGATATGCTATGCCCCGTCCCTCAGCAACAGCATGATCTCCGCAGGCCTTTCGTTCGAAAGGATATCCGCCCCATGGCCTTGCCTCGTCGGCTGTCCAACTCCGTCCGTGCGATCCTGCTCGGCTCGATTCTCGTGGGGCTGCCCGCCGCACTCCAGGCGCAGGCACAAGCCACGACCGGAGTCACCCGCGGTACCATCACCGATTCCACCGGCCAGCCGATCGCCGGCGCGACGGTAACGCTGCGGAACCTGGAGACCAACGCCCAGCGATCCCTCACGACCAACCAGAGCGGCGTCTATGCGGCCACGCTGCTCCGGGTCGGCAACTACGATGTCAGCGCCCGGGCCCTTGGGTTCCGGGAATCCAGGCGCAGCGGCGTGCCAGTAGGACTGGGCGAGACCGTCACGCTCGACTTCTCGCTGGCTCCGCAGGTGGTGCAGCTGCAGGAGCTCACCGTTCAAGCCGAGGCGGCCCTCGATGTATCCCAGACGGCCTCGTCCACCCGGCTCGGCGTCGAGGCGGTCGAGGGCCTGCCCAACAACGGCCGGAACGTCTTTAACCTCACCACCCTGACTCCCAACGTGGCGGTGGTTCAGGGGCCCGATGGCGACGAGATCAGCATCGGAGGACAGCGCGGCATCCACAACAACGTCTCGGTGGACGGGGCCGACTTCAACAACCCCTTCTTCGGCGAGCAGCGAGGTGGGCAGCGGCCCGCGTTTACCTTCAACCTCGACGCGGTGCAGGACTTCGTGGTGGTCTCCGATGGCGCGAACGCGGAGTTCGGCCGGTCGGGTGGCGGCTTCCTCAACATCATCACCAAGTCGGGAACCAACCAGTTCCACGGCTCGGCGCACTACTTCGGAAAGTACGACGCACTCTCCGCCGATCCGAGCCACACCTTTCCCGGCGGTGGAACCAGCGGGTTCACCCCGGACTTTGCCCAGCACCAGTTCGGCGCCACCTTCGGCGGGCCGATCGTACGCGACAAGGCATTTTTCTTCCTGGCCTACGACCAGCAGGAGTACAACGAGACCAAGCAGACCACCCGGCTCGGATCGATCGATCCGGCGCTCCGGACGTTTGTCGACACTGCATTCGGCGGCGCGCTGCAGGGGGATTTTGGGCCCATCAGCCGGACCAACGACGCCAACGCCTTCCTGGCCAAGCTGGACTTCCGGCTGGGCGAGAAGCACAACGCGACGCTCAAGTACAACTACACCAATTCGCGGCAGGTGAACGGGACCTTCGATGTGGACTTCTGGGGCCGCAGCGCCAACGGGCTGGAGCGCGACTTTTCGCACGCGGTGAACGGGGGCCTGACCTCGCTTCTCTCCTCCTCCCTGTCGAACGAGTTCCGTTTCCAGTGGGCTCGCGAGGAGCGCCCGCGGCCCTATGAGGGTCCGGCAAATCCGGCGACCGGCCGGCCGTTCCCCGACACCGATATCGGCTTCGTCACACCGGATGGCTTCAACGGGTACCGCGTCGGGATGCCGTTCTTCATACCAGTGGATGCCTACGACTACCGGTTCCAGGTGCTCGACAACGTGTCCCTGGTGAGCGGGAATCACCTCTTCAAGTTCGGCGCGGAGTGGAACCGGACGGGCGTGAACCAGACCTTCCGCGGCTTCGGTAACGGGCGGATCGCCTTCACGTCGGTGGATGGGTTCCTCGGCTACGTGGCCAACGGCAATCAGTACGTCGAGTGCTCCGATGATGTGACCAATACCTTCGTCACTACCAACAACGCCGCCACCTGCCCGATCGGGACCCACATCTCAGGCCCGGTGGCTCTCTACCTGCAGCAGGCGGGCATCGGCGGCCTCACGGTGGACGAGGCTGGCACTCAGACCATCATCCAGCACGAGCTGGCTCTCTTCCTTCAGGACAGCTGGAAGCCGACGTCGAAGCTCACGGTGAACTACGGGCTCCGCTGGGAGGCCCAGATCCAGCCCGATCTCATCACCCCGATCCCGGATCTGTTCTACTTCCCTCTCATTGGCCAGACCGTCACCAACTCGGTCGGCAGCTTCGAGTTTCCCGGCGATGGAACGATTCCCAGCGACTACTCGATGTTCCAGCCCCGGCTGGGCCTCGCGTACGACGTGAAGGGTGACGGCCGGTCGTTGCTTCGGGCCAGCGCCGGGCTGTTCTACGCCCGCATTCCGGGGCTCAATCTGGCGAGCAGCCGGAGCACCGATGGATCGCGGGGCCAATCGCTCTTCCGCAACAGCGAATTGACCCCGATCCTGGGAGCGCCTCCCGCCTATGGCGAGCTTCTGCCTACACCGGCCGGGGGACCGTTCCGGCCCGGCGTGTTCGTATTCGACAAGGACTTCCAGAACCCGCGGACGTTCAGCGCCACGATCGGGTTTGAGCAGGAGCTGACGCGGGGCCTGGTGGGCTCGATCAGCGCCACCCACGCGCGCACCGACCACCTGACCCGGTTCTTCAACGCTAACTCCCCGGTCTTCGGGGATGTGCCCAATGAGGGGCCCTGGTCTGCCGCGCTCGGCGGGAATGGCATCGGCGACCTCACCGTGGTGCAGAGCACCGCCAAGTCCCGCTATAACGGGATCACCGCCGAGCTCCGCCGGGGAACCGGCTCCAAGCTTCAGTTCCAGCTCAACTACACCCTGGCATTCGACAAGGCGGATGACGACAACGAGCGGGATCCATTCACCTTCCGCTACGCCCGCGCCGACTCGCTGGAAAAGGAGTACAACTGGAGCGACCGGGACCAGCGGCACCGGGTCAACGCCTGGGTGCTCGCCATCCTTCCGGGCGACATCTACTTCAACAACCGGGTGAGTGCCTACTCGGCCCAGCCGGCGTCGGAAGTATGCGGCGCGGGTAACGTGGGGACTGGACAGCGTGCCGTAACCCCGCAACAGCGCATCTGCCCCGACGGCCACGTGCTCCAGCGCAACACCATTCGCCGGGAGAACGCCTACTTCTCCTGGGACATTCGCTTGTCCAAGCCGTTCAACTTCGGACGGCAGGGGACCCTCGAGGCGATCATTGAGGCCTTCAATGTCACCAACAACGACAACTTCAAGGATCCTTCGTCGGGCGGGACCTTCCTCAACTTCGATGGCACGATTCGGAGCGGATTAGGGGAGCCGCGACAGTTTCAGGCGGGGCTGCGGTACCTCTTCTGAGGTGAAGCCGTCAAGGCCTCGTACAAGAAGCCCGGCCATTCTCGACCGGGCTTCTTGTTGTCTGGCTGCGCAGCCGGCTTACTCGGCAGCCAGCGCCAGGACATCGCGCACCTTGGCGGCGAGCTGGTCCGGTCCGAACGGTTTGGGCAGGAAGTCGTCGATGCGAGCCCCACTGAAGCGCTCCATCACCTCGACGTCCCCGTATCCGCTCATGGCCACAATCGGGATGTCCGGCTGGATCCGCCGCAGCTCCCGAGCTGCTTCGGCTCCGGCGAGCCTGGGCATGGTCAGGTCGAGCAGAACCAGACTGACCTTCTCTCCCAGGTCCCGGAGCCGCTCCACCGCGTGGATGCCGTCCTCGGCGAGCTCCACCGAGTAGCCCGCTTCCCGGAGCACACCCGCCGCGAGCGAGCGCACCACCGGGTCATCGTCCGCCACCAGCACGGTTCCCACCCCCCGGAAATCGCGCACGGGGTAGACCTCGGGTGCGGTGCCGGTCTCCCGTGCCGCGCGCAGCACCGGCAACAGGATGGTGAACGTGGTGCCCATCTCCGGCTCGCTGGCCACTCCGATAGCGCCGCGATGACCCCGCACGATGCCCAGTGCTGCCGAGAGGCCCAGCCCGCGACCGAGGAACTTGGTGGTGAAGAAGGGCTCGAAGATCCGGACCCTCGTCTCCTTGTCCATGCCGGCGCCGGTGTCGATGACATCCACCCGGACATACTCGCCGGCAGCAATGGGGAAGCCTTCGGTGCGGATGCGGTGGCGCCGCTCGGTGAAGTGCTCGGTACGGATCCGGACGGTCAGGCTTCCCGGCGCGTCTCCAATCGCCTCGCCGCCATTGATCACCAGGTTCATCACCAACTGCTGCAGCTGGGTCCGGTCTCCCTCGATCTGAGGACACTCGTCGGGCAGGTCCAGCACTAATGTGATCTGCCTGGAAATGGAGGCCCGGATGAGGGTACTGACCTCCGTAACCAGCTGACAGAGATCCAGTGCCTGGATGACGAATTGACCCTTTCCTGCGTAGGCCAGAAGCTGGCGAGTCAGATCGGCGGCCCGCTCGCTGGCGCTCAACACGTCCTCCAGGAGATGAGCTCCGTGGTCGTTCCGGCCGGCCAGAATGGCGCGGCGCGCCAGCCCGGCGTTGCCCATGATGCCGGTGAGGAGGTTGTTGAAGTCGTGCGCGATCCCCCCCGCCAGAACCCCGATGCTCTCGAGCTTCTGGGCTTGGCGGAACGCCTCCTCCTGCTCCCGATTGGCTTCCTCGGCCCGCCGCTCCTCGCTGACATCCCGGACGACGAGGACTGCTCCGGCAATCGTCCCGTCACCCCGGAGCGGCGCCGTGGAGCAGGTGACAGGAATCATCCGCCCGTCCCGATGGAAGAAAAAGTCGTTCTCGCCTCGCAGCGTCCCCCCCGTGACCAGCACCCGCATGTGGGGACAATCCGAGATCGGGTACGGCGAGCCGTCGGGATGGTGGGCGTGCAGCTTGCCGTGGAAGAACTGGCCGATCAGCTCATCCAGGCTCCAGCCGAACATTTGCACCGCGCTGGGATTGGCGAAGGTGATGCGACCCTCGCTGTCCACCAGGAACAACGCCTCCGCCGCGTGGCTGGCGATGGCGTCGGCCAGGTTGAGCTGATACTGGAGCTGGTCTTCTGACTGCTTTGCGCCCGAATCGTCGCGCACGATCTTGGCCAAGCCGAGGACGGTTCCCGACCGATCCCGAAGGCCAACCATGACCCCGTTGGCCCAGAAGCGCGAGCCGTCCTTGCGCAGGTGCCATCTCGAGTCCTGCGCCCGGCCGGTTTCGGCAGCGAATTTTATCTCGCGCTCGGCCTCTCCCCGGAACACATCCTCCGGAACGAAAAGGATGGAGCCGTGGCGGCCCATGATCTCCTCTGAGCCGAAGCCGAAGATGCGTTCGGCGCCGGGGTTCCAGCTCTCGATGATTCCGTCGAGTCCGATGTGAAACATCGCGTAGTCCACAGAAGCCTCGACCAACAGCCGGTAGCGTTCGTCTTCCATTCAATCCATTTCCATTGAATCCATCCGGTGGCTCCGACTGAGCGAGCCTCTCTGAGGCGAACGGCCCGCCCCCCCTGCGGCTACGTGCTAAACTGGATACCGCGGATCGTTCGGGATGTGACGTGGGTTCCGAACGGGCAGGGAGCTAGTGTAAGTGCCGTCACAGACAGCTGCTACAGATCACCCTATGGTCGAGTGTCCAGGTCCATCATTTCCCCCTCCCGGAGGTCTAACCATGATGTGGCTCGCGATTGTTCTGTTGGTAGCCTGGGTCCTCGGGTGGGCAGTCTTCAAGGTGGCCGGCGGTCTCATCCACCTTCTGCTCGTGATCGCCGTAGTGGTGTTCCTGTTCAACCTGTTCACGGGACGTCGGCGAGTCTAAGGCCAAGGGTAGCCTTGGCGAACCCCCCAGTGCGGGGTATGTTGCGCCATCGCTCGCAACTACGCAGGGGCCCTATGTCCGAGAAATCCGTGAGCACGGCTGCGCCCGATATGTCAGGTAGCCAGCCGCGGCGTGTTGTCTTGGTTGTCGATGATGAGCAGGGTCTCCGAGACCTGGTCTGCCGGACCCTCCGGGCTGAGGGTTACCGGACCCTGGAGGCCACTCATGGCGGTGAGGCCCTCGAGATGGTCGAGTCGGGACCGGAGACGATTGACCTGGTGGTAACCGACGTGGTCATGCCCGGAATGGATGGCCGAGAGCTGGGGCGCAGGCTGGCACGAAGCCGGCCTACCCTCCCCATCCTCTATATGTCGGCCTATGAGGTGAACGACATCTTCCAGCGGGGATCCCCCAGGGTCTCCGCCCCCTTCCTTCAGAAGCCGTTCCCCCGGGACGGACTCCTCAACAGCGTCGAGCAGTTGCTGCGCCAAGGCTCCAACAGCTAACGCCACACGCTGGCGCGCCGAGGGCATGGCGGATCTTCGCGTCGTGTGTCCTTTCGCGCCGGAGACTGGCCCTGGTCACCGACTTCGGAACCTCCAGCGCCTCGTCCCCGGTCGGGTACCGAGAGGGCAACCGGTGGACGGGGCGAGAGGAGGCTCGCGCTAAGGCGTACCCCGGCAGGGGTGAGGCGAGTGGGCGCTACTCCAGCGTTACTGCCAGGAAGCGAAGCCGTCCCTGCCGACCCACCTGGAGCACCGCTCCTGAATCGGCGGGCACCTGTGCGATGGCGGTGCGCAGATCGGCGATGGTCCGGACCGCCGCTCCGTTCACGCCGTGAATCACGTCGCCCGGCAGCGGTCCAGCCGTTCCATCGGAAGCGACGGCCACCCCCGCCACTACCACGCCGTGTGGGGCACGGAGACCGGGAATGACCGAGGCCAGCTCCGGGGTGACCTCCAGCGCGAGAATGCCGAGTCGCGGGATAAGGTTCTGTTCCGGGGTGACCATGTCGCGGAAGCGGTCCGCATCGTCGCGGCGCTCGACGACCGCCACCTTCAGCGGCACCCGCTGCAGCCCCCGCCCCACCTCGAGGCGCACGCTATCGCCCACCGGGCGCTGATAAATGGTGACGTCGAACTGCCGCCCGTTCTCCATCGGCTTCCCCTCGACCGAGAGGATCACGTCGTTGATGCGGAGACCGGCCCTGGCCGCGGGGCTGTTGGGATAAACATCGCCTAACACGACGCCCCACTCCCGTGGCAGGCGGAGGCCGGATGCCAGCGCCGGGGTGATGGTCTGCGCGAACACCCCGATCTCCCCGCGTCGCACCCGCCGGTTGGCCCGGATCTGCTGGTACACGAAGCGCACGATGTTGCCGGGCGCCGCAAATCCAATCCCCTCGCTCCCTCCCGACTGGCTGAAGATCATCGTGTTGATGCCCACCACGACCCCCTCGGCGGTCACCAGCGGCCCACCGCTGTTGCCCGGATTGATCGGGGTGTCGGTCTGGACGTAGATCATCCGATCTTCATCCTGCAGCTGCCGCCCCACGGCACTGATCACACCCATCGTGACGCTGCTCGCCAGGCCGAACGGACTGCCGAAGGCCAGGACGACCTGGCCCGGCGTGAGGGAATCGGAGTTGCCGAGCCGGGCGAAGGACAGGCCGGTCAGTTCGACCTTGAGCACGGCGAGGTCGGTCTCCCGGTCCATGCCGACCAGTGTGGCCGGTACCTCCTGGGATACCGGGGCGAGCGCCGATCGGCGGGGCACTCCGGCGACCGCCGGACGGGGAAGGATGACGGTGAATCGTCGGCCACCATCGACCACGTGAGCATTGGTCACGATGAAACCATCGGCGCTCAGAATGACCCCTGAACCGGTGCTGCGCTGATTCCCTAGCAGAGCCCCCGTCTCGGTGGGGCCGCCGGGTACCGGACCGTACGCCGTCACCCTGATCTGGACCACGGTGGGACCAACCTTCGCCGCTACCGTCTCGAGCGAATGGCTCAGATTTCTGAGGTCGGGGACCCGTGCTCCGGTCTGGCCAGCGAGCCGGTCGGCGCCGACGAGAGTGAGCACGAAAAGGCAGCGATAAAGGGGGAGATTCATGGCCCCATGCGGGCGTGAAAGGTGTTGGTTGACCTTCGACGTCCCATGAAGTAGATCGCGGAACGAAACTCCGCAAGACCACGCCCGATGTTCGATCTGCGACGCCCTACGCGGCATTCATCTCCACTGCGGCGAGGGGCATGCGCCCGGCGGCGAACTGCGCCTGGAACGAGCCCGGCGTCAACCCGTGGCACTCCTTGAAGCGCCTGCTCAGGTGCGACTGGTCTGCGAAGCCACATTCGTAAGCCACCCACGTAGCCGACTTCCCCTCGGCCACTGGATCAATACCGTCCCTTCCAGGTCCGGCGCGACCCCCGTAAGGTGGGGGATCGCCATCTCCGAAGCCTTTCCGGATCCACGGCCGGCCCGCATATTGGGCGCCATCGGTGGGCTGTCGCTTCGCATATCCGGTACCCATCAGGAGGTGTTCTTGACACAGGCAATTGCCTCATCCCCGACGGCTGCCCAGAAACGGGTGCCGTATCGGATGAAGGTGCATCACGTCGAATGCTGTAACTGCAGTCACGGGTGTAACTGCCAGTTCAGCGGGATGACCGATACCGGGCCTTGTGAGCTCATGTTCGGGTTCGAGGTGATCGAGGGGAAGTACGGCAGCGTTCCGCTAAAGGGCGTCCGTTTTGTGGTCGGAGGCAAGTATCCCGGGCCGATTCACGAGGGCAACGGCGCCGTGGTGCTCTTCGTGGACCAGAAGGCCAGCCAGGAGCAGGTCGACGCCGTGGCCAGGATCATCACGGGCCAGGCGGGTGGCATGCCGTGGGAGGCGTTGGCCGGAACGGTCGGCTCCTTCGAGGGGCCCCTCAAGAAACCGATCGAGATGACCGTCAACGGCACCCGCTCGGGCTTTCGGATCCCTGGTATCGTGGAGATGCAGCAGACGCCGATCAAGGATGTCGTCTCGGGCAACGAGAAGGAGATCCACATCGTGTACCCCAAGGGCGGCTTCCTGTGGAACGATGGCAGTATCTGCACCACCGCCGCGATGTGGATCAAGCAGGGAAAAGTGGCGTTCGAGCACCCGGGCCATTACTCGGCCTATGCGGTGGCGAACTGGACCAACGAGGCCTAGGCCGTTGAGCTCGGCCGAGGCCGCGGTTCGAAGGGACCGGTTCATCGTCGTAGCCGGTCTGCTCACGCTCGCGGGGCTCGCCTGGCTGTCCACCGCCCGCATGGCCGCCACGATGCCAATGCATGCCGGCATGGCAATGCCATCGGCCGGACCGTGGGATGCCGGTGAAACCGCGGCGCTGGCGCTCATGTGGGTCGTCATGATGGTCGCCATGATGGTCCCGTCGGTCACCCCGGTGATATTGCTCTTCGCTAGCGTCAGCCGCAGGCGGCTGGAACAGGGGGTGCCGGCGGCGCCGGCCGCGGTATTCACCCTGGGCTATCTGATCACCTGGACCGGTTTCGCCGTCGTTGCCGCACTCACCCAGTCCGCCCTCCACTCCGCTGCCCTGCTCTCCCCCGCCATGTCAACCGCGAGTCCCCTGCTCGGCGGGGCGATCCTGATCCTGGCGGGAGTGTACCAGTGGCTGCCCCTCAAGGGCGCATGCCTCTCCCACTGCCGGTCGCCGCTGGGCTTCTTCTCGACCGAGTGGCGCGAGGGAAGGTTCGGCGCTCTCCGCATGGGGCTCCGGCATGGCAGCTACTGCGTCGGCTGCTGCTGGGCGCTGATGGCGCTGCTTTTCGTGGCAGGGGTGATGAATCTGATCTGGGTGGCAGCGATCGCCGGATTCGTGCTGGCCGAGAAGGTGGTGCCGAACGGCAGGCTGCTCGGCCGCATAACCGGGGTCGCCCTGGCCGGCTTCGGCCTGTGGGTCGTTGTCTCCGCAGGGGTCGTCTGAGGTAGAATCAGAAGAAACAGAACGGAGAGTACGCGCAGTCGGAAGGGACCCACCAGTTGGTCACCGGGAGTTTCACAAATCAAGATGGCTGCGTGTCTGCCATGACACCGGGGCCCGCTGACTTCGTGCTGTTTCGGGCGCCGAGTGGCGAGGTGCTCGGAACGGCGGCGGCGGGCTGAATCCGTTCGTGGGCGAAGGGACTAGAGAAGTCATGAGCAAGGTCTGGTTTATCACGGGAGCCGGCAGCGGCAGCGGCGCTGAGACCGTCAGGGCCGCTCTCAAGGCCGGGCACCGGGTCGTGGCGACCGGCCGGAGCCTGGAGAAGCTGCGCGACGACGATGCGGTGGCACGCATCGGTCGGATCGACGTCCTGGTGAACAACGCCGGCTACAGCCTGCTCGGCAACTTCGAGGAGTTCACCATCGACCAGATCGAGCGCCAGTTCGCGCCGAGTGCGCCGACAGCGCTCGGGGCACATCATCAACATCTCCTCCGTGGCCGGCGTCGTGGGCCAGGCGGCCGTAGCGGCCTACGGCGCGAGCAAGTTTGCCGTCGAGGGGCTCTCGCTTGCCGTCGCACGGGAGGTCGAGGCGTTCGGAATCAAGGTCACGGTGGTCGAGCCTGGATTCTTCCGCACCGACCTGCTGAACCCGCGATCGGTCGAGTGGAGCAGCGGGCATATCGAGGACTACGGACCCCCGGGCAACATTGCGGCCGCGTGGGCGGCCTACCACGGCCAGCAGCCGGATGATCCAGGCGGAGCTTCGTGCCCACGCCGATCTCTCGAAGGCGGCGGGCGGCGCGTTTCAGACGACGGGCGAGCCTTGACGTTATCCGGAGGCGGCACAACACCAGGAGCTCGACCCCGCGCGCTTTTCCCGAGCACCGCGAACCCAGCGGGGATACGCCTAGTAACTCGGGTCGGAGCTCACTAAGCCGACTGCAGCCGTCCTGGTCGCGGAGCGCGAAGGGGGAGAGCCCGGCTACACCTATGCCGCCGTCGAGGGTACCACTACACCCTCACATGGTCAGTACGACACGATACCGTGCCTTCCCGCTCATCATACGCGCATAAGCCTCCGCAGCCTGTTCGAGAGGGTAGGTCTCGATCATGGGACGCACGCCGCTGAGCTCAGCGAAGGCCAGGGTGTCCTCGATATCCGCCGGCGTTCCCGACGCCCACCCTTGCAGGCTTCGGCTTCCGCTGATGAGCTGTATCGGCGTGACCTCGATGGGCTCAGCTGCCGCGCCCACGACCATGAGCTTGCCGTTGGGCCCCAGGCCGTCGACCAGCTCGGACATCGCCTTCGAGCTGGGGGCTGTCGCCATGATCACCCGTGCACCGCCCAGCTTCTGCAACACCTCTGCTGCATTCGTCGCCATGCTGTCGATGTACACGCTCGCTCCAAGCTTCTTCGCGAGCGCCGCGTTGGCTGGTCCTTGCCCGATAGCTGCGACTCTATAGCCGAATTTGTGCGCAAACTGAATGCCCAGATGGCCGAGGCCGCCGATCCCCTGCACCGCCACGAGGTCGCCGGGCAACGCCCCACTATGCCGCAGCGCGTTGTAGGTGGTGATGCCGGCGCAGAGCAGCGGAGCGGCTTCGACGTCGGTGAGGCTTTCGGGGAGCGCGACCAGGGCTTCGACCGGAGCCACCATGAACTCCTGATATCCGCCGTCATAGCTGATGCCGGGAACCTGCACGTTCCGGCAATTGCGGAAATCCCCCCGCCGGCACTCGCGGCAGGTGTTGTCGTGACCACCGTGCCACCCGACACCAACCCGCTGCCCCATGCTCCAGGCAGACACACCGGCACCGAGCTCATCGATGACCCCGGCTACCTCATGGCCCGGAATGCGGGGATACTGAATCCCGGGCCACCACCCTTCCTTGGTGAACACGTCGCTATGGCAGACCCCACAGGCCTGCACCCTGATCCGTACCTGTCCCGCACCGGGCCGGGGAATCTCCCGCTCGACGATCTCGAAAGCCGCTCCCGGTCTCGGGACCTGCGCCGCTTTCATCGTTCCCACAGCGACCGTAGTTGCTCCCATAAATCCTCCTATGACCGGGCAGCTATCATGAGCTATCGAGAAGGCCCCGGCGAGTGGAACGTTACTGTTTGCCCGGTGAAGACGTTCCCTTCGGGGTCCACCGCCTCGATCAGCACCTTGTGCTGGCCCCGCGGCATGCCCGCCAGGATGATGGTGTTGCTCTGGCCGAAATCCGCCCACAGCCAGGGCAGGTCGTCGACCGTAATGTGCAGATGGCCGACCCGCGGGGACACGCCGCGTGCCGCGGCCCCGCCCACGGGCAGGATGCGCAGGTTCTCGACCCGGTACGGGATGAAGGCGACGCCCTGGCCCAGCGGACCGGGAAGCGGCGGCTCCACGATCAGCCTGGGCGCGGGCTCGTCGTCGATGGGAACAACCGTGCTCTGGGCCAGCGCGCCGGTCGCGATCTCGGTGCCCGGGTTCGCGGCAAGCGTCTCGGTGAGCGGGGTCATTTGCATTCTCTCCTTTGAAGATGTGCCTCGGCGCTCGTCGGCGCCGCGGGGGGGATCAATTCAGGCGACCTTTGAACTACCGCAACGACCTGAGCCCCGCGCGCAGCTCTTCCACCAAGAGCGTCGGCTGTTCCCACGCCGCGAAGTGCCCACCCTTATCGAGCTGGTTGTAGTGGATGAGTTTGGGATACGCCCGTTCGGCCCAACTGCGCGGAGCTGCATCGATCTCGTCAGGAAACACGCTCACGGCGACCGGGATGGACACGCCTTTCGGGTCGAAAAAGGGCAACTTGTTTTCCCAATAGAGACGTCCCGCAGAAATCCCCGTTGTCGTCAACCAGGCGAGCGTGATGTTGTCGAGGACATCGTCTCGCGTCAGAGCGCCATAGGGCGTGCCATCGACAAACAGGCGCGCGATAGCCTGGTAACTCAGCAGGTCGTGGTCGATCATCCAGGCGGCCAGGCCAACGGGTGAATCCGCGATTCCATAGAGTGTCTGTGGACGGAGTCCCATCTGGAGGGCGTAGGCGACTTCTTTCGCAAACCAGCCCTTCAGCTTCTCGAACCTCTGTCTTTCCTCGTCGGACAGATCGGTTGGCACCGGGCCGCCGGCGGCGACGGCCTTCCACACGTCGGCTGGAACGGCGCCAGGCATATTGGTGTGGATGCCGATCAATTCCGGGGCGCCTTCGACCGCCATCATATCGACCACCACCCCACCCCAATCCCCGCCTTGCGCCACAAAGCGCGTATATCCGAGGCGCTTCATCAGTGCTATCCAAGCACGTGCGATGCGGACGGGGTCCCAGCCGGTTGTGGTCGGCTTCGCTGAAAACCCGTAGCCCGGCATGTTCGGGATCACCACATGGAAAGCGTCCGATGCCTTGCCGCCATGCGCCGTGGGATTGGTGAGCGGATCGACGATCTTCAGCTGCTCGATGACCGAGCCGGGCCATCCGTGCGAGACGATGAGGGGCAGCGCGTCCTCGTGCTTCGAACGAACGTGAATGAAATGAATGTCGAGCCCGTCGATCTCGGTGAGGAATTGCGGTAGCGCGTTCAGCCTCGCCTCGACCCTGCGCCAGTCGTACTCTGTCGCCCAATAGCGCGCGAGTTGCTGCATCGTCGCGAGCTGCACGCCCTGCGATGCATCCGCGACCGTTTCCCGGTCAGGCCATCTTGTCGCCTCTATGCGCCTTCGTAAGTCAGTAAGGTCCGCGTCCCGAACATTCACTTGAAACGGGCGAACCGCATTTCTGTCAGCTGCCAGCGCGCTGCGGTGTTGGATAGTGCTGGTCGCAGTCATGGTCTCCTCCCCCTGTGAGCTTCTTGTGAGTCGCGCCTTCTCCGTTCTCCTGGGCTGTCACGCTGCGGTAAGGTTCACAACGGGAGTTCCTGGCCGGCCTGCTCCGCCACCATGTACTCGGCGTACCAGGACGGCCAGTCCTGGTCTCGTTCGCCGGTCCGCTTCTCGTGCTCCCCGTGCGCGGCCTCCGCCCGCCGCAGCGCCTGCGACAGGTCGCGGATCGACCCGTAGGTCGTGTCACCGGCCACTCGCCCGGGGAACCGGGTCGTGATCTCCTGGAGCACCCAGCTGTTGCCGTCCGGGTCCTTGAACCCCGCGTAGGAGCCGTAACTGATGTGGCCAGGCGCTACGCCACTGAGCCGGCCGCCAAAGGGAGCGGGAGATTTGGCGAAATGGAATATTTCGCTAACCTCCACCCCGCGTCGCGCCAGGTCATCGCGCGCGGCCTCGATGTCGGAAACGATCAGGAAGATGCCCTGGGCGGGTCCGAACGCGTTCGTGCCCAGGTGAATCGAGCACTGGGAGCCCGGAGGCGTGAGCTGGATCGCGCGTTCAGCGCCGTCCTTGAAGTCGGCGTCGAGCCGCCAACCGAGGCCCTGGTAGAAATCCCTGGCGCGGTCGAGGTCCGAGACGGGGACAGTGATCACCTCGAGTTTCATGTCGACCGTGCCGACGCGCGGGTTGGTCGTCGCGTCCTTAGCAGCGGTTGCGGTGGTGCTCATGGTTAGCTCCTGGGCAATTGGGGAGAGATGACCAAATCTCGACCGGGGACCGGGGAGATATTGAACGATTTTGCTGCGAAGGGGAAGGACGGGAAGAGACGGGAAAGACGGGAAAGTGGTGGATAGGGTGGCCAGGGCGGTCAGGACTCAGGCTTGACTGCCCTTTTACTTTCCCGTCCTTCCCGTCCTTCCCCTCATTCCCGCATATAGTGACAGCTGTACCCGCCGGGATGCTTACGCAGGTAGTCCTGGTGATAGCTCTCGGCGCTATACCAGGTTGAGGCCGCCTCGATGCTTGTGGTGATGGGCCGCTTCCACTTCCCGGATGCCTCGATCCGGGCCTTGACCCGCTCCGCCGTGGCCTTCTGCTCCGGCGTCTGGGGAAAGATCGCGGAGCGGTACTGGGTGCCGGTGTCGTTACCCTGGCGGTTGAGCGTGGTCGGGTCGTGGAGCTTGAAGAACCACTGCTCCAGCAGGTCTTCGTAGCTCAGCACCGTGGGATCAAAGGTCACCCGGATCGCCTCGGCGTGCCCCGACCTGCTGTCGTGGGTGTCCTCGTAGGTCGGGTTCTCCACCCACCCGCCGGTATAACCGACGTCGGTGTCGATCACCCCCGGCACCGCGCGCAGGATCTCCTCGACCCCCCAGAAACAGCCCCCGGCGAGCACGGCGATCTCGGTCTGCTGCGCGCCGGCGACCGCCGAGCGGGACTCTCTGTTCTCCTGATTCATATCCAGTCAACTCCTCTTCCCGGATTTGGGTTCCCGGCGTTGTAAAGTTACTCCTGCGTGTGGGCTGCGGGCGCCCTATCCCTAAATCTTAGCCCGCCGGAGAAGTTGGGCGTTCAGGGCGACGATCACGGTGCTCAGCGACATGAGCACCGCACCCATCGCCGGTGACAACACGAGTCCGCGCGAGGCCAGCACACCGGCGGCGAGCGGAATCGCGAGGATATTGTAGCCGGAGGCCCACCAGAGGTTCTGCACCATCTTTCGATAGCTCGCGCGGGAGAGTGCCACAATCCGTGGCACGTCTCGAGGATCGCTTCGGACCAGCACTACGTCGCCTGCCTCCACCGCCACATCGGTCCCGGCCCCGATTGCGATCCCGACATCGGCCGTTACCAGGGCAGGGGCATCGTTCACGCCGTCGCCTACCATCCCCACCTTCTTTCCCTGTCGCTGCAGCTCCTTGATTTTGACGGCCTTCCCCTCTGGCGGCACCTGGGCAAACACGGTGTCGATCCCGAGGTCCCGTGCAATGGCGTCTGCGACAGCCTTGGCATCGCCGGTGAGCATGACAACTTCGAGGCCCAGCTGGTGGAGGCGCGCGACGGCTTCCCGGGATTCAGGCCGGACGGCATCGGCCAGCGTCAAGGCAGCAAGCACCTTGGCATTTTCCACGAGGTAGATCACGCTCTGTCCCTGTTGGGATGCCGCTGCGACAAAGGCGGCCAGCTCCGCGGTCGGCTGCATCCCAAGCCGCCGCAGGAGGGTCGGTCCTCCGACGTAGAGGCGCCGGCCCTCCACAGTCGCCTCTACGCCATACCCGGGAATCGCCTTGAAGCCTTCTGCTTTGGACTCGATGAGTCCCCGCTCCTGGGCAGTCCTCACCACCGCACGGGCAACCGGGTGTTCCGAGTCTCCTTCCGCAGCGGCCGCGAGCCGGAGCGCGTCATCCTCAGTTACCCCCCCAACTGTGCGAAGCCCCACCACCCGATGCTCACCCAGGGTAAGGGTTCCGGTTTTGTCGAAGACTATGACGTTCAGATTCCGCGCTTCTTCCAGACCCCGCCGGTCCCGAACCAGGAGACCACTTCTCGCGCCGAGCGTCGTGGAGATGGCAATGACGAGCGGAATGGCGAGCCCCAAGGCATGGGGACAGGCGATGACCAGCACGGTGACGAGCCGCTCAACCGCATACGAGGGCTCGGCGCCTATGCTGAGCCACACGACCAGAGTAATTGCCCCAGATACGAGCGCCGCCACCGTAAGCCAGAACGCGGCCCGGTCCGCCAGCGCCTGTGCTCGCGACCGCGAGCTCTGGGCCTGCTCGACCAGCCGCATGATGCCGGCGAGCGTCGTGCGATCACCGGCCCCCGTCACCTGGATTCGAAGGGATCCCGATCCGTTCACCGTGCCGGCAATGACCCGGTCACCGGACTTCTTTGTCACCGGGCGACTCTCGCCCGTTACCAAAGCCTCGTCCACCTCGGTGGTGCCTTCCCCCACCAAACCGTCTGCCGGGATGCCGGCTCCGGGACGGACCAGCAGGAGATCACCCTCACTGAGTTGGGAGACCGGAACCTCCTCCAGCCGCTCCACTCCACCATCCATGACCACTCGGGTAGCCGTATCCGGTAAGAGCCTGGCCAGCTCGGCCAGCGCCCCCTGCGCCTGCATGATCGAGCGCATCTCCAGCCAGTGCCCCAGCAGCATGATGGTCACCAGAGTGGCCAGCTCCTCCCAGAGCGGCATCCCGGGGTAACCGAGGGTCACCGCAGCGCTGAAGACGAACGCCACCGTGATGGCCAGGGCGATGAGCGTCATCATCCCGGGCAGGCGGTCGCGCAGCTCGCGAATGGCCCCCTCTATGAATGGCCGACCACCATACAGGAACACCGCGGTACCAAACACGGCTGGAATCCAGCGCGAACCAGGGATCGCAGGCGGCGTGTAGCCAAACGCCCGCTGGAGCATGTGACCCCAGATGAGCGTGGGAATAGTGAGCAGCAGGGAGATCCAGAACTTGTCGCGGAACATGGCCACACTGTGACCGGCGTGTTTGTCGTGGCCACCGTGAGCACCGTGAGCACCGTGTTCGTCGTGATCGCCGAGCTCGACCGAAGTCTCTGCGGAGTGGCCGTGGTGATGACGGTGATCGTGCATGCGGTACTCCACTTTCTTTTCGTGGTATGGACCGGTGTTTCGGGATGGGGTGGCCCTGCATCAGGAAAGCCTGAGCCCACCACAAACCCTGGGGTATAGACGTTGTACCGGCGGATCCATTACAGCGCCGGTCACATCGGGTGCATCAATGCCCCTGGTGAGACGCTGTGTCGGGTGACTCGGGTTTATCATGCCGCGGTTCTGGAGCCGGCGGGGTTGTTCGTGCCCCGGGTCTGTTCGGCGCCATGCCCGGCATCGCCCCATGCGTGTCTCCAGCCTTCTCCTTCGAGGCGGCCGGGGCCTGCAGCAAACGCACGAGGCCAGTGGCCCGTCCGCCCATCACATCGACGCCGCCCATGTGGTCAGCCATCATCCGCCATTCCTCGAGCGACATCACGTCCCGGATCGGATCCTGGAGCTTGTCCAGCTGTTCATCGATCATCCGACCCTTCTGCTCGTGCGGGATCGTGTCGGCGGTGAGGATGTCCGAGATGATGTCGTGCATCATGTGGAGATTATCGAAAACGACCGCGGCACGCGGGTGGGCAGCGCTGAACGCCGGCGCAACTGCCGAGGTCATAGGCATCATCTTCGGCATGCGGCTGGGCGGGTCCTCGAGCATGGACCAGAAGCGAGCGAGCGTGGCTTGCACGCCGGCCTTTTGCTCCGCTTTGGTCCGCCCTTCGATAAAGGGCTCGTAGAGGCCCACCTGGAGCCAGTGATATGCCCAGATCAGGCCGTTGAAATCGGGATACGCCTTGCGGAATGTCTGGCTGAAATATTGCTCGTCCATGAGCGCCATGGACTTGGGCTTGTCGGTGAAGGCGTACTTCCGGTTGCTCAGGTAGTAATCGGTGAGCCGCTCGATGAGCGCGTCCCGTTGAGCTGGGCTAAGACGATCGTCGGCGTAGGCGTCGTACACCTGGCGGTGCAGGATGTGGGCCCAATCGAACATCATCTTCGCTCGCCAGGCGAGTTTGGCATACGAAGGCATCACCACCTCCTCGGCCACCGCAAACCGGGGTGGGCGAACCAGCAGATCGGTGGTGAGGTAACGATACTCCTTCTCCAGCTCGGGTGCCGCGTTGCCTCGCTTGGTGTAGAGCCGCTCATACAGGACGGCGTGACCGTAATCGAAGGCGTTGAAAAGCCGAGCCGCCTCCGGATAGTTCGCCAGGAATTGCCAGTTGAAGCCGCCGGGGTAGTAGAACTGCTCGTCGCGCTGGGCCTGGGCGGCGGCGGTGCTAGCGCCGATTCCGACCAGGAGCGCAGCGGCCGACAGACTCCGTGTGACACTGATGGACATTGTAGTTCATCTCCGGGATTGCCGCGGGCCGGCGGGCATCAGTCCCCGGAGCGCGAAAGCGTGGGAAAGGCCGACGGTGAGCGCGATGTCGGGTCCGATGTCCGAGCGGAGCCGGCGCGTCACTCCGGTATCCAGCACCAGGGTGGGCGTCCACTGCCACCGGCCCCCGACCGATGCGTTTATAGCGGTCGCTGCATCCTGAACGCTTTGGGAGACGGCGACCTCGCCGATGAGCAGTATGCTGGACCGGAAGAACGTGCGGTCCACCGCCAGGCTGCCGCTCCAGCGATTCAGCGGCTCGGCGACCGACAGTGCGTCCTCAGAACCGAAGCCGCGGGAGGCATTGAGATGGGCCCGCATCCTGCCCCAGCCCCGGGTGGCGATCGCCTTGATGGCGACACGGCTGCCGTCGCCGGCCAGGGAGCCGACCGGAAAGCTCGCATCAGCTCTGAGAGAAAGAGCGGGGAGCCAGCGGGTTTCAGTGTTGAGGTTATAGAGCCCGAAGACCCGGAACCCGGCCAGCCCCCAGTCGGTTCCCCTGCTTTCATCCACTGCGGCCAGCGGTAGCTTCACGCCAACTTGGGCGTTGCGCGCTAGTCCGTATGCGACTTCGGGTACGGTAGTATGAAGCCGGGCGCCTTCGGCCTCGGCCTCATATCGATACGGCACGAGCAGCTCGAAGGCGTAGCGCTCGACGGGGTACGCATCCTCGGTGACAACCGGCCGGTCATCGTCGAGGTTTCGGTAGTCGATCTGCGCCCAAGCCCGCGCGAGAATCGATACCCAGAGCCCGACCGCCAGGGCGGCCGTGCGAAGACTGAACATGATCTGATCCTCCTGGTCGTTGTGATCCGACGAGCCGGCTGGCCGGCCGGTCAGAGCTGGACTAGGAGATCAGTTGCGGAGGTGGGGTAAGTGGCCGATGGGTCCTGGAGCAGAGCTGGTGCTGAACTCTGCGATACAAAACTCGATTGATCACTGATTGAGTGACCCCGAATGACGGTACTGACACTGCGGCATTTGATGCCGTAGTGCAGGGCGCAACCCGGGCACATTCCGTGGCGGGACAATGGGGACACTCGTGGCTGGTGGCCCCATCCCAGGAGGTCGAGCTCGACTCGGGCGCCTGCTGCCCCGTGCCAGGGTGGTCCTCATGATGTACTGCGGAGGGGCTATGCTGAGCGCAGTGCGGGCGTTGCATCGCCAACAGCCCAACGCTGGGCACGCTAACGACGCCGAGGAACAACATCAGAGCACGAGCCATCATACATCTCATAGGGGCAGCATAGCCGGTCCGTTCCTGCCACGCAAATCAGGATCAGCAACACGCCGGCCCTGTTTTTCCTGGCCGCTTCGCTCGATAAGGAACCTTTCCTGAAACGGCAGCATTGTAGAATCGGAATTCAGGAATCTCACCAGTGACGATAATTGTCGGGAGGCGTGCCGTGGATGGACCAGAGTCTGAGCGCCTGGCTCAGGACGCTCGTCGAGCGGAGAACTGGAAGCGCTGGGGTCCATATCTGGCGGAGCGGCAATGGGGAACGGTCCGGGAGGACTATTCTGCCAACGGAGAGGTCTGGGACTACTTCTCCCACGATCAGGCACGCAGCCGGGCGTACCGATGGGGAGAAGACGGCTTGCTCGGGATATCCGACCGGCAGGGGCGGCTCTGTTTTGCCCTCGCGCTATGGAACGAGAAAGACCCCATTCTGAAGGAGCGGCTATTCGGTCTCACCGGGCCCGAGGGGAATCATGGTGAGGACGTCAAGGAGGCGTACTTCTACCTCGATTCGACCCCCACCCACTCCTATCTCAAGGCCCTCTACAAGTACCCGCAGGCAGCGTTTCCTTATCAGCAACTAGTTCAGGAGAACCGAGCGCGAGGCAAGGCGGACCCCGAGTACGAGCTGGCAGACACCGGTGTGTTCGACGACAACCGCTATTTCGATGTGTTCGCCGAGTACGCCAAGGCCGGCCCCGAGGACATCGCCATTCGACTGACGATCGCGAACCGGGGGCCCGAAGCCGCAACCGTCCACCTGCTGCCGACCCTCTGGTTTCGGAACACCTGGAGCTGGGGACGCGATAGCGACGGCTACTCCGCCAAACCCTCGCTCCGGCGCACCGGTCCGGCCCGGCTGGTTGCCGAGCATTCTGCGCTGGGCAGCTACGAATTCCAGGCCGAGGTCGCGGGACACTCCCCCGCCCCGGCGCTGCTCTTCACGGAGAATGAGACCAACCTCGAGCGGCTCTTTGGAGCTCCCAACCCGGCGCCCTACGTGAAGGACGCCTTTCATCGCGCGGTCGTTCACGGAGAGACCGCCGCCGTGAACCCTGAGAATGTGGGAACCAAGGCCGCAGTCCACTACCTACTCCGGATCCCGGCCGGCGGCGAGCACATCATCCGCCTCCGGCTGCGCCGGTCCAGCGAGGCTGAGAACAAGGCGTTCGGCCCCGGCTTCGAGCGGGTGTTCGATGAGCGGATCCGGGAGGCCGATGCCTTCTATGCCGAGCGCTTGCCCGAGAACACCACCGAGGACGAGCGGCGGGTGCTCCGGCAAGGTTACGCGGGACTGCTCTGGAGCAAACAGTTCTACCACTACGTCACGCAGCATTGGCTGGAGGGCGACCCGAGCCAGCCGGCGCCTCCGGCAGGGCGGAACGCCGGTCGTAACGCCGATTGGCCCCACGTGTTCAATCGCGACATCATCTCGATGCCGGACAAGTGGGAGTATCCCTGGTTCGCGGCGTGGGACCTGGCCTTCCACATGATCCCGTTTGCCCGGATCGATCCTCACTTCGCCAAGGAGCAGCTCCTGCTGCTGCTGCGCGAGTGGTACATGCATCCGAACGGCCAGATCCCGGCCTATGAGTTTGCCTTCTCCGACGTGAACCCGCCGGTGCACGCCTGGGCCTGCTGGCGAGTCTACAAGATGACCGGCCCCAAGGGCCAGCGAGACCGGCTGTTTCTCGAGCGCGCGTTTCACAAGCTGCTGCTGAACTTCACCTGGTGGGTGAACCGGAAGGACCCGGACGGCCACAACCTGTTTGCCGGAGGCTTCCTGGGCCTCGACAACATCGGGGTCTTCGACCGGTCGCAGGCGCTCCCCACCGGCGGTCACCTGGAGCAGGCCGACGGCACGGCCTGGATGGCGTTCTACTGCAACACGATGTTGGCGATGGCCCTGGAGCTGGCCAGCGAGGATCCCGCCTACGAGGACGTCGCGTCCAAGTTCTTCGAGCATTTCATCGCCATCGCCGACGCCATCAACACCCTCGGCGGCACCGGTCTCTGGTCCGAAGAAGACGGGTTCTACTACGACCAGCTCCATGTGAACGACATGCGCACGCCGCTTCGGATCAGGTCGCTGGTCGGCGCCATGCCGCTGATCGCGGTCGAGGTGCTCGACGAAGACAGATTCGCCCACCTCAAGGGCTTCAACCGGCGGGTAAACTGGTTCCTGAACAACCGGCAGGACGTGGCCCGGCAGATCGCGTGCATGCACCCGAAGGAGACCGGGGCCGGCGTGCAGCGGCTGCTGGCCATCCCTTCCCGTGACCGGCTGGAGAAAGTGCTGCGCTACCTGCTGGACGAGAGCGAGTTCCTCTCCCCCCATGGTTTTCGGTCGGTCTCGCAGGCGCACCGCGACCGGCCGTACGAGGTAGACGTGCATGGAATGGTCCACCGGGTGGACTACGACCCGGCGGAGTCCAGCACCGGGCTCTTTGGTGGAAACTCCAACTGGCGTGGACCGGTCTGGTTCCCGCTCAACTACCTGCTGCTCGAGGCACTGGAGCGCTTCTACCATTTCTACGGTCCCGGGCTTCAGGTGGAGTGTCCGGTCGGATCGGGCCAGATGCTCAACCTCCAGGAGGTGGCCCGCGAGCTCGGTGCCCGGCTGTCGGCAATCTTTCTGCCCAACCAGGCGGGACGGCGTCCATGTCATGGCGATGATCCGCGGTTCGCGAACGATCCCCACTGGAAGGATCTGGTCCTGTTTCATGAATACTTCCACGGCGATACCGGCCGAGGAGTTGGAGCAAGCCATCAGACCGGCTGGACCGCTCTGGTGGTACGCTGCATCGAGGACCAGGCCCGCGCCCGTACTCCCACCCCTGCCGCAGCCGAGCGGACGCCCAGGACCGGCCGGCTGGTCTCGAGCCGCACATGATCACCCACCTTGCAGTAGACCACAGCACCGAGTGGCTTGAGCCCGACGGCCTGGGCGGTTTTGCCTCCGGAACCAGCAGCGGGCTCCGCACCCGCCGATATCACGCGCTGCTCCTCACCGCTGCCACACCACCGACCGGCCGCATGGTGCTGGTCAATGGGCTGGACGCGTGGGTGGAAGGCCGTGACCGGTCAACAGTGAACGGTGAACGGGAGTTTCTGAGCCGGCAGCGCTACGCGCCAGGCGTCGTTGCACCGGAGGACGCAGCGGTGATCGAATCGTTCGAAGCCGACCCGTGGCCCAGGTGGGTCTATCGCCTTCGGGACGGCAGCCGGATCGAGCAGGAGATCTTCGTCCCCAACGCCACGCCTGCGGTGGCGATACGCTGGCGTGCCATCGGCGGATCCGCCAGGACGCTGTCGGTGCGCCCGTTCCTCTCGGGCAGAGACCTGCACGCGCTGCACCACGCCAACCCTGCCTTCCGGTTCGATGCCCGGGTCAGCGAGCCGCAGGTCAGCTGGACGCCTTACGATGGCGTACCCGGAGTGCAGGCGCTTTCCAACGGCGACTACCAATCCGAGCCAGAGTGGTACCGCAACTTCCTCTATGCTGAGGAGCAGGCTCGCGGTCTCGACTACGAGGAAGATCTGGCGTCCCCCGGCGTGTTTCGCTGGGATCTCGGCGCCGGCGAGGCGGTGCTGATCCTGGGCGTGGCAGGCGCAGTTCCCCTGGCCTCCGCGACCGACACGTTCGCCCGCCTGAGCCGGATCGAATCGGGCCGGCGGAGCCGGCTCGGCTCACCGCTGCATCGCGCGGGCGACGCCTACCTGGTGCGCCGCGGCCGCGGCAAGACCATCGTGGCCGGATATCCCTGGTTCACCGATTGGGGCCGAGACACCTTCATCGCGCTGCGCGGGCTCTGCCTGGCCCGGGGCAGGCTCATCGAGGCCCGGTCTATCCTGCTGGAGTGGGCCGGGCAGGTCTCCGAGGGGATGCTGCCGAACCGCTTCGTGGACCAGGGAGACGCCCCCGAATTCAATTCGGTTGACGCGTCGCTCTGGTACATTGTCGCCGCGCACGACTACCTGCGGGCGGTCGAAGCGCGGGGGCGCAAGGTTCCGGCGGCCGACCGGCGCGCACTGGCCGAAGCCATCCGCGCCATCCTCGCGGGCTACAGCGCGGGCACCCGCTACGGAATCCGGCTGGATGAAGACGGGCTGCTCGCGTGCGGCGAGCCCGGGGTGCAGCTCACCTGGATGGACGCCAAGGTGGGCGACTGGGTGGTGACCCCGCGTACCGGGAAGCCGGTGGAGATCCAGGCGCTCTGGCTCAACGCCTTGAGGATCGCGGAGGAGTTCACGCCCGACTACCGGAAGACCCTGGAGCGCGGCCTGCAGTCCTTCGCGTCCCGCTTCTGGAATGAGGACGCGGGCTGCCTGTTCGATGTGGTAGATGTGGACCATCGGCCCGGAACCGCCGATTCGTCACTGAGGCCCAATCAGATCTTTGCCGTCGGGGGGCTGCCGTATCCCGTGCTCGACGGACCAATGGCCAAAGCGGTCGTCGAAACAGTGCAGCGCCGGCTCTGGACGCCGCTGGGGCTCCGCACCCTCGATCGCGACGACCCGCGGTATGTCGCCCGCTACGAGGGAGGAGTCCTGTCACGGGACGGGGCCTATCACCAGGGAACCGTCTGGCCCTGGCTCCTCGGAGCGTTCGTCGAGGGGTGGGTTCGGGTGCGCGGCAGCGGTGACGAGGTCAAGCGCGAGGCCCGCCGCCAGTTCTTCGACCCCTTGCTCCAGCATGTCTCGAAGGCCGGGGTGGGTCACGTCTCGGAGATCGCCGACGCCGATGCACCCCATACTCCTCGCGGGTGCCCCTTCCAGGCGTGGTCGGTGGGTGAAGCGCTCCGCCTCGACCTGAGTGTGCTCGCGAGCACGCCGAGTGCGCGGGTGAGGCGGCGGAGTCCGGCGCTTGCCATCGGTCGCTGAGGTTCCCCGACCGACGGCGGCGGAACCGCCGGTCCAGGCTGCGCTTTGGCGGCGCCACTGGCCCGAGTACGCCATGGAGGCCGCACTCCTCGGCATCTTCATGCTGTCCGCCTGCCTGTTCACTACTCTGCTCTTCTATCCCGGCTCGCCGGTGCCCCAGCTCGTTCCCGACCCGTTCGTCCGCCGCATCATCATGGGCCTTGCCATGGGCTCTACCGCGGTGGCGCTTACCTATTCCGCCTGGGGAAAGCAATCGGGCGCCCACTACAACCCGGCACTGACGCTCACGTTTACCCGGCTGGGAAAGATCGCGCCCGGGGATGCGGTGGCATACGTCGGGGCGCAGTTCGCCGGCGCCGTGCTCGGCGTACTCATCGCCGCGCTCCTGGTCCGGGCCATGCTGGCGCACGCCGATGTCCACTATGCGGTAACCCGGCCCGGTGCGAATGGCGTGCTGACGGCGTTCGTGGCGGAGACGGTGATCTCCGGCATTCTCATGACGGCGGTGCTCACCGTGTCGAATCATGCACGGCTGGCGAGATACACCGGACTCGTCGCCGGCCTCCTGGTCACCACCTTCATCACCCTCGAGGCCCCGCTGTCGGGAATGAGCATGAATCCCGCCCGCACCGCCGGCTCCGGCTTCTGGGCGCACGACTGGACCGGCTGGTGGGTCTACTTCACCGCACCGCTGCTCGGCATGCTGCTGGCGGCCGAGATCTACGTCCGCCGCAATGGAGCCTCGGGGATCTTTTGCGCCAAGCTGCATCATCAGAACGGGAAGCGCTGCATTTTCTGTGATTACAGGAAGGCGGTAGGGCGGTAAGGCGGTAAGGCGGTAAGGGCGGTCAAGCTGACCTACTCGCACTCATGGAAGAACAGAGACGCCATGTCACCTTTCCTGCTTGATCCCTGAACTCATCAAGAATGCGGAACTCCTCCTGGCTGATGAAGCCACGATCTCTGCTGAAGCGCAGGAGATACGACACCTCCGATAACGACCCCAGCGCAATGTCCAGGTAACGTCGGAACTCACGTGGCCCTTTCTTCGCTGAGCCTTCTGCTATGTTCGTCGGGGCAGAAAGGGCAGCCCGACGGATTTGTGCCGTCATGCCGTATCTCTCGCCTACCGGCCAACGTTCGCTGGCTTCGTATATCGCCAAAGCCAGCTTGTGCGTCAGCTTCCACGATTCGAATCGCTCATAGGGTACCATATGGAACCTATAACACCGATCAAGCAGAACGTACGTACCGTCAATCTCCATCGATGATCATTATCGCCCTACCGCCTTACCGCCTTACCGCCCTACCGCCCCTCTGGAACCTTTCCCCGCCCCCCTGCATTACAACCGGCGACACCAATCAAAACCACAGCTCGCCTCGTAAAGGAGACAGAAGGATGAAACGCCGTAACTGGATCGTCGGACTCGTGGTCGTCGGTGCCGCGGGTTGGTACCTCTTCCGGCCCGAGCTGCTCTTCATCGACAAACGGGTGAACGAGACCCTGGCGGCGCAGGGCGCTCCGGGCGCAGCTCCCGCCGCGCTGGTCGCCGGCTCCTTCCATTCCGTGGCCCACGAGACCAAGGGCACTGCGACTGTGCACCGCCTCGGGAACGGGACGCGCGTTCTGCGGCTGACGGAGTTCAGCACCTCCAATGGACCGGATGTACGGGTCTATCTCGTGGCCGCGGCCGACGCCTCCGACGACGAGACGGTCAAGAAGGCCGGGTTCGTGGAGCTCGGAGAGCTCAAGGGTACCATCGGCGACCAGAACTACGACGTCCCTGCCAACCTCGACCTCGGCAAGTACCGGGCGGTCACGATCTGGTGCCGTCGCTTCGGGGTCAATTTCGCCACCGCGCCACTCACCCCAGCTTCCTGACCAAGGAGTAGCTCCATGTCACTCGCCCGTACACTGTCGCTGGTGGTTACTGCACTGGGTATCGCGCAAGCCGTCCCGGCACAGCAGGCCCCTGCGGCAACCCGTTTCAGGATCGAGGTCGAGAACATCTCGAAGGGTGAAGTACTGAAGCTTTCGAACGGAAAGACCGCGCCGTTCGTGTCGGCTCCCGTGCTGTGGGTGATCCATAGCGGCAGCACCAACCCGATCTTTGTCGGCGGCAGGCCGGACGCGGGAGCAGGCCTCGAGTTGCTGGCCGAAACCGGTAATCCCACGCAGCTGGCCAAGTCGCTGTCGGGCAGGAAGGGCATCGTGGTCGGCGCCGCCGCTACTCCCGTCGGTGGCACTGCCGAGGGACCGATCACTCCCGGCCAGTCGTACGAGTTCGAGGTTGACGCGCTGCCCTCGCAGCAGCTGTCCACCGCCTGGATGTTCGGTCAGTCCAATGACCTGTTCTACTCGAACGACCGCCCCATCGCGCTCTTTGACGCCTCGGGGAAGCCACAATCGGGTGAGATGACCGCTCAGCTCTCGCTGTGGGATGCCGGGACGGAAGTGAATGAGGAGCCCGGCCTCGGCCCCAACCAGGGTCCCCGACAGAAGACGCCGGAGGCCGGTGTCCGGGAAACTCAGGGCATCGCTCACGTGCGCGACGACTATGCGTACCCCAGAACTGCTGACGTGCTGCGGGTAATCATCACGCCGGTGGCTGGTGTGGTGAGTTCGAGGTAGAGGCGGTGAGGCGGTAAGGCGGGAGGGTCCACAAGACATCTGCGCTCAGGGCAGCTCCGAGGGCCCGGCAGCTTGACTCCGGAAATCGCAGAGGTCTCCCAGGTCCGAGACAACGGCCCCCGCTTACCGCTACCGCTGTTTTCTCTCGCTGACGTTGGTGAACCATCAACCGGTGCAAGGCATGTCCTCTTCCCACTACGACATCATCATCATCGGCACCGGCGCGGGCGGCGGCACCCTTGCCTACCGGCTGGCGCCGTCCGGTCTCCGCATCCTTCTGCTCGAGCGTGGTGACTACGTGCCGAGGGAGCAGGACAACTGGAGCACGCGGGCGGTCAACGTGGATGGCAAGTATCAGACGAAGGAGACGTGGCGCGACAAGGCGGGAAAGAAGCTGCACCCCCATACCAACTACGGGGTCGGTGGCAACACCAAGTTCTACGGTGCCGCGCTCTTCCGGCTCCGGCGGGAAGACTTCGGCGCCCTCACCCACCACGGCGGCGTCTCCCCTGCCTGGCCGATCACATACGACGAGCTGGAGCCCTACTACACCGAGGCCGAACACCTTTACCAGGTCCACGGCGAGCGGGGAGAAGACCCCACCGAGCCCGCCGCGAGCGCTCCCTACCGCTATCCGGCTGTGAGTCACGAGCCGCGGATGCAGCAGCTGAGCGACGATTTCTCGCGCCTGGGCTGCACCCCGTTCCATACACCGCTCGGGATCATGCTCGACGAGAAGAAGCGCGCCAGCAGCCGCTGCATCCGCTGCGGCACCTGCGACGGCCACCCATGCCTGGTGAACGCCAAGTCGGACGCCCAGGTCGTGTGCGTGGATCCCGCACTGGAGCGATCGAACGTCACGCTGCTGACGAGTGCGTACGTGTCCCGGCTGGAGACCAGCGCGACGGGCCGGGAAGTGACCCGGGTGTTGGTGGAGCGTAACGGGGAGCGGGAGAGCTACAGCGGCGACATCGTCGTGTCCGCATGCGGCGCCATCAACTCGGCGGCGCTGCTACTGGGCTCGATCAGCGAGCAGCATCCCCGCGGCCTGGCGAACGGCTCGGACGTGGTTGGCCGGCACTATATGGGACACATCAACTCGGTGCTGATGGCGCTCTCCCGGTGCCCCAACCCCACCGTGTTCCAGAAGAGCCTGGCGGTGAACGATTTCTACTTCGGGTCGAAGGACTGGTCGTTCCCCATGGGTCACATCTCGTTCGTCGGCAAGCTGGACGGCGTCACCTTGTCCGCCGGCGCGCCGGCGATCGCGCCCGGCTGGACCCTGGAGCTCATGGGCAAGCACTCCATTGATTTCTGGCTCACCTCGGAGGACCTGCCCGACCCGGAGAACCGGGTAACCCTCGACCGGGACGGCAAGATCGTGCTGTCCTATACCCTCAAGAACGCAGAGGGGCACCGCCGGCTCACTGCCAAGGTCAAGAGCCTGATGCAGCAGCAGTCGAGCTGCGCGGTGCATGGGGGCGACTGCCACCAGGGCCTCTTCTCGCGAAATCTCTTCGTGGGCCAGCAGATCCCGCTCGCGGGCGTGGCACACCAGAACGGCACCGTCCGCTTCGGCCACGATCCCCGGACATCAGCACTGGATGTGAACTGCAGGGCGCACGAGGTGGAGAACCTGTACGTGGTGGACGGCAGCTTCTTTCCCTCCAGCGGGGCGGTGAACCCGGCACTCACTATCATGGCGAATGCACTCCGGGTGGGGGACCACATCCTGGAACGGGTGGGCGCGAAGCGGGCCGATTCCTCAACGGTCTCGCGACAGCCGGTGGGGGCTCTATGAGGGAAGCAGTGTCATTCCGAGCCCTTCGCCTGCGCACGGGACAGGCTCCGCGAGGGGACCTGCGGCACCTCATCCTGAGCGCAGCCAGGGATCTACCCCCCAAGCTGCCGAACCCCCGGGGGAAGCTCCCGCGTTCACTGCGCTTACGTGGGATGAGGAGCATGCTCATCCTCGGTGCGCTGGTCGGCACCTCGTCCGGGTCAGCCCAGTCGGCGCAGCCCTGGACCGGCAGTGGCATCGCCGCTCCTGGGATTACCGCGCCCAATGCGAATGGGTCACCGGCGACGAGGGGTGTGACGGCCGACGTCCAGGCAGTCGCCATGATGGGCTTTACCGTCTCCGACATGGACCGCTCCGTCGAGTTCTACACCAGGGTGCTGGACTTCGAGAAGCTCTCCGACAACGAGCTGACCGGCCCGGAGTACGAGCAGCTGGAGGGTGTGTTCGGCGCCCGGATCCGATTCGTCCGGCTGCGGCTTGGCGACGAGTATCTCCAGCTCACCGAGTACCTCGCACCGCGAGGCCGCCCGGCCCCGGTCGATTCTCGCAGCAACGATCGCTGGTTTCAGCACGTGGCCATCATCGTCCGAGACATGGACCGAGCGTACGCCCGGCTGCGGCAGTTCAAGGTCCAGCACGCGTCAACCACGCCCCAGCTCCTTCCCAAGACCATACCGGCTGCCGCGGGAATCCGGGCGTTCTACTTCCGGGACCCCGATGGCCACCCGCTGGAGGTGCTCCAGTTCCCCGGTGACAAGGGCGATCCGAAATGGCACCAACCGGGTAACAACCTCTTCCTGGGCATCGACCACACCGCCATTGTAGTGGGCGACACCCAGGCCAGCCTTGCCTTCTACCGCGATGCGCTCGGTCTCCGGGTCACCGGCGAGAGCATCAACTTCGGCACCGAGCAGGAGCATCTGAACAACGTCCAGGGTGCGCGTGTCCGCATTACCGGGCTCCGCGCAGCTTCGGGACCCGGCATCGAGTTTCTGGAGTACCTGGCACCGAGGGACGGGCGGCCGATTCCGGCGGACCAGCGCGCCAACGACCTGGTCCATTGGCAGACCACCGTGCTGGTGCCTGATGCCCAGGCGGCTGCCCAGGTGGTCCGGCGGGGAAAATTTCGGTTCATCTCTCCCGGTCCGGTCGATCTACCCGACGCCGCCCTGGGATTCCGCCGTGGATTTCTGGTTCGCGATCCCGACGGTCATGCCGTCCAACTGGTCCAGCCCTGAGGAATTGATGCCAACCGCAATCCAGGCGCCTGCCGCTGCGCGCAGCGACAGCGGCGCCCAGCGTGATGGAACCACGATGAAGGCCATAGCCGTCTATCCCGGCAAGCCGAACACCATGCACCTGCGCGAGCTGGCCAAGCCCAGCGTGGCAGAGATCCCTGACGGGCGTGGCGTGCTGGTCAAGGTGCTCCGGGTTGGGGTCGACGGCACCGACAAAGAGATCAACGCCGCCGAGTATGGCGCCGCGCCGCCGGGCTACGATTTCCTGATCACCGGCCACGAGAGCTTCGGACGGGTGGAGGCGGTGGGGCCCAATGTGACCGAGCTCGCGCCGGGAGATTACGTCGTGGCGACGGTGCGGCGGCCCGGGTCGAGCATCTACGACCGGATCGGCACCTACGACATGACCACGGACGAGATGTACTACGAACGGGGCATCAACCTCCGGCACGGCTACCTCGCCGAGTATTACGTGGATGACCCGGAGTACATCGTCAAGATTCCTCCGGGCTTGAAGAACGTCGCGGTGCTGCTGGAGCCCACCACGGTGGTGGAAAAGGGCATTGCCCAGGCTTATGAGATCCAGCGGCGGCTCCGGGTCTGGCATCCTCGAAAGGCCGCGGTGATGGGCGCCGGAACCATTGGGCTTCTGGCCGCCCTGGTGCTCCGGCTGCGAGGCCTCGACGTGACCGTGTTTGGCCGCACCGCGGCGCCCTACCTCAACTCCGACCTGATCGAGCAGCTCGGTGCCCGCTACGAGTCGACCGTGACCTCGCCCATTCTGGGCGACAGTTGCCGCCGCTACGGCCCATTCGATCTCATCTTCGAGGCCACCGGTGCCTCATCGGTCGTGTTCGAGAGCATGCGGGCCCTGGCCAGGAACGGCGTGCTGGTGCTTTCCAGTGTGACCGGTGGCGACAAGATGATCGAGGTCCCTGCCGACCGGATCAATCTGGAGTTCGTGCTGGGGAACAAGGTGATGGTGGGAACGGTGAATGCAAACCGGGAGTACTTCGAGTCGGGCGTCAAGGACATGACCCACGCCGAGTCGCAGTATCCCGGCTGGCTCGGCCAACTGCTCACCCATCCAGTCCAGGGGCTGGAGAATTGGCAGCAGCTGCTCGATACCCTGACGACGGCAAAGGGAGCCATCAAGGTCTACTGCAAAGTCGCGGAGGAATGAGCGATGGAATCATCGACTCTGCTGGTGGGGAGATCAACCGTACCGACCAGCGCAGGTCTCCATCTTCGTGAAGCGCGGCTGCGAGCGGATGCATCGGCGCCCTATCCCGGCATTCAGCCGGGCAGGTGGGTAATGGCAGCGGCTCTGGCCGATCAGGTGCTGGCAGGTCAGCTGCTCCGCGCCTCCGGGGCCGGGGTGAGGGGGAGGGTGCTGCCGGATACGGATTTCGAGTTCCGGGGTGGCACCGCTACGGGGGGGGAACGGCAGGGCATGCGGCCACAGAAACAACAGGCGGCGCTCGCCCGGTCTGGCGAAGCCGGGCAGCGAACTGCAATATCTACCCAATGAGACAGCCCCCAGGCCGGCCCACCCGGGCCGACATCCCGTGATCGACCATCCGCCACAAGGAGACCGGCGAGACACTGCTCGAGCTGCAGGGGGATACGCTTGCAGGAGCTGACCTGGAGGGTGCTATGCTGCTGGGCGCCGATCTCCGCGGCGCGGACCTCCGGGGAGCCTTCCTGCGAATGGTCGATCTCTGCCAGGCAGACTTGCGCGATGCCCGGCTGGATGGCGCCGATCTGCGAGATGCGGACGTAACGCTGGCCAACCTGGTGGGCACTAGCTTTCGAGGTGCGGTGATCGCCGACGCCCGCCTCCAGGGCGTCAACATGGGACAGCCCGGACCGGTCGGCACCGACTTCACCGGCGCCGACCTGACCCGGGTCTACCTGAACTTCTCGAATCTGGCGGGCTGTAATTTCAGGAATGCGCAGCTGCAGGGAAGCGATCTGACCCGGTGCGACCTGACCGGCGCAGTGCTGGCGGGCGCCAGCCTCACCCGGGCAAATCTGAGCAATTCAAATCTGCAGAGAACCGACCTCAGCTATGCCATGTTGCTGGCCGCGGTGCTCAACGACACCGATCTGACCGGCGCGACCCTGCATCATGCCGAGCTGGCACTGGCCACCTTGAGCGGCGTCCTGCTGGCCGGCGCGGATCTCACCGGCGCACACCTTTCCAGGACGGTGTTCGCCCGCTGCCATGACCTGGATCGTGCGCTGGGCCTCGATGCCCTGACCTGTTCCAGCCCTTCCTCGATCGACTTGGAGACGTTGCGGGTTTGCCTGCTGGGCCTGTCGGAGCAATTTCTCGAAGACGTAGGAGTCGAGCCCCGCGAATACGAGGCGTTGCGCGGGATGGCCGAGCTGCCGGCTTAGTGCTCGCGCTCGCGCGGGATATTCGAGAGCACCCTGGCCACCAGGTCCGGCGGCGCCTCGATTTGCCGTAGCTTCCGCTTCAGCCCATAGAGAACGCTGCCCTCGAAGTTGAACTCACGAGTGCACCAGTCACAGATCTGCAGGTGCTCTTCGATCAGCCGGATCTCGTGGGGACTCAGCTCCCGATCGAGGTAGTCGTCGAGCCGCCGGAAAGCCTCTTCGCAGTTGCTGCGGTTGAGTCTGGTCATGGCTCGCCCCGGCCCATCCTGTCGCTGACAATGCCGTCTTCCTGGGCCACCTGCCAGAGGGCTTTCTGCAGCATCTTTCTGCTTCGATGCAGCCGGGACCGTACCGTGCCCACCGGACATTCGAGCGTATGGGAGATCTCCTCGTAGGTGAGGTCTTCCATGAAGTACAGCGTGGCGACCATGCGATAATCGGTGGGCAGCCGAGCCATCGCTTCGGCAATCCGCTCGGTGCCCAGCCGGTCCAGAAGCTCGGATGCCGGATCGGGCCCCTGGGTGGGGAACCCCGCCTGTCCCGACCGGGCATAGAGGTACAGATCCGGCGTATCATCGAGGTCGGACGTGACGGGCCGGCTCTTCTCCCGCCTCCGCTTGGAGTAGTAACAGTTGGTCACAATCTTGAGAAACCACGCGCGAAAGTTGGTTCCGGTCTCGAAGGAATCGAACGCACGGTAGGCCAGGAGTGCCGCCTCCTGCACCAGGTCCTCCGAGTCGGCCTGGTTCCGGGTCAGCCGCATTGCCACCCCGAATGCCGAGTTGGCGGCACTGGAGAACAGCGACTCAAAGGTCGCCGGCGGTACCGGCCGCGAGAGACCGGACTGCTGACTACCGGACACCACGGGAGACAACTCGGTCACGACCGATCCAGGGTGAGGGTTGTCGGGAGATCCTGTATGCTGCTTCCGTTCCCCGAGGGTGGCAAGCCCGGAACTTCAGGTCGGCCTGGCTGGCGGAAGCCTTGGGCGGCCACCAAGTTGCATTAACTATGACCGACATCCGGCACAAGGAAACCGGACAGATCCTGCTCGAGGTGCCTGGCGATACGCTCGCCGGGGCGGACCTGGCTCGCGCCGTGCTATTGTACGCCGATCTGCATGGCGCTGACCTTCGGGGAGCCCGGCTGCGTGGCGCCGACCTGTGCCAGGCGAACCTGCAAGGCGCGGTGCTGGACGAAGCCGATCTCACGGAGGCTGATGTCACCCTGGCCACGTTAGGTAACGCCAGCTTTCGCCACGCGGTTCTGGCCGATGCCCGCCTCCAGGCTGTGAACCTGGAGATTCCGGGCTCCTCCAGAACCGATTTCCGGGGAGCCGAGCTCACCCGGGTGAACCTCAAGAACTCGAATCTCTCCGATTGTGTCTTCGACGACACCGAGCTAAGACGAATCGATCTGACGCACACCAATCTGACCGGAGCCCGGTTTACCGGCGCCAATCTGACCGAGGCCAACTTCAGCTACTCCAATCTGCAAGGGGCCAACTTCGACTATTCGATGCTCCTGAGCGCCTTGCTGCACGAGGTGGATCTCCGGAACAGCACCCTCCGGCACACCGATCTGACCTATGCCGTCATGAGCGGGGTCCAGCTTGCCGGAGCCGACCTCACCCACGCACACCTGTCCCGCACCGTGTTTGCCCGCTGCCGCGACCTGCATCGCGCTCGCGGCCTCGACGCGCTGGACTATCTCAGCCCATCGTCGATAGACCTGGAGACCTTGCGCCACTGTCTGGACGGGCTGGACGATCCTTTTCTCGAGGGCTGCGGCGTCGAGCCCCCGGAAATTGGTATACTGCGGGCGCTTCGGTCCGAGGCCGGCGTCTAGGCCGGTTAGTTCTCCTGCTTGTTGGTTTCTGAGAGCCGCGCCAGGACGCGAGCTAGCAGATCGGGCGGAGCGGTGAGGTGGCGGAGGTTCCGCTTTACCCCGTCAAGCACGCTCGCCTCAAACGTGAATTCGCGGGTGCACGCTTCGCAGACGCGAAGGTGCTCTTCCACCAGCGTCGTTTCTTCCAGACTCAAGCGGCGGTCGAGAAAATCATCCAGTCGGCGAAATGCCTCTTCGCAGGTGCGTCGGTCCACTCGGATGCTCAACTGCGCCGGGCTTCGACGTTACCGCACGCCGGACAGGCATAGGTCTCTTCGACAACGCCTCCCAACACGTCATCAGCGCCGCGCTCCCCCGCCCCACCGGTAAAAACCAGCTTCTCGGCGTGCCGATTCATCCCGGCGCCGCATTTGCCGCATTTCATTGCTCATTCCGCCCTTCAGCTCAGAGGGATATTGTCCCGTCCATGGCGCAGCGTCTTTGCCATCCAGATCAGCTCGCCGAGGAACTTGTCGGTACGCCGCACCAATGCCGGATCGAGCAGCTCTCCCTGATCATTGAACGTCTTGCTACGCTCCCGATGTTCACATCCCAGAAGATCGTCACCAGTCCCAGCTCGCGGAGCACCGGCAGTGAGCTCTCGATGACCCGGGTACCACCAAAAGGGCCGGCCGAGACCGCCACGATTCCGGCTGCCTTATGAATGTATTCCTTGAGGCAGCTGTCAAGCACGTGCTTCAGCAGCCCGGGCATGGCGTGGTTGTATTCGGGGGCCACGATCACGATGGCATCCGCCCGCGCCATGCTGTCCGCATAGCGGGGATCTCCGGTTCCCTGGCCGTTGTCGTCGAGCTGGTGCTCGAGCTTGCCGATATCGATGAGCTCAGTGGTGACCCCGTCTCGCTGCTGCAGCTGCTGGGACACGAAACGGGCCGCGTGGGCGCTCATCCGCCCCTTGCGGTTGGTTCCCAGGATGACGGGAATGCTGAGGGGGCGGCTTTCGGGCACAGTATCTCCTTGACTCGTCCTTGCCGGTGTAATGCGGCCCGGGCCGGAAAGGTTCCCCGGTGAGAGGAGCCGCCGTCTCGCTCTACCAGGACCCGCGTTGCGCCTGGGGCCGCTCGAATCCTGCCCCAACCGTCGAGAGCCGCACTCGATAGACCGTGGCGTTGGCCGCGATGAACAGGGTCGAGCCGTCCTCCCCCCAGGCCACGTTGCCCACATTACCCCCGAAGTCGAACCACCCCAGCAGGGTACCATCCGGGGCGATGACGTAGACTCCACCCGGGCCGGCGCCGAAGATGTTGCCCCGGCGATCTACCTTCATCCCGTCCGCGGTACCCCGGCGGTCCTTCATCGTCTCGGTCCCGTCATACAGGGTCCGCCCCTTCCCCAGGCTTCCGTCTGGCTTCACCTCGAAGGCGGTCCAGACCAACCGCTTCCGATCGGCGTTGGAGACGTAGAGGGTGCGCTCGTCGGGTGAGAAGGCGATCCCGTTGGGTGCGCCGAGCTCCCGGGTCAGGAGCGTCAACTTCCCATCCCGCCCCAGCCGGTACACTCCCTGGAATGCGAGCGCCTTCTCGGGATCGGCAAAGGTGTGGGGGAGACCGAAAGGCGGATCGGTGAAGTAGAGGTCGCCGTTGGACCTGAACACCAGGTCATTCGGGCTGTTGATGCGGTTGCCCTGGTAACGCTCGACCAGAGGCGTCAGCCGGCCATCGGCCTCCCGCCGGCTGACGCGGCGGTCCCCGTGCTGCGCAATGACCAGGCGGCCGGATGGATCCAGGGCGAGCCCGTTCGAGCCGGGCTCAGGGCCGGTGAATGGTGCAGCGCCAGTGTAGCCGCTGGGCTCGAGGAAGACGGTCTCACCCTCGCCCTCCTTCCAGCGATAGATGCGGTTCTTTACCACGTCGGAGAACAACAGGTATCCGCCGTCGCCTACCCAGACCGGGCCCTCGGCCCACCCATGATCGTCGGCGATCTTCTCCAGCGCGGCGTCTCGCGGGACCAACTCGTCAAAGCGCGGATCGAGCCGGGTGATGATCGGCTCGCGCGTCGGACGGGGCTGGAGCTGCGCAGTGACGCGAGCGGAGTCTAGACCAGGAGTAACGGTCAGCGCGATCCCTATCCCGAGCGCAGCGAGGGACCTGGTCAGACGTCCTGTCACTCGCCGCCGACCTGCACGCCCACCGGCGCGCGGATGCCGGGGATGTTGACCCGGATGCGATACAGGCCCGTGCTCGCCGTGAGGTACAGCGTCTTCCCGTCCTCGTCACCGAAGGCAAAGTTGGCGTCGTGCTCCGGAGGGACGATCCGGCCCAGCGCCTTGCCTTCCGGCGACAGGACCCAAACGCCCCCCGGAGCCGACACGTACACGTGGCCTTCCTGGTCCACCTTGATCCCATCGAGCGCCACTGGCTCAGGGTCGCTGGTGAAGTCATAGAAGACCTTTCCATTGGTGATGGTTCCGTCCGGCCTCACCTCATACCGCATGAGCACCTTCCGCTTCAGGTCCCAGTTGTCGACGTACAGGTATTTCTCGTCCGGGGAGAAGGCGATCCCGTTCGGCCCGCTCAGCTCCCGGGTCAGCAGGGTCACCTGGCCATCCTTCACCATGTAGACGCCGCTGAAGGGCAGCTCCTTCTTCGGATCGTCGAAGGCCTTGGGCAGTCCAAACGGCGGATCGGTGAAGTAGAGCGTGCCGTCGGACCGGTACACCAGATCGTTGGGGCTGTTGAGCCGCTTGCCTTCGTAGCGGTCCGCCAGGACGGTGATCTTCCCGGTGCGCTCCAGCCGGGTGACTCTCCGGTTGCCGTGCTCGTTGATGGTCAACAAGCCGTTCTGGTCGAGCGTGAGCCCGTTCGAGCCCGGCTGATGGTAGTCCCCGATGTCGAAGCCGGTGTAGCCGCTCTTGCTGCGGAAGACCGAGACAGATCCGTTCCTGGTCCAGCGGTAGATGGTGTTGGCGTTGGGATCGCTGAAGAGCAGATAGCCGTCCGGATGCCAGACCGGCCCCTCCAGGAACTGGAACCCGTCCGCCAGCTTCTCCAGCCGCGCGTCCTTCGGAATGATCCGGTCCAGTCCGGGATCGAGCCGCACGACCTTCGCTTCGGTGGGCTGGGTGCCGCCCACCTGGTCCTTGCGATAGAAGTCGAGCGTGGCCGAGCGGACCCAGATGAAATTCACCGGCGGACTGGAGATCGGCCCGTTGACACCGAAGATGGCGAGCTGGATCTCCTGGCCCGGCCGAGCGTTCTCGGTCAGGATCACCCGATTCGGCGCGTTGAAGCCTTTGATGAGCCCACCTCCGGTCTGTCCCAGCACCAGCGGCAGCTGTCCGTCCACCCAGATCTCGGCGTAGTCATCGATGACCAGCTCGAGCACGACCGTGGACCCGGTCACGTCGAAGGTGGCGACCTTGTCCGGCAGCGTCAGCCTGGTCCGATACCAGTTGAACGCCAGGCGGCCGTTGGATCGCCGGGCCTCGAGCTCGGCCGGTGCCACGGCTTGCCAGGCAGAATCATCGAAGTCGGCCCCGCCGGCGTGGGGTGAGATATCGTTGGTCCGGTTGGGCGGGCCCGAGGGACGCAGATCCGGACCCGGCGCGCGATGGGCGACCTCGACCACCTTTGCATCGCTGTAGCGCCACCGGGCCTTGACCAGCGCGGCGCCTTCTTCGGTCCGAAGGTCGATGACGGCAGCGGGAAGAGCCAGCGGCAGGTCTACCGTGGCCTGGCCGGTTCCGATAGTTGGCGCGACGGCGGTCACGATCGCCGCCAGCAGGAGGGCGAGGAGCCAGCGCGTTGTCTTGGCTGGCAGATTCCCTTTCAGCGATGGCTTCACGGTGGGCCTGCGAGGGCCCAGCATGACGCTACGATGCACCAGCCGGTATTCGGGAGTCATCACATCGCTCCAGCGGTTGTCTGTCGCTCGGCCTGGCGCACCTTGACCACGTAATACAGGAATGGAGCCTGTACTTCCTTGAACCAGTGGGGCACACCGTTGGGGATGACCACCACGTCGCCCACGGTGATCTGGCGAGTCTCGCCGCCCTGAATGGCGGTGCCCCTCAACTCCTCGGGCCCGATCTCCTTCCCGTTCACGGCGGTGCCGCCGGTCACGAGCGTGGCGGATCCTTGAAGGACGTAGGCAATGTCGGTGTCCCGGGTGTGGATCTCCGCCACGCCGGGGCCCTCCCGACGGCTCGCGTGGATCTTGTAATCGCCGACCTCAACCAGGGGCATGCCCTTGGCGAACGCGGCTTTGACCTGGTCGTGATTCAGGAGCGCCACCTCGGCGTCACTCGACTGGGCTCCGGCGCTTGCCAGCGGCAGGGCCAGGAGACCCGCGGCGGCAAGAAAACTGGGGATGCGCATGAGAAGCTCCTTACCGGACAGCGCTGGTCTTGCCGGCAAGCGCGGCGGCACCGGCCAGCGCGATGACCGCGTCGCGTGCCGCACTGGCGGCACCGCTCACGCCGATGGCCCCGACGATCTTGCCGTCAACCAGAATCGGCTCGCCGCCGTTGAGCGGCGCTGACCAGGCGTTCAGCAGCGGCGTGCGGCCGCCGACGATTGCGTCCTCCAGGATCTTGGTCGGCCTCTGAAAGAGGGCGGCGGTCCTGGCCTTCTCGGTCGAGATCGTTGCCCCCATCGGGAAGGTGGGCTGGATGCGCTCCAGGTACATCAGGTTCCCGCCGTCGTCGACGATGGCGATAGCGGCTCCCTCATTGCCCTTCCTGGCTTCGGCCGCGGCCGCAGCCGCGACGGCCTTGGCGCCTTCGAGCGTCAGGCTCCGCTTGCTCTCGGTGGTCTGCGCGCTCAGTTGCGAGGTGAGTACCAGCAGGCCCAGCGCTACGAGATTTGATCCGGTGATTCCCATGGACGGCACTCCTATTGGTTGAGAACGGCAGCTCGGCATTGACGGGACTAATGCGGAACGAGAGCCAATGGTTCCAAGGGGGAGGGACCGCTGGACGGCCGGAGGCCCACAGGAAACTTCCACCGACCCGCTTGCATTAGATCCCACGATAGGGCGGAGTCGTTCCTCTTCTCTGACGCGGGAGTTGGTCAAATGCGAAGCAGCAGTCTGCTGGTATGCTGGGTAGGAATGCTGGGGCTAGTCTCAAGTGTGGCCGCCCAGGACCCGCTTCCGATCTATCCGGAGAACTACAAGGTGATCCTGGAGAACGACCGGGTGCGGGTGCTCGATTTCAGGCTGCAGAAGCGCGCGAAGGAAAGCTCGCACTCCCATCCCGCGCACGTGGTCTACGTCGTCGCCCCATTCAAGGTCCGATTCACCTTCCCCGACGGGCGCACGGCCATCCGGGAAGCCCGGGCCGGCGAGGTGCTGTTCAGCGAGGCGGTGACCCATGCGACCGAGAACATCGGCGCCGGGGAGGCACACGGCATCTTGGTGGAGCTGAAGCCGGACGGGGGCCGGCGGGTGGCCGGCGAGGCGGCCGGTCCCGACCCCGACTGGTTGACCGCGGTCACCTTTATTCGAGGCAACCCCGGCAGGGAGGAGGAGATGAGACGGGAGCTGCTGTCACTGACGGCGCCGACCCGGGCCGAACCGGGCGCGATACGGTACGATCTTTACCAATCGACCGTGCGCCGGAACGAGTTCATGCGGTTCGAGGTCTGGCGTAACCCGGCGGCACTCGAGGTCCATAAGGCATCGCCCTATCTCAAGGCCTCCTTCGACCGGCGGAGGAATGAGGGCTGGAGGACAGACATCACGCTCTGGAGAAGAGTGGAACCGTAGCACGGTTGGAGGCGATCCAGGGGACCGGTGGACGTACCCAAGCGGCTCAGGGTTAAGTGATGCCCGTGGGTGGTTAGGGTCACCGCCATGGCGGGCCCTCGTCGGATCAACTTTCAGACTCCCTTGAGAGCTCTTGCCTCCGAACCAGCCCGGCACTGGCGCCGGCACTACGCACCTCGTTCAATCCATATGACGCGCGGGGGCGGGGCGGGAAGGTGACCAGGCATAAACAATCGGCCACATCAATTGATGATGTGGCCGAAATTCCTCATGGGCCTGGGTAGAGTTGAACTACCGACCTCACGCTTATCAGGCGTGCGCTCTAACCACCTGAGCTACAGGCCCTTCCGGCGGCACAACCAACAGCCGCCTGCCTTTCATACTCCTGCAAGATAACTCGGGGCCGGGCTCGGGTCAGCGCAGCTCCTCGTCCTCGTCGAAGTCCTCCAGCTCCTCCAGCTCCTCGTCGTCGAGCTCGTCGTCATCGAGCTCATCGGTCTCGTCGAGGTCATCCTCATCCTCGTCGTCATCGTCGAAGGTAAACCCGTCGTCCTCGAACTCGTCCTCGTCGTCGTCGAACTTCCGACGCAAGTTCAGGGCTTCCACCGACTCCTCCCAGGCCGACATGATGTCCTCCGCCATCAGAGAGTGTAACACAGCTATCAGGATGCGTCCGCCACCCGGGCAGCCCGGGCAGCCTTCTTGCGATCATTCGCCGGAAGGACCCGCTTACGCAGCCGGATAGTCTTCGGCGTCACCTCGATCAGCTCGTCTTCCTCGATGTACTCCAAAGCATACTCGAGCGTGATCTGGCGGGGCGGCTCCAGCTGGACGTTGTCGTCCGTGGCCGTCGTCCGCATGTTGCTGAGCTTCTTTTCCTTGGTCACGTTCACGTCCAGATCTCCCGGCCGTGAGTTCTCCCCCGCAATCAACCCCTCGTACACCTGGTCGCCCGGCGCCACGAACATCTGGGCCCGCTCCTGGAGATTGCCGAGTGCGAACGCCACCACCGAACCCTCGCGGTCGGCGATCAGCACCCCGCGCTTCCGGCCGGCCAGTGGGCCCGCCCACGGGCCGTAGTCCAGGAACCGGTGATGCATGATGCCGGTGCCCCGGGTGTCGGTCAGAAACTCGGAGCGGTAGCCGAAGAGGCCACGGGCGGGAATCCGGAAACTCATCCGCACCATTCCCTGCCCCGGGTTCTTCATCTCCATCATCTCGGTGCGACGAGGCCCCAGCTTCTCCATGACGACGCCCATGTAGGCCTCTGGCACATCGATCATGAGCTCCTCGTACGGCTCCAGCCGCTCGCCATCCTCGCCGGTCTTGGTGATGACGCGGGGCCGGGAGACCTGGAACTCGAAACCCTCTCGCCGCATCGTCTCCATCAGAATGCCCAGATGGAGCTCGCCCCGGCCGGAGACGGTGTGGGTGTCGGGAGAATCGGTCTCTTCCACCCGGAGCGCCACGTTCCGCTCCAGCTCCTTGAACAGCCGGTCCCGGAGCTGCCGGCTGGTGACGAACTTGCCGTCCTGCCCGGCGAAGGGGCCGTTGTTCACGATGAAGTCCACCGAGATCGTGGGCTCCTCCACCGCGATGCCCTCCATCCGCTCCAACCGCTCGGTCGACGTGAACGTCTTGCCGATCTCGATGGTCTCGAAGCCGGAGAGGGCCACGATGTCGCCGGCGTCCACCTGCTCCACTTCGACCCGGTGGAGCCCATCGAAGGTGTAGAGCCGGGTGACCCGGTTCCGCTCGAACGGCTCGTCGGGCGACACCAGGCCCGGCTCCCCCAGCGGCAGTAACGCCACCTGGTCTCCCACCTTCACCCGGCCGCGCTCGATCCGGCCGATGGCGATGCGCCCGATGAAGCTGGAGAAGTCCAGCGTGGAGACCAGCATCTGGAACGGCTCCTCGGGGTCGCCCTTCGGCTCGGGGACGTAGTCGAGGATGGTCTGGAACAGCGGGGTGAGGTCGGTGCCCGGCTTGTCCAGGTCAAAGGTGGCGGTGCCGGCCCGGCTGGAGGTATAAAGGAAGGGCGCGTCCAGTTGCTCGTGGGTGGCCTCCAGGTCGATGAACAGCCCCAGCACCTCGTCATGCACCCGCATCGGCTCGGCATCGGACCGGTCGATCTTGTTGATGGCCACGATGGGCCGGAGCCCGAGCGCCAGCGCCTTTCGGGTGACGAACCGGGTCTGCGGCATCGGCCCTTCGGCCGCGTCCACCAGGATCAGCACCCCGTCCACCATCCGGAGGATCCGCTCCACCTCGCCGCCGAAGTCGGAGTGGCCCGGAGTGTCCACGATGTTGATCTTGGTCCCGTGCCACATCACGGCCGTGTTCTTGGCCAGGATGGTGATGCCGCGCTCCCGCTCCAGCGGGTTGGAATCCATGACCCGCTCTTCCACCTGCTGGTTGGCCCTGAACGCCCCCGCCTGCCGGAGCATCTGATCAACCAGTGTGGTCTTCCCGTGATCGACGTGTGCGATAATGGCCAGATTACGAATCAATCCACACTTCCCCGCGAATGGCTTGAACAATGGAGGCCCGGACGCCCGGGCCTCCGGGCGCATATATAGACTAGACCCCCTGATGCCGCAAGAGATGTCGGGAGGGGCGGGAAGGACGGAAAAGGCGGGAAGGACGGAACGGAGGGAAGGAGGAAAGGGGGTAAGGAAACACCTCGTCCCGAGGGCTGCGCTCAGGATGAGGCGTTACATCTAGCGCCCGCGTCCTTCCCGTCTTTCCCGCCCTTCCCGTCTAATGCCGATGGCCTAGATGGTGGGCCTGAGGACCCGCGGCGCTCACCAGCGGCAGGGGCTCCTCGCACTCGTGCTGGACCTCGAGCTGAATGGTCACGTGTCCGATCCCCAGCTGACACATCTCGGAGCGGATCCGCTCCAGGACCTCCGGGTGGTGGGCCAGATCCGGAACGATGGCGTGACCGCTCATGGCCACCAGGTCGCTGGTGACGCCCCAGACGTGGAGGTCGTGCACGGCCGTCACCCCAGCGACGCCGAGGATCCGCCGTTGCACCTCCGGCATGGACACGTGGCCCGGGACGCTCTCGAGCAGGATGTCGGTGCTCTCCCGCACCAGCCGCCAGGCTCCCACCAGGATGAGCAGTGACAGGGCGATGGACACGATCGGGTCCGCAAGCAACCACCCGGTGGTGGCAATGATCGCGGCGGCGGTGAGCGCGCCGACCGACCCGAGGGCGTCGCCCAGGACATGGAGGTAGGCGCCCCTGGTGTTGAGGTTTCCATCCTTGATGCCGTGCAGGATACCGAGGCTGATCAGGTTCACCACCAGCCCGCCGGCGGCGACTATCAGGAAGAGGTCGGCTCGAATGGGCTCGGGGTGCTGAATCCGTTGAAGCGCCTCGACGACGACCCAGCCCGCAATCCCGAAGAGCGCCGCCCCGTTGATCAGGGCCGCGAGGATCTCCCAGCGCTGGTATCCATAGGTCTTGCTGTGACTGGCGGGACGCAGGCCGATCCAGGCACTGAGCAGTGTCAGCCCGAGTGCCCCGGCGTCGGTCAGCATGTGGCCCGCGTCGGCCAGCAACGCCAGTGAGCCGCTGATCCAGCCGCCGACGGCCTCGACGATCATGAACAGGAGCGTGAGGGCGAGAACGAGTACCAAGCGGGGCAGCGGGGCCGCGGGGCGGTTCGATGACAGCGACACGCAGTCCGCAGGCCTGGTTCCGGCGGACGATGCTGGTGTGGTGGAAATCGGTCGACCCGACATGACTGGAATTTAACCGGTTCTACTGCCCCGCTGCCCCGCTACCCCGCCGTATCCTCACCGCCTCCGCATGCCCGAACAGCCCCTCCGCCTCGGCCAGAGCGATGATCGCGTCGGCGTCGCGGGCCAGCCGTTCGGGCGAATACCTGATGATGCTGGTCCGCTTGACGAAGTCGTAGACGCCGAGCGGGGAGGCGTATCGTGCGGTCCCGGCGGTGGGCAGAACGTGGCTGGGACCCGCGATGTAGTCGCCCACCGGCTCGGGGGTATCGTCGCCCAGGAAGATGGCGCCGGCGTTACGTACGGCGCTGGCGATCCGCTCGGCGCCGTCGGCCACGATCTGGAGATGCTCCGGCGCCCGCCGGTTGGCCACCTCGATGGCGTCCCGCATCGAGCCGGCGGTAACGACCAGCCCATTGCGGTCCAGCGCCGCCCGGGCGATCTGGGAGCGGGGAGCCCGGGCGAGCGCCCACTCCAGCGCCCCGGGCAGGGCCCCGGCCAGATCCGGGTCGGTGCAGACACACCAGCTGGTAGCATCCTCGTCGTGCTCGGCCTGAGCGATCATGTCCGCCGCAATGCGCTCGGGCCGACCGGTAGAGTCCGCAATGATCAAGACCTCGGTGGGGCCGGCGATCATGTCGATTCCCACCCGGCCCACCACCTGACGCTTCGCTTCCGCCACCCAGCGGCTCCCGGGTCCCACGATCTTGTCCACCCGCGGTATGGTCCTGGTCCCGTAGGCCAGCGCCGCTATGGCCTGGGCCCCGCCAATACGAAAGATCCTGGTCACGCCGGACAGGGCACACGCCGCCAGGACCACGTCGGTAACTCCCTGAGGCGGCACTACCGCGATGATCTCCTGTACCCCGGCCACGAGCGCCGGAACTGCGTTCATGACCACTGTGGACGGGTAGGAGGCCTTGCCACCCGGTACGTAGAGGCCGACCCGATCCAGGGGCGACACCTTCATCCCGATGAGGCTGCCATGGTCTTCCAGGCGGAACCCGGTTTCCCGCTGGTGCTGGTGGTAGTCTCGCACCCGCTCAACCGAGAGAGCCAGGGCACTCCTGAGCGCAGGCGTGATCCGCTCCAGGGCACTCTGCCAGGTGGTGGAATCGAGCTCCCAGGATGTGGGGTCAAGGTCCACCCCATCGAACTGGCGGGTGTACTCCCGGACAGCCTCGTCCCCTCGGGCGAGCACGTCGTCCAGGATGGCGGCCACGGTCCGGCGAGTCTCCGGGTCGGCTCCGGCGAGTCGGGGCAGGAAGGGCTCGATCGCGTCGAGGGGCGGAACTGTCAGGCGGCGGATCAGGCGGCACCCTCGCTGGGCAGGCAATGGGCGACTAGACTTGGGACGTATGGAACCAGCAGAATCACCTCCGATAGTGCTCGGACTACTAGCCGTCGTGGTGCTGGTCCTGGCCAACGCTTTCTTCGTTGCGGCCGAGTTCGCCCTGGTGGGTGCCAGACGGACCCGGCTCGACGAGATGGTGCGAAGCGGAGACCGCAAAGCTAGGCTGGCGCGGCGCGCGGTACAATCGCTCGACCGCTACATCTCGGCAACCCAGCTCGGCATCACGCTGGCGTCCCTCGGCCTGGGCTGGATCGGTGAGCCGGCGCTGGCCGGGCTCATCCAGAACGGGTTCAGCTGGCTGCCCGGCTCCATGGCCACCATCGCCACCCACGGCGTGGCCTCGGCCATTGCCTTCATCATTATCACCGTCCTGCACATCATCCTGGGCGAGCTGGTCCCCAAGGCCATCTCCCTGCTTTACCCGGAGGTAGTCAGCACCTGGCTGGCCGCCCCGCTGATGGGGTTCGCCTGGATCATGGCAGGCCCGATCGCGGTTCTAAATGGGACCGCCAACCGGTTGCTCGGTCTGCTGGGAATCGACCCACCGGGCGATACCGAGCGGCTCCATTCCCCGGAAGAGATCCGGATGCTGGTGGAGCAGAGCACCGAGGGCGGGAGCCTGGAGGGCCAGGACGCCCGTCTGCTCGAGGGAGTATTCGAGTTCAGCGAGAAGACGGCGCAGGACGTCATGACGCCGCGCACCCAGATCGCGGCGCTCAACGCCGACCTCACGGTCGAGGAGGCCGCCGATCAGGTGGCCATCTACGGGCGGTCGCGATACCCGGTGTATGTCGACTCCCTGGACGAGATCATCGGCGTGGTGCACGCCAAAGACATCCTGGCCGCCCTCCGCGCCCGGCCGGGGCAGACCGTGCGCATCATCATGCGCCCGCCGCTGTTCGTGCCCGGCACCCGGGAGGTGGAGGACGTGCTGGCCGATATGAAGCGGCTCAAGACCCACCTGGCTATCGTGCTGGACGAGTACGGAGGAACCGCCGGGTTAGTGACCATGGAGGATCTGCTGGAGGAGATCGTCGGGCCCATTTACGACGAGTACGACCCGCAGGACCGGGCCGGCCCCACCGACGGTGCGCCAAGGCTCGACGGCTCGATGACGATCTCCGAGTTCAACGCCCAGTTCGGAGCCACGCTCGACGATACCGACTACACCACCATCGGCGGCTACATCTTCGGCCAGCTGGGGCGCCTGCCCCGGCCCGGTGACCGGGTGAGCGTGGGCCTCTTCACCTTCGAGGTGGTGGAGATGGAGGGCCGGCGGGTGAAGACCATTCGCCTGCACTCGCCCAAGCCGGAAGAGGCGCCGCTAGCGAAGCCCGGTTGATGGCTGCCCTTCACACCTGATGTTCCCCACCTCCATTGCCGCGATTCCTCCCGGCGCCCTCGATCTCACTGGCGAGGCGGTCCAGCGCCGCCGCGCCCTGCAGCGGGCCACGATGGGCGCGCTGGAAAAAGCCGGGTTCGAGGAGCTGATCCCCCCCACCTTCGAGTACGAAGACACCTTCGTTCGGGCGGGCGGACCCGGGGTGGCCGAGCGGCTGGTTCGCTTCCCCGACCGGGACGGCCGGATCCTGGCCCTCCGCTATGACTTTACCGCCAGCCTGGCGCGAGTGGCCGCGACCACCTTTTCAGGAGCCAGCCGGACCCTGCGGCTGTGCTACTCCGGGAAGGTGTTCCGGCAGGAGCCGGAGCGAGGCGGGCGACCTCGCGAGATGCTCCAAGTCGGGGCTGAGCTGTTGGGACAGGGCGACCTGGCCGCGGATATCGAGATCGTCCGGCTTACCCTGACGCTGCTGGCCGCGGCCGGCCTGAAGGACTTCCAGGTCAACCTGGGACACGTCGGGGTCCTGGCTGCCGGACTCGAGGCACTCGAGGAGCCACTCAGAACCGAGGTCAGGCGGTGGATCGACCGCAAGGACAGGGGCAGCCTAAGCGCGGCGCTCGCCGGCCGGTCAGGGGACGCCGCCGCCCTGTTGACTCTGCCATTCGTAATCGGGCGACGTGATGCGCTGGAAGAAGCGGCGAGGACCGCGCCGAAGACTTCTCAGCCAGGACTGCGGCATCTCCTCATGCTCGACGCGGCGCTCACGGCAAAGGAGCGGGCTCACATCGTGTACGACCTGGGCGAGGTGCGCGGGCTGGAGTACTACACCGGTATCCACTTCGAGCTGTATATCGCGGGAGCCGGGCGGGCCGCCGGAGCCGGCGGCCGCTATGACGACCTGATGGGCCGCTTCGGCCGGCCGATGCCAGCCGTGGGCGTGGCACTCGACCTCGACATCATCGTCGAGGTGGCGGTATGACCCGGTTGCGCATTGCCCTGGCCAAGGGCCGCCTGTTCGAGCCGGCAGTGGCCCGGTTCCGCCAAGCAGGGGCGGAGCTCGCGGCGGATCCCGGACGCAGGCTTCTCATCCCCTCGAGCGACCCGGCGATCGAATTCCTGGTGGTGAAGCCCGGGGACGTACCAGTCTACGTCGAGTCGGGAGCCGCGGACCTGGGTGTGACGGGTACCGACGTGCTGAGGGAGACCAACGCCGATGTGCTGGAGCCGCTGGAGCTGCAATTCGGGTTCTGCCGTCTCGTCGTGGCGGCCCCGGCCGACGTGCCGTACCCGGCATTGCCCGGCGGCGTCACCGCGCGGGTCGCCACCAAGTATCCTCGGCTGGCGCAAGGGTACTTCGCCACCGCCGGGCGGCCGGTGGATATCATCGAGGTGGGAGGGTCGGTGGAAGTGGCGCCGTTGCTCAACCTGTCGCACTGGATCGTGGACCTGGTCGATACCGGCAACACGCTCAGGGCGAACGGCCTGGTCGAACGGGGAACGATCCTCAACTGCGGTGCAGTGCTGGTGGCCAACCGGGCGAGCCAGAAGCTGAAGCTCGATGCGTATCTGGAGTTGATGGAGCGGCTGGAGGGGGTCTCGTAGGTCGCCACCTACGACCGCTCACTGACGCGCCTACGTGAGCCACCCCGAGCCCTGCAACGACGCCTTGTTCACTCCCTGACGATAAGGGCAAGGCATGGGGAGGGGCCGCGGCAGAAGTGGGCTCTCCGGAGCGCACGTCAGTGAGCGGCGGGCACCCTTGGGATCTCAACCTAAGAGCGAACGGGGGTGCGCGTAGGAGACCCACTCTGCCGCGGCGGGGCGGGCTTCAGCCTCTCGCGGTCGCAGTTTTGCTCGCCAGCTTCGCCGCCAGCTCGATCGCCGCCCGCATGCTCGACGCGTCTGCCTTTCCAGTCCCCGCGATGTCAAGCGCGGTCCCGTGATCCGGCGACGTTCTCGGAAACGGTAGACCCAGCGTCACATTCACCGCTCGCCCGAACGCCGCCACCTTGATCGCGGTCATCCCGACATCGTGATAGGGCGCAAGCACCGCGTCGAACTCTCCCCGCATCGCTCGCACGAAGACCGTGTCCGCCGGCAGTGGGCCCGCGGCACCGAGCTCTTCTGCCGCCGGCCGCAACACCCGTTGCTCCTCGTCGCCGAATAGACCCGATTCGCCCGCGTGCGGGTTAACGGCGCACACCACCAGGCGGGGCCGCTCGATCCCCCACCAGGTCTGCAACGCCTTACTCACGGTCCGGCCGGTGCGCACCACGCGATCAACGGTGAGTAGTGCCGGCACGTCCCGGAACGGCACATGAGTGGTGACCAGGACTACTCGAAGCGGAAGACTAGCGGGGTCCTCGGTGGTGTGCTCCGCCGCGAGCATCATGGCCACGTCCACGTCGCCGGCCAGGTGGGCCAGCCATTCGGTGTGACCAGGATAGGGGAAGCCTGCGAGGTGGAGTGCGTGCTTGTGGGCCGGGGCAGTGACGATGGCGTCCACCTCGCCGCCCAGGGCGAGCTTGACCGCCGCTTCGAGCGAGTGGCCCGCAATGCGACCCGCACGGATCACTCGCTTGCGGTCCGGGTCGGTGTCGCCGCTCCCCAGACCCCACGCCCCAACGGAAACCCGGCGCTGCGCCGGAATGCCGGCGATCTGGTCGTCCGCGCCGACGATCGTAATCTCGGCTTCGAGCGGTCGAGCCAGCGCGGCGGCCACGATCTCGGGTCCGATGCCGCGCGGATCCCCCAACGTCACCCCCAGCCGAGGTTTCCCCGTCCTTCCCGTCCTTCCCGTCAGGACCTGATCTCGACGTAGGTCGCCTTTCGCAGCCGGTCGAGATAACGGCGGATGGCCAGCTGCTGCCCCAGCTGGTCGCGGATGCGATCGCGGACGTCCTCGTACTTGACGTCGCCCTCGGGCCGGCGGCCGGTCACCTGGAGGACCACGAACTGCTCGCGACCACTCGCGGGAAGGGTGAACACCGGCAGGACCGCGCCGGAGTCCGCGGCCCCGATGACCTTGGCGTAATTCTCCGGCAGCTTGTCGATCGGCACGGCTGCCGCTTCGCGTTCGGCCGAGGGGTCGTGATAGAGTCGTTGGAGTGAGTCGAAGGCGGCACCGGACGTCAGCGCCTTCTGCACCGTCTCCGCTTTGGTTCGGGCGCTGTCCACGTGAGCCGAGTCGATCTGGGGCATCAGCAGGATGTGTCGAGCCTGGACTTCGGCGGGCTGGGCCCGCTCCACCTGGATGATGTGGAACCCAAAGGGCGATTCGACCGGGTCGGAAACGACACCGGGTTTCAGGGCGAACGCCACCCGCTCGAACTCCGGCACCATGACGCCCCGGCGGAACCAATTCAGTGATCCGCCCTGCTCCTTCGAGCCGGGGTCCTGGGAGAAGCGGCGCGCCGCGGTGGCGAAGTCCGCTCCTCGGCGGAGCTCCAACACAATGGAGTCAGCCTGGGCCCGGGTGCGTGCCTTTGCTTCGGGCGACGGCTGCGGGGAGACGACAATCTGGCGGAAGGAGAGCGTGGCCGGCCGGGTGCCGAGACTGGCCTGCTGCTGGTCGAAGAACTGTTTCATCTCCTTTTCCGTGGGCGAGACCGCCTTCAGCTTTCCGTCCCCCCGCAGCTTCTCGATCAGTCGGTTCTGGAACGCGGCCCGTCGCTGCTGATCAGTCAGCCACCGGCGGTACTCCTCCGGAGTCTGAAATCCGGCCTTTTGAAGCTCGGCCCGGTAGTCCACCTCGGAGGTGAAGTTCCCGCGCACTTTGCGCACCTGTTCCTCGACGCCGCTGGCGATCTCCTCGTCGGTCACGGTGATGGCCGTGTCTCGCTGAGCCTGCTGCACCAGCAGCTCCTCATCGATGATCGAGCCCACGATCTGCTGCCGGACGGCCTCGAGCCCCTCGCGATCGGTCGGCAGCTTGGCGCCCTGAGACTCGCGGGAGAAAATCTCCTCCTCGACCTGCGACGCGAGAACCGGGCGGTTGCCCACGATGGCCAGCACCCGATCCACCGTGAAGCTGGTATCGTGCGCCGGTGCAACCATCGCGTCGCTTCGCGGCGGTGTGCTGGAGGTGTCTGCCCGGACCGAATCGGGTGCGATCGAGTCCAGCGCGACAGCGGTCGTGTCCTGAGCCGCGACCCCGGCCTGCACCGTCAGCAGCAGCCCGACTACTAAAGTCAGTGTCGTCCGGCCACGCTGCATCATCGGTTTCCTGCCGGTGCGGTGTCGGCCGGGGCCGGAGTGGGCGTCGGGGCGGGGGCACGCTTCGGAGCCGGGGTAGTGCCCTGGGGCCGTGCGCTGTCGGACCCGACTCCCGGAATTGGGGCCGGCCCTGGGGCCGGTTGCATTGGACCCTCCGCCCGCCGCGCCGAATCGGCCTTGGACTGTTCGGCCTGGGCGAACTCTATGGCACGATTGATCCCGGCATCGTGCACCTTGTAGGTGGAACGATCACGTAGCAGGGCGGCAAGCGCGGACGGCAGGGGACGGAGCCGCGTCTTGCCTCCGACCAGTCCGTCGAAATACTGGTCCAGCTTGAGCGCTGCAACCCTGCTGCGTTCCGCGGCGGCAACGCTGGAGTCACCCAGGGCCGATTCATCGAGACCCATTTCGGCGCGCAGAGTATCGATCTGGCTACGGTAGCGGGTCTGCAGCCCCTGCCACTCCTCCGCCGTGATATTGATCTTGGCGGAGTCGGCCTGCTCCAGCAGAAGCACGTTCTGCGTCAAAATCTTCGCAAACTGGGTGAGCATGGAGTCGTTGGCCTGCTTCAGCTGGGAGATGTACTGCGGGGGCAGGGCCTGCAGCCAGCGCATGAACTCACCGACCGTGAACTCACCTCCCTGATAACTGACCAGCGTCTTGTTGGAGCGCCGGGCCTCATCGGGGTTCTCCCCCGCCGCGCGCATGGCTGACGCCGCGCCGCGTGCCACCTTGATCTTCCTGGTTTGCGCCAGACTGTCCATGTAGATCGAATCCAGCCGGGTGCCGGCGGTCTCGGCCAGATACGACGTGAGCCGCTCCCGGGCAACAGTCTGATCAGGCCGCTTGATGATGTGATAGCCGAAGGGTGTCTCCACCACGCCGCTCATCCCGCCCGGTGCGAGCGACCAGCCCGCGCTATCGAAGGCGGTGACGAACTTGCCCTTGGGGCTGGCCGGAAGAAATCCACGCTCCATCCGGCTGCCCGGGTCTTCCGAGAGCTGCGATGCGAGGGTGCTGAAGTCGGCGCCGCTCTTGAGCCGGTTAAGGGTCCCGGTTGCCTTCTTCCGGGCCACGTTCCGCACCTCGGGCACGGCATTCGGTGGCACCCGGAAAAGAATGTGTTGGAGTACGCGAACGCTATCGGCCTTGTACACGCTATCGGCCGCCCCGGCTCCGATGTTTGACCGCCGAGCCATGAGCGTATCGTGCCAGTGGGTGCCCTTCAGCTCGGAAATTTCCGGCCAGACCACCTGGGCGATGCCCGCCGAGTCGAAGGGCAGCTTGCCGTTGGCCGCTGCTTCGGCAAAGAGGGCGTAGTCGATCCAGACGTTGGAGATGAAGTTTCCGGTCTCGTGGGAAGGCTTGACCCCCTTCGCGCTTCCGAGCACCTGAGCCAACCGTTCCGAGGTCAGCTTCTGGCTGCCGGCCTCGGCGGCCACATCGGCGTGGGCGGAGAAGAGATTCCGGAAGCTGTCGCAAGCAGATGTGAACAGCGCGGGGATCAACACACCAAGGGCCAGTCCGATACGTCGCATTTAATCTCCATTAGTGAAGAACGCTACGGGCTTGACCAATAGCCAACAGCCAAGAGCCCAGCAATCATAAAGCTTTACGAAGTGCCCTCACCAGCGCCGGGACAATCGGCTCACCACCCAGGCGCATCAGGCGGAGCGAAAGCGGCACCGTGCGCCGAACCTCCGCGGCCAGCTGTACGTCATCGAGGGCGGACGTGAGCCCGGCGAGCTTGGGCTGGGTTCCAGCGCGGAAGGTGAGACGCGCTTCGTCCCCCCGAACCAGCACGTTCTGAAGCCCGAGGGCCGCCCCCATGACCCGAAGCCGCGACATGTCCAGCAGGGTCTCGGCCGCGTCCGGCAGGGGGCCGAAGCGCTCCCGCAGTTCGTCTCGCAGCCCATCAATTTCGCCGGACTCGGCGGCTCGCGCCAGTCGGCGGTAGAGATCCAGTTTGACGTCGTCATCCGGTATGTACCGGTCCGGCAGGTGGGCCGAGCGGTCGAGCACCACATCAGGAGGCGCCGGCTGCTCGATGGTCCCCTGCCCCCGGAGAGCGCGAACCGTCTCTTCCAGCCATCGCATGTAGAGGTCGAAGCCCACCGCCTGGGCGTGTCCTGACTGCTCGGCGCCCAGCAGGTTTCCGGCGCCCCGAAGCTCAAGGTCCTTGAGCGCGATGCGATACCCCGCACCCAGCTCAGTATGATGCTCCAGCACCTTCAGTCGTTCCTCGGCGTCGGCGTCGATGGTGTCGGGGACCAGCAGGTAGCAATAGGCTCGCCGGTGACTGCGGCCCACCCGGCCCCGCAGCTGGTACAACTGAGCCAGGCCGAAGCGGTGGGCGTCGTGTACCACCATCGTATTGGCGTTGGCCACATCCAGCCCCGACTCCACGATCATGGTGGAGACCAGAATGTCCACCTCGCCGCCCACAAACCGGCGCATGACGTCCTCCAGATCCTCGGCGCCCATTTGGCCGTGAGCGACCCCGACCCGGGCCCGGGGAGCGAGCGATTGAACCTTCGCGGCGATGGTCTCGATCGTCTCGATCCGGTTGTGCACCGCGAACACCTGCCCTCCGCGATCGATCTCCCGCGCGAACGCCTCCTCCAGCAGCGAATCATCCCACGGCTCGACGAAGGTCAGGATAGGAGAACGATCCCGGGGTGGCGTCTCGATCAGGGTCAGGTCCCGAAGCCCTGCCAGCGAGAGATGGAGCGTTCGCGGTATCGGCGTGGCGGTGAGGGTCAGGACGTCAACCGAGAGCCGAAGCGCCTTGAGCCGCTCCTTGTGCTTCACACCGAAGCGGTGTTCCTCGTCGACAACCAGGAGACCGAGGTCCTTGAAGGTCACATCCTTGGACAGGAGCCGGTGGGTGCCGATGATGATATCGATCTCTCCGGAGGCCAGCCGGGCCAGTGCCGCCTTCTGCTCTTTGGGGGTTCGGAACCGGGAGAGCACCTCGATCTTCACCGGAAAGTCGGCCAGCCGCTCGATGAAGGTGCGACCGTGCTGCTCGGCCAGAATAGTGGTGGGCACCAGCACCGCCACCTGTTTTCCCCCTTGAACCGCCTTGAACGCCGCCCGGACCGCGATCTCCGTCTTGCCGTAGCCCACGTCGCCCACCAGCAACCGGTCCATCGGGCGGGGCTGTTCCATGTCGCGCTTGAGCTCCTCGGTGGCCTTCCGCTGGTCGGGAGTATCCTCATACAGAAAGCTGGACTCGAGCTCGCGTTGCCACTTCGTGTCCGGGGGGAAGGCGTAGCCGCCGGTGACCTTGCGCCGGGCGTAGAGATCGAGCAGCTCGGCGGCCATTTGCTTGATGGCCTGTCGGGTCTTCTCCCGCACCCGCTGCCAGCTGGTGCCGCCGAGACGATGGATCCGGGGTGGCGGCCGGTCGCCATCTTCCCCCGCGGCTCGATACCGCTCCAACTGGTCGAGGCGATATAACGGCACGTTGAGCCGGTCGCCGCCCTCGTACTCGACGATCGCCACTTCCAGGGTGGACTCGCCCACCGTGATGGTCTGGATCCCGCGGTACACCCCGATACCGTGCTCGAGATGGACGACGTAATCGCCGAGGGTCAGGGCGCCGGTGGCCGCGGAAGGAGCCGCCTGGCGGTAGCGCCGCGGCCGGCGGAGCCGGCGGGCCCGGCGGAAGATCTCGTGGTCGGTGAGCACCCGGAGCGATGGCATCACGAATCCACCGTCCAGGGCGCCAATCGCCAGTGACGCCCCGGCGCGGAAGCGCGCCCCCGGCTCCAGCAGCTCCTCCATCCGTTCCAGCTGACCCTCGTTGTCGCACAGGATCAGACTGGGAGGACTCGAGCCGAGCAGCGCGCGAAGCCGGTTGAGGTCCCGGTCGATCCGCTCGGGGGGAAAGAACCCGAACTGGAGGTCGGGCTGATCGTCCCGCAGCATCAGCCGGGGAAACGCTTCGATGTGCGAGCGCCAGTTATCGGGACCCTCGAAGATGGCATCCCGACTTGGGACCTGTTCGCCCAGCCGGCGCGCAACATCGAGGTGGTGCTCCGCCTCGTTCCAGGCCCGGGTCACTTCGTCGAGGTCGGGGCTGAATGCCTCTTCGAGGATGATGGTGTCGGCTGGGAGGAGCTCCAGGAGGGTGCGACGGACGGGCGGGCGGGCGGACGGGCGGGCGGGCGGTCGGTTCTCCCCGATAGACGCTTCAGTCTGTCCGCCTGTCCGTCCGTCCGCCTGTCCGTCTGCCTCGTCCCTCAACGCCTCCGTCGTGATGGGAAGCACCGTCACCTCCCGCAGCTCCTGGAGCGACCGCTGGGTAGTCAGATCGAATCCACGGAGTGAGGAGATGTCGTCTCCCCACCACTCCAATCGCGCTGGTCCTGCCATGCCGAAGCCGTAGACGTCCAGGATCCCGCCCCGAACGCTGAATTCGGCTACCTCGGTGACGGTGGGTACGCGGATGTAGCCCATCGTCTCCAGCGCATGGGCCACTTCGGTAGGGGGGCGGCACTCTCCCACAGCCAGCGTGAGCCGCAGGCGATCGAGCGCCGCCGGCAGGAGGGTACGCTCCGCGGTTGCGCGCGCTGTCGTCACCAGCGCCCGCAAGCGCCCCTGGAGCAACGCCTGGATCGCCTCGGCGCGCTCACCCGCGATCTCGTAGTGAGGCTCGTCTTCCCCGAGAGCCTCACGTTGTGGGTAGAGCGCGGTGGGCTCGTCGGTAAGGTGACTGAGATCGGTCAGCCACCGCTCAGCGTCGGCGGGCGTCGGCGCAACGATGGTGAGCAACCGTTGCGGGAAGGTTTGCACCAGCCAGGCCGCGAGGACCGCTCCGCTGGAACCCGGCAGTCCCCCCAGTCGGAGCGTCTCGCCCCGGGCCGGCAGGCGTTCCGACAGACTGCGAACTGCGGGCGCGCTCGCAAAAGCATCCAGCACCGGCTTCAGGGTCACCGCCGCCGCCTCCACCCGCTGGCCAGGCCGACTTCAGCGAGCCCGGCGATCAGGGCCAGCCACAGCAATGGGCTCCGGAGATCTCCCCGGGAGGCGGACGAGAATGCAATATCGCCCGCGTCCTGAAGCGCCACCATGCGTGCACCCTTCCAGAGCTGCCGCGCTTGCGTGTCGCTCGCCCGGGCAAGGCGCGACTCGCGCGGGTCGGGATTCACACTGATCGCGCCGATGGTGTCCCGCCCCGAGCGGAGGAAGTAGACCCCGGTCTCCGGCGGCTGGAACAGCCCGCCGCCTTCCACCCGCCATTCGCGTTCGCCCCGGCGCACCTCGGTTACCATATCGGGCAGCGGCACCGGATCTCCTGGCGCACCGCGCTCCAGTGCGGCCTCACCCCGGGCCAGGCGGTTGAGCAGCACATCCACGAAGGGCATGAACCCGGCCGATACCGGAAGGTCGGTCCAGGCTGGATCGAGCCGGCTGCCGAGAAGGATCACGTTGCCGTCTCGGACCATCCACGGCGTTCCGTTCACGCTGGCGAGCAATCCGGTGCGTCCGCTGCTGGTCGACTGTAGGGAGTATCGTCGCGCCACGCGCTGACGGCCCACCACCGCCCCGCTGTCGCTGAACGCCACCTGGGTGGAGAGATTTCCGTAGCTCCACCCAACGCCCCGCGCCGCGAGTGCACGGTTGAGCGCCCCAAGCGCGGCGGGATCCTCGGGCGGCTGCACCACCGAGGCTCTCGGGCCCAACCGTCCCACCGTGACTTCATGCCCGGGGAGGATGCGCCCATTCGCGGCCAGCACCTCGCAGGCGGCAGCCACGAAGCGGCTGGTCGAGTCCCAGTTCACCCGCGCCACCGGAGCTACCCGCACCGCGGCGACGCGTTCATCGTCCAGCCTGAACTCGTCCGGATCGAGACCCGCTGTCAGCGTCCACCAGCCGGCCGGCACGCCCGGAAGTGAGAGGGACACGGTGCCGCCTACGCGCGCCAGCGCCTGCCGGGCCGGCCGCTCCCCCAGGCGGGCGGCGAGTGGGACCGATCCACCTGAATCGCCCACCAGGACCACCGAGAGCCGGCCTCCATCGGAGGACCAGGGCTGGGGGCCGGTCTCGAGCCGGCCGATGCCGGTGTTGGGCGGGGGCACCTTGTCGGGGCGTCCAACGAGCAATGGTGCTGCGGGATCAGCCGGGGAAAGGGCACTGGCCTGAAGATCGGTGAGGAGGACGATCTCGCCCGGCCGAGGCTCGGACTCGAGGACTTCTCCCGCGAGCGTAATCGCCGTGCCCAGCTCCAGGCGCCGGGGAGACACTGTAAGGCTGCCCAGCAGCGCACTCAGGGCCAGCCGGTCGCCTCGCCGGGGAACCCCATCGGCGGCGATGAGCCAGAGCGCATCCTCCGGCGTGGACCGTGCGAGGACCTGGCGCCCGGCTGCGACCAGCTGTGCCAGCTGCGGCGACCCACCGGTCACGGTGCCGCTGCTGGGGGAATTGTCGATGATCAGCACCAGCGCGCTGGGTGAGTGACCGGCGACGCCACTCAGCGGAACCGTTGGACCGGCGGCCGCCATCACCAGCGTGGCGACCAGGAGCGTCCGCAGCAGCAGCAGAAGCCAGTTCTGCAGCTTCAGCCGCCTCTGGTGCTCCTGCGTCGTGGTTACCAGATAGCGGACAGCCGGAAAGACGACGGTGGGTGGCTCACGCCGTGCCAGCAGGTGCAGGAGAATGGGGATGGCGGCCGCAGCGAGCCCGGCCAGCATCCACGGGTGCAGAAAACCGATCATGCCGAACGTGAAGGGGACGTCAAAGCCTCACGAAGTACAATGCCGTAGGGAGTATCCGTGGTAACCCGATGATAGGCGATCCCGTGCCGGCGGCACGCCAGCCGCCACTCACTGACCACATTGCGCACGGTGTCCCGGTACGCCCCGGCCCAGTCCCGGGGCCGGAGAACGACGGCGCTTCGCGACTCCGGGTCCTCGAAGCGCGCCTCGTTCGGCCCGCCGAGGCTGACCTCCGCGGGATCCATGATATGCAGCACCAGTACCTGATGACCCCGATGCCGCAGAAATCGAAGCGCCTTGAGCGCCAGGACCCGGTCGAGCAACAGGTCGGAGACGAACACCACCAGGCCTCGTCGGCGCAGCTGGCCGACCACTCGCCTGAGTGCAGGCTCCGCTGCGGTCCCCTGCCCCGCTTCCAATCGGGCCAGCGTCCCGAGGAGCTGATGCCAGTGACTGAGGCGAGCACGAGGCGGGGTCACCGAGCGAACGTCGTCGTCGAACGTGATGAGTCCGGTGGCGTCACGCTGGCGGATCAGCACCAGGGCCAGAGCGGCGATCAGGCGTTGGGCGTACGCCAGCTTGGGGAGGACGGTGGCGGGCGACCCGGTCCAGGCCATCGAGCGACTGGTATCGAACACAATCACTGCGCGAAGATTGGTCTCCTCTTCGAACTGCTTGACGTAGAGCCGGTCGTTCCGCCCCAGAATCTTCCAGTCGACGTAGCGCAGCTCATCGCCCGGCTGATACATGCGGTGCTCGGCGAACTCGACCGAGAACCCGCGTCGGGGCGACCGGTGCAGCCCGCTGAGAAAGCCCTCCACCACTCCTTCGGTGGCGAGCTCGAGGCCTCCCAGCTTCGAGACCTCGAGAGGGTCAAGCAGGTCGAGGCGCGAGCGACCGGATGGCGCGTCAGAACGGTTCATGCCCGGCGCAACGTATCCGTACGCCACGGTTCAAGTCAAACTCACGAATGCGAGTTATCAGGGAGTTCGCGATGTCATCCACGGGCTACAACGCGAATCGTCCGCGGTAGAGGGGGTCACCGTCAACGCTTTTGATCACCGCGGGTTAGCAGACGATCCCTGGCTGGCACGCCATCTGCTTACTGCGACCAGATACGCCTGGAGGGTCCATGCTCGTCACCCTGGGGTGGCTGTTGGTCGTCAGCCTGCCGCACCCCGCTCCCACCTCGGTTCCGATTCAGCAGCCCCAGCCCCGCCGGCAATCCAATGCCGCCGGCCGGGTCAGCGTGTGGACCGACCGGGAGAACCCCTACCGCCACGGCCAGCGCGCCAGGATCTACTTTCGGACCGATGAGCCTGGATATGTAACCGTCCTGCGGGTGGACACCGACGGACGGCTCCGGACTCTCTTTCCGATTCAGCCCTGGGGGCGGGCGAAGGTCCGCGGTGGACAAACCCACGAGCTGTCCGACACCCGGAACGGCCGCGGCTTCACGATCGACGACGACCCCGGTATCGGCTACCTCTTTGCCCTCTCCTCCCCGCTCCCCTTCCAATACGAAGACATCACCCGGGGTGACTACTGGGATTTCCGGGTCATCGACGACGGCCGAATTCAGGGCGATCCCTATGTCGCCCTCACGGATCTGGCAACGAGGATCGCGCCCCGGGGCGACTATCAGTACGACATCACGCCCTACTATGTGGAGCGCCACTACCAGTATCCGCGGTTCGTCTGCTACGATTGCCATTCCTACGCCAGCTACGACGAATGGGATCCCTACAGTACCTCGTGCGCTCGCTTTCGGGTCGTGATCTACGACGATCCCGCCTACTACCCCTATCGCGACAACACAGGGCGGAACGTCGTCATCCCCTCGCCCCGCCGGCTGGCGCCCAAGTATGTCTTCAAGGACACCAAACCCCGCACCGAGTACGTCACCCGTCAACCCGAGCGGGAACGCGACCGGCCCGAAACGCGCACTGAACGGGGTCGTACCAGTGCCGACGTGGGTGGGCCGGGAGCTATCCCTACCCCCGGCGTGCCCCGACCCCAGCCGCGATCCAGAGCAGAATCGGTGACCCCTGCGCCACTGCTCCACGAGGACCCGTCGGTCGAGGGGCGCCGCAGCCGTCCGCGGGCTGAAGAGCCGGCCCGGCTCCAACCGGTGGACCGGGAGCCCCGCCAGGTTCCTCCGGTACAACGCGGAGCGCGAAACCCGCAGAGTACCGGAGAGCCGGAGCTTCGGCGCCGTAAGCCTGACACGGTGAAACCGCGCGACCGCTAAACCGTAGACCCTTCCATGCGATGGCTGTGTCTCCTTCTGACCGTCACCGGTCTCCCGCTCGCGGCACAGACCGCGACGCCACTGTCGCGCGCCGCCGAAACTATCACCGAACAGGATGTGATGCGTCGGGTAGGCCTCATCGCGGCCGACTCGATGATGGGACGGGGTACCCCGAGTCCTGGCCTGGAGCGCACGGCCGAGTATGTGGCCAGGGAGTTCCAGCGGGGAGGCCTTATACCCGCCGGGGAGAAGGGCACCTACCTCCAGCGGTTTGGCGTCAGCCGCTGGACCATCGACACCGGCCATTCGGCCGTTGAGCTCGTGGCGGACGGTGTTCGGACGGTGGCTCGGGTGGGAACCGATGCGCGCTACGTGCTGGGGGCAATCCCCAGGGGGCCAATCCAGGCCAGCGTAGTGCTCCTCTTCAAACGCGACACCTCAGCCACCACCGGGCCCGACGAGGTGAAGGATCGAATCGTCCTGCTGGTGATTGATTTCACGAAACCGGTCTCGCCAGCCTTGAACCAGAAAATCGTCGACCTGGCGCGGGCGGGGCCCAAGGCCGTGGTGATCCTCTCGAACCGGGACTCCGTCACCTTTGCACAGCGACTGTCCGCTGCGGCCCGCCCCAGACTCACGCGTGACCTGGAAGCGCTGACGGACCAGGGAGCACCGGTGGTCGAGGTTCACGAGCGGGCGCTGGCTCCGGTACTCGCCGCTGCGGGGATCCGGCCGGATCATCTGCGCCGGCTCGACCGTAATTACCGGAGGGAAATCCCCAGCCTCACCGTCAAGCTGACTCTTCCCCGCACGATCGTGGCCAAGGGCATGGTGCCCAACGTCGCCGGGATTCTCGAAGGCTCCGACCCGAAGCTTCGCGACGAGTATGTGATCTACTCGGCGCACATCGATCATATCGGGATCAGCCCCGGGCGGCCGGACAGCATCAACAACGGCGCCGACGACAATGCCTCCGGCGTGGCCGGGCTGCTCGAGCTGGTAGAGGCGTTTACCCAGCCGGGAGTGCACCCGAAACGCTCCCTTCTATTCCTGGCGCCCAGCGGTGAGGAAGACGGCCTGCTGGGGAGCGCGCACTTCACCGAGCACCCTCCCGTACCACTGAAGCAGGTGGTGGCCAACCTCAACATGGATCTCGTGGGCCGGAACTGGCCCGACTCCGTGATTGCGGTCGGGTTGGAACAATCAGATCTGGGCACAACCCTGGGGCGGGTCGTGAAGGCCCACCCCGAGCTCGGGATGACCCCGATCGCCGACCGGTGGCCCGAGGAACGGATCTTCTATCGCTCGGATCACTACAACTTCGCCCGAAAGGGGGTGCCCATTCTATTCTTCACCAGCGGGACCCACGCCGACTACCACCAGCCGAGCGACGAGCCTCAGACCATCGACGGAGAGAAGGAAGCGCGGCTGGTGCGACTCCTCTTCTATGTGGGGGCCACCGTGGCAGATCAGGTCTCGCGTCCCAAGTGGACGCCAGAGAGTTACCGCCAGATCGTCGGGCGCCGGTAAGGACGCTATTGGCTATGAGCTATGGGCTACTCCCCCCTTGCCGTCCGAGTTTCCGGCTGTCGGGGAGGAGCTTGCTTCGTCCTAGGCGTCGCCCACAGCCAATAGCCCATAGCTCATAGCTGCCTTCTCACACCAGGAAAACGCATGCGCCGCTTGATCCTGCTGGGCCTCGTTCTTTTCGCTGCTCCACTGACGGCTCAAACCGCCCACTCCGCGTCCCAGGCCGCGGCGTCGATCACTGCGGTTGATGTCGCGCGCCGCATCGGGATTATCGCCGACGATTCCATGATGGGCCGCGACACCCCCAGCCGGGGTCTCGACCTCACCGCCCGGTACGTGGCCGATCAGTTTCGACGCTTCGGACTGAAGACCTCCTTCCAGCGGTATCCCATCACCCGGCGCCGGCTGGAGCCGGGACGTTCCCGGGTGGTTTTTGCGGCCGGCGGCCGGCAGGACACGGCGAGCTTCACGACGGCGGCGCGCTTCGGCGGGGGCGTAGTTCCCGAGAAGCCGGTTCGGGCCGGCGCCGTGCTGGTGGGCGGACCCCACACCGCCGAGTCCGCGGGAGAGGTGAATGTTCGCGACAAGGTCGTGCTCTTTGTGCCGCCGGCCAAAGCGATCCCCGACGCGTTCCAGCAGGTGTTGCGCGTCCTCTTTCTGGGAGGCTCCAGGGCGGTCGTGATCCTGGTCGATGCCGACTCGGCCACCTTCAGCGCCGCGGCGCCCAAGCGCTACCCGGAGCGCACCGTCATCGGACCCGCTGCCTCAAAGCCGGTGATCCTCCAGGTGCAGTCTGGGGCAGTGAGTAACGCGCTGGCGGCGGCGGGTGTGGATCTCGCCGGCGTGCGACAGGCGACCTCACCGGTCTCTCGCGAGATCCCTGCCCTGCAGGTAGGGGTCGAGTTGTCGGACACGGTGATGTCCTCGCTGACCGCACCCAACACCGTCGGTATTCTGGAAGGAAGCGATTCCAAGCTCAAGCACGAGTACGTCGTCTTCTCGGCTCACATGGACCACATCGGGATAACTCCTGGACAGACCGATAGCATCAACAACGGGGCCGACGACGACGCCTCCGGCACCGCCGGCGTCATCGAGCTAGCCGAGGCATTCAGCCGACCCGGCGCTCGGCCCAGGCGCTCGGTGATCTTTCTTACCGTGAGCGGGGAGGAGAAGGGGTTGTGGGGCAGCGACTACTTCGCCAGCCACCCTCCGGTGCCGATAAAGCAGATCGTGGCGGACATCAATATCGATATGATCGGCCGGAACTGGGCGGATACAATCGTGGCGATCGGCAAGGAGCACTCCGATCTGGGTGCCACACTGGAGCGGGTCAACAAGGCCCATCCCGAGCTTCGCATGACGGCCATCGACGACCGCTGGCCGGAAGAGCGCTTCTACTTCCGTTCCGACCACTACAACTTTGCCCGGAAGGGGATCCCCATTCTGTTCTTTTTCAACGGAGTGCATGAGGACTATCACGAGGTCAGCGACTCGCCGGAGAAGATCAACAGCGGGAAGGAAGCCCGGATCCTCAAGCTGCTCTACTTCCTGGGCCAGGAGGTGGCCAACGCGCCCCAGCGGCCGGAGTGGAAGCCGGAGAGCTATAAGGAAATAGTCGAGTAAGCAGTGGGCGGTAAGGCGGTAGGGCGGTGCCGCCTTACCGCCTTACCGCCTTACCGCCCGTCCTCGTCAATAGCACCCCGGTGATGATGAACCCGGCACCAATCCCCTGGAGCGGATGGGGCCGCTCACCCAGCAGGAGCCATGCGGCGAGCACCGCGACAATCGGCGTCAGGCACATATAGATCGCCGTGCGCGTCCCACCGATGTTCTTGACGCTCCGGTTCCACAGCAGGTACGCCACTACCAGCGACAGCACCGATGCATAGGCCACCGCCAACCAGGCCGTGGTGTCGACGGCGCCCCAGTCGAGACGACGGACCTCAGGCAGGCCGGCCAGCACCAGGCCCGGAGTCCCCGCGATAGTGGTGATGGCGGTGACCCGAAGGGCGCTCACACCCTGGGGTACTTTGCGAAGGCCCACGGTGTAGCCCGCCCAGCAGAGCACCGCCAGAAGGCTCAGAAGGTCTCCGCTGAACGTTCCGCTATCGAACGCCACGCCCCGGGTGGCGATCACCAGCACCACCCCCAACATGCCCAGGGCGATCCCCCACCGCATGCGGGTCGTGATCCGCTCCAGTCCGAGCACGCCGGCGAACACCGCCACGACCGTGGGCACGGTGGACAGGATGAGGGCGCTGTTCGACGCGGTGGTGCGGGCCAGTCCCAGCATGAAGGCCAGCTGATAGCACGTATTGCCCACCAGCCCGAGGATGAGCAACGGTTTCATGGCCCTCGGAGGCAGCCGGGCCGGCCCCTCTACCACTCGCAGTACCAGCCAGAGCAGGACGCTGGCGACGGCAAACCGGATCGCGGTGAATGCCAGCGGTGGAAGCTGATCGAACGCCGACTTGGTGATGCTGAAGTTGAAGCCCCAGATCAGGCACACCAGCAGCATGCCGAGGTCGTCGGTCGAGATGCGACGACCGACAGGGGGTAGGCGGGTCGGCGGGTAAGCTGGCACGGTGGACCGGGGCATCGCGGTAAAGAGTAATCGCACACCTTCCTGTTACCCACTTACCACTTACCCGCCTGCCGTCTCACCCGCTTCCCCGCTTCCCCGCGTTATCTTCCCCCCATGTCCCAGTCCAGAATCCGCAACTTCTGCATCGTCGCCCACATCGATCACGGCAAATCCACCCTGGCCGACCGGCTGATCGAGGCCACCGGCGCGGTGGAGAAGCGGCAGATGCGCGAGCAGCTGCTCGACACCATGGATCTCGAGCGCGAGCGCGGGATCACGATCAAGCTGAACGCGGTGCGGATGAGCTACACGGCGAAGGACGGGGAGGAGTACGAGCTCAACCTGATCGACACTCCGGGACACGTCGACTTCACCTACGAGGTCTCCCGGTCTCTGGCCGCGTGCGAAGGCGCCATCCTGGTAGTCGATGCCTCGCAGGGCATCCAGGCCCAGACGCTGAGCAACCTCTTTCTGGCGATGGATGCCGGTCTCGAGGTCATCCCGGTGCTCAACAAGATCGACCTGCCCGGCGCCGAGCCGGGGCGGCGAGCCGAAGAGATCATGAATCTGATCGGGGCCAGGCGGGAGGAGATTCTGGCGGTCTCGGCCAAGGAGGGGACCGGGGTGCCCGAACTGCTCGAGGCGGTCGTGGCCCGGGTGCCGCCGCCGCGGGGCAAGCTGGACGCACCGCTTCGGGCGCTCATCTTCGATTCCTACTACGACCGCTACCGCGGGGCCGTCCCCAGCATCCGGGTGGTGGATGGCGTCGTGCGGGAGGGCACCGAGATCGTCTTTGGCGCCAACCCGACCGAAGTACACCATGTCGACGAAGTGGGGTACCTCCAGCTGGGGCAGCATCCCACCGATCAGCTCGCGGCGGGCGAGGTGGGGTATCTCGTGGCCAGCCTGCGCGACGTGCGCGATGCCCGGGTGGGCGACACGATTCTCGATGCCGCGAATCGCGCGACCGAGCTCCTGCCCGGCTACCGCGACGTCAAGTCCATGGTCTTTGCCGGCATCTACCCCACCGATTCGGAACAGTACGAGGGGCTACGCGACGCGCTGGAGAAGCTCCGGCTCAACGACGCCAGCCTCAACTACGAGCCGGAGTCCTCCACCGCGCTTGGCTTCGGCTTCCGCTGCGGCTTTCTGGGGTTGCTGCACATGGAGATCGTGCAGGAACGGCTGGAGCGGGAGTTCAACCTCGACCTGATCACCACGGTGCCGACGGTAGAGTACCACGTGTACAAGACCGACGGCGAGAAGATACTGCTGGAGAATCCGAGCCACCTCCCCGATCCGGCCAATATCGCCCGGATCGACGAGCCCTACGTGAAGGCCCGCATCATGGCTCCGGCCGAGTATATCGGCGGCATCATGAAGCTGGGCCAGGAACGGCGGGGGATCTACAATGGAATGCACTACATCGATACTACCCGGGTGGAGTTCGACTTCGAGTTCCCCCTGGGAGAGATCGTGCTGGATTTCTACGACAAGCTCAAGTCGCTGAGCCGCGGGTACGCCTCGCTTGATTACGAGGCGGCGGACTACCGGGAGTCGGACCTGGTCAAGCTCGACATGCTGATCAACGGAGACCCGATTGACGCCTTCAGCGTCATCATCCACACCGACAAGGCCCAGGAGTGGGGCCGCAAGGTGGCGGAGAAGCTCAAGGAGCTCATTCCCCGCCAGCTCTACCAGGTGGCGATCCAGGCCGCGATCGGGAACAAGGTCATCGCACGCGAGACCATCTCGGCCTTCCGGAAGGACGTCCTGGCCAAGTGCTATGGGGGAGACATCACCCGTAAGCGCAAGCTGCTGGAGAAGCAGAAGGAGGGGAAGAAGCGGATGAAGCAGATCGGCGCCGTGGAGATCCCGCAGGAGGCTTTTCTCGCGGTATTGCAAGTTGACTGAGGTGGCGCGGCGGTACGGCGGTACCGCCTGCGTCATCCAAACCGCCTTCCTCGGCGACGTCGTCCTGACCACGCCCCTGCTCTCGCGGCTGGCCGAGCGTCACGGGCCGGTGGATGTGGTGACCACGCCGGCGGCGGCGGCGCTGTTGGAGACGCATCCGGCGGTGCGATCAGTCATCCGTTACGATAAGCATGGCAGCGGGAAGGGATGGCGCGGGCTGAGCAGGGTGGCTTCGGAGCTTCGCGCGCGCGGCTATGCCACCGTCTATCTGCCGCACCGTTCGGTCCGCTCGGCCCTCCTGGCGATGGTGTCGGGCGCGCCGGAGCGGGTCGGCTTTGCCGACAGCGCGGCCGCGATCACCTACACCCGGCGGGTGCCGCGCCCGCGCGAAGGCCATGAAGTCGATCGGCTCCTGACGCTTGCAGGTTCGGCCGAATCGGCGCCAGGGGTCACGCTGGCGCTGACCCCCGCTGATTACTCCGCGGCCGACCACTGGCTGGCTGCCCATGGTGTGAGCCCCAGGTTCATTGCGCTCGCGCCCGGCTCCATCTGGGGCACGAAGCGCTGGCCCTACTATGCTGAGCTGGCGGCCGGGCTCGATCGGCCGTGTGTGGTCGTAGGCGGAGTGGACGATAGGCCCCTGGCCGATGCCATCGTGGCAGCAGCGCCGGACCGAACGGTGAGCGCCGCAGGCGAGCTCAACCTCCGGGCCTCCGCCGCCCTCATTCAGCGGGCGGCCGCGCTGGTGACGAACGACTCGGCGCCATTGCACCTCGCCACCGCGGTGGGAACCCCGATAGTGGCTCTCTTCGGCCCCACAGTACCCGGATTCGGGTTCGGCCCCCGGCGGCCGGGCGATGTCACCTTGGGACGGGAAGGGCTCGCCTGCCGGCCCTGCTCCAGGCATGGGCCGCCGGTCTGCCCGTTGGGTCATCATCGCTGCATGCGCGACCTGCCAGTGGAAACCGTGGCCGCGGCGCTGGCCGCCATCACCAGTGGGGAGGAGTCCGGTGCGATTTGTCCTCGGAATTGACATCGGTGGTACGAATCTGGTCGTCGGCAGCGTTGCCGAGGACGGCTCGGTCCTGCGCGCGGTCGGCAGCGAACCGACCGGGGCGGAAGCCGGGGAGCGCGATGTTCTCGACCGGCTCATCGCTCTCGCCAAACGAACGATCGAGCGGACCAAGCGAGAAGACCCCAGTGCCGAGATCATGGGCGTCGGCGTCGGGGCGCCGGGACCGCTCGATACCAAGAGCGGTGTCGTCCTGCTCACGCCGAATCTGGGGTGGGTCAATCTCCCGCTTCGCCAGATCATTCACGACCGGTTGAACCTCCCGGCCGCGCTGGACAACGATGCCAACTGCGCCGTCCTGGGTGAATGGTGGATGGGAGCGGCACGGGGCACACGCAACGCCATCGGGATCACGATCGGGACCGGCATCGGCGGCGGAATCATCCTCGACGGCAAGCTCTACCACGGGGCTTCCGATTGTGCCGGCGAGATCGGCCACACCACCATCGATACCGAGGGTCGCCGCTGCAAATGCGGCAACTATGGCTGCCTCGAGGCGTATGCCTCCGGCCCCAACATCGCGTTGCGGGCCTGCGAAGAGATCAAAGCGGGGGCGGAGAGCCGGCTGACCAGCTATGTCGGCGGAGACCTGAAGAAAGTTACCGCGCAGACGGTCTACCAGGCCGCGCATGACGGGGATGAGATCGCCACCCAGGTGGTCAACGATACCGCCAAGTTTCTCGGTATCGGCATCGCCAACCTGGTGAACGTGTTCAATCCCGAGGCAGTGGTCGTCTGCGGCGGTGTTACCCTGGCGGGCGACCATCTGTTTCTTCCCCTCCGGCGCGAGGTGGCCCGCCGGGCCTTCAAGCCGGCGGTGGACGTGTGCCGCATCGTGCCGTGCGAGCTGACCGGCACCGCCGGGGTCTACGGAGCAGCCAAGACGTTTCTGGACCAACGTGCCTAAAGTCGGCGTCATCGGTTCCCTGGTATGGGACCTCATCTACGGCCGGGACCCGCTGGCGCCGCCGATCGAGGAATGGGGCGGAATCGCATATGCTCTCGCCGGTCTGGACGCCAGCCTGCCGCCGGACTGGCAGATCGTGCCGCTCATCAAGGTCGGCCGGGACCTCAGTCGCGAAGCACAGCAGCTGTTGAATGGCCTGTCACACCTGGCGCCGGGCGGCCGGTGCGTCGAAGTGACGGCGCCCAACAATCGGGTAGTGCTCCACTATCAATCGAGCGAGCGACGCTGTGAGCGAATGGCGGGTGGCGTGCCGGGGTGGACCGGGGCCGAGCTGGGCCCGATGGTCCGCGACCTCGACGCCATCTACCTCAACTTCATTTCCGGCTTCGAGCTGTGTCTGGGCACCGCGCAAGCGCTGCGACAGGGCTTCCAGGGCCCGATCTACGCCGACTTTCACAGTCTCTTTCTCGGCATGCAGCAGGATGGAATGCGGGTGCTCCAACCGCTTCCCCACGCGGCCGACTGGTTTAGCTGCTTCGATGTGGTTCAGCTGAATGAGGACGAGATGAATCAGCTGTCGCCCGACCCGCTTTCGCTGTCGGCGCAGGCGCTGGCGGCCGGCGTTTCCCTCCTCACCGTGACGCTCGGGCCACGGGGAGTGGCGTACGTGGCGGCGCCGGGGTTTGATGGGCTGGCGGGCGGGCGGACAGGCGGAGAGGCGGACGGCCGGACCAGCCGCTCTGCCCTCATTCCAGCGCCTCTCATTGAAACCCTGGACCCCACCGGCTGTGGTGACGTCTTCGGTGCGGCCGCGTTCGCCCGTCTGCTGGCGGGCGATTCGGTTGAAGCCGCGCTCCGCCACGCCACGGCCCTGGGGGCGCGCAATGCCGGCTTCCGCGGTGCCAGCGGCCTGGTGAGCCACCTTCGCGGGGAACTGGTGACGCCGTGACCAGGGTCATCGAGGTTCCAACCCATTTCGACGACCGCAACTTCGATACTTTTGCGGCCGGCTTCGGCGAATGGCCTCCAGCGGAGAAGGTGCTGATCGATGCCCGCGCCACGCAGTGGGCCTCCCCCTACGGCCTGATTGGAATCCTGACGGCCGGTCAGGCGCTGGCCGAAGCGAAGCGGGAGAAGCCGCTGCTCACCGTGCCCACCAGCGACGAGGTGAAGCGATACTGGGCGCGGGCCGGCTTCTTCAGCCAGGCAGCGGAGCTGTTCGAGCTCCATGGCAAGGTGCCCAAGACCGGGGCCACCGGCCCTTCGGACGTGCTGCTCGATGTGACTCCGGTTCGTGCCTCGGAGGATGTGCACGGCGTGGTACACAAGATCTCCGAGGGAGCGTCCCGCATACTCCACGGGGAGCTGGGCCTCGAAATGAAGGCCACGCTGCGATTCAGTATGGCGCTTTCGGAGGCCTGCCAGAATATTGTGGAGCACGCCGGCACCAGTGGCTGGGTAGCGGTTCAGGCGTATACTTTCCGTCGCCGGCTGGGCCGCCGGGTCGTCGTCATCGCGGTCAGCGATGCCGGAGTCGGCTTTCGCCGCTCCCTCGAGAGTACCCATGCCAAGCGCTTCGGTGAGCGGTGGGGAGACGGAGCGGCGCTCGAAGCGGCGCTGATTCAGGGCGTTAGCCGCTTCCGGGACCCCGGCCGGGGGCAGGGACTCGCCTTCATCAAACGATTTCTCGACCAGTGGGAGGGAAAGATTTCCATTCGGAGCGGTACCGCCCGGCTGTCGATCGTGCCCCCCTGGGACGAAGACATTCCGCTGAGTGACCACCTTCCCTCGTTCCCCGGAGCCCAGGTGCAGATCATCATTCCGGCCCAGGACCCGAAGTCACGGTGATTCAGACGATCCAGATGGGGCACGTGCTGCGGGAGGCCGTCGCAGCGCCGTATCGCAACCTCGTCACCCGGCCAACCGGAGCGGCGGTGCGCGTCCGGATCGAAGCAACGCTGGCACTCTCCAACTGCCTGACCGCTCTTCTGGACTTCTCCGAAATCGAGCTGGTCGACCTGAGCTGCGCCGATGAGGTCGTCGCCAAGCTGCTCCTGACCCCTCAGACCGCGTACTTCCTGGTCTTGCAGGGATTGCGGGAGGACCACCATGAGGCGATCGACCATGTCCTGACCCATCACGGGCTCGCCATCGCGGCGCTTCCCTCGGGCTGCGTGGCTCCGCGGCTCCTCGGCTGGGTTCAGGCCGATGCCCGCGTAGCATTCGTCCACATCTCGGAGACGGGACCGCTCGATGCCGCCGGCCTAGCCCAGGCGCTGGGCTGGTCCGAGTCCCGCAGTCGCGAAGCCCTTGGTGATCTGACGCTGCACCGCCTCGTTCGACCGGTAGGCGAGCTCTACTATCCGCTCCAGACCGCATGAGCCGGCCCGGGCTGGGCCTTTCGACCATTGCGATCCATGGCACCCCGCACCGCCGGCCCGACTGGAGCCCGGTGGCGCCATCGGTCCACCAGAGCAGCACCTTCGTCAACCCGATCGGCACCAACGACGAGGTGCTGTACAGCCGCTACGGCAACAACCCCAATCAAGTCGAGCTGGCCAGGAAGTACGCCCTCCTGGAAAAAGCCGAGTCCGCCATCTTCGTCGCCAGCGGAATGGGGGCCACGGCCCTTGCGCACCTGGCAGTGCTGCGTCCCGGCGACCACCTGATCTCGAGTACCTGGATCTACGGCGGAACGCAGCGACTCTTCGACGAGGAGCTGGGACGGCTGGGTATCGACGTGACCTATGTGAGCCCGGACCAGGTCCGGCTCTGGCGCAAGTCGGTGCGGAAGGCCACCCGCGCGATCTTCGTCGAGACGCCTACCAACCCGCTTATGCGGGTGATCGATCTCGCCCCTATCGCCTACCTGGCCGAAGAGCACGGCCTGGCGCTGCTGGTGGACGCCACCTTTGCGAGCCCGATCAACTTCAGGCCGCTGGAGCACGGTGCCGACGTGGTGATCACCAGCGCCACCAAGTACCTCAACGGCCATAGCGACGTGATAGCCGGCGCGGTGGCCGGCACCGCCTCGTTTGTCGAGGAGGTCAACCGGCTCATGCGCCTGTGGGGCCAGGCCATCGATCCCCATGCCGCCTGGCTGGTCGATCGTGGAATGCGCACCCTTGCCGTCCGGATGGAGCGCCACAACAGCAACGGCATGGCCGTGGCGCAGTGGGCCGAGCAGCACCCGGGCGTCAGCAAGGTCCACTACCCGGGCCTGCCGTCGCATCCCGATCACGCGCACGCCAAGACGGTCCTCGCCGGCTTCGGCGGCATGGTGGGGCTGGAGATCAAAGGCGGGGCGAAAGCAACCGAGCGGCTGCTGAAACGGCTCAAGCTGGTCACCCATGCACCCAGCCTGGCGGGAGTGGAGACCCTGGTGTCGGAGCCGCGGCTCACCTCCCACAAGAGCATCGGACCCGAGGGGCGGGCCAAGATCGGTATCCCTGACGGATTTCTGCGGCTCAGCTGCGGGATCGAGGACGCGGCGGACATAATCGGGGATTTGGAGCAAGGGTTGAAGTAAGGGGGCTATTGGCTATTGGCTATTGGCTCTGGGCTGCTCCGTTTACCCCATAGCCCATAGCCCATAGCTCATAGCCTTCTTACTTTTCCAGCCGTGATCCGTTTTTCCAGCGTCTACAAAGCCTATCCCAATGGTGCCATGGCCCTGAAGGACGTGACCTTTCACGTCTCCAAGGGCGAGTTCGTCTTCCTGACGGGCCATTCCGGCGCCGGGAAATCCACCATCATGAAGCTGCTCTTCGGCGAGCAGCGGCCGAGCGGAGGCGAGGTGCGGGTCTCCGGCTACAACGTCAGCACCCTCAAGGCCGATGATGTGCCCCGGCTCCGGCGGCGCCTGGGCGTGGTGTTCCAGGACTTTCGGCTGCTGGAAGACCGGACCGCGGAAGAGAACGTCGCCTTTGCGCTCGAAGTCACCGGCGCCCGCGCCGACACCATCGCGGCCCGGGTGATGCGGGTCCTCACCCAGGTGGGGCTCTCGGCGAAGGGCCGGGCGTATCCTCGGGAGATGTCGGGCGGCGAGCAGCAGCGGGTGGCCATCGCCCGGGCCCTGGTGAATGATCCGGCCATTCTGCTGGCCGATGAGCCGACCGGCAACCTCGACGAGCGGGCCACCCGCGGCGTATTCCAGCTGCTCCGTGACATCAACAACGGCGGCACCGTGGTCGTCATGGCCACTCACGACCTCGACCTCGTCCGCCAGACCGTGTACCGGACCATCGAGATGCGCGATGGCAGCCTGGTCTACGACAGCGACGTGGACGAAGCCGCTGCCGAGGCCCAATGAAGCTCCTGACCCGCGAGGCCCTGCTGTCATTCCGCCGCGCGCCGCTGCTGTCGGTCCTCTCAGTCACGACCATCGCCTTCTCACTTTTTACGGTCGGACTCTTCGGTCTCGTCGCGGTCAACCTGCGCGAGGCGCTGCGCGGCATCGAGGAGAGAGTCGAGGTGGTCGCCTACATCTTTCGGGGAACGCCGGCCGAAACGATCGCCATTGCAACCCAGGACATCTCAGCCTTTCCCGAGGTCCAGGACGTGAGCTACGTGAGCGAGGAGGAAGCGCTCCGGCAGGCGCGAGCCGAGCTGATCGAGTTCCGCGACGCGTATCGTGACCTCCAGGTGAACCCCCTCCCGGCGTCGATCGAGGTCCGGATGAAGGACGGGCATCGCGACGCCGCAACCGTAACCCGGGTAGCCCAGCGCCTCCGGGGATTCGGGTTCATCGAGGATGTGCGGTTCGGCCGGGAGTGGGTTCAGAAGCTCGACTCGCTCAGGAATCTCACCGGCCTCGTGGGCCTGGTGATCGGACTGGCCTTCGCGGCGGTGGCGGTGGTCATCATCGGGGTAACCATCCGCCTCACCATCCTGCAACGGGCTCGCGAGATCTCGATCATGAGGCTGGTTGGCGCCACCAACTGGTTCATTCGAGGCCCGTTCCTGCTGGAGGGGGCATTGAAGGGTCTGCTCGGGGGCCTGCTCTCCCTGGTCCTCTGCTATGGCGGCTATGTGCTTTTCCGCGACAACAGCGGCGGGACGCTATCGGGCCTGATCTTCTTCCAGCCGCTCCAGATGGTGCTGATCATCGTATTCGGCGTACTGCTGGGGCTGGCCGGCAGTCTCGTAAGCGTGGGGCGGCATCTTCGACATGTGTAGGCAGGGCCGCGGGGCAGCGGGGCGGCGGGGCAGTTTGTTCCGTGCTGTATCGAGCCTGCGGTTCGCTTTCGCGGCCCTTCTGCCCCGCTGCCCCGGTGCCTTGCTCGCCGGCTTCCTGGTGCTACTCGCGTCAGCGATGTCCGCGCAGGCGCAGGAAACAGCGGATCTGGAGGATAGTCGCCGGCGTCTGGAGGTCATCCGGGCGGAGCGCGATCGGCTGGAGCAGCAGCGACGCCGGCTGCAGGGCCAGGTACACGACGTCAACGACGAGCTGAGCAACCTGGAGCGGCAGCGGGAATCGACCCACCGGATCGTCAACGAGATCGAGCGGCAGATCGGCGGGCTGGCCTCGCAGCTCGACCGGTCGAGCGCGGAGCTGATTCTGGCGCAGGACAACCTGGCCGAGCGCCGAGCTGTGCTGGAGCGGCGACTGGTCGATATCTACAAGCGCGGGCTCTTGCACACCTTTCAGGTGCTGCTGGCGGCCGAGGGGTTTGGGGATCTACTGAGTCGCTACAAATATCTGTACCTGACCAGTCAGCAGGACCGTTCCCTGGTGACCGACGTCGAGAAGCTACGCAACCGGGTGGTGACCCAGCGAAACAACATCCTGAACGTGCGCAGCGAGCTCGACCGGCGGCGGGATGAGCGTGAGGCCGAGTTCAGCAAGTACACCGAGCTGGCCTCGGAGCGAGCGAGGAGACTGCAGACCTTGCAGCGCTCGGCCCGAAGCACCGAACGCCGTCTCACCGAGCTGCAGAAAGACGAGTCGCGGCTCAATGGCCTGCTGGCGTCGCTCGAGCGCACCCGGCGAGATGAACTGGCGCGTGGCGCGCTGCGTGGAGCGGTCAGTGCCCCGGGCTCCATCACGACTGCCGACCTGGGAAAACTGGACTGGCCCGTCGAGGGAGCCATCGTCTATAAGTTCGGGCGCGATACCCTTCCCAGTGGAGGAATCATCCGCTGGAACGGCGTTGGGATCGCCGCGGGAGTGGGGACGGCGGTGAAGGCTGTGGAGGCGGGAAAAGTGCGGCTGGTAGGACAGTTCGGCACCTACGGACTCACCGTCGTCGTCGAGCACGGCAACGGCTACTATTCCGTCTATTCGCACCTCGCCACTGCGGCCGTCAAGCTCGGGGCATCGATCGGCAAGAGCGGCGTGGTCGGGACAGTGGGCGGCCAGAACTCCGACTACGGACCGCACCTGCACTTCGAGATTCGGGGAGAGAATCAGATCGCCCTGGATCCGACGACGTGGCTGAGAAGACGGTAGGGAGCGGGGCCCCTACAGTGCCACTCCAATCCGCTCGCCCGACTGCGCCTTCCCTCGCATCAGCGCCGCCTCTGCCATCGCGTACAACTCCTCGGTCTGCGAAACCGCCGGATGGGGGTAGGAGACGATCCCGGCGCTGAAGCGGGGATGCTCCAGACGGGGATCTCCCTTCTGGGGCACGACGGCCAGGCGCTCCCGAACCCGCATGACCGACTGGCGAGCCCCGGTCAGATCGGTTTCCGGGAGGACAATGGCGAACTCATTGCTGCCGTAGGTGACCACGAAGTCCGGCAGCCGGAGCTCGCGGCGGAGCACCGATGCCACCTCGGCCTTGAGCTTCTCGGCGGCCTCCACTCCCAGGCGCTCGCGGACGCCGCGGAGCTCGTCGACCCCGAGCAGTATCAGACTGAAGCTGAGCGAGTAGCGCCGTGCCCGCTCGAACTCTTCCCGCATCCGGCGATCCAGCGACGCCAGGGCGGTCTCGGCGTCGGGAAGCTCCTCCTGGTGGTCGCCCGACTCCCGTCCGTTTCGCCTCGCCGGCTCGACCTGGTCGAGCGCCGTGGCCGCGCGGCGGGCCAGGCCGGCGGCAAATTCGAGCTGCAGCGGACTGAGCCGACGGTGGGCCTCGCGAGTGCCGAGCAGGAGCGCTGCCGCAACCCGGCCCCCGGATTCGACCGGCAGCACGATGAGCGAGCGTGGCGGCTCGGCCGGATGATTGGTATGCTCCGGCTTCACGACTGTCCGGCGGGTGCGAATGGCTTCGGCGATCTCCGGGTAACTACTGAGCGCCAGATTCTCCTCATCCGGAGCCGGGGGCTGGAACTCGGCGATGATCCGGCCGCTCTCGCCCCCGGGCGCGAGGGCCACAAAGGAGCAGTGCGCCAGGTCAAAAGTCCGAGCCAGCCGGCGGACCAGCGACAGGATCAGCTCGTCGGGATCGAGGCCGGGCTGAACGAAGGCCAGCGACGCTACCCTCAACTGCTCCCGCTGGGGTCCCAGAGCGGCGTCCAGTTGGTCCCTGATGCGGGCATGCAGGCGGGCGCACAGCTCGGGAAGGTAGATAGGTGCCACAAGTGCGTCCGCAGCGCCCAGCGCCAACGCGGTAACCGCCGCATCACGATTTGTGGTGGCAATGACGACAACCCGGGGAGGAAACCCGGTGGACCCCGGGCTGGGATTGGGGAGAAGGTCGGCCAGGGGACCCTGGTCGATATCGTTAACGCTTATGAGGATAGCATCGGCCTCGGGGTCGACCGACGGGTCTTCGCGCTCGACCAGCTGGAACCCACCCCGGGTCAGCGCGCGCTCCAGCCCCGTCGGCCTGGCCGAGGGGTCACCCACGAGAAGCACCCTCGGGCGGGCGGGAGGCTCCACTGCTTCCTCCCTCACGATCTACAGAGGAGCAAATGCATCGGTCTGATCCAGCAGAGCGCTTGGGTGCACATGTATCCGTCCAGGGCGGCGTCGAAACGGCGCCAGTGAGGGGCAAGGTGATCGGTGCAACGGCGATCCAGGTGTTCACCAAAACGCCCAGCCAGTGGCGCGAGCCGGGCATCTCTTCGCAGTCTTACGCTGCGTTCCAGCGGGAGTGCGAACGCTGCGACGTCTCCAGTATAGTGGGGCATGATTCGTACCTTATCAACCTCGCCTCTCCGGATCCTGCCTTAAGTGCCCGCTCCGAGGCCGCTTTCGTGGCAGAGCTTCGGAGATGTACGGCCTTCGGCATCCCCTATCTGGTGTCGCACCCGGGCAACTACATCGATGATCGAGATGCGGGGCTTCTCCGCAATGCGGCCGCTTACACCCGTTGCCTCCGGGTGGTCCCTGACTCGCCCGTGGTTCTGCTCGAGACCACGGCCGGGTGTGGGACTGCCTTGGGCAGCAGCTTCGAGGAGCTGGCAATGCTGCGCGCCGCGATCGCCGACGACGTGCGCCACCGCATTGCCTTCTGCGCGGACACCTGCCATCTGTATTCGGCAGGCCACGATCTGGTCGGCAACTACGATGGCGTCTGGAGTGACTGGGACCAGATCCTGGGTCTGAGTAACCTCCTCTGCCTCCACCTGAACGACTCCAAGACAAAGTTTGCATCCCGGCGCGACCGGCACGAGCTGATCGGTGAGGGTTCCCTCGGCCCCCAGCCGTTCCGCCGGATCATGACCGACCCGCGGTTGGTGCATGTCATCAAGATCCTCGAGACCCCGAAAGGGGAGGACGGGGTTACCGCGGATAAGAGAATGCTGCGCCGACTGCGCCGGTACGCCCGGGCGGCAAGGGCCCCGCGTTGACCGCCTCATTGTCTACGGCCATACTTGCGGGTATGCGCACTAACCCGACTTTGCTGGTCCTGGCCCTGGCCGGAGGCGCAACCTCGCTTCACGCCCAGGTGGATTACCATGCCCGCCTCGGTGTTACCTGGGCCACGCCCCTCCTCCGTGATGACGTGATCAATGAGATCGAGGTCCGCCAAAAGCTGGCCCCAACCCTGGTACTGGGTGCCGGCCTGCCGATCGCGCCACTCTACCGCGCCGGCCTGGAGCTCGCGCTGGCCGCGGGCGGCTATCGGAGCAACGAGGACGGGGCGTCGGCGGTCGATCTGGGCACGCTGCGCACCGGTACGGTCACCCTGGGGCTGGATGGCCCGGTGTCGACCGGCCTTCGCTGGAGGGCGGGAGTAGGACTCCTGCGATATTTCCCATCCAGGAAGCAGGGGATTTTTCTCCGCGGCGGCACGACCCGGTTTCTTGCGGGAGCAGGGATCGACTACCGGCGGCCGATCATGGTCCAATGGGACCTCATGGCAGCACTGCGCTACGATTTCCACCGATTCACCACCGGCGAGCTGGAGGCCCGGGGCTTCAGTCAAAGTCAGGGCGTCCAGCGAATCGGCCTGACCATCGGATTGGCGAGGGGTCACCGATGAGCGCGCGCCACCTCTTGCCCTTGCTGGGTATGGCCGCGGGAGCAGGGCTGCTCTCCTGCGCCGATATAGCGGCCCCCAGCCGGAGCAGCGCCTATGAGTGGCGGCGCATTGTCCCCACTGCAAGCGGACCCGACACTCTCAGTTTTCACTGGCCGCAAAGCCGGCTGCCGGTGCGGTTCTGGGCCGAGGACACGCTGAACCTTCCGGTCCACGTCCAGCACGCCATCGGCCAATGGCAGGCGGCGTTCCTTTACGGTGAGCTCCGAGGTGAGCTGGTGGCCGATTCCACTGTTGCCGATGTTATCGTGACCAGTGGAATAGCACCCAAGGGGGGCTTCTCGGTCACCCGGCTCGAGAGCCTCATGGCGCCGGAATGTCAGGGCGCCACCGACGTGGAGCTGGACGGGAGCGGGCATCGGATTCTCCCTCCCATCAGGGTCTACGTCGACCCCCGATTCGCCCCGGGCGCCCCGGGTGTCGAGGGGTGCATGGCCCTCACCACCACGCACGAGCTGGGACATTCGCTGGGCATCTTCGCCCACTCGCCGAATGCCGACGACGTCATGTTCGCCGACCCCGCTGTGGCGGAGCTGAGCCCCCGAGACCGGGCCACCGCCGAGCTCGGCTACCATACTGAGCCCACTCTCACGGTCGCTCCACGGTGAGGTTGCAGGATGCGCTGAAGCTGCCGATACTTTAGCGCATGAGTGCCGAAACCACTGCAGCGCCGCGCGAGACCCTCACGCTCGTAGAACACGGCCTTTTCCCCATCCGAATTCATGCCAACCTCACGCCACCGACGCTGATCGAGCACGCGGTGCGAAGAGGCGAGGGCGTGCTGACCGACCGAGGCGCCTTTACGGCGGTAACCGCGCCCCATACCGGACGCTCCGCAAAGGACAAGTTCCTGGTCGAGGAGCCGGGCACGGCGGATCGGATCTGGTGGGAGAAAAACGCGCGGCTCGACCCCGACGCCTTCGAGCGGCTCCAGGAAGACGTGCGTGCTCATCTGGATGCACGCGAGGTCTTCGTCCAGGACCTCTTCGCCGGGGCGGACCCAGCCTACCGCCTGCCCGTCAGATTCATCACCCCCAACGCATGGCACGCGCTGTTCGTGCGCAACATGTTCATTCGGGCCGTGCCGGCCGAGCTGGCACAGTTTCGGCCCGGATTCACCGTGCTGCACGCCCCCGACTTCCAGGCCGACCCGCTGCGGCACGGCACCCGCACCGGTACCTTCATCGTCATCAACTTCGGCAAGAAGGTGGTCCTGATCGGCGGCACCCGGTATGCGGGCGAGATGAAGAAGTCGATCTTCACGGCCATGAATTACATCCTGCCCGGCCGGGGGGTGATGCCCATGCACTGCTCGGCCAACATCGGGCCGGGCGGCGACACTGCCATTTTCTTCGGGCTTTCCGGCACGGGGAAGACAACACTATCGGCCGATCCGACCCGTCAGCTCATCGGCGACGACGAGCACGGCTGGAGCGACCGGGGCGTATTCAACTTCGAAGGTGGCTGCTACGCCAAGGTGATCCGGCTTCGTCCGGACACCGAGCCGGAGATTTACCGCGCCACCCAGATGTTCGGCACGGTGCTCGAGAACGTGGTGCTCGACCCCGCCACCAGGGCGGTGAACTTCGACGCGGACGGCATCACCGAGAACACCCGCGCCTGCTATCCGATCGATGCCATCCCCAATCACCTGCTCAGCGGCGCCGGCGGACACCCCAAGAATGTGGTGTTCCTTGCCGCCGACGCGTTCGGTGTAATGCCCCCGATCGCCCGCCTCACCGCCGAGCAGGCCATGTATCACTTCCTCTCCGGATACACCGCCAAGGTGGCGGGGACCGAGCGGGGCGTAACCGAGCCATCGGCCACATTCTCAGCCTGCTTCGGAGCGCCCTTTCTGCCGCTCCACGCCGGCGTCTACGCCCGGATGCTGGGTGAGCGGATCGGGAAGCACGGCGCCACGGTGTGGCTGGTGAACACCGGCTGGACCGGCGGCCCCTACGGCACCGGATCGCGGATGAAGCTGGCCCACACCCGGGCCATGTTGCGGGCGGCGCTGTCCGGAGCACTCGACCGGGGCAAGTTCACCCGCGATGCCGTCTTCGGATTCCAGGTTCCGGCCCTGGTCCCCGATGTGCCCGAGGGAGTCCTGGCGCCCCGCGCCACCTGGCCCGACCCCGAAGCCTACGATGCGCAGGCCCGGAAGCTGGCGACGATGTTCCGGGAGAACTTCGAGCAATACAAGGCAGAAGTGCCGGCCGAGGTGGCCGCGGCTGGCCCTGTGGTGTGAAGCCAGCGGGGAGGCGGGGCGGCGGGGCAGGTCGTAAGAGTGACGGATCTCCAGCCGGGCAGAATGACCTCCGCCCCGCTGCCCCGCTGCCCCCCTGCCCCCCCGAGATCATCCGCGATCCCCTCTGGGACAACATCCGGGTCGATCGCCCCGCGCTGCTCGCGCTCGACACGCCCGCGGTTCAACGCCTCCGCTACATCCGTCAGGTCGGACACACTTTCCTGGTCTACCCCGGCGCCACCCACAGCCGCTTCGAGCACGCACTCGGCGCCTTTCACCTGACCCGGCGGGCCCTTGCTGCGCTTGAGGAGCTGGGCGATCTCGAACCCGTCAGTGCGGAGGATTGCCTCGCGGTACGAATGGCCGCCTTGCTCCACGATATCGGCCACTATCCCTTCTCCCACGCGCTGGAGGAAGCCGGCTTCCCCTCGCATGAGAAGCTCGGAGTGGCCAAACTCACCCAGGGCGAACTGGGCGAGCGGCTGGTTCAGATCGGCGGTCCGGACTTCCCCACCACGATCGGAACGCTCATCAGTGGGACCAGCAAGAGCCCGCTTCAGGGGCTCATCTCCGGCTCCATCGACCTGGACAAGGTCGACTACCTGAGCCGCGATGCCAGGATGTGCGGCGTCCCCTACGGCACGGTGGACGTGGATCGGCTGCTCTCTTCGCTCACCCTGGTCGACATCGGCCGGGGCCGTCTCGAGGTTGGGGTGCAGGAGAAGGGGATCAGCGCCCTCGAGTCGCTTCTGTTCGCCAAGTACCAGATGTACCGCAACGTCTACTGGCACCACGCCGTGCGCTCCGCCACTTGCATGTTCAAGCGAGCGGTGCGCGGTGCCGTCCGGCGGGGAGTCGTCACGGCGCAGGACATAGCCGAAGCCACCGACGACGGCCTGATGGAGATCCTCATTGGCCGCGACGGCAACGAGCTTGCCGCCGCAATCCGGGCCCGCCATCTCCACAAGCGGGCGCTCGACCTGCCGGCGACCGACGTGCCCGCGGATCTGCAGCCCTGGGTGGCCGATGATCCTGATCTGCTGGAGCTGGTGGAGGACGCTATGGCAGCGCAGGTTGGGCTGCCTTCCGGTGGGTTCCTGCTCGACTTCCCCGCTCGCTCATCGATGCTCGGGGTAGACCTGCCGCTCCGCACCCGGTCCGGCACTATCGAACGGCTCACCGATGCGGGCCGGGCGGGACAACTGGGACTGCCCCGAGTGGCGGACGAGTTGTACCGAAGCGCCCGGCGTCTTCGTATCTTTGTTGCGAGCGCACCAAGTCGACCACTGGGGCGCATACTCGACCTGCTGACCTTACCGGCCGGCGAGGTTAGGCGACGTCTTGGAGAAGGAGCACACCTCTTGTGAGTGGAAAGAGAACTATGCAGCGCCGCGGGTTCCTTGCCCGGATGGCTGGGCTGGCAGCCGTCGGTGTGACTGGGCCCCGGCTGTGGGCGGAGCTTCCCGGCGGCATGGGCCCGACCCCAATTACGGTCTACAAGAGCAGCACCTGCGGGTGCTGCACCAAGTGGGTCGATCACATCCGGGCGAATGGCTTCGCCCCCGTGGTGCACGACGACGAGGAAATGGAGGCGCTAAAGGACGAGATGGGCGTGCCGAAAGGCGTGCGGTCCTGTCACACTGCCATCGTCGATAAGTATCTGGTCGAGGGACACGTGCCGGCCTCCGACATCCACCGGCTCCTGGCCGAGCGGCCCAAGACCGCGGGCCTGGCGGTGCCCGAGATGCCCCCGCTCACCCCGGGAATGGCGCCAGAGGGCGTGAAGCCAAAAGACTTCGATGTCGTCTCGTTCCAGTCCGACGGCTCAACCAGGCTCTTTTCCCGACACTAGCCCCGGCCTGCCCGTTACCGGGGCGGTATGGTCAGCGTCACCACATCCCCGGGCCGAACGCTCATCTCTTCGCTGACCGGGGTCCGGTCTCCGCCGATCGGGTCGGCCAGGAACCGGATGGGGCCGGCGCCGCCCGTCAGATATCGCGGGATGCTGAATGTCTTGGTGGAATTCCCGGTGGCCATTCCCAGCCGGACCCGCTGTCCCCCGTTGAGGGCATAGATCACCATGTCGGTAAAGCCCTGGTTCTGGACCTCAACCTGGGCCAGGCTCTCTGGCTCGGGACCCGCCTCCCCGGTGCGGGGAGCACAGGCGATCAGTATTGCCAGCACGCAGACGTGAGAAACGCGGATGAAGGAAGGCATAAGACTCAGCGGTGAAGGGGTAGGTTCGCGGAAACCCGAGGTGCTACGGTACCGCGAGGAGTTCCGGAGCGCATTCGAGCGGCTCAACCGCGAGTGGATCGAGGGCTATTTCGTCCTGGAGCCGGCCGACCGGGAGATCCTGGGCGATCCTCGCCGGAAGATCCTGGATCCCGGTGGCCAGGTCTTCTTCCTGCTGGAGGGGGGCGAGGTCCAGGGGACCTGCGCGGTCCTGCGGCATAGTGCCGACGAGTGTGAGATAGCCAAGATGGCGGTGGCGCCGGCCGCTCGAGGTCGGGGGTACGGTGACCTCCTGATGGAGGCCTCCCTGGCCTTCGCCAGGGAGATCCATTCCCGCCGGGTGGTGATCGTCTCGAATACGGTGCTGAACCCGGCGATCCGGCTCTACCGGAAACACGGATTCGTGGAGGTACCGCTGGCCACTGATGGCCGCTATGCCCGCGCCAACATCCGGCTGGAGCTGGAGCTCGACCCTACGCCCGGCGCTTCGACCCCCGGGCCAGACGGATGATTAGCAGCAGGACCACCGCGCCGATGAAGGCCACGAAGATCGCGCCCGCGATCCCCGGAAACGGCGTTCCCCAGCCCATCTGGGCAAAGAGCCAGCCACCAAGAAGGGCGCCCAGAATGCCCACAATGATGTCGCCCACGATGCCGTAGCCGATGCCGCCCATCACCAGCGAAGCCAGTAGTCCAGCCACCAACCCAACGATGATCCAGGTCAGTACGTCCACACATCCTCCTCGCGCAGCGGGGGTGGAGCGCCAAGGTTCAGTTCAGCGAGGGTAGCCTGCTCAGGCCTTGGGAACTGTGCCCGGGATCACGAGCGCTGACTGGCGGCGGCGGACACGGTCGGGTGCTCGCCAGTGTCGCTATCGACCGAATCGATCCGGATCACGATGGCGGTGATATTGTCGAGACCGCCCCGGCGATTGGCTTCCGACACCATCCGGTCCACCCAGGCCTGCGGCCCGCCCTGCGCCCCCATGATGTTGACCAGCTGCTCGTCCTCCAGCATTCCGGTCAACCCGTCCGAGGCGAGCAGAAGGACGTCGCCCTTCTCCAGTGAGCCGAAGTAGATGTCGGGTGCGACATCGATACCGGCTCCGACACACCGGGTGATCACGTTGCTGTAGGGATGGACCCGGGCCTGATCCGGCGTAAGCAGGCCCGCATCGACCTGCTCCTGGACGTAGGAGTGATCCTTGGTGAGCTGGTGGAGCCGACCATCCCGCATCAGGTACGCCCGGCTGTCGCCCACCTGTCCGATCAGGTAGCGCTGCGGGAGGAGCACCAGGACGGTTGCGGTGGTGCCCATCCCCCGTTTGTCCTGCTCGGATAGTGTGCGCTCGAAGATGGCATCGTTGGCGGTGCGGATGGCGGTTCGCACCCGCTCCCCAGCCTCTTCGTCGCTCAACCCCCGCAGGGAGCCGATGGTCTGGGAGGTGATCCTCACCGCCATCTCGCTGGCCACCTCTCCCGCCGCGTGCCCACCCATGCCGTCGGCCACGATGAATATCCCGTGCTCGGACAGCATCAAGTAGTTGTCTTCATTACCCGAACGGACGATCCCGACATCGGTGCGGGCAGCGCAGGTGAAGTTCACGGAACTTTTCAGCTCAGCAACAGGTATGCGAGAATTGCCATCAGAATCAGCAGGGACATCACCAGACCGGCCGAAGGGCCCTTGGGTCGCGGTGGGGCCATACGGATCGGACGCCTCGGCGGTCTTGGCCGGACTTTATCGGCCTGGCGCGGGTCACCCGCAGCCGCGTCGGCGTCCAACCGGCCCATGAGCCGGGTGTTCCCGCTGCGGCCGGCCGGAGCCTTGTCGTCCAGCGGCTCGAACAGCGCGATCACGTCTCCGAAACGGAGCGTCGTTCCCGGGCTGAGCGGCGCCTCGCCGGCGAGACGCTCGCCCTCGACGAAGGTGCCGTTGGTGGATCCCATGTCGGTCAGGATCCAGACCGCCTCCCTGCGCTGCAGCTTGGCGTGCATGGTGCTCACGCTCGGATCGCCGATCACGATGTCGTTGTAGTCGCCCCGCCCGATGTTGACCACCGGCACCTTGATCGGCAGTCTCCTGCCTTTGAAGTCTCCGCTCCGGAACAGCAGTGAGGCCAGCGGCGCGGCCTCCGGTGAGGGTGGCGTGTTTCGCCGAGCCGGCTCCTCCTCCGGCAGGCCATGCATGGTGTCGGACAGCTGCTGAGCCGCTCCTTCCGGCGGACGGGGCGGGTGATCAGCCGGGGCGGAGCTCTCCGGTGCCGGAGCGGGCGCCGGACCCGGCGCAGGCGAGGCTGAAGCTGCGCTGAGGGGATCGGCATAGAAGCGAAACTCATCGTTGCCGATCCGGATCACGTCCGCCCGCGACAGCCGGTGGGTCTTTCCTATGCGCTCCCCATTGACGTAGGTGCCGTTGACGCTGATGTCGACCAGAATGTATCCGTCCTGCTCGTTGCGGATCTCGGCGTGCTGGCGCGACACTTCGCCTCCCGCCACTACCACATCCGCCCCCGCATCGCGTCCCAGCGAGAGCGGCTGCGCTCCCACGGTGTACTCCCGCCCGTCGGTGAGACACACCAGGCGGCCACCGGTCCGGGTCCCGATCCCCTTGTAGCCGGGCGGCGGAGCGAGATCGGCGAAGGCGCCGGAGTCAAACAGCTGGGTGCTGCCCGCACGAGCTGGATCCACCACCAGCAGCTCGCGATTGCCGATACCGATCTTGTCGCCATGCAGCAGCGGCGTAGGATCGGAACCGAGGCGTACGCCGTTGACCCGCACCTCCGCTTCGTTCGCGGCCGCGCGGATAGCGGCGGCGCCGGCCGGCATCCCCTGCACCACCGCGTGCCGGGGCCGCACACCCTCACCGTCGAGCACCACCGTGCTGTCTGAAGCCGAGCCTATGACTGTCTCGCCGGCGGCGATAGGGTACCGTTCGCCGTCGATTTGGAGATGGATCATCGATTGATCCTGAGGAGAAAGTCGAGTGCCGTGTAACGTATCCCGCGACTCATAACCATGCAAGGAAATGGAGGTTAGGTCGGACAGGGGGACAGGCGGACGGCGGACCGGCGGTCGCGCGACAGACATGTCGCCGACACTTCAGCATTACCGCCTTGCCGCCACCGGCCCATCCGTCCGCCCATCCATCTGTCCGCCCGTCCCCCCGTCCGCCTGTCCGCTGAGCTGGAGCTGGTAGAGCCGCTCATACAGCCCTTGCTGGGCCAGAAGCTCGCGGTGGCTTCCCCGCTCGCGGATCTCTCCGTGCTGCAGGACCAGGATCTCGTCCGCATGGAGGATCGTGCTCAGGCGGTGGGCGACTACGAGGCTGGTGCGGCCGGTCATGAGCTCGGCAATGGCCACCTGGATCTGGCCTTCCGCCTGCGCATCCACCGAGCTGGTGGCCTCATCCAGCACCAGGATCGTCGGATTGAGCGCCAGCGCCCGGGCAAAGCTCAACAGTTGACGCTCCCCCACACTGAGGCTCCGGCCTCGCTCACCCAGTCGGTGGTCGTATCCCGCGGGCAGCCGTGCGATGAAGCGGTCGGCGCCCACCCGGCGAGCCGCCTGCCGGGCGGCCTCCGGTGGGATCGGCGCGTCCAGCGTCAGGTTGTGCTGGATGTCCCCGGCAAAGAGAAAGAGGTCCTGCTGCACGAAGCCGATCAATCCGCGGAGATCGGAAGTGGCGATCTCTCTGATGTCCATTCCGTCGATCAGAATCCGGCCCCGGTCCGGGTCGTAGAACCGGAGCAGGAGATTGACGATGGTGGTCTTGCCGGCGCCGGTATGGCCCACCAGCGCGATGGTCTGGCCCGGCGAGGCTGTGAAGGAAACATCGTGGAGGACCCACGGACCCTCCGGACTGTAGCGGAACCAGACGCCCTCGAATCGGACTTCCCCACGCACCGGCTCGGCCAGCTTCACGGGATTGACCGGCTCCAGCACGGTGACCGGCTGATCCAGCAGGGCGAACACCCGCTCGGATGAGGCCATGGCGCTCTGCAGCAGGTTGAATTTCTCCGAGAGGTCCTGGAGTGGTTGGAAGAAACGGCGGGTGAGCTGGATGAACGCCGCCAGGACACCCACCGTGATGGTCCCGCTCAGGGCCCGGAGCCCTCCGTAGTAGAGGAGCAACGCCATGGCCACGGCGGTCAACAGCTCGACCACCGGGAAGAACACGGCGTAAATCGTGATCGAGCGCCGGTGAGCCTCGAGGTGGTCCTTATTGAGCTCAGCAAATCGGGCCGCCGAATCGGCCTCGCGCCCGAACAACTGGACCACCCGCATCCCGGACAGCCGCTCCTGCAGGAACGCATTCAGCCGGGCCAGGCGAACCCGGATGTCGCCGAAGGCCTGCCGTACCCGGCGCCGAAAGATCCGGGCGGTAAGCCACACCAGCGGGATCACGGCGAAGGTGACCAGCGCCAGACGCCAGTCCATCCACAGCATCATGGTCATGATGGCGAGCAGGGTGAACACGTCGCCAAATACGGTGACCACTCCCGACGAGAACAATTCGTTCAGGGTCTCGACGTCGGAGGTGACCCGGGTCATGAGCCGGCCAACCGGATTCCGGTCGAAGTAGCTGATGCTCAGACGCTGGAGATGGCTGAAGATCTGCATGCGCAGGTCGTACATGACCCGCTGGCCGAGATAGGTGGTGAGTAGAGTCTGGCCGTACTCGACCAGGAACTCGAGGACGAGCGCGGCCAGAAACAGGAGGGCCAGCGTGCCCAGCAAACCGGTGTCGCGGGCGGGAATGGCAACGTCCAGCGCCCGCTGGGTCAAGGCCGGGCCTACCAGCGCGAGGCCGGCCCCGGACAGCAGTAACAGCACCGCCAGGGCGGTCAAGCCGCGGTAGGGCCCGAGATAGACCAGCAGTCGCCGCAGCAGCCTCGCGTCGTAGTTCTTGTCGAGCGCTTCGTCCTGATCCATGGGCGATACTATCCGGCGGGCTCCACCAGCGCCGACTCATCCACCCCTTTGAGGCCCCGCCGTACCCAGCCGGAGAAAATCAGGAAGCCGAGCGCGATGGTGAAATAGCTCAAGGTGAGGCGCCAGATCAGGATGTAGATCGGAGTGAGCTCCCGGGGCACATAGGAGGACATCACGGCGGCGGACAGCACCTCGCCGATGCCCGACGCCCCGGGAGTGGGCGCGAAGTACAGCAGAAACATGACCAGGGTCTGGACCAGCAGGATGTCCACGAAATTCGCGTGAAGCCCCACCGCCCGGAGCGCCACGTACCCGGCCAGAAGCTTGTTGGCGTGAGAAGGACCGGAGAGAATAGTGGCCCAGAGCAGGGCCAGCCAGCCCTTCGGGCTGTTGAAGGCGACCACGCTTTCATGCGCGTGGTCGATCCCTTCTCGCAGCTTCTCCAGCCGGTCCGCCACCCCCCGGTTGCGCCTCCCGATGGCCTCGGCCGCGCGATGCAGCAGGTCACGCACCACCTTGGGGAAGAACATGACCACGGCCATGAGCACGCCGATACCGGCGATGATCACCAGGCTCGCGAGGAAGAGATCGAACAGCGAGAGCCCGAGCACGTTGCCCCGCTGGCCCAGCGAACGGCCGGCCCCGAAGAACACGGCCAGAGGGCCCGCGATGGCGAAGAACAGAATGGTGGCGACGAAGCTCATGAAGGTGGAGGTGACCGCCACCGGAAGCGGTACGCCATACCGCCGCATGGTGTACATCGTCGTGGGCCCGGCTCCGGAGTTGAGCGGAGTGATGTAGCCGGCCCAGGCCCCCATGCCTCCGGCCAGGATCAACCCTTTGAGTGGCGGATTGGGAAAGATGTGCCGGGCGACGACCCAAAGCCGAAGTCCCCCGCCGAGCCAATCCATGGAGGCGAGGGCTAACCCGGCCAGGACCCAGATCCACTTGACTTGACCAAGGCCGGTGAGAAAGGCGGGAAGGTCGTTGCCGTAGAGCAGCGTGATCCCCCAGCCCACCAGCGAGGCGACCACGAAAATCTCGAAGCCACGGAGCAGCAGTTTGGGGGTCAGGAGCAGGGGCATCGAAGGAGAAAGCTAGCGGGAGGACAGGAAAGGCGGGAAGGGCGACTATTTTGCTTCCATGTCCGTCATCCGCATCGTCAACGCCCGGCAGAACAACCTCCGGGGCATCAGCGTCGACCTCCCGCATCGGGCGCTCATCGTAATCACCGGGCCGTCCGGCTCGGGCAAGAGCACTTTGGCGTTCGACACCCTCTACGCCGAGGGGCAGCGCCGCTACATCGAGTCGCTATCGACCTACGCCAAGCAGTTTCTCGATCGCATGCCCAAGCCGCTGGTGGACCGGCTCGAGGGCCTGGCCCCCGCCGTCGCCATCGAGCAGCGAAACCCGGCGGTGTCCAGCCGCTCCACTGTTGGCACGGCCACCGAGGTATACGACTACCTGCGATTACTCTGGGCCCGCATAGGCAAGAGCCATTGCCGGGTGTGCGGCGGGCCGGTGCGCCGGGACACGCCCCAGGCAGCCACCGACGCCGTTCTCGACCAGGTGAGCGGCCGCCTCCAGGTCTGCTTTCCGCTTCCTCCGCTAGCCCGGCTAACCCACGCTACCGTCGCCGAAAACCTGCGCGCGCTCGGCTTCGTGCGGGTCGTGGCGGATGGGGTATCGCTGCACCTGGACGAGCTGCCGCCACGGGTCGACCTCACCACCGTCGAGGATCTCCTGGTCACCGTGGACCGGCTGGAGGCCGCACCCACCTCGGCCTCGCGATTGACCGAGTCCCTCACCACCGCCTTTCGCGAGGGCGCGGGCATCGCGGTCGTCCTCCACGGGGAGACCGCGCGGATCCGGTTCACCGAATTTCCCGCCTGCAGCAGCTGTGATACGCCGGCGGCAACCGTCACCCCAGCCTTGTTCTCGTTCAACAACCCGCGCGGAGCCTGCTCCAATTGCAATGGATTCGGCGCGGTCCTCGAATACGATGACTCGCTGATCATCTGCGATCCCGGTAAAAGCTTGGTAGAAGGCGCGATCGACCCGTGGACCAAGCCCCGCTACGAGTCTCGCCGCAGGATCCTCCTCGACTTCGCCAGGTCTATTGGCGCCGACCCCAACAGGCCCTGGTCCAGGCTGAAGGCGACTCAGCGCCGGGAGCTGCTCTATGGGCGTAAGGGACGCTTCCTCGGCATCCATCCTTTCCTGAAGGGACTGGAGGAGAAGCGCTACAAGCAATACATCCGGGTGTTCCTGCGGCAGTATCAGCTGGCCAAGATGTGTATAGAGTGCGGTGGAACCCGCCTGAATCAGGACGCCCTGTCGGTGCGAATCGGGAATGACACCATCGGGTCGGTGGCAAACCGCTCGGTGGACGCCCTGCACCACTGGCTGCAGGAGCTCGGGCTCACTCCCTGGGAACGCTCGGTGGCGCAGCTTATTCTCGACCAGATCGACGCCCGGTTGAGCTTTCTTCGCGATGTCGGCCTGGGCTACCTGACCCTCGAGCGTCAGACCCGCACGCTCTCCGGGGGCGAGGCTCAGCGCATCTCACTCTCCAATGCACTCGGCGCGCACCTGGTGGATACGCTGTATGTCCTGGATGAGCCGTCGGTAGGGTTGCATCCGCGGGATACCGATCGCCTGCTGGGCCTGCTACGCCGGCTGCGCGACGCGGGCAACACGGTCGTGGTGGTGGAGCACGACCTGGCGGCCATCCAGCAGGCCGATTTCATGCTCGAGCTCGGCCCCGGCTCCGGGGAGCAGGGGGGAGAGTGGTGCACGCCGGGCCGGTCGCCGACGCGCGCGCGTCACTCACCGGGCAGTATCTCACGGGGAAAAAGCGCATCGCGGTGCCGAGCGTACGCCGTCCGGCTGGCCCGCAATGGCTCCGTGTGCGGGGCGCCGACCTGCACAATCTCAAGAACGTGGACGTCGACATCCCGCTGGGTACCCTCACCGCGGTGACCGGTGTGTCAGGGTCAGGCAAGAGCACGCTGCTGCATGACGTCGTGTACCGGAACCTCGAGGCGAAGCTCCGGGGCGAGCACTCCGCCAAGTCTCATCTCGGCGAGCCGGTGGGACAGGTCGCTTCGATCACCGGATGGGAGCTCCTGCAGGACGTTTTGCTGGTAGATCAGTCTCCCATTGGCCGATCGCCCCGGTCGAATCCGGTGACCTACATCAAGGCCTTCGACGAGATCCGGGAGCTGTTCGCCGCCCAGCCGCTTGCCCGGCAGCGCAAGTACACCTCCGCGACCTTCTCTTTCAACCTGCCCGGAGGCCGCTGCGAGACCTGTGAAGGCGCCGGGCACGTGCGGGTGGAGATGGTGTTCCTGGCTGACGTCTTCGTGCCCTGCGAGGCCTGCGGCGCCACCCGTTATCGCCGGGATGTGCTCGACGTCCGGATTTCGGGTAAGTCGATTCACGACGTGCTCCAGTGGACCGTCGATGAGGCCATCGGCCGCTTTCGCCACCAGCCCCGGCTGGGCGCCGCGCTGTGGCAGCTGCAGCAGGTGGGGCTGGGTTATCTGCGGTTGGGACAGCCCGCTACTACCCTGTCCGGCGGGGAAGCGCAGCGGCTCAAGATCGCGCGAGAGCTCGCTCAAGCGGGCAAGCGCGAAGGCCGGAAGCTCTACATTCTCGATGAGCCCACCACCGGACTGCACCTGGACGACGTGCGGGTGCTCATCCACGTGCTGGACCGGCTGGTCGATGCCGGCCACACCGTCATCGTCATCGAGCACCACCTGGATGTGATCAAGCGAGCCGACTGGGTCATCGATATGGGACCCGATGCGGGGGACGCCGGAGGGCGGGTCGTGGCTCAGGGAACGCCGGAAGACGTCGCCGAGGCGCCGGAGTCGCACACCGGCCGCTACCTGCAGCCGATGCTCTCTGCCAATGAGGCCGCCCTGGCCGGGTGAGGCGGCGGGCGGACGGGCGGACGGGCGGACGGGCGGACGATACAGCGGCGGAAGTAGCGGAAGGCCTAATGATCATTCCGCTCTTACCGCCTCTCCGCCCGTCCGCCCGCCGCCTCCTGAATGAGCCCCCACATCTCCTCGACGTGCGACCGCTCGGTCTGCCGCTGGCCGATCGCCACCCGAATCACATACTGCCCACCCAGCCGGGTATGAGTCAGGTGTACCCGGCGGGTGGCGTTCACCCGGGCCAGCAGCGCCGCATTCAGGTCATCCAGCCGCGGGTCGTCCGCCTCCATTCCCGCCGGCCGGTAACGAAAGCACACCAGCCCGAGTGGTACCGGCGCCATCAGTTCGAATCCCGGCGCCGCCTTCATCCACTCAGCCAACTCACCCGCCAGCCTCACATGCTTTCGAACCACCTCCCGCAGACCCTCCAGGCCGTAGCTCCGAATCACAAACCAGAGCTTCAGGGCGCGAAACCGCCGACCAAGCTGGATACCCCAGTCTCGGAAGTTGACGACCTCCTTGTCCTGCGCGGTCCGCAGATACTCCGGAGTGACGGTGAAGGTCCGGAGCAGCGCATCCCGGTCGCGAACCAGATAGGCGCAGCAGTCGAAGTTTACCAGCATCCACTTGTGGGGATTGAACACGAAACTGTCGGCCTGCTCCACGCCATCGAACAGGTGGCGCAGCTCCGGCACGATCGCCGCCGTGCCGGCGTAGGCCGCGTCCACGTGGAGCCAGACGCCATGCCGCCGGCAAACCTCGGCTATTCGCGGGAGAGGGTCGATGGCGGTGGATGACGTCGTCCCCACCGTCGCCACCACGCAGGCCGGGATCAAGCCTGCCTTCCGGTCGGCCGCGATCATACGATCCAGGTCGTCCGGCTTCATGGCGTAGACCCGATCCACCGGCACTCGGCGCAGCTGCTCCAGTCCGTACCCCGCGAGCTTGACCCCCTTGTCAATCGACGAATGCGCCTCGCCGGAAGCATAGACGGTCAAGCGTGCCCCGCTGCCGGCGAGACCGGTGGCGCCGGCGGCGTCTTTGGTGGCCCGTTCCCGGGCTGAGAGCAGCGCAACCAGCGTGGCGGTGGATGCGGTGTCCTGGATGACGCCGGTGAACCCCGCCGGCAAACCGAGCATTTGCCGCAGCCAGTCCATGGTCACCTGCTCGAGCTCGGTGGCCGCGGGCGAGGTCGCCCACGACATGCACTGAGCTCCAAGCGTCGCGGTCAGCATCTCGGCGAGAATGGAGGGAGGACTGTTGTTGCCCGGGAAATAGGCGAACCAGCCGGGGTGGTTCCAGTGGGTCATCCCGGGAACGATGATGCGGGTGAAGTCCTGCATCAGGGCGTCGAACGGCTCGCCGCGTTCCGGCGGAGAAGCCGGCAGCTGCCGCATGATGTCGCCCGGCCGAACGGCGGAGGTGACCGGGAGCGAGCCCACATCTCGCATGTAGTCGGCCATCCAGTCCACCAGCTGGTGTCCGTGGCGCCGAAAGTCGTCAGGGTTCATGCCGAGAAGATGCGGGAGGACGGGAAGGACGGGGAAGGACGGGAAGGACGGGAAGGACGGGAAGGACGGGAAAGTAGGCTACGGTTCCGGCGCAAACTAGTTTTGAGATCGATGACGCCCTCCTTCCCCCCCTTCCCCCCTTTCCCGTCCTTCCCCCATGCCATCCGCTGGATGCTCCTGGCCCAGGTGTTCTTCGCCGGCATGAACGTCTGCACCCGCCTCGGCGCCCGGGATCTTCCCTGGGCCGAGGTGGGCGCGGCACGGTTCCTGGTAGGCGCACTCATGGCGGGCTGCCTGGGCCTGTATCAGGGAACCTCCCTGCGCATCACCGACCGGCGCAGCACCTGGTTCCGGAGCGTGTTCGGCGCCATGTCCGCGCTGTGTACGTTCTATGCCCTGGGGTCCCCGCGGATCGCACTCGGCGATGTTGCCACGCTCGGTGCGACCGCTCCCATCTTTGTCGCGGTGCTTTCCGGTCCGCTGCTCGGCGAGCGGGTGGATGGACGGGTGGCACTCGCCATTGCGCTGGTCTTTGCCGGAATCGTCGGGGTGGTGGGGCCGTCATTTGGTATTGCCGCGCCGGTGGCGGCCATCGCGATCGCAGGCGCCGTCCTCTACGCGCTGGCCCTCATCTGGCTGCGCAAGATCGGTCCGGGAGAGACGCCTCAAGCGGTGGTGCTGCACTTCTCTTTCGTCGGACTCTGCGCCATGCTGGCCTTTGCGATCCCGGTCTGGGAGTGGCCCGACGCACGAGGGGGCCTGCTCCTGCTGGGGGCAGGCCTGAGTGGCGGAGGAGCCCAGATCGCCATGACACGGGCCTATTCACTGCACCGGGCAGCCCCGCTGGCAGCGCTCTCTGGCCTGGGCATCGTGCTCACCCACCTGCTGGCGATCCCCATCTTCGGCGAACGTCCCACGCTGTGGCAGATAGGCGGGACCCTGCTCGTCATCGGCGCCAGCCTGTTGCTTGCGACGGGACAGGGACCGCCGTTCCGTGGTATTTTCCGCCATGGCCGCGCCCCATCTGCTGACGATTGAACCGCGCCTGGATGGGCTGGGTTTTGACCCCGATCTCGCCTGCCGGCACCTCGCCCAGACCGATCCTGCCCTGAGCGATCTGATCGAGCGGGCGGGCCCGTTCACCATGCGGCCAACCCCCAGCCATAGCCTGTTCCAGGCGCTGGTGCGATCGATCGTGTACCAGCAGCTCAGCGGCCGGGCCGCGGCAACGATCCTGGGCCGGGTAATCCAACTGTTTGCCCCGAAACGCTTCCCTACTCCGCGCGACCTCCTCGATATCCCTCCAGAGCGGCTCCGCGCGGCGGGACTTTCGACGGCCAAGACGGCGGCCCTGCGCGACCTGGCAGCGCGGACCCTCGACGGCACGGTGCCGCCCCTGTCGCGAGTCCGCCGGATGGAGGATGAAGAGATCATCGCCCGGCTGACCGAGGTGCGCGGAATCGGGCGCTGGACGGTGGAGATGTTGCTCATTTTCAGGCTGGGCCGCCCGGACGTGCTGCCGCTGGGCGACCTCGGGGTCCGCAAGGGCTTTGCCCTGACGTTTGGCAAGCGGAAGCTGCCCGAGCCCGCGGCGATGAGCCGCAGGGGCGAGCGATGGCGGCCGTACCGAAGCGTGGCGAGCTGGTATCTATGGCGCGCGCTCGAGCTCTAGCCGGAAGCGAGGGAACGACATGACGCGATGGCAACAGGGACCACGCTTTCTCCCCAGCCCTCGAGGAGTCGCGCTGGTTCGGGAGCGATTGGAGCGGATGGGCCTGCCGGTTACGGAGGCAACGGCGCGGAGCCTGGTCGAAGCGCTCTTCGCGCTGGAGGGACCCCGGCTGTACGCACAGGCGCAGAGCAATCTCGAGAACTCGCTGGAGATCATCCGCGACACGGCGGAGTCAGCGCTGACGGCGCTTCAGGATGAGAGATCGGCACCGACCCCGACCGTCCCGTCTATGCCTTCAGCTCCGCCGGCCCCGCTGCCGACGATCAACGATCGCCCCCCCGTGGCACCTCGGCGCCCGCCGGAAGTACTGGACGAGCTCGAGGGAGATGAGCCGCGCCCGGTCTTCAAGCGCCCCCGCCGCTGAAGCGCTTGGGAGCTACTCTTTCCCTTCGCCGTCGCGGTCCACCCGCTCCAGCAGATTAGCCACCTCTTCCGGCGAGAGCCCGACGTCCTCCAGGATCTGGGCGGTGCTCGGCCGGCTGAAATCTTCCCGGCGGGCCTCGAAGATCAACTCGTGAGCCTCGGGCGAATCCAGAGCCTGCTGCTGGCGTAGCAACCAGCCACTCTCATCCAGGAACAGACGCAGTGCGTGATCCAGTGAGTCGAATACGTTCTCGTTCCACCTGTGATCTCGCGGATGCCAGAACCGGGTAACCAGGGTGCTCCCCGGTGGGGCCTTGTCGCCCGGCCCGACCCGCCGAGTCAGCACAACCACCAGGTGGACACGGCCCGGCCGTTCCGATTGGAGCGGGTCGAGGGCAGCCTGTACTGCGGGTGCCTGGCCTTCGGTCGCTGAAAACTCTACCCGCTTCTCCATCGGCCTGTCCCTCCGCTGGCTCCGCTCAGGTTCGCTCTTCCCGGAGGATGGCGTAGACCACCACATCCTCGTACACCCCCCACTTCTTCACCCGCTCACGAAGAAGCCCTTCCTGCTTCATCCCGACGCGGAGCAGTACTCGTCCGGCGGCGGGGTTGCGAGCCATATGATGGGCGCAGATCCGATTCAGTCGCAGAGACTCGAAGCCGAACCGGATAACGGCGGCTGCGGCCTCGCTCGCGTATCCCTGTCCCCACCAATCGCGCCCGATCCAGAACCCGAGCTCGGCCTGCTGATGCTCGAGGTCGATGTCCCGCAGGCTGGCGGAGCCAATCAGTGGAGACCCGGAAAGCAGACGGACGGCAAAGTTGGTCGCGCGTCCTCGGACCGACTCCCGGCGCTGGTTGCCGATCCAGGCCAGAGCGTGGTCCAGGCCATATGGGTGGGGAATCGACACGGTGGTGTCCGCGATCTCGCGCGCGCCGGCCATACGTTGTAGATCAGCGGCATCTTCCGACTCGAACGTCCCGAGGAGGAGGCGTGCCGTGCGAATCGTGGGTGTGGCGCTCACGGCAGCTTAATGCGCGTCCCGCCGTGCCTGCTCGACCTTCCGCGCCAGCTCGGCGGCCGCCTCCCCCAAGCCTGCGAGCTCGCGATGCCTTCCGCTCACCGAGCCCGAGTGCAGATCGTCACTCAAACCACGGCACATTTCTGTCGCGCGGCGGATCCTGAACAGCTCCTGGAATCCTCTGGAGTCGGAGCCACCCGCCGCACTCAACAGACCCCAAAGGCGCAGGCGCATGTCGTCCAGGGCGCTCTTGAAATCCTCCAGCCCCTCGACCGGCGCGCGCCCAAGGGCCAGGCGCGCTTCGATGGCCCCGAGGGTCGAGTTCAAACTGGCCATCTGCTCGGAAAAGCTGGGCTCCGCCATAGATCCTCCCACGCATGAGAGTGACCCAGAAGTACTGCGGACGGGCCTGCCTCAGACACCGAGGCAGCGCCCGGACCGCGTTGGGATTGAGCAGTGAGTGCACGTTACGGTGGAGCAGCCCCAGCTTACTCTCGATAGGCGTCGCCCGAGGTATTAGGGTCACGCCGCGGCTCGGCTTCGCCGCCCACGAGAGTACTCCAGGAAACCTCATGACCCTTCCGCGCACCTTTGGGCGTGACCTTTACCCCTTCGGGCGAGATGGCCACGGTGTACAGCTTGCCCTCGAGTTCCAGCTCTCGCTTGATCGTCTTGTCGAGTTTTGTAGCCATTCCGTCCTCAGGTGGTGGGTGAGGGGGTGGTCGCCCATAAGTCGTTATGTACCAGCGGGTCCATGTTTCGTCCCGCCAAGTATACGCAATACATGGCACCGCCGTCGAGTTGTGCCCCGGCGGCCAGCCCCTATTTTTAAGGTATCCCCATCCGCGCGGCCAGGATGCCTAACGACCGTGAGGCTCGCCTCAGACGGGAGTTCGCCCCTCTCTACCCCGGGCTCAAGCCAGGCACCTGGTACAAGGCCGCCTGGCTCTCTGCCCGCCAATTTGCCCGGGTACGCTGTGACGGCCGTGCGTCTTCCATGGCCGGCGTGGTGAACGAGGGCCATTTCGAGTTCCGCGGCGGACGACCCCGCCGGAAACGTGGGTCCGGATCGGAGAAGCCGCGCTAGCTCAGACCGCCACAAGGTATCACGGGGTATACAACATGCTCGGCGCGGGGCCCTCGTCACCCGGTCGACCACCACCTACCAGGAGAATGTGGGACTGCTTATCCGGGATCGGAGCGGCCGCCGCCGAGGCGCCTCCCACCGGGATGGACGCCTTCGTGGCCCACCTGTCGGTCCGGGGATCGTAGACAAACGTTCTCGAGCCAGCGTTACTCGCGCTGAAACCGAATACCCAAAGCTTGCCGTCCTGAATTGCGCCTGCACCACCGTATAGAGCTGCGGGCAGGGGGGCGAGTGTCCGCCAGCTGTTGGTCGAGGGGCTGTAGACATCCAGGACCGTGCCGATGCTGCCGCCGGCGACATAGAGCTTGCCCCGGATGACGCCGCCTACAGCCCCCTCATGCGGGTGAGGGGCCGGGGGTAAAGTGATCCACTTGTCGGTGACCGGGTCGTAACGATAGAGAAGCCGGGTGACACTCGGGTCGTCGCAGTCAAAAATTGGTGGGGAATCATCAGTGCAGGTGCCGGAGAGAACGTACAGCTTGCCCTTGATGACGCCGGTGACGCCGTCGGCGGTCTGCCGAGGCATATCGGCTTTCCTGGTGATACGGTCCGCGATGGGGTCGTATGCATACAGGGTTCTCTGCATCGAACCACAACAAAACCCATCTCCCCCACTCAGGTCGTAGCCGCCCGAGATATAGAGGTTGCCGCGGATGAGACCAATTCCGTTCGTGTGCGTGCCCACGAACTGTGCCGCCTTCGTGGTCCAGGTATTCGTGGCCAGATCGTAGGCGAAAATGGCGGCGACATTCCGCGTGATGTTGCCGCCCATCACGTACACAGTCGGCTTGCCGGCGCCCTTGCTGCGCACTGTAGCGGCAGCAACCCCACTGATTGCAAAGTCGCCGGGGAGAGGCGCCTTCGCGGTCCATGTGTCGCGCACCCCGCGATGCAACAAGGGCGCATCTCCTTCGGCGTCGGGCTGAGTCGGGGTTGTGTTCTCGCCGCAGGAGGTGAGAAGAAACATGCTGAGTAGAAGCGCCAGAGTGCGCGCTGGTGGCCGCTTCATTGGATCCTCCTCCTGGTGCGAATCGAGGCCTACCGACTTCGGGATTTCAGCCTACAACCCTCCGATCAAGCAGGAGTCAAGCGGAAAAAGGGGCTCAACCAGTTCGGTTAAGCCCCTTCACGACAAGACGTAATCAGTTGTGTTCCCAGCTCCCGAGGAGGGACTCGAACCCCCGACCCGGTGATTAACAGTCACCTGCTCTACCAACTGAGCTACTCGGGATCGCCGAAAATGCGGCTGAGTTCCTGCCGGCCGTCGGCAGGGGCAAAACTAGTGGCCCGCGCACCGTTAGGCAACGAGGATCAGCGGTCCACCGAGTCCAGTCGAGCGTTCCGCGCTGCGGCCGAATCCGACGCTCTAAGCGCGCCACGAACTCCCGCGGCCCCAGGCAGCTTCGACGCGCCGAGCACACTGTCCCGCTCCCGCTGCGTCCCGGGCCGAGCCTGCCCGCTGTCCGACGTACACGCTCCAACTAACAGCAAGAAGAAAATCCAGCGCATGTGGTGGCTCCGTGGATGGGGCTATGGGCATGGGCCATGAAAGAACGCCTCGCTGGACCCCTGTACTCCTGACCCCCCGGCGCCTGACTCCCGACTCTGGTCACGCCGCTTCTAGCTCCTTTTCTCCAACTGCCATACCTTGCATCCGGGGTGAGCCATGCCACAGCCGGCTCTTGAGGCCAGTTCTAGTTTAATCCCGCCATCCAGGTCTTGCACCCCGATCGTTGTCAAATAATACGCTTGTTTTCTTTACATAGCTGGTCGAATTTTGCAGCGCTCCTGACGCCTAAGTCGTTGTTGAGAAAAATGTTACATTAGGACGACTACCATTCTTTCGGGCGGTACGTAGCTTGCTTCCCATGTCTCTGCATCCACTGATCGGCCATCAGGAGGCCCGGAATCGGCTGGCGAGGGCGGCACGTGGGGGCAAGCTGCCACAGGTTCTGCTGCTTACCGGGGCTCCGGGTGTAGGAAAGCAGCGACTGGCTCTTTGGCTGGCCCAGCTGGTTCTCTGCCAAGATCGGGGCCAGGAGCCGTGCGGGACGTGCAGATCTTGTCACCTGGTGGCCGGGCTCGCGCACCCCGATGTCCACTGGATCGTACCGATCACGAAGCCGAGCAAGGCTTCTGACACTGATAAGCAGGTAGAGGAAGCGGCGGAGGCCATCGCCCAGATCATGACGGAGCGACGGGCCCAGCCCCTCTATCCGGTGGCCGATGGGATGGCCGCCCACAGCCTGGCAAGTGTCCGGCTGCTCCAACGGCGAGCGGCGCTGACTCCGGTGGAAGGCGGACCCCGGGTATTCATCCTGGGAGAAGCCGACCGGCTCATCGCCCAGGAAGCGAGCCAGGAAGCGGCCAACGCCCTGCTCAAGCTGCTGGAAGAGCCACCGGCGGGAAGTCTGTTTCTGCTGACTACGGTCGAGGCTCGCCGGCTGCTGCCCACGATGAGGTCCCGGGCAGTGCCCATCAGAGTCGGTCGTCTGACCGATGCGGAGGTGGGCGGATTCCTGAGGGCGCACCTGAAGCCCGCGCCTTCGACCCGGGAGCTGGAGCAGCGGGTGTCGCTGGCCGAGGGATCCATCGGCGTAGCGCTCAGCGCCGGCGACGATTCGGGCAAGGCTCAGCAGGCGGCGCAGCGCTGGCTGGAGGCAGTGCTGGCGGGACCGGGCCCCTCGTTCGAACGGGCACTGAAACAGCCGGCCTATGCCGCGCGGGGCGAGTTCACCGCCATGCTTGACGCGCTGGCCGAAACATTGGGTGAAGCCGCGCGGGGAACGTTGGGACAGCCGGTGCGGCGGACCGTTCCCCCGGCGCTGCTGCGCCATCGGGGTCCCGATCCATTGCTGAAGGCCATGGAGCATGTGGCCGACGCCCGAGAGGCAGCATGGGGAAACGTGAACCCGCAGGTTCTGCTGGCGGTCCTGGGCGAAGAGCTGGCCGAGGTGCTGTGAAGCTGAGCCATCTGGACGAGCGGGGCCGGGCGAGGATGGTGGACGTGGGCGGGAAGCCTGAGTCGGAGCGGACCGCCGTCGCCGAGGGAGTGGTCCGGATGTCACGCAAGGCGTTCGACCTCGTAGCCGCCCAGGCGGTGGAAAAGGGCGATGTGCTCGCGGTGGCGGAGGTGGCGGGAACGATGGCGGCCAAGCGGACTGGCGACCTGATCCCGCTCTGTCATCCCCTCGGTCTGGATCTGGTCGAGGTCGAGGCACGGCTGGAGCCGGAGCTGCCGGGTGTGAGGATCACCGCGGTGGCCAAGGTAACCGGCCGGACCGGAGTCGAGATGGAAGCGCTGACCGCCGTGGCGGTCGCGTGCCTCACAGTGTATGACATGGTGAAAGCAGTCGATCGAGAAATGACTATCGAGGAAGTACGGCTGGTCAGCAAGACCGGGGGGACCCGGGGAGATTGGCGCCGGTCCGAGTCGTAGATTTCGGAGCGGCCTTCTCACAATGGAAAGGGGCCTGCGCGTGTCGAGACCCAAGTATTACGACGACCCGAAGCCGATGACTGCGGAGCGACTCCTGTTGAGGGGAGGCTTGCTCCTGGCCACCGCTGTAGGCATCGGTGCGCTCGGCGGCTGGAACAAGCTGGTTCGCGCCACCGACCACGTAGCGGTCTCTATTCCGGATGTCGGAGTAGTGGCGCGGCAGATGGGAAGCCTGAGCGAGCAGCTCGAGGCCTCCCGGGGCGAAGCTGTGGTGGTCAAGCTTCAACTCGAGCGCGCCAATGCGATCATGGAGAACTCGACCCGCTATCAGATCCCGGCCGACCTGTCGGCCGCGATTTACGATATTGCCTTGAGCGAAGGGATCGATCCGTCACTGGGCTACCAGCTGGTGAAGATCGAGAGCGGCTTCAAGGCAAAAGCTAAAAGCAATATGGCGGCCTTTGGATATACCCAGCTGCAGGTGGCCACCGCCCGCTTCTATCAGCCGGGGATCACCCAGCGCGATCTCTACGACCGTGACACGAACCTGCGGATCGGTTTCCGGTTTCTGAACGACTTGCTGGCCAAGTTCAACTACGACGTGCACCTGGCCCTGCTGGCTTATAATCGCGGCCCGGCCAACGTGAACAAGATCATTTCCCGGGGCGGCAACCCCGCCAACGGGTACTCCGACGCGGTGCTGAAGGGCTTCCAGCCCATCGCCGCGACGGTGCCGTCGGTGCGCTAGCCCGGAATCCTGAGCGCGATACCCGTCCTTAGGGTTTCCCGCTCCGCCAGTCCGTTTGCTTCCCTGAGGGCCTGGACCGAAACGCCGTAGCGTTTCGCCAGGCCCCTCAGCGTATCCCCCCGCCGAACGATATGGGTCTTCGCTGCTGCGGGTTCGGGCGACGGCTCTGTCCTCGGTGTCGCTCGCCCCTCGGGCGACGACACCCGGATCCGCTGCCCGATCCTGATGCGCCCCATCCGGTCGAGCCCGTTCCAGGCCATCAGCTCCCGCTGAGTTACGCCGTATTCATCCGCGATTTCCGAGATGGTCTCGCCCCGCTTGACCCGGTGAAACGCCTTGGTGCTCGTGCCGGCGGCGACCACAGGCTCGGCCATGCGCCGCGCGACCCTGGTGGAAAGCGCGCCACCGGTGGGCACGACGATGCGCTGCCCGATCCGGAGGCTCCGGCTCTTCGCCTTGGGGTTGGAGGCGAGCAGCATGGACTGGCTCACGCGATAGCGCAGCGCAATGCCGCTGAGGGTCTCTCCTCGGGCGACAAAGTGCTCGACGAACGTCACCCGCTGCCGGGGCGGAAGCTGGGCGTAAGCCGTGATGGTCATGGGCCCGTGTCCCGCCGGGAGGCGCACGATGGATCGGGTTCCCGGAGGTGTAGCCAGCCGGAGGTACTGAGGGTTCAGCTCCCGGATCGCGGCCACCGTGGTGTCCGCCAGGCGGGCCAGCACATCGAGCCCGGTCATGTCGGGCACGATGATCGAATCGTAGGCGGCCGGCTCGGCCTTTCCCATTCGGAAGCCGTAGCGGTCCGGTTGCTTCGCGATCAGCGCCGCGGCGATCAGCTTCGGCACATAGTCCTTCGTTTCACGCCGGAGCAGCTTGGTATCATAGAGCCGAAAGAACGTGGCATCGGAGTTGGGCGAGTCGTTGTCGTCGTCCGGCAGCCGGACCAGACCGCGAGACACCTTGCCTGACCCCGCGTTGTAGGCCGCCGCAGCCAGATACAGCGACTTGAACCGGCGGTTGAGATCGCGGAGATGACGGGCCGCGGCATCGGTGGCGCGAAACGGATCCCGGCGCTCGTCCACCCAGGAATCAACCCGCAGGCCATATCCCTTGCCGGTGGCCTTCATGAACTGCCACATCCCGACCGCCTTCGCGCGGCTGGTGGCAGTATTGGAAAATCCGCTCTCGATCAGGGCGAGATAGACCAGATCGCCGGGGAGGTTCTCCCGCTGAAGCCGCTCCCGGATCATCGCCTCGTAGCGTGGCATCCGGGTGAGCCAGATCGCCATCCGCTCACGCCCACGCCCCTGGAAGAAATCCAGGTAGTAGCGCACCCGGTCGTGGCTGTTGAACGTTTCGACGTCGATGTCCCAGGTGACGGCAGCGGCGAGCTCCTCGGCCCCACCCGGCACGATGGCCTCAGGGCTCCCCTCGCCGCTCTTGACCTCGGCTTCGTCGCCGTCCGGATGGGCCTCAGCCAATTCGTCGAGCACGGCTTCATCGGCGGCGGAATCGGCGGCGACCTTCAGCTCCGCCACGGTGTCGGCAACCAGAAGGGCGGAGTCTGCCGGTGGCTGGGCAGGCTCGTCCCTCCCGCTTCCGGAACCGTAGGCCGATCGTGGTGTCGCGGCGGGATTGCCGGTGAGTGGCGAGGGAGAAGCAGCCGGCCTGATTGGGGGAGCGGTACTCCGCCCTCCGCATCCGACGGTGAGAGCCAGGACCAGGCACAGCCGGCAGTGGCGAGACACGGGCATGAGGTACCTCACTGGGTGCGGCCCGATCTACTGGCGACACCTTCGGAAAAGTTTCGGGTGCAGGTGGAAACCGCACCCCGAGCTACGTGCAAACCGCCGAAGCAGAGGCAGACTGAGGGGCCTGAAAGGGGCGGATGTCCCTACGTTTAGCGCATGTAGAGGCGGTTGCCGAGAATCCGGTTGGTCGCGTTCAGTACCGCGAGCGCCGCGCCTCGGGGGGTGTCAGCCTCGGTGAGATAGGAGCCGACTACACGGGTCCCGCTGCCTTCGCCATGAACGGCGAGAGAAACGATCACCACGGTGGCGTCGAACGCGCGAACCGCCTTCACGCCCAGGAGCTCGAAGCTCAGCCCTCCCTCCTTGACCGCCTGCCCGAGGGCAATGACACAGGCTTGAGCCGAGCAGCGAAGCTCCCCGGCCTGCGATGCCAGACCCTCCCCCTCACCGGTGAACTGCTCCGAGTCTCTCCAGGTCAACCCGACACGCGCCCGGCAGCGCCCATTAGGCAGCCGGTCTAGCGTGAATTCGGCGAAACGGAGCCGCTCGGGAAAGGGGTCTGGAGCTGGCATGGAGATCCTTGAGCAGGCCTGAATTCAGTGAGAATTGCAGGAGCCCAGACGGGCAAAGCCCATGCCAGTCAGGCCAGCAGCTGGGAGAGCATCGCCACCAGATCGTCGTTGGAAACGCGGTCCGCCTGGGCAAACAAGGCAGCCTTGGAGGATGACGTGAGGGGATAAGGTGCCCAGACGGATCGCTGACCCGGATCCGCTGCGCGGAAGGAGAACACGAGGTTCCAATGGGGTGAGTTAGGCCGCCGCTCCGCCGCTATCGAGACGTTCCAACGGCGGTCGGCGTGCTCCAGGACCCTCCAGGCCATGCCGGGCGCTCCAGCGTATGGGAGAACGGTGGCCAATTATGGGCAGTGTCGGGGAATCAGGTCAAGAGTCTTTCTGCTCGCGCATCGTCGGCGGTATCCACATCGCGCAGCAGCGGCAGCTCGTGCCACACCGCACTGATGCGCGCGAGTCGAACCCGCGTCTCGGCCAGCACACGGTTGGTGCCCCACGGCATCGCCGTGAACAGGTCGGGCAGCGGGGTTCGCCCGCCGATCAGGTAATAGCCACCGTCGAAGGTTGGGCCGATCACCACCGCCGCCCGATCGACATCGACGCACGCCTGGCGCAGCAGGGTGGCGGTGAGAGCGGGGCAATCGGCACACACCGCCATCCAGGGATGACCGCGCGGCACCGCCCGTGCTGTGGCAGCCAGGCGCAGGCCCAGATCGCCCGCGACCTGAGGTCGAAACTCCCACGAGTCGCCCAGCCAGAACTGCATCTCCGCCAGCGATTCGGGCGGGGTGAACCAGATGATCGCGTCCAGCCCCGCGCTCCGCACCGCGGCGAGCACGCGCCCCGCCATGATTCGATAGAGCCGGAGCGCGTGACGATCGCCCACCTCCGCGGCGAGACGGCTCTTGACCATGCCGAGCCGGGGCGCCTTGAGCAGAATGGCGAGCGGGGGAGTCACTGCGTCCAGCACAACCGCGGAGGATGCGGCGCTTTACCGAGGGTCGGGGTGACCGCCGGTCCGGTCGTACTCAGCTCCGCACGAGCGCCTGGAAGCGGGCACGGAGGTCTCGGGTGACGGGGCCCTGCTTGCCGGTCCCGATGATCCGGCCATCCAGCTGCCGGATGGCGATGATCTCGCTCGCGGTACCAGTGAAAAACGCCTCGTCCGCCGTGTACACGTCGTAGCGGTTGAGGATGGACTCTTCCACTTCGTGTCCCGCCTTCCTGGCGATCTCGATGACGGTGTCCCGGGTGACGCCCTTCAGGATACCGGCATAGCGCGGTGGCGTGCGGACCGTACCGTCCTTGACGACGAAGACGTTCTGTCCCGACCCTTCAGCCACCGCGCCACCGCTGTCCAGCATCAACACCTCGTCGGCACCAGCGTGGATCCCCTCGACCTTGGCCAGGATGTGGGCCAGGTAGTTGAGCGATTTGACCCGGGGCGACAGTGATTCACGTTGCGGGATGGGAGTCCCCGCCGTGATCACGTTCAGCCCGGTCTCGTATACCGACTCCGGCCACAGCTTGATGGTGTCCACGATGATGATGACCGACGGTTTGGGACACTTGCGCGGGTCGAGCCCCAGATCGCCGGCGCCGCGGGTGATTACGTGGCGGATGTAGGCCTCCGCGATGCCGGACCGCCGCACCGCTTCCCGGGTAACCTCGACCAGCTCCTTCTTCTCCATCGGAATGGTGAGCCAGATCGCCTTGGCTGAGTCGTACAGCCGGTCGAGATGATCCTCCAAGCGGAAGATCTTCCCGCCATATACCCGGATGCCCTCGAAGACCCCATCCCCGTAGAGCAGGCCGTGATCGTAGACCGAGACCATGGCTGTACCGCGATCGCACCACTCCCCATCGAGCCAGATGGTTGGCGTGCCGGTTCCCTGTGCCGGAGGGCTGACCTTGGTTTTTGCGCTGGTTGTCATGATCTCGAATGTAAGCCTGGGCGCAGTCGGGAGCCATGGGGACCAAGGCAGCGCCGCCTCTTGCACTCCACCGGGGCCGGTCCTACGTTGAGACCTCACACCAAGACCTCGATGGGATAACCTCCTTGATCTACTATCGCTACGTTGCCTCGGCCGCCGGCTTGTTCGCACTGGGTTGCACTGACACGCCACAACAGCCATCGGGTACCGGCCCCGCGAGTGCCGCCCTGGCCGAGATACCGGCGGTACTGGTCGGCGCCGGAGACATTGCCGGTTGCCCCTCGACTTACAAGGACGAGGCCACCGCCAAGCTCCTCGACGGAATTGCCGGCACGGTGTTTACCCTGGGCGACAACGTTTACCCCGACGGGACCGCCGCGGAATTCACCAATTGCTATGGACCGAGCTGGGGACGGCACCGGGCGCGCACCCGACCCGCCATTGGCAATCATGAGTACCACGTGACGGGTGCAACCGGCTACTTTGGCTACTTCGGCTCGCGCGCACGCCCTTCGGGCAAGAGCTACTACAGCTACAACCTGGGCAGTTGGCACATCGTCGTCCTCGACAGCGAGCGGCTCCTCACGGAGCAGGCTACCTGGTTGAAAGCAGATCTGGCCGCCAATCCACGGCGCTGCACCATGGCATACTGGCACAAGCCGTACATTACCACTGGCGACCTCCCGCCCGCGGTCGGCCTCAGGAATCTCTTTACCATCCTGTACGATGCCGGGGCGGATGTAGTCGTGGCCGGGCACAACCACATATATGAACGGTTCTATCCCCAGGATCCTGCGGGGCGGGCAGACTGGGCACGGGGCATCCGCACGTTCGTCGTGGGCACCGGCGGCGCGCCCTTACTACCGATGAAGGCGAGAATACCTACCCTGCAGGTGCGGCAAAATACCACGCACGGCGTGCTCAAGTTCTCCCTCTACTCGAACCGGTATAAGTGGGACTTTATCCCGGTTCCGGGGCAGACGTTCAGGGACTCCGCCACCAACTGGTGCCACTAGACCGTCGCTCGCGGCGCAGACATGCGCTCCAACCAGCATGCCCGTGATCGGATCCAGCCAGTATATCCAGTGGGCCGCCAGTGATCGCCACCAGAGCGGGGCCCAGGGAACGGGCGGGGTTCATACTCGCACCGGTAGTCGGCCCGCCCACCAGTGCGCAGAAGCCCACAGTGCGGACAGGGTCGAGGAGGACATAGGGGACGACGTCAGCGGCGGGGACCCGCGGTACGGACCAGAAGCCCAGCGTCACCTCCGCGGCGGCCCGCCTCAGGTCAACCGATTTTCTCATCGTGGCACGACCGTCCGACCACCAGTCCGCAAGTACTCGGCAAATTCGTCTGGCAGATCGCTGTTACGGATGGCAAGTACGGTTTCCTCGATGTCATACTCGACCCGGATGTTCTCAACCCGCGTGGGGCCGGAATCGATCTCGAGCAACACGTAGCCGGCCCGCCAGTCTCCGTCCTTAGGTCGCCCCACGCTTCCGCTGTTCACGAAATGAATGCCTCCCACCTCACGGTGCCAGGCGAGGTGGGTGTGGCCAAACACGATTACCTCCCCTGCCTTAGCACCAGCGTGGGCGGCCATCTTGAGGCAGAAGTCGTCGGAGCGGTCTTCGGTCCAATACAGGGTATTGAGCGTTGGGGAGCCGTGGACCAGAATCACCCGGGGACCCGCAACGTGCCCGCCATTCGGCAACAGGTCGATGCGGAACGGAAGGCCGGCCAGGAATCTCTTCGTATCGGAGGAGACGTGGAGCCGAGTCCAGTTGTAGCTGATGTGACTCAGCTCCTCCTGGCGCGGATCTTCGTAGCGGCAGCCGCAGTGGGTGTAGTCGGTCCCAACGGTCGAGTCGTAGTTGCCGGCCACACCCGGGATCCCCTTCTCACGAAGCAGCGCGACCGTCTCATTGGGCCAGGGCGCATAACCGACCAGGTCACCAAGGTGATAGGTGGCATCGACGCCCCGAGGTCCAATATCATCAAGGACGGCTTCCAGGGCCGGAAGATTGGCGTGGATGTCCGAGATGAGGGCGTAGATCATCTCAGGGTCTTCCGCATGACTGTGGCCGAGGCAGGGCAGGCCTCCTGAAATTCGATCGAAGACTTGACCCCCGAAGTCACCGAGTCGCGGCTTACGCAGGAAAACCCGAACCGCGGGAAGTAATGTTCCGCGGTCGTGGTGAGCAGGAAGACGTCCTCGATGCCCCGGCCCCGGGCCAGGTCGAGCGCCCGCTCGACCAGCACGCGGCCCACTCCGCTCCCGCGCCAGCTCTCCTCTACTGCGGCCGAGCGCAGCAGAGCCGACTCTCCGTACAGCTCCAGCCCCACCACGCCGACGAGCTTGCCGTCGCTCTCGGCCAGTAAATACTGAGACTGGTCATCGCCTACCCCGGCGGTGGGCAGCTGGGCCCGCCCGAGCAGGCCCAGCACCGCGGGGAGATCGGACTCCAGAGCGGTGCGAAGCTCGACGCACGGGGTTGGATCGATCCTGGGTGTCATGGTGGCCTCCATGCTCTATGTAGGCTTGTGGGCGCGGACGAACGCGCCCATGACCCGGCCGCTGACTTCGTGGGCCAGTCCCTCGGTAGCAACTCCAGTTCCCGCTAGAAACGCCTTCGCATCCTCGAATTCATAGATTCGGGTCGGCTCGATCCCGATCCCCTCGAACCCCACCTGCGAGAGGCTCTGATGATATTGCTGCTCCGTCATCGCTCCCGCCACACAACCCACCCAGAGCTCCATGCTTCGGCGCACCGCGGAAGGGACTTCCCCCCGGATCACGACATCGGAAACCGCGAACCGGCCGCCGGGCCTCAGCACCCTGAAAGCCTCGGCGATGACTCGGTCTTTGTCGGTAGAGAGATTGATGACGCAGTTGGAGATCACCACGTCCACCGAGCTGTCGGGCAGCGGAATGGCCTCGATCTCACCCTTCAGGAACTCGACGTTCTCGACACCCGCCTTGGCCTGGTTCTCGCGGGCCAGCGCGAGCATTTCATCGGTCATGTCCAGGCCGTAGGCTTTGCCCGTGGGACCGACCCGCCTGGCTGACAGCAGTACATCGATGCCGCCGCCGGATCCAAGGTCGAGGACCACCTCGCCCTCGTGCAGATCGGTGAGCGCGGTAGGATTGCCGCAGCCCAGCGAAGCCAGCACAGCTCCGGCCGGCAGCGACGCGGTCTCGGTCTCGGTGTACAGATTCGAGCTGATGGGGTCCTCCGAACCACCGCAGCAGCTGCTTGCGCAGCACGAAGTCTTCTCCCCCGTGCTGACCCTCAGCGCCGCCTGGCCATACCGCTCGCGAACCGTCGTCCTCGTCTCTTCGGTACCCATCCTGTCCTCCTGATCAAGTTTTGTTGATGTGTTGACCACAAATAAAGGCAGCTCAGCAACACCCGGCTTTTCGCTCCGCGGCCGAAGGGGCCGCGGCGAGCCCAGCGATCAGCTCAGCGACCTCCGCCAGGGTGTCAGGGTTAAGGGTGTAATACATCCATCGGCCATCCCGCCGATCGCTGACCAGGCCGGCGTCCTTCAGCACCTTGAGGTGGAAGGAAAGCCGGGACTGCGCGGCATCCAGGGCATCAGTCAGATCACAGACGCAACGCTCCCCCAGCCGAAGCCGCCGAATGATGGAGAGCCGGGTGCCGTCCGAAAGGGCGTGAAACAGCCGGACTGCGCGATCAGTATCAGGAACGGAACGAGTAAGCATACCCAATTATATCAATAATATTTGATGAGTCAAGGGGCTTTTTTCCCCGGCAGGCGGCCACCGGCGGGGGATGGTGTATTTTGGGAAATGACAAATGCCTGGCCAGCGCTTCTCCTCGATTCGGGGCGCGACAGCTACACCACGCTCCACATGTGGACGCAGATCGTGGGTAAGACCCGCCTCGCGCTCGCTCCCATGGAAAACCATTGGTGGCAGGTGGCACTGTACGTCACCGAGCGAGGACTGACCACGTCTCCCATCCCATCCGGAGACCGCACCTTTGCAGTTGATTTCGACTTCCTCCAGCACAACCTCTCCGTCACAACCAGCGATGGCGCGGCTCGTACCCTACCGCTTACGCCTCGCTCGGTCGCGGACTTCTACCAGGACTACCGGTCGTTGCTCCGCTCCCTGGATCTCCAGGTGAAGATCTGGCCGGTTCCGGTGGAGGTCGAGAATTCCATTCGCTTCCCGGATGACCGAACCCACGCTTCCTATGACGCCGATTCAGCCACCCGGTTGTGGCAGGTGCTGGTTCAGGCCGACCGGGTGCTGAAGCGGTTCCGGGGACGCTTTCTCGGGAAGGCCAGTCCGGTGCACTTCTTCTGGGGAGGCTTCGACCTCGCCGCAACGCGGTTCTCCGGACGGAGGGCCCCATTGCACCCCGGCGGCGTGCCGCACGTGGGAGACTGGGTCATGCACGAGGCCTATTCCCACGAGGTCAGCAGTCTGGGATTCTGGCCCGGGCGCGGGCCGGCCCAGGAGCCCGTGTTTTACGCATACGCCTACCCCGAGCCGGAAGGCTTCCGGAGCTACCCGATCAAGCCGGCCGCGGCCCGGTACGATGAAGAACTGCGGGAGTTCGTGCTGCCCTATGAGGCCGTGCGGACGGCCGCTAACCCCGACGAAGCTGTGCTCGACTTCGCCCAGACTACGTACGCTGCAGCCGCCGACCTGGGCGGCTGGGACCGGGCCGTCCTCGAGCGGCCGCCACTATAGGTTGCACGCAGTGGAACCAAAATCGGCATGCCATGTGTTGTCACCGAGAGTCGCATTGACCTGAACCCCAGGGAGACCGACCATGATGTACGTCTCGACCACCACGATCCTTCCCCAGCGCCTGAACGCCGCCCTCGCGATTCTCCGTATCGTCGTGGGTGGCATTTTTATCGCGCACGGTGCCCAGAAGCTCTTCGTGTTCGGTCTGGCGGGAGTCGTGGGAGGATTTACCCAGATGGGGGTGCCGTTGCCGGGGCTGGTCGGTCCGGCGGTCGCTGTCCTAGAGTTCTTCGGTGGCATCGCCCTGGTGCTCGGACTCTTTACCCGGCCCATCGCCCTGCTCCTTGCGATCGACATGCTCGGTGCGATAACGCTGGTCCACCTCAGCAAAGGCTTTTTCTTGCCTGAGGGTTACGAGTTCGCACTGTCGCTCCTGGGCAGCTCACTTGCCCTCGCCCTTGCCGGCGCGGGCGAATACTCCCTGGACCGGGTACTCACCGCCCGGAGAGCCGACGGGCAGCGCCATGGCTGACAACATCACCGGACTGCATCACGTCACCGTCATTGCCGGCGACCCCCAGGAGAACCTGGATTTCTACGTAGGCGTTCTGGGGATGCGTCTGGTCAAGAAGACCGTCAACCAGGACGTGCCGGGGACCTACCATCTCTTCTATGCCGACGGGGTAGCGCACGCCGGGACCGACCTGACCTTCTTTCCCTGGCCGGACATGGCGCCAGGCCAGGCCGGAGTGGGGCTGACAGTCGAGGTTGCGTTGGCCGTTCCGATCGGCAGCCTTGGATACTGGGCCGAGCGCCTGACGCGACACGGCATGGAGACGACCGACCCGGCGAGGCGCTTCGGCGAGCGCCTGCTGACCTTTGCCGATCCGCACGGACTGCGTCTGGCTTTGGTGGAAACAAACGACCCTCGCGAATTTACGCCCTGGGCAAAGAGCGTGGTCCCCGAATCGCAGCAGATCCGCGGGCTCCATGGCGTCCGCCTGCTGGAGCGAGACGGGGTCCCGACAACCGATCTCCTGGTAAACGCACTGGGCTTCGCGGAAGTGGGCGAGGAGGACGGTTGGCGACGGTTCGCGCTGCCGGGCAGCCGGTCCGGGCGGGTGATCGACATCAAGCAGCTTCCCACCGAGCGCCAGGGAACCTGGGGAACCGGGAGCGTGCACCACGTTGCCTGGCGGGTCCCGGACGACCAGAGTCAACTCAAGGTGCAGCGCCGGGTCCATAGTGCGGGTCGGCAGCCCACTCCGATCATCGATCGGTTCTGGTTCAAGTCGGTGTACTTCCGAGAGCCTGGCGGCGTGCTGTTCGAGGTCGCCACCGATGGACCGGGGTTCGGGGTGGACGAGCCGCTGGAGGAATTGGGTGGAACGCTGGTCCTGCCGCCGTGGCTGGAGCCCAAGCGGCCGCAGATCGAAGCGAGCCTGCAACCGTTGCACACTCCGGAAAAGGTCGCCCGCGAGCCCCACTGATAGGACGCGTGTGAGCATCCAGGGACTCCACCACATCACCGCCATCTGCTCCGACGCCGGCCGCACGGGAGAGTACTACACCGGCACGCTCGGGCTACAGCTGGCGGCCCGGCCGGCAGAAGGCCCCACCACAGACCGGCAGATTTATTTCCTGGCAGGGGACGGTGGTCCGGGCAGCATCATCTCATTTGTCGAGCAACCCGGTGCGCCGCCGGGGCGAGAGGGCGTGGGCGGTACCCATCACTTCGCTCTGTTGGTCGAGACCCGCGAGGCCTTGCTGAAGTGGAAGCGGCGTCTCATCGACCGGGGCGTCGCGGTCAACGGTCCGCTCGACCGGCACTACTTCGAGTCCATCTATCACCGGGACCCTGATGGCACCCTCATTGAGATCGCCACCCGCGGCACCGGGTGGGCGCGCGACGAGGACCCGGACCGCATCGGCACCGAGCACCGTCCACCACCTCCGGCAATGCTGAAGGAGAACCGCGATCAGGATCGGATTCGGGCTGAGGTCTGGCCCCGGCCGGTGCCGGAGATTGAGCTCGAGATGCGGTTCCGTACGCTGCACCACGTAACGGCGATTGGAGCCAGCATCGAGCAGGTGCATGATTTCCTTCACGGCGCATTGGGCCTCAGGCGAGTGAAGCGTACGTCCAATTTTGACATGCCGGATTCGTTCCATTGGTATTGGGGCGCCGGCCGCGGCGAGCCCGGGACCGTGGTGACCTACTTTGAGCGACCGGGGCAAGCCGGGGTGACCCATGGCCCGGGACAGATCGATCACTACGCGCTGGCGGTGGAGGATGACGCGGCGCTGGAGGAATGGCGCCTGCGGCTCCTGGCTGCCAGACTGCCGGCTTCCCGGATACAGGACCGAGGGTATTTCAAGAGCCTCTCCACCCGGGATCCTGACGGTCAAACGGTCGTGCTTGCCACCCGGGGTCCTGGGTTTTCGCCGAAACAGAGGAAGGAGAAGAGCAAATGAACGGACCGCATCAGGGTCAGCCCGTTCGCACCGCTGGTGCGCCTCTCACCCAGGCCCGCGCCGCGATGGTGATGCTCCACGGGCGCGGCGCCACATCGGAGAGCATACTCTCGCTGGCCCCGGCGCTGGATGCGCCCGACTTTGCCTACCTGGCGCCGCAGGCCGGAGGCAACAGCTGGTGGCCGCAGAGCTTTCTCGCGCCGATCGCCAGCAACGAGCCGGGGATCTCATCCGCGATGGCCGCCGTGGCCGACGTGCTCCGGCAGACGGCCGTCGCCGGCATCCCGCCCGAGCGGACCCTCCTGCTTGGCTTCTCTCAGGGCGCCTGCCTTGCGGCCGAGTATGCGGCTCGAAACGCCCGCCATTATGGGGGGGTGTCGCTCCTGAGTGGCGGCCTCATCGGCCCCGAGGGCACACCAAGAAATTACGCCGGATCCCTGGATGGGACACCGGTATTCCTCGGCTGCAGCGACGTAGACTCGCACATACCCGCCAAGCGGGTGCGGGATTCGGCGGATGTACTGGGGAAGCTGGGGGGAGAGGTGACGATGCGGCTCTACCCCGGGATGGGGCACCTGATCAATGAAGATGAGATTGCCGCGGTCCGCGCCATGATGGAGACTGCCGCCCTGAACCCGTCACAACCCTAGGGCTCCGAAATCCTCATGGGTTATCTCAGTAGCGGCGACAGCAGCCTGACCATGGTGATGATCACCACGATCCCCGCCAGATCCAGGACCAGGCCATGGCGTATCATCCGGGTGAGGGGGATGTAGCCTGAGCCATAGACGATCGCGTTGCAGGGAGTGGAAACCGGCAGCATGAAGCCGAGGCTGGCGGCCAGCGTCGCGCCGAGCGCCGGCTCCAGAGGATCGAGCCCGGCGGCCCGCGCGATGGAGATGACCACCGGCACCACCATGTTGGCGGCCGCGGTGTTGGACGTGGTCTCCGACAGGATGACCGCGACCACGACCGCGGCCACCAGCATTCCGAAGCTTCCCTCGAGTGGAAGTAGCCGGGTAAGACCACGTCCCATCGCCTCCGCCAGGCCGGTCTGGAAGGAGAGCACGCCCAGCGCGAAGCCGCCGCCATAGAGCAGGACGACACCCCAGTCGATCTGCACCGCCTCCTGCCAGGTGATTGCGGCGCCCTCTTCGCCCGGCAAGATGAAGAGCAGCAGAGAGCCGAACAGGGCGGCTACGCCCTCCGGAAGGCGTCGCGTGAGGCTCAGGTAGGTGGCACTCCCCTCCCCCGCCACCAGCGCCACCACTCCAGGCAGGATCCAGAGCACGACGGTGACCCCGAACGCGATTGCCACCGAGCGTTGCCCTCGAGTCCAGGGCCCCAGCCGTGCGCGTTCCCGGCGGATGAGCTCGGCACCCGCGGGCAGCTCGCGAACACCCGCCGGGGCTGCGGCGTTGAGATATGCATAAAGGAATGCGAACAGCACGAGCACGATCGGGACCCCGATCATCATCCAGCGGAAGAAGGGGATGTCGACCCCGAGCTGAGAGCGCATGAAGCCGAGCCCTATGACGTTCGGTGGTGTACCGACTGGCGTGGCCAGGCCCCCGATCGACGCGGCGAACGCCGTCATCAGCATGAGGCCCGTCGCGTAGCGCGGATCGATCGTGACGGCGGCGCCTGGCGCGCGCAGCGCGGCAAGGATGGCGAGCCCGATCCCGAACATCATGGCGGTGGTGGCGGTGTTGGAGACCCACCAGGACATCAAAGCGGTGACAGCGCCGAAGGCAAGCAGGATACGGCTGGGGCGGGCCCCGACCCATGGAAGCGACAGCACCGCATAGGCCACGCGGCGGTCGAGCCCATGCAGAAAGATGGCTCGCGACAGGATAAAGGCCCCGATGAACAGGAACATCAGCGGGTCGGCAAAGGGAGCGAACACCTCCTTTGCCGGAGCGACCCCGAGCAGCACGCAGATGGCGGCGCCGAGCAGCGCGGTGACCGCCAGCGGCAACGCCTCGGTTACCCAGAGGATCACCACCGCGCCCAGCACCGCGGCGAGACGATGCGCAGCGGGCGGAAGTGTTCCGATAGGGAGGACGAGGAGCAGGACGAACACCGCGGGGGCGAGCACGGCTCCGACTCGCCGGCGAGCGGAGGGGCGGACAGGCGGAGGGGCGGTCAGTTGGTCGGTCGGTCGGATGGACAGGCGGACAGACGGACTGTGATTTCTGCGGTCAAAGCTTCCTCATCGGCAGAGGACTCAGAGTGAGGAATCTACTTACCCATTCTTGCCCGTCCACCTGACCGCCTGTCCGCCCGTCCATCTTACCAATGGCATCGTCTGTGCATACAATAGGGGTAACTAACCGCCCTTCTCGTGGGAGGGATTCCTGGCCATTCCTCGGCCCCGGAGCCGTCATGCCCACGAAGGCCCAGTTCGCCCCAGATCTCCGCCTGATCAGCAGGCTCCCCCAGATCGAGCCGATCATCCTTACCGCCAGGGCAGACGCCTTCGATGACCCCGCGTGGCTGTTCGAGCCCAAGTACGACGGGTTTAGAGGCCTGGTGTATAACGCACCGGCCGGCTGTGAGATCCGGTCGCGCCGGGACTTTCGCTTCGAGCGCTTCGGTGACCTCTGCGACCGCATCGCCGGGATACTCGGCAGTCGGGAGGCGATCCTCGACGGGGAGATCGTCGCCCTCAATCGTCAGGGGAAGCCGGTCTTCCGCGACCTTCTCCGGGGCGCAGGTTACGTGGCGTTTGCGGCGTTCGACCTCCTCTGGCTCGACGGCACCGACCTCAGAGCCCTTCCGCTGACCGAGCGCAAGGAAGCCCTGGGTGAGCTCCTCCCCAAAGACACCGGCCCACTCTACAAGATTCTGACGCTGGAGGAGGATGGGCGGGCCCTGTTCAGCGCGACCCGGAAGATGGATCTGGAGGGAATTGTCGCCAAGCGGAAGAGCGATGGGTACAGCTCTGCAACGACGTGGTACAAGATCAAGAATCCGGGCTACAGTCAAGGCGAGGGCCGGGCGGATCTCTTTCGGCCCCGCGAGCGTAGAAGGGCGGAGCGCGCGGAAGGGTAAACCTTCGGATGCGCCGCTCGGCTTCTATCTCCCTTCCCCCGGCGCCGCAGCAGTCGTCGTGGCGGCCTGGGCGATGGATCCCTGATCCACTGCAAGACTGATCTCCGGTAACGCCGTTGGTTCCAGGGCCGCCATCCGCTCGGCCTCGCGCCTGACCAGACGAAGGATTTCATACCGGATCAGCAGGATACCAGGTGAGAAAACCGACCAGTACCGCCGGAAACGGGCCCGCGACTCGGGATCGGTCGTCGCAACTCTGGTCTCGGTGCTGAAGATCGACTCCATCACACCCAACGGCTTGACTGACAGAGTCCAGACGATCTTGGCATAACCCGGTACCTTGAAGTCGGTAAAATCCTCCGGTCCCAGCCCGAGAAATTGGACGTCGGCCTTCCACGGCTGGGTCACCGCGCCCAGCACCAGCTCCCGGCCTGGCTCTTCAGCGAGAACTCTCCATCCGAGGGCGAGGACCTCGGCCAGAAATCCCGACCCATGCTCCCGCTTCGACCGTTCTCCGCCCATGAGCAGTTCCCGCCCGGTGAACAGGGCGCGCACGATCGTGGATCTCTGCAAATCGAGGTCGTGGGCCGCGAGAAAAGTGACCTCGGCCGGTGCGGCGACTCTGGTCCGGTGGACTTCCCGGACCTCGTATTTGGGGATGAAGCGATCGACCAGGGGATCACGAGGGCCACCGCGAGTTACCTTGCCGTATCGGTACCAGGTAATGCCGGCATACCCTAGCCCCAGAAGCGCCACGGCACCGGCGCCAGCGCCCATCACTCCCGCCGTCTTCCGAAGAGCCCGTGCCATCGAGTCATCTCCTTTCGATCGTCTGGTTCGTGGGTATCCGGACGCCGGTGTAATGCTTTGCCACCCGGTGCGTCAGAAAGTTTGAAGGCAATTGTTCCCGTGGCTGGGCACCAATACAACTAGGAATACATCAAATGAGCAACTCTTCCCGCCTGACCCTGGCCTGCACCTCTAGCTGTCCCTGCACCGAAGAGAGGGTCCCAAGGGTGACGGCATTCCGCCAGCCACTACCGTTAACCTCGGGCAAGGGCATCACATGGAGGTCCATGACCAGCGGCTGGTACCGGGGATCGCCGCTGGTCGCAAGCTGGACATCGGCACAGGAGATAGTCTCGTCCGCGCGGCACGAGGGGGATACGCGGAAGTCACGATGTCGTCTCTACGGGGCACAGCGAGGGTGACAGAACTGCTACAAGCGAAACGGCCTAGCCCTGCTATTGCGGAGCAATCTGGCCGCGAATCTCACCGCCGGCGTTGCAGCCCTCGTTCCCTGGTGTGCAGCCCGCGGCGTTGGTGTGTACGTTCACGTAAGCGCCGCCGGAGCGCATGGCGGCGATGAGATCGTCGAACGTGATTGTGCCGGGGGGCACGGTCACCCCATTGGTGCCAGTTGCCACCACCCCCGTGCCGCTGGTGCAGGCCGGCTGGGGGGCACCCGTCCCACAGAGGTTCAGCCGCACTGGACCGTTGACTCCCGAGGCCGCAAGATGAATATGCCCTAGTACAGCGTTCTGGATATTCGTCGTCGAAATGATGGTGTAGGTGATCTCGTTCCCAGTGATCGAGAAGGTCGCGGTTCCTGTCGCGGTCGTCGTCACCGCCGGAACTTCGTTGGCGCCCGACAGGGTAGCCGTGAAGCTTGTTGCTGTCGCCGGATCAGACGGCTCGTCGTCGCCGCAGGCCGCGACTATCGGAAGGAGAGCCGCGACGGCGATCTTAAGTGCAGGGGCCCCATTCATTACCTTGTTCCCTTTCGAGGCTGGTGGCTTGGCGCGTTTCTTAGTACGCTAGCCCGCCCCATCCATTTAGTCTTGCAAGGGGGTAGCCCGGTTGGAGCGGTGTAGCGAGGCCGGTGTGCTCGTCGAGGCCTGGTTCGACGTCTCATTCTAGGACGTTCCTCAACAACGAAGGCGCCCCGGCCTAGGGGGATGCGACGGGAGGTGGACATGGTCCGCAGGACAGGGCCGGCTGCGGAGGCCAGGCCGGTGCGACGGGTGAAGGTGGGAGGGTTCACCGTCACCGAGGGGGTGCACCACCACGGCTCCGAGCTTCCATGGCACCATCATGAGACCCCCACAATCTGCTTCGTCCTTCAGGGCGCCTTCACCGAGATGTGGCGGGGCGGCTCAATCGCGTGCTCCAGTTCGACGCTGAAGATCACCCCCGCGGGGGACCGTCACTGGGACCAGTTCAGCCGGGGTGACGTCCGTGGGCTCCTGATCGAGGCGGACGACGCGCAGGTGGGGGCCATCCGGCCTCACTCCGCGGTGCTCGACGAGCGGGTTTCCTTTCACGGCGGGCTCATGTCCGGCATGGCGCGGCGGGTCTATGAGGAGATGCGGCGGATGGACGCGGCAGCTCCGCTCGCGATCGAGGGGCTTCTGCTCGAGCTGGTGGCCTCCGCCTCACGGATGCACGAGCAGAACGGCGCTCCCGGCCGACCCCGCTGGCTGGTGGACGCGCGGGACATGATTCACCTCGAGCTCGCTGCCCGACCCAGCCTGACGGCCCTGGCCGCATCGGTCGGGGTGCACCCGGTTACGCTGGCGCGTGCCTTTCGCCGGGCATTCGGCTGCACGGTGGGCGAGTACGTCCGCCGGCTCCGGATCGACCGTGCCGCCCGCCAGCTGGCCGAGACCGACTTGTCGCTGGCTGAGATCGCCCTTGCAGAAGGGTTCTCCGATCAGAGTCACTTTTCGAACCTCTTTCGACGGCACACCGGCCTCTCGCCCTTTCAGTTCCGGCGCGCTGTCCGGCCCCAGTAAGCCGCTAGACGCGTCCAAGGCGATTCTGGGCGTTCAAGACCGGTCCGGAGCGCAGCGCTATTTAGAAGGATGCTGAGCCACGGCAGGCCGCTCCTCCTGGCGGCCCTTGGTACCCTCGCGACAGCGCAGGGGGCCGGGGCCCAGTCTGTGCTTGACCGGACGCCAAACCTCGCCGGCGGCTGGGTGGGCGTTCCTGGAGTCCTGCACTTCAACTTCCTGCACCGCTTCTCGATCAGCCCGGCACCGGAACGGAAGGTCACCAGCACACCAACCTTTCTCCTTGCCGGCGGCCTCCCCGCCCGCACGCTGCTTGGCGCACAGTACGCCAGCAACTCCGAGCTCTCTCCCCGCTACCCTAACGAGTGGGAGTTTTTCGGGCGGGTGGCTCCGTTCACCCAGGAGCAGGGCGCGCCGGCGGACGTCTCGGCGCAGGTGGGCTACAACCTCGCGGCCCAGGGACCGGATGCGGAGTTATCGGTGGCGCGGCGCCAAGGTCCGGTTCGGGTCCTCGCGGCGCTCCGCGTGTTGGATCCGGTCCCGAGCGGCGGAGCCGATGTGGCGGTGGCATCGGGCGCAGTGTTCCGCCTGACCCGGCATCTCGCGCTCGCGGGGGATGTCGCAACGCTGACGGAGCGCGGCCCGGGTGAGAAGATTGCCTGGAGCGCAGGCCTGCACCTGGCCATCCCACAGACACCGCATACGCTGTCACTGCATGCCGCCAACACGAATAACGCGACGCTCCAGAGCTCTTCGCGAGGAACCGGCAAGACCCGCTACGGATTCGAGTTCACTATTCCGGTGACGCTGAGCCGGTACTTCGGAGGTGGCCGCAGGCGCACAGATCCAAAAACCCCGGCACCGCGAGCGGCCGGGGAGCCCACGCCGGACGCGGGCGCAGGCAGCGGGGACACGCTGCGCGTGGCGGTGCAGGATTTTCTCTTCCGTCCCGGGCGCATCGAGATCGCCGTGGGAACCACCATCATGTGGACTAACGCTGGCGAGGTCGTGCACACCGTAACCGCCGAGGATGCGAGCTTCGACTCCGGGCCGATCGGGCCCGGCGAGCGGCGAGCCCTGACCTTCTCATCTGCCGGCAGCTTCCCTTTCCACTGCACGCCTCATCCGTTCATGAGGGGCGTGATCGTGGTGCGCTGAAAATGGGCTATTGGCTATTGGCCATCGGTCTGGCAGCCGGAGTTCTGGCCGGCTGCTTCTCGGAGCGTGAAGCCACCGCCCCGATCGAAGGAGTGTGCAGCTTGCCGGTGGGCGAGGGGGTCCCCGGATCTACCCTCGTCGTGATTCAGGATTTCGCGTTCGGACCGGGTGAAGTACGGGTGCGGGAGGGAGAGCGAGTCACCTGGGTCAACTGCGATACAGACTCCCACACCAGCACCGCCGACGGTGAGCAGTGGACGTCACCCCTCCTCATCCCCGGTGCTGCCTTCACCCAGGCTTTCCCCGCGGCGGGCGAGTTCCCCTATCACTGCGAGCCGCATCCATTCATGACCGGGCGGGTCATTGTCGAGTGAGCCCCGGTGCATGCCTGCCTCGAATCCCTACCAGCCCAGCTTCGTGGCGGTAGTGACCGTGAGACGGCTCACGGCTTTTCGCGCCCCAAAGGGTTAGGAACTAGAGCGCGCGGTTGAGGGAAGTAGCTGCAAACCAAGAAGTTCTGACCTGTTTGCGGGGATGCCGGCATTGCGCCCTGGTCCGGCGAACCTCAATATTCCGGCAGCACGGCCTACCACTCAGCAATGGTATTGATGGCAACGAATTTCACCTGTCTCGCCTGCGGCAGCGATGTCGGCCTCGGGAACCGTTTCTGCGCGCAATGCGGAGCGGGGGTGCGCTCCTGTGCGGCCTGTGAACGGCCTCTCCTGCAAAGTGAGGGGTTCTGTTCCAGCTGCGGCGCCGCGGCCGATTCTACGGCCATCCTCAACCCCAATGGGTCGGAGGAGCCCGACTCGAGCTCAGGCTGGGCGGAAGTGGTCCAGCGCCTGCGGCGTGCTACCCTGGGAGAGTTCGAGATCGGCTCCGAGCTGGGGCGGGGAGCCATGGCCGCGGTTTTCCTGGCGCACGAGATTTCGCTCGACCGAAAAGTCGCGATCAAGGTCATGTCGCCCGGCCTGCTCATGGACGAAGGGATGGCCGAGCGGTTCAAGCGTGAAGCCATAACCATCGCGAACCTGAATCACCCCAACATCGTCTCGGTGCATTCGGTCCGGCAGGCCGAGGGCCTGCACTTCTTCGTGATGCGGTACATCCGGGGCCGCGCGCTCGAGGAGGTGATGCAGCAGGCCGGCAAGCTGCCGCTTCCGATCGTGCGCTCCATACTCGCCCAGGTGGCCTCGGCGCTCAGCTACGCTCACCGCTCTCGCGTAGTCCATCGAGACATAAAGCCGGCCAACATCCTGATCGATGAGGATGGCAACGCGGTCGTCACCGATTTCGGCATCGCCAAGGTGGCCGAGCTCCCCAGTGCCACGCATCCCGGTGCGCTGGTGGGTACGCCGGCGTATATGAGCCCCGAGCAGTGCAGCGGCGCCGAGGTCTCGGGCGCGTCCGACCAGTACGCGCTCGGCGCCGTCGCCTACGAGATGATCACCGGCGTCTCGCCTTTCATCGGCTCCACCCTGACGGTCATGCGGGCTCACCTCGAGCAGCCGCCGCAGCCGATCCGGACCGTGAATGGGGAATGTCCACCCGAGCTGGAAGCGGCCGTGCTGCGCATGCTGGAAAAGGATCCAGCGGACCGCTGGCCCAGCATCGCTCAAGCAAAGACGGCACTCGGCGCCACGCCGCTCGAGGAGGAGGATCCCCTCCTGGCCGAGCTCTGCCGCCTGGCCACTCCCGACCCCGGCGCATCCCTCCCGGGCCGGCCCTCGTCGACCACTCGCCAAACGAAAGCGTCCTCGGCGCGCTCGGTGACGCCGGCCGGGCTGGTGCGCAGCATCTCCATTCTCCCGCCACCTGCCGCCCTCGAGACTGGAGACACCTTCATGCTGGTGGCGCTGCTGCGCGGCGAGCGGGGTGCCCCGCTGCCCGGGCGACCCGTCCAATGGGCGACCGACACCCCCGAGGTGCTCCGGGTCGATGGACCGAGGGGGGTGGCCACCGCCGTCGCGCCTGGCTCCGCTCGGCTCACCGCAACCTGCGAGGGAGTCCGGGCGCGACTCCAGGTGCATATCGCGCCGCCGATAGCGGACGAGACCGAGGTGCAGGCCGATGGCGATGTGGTGAGTGTTCAAGTCTCCGCCCCACCGAAATCGGTGAAAGCCGGCGATTCATTTGTGCTTACCGCGACACCGCTGGACTACCGGGGTGGCTTCATCCTGGGCCGCATGGTGCAATGGAGCACGAGTGATGTGGGCGTCGCGATTGTCACGGCGAGCGGCTGGGTCGCCACACTGGGCCCGGGATCGGTGGTGCTGGAGGCCAGCTGCGAGGGGGCCACCGCTTCGGTCAGGATCAACGTGGAGCAGGCGGCCCCGGCTCCGAAACGGGCAACGCCACCCTTAGCGAAGCCGCGAGAGGTTGCCCCCGCTCCTGAGGAGCGTCGTCCGGTCAGACGGCGGCGGACTTCGCGCGCCCGACGGCGCTGGCTCCTCGCCGGGTCGGTGGGCGTTCTTCTTCTTACACCGGTGCTGTGGCTCTACGGGGGCTTGCGAGAAATCGCGCTCAATCGCTCGAACCAGTCCGGGTCGGCGCAAGTGGCGGCGGGCGAGGCCTTCCAGCCGACCGCCGCCGAACCCGTGGCGGCCATCCTCCGGGGGGCGCCGGCCTCCGTGACCATCGAGCGTTTTCGACGATCGCTGGTTCCTGGGGCTTCCGCGAGGTTTGGGGCCGAGGTGCGGGATCGTGCCGGACGGACCGTGCCTGGCGCGAGCGTAATCTGGTCGTCGACCGATGACGACGTCGTACGGGTCAACTCGGCGAGCGGATTGGTGCACGCGGTCGGCCCCGGCCGTGCACGGGTGGTTGCAGCGAGCGGGGAGTTGCGGGCCAGCACGGCGATCCTGGTACGACCCCCGGCAGAGGGACCGCCGGCAACTGCCTCCATGAGCGACTCGTCAACGGAACGGTCTCAGACGCCGGTGCTCCCGGCCCAAGTCTCCCCCGATACGCTCCCGGTGCAAGCATATGAGCCGGAACCCTGGCCGTCATACGAACCGAAAGAACCCGCAACCGAGTCCGCGGCCGAATCCACGGCTGAGCCTGCAGCCGAACCTCCGGCCGACTCCAGCGTCCCCATGCCTAACGATGCCGGCCTTCTGGCGGGCGTGCAGCAATGCTACGACGCGCTGCGCTCCAAGGATGTGGATCGGGTGGCTGCGCTATATCGGGCGGTGGAGAAGGCCGACAGAGACAAGCTGAACAAGCTGACGCGCATCCTCAGGACCGAGGAGTGGTCAGCCGTGGTGGGTGAGCGGGTCGATGGGCCTAGACAGCTTGGTTCCGGAGCAACGGCGGACTTCAGCTTTCAACTGGTGTGGAAAGACGCGTTCGGCGGCCGCTTGACCAGCCGCCCGGTCTTCCGGGCCGAATTCGCCAGGGGCAGGAGTGGGTGGGAGATGTTGCGCTGCCGGATCGTGGGATCACCCAAGCTCTAGGGTCAGCCTCGGCACTCCCTCAGTCGCGAAGCCCGATCGCCAGGCCCAGCCGGAAGACGACATTCGAGCCGGAGCTTGATTCAACCGGCACCGCAATGCCACTCGATCGGCTGGTCAGGGTACCCTTTCCCAGCCGGTTGTACCCGAAGGTGGCTCCAACGTCGAGATTGAGGCGCGGACCCAGCCGGGTGAGGAGGCCACCTCCGCCGTTCAGCTGTATGAAACTCGAGGAGAGCGAAAGGTCTCCCCCGGAAAAGCCAACCTTGAGGAGCGAAAACCGCGCGGAAACATAGGGGGCCACCACGTTGCTCCCCGCGTGAATCCGGTAGCGGGGCTCCAGGAACCCGCCAAAGAGTCGTGCGTTGTCCATCCGGCCGTCCAACTCATGGATCGTGAGCTGGAAGCCGGCGCCCACTGACAGGGCCCCGGGCGTGTAGCGCAACTGCGCTTCTCCACCGACCCCGTCCTGGAGGCCGGTGAACACGCCGCGAAACACGCCGTTGACCAGCCCGGATGCCTGGAGCGAGAACGCCTGCGCCGATTGCGCCTCGAGATCGCCCCAAAGTGTTCCCAGCACGATCCACGGCATCAACCAGGGGCAAACCTTCGGCATGCGCACTCCAATGAGCGAGAGAGGAAATGCACGGGAGCATCCACAGTCCCTCTCTCAGTATCCCTCCGCCGGTGCGGCTGTCAAGCGGTAGTGAAGCGAACCGCTTCTTCCTTGACCTGAGTGGCGACCGTGTGCCGGCACCTGCTGTGAACATCGATCATCCCGGTGCGCTCATGGAGGATCAGCTGAGCCGTCATCGTCCCGACCCCGTCCTGGGGGAGCGGCGGGATTCGGGTAAAGGAGATGACCAGGCGGCGCCGGTGAGGTAGACCGCGCACCTCATAAGCGACCTGGGTCTGACCAGACGGGCACCCATCGGCCCACCCCAGCGCGATGAAACCATTGAGATCGGCACTTACATTCAGGGGAAGGAAGGAGCTTCTGGGGAACCGGAGCAGCCAGGAAACCAGGGGGGCGCGCGCGTCTCTCTCCGAGGAGAGATCGAACAAAGTGTACCGCGAGCCGAAGAACTCGAACTCGAAGCCAAGCGGCAGCGGTCCGGTGGACTGCTCCTGGCCCAGATCGACGACGTTGGTGGTCGGATCCGGTTCCGGTGCGAACTGGATCGGCAATGTCTTGGCGCCTCCGCCGGTGAGGCGGGGGGCGCGGGCCGGCGTTCGAGCCGTGGACGGCTGCGCCGCTCTACTGCGGGCGTTGACCAGGACAAGGGCAGCGACGGAGCTGTCGAAGAGCAGTCGGGGTTGGCTTAGCATACAGGTTCCTGGCTGGAGAGTCCGGCCGTGCTGTCGTGCTCTCATGCTGCCACCCCGCCATCAAGCCATTGTCAAGAGCTATCTTTCGCGGACCACTCGCCCGGCCAGAGGCCCACGCTGATGATTTTCTGCCGCACCCTGGGCCCAGTAGAGCTGAGCGTCGACGGGGGCCCCGCGCCTCCGGAACTTCTTTGGCGCAAGCATCTTGCGCTCTTGATCTATCTGGCCCGCTCCCCCCGGAGAGGACGAAGTCGAGAACACCTGATCGGCCTTCTCTGGGGCGACCGGACCGAGGCCGCTGCCCGGCACTCATTGAGTGAGGCCTTGCGGGTTATCCGCCATCACGCCGGCGAAGGGTCGGTGGAGGTGACGGTGGGACAGGTCCGGCTGGAGACCGCCTCGGTGCAGCTGGACGTTGACCGGCTGGAGGAGACCGCGTCTGCCGGCGACTGGGTAGCCGCAGCCGAGCTGGTGTCGGGTGAGTTTCTCGAGGGGTTCGCGCTGGCCGAAGCCTCTGAGTTCGAGGATTGGCTTGCCGCGGAGCGTGGAATCTGGGGCCGGAGGGGGGTGGAAGTGCTGGTGAGCTGCGCAGAAGCCCACGCGCAGGTCGGAAAGGTGGAGGAGGCCTGCGGGTTTGCGGGCCGCGCGCTTGGCCTTCAGTCGATGTCGGAGTCGGCCCTCCGGTGTGCGGTGCGCTGCCGGTCATTGGCCGGCGACCGGGCTGGGGCGCTTGCCCTCTTCGAGGAGTTCCAGTCCCGTCTGGCGGAGGAGGTAGGGGTCGAGCCCAGCGAGGAGACGCGCTCGCTGATGCAGCGGGTTCGGCGCGAGCGGGGGCCCCGCGCCGAAACTCCAGGGGCGCACGTCGACGACATCCCCGTGGTTCGCCCGCCATTGGAGGGACGCGGGCCGGAGCTCCAGCGATTGCTCGAGGCGGCAGCCGGGTCGGCCCGCGCGCGCCGCGCGACCCTGCTGGTGCTCGAGGGGGATGCCGGGATGGGAAAGACCCGGTTGTTGGACGAGCTGCTGGCCCGGCTGCGACTCGACGGGACGCCGGTGGCTGCCGCACGGGCAGTCGAGGCAGACCGGGCCGAGCCGTGGAGCGGTGTGCTTGCGCTCGCACGCGGCGGTCTGCTCGAGGCCCCAGGCGTTGGCGCGAGTCCGTCAGCGGCACTCGCGGCGTTTGCCGCGGTGCTGCCGGAATGGGCCGAGCGATTCAGTGGGGCCGCCGGGCTGGCCGCACCGCACCCGCTGGGCCGTGCTCTGGCCGAGGCGCTCCGGGCGGCGGTGGAAGAACAGCCGGTGGTGATCGCAGTGGACGACGCGCAGTGGCTCGACCAGGACTCGGCCCTGTGGCTCGGCGCGGTGCTTCGCGACCTCGCCACCACGCCGCTGACGCTGGTTCTCGCCATCGCGCCCTACCCGCCGAGACCCGAGCTGGACGAGCTCCGCGTCAAGATCGGCAGCGAGCTCGGAGGCCAGACCGTGCGGCTCCGGGTGCTGGATCGAGCAGGACTCCGCCACCTGGCCGAGCGGATGCTGCCGGGCTACGACCCGGTCGCGATCGACCGCGTGGTACGCCGGGTTGCGACCGATTCCGCAGGACTGCCGCTCCTCGCAGTTGAGCTCCTGCGCGCTGTCGCGCTCGGCCTGGATCTGGGAACTCTCGCGGGGACCTGGCCGGAGCCGTTTCGTACCCTGGACCAGAGCCTGCCCGGCCACCTCCCGGATGCCGTGGTCGCTGCCATCCGGATAGGGGTTCGGCGGCTGAGCCCGCCGGCGCAACGGGTGCTGACCGCCACGGCAGTTCTGGGGGACCTGGTACCTCCTGCCCTGTTGGAGCGCGCGCTGTCACTGGAGGCGGAGGAAGTGGGCCGGGCGCTGGACGAGCTGGAGTGGCACCGGTGGCTGGTGGCGGAGCCGCGGGGATACTCGTTCGTTGCGCGGATCGTGCGGCAGGTGGTGGAGCGGGACATCGTCACCCCCGGGCAGCGGCGTCGAGTACTGGAAGCGGTGGACCAGGTAGCAGCTTCGCAAGGTGGTTACCGGGACACTGGCCCGTCCAGGCGCAGACTCCCCCGGTAATTTGTTCGCACCAGGCATGTTCTGACGCCAACCGCTCCAGGGCCAGTGAATGATGAAGGGGTCGTCGTACTCTCGGGACACCCTGACGTGAGCCTCACACTCAGTGATGGCCCGGAGGTGGGGGACAACATGGTGAACGGTTCATCTGGGAAGTTCAGCACCAGTTGTTCGATAACCTGGGATCAATGGAGACAAACGCCCGACTGCAACGGCTGTGCTTATCCTTGGTCCACCACCCAGGCCCCCGGTAAGTGGTATCGCCACGATTATATGCAAGATCCTGATCCCCCAGAGCCGAAGCCGCTGACTGACGAGGGGGTACGTTAGCCATGAAACACCCTTTCCTTCTGCTCGCACTCGCCTGTTTGGTCGCGGGAGTCACCGCCGCCGCCAAGGTGGAGAACCTGACCTATGCTTGGGTGCTCATAGGCTCTGGACTTGTGTTCATGACCGTCGGCCTCTTTCAACTCAAGGGTCGGCGCCGGAAGGGCGGGCCTTAGAAAGGGGAGCTGGGTGGACCTGGGCACTATCACCTTCGTCATAGTGGTTGCCTGCTTGGGATGCCTCGTGAACCAAGCGCGGTTCATGGACTAGATCAGGCTCTCAGGGGGCCGCTAGAAGGCACGATCGCAGCCGGGGCAGGTCTCTCCCCGGCTCTTTCGTTGTACCTCGAACGCCGACTATGGCACAAAGCAGTCTTCCTGATGGGTGTCCAAGGCAGTTAGCAATTTGATGGAAGGTTGATGCGGACGGGGTAAGGCCCGGCGAAGCGGCTGGCGCTCGGCCCAACTAAGACAGGAAAGCCGCGCCCGATCCCGCTTTCGAGAAAGGCCCTCTCCACACTGGCTCGGCTTCGGCAGGGACAGAATACCTGGAGGGTCTACGCAGCAAACCGCACCGTCCGGACACTGCAAGACGTGAAAATACGGTAGTTAAGTCTATGAGGGCGGTGGGACTCGAACCCACGACCTAGGGATTAAAAGTCCCTTGCTCTACCAACTGAGCTACGCCCCCCCGAGCGCTTCAAACATAATGAGTTGCCAACCGATCGAGGCCAGGCCAAAGCTTGATGCGCTGTTAGGTGCTATTGGCCCGAGGTCCGACCGCTAGACGTAGGCCCCCGTCAGCACCCTCCGACCCGGTTGATCTCTTCGGCTGCGCGGGCAGCGGAACGTAAGTAAAACCAAACCGCTACCGCGATCACCGTGACCTTGCGGGCGTACCCCGTCGGTGTGGCCGGTAGTCGGCCTTGTTCCCCCCTGCGGGATTTGGGCTGTATATGCCGCTCGCAGCGCCGCGGGGAAATACCGCACCACGCCACGGCGGGGACTTCTGCGGCACCCGCCTTATTTCCACAATGGGATCACGGCGACGCGGGATGCGGTCGTCGAGCTCTACACTACGACGAGGAGCCTCGATCCTACCGCGCTGCAGAAGGCCGACTTGGTGAAGTACCTGAAGTCGCTTCCCGGATAACCGCGCGATAGGCATGGAACCCCGGCTTCAGCTCTCTCGGCCCGTTGCAGCCGGGATCAGAACACTTCACGATCCCGTAGTAGGACTCGTCCCTCGGTCCGAAGGCCAGCTGGTCGTATAGCTCATAGATAAAAAGCGCCTTGACCCGGGGGATGGCCAGGAGCTCACGGGCGAACCACGCGATCCACTCGGCCTGCTCTGCGGGATCACTCAATGAACCCTCTCTATTCCGCCGATTGGCCTCCGTCAGCCAGATCTCCTTGCTCGGATCGGGCAGGTGGGGCAGCACTTCCGCGGCAAAGCTCCCCATTTCCGAATACCAGTGATACCCGTACACATCGAAGGGGACACGTCCGCGGTGCAGCGCCTCGAAATAAGCGTAGTGTCTCCAGCCCGCGTCGATGATCACCCTGGTTCCCGGCGACCCACGGTGGATGCCTTCCGTCATCCCGCGCAGGAACCACGTCGTCTTGCTCAGTAAGGTGTCTACGTAGTGGTCCAGGGAGGAGCCTTCCGGATAGTTGCGTCTGGCCGGATGCACGCTCGAGTCTACGGTGAACTTCAGCACCTGGGTATCGAGCTCGTTTCCAGCCTCGACATGGCTGAACCGTCCACGATGACGGGAGGCGAAGTTGAATCCGATCGCATGCCCCCGGCTGTAGTTGAGGGACTCCGGCGCGGACCAGTCGGGGTGAGCCACGAGCACGGGAAGGATCTCGATGCCGCGGTCGGCCGCGGCGTCGACGATCCTTCCGAACCCCGCATGCACTGAGCCGGCCGAGTCCGGGCCGACATCGACCCGATAGTAGCGGGTGCCGAGGCTGTCGAGGTAATCGAGCTGGCGGGCGAGTCCCTCCCCGGAGGCTGCATAGGCGGCCTGGTTCCCCGGGTGACCCTGAACGCCCCAGATGAACCCCCGGCTCCCGATCGCAGCCCCGACGCGGGGTGTTGGGGAGCGCATCTCCCGGGAACCGAATCCGCAGCCGAGAGCGGTACCGAGTGCGATTGCCACCAGAGGGACTATAAGCCAGCAGACGTACCTGCGGCCTCGCTCTGCCATTGGGGGTACCTTCCTGCTTGGAGAAGCTATGGGGGGCCTATAAGCTAGTCAGGTACGAAGGGTCGTTGCAGGCACTGCTTGCTTCCGGCGCGAAAGGCGATGTACTCTCCGCTCATGCGAATCCTCATCACAGGCACGGGAGCCGGCGTCGGCAAGACATGGGTGGGGCAGGCGCTGTCGCAGGCGCTCCGGAGCGCCGGGAAGGAAGTGGCCGCCATCAAGCCGGTTGAGACCGGCTGCTACGGCCCACCAGGCGAGCGGGAGGATGGGGTACTCCTGGCGCGGGCCACCGGACAGAGCCAACCCACCCACGCGATCTTTCGTCTACCGGACAACGTGCCCCCTACCCTGTCGAGCGACCGTTCCGGCATCACCATCGACTTCGACGCACTGGTACTGAAGATCGAGCGCTGCGGCGAGAACGCGGAATTTCTCCTGATCGAGGGCGCAGGCGGCCTGCTCGAGCCCGTGACCTGGGAGTGGAACATGGTGGACGTGGCACGGGCCATCGGCGCCTGTGCCCTGGTAGTGGCAGTGGACCGGCTTGGAACCATCAATCAGGCGCTGCTGATCCTCAGCGCCCTGGAGCTCGCCGGAGTTCCCTGCGCCGGCGTGGTGTTGACGACCCCCGAGGCGCCCGACCAATCCACCGGAACCAACGCCGCCGCGATTGCTCGCCTCTCCGGCCTCGACCGGGTGGTGGCGGCACCACGAACGGCCTACCCGGACCGGAGCGAGGGGATGAGGACCGTGGTAGGGTGGCTGGGCCGGGTTGGCGCTCCCGCCTGAGAACCCGGCTCGACTCGCTAGAAGATCTGCACAATCTTTGCGACCGACGGCACCCCCGCTCCATTCAACACGAACAGCATGTAGTGACCCGGTGGCGTTCGCTTGCTGCCGGTAGACACCGTCATGGTCAGTCCCGTGGCGTCGCGAGTGAATGGCAGGGACTGGAAACGCTGATTCATGTCGAACCCGTGGGTGACCGATCCCAGCCGGATGAGACTCACCTTGGCAATGATGGCGGCGTCCGGAGTGACCACTTTGAAGGCCGTGTTGTAGCGAACGACGCCCGGTGCGCTCGAGATTCGTGGGCGGGTTCCTCGAAAGAGGTAGGGGGGCGAGAAGATCTCGGCGCTCTTCTGGTTCGGGGTTGCCGTGGCGTCCCCTCCGCCGGCGACCAGCACCCGGGCATCGGGAAGCAGCAGTGCCGTGGAGTGGTAGGCCCGCGGTACCTGCGCGCTCGCCAGGGTAGTCCACACCCCTGTCCTGGGACTCCAGATCTCGGCCGCGCGAACGATCTTCGTAAGATCATTGAAGGCGGTTCCGCCGGTGCCGCTGGTGGCCAGCACCTCTCCCGTCGGCAGCACCGTGGTGGTCAGATGCCGCCGAGGCCGGCCCATTGATCCGGTCCAGCTCCAGACCGGAGTGGCACTTCCCAGATCGATAGTCTCCGCACTGCTCGTCGTCCGTCCCCCACCGGCGTAAAGAATCTTCCCGATATCGTACATCACGGCGGAGCCATAGTCCCGGGTCCCGAACCGCCGCAGCCCCACCGTGGTCCACTTCCCGCTGCCAGCGATGTCGAGGAACCGCGTCGTCTGCTGCTCCCCGGCGTAGAACAGTCTTCCCAGCCGCGGCTCCAGAAAGGCGATCGGGTAGTACGGGAGCGTCAGGCTCGCCCCTGTGAGTCTCCGGACCGCGCCGTTGGTCCAGACTTCGGGCACGGGCACGATCACCCCACTCTGATCCTTCCCCGAAATCGCAACGATCTCGCCTTTTGACATCGTGGTGGCAGTGGGGTACCAGCGCCCGCGCTGCATCGGCGTGGAGCTCGACCACCCTCCGCTGGCGTTGAACAGCGTGATGTGGGGAAACCCGTGCTCCTTGCTCATGTGTCCCCCGAACACCACCAGCCGCCCGTCGGTGGCGAACGCGTGCCCGGTGCAGAAGAGCGGGATGGGGCTCGGATAGGCGGTGAACGCCTTGGTGGCGGGATCCCACACCTGAGGCGTGCCCCCTTCCCCCCAGGACAGGACTTTCCCGGTGCGCAGGAGGTGCATGTGAACGGCGACGATCGGCCAGGCGAACGGGGCGCTCCACGAGCCAGTCTGGGCATTGGTGGCACCGGCAATCACGGCGGCGGACGCCTGCGGTGTGCAGGGGACAGCTCCGTTGGCGCGGGTCCTTACCTTGCGGCCCTCGAAGGAGATCTCCACCGGCCCGCGGTTTCTGGTCTCGAGCTGCGCCTCACTAACCGAGGGGTCTCCGTCCGGCGCCGCTGCAAGCAGCGCGGAGCCCGATTCATCGGTCCCTGGCACGCGCCAGGTGACCGTCACCGGAACCGAGTAGGCGCTGGCGATGAGGAAGCGGTTGCCGCACAGGTAGGAAAAGCGAAGCGGCTGATCGCTGTCGTCGGTCAGATCGGCGTCGGCGGGCAACTCGGCTGGCGGAGCGGAACCTTGATCGGGAGAGTCGCGGCAGGCGAGGACCAGAAGGCCCAGAGCCAGAGCACAATGAGCCCCGGTGGCGAGCGCTTCAAGGCGAAACAGCCGCATGGCTCCTCCCACCGCGGACGGCGGGTACACTTGGGATATGGGAATGGGGTTGTGTGAATCTACTGTAGGTCCCGACCGGCGTCCCGTCAAGCAGGGATCAGGGAGACTTCTCCAGCTGCCGCTCGATCGCGTCCAGCACCCACCGGCGCACCCAGGGCCGGGGATCGTCGCGGTGGCGCACCAGCGCGGTGAGCGCTCGGGTGTCACCTTGGGAGGCGAGCGTGGCCAGGACGATGGCGGCCCTCTCCTGGTCTCCCAGGATCTTCTCCAGCCCGTCAATAAGAGTGGAATCTGGTGCCCGTGCGGCGGCAACGATCGCGGCGCTCTGGATGACATCCCGATAGGAGGGAGTGCTGAGCCCGGCGAGCACGTGAGGGCGGGAACCCACCGAATCGATGCGGAAGAGCGCGATCAGCGCGTTGGCCCGCACTGCATAGCTGGAATCCCGTTTCCAGGCCGTCAAGGCGGCCGCCTGCGAGCTGGGTCCGCCAACGGCCCCCAGTGCCGAGACCGCAGCCGCCCTGACGACCGCTGAGGTGTCGCGCATGGCGGCCAGGAGGACCGGCACCGCGAGGGCTGGCGGGAACTGGCTGAGCGCCCCCAGCGCCTGTGCCCGGGTCAGATAGTAGTCGGCGCTGTTGGCGGCTCGGGCGAGCGCCGCGGCGGCCAGCGAGTCGTCGGTCCGGCTCCCCAGCTGGTTGATGGCCCAGTTCCGGTTCCAGAGATCCGGGTCGCGGGCAAGTTGGTTCGCCAGCCAGGGCGTCGGCTGCTCGAAGGTCAGTGACTTGAGCATGGCGTTGCTCTCGTCGAACACCACCATGTTCGGCCGTGACTTGAGGCCCTGGATCGCAATCACCTGCTCCCGGCGGTCCAACCGAACCCGCTTCCGCACGTCACCCGCCGCGGTGCCAACCCGCACCATGACCGGTCCCTGGAAAACGAGCGGGGTGCTGAAGCGGACGCTTCCGCTGTCGGCGCGGGCCGAGTCCAACTGGGTCTGGCGAACCGTGAGGGTCAGCGACCCCGCGGCGGAATCGTAGGCGTGCGCGACGTTGAACTGAGGAAAGCCGGCCTGATAGATCCACTGATCCCAGAACCAGTCGAGATTCTGACCGGTGGCGTGGAGCACGGCGCGGCGGAGATCGTCACTCGTGGCGCTGCCGTGCGCGTGCCGGGTCAGATATCGGTTGATCGACGGCCAGAAGCGCTCCGGCCCCAGATGCTTCTTCAGCATCTGCATCACCAGGGCACCCTTGGTGTAGACGTTGTTCGAGTTGAACGAGGCCAGCGGCACGCTCCGCCGGGATTCGGCGGCCAGGAAGCGATCATACTCGTCGAGATAGAAGTCGTCCTCGGCGCGGCGGCCTTGCTTCGCGGCCCAGTATTGACCCGCCATGAACTCGGCCAGGCCCTCGTTGAGCCAGTAGTTGGACCAGTTCTCCGTGGTGACCAGATTGCCGAACCACTGGTGGGCCAGCTCGTGAGGAATCAACGAATGGCGGTACCAGGGACGGTCCAGGTAGGCGCGCGCGTCGGGCAGCCAATCCACCAGGGTTGTGGCGCCGACGTTCTCCATGCCACCGATGAAGTCGGTTACCGTGGCCTGAGAGTACTTGACCCAGGGGTATTTCACCCCGGTGAGCTTCGTGAACGTCTCCATCATGTCCGCCGTGACGCCGAAGAGACGGCGGGCCAGGGTCACGTCTTCCGGGTAGACGTAGTAGTCCAGCGGGACATCGCGCCACCGGTCGCTCACCTTCCTGAACGGCGCCGCGGCCAGGGAAATCAGGTAGGTGGACGCGGGCTGCTCCTGTCGCCAGTGCACCGTATGGGTACGGGCGGACGCCTTCCCGCCGGTGCGAGCGGGAGGATCGGGCCGGTCGCTCACCAGCCTGCCGTTCGACACCACCGTGAGCGTGACCGGCACCCGGACGACCAGGTCCCAGGTAGCCTTGTCGTTGGGCGCGGCATAGGTCGGAAGCCAGTTGGGATTTCCGTCGGTGCCGCCTCCGCTGTACACCTGCTGCGGATGGCGCGGCCTCCCCGGCTCGGCCTTGAAGAAGTACAGCCCGCGACCCTGGGTGATCCGGCCCCGGTAGTCGATGGTGAAGCGCACCGTGTCGCGGAATCCGGCTGGTCTGGATAGGCGAACTACAATGGAATCGCCAGGCCGGCTGAACTGGACGGACGGGCGGGCGGGCGGACGGGCGGACACGGGTTTGGACACCGCGCCGGCTTGAGACATCGTCACCTTCCGCACCTCGAGCCGGCGCCCCATGGCGAGGACGATCGAGTCGAGCCCCGGCCGCAGAGAGACCACGGTGGTGGTCACATTGCCGTCGAACGCCGGGGCATTCCAATCGAAGTTGGCGACTTCGATCCGCTGGTGAATGAGATCGAAGTCGTGGGAGGGCGTGTCGCGGCCGCTGAGGATCCGCTCGGCGTTACTCGTCTGAGCGAAAAGAGCCGTGGTGACTGAAATTGCCGCCAGGATTGTCATCCTGAGCGAAGCGAAGGAGCCGGTCTTGGGCATTACAGCGACAGCGTTAACTGCGCGAGCGGGGCGAAGGTGAGACGGTGGTGCGGGGTGGGGCCAAGCGCCTGCAGACCTTCCTGGTGCTCCTCGGTCCCGTAGCCGACATTGGTGTGCCAGCCGTAGCCGGGGTGTCGCGCGGCGAGGCGGTGCATGAGCAGGTCGCGCACGGTCTTGGCGAGGATGGCGGCGGCCGAGATCGATTGGCAGCGCGCGTCGCCATCCACCAGTGCCTCGTGGGGATAGCCGATTTCGGGCAGGGGAAGACCGTCGATCAGGATGCGATAGGGGCGTTCCAGGGTGTTCCGGCCGATGAGCATGGCGATGGCTCGCCGCATGGCCATGGCGGTTGCTACCCTGATGTTGAAGCGATCGATCTCATGGGCCGAGGCGGCACCGATCCCGAAGGCCACCACTCGCCCGCGGATCCGATCGGCCAGACGGGCGCGCTTGCTGGCCGGGAGAACCTTGCTGTCGCGCAGGCCCCGCACACAGGAGCAACCGGCGGGAAACACTACGGCCGCGGCCACCACCGGTCCTGCCAGGGGGCCACGGCCGGCCTCGTCAACCCCGACGAGGAGATGCTCCTCAGCCCAGACGGCCCGTTCGCGGACCAGTGTAGGGCGAGGGGCCATGCGATCAGGTCTCGCGCTTTTCCTTGATCCGCGCGGCCTTGCCGCTCAGGGCGCGCAGATAGTACAGCTTGGCGCGTCGCACCCGTCCCCGCCGGACCAGGTCGATCGAGGCGATCGTGGGACTGTGGATCGGGAAGAGCCGCTCGACCCCAACGCCCGCGGAGATCTTCCGGACCGTGAAAGTCTCGCTGATCCCGCCACCGCGCTTGGCGATGACCATGCCTTCGAATGCCTGCAGGCGCTCCTTGTCACCTTCGCGGACCCGGACCATGACCCGGATGGTATCTCCCGGATCGAATGCAGGAATGTCCGTGCGCAAGCCCTCACGGGCCACTTCTGCCAGTCGCTGCATGATCCCATCCTTCCGCGCCGTCCGGCGCCCGGTGAACATAAAAAACTGGTACGATCTTAGTACCGCGGCCCCGATTTGTCATCCGGGCGCCCACCCTGTCATCCCTCGTGCTTCTCCCAGAGATCCGGCCGCCGCTCGCGGGTCAGCCGCTCCGACTCCGCCTGCCGCCAGGCCTCGATCTCGGCATGGTTACCGGACCGAAGCACCTCAGGAACGTCGAGCCCACGGTACTCCGCTGGCCGGGTATAGCTCGGCGGGCTCAACATCCCATCGTAGTACGAGTCGGCGCTGGCCGACTCATGGTCGCCCAAGGCGCCCGGGAGCAGCCGCACCACCGCGTCCAGCACGCAGAGCGCCGCGGGCTCGCCGCCCGAGAGCACGAAGTCGCCGATCGACAGCTCCTCGGTGGCCAGGCCCTGCGCCACCCGCTGATCGACATCCTTGTAGTGGCCGCAGAGCAGGGTAAGTCGCTTGCCCAGCGAGTAGCGCACCGCGTCATCGTGGCAGAAGGGGCGGCCCCGGGCCGACATCAGCACCACCGGTCCGGTCGGGCGAAGCGTTTCCACCGCCTCGAAGAACGGCTCCGGCTTCAGCACCATCCCCGCCCCTCCGCCGTACGCGTAGTCGTCGACCGTGGAGTGCCGGTCGTGGGTGAAGTCTCGCAGCTGCACCAGGCGGAACTTCACCAGCCCCGCCGCCGCCGCGCGCCCCGGAATGCTGGCCTCCACGTAGGGGGCGATGACTTCGGGGAACAGGGTGACGACATCGATCAGCAAGGGCGGACGGGCGGAGGGGCGGAGGGGCGGAGTCCGTTCCTCACGGTCATTCGGTGCTGTTGTCATACCCTCCGCCTCTCCGACTCTCCGCTTACTCGATCAGCCCCTCCGGCGGCGTCACCGTCAACCGCCGTCCCGCCCGATCCACCTGCTGCACGAACTCCTTCTTGTACGGCAGGAGAAACTCGCGCTTGGGCCCCTGCACCTCGATCATGATCCCGGCCGGGAGCTCATACACCGCCGATACGAGGCCCAGCGGAGTCTCATCGGGAAGCCGCACCGAGAAGCCATCCAGCTCGTGGAGATAGACCTCATTATCGGCCAGCGGGTTCAGCTGCTCGGGCGGCACCGCCAGGAAATGCTTCCGGAACGGGTCCAGCGCATCGCGGCTCTCCACCCCGGCGAACTTTACCAGCCACTCCCGGTGGTACTCCCGGCTCCGCTCCACCGTCAGCGGACCGGCCACCGTATCTCCCGCCAGATCAACCACCCAGATCTGCTGTCCGGCGGCGAAGATGGTAGCCGGGTCGTCGGTCAGGGGGAAAAGGTTGCACTCACCTTTCAACCCGTGCGGCTTCCTCAACCGACCCACCACGACGTTCCGGGTCATGCGTCCCGCTTACGCTTGGCTTTTCCCGCTTACGCTTTTGCCGTTCCCGCTTCAAACACCCCGGCCTGCTTGAGCAGGGACTGGACGGTGTCCGACGGGGTTGCTCCCTTGGCGATCCATTGCCGCGCCTTGTCCGCGTCCACTTGCACCTTGGCGGCCGTGGTTTCGCCCTTCGGGTTGTAGGTCCCGATGATCTCGATGAAGCGGCCGTCGCGCGGGGCCTCCTGGTCGGCGATCACGATGCGATAGAGCGGCAGGCTTTTCCGGCCGATCCGGCGGAGACGAATGCGAGTTGCCATGTGGGTTCCTGGTGGTACGGGTTAACCGGGGAATCCGCCGCGTCCGAAGGGCAGCTTCAGACCGGCGCCTCCGGTCTTCCCCGCGATCTTCATGAACTTCTGCATCTGCTTGAACTGCGCGAGCAAGGTGTTGACTTCCTGAACCGTGCGGCCCGACCCCTTGGCAATGCGCATCCGGCGCTGGCCGTTGATGACATCGGGGTTGGTGCGCTCCTTCGGCGTCATCGACAGGACGATCGCCTCGACGTGCTTGAGCTTCTTGTCGTCCAGCTTGGCCGCCTGGAGCATGGCCGGGTTCACGCCCGGGAGCATGCCGAGCACGTTCTTGAGCGGACCCATCTTCTGCATCTGCCGCATGGCCATCAGGAAGTCGCCGAGATCCATCCCCTTCTTCGACTGGGCCTTCTTGGAGAGCCGTTCGGCTTCCTTCTCATCGACCGTCGTCTGCGCCTTCTCGACCAGCGACAGGATGTCGCCCTGCTGGAGGATGCGGCCCGCGAGCCGGTCGGGATAGAACGGCTCCAGCGCCTCCAGCTTCTCACCCACGCCGATGTACTTGATCGGGGCGTGGGTGACCCCGTAAATCGAGAGCGCGGCGCCACCCCGGGCATCGCCGTCCATCTTCGTCAGGACCACGCCGGTAATGCCGAGCGCCTCGTGAAAGCCTTGCGCGATCCGCACCGCGTCCTGACCGGTCATGCCGTCGGCGACGAGCAGGATCTCGTGCGGCTTCACGGCGGCCTTGAGCCGCTTCAGCTCATCCATCATCTCGGCATCGATCTGCAGCCGGCCGGCGGTGTCGACGATGACCGTTCGCGCCCGCGCCTTCTCCGCTGCCACCAGCCCGTCACGCACGATCTTGACGACATCCTGGCTGGCGAGGTCGCTGTGGACCCCGACTTCGACCTGACGACCCAGCGTGTGCAACTGATCAATGGCGGCCGGGCGATACACGTCGGCCGCCACCAGGAACGGCGCCTTCTGCTCCAGCTTCAACCGCCTGGCCAGCTTGCCCGCCGTGGTCGTCTTCCCCGAGCCCTGGAGGCCCACCAGCAGGATGACCGTCGGCGGAACCGTGGCGTAGGTGATGGGCGCCTGCTTCTCACCCAGCAACACGACCAGCTCGTCATAGACGATCTTGACCAGCTGGTGCCCCGGCCGGACTTCCTTGAGTGCGGCGAGGCCAACCGCCTTCTCCTGCACCCGGGTAAGAAAATCCCGGGTCAGGTCGAAGCTCACATCGGCCTCGAGCAGGATCCGCCGGATCTCGCGGAGCCCCTCGGTGACCGCCTCTTCCGTTAGAACGCCCCGCCCCGTGAGCCGCTGGAGCGTGGCGTTGAGTTTGCCAGAAAGCTCGTCGAACATAAGCCCGTAAGAGTAACAGGGGAACGGACTTTCTTCAAGGCGGCAGACCGGCGGAGGGTCGGCAGAAGGGCCCGGGTTCATCATCCCGGGAGCCAGGCCACCGACGGACCAGCGCCACGCTCGGAGGAGGAGTCCTCCCCTTGTTCGCCGTCCGCCAGTCCGGCCGACTGCCTGCCCGCCGGTCAGCCCGTCTAGATCCTGTTCAGGAAGGCGACGAAGCGAGGGTGATTTCGCACCGGGTCGAGGTCGGGGTCCTTCTCGACCCAGGGCCGGTGTCCGGCACCGTACAGGGAGCCTTTCTCCAGGCAGTCGAGTGCCCGCTCGGTGAGGCCCAGCTGGGAGTAGGTGCACGCAAGATTATAGAGGACGGCAGGATCATGGGGATCGAGGGCCTCTGCCCGTTCGGCCCACTCCAGCGCCAGCTCCTTTTCACCCAGATAGACCAGATCGGTTGCCCCCAAATAAAGGGCCCGGGCATCATCGGGGGAGAGCTTCAGGTGATGCCGGATGATATCGACCGCCCTGGCGCGTGTCTGCCTGCTTTCTGCGCCCCGTCCCGCTGCCTGAAGAGCCAGGGCCAGCAGGCTGGGTGTCTGATAGTCTTCCGGACGCAGTGCGGCGGCGCGCTCGAATCCCGCGATCGCATCGGAATATCGCCCCTGCTGGAATGAGGCCCTTCCGTAGAAATAGTGGGCGTCAAATGATTTTGGATCGAGGCGCATGGCGGTCTGATACTCGGCTTCGGCCTCGGCATGGTGTTCGCTCAGCGTAAGGGCCAGTCCGCGCGCCGCGTGTGCCTCCGCCATCTCCGGTGCCAGCTCCAGCGCCTTTCGGCTGGCGGTCTGGGCCTGCTCCAGGTTGGCGCCGCTGGGGTCCCACCACATGAAGAGGAACGAGCTGCAGTCGGCGGTTCCGGCGTACGCGGGAGCGAACCCGGGATCGATGTCGATGGCGCGGGCGAACATCCGCCGGGCGAATTGGAGACTCTTCTCCCGCATCAGATTGAACGCCTGTCGTCCCCGGAGATAGAAATCGTACGCCTCGACACTCCCCGTCCGGGGCTTCTCGATGGCGCGTTTCTCCTGTTCGCTGAGCACCACCCGCAAAGCCTTGACGATGTTCTCCGCAATCTCGTCCTGCACCGCGAAGACATCCTTCAACTCACGGTCATATCGTTCCGACCCGAGACAGTAGCCATCCGCCACGTTGATGAGCTGGAAGACGATCCTGATCCGGCTGCCCGACTTGCGGACGCTCCCCTCCAGTACCGTGCTCACCCCCAGCTGCTCCCCCACCGTCCGGATGTCCAGATTCTTCCCCTTGTACGCGAAGGCCGAGGATCGCGATGCCACGCGGAGCGCATGCACTTTGGTGAGGGCGTTGGTGATCTCTTCCGCAATCCCCTCGCAGAAGTACTCCTGGTCCCTCTCCGGGCTTATGTCTACAAACGGCAGAACTGCGACGGATTTGGTGGCAGGCTGCGGAACCGAGACTTCCGTAATATCAGCGGCGACCGTGGAACCCGCGGGTGTCGGTGTAGAAAGCGCCTGAATGAACTGTGCGGCGGTGGCAAACCGGTCGTCGGGATTTCGGGCCAGTGCCCTGGCCAGCGTGCGGTCGATGCCGGCCGGGATGTCGTCACGGGCCGCGCTGATTGAGGGAACGGCCTCGGTGAAGCGCTTCATGATAACGGCCTGCGCCGTCAGCCCGGTGAAGGGCGGCTGCCCAGCGAGCATCTCGTACAGCATGCAGCCCAGCGAGTACAGATCGCTGCGGCCATCGAGCGCATCGTCGCCCGAGGCCTGTTCGGGGCTCATGTATGCCGGCGTGCCCAGGGCGGTGCCGGCCTGGGTGAGATTGGTGTCGCCATCGCCACTGAGGGCCTTGGATATGCCGAAGTCCGTGACCGTCGTCTCGCCTTCGTGGAACATTACGTTTTCGGGCTTGATGTCGCGATGCACGACGCCCTGCTCGTGGGCATAACCCAGGGCGGTGGCAACGTCGCGCGCAATCCGAACCGTTTCGGAGAGGGGGAGCCGCCCTTCCCGCTTCAGCCGCGCCCGCAGCGACTCGCCCTGAACATAGGGCATGACGTAGTAGAGGAAGCCGTCGGCCTCGCCGGAATCAATCAGGGTGAGAATGCGGGGATGGTTGAGCCGGGCGGCGATCTCGACCTCGCGCTGGAATCGCTCCAGCCCCACGCTGGCGGCCAGGTGCGGATGCAGGATCTTGATGGCGACGGAACGCCGGTGCTTGAGGTCGCGCGCCAGATACACTGTGGCCATCCCCCCGCGGCCCAGCTCACGCTGAAGGTCGTAGCGGTCGCTGAGAGCAGAATGGAGACGGTCCAGCGTTGCGGGCATGGCGTGGCATTCCTTGGACGAATGGATGGAAAATAGAGGTAGGGCGGGAAGGGGGTAAGGCGGCAACGATCGACGTCTCCTCTCCATACCCGAGGTGGGGACTCCTACCGCCGTAGCGCCTTACCGCCTTACCGCCGTACCCCTTACCCTTCTCACCATGCAGGACATCAGCAACGCCGAAGAGCGACAGCGCAACCTCGACCGCATGAAGCGGCGCGCCACCGGCCTCCTCGTGATCATGGGTGCCGTGTTCGTGGCGGCCAGCTTTCTGGAGCCGCGCCATTCCTGGCTGGGGTACATCCGGGCCACAGCCGAGGCCTCTCTGGTAGGTGGAATCGCGGACTGGTTCGCGATAACCGCCCTCTTCCGCCACCCGCTCAATCTCCCGATCCCCCACACCGCCATCATCCCCAGCCGGAAGGACCGGATCGGGCGGAGCCTCGGCAACTTCGTGCAGAACAACTTTCTATCTCCCGAGGTCCTGGCCGCCAAGCTGCGAGCCGCCCAGATCAGCCGCCGCGCCGCTGAGTGGCTCGCGCAGCCGGAGAACGCGCGCAGAGCGGCCCAGCACGTCGCCTCGGTACTGAAGAGCGCCGGCGCGGTAATTCGCGACGAGGACGTTCTCGCGCTGCTCGATCGCAGCGTGGTAGAGCCGCTGCGCCGCATGGCGATTGCGCCAGTGCTCTCGAAGGGCCTGGAACTGCTCACGGTCGACGATCGACACCAGCAGCTGCTCGATCGCGTCATCCAGGGGCTCACGCGACTGGTGGCGGAGAACGAGATCCTCATCCGCGACCGCATCCGGGAGGAAAGCCCCTGGTGGGTGCCGGAGATGGTGGACGACCGGATCCATCGGAAGGTCCTGGGCGGGATCGAGCGGACGCTGTTCGAGGTCGCTGCCGACCCGGATCACCCGCTGCGGCACCAGTTCGACGAGATGCTGTCTGACTGGATTGTGCAGTTGCAGCAGTCTCCGGAGGTCATCGCCAGGGCCGAAGCCCTCAAGCAGCAGCTGCTGGATCCGGAGACCAGCAGTCGCCTGGCCGCCTCGCTGTGGGCTGAGGCGAAAGAGGCGCTGAGCAGCACCAATCCTCCGGGCGAGGCGGACGGCCTCGACTCGGTAGCGCGCGGTTTCTCGGCTCTGGCCCGCGCGGCACTCGAGGACGAGGTGCTGCTGGAGAAGGTGGACGGCTGGGTGATCGGGGCGGTGTTGAGCGTGGTCGAGCAGCATCGCCACGAGGTGGGTCAGCTCATCGCGCAGACGGTGAGTGCCTGGGACCCCGGGGAGACCTCCCGCCGCATCGAGCTGCTGGTCGGCCGGGACCTGCAATACGTGCGGATCAACGGCACGCTGGTTGGCGGGTTGGTGGGCCTGATCATCTACAGCGTGACCCAGCTGATGTAGGGCGGTAAATGAAGCGGGCGGTAGCCTCGTCTCGCTTCGCGAGACTCGGGCGGTAAAGGCGGTAACGTTCCGCCTCGATATCTACCGCCGCTTCATCTACCGCCGCTTCATCTACCGCCCTACCGCCCCCACGGACACATCCGGCACGTCGTTCCAGCCCTCCCACGCCGTCGGCGCAAGCACGTACCGCATGGCCGGTTTCTTGTCGAGCTCGAAGCTCTCCAGCACCGTCCGATAGCCTTCGCGCGCGGTTGTTCTCAGCTTGCCGCCATAGCCCCAGATGAATCGGTCCGCCGACCTGACATCGTCCCACACCACGTACCAGACCAGCGCCGGGCCCGCCCGCGTCGGGAACACCCGGTATCGATCGCCGCCCCATCCGATGGGGCCGGTGGTGCGGACCTCTCGAGCCCCCTGCAGCCGGGCGGTGAGCACCCGCATCTCGCTCTCGCCCAGTACGTCCTCGTGGATGACCTCGGAGCTGGGCGGCAACGTCAGCAGCAGGGGGGCATCGTTCCTGAGGTAGCGATCGGGAAACAGGATCTGCTCGGTGGAGACCGGCATCCGGGGCCCATAGGGAACGGTATCCCGCAGCGGCGAGGTCTTCCACCAATGCATGAACTCCGCACCCGCGAGGTAGGGAAAGAGCAGGGACTCGCGGACCACCAGGGGCGCCTTGTCAAAGACCGGCATGGACGACTGCTTCTCCCGGGCCTGCTCCCGATAGAGCTCCCAGAATTCGGGATTGCTGCCCACGTCCCGTCCCGGCACGAAGACCTCGATGGAGGCAAGGGTGGCCTGCCCCTCGAGCACTGCCTGGCCCGCACTGAGCCGATCGTTGTTGGAGGTGTCGTGCAGGATCGAATCGAGCGGGATGTACTGCCCCTGGAGCGCGTGAATCATCTCATGCGCCAGGACCAGGCGGAGCTGCGCCGGGTCGGCATCGGCGACAGCGAACAACGTGGCCGAGTCCGGGTCGTAGTACCCGGCGACCTGCTCGGTGTAGAGATCCTCCAGCAGCGCGCGAAGCTGGAGGGTATCGGGCAGGAGGCCGAACAGCTTGTAGGTCGTTTCCAGCCCCTTCAGCTTGGCGGGCGGGAGCTGCTCGTCGAGCTTGCGAATGAGGTAGGCCCGCACCTGCTCGCGAGATCGAATCGCCACCCGCGGGGTCGCCTTGAACGTGAGACCGGTAGCCTGCTCGACCGGGGCGCGGAGACTGTCCACCAGGTGCTGCAGACCAGTTCGCGAGGTGGCCGGGGCGTCTCCGCGACAGGACAGGAGCGGTGCGGCGAGCACGACGAGCGCCGCCATCCCCAGCAGCGCGAGAACGCGCCGGGTGCTCACGCGCCGGTGAGGTATCGGGCGTACCACCCGATGATCGCGGGCCCCGCCTCAAAGGCTATAGCGGCCCCGATCGCGAGAAAGATCCCGAAGGGGACCAGCTTCTTCTGGCCCATGAGCAGCAGTGGCAGGAAAACCAGACTGCCCGCCAACGCTCCGAGGAAGATGGTCAGCAGTACTCCTTGCCAGCCGACGAAGGCTCCGACCATGGCCATCATCTTGATGTCACCGCCTCCCATGGCGTCCTCCTTGAACACCCAGGTTCCTGCCGTACCCACCAGCCAGAGAAGGCCGAAGCCGACGGCGGCTCCGATCAGTGCCGTCCACAGCCCCGGGAGGCCGCCGGCGAGGCTGAATAGTAGACCGATGACCAGGCCACCCCAGCTGAACTCGTCGGGAATGATGTACTGGCGTGCGTCGGTCATGGCGATGCCGAGCAGAATCGTTCCGAATACGCCGCCCCGGAGCGCCTCGATGGTGACGCCGTGGCGCCAGACCATGTAGGCCCAGATGCAGGCGGTAGCGATCTCGATCAGCGGGTACATCATCGAGATCGGCTCGCCGCATCCGCGGCACCGGGCCCGAAGCAGGAGCCACGACACCACCGGGATGTTCTCGTACCAGGCGAGCCCTCTGCCGCAGCGCGGGCAGCGCGACGGCGGACGGACGACGGACTGCTTGGGCTCGGCCCCCCACCGCAGGATGCAGACGTTCAGGAAGCTGCCGAAGAGGGCGCCGAACAACCCCGCCACGATAACCTCGAAGGGACCGGCATGGCTCACTTCAAACGGCACGCGTCACCTCATGCAGGAGAATGCCGGCGGCAACCGCCACATTGAGCGATTCAGCCCCCGGGGTCAGGCCGATCCCGACCCGCCGGTCGGCTGCGGCACCTATAATTGGACCAACGCCCGCCCCTTCGTTGCCGACCACCAGCAGGACGGGTGGTCGCTGCGGAGTCCGTTGAGGCAAGCGGCTCAGGTCTTCGCCGGCCATGTCGGCAACCCAGATCTGCGCCCGTTGCAGACGAGCCCACGCCACCAGCTCTTCGGGCGTCGCGAGGACCGCCGGCAGGCGGAAGCTGGCGCCCATGCCACCGCGCAGGACCTTGGGGTTGGTAAGGTCGGCGGTGCCCTTGAGCGCGATCAGCCCCGCGGCCCCGAGGCCAAGAGCCGTACGCAGCATGGTGCCGACGTTGCCGGGATCCTGCACTCCATCCAACACCAAGGCCGTGACTCCGGGCAGCAGGCGGATATCCGTGAGGCTCCATCCCTTCGGCTCGACCACGGCCACAACGCCCTGGGGATGCTCGGTGTCGGCCAGCTCGTCCAGCTCCTGCTCGCTGACCGCCTCGACCGCGACACCCTTCTGCAGCAGGGCCGCTTTGAGCGCCTTCCCCCGGATGGTAGCTTCCAGCGCCGGCGACACCGCGGCGCCGCGGACTGTAACATCCGTAGCGAGCGCCTCCTCGACGAGACGAACCCCTTCCGCCAGGGCCAGCCCGCGTCGCTCGCGCCCGCGGCGGCGACGGAGATCCCGGATCAGCGTCTGAAGGGAGCTGCTCATGGAGATACTCACCCGATGAAGATCGCGCTCACCATCGCCGGCTCCGACTCCGGCGGTGGCGCCGGCATCCAGGCCGACCTCAAGACCTTCCAGCAGTTCGGCGTGTTTGGTACCTCGGTCATCGTCGCCCTCACGGCGCAGAATACGCTGGGGGTGCGCGCGGTGGAGACGGTCCCCGACTCGATGATCGGCGCACAGCTCACCGCGCTGGCCGAGGACCTTCCCCCGGCGGCTCTCAAGACCGGCATGCTGGCGGAGGCCGGGGTCGTTCGCCGGGTGGCGCGCGCGATCCGGGAAAACGGCTGGGCACCCCTGGTCGTGGACCCGGTCATGGTCTCGACCTCCGGCGCCCGGCTGCTCACGGCCGAGGCCGAGGAGGTCATCCGGGACGACCTGCTCCCCCTGGCCGCCCTGGTGACCCCCAACACCGATGAAGCGGCGATCCTCACCGGGCGCGTGGTTCATGACGTAGGCACGATGGAACGCGCGGCCACGACGTTGCTGCGGTTCGGAGCCGGCGCCGTGCTGCTCAAGGGTGGTCACCTGTCGGCCGGCCAGATCGTGGACATCCTGGCCACGCCCTCTGGTATCCGCCGCTTCACCCACCCGCGCATCGAGACCACATCCACCCACGGAACCGGCTGCACTCTGTCGGCGGCCATCACAGCAGGCCTGGCGCTGGGCCGTCCCCTCGAGGAGGCTGTCGCCACCGGGCTCGATTTCGTACACCGCGCCATTGCGGCGGCTCCAAATCTCGGGGCCGGCTTTGGCCCGCTCAACCACACGGTATCCGCGTCTACAGCCGCTCGATGACTCCTTCGACCAGCCCCGCCAGCTCGTGCCGCACCCGGTTGGCAGTCTCCATCACCTCGACATGACCGAGTTTCGTCGGTGAGATGCCGGAGGCCAGGTTGGTCACCACCGAGAAGCCAAGGCACCTGAGACCACGCGCTCGAGCCGCGATGACCTCAAGCGCGGTGGACATCCCAACGGCGTCGGCACCAAGCCGGTCTGCCATTCGAATCTCGGCCGGGGTCTCGTAGCTGGGACCGAGGAGCTGGATGTACACGCCTTCGTCCAGGGCGATGCGTTTGGTTCGCGACACCTCGCGGGCGAGGGCCCGGAGCTCCTTGTCATACGGGTCCGACATGTCGGGGAACCGCTCTTCGCCCGCAAGCACCGGTCCGATCAGCGGATTCCGGAAGGTCAGGTTGATGTGATCCGCGATCAACATCAGGGTGCCGGACGAAAAGGTGCGCCGGATGCCGCCGGCCGCGTTGGTGAGGATCAGCGTCGTAATGCCGAGGGTGGCGAATACCCGGACCGGCATGGCGGTGGTGGCCACGTCGTGGCCCTCGTATAGATGAAACCGGCCACTCTGGACGAGTACCTCCTTGCCGCCAAGTCTCCCAACCACCAGCTCGGCGCCATGCCCGATCACTGTCGTCCGGGGAAAGCCCGGGATCTCGCTGTAGGGAATCTTCACCGGATCGTCCATGACCTGGCTGAGAAATCCCAGGCCCGATCCGAGAACTACCGCGATACGAGGCCGACGGCTCCCTAGCCGATCTCGCACCACGGCGGCAGCCGCATCCACGTCCGGAATGACTGCCCCGCTGCCCCGCTGACCCGCTGACCCACCCACCTTCCTCACAGCAGAATCCCGGCTATCGTCGCCGACAGAAAGTTCGCCAAGGTCCCTGCCAGCATGGCGCGGATACCGAGCCGGGCGAGGTCGCGCTTCCGCTCGGGCACCAGTGCGCCGATCCCGCCGAGCTGGATGCCCACGGAGCTGAAGTTGGCGAACCCCGCCAGGGCGAAGGACGCGATGGTAAAGGACCGCGGATCCAGCTGCGCCTTCATGGGTCCAAGCTCGGCGAAGGCAATGAACTCGTTCAACACCATGCGGGTGCCCAACAGGCTTCCAATCGTGCCGCTGTCCTGCGACGGCACACCCATAAGCCAGGCCATCGGCTGGAAGATCCAGCCCAGCACCGTCTGGAGATTGGCGGGGAACCACTCGGCATATCGGTGAATGGCCCCGAAACCACCGTTCACCAGCGCCACCAGCGCCACGAATGAGACCAGCATGGCAATGACGTTGAGCATCAGGTTCAGCCCTTCGCTGGTGCCGCGCGCTGCCGCATCGAGCAGGTTCACGTCCTGCTTGGGCATATCGAGTTTGAGCTTCCCATAGGTTTCCGGGACTCCGGTTTCGGGCTCGAAGAGCTTCGCCATCATGATCGTCCCCGGCGCGGTCATGATGACGGCAGTCAGGAGATGGCGGGCCTCGATGCCGAAGGCGATGTACGCCACCATGATCGATCCGGAGATGTGGGCCATGCCGGAGGTCATCACCGTCATCAGCTCGGAGCGGGTCATCCGGGCGAGAAACGGTCGAATGGTCAGTGGGGCCTCGGTCTGACCCATGAAGATCGAGGCGGCCACGTTCAGGCTCTCCGCCCCGCTGGCGCCCATCACCCGGCTCATCAGGATGGCGAACGCCCGCACGATGAGCTGCATGACCCCGAGGTAGTACATGATCGCGAAGAGTGCGCTGACGAAGATGATGGCGGGCAGCAGCTGAAACGCGAAGATGACGCCCAGGCTCGAATTGGGCTTGCCCAGCTCGCCGAAGACAAACTGCGAGCCCACGTACGAATAGTTGAGGATGGAGGTCACGAAGTCGCCCAGCGCGCGGAACAGCTGCTGGCCGGCCGGAATCCGGAGCACGAAGATCGCGAACAACAGCTGGAGTCCGAGGCCCCAGGCCACGACGCGCCAGCGGATTTGCTTCCGGTTGTGGGACAAGGCGATGGCGATCGCCAGGATGGCCAGGATGCCAAGAAGGCCCCTCAGGCGGAGCAGCAATCCCGGTCGCCCCGATGTGGGTTGGGATGCGGGGGCCTCGGGGGCGGCGACACCCGGGGAATCGGTCTGAACCGACGGCGTCTGCTGGGCCAGCACCCGGTGAACGCCCTGCCAGGTGAGCCCCGGGACCACCCAGGCCGCGAACAAGGCGCCGGTGAAGAGGAGAACGGCAAGGATCGCAGCACGCATGCTCACGTCTCCCTCAGCGGATGTCGGCCAGCTCGTCCCGGGCCCGGCTCAGAAGCTCGAGCCGCTCGGGCCAGGGCAGAAACGCGCCCTCGAACGCATTCAGGATCATTCGGTCGATCTCATTTCGATTGAAGCCCAGCTCAGTATGGGCCAGCCAGTACTCGTCACTCATGGACACGCCAGCCATGAGCCAGCCATCGGTGCACAAGGTGACATTGAGGCCGGCATCAAAGTAGCCTCGTACCGGGTGTTCCGAGGCCCGGCTCACCGCACGGGTCTGCACGTTGCTGGTGATGTTGGCCTCGATCAGGATCCGCCGGTCGCGAATGTAACCCTGGAGCTCCGGGCTCTCGTAGAGCCGGGTTCCGTGGCCGATCCGGTCGGCGTGACAAAGCTGCACGGCATCGGCGATCGACTGTGCGCCGGCCGCCTCGCCGGCATGGACCGTCACCCCCAGGAGTCCTCGGGCCGCCACGTCGAACGCGGCGCGATGAGCTCCCGGGGGACGCCCGGCCTCTCCTCCAGCGAGATCGAAGGCCACCACGCCTTGATCCCGAAATTTCACCGAGCACTCCGCGATCTCGACCGACACCGCGGGATCATAGTGGCGGAGGGAGCAGTTGATCACCCGGGCGACGACTCCGAAGTCACGCTCACCCCGCGCCAGCCCCCGAAGCTCGGCCTGCATGACCGCATCCAGCGTCAGGCCCTGTCTCTGGCTCAGGTGGGGACAGTACCGGACCTCGAGATATCGAACGTTGTCGCCGGCCGCGTCCTCCACCATTTCGTAGGCCACCCGCTCGATCGCCTCTGGAGTCTGCAGGAGCGGGATGGTGAGGTCGAATCGGTCCAGATAGTCCTGTAGATCGGCGGCGTCGTCCACCAGCATGAACCGCCCCAGGGTATCGGGGTCATAGGACGGCAAAACGACCTTGGCCGTGCGGGCCAGCTCGACCATGGTTGCGGGACGCAGGGAACCGTCCAGGTGAACGTGCAGCTCCGCCTTGGGAAGACGGCCGATCAGCTCACGTGTCAGCATGGCCATTCCCGCTCCGCCGCGCCCGCACCACCACCCGCAGAATGGCACCACCCTCGAGCGGAGTGGCGGGATCGATCTCGATGCCACGGCCATCGGTCACGTACGCGGTACCGGAGACGACCTGCTTCTCCAGGGCGGGGTCGAACTCCCGTACCGCGGCCCCCACGTCTGCGCCTGACGGCAGGTCCACGGCGCCGGCGTTTACGAAGACACGCATGGTATTGCTCATCGGCGGTTGGACACGAACCCGGGGCGAGCGATGATCTCCACCGGCGGAGGAAGGCGCCGAAGGTAGGTGATCACAGCGTCCACATCGAGTATGCCTCCCGGTTCGGCGGGGAGCCCGATCAGCATGTTGTACCCGTCACCGCCGCCCGACAGGAAATCGTCTACCGCCAGAGTGTACCGTCCATCACGACGCAACGCACGCCCCTGCACCTCCACACTTCGAATCCGCTGGCCGGCGCGCCGGCGAGGGTCGTAGCGCACCACCGCGCCCGCGACGTGCGCGGCCGGGGTGCCGCCTGCCAGTGCATGCTCCAGGACCTCCTGGAGCTGGCGTCCGGTGAGGGTCAGCCTCACCAGCGCGTTCTGAAAGGGCTGCACCTCGTAGAGCTGTCCGTAGGTGACAGGCCCGCCGGCCAGCTCACTCCGAATCCCGCCGTTACCCACCAGGCCCAGATCGGCCCGCAGCACATTTCGGCGAGCCTCCGCTATCAAGTACCCGAGCGGATACTGGTTGCCCCGGCGGAAGAGCGGCAGCTTGAGCGAGGCTACGATCCGCTTGGTTGCGGACTCGGCCCTGCGGCTATAGCCCTCGACCAGGGCTGACACCACCGCATCCTCTCGAATCGAATCGGGGTTGACCGGCACGATCCGCGTCCTCACTTCTCTGCCACCGGCAGGCGTCCTGACCAGATCCGCAACCGCCAGGGCTCGGCCGCCTACCCCGGCCTCGACGATCGGGACCCCCGCGATCCTGGTGTTGACCAGCTCGTGCGTATGCCCGGCAATGATGAGATCAATCGTTTTCGACGCCACCGCATCCGCGAAGCGAATCATCTCGCCCGTGCACACGGTACCGTGGCAGTCGGCCCCGGCATGAGCCAGCAGGATGGTCACATCGGGCCGGAGCGCCCTCACTTCGGTCAATACATCATTTATCGGTAGCACACCTTCGCCGAAGCGGAGCCCCGCGGTCCATTCAGCCTTGATGGCTTCCTTGGACTCGGCCGTAATGTACCCCACGACCGCCACCTTGAGACCGCCCGCCTGCACCACCCGGTACGGCGTCGCCCATTCCGGCCGCCGGCCAGATACGGAATCAAAGACGTTAGCGGCCAGCCAGGTATACCGCGACTCGGCCATCCGCCGGCGTAAGGTATCCACGGACCAGTCGAGATCGTGGTTACCGATGGTCGCTGCGGTGAGGCCAAGGTGGTTGAGCGCCTCGATCATGGACCGGCCGGCCGTGACATTGGAAAGGAAGGTGCCCTGCATCTGATCCCCGGCGTCCAGCCGCAGCACCGGGCAACCGCAGCCGGCATCGAGGCTGTCCATCAGGCCCTTCAGGGCCGCCAAGCCGCCCGCGCGGCGGCCCTCCGAGTCCGTCTTCGGCAGCAAGGACCCATGAAGATCGGTGGTCGCGAGCACCCGGAGGAGGATGGTATCCCGGGCCCCGGCGGGTAGCGGCCGAGAGGGAATCCGCAGGAGCCCGCGCAGGGTCGAAGCCGCGGTCTCGGGGATGATCCGCCACTCACTGATGGTGTAGTCGCCAGGATCGATCACCTTGCGGCTCCGGATCTCCTCGATCAGGAGGTCCCGGATGTTTTCTCCCTTGTCGTAGACCACTGGCGCGCCCCGAAGCATGCCGTATCCCCCGGCTCCGGTTTGACGATGGCTGTTCAGCGCCAGGGTGTAGCTGGCGGTGCGGCTGACCGGGCGGCGCTGGAAGGACAGGTTTCGGATCCGATCCCCCAATGGCCGGCGCAAGTCGACGTCGTACCGCACACCGGCAATGACATCGTAGTCGTAGCCGGCCACGCTCTCGTTGATCGAGACTCGGCCGACGGCATCGGTGCGATAATACCGGGCGCTGTGCTCCAGGTACTCTTTCAGTTGGGCACCGGTGATGCGCACCACCCGGAGGGTATTGTCGTAGGGATACAGCGCGAGCAGCTGCCGCATCCGGATCGTACCGCTGTCGAAGCCGGCCCGCAGGTCGAAGGCCGAAGCGGCCGACAGGTCGGCGCCGGTGCGCTTGAGTTGGACGGCGTTCACGAAGTTGAGAATTGGAGTGGGCTCCAGCCGAGCAGTTGCCGCCCGCATGGGCCCAGCGGCCTCACCCAGCGCGACGTCCGCCCATTGGAGCACCGCTTCGTGGGCCGACGCCAGGCGCTGGACCAGTCGACCGGATGGAACCGTGCGCGCCGTCGAGATCAGCTCGCCGCGGATCCGCAGCGGTCTCCACCGCCCGTCTTCACGAACCAGATCCACGTGAGTGACGGAAACGCTGCCCCCGTTGGGCCGGGGCTGCACAAAGTGAACACCTCCCAGCACCGAGTCGCGCATCTCCCGGTGCGAATGGCCCACGACCACCAGGTCCGGCCGATAGGGAAGTCGGGCCAGCGAGGCCGCCTCGTTTTCGCCGCCCACACCCGCCGTGTCGTAGGAGCCGGATTCCCCCAGGCCGCTGTGAACCAGCGCCACCACCAGGTCCGACTCTCGCCGCAGCGCCTGGAGCATCGGTCCAGCCGCGATGGCAATGCGATCCACCCGGAGCTTCCCCTCCAGCTGATCGCGATTCCACACCGCAGTCCCCGGTGTGGTGAAGCCGGTGATTCCGATCTTTACGTCCCGACGATTGAGGATGGCGTAGGGCTGGAAGAGCAGCGTGTCACCGGGCAGCCTGCGGAGGTTGCCACTTACGTAGGGGAAGGTGGCGCCGGCCACGAATTGACGCATCAACCTGAGGCCCCAGTCGAAATCGTGGTTACCCGGCGTCGCAACGTCGTAGCCGGTCAGATTCATGGCCTCGATGACCGGATTCGGATCGCGGGGGGCCACCCGGGCAAAGTAGGTGGCGAACGGGTCACCCTGGATCAGGTCCCCCGCATCGACCAGCACCACCTGCCCCGGATAGGTCGCCCGGAGCGAGTCAACGATCGTGGCCACCCGGGTCAGCCCTCCGGAGGAGGGCTGATTGGTGACGTAGTCCCAGTCGGTGGCATGACCGTGGATGTCGGTGGTCGCGACCACGACAACGTGCGCCGAGTCCTGCATCTGAGCGGCGAGCACCAACATTGTGAGCAGAGAGAGCATGCGGGAATATCGGGAAAGGCGAGGAGGGATGGAAGGTCGAGGCCGTCGCACGAGGGGCTCGGGATGGATGCACTCGGCTGTCCGCGGTCCGCCCGCCCTTGCGTCCATTCGCCTGGGGGTATATTCGTTTACGCGTATATGAACACCACGTCCGCCGCCGACCTCCTGGTAACGGTTGCGGAGCCCACCCGGCTCCGGATCCTGAACTGTCTGGCCGCCGCACCGCTGTTTGTCTCCGACCTCCAGGCAGTGCTGGACCTGCCGCAGCCCACGGTATCCCGGCACCTTCAGGTGCTACGGCGGGTCGACCTGGTCCGGGACACGCCCATCGCCCAGTTCGTTTTGTACCGACTGCGTCACGATACCGGCAAGCATGCTCGCATGCTCGCGGCCATCCTCGAAGCCGTGGTTCATGACGACGGTGAGATGCGAGCCGAGCGGCACCGCGCCGTGGATCGGAGTCGCACCCACACCCGAAGCCGTGTTCCGGGGCCGCCGGCTGGCCGGCAGCTGGCCCGACCGAAGAGGCCCTCATGACGCACCGCATCCTCGTGGTGGATGATGAGCCCGACATCACCGCTCTGGTCGCCTATCACCTGGCCAAGGCCGGTTTCAGGGTGTCGACTGCCGCCAACGGGACCGATGCGCTGAAGGCGGCGCGGGAGGAGCGCCCCGACATCGTGATCCTGGACCTGATGCTGCCGGGGGTGTCGGGCTACGAGGTCCTGGCCGAGCTCAGGAAGCGGGAGGAGACCCGGGAGGTCGGCGTCATTCTCCTGACGGCCCGCCGGGAGGAAACCGACCGGATCCGGGGGCTCTCGCTCGGGGCCGATGACTATCTCACCAAGCCTTTCTCGCCCCAGGAGCTATCCCTCAGAGTCGGCGGCTTGCTCCGCCGACTGGGCTCGCCGGCGGTGACTGCCGGCTCGACCCTCACCGCCGGCCCCATCTCGATCGACCGCTCGGCCCACCGCGCCACGATCCACGGGCAGGAGCTCAGCCTCACTGCCACCGAATACAAGCTGTTGCTTACTCTGGTCGAGCGCCGGGGCCGGGTACAGTCCCGTCCCCAGCTGCTGGAGATTGTCTGGGAAGCGCAGCCGGACATCCAGACCCGGACGGTGGATATGCACGTGCAGCGGCTCCGCACCAAGCTGGGTGAGGCCGGTAAGATGATCGAGACGGTGCGCGGATTCGGTTATCGGTTCAGGGGCAACGAGCGAGGGGCCAAGAGCCGGTGACCTTTGTCAAACGCCTGGTGCTCGGTTCGGTTCTCATCCTCGTGCTTGCGGTGTCGATTCTCCTCTGGGTAGCCGAACGCTCCCTCCGGCGAGACCTCGAGGGCGACATCGGCCAGAACCTCGAGCGGGAGGCCCGGCTGGTTCGGGAGGCTCTTCCGCCGGACTCCACCACCTGGCAGGCCGATCTCCACCGGCTGGCCGCCCAGACCGGACATCGCATCACCCTGATCGATCGAGACGGCTGGGTCCGGGCCGACAGCGACTTCCCCATCGGCCCGCTGCCGATGATCGAAAACCACAGCGGACGTCCCGAGGTACGTGCTGCGCTGGCAACGGGCCGCGGAGTGGCCCGCCGCCGAAGTGAGACGGTCGGCCGTCCGTTCCTCTACGTCGCCATCCCGGGAGGACCAGCGGTGATCCGGGTGGCCGCCGGCCTGAACCAGGTAGATGAGGTAGTCCTCAGGGCTCAGCGTGCGGTCGCCGGCGCCGCGCTGCTCGCACTGTTGGTGGGCAGTCTGCTCGCCCTGCTGGCGGGACGCTCCATCGCTCAGCCGCTCATTGCCATCGGCGCCGCGGCCCGAGCCATCGCGGCGGGAGCCCCTCCGCGATTTCCCCGCTCCGGCATTCCCGATATCGACGGGCTGGTGCAGGCCCTGCGCCAGATGCACCAGCAGCTCGGCGATCGCTTCGACGAGCTCCGGCGAGAGCAGGCCGAGACCGCCGCGCTGGTCGAATCGATGGTGGAGGGAGTGATCGCAACCGATGAGCGGGGGCGCACGGTGACGGCCAACGCGGCGGCCCGCCGTCTCCTCGGCTACGAAGTGGCAGCTGTGCTTCCCGACCTCTCTGAGCTGTTTCGGGTGAAGGCGGCTCGCGAAGTCGTAGATGCGGTCCTGCGAGGTCAGGCGATCGAGGACCGGGAGCTCGACATCGATGGGCGCGCCATCCTCATGAACGCCCGCCCCCTGCCATCGGGAGGCGCGGTGCTGGTGATCCACGACCTGACCGAGCTTCGCCGCCTCGAGGCCGTGCGCCGGGATTTCGTTGCCAACGTGTCGCACGAGCTCAAGACTCCGCTGACCTCGATCTCGGGGTACGCCGAGACGCTCCTGACGGATGCACCGGAGCCGGACACAGCCCGCCGGTTCCTGGGCACGATCCTCGACAACGCCAGACGCATGCAGCGGCTGGTGGATGACCTGCTCGATCTCGCCCGGATCGAGGCCGGACGTTGGCAGCCGGAGCCGGAGCCGGTGGATGTGCGGGACGCCGCCCTGGCGATGTGGAACGAGTTTGCCGAGCGGGCCGCGGCGCGCGGGGTGCTGTTCGAAGTGGACATTGGGCCCGGCGCAGGGACGGTGGAGGCGGATGCGGATGCCCTGCGCCAGGTGCTGACCAATCTGTTCGACAATTCGCTGCGCTATACCGCCCGCGGTGGCCGCGTCGTGTGCCGGAGCCGCCTGGAAGACGCCGGCGTGGCAATCGGCGTGGTGGACAACGGCTCCGGAATCTCCCACGAGCACCTGCCCCGCATCTTCGAGCGGTTCTACCGGGCGGATCACTCCCGCTCACGGGAAGAGGGCGGCACCGGGCTGGGACTCGCCATCGTCAAGCACCTGGTCGAGGCGCATGGTGGCAGAGTCTACGCCGAAAGCGAGCGCGGAGCCGGCACCACGGTGACGTGCTGGTTTCCTGGTGAGCTAGGAGCTGGAAGCTAGGAGCTGGAAGGTGAAGCCAGACGGGCGAGATGCTCCAGGCTCCCCAGCTCCTAGCTCCCAGCTCCCAGGCTTTACCCTCCTGTTACAAATCGTATGATTTTCCGTGACGCCTTCCCCCTTCCTTACACTCGTGCGAGCCACTGGCGATTGGCTCCACCCGGACGCGCCGTCCGGCACACGCGACTTCCGACCTCGAAAGGGGAGTTATGGGACCGTGGTTGCGCAGGACCTTGAGCCCGGTGGCACTGCTAACGTCCATCGCGCTTGGCTCGGCGAGTGGCCAGACGACCTACCCCAACGTCAAGCTCACAGGACGGCTCCAGGAGCAGTTCTACTACTTCTCCAATGAGGACTACGCAGCCACCGTCGGACCAAAGGGCAACTTCTTCACCCGCCGGGCCCGCATCGAGGCCAGGGGGCAGATCTCGGAGAACGTTGCGGTCTACATCCAGCCGTCGTTCGAGGGCGGCCGGAATCTCAGCGGCGTCGCGACCACCTGTACCTCGACGCCGGTGCCGGTCGGCGGTGGAACACCGACCGTGACCTGCCGCACCACCGGCCGCAGCGGAATCCGGCTCCGGGACGCCTACATCGACGTCCGGTTCAGCCCCGAGGCCGGCAAGGGAGCGCTCTACCTCCGCGCCGGCCAGGAGAAGCGGCCGTACAGCCGGTACGAGCTGACGTCGTCCAACAACCTGCCATCGATCGAGCGCGGGGCCGGCCAGGGACTGCTTGCCCGAGCCTCCAACGACCTCTTCGCCGCTGCCGGCTTCCTCTCCCATGATGTCGGCGCGAGCGTGCGCTACGAATACAAGCTGGACGATACCCGCCTCGTGACGGTCAAGGTCGGTGCCTATAACGGACAGGGCGAGAGCCTCAACGACGTCAACGACAAGAAGAGCTTCGGGGCCCGGGGCACTGTCGGAATCACCTCGAAACTGGATGTGGGGGGGTCCTGGTTCGCGCATGACGGCATCGTCACGGCCGGCGGCGTGCTGGATTCGGCCTTCACTAATTACGCGTTCGGCGTGGACGCGCAGTGGGGCAAGCCGGGTGACGAAGGGCTGTTCGCGCTGGCCGAGTACCTCCACGGGAACGACGCCACCGCCTCAAAGTTCACCATTCAAGGAATCCAGGGCGTGGCGGCGTACAACATCCGCATGAAGAGCCCGACTTCGTGGCTCTACGCCTTCGAGCCCGCCTTCCGGGTCGACATTGCCGACCCCAACACCGATGCCGACAATGACCGCGCTACCACCATCACGGCGGTGCTCGGCGTCTACATGTCCAGCCGGGCTCAGTTCCGGGTGGCGTACGAGCGGGAAAGCTTCCAGGGAGACGTGACCCCGAGCATCAGCGGCGTACGTAGCGCGCTGACCGTCAACTTTTAAGCAGGCGGAGACAAAGTGATAAAACGCAGCCTATTGATGGTGACCGGCCTTCTGGTCTCGGCCGCGCCCGTGGTGGCCCAGGGCCTCACCGGCGCCGGGGCTACGTTCCCCAATCCGATTTACACCAAGTGGTTCGATGCCTATAACAAGAGGACGGGCATCCAGATCAACTACCAGTCCATCGGCTCCGGCGGCGGCATCCGTCAGTTCACTGAGGGCACGGTGGACTTCGGCGCCACCGACGGTCCGATGAACGAGTCCCAGATCCAGGCGGTGGCCGGCAATGTTCTCCACGTTCCAGCCGTGCTGGGCGCGGTGGTGGTGACATACAACCTGCCATCACTCGGAGATGCCCAGCTCAAGTTCGACGGCACCCTCCTGGTGGACATCTTCATGGGCCGGGTAACCAAATGGAACGACCCCAAGATCGCCGCCCTCAATCCGGGCGCGAAGCTCCCCGAAATCGATCTCGTGGTGGTGCATCGCTCCGACGGCTCGGGCACGACGTACGTGTTCACCGACTATCTGAACAAATTCTCCCGCGAGTGGAAGGACAAAGTCGGTTACGCCACCTCGGTGAACTGGCCGGTCGGTCTCGGCGGCAAGGGAAACGAAGGTGTCACCCAGCAGGTCAAACAGGTCGAAGGAGCACTGGGCTACGTCGAGCTGATCTACGCCCTCTCCAATAACCTTCCCTACGGCCAGATCAAGAACGCCTCGGGCAGTTATGTCACGCCGTCACTAGAGTCGGTCACGGCCGCTGCGGCTGGGATCAAGCTGCCGAAGGACACTGATTTCCGCGTGTCGATCACCAACGCGCCGGGAGCGGAGGCGTACCCTATCGCCTCTTTCACCTGGCTTCTGGTGAAGAAGGACAACAAGGATGCAGCGAAGGCCAAGCTTATCCGGGATTTCCTGGCCTGGATGATCACGCCGGAAGCCCAGAACATGGCCGCGGCTCTCCATTACGCACCGCTCCCCGCTCCAGTTCTTACGCCGGTCGAGGCGCGGCTCGCTACATTGAAGGCCGGGGGTAAGGCGATCGCGGCTCGGTAGAAATGGAGATTGCCATGTCACGTACCACCGCATATCTCGCCTCCGTTGCCCTCCTGGTGGCATGCGGAGGCGAGCGGCCGCCGAGCTCGGATTCCGGCCGGCCGGACGCGGCCAGGGGCGGAGGCCCGGTGATCACCGGTGCGGGAGCCACGTTTCCCGCGCCGCTCTACACCAAGTGGTTCGATGCCTACGCCAAGGAGACCGGCGTTCGCATCAACTATCAGTCAATCGGGTCGGGCGGTGGCATCCGTCAGTCCATCGAAGGCACCGTGGACTTCGGCGCCACCGACGGTCCCATGACCGACGAGCAGATCGCTGCCGTGAAAGGCAACGTGGTGCACATGCCCACCGTGCTGGGCGCGGTGAGCGTGACGTACCATCTTCCCACTCTCGGAAAGACCCAGCTCAATTTCGATGGCGGCCTGTTGGCCGACATCTTCCTCGGCCGGATCACCCGCTGGAACGACGCCAGGATCGCCGCCCTCAATCCAGGGGTCGCATTGCCGGCGGAGGACATCATCGTGGTCCACCGCTCGGACGGCTCAGGCACCACTTTCATCTTCACCGATTACCTGTCCAAGGTGTCTTCGACCTGGAGCCGACAGGTGGGGCGCGCTACCTCGGTCAACTGGCCGATCGGGTTGGGGGGGAAGGGCAACGAAGGGGTCACCCAGCAGATCAAGCAGTCACCCGGCAGCATCGGCTACGTGGAGTTGATCTACGCTATTTCCAACGGGCTCCCGTCTGCCAGGCTGCGCAACGCGTCCGGTGTTCTGGTTCAGCCCACCTTGAAGAGCGTCGCCGCCGCGGCCGCTGGGGCCAGGCTGCCACCGGCTACCGATTTCCGGGTGTCGATCACCAATGCCCCCGGGCCCGATTCCTATCCCATCTCCTCGTTCACCTGGCTTCTGATTCGGAAGGAATGATCCCGACACCGCCAGGGCGGGAGCCATTCACAGGTTCGTCGCCTGGATGCTGGAGCCTCCGGCCCAGCGGATGGCAGCAGACCTGCACTACGCGCCGCTCCCGCTTCCGGTGATCGAGCTGGTGCGTCAGAAGGTCGTCCGGTAAGGACCCCTTCGCTGGGGTACAGAATCCGTGACGCAGCCGTTACACATCCGTGACTGTTCCCGGTGATGCTCGCCCTAAGATCCTGCCATGACCGCGCCGGCTGAAACGGCTCCTCCAGCACCTGCCAGCCGGGCCGTTTCGCTCGAGCTGGCCAACCACGGCGACCGGGTCTTCAAGACCCTGCTGACGCTCGCCGCGCTGGCGGTGCCGACGCTGCTCGCGTTGCTGGTCTTCGAGCTTTGGGACGGCGCACGCCTCGCCATCGCCCGATTCGGGTTCGGCTTCGTCACCACCAGCGTGTGGGACCCGGTGGCCGAAAAGTTCGGCGCGCTGCCACTCATCTTCGGCACCCTCGCGTCGTCCCTCCTGGCGCTGCTGATTGCGGTGCCGCTCTCGCTCGGCGTGGCCATCTATCTCACCGAGTTCGCCCCCAAGGCGGTGCGACAGCCGGTGGCCTTTCTCATCGGTCTCCTGGCGGCGATACCAAGTGTGGTATACGGCCTCTGGGGCATCTTCGTCCTCATCCCTTTGCTCCGGACGACCGTTTTTCCCTTCCTCCGCGAGAGCTTGGGCTTTCTTCCGCTCTTTCAGGGTCCGATCTACGGTCCCTCCATGCTGGCGGCCGGAATCATCCTCGCCATCATGGTGATGCCCTACATCATGTCGGTCGGCCGGGAGGTGCTTCTGGCCGTGCCCAACACGCAGCGGGAGGCCGCGCTCGCACTCGGAGCGACCCGGTGGGAAGCGGTGACCACCGCCGTGCTGCCGTACGCCCGGTCCGGGATCATCGGAGCGGTCATCCTGGGGCTGGGGCGAGCGCTGGGAGAGACGATGGCGGTGACCATGCTCATCGGAAACCGGCACGAGATCGCGGCATCGCTCTTTGCGCCCGGCTACACCATGGCCGCCGCCATCGCCAACGAGTTCTCCGAGGCCGTAGGCGACCTGCACCTGTCCGCTCTGGCCTACGTGGCCTTCCTGCTCTTCCTGGTGACCGTGGTGGTAAACGCCGGGGCCCGGCTCTTGATCTGGCGGGTCGCCCGCGGATCGGGTGCGGGAAGCAGCGCCCTGTGATCCGCCGGCCTCTCGCATGAATCGCCGCATCCTCCGCCGGGTCTTCAGCAACCTGATGGTCGGGCTGATGATCGGCGCGGTCATCGTCGCCCTGCTGCCGCTCTTCTTCATTCTGCTGAACCTGATCCTCAAGGGGGCCGGCAGCCTCTCGCTGGACTTCTTCACCAGGATGCCCGCACCGGCCGGCGAGACCGGGGGCGGGGTGGCTCACGCGCTGGTGGGAACGCTCCTCATCGTGGGGATGGCGAGCATCATCGGGTTGCCGATAGGAATCGGAGCCGGCATCTATTGCGCCGAGTATCCCAGCAGCCGGCTCACCTGGGTGACCCGGTTCGTGGCGGACGTGCTGAACGGCACGCCCTCGATTGTGGTGGGCGTCTTTGCCTGGGCCTGGATCGTAGCGCAGCAGAAGCACTTCTCGGCGTTGGCGGGTAGCGTCGCCCTGGCCCTGCTCCTGATCCCAATGGTGCTGCGTACTACCGAAGAGATGATCAAGCTGGTGCCCAACTCGCTGCGAGAGGCGGCGCTGGCGCTGGGCTACCCGCGGTGGCGGACCAGCCTCTCGGTGGTGGTGCGGGCGACGCTTCCCGGGATCATGACCGGCGGGCTGCTGGCGGTGGCACGCATCGCCGGCGAGACCGCGCCGCTGCTCTTTACCGCGCTGGGCAGCCAATATCTGAGCTTCGATATCGACCAGCCGATGGCCGCGCTGCCGCTCACGGTGTTCACCTACGCCACCGGGCCGTACGAGGAATGGCATCGTTACGCCTGGGCCGCCGCCCTCGTGCTCATCATGGTGGTCTTCCTGCTGAGCCTGGGGGCCAGGCTGGCGGTCCGCCGGAGGTTTACTCTGAATGGCTGAGGCCACCCTCAGCATCGCCGGAGCTCCGTCGTCGGGCGGCGTCAGGACCACCGCGCGGATCGCCACGGACAAGCTCACCGCGATGTACGGAAAATTCACCGCGGTCAAAGGCGTATCGCTGGCCTTTGCGCCCAATCAGGTCCACGCGCTGATCGGACCGTCGGGATGCGGCAAATCCACCTTCCTCCGGACCCTCAACCGGATGCACGAGCTCTCCGACCAGGGCTGGATCACCGGGCGAGTCCTGCTGGACGGCGAGGACATCTACGCGCCGAAGGTGAACGCGATGCAGCTCCGGCGGCGGGTGGGCATGGTATTTCAGCGACCCACCCCGTTCCCGACGATGTCGGTCTACGACAACGTGGCGGCCGGGCTGCGGGTGAATCGTCGGCTGCCGAAAGCCGAGCTCGATGGGGTAGTCGAGCGGTCGCTCCGCCAGGCCGCACTCTGGGACGAGGTGGAGGATCGGCTCGGCACCAGCGCCATGGCGTTGTCGGGCGGGCAGCAGCAGCGGCTGTGTATCGCCCGGACCATTGCTCCCTCGCCCGATGTCATTCTGCTGGACGAGCCCACTGCCTCGCTCGACCCGCAGGGCACCCAGCGCATCGAGGAGCTGCTATTCGGCCTGAAACGGGACTTCACAATCATCATCGTGACCCACAACATGCAGCAGGCGGCACGGGTGTCCGACACCACCACGTTCTTCTATCTGGGCACCATGGTGGAAACGGGGCGAACCCGGCAGATCTTCACCGCGCCCAGGAACGAGCAAACCGAGGCTTACATCACCGGAAGGTTCGGATGAGCACCATGGCCAGCCCTCGACCCTACGTCCAGGCTCCGAAGGTCACGCTGGCCCCCCGCGCGCCGGTGGAGCCACTCGGCTCGCGTGGCAGCCCCGCGGTGGACGTGCGCGGGTTCAGCTTCTGGTACGGACCCCGGCCGGCTTTGACAAACCTGACCTTTGCCATCGAGCGGAGGGCCGTTACAGCGATCATCGGACCGTCGGGCTGCGGCAAATCCACCTTTCTCCGCTCCATCAACCGGCTGAACGATCTGATTCCCGGAATCCGGCATGAGGGAGACATCCTGGTCGAGGGCGCGTCGGTTTTCGGACCCGGTGCCGACCTGGTCGCGCTGAGGCAGCGGGTGGGGATGGTCTTTCAGCGGCCCAACCCCTTCCCCAAGTCGGTCTTCGACAACGTGGCCTACGGCCCGGCGTTGAACGCGCTGGTGACCAAGCGCGATCTGCCCGACCTGGTCGAGCGGTGTCTCCGGCAGGCCGCGTTGTGGGACGAGGTCAAGGACCGGCTGGAAGAGCTGGGCACGGCACTATCCGGGGGCCAGCAGCAACGGCTCTGCATTGCCCGGGCACTCGGCAACCAGCCCGAGGTACTGCTCATGGACGAGCCCTGTTCCGCGCTCGACCCCATCGCCACCCAGAAGGTGGAAGAGCTCATCTTCGATCTGAAGCAGCACTACACCATCGTGATCGTTACCCACAACATGCAGCAGGCTGCGCGAGTGTCCGATTACACCGGCTTCTTCGACCGCGGCGAGCTGATCGAGTTCGACGAGACCGAACGCCTCTTCACCAAGCCCGCCCAGGAGCGGACCGAAGCCTACATCACGGGGAGATTCGGATGAGCGTCGACGTCCATCGCCACTTTCACGATGAGCTGAGCCACGTGAAGGTCCGGTTGCTCACCATGTCGGGGGAAGCTGAGGCGGCGCTTGGTCTGGCGGTCGAGGCCCTGCTGGAGCGCGACAGCGACAAGGCCCAGCGGGTCATCGCCGGAGACCGGGTCATCGACGCCATGGAGGTCGAGATCGAGGAGCAAAGCATCAACCTCCTCGCCCTGCAGCAGCCCATGGCGCGCGACCTCCGGATGCTCACCTCGGCCCTGAAGATCGCCAACGATCTCGAGCGGGTGGGTGATCACGCCGTGAACATTGCCCAGTCGGCGGAACGCCTGAACCAGGCCCGGCCGATCGCGCCTGAGCCCGAGATCATCGATATGGCGCGGCTGGCCCGCGAGATGTTGTCTGACGCGCTGGAGGCCTTCATCCGGGGCGATGCCGCCGGCGGGCGCGAGGTCTGTCTCCGGGACGACAAGGTGGACGCGCTGCATCGGTCGGTGTTCCGGATTCTCATCACCCACATGATGGAGGACCCTCATACCATCGGCTCCGGCATGGAGCTGTTCCTGGTGAGCCGCAACCTGGAGCGGGTGGCCGATCTCGCCACCAACATCGCCGAGGACGTGGTCTTTCTGGTGGAGGGGCGCTCGATCAAGCACCATTCCGAGGACCGGGGCGAGGCTCGGGAAAGCGGGGCCCGCTCCTCCGTCAGGTGAGTGATCACCGCGAGCGGCTCGCGGCCATCGACGTTGGCTCCAATACGCTCCTGCTCACGGTGGCCGAGTTCGATCCCGATGCCGGGCTCGTTGCCATCGAGGAGGCAGAGGACCAGCCCCGGCTGGGGACAGGGCTCGCGGCCACCGGCCGGCTGAGCGAAGAGGCCATGCTCCGCGCCCTTCGCTCCCTGACGGCGATGCGGGACACCTGCCGAAAGCACGGCGTACGGCGGCTCGCCGCCGTGGCAACCGCCGCGGTGAGAGAGGCCGGCAACGGTGCCGAGTTCGTGGCCCGGGCCCGTGCGCTCGATATTCCGCTCCGTATCATCTCTCCCGAGACCGAAGCTGCACTCTCCTATCGGTCCGCCGCTCACCACTTCCCCGGCGGCGAGCGCCAGCTCGTGGCCGACATCGGCGGGGGCAGCCTGGAGCTGATCGGGGCGACCAGGGGCCGTGTCGGTTTGTCTCGCTCGCTGCCGGCCGGCGCTGTCCGGCTGACCGAACTCGCCCTGCCGCTGGGGCAGCTACGCGAGCACGTCGGGAAAACGCTTTCGGTGGCTGTTCAGCTCGCCGAGTGGGGCGGCACCACGGTGATCGGATCGGGCGGGACCTTCGCGACTCTCGCGAGCATGGTGCTGGCTCGTCGTGGTTCGGGCGGGCGGTGGGTGCACGGCACCATCGTTTCAGCGGATGAGGTGGAGCAGCTCCTCCTGGAGCTCGCCGGTCTCTCGCCCGAATCACGTCGCCGGATGCCCGGGCTCCGGCCCGAGAGAGCCGACATCATCGTGGCGGGATTGGCGGTGGTTGCGGAGCTGTTGCGGGCGGTAAAGTCGGCCGGCGTTACGGTCAGCGGCTTTGGCCTCAGGGACGGCTTGCTGCTTGAGATGGTTGGCTTGGAGTAGTCGTCAACTGGTCACCACAGAACTCATTTCCTTCTGTGCCTCTGTGGTGAAGCGGATCACTCCCCATAGGGAATCCAGATGTTTTTCACCTGCGTAGCCTGCTCCAGGAATTCTTCGCCCGCGGCCCGCCTGGGGTCGGTCCAGTCCCGGGCCTTCCCCAGATCCACCCAGGTCCGCTTCATGTTGCCGGTCGAGAGACGCTCGACATCGGCCGACAGCTCCGCGCTGCCGAAATACCAGATCGCATCCACATCGTCGTGGGCGGCCAGAACCGGCGCGAGCTCGTCGCTGAGCCCGGTGACGATGTTCACCACACCGCCGGGCAGATCGGAGGTGTCCAGCACCTGGTAGAGGTCGGTTGCCGGGAGAGGAGCGCGGCTCGAGGGCACCGCCACAACCGTGTTCCCCATGGCAACGGCCGGCAGCACGGTTGAGACGAAGCCCAGCAGCGGCGAGGCATCCGGGCAGACAACGCCCATCACCCCGATCGGCTCTGGCATCGCCAGGGTGACGTTCCGATACGGCGTGTGATGTACCCGTCCATCGTACTTGTCGGCCCAGGCGGCGTAGGTGTAGATCCGCTCGATGGTCAGTTCCACCTCGCGCGCGGCCGACTGCGGGTCGTCCGAGGACTCGGCCAGCCGGCGGCTGAACTCATCTGCCCGGGCAGCGAGGTTCTCCGCCAGGTAGTAGAGCACCTGGGCCCGATTATGGGCAGTGGCATGCGCCCATCCCGCCGCCTTGTGCGCTGCCTCCACCGCGTTCCGGATGTCCTTCCTGTTTCCCTGGCCTACCTCGCCGATCCGCCGGCCGGCGGCATCGAGCACCGGCAGGCTGTAGCCCGAGTCGGGCCGCACCTGCTTGCCGGCGATGTAGAGCTTCGGGGTACGGTCGATCGGAGGGACGGGCGGACGGGCGGACGGGCGGTCGGCAGACCCAACCGACCTTCCATTTGTGCGCCTCGCCGCCTTTGCTACCCGCTTGCCCGCCGGTCGTCCTTTCTCTCCGTCCGCCTGTCCGCCTGTCCGCCCGTCCGCCCACCGGACGTACTCCCGCAACCCCTCCCGTCCGCCCTCGCGCCCAAAGCCGCTCTCGCGATACCCGCCGAAGCCACTGGCGGCGTCGAAGACATTGGTGCAGTTGATCCAGACCGTTCCGGCCTTGAGCTGGGGAGCGACGTCCAGCGCGAGGTTGATGTTCTCGGTCCACAGGCTCGCCGCCAGCCCGTAGCGGGTGTTGTTGGCCAGCTCGACCGCCTCCACCGGCGTGCGGAAGCTCATGAGCACGACTACCGGCCCGAAGATCTCCACCTGGGCAATCGTGGCTGCGGGCGAGACCTCGGTGAACAGCGTCGGCGGAAAGAACCACCCATCCTGGGGGCAGCTCCACGACGGCTGCCACAAGGTGGCCCCCTCCTCCTCGCCCCGGCGGACCAGCTCCTGAATCTTCTCCAGCTGAACCGGGGCGATGATCGCTCCCATATCCACGGCCTTGTCGAGCGGATCACCGACCCTGAGCGTCTCCATCCGCTGCTTGAGCTTGGCGATGAGCCGGTCCGCCACACCTTCCTGAACCAGGATCCGGGATCCGGCGCAGCAGACCTGGCCCTGGTTGAACCAGATCGCGTCCACCACTCCCTCGACGACGCTGTCGAGATCGGCGTCGCTGAACACGATGAAGGGCGACTTCCCACCCAGCTCCAGCGAGAGCTTCTTCCCGCTCCCCGCGGTCGCGGTGCGGATAATCCGCCCCACGTCGGTTGATCCGGTAAAGGCGATCTTGTCCACGCCAGGGTGGGCAACCAGCGCCGCTCCCGTGCGGCCGTCACCGGTGATGATATTCACCACCCCCGGCGGCAGCCCGATCTCCTCGCACAGCTCGGCGAAACGAAGCGCGGTGAGGGAGGTGAACTCGGCTGGCTTGAGCACCACCGTGTTCCCCATCGCCAGCGCGGGCGCAATCTTCCAGGCCAGCATCAGCAGCGGAAAGTTCCAGGGGATGATCTGACCGATCACGCCGACCGGTACCCGGTCGGGCAGCTCCTGCTCCATCAGCTGGGCCCAGCCGGCATGGTAGTAGAAGTGGCGGGCGAGCAGCGGCACATCGATGTCGCGCGACTCCCGGATCGGCTTCCCGTTGTCGAGCGACTCGAGAACAGCAAATTCTCGACTGTGCTTCAGCACCTGGCGGGCGATGGCGTAGAGGTAGCGCGCCCGTCCGTGCCCGCCCAGCGCCCACCAGTCCGGCTGAGCCTTCCGCGCTGCCTTCACGGCGCGATCCACATCGGCCTCACTCGCCTGCATCAGGCGGGCGATCGGCTTGCCGGTGGCCGGATTCAGAGTTTCGAAGCCGTCGGCTTTAGCGTCGGTCCATTCGCCACCGATGAAGAGCCCGAAGCGCCGGCCGTGAGCTTCCAGCCAGGCGTTCGCCGGCCCCACCGACTCGGGAGCGGGACCGTAAGCCATCGTCTGGAAGATCTCGGGTACGGATGCCATTCAGCTCTCGTTGAGATGAAACATGAGAAGTGAGAGGGACCTCATTGGTCCACCCCCCGCTTACCGCTCACCTCTCCTACCTCCCCCTACCTCTTACTTCTCACTTCTCACTTCTCACTTCTTTCTCACCCTGCAGGATGCCGATGCGCCGCGGAATACCGGCCGGTCACAAAATGCTCCAGCTGGCGCTCGATGTCGCCCAGCAGTGTGCTCGCGCCGAAGCGGAAGAGATCCGCTCGTAACCAGCGGTCGCCCAATTCGTCCTTGACCAGTGCCAGCCAGTCCAGCGCCTCCCGGGCGGTGCGTATTCCACCAGCAGCCTTGAGCCCGATGAGCTGTCCCGTGCGCTCGTGGTAATCGCGGATGCCTCGCGCCATCACCAGCCCGACCGGCAGGGTCGCGTTCACGCTCTCCTTGCCGGTAGAGGTCTTGATGAAGTCGGCGCCGGCCATCATGCAGACCAGACTGGCCCGCGCCACGTTGCGCAGGGTGCCGAGCTCACCGGTGGCGAGGATGGTCTTGATGTGGGCGTCGCCGCAGGCCTCTCGCATGGCGCGCACCTCCTGGTACAGGGCCCGCCAGTTCTCGGTGAGCACATGGCTCCGGGTGATCACAACGTCGATCTCCTCGGCGCCGGCGGCCACCGAGGCCCGGATCTCCGCAATCCGCTGCTCGAACGGCGACAGGCCCGCCGGGAAGCCGGTCGAGACCGCTGCGACTGGAATCCCGGAGCCTCCCAACGCCTCCAGCGCAGTCTCCACCAGGCCGTGGTAGACGCACACCGCGGCCACGTGGATCGGGAGCTGCGCCGCCCCCATTGCCTCCAGGAGCTCGACCCGCACCGGCCGGCGAGCCTTGGCGCAGAGCCGGCGCACCCGCCCTGGGGTGTCATCTCCGGCCAGGGTGGTGAGGTCCATCAGCGTGACGGCCCGCAACAGCCACGCGGCTTGCCATTCCTTCTTGACCGTTCGCCGGGTCCGCAACGTTGCAGCCCGGCGCTCGACGGCGCTGCGGTTGACCCGGACCTCCTCGACCCAATCGAGCTCGAGCGGCATCCCGGGGTTCCGGGGAGCCACGGGTACATCGAGGGGTCCGGGGCGGGACGGCGAGACCGAACGATGTTGGGGGAGGTCGGGCATGCTCGGAACATACGTGACAGGCGGACCGGCGGACAGGCGGTCAGGCCGTCAGGCGGTCGGAAATGGTTATTGCCATCAATTTCTGGTACTACTTCGCGGCAACTGGACCGTTAACCTGAGCCCATGCTACCCTATGAAAAGTTTGAGGCCTGGAAGATCGCTCACGATCTTGCCTTAGAGGTTTACCGGATCTCTGACAAGTGGCCGGTCTGTGAACGCTATCAGTTGACCAGCCAAGTCCGCCGCGCCGCCCTTTCGATCCCAACCACATTGCTGAAGGTGCTGCAAAACTCGATGAGCTTCGGGATCGCGCTGGGAAGGTGATGTGGGGACTCTATGCTTCTCTCGCTCCCACCAAGTCGGCTACCTAGATCCGACCGCCTGACCGCCTGACCGCCTGACCGACCGTCCGCCTACCTCTCCCGAAACCCCAGCCGATCCGTCGTCCTCGCCAGGGCCCGATGTTTGGCCACCAGCTCTGGATCCCGGAAGAGATAGATCAGCAGTGCTCCAGCCACGAATCCGCCGGCGTGGGCCCAGAAAGCCACCCCGCCCTCGGATCCGCTGGTCAGTCCGCCACCCAGGAGCTGAAGGAGGAACCAGTAGGCCAGCATAAGGTAGGCCGGCACCACGATCCGGGTAACGAAGATGACCAGGATAACCAGCATGTGGATCCGCACCCTGGGATACAGCACGATATAGGCGCCCATCACCCCGCTGATCGCCCCGGACGCGCCCACCATGGGGATGGCGCTCGACGGACTCATGAAGGTCTGGGCCGCCGCGGCAACCAGCCCGCACAAGACGTAAAAGAGGAGAGACCGCAGGTGTCCCATCGAGTCTTCCACGTTGTTCCCGAAGACCCAGAGAAACCACATGTTGCCGATGAGGTGGAACCAGCCACCATGGAGAAACATGGAGGTGAGCGGAGTGAACCAGGTCTGTTCATCGCCCATGACACAGACCGTGTGCGGGCCCATGGGAACGCTGGCTCCCGCTGGCAGCAAACCGAGGAACTCGCCCGGTATGAGGCCGAGCTCGCACACCGAGCGTGAGAGCAGCGGCTCGGCGCCCATCCCCTGCACCAGCACCCACACCGCCACGTTGATCCCGATGAGGATCAGCGTGACGAAGGGGGTGTGGAGAGTGGGATTATCGTCCCGGTAGGGGAACATGGCTCAATATAATCGAGCCTTGAATGCTACTCGCTGGGAGCTTCGGTGTTCACCAGCTCAGGCTTCCTGACCGCGGGACGGCGGATCTCCTGGACGAGCGATGGCCGGTCTTCCTTGGTGAACGGCGGAAGGCTCACGGGTTGGCCGGTGTCGGCCGACCGGTAGAGTGCGCGGATCACCCGGACGTCCGCGAATCCCTCCCAGCCGGAAGGCTCCGGGGCCGCGCCGGTCAGAATGCACTCCGAGAAGCTGATCAGCTCGGGCGCGAACTGGTCCCGCTTGGGAAAAGTGCGCTCCCGGGTTCGGCCATCGATCGTCATCCGCTGGGTCAGGCCTTCGGCGTACTCGTACGCCGGGTCCATCACCAGATCACCCTTGGTCCCCACCACCCGGTAGCTTCCCACGTCGGCGCCGTTGAAGCTGCAGGTAAAGCTGGCCAGGCGCTCGCGGCCGGGGAATCTCAGGATGGCGCTGGTCATCTCCTCGCATTGCTGAAAGCGACGCTCCCCGTTGTTGGCACTGAACGCCATCACCTCCATCGGCTCCGCACCGAAGAGATTGCGCACCGCGTTGATGCAGTAGACGCCGATGTCGTAGAGCGGGCCCCCACCGAGCTCGCGCGGGTTGAGGCGGATGTCGCCTTCCTTGACCTGCATAGTGAAGACCGAGTCGAACAGGCGGACATCTCCTAAGCGACCTCCCTGCAGCACATCGATGGCCTTGAGGTTCGCCTCCTCGAAGTGAAGCCGGTAGGCGGTCATCAGCTTGACCCCGTTCTCCTCGCACGCCCGGATCATGGACAGGCAGTCCTCTTCGGTCACCGCCAGGGGCTTCTCGCACAGCACATGGACCCCAGCCCGGGCCGCCCGCTCGGTATACTCCCGGTGCAGGTGATTGGGCAAGGCGATGTAGACCGCGTCTACCACCCCACTCTGGAGACACTCTTCGAACTGATCGTAGGAGAACCGGGCCTTGATCTTATAGCGGCGGCCGAGCTTCTCGAGTTTCTGGGGATCGTCCGAAACCAGGGCTGTGAGCTCGGAATTTTCCGCGTGAGCAAAGGCGGGCAGGACAGCCACTTGAGCGATGTGCCCCAGGCCAACCACCGCGTAGCGTACTCTCTTCTTTTCGGCCTGCCGTGATGCTCGGGGCATGAGTCCTCAATGGAGAAGACAACGGGGCTTCGCCGGCATCAGCCAGGAAAGCCCCGAAGGTGGGCGCGGGTTCGGACGTTTATCTTACCGGTAGGACCTAGAGCGCCCGTCTGCCCTGAATCAACTGCATCACAGCCAGAATCACTGCGATGACCAGCAGCACGTGGATGAAACCACCCAGGCTATACGACGTGACCACACCCAGCAGCCACAGTACCAGGAGTATCACGAAGATGGTCCACAGCATGGCTACCTCCTCACATTGGAATGACCCCAAGGAACCCCAGGCATATCCAGCTCGGCTAACTGTTCTGACTCCTCTGAACTCCTACCTATCCTATTGAGTCCCCGTCATCAGCGTCGTGAGCCAAGTCACGAGGGCTGATGTCAGGTTCGTTTGGGCCCACCATGCGCCAAAACGGCAGTTTGGGGCGGTACGGCACTTGCTCGTCGAGGATCCAATCGTAGTCGTATGGCAGACAGCTACCCGTCCGGCAGGACGATCTCACTCCGGAGCAGACATGGCTTCCAAAATCATTGGAATCGACCTGGGCACTACCAACTCGGTCGTAGCGGTAATGGAGGGTGGGGACCCGGTGGTCATCCCTAATGCGGAAGGCGGGCGCACCACGCCGTCCGTCGTGGCGTTCACCAAGGATGGCGAGCGGCTGGTCGGTCAGGTGGCCAAGCGTCAGGCGGTAACCAACCCCCAGCAGACAATCTTCTCGATCAAGCGCTTCATGGGCCGACGGCTGAACGAGGTGGCCGACGAGGTCAAGAAGGTCCCCTACAAGCTGGCCGACGGATCGAACGGCATGGCCGTGGTAGAGATCCAGGGCAAGCGGTACACCCCGCCCGAGATCTCCGCGATGATCCTCCAGAAGATGAAGCAGACGGCGGAGGACTACCTCGGCTACACCGTGGACAAGGCGGTCATCACCGTCCCGGCCTACTTCAACGATGCCCAGCGCCAGGCCACCAAGGACGCGGGCAGGATCGCGGGGCTGGACGTGCAGCGGATCATCAATGAGCCGACTGCCGCGGCTCTGGCGTATGGTCTGGACAAGAAGAAGGAAGAGAAAGTGGCCGTGTTCGACCTCGGCGGCGGCACTTATGACATCTCGGTGCTGGAGCTGGCGGAGGGCGTCTTCGAGGTGAAGAGCACCAACGGAGACACCCATCTGGGTGGGGACGACTTCGATCAGCGCCTGATCGACTGGCTGGTGGCCGAGTTCAAGAAGGACCAGGGCATTGATCTCTCCAAGGATCCCATGGCCATCCAACGCCTCAAAGAGGCGGCGGAGAAGGCCAAGATGGAGCTGTCGAGCACCACGCAGACCGACATCAACCTGCCGTTTATTACCGCGGACCAGTCGGGGCCGAAGCACCTCAACCTCTCCCTGACCCGGGCCAAGTTCGAGCAGCTGGTGGACGACCTCGTCAAGCGTGTCATTCCGCCGATGCAGCAGGCCCTGAAGGACGCGGGCCTCGATCCCAAGCAGATCGACGAGGTGATTCTGGTCGGCGGCTCGACCCGTATTCCGAAGATCCAGCAGATCGTGAAGGACTTCTTCGGCAAGGAGCCAAACAAGTCGGTCAACCCGGACGAAGTCGTGGCCATCGGGGCCGCCATCCAGGGCGGTGTGCTCGGCGGCGAGGTGAAAGATGTGCTCCTGCTGGACGTGAACCCGCTGTCTCTGGGCATCGAAACGCTGGGCGGGGTCACGACCGTGCTCATCCCGCGGAACACCACTATCCCCACCAAGAAGTCGGAGACGTTCTCGACGGCGGAGGACAATCAGACCACGGTAGAGATCCATGTGCTCCAGGGCGAGCGGCAGATGGCGCAGGACAACCGCACCATCGGGAAGTTCCAGCTGACCGGCATCCCGCCGGCCCAGCGGGGTACGCCACAGGTCGAGGTCGGTTTCGACATCGACGCCAACGGCATCCTGCACGTCACGGCCCGGGACAAGACCACCGGGAAAGAGCAGAAGATCCGGATCGAGGCCTCCAGCGGCCTCAGCGATTCCGAAGTAGACCGGATGGTCAAGGCGGCCGAGCAGCACGCGGCCGAGGACAAGACCCGGCGCGACGAAATCGAGGCTCGGAACCAGCTCGATAGCTTGGTCTACCGGGTAGAGAAGGACAGCAAGGAGTGGGCTGACCGCTTGCCAGCCGACGCCAAGGCCCGGTTGGACTCAGCCATGGAGGCCGGCAGACAGGCCCTCCGAAGCGGCGACGCCGACGCTATCCGTCGGGCACTGGACGAGCTCAACACGGCCTACTCGGCCGCCGGTGCGTCGCTCTATCAGGCATCGGGCGCCTCCGGAGGCGATGGCGGCAGCCCGGGTGAGGCCCCGGCTGGTCCGGGCGAGCCGGCGGCGGCCGGAGCCCAGGATGACGTGGTCGATGCCGACTACGAGATCGTAGACGAGAAGAAGTGAGCGGAGGGGTGCCTCCGCTCACCCTGAGGGCAACAAGCCCGAAGGGACGGAGCTCAACGGTGAAGGGGTTGGGGCCTGGCTCCGGCCCCTTCGCTGCGCTCAGGGTGACATCTTGCCGAAACTCATCATTACCCTTCCCGGTACTGTTAAATTGTACTGGTGCAGTATGATCCTCACGCCTTCCCGAAGGACCGCTCGATGTCTTCACGATCGCTAAATTGGCTCAAATTCGGCGGTTTGGTCGCCCTGGCGTTTGCCCTGGGTCTACTCTTTGCCGGGCTGCTCGACCTGCCGAACCGCACCGCGGCCCAGGAGCAGGGGCGCCAGGCCACCCCTATCGCCAAGGTTCCTGCCCCCTCCATTCCGGCTGCGCTGCCCCTCCAAAACCTGAGCGAGGCCTTTGCCGCAGTGGCCGAGCACGTGAAGCCGAGCGTGGTCTACATCAGGTCGCAGCGGACCGAGACAGCCAGCAAGCAGCGGGTCCCGCCCGGGATGGAGCGCTTCTTCGGCCCCCGGGGGTTCCGGCCGCAGCCTGACATTGAGCAAGGCAGCGGCTCGGGGTTCGTGGTCTCATCCGATGGCTTCATCCTGACCAACAACCACGTGGTCGAGGGGGCCGAACAGGTAACGGTCCGGCTGCTCGATCGTCGTGAATTCAGGGCTAAGGTCATCGGGACCGATCCCAACACCGACGTGGCCGTCCTCAAGATCGACGCCAAGGGTCTGCCCCCGGTGGCGCTGGGCAACAGCGAGGATGCGCGGGTGGGCGAATGGGTCCTGGCGATCGGCAATCCGCTGGGCGAGGGCCTCACGTTTACCGTCACCTCCGGCATCGTCAGCGCCAAAGGCCGGGCGCTGCAGGGACTTCCCGGCCGCGGGCAGGGAAGCATCCAGGACTTCATCCAGACCGATGCTGCCATCAATCCGGGCAACTCGGGTGGACCGCTGGTGAGCGTGCGGGGCGAGGTCATCGGCATCAACTCCGCCATCGCCAGTGAGACCGGATTCTATTCCGGCTATGGGTTCGCCATTCCGATCAACCTCGCTCGCACGGTCATGAACCAGCTGGTCGAGACCGGCTCGGTGCACCGTGCCGCGCTCGGCGTCTCGATCGACAACGTCACCCTCGAAGACGCCGCCTACGTGGGGCTGCCCGAGATCCGGGGAGTGGTGGTGAAGGATATTCCGAGCGATGACTCGCCCGCCAAGGCTGCGGGCATCCTGCCGGGCGATGTCATCGTCGCGGTGGACAGCAAACCGGTCGAACGGGTCGGGCAGCTGCAGCAGGTGATCGGTTTCCGGAAGCCGGGAGACGTGGTGAAGGTGGAAGTGGCCCGGAAGGGCGGCGTACGCAAGACCTACAACGTCAGGCTCCAGGCGCTCAACGACCAGCCCCAGCTGGCCGGGGCGGATGAAGATGCCGCAGATCCGTCCACCGCGCCCAGCGGGGCCCCCATGAACCGCCTGGGCATCACGGTCGAGCCCGTCACGCCCGAGACAGCACAGCAGCTGCAGCTGCCCCAGGGCATGCGCGGTCTGGTAGTCACCGACGTCACGCCGGGCGGCCCTGCTTGGGAGACCTTGGTGGACGATCCCCAGCGCAACGGCCCCGACATCATCCTTTCCATCGAGGGCAAGATGGTGCGGACGGAGGCCGATCTCAGGACTGCGCTCAAGGCCGAAAAGGCGGGAAGTATCGTCACCCTCGGTGTCTATAATCCGAGGACCAAGAGCCGTCGCATCGATCGGGTTCGGCTGGGGGAGTAGACGGTACGGTGTCAGGCGGTAGGGCGGGATAAAGCCACGCCAGAAAGACTCCTCAAGGACCTGCTGAGGAGTTTTTTCTGTCCTGTGGTTCTTACCGCCTTTCCGCCTGACCGCCTTACCGCCTAACTTGAAACCATGGCCCTGCACGGCATGATCTTCGACATCGACGGCACCCTCGTTGATACCAATCCGGCCCACGTCGAGGCGTGGCGCCGGGCGTTCCAGCGGCTGGGATACGAGGTGCCCCGCGAACGGATCGAGGTCGAGATCGGAAAAGGGGGCGACCTGCTGGTCCCATCCATCCTGGGCGAGGACGCCGAGAAGCGCGACGGCGAAGCATTGCGGAACGCCCAGAAGGAAGAGTTCCTGGAGATTGCCCGGCGAGAGCGTTTCCGGGTGTTTCCTTGCGTTCCGGAGCTGTTCCAGGCCCTCCGCCAGCGGGAGATCCGAACGGCGTTGGCCACCTCGAGCGACCGGAAGCATCTTCAGGCCACCTGCGCCAGCGCCGGGCTCGACCTGCCCAGCCTGGCTGACGTCTTGGTCACCAAGGCGGACGTCGAAGCCAGCAAGCCGGCGCCCGATGTGGTCATCGTCGCCTGGGAGAAGCTGAAGCTCACTCCCGCCGAATGCGCCATGGTGGGCGACACTGTCTACGATGCGCAGGCCTGCCGCGCTGCCGGGGTAGTATTCCTGGGGTTGTCGTCGGGAGGGACGCCGGAGGGCCCCCTGCTGGACGCGGGGGGCTGCGGCGTCTGGCGGGACACCGGGCACCTCTATGCCGACCTGGATCATGCACTCGAGCTCGCCGCCCTCGCGGCGGCGGCCAGCCATTAGCTCACACCCAACAACACTGAGGAGCCGGTCAATGACCACCAGTGAAGCGACCGATTGGATGAATCATCCTGTTATCCGGGCACTGGTGGATGAGGCCAACACCCTGACCCTGGAGGAACGCATCACCCTGGTAAAGGGACTGATACCCGGGATCGCGAACGCCCTGTCGGAAGATGAATATGAGCAGTTCGTCACCTTCATCCGGCTCAAGGGCGAGCGTTATCAGGAGGCAAAGTCTCATCCGGGCGAAGGGCGGGCGGAGCGGCACACGCCCGGCGAGCGGGAGCTCGAAGGACGGTAACGCGGTACGGCGGTACAGCGGTAACCTGCTCTGCAGTAGACCGATGTCACCCTGAGCAGGGAACAGCAGCCACGAAAGTGTTTTCGTTGGGCGTTTGTCTTCTATTAGGAGGTGGAATGAGGGGTAGCGACGTGGGTACGGCGTTGGCACTCGCGTTTCTAGTGACAGGATGCCAGGGAGACCCCTCGAAGGCAGGAGCTTCACCACCACACACATCGGATTCGCCCATCGACCGCAAGCTGGCCCAGTACACGGCGGTCCGGCTGACTGCCGACCTCGAGAAGCTGACTGCGAGCGAGCGCCAGATGATCCCCCTCCTCATCGACGCCGCGCGCTCCATGGACACGATCTTCTGGCGCCAGGCGTACGGCAGCCGTGACTCCCTCCTCCAATCGATTCAGGACCCCGCCACCCGTCGCTATGCCGAGATCAACTATGGCCCCTGGGACCGGCTCGACGGAAACGCGCCTTTCATTGAGGGTGTCGGACCCAAGCCCAAGGGCGCCGCGTTTTACCCGCATGACATGAGCAAGGAGCAGCTGGAGGAGGCAGGCGCCAACTCTCCTTCCCTGGGTAAAGCGCTGCAGAGTCAGTACACGGTCGTCCGGAGAGACTCGGCCGGAGGCCTGGTGGCCGTCCCGTATCACCAGGCATACGCCGACCAGATAGCTGCAGCGGCGGCGAAGCTACGAAAGGCAGCGGGACTGGCTGAGGATCCCGGGCTCCGGCATTACCTGGAGCTTCGCGCGCAGGCGCTGGAGACCGACGACTACCAACCCAGCGACCTCGCCTGGCTCGACATGAAGGACAACACCATCGATGTGGTCATCGGGCCGATCGAGACCTACGAGGATCAGCTCTTCGGGACCAAGGCGGCGCACGAAGCATTCGTGCTGATCAAGGACAAGGAGTGGAGCGGCCGGCTCGCACGCTACGCCGCGATGCTCCCGAGTCTCCAGAGCGAGCTCCCCGTTCCCGCGGTATACAAGCGGGAAAGGCCGGGCAGCGACTCAGACCTCAACGCGTACGATGCGGTCTACTACGCGGGTGACGCCAATGCGGGGTCCAAGACCATCGCGATCAACCTCCCCAACGATGAGGAGGTCCAGCTCCGGAAGGGCACCCGCAGGCTCCAGCTCAAGAACGCGATGCGGGCGAAGTTCGACCAGATTCTGCTCCCCATCGCGGGCGAGCTGATCGCGGAGGACCAGCGCGACCACATCAGCTTCGACGCCTTCTTCTCCAACGTCATGTTTCATGAGGTTGCGCACGGGCTCGGGATCAAGAGAACCATCCGGGGCAAGGGGACCGTGCGCGAAGCGCTCAAGGAGCAGGCCGGGGCGCTCGAGGAGGGCAAAGCCGATATTCTCGGCCTCTTCATGATCACCCGGCTGCACCAGCGGGGTGAGCTGAAGGACCAGAACCTCGATGACAACTATGTGACTTTTCTGGCGGGACTCTTCCGGTCAATCCGGTTTGGCGCCTCCAGCGCGCACGGCCGGGCCAATGCCGCCCAGTTCTCCTTCTTCGAGGGCCAGGGAGCCTTTGCCCGCGATTCGGCCACCGGTCGCTACCGGGTGGACTTTCCCAGGATGCGTGCGGCGGTGGATACGCTCGCGGGCCAGATCCTGCGCTTCCAGGGTGACGGCGACTACGACGGTGTCACCCGCTTCATGGCGGAGCGGGGCAGGCTCTCACCGACGCTGCAGCAGGATCTCACGCGCCTGGGGTCGAAGAACATTCCGGTGGACGTCATCTTCGAGCAGGGTGCCGAGGTGTTGAGATAGTGGAACCAGACGAAGACGTCGAACCAGAGGTAATCGTACGGAGCGTCCGCCGGCGCAGGTCGAGTCCTCCGCCGCCCGAGACCGCACCCTCCGTTGCCCCGCGCACCTGGCTGATCTACACCGCGCTGGCCGCAGGAACAGCGGCGCTGATGTTCGATGGTTACCTCAGCGACCGCCCGAGCAAGACGCCCCTCCCTGACCTGTCGGAGGCCACCGAGGTCAGATCCGAGATCTCGATGGCTGCCGAGTCACTCCAGGTGGTTGTCGGGTGGGACCTCAGTCTTTCGGATCCCGCCGGCATTCCGGATTCGGTCCGGGTCAGAGTGATCCCTCAGCGGGGAAACACCGTGATATTAAACCAGGCGTCCAGCCAGCTAACCGACACCGCATACCTGGCGGCCCCGGACACCGGGGAAACGGCGCAGGGTCTCTCCTGTGTGGCCGCCCAGCACGACCAGGAACCGTGGGAGGAAGTCTGCACCCCGTGGCAGTATGTGAGACCTTCTGCCGCCGTCCTGGCTGCGGCGGGGGGTGAAAGGATCGTCATTCACCCGAGCGGTCTGCAGGTGGATCCGGATGTGGGAGGGAAGTGCGCCGAGTGGCAGCGAACCCATAGCGCCGATTCGCTATGGATCGAGGTGAACCGCATCGCCGTGGAGGAGTGTACCGGCCCCAATCTGAAGCCGACGGTGGCGCAGTTCTGCGCCTTTGCGGTCCTGCGGGGAGGGCGGAAGGTCAAGACCTCGAACTCGATCAACAACCCTTACTGCGATGAGCTCTTTGCCGAATGGATCCGGGAGAGGTATTCCTGAGCCGCGGGAACGCCCTTCATGTCGGTCACGTCCCGCTGCGTTCCCCACGCCCCCACCAGCTGACCCCGCTCGAAGATCCCCACCAGGTTGTTCACGAAATACTTGGCGTTGCCGTAGCGGTCGATCTCCTGTGACTCGGCGTCTTCCAGCCGGTATCCGCTCCGGATGAAGGATCGAAGGTAGGCCACGTTTCCCGGGTTGGAGGGCGGGCAGAACACCACCAGCCTGGTGCCGATCACGTCCAAGGCGGCCCGGAACCCATACATTCGGGCAAATGCGTCGTTGCACTCCGCCAGGGACGAATACAGGTACAGATGCTCGATCTGCTCGTCTTCGGGAAGCGTGATATCGAGCGGCTTCTCGTGGTGGAAGCGCCAGGTGGCCTCGGTGGTCAATTCGAGGAAGGGAGGTGTGGGGCGCGGTGTTTCAGGGGCGAACGCAATCGACCCGCCCATCGGGGACTCCGCGCCAATGGGAGGCAGGCTCGAAGCCGGTTCTGGCCGCGGCAGCTCGGTGACGAGCTCCCTTCTGGCCGGACCTCGCCGGAAGATGGCCCCGACCGCCACGAGCGCGGCTCCCGCCAGGAGAACCCCCGGCTCTCGGGAGAGGAACCCGGCGAGAAGAAGGGCCAGCGCCCCAGGACCCCACCCTCCGTAGAGCGCGCTGATCGTCACCGCCACCAGCAGCGCAGGCCTGGCATCCACGGCGGTGAGCCTGGGCAGCGCCTGGATCAGGATGCCCGCCAGGGCCACCGAGAGCACGGCCACCGCGTAGGGCAGCAGCCTCTCACGGCGGGGGCGCGCCGAGGTGGATTGGGGGGACCGGCTGACAGGCACGAGGCTTCAATCCTGGGATTTCATTTAACCTATGAGGGTTTTCACGGGGACACAACAGAGATGGATGCGGGGCCGGGTGACAGTGTCGCATATGACAAAGGGGAGGCGCCGCGGTGAAGCGGCGCCCCCCCTCTTTGTCAGGGCGCTTACTTACCGTTATTCGTGTAGGAGACGCAGTCACCCTGATTCTTGAATGACGAGCCGTTGGCCCGCTTGAAGGTCCGCCAGCCGCCGTCCTTGCAGTCGTCCTTTGACGATGCCGCGGCGAAGAGCTCAAAGTCGAAGGTGGTGTTATTGCTGTTCACGCCCACCAGGAAGGCGTCCACCGAGGCGGTGAGTCCCGCACTACCGCTACCCTGGTTGGGACCGATCCCGCCGAGAATAGTTGCGTCAGGGAACACGGTCTTGAACGCGTTCCAGGTGAAGGTCGTGCCCCGGGGGCCGAGGACCGAGTTGTCCCTGGTCAGCCACCACACCGCGTTTCCGCCCGCAATCGCATCCCAGTCCTGCCAGGTGCCCGGGACAATGGGACCTTGCGCGACGTTGTACACCGGCTCGAACACCAGTGTAGCGAAGCCGCCATTAACAGGATCCGCGGCGCCTGGGCCGTCGCGATCGATCGTGAGGTTGAGTGAGGGCAGCTGCACCGGGACGGCAGCCGACGACTGGTACGTGTGGTAAGCGAGCGCCGTGAAGTTCGCGATCGGCGTGGTGTGGTAGTCGAAATTGAAGAGACTGAATTTGGCGTCTACGTCCGGGGTGATCATCTCGAAGCTGCCCTGACCCTCGGGCGGGGTGCCCGGGCCGTTTCGGAATGCAGCGCTGCCGGTCGAGCGGAAGTAGAGCACCCAGCTATCGGTCGGCGGGGTGTCCTCTGGCTGCCGGGTGATGTCGGCTTCGGTTACGACTACCGTGTTACCGGTGGCGCTGGTAGCGAAGGCGGGAGCGAACGCGTTGTCAGTGGGAACGGTTGGTTCGGAGTTACAAGCGGTGGCGGCGGCAAGCGCGCCAATGGCGAAAGCCATAGTACGAATAGACATAGTGCCTCAGGTGGAAAGGAGGGATGCCCTGATGGCATTGGTGGGCGATCCGAGGACGCTGAGAGTTGGGACCGTGAACGTAGTGGTTTGTACGTAGGGCTACAAGGATCGGAGGGTCTGCTATATTTGCCTCCACGCGAACGTGGCGAAACTGGCAGACGCGCAGGACTTAGGATCCTGTCCCGCAAGGGGTGCGGGTTCAACTCCCGCCGTTCGCATCCGGAGCACCAGGCGCGAGGACCTGCATCACAGCCCGAGGACTACCGCATCCACGCTCTGGACGGCCTGCGCACCCAACCCACCCTCGCCCAATGCTGCCGCCGCCGACCCGAAGCGAGGGCAAAGACAAAGGCCGGGCTAACAGGCTCGAGCGTTACGACGCCGGTGACGGGCGTCGTTGCTCGAGCCCGTCACCGGTGCGTCATCTCGGAAGGTTCTGCGTCACCCAGTGTTTGATGCGCTTCACGACGTCGGGTTCGGCCAGGTCCGGTGAGGCGGAGAAGGAGCCCAGCAAGACGTCGTCCACCCTGATGCTCCACACCATCTCGATGCCCCCGTCTTCGGTCGCCGATCGATGCCCCCACGCCTCCACGGTGTATTTGCCGAACTGAAAAAGCGGGATGTGGTTCGTGCCGGACATTGTTCTCCTTGGGCCAGCCCGAAACCGGCGGAGTTATAGTGAATGGTCCAGGGAGGCAATGAGGTATCACCCTGACCAGATTCAGTGAGTCTGCTTGTCAAAGCGGGAGGAGCTTGGCGAGTCGTTCGGCGCTGGTCGATGAAGCACGCAGCTTGGCACACGCGGCACACTGGCTCCGGCAGCGATGGCCCCTCATGCGATACTTCGGATCGATTTGTTGCCCAATCGGACACTGATCGTCGTCGTGATAGACGTTTCCGTCTCGTTGACGAATGGAGTACCAGGGGGGGATCAGCGCCATCAGAGGACCTGGTAAAGCGTTCATCAGCCTACATGAGATTGTCCGCAGGCTGGGCGCCTTAGGCTCGCTGACTAACGTATGCTCCGGGGAGGCACATGGATGTGACATCCAACACCATATCGCACTTCTGTAACCCTCACTTCTTACCTCTCACTTCCCTCCAGCACCTCCATCGCCGCGTTCCGGCCGTTGATCCCAATCACGCTGCCGCCCGGGTAGGTCCCGGCCCCACAGAGGTAGACCCCGGCCATCGAGGTCCGCGGGGTGAGCCGTTTGTCCCACATGAATTCGGGCAGGCACTCGCCCTGAAAGATGTGACCGCCGGTGAGTCCGGTCCGGCGCTCGATGTCGGGTGGCCCCATCACTTCCATATGGAGTACCGCGGACGGGATGTTGGGGGCAAAGCGGCCGATCGATGCCAGCGTCACCCGCACCACATCCTCCCTGCGGGAATCCCAGGTGCCCCGACGAAACGCGTAGGGCACCGGCTGGGCGAACACGCTCATCGTATGGCGGCCGGGCGGCGCGACGCTGGGATCGTGGGAGCTCTGGAAGTAGAGCTCAGTCCAGAGTCGGTCGGGCAGCTCACCGTCGAGCGCCGTCTGGTGCTGCGCGCGCCACTCCCCTTTGGTGAGAGGCGTATTCACCTGCCCATAGTGATGCGGCTCCAGGGTCCCCGGCCGAGCCGTGAAGTTCGGCAGCTCCTCGAGCGCAACGGTGATCTTCACCGTGCACCCCGTGATCGGCACCCTCTCCACCTGCGCTCGCCACCCTGACTCGGCCGAGGCGCCGATCAACCGCAGGGTGGTGCGTGGGTCCGCGTTCGAGACCACCACTGGAGCTCGGAGACGTTCCCCTCCTTCCAGCTCCACTCCCTCCCCCGGCAGGATCCGGCTCACCGGCACTCCCGCGGCAACCACCACGCCGGCCTCCTGAGCGATGTCACACAGGAGGAAGGAGACCAGCCCCATGCCGCCTTTCACGTAGCCCCACATCCCCGGGATGCCGCTCATCCGTCCCGACGCGTGGTGAAAGTGAATGGAGGCGGTACCGGGGCGGTGGGGATCCGCGTTGGTGCCGATCACGCCCTGCCCCAGCAGCGACTGCTGCAGACGCTGATCGTCCAGGTACCGCTCGACAAACTCCACCATCGACCACTCGAAGAGCAGTGCGATGGCGTCTTTGTCGCGAGACAGCCGTCGCTCGATCTCGTCCCGGGAAGGCGCCCGCCCGATCCATACGTCGTGAGGCCCCTCGGGCCGAAGGGCGTCACGCACCCGCTTCTTGAGATCGGTCATCGCCCGCCACCCGGCGAGATCTCCCGGAGCAAAGCGCTCGATCTCGTCGGCGGCAAGATCGTCATCCCCCCACAGCTGCACGCTGCTGCCGTCGTCGAACGGCACGAACAGACCCGGAGCGGCCGGGTGCCAATCCAGCCCGTGCTCGATCAGGCCCAGCTCTTCGATGACCAGGGGATGCAGCAACCCACAGACGTAGGCGCACGGCGAGACCCGGTAGCCGGGCCAGGGCTCTTCCAGGGTGCAGGCACCGCCCACTCGGTCGCGCCGCTCCAGCACCAGCACCCGGCGGCCGGACCGGGCGAGGTAGGTGGCGCAGGCCAGGCCGTTGTGCCCGGCACCGACCACGATCACATCCCACGGCTCGGCGGCGAGCTGCTTCACCGGCCGGGGAAGGCCGATCAGGCCCATCCTTGCGGCCGTTCGGCTCACCCGGCCAGCAGCTTGCGCACCGCGTCCCGCAGGGTGGCTACACTGAACGGCTTGTAGACGGTGGGGACGTCATCCGGCAGTTCCTGCGTGGCCCGTTTGCGGGTGATGTCGTCGATGTGCAGGATGGGGAGCGTGGGGAAGTCTTCCCGCACCCGGGCAACCAGCTCGGCCCCGTTGAGGCCCGGCATGTAGTTGTTGGTGACGATCAGATCGAATGCACCATCGGTGGCTCGGGCGACGTCCAGCGCTGCACGCCCATTGGCAACCGACACCACTTCGTAGCCTTCCTCGCTCAGGACGCGAGCGATCAGAGCGCGAACCATCGGTTCGTCGTCCACGACCAGAATGCGGGGGGTCATGCAGCCATTCGGAGCGGGTTAGACCAATCAGTACGGGGATACCCCCATACTAATGCGCAGCGGGGCGCCGCGCGAATGCCACCCGCGGCTGCCCTGAAACGGTCCAGTGACCGTGGACTGCGCAGAATTCGCACGATTCCGATTACTTTTCTGCCACTTTTTGGTTCATGTTGTACTCATGTCACTGAAGAACTGCAGAGATTGCATAGTTTGGTTGACAACTGGAACCCAGGATCCTAGATTCACAACCATGATTCGGCGTCCGCTCATGTCCGGCTGCAACCCCGGCACCCCCAGGTGTTAGCGGACTCGGATACGACCTTGACCAGTCGCCTACCCCGGCCCGCTCCTCCGAGCGGGCTTTTCGTTTTGCGAGGCGTAGCATGAAGCTCTTGCCCGTGCCCGAGCCGGACGAAGACGGCAGCGCCCCGGAAGCGGAGCGGTCAGGCCCCGCGCGTACCGAGACCAGCGAGGCGCGAAAGCTCGGCACCCTGGTGGACGTGAGCCAGGCACTGGCCGGCAACGTGAACCTGCATGGCGGGCTCTGCGGCGTGCTGGCCATTCTGGCGCGCCGTTGCGGCGCCGTCCGCGGCGCCGTGGCCCTCCTGGATGAGCGCACCAGGGAGCTCCAGATCCGGGCGGGTATCGGGCTCACCCGGGAAGGGAGCGCCACCCGCTATGCGATGGGCGAGGGTGTGACCGGCGCCGTGGCGGAGAGCGGCGAGCCCATCGTCGTGCCGGAAATCAGCCGAGATCCGCGCTTTCTTCATCGTGCGGTGTCCCGCCGGGAGCGGCGGGGCGCCGAGTTCAGTTTCGTCTGTGTTCCGGTGCTCCTCCACCGGCGGCCGGTCGGCACGCTGTCGATCGAAGTGCCGTACAAGGTGGACCGGGAGTTCAGCCGGCTCCTCAAGTTTCTCAAGGTGGTGGCGTCGATGATCTCGCAGGCGGTACGCATTCACCGCCTGCTCGAGGCCGAGCGTCACAAGCTGGTCAGCGAGAACGCACAGCTCCGGGAGGAGCTCCACCGGCGGTACGACTTCTCCACCCTGGTCGGCGCCAGCGGACCGATGCGGCAGATGTACGAGGAGATGACCCGGGTGGCGGGGACCAGCACCACCGTGCTGATCCGGGGGGAGTCGGGAACCGGAAAGGAGCTGATCGCCAGCTCGATTCATCACCATTCCCCCCGCGCCAAGAAGCCGTTCATCAAGGTCAACTGCGCGGCACTACCGGAGACGCTGGTGGAATCCGAGCTGTTCGGACACGAGCGCGGCGCCTTTACCGGCGCGGAGAGCCGCAAGAAGGGGCGCTTCGAGCTGGCGAGCGGCGGAACGATCTTCCTCGACGAGATCGGCGAGCTGAGTCCGGCCATTCAGGTCAAGTTGCTGCGGGTGCTCCAGGAACGGGAATTCGAGCGGGTCGGCGGAACGGAGCCGGTCAGGGTGGACGTCCGGGTGGTAGCCGCCACCAATCGGAACCTGGAGACGGCGTTGGCCGAGGGGCACTTTCGGGAGGATCTGTATTACCGGCTCAACGTCTTTCCCATCTTCATCCCTCCGCTCCGGGAGCGGCGGGCGGACGTGTTGCCCCTGGCGGATCATTTCGTGGAGAAGTACGCCCGGGAGCACGGAAAGACGATCAAGCGAATCTCAACCCCCGCCATCGACCAGCTGGCCTCCTACCACTGGCCGGGAAACGTGCGCGAGCTGGAGAACACCATCGAGCGGGCGGTCCTGATGGCGGACGGGGAGGTCATTCACGGCCACCATCTCCCTCCGACCCTGCAGACCGCCGAGGCCACGGGCACGGTGGTCAATACCTCCCTGGGCGGCGCGGTGGCCACCTTCGAGCGCAGCCTGATCGAGGATGCGCTCAAGACCACGCGCGGCAACCGCTCCAAGGCTGCCCGCCTGCTGGGCAGCACGGAGCGTGTGATCAACTATAAAGTGAAGAAGTACGGAATAGACCCCGCCCGTTTACGCGCGTGAGGGGTCCGGCAGCTTGCGGGGGGCAAGTGGGCGGAAGGATGACCAGAGGGCAAAACCGGCTACCAGCAGATTCGCCACCAACACCGGCGCGGCGCCGATCACTGCGCCGTAGACGATCCACAGGCAGGCAGCGAGCGCCTGAACCCACCGAAGCTTCTTGGGGTCCTTGCACAGGTACGAGCCGGCAAAGATTGCGGTTGCGACCCATCCGATGATATCGACAGTCATGGCGTATGTTCCTAGGCGGCAGAAGGCGTCGCGGTAATAGTGAGCGCGTCGGTTCGGATCTTGTCCCATTCCTGGAGCACGAATCCGTGCGACGCGAACACGGCGCGGATTCGGGCCGAGCTCAGCCCCGCTATGTCCTCCAGGATCGGAACCAGCACGCTGAGGGCGTCGTCGCTCAGGACGGTGCGCCGGGCAATGGGCGTCAGGAACTTGTTCTCCGACACGGCGATCGTCAGTCCTTCCATCCGGTTGACATGCAGCATGACGTGAACATCGGAGCTGCCGTCGCCCACGTAGACCAGACGATCCGCGCTGACACCCTGCCGGGCCCGAAGCTCCTCCAACACGGCCACCTTGCCGTAGCCGGCCGGGACCCTGACGATCGACTGGATCTCGCCCGTATCCGGATGGTACTGGAACCGGGTGCCATAGATATGATCCGCGGGCACGACACCTTCGAGGGCCGAGACGATGACCTCCTCCGGCGCAGCCGAGATGACGTAGAACTCGAACTGGTAGCCGTCGAGCGATTCCAGCAGGCTCGACAGCAGGTGAATGTTGCGCTTGAGGCGGATCTGCTTGCCCACCTGCCGCAGATCCTCTCGCCTGACCCGGCGATACTCCGGGTCGTGCAGCAGCAGGTAGGCCAGCTCGGCGCCCTGCTGCACCAGATGCATGCGCGAGAGGCCGGCACACTTCTCCACAAACCCGGGAATACCCAGCATCTCGCTCAGGGCGATTCCGGAGTCGTTGAAGCTCAACGTCTGATCGAAGTCGCTCACCAGCAGATACCGCCGCATTCCGACCTCCCGGTCTGGTGCCTTGCCCTGGGGCATATACACCGTCCCCATCAGCGATTCTCCAACGCAACCGGCCGTGCGCGGTAAACCATGGATCGCTTGACACTCTGGGCGTCGGCAAAGGCTTCCTCCAGAGGCACGACGTGCGGCCGGGCGTACTCCGCCTGGGCACCGACACGCTCGGTCAGCGGGGCAGGCGAGCACGGGATCGCGGGAACGGAGGTCGCCCAGCGGACGGCCCGGTATTGAGACAGAGCACTCAACAGCTCGGTGGGAGCGAGCGACAGGGTGCTCGACTCGGCGGCGAATCTCGCCTGGGCACCCAGGCTCGGTGCACTCGCCAGGCTGGCCAGCCCGAAGATGCCGAACGAGACGATGGGTGCGAAGCTTCGGTATTGCATGTACCACTCCTTGTGGTGTACGGCCCGGGCCAATCCCGGTTGATGCGAACAATGCGGCCGGATCCTCCTGCGCCTCTCACAAGCGAGTCACGGTCGCGCAACAGCCGCGCGTGGAAAGGAACGTCCTTTAGGAGCAACGCTCATGCCACGCATGGGGTGCGGCCACAGCCGGACCATGGCCGTAACCCGCTACCTCGATAGCGTTTGCCTACAAGATTGTCGGAATGAGAAGGGAGATCTTACGAGATTGGAGGATTCGCGGCCCCGCCTTTTACTTCCGCAGCAGGGCTAGCCTAACCGCGTCGACGACGATGTGCAGGTCTTCCAGCTTGTTGATCAGGGGGACGCCCCGCTGCTCCAGGGGGTTGTGCACCATGGGATCTCGTGCCGCACCGGTAAGGAAGACCACACGGTGCTTGAGGTGGGGCGCGACGGCCACCAGCGTATCGTAGAAGTCGAGCCCGCTCCCATCGGGCATCAGGAAGTCACTGACCACCGCAGCGATGTCGCTGTCCTTCGCGATCGCCTCCAGGGCGCCCCGCCCCGAGTCGGCCTCGCTTACGCTGAGGCCTGCTTTCTCGAAGATTTTTCTCAGGGCACGCCTGATGGCGCTTTCGTCATCGACAAGGAGGACTGTCGCCATGTGCTCCACCCACTCAGGGGGATGAGATGACTTCAGCAGTGCGCAGAATCTTGCGGGTATTCGCGCGGTCTGCAACAGCGGGCCGCTCGACCCCAGCCAGCGAAAATTGACCCTGGGGACAACGACAGGGTAGATTCCGTCCCACGATGAGCCAGATTACCGTTGAAAAAACTGGTGAGGATTCCGCCTCGAAGTCACTCCGGGTCACCGTACCGGTAGACCGGGTCCGGGAGGCCGAGGCACGGGCACTGAAGTACTACTCCCAGCGGGCCCGGCTGCCTGGTTTTCGGCCCGGCAAGGCTCCCGATACCGTGGTCCGCAAGCGGTTCGGCGACGCCATCCGTCAAACGGTGTTGGAGGAAGTGATCCGCGAGAGCTGGGAGACCGCCAAGACCAACGAATCGCTCAAGCCGATCACCGATCCCTCCATCCGCAATCTCAAGTTCGAAGAAGGTAGTCCCATCGAGTTCGAGCTGCACGTCGAAGTGCGTCCTGAGCTGACGCTGGCTCGGGTCGGTGGGTTCAAGGTCGAACGCCGGGAGGTGCCGGTGCCGGACAGCGCAGTCGATGAGCAGCTGGCCCGTATTCAGGAGCAGAAGGCCGCCTGGATCCCGGTCGAAGGGGTGAAGCCTTCCCCTGGCCAGATGGTCCGGGTGGACGTGGCGCCCCTCGAGAACGGCGTGGCGGGCCCCTCCCAGCCGCACGACCTGGTCCTGGGCGACAATCAGACGATCCCGGAGCTGGAGGAGCGGATCATGTCCCTGCTCCCGGGCGAGACCACCGAGTCCGAGGTGCGGTTCCCCGACGACCATCCGGACGAGTCGCGGCGGGGAAAGACCCGGCAGGTGCGCATCGCGCTGCACGAGGTGAAGCGGCAGGATCTGCCTCCCCTGGACGACGCGCTGGCCCGCGAGGTAGGCGACTTCGAGAGCCTCGACGCGCTGCGAGTGGCGGTCCGGCGGGACCTGGAGCGCGAGGCCGCCCGGGAGGCCGATACCGGAGTCCGCCGGGACCTGATTGCCCAGCTGGTGGAGGCCAACAACATCGAGGCCCCCCACTCGCTGGTCCACCGGCTGATGCACGGCTATGCCGAGATGTACAAGGTGCCGGAAGACCAGCTGCCCACGTTCGAGCAGCAGTTTCACCAGATCGCCGAGACCCAGGTCAAGCGCGACCTGGCGCTCGACGCGCTGGTGGAGGCCCATGGACTCCGGGCCACCGAAGCCGAGCTGGATGAGCGGATCAACACCATGGCCAGCGCGCGCGGCGTGCCCGCCGGCCAGATTTACGCCTCCCTGGAGAAGTCCAAGCGCCTGGGCGAGCTGGAGCGCGCCATCACGGAGGAGAAGGTCTTTGCCTTCCTCCTCACGCAGTCCACCGTGGAAGAGGTCACGTCTTGAACATGGCTACACTGTATCCGCCGTATATCATCGAGCGTTCCAGCCGGGGCGAGCGCACCTACGACATCTTCTCCCGCTTGTTGATGGACCGCATCGTCTTTCTCGGCGCGCCGATCAACGATGATGTCTCGAACATCATCATCGCCCAGCTGCTCTTCCTCGAGGCGGACAACCCCGACAAGGACATTTACCTGTACGTCAACTCGCCGGGCGGGGTCGTGTCGGCCGGAATGGCGATCTACGACACGATGCAGCACCTGCGGGCGCCGGTGAACACTATCTGTATGGGCATGGCCGCCTCGATGGGATCGTTCCTGCTGGCAGCGGGCGCCAAGGGGAAGCGCAGCGCCCTGCCCCACTCGCGGATCATGATCCACCAGCCGTCGGGTGGTGCCCAGGGCACCGCCTCGGATATCGAGATCCAGGCCCGCGAGATCCTCTACCTCCGCTCGAAGATGAATTCCCTCTATGCCCTGCATACCGGCCAGCCGATCGAGACCATCGAGCGGGACATGGACCGGGACCGCTTCATGAGCGCGGAAGAGGCCAAATCGTACGGGATCATCGACAGCGTGTTTACCCCGCGGAAGGACCTGGTTCCGCACAAGGACGGGAAGGAACCAAAGGAGACTTGACGCTCAGGGTGACCGGGGGCAGCTTTACCGGTACCCTTCCACCTCATCACGACCCGGCTCCATGTCCAACGACAAGCACCTCCGCTGCTCTTTCTGCGGAAAATCGAAGGATTCCGTACGGAAGTTCATTTCCGGTCCGTCGGTCTACATCTGCAATGAGTGCATCACTCTTTGCAATGAGATCCTGGCGGAGGACGAAGAGCGCGAGGTTGCGGACAGCATTACCCAGGTCCCTACGCCCTCCGAGATCAAGGACGTGCTGGACCAGTACGTGATCGGGCAGGAACGGGCCAAGCGGACGCTGGCGGTAGCGGTCTACAATCACTACAAGCGGATCAACGCCTCCAGCGGCCGTGAAGGCGACGTCGAGCTGGACAAGTCCAATATTCTGTTGCTCGGCCCCACCGGCGTCGGCAAGACCCTTCTCGCCCAGACACTCGCCCGCATTCTCGATGTCCCCTTCACCATAGCCGATGCCACCACCCTGACCGAAGCCGGCTACGTCGGTGAGGACGTGGAGAACATCCTGGTCCGACTGCTCCAGGCCGGCGAGTTCAACGTGGCTGAATGCGAGCGGGGCATCGTCTACATCGATGAGATCGACAAGATCGCGCGGAAGTCGGAGAACCCGAGCATCACCCGGGACGTGTCGGGCGAGGGCGTGCAGCAGGCGCTGCTCAAGATCCTGGAGGGCACCATCGCCTCGGTGCCGCCTCAGGGCGGCCGCAAGCACCCGCAGCAGGAATACATCCAGATCAACACCAAGGACATCCTCTTCATCTGTGGCGGCGCGTTCGACGGACTGGAAAAGATCATCGAGGCGCGCACCGGCCGGCAGAAGATCGGTTTCAGCACCACCGAGCGGAAGTCCAATCCCCAGCTCACCACCGGCAACCCCTACGCCGAAGTCGAGCCGGACGACCTGCTTCGTTTCGGACTCATTCCCGAGCTGGTGGGCCGCCTCCCGGTGGTGGTGTCTCTCGAGGCCCTGGATGAGGACGCGCTGGTCCGCATTCTGGTCGAGCCCAAGAACGCCCTCACCAAGCAGTACAAGAAGCTGTTCGAGCTGGAGGACGTGGGTCTGACCTTCGATCCCGAGTCGCTCCGTGCGGTGGCCCAGCGCGCGCTCAAGCGGGGCACCGGCGCGCGTGGGCTCCGGGCCATCCTCGAAACCATGATGACCGACATCATGTTCGACCTGCCGAACCGCGAGGATGTGCGTGAGATCGTGATCACCAAGGAAGCCATCAACGAAGGAACCTCACCCCTCATCGTCACCGAACGGGCACGGACCAAGCGGGAGGCGTGAAGGCGGACGGATGGACAGGCGGACGGGCGGACAGGGAAGCAGGGAAGAGGGCTCGTAAGGGCGCACCCAGGGGCGCATCGCATACGCCCGAGCGTGCGCCCCCGTTGCGTCCGGGGCCCGACCCCTCCAATCCACTACACACCCAGCCCATTCAGTTCGTCGGATCCTTCCCCGATGCCGGCGTCCGGGTGGAGCCCTCGCTCCCCGAAATCGCCTTCATCGGCCGGTCCAACGTGGGCAAGTCGAGCCTGCTGAATGCCCTGGTCGGCCGGCCGGGGCTGGCCCGCACGAGCGGCTCCCCCGGGAAGACGACCCTGCTCAACTTCTACCGTTTGCCCGAGTTCTACCTGGTGGATCTGCCGGGCTACGGCTTTGCCCGGGCCGGCAAAGGCGCGCGAGCCGGCTACCGGAAGCTGGTGACCAGTTACCTGCGCACCCGCTCGAGCCTGGCGGGAATCGTCTGGCTGCTCGACATTCGCCATCAACCCTCGGCCGACGATCTCGAAATGCAGGAGCTGCTGGCTGAGAGCGGCCGCCCGGTGCTCGCGGTCTTCACCAAGGCCGACAAGCTGACCCGTTCCGGGCGGCCCGCGCGGGCCCATGAGCTGAGCGAGGCACTCGGCTTGCGGCAAGATCAGGTTCAGCTCACCAGCAGCCAATCCAAGCTGGGGATCCCGGAGCTCGCCGCCACCATCGTCGCCGCCGCCGGCGGGGAGGATTCGTAGGATGCGCACCCTGGCAGGGCTGTTCTTGCTACTCACCTCTCCAGTGCCGGCGGCGGCCCAGGCCCCAGGCCAGGCGCAAATCGTCCCGGTGAGCTACGGGACGCTCAATCAGGACGACCTGTCGCTCCGGGTGCGGAACGAGGACGTCGAGATCCGCTTCGTTCCGCTCGACCCGCTGGTTACCCGCCTGCTGGCCAACGATGCGTTTCAATCGCTGCGATCGCTGGTGGAGTCCAGGCGACGCTCGATCGATTCCGTGGCCTCTCGAGCGGGCGTCACCGAGCCGGGGCTGGCGCTGGTGAGCTTCTTCGGCCTCCGGCCCGACACCCGCTTCGACCCGCAGACTCTGACGCTGCTCATTCGCAACCGGGTGTTCCGCCCGCTCGGCCTTATCCCGATTAACTCGAAATTCACGTCCCAGCAGTTGAATGCGCGGGAACAGGCCAGCGCAATCTACGTGTTCGAGGAAGACATTCCGGTCAACGACTCGTTCACCCTGTCATACGGAGACCTGCTCTCGGACGACTGGCAGGGCAAACAGCAACTCCTCGATCGGGAGCGGGCCAGGGTCTCGGCGAAGGCGCGGGAGCAACCGCGAGGTACTACCCGGTAAGGAACCAACCCCTTCTGCCACCGGCCCCCTCTTTCCCACCACTGTGACGGCCCGATCGTCCGCCGGCTAACCCGACTCCGCCTGCTGGCCAGCAATTCCTATTGACCTAGTCCCTATTCGGTTATACGATGGTCGCGTCGTACGAAAGACTACTTGAGAACCATTCTCATCGAGGACCCACTGTGCTTAGGCGTATCGCCCCACTCCTGGCCCTGGTTAGCTTGCCCTCCGTGGCGCTCGCCCAAGGCGACCCGTCGAAGCCGACATCCCGGGATACAGTCCCGATGTCCCTCCCAACCATCGAAGTAAAGGGAGTGGCCGGGTCAAGCTACCTCACGCGTCAGACCACCACCGCCACCAAGACCGACACTCCTCTCCGCGACGTTCCTCAGTCCGTCACCGTCATTACTAAGAACGTGATCGCCGACCAGCGGATGCAGAGCATGGCGGACGTGACCCGGTACACCCCGGGGATCACCATGGGGCAAGGAGAAGGCAACCGCGACCAGCCGACAATCCGCGGCAACAACACCACCGCCGGCTTCTTCGTCAATGGCATGCGCGACGATACTCAGTATTTTCGCGATCTCTACAACGTGGAGCGGGTCGAGGCACTGAAGGGAGCGAACGCGCTGATCTTTGGGCGAGGGGTAGGAGGCGGCGTGCTCAACCGGGTGACGAAGGCCGCCGAGTGGACTCCGATCCGCGAGCTGTTGCTGCAGGGTGGCTCCTATGGCAACAAGCGAGCCGCCCTGGATGTGGGCCAGGGGGTGTCGGAAGCCATCGCCCTCCGGCTCAATGCCGTGTACGAGAACTCCGATCTCTATCGCAACGACGTCAACGTCGAGCGCTATGGGATCAATCCCACGGCCACGATGCAGGTGACGGCCCGGACCCGAGTGCTTGCGAGTTACGAGCACTTCAAGGACTACCGGACTGCCGACCGGGGGATCCCGTCCTTTGCCGGCGCACCCCTGTCGGTTGCAACGCCACGCACGTTCTTTGGCGATCCCTCGCTGAGTTATGCCGATGTGCTGGTCCAGATCGGCACTGCCAGCATCGAGCACACCACCGGCGGTCTGGTGACCATTCGCAACCGGAGCCTGTTCGCCGACTATGACAAGAAGTACCAGAATGTGTTCCCCGGCGCGGTGAGCGATGCCGGAAACGAGGTAAGCATCTCGGCCTACAACAATGTTACCGAGCGGCGGAACCTGCTCAATGAGACCGAGATCAGCTATCGCCTGGTGACCGGAGCCATCAGTCAGACCCTCCTTGGCGGCGTTGCCGTGGGGCGCCAGATCACGGACAACTCCCGCATCACGGGCTACTTCAACGACACTGCCACCAGCGTTACCACTCCAGTATCGGATCCGACCATTGCCGTTCCGGTCTCGTTCCGCCAAAGCGCAACCGACCCCAATAACCACTCCAGCGCCATGTCCGTCTCGCTCTACGGACAAAGTCAGATTGTCTTTTCCCAACACTGGCAGGCGGTTGTTGGTGCCCGGTATGAGCGCTTTGACGTGGACTTCTACAATCTTCGGACGGGTGAAGCGCTCAGCCGAAAGGACGACCTGGTCTCGCCCCGGGCCGCCCTGCTGTACAAGCCGGCCGATGCCGTCACCCTGTACTCCAGTTACAGTGTGTCGGCCTTGCCCAGCTCGGGCGATCAGTTCTCCTCGCTCACCGTGACCACCGAGGCGCTCGAGCCCGAGAAGTTCACGAACTACGAGTTCGGCATCAAATGGGACATCCTCAACCGCCTGACGGTGGCCGCAGCGGCCTACCGCCTGGACCGCACCAACACGACAGCGCCCGACCCGAGCGATCCCGCGAAGACCCTTCAGACTGGCAGCCAGCGCACCAAGGGGTTCGAGCTCAGCGTCACTGGCGCCATAGCCCCGGAGTGGCAGATCATCGGCGGCTACGCCCATCAGGACGCCACCATCACCAGCCTGACCGCGGCGGCGGCACCGGGAGCCACGGTTCCCCTGGTCCCGCGGAACACGGTCTCGCTCTGGAATCGATACCAGATGACGCCGGCACTGGGGCTCGGCCTGGGCGTGATCCATCAGGACGACATGTACGCCGCCATCGACGACACCGTGACCCTGCCGAGCTTTACCCGGTTTGACGCGGCGGCATACTATGGGGTCAGCCGCTACCTGCGGCTTCAGGTAAATCTCGAGAACCTGTTCGATCGGGAGTACTTCGCCACCGCCCACAGCAACAACAACATCACGCCCGGCTCCCCGCGGTCGGTGCGGGTGGCCGTCGTCACCGGTTTCTGACGCTCGAGGCCCTTCCTGGCCCGTCCGGTGGCTCCCTCGCCGGGCGGGCCTTCCCTTGCCCATGTAGGAGTCCTTCAACTCTATTCCCATCACTGGTGTCGACAGTCGCGTGCGCGCATCATTGGACGGTGACCGCACTTCCCTCACGCCTCACTGGCGCCAAACGAGCACCCCATGGCCCTTCTACCCCTCCGCACGGTCCGGCTTCCCAAGGCCGCTGAGCAGTTTTACGACGGCTGGCTGGCCGACCTAGAAAGCGAGCTGGCGGCGTCCGGAGCCGACTGGAACCGGCTTACCCGTGACCTGCTGTTTCAGATCTATTACCCAGGGGTGAGCGACTACGATGAGCTGCTCCAGGATCCCAAGACACCGGACCCCAGCAAGATCACGCTTCTCTCGCTGGATCCCTGGAACATCACGCTGGAGCCGGAGTACTACGCCGACGTGGACCAGGCCCGCTTCGCCCGGGTCAAGCCGTTGCTATGGCTGTGGTACAGCTTCGATCGCTCGCCGCTGGGGGGGCAGAACGTGCACCTTGGCGTCCGGTTCCGCCGGATTTTGGCGCCGCACATCTTCGCCCGGGTGGGCAAGAACTTCAAAGCGTTCCAGTTAGTGGAATTTTCCTACGGCTACAACCTCGAGGTGGGCGACGACGTCGTGGTCCACCGCAACGTGCTGCTGGACGACCGCGGGGGCATCACCCTGGGTGACCGGGTGAGCATCTCCGACTACGCCAACATCTACAGCCACACTCACAGCATCGTCGATCAGAAAGACGTCACCAATGCCCGCACCGTGCTGGAGGATGACGTGCGGATCACCTATCACGCCACGGTGCTCGCCGGTGTGCGGGTCGGGAAGAACGCGATGGTCGGGGCCAACGCGGTCGCCACCAAGGATGTCCGCCCCTATCACGTGAACGTGGGCATTCCGGCCAAGTCGATTCGGGTGAAGCCGAACGCACCGCCCGAAGCGTACGTGACGGAGCGGGTGTCCCGACGCGACGCGCGGGAGTCCTGAGCCTGTCTCGCCGGCCGGCTCGCCCACCGCTCTCCCTGGCCGCACTGGCCGCTGGAATTCTGCTGGCCTGCCTCCTGGCGGCGGCCGCCCTCGGGGACCCGCCAGTCTCGCCCACACTCGCCATCGGCGGGCTCGGCGCGCTGATCCTGCTCGCCACTTCCCAGCGACGATGGGAGCTCATCCTGCACGCCGCCGCCGCGGTGCTGCTCGGGATCGTGGCCGGCTGGGCGGAGGACCGAATCTGGTGGCTGGCCGTGGTGGCCGTGGCCAGCGCGGTGGGAACCTTTGCGCTGGCGGCGCGGCGCGCCCGCCGCCGGGGCGACGATGCGCAGGAGAAGTCCGAGCAGCTGGCGGCCCAGGTGGACCGGCGCATCAGCGAGCTGTTCTCACTGCAGGAGCTCAGCTATGTCCTGTCGCAGTCGATCCAGCTGGACCGCATCGTGGAAGAGGTGGCCAAGTACGCCGCCCGCTTCCTGAATGCCGACGGGGCGATCGTGGTGCTGGCGGAAGGCACTGCGCTTCGGGTTGTCGCGGCCACCGGGACGCTGGAGCCCTTGCTGGGAGAGGTGAGCGAGGATCCCGACAGCCTGGTTCGCCGTGCCATCGGCGGAGACCGCATCGAGGTGGCCGAAGGAGAAGCGACCCCGACCGTCAGATTGATCGGCGGCATGATGGTCCGCTCCGCGGCGGTGGCGCCGCTCCGGGCGCAGGGTATCGCAATGGGGGCGCTGGCGGTGGCCGACCGGCAAGGCGGGCCGCTGGGCACGGAGGACCTCTGGCTGTTCTCTACGGTGGCGACCAACGCCTCAGTCGTGCTGGCCAACAGCCGCCTGTACGAGATGGTTCGGCGAAGTGAGACCGAATGGGAGACGACCTTCAACGCGCTGGCGGAAGGCATCGCCGTCGTGGGCCCGACGGGAGCGGTGCTGCGGGCCAACCGGGCGCTGTCCGGGCTCGCGGGAGTACCCGAATCGGCGATGGTGGGCCGGAACTTCGGCGAGATGATCTTCGGCGAGCTGAAAGCGGTCGCCGGGCTGATCGAAGCGGCGTATCGAGGCGAGCGCACCGCGCCCCTCGTGGTGCGGCCGGAGGACAGCCACCGGGTGCTGCGTCTGACGGCGGCGCCGCTGAGCGGTACCGAGCGGGGATCGGTCGTCATCCTGATCGAGGACGTGACCGAGCAACGGCTCCTCGAAGCCCAGATTATTCAGAGCGACAAGATGGCCTCGATCGGCCAGCTGGTGTCCGGCGTCGCGCACGAGCTCAACAACCCGCTGACCTCCATCGCCGGCCTGGCCGAGCTTCTGCTCGAGCGCCCACCCCATCCGGAGCTCCCCCGGGAACACCTGCGCGTCATTCATGACCAGGCAGAGCGCGCCGGCCGGATTGTGCGCAACCTCCTGACCTTTGCCCGCAAGGGAGTAGCAGAAAAGGCGCCGGTGGACCTGCGCGACGTCGTGGCGCGGACCTCACTGCTCATCACCTATGAGCTGCAGCTGCACGGGATCGAGCTGGAGTCCGAGTTAAGCCCCGGAAACGCGGTGGTCCTGGGCGACCGCTACGAGCTGCAGCAGGTCCTGCTCAACCTGGTGACCAACGCGGTCCAGGCGGTCAGCGCTCTCCCCCAAGGCAGACCCCGGCGGATCACGCTCTCGACCAGCCTGAGCGACGATGGCCAGGCCACGCTCGGCGTGCGGGATACCGGACCAGGGGTCCCGTTGCACCTGGTGCCGTACCTGTTTACTCCCTTCTTCACGACCAAGGCGCCGGGTGAGGGTACCGGTCTCGGGCTGTCGCTCAGCTACGGGCTGGTGAAAGCCCACGGAGGTGTGCTCGAGTACGAGGCACCGCCGCAGGGCGGAGCCGAATTCCGGGTAACTCTTCCGCTGCTGGGGTCGGAGATCCCCGATGCAGCCGAGCCCGAGCCTCGTGGGGCGAACGGCCGCCCGGCCGAGCGGCGGATTCTGGTCGTCGATGAGGACCCCGCCGTGCACCGCCTGCTCACCGCGCTCTTCACCCCGGAAGGCCACGCCGTGGAAGCAGTGCGCAGCGGGGAACAGGGCCTCAGGCTGGTCCGGGAACGGGAATACGACCTGATCATCGCCGACGTCCACGCCGCCACCGGGCCGGCCGTGCTCTTTGCCGACGCCTTGCTCCAAGCCTATCCCGGCGCAAGCGGCCGGCTGGTCCTTGCCTGCAGTGGCGAGGAGGAGCCCTCAGGCCTGTTGGCGCAGCGCCCCGTACACCGGGTCAGGAAACCATTCAACCTGCGAGATCTGAAGGCGGTCGCCAACCGGATATTTCAGTAGCCGGCCGCAGCCGCCGGCTTCCAGGGCATGATGCTGATGCGTCCTTTGACCTTGGCAGTTGCGCTCGACGCGTCGGCGGTAGCCCAGTAATTCCCCCCCGCCGCCAGATCCGGTGCATCGATGAACCAACGCGTGGCCCGGAGAAAGATGTTGCCGGTGACCTCCGCGGCGTGGCCGGTCCCATCCAGCACCAGTCCATCTCCCACCCCGTCGAACAGGTTGCCCCGCAGCTGCGCCCTGGTGGTCCGTTGCAGGACGATCCCCTGCTCCAATCGGGAGAGCACGTTGTCGTCGATACGATAGCGCCGGCTGGGATCACCCGGCTCCCCCGGTGCGGCCACCCGGATGCCGACCGCACCACCGATCAGCACGTTGGCCAGAATCGCATTGTCGCTCCCGTGGTCGCTCACGATGCCGGCGCTGCGGGATCCAATGATGGTATTGGCCCTCAGGGTGCTCCCGCCGGAGTGATCCAGCCGGAAACCGATGCCGGTGCTGTCGGCGCGATTCTGGAGGAAGGTGTTGCTCGAGCCATAGACTGCGGTGAAAGCCACCCGTAGCGCCGACGAGGCATCGTTTCGGTACACGAGGTTGCCGATCGAAGGGCGCACGGGCGGGGCGCCTGCCAGTACCAATCCCATACTCGACGCGGTGAGATCGTTGTCCACGATGGTGTTCGAGTCGCTGGCCTCGCGGAGAAGGAGGGCCGCGGCGCCACAGTCAGCCGCCGGCACCTGGGACTCGCAGCGGCGGGTGTAGTTGGCCCGGTTGCGAGCGATGACGTTCCCTGCCGATCGCCAGAGGTGGATGCCCCAGCCATTGTTCGACGTCACATCGTTGTCGGCCAGGTAACTGCCCCGCACATTGACCAGGGCGATGCCGTTCTGGGCTCCGCGGGCGGTGATTCCGGTGACGCTGGCAGCCTCCGTATCCTGAAGCAGGATACCACCGCCGTACGTGTCGAAGACGTCCCGCCGGACGATGTCCAGCCGGTCAACGGAATCGGGCCGGGCGGGCGTGGAGCGCACATCCGCCCTCCTGCTGCCTGAGAGATTCGTTCCCGTTACCCGGTGAGCGCGGCCGCCCTCGATTCGCACCCCGTAGCGATAACCGCGAATGGCTCCGCCGCTGATCGTCACTCCATCTACGCCCCGGCTCACCACCCCGACGCCCACGTAGCGTCCAGGTACCGAGTCACCGCTTTCGAGCACCACGCCGGTGAGATCGATATGGGTTCCCGAGGCGGCCGCGATGATGATGCCCCGCTCGCCCGGATCGGCGATCCGGTATCGGCCGGGGCAGACCCGTACTTCGCCCTGCACCTGAGTCCCGGCACGGGTGGGCCGGATACATGGGGCGTAGCCCGGATTGAATGAGGCCAGGAGAGAGGCGAGAGCTATGGCGGCAAGGATCATGGTCGGACCGGATAGCCCCGCTCCCGGAGGTAGGCTCGAGCGCGGGGTAGAGAAGAGTCGTGAAAATGAAAGATCGTAGCCGCCAGCACCCCGTGCGCACCCGCCTCGAGGGCCTCGGCCAGGTGAGCCAGATTCCCCGCCCCCCCGGACGCGATCACCGGCAAGGTGACTGCCTGGGTCACCGCCTGGATGAGCGGCAGATCATAACCGGCCCCAGTCCCATCCCGGTCCATAGACGTGAGCAGGATCTCCCCCGCCCCCAGGTCTTCGAGACGGCGGCTCCACTCCACAGCCTCGACCCCGGTTGGCTCCCGGCCGCCGTTGACCACGACCGAGAGCTTCCCCTCGACCCGCTTCACATCGACCGCCGCAACAACGCACTGGCTGCCGAAGCTCTGGGCCAGCCGCGAGACGAGGGCAGGGTCGCGCACGGCTGCGGTGTTGACCGTGATCTTGTCCGCACCTGCCCGCAGCGCGGCCCCGGCATCGGCCACCGACCGGATTCCGCCGCCGACGGTGAACGGGATGAAGATGGACTCCGCCACCCGGCTGACCATCTCCAGGGTGGTCTGCCGATCCTCGGGACTGGCGGAAATATCCAGGAACACCAGCTCGTCGGCGCCGTCGGCATCGTACCGCGTGGCCTGCTCGACGGGGTCGCCAGCGTCTCTGAGCGACTGGAAATGCACCCCCTTCACCACCCGTCCGCCGGCCACATCGAGGCAGGGAATGATTCGCCGGGCTAGCATACCCTGAGTACGTCGTCGATGGTCCCAGCGTGCCCGCTACGGAAGACGGCAACGATGTCCTCCAGCGCCCGCTGCTCCCGGGGCCAGGCGAAGCGGGTTTGTGCCGCCGCCGGGGTGAGCCACTCGAACTGGTCGTGCTCGGATCCCAGCCGCACCTCGGCTTCCGGACTCACGAACGCGGCGAACACCGGCACCAGAGCCACTTCATCGATGCGGTGCTGATAGAAAGACTCCACCCGGCTCAGGTTGTAGAGGCGAAGGGCGATCAGCCCGGTTTCCTCCTCCAGCTCCCGAGCCGCCGCCTCGGCGGGACGCTCACCACCTTCGATGTGTCCGTGAACCGCTTCCCACGAGCCGGGACAGCGACCGCCGGCGGCCCGGCGCAGCACCAGACATTCCAGGGCCGCCCCGGCTCCCCGAAGGACGTATAAGTCCACCAGCGACACACGAACCGAGGTCACGGCTTCCACCGGGCGAATGCGGCCAGCAGCTCGATCCCTGCCTGCTGGGACTTCTCAGGATGGAACTGGGCCCCGATGACCGTTCCCCGTCCTACCAGGGTCGGAAAGAGCCCGCCGTAGTCACCGGTCCCCAGCACCGCCGGCTCGGGCAATTCGGTGGGATAATAGCTGTGAACATGGTAGAAGAACTGCGCCGCCTCGCCGAAGGCCGGGCCCAGCAGAGCGTGGCTGCGTCCCGACTCGGTCAGGTCCACACGAGCCCAGCCGACATGCGGAACGTGCAGCCCGTTGGAGAAACGCCGGACCCGGCCGGGGAGCAACCCCAGACCTCGCGCCTCGGGGGCCTCCTCGCTCAACTCGAAAAACAGCTGGAGGCCAAGGCAGATTCCCATGACCGGCCGCCCGGCGGCGGCTACATCCCGAACGGCTTCGCCGAGCCCGGTGGTTGTGAGCGTGCGCGAGGCCTGCCCAAAGTTACCGACTCCCGGTACCAGCACCCGATCGGCTCGACGGACCTCGTCCGGATCGCTGGTGAGGCTGGCCTGATGGCCCCCAGCGCCGAGCGCACGCACGACGCTGGCGAGATTGTTTACCCCATAATCGACTACGGCGATCATAGTTTGCCCTTGGTAGACGGAACTCCCGTCACCCGGGGATCCAGCGCCGTAGCATCGTCCAGGGACCGGGCAAAGGCCTTGAACGCCGACTCGACGATATGGTGAGGGTTGTCGCCCCGGATCAGGTCCAGGTGAACCGTCAGTCCCGCATTGAGCACCAGCGCGCGGAAAAACTCCGGGGTGAGGAAGACGTCGTAGTCGCCCAGCATCTGCCACTTCGGAATATCGATGTGATACGACAGATAGGGACGGCCGGAGACGTCCACCACACAGCGCACCAGCGCCTCGTCCAGCGGCACCATCGCGTCGGCGTAACGGCGAATGCCCGCGCGGTCCCCCAGCGCCTGGGCGATGGCCTGGCCCAGCACGATGCCGGTGTCTTCGACAGTGTGGTGCCCGTCCACGTGGAGATCGCCCCGCGCCTCGACGGTGAGATCCAGCAGGCCGTGGCGGGCGAGCGCCTCGAGCATGTGATCGAAGAAGCCGATCCCGGTTTTCACCTTGGCCTGTCCGGTCCCGTCCAGGTTCACCCGGACGTGAAGATCGGTTTCCTTGGTCTTACGGGTGATCTCGCCGACTCGGGACACGCCTGACTCCTGACTGAATATTCGCCGCAGGATGAGCGCGGATTAGCGCCGATACAGCCCTGAGGAACCGAAGCAGAAAATAAACTTACAACGGGTGCTACTCCGCGTTTATCTGCGTAGATCTGCGGTCTGCTTTTCTCCTGGACTTCAGACGATTTCCAGGAGCGCGTCAATCACCGCATCCATGTCCTCCGCAGTCCCGATGGAGATCCTGACGCATTCAGTGAGCTGCGCCGAGTCCGAGACGTCGCGGATCAGTATCCCGTAATCATCCAGCAGGCGACGGCAGAGCTCCTTGGGCGGCACAGTCACGGTCCGGATCAGGACGAAGTTGGCCGCCGTGGGATACAGGGTAAGCCCCGGCACGTCGCGTAAGCGAGCAACGAAACGGTCGCGGACCTCGGTGATCTCCCGGGTCCGCGCGGCGAGCAACGGGGCGTGATCGAGGGCCGACCGTGCGGCGGCCAGGGTCATCACGTTCACGTTGTACGGCAGCTTCCCCTTGGCAATCTCCCGCGCCACCGCGGGGTGGGCCAGCGCAAGACCGAATCGCAGGCCGGCCAGACCCAGTGCCTTGGAGAACGTCCTGAGAACCACCAGCCTCGACGAGTGCTTCAGCAAGGGGATGGCGCTGGGGCCCCCGAAGTCCTGGTAGGCCTCGTCGCAGATCACCATCGCCTCGGTGTGGGACAGGATCTGCTCGACCGCGCCCTCGGGCAGGGCAGAGCCGGTGGGGTTGTTGGGCGAGTTGAGCACGATGACCCGGGCACGCTCGCGTTGCGCCGCCTCGATCAGCCCATCCACATCGAAGCTGAACTCGTTCCCCAGCGGCACCGGCACGTAGCGGCCCCCAAGCACGGCGGTCAGCAGCCGGTAGAGTGAGAACGTGGGAGCAGGTGCCACTACCCGGTCGCCGGCACCCAGCACGACCGAGAGGGTGGACTGGATCAGCTCGTTGGAGCCGTTGCCGACCAGGACGCCATCGGCCACCCATCCGTAGTGTGCCGCGAGGCGCGCCAGCAGTTCCGGGGGCGTGAACTCTGGGTACCGTTGCCAGGGCTGGGCCGCGACTCGCTCCAGCACTTCCCGCTTCAGCTCGGGCGGGAAGTCGAAAGGAGATTCATTCTGGTTCAGCTTGCGCCGGGCAGGCGGAGCGGCGAGGGTGTAGGCCGCCTGGGCCCGCACCGAGGGTTTGATCAGCGCCAGGCCATCCGGGGAACTCAGGGGGCGCGGTGGCGGCCGAGAACCGCCTCGAGTCGCGCCGTCAGGGCGCGAGCCCGGAATGGCTTGGTGACGAAGTCGTTGGCCCCCAGCTCGAAGACCCGGACCTCATTGTCCTCGTCGCCTTTGGCGGTCAGCACCATTACCGGGATCTCCCGGGTTGCGGGCCGGGACCGAAGCTGCGCCAGGACCCCATAGCCGTCGAGGCCCGGGAGATTCAAGTCCAGGATGATCACATCCGGCGCATGCCGATCCACTTCGTCCAGCGCCTGGATTCCATCCCGCGCTTCGGCGACGGTGTAGCCTTCCCGCTGGAGCAGATCCTTCATGACCCGGCGCAGCTGCTCTTCGTCTTCCACCAGGAGCACACAGGCGCCATTACCCTTCCCTCCACCGGCCGCCCCATCACGCTGGGCGGGCGCCTCCAAGAGATCCATGGAGAACTCCAGGGAGACCGGAGCAGCAAAGGAGTCACGAGGCGCGTCGTGCGGGGCCGAGATCCGGGTGGAGCGTGAAGGCTTCGCCCGAGGGGCAGTCTCCGGCGCCGCGGCAGCTTCCTCATGTGGCGGCTCGGTGACGCGCAACAGCTCCTCGATGGTGCTCTCGCCCGAGAGAACATGACGTAGCCCGCTGGCAAAGAGGGAGCGCATGCCTCCGGCTCGGGCGGCTTCGGCGATCTTCTCGGCGGCGGCTCCTTCGCTGATGCGCTTCTCCAGCTCGGGGTTCATCGTCAGAACCTCCACGATGCTGAACCGGCCCCGATACCCGGTCATCGAACAGTCGGTACAGCCCACGGCGCCATACACCGTTACCCCGGCCGGAATGAAGCGCTTGAGCCGCTCGCTGACCTCGTCGGTCGAGACCACCCGGCAGGCGGGGCAGACCCGCCGCATGAGCCGTTGGGCCACCACGCCGCGGAGCGCCGGCGCGATCTTGTAGGCCTCCATTCCGATGTCCACCAGCCGGGTCACCGCGTTGGGCGCGTCGTTGGTGTGCAGCGTCGAGAGCACGAGGTGGCCGGTGAGCGAAGCCTGCAGTGCAATCTGGGCTGTCTCCTTGTCGCGGATCTCGCCGATCAGCACCACGTCGGGGTCCTGGCGCAGAATGGATCGCAGCGCCGAGGCAAAGGTGAGCCCGGCTTTTTCGTTGACTTGGACCTGCACGATGTTGGCACCCAGCCGATATTCGACCGGGTCCTCGACCGTGACGATGTTGATGCCCTCGCCCTGCACCACCCGGAGAGCGGAATAGAGCGTGGTGGTCTTGCCGGAGCCGGTGGGGCCAGTGACCAGGATGATCCCTTCCTTGTTGTTCAGCAGCGCCCGAATCGATTTGAGCTCATCGTCGGACATCCCCAGCGAGTCGAGACTGAGGGAGGTCGCCTTCTGGTTCAGGATCCGGATGACGACCTTCTCGCCCAGAGAGGCGGGGAGGGTCGAGACCCGCAAATCGATCGCTTCACCATTGATCGAGACGCGTGCCCGTCCATCCTGGGGCCGGAGCCGGTCGGCAATGTCGAGGCCGGACATGATCTTGACCCGCGAGACCAGCGGGAGGCCGGCGCTCCGCGGGATCTTCATGGCCTGCCGCAGCACCCCATCGATGCGGTACCGTACCACCACTCCGCCCTCGATCGGCTCCACGTGGATGTCGCTCGCGCGGTTGGCCACCCCATCGGCGATCATCATATCCACCAGCCGCAGGATGGGGCGCTGGCTGGCCTGTTCCGCGCTCGCAACGCTCTCCTCTTCTTCCTTGATCTGCTCCACCTCGAAGTCGCCGCCGATGCCTTCGAGGAGCCGGGAGACCACCGTATCCGTCTCCCGGTACAATTCGTCCAGCTTTTCCCTGATCTTCGAGGGCGAGCCCAGCAGGAGGCGCACCTCGCGGCCGGTCGCGAAGGCGAGCATCTTCTCGGCGTCGATGTCGAACGGGTTGGCTGTGGCCACTTCGAGGTAGGAATCGGTTTGCCGCACCGGCACCACGTTGAACCGCCGGGCTACCTGCTCCGGCACCGCGGAGATGAGCTTGACGTCGGGCTTGCTCAGGTCCGCAATGGTGAAACGGAATCGAGTGGCGATGGCACCGAGGATCTGCTCGTCGCTGGCCAGCTTCCGTTGTACCAGCATCTCCCAGAGAGACACGGCGGGCCCGGCTTCACCCCGCAATCCGGTGATAGCCTCCGGAGGCAACAGACTTTCGAGAGAGGGCACCAACCACTCATCGGTGAACTGCATGACGGCTCAGTAATGGTGAGGAGCGGACAGGACGGGCGATTGGGCGAGCCATCGGAAAGATAAGAAGGTCACAGCAAACCCCACCAGTCCCGGTTGATGTCCACTGTCACCCCCACACCGCCGTCCCGAAGCCCCACGCCGGCTTCGACCCGCAGCAGGCGCATGAACCACTCCAGCGCCAGGCCGACGACCGGACGGACGCCACCACTCCGGCCCCACGGCAGGCCCGCCAGCGGCTGCGCGGCGTACCCGGCGGACACGAATGGGGCCAGCGTCATGTGCCGCCCGGTGGACGCAAAGGAGCCCAGCTTTAGGGCCGGCACCGGCACCTCGACGCGCCATTCCAGGTGCGCCAGCGCGACGCTCCTGCCGCCATACGCTCGAAATGGCTCACCGAGGAGCGTGCCGCGCCCGCCGATGGCGAAGGAGCGATGGGGCGGAAGCTGGTCACTGCCGGCGCCGACATACACGCGCGACAGAAGCGCGCCAGCCCCCAGCCCGGCGAGCCACCGGCCGGACGCCGTGGCGCGGACATAGTCGCCCGGCCCCTCGCCCAGCTCCAGTGCCACCCGGCCCTGAAGGTCCTGCCGGACCGCGATGCCGCCGCTCGCGCGCTCCAGGCTGAGCCGGGCCACCCGATAGCTGCCGGAACCGAGAGGAGGATTGAGCCGGTAACCGCCGGACGCGGGCGACGCCGCCACCGCCACCGACTGACTCTCTTCGATACCGAGGCTCACCCCCAGCGCCGTGCGGCCACCGAGCCGTCGCCGGACCCCCAGCTCGGCGGTATGGAGGAGGACGTAGTCGCCATGATCCTGGCCGGCCTCCTGCGACAACACCGAGTTCACGATCGGAGCGATGACCGGCAGGTCGCTGAAGTCCGCCACCCGGCGAGACAGGCCGAGGCTCAGAGCCGTGGCGCCCAGGCTCAAGCCGGCCGTCAGCGAGCCCCCCAGCCGGTGGTCGGCCGTGCCATAGGACATGGCGGGCCGGACGTGGACCCGCGTTCCTCCGAAACCGACGATCCCCCCAAATCCCAGGGTGAGGCCCTGCACCCGGTTCACCCGGATGAGGTCGCTGACCGAGCCGGCGGCCAGGCGCTTGGAGGACAGTCCGCCCAGCGCGCGAGAGCCGGCCAGCCGTTCGACCTCGGTCCGAAGCGCGTCCATGTCCTGCCGGTTGACCGGCGGGGCCACGTCCGCGATCGCCTGCTCCAGCGGCTCCGCCCAGGTCGAGTCCCCGGGTCGTGGATGCAACAACCCGGCGATCGCGGGACCCTCGAAGAGTCCGGGCGGAATCTCGAAGTTGAGGTCGTAGTCGCCGATCTCCCAGCGGCCGCGGATGATGCCGCGTGCAGGGAAATCGAGCCAGGTCACCCGCCGGCGGATCTCGACTTCCTGGCGGCGCGGGAGCCAGTAGCGGTTCTCGTAGAGCGCGCTCTCCAGCACAATGCTGATGTCCTCCAGCTGGCGGTCGAGATACGACGCCGGAGTGAAGCTGAAGCGAAACCGGACCAGCTCGGCGGTCGCGACGTCGATGGACAGGATGCCGACCACCAGGGGACGGCTGAAGGAGCGAGGCCTCACCTGCACCTGGTAGACCGTGATCTCGCCGTCGGCGGTTCGAATGGCCAGCGAGTCGGACAGCGCGTAGTCGTACTCCTCGAGGCCCGCAGGCGACAGCGGATGGACCGCGTCGCGCACCTCGTCCCCCTCGCCGATCCGGATGCGGTCGCCGAAATTGTTGGTGACGATACCGAGGTGGTCGCGGTGATAGTTGATGTCGGTGGGCAGGAAGGTGCCGTCGCGCCACCCCAGGATGACCTGCTTGCTACGGTCAGGTCCTCGCCAATACACTTCCACGTCAAGCTCATCGGCCTTGACCAGGCGGGGCGGCTCGGTCAACCCCTCGCCGACCTGGGCCAGGAAGAACACGAACCCGTGGGCCCGTGCCCGGTAGCTCGCGAGCGCCGAATCAGTCTGAACAGCCAGCCTTCGATCCACCGCTCGCTGCACCAGCGTGAGCGTCTCCGGCGAGTTCCATTCTTGACCAGTGAGAGGTGAGAGGTGAGAGGTGAGAAGGAATGTGAGGACGGTTGTCATCCTGAGAGCCTGCCCACTGAGGAGGTCCTTCGCTGCGCTCAGGGCGACATACGCCTGCGAGCCCCTCTCACTGCTCACTTCTCACCTCTCGCTTGGAGCATGGTCGCAATATCCCGGGAGCCGGTGAGGGGGGCAACCTGGCTTCTCTTCCTGACGGCCAGCGCGATCCTCGCCTGTAGCGGGCGCCAGCCATCGGCCCCGGCGCCGGAGACGCCGGCGCCGCCGTCAGCGCCGAGACTGCTCCCCCTGGCACAAGTCTTCGTGGTGGAGACCTCCGGTCCTCCGCCGTCGGACACCTCGGTGACCTTCACCACCGGTACTCCCCGGGTCATCATGCTCTACCATTCCGGTGAGAGCATCACCTTCGCCCGGCTGAACTTCGAGCCCGGTGCCTTCGGCGACAGCGGGCACACCGTGCGAGTTGACATCCGGCCCCGGCCCGGCATCTACGGTCTGGATTTCACCACCAGCCTGCCGCTGCGAGGCAGAGCCGCAGTGACGTTCGAGTACTCCCGCTATTTCTCCGCCCCGGCCCGCGCCCGGCAGGTCTACGGCAGCGACGCCGCCTTCGAGCGGGTGCTCGCGGTGGGGAGAATACTGCCCGACAATCAGGTCGAGCTGCTCCCTTCCACCAGGCCCGAGCTCGACAACCTTCTGGGGGCGCTCCCGGCGCCTGGCGGCTATCTCCTGGCCGGCCCGCAATGAGAACTGGCTTCGAGCTCTTTGCCGAGCGGGCCACGGCCGGCGGCATGGTGCCGGTGATTCGCCAGGTGGTGCTGGATGGCGACACCCCGGTGACCGCATTCGCCAAGCTGCATCGGGGACCGTACGGCTTTCTCCTCGAGTCGCTGGAAGGTGGAGAGCGCTGGGCCCGCTATACTTTTCTGGCCACCGACCCTCGTGAGGTCTATCGCTATCGGGGCCGGGAGTGCTCCCGCTGGTCGGAGGAGACGGGGTGGCGGGTGGTCGAGACCGACATCGCGCCGCTGGACCACCTGGGCCAGACGATGCGCCGGCACCCTCCGGTGGAGGTGCCCGGGCTGCCCCGGTTCACCGGAGGCGCGGTGGGGTACCTGGGCTACGACGTCGTCCGCACTATCGAGTCGCTCCCCGATGCGCCTCCCGATGATCGGGATCTCCCGGATGCGATCCTCATGGTGACCGACACGCTGCTGGTGCTGGACAACCTCTTCAACCGCGCCACGGTGATCGCGACCGTTGAAGTGGCCGCGGGTACCGTCGGGACGGAGCTGCGCCGGCTGTTCGACGAGGCCGAGACCAGGATCGAGTGCTGGCTGGAACGACTGGCCACGCCGACGACCAGCACCCCGCTCGAGATCGACCCGCTCCCGCCGATGCCGCAGCCCTCGGGTCCCTATCCCGACGACCGCTTTCAGGGCGACGTCCGCCGAATCAAGGAGTACATCGGTGCCGGTGACACCTTTCAGACCGTTCTGTCCCGGCGGCTCGATCTTCCCGCGCCGGATCCCTTTCTCACCTATCGCTACCTGCGGGCGCTCAACCCGGCGCCGTACCTCTACTTCCTCCACTGCGACGACATCCACATCATCGGCAGCTCGCCCGAGATCCTCGTTCGGGTTGAGGCCGGCGAGGTCACGCTTCGACCGATAGCCGGGACCCGTCCCCGGGGGACCAGCCCAGAGCAGGATGGAGCTTTCGCCGCGGAGCTCTCCGCCGATCCCAAGGAGCGGGCCGAGCACCTGATGCTGGTTGACCTCGGCCGCAACGATGTCGGGCGGGTGGCGGAGTACGGGTCGGTGCGGCTGACCACCTTCATGGCCATCGAGCGCTACTCCCATGTCATGCACCTGGTGAGCGAGGTGCGCGGGCGGCTTCGGCCCGAGCTCGACGCCGTCGCCGCACTGACCGCGTGTTTTCCCGCCGGCACGGTGTCGGGTGCCCCCAAGGTCCGCGCCATGGAGATCATCGACCAGCTCGAGCCGGTCCGACGCGGCCCCTACGCCGGGGCGGTCGGATACGTCGGGTGGGGCGCCCGGACGCTGGATACCGCAATCGCCATCCGCACCTGCGTCATGAAGGGGGGCCGGGCCTGGATCCAGGCCGGCGCCGGCATCGTGGCCGACTCCGACCCGGTATCGGAATGGCGGGAGACGGAGGTGAAGGCAAGGGCGGTGCTGCTCGCATTGGCGCTGGCCGCCCGGCGGGGCGGCGAGGCGGCGGGGCAGTAACCCGAGACGCCCTTGGCTTTTCCCGCCCCCCTGCCCCGCTGCCCTGCTGCCCCTCATCTTTCCCCCCATGCCCTACCGCCTCGTCAGCTTCGCCGGCGATCAAAGCTTCGAGCTGCTGCCCGGACGCAGCCTCGTGGTCGGTCGGGGCGTGACGAGCGACATCGCCATCTATGATCCCACCATCTCCCGCCGACACGCGGAGCTGATCGTCGGAGCCGACGGGGTCCTGGTCAAGGACCTCGGCAGCTCTAACGGCACCTGCATCAATGGGTCGCGGGTCAGCTCCGGACGACTCAAGACCAACGACTCCGTCACCTTCGGCAAGGTGCTGTTCCAGCTGAAGGATCTGACCACTGGACCGAACCGGTCGGGGGATGGCCCCCCCCTGCCCGCGAGCCTCGTCCCGGGAGACACCATCGTTCGCCAGCTCATGGTGAGCGGCGGCGGGCCGCCAGGCATCACCAGTCGGGATCGCTCCGGATTCGGCCAGCTCCGGGTAACCGCGGCTTCCGCCGAGGAGCGGCAGGCGAAGAAGCTTTCGCTCCTGTTGGACATCGCCCAGAAGCTCTCCGGCGAGTTCGACCTCGACAAGCTGCTCCGGAACGTGGTGGACGTGATGTTCGAGGTGATGAACGTGGACCGGGTGACCATCGTGCTTCGTAACGAGACGACGGGCGAGCTGGTGCCCTCGATGTCGAGAAGCCGTCTGGGCGACACCCAGGTGCAGCAGGTGCCCCGCTCCATCGCCGAAAAGGTGGTGCAGGAACGGGTCGCCGTGGTCTCGGACAACACCGCCACCGACAGCCGGTTCAAGGGCAAGTCGATCGTGATGCAGAGCGTGCGCAGCGCGATGTGCTCGCCTTTGATGGCGGCGGGCGACCGGGTGCTGGGTCTGCTCTACGTGGACAGCGTGACTGCGACCAACTCTTTCAGCGACGAGGACCTCCAGTTCCTGGTCGCGTTCAGCGGGCTGGTGGCCATCGGCATCCGGAACAGTGCGTACGCCGACCAGGTGAAGCGCGAGGCCCAGGTCCGGATGAACTTTGAGCGCTACTTCGCCCCCAACATCGCCGCCGAGATTGCGCAGCAGGACACCGTGGTCCCCCTGGGCGGTGACCGCCGGCCGATCACCGTCCTCTTCAGCGACATCCGCGGCTTTACCTCCATGGCCGAGTCGATGCGGCCCGACGCCATCGCGCAGCTGTTGACCGAGTACTTCAGCGAGATGGTGGAGATCATCTTCGAGCACGGCGGCACCCTCGACAAGTTCGTGGGCGACTCGGTCATGGCGCTCTGGGGCGCACCCATCGCGCACGCCGACGATCCGGACCGGGCCCTGCGGGCCGCCGTCGCAATGCAACATGCGATCACGCGGCTCAACGAGCGCTGGGTCAGCGCCGGCCGGCCGGAGATCGGCGTCGGGATCGGGATCAATTACGGGGACGTCTTCGCGGGGAACATCGGGAGCCACCGGCGGCTGGAGTACACCGTCATCGGCGACGCCGTAAACGTGGCCAACCGGCTCTGCTCCGCCGCAGGCCCCGGTGAGATCCTGGTGAGCGAGGCGTTATGTCAGGTGGTGAAGGAGCGGGTTGACTATGAGTACCTGCCCGAGATGGCACTGAGAGGACGGACGAGGGCGGTGCAGGTCTATAGGGTAAGGGGTCTCTGAAGGCAGGAGGCGGAACGCGGAGCACATCGGCGTGCTGTCATTCTGAGCGCAGCGAAGAATCTTGCCAGCGTGCTCACCGAACTACCGAGAGATCCTTCGCTTTGCCCAGGATGACACTTCTTTGTTACTCCACTTCCCGCCGTACCGCCTTACCGCCTTCCCGCCCGAACCGGTATTCCCTCCCCGCCTCTCCCAGCAGATTCAGCACCAGCCGGATCGGGAGACCCATCACGCTGAAGAAGTCTCCCTCGATCCGCTCGATCAGCGCCGCACCGTACCCCTGGATACCGTAGGCGCCGGCCTTGTCCATCGGCTCGCCGGTAGCGACGTAGGCTTCCAGAAAGGCGTCGTCCAGCCGGCGAAACGTCACGTTGGTGACATCGGTGGCCTGGTGCACGACCTCCTTTGCCACCAGCGCTACCGAGGTGACCACCTGGTGGGTCCGTCCTTGAAGGCGCTTCAGCATCCGCAGCGCGTCGGCCACGTCGGCGGGCTTCTCCAGCACCTCGTCCCGTACCACCACCGTGGTATCGGCCCCCAGCACAAGCTCACCCGGAACGCTGAGCGCCTTTTCCCGAGCCAGCCGCTCGACATAATCCATCGGCGTCTCCAGCGAGCGCCTGACCTCGGGGATGTTCGAAGGCACCACCCGCAGGGGGATGCCCAGCATCTCCAGCAGCTGGCGGCGGCGCGGCGAGGACGACGCGAGGGTCAGCGGTGCGCCGGTCATGGGTTACGATCGAGAATGAGAGTCACCGGCCCGTCGTTGTGGATGGCCACCAGCATGTCGGCGCCGAACTCGCCTGCGGCCACGGTGATTCCGCGGCCCCGCAGCTGCTCGAGGAATCGCTGGTAGAGCGGAATGGCCACTTCCGGCCGGGCGGCATCGATGAATGACGGGCGCCGCCCCTTGGCCGTGTCGCCATAAAGCGTGAACTGGGAGATCACCAGTAAAGCCCCGCTCACCTCGTCGAGCCCCAGGTTCATCTTCCCTTCCCCGTCGGTAAAGAGCCTGAGGCCGGCTACCTTCTCGGCCATCCAATCTACTTGAGCCAGCGTATCCCCGTGCGTAAAGCCGACCAGAAGACAGAACCCGCGGCCGATTTCACCGACTACCCGGCCGTCGATCGTTACCGAGGCCTGGCTGACTCGCTGTAGCACAACTCTCATGAGCTCCCTCACGTCCGAGGAGGGTAAACTTAGGGTACCATGCCGTTAACCGACATCGCTCCCGCACCACAACGCCCACAGCCGGGCGCATGGGCGAACGATCAGCTTACCATAGCCTGGCTAGGGCATAGCACCGTGCTCCTCAACTTCCTGGGATCATGGATACTGACCTCGGCACCCTCCGCCGGCTGAAGTCAGATACGCCGGTGGTGGTGCAATCCGGCAATCGGGATCTGGTCCGGCGCTTCCGCCGGGTCAGCGAGCTCGCCTGGGGAGAGGCCGCCGAGGTGGACGGCCTCCGCATCGAATCCACTGAATCGCGTCACTGGGGGGCCAGGATGATCCACGACACTGAACGTGGATACGGCGGCTACCTCGTCCAGAAGGCGGGTCGCACCATCCTCTTTGCCGGCGATACCGCGTACACCGACGCCCTGACGCCGCTCGGGCGGCGGGGGCGCATTGACCTCGCCATTCTGCCGATCGGCGCCTACGACCCCTGGATCGCCAACCACGCTTCGCCGGAACAGGCCTGGGCCATGTTCCAGGCCCTGGGTGCGGAGTACGTGCTGCCGGTCCACCACTCCACCTTTCGCCTCAGCCGGGAGCCGGTGGACGAGCCGATCCGGCGCTTTCTCGCCGCCGCGGGCAGCGAGCGCTGGCCGGTCGTGGCCTCGGAGATCGGAGCCACCGCGAGCCTCCACCCCCACCCTTGACTTTACCTGTTATAACACACATTCTTCCACATGTCCGAGAACCTTCAAGCCGAGCTCAAGCAGAAGAAGCCGTTCCCCCGGGTAAGCGCCGAGGCGCTGCTCAGCGTGCTTCGAACCGCCGCGGTCCTGGAGCACCAGCTGAGTGAGGCGTTGAAGCCGTATGGAATCACCCACACCCAGTACAACGTGTTGCGGATCTTGCGCGGGGCCGGTGCGGACGGACTGTGTGGCCGCGAAGTCGGCGAGCGTATGGTCTCCCCGGTACCGGATGTTTCTCGTCTCCTCGACCGGATGGAAGACACTGGACTGATCAGCCGCGAGCGGGACCCTCTGGATCGGCGGCACGTTAGCGCCCGGATCACCCGGAAGGGGCTCGCCCTGCTGGACCAGGCTACTCCACAGCTCGAGGTAGTCGAGCGCGCGCGCGCCGGCCAGATCCCGACCAGCCAGCTCAAGCAGCTGATCGAGGTGCTGAACACCGTGCGGGGGAACCGGTGAGTTTTTTTCCGGTTATGTGTGTTATAACAGTCGTTGGTCAACTTTTACTGGGAGCCTCTGCAATGGTTTCTCTTACTGACGTCGTAACATTGAGTGGCGGCCTGCTGGTTGCCCGCCTGGTATTCGGGACCCTCATGATGGGGCACGGAGCTCAGAAGCTGTTTGGCTGGTTCGGCGGCTACGGGTTGACCGGCACCGGTGGCTTCTTCGAGGGACTGGGGTTCCGGCCGGGTCGCACCTTTGCGGCCGCCGCAGCGGTCACTGAGATCACGAGCGGACTGTTGCTCGCGCTCGGCTTCCTGGGCCCCGTGGGCCCCGCCCTGATCATCTCGGTCATGATTGTCGCGGCCGTCAGCGTCCACTGGAAGCATGGCGTCTTCGCTAGCGCCAACGGCATCGAGCTTCCCCTTTTGTACGCTGCCGGGGCGTTGACGATAGCACTCACCGGACCGGGCCTCTATTCGCTCGACGCGGTGCTGGGCCTCATGCCGCTGTGGACGTCCGGAGTGGTCTGGGCCGTGATCGCGCTTGGCGTCGTGGGTGGTGCCGTGAACCTTGGGCTCCGCCGTGTGGCCCCTCACAGCGTGACCGCCTGAGGACGGGACGACAGGGACCCCGGATCCGCGCACGGGCAGCCCTATCAGCTCCGTGCGGCGGGTTCGAGACCTCGTGGCGGAGATCGAGCTCGCCGACCAGGTGCAGGGAATGTCATCGCTGCTGTTGCTCCGATGCGTCGGAAGTGCGCTGTCCCTGCGGCCCAGGCCTCGTTGTCCGTTTATACGCAACCTTTGAGCGCCCCGTTGGCTGGCCTTCCTCTTGCAATCCCGACCGGCACCCGTTTCCGACATGCTCTGGGCATCCCACTCGAGGCTTCGCATGCCTGCTTGCCTGCGTCCGCTGGCTCTGATCCTGTTGCTCGTCCCGGCCCCGGCGCAAGCCCAGGCTCCGGTGATCACCCCGGCAGGCGATCCGTCGGTGCGGAGCGATACGCTCTACCGGCTGTCGGTCGATCCGGCCCACTACCCGGATGAGTCGGTCGTCCTCCTGCTGGACGACGGCGTCGTGCGCTACGAGACGGATGGAACCGGGAGGATGACGTACCGGCAGGTGACCCAGATACTGTCGCCCGATGCGGTCGAAGACTACGCGGAGCACCAGTTCTCCTACGCCCCGGGGCATCAGCGCCTGACCGTCAACTGGATCCGGGTGGTCCGGCCCGACGGTACCCTCGTCAGCGACGCACCCACCCAGGTCCAGGACTCCGACGTCCCGGCCACGCTGGGAGATCCGGTATACACCGATACGAAAGTGCGGCGATACTCGCTGAGCGGGGTGGCGCCGGGCACCATCGTAGACTGGAGCTATACGATCGAGGAGCTCAAGCCTTTCCTGCCGGGAGACTTCTCCGCCAGCTGGAGCGTCCACACCGGTCGCTTCACCCGCCGCTCGCGCTATGTGCTCGACCTCCCAGTGGGGATGAAGCCGCACATGATCGAGCGGAACCTGAACTTTGCCCGGCGGGAGTCGGTGGCGCGCGGACGCCGGGTCTACAGCTGGGCGGCCCAGGACGTACCGCGGGTGAAGGGGGAAGAGTTCATGGCGGACTCGAACGGAGTCTTCATGAGCATCGGGCTCTCCTCCCCGATAGAGTGGGAGACGATCGGCCGCTGGTATGCGAACCTGGCCCGGGACCGCTATGCGCTCGACAGCACACTGCGCGCGAAGCTTCCTGGACTCCTGGTGGGTACGCGCTCCACGGACGACACGCTCCGCTCGGTGCAGCGCTGGGTAGCCCAGGACGTGCGCTACGTGTCCATCGCGCTCGGGCTGGGCGGCTATCAGCCGCGTACGCCGGCCCAGGTGGTTTCTACCGGCTACGGCGACTGCAAGGACAAGGCGACCCTGTTCATTGCCGCCGTCACCGCCCTTGGCTTTCGTGCCTACCCGGTGCTGCTGAACAGCGGCGGAGATGTGGAGCGGGCACTACCATCGATTGCCCAGTTCGATCATGCCATAGCAGTGGTGGAACGGCCCGGCGGGCGGGTCTACGTAGACCTCACCGCCGATCTGGTCCCCTTCGGTGAAATCCCTCCTTCCGTCAATGGACAGTTTGCCTTGGTGGTGCATCCGGACGGAACCTCTGAACAGGTCACGCTGCCCGAGACAGCACCGGGAGACAACCTGCACGAGACCCGCATCGTAGGGAGCCTCACGCCGACCGGGTACCTCACCGCCTCCTATGAGGAGCGGGGTCTCGGCATGCGGCAATACAGTCTCCGCAATCTCTTCCTGGGTCCCATCGATTCAGCCCGGCGGGCCGACTTTGCGCGGTCGATTGCGTCCAAGCTCTATCCAGGGGCAGAGGCGGACAGCTTGCAGATCTTCGACGGACGGGACCTGCGGGCAGATCCCCGCGTGGCACTCCGCATCGTCAACGGCCTGGCCGCTCGCCGGACCGGCTCCGGCGGCACGGTGATCCTGACGCTGCCATTCACCAGCATGCGCGGTATGGCCGACGCGGCCACGGCCCTCGAGGCGAAGGGGCCCCGGCGCTTCCCTATCGACGCCGCCAAGGTCATCGGCCCGATGGTCGGTGAAACCAGCCTCACGCTCACCCTGCCACAGGGTTGGAGAGTGCAGCTGCCGCCCCCGGTGACGGTCACTGGCAAGTGGGGGAGCTATAGCGCCCGGTACGTTCAGGAGGATGCCACCCTGCGGGTGCACCGGCGACTCGAAGGAGCACGCGGGGTCTATGCCCCCGCAGCGGTAGCCGACCTGGCCGCCTGGCTGCGTGCCATCGGGCAGGACGACGTCCCGTATCTCGTGCTCGAGACCGGTAGCACTCCGTAGTCCGTTCCCAGGCAGCGATCTTTCGCAAAACACAAAGCCCCGGTCAATTTGACCGGGGCCTCGAGTTAGTAGCCAAGTACGCTGGGGTGTGGCGGCGTTATCAGTTCGCCGGCTACTCCACCGTCACCGACTTGGCCAGATTCCGCGGCTGGTCGACATTGCAGCCTCGACTGACCGCGACGTAGTAGGAGAGCAGCTGAAGCGGAATGCTCGTCAGGATGGGCGTGAGCAGGTCCAGCGTCTCCGGGATGGTGAACGTGGCGTCGGCCAACCGCTCGATCTCCGTGTCCCCCTCGTTAATCAATGCAAGTACCTTGCCACCCCGTGCTTTCACCTCTTCGATATTGGACACGATCTTCGAGTGAACCGCGTCCCGTGGCGCGATGAACACCACCGGCATGTTCTCGTCGATCAGCGCGATCGGCCCGTGTTTCATCTCGGCCGCCGGGTACCCCTCGGCATGGATGTAGGAAATTTCCTTGAGCTTGAGGGCACCTTCGAGCGCTACCGGGAAGTTCACCCCGCGACCCAGATACAGGGCGTTCCGGGTGGTCCGGAGAAAGCGCTCGGCCAGCTGCTCGATCTCGCCGGTGCGCTCCAGGATCTGGGCCACCTGGTCCGGCAGCTTCTGCAGGGCTCCGATGAACTCCCGACCCTGGAGAATGCTCAAATTCCGAAGCCGGGCGATACGGAGCGAAATGAGGGCGAGCGCAGCCACCTGGCTGGTGAAGGCCTTGGTGCTCGCCACGCCCACCTCGGGTCCGGCGTGCAAGTAGATGCCGCCATCCACTTCCCGGGCGATGGTCGAGCCCACCCCATTGACCAGGCCGATCGTGCGGGCGCCGCGGCGCTTGGCCTCGCGGATGGCGGCCAGGGTATCCGCCGTCTCGCCTGACTGGGAGATCCCGATCACCAGCGTGCGCCCGTCAACCACCGGATTCCGATAGCGGAACTCGGAGGCGTACTCCACGTCGACCGGCAGCCGCGCCATCTCTTCCAGCATGTATTCGCCGATGATCCCGGAGTGCCACGACGTCCCGCAGGCCGTGATGATCACCCGATCGAACTGCTTGAGCTCGTCGTCGGTCAGGTTCAGGCCGGAAACCCGGGCGGTGCCTTCCTCCTCGAGTAGGTGGCCGCGTAGCGTGTTTCGGAGGCTCTCGGGCTGCTCGCAGATCTCCTTGAGCATGAAGTGTTCGTAGCCGCCCCGTTCCACCTGGGCCAGATCCCAATCGATCTGGTTGACCTCTTTGCTGATCCGCGCGGTCACCAGGTTGCGTACCCGGTAGCCTTCACGGGTCAGGACTGCCATCTCCCCGTCGTCCAGATAGACGACCGAGCGGGTGTACTGCAGCAACGGGGAGGCATCCGAGGCGATGAACCACTCGTTCTCCCCTACGCCCACCAGGAGAGGCGAGCCCTTCCGGGCCGCCACCAGCACATCGGGCTCGTCTGACGAGATAAACACCAGCCCGTAGGCGCCATCAACTTCCCGGAGCGCGGTGGCGACCGCCTCTTCCAGGTTGCCCTGGTAGAGATCGCCGACCAGGTGGGCAAGGACCTCGGTGTCGGTCTCCGACTTGAAGGTGTGTCCCCGCTGCTGCAGGGCCTTCCGGATCGCTCCGGAATTCTCGATGATCCCGTTATGGATGACGGCGATACGACCGGACTGGTCGGTGTGGGGATGGGCGTTGGTCGTCGTGGGCGCGCCATGGGTGGCCCACCGGGTGTGGCCGATGCCGATGGTCCCCTTCGGCATCTGCTCCTTCATCTCCTTCTCGAGTACCGACAGCTTGCCCGCGGCCTTCATGATCTTCAAACCGCGACCATTGACCACGGCAATCCCGGCGGAGTCGTAGCCCCGGTACTCCAGCCTGCGCAGTCCCTCGAGTAGCAGGCCCGCGGCCTGCCGCGGTCCGACGTAGCCTACGATGCCGCACATCTTCGTCCCTCAGTACAAGAGTTCTCGGCCGGTCGCCACCAACGCCTCGGCATCATTCACCGTTGGGGCTTCGGCAATCAGGCGCACAATCGGCTCGGTGCCCGACGGCCTCACGTGGAGCCACCGGTCCTGCCACGATAGCCGCAGTCCGTCGCGCTCGTCCGGCATTGCGTCTGGAAAGCGTTCCCGCAGTCTGTCGTAGAGCGGGCGGAGCCCAGGTCCCCGGGGTCCCTTGGCTTTTACGATCACGTACCGGGGTGAAGCAGCTACCAGCTGGGAGAGCGTTACCCCAGTCACCGCAAGAAGATGCAAGATCAAGGCCACCCCCAGGGGGGCATCTCTCCCGATGTGGAGCTCGGGAAGCATCACGCCCCCGTTTCCTTCGCCGCCGATCAAGGCGCCCTCATCTCGTATGGCGCGGGCCACGTTCGCCTCCCCAACTGGAGCCCGGATGAAGCGGGCTCCCCGCGACCGGGCGGCATCTTCGACGACCAGGCTGGTAGAGAGGTTGACCACAACGGTTGGGATTGTAGCCGCACTGATGCGTCCGTCCAACACAGCCGCCACGGCGAAAGCCAGGGTGTAATCCTCCCCGATCGCCCGCCCGGTTTCATCCACCAGCGCCAGCCGGTCCACGTCCGGATCGGTGGCCAGCCCGACCGACGACCCGGTCTCCCGGACCAGCCGGCTCAGGTCCCCCAGGTTTTCGGGCACCGGCTCTGGCGGCCGAGGAAACAGGCCGTCGGGCGCCAGGTTGATTCCATGGGCCTGGCAGCCGAGCCGCTCCAGCAGCGGCAGGATGGCGGTAGCTCCGGCTCCGCGGACGCAGTCGAGAGCCACCTTGAACCGTCGCTTGCGAATAGCGGGAACGTCGATCAGCGGCAGCGCCAGAATCGCGTCGAGGTGCCGGGTGATCGCGTCGGGATCCTCCCGCACCTGGCCCACGTCGGCCCAGCCGGCTCGCGCCGGTCCCCGGTCCGCCAGTTCTCTCACCACACGCCCCGCCTCGGCGTCGAGGAAGATCCCATCCGGGCCTACGAACTTGAGGGCATTCCACTCGACGGGGTTGTGGCTCGCCGTCAGGATCAGCCCGGCACCGGCGTGGTGGTGCTCGACCGCCAGCTGCACCGTGGGGGTAGGCACCATCCCGAGGTCGATAACGTCGACCCCAACCGACATGAGGCCGGCGGCTGCCGCGCGGGCGAACATCGGCCCACTGGTTCGAGAATCGCGGCCGAGTACGACGGATGGGCGGGCGGACGAGACGACCGGCTGCGCCGAGCGGGACCAGGCACCCAGGGCGGCGGCGTAGCGCGCCACGATTTCGGGAGTGAGGTCCGTTCCTACATGGCCCCGGATCCCCGAGACGCTGATCATCAGGGTGTCAGACACGGAGGGCGTCGCTGGGCTCAGGCGGTAAAGGAAAGCGCCGACCCATTGCCGTGCGCGCTGATGAACGCCTCGACCACCTTAGGGTCGAAATGGACGCCGGCGCAGCGATGCAGCTCCTGGATGGCTTCGGCGGCAGTGCGAGGACTGCGATAGGCCCGGTTCGTCGTCATGGCATCAAAGGCATCCACCACGGCAACGATGCGAGCCTCCAGGGGGATCTGCTCGCCCCGGAGCGAGTCGGGAAACCCGCTTCCGTCCATCCGCTCGTGATGCGACCGAGCGACTCGCAGCACGATGGGCGAAGAGGCAAAGAAGGGAGCCAGGATCCTCTCGCCCAGGAGGGAATGCGCCTTGACGTGCTGAAACTCGTCTACCGTCAACGGGCCGGGCTTGTTCAGGATCTCCTCCCTGGTTCCGATCTTTCCGATGTCGTGCAGCTCACCCCCCAGGCGGATGTCCTCCAGCGAGTCATCGGTGAAGCCCAGCGGCACCGCGGTCTTGAGCGCGTAGCGGCTGACCCGGCTGGAATGACCGCTGGTATACGAATCCTTGGCTTCCAGTGCATGCACCAGCATCTGCACCCCGTTGACCAGCGACGCCCGGTTCCGTCGGTCGAGATCCCGCACCCGGAGCTCCAGGCTCTGCTGATAGAACCGGTTTTCGAGAATCAGGCGGCGCTTGTCCATCGCCTTGTCCAGCCGGGCACGGACCTCATCGATCATCACCGGCTTGGAGATGTAATCCATGGCGCCCAGCTTCAGACACTCGACCGCCGTGTTCACCTCGGCCATACCGGTCAGCATGAGGACCGCCATGTCCGGATAGCGCAGCAGGGCCTCGCGCAGGAAGGTGACCCCGTCCATTTCGGGCATATAGATGTCCGAGATGCAGATCGGGATTTCCCCCAACCGCCTGAGGACTGCCAGGGCCTCGGTCCCGGACGAGGCCTCGACCGGGGATAGCCCGTGCGACGCCGTGACACGCATGAGCACCTGCCGCACCTGCGGATCATCGTCAACGATGAGGCAGCGCGCGGTGCCGGCGTCAGTCGGGTATGAATTCACGTGCGAAACTAAACAAGGCCATGGGCTGTTGGCTATTGGCTGGGGACTGTGGGGTGTGGGCTGAGGAGTTATGGCCTATCCGTGAACCGCGCTCCCAGCTCCTGGCTTGTAGCCCATAGCCGACAGCCCACAGCGCCATTACGCTTCCCACATCTCTTAAACTCAGAACTATGACCCGAATTCTTCCCCAGGACCACGATCACGGCTTTGCCACCCGCTCGGTGCATGCCGGGCAGATCGTGGAGCCGCTGGCCGGCGCGGTCATGACGCCGATCTACCAGACCTCGACCTACATCCAGACCGGTCTCGGGAAACACCGGGGGTACGAATATGGACGCACCCACAACCCCACCCGCGAGGCTCTGGAGCGAAATGTGGCCAGCCTGGAGCGCGGTACTCACGGCTTTGCCTTCGGCTCGGGGCTGGCCGCACTGGACTCGGTGCTCAAGCTGTTCAAGACCGGAGATCACATCGTCTGCGGGGAGAACGTTTACGGTGGCAGCCACCGGTTGATGGAGCGGATTTACGGAAATCTGGGGATCCGGGTCACCTTCGTGGACATGAGAGACATTGCCAACGTCGAGCGGGCGCTGACGCCGGCCACTCGCATGATCTACTGCGAGACCCCGACCAATCCGATGATGAACCTTACAGATCTGGCCGCGCTCGGCGATCTCACCCAGGCGCACGGCTATCTCTACGTGGTAGACAATACCTTCGCCACCCCGTACTTCCAGCGTCCGCTCGAGCACGGCGCCGACATCGTGCTCCACTCCACGACCAAGTACCTGAACGGTCACAGCGACATGGTAGGCGGTCTGCTGGTCACGGTTAGGGACGACCTCGCCGAACGACTGGGCTTCATTCAGAATGCGGCCGGCGGGGTGCCGGGACCGATGGACTGCTGGCTGGCGCTTCGGGGCATCAAGACCCTGCCGCTCCGTATGCGGCAGCACGATGCCAGCGGCCGGCGGATTGCTGAATGGCTCACCCATCAGCCAGGGGTCACCAAGCTCTACTACCCCGGCCTGCCCTCACACCCGCAGCATGAGCTCGCCTGCCGGCAGATGAGCGGGTTCGGCGGGATGATCTCCCTCGACCTCGGCGACCCGGAGCGCGCCCGCCGATTCGTGGAGAAGACCCGAATTTTCGTGCTGGCCGAATCACTCGGAGGGGTCGAGAGCCTGATTGGCCACCCTGCGTCGATGACTCATGCCTCGGTGCCACCCGCCATGCGAAAGGCGATGGGCCTTACCGAGAGTCTGATCCGCCTGAGCTGCGGGGTGGAGGACACGGACGATCTCATCGCGGATCTGGACCGGGCGTTCTCAGAGAGCGAGAAAGCGTGAACGGTGAGCGGTCAACAGTGAACCGGAAGCACGGAGAGGTAGCAAGAGGTACCGTTTACCGTTGCTGTTCCCGGTTGACGTGTCCCACTCTGAAACAACGCTCCCCGGACGCCGTATGGTCTCGCACCCCCAACCACTGAGTCGTTCATGAGTACGACCCTTCCGGTTCCGCACCCCCGCAAGACCTTTCCCCAGATCGCCGCGGTGAGCTGGGAGCACCCCGCCGACCGGGCGGCATTGCAGGCGTTGCGGGCAGTGCCCGGCGTGGACGACCTGATTCGCAAGGTCCTGGCGATGCTGGGCGGCGAACGAGGCATCCGGCTTCTGTTCCAGGGGAACGCCGTCAGAGTCGGGCCGACCCAGTTTCCCAGACTCTGGCAGCTGCACAGTGACGTTACCACCGTGTTCGACTGGCCAACCGTTCCCGAGCTTTACGTTTCCCAGACCCCGTTCTTCAACGCCGGCGCCTATGGGATCGATACCCCTTTCATCGTCGTCCATTCCGCCGCCATCGAGCTGTTGGACGAGGACGAGCTTCGGGTGCTGCTGGCGCATGAGTTGGGGCACGTGATCAGCGGGCATGCCCTCTATCACACAGTAGCCGCGATCCTCGCCATGATGAGCCTCGGAGCGCTCCCGATGCTGGCCGGCCTGGCGGTGCTTCCGATCCGGCTGGCGTTTCTGGAGTGGTCCCGGAAATCCGAGCTCTCGGCTGACCGGGCCGGCTTGCTCGGCGGGCAGGACATCGTGGTGGCACAGCGGATGGACATGAAGATGGCGGGCGGCGGCCGCGGCTCCGGGTTCGCCGACCAACTGGACGTCGATGCCTTCATGCAGCAGGCTCACGAGTACGCCACCAGCAGCGAAGGGCTGGACGTGATCTACAAGCTGCTGAGCACGCTGGCCCTGACCCACCCGATGCACACGGTTCGCGCGGCCGAGCTGCAGCGCTGGGTGGGCAGCGGGGAGTACGAGCGCATCCTCCGGGGGGAATACACCCGGCGCGGCGCCGAGGCCAAGGAGCGTCCGCTCCGGGACGACATGGCCGCCGCTGGGGCATACTACGCCGGCGAAGCGCGGGAGCTGGCAACCCAGGTGGCCGATGCCGCCCGGCGCGCAACGGAGCGTGCCCGCGAGGCATTCCGGAACGCGCAGAAGCCGTGAGGCTGCTGGTAGTTGGAGGCGGCGGGCGCGAGCACGCGCTCTGCTGGGCGCTTCGCCGTGACAACCCAGAGGCGCAGATCTACTGTGCCCCAGGTAACCCCGGCACGGCCGAGCTCGCCACCAGCCTCACCATCCCCGCCGACGACCTGGACCGGATAGCCGACGCCGCGGACATGCACGGCATCGACCTCACGATCATCGGCCCCGAGGCGCCGCTAGCGATCGGCCTGGCCGATAGACTGCGAGCGGAAGGACGCCTGGTCGTCGGTCCCGGCGCCGCAGCGGCGCAGCTCGAAGCGTCCAAGTCCTTCGCTAAGGAGGTCATGGTTGCGGCCGGGGTGCCCACCGCGGCGAGCCAGAGCTTCAACGAGCCTGGACCGGCTCTCGCGTATGTCGACCGCCACCCGGAGCCGCTGGTCGTCAAGGCATCGGGGCTCGCGGGGGGCAAGGGAGCGGTGGTGTGCGCCACCCGGGCAGAGGCCGCCAGGGCGGTGCGCTCCATGCTGGAGGGCGACCAGTTCGGGGCAGCCGGCCGCACCGTTGTCATCGAAGCATTCCTGGAAGGCGAAGAGATCTCGGTTCTGGCACTGACCGACGGGCGCGATGTCGAGCTCCTGCCGGTGGCGCAGGACCACAAGCGGCTGCTGGAGAGAGACCGGGGACCCAACACCGGAGGCATGGGCGCCTACAGTCCGGTGGCGTTGGCCACACCCGCCCTGTTGGAACGGGTCAAGCGTGAGGTGCTGTACCCGACGCTCGAGCAGATGCAGCGGCAGAAGACGCCCTTTTCCGGCGTACTCTACGCGGGACTGATGGTCGATTCGGAAGGCAGCCCGTCGGTGGTGGAGTTCAACTGCCGTCTGGGCGACCCGGAAGCACAGGTAGTGCTGCCGCTGGTGTCCGGAGGACTGACCGACTCGCTCATGCGGGTGGCGGAAGGCAGGGCGCCCTCGTCGCTGGAGACCAGTCCCGAGGCAGCGGTCACGACGGTGCTCGCATCGCGCGGATATCCGGATGCCCCCGAGACCGGCGCCGCGATCATACTCCCGAGGAGCCAGGCCGCGGGTGTGACAGTGTTCCATGCCGGAACCACCAGAGGGCAGGACGGTGTCCTTCGAGCGAGTGGTGGAAGAGTGTTGACCGTGACGGCCGTAGCGGCGAGCTTCAGTGAAGCGCAGCGGCTCAGCCGGGAGGCGGCAGAAGCTGTTCGCTTCGAGGGCAAGATCTTCCGAAGCGACATCGGCTGGCGTGAAGCGGCGAGGCGCGCGGAGCGGAGCCCCGCCACGACGCGCTGAGAAGCACACCAGGAGGATCCGTGCCTCGCATTTCCCTCGTGCTCAGCTTGCTCGTAACACTCGTGCTCGCCGGCTGCGGCGGCGGCGATGACGCTGGTCTGATGCAACCAGGCACCCGACCTCCGAACAGCATCAGCATCGTCTCCCGAGCAGAGACCAAGGGCACACTCGCCTTCGCTCCCAATTCGCTCACTGTTCCACTCAATGGAGTGGTCCGCTGGTACAACGACGACAATACGGCCGCAGGGGGGCAATACGGGGGCAGCAACGGCACGATCCACTCGATCCTGGCGGACGACATCGTCTCCTTCTCGTCCGGGAACATCACCCCGCGCGGAACCTTCGAGCACACTTTCGCGACGGCCGGCACCTACGCCTATCATTGCAGTATCCACCCGACGATGAGAGGAACGATCACGGTCACACCCTGACCGCGGCCAATGCCCGAGCTTCCCGAAGTCGAAACCATCGTTCGCGATATCCGCCCCTCGCTTGTCGGCCGCCGCATCGGCCGGGTCACCCTCAGCCACGATGACGTGCTGCGGGGCGTGACCCGGCGCCGGCTGGTGAGCCGACTGAAAGGCGCGACGATCAAGAGCGTGTCTCGCCGGGCTAAACACGCCGTACTCGAGCTCGACAACGGCCGTCTGATCATCCAGCCGGGCATGACCGGCTCCCTGATGGTCTATCCGAAGGGCCTCAAGCCGGGCCAAGAGACATATGCGGTCCTCCGGGCCGAGCTTGGCGGCGGTCGGGAGCTCGTCTATGAGGACGTGCGCCGGCTGGGAACCTTGCTGCTGCTGAACGAGAAGGAGTGGGCCAGCTACACCGCGGCGATCGGGCCCGAGCCACTGGCCGACGACTTCTCGGTCGAGCGCTTCGGGGCGAGCCTGCGCGGGAGCCGGCAGGCGATCAAGAAGGTGATCATGGACCAGCGGCACCTGGCTGGCGTGGGGAACATCTACGCGAACGAGGCGTTGTTTGCTGCGGGAATCGATCCGTCAAAGCCGGCCCGGCTTCTCACCCCAGAGGACCAACGGCGGCTGCATGGCGAGATCCGCCGAATCCTCGCGGCCGCCATCGTCTCCAACGGTACCACCATCCGCGATTACAAGACCGGCACCGGAGAAGCGGGCAGCTTTCAGCTTGAGCTTCTCGTGTATGGCCGAGAGGGTGAACCCTGCCGGGTTTGTGGCACGCGGCTGGCCGGAACCCACGCGATCGACGCGCGGACCACGGTTTTCTGCCACCGCTGCCAGAAGTGAGCCGCGGCCGGCGAGCCCAGCGGGTCGTCCCGCTCCCTTCCACCGATCTCGATAAGCTGCGCGGCAGGGTGCGAGCCCTCGCCGAGAACCGCCCGGCCGTCTACCAGATGTTCGACGCGACCGGCCGGGTGCTCTACGTCGGCAAGGCCAAGCGGCTCCGGACCCGGCTCCTCACCTATTTCCGCGCCAGCTACCCCGACGACAAGGCCGCCAGGATCCTCTACGCGGCCAGCGACATTCGCTGGGATTACGTGCCCAGCGAGTTCGCCGCCTATCTCGGCGAACTCCGCCAGATCCGGAAGCTCCGTCCCTACTTCAACCACAGGGGCAACTACACCCGGCGCTCTGTGCTCATCAAGATCGCGGGCGGGCCTGCCCCGCGGGTGTATGGGGGCGGGACCGTGGCCCGAGAGGACATCCGCTGCTACGGGCCGTTCCAATCGATGGGGCGGATGTTGGAAGCCGTGCGTACGCTGAACGATTTGCTGGGTCTCCGCGATTGCGCGCAATCCACGCCGGTGGTGTTCGCCGGCCAGGAGGATCTCTTCGCTGAGCCGCGGCAGGCCGGCTGCATGCGGCACGAGTTCGGGTTCTGCAGCGGCCCTTGTGCCGGCTTCGTTGCCGAGCGGGATTACCGGCGCCGGGTGGACACAGCGGTCGCGTTCCTGGAGGGCCGTACCCTTCAGCCCATCGATCGGGTGGTGGTGGCGATGCAGGAGGCCGCCAGCCGGGCAGAGTTCGAGCTGGCCGCCCGATGGCGGTCGAAGTTCGAGCAACTCGAGTGGCTGCTGGCCGCCACCAGCCGGGCGCGCACCGCCATCGATCTGCTCACCTTTGTATATCGCGACACGGGTGACTTCGGCGACGACCGGGTCTATGTCCTCCGGCGGGGCGTCGTGCGCGCGTCATTTCCCTACCCCGCGACCCCGATCGAGTATGAAGCCTTCCGCGCCGTGATGACCCAGGAGATCAACCAAACTCCGCCGCCCGCTGGACCGCTGCCGCTCGACTCGCTCGATGAGGTGTTGTTGATGATGGCGTGGTTCCGGGCTCATCCCGAGGCTCTGCGCCGGACTACGCCGTACGAGCAGTGGATGTGAGACAGCGGGGCCGCGGGGCCGCGCTATTTGACAGGAGCCCAGAAGTCGGGAATCCGCTCGACCGCGGAGGGCTGAGGTACTTCGGGGGGCGCAGGCCAGACAAAGAATCCCTGCGGGTCGTTGTCGAAGACCCTCACAGCAAGCCGGGGCAGTCGGCCCTCGGCGCCGTCGAGCCAACCGGGGTCGAGGCGCACGAGCAGGCTCCATCCCTGGACGCCATCCCGCGCGCTTACCTCCCAGCCACCACCGGATCGCTCGGCTCCAAGCCGCCAGTCCGGGTCGCCCTTGGGGGGCTCCCAGCGTCCCAGCCTTCCACGGAAGACCACACTGCTGTCCAGCGTGCGGCGAAAGTACAGCTGAAAGTCGTCGTGCCTGGGGCTGTCACCACCGTCGCCCTTGGTATCCAGGCTGAGCACGAAGTCATCCCCCCAGTACCGGGTTGAATCCGGTATGGTGCCGGCCACGAAGAACGTGTCCGCCGCGCGGAGAAACCAGATCCGAGCGAGGCCTTGGCGGGTCCTCAGCTGGAGCTGGGGTGGCCCGTAGTGGACGCTATCGATCAAGGTGCCCGGGTCGGGCGGCCGGCCGATCGACCGAAGCGACACAGTGTCAGGAGCGGCAGACTGAAGCAGGCAAAGCAATGGAAGGAGCACGTGCCTATGCCGGATCGAAGTCCAGGAGCGGCAGCAGCCGTCCGCGGGGTGGTATGCCGGGCTCCAGCTCCATGATCCCGACCGAGGGAGGGAGATTGAACCGCCGCGGCCCGGCGCCGCCCGGGTTCATGACGGTCACCACCACGTCTACCAGGGTCAGCAACGGCCGGTGGGTATGGCCGTAGACGATGATCTGGGCCCCGGGAAACGCGGCGTTGAGCGCGGCTGGGGTAGGAGAGCCGAGCTGGTTTCCGTGAGTGACCACGATGTCGAAGCCGTCGAGCTGCAGGGTGGCGACCTCCGGAAGCGCGCGGCGCAGCTCGAAGTCGTCGGTATTCCCATACACCGCCGTCACCGGCGCCAGCGTTTCAAGCTCGGCGAGCAGGTCGAGGCCGCCGACGTCCCCTGCATGAAGAATGTGGTCCACGCCGGCAAACGCCTCGAAGACCTCCGGCCGGAGAAGGCCATGGGTATCGGAGATTACGCCCAGACGCATCAGCGATCAGCCAGGGCAAGGACCGTAGCTGCCGGCTGAGCCCTCACTCGTTCCATGAGTGCGGTAAACGCGCCCAGCACTTCGAGGCCCTCAAATGCGCAGTGACCATGCCGGTCAACCGTATGGTGTACGAGCAACGGGGCCTTGCCCGCGTGGCTCACCTTTTCCCCATATAGCTGTGACTGGTTCAAGGGCACGATCGGGTCGCCGGTGGTATGCAGCGTAGTGAGGGGATCCTGGATGTTGCCGGAGGTTTGGAATCGGGCGAGCCCCGCCGAGGCGGCCGGATCCGCCGAGTGCCGCTGCACACCCGCGTTGAGTGCCGCGTCGTTCGAGGATCCCGAGTATACTCGAGCGGAGTTATCGAAAGGCTGCCCTCCGAGCCGCTCCTGCGCATCCGCAAAACCGAAGACATCATACCACAGAATTCCGACGCTGGTCTCGGCCACTGACCGGAGATCGTTGCCGGCCACCGGTGCCCCGGTGATGCGGATCAACTCCAGCGCTGTCTCGAAGTTGGCGGCCACCGCGAGCACGATGGCAGGGGCATAGATCGTCTCCCACCTGGACCGAACTGTCTCGGGAATGTTCACGGCGTTTCCCGGGATCACACCGGGAAAGAGATAGTCGAACACCACCCGGAAGTCCCCGATATAGTCCAGCTGCGCCTGAAAGTCTCCGATGGGACCACAACCTGCGAGAGCGCCGTCGAACAGCTCAGCGTACCTCTCCACCGCCAGGGTAGCGACCAGCGCACCTTCGGAAAATCCGACGATGACGGACCGCACGGGATCGGGTCGGTAGAGCCGGCGTACGGTGGCGTCGAGCTCGACGAGATCCTCGGTAGCCTCCGGTGCTATCAGGCCGTTGCCCCGGTAGCTGGTGGTGGCATAGGCGTAGCCGAGCCCGGTGAGGGTTCCCGATATGGACTGTCCACCGACGACATCGTCGGGAAGAGCGAGGGGCTGATGAGCCGGCACATAGCCGTGAGCGTACAGGACCAGATCGCCATTCCAGGTGGCGGGAAAGCAGATCCGGTACAAGGCGCCGTGCTCCAGGGCTCCGTCGGTGCAGCCGGCGCTGGGCGCCACCCCTTCATCCACCGGGGGCGGTGAGCCGGGAGACTCGGGCCCTGAGAGATCGTCGCCGCCGCACCCCGCAACCAGCACGCAGGCAAGGATCAGAACGGCGCCCACACCGCGGCGCCGGAGATGATCCAGAGTCGCAGTCACCGCTGATCTCCTCCCCATCGTCGTGCGATTTCTATTTCGATTCCCAACTGATCCAGCACCCGTTGCACGATGAAATCTACCAGCTCGCTGACCCGGGTCGGCCGATGGTAGAAACCCGGCGCGGCGGGAATCACCACGGCGCCGGCCTCGGTCACCGTGACGAGATTCTTGAGGTGGACCAGAGAAAGCGGTGTTTCTCGCGGCACCAGGATGAGCTTCCGCCGCTCCTTCAGGGTGACATCGGCCGCGCGCTCGACCAGCGAGCGGCTGGTGCCTCCCGCCACTGCCGCCACGGTGCCCATCGAACAGGGGCAGATGACCATACCGAGCGTGCGCTGCGAGCCGGAGGCGGGCTTCGCTCCCCGGTCATCATCCGGAAACAGCACCACCGAGCTCCAGTCTCCACCGGTGGCCTCTTTGAGGCCGTCCAGCGACTTGATATTGCACTCCTCCCGGAGCAAGCGCATCCCATGCTCGGAGGCGATCAGCCACACCGGTACCCGCTGCTTCGCGAGGACCTCGAGCAGCCGAACCCCGTAGGGCGCACCCGAGGCCCCGGTCAGGGCGAGCACGACGGGATGGGCAGTCATTGTCCGCGGCAGTACCGCCGGACCGCCATCATAGCATCCGGTCCACGAGGGCAAACCCGAACACGGTCACCGACATCACCCCATTCATCGTAAAGAATGCGGCATCGAGTCTCGAGAGGTCGCCTGGGCGGACCAGGTGGTGCTCGTAGGCCAGGATCCCCGCCGCCACGAGGAGCCCAACATAGTACCATCCCCCGAAGCCGGCCGCGTACCCAAACGCCGCGAGCGCGGGAATGGTCACCCCATGGAGCAGCTTGGCCAACCAGATCGCCCGTGACTCCCCGAGCCGCACGACCGCGCTCCGGAGTCCCTCGGCGCGGTCGAAGCCGGCATCCGGCAAGGCATAGAAGATGTCGAATCCCGCCACCCACGTGGCAACGCCGAGTGTGATGGCTAACAACATCCAGGCCGGGTCGCTCCAGTGCCCGGTCACCGCCAGGTAGCCGCCCACGGGGGCGATCGCGAGACTCACTCCGAGCCAGAGGTGAGGCCACCAGGTGAAGCGCTTGGAGACGCTGTACAACATGATCCAGGCCAGCGCGACCGGACTCAACGCCAGGCACAGGGGATTGAGCATCGCGGCGGCCAGGACGAACAGAGTGGCCGCAACCCCTACCGACACCCACGCCTGGGTAAGCGAGAGGCGACCCCGCGGGAGCTCGCGATTGAATGTTCGTGGGTTTCGCGCGTCGAAGGCGCGGTCCGCGATTCGGTTGAACCCCATGGCGACCCAGCGGGCGGCCGAAAAGGCGAGCACCACAAGAAAGACGTCCCGCGGAGTTACCTGCTCCAGGCGAGAGGCCGCGAGCACACCGAGCAGGGCGAATGGCAGGGCCAACAGCGTGTGCGGCAGCTTGACGAAGTTGATGTAGCGGACGAGCAGGGATTCGCCGGCGTACGTTTGGGCTTCTCGAGGCGGGCGGACAGTCGAACTGGCGGGCGGATGGACGGGAGGAACGCTGCTCATCTTGCCCTTGGCCCCCTGTCCGCCTGACCGCCTGACCGCCCGTCCGCCAGCTTTATCCCGAGTTTATCCCACATCGCGTCCACGTTCAGCTTGGTCTCCGCATCCATGGTGATCAGCTCGGGCCATTCCCGGTCGAAGCCTTCTTCCTTCCACTTCCGGGTGGCATCGATGCCCATCTTGCTGCCATAGGTGAAGGCGCGGCTGGAGTGGTCCAGCACGTCCATGGGGCCCATGGTGAAACGCACATCGCGCTCGGGATCGATGTTGTTGAGCGCGATCCACCACGCCTCATCCGGGTCCTGGACGTTGACCTCCTTGTCCACCACAACGAGCACCTTCGCGAGCGACATGAGGCCCTGTCCCCAGAGCGCGTTCATCACCTTGTAGGCCTGGCCAGGATACTGTTTGTCGATCGAGACGAACACCAGATTGTGAAAGATCCCGGGGGCGGGCATATGGTAGTCCACGATCTCGGGAATCGTGAGCTTGAGCAGCGGCAGGAAGATCCGCTCGGTGGCGTGGCCGAGGTAGAAGTCCTCCATGGGAGGCCGGCCCACCAGGGTGGCGGGGTAGATCGGTTCGCGCCGCGAGGTGACCGCCGTAACGTGCACCTTGGGGTAGTAGTCAGCCAGCGAGTAGAACCCGGTGTGGTCGCCAAAGGGCCCTTCCAGCACCAGCTCCTCGGATGGATCGATGTATCCCTCCAGCACCATCTCCGCCTCGGCCGGCACGTCGAGGTCGCTGGTGACCGCCTTGGCCAGCTCGACTGGCTCCCCCCGGAGGAAGCCGGCAAAAAGGAACTCATCGATCGTGGGTGGAAGCGGCGCCGAGCCGGAGTAGATGCTCGCGGGGTCTCCCCCCAGCGCGATCACCACCGGCATTCGCTCGCCTCGCGCGGCCATCTCGCGCCAGTGCGCCGCGCCCACCTTGTGGCGCTGCCAGTGCATTGCGAGCGTATTCCGCCCGATCACCTGGACCCGGTACATGCCCACGTTGCGGATTCCCCGAATGGGATCGGTCGTGATCACCATGGGGAGGGTGATGTAGCGGCCGCCGTCCCCTGGCCAGGTCGTGAGGAACGGGATTCCATCCAGGTTCACCGCATCGTCACGCTGCACCACCTCCTGGCACGCGGGCCGGCCTCCCTTCACCCGGGGCGGAAACTTGCCGATCTCGGCCAGCTTCGGCAGCAGGGCGAGCTTACCGAAGAGCCCCTCGGGAACCTTGAGGTTCAACATCTCGGAGATGCGTCCGCCGATGTCGTCCAATTTCTCGGTGCCGAGGGCCAGACACATCCGGCGCATCGAGCCGAACAGATTGATGGCCACCGGCTGGGAGCTGCGCCGGCCATCTTCCAACAGCACATGCTCGAACAGCAGCGCTGGCCCTCCACCCGGGCTCTTCATCGCCCGGTCGGCGATCTCCGCGATCTCAAGCCTGGCGCGCACGGGGTGGGTGACCCGCACCAGCTCGCCGATGCGGTCGATGGCCTTGATGAAATCGCGGAGGTTGTTTAAGACCATGAAACCTAGGCCTTTGTTCCGACATGCATCGCGCACACCCCGCCCAGGAACAGCCGGTACTCGACCGCAGTGAAGCCCTGCGTCGCCATGCGGCGGGCGAGCTCAACCGGTGGGGGAAAGACCCGGGCGGACTCTGGTAGCCAACTGTAGGCTGTCGTATGTTTCGAGATCCACCGACCGATCCAGGGCATGATCCGACGGAAATAAAACTGAAAGCCGGTGCGGAGCAGGCGTTGCTGGGGAACCGCCATTTCCAGGATCACGAGCCTGGCTCCTGGCTTCAGTACCCGGGCAGCCTCAGCCAGGCCGGCGTCGAGATCCACCAGGTTCCGAACTCCCCAGCCGATCATCGCACCATCGAAGGCCTGGTCAGGAAACGGCAGCTCTAACGCGTCGGCTGCCACCGGGTCGAGGAGAGCAGACTTGTCGCGGCCCTGCTCCAGCATCGAGCGCACGAAATCGGCCCCGACGATTCGCCCCCGAAACCCACGCCGGCGGGCGAGCGCGGCGCCGAAATCCAGGGTCCCAGCGCAGAGGTCGAGGTAGATTCCCTCCGGCTTCCGTTCCCACCCCAGCCGTGCGACAGCGGTCCGCCTCCAGCCCTGGTCGAATCGAAAGCTGATGATGCGGTTGAGCCGGTCGTACGTGGGGGCTATGGCGGTAAAGATGGAGCGGACATAGGCCCGCTTTTCCGGACCGCCTGAAACGGGTAACTGACGATCCGAGGCTAACATAGGCGCTGAATGTAGTCCCGCTGGAAGCCCCTTGGCAAGCAGAGCCTCCTTTGGCTAACAGCCGTCCGGAGTGGGGCGGTCTGAGCGATCAGGAGGTCGTCCTGCTGGCCCGCGCCGGCCAGGAGGCAGCCTATCGCGAGCTGATCCGACGGTATGAGCGGCCCGTTTTTGCCCTGCTCTTCCGCATGGTTCGCGACCGGGAGCTGGCCGAGGATCTTGCCCAGGAGACCTTCGTCAAGGCGCTGAATGCCATCGATTCCTACCGCCCCGAGTTCAAGTTCTCCTCCTGGATCTTCAAGATCGGGAACAACACGGCCATCGACCACCTGCGCCGCCGTGAGCTCGACACGCTGTCGCTCGACGGGTCTCCCCACGCGGAAACCCCTGAAGCCATGCAGGCCACCGCGCTGCAGATCGGCGCCCGCCAGGAGTCTCCGCTCGACACGGTCGAGGCCAAGGAGCTGGGTGGTGCCATCGAGGCTGCCATCGGCTCCCTGCGGCCGGAATACCGCTCCTGCATCCTGCTGCGCCATGTCGAGGGGCGCCCCTATGAGGAAATCGCTGAAATCCTGAACCTCCCGCTCGGCACGGTGAAGACCTACATCCACCGGGCCCGCAACGAGCTGCGTCTGTCCCTCGCCCACCTCAAAGAATGAAACCTTCACTTCTACCTCAACGTAGAGGGGTCCACTTATGACCCGACCCTCGGGAGCCCACCTGTCCCCGGACGAGATCGATTCCTGGCTCGCCGGAAATCTCGCTCAGACGTGGCAGGAGCATCTGGATCAGTGCCAGGCCTGCCTCGAGCGAGCCCAAACCGAACGCGAGATCGTGGAGCAGATCAGCGCGCTCCCGCTCGTGAGCCCGGCCGCGGACTTTGCCGACCGGGTCATGGCCTCCGTCGTGGTCCCGGATCCGTTTGCCATTCGCTCGTTCCAGGCCACCCAACGGAGGCTCTTCGCCACCCGGAGGTCGGTGGCCGTGGCCGCAACTGTCGCGCTGCTGTTGCTGGGGTCAATGGCCGGCAGCATCGGCTGGAGCCTCACCCATCAGGACACCATAGCTTCAATTGGAAATTGGCTTCTCACCCAGGGTGGACAGGTGGCCTGGCTCGGCCTGCGTGGCCTGGCGTCCAACCTGATCGAGCAGCCCTGGTACAGCGGGATCCGCTCGTTGGTAGAGCACCCGGTTCGTCTAGCGCTCGGGTCGGCCCTCGTTTCTCTCGCCTATCTGGGCGGGGTGCTCGCGCTGCGCCGCCTTCTGGCTCTTCCCACCCAGCAGGTGGCCCATGCCGGGATCTAACCGGGCAATAGGTCTCGTCACCCTCCTTCTGGCAGTTGCCGGGCGGCCGGTGCAGGCGGAGACGCCGCTCTCCCGGGCCGGTGCGGCGGAACTGGTGAATGACTTCTGGAGTCTCGTCTCCGACGTCTCCTCGCGGGTCGGTCTCCAGGATCGCTCCCCGACGCGCCCCCACCCGCAGGCCATTCCTCAAGGTGGCCGCCCCGTCGACCTGAGCGATCTCAGCCAGCCCACCGTGATTGAAGAGCGACTCCGCACCGCCTTTCAGCCGGGCGCCGACCTCCGGGTCACCATCCCGGGTGGCACGGCGCGCCAGGGCGACTACAGCCTCGGCTCGGCGGAAAGTCGCACCGGGCACCTGCTCGTTGTCGACGGGAACGCGGATGTCTACGGCACCCTCCGGGGTAATCTGGTGACCGTAAAGGGCGACGTCGTGGTCCATCCGGGGGGCGTGGTGACGGGGGACATCCTTGCCCTGGGCGGCGACGTTCGGGATCAGGGGGGCGAGATCGGCGGCGAAGTGCGCACCCTCCGGTCGGCCATCCTTTCGCCCGCTGCGGGGGCGCAGTCGGAACAGCTGAGCCACAGTCAGAGGGTACTTCACCGCCTGGCCGGCATTCTCGGTGTCTTCCTCACCCTGTCGGTGCTTGGTTTCGGCTTGGTAATGTTTGGCCGGCAAAACCTCGAGGTGGTATCGGATACCGTGTCCCACTCGTTCGGACGGGCGTTCGTCACCGGCCTGCTGGGACAGATCCTGCTGCTGCCGACGTTCGGAATGCTGGTCGTGGGCCTGATTCTCAGCGTCGCGGGCATTCTGCTTCTGCCCTTTGCCATCGCGGTGTTCGCCATGCTCGTTGTCGTGGGCGTCGTGGGAGGATACCTCGCGGTGGCGCATGCCATGGGCGAAACCTACACCCGCAGACGCATGGCCCTGGGTGTGATCATTGGATCGCCCAACAGCTATCGGTACCTGCTCGTTGGTCTGGTTGCCCTGGCCAGCCTGTGGGCAGCATGGGCGTTGTTCGGCTGGGTTCCGGTCGCGGGCAGTATCGTGTGGGGCGCGGCGTTTTTCATCAGCTGGCTGCTGGGAACCGCCGGGTTCGGCGCCGCGCTGCTCAGCCGGGCCGGCATCAAGGAAAACTTCTCGGGCCGCTTGTTTCCGCCCGAGGCGCTCACCGATGAGTACCTCTGGGCCACACCCCAGTTCGGCGTTCCCGCCGGCCGCCGGCCGGGCAGCCGCACTCCTTCACGGGGCCTCTAGTCGTGCGGGCTGTGCTGACCGTTGGTTTACTCCTGTGGGCCGGGGCGGCGCAGGCCCAAACCATGCGTCCCTTCAGCACCTTCCGGCAGCTCCAGGGAGAGACCCGGCTCAATGCGAAAATAGAGTACGGGGCCGGCAGCCTTCGGGTCGAGCCGGGCCAGCCGGGTGAGCTCTACCGCATGAACCTCTCCTACGATGAAGACCGCTTCGTACCGGTGAGCGACTTCGATCCCTCCAGCCGCACTGTTGTCCTCGGACTTCGGGCGGCGGGCGAGGGAGGGGTGCGGGTCGTGTCGAGTAACCAACTCAGGCAGCTGGCCACCGTCGCCATCTCACCCCGGGCCGACCTCGCGCTGGATTTCAGGCTCGGTGCGGTGGATGCCGATCTCGACCTGGGCGGCCTCCGGATCTCCGATCTGGATCTCAAGACCGGCGCGAGCCGCGCGACGGTACGGTTCTCGCGCCCCAATGGCATGCGTTGCCGGCACGCCGGGTTCAGTGCCGGCGCAGCCGAGGTCTCGATCCTCGGCCTGGGGAACAGCCGGTGCGACGAGATCGACTTCGAGGGAGGCATGGGGACTGTGCTCCTCGACTTCAGCGGGGCCTGGAGCGCCAGCGCACACGTGGAGGTAAAGATGGCGGTCGGCGAGATCACGCTGCGACTGCCAAGACGGATTGGCGTCCGTCTGGCGATGGACAAGTTTCTGACCAGCTTCGAGGCCGCCGGCTTGATAAGGCGCGGGGATTCGTTCGTATCCCCCAACTATGACGGCTCCGAGCGGCGGCTCGACATCGACCTCACCACCGCGATGGGTGGAGTCGAATGTGGAGTGGGTGGAGTAGGTGGGGGGAACAAACAGCGTAAGCGGGGAAGAAGGCACGTGAACGGGAGGTAGAACACCTGAAAAGATTCCGGTAGCTTACTGATGTTCGTTGAGCAGAACCCCGCTCACGCTTTTCCTTCCCCGCTTACACTGTTCAGTTCACGCTCTTAGTTTGGAGACATGTCTCCCCTCGAGACTCTGGGCTTCGCCCTCGGCACCTCGTTTGCCTCCGGCCTGAACCTGTATGCCACCGTAGCCGCCGCGGGTCTGATGCAGCGGCTGGGCGTGGTTCATCTTCCCGACTCGCTCCAGGTCCTGTCCCACCCCATCGTCCTGGGCGTAGCGTTCACGCTCTTCCTGGTCGAGTTCATCGCCGACAAGATCCCCTACGTCGATAGCGCATGGGACGCGCTGCACACTTTCATCCGCCCTCCGGCTGCCGCGGTTCTCTCCTATAGCGCCTTCGGCAACGTGCCGGAGGAGTACAAGATCGGCGCCGCGCTCCTCGCGGGGAGCGTCGCGCTGACCTCGCATGGGGCCAAGGCCAGTGCGCGCGCGGCAGCCAACACCAGTCCGGAGCCGGTGAGCAACTGGGCGCTCAGCATTCTGGAGGATGGCCTGGCGGTGTTTCTGGTCTGGATAGCAGCGGAGCATCCGCTGATCACCGCGGGGATCGTGATGGTGCTGGTGGTCATATCGGTGCTGCTGATCCGGAAGCTCTGGAAATTCGCGCGGCAGTTAGCGGACCGTGTCCGTAAGAGACCTGGATCGGTAGGCCCGCCGGCTGGAGCCTAGGCGGTCATGCGGTCTTCGCTCAACCGAGTCTGGCTCGAACTCGCCCCCCAACTCCCACCCCTAACCGACGCGCGGCCGAGCCGTTACGGACGGCGATCTCGATAGCACCACCGGAGCCGACGTAGGCGAGCAACCCTCCGGCCGTAACATCGCTGTAGGTTCGGCGAAGCGGTCCGAGATCGAGATCCTCCACCTCGAGCCTGGCGTAGGTCGGCACCAACTCCGACGTCAGGTTGGTCACCAGGCTCCCGAACCGATCGACGTAGACCACCTCGCCCACCACCGTCTTGCCCTCGTAGTGGGGTGCGGTATAGGACAGGCGTTCGGGGATTCCGCCGAACCGCTGTCCCAGGGCATTCAAGGGGAGTCCGTTCGCCAGCCCCGCGGCGGCGGGAGCGAAGACGTCCCGGCCATGAAACGTGGGCGACGCTGCCTCAGGCGTGGGCAGCATCACCGCTTCCACCTCGGCGTCGTGCAGCACAGGAGTAAACACGCCGTTATCGGGACCGACAAAGAAGTGGCCGTGAGCGCCGAACGCGAGCGCAGGCCGCGGCGTGCCGACCCCCGGATCCACAACGGCCAGATGGATGCTGCCGGCCGGGAAGCGGTGCCAGGTGCGTCCGATGACATAGGCCCCGGAGCGGATGTCGCCCGGCGGGATACCGTGGGTGACGTCCACCAGCGTCACTCTCGAGGCTCGGGTGAGCAGAACGCCCTTCACTTCGGCGACATAGTGATCTGCGTTGCCGAAGTCCGTCAGAAGGGTGATGATGGGCATGCGGGAAAGGTAAGGGACTAAGGTGAGACGTGAGAGGTGAGCGGATGAGGTGTCACCCTTCGCCCCGCTTACCGCTTATCGCTCACTGCTCACGCTTCATCCCCTGAGAATCGGCAACGATGCACCCCGGCCTGAAGTCTTCTGCTGCAGGCTTTCGGCGATCTGGCGCAGGCTGACCGCGGCAGGGCTGTCCGGTTCTGCGATCAGGATGGGCTCACCGCCATCGGCCAGCGCGGCGAGCTGGGGCTGAAGCGGCACGCTGCCCAGGAGCGGGGCTCCTATCTCATCGGCCAGACGCTGCCCGCCGCCGGAAGAGAAGAGATCGAACTTCTTGCCGGTCTCGGGATCAGTGAACCCGCTCATGTTCTCGACCACCCCGAGCACGGGCACGCCGACGCGCTCGAACATCTTGGCGCCGCGCAGGGCATCGCCCACCGCCACTTCCTGCGGTGTGGTGACGATGACCGCCCCGGCGACATGGGTGCCCTGGACCAGCGAGAGCTGGGCGTCTCCGGTCCCAGGTGGGAGGTCCACGATGAAATAGTCCAGCTGGCCCCAGTCCACGTCGCGGAGGAACTGATTCATAATTTTCATGATGATCGGACCACGCCAGATGGCCGGCGCATCGCGCTCGATCAAGAGTCCGAGCGACATGAGTTTCACGCCGTAGGCCTCGAGCGGCTGGATCTTGCCGCCGATGACGGCCGGGCGCTCGTTCACCCCGAACATGCGGGGGATGTTGGGGCCGTACACGTCCGCGTCCATTACGCCCACTCGAAACCCCGCCTGGGTCAAAGCGACGGCGAGGTTGGCGGCGATGGTCGACTTGCCGACACCCCCCTTCCCGGAGGATACCGCGAGGATCTTTCCCAGGTTCGGCTGGTCCATGGGCTGCGGAGCCGGTGGCATCTGGGTGGCGACGCCCGGACCGGTGGGCGGCCCATGAGTTGCTTTGGCGGGGCCGGCGGGATTGGTGACGTTGATCTTGATCTCTTCCTTCCGCACTCCTTCGACCGCGGCCACCGCCGAGCGCGCCGACCGGACCAGCGTGGCCGGGTCTTCCGGGGCGAGCAGGAAGGTGAAGCTGACCTTGCCGGCCTCGGTGACGTGAAGGTCGCGGATCATGCCCGCGGACAGAAGATCGTTCTCCAGCCGCGGGTTCTGAATCCGGGCCAGTGCAGCGGTAACTCGCGCCTCGAGTGATTCGGTCAAGGGCACTAGACCGCCTGTACCTGTTTCACTTCCGGAACCATCTCCCGCAACCTGCTCTCGATCCCCTGTTTCAGGGTGATCGAGGAAGCCGCGCATCCGTGACACGTACCCCCTAGGCGCAGAAGCAGGGTGCCGTCCTGCTCGTCGAAATCCACCACCTCCACATGCCCCTTATGGGAGGCGATGTAGGGGCGCAGGGTGTCGAGGGTGCGTTCGATACGGTCGATAGTGTCCATGGCTGCCAATCGAGGAATTCCTAGTCCCATGGTCGGAATATAACGCTAGTCCGGAGTCAGGAGTCGGGAGTGGAAGCGCGAGGAAGGCACCTCGCCAACCCGACCTGCCCGCGCTCAGGACTCCCTCTTGCTGACGCCTGACTTCCGAATCCCGGCTCCATCCTCCCCCAGATACTCCCGCGCCGCCTGCAGCACGGTTGCCTGCACCTCGGCGAGCGAGCCGGTCAGGGACAACCCTGCCGCCTTGGTGTGACCGCCTCCGCCGTATGGCTTGGCAAACGCGGCGACATCCACGTCACCCACCGACCGAAGCGACACTTTTACCCTCCCCTGAGAAATCTCCCTGAACAGCAAGGCCATTCTCACACCCTCGATGGACCGGGGAAACTCGACCACGCCATCGAGATCATCCGACGACACGCCGAGGCGCTCGATTGCCCCGGGCGGTACGGTGACCCAGGCCAGTCCATACTCGTGCTCCACTACCAGGGTCTGGAGCGCCTCGGCAAAGAGCCGGGGGCGTCCCTCGGGAGCGCGGGCATACACCTCCAGATAGATCTGCTCGGGGTCCACGCCGGCCTCGAGCAGATCCGCCGCCACTCGCAGGGTGTGGGGGCGAGTATTGCTGAACCGAAAGCCGCCGGTGTCGGTCAGGATGGCGACGTACAGCGCTCGGGCCGCGGCTTGGGTGATAGGCCAGCCATTTCCCTTGGCCAGCTCGAAGACCAGCTCGCCGGTCGCGGAAGCGTTCGGATCCACGTAGCGGGGTCCGGGAGGCAACAGCCCGACGCTCACGTGATGGTCCACGCAGGCCACCGGCACTCCGCGCTCCCGCACCGTCTCGATAAGCATGCCGAGCCTGGTAAGGTCCGAGATGTCGAGCACGACGATGAGGTCGGCTCGGCGAAGCTCCTTTACGGCCTCGCCGGAGCGATCAACACCCGGCAAATCACTGAAGAGGAAGGTGAAGCGGGGCGGAGTGGGACTCGGATTGGTGATGATCGCGTCGATGCCCTGGCCCCGGAGGAGGTGCACCAGTCCCACCTCGCTCCCGATTCCGTCGCCATCGGGGTTGACGTGGGTGGTGATGCAGACCCTCTGCCCCGGCTTGAGCGCTGTGGCAAACTCACGGGCCAGGGCGGACTTCTCGGGTGACAGGGAAAGGGGCATCCCCTGAAGCTAACCGACAAAACCCCAATAGTGAGGGACCCCTAGTTGCCCCCTGGGGTAGCAAGCCTTGAATGCTTCCGGCTGTACAGAAAATAGATTGCGAGACCAACGGCCAGCCAGATGAGGAGGCGGACCCAGGTCTGCAGGTCGAGGTAGAACATGAGGTACGCGGCCGACAAGACCCCCATGGGAGCCACGAACCACACGAAGGGAGTCTTGAAGGGGCGGTGCAGGTTGGGCTCCCGGATCCTTAACACGAGCACTCCAGCGCATACGATGACGAAGGCGAGGAGGGTTCCGATCGAAACCAGCTTGGCGGCGTCGCGTACCGGCAGGATGGCGGCGGGAATAGCCACGGCCAGTCCGGTCACGATCGAGGTGATGTAGGGGGTGCGAAAGCGAGGGTGGATCTTCTGCACAAAGGGCGGGAGCAGCCCATCCCGTGACATGCTGTAGAACACCCGGGACTGGCCCAGGAGCTGGACCAGAATGACCGAGGTCAAGCCGGCGATCGCACCGATCTTGATGAAGCTGCCAAAGAATCCGAGTCCGGTGTAATCCGCCACTTTGGCGATGGGGGCGGGCACGTCCAGTTCGGTATAGGGTACGACGCCGGTCGCAATCGCCGACACCACTATATACAGCACGGTACACACCACCAACGAACCGATGATGGCGATGGGCATGTCCCGCTGCGGGTTTTTTGCCTCCTGGGCCGCAGTGGTGACCGAATCGAATCCGATGTAGGCGAAGAACACGATCGCCGCGCCGGCCACCACGCCGCTGAACCCGAATTCCTCCCGCACCCCGGTATTCGGCGGGATAAACGGGTGCCAATTGTCCGAGTTCACGTGGGACACGGCGAGCGCGATGAACAGGAGGATGACCGCCACCTTGATGAAGACGATGACATTATTGACCGAGGCGGACTCCTTGATCCCCACCACCAGGAGCGTCGTGATCACCGCAATGATGAAAACGGCCGGTATGTTAAGCAGTGCGGTAACCTGGGTGCCATCAGCCAGCGTCACCACCGTCCCCCGGGCGGCCTGCCACTGAGCCGGAATGTGGATACCGAGATCGGCCAGGAATGAGACCACGTAGCCCGACCACCCGATGGCGACGGTGGTCGCGGCGAGAGCGTACTCGAGCACAAGATCCCAACCTATGATCCAGGCCACGAACTCGCCCAGCGTGGCATAGCTATAGGTGTACGCGCTGCCCGCCATGGGAACCAGCGAGGCAAACTCGCTATAGCACAGCGCCGCAAAGATCGAAGCAACTCCCGCCAGCACGAACGACAGAACGACCGCCGGGCCGGCGTTCTGCGCGGCAACCGTTCCCGTGAGCACGAAGATGCCGGTGCCGATGATGGCGCCGATACCGAGTGCGGTGAGGTTCCAGGGCCCGAGCGCCCGCTTGAGACTGTGGTCAGCGGCGGCTTCGGTCTGCATCGCCGTGACACTCTTACGTCGGAACAGATCCATCTGCGGCCCTCATAGGTACGGGGTCAAGGTGAACGCCTTCCAGTTCCACTCAGACGTCAGACCGGCCTGCCGCGGAAGGACCCTCCTTCGCGCTCCCGCTGGAGCCGGCTGTGCTTCGCTCCATAGCCGAAGTAGATCGCGAAACCGATGGCCAGCCATATCAGGAGCCGGAGCCAGGTATCGCCGGGAAGAGTCGCCATCAGACCCAAACAGGCCAGGACGCCGAGTATCGGGACCAGGGGCACCAGGGGGGTCTTGAACGGCCGATCGAGGTCGGGCCGCTTCCGGCGGAGTACCCACACGCCGAGGCAGACCAGGACGAACGCCAGCAGCGTACCGATATTGACCAGCTCGCCCAGAATCTGGATCGGGAAGGTCGCGGTGATGAACGCGACAATGACCCCGACCCAGAGGGTCGACAGATAGGGAGTGCGATAGCGGGGGTGGACCTTGCCGGCCCAGGGGCCGATCAGGCCGTCCCGGGACATGGCATAGAACACCCGGGACTGGCCGAGGAGCATCACCAGCACAACGGAGCCCAGGCCCAGCACCGCGCCCAGAGTGATGAGCGGCCGGAGCCAGGAGAGTTGCTTGATCCGCTCGACCGCGTACGCCACCGGATGGGCGACGTTCAGCTCGGTATAGTGAACCAGGCCGGTCAACGTCAGTGCCACGAGCACGTACAGAATCGTACAGACGATCAGGGACCCGAGAATACCGATCGGCATGTCGCGCTGGGGGTTCTTGGCCTCCTGCGCAGCGGTGCTGACCGCATCAAACCCGATGTAGGCAAAGAAGATCAGGCCTGCCCCCCGAAACACACCGCTCCATCCGAAGTCGCCGAAGGCGCCGGTATTCGGGGGAACGAAGGGCTTCCAGTTCTCAGCGTTGACGTACTGCAACCCGAAAATGATGAAGAGCACTACCACGGCCAGCTTGAGGACCACGATGAGGTTGTTGACCTTGGCCGATTCCTTGATGCCGACCACGAGGATGGTGGTGGCGACCAGCACGATGAACGCCGCCGGCAGATTGAACAGGGAGCCGGTCTTGTTCCAGCCCTCCTGCATACAGGTGGCCACGCTGTTGGTCACGTCGGCGGCGCTGCACCAACGCAAGGGAGCAGAGGTGATCGCGGTGGGAAGATGCAGCCCGAAGTAATCGAGCAGGCTCACCAGGTAGCCCGACCAGCCCACCCCCACGGTTGCCGCTCCCATCGCGTACTCCAGGACCAGGTCCCATCCGATGATCCAGGCGATGAACTCGCCCATCGTGGCGTAGGAGTAGGTGTAGGCACTCCCGGCCACGGGGACGGTGCTGGCCATCTCGGCGTAGCAGAGGCCGGCCAGCCCGCAGGCGATCGCGGCGACGAGGAACGAGATCATGACGCCTGGACCCGCGTGCAGCGCGGCGGCAATGCCGGTCAGCACGAAGATTCCGGCCCCGATGATGGCACCGATGCCCAGCATGGTGAGGTTGAGGGCGCCGAGTGCGCGATGCAGCGAGCCCTCCCCCGTTTGTTCGGCTTCGGCACGGAGTTCAGCTATGGACTTGGTGGCCCATAAATTCATACGACGGTCACCTCGAGTTGATGATGCGTCGAGCAGGGTGCAGCGGAGAATCGATTTTCAGGCGCTGTAGTTGGGAGCTTCTCGCGTGATCGTCACGTCATGCGGGTGCGACTCCCGCAGACCAGCCGTGGTGATCTGAATCATCTCGACGTCGCACTGAAGCTGCGGGATGGTGCTCACCCCGCAGTATCCCATGCCGCTGCGGAGCCCGCCCACCATCTGGTAGAGGACGTCCGACACCGGACCCTTGTAGGGCACCCGCCCTTCGATGCCCTCGGGCACCATCTTGGACGCGGCCATTTCGCCTTCCTGGAAGTAGCGGTCAGCCGACCCGTCCTGCATGGCGGAGAGGCTGCCCATCCCCCGTATCATCTTGAACCGGCGGCCCTCCGCCAGGACCGACTCGCCCGGACTCTCCTCGGTGCCCGCCAGCATCGAGCCCATCATGACCGAGGACGCACCAGACGCGAGCGCCTTCACCACGTCGCCCGAGTATTTGACGCCGCCATCGGCAATGATGGGCACATCGTCGGCGCCGCGCAGGGAATCGAGGATGGCGGTCACCTGGGGCACGCCCACGCCGGTGACCACCCGTGTGGTACAGATGCTGCCCGGTCCAATCCCGACCTTCACCGCGTCGACCCCCCGACGCACCAGCTCACGCGCGCCGGCCTCGGTGGCCACATTCCCGGCCACGAGCTGCACATCGGGGAACGCCCCTCGCAGCTGGTCCACGGTGGCGAGGACGCCTTCGCTGTGCCCGTGGGCCGAGTCCACCACGATCACGTCCACGCCCGCACCCACCAATTGCTTCGCCCGCGCCAGAGCATCGGGTCCGCCGCCCACTGCCGCGGCAACCCGGAGCCGGCCGTGCTGATCCTTGTTGGCATGGGGATGTTCCCGGCGCTTGAAGATGTCCTTGACCGTGATCAGCCCCTTGAGCACTCCCTGGGTATCCACCACGGGAAGCTTCTCGATCCGGTGCCGGGCGAGGATTCGTTCAGCCTCGTCGAGCCCGGTGCCCACCGGAGCGGTGATGAGCTTGTCCTTGGTCATCGCGTCGCCGATGGGCTGCTCGAGGTTCCGCTCGAACTGGAGATCGCGGTTGGTGATGATGCCGACCAGGCGACCCTGACCATCGACGATCGGCACTCCGGAGATCTTGAAACGCCGCATCAGCGCGTATGCCTCGCGCAACGGCCGGTCGGGACCCAGCGTGATCGGGTTAAGGATCATCCCGCTCTCGCTGCGCTTGACCCGGTCCACCTCGGCGGCCTGCCGCTCGACGGTCATGTTCTTGTGGAGCACACCGATCCCGCCGGCCCGAGCCATGGCGATAGCCATATCCGCCTCGGTCACAGTGTCCATCGCGGCGGAGACCAGCGGAATGTTCAGGGAGATGTTGCGGGTGAAGCGGGTGTCGGTAGAGACCTCACGCGGGTGAACGGCAGAGTGCCGGGGCACAAGGAGCACGTCGTCGAAGGTGAGGCCGAGCTTGGGTCGAATAACGGTCATGTACACCCTGGCGGTGCCGGGCGGCGGGCCGGCCCTCTCATATGCGCGACGGCCCACCGGCGCCCGGAACGGGCGGTCGGCGGGCCTGGGATTGATCGGTCCATCTCCAAGAGTAGCGGTCGTTTGAGACGAAATCAAGCGAGTCCGTGCACCGTGCGCCGGCGTCCGGTTACGGCTGGGCCTGCTCTTCCTTGGTGCTGCGGCCGATCCCGGTAAGCAGCCCGCGCACCGATTGGGCGAGACTGGCGGCGGTGAAGGGCTTTTCGATGAAGGGCGCGTCGTGTGCGATCAACCCGCGATCGACGACTTCGAGCCCGGGATAGCCGGACATATAGAGGATGGGAACCCCGGGGCGGCTCACCTGCAGACGCCGCCCGAGCTCATGGCCGCTCATTTCGGGAAGTATCACGTCACACAGCACCACGTCCACCGGAGCAGACAGCAGCAGGTTCAGCGCCTCCCGACCGGTGGCCGCCTCCAGCACCTCGTAGCCGGCCTCTTCCAACGTGCGCCGGGCGAGCGTGCGGACGGCTTCCTCATCCTCCACCACCAGAATGGTCTCTCCCTGACCTCTAGGAGCCACGACGGGACGCGACGGTCGGCTGAGCGCGTCGCGAACCTGGGGTAGGTATACCTTCACCGACGTACCCTGGCGGTGCTCGCTGTAGAGCCAGATATAGCCCCCCGACTGCTTCACGATACCGTACGCAGTGGAGAGTCCCAGACCGGTCCCCTGACCGACCGGCTTGGTGGTGAAGAAAGGCTCGAAGGCTCGAGCGCGAATGGCCGCGTCCATGCCGTCTCCGGTATCGGTGACGCTCAGGGCGACATAGGGGCCAGGCTCGATCGCCGTGCCAGGGTGACGGCGGGCGTAAGCCTCATCCAGATCTACCAGGGAAGTCGCCAGCGTCAGGCGTCCGCCTGAGCTCATGGCATAGCGCGCGTTGAGAGCAAGATTGATGATGACCTGTTCCAGCTGCCCTCGATCGGCACGCACCGGGCCGATCTGGGGGTCCGGCCGAACGTTGAGCTCGACGTCGGCGCCCAGGAAGCCGCTCAGCATGCGGGTGAGGTCGGTTACCACCAGGTTCAGATCCAGCACCGTGGGCTGCAGCACCTGTTGCCGCGTAAAAGCCAGCAGCTGGCGGGTGACCCCCGCCGCGCGGGTGGCCGCCTTCACCATTTCGGAAACATCCGATCGGTTCTTGTGGTCCTCTGCCAGGCCCTTGAGTACGAAGCCGCCGAAGCCGATGACGGCGGTCATCATGTTATTGACCTCATGGGCCAAGCCACCCGCCAGGCTGCCGATGGCCTCAATGCGCTGCGCCTGCCGCAGATGGTCTGCTGCCCTACGATCGTCTTCCACATCGGTGCAGGCCCCCACCCATTCCAGCAGGACTCCCTCGGCGTCGAGGACGGGAACACCCCGGGAAATGACCCGTCGGTACTGGCCGTCGTGGCGCAGGAGACGGTACTCGGCGTAATAGGTCTCCTTGCGCTCCACGGCCCGCCGCCAGGCTACGGCAGTCGCGTCTCGATCCTCGGGATGCACGGCATCGAGCCATCCCCAGCCGGCGTACTCCGCCTGGGTTTGCCCGGTGAACGCCTCCCAGGTCGAGCCATCCCCCAGGAACATCCCTTCCTCGTTACTGATCCAGACCACGGAAGCGGAGGCAAGCGTCAGCGAACGGTAGCGGGACTCGCTGCGCTCCAGAGCTACTTGAGCCAGGGCGCGTTGCTCGAGGTGATCGCGCACCTCGTACTGGCGGTGGCGAGCGCGCAGCGCGGCCTGGATCGTACTGATCAGTGCCACCGTCCGCACCGGCCGCTCCAGGAGCGTCACATTTCCGTGGCGGGCGAAACGGGACAGGAGCGCCCGGCTCGAGGCCAGGGTGGCGCCGCTGCTGAGCAGAATGATGACAGGCAGGTCGGACCAGGACGGTTGGGCGGCGAGGGTGGCGTCGAGACGATCGGACGCTTCTCCACCCAGAGCCTCCTCTGCCACGACGGCCACCGCGCCACCGTTCTGCACCGACCTGGCCAGGGACACCATATCGGGGCAGATCCCGGCCTCGAATTCGCTTTGTCTGAGAATTGAGGCCAGCAGCTCGGCGTCCCGTCCCGTGGGCGCGAGCAGGAGTATGTGCTCCCCGGAATGCGCCTGCGCCCCCTCTTCATTCTCCACTGGGGCCGGATCCATCCACCGCGAATAGCGGCTGCCGCTGTCCAACGTAGTCGGGCACCCCGGTGAGTACTCCCTGGAAATCCCGAAGCGGCTCGCCTACCCGAACACCGGTGTTGGTGACCTGAAACTCACGGATCGTCAGCTCGTGCGGCCCGCTCCGCTTCTTCAGGACCGAGATCGCCTTGCGCACCTCGCCCACCGCCTCGAAGAACCGGAGCGCGAGCAGGCTGTCCGCCAGATAGCTCACCTCAGCCTGGCTGCTCGACGAGGCGAAAAGGCCGTGCTGGGCCAGGGTGAGAAGGGTGGTTACGCCGCGCTGGGCCAGGTAGCTCAGCAGCTCGTGCAGGCGGATGTCGAGGAGCCGCTCGTCCGGCATGGCGTTGATGTACCCGTTCAAGCTGTCGATGACGACGAACTTGGTGTCGTTACGGAGGGACGTTTCAACGATGATATGGGCGAACTCGCCGGGGGAGACCTCGGCCGGATCGATCGACTTGATGAAGATCTTGCCTTCCCGCTCATATCGCAGGAGCGGCATACCAAGACGCTCCGCACGCCCGCGGAACGTGCCGAGCCGCTCGTCGAACAGGTAAAACGCCACGTGGTCGCCCCGGGCCGCTGCCGCGCAGGCGTACTGGGTGGCCAGGACGGTCTTTCCACAGCCGGCCGGGCCCATGATCAACGAGCTCGTTCCCCGGTCCAGACCCCCGCCGAGCAGTGAGTCGAGCTCGCTGACGCCGCTGAGCACCGTTTTCGGCTCGAACTTGGAGTGGTGCTCCGCGGCCACCAGCCGGGGGAACACCACCAGGCCTCCGGTCTTGATGGTGTAGTCATGGAAGCCGCCGCGGTATAGCACCCCCCGCATCTTCACGACACGGAGCTTCCGACGCTCGGCCCCGTAGTCGAGCGCCAGCTGCTCCAGCAGCAGTACGCCGTGCGCCAGGCTACGCAGCTGGTTGTCGGAGTCTTCCCCGGTGCAGTGGTCGAGCAGCAGGACGGTGGAGCGATGATGGGTGAAGAAATGCTTGAAGCCGAGGATCTGACGACGGTAGCGCAGAGAATCCCGGGCCAGCAGCCGGAGCTCCGAAAGCGAGTCGAATACGACCCGCTGCGGCTTCACGCGCTCGACCGTCTCGAAGATGGCCTGGGTCGTGCTCGTCAGCTCCACCTCGGAGGGGTGAAATACCGTGTACTGGGCATCGGGCCGGAGGGCGTCTTCGTCAGGCATCAGCTCGAAGATCTCAATCCCGTCCAGCGACCAGCCATGGGACGCTGCGACCAAGCTCAGCTCTTGAGCGCTCTCGGACAGCGTCACGTACAAGCCCTTTTCGCCGCTTCGAACTCCTTCAAGCAGGAACTGCAGGGCCAGTGTCGTCTTCCCGGTGCCGGGGTCGCCCTCGACCAGGAACATGTTCTGGCTGGGGTAGCCCCCACCCATCACGCTATCGAGCCCCGGGACGCCGGTCAGGCTCTTCTCCGGGCCAGGGGGGTCGGTCACGGTCGGCTTGCGAAGGACGTCGGTCATGAGCGGCGTTCCTTTAGAGTCGGCTGGCATCCCAGGTGTGGGCACAGGAATGCACCCAATCTGAGGGCTCGCAATGCGGACACACAACGACGGAGATCACACAGTGGAAGCGCGGCGCCACACGAGGTAGACAGGGATGCCCAGCGCCACAATGAGGAGCCCAGGCCAGGTGTAGAGCGGCCGGTGAATCAGCAGGATTGCCATGAGAACGGCCACCGCGGCCATGTACAGCGCCGGCAGCACCGGATAGCCGAACGCCGTGACCGGCCGGGGGAGGTCAGGCCGGGTCCGGCGGAGGCGGAAGAGCGCCAGCGTAGTGAGGAAGTAGAACACCAGTGCGGCAAAGACCACGTAGTCGAGCAGCTGCCCGTAGGTCCCGCTGATGCAGAGAACCATGGCCCAGAAGGCCTGGGCGATGAGCCCGAACACCGGGGTTCGATAGACCGGGTGCAGGACACCGGCCCGTTCGAAGAAGAGCCGGTCGCGGGCCATGGCGTAGTAGACCCGGGGTCCCGCGAGAATCAGCCCGTTGTTGCAGCCGAAAGTGGAGAGCAGGATGGCCACCGCCATGACGGCCGCGGCGCCGGCCCCGAGGGCGACCTCCACTGCGGCGGTACCGACCCGATCCTGCGCGGCGTACTGAAGGCCGCGGGCGAGTACGTCGGGGCCGTTCGGATCGCCGTAGAACGGAAGGATGTTCAGGTAGGCCACGTTGGCCAGGATATAGAGGGCACTGACCAGACCGGTACCGATCGCCAGCGCGCGCGGCAGGTTCCGGACCGGATCTCTCACCTCGGCAGCCGCGAAGGTGACGTTGTTCCACGCGTCACTGGAGAAGAGCGAGCCCACCATGGCCGCCCCGATCACCGGCACCACCGCCAGAGTCCAGTCGCCCGTGCCCCAGAAGTTGGAGAAGTTGACGGCAGCAACATCCGGCTGACGGAACAGGGTGAGGCCGAACAGGATCAGCACCACGAGGGCTCCAACCTTGGCCACGCTGAAGACGGTCTGGATCGCCGCTCCCAGCCTGACGCCGCGGATGTTGAGGGCGGTCAGGAGCGCGATCATGACCATTGCCACCACCCGCTGGTTCGACAGACCCAGCTGAATGGCAGCCGTGGCCCCCGGCAGGCGCACCTGGCCGAGCGGGAGGAAGACGTCGGGCGTGACACTGGGAATGAGCACGCCAAGAAAGCGGGAAAAAGCCACCGCGACAGCCGCGATGGTGCCGGTCTGGATCACGGTGAAGAGGGTCCAGCCGTAAAGAAACCCCGCGGCGGGGGAGAGTCCGTCGCGAAGGAAGACATACTGGCCGCCGGCCTTGGGCATCATGGCGGCGAGCTCGGCGTATGCCAGGGCGCCGGTGACCGTCATGGCCCCGGTTATCACCCAGACCAGCAGCAGGGCGCCCGGCCCCCAATCCGATACCTGGCGCCCGATGTCGGCCGAGACGATGAAAATCCCCGACCCAATCATCGAGCCAACGACCAGGGAGATCGCGGCGAGAGGGCCTATGCCGCGAATGAACTCAGACGGGCTGGAAGTCGCGGTTGGAGGAGCCTGGGTGGGCGCAGCCATCAGGACGACAGGTTCCGGGGATTCTGGTCGATCTCTCGCGGCGGAGTTTCCGCGGCCTTGACCGCCTCATCAACCACGGCCTGCCCCGCGGCAGCCAATCCCTTCATGACCTTTGCCGCGCTGTCCATGAGGCCCATGGTGCCAGTGATCGCCTGGATCGGCAGTTTGCCGGCGCGCATCGTGTTCTCGACGGTCGCGGTGATCTTAGACAGCAGACCGTCCGGCTGGGATCGCTCGGCGTACTTACTGTCCAGGAACTCGACGAAATCGAGGATCTGATAGCCACGCTCGTCGGTGGCGGCATCGAGCAGGCGGATGATTCGTTGCTTGAGGAGATCGTTCATATGGAGAGCCAGGAGTCGGGAGTTAGGAGTCGGGTGACGGGAATGCGGACTCCTGGATCCCGGCGCTCACGAAGTCTACTCACGGTGACCTCTCAGCCTCGGTTTCGCGATTCAAGCCTGACTCCTCTCCCGACTCCTACTCCACCCGCGATACCAACTCGACCACCGGCGTGGCCAGAAAGCGGGTTCGTGGGGCCCTGATCGTGACCCGCAAGATCAGCTCCTGGAGCGCCTGGAGCGATCGGAACTCGGTGGCCTGCGCCTCGGTGATTGTCACGTACACGAAGCCCGGCTCGGGCAACGGCCCCCGGGTGAGCAGGTAAGGCCGCCCCTTCGGTATCTCGATCCGCAGCTCATCAGCGGTCTGCACCGCAATGAGTTCCACCCGCCAGTCGACGGTCCGGCCGACGTAGCGGGCCGGGTCGGCTCGCACTTCAGCCGCGGTAACTGCTCCCAGGGAGACGTCCGAGCCCGGGGCAAGGTCGCTATCCCGGATCCAGCCCTCGAGCTGAATCCGAACCCAGTCGCCGGAACGGCCAACCGTCCGGGCAGGAGCACCCGGCTGAAGCGTGGCAAACCGGCTGCCGTCGGGGGACGAGAACAGCGCCGTCTCCCGCACCACCTGACCTCGCCCGCTGTCCGCCGAGGGCGGATCGGGCGGATCGGGCGGGGCTTGAGCTGCGGTCTGACTGGGCAACGACCCGGACTCGACTGGCTCGGTCAGGTCCGCCTCTGCCGAGGCAGAAGCTTCCGGCTCAGGTGGCGGGGGAGCCGTCGGTTTGGAAGCGGCGAGCTTGACCGCCCCTCGAGGCACCCAGCCGGTGCGGCTTACCCGGGTCCAGGCACCACGTACCTCCTCCCGCCGCAGGAGGGTTCCGGTGCGCACCCGGCCCACTATTCCTCCGTTCGGGGCCGATCGGATGTTCTCGCCGATCGTGGCGGTAACCACCAGATCGAAGCCATCGCGCGTGGTCTTGTCGATGGAGCGGTTGAAGATCCACCCTTCGACCGTGACCTCGTGCCAATCGCCCCGCGTCCTTTTCGGCTCCACCGAGGTGCCCGCCGGGAGGGAGACCAGCTCGATACCTTTCGGCTCTTTCCGAAGCCTCGTAGCCGTCGAGATCTCCCGCGCCTCCTGGGCCCGGAGAGTAGGTGCAAAAAGCAGAAAGACCGCTGCGGCGCAGGCTGGTAGCCAACGCAGCCCGGGACTAGATTGCGGCGCGTAAATCACGATGGCGCATTGTAGAACACGCGGAGACCCATGTCAAACGGAAGCACCCCCGGGGTGGTCCTGGTGGTCTTGGACGGCTGGGGTTACCGGCAGGAGCGTGAGGGCAATGCGATTGAGTTGGCGTCCACTCCCACCTGGCACCGGCTGTGGGAATCCTACCCCCGGACCCTGCTCGATTCGAGCGGATTGGCCGTGGGTCTTCCCGAGGGGCAGATGGGGAACAGCGAGGTGGGCCATTTGAACCTGGGGGCCGGCCGGGTGGTGCCCCAGGACCTGGTACGCATCTCCCAGAGCATCCAAAGCGGAGAGTTCTATAACATTGACCCGCTGGTTCAGCTCTGCAGCGGGCTCAGGCAGACCGGCGGCACCCTTCATCTGGTAGGCCTCCTCGGTCCCGGGGGGGTGCACGCCCTCGATCGCCACCTCCTGGCCTGCGTCGAGCTTGGCATTCGCCACAAGGTTCAATCCATCGCCATCCACGGGTTTCTCGACGGCCGCGATTCGTCGCCCACTTTGGGCGCGGAAGTGGTCCGCACCCTCCTCATGGACATGCGCCGGATTGCCGGACCCCGAGTGGACATCGCGACGCTCACCGGGCGGTACTACGGGATGGATCGGGACCGCCGGTGGGAACGGACCCAGCTGGCCTACGATGCCACGGTGCACGGCCGTGGCACCCCGGTAGAGCACCCGGTCATGGCGGTATTGGCGGCGTACCAGCGGGGTGAAACCGATGAATTCATCCACCCGCTGGTCCACGTCCGCAAAGGCGTCCCGGTGGGAACCATGCGTGACGGGGATGGGGTGTTCTTCTTCAATTACCGCAGCGATCGGATGCGGCAGATCGTGGCCGCGCTGGCGCTCCCCGGCTTCGATGCCTTTGATGTGCGGGATCGGCCTCAGCTATCCTGCGTTACCATGACCCAGTACGACCAGACCTTTGCCATACCGCAGGCATTCCCTCCGTTCAGCCTGGCCCGCATCCTGGCCGAGGTACTGGCCGACAAGGGCCGCACCCAGCTCCGGACCGCAGAGACCGAGAAGTACCCTCACGTCACCTACTTCTTCAACGGTGGATATGAGCCGCCGTACGCCGGAGAGGAGCGCTGTCTGATACCATCCCAACGGGTGGCCACCTACGATCTTGCGCCGGAGATGAGCGCCGCCGGGGTCACCGACGTCCTGACCCGCGCCATCGAGGCGAAGTCGCATGACTTCCTGCTCTGCAACTATGCCAACGCGGACATGGTGGGGCACACCGGTGTGCTGCCGGCGGTGATACGCGCGGTCGAAACGGTTGACCGGTGCCTGGAACGAGTGCTCATCAGTGCGGAAAAGGTCGGCTCCAGCGTCCTCGTCACTGCCGATCATGGCAACTGTGAGATGATGATCGACCCGCTCACCGGTGGGGTTCACACCGCGCATACCATGAACCCGGTTCCGCTTGTGGCCATCCGACCGGGCGCGCCGTCGCTCCGGGCCGGCGGCTCACTGCGGGATGTGGCTCCGACGGTTTTGGGTCTCATGGGAATCGAGCCACCGGCCGAGATGACCGGTCGCGATCTGCGGGAGTGCGATTGATGAAGCTCAGGATGACCGTTCTGGCGCTGCTCTGCGTCCCAACCGTAGCGCTCAGCCAGGTGGGCCACCCCCCCGGTGGGTCGCCGTTTCGAGATATTCGGAGGGGCCACACCCTCACCGCGACCGGCGGCTACTTCGGCGGGAGCGGTGGCGAGTTCAACATCGGACCGCACAAGGGCGAGGTTTTCGGCGGGCGCTACGACATCCGGACGGGCAACACCATACAACTGGGCCTCGCCGTGGCGCGGGGTAATCTCGACCGGTTCATCGTCAATCCGTTCGTGAGGTTGGCAAACCGCAGAAGCGGCCCCGTCCGGCAGGCGGTCACCTTCGCGGAGCTCGCGCTCCAGTTCAACCTGAGTGGCGGGAAGAGCTGGCACCGCATCGCACCCTTTATCGGCGCCGGTGTGGGCCTGGCCTTCGCGCAGGCAACGCCGGCCGACACCAGCCGGTATGAGTTCGGCCGGAAGCTTTACCTGGCCCCGAGCGTCGGGTTCCGGTTCTTCATCACCGACCGACTCCATTTGAGGGGCGAGGCGCGGGCGGCCTTCTGGAAGCTGAACTACCCGACCACCTTCCAGTCTGAGCCTACGGAGGAGCCGGGAATACCGCCGGCCTCCAACGCGGTGATTGTGGGAAACAGGCTCAGCGAGTGGACCGCCAGTCCGTGGCTGCAGGTGGGTCTGGGTTACTCGTTCTCGCCCTGACCGTGGCCTTCTCCCTGACCCGGGTGGTAGGCTTCCACGCAGTCCACCGCTATTACCGCCCGGAATGGAGCGAATCGCGTAACCGTGAGGCGTTCGGCTCCCTGGCGGATCCACCGGGCCACGGTCACGATTATCGGTGCGCGGTCACGGTAGGTGGGCGGCTGGACGAGGCCGGCACGGTCATAGACCTCGGCCTCCTGGACCGGGTTCTCCACGACGAGGTCCTGGTCCCCTTCGCCGGCAAGCACCTCAACCTCGACCTGCCCGCGTTTGCCTACGGAAAGACGTTGCCCACCTGCGAGGCCATTGCAGCGTACGTCTTCCCCCGCATTGCGGCACGGCTCCCCGCCGGTCCCGTGCTCGAGCGAGTACGCATCATGGAGGACCCGACACTCTATGCCGACTGCACCGGAGTCGCCTGACCTGATCCAACCCTCGAAGCGGGGCGGACGCATGTCCGAGCTCGCCGCGGTCGAGGAGGTGGCCGTCTGGCTCGAGGTCAATGGGACGCCGGCCGTTACCTGGATGTGCACACCGGACCTGCTGGAGGAGCTGGCGGTAGGCTGGCTTCATGGTGAGGGATACATCGATTCCATCGACCAGGTGCACCTGCGGCCGTGCGCCACCGACCTCGGTTTCTGGGCCGAGGTGCCTGAGGACCGAGTCGCAACGGTGAAGGCCGAAGGCCGAAAGCCTGTGTTGGCCTCGGGGTGCGGCGCCGTCTCCACCTTCCTGGCAGACCCTGCCACCGTAGTCGCGCAGCCGGCGCGAGGAACGCCCCCGGCATTGGAAGAGCTTCGCGGCCTGTTCAAGGCCCTGTTCGCCAAGGGAGAGCGGTACAAGGACACCGGCGGCATCCACGCCGCGGCGTTAATCGACCCGGCCGCCGCCCCGCCACTCATCGCCCACGCCGAGGATATTGGCCGGCACAATGCGGTGGATAAGGTGCTCGGAGCGGCGATGCTCGCTGGACGCAGGGTAGAAGGCCTGGGCCTGCTGGTCACCGGCCGGATTTCGGCCGAGCTCGCATTCAAGGCGGCCCGCGCCGGACTCGCCTACGTGGCGACGCCCTCCGTGCCCTCCACTCTGGCAGTGGAGATCGCGCGACGGAGCGGCATGGTGCTGGTGGGACGTGCCGTCAGCGGCCATCCGCAGCATCACGGCGCGGAGGGACCCAGTGCCGCCTGAGCGCGCAAAGCTGGCGGAGCTGGTCCGCGGCGCCCGGCGGATTGCGGTGGTGGGATTGAGCCGGAAGCCGGAGCGGCCGAGTCACGGAGTGGCAGCCTATCTTCAGCGCGCCGGGTACACCATCGTACCGGTGCATCCGGTGGGCGGCGTGACCCTGGGCGAGCCAGTGCATCCCGATCTTCGGTCGGCGGCCACCACCGGACCCATCGATATCGTCAACATCTTTCGCCGCTCCGAGCATATCCCCGCATTGCTTGACGCCCTGCTGGAGATTCATCCGCCGCTGGTCTGGATGCAGCAAGGCATCCGGCACGACGAAGTGGCCCGCAAGCTCGAAGCAGCCGGCATCGCGGTCGTGATGGACCGGTGTCTCGCGGTCGACCATCAATTTCTGGGGGAGTGATGCGCACCCGAAGGCTCCTCATTCTGCTGGCCGCCCTCAGCGGAATCTCCGCGCTTCCCTCCCTGACCTCCGCGCAGGCAACGAAGGATCAGTCCCGCCTCGTGTTCACGGTCTCGCTCGGTGCGGTTGGGGGAAGCAAGCTCTGGTCGAGCTCTCCGCAGCCGGTCCAGTTCATCAATCCGGCCGATACTTTCGCGGTGGATCGGAGGATCCGGTCTACTCTGGCGGTCGGCTTCGGCGGGGTGTACTTCCCGGGCGAGAATCTCGGATTAACGGTCGAGGGCTTCCTGATCGGACTGGGCTTCGAAGACTCCTGCCGGCACGTCTTCACGTCGGGAGCCAGCGCAACCGCGGAGGTCTGTGAGTCCATCCAGGGCAAGAAGAAAGCGGCCACATCGGTCATTCTCTCGGTCGGCCCCATGTTCCGCCTCAACAGCCGCAAGCTCTTTTCGCCCTATGCCCGAGTCAACCTGGGACTGGTCCTGAGCCAACAGAGCTCGTTGCGAATGTCCGGCCAGTTTGTCGACGATCAAGGCCGCATCGAGGATCTGTTCGTGTACTCGGATGACCACAACTCCCGGGTGGACCCTTCACTGGCGCTCGGCGTGGGCTTCACTGCGGCCGTGGCCCAGGGATATAACCTTCGCTGGGAGGTGCGGGACAACATCACCGGTGTCCAGAGCGTCACCGGTCCCATTCCGATTGCCGGATTTGTGCCCCCCCACGAACGGTTGTTCAAGCACCTCTTCAGCATGACCGTGGGCTTTGACGTGGTGCTCGAGCGCCGCAGGGGGAGACGGTATTGAAGCAGGGCAGCGGGCCGGGCACCCGTCCACGGGTGGAGGGACAGCGGGGCGCTGTGCGCGGAGCAATTCTGGCCGGAGGCGGAGCCACCCGCTTTGGGGGAAGGCCCAAGGGCTTGGAGCTGGTTGGGGGAGAGCGGATACTCGACCGGCTGGCGCGGGTAATGATGACCGCCTTGAGCGAGCCTCCTCTGCTCGTGGCCAACGCAGAGGATGCCCCCACCTGGCGGCCCGACCTTCGAACGGTCAGCGACGCGCAGCCGGGCCTCGGGGCGCTCGGCGGCATCTATACGGCGGTGCTCGAGTCCCCGGCACCGGTCGTCTGCGTGGCCTGGGACATGCCATTCGTCTCCGAGTCGCTGATCTGGAGGCTCGCCGAAGGCCTCGATCAGCACGACGCCATGCTCCCTGAGAGCGGCGGACGCCGCGGAGTAGAGCCCCTCTGCGCAGCCTACGGCCCGGCCTGCCGACAGGCCATCGCCGATTGCCTGGCCGCCGGAAACCTGCGGGCGATCGGCTTCCACGACCGAATCCGGGTCGGTATCCTCCCTCTGGAAGACGTGCGGGCCCTGGCGGACCCGGAGCTCCTGTTCTTCAACGTGAACACCGCGGACGACCTCGCGAGAGCGGAACAGTTGTGGCGCCAACGCGCATCATCTCCGTAATCGGCCGCAAGAACGCCGGGAAGACAACCCTCGCCGTAGCCCTGATCAGCGAGCTGGCCCGCCGGGGGCATCGGGTCATGACGATCAAGCACGGGCACCATCCCGCCAACGCGGACCGGGCCGGCAGTGACACCTGGCGGCACTTCAACGAGGGACGGGCCGAGCGAGTGCTCATCGCGTCGCCGGATCTCCGGGTGCTCTTCGAGCGGAGCCCCGACGACTACGATCCGATCGGCCTGGCACGACGGTACATGCAGGGCGCCGATATCGTGCTCACCGAAGGCTTCAAGGCCGCCCCCCTCCCAAAAATCGAGGTGTTTCGTCGGACGGCCGGCGATCGGCCGCTATACGAGGACTCGGCACCCAATGCCAGCGAATGGGTTGCCATCGTCACCGACGATCCGACCTTTCAGGCAGACTGTCCCGTCCTCCGCTTTCACGACACCAACTGGCTCCAGTCGCTCGCCGGCCTGGCCTGGGAGCGGTCGCTGGTCCTCGACTCGTGAGCGGCCCCCTCGGGGCCGCGGAAGCCGCCGCCAGAATTCTGATGGATGTACGGCGCCAGCCAGCCCTGCGCATGCCGCTGGATGACGCGCTCGACGGGGTGCTGGCCGAAGACGTCGTGAGCCCGCTCGACATTCCGGCCTGGACCAATTCGGCGATGGATGGCTACGCGGCCCGGGCCGAGGACGTGCGCGGCGCCACGGAAACGAGCCCGGTGCGGCTCCGGGTGATCGAACACATCCCCGCCGGACATTTTCCGACTCGCAGGTTGGGACCGGGCGAGTGCGCCCGGATCTTCACCGGCGCGCCGCTGCCGGGAGGAGCCGACAGCGTCATCCGCCAGGAAGACACCGATCAGGGCGCCGAGACGGTGACGATCGTGAAAGACCGCGACGTGGGCGTGAACACCAGGCGGGCCGGCGAGGATATCCGAAAGGGCAGTACCGCGCTCACTGCCGGCACCGAGCTCGGCCCGGCACAGCTCGGGGTGCTGGCGTCGCTGGCCGTCGCCCATCCGCTGGTCTACCGGCGGCCCCGGGTAGCCATTCTCGGGAGCGGCGATGAGATCGTAGATGTGGACCAGCCGGAGGAGATCCTCAGCGGCCGGAAGATCGCCAGCAGCAACACCCACACGCTGGTGGCGCTGGTACGCCAGACGGGGGGGGAGCCGGTGAATCTCGGGATCGCCGCCGACACACCCGAAAGTCTGCGTGAGCACCTGGGGCGCGCCATGGACTGCGACCTGCTGGTGACGACGGCCGGGATCAGTGTGGGGGAGCACGACTACGTGCGGAGTGTGCTCGACGAGCTGGGCGCCCGGCAGCGGTTCTGGAAGCTTCGGATGCGGCCGGGAGCGCCGGTGGGCTTCGGCCTGCTGGGTGAAGTACCATGGATCGGGCTGCCCGGGAATCCGGTGAGCACCATGGTGACTTACGAGCTGTTCGTCCATCCTGCGATCCGGCGGATGATGGGCCATACACGCGTGTTCCGCCGGAGTGTGCCGGTCCGCATGACCGAGCGGATCAGCCTGAAACCGAAATTACAACATTTCCTCCGCGGCATCGTCACTGAGGGCGCAAAGGGTCCCGAGGCCCGGCTCACCGGGCCTCAGGGCTCTGGAATCCTCACCTCCATGACCCTGGCCAACGCACTTCTCGTCATTCCCGAGGGTCAACACGAGACGCCGGTGGGTGTGATAGTGCAGGCGATAGTCCTGAATGACCCGGTGCATCGGGAGGAGCCGGGGTTCTAGTAGACGACAAGTCGAGGGTCTAGAGTATGGGTCTAGTCTTAACGACCGTAGACCCTTGACCCTAGACCCGTGACCAGCCCCTCGTTTCCCACCTCTCACTTTAGAACCCGAACGTCAGCCTCCCGTAGTAGAACGCCCCGTTGAATCCGAAGGGCGAGATCTGGTTGTAGGGGAAGATCCCGAAGTTGTTGTTCCCCGCCGTGGTCGCGTTGCCCTGATTGTTCTCGTCGGGATAGACGTCGAACACGTTGTCCACGCCGGCCGCCAGCGTAAATCGCCCGCCGAAGGTGTATGAGGCATTCACGTCTGTGATCCACTTGGCGCCGAAGGTCTGGTCCAAGTTGGAAGTGAGCGCGAAGCTGGTGACCTCACCGAAACGCTGGGTCCGCAGGGTGAACCCCAAGTCCTGATAGTTGAAGACCCCGCTGAGGTACAGGTTGTCCCTGGGCTGTCCCACTTCGATCCGGGCACGCTCTATTCGGTCAAATAAGGTCTCCTGGAACGCGCTGAGCGCCGGAGGAGTAGGCGCCACCCGCAGTACCCGGTTGACATTGTAGTTGTACCCACCCGTTAGACGGATTGTGCTGGTGGCACCTACAGCGATTCCGTAGTTGGCCACAATGTCGACGCCGAGGGTCCTGGTGTCGATAGCGTTGGTGAAATACCGTGCGCCGGAGATGTTGGGGAAGCCGGCATTGGTCAGGAATGTTACGACGGCTGCCTGGTTGAAGTTGCCGGAGAAGACGATCCGGTCATCGATAAGGATCTGATAGTAGTCCGCTGTGACAGAGAGATTCTTCACGGGGTTGAGTGCCACGCCGAAGCTGTAGTTCTCTGACTTCTCTGCCGTGAGCGGCTGCGCACCCAGCGCCTGGGCCACATCGCTGCTTACCGGGAAAGTCCGATTTTCGAACGGTAGCCCACCCACGAAGTTTGTGGACGTGGCCGAGAAGTAGGACTGGCCCAGCGAGGGGGCCTTGAAGCCGGTGGAGATGGCTCCCCGCACGGCAAACCCGGGGACCGGCTCGAACCGCGCGGTGACCTTGCCATCGGTGGTGGAGCCAAAGTCGTTGTAGTTCTCGACCCGGCCCGCAATTCCCAGCAGCACCTTCCGCACCACCTGGGCCTCGAGGTCTACGTACCCCGCGAAGTTATGCCGGCTTTGATCGGTTGCATCACCGGGCCGGAACCCGGGAAACACCTGCACCCCCGGCGCTCCCTGGTTTCCTGCATTGGGCCCGTCGAGGATACGTACCCCACCGTCGCGGTAGCTGTCGGGTTCCCCCTCAGTGATATGATAGCCATCCCGGCGGAATTCCCCGCCAACCGCCACGTTGAGGGGTGAGGCAAGCCCCACGATAAACGATTTTGCCACATCGAGATTCGCGGTTAGCTGATCCGACTTGAGTGTCCCGGCGTAGAATTCGGTTGGGCTGGCTGCGCCAAGAGTCACGTTGGCGCTGTTCCGAACGTCGAAGTGAAACAGGTTCCGGCCATAGTCGGCGCTCAGGTCCCAGCGCCAGCCGGACCGGTCACCCCGGACCCCCACCACGCCGGAGAAGTCCGAGATCTTGGTGCCGATCTTCGGCAGGAACCCATCGGGAAAGATCGCCCTGACGGTTCTGTCGTCCAGCGACCGGCGCCAGAACCCCGCCGATTCGCCGCTCCGAAGCGTGCCGCCTCCGAAGAAGTAAACCTCGGCCGCATCCGCCACCGGTTTGGCCAGATTGAAGAAAAGGCCCGCGTCCTCGGTATCGGCGTCACCCTGCCGGTGGTTGACCTGCCCGTTGAGCGTGGGATCGGTTGCCTTCGGGTCACCGGCGAAATACTGGGGACGCAGGTCGGGAGCCGAGCGGTTGGTGAAGCCCCGGTTGCGGTACTCGCCCGCGATCTGGAGCACGCCGTCGCCCCCCACGGCCATGGCGTAGTTCCCCGCGGCCTGAATCACTTCGCCGTCGCTTTCGACGGTCTGCCCGAAGGTGGTGAGGATTTCGTTTGGCGCGCCCTCCTTGAGGATGATGTTGATCACCCCCGCGATGGCATCGGAGCCGTACTGGGCCGCCGCGCCGTCTCGCAGGATCTCGATCCGCTCGATCGCGCTGGCGGGGATGGCGTTGAGGTCCACCATGCCCGAGCCGCGCCCAATGCTGCCGTTGACGTTGATGAGCGCGCTGGTGTGGCGGCGCTTCCCGTTCACCAGGACCAGCACCTGGTCCGGGGCAAGGCCGCGCAGGGTCGCCGGCCGGGTGTGGTCGGTTCCGTCGGAGATAGTGGCGCGGGGGAAATTGAACGAGGGAGCCAGGGCCTGAATAATCTGGGACGTCTCGGTGCGGCCGGTCTGTTTGATCTCGGCGGCGGTGAGCACGTCCACCGGTACCGGCGCTTCCGTAGAAGTCCGCTCCGCGGCCCGGGTGCCCACCACAGCGAGCTCCTCCAGGGCGAGGGGCGCGCGCGCGAGCGCGTAGTCGCGGGTGAGGGACGCCCCGGCTTCGACCTGAACCGTGTCGCGCCCGATGCTGTAGCCGATGTAGGTGATCCGCAGTTCGCGGCTGCCGGGGGCGACCCGCAGCCGGTAGGTGCCATCGAGCCTGGTGCTGGTCGACATCACGGTCCCGGGCACGAAGACCCGGGCCCCGCTGATGGCTTCGTTGCTCACGGCGTCACTTACCCTGCCGCTGATGGTGGCGTCCTGGCTCTGGCCCGACAGGGAGGCGGGTCCAGTGGCGATGGCCCAGAAGACCGACAGAGCCGCGAACCGGCGCAGCTCCGGCCGAACACGTCGAACTATGCTTGCAGACATAGGCATGCCTCGAGGCTGAATTACGGAGAGTTGGTGCGATAGGGACGACAGGATGGTTCCACGGAACGCCCTAGCGACCCGCTTGTCAAGCAGGAAACACCTGATCCCGCCACTTAGTTGACTCCCGGTTGACGGCAGGCTTAAATTCGTGACTGTAGAAGGGGAGTAGCTTATCCGCCGGCAAGGCGGACGGATGGATCGTCAAGACTGTTCGCCAAGTGCGGGCACGGTCCATTCAGAAGGTAGCAGCCACCGGCCCAGGGCCGGCCCGCACCTTAGAGCGAGACCTTCGTCCACGCGAAAGCGGAGCGGACGGGGTCTCGCTCTCTTATTTGGCCCCCTGGCTCAAGAAGGCGCACGATGAACAACGTCAAGACCTTCGTACTCATGGCCGGCTTGTTCGGCCTGTTCCTGCTGGTCGGCCAGCTGCTCGGTGGCTCGAGCGGGCTCGTCATCGCGCTGGTGTTCGGCAGCCTGTTCAACTTCATCATGTACTTCTTCTCGGACCGCCTGGTGCTCAAAATGTATGGGGCACACGTCGTGACCGCCGAGGAGGCGCCGGAGCTCTACGCCATGGTCGATCGCCTTCGCCAGAAGGCCGGTCTCCCCATGCCCACCGTAGCCGTGGCGCCGCACGAGCAGCCCAACGCCTTTGCCACCGGCCGTAACCCGGAGCACGCGGTGGTGGCGGTGACGACCGGCATCCTCAAGTACATGCCCCAGGCTGAGCTGGAAGGCGTCATTGCCCACGAGCTGGCCCACATCAAGAACCGGGACATGCTCATTGCCACCGTGGCCGCTGGCATCGCGGGGGCGCTCAGCAACCTTCCCTACCTGCTGATGTTCGGCGGCGGCCGGGATGACGAGGGCGGGCACCCGTTCGCCCAGATCGCATTGATCCTGCTAGCTCCGATTGGCGCCATGCTCATTCAGTTCGCCGTCTCTCGCCAGCGGGAGTTCGAGGCGGATCGGGTCGGCGCGCTGATCCTGGGCCGGCCCATGCCACTGGCCAACGCGCTGATCAGGCTCGACGACCTGGCCCACAAGATTCCCATGCGCGTGCCCCCGGCCGTGGCGCCGCTCGCCCAGGTCAATCCGCTCGCCGCGAGCGGTGGCGTCATGGGGAGGATGTTCAGCACCCATCCGCCGACGGCGGAACGGGTGGCCCGGCTCGAGGCCATGGCGTCAGGCCGTTAAGTGGGGGAGCACAGCTCGGCGGTCTGGCTGGGCTTCACCGGGCTGGTGCTGGCACTCCTGGTTCTCGACCTGGGGGTGCTCAACCGCCGTTCCCACGTCCTCAGCTTCAAGGAGGCGATCAGCTGGAGCGGCGGGCTGGTTACGATCGCCCTCCTGTTCGGGCTGTTCGTGCTGTGGCAGGAAGGCACTCAGCATGCCCTGGAGTACTACACCGGCTACCTGATCGAGCTCTCGCTCAGCGTAGACAACCTGTTTGTCTTCCTGCTCATTTTTTCCTACTTCGGGGTCAAGGCCGAGGCGCAACCGAAGGTCTTGAAGTGGGGTATTCTCGGCGCCATCGTGATGCGGCTGATCATGATCGCGCTGGGCGCCCTTCTGCTGGAGCGGTTCAACTGGATCGTGTACGTCTTCGGCGCCATCCTTGTGATCACCGGCATGAAGATGTACGCGCATAAGGACGAGGAGCTGATCCGGCTCGAGGAAAACCTGGTGGTACGGCTGGCGCGGCGGGTGCTTCCCGTCGACAAGGCCTATGACGGCACCAGATTTTTCACCCGGACGTCCGACGGGAAGCTCCTGGCGACGCCCCTGCTGCTCGTGGTTCTCGTGGTGGAGTGGTCCGATCTGGTGTTCGCCATCGACAGTATTCCCGCCATCTTTGCCATCACCCGCGATCCCTTCCTGGTCTACAGTTCCAACATTTTCGCTATTCTCGGTCTCCGCGCCATGTTCTTCGTCCTGGCAGGCATGCTGGACAAGTTTGTGTACCTGAGACCCGGGGTCGCGTTTATTCTGGTCTTCGTTGGCGTCAAGATGACCTTGAGTGCCTGGATCCACATCCCCACTGCCTTATCCCTGGCGGTGATCGTGCTTACCCTCGCTGCCGCCATAGGCCTCTCGATCCACCGAAGCTCCCGGGAGGCTCGGCTGTCGGCGTAAGGCCGGGTGGGCCGGCCGACACCGTCTTACGGCGCGGCCCGGTTGCGTCTAAGCTTCCCCGGCATGCCGCCCACCCCTCTCTGGTCTCGCCTCGGTCTTGCCCGCCCGGAGCTTCGCGCCTGGGCGATGTACGATTGGGCCGCTTCCGCGGTGCAAACCACCATCATGGTGGCGGTCTTCCCCATTTACTTCGTGAAGGTCGCCGGCGCGGCCCTGCCGGCCGGAAGCGCTACCCAACGGCTTGCCACCGTCAATACCCTGGCCCTCGTCATCATCGCGCTGCTCTCGCCCATTCTCGGCGCCATCTCCGATTATCGGGCAGCGAAAAGGCGGCTGCTGGCAATTTTCATGTTTATCGGGGTGGCCGCGGTCGGAGGAATGTTCTTCATCGACCGGGGAGAGATAGACCTGGCCTCGGTGTTGTTCCTGCTGGCGTTGATCGGAGCGGCGGGGAGCTTCGTCTTCTATGAAGCGTTGCTGCCGCACATCGCACGTCCCGACGAGATCGACCGGGTGTCGAGCGCCGGGTACGCCATGGGCTACATCGGCGGCGGCCTCCTGCTGGCGCTCAACCTGGCCTGGATCCAGAAACCCGACTGGTTCGGCCTTCCCTCGGGTTCGGGCCTCAGCGAAGCGCAGGCAACCCTGCCGGTGCGGCTCGCGTTCGTTTCGGTGGCAGTCTGGTGGCTGGTCTTCTCGCTGCCTCTCTTCCGCAGAGTGCCGGAGCCTCCCGCCCGGCTGGAGCCCGACGAGCGTCCCGGAGAAAGCCCGATCAAGATGGCGTTCGTACGCCTGGCGGAAACGTTTCACGAGCTTCGTGGATACCGGCAGGCATTCCTGATGCTGAGCGCCTTCATGATCTACAACGATGGTATCCAGACCATCATCAAGATGGCCACGGCGTATGGTACCGAGATCGGGATCGGACAGAGCGCGCTCATCGGCGCGATCCTGCTGGTGCAGTTCGTGGGGATCCCCTGCTCGTTTCTCTTCGGGATGCTGGCGGCGAGAGTTGGCGCCAAGCGTGCCATCTTCGTCGGCCTGCTGGCCTACACCGCAATCAGCATCCTGGGTTACTTCATGACCAACGCCACCCACTTCTACATCCTGGCCGGCCTGGTGGGGATGGTGCAGGGCGGCACCCAGGCGCTCAGCCGGTCCCTGTTCGCCAGCATGATACCGCCCCACAAATCGGGAGAGTTCTTCGGGTTCTTCAGCGTCTTCGAGAAGTTCGCCGGGATCTTCGGCCCGCTCATCTTCGCGGGCACGATCGCGGCCACTGGCTCGAGCCGGAACGCGATCCTGTCCGTCATTGCATTCTTCGCGGTGGGGGCGGCGCTTCTGTGGAGAGTGGACGTGGCGGAGGGACAGCGCGCCGCCCGGCTCTCCACGCCTCTTGCCCGCTCCTCGCCCGCTTCCTAGCTTACTAACCATTCTCGACCCTGAATGCGAGCCATGCATCTTCACACCCGCGTAACAGCACCCAGCCTTCTGCCGACCCCGACAGGAATGCTGACGTGCGGCACCAAGCGGAGCATTCGCGGCAGGCTCGGGTCGGCATAGCGCAGCAAGGAGTTTTTCTTCGACCAGGAGCCCCGCCGCGGATACCGCAGGCGGGGCGTCTCGTTAATGGACGCACTTGAGCTGACTCGCTCGCTGGTCGCCCTCGAGACTCCTACCGGAGCCGAGGGACCGGCCACCGATTTTCTGGACGCCGCGCTGAGAGGCGTCGGCTATCAGGTCGTGCGCCAGGCGGTGTCTCCGGGGCGTCAGAATCTCTACGCCTATCGCGATACGCCCGTGCTCGTCTTCTCGACTCACCTCGACACAGTGCCGCCATACATCCCGCTCTCCGAGGATGCGGAGTCGCTTCACGGCCGGGGTACCTGCGACGCCAAGGGCCTCGCCGCGGCCATGGTGGCGGCGGCGGAGCGCCTGGCCCAGCAGGGTGAGCGCCGCATCGGGCTGCTCTTCGTCGTGGGAGAGGAGAACGGATCGGATGGAGCCCAGGCGGCCAGAAACCTGGGACCGCGGGGCCGCTTCCTCATCAACGGCGAGCCGACGGAGAACCGTCTCTCAATCGGTCAGAAGGGCACCTTGCGGGTGGACCTTCACGCGACCGGGCGCGCCGCCCACTCCGCCTACCCCGGCGATGGAGTGAGCGCGATCGCGGCCTTGCTCGATACCATCGAGCGGATCCGCCGGATGCCTCTGCCGTCCGATCCTCTGCTCGGTCAATCCACGCTCAACCTGGGGCTCATCGGTGGCGGCGTGGCCCCCAACGTCATTCCTCCGGCGGCGAGCGCGCAGATCCTCATCCGCACCGTGGAACCGACCGGACCATTGAGGAGCGCCATCGGGGGGCTGCTCGCCCCGGGCGTGACGGTGGACTTCCGGGTCGAGCTTCCCTTCTACAAGGGAGGAGCCGCACCCGCCGGTTGGGAGACCACGGTGGTGAGCTATGCGAGCGATCTCCCGTTCCTGGAGCCGTGGGGAGAGCGATATCAGCTGGGCCCTGGAACGATTCGCGTGGCTCATACCAACCAGGAGCACATCCGGAAGGCCGACCTGCTTCAGGGAGTCGACCTGTACGTGCGCCTGGCCTCCGACCTGCTCGCCCGCGAGTCGGCATGAGCCGGAGACTCCCCGTCGCGATTCTCGGCGCCACCGGCACGGTGGGGCAGAAGTTCATTCGCCTGCTGGCCGATCACCCCTGGTTCGAGGTCGCGGCCGTTGCGGCCTCCACATCGAGCGCCGGCCGGCGCTATGAGGACGTGGTTCGCTGGCGTGAGCCCGCACCGATTCCGTCCGCCGTGGCGGGCATGGTGGTTAGGGAATGTGCCCCCCCGCTCCCGGGCCGGATCGTCTTCTCGGCCCTGGACGCCGAGGTAGCGGGTCCAATCGAGCAGGAGTTCGCGCGCGCCGGATCGTATGTGGTGACGAACACCCGCACTCATCGCATGGATCCCGACGTGCCCCTCCTCATTCCGGAGGCCAACGCCGAGCACCTGGCGCTGATCGACCGGCAACAGAAGGAGCGGGGCTGGAGCGGAGCCATCCTCGCCAACCCGAACTGCTCCACCGCGGCGCTGGCGCTGGCGCTGGCTCCGTTGCACCGGGCGTTCGGCGTCGAGCGGCTGTTTGTGTCGACCATGCAGGCCGTCTCCGGCGCCGGCTATCCCGGCGTGGCATCGCTTGATATCGTCGGCAACGTCATCCCGTACATCGGCGGGGAAGAGGAAAAGATCGAGCGGGAGAGCCGCAAGATTCTCGGTGCCCTCTCCAGAGGGGCAGTCGAGCCGGCGCAGTTCTCGGTCAGCGCCCACACCAACCGGGTTGCCGTCGTGGATGGACACCTGATGGCGGTCTCGGTGGGCCTCGGCCGCAGAGCAAGCCCGGATGAGGCGATCGCCGTTCTCCGCGACTTTAGAGGAGCGCCGGGCGTAGCCGGCCTACCCTCGTCGCCCAACCCTCCAATCGAGGTGGACAGTCGCGCCGACCGGCCCCAGCCCCGGCTCGACCTGGATCGCGGTGGCGGCATGGCCATAACGGTGGGCCGGGTGCGGCCGTGTCCGGTACTGGATCTGCGCTTCGTCGCCCTCGGCCACAACACCGTGCGGGGAGCCGCGGGTCAGGGCCTGCAGATCGCGGAGCTGCTGGTGGCGGAAGGGAGAGTGGAGCGCGGCGCCGGCTCTGCGCACGACTCATGATCATCGCCAAGTTCGGCGGCACCTCGGTGGCCGACGCGGAGGCGATCGGACGTCTGATAGAGATCGTTCGCTCACGCGCTGACTCTCAGCCGATAGTGGTCGTTTCGGCCCTGGCCCGGGTCACCGATGCCTTGCTGGCCCTCGCTCAGCAGTGCGGGTCGGGGGATGGCGCCGGAATCAATGCTGCCGTCGGCGAACTCTTGGAGCGCCACGAGAGCATCGCCCGGGCGTTGCCAGGCTGCTCGGCCGCGGTGGCTCCCATCGCGACCGATGCCGCCGAGCTCAGGCGCGAGGTCAGCGCCGCTCGAGACCGGCGCCTTTCGCCGGCGGAGCTGGACGCGGTGGCAGGACGAGGCGAGCTCTGGAGCTCCCGGCTGGTGGCGGCGGCCATGTCCGGCGCCGGTCTTCAAGCCGATTGGGTGGACATCCGATCCATCCTGGTGACGGACGGGCGCTTCGGGCGTGCCACCCCCTATGTCCAGGTGTTGAACAAACGGGCTCGAGACCGCCTGCAGCCGGTGGCCGAAGCCGGGCGCATTCCGGTGACTCAAGGCTTCATCGGGGCTACCGCCACCGGAGTAGCGACCACCTTGGGCCGGGGCGGCTCGGACTTCACTGCGGCCCTGCTCGGCGCGGCGCTCGAAGTTGAGCGGGTGGAGATCTGGACCGACGTGGACGGGTTGATGACGGCCGATCCGCGGATCGTTCCGTCGGCTCGAACGTTGCCGGTGGCGAGTTACGAGGAGGCGGCCGAGCTGGCCACCTTCGGCGCCAGGATTCTGCATCCGGCCACTGCCCTGCCGCTCGCGCGGGCGGGGATCCCCATCGTGATCCTCAACTCCAGGCACCCAGAGCGCTCGGGAACCACCATCGGGCCACAGGCCGACCTGAAACCCATGGGCGATTCGCCGATCCGGTCGATCTCGTGGAAGCAGGGCATTACAGTGGTCAACATCCGGGCGCCGCGGATGCTCGGCACCTACGGTTTCCTGCGGGCCCTCTTCGAGGTCTTCGAGCGGCACGAGACGGTCGTGGACGTGCTGGCAAGCGGAGAGGTGAGCATCTCGATCACCATCGAAGACCGTTCTCGCCTAAACCAGATCAAGGGCGACCTGGCCGAGCTGGGCGAGGTGTGGATCGAAGAGCGCCGGGCGATCATCGCGATCGTGGGTGTCGGGCTTCGGCACACGCCGGGGCTGGCCGGCCGGGTGTTCAACGCGGTCTGGCCGGCAAACGTCGAGATCATCTCCCAGGGTGCGTCGGCGATCAATATGACGTTCGTCGTGAAGGAAGAAGAGGGGCCGGATGTCGTCCGGCGTCTGCACCAAGAGTTTTTCGGATCATGCTGAAGACGTCGGGAGCCGGGCGTCGGGAGCCGGGAGCCACCCGTTGTTATTCCGGGCGCAGCGAGGAATCTCAGACTCGACCCGGCTTGGAATCCCTCGGGTCCGCCCCGGCTAACACTCTCTGGACCTGCGACTCCCGGTGCCTGACTCCTGCCTCCTGCCTTGCATGAGGATCGCCATCGTTGGAAACGGTCGTATGGGGAAGGCGGTGGCAGCTCTGGGCTCGCAACGCGGCCACAGCGTCCATGCGGTGGTGGATTCCAGTGACAATGCGGGCGGGCGGGCGCTGACTCGGGAACGGTTGGCGGGCGTGGACGTTGCCGTCGAGTTTACCCGGCCAGAAGCGGTGGTTCCTAACCTGGAGCGACTGATCGAGCTCGGCATCCCCACGGTAACTGGGACGACCGGCTGGAGCGACGCATTGCCTCGAATTACGGGCCTGGTTAATGCCCGGGGAGGGGCGCTGCTCCATGCGGCCAATTTCTCGATTGGCGTGCATCTCTTCCTCCGTGCAGCCCGGGAGCTGGCCCGGAATTTCAGTGGCCGCTCTGAGTTTGTCGCCTCGATCCGGGAGGAGCATCACGCCGCCAAACTGGACTCGCCCTCCGGGACTGCGCTCCTCCTGCAGCAGCGGCTGAACGACTCGGACACGTCACGCGCCTTTCCCATCACATCGGTCCGTACCGGCACGGCCCCTGGCACCCACGAGCTGGCGTACGAGGGACCGCACGAAACGGTATCACTGAGCCATGTCGCGCGCGACCGGGAGGCATTCGCCGCCGGCGCAGTGGCCGCCGCAGAGTGGCTGCCGGGGAGGACCGGGGTTTTTACCTTTGAACACCTGCTCTTCGGAGAGAAGGCATGACTCGCCTCCAGGGATGCGGCACCGCGCTGGTGACCCCCTTCACCGAGTCCGGTCCGATCGATTTCCCCGCGCTTCGGGCCCTGGTGGACTGGCAGATCGCTGAAGGAATCGACTTCCTGGTTGCGTGCGGCTCGACCGGCGAGGCTCAGACGCTGGATGACACGGAGCGGCAACAGGTGGTGGCATCAGTAGTAGAGATCGCGGCGGGGCGAGTCCCGGTGATGGCGGGCGCCACCAGCAACGACACCGCGCGGGCGGTGGAAGAAACCCGCCGAATGTGCGAGGTCGGAGTCGACTGCATCCTCAGCGCCACGCCCTACTACAACAAGCCCACTCAGGAGGGCCTCTACCGCCATTTCATGGCTGTGGCCGAGGCCACCACCAGGCCGGTTTGCCTGTACAACGTGCCCGGACGCACCGCGGTCAACCTCCAACCCGGCGTGGTGTTCAGGCTTGCCCAGCACCCCAACGTCATGGGCATCAAGGAGGCGAGCGGCGACCTCAAGCAGGTGATGGAGATCCTGCGCGGGCGACCGGATGATTTTGCGGTCCTGTCCGGAGACGACTGGCTCACGCTGCCGGTCATCACGGCCGGTGGCGACGGACTGATCTCCGTGGTGTCCAACCAAGTCCCCGGTGCCATGACCGCACTGGTCCACCTGCTGCTCTCGGGAAACCTGGAGCAGGGCCGGGCCTGGCACTACCGCCTGCTGCCATTGATGGACGCCAACTTTCTGGAGACCAACCCCGCTCCCGCCAAAGCCGCGCTGCACCTGATGGGCCGGATTCAGAATGTGCTGCGGCTTCCCCTGCTTCCGGCCAGCGCAGCGACCGGGGCCGCCCTTCGGACCGCCCTTCGGAGCGCGGGGGTGACGGATGTCTGAGGGGCAGCGGGGCAGCGGGACAGGGGGGCAGTCGACTGCAAGTCTGCGTGCGGCTATCGAGCGCTATGCCCGGACTGTTCCTCCGGGTGAAGAGACCCAGGCGCTGGAGGCCTTTCAGGAGCTGAAGGCCGCCCTCAACCGGGGCGCGGTGCGGGCGGCCGAGCGGGGGGTGGACGGAGTGTGGCGGGCCAACGCGTGGGTGAAGGCTGGTATCCTGCTCGGCTTTCGGCTGGGACAAACCGGGCCGGCCGCGACCGGAGGACCGTTCCCATTTTATGACAAGGACACGTATCCCCTTCGCGCCATCGGGCCCGACCAGGGCGTCCGCATCGTTCCAGGGGGATCAGCCATCCGCGACGGCTGTTACATAGGGAATGCAGTTATTTGCATGCCCCCCATGTACATCAACGTCGGGGCCTACGTAGACGAGGGCACGATGGTCGATTCCCACGCGCTGGTGGGGTCCTGCGCCCAGATCGGCCGCCGGGTGCATCTGTCGGCGGCCGCCCAGATTGGGGGCGTCCTGGAGCCGGCGGGCGCGCTGCCCGTAATAATCGAGGACGAGGTCCTGGTCGGGGGCAACTGCGGCGTGTATGAGGGGACGGTTGTCCGGGAGCGTGCGGTGCTGGCCCCCGGTACCATCCTGTCGGGCGGCACCGCGGTGTTCGATCTGGTCCGTGACCGGGTTTACCGCCGAGAGGGAGACCAGCCGCTCGAGATCCCGGCAGGCGCGGTCGTGGTGCCGGGAACCCGGCCGGTGAAGGCGGGAACCGGTGCCGCGGCGGGGATCGGACTTTACAGCCCGATAATCGTGAAGTACCGGGACGAGAAGACGGAGACCGCTGTCAGGTTGGAGGAGTTGCTCAGGTGAAAAGCGTAGACGGTAAGCAGTGAGCAGTAAGCGGGAGCGACCAGGTTTGACCAGGAAGACGGTGAGGAAGCCCGCTCACCGCTCACCGCTTCCCGCTTACGTTTTGGTATGACCACCCACACCCATTACCTCTGGTTCGACACCAAGCGCCGCCAGGAGATCATCGACATCACCGACGAGGTGGCCGAGCAAGTGCGGGTGAGCCGGGTGCGAGAGGGGATCGTCCTGGTCTCCGCCATGCATATCAGCGCTTCGGTCTTCGTGAACGATCACGAGTCAGGGCTGTGGCAGGACATCCTCAAGTGGCTGGAGGAGACCATCGCTCCCTGGGACCCGGCGCGCTACCGGCACAACGAGACCGGCGAGGACAACGCCGCTGCCCACCTGAGATCCTTGACGATCGGTCACGAGGTGATCGTCCCGATCACAGCCGCTGAGCTGGACCTGGGCCCCTGGCAGCGGATATTCTATGGCGAATGGGACGGCCAACGCCGAAAACGGGTCGTCATCAAGGTGCTGGGGGAGGAATAAGAACGGGTGGAGCCAGGGCAACCGGTGTGCCGGCCGCCCTGACTCCACCCCATGCTCTTACATCGGCTTCGTCAGGGCTTAGGTCTCGTGACGACCCCTCTCCGACTTGCCCTTGTTGTCGTGCTCGTCCTTATCGTCGTGCTTGGACTTGTCGCCGTGTTTCTCATCATTCCCCTTGCCCAGCTTGGGCTTCGACGGCTTCTCGAAGCGGAAGAGCGCCGAGTGGGTGCTGCCATCTACCAGGGTCACCACCAGCTTCCGGCAGGTGCCGGTCCAGCTGGAGTTGGTCTTCCAGACATAGGTGTACTTGGTACCCGATGCCCATAGCTGGCTGGCATCCAGCGGTAAAGTCTCATCGATCGCCACCTCGGCCGCATTGCTTCGGCACACGACTGGCACCGAGGTCGGAGAGCCCGCCTTCAGCACATCCGACGCGCGCCGGTTGTTAGAGCCCAGTCCCTCAACCAGGAATCTCACCGGGATGGCGCTACCCGCCTTGACCCGGTTGACCTTGGGCAGATTCTGCACCGGCCGGAAAAAGCCCTTGAACGTCAGGCCGCTCGGCGGCGGAGGTGCCGGAGCAGCCAGGACCGTAATCGTCACGGTCTTGATCGCATGGGTGTAGTTGGTGGTGCCCGGTATGAACTCGACCGAGATCGGCCGGTTCTCGCCGGCGGGGAGCACCGTGCCCTGCGCCGGCAGGTACACAAAGCTTCCCGTCAGAGCCGCGCCGCCGAGACCCGTGGCGCTGGCATTGAGCTGGGTTGCACCCAGCGGGGTCCCGGCCGTGATTGGCGCCGGGGACGACCAGGTGATTACCGGTACAACCGGGTGAATCGTCAGCGGGCCACTGACCGGCTGGGCCTGGTAATTCTGATTGTCGAGCGTGGCCAGCACCTGGTACACGCCGGCATTGAGCGGGTTGGTTACCGGCGAACCGGCCAACGTGTACGTCACCGTCACACCACTCAACCCTGCCGGGTTGGTGGTGACCGTAGCCAGTTGGATGGTGCCATCATATGTGAACTCGGTGCCGACCGTAAGGACCGCCGGCGCCTTGGCAATATTGAACGAGCGCACCACGTCCTCCGCGAACGTGTACACGTTGTTGCCCGGTTGCTGGGCATAGACCGTGCACATGCCGGCAGCCGTGATCGTCAGGGTATTTCCCGCAATCAGACATTCACCGCTGGCCAGAAGGCTCACCGGCAGACCCGAGCTGGCCGTAGCAGTGATCGTGAAAGCCGGGTCGCCGTACGTCTTATCGGCAAGCGGCTCGAACGTAATGGTCTGGGGCAGCGTCTGAGCCTCGTCGCAGACGTCACCGACCCAGTCACCATCCGCATCCGCCTGGTCGGCATTCGCCACGACTGGGCAATTATCATCGTCGTCCAGAACACCGTCTCCGTCATCGTCGGGATCGCATACGTCACCCAACGCGTCCCCGTCGGTGTTCAGCTGGTCGGGGTTCTCCCGGTTTACGCAGTTGTCGGCGCCGTCCAGAATGGCATCGGCATCGCTGTCCAGGGTTCCACTACCCGGGTTGCCGGCCGACCCTGCCATCCAGCGCACAGCGTTGATGTACAGCTGCTGGACTTTCGGGTCTTCCAGGCTGCGTCGTTCCACCACGAAATCGGCGTAGTTAGGCGCAAAGCTGAAGTTCACGACCTTGCCGCTGCCGAACTGACTGGCAACTACGGCCGGGCCTCCGCTCGGCACCCGCATGAGCACGACCGTGGAAGGGTCGGTCTCAAGCTTCGCAGACGCATCGTGCCCATCCGCCTGGATGGTGAACGAGGAAGGGAGCCCAGCCAGAACGGGGTGGCTCTCCTGCCCCGGGACGGTGTTATAGGTGACCTCGCACTGTCCGCACATTTCCGAGTCTTCCGCGGACGTACCGAGGAGCACCAGCTCCGGCATCTGGCTCTGCTGGCTCACAACCTCTTCATAGCCATTCCACTGGGCGCCCACGAAGCCGCCGCCGTTGGACACAAAGGTCCTGAGCGCGGTCTGCGCGCCCGGAGCCAGACCTACGTTGTAGGTAAAGCCGTTCAGATGGATCACTACGTCATATCCATCCAGGGCCGGGTTGCTCCCGAACCAGTTGTATTCGGGGGCCCGCTTGACGCCCACGTGGAAGCCCGCATTGACGATGCTATTGGCCAGCGCCGTGGTCGAAGGACCATCGACGTCGGCCAGAATCAGCACCTTCGGGCCAGTGCCCGGCGGCAGGGCGGCGGCCGCCATGCTCACCGGGACTCGGGACAAGGCCGCGCGCATGGCGAGGGCCCCCGTGTGCCCGGCCTTACTCGCCAGGTACGGGTGGGTCCGGGTCGACGAAGTCGCCGGACCGCTTTCAAGAGCAGCAGGCCCAGTGGGCGCGTCATTGGTGCACGCGATCGGGCTCGCAACGATGGCCAGAAGAAATGGCAGGAGGTGCCGTGCCCGACGGCGGTGCGGGTTCACAGTCAGGGTGCGTGGGCCGGTCATATTTCCCTCCATGCCTCGAAGGTGGAACTACGGTTAAATGCCCTCTCGTTAAGCGTGAACTGATTCAGACTCCGGGGACCTGTAAAAACCTGTTGGACACTCTTTCCCTTGGACCTGTACAAACCTGGTGCTGGTACCTCTAGTGTGCTGCCCGCTTTATCACCGGCTTCTTCGCCGGCGCTTCCTTCGTTGGGGCCGCTTTCTTGGCCGGTGTCGCCGGCTCAGGGGCCTTCAATACGAACGTGGCGCGGGCCTCGGTGCCTTTCACCGCCGCCAGGAGAGTCCGCTCTCCGACCTTGGAACCAGGCGTCCAGCGGGTGTGCGCCCGACCGCGTGCATCGGTCATCACCCGCGCCGGACTGACACTGCCGAACCTGGTACCGAACACCACCGGCTGATCCGCCACCGGGTTGCCATAGGCATCGGTCAGGTCCACATCCAGCGACTGTACCGCCCGATTGGCCGTACCGGCCTTCGGCTCCACGAACGCCAGATTGGCCGGCGCGGCGGGGCGGGCTCGGGCGGAGATCTCCACCGCTCGCTCGATGCCCTCGACCCGCGCGCTCATCCGATGCAACCCGGCGGTGCGTCCCAGGGTCCACGACACCAGGACTCGTCCGGTCGAATCGGTGGTCAGGATGCTGTCATCCACGCTGCCGTGCGCTGGCAACAGGCTGATCGGCACTCCCGGTACCGGGTTCTTGGCCCGGTCCAGCACCCGCAGCTCGACCGGCGGCTTCAGCACCTTGCTCACCGACCCCTCGCGCTTGGTCACGGCCACCACGGCAACCGTTGCCGCCCGCCCCGCCTGAGCCGTAGCTCTGACCACGAACCGGGGCACGGCGCGCGGGCTTCCGACCTGCACGTAGGCCCGCTGGACACCCGATTTGGGCCCCAGGGTCCACCGGCTCCGGGCCTCGCCCAGCGAGTCGGTTCGTGATTCGGATGCCACGATGCTTCCGTCGTCATCCGCCGACCACGCAACCGGAAGATCCGCCAGGGTCACGCCACTGGAATCGGTCACCCGAACGACCACGGGATCAGCCAGCGATCCGCCCGCCGGTCCTTCGAGATTTTCGTTCACCTGCGCCAGGCGGGTGTTGGCACCGACTGGCTCTGCTTCGGCGGTAACGACCGTGTGGCTCGCCACTCCGTCGGCGCTGACTGCCAGCGTCTGGCGCCCGGGGACGCCCGCGAGCGTCCAGGTCGCGCGAACAATCCCTTGGGCGTCCGAGCTAGCGGACTGGGGATCGGTCTGCCCCGCGCCTTCGGGCAGGGCGAATCGGACCGGAACACCTTCGATCGGCCGGCCACTGCGCGACACCACTTGTACCGCTACCGGGTTGGCCACCCGTCGTCCCGCGGGGGCACGCTGCCCGTCTCCACCGATCAGTGTCAGAGAGGCAGGCACTGGATACACCTCGGCCGGCAGCTGCGTAACCATGCCCTCGTACGTCACGGTGAACGTCGTCCGTCCTGGCGCGACTCCGGTCACATTCCCGACGCTGTCCACTGCGGCAACGGAGGGATCGGCGGAACGCCACCTGACCGCCAGACCCAGGATCTTCTGCCGCCGCGCGTCTGCCACGTAACCCACCACCTGGCCACGCTCGCCTTCGGGCACCCGCAAGACCGAGTCACCAACGAGGCGGACCTCGGCTGGCTGCTGCCGCACGATCACGCGAGCGGAAGCTTCCTTGCGGCCGACCGTGACCATGATCGCGGCGGTTCCCGCGCTCCGGGCCACCACGGTCCCGGCGCTGTCCACCGAGGCTACGATCGAGTCGCTGGAGCTCCAGACCGTTGGCGCCCCCAGCAACGCATTTCCCCGCGCATCTTTCGCGGTGACGGCCAGCTGCAGCGTGTCCCCGATCGCCCGGGCCGTGTCGAGGGCGGGGGAGACGCCTATCCAGCGCACAGCAGTCAGCGCGCCCGGTCGCGAGGAATCCGGCTCCAGCTGGGCCTTGATCGAGTTCGAGTCAGACAAGATCGAGGCCAGACCCGCTCCGATTGAGATGATGCCCGCCGCCCAGCGCCAGAGATGACTGAACATGGGCCGCAATGCTTCCTTGATAGCTGGCTTGGCTGCCACCGCAGGGCTATTCCATCCGGTCACAAAGTGGCACCCTTTCTTCGCCGGCCATCTCGCCGTCCCCATCAGTGCGAGGGAACTCGGTCGCCCTCAGTTTGCCTACGAACACCACACAACTCCGTCCCGGTCGCGCCTTGTGAGTTGCCTTTGCGCGCCAGCCACTGGAGGTGACGCCGAGGATCTGAACTTTGATGTCGGGTCCCGCATTCACGCGCAGTGCCTCCACCGAGCCAGCGAAGCCCGGGTGCGTTGCGCGGTACTTGTCCTGCGCCGCCACGACGCTCCTCAGTGTGGCCTTGAGGACCGACGCCGGGGTCGACTGCCAGGTGGCGTTCGCGCTCTGGGCCGAGGCGGCAGTGGCCACACCCAGGCTCAGAGCGAGCACGAGACCGTAGTTGTGTCGAGCCCGACCCATAGATTCCTCCCGCGTCAGAACCGGCCGAGAAGATGTATCCCTATTCTCGGAAGGAGCGTAGGTTCTCACAAGTCACAGGAATGCGACGGTGTCAACTAGCCATGCATGGGGTTTATTGCATGCGGACGTAAACTGAGGCAACTGTGTGTCGGGAAGGTGGATGCACTGCTGCACAAACCTGCAGGCCGATTTTCCACTTTGGTCACATAAGCCGATATTTCGGTCCACTGCCTCCTTCGCGTGGCGTCCAACGGGGACCGAGCACATCGGTGGCCTTGCAGTCCACACAGTTGGGCGGGTTCACTCGGAGGTCGTCCCCCACCCGTTCGTAGACTCCCGCCGGGCAAAGGTGGGCATAAAAGTCTGCCACTTCGGCCGGAATATCCTTACCAACGAGCAAGTGTGAGGGGATCGTATCCCGAGTAGCGTTTCCCGATTTGAATACCGCATCCAGCTTGCCGAAGGTGAGCACATTATCGGGACTGAAGGGGGGCTCCGGCGTGATGGCGCGCGGGGCGGAGGCATCGTCCGGCATGTCGATCTTGCCGCCGGGGAAGCGTCCGCCGGTCACGGTCATCAGGCCTGCCTTGGCTCCTCCAATGAAGAAGCCGTCCTTGAAAGCCAGGCGCATGTTTCGGGTCCGGTATAGATCGCTCGCGATGTAGCTCTCGTTGACCATCGTGTCGTACGAGGCCAGAGCGGCCGCCGTGGCGGCTCCTCCCTCGAGGGCTGCGAATGCCGCCCGGGCGGCGTAGATACCGGATTGCATGGCGTAGTGGATGCCCTTGAGCGAAGGGACGTCCACGAAGCCCGCCGCATCCCCTATCGTGAGAATGCCATCCCCATGCCGCCGCTCGGGGAGCGAGTAGTATCCGCCCTCCGGGATAGTCTTGGCCCCCCACTCTAGGAGCTGCCCTCCCTCGAGGTACTGGCGGAAGAACGGATGGAGCTTCATCTGCTGAAGGAGCTGGTGCACATCGAGACTGGCTTGGTGATAATCCAGCCCGACCACCAGGCCAATCGCGATCTGCTTCGGACCCAGCGGGTACATGAAGCTCCCCCCGAAGGCATCGGTGGGCAGCGGCCAGCCGAGCGTATGGACGACGCGATCCAGCGGTTTCGGAGTCTCCCACACCTCCTTCACGCCCAGGGCAAAGAGCTGGGGGTTGGACGAGCCGATCTTTTGCCACTGTCCGTAGGCCTGAGACAGCAACCCCCGGGTTCCCTCGGCGATAACCGTCACCCGCGCAGTGAGATCGGTCGGCTCGGCATAATCGCCGGTGGGCTGCCCGCTCCGGTCCAGTCCCGATGGAGTGGTGCGCACTCCGCGAACTGCATTGCCATCCACCAGCAGGCCACCCACCGGGAACCCGGTAAACAGATTGATACCCAGGCCCTCGGCCCGCTCCCCCAGCCAGCGGACGATTTCGCAGATCGACGCGGTGTAGTAGTTCTTGTTGTGCATGGTCGGGGGCGTCGGAATACGCTGCGCCCGTCGCTCGGTCATGAGGTACACCGACTCGGCTTCCACGGGCTGGCGAAACGGAAGGTCTCTGGCCGGCATGTCCGGAAACAGCTCCTGAAATGCGCGAGGATTGACCACCGCCCCGGAGAGATTGTGTTCGCCCAGGCTCTCCGCCTTTTCCAGCACCGCTATGTTGAGGTCGCTACCGCCCAGGCGGGCGAGCTCAATCGCGCAGGAGAGTCCGGCCGGCCCGGCCCCCACGATGACAACGTCCATCTCGATGGCCTCGGGGCCGGGCGCGTCACCCAGAATCAGGGTGTCGAGCGGCAGCTCTCGCTGGTGGCGGATCGGAAGGATTACTGGCAAGGCGGTGCGCTCCAGGTTCGGAAGACGGGTGGAACTTAGATTAGACCCATGGACCTAGCCAAGGCAGTGCGGGACCCATGGGTGTGGGGCCAGCTGGCGCTGTTTCTCCTGGTCGGCCTTGGCGCTCCGCTCCTACCGCGTCATGTCAATCTCGGCGCCGCGGATGCGCTCCTGAACCGGATCGATCCAAACCGGATCCGCTGGCTGGGGGCAGGTGTGATGGCGGCGGGCGGGTGCATGCTGCTGTGGGGCATCCGCTCGCTGGGGAGGAATCTGACACCCGGCACGGAGCCGCTTTCGGGCGCGGAGCTCATTACCACCGGGGCATACGCCCACCTACGGCACCCGATCTACACCGGGGTGGTGCTGCTCCTCGCGGGCTACACCCTGGCTTGGAGCAATTGGACGCTCGGCCTGCTAGTGGGGTTCATCGCGCTGCAGTATTTCCAGGCCAAGGCGGGAGCAGAGGAGAGCTGGCTGATGAAACGATTCCCCGGGTACCAGGCTTACATGCGGCAGGTGCCGCGGCGAGTGCTCTAGATGACCATTCCAGGCTTCCGCTCCGTCCCGTTCACCGGCGTCATCTTCGTCATGGCCGAGGCGGGGCGCCGCGGGTATCGCTACGGCCACCCTGATTGGTGCAATCTCGGCCAGGGACAACCGGAGACCGGGTCGCTCCCGGGGTCGCCGCCGCGGGTGAGCCGGGTGGAGATCGGCGCGGGAGATCAGGACTATGCGCCGATCCCAGGGCTGTGGGAGCTGCGACGGGCGGTGGCCGAGCTGTACAACGAGCTCTATCGCAAGGGCCGGTCATCGCAGTACAACGAGCGCAACGTGTGCATCTGCGGCGGAGGGCGGGCATCGCTCACCCGGGCGGTGGCCGCGCTGGATGAGGTGAACCTGGGGCATTTTCTCCCGGATTACACCGCCTACGAGGAGCTGCTGGACATCTTCAAGCTGTTCACCTCGATCCCCATCCTCCTGGAGGGTCAGACCGGATACCACTTCGGCCTCGACGAGCTCCGCCGGGAGATCACAGGTCGGGGACTCTCCGCGTTACTGCTGTCGAACCCCTGCAATCCAACCGGCAAGGTCATCCAGGGCGACGAGCTGAAGAGCTGGGTGGGGGTGGCTCGCGACCTGAGCTGCTCGCTCATGATCGACGAGTTCTACTCCCATTACGTCTGGGAGGGCTCAGCACAGGACTCAGGTCTCGTGTCCGCGGCGCAGTACGTGGAGGACGTCGACAGCGACCCGGTGGTGCTGTTCGACGGCCTGACCAAGAACTGGCGCTATCCCGGGTGGAGGTGCTCCTGGATCGTGGCTCCTCAGCCCGTGATCGAGGCGGTCGCCAGCAGCGGCTCATTCCTCGATGGCGGCGGCAGCAAGCCGCTTCAGCGATCGGCCATCCCGCTCCTGGCTCCCGACCTGGTGCGAGCGGAAACGGCCGCCATCCGTCGGACCTTCCTCAAGAAGCGCGACATCCTGAGCCATGGACTGAAACAGGCAGGCGTTCGCTTCGACGTCGAGCCGGAGGGGACGTTCTATTGCTGGGGCGATGTCTCGGCACTTCCGGAGTCGATCAACGATGGGATGTCGTTCTTTCGCGCGGCCCTGGAGCGGCAGGTCATCTGCGTCCCCGGCGAATTCTTCGACGTGAATCCCGGCAAGCGTCGGAGCGGCCGGGCCTCACGGTTCCGGCACTACGTCCGGTTCTCGTTTGGTCCGGAGGAAGCAGCGGTCGCTGAGGGAGTGAGGAGGATTCAGGCGATGGTGAGCGACCTGGGCTAACTTTTAATGATCCTTCCTGGCTTTACGGATCTCCTCGGTTAAACGCGGGACAATCTCAAACAAGTCTCCCACAATCCCGTAGTCCGCGATCTTGAAGATCGGGGCATCCTTGTCCTTGTTGATCGCCACGATGGTCTTGGCCGTGCGCATGCCGGCCAGGTGCTGGACCGCGCCGGAGATCCCCACCGCAATGTAGAGATCCGGACTCACGAGGCGTCCGGTCTGGCCGATCTGGTCTGTCGCAGGACGCCACCCATCGTCGGTAACCGCCCGCGTAGCCCCCACCGCCGCGTTGCCGATGGCGGCAGCCAGGTCCTCGACCAGCTTGAAGTTCTCCGCCGCCCGGAGCCCGCGCCCGCCGCTGACGATGATCGACGCCTCGCCCAGGTCGAGCCTCGTTGCTCCCCGCTGGGCCAGCTCGGTGACCTTTACCTTGGCATCCCCTGGATTCATCGCCGGAGCCATCTTCTCGACCCGTGCGGTCCTCGGCTGCTCGGCGGCCGCCACAGAGCCGGGCCGGAGCGACAGGAGCGCGGGTGTGCCCTTGAGACGAAGGGTGACGATCACCTTGCCGGTGTATGCCGGATGTTTGGCCACCACCGAGTCGCTCTGAAACTCGAACCCGGTCACGTCGGAGGCCAGGCTCACCTGGAGCCGGGCGGCGACCCGAGGAGCCAGGTCGCGCCCCTGGGCCGATGCAGGAAAGAACCCCGCCCGGTAGCCTCCCGACCGAAGCCGTTCGGCAACAGTGGCCGTGAATACCTCGGGGCTGTACTGCTGGAGCGCTGCTTCCTCCACCACGATCACAAGGTCGGCCCCGTAGCGGCCGAGCTCGGCGGCTCGCTCTGCAATGCCGGGACCGCCCAGAAGCATGGCGTGGACCTCGCCGCCACCTGACGCATCTGCCGCCTGCCGGGCCGCGGTGACTGTCTCGAGCGCGACTTTCCGGAGCTCGCCTTTGCGTGATTCCGCGAATGCCAGGACGGACGGCATCAGAGCACCTTGGCTTCGTTCTGAAGCAATTTGAGAAGCTCGGGCACCGCATCGGCTCCCTCACCGATGATGCGGCCCGGAGGACGATCAGGTGGCAACGCCATCGCTTCGACCACCAGGCGGGCTTCGCCCAGCTGGGCCGGCTTCACCTCCAGTGGTTTCTTCTTGGCGGCCATGATCCCCTTGAGCGATGCCAACCGGGGGCGAGCGATGCCTTCGTCGATGGTGAGCACCGCCGGGAGCGGGAACTCCATGGTCTCCGCGGACCCTTCGAGCTCTCGCCGGGCAGTGCCACGGCCATTGGCGATCTCCAGGTGAGAGATGGCGGTGACGCAGGGCAGGCCCAGGAGCTCCGCGGTCATCGGTCCGACCGTACCATTGGCGCTGTCGGTGGCCATCCGACCGAAGAGAACCAGGTCATAGCCCCCGTCCTTGAGCTCTCCCGCAAGAGCCTGGGCAATGGCGAGTCCGTCGAAGGGTACGTCGTCGGCCTTGAGCTGCACCGCGCGAGCTGCGCCCATCGCGAGCCCCTTTCGGAGCGTTTCCTGGACTGCGTCCGGGCCGAGGGCGAGCACCACCACCTCGCCCCCCTGCTTCTCCGCCAGCTGCAGCCCGACCTCGAGGGCGTACCCGTCGAAGTCGCCCATCTCGTACTTGAGCCCGGTGGGTTCCAGGGACTTGCGATCCCCCGCGATCGAGAATCGCATCTCCATGTCCGGAACCCGTTTGATGCAAACGGCGATTTTCATGGCTATTGGCTATTGGCTATTGGCGACTCGCGACTAGCTGCGCTCGCGGCAAAGCTAGCCGCCCGGAAGACAGGAACGCAACGAGGCCACCAGTCGGCGGTGGCCTCGCGTGGCGCTGAGAGAAGAGTTCAGTCCGTAGTGCCGTTACCCGTCCGCCGGTCCCGGATTCCTGGGCGTTCCACCTTCCGCCGGTCGGTGGGAGATCGCGCGATCCAGGAGGTATTGCCACCGGCTCCGCCGATAGGGCCGCCGGATGGCTGCACCCCGACCGAGGTCTGCTCCCGGGCGGCGGTGGCTGCCCGCTCCAGCTTGGGAGCGGTCCGCTGGGCCTGGCGGCCGAGGGTGTCGAGCAGCTCTGCCGCTCGGTCCCGTCCGCCGAGACCGAACGCAAGACCGGTCGCCAGAGCAACGGCCCCCACCAGTCCAATCACAATGGTGTTGATCAGCGTGGTGGCAATCCCGAGCTGAGTGAGGGCAACCACCATCGCGAATCCCCAGACTGCCGCCTTGGTAACGGTAGCGAGGAGCTCGGGATTCGAGAATCCGGCGGACGCGGTAGCGCCCCGCACCAGCTGGGAAAGAGCGTTTGCCGCCAGCCCACCGATGACCAGCACCACGAGCGCCACTACCAGATTGGGCAGCCAGAGCAACAGCTGCTGCAGCACGCCCGATACCGCGGGAAGACCCAGCGTATCGAAGGCAACGACGAGAGTGATCAGCCGGACGAACCACTTCGCGATGCCTGCGATCACCGACGAGGCGTCGTCCTGGACTCCCATCTTGTAGACGTACGCGGCAAACCCCGACCGGCCTGCGAGATCGTTGAACCGGACCGCGTTCAGCACCGCCTCCACCCCACGAGCGATCAGGGAGGAGACGATCCAGCCCACGATAAGAACGAGAGCGAAACCGAAGATTCGGGGGATGGCCGCCAGGAAGGTGTTGAGAGCGCCCGCGAGCGAGGCTTTGAGTGCATCGCCAGTGTCCTGTACCGGTACCGCGACTGCTGTGCCCTGCATATTGCCTCCACCACGGTTAGGTCATGTGTTCTCCTCCGACAGAATGTTGTGATTCAAGTGACCGCTCCGTGACCAACATCACTTCAAAACTCTGGGCGTCACCGGTGGCGTGCATGCTAGAATGTCAGGCCCAACGTGACGGGCAGGTAGACCACCGTCCCGCCATAAGCACGAGCCTCCACCAGAACTCGCCGCGACCCCCACCGGAAGGCTGCGCCCAGACCCACGAGAATATCGAGATCGTTTCCTTTCAGGTCGGCGGCAGCCTGGTCGACCACTTGCCCTGCGGGGTCACGTTCCACTACGCGAGTTGTGGCATCGGTCCGGCGGTACACGCCTCCGACCAGGAGATATGGGGAAAGCGATTGCCGTTGAGCAAAAGTGACCAGCCCGCTCAGCCCGATCCCGATCTGGGTTTCCTGATTGCGGAACTCGAGTGAGCCGAGCGGACTGGTGAAGGTCTTGGTCCCCGGTGCCAGCCAGGTGAGATAGCCGTCGGCGATCACGTTGAAAGTGCTGGGGCGGGGGGTCGCCGCCACCGACGCCCGCAAATGCACGCCAATGTCGGGCGGCATGTCGTCAATGCCGATAGCAGGGCCGGCGGCTACCGTGAAGCGCTGGCCCCACTGCGCAGAGGCGGGATTGGCAATAGCGGTTGCAAGAGCAAGCAGGACCACGCCGGCAAGGACGGAGACCATACCATAGCCTTTGCGCAGGATGGTAGACGGTATCTCGCAGCGATGGTCGCGTCAAGCAAGCGCTAGCCGCCGAAGGTGCGGCGCAGCACGACTTTCAAGGATCTCGCGTTCATGGGTGTGAGGAACCGCTCGAGGGCCCCCGTCCGGCGGTTCTCGTTGAAGGTGCCGAATATGGCTCCCTTGTTATCGAAAGCGTTCCACAGCACGGCTGACACTTCCCACTGTGCCCGGCTGAACCCCATTCTGAGGTTGGTCACGAAGTAGCCGTCCAGCGGGGCGGTCTCGTTGGCCTCATCACCCCGGAGCCACTGCTCGCCGGTGTACCGCACGTCAGTGCCGAGCTCCAGTCCGCCCTTCAAGCTGAGGAGTCCGCCGAACTTGACCTGGTGATCCGGCACCAGGGGCATCCAGTCACCAGGAGCCACGGCGTTTTCGCCCGAGAGTGGAGCTCCAACGAACGCGTCATCGGCCCGGATGCTGAATATCTCGGCCGCATCGCGGAAGGTCGCTCGAGTGTAGGCGTAATTGGCATACAGGGACAGCTGCTCGCTCGGCAGAATCTGGAGGCCGAGCTCGACACCCTCTCGCCGGGTAGAGCCGATGTTATCGAAGAAACCCTCGAACACCGCGTTCTCCGATTGTATGAACGAGATGTCATCGCGCACGTTGGTGCGGTAGACCGTGGCCGTCATGATCGCCGGCCCGCGCACCAGCTGGCCGCCGACTTCGAACGTCGTCGCCACGACCGGATCGAGCGGCGGATCATCTCCCAAGGCAAACGGCAGCGGACAGGCCGCGGTCTCGTCGGCGCAGGCCAGCTCCAGCACCGCCGGAGCCCGGAAGGCCTGACCAACGGATCCGTATACCGAGGCACCCGGCCCTATGTCGAGGCTGACCCCGCCGCGCGGGCTCAGCCGCCTGAACGTGCTGCTGGTGTCGGCAGTCGGATCCAGGGCATCTTCGAACGGGATGTGGATCTCATCGTACCGGAAGCCGCCGGAGAACGTGACTTTGTCGAGCCGCAGATCGGCCAGGGCGTACCCTGCGATGTCGAAGCTCGGGCTGCGGACGTCGGTGTTGAGTGTCCGGTCGGCGGGATCGGTCGGACTCTCCTCGATAAGCTGTATATGCACCCGGTTGATGGCGCCGTCGGCGCCCAGGCGGAGTGAGAAGCTCCCATTCGGCCGGGGCCTGGTGTAACGCCAGTCCAGGTTGCCGCCCACCGTGCTGTTGGCAGTGAACGAGCGGACGTTGTTATCGGGAGCCTGGTTTACGTTGAAGCGTTCGGCGTTGGTTCGGCGCCCATAGGCGGTGACCGCTCCCCGACTGTTGCCCAGCGGCGTGTAACCCGACACCGAGCCCTGGAGCTGGTTCAGGTCTTCGAAATCACCGACCGTAAAGTTGGTCTTGGGCGAGGTATTGAAGATGCTCTCGGGCAGCGAGCCGGCGGTCTCCGCCCGCGACTCGGCTCCGAAGGCCTGGAAGCTGATGCCTCGTTCCGGGCCCCGGCGGCCCAGGTTGACGAAGCCGTTGAGGTTCTCGGCACCGGTCGCCTCACGCCAGCCATCTTCGTTCTCATATCCCCCGGCGACATAGTAATCCCAGCCGCCGCCGCTGACGCCACCCAGCGAGGCCTCCCCGGAGTAGGAGCCGAACGAGCCGCCCGAAACCTCGGCCTCGGCTTCGAGCGGGCCGCTGCCCCGCCGGGTGATGAGGTTAATGGCTCCCCCGAGCGAGTTAGGGCCGAGCAGCGACCCGGAGCCGCTGAGGAGTTCCACGCGCTGCACGTGCTCCATGGGCAGCAGGTCGAAGTTCACTTCGGCGGCATCCGGCTCGTTCTGGCGGACCCCGTCCAGAAAGACGGAGACTCCGGGCGGCAGCCCCACGACCGGCCCCACGTTGAATCCGCGAGTACTGAGATTCAGCTTGAACGGAGTACCCAGGTCGTCATAGATCGATATGCCGGGCTGAGTGGCGAGCGCGTCGGCCAGGAGCCGGGGCTCCCAGGCGTCGATCGCTTCCCCGGTCACGGTGGAGATGCGGGCCGGAATGCCGGATCCTATCCGCGGCCCCGCCGTGGGAGCGATCGATCCGGTTACCTCGATAGTCTCCAGTGTGGTCACCTTCGTCGTATCCCGTCTCAACGTGTCCACCTGTTGAGCGGCCAGTGGAGCGGTAAGCAGAGTCGCTGCGGCAAGGACCGCACCCAGGCCGGAAGTCGGCATCGAGAAGTGTCCTCGGTGGAGTGAGAAGAGTCAGGATGAGTGAGAGTCGGGCTGGGATGATCAGCGCAGCGGCCAGCCGGCCCCGCCCTTGCTTCGTGACCTGCTGCCGGGCCCGGTCTCGTAGATCGCAGCCATAAGCACACGATCGGGAGGAACCCCGATCACGAGGAGTCCGTCGTCGTCGGGGCCGCCGCCATCGAAATCGAGACAGCACCGCTCGATGGTGACCATCCCCTGGCCAGCCAACCCATGCACTGCCGGCTCTGCGCCGCGATCGAGCCGCACCATGTCGGCGGAGGTGAAGCTTCTGGAGCCGTCCAGATCCTCGTACACGCGGAGACGGTGCACCCGGTCGTCTCGCTGGGCCAGGATAAGGACGCCATCGTCCGCGTCTCCACCACCATCGAGGTCGTAACAGCAGCGGTCTACGGTGACAGCGCCGATGTGGGCGAGAGGTCCGAAGTTGGCAAGTGCGAGGGCGCCACCGGCGGTCAGGACAGCAACCGCCGCCGTGGCCAGGTGCCGGCGGAGATGCCCGCGGCCGCCCCCGCTCGGACGGTCACCCCGCCTGAGCCGCCCCAGCAGCTCGGGACCGAAGGAGGCCCGAGGGCCAAAGTGCACCGACCGGAGCTTTTGATCGAGGTCCCGAAGGCCGTCAGGCATTTCCTTCATCGGACCAGCACCTTCCGCAGTCGTCCCAGCGCCCGCCAGAGCCTGGTTCTTGTTGCCGCGGCGCTCAACCCCAGGATCTCGCCGGCTTCGGCCATCGAGAGATCGCTACCATAGCAGAGGCCGATGACCTCGCGGTCAGCGGGAGAGAGCTCACTCATGGCCGTCAGCAGCCCCGCAACCTCCTCCTCCCAGAGGAGCCGCTCCTCAGGAGAGGGCGCCTCGAATTCGAGGTCGCGCATGGTGGCGAGCGACACAACCTGCCGGCGTCGAGCCTGCCGCTGGTGGTCCCGAAGCACGTTATGGGCAATGCGGAATAACCAGGGGCGCGGACTGCCCCTGGCCGGGTCGAACCGGGAGAACCCCTTGAGCGCCCGGAGGAAGACCTCGGCTGTCAGATCTTCGGCCAGGTCGGGCGACGACAGGTGGAACCGGAGGTAGCCGTACAGCGACCCGCCATAGGCTTCGTACCAGCCGCGGCAAACGGGTTCGGCGGTTTTCTCCGACGTCTCCAGCGGTGGTTCGGCGGGTCGGGGGTCGAGCATCTGGTGGGGCATACCTCCTGATACGTCCGAACCTTACAAACGTCACACCTGGGGAGTCGAAGCTGCGGCTGGCTGGATCGGGTCGAAGGTGACGTGGCGGTAGAACAGCCGGAACCTTTCGCGCCGTCTGAGGTACGGCGCGAAGCCGGCGCGGATGCACCCCTTGACCGATCCCTGGTTCTGTGCGTCAACGAAGGTGATGACCCACCGCGCCCCGGCATCAGCAGCCCGCTCGGCGACCTGGGTCATGGCCGCGCCCATGATGCCTTTTCCTCGGTACGCATCGGGAGTATACGCGCCCTCCAGCAACGCCTCCTCTGGGCCCAGCTTGGGATAGAGGTTTCCGAAGAACGCCCCCAGCCGGGCGTTGTCGGAGGAAGGCATCACCCACTGCATGTAGCAGGGCTTTCCATCAGGAGCGACGGCAACGTAGCAGATCCCAAGCCCGGACCGGAGGAGGCGAAGCTGAGCCAGACGCCAGAGCCTCTCGTCGGCGCTCAGCCCCGGTGCCGAGTCCAGTGCGGAAAGATCGTCATCCGGAGCCAGGGGCCGCACCGTGATGGGAATCTTGGCGCTCGGCCCAGTGAACGGCACCTCCAGATCCCTCCGCATTCCCAGCGACGTCGAGTCGGAATACATCCGGTAGGTGACGGCCCACCATGCTTTCGAGGCATTCCCGGCCATCACCAGGCGCACCAGGTCGAGGGCGCGCGAAGCGTACCCTCGAAGGTGATCGGCCGCGCCTTGCAGGGTCAACCCGCGGCGCCGGAAGCGTTTGTGCCGGGTATCATCGGAACGGGCAAGCAACACCTTTCAGCTAGACAAAGCCCCCCGAATGGTACCGGGGGGCGGGCTCGGATGGAAAGAGTGGACCGGTACCTTATTGGCGGCCGACGTCCTGGGCCGGGCGAGACTCATTCCCCTGCAACCAGCCAAGAATCTTGTCCTTCACCACTCCCGCTCCTTCGGCGGGGTCGGCAGGAAAGCTGGTCACTGGAGCTCCGTCGCGCCGCACCTGCCAGACAGGGCCGGTTGAGGCTTCCGGGCTCCGAACGGCGTCATACTCCTTCCCCTGCCAGAATACCGTCACTCGCTCGGCCATCTCCACTCCCTGTAAAGGTTCGTCTCTATCAGGGTCGCAATTGGAGCCCGGCTCGGCGGTGACGAGGCTCACGTATAGGCGCTGAGTCCGGTGATCGCCTGTCCCAAGATCAGGGAGTGCATGTCGTGGGTTCCTTCGTAGGTGTACACCGACTCCAGGTTGGCCATGTGTCGCATGGAGTGATATTCGACCAGGATGCCATTGGCGCCCAGGAGCCGGCGCGCTTCCCGGGCAATGTCGCAAGCGATATCCACGTTGTTCCGCTTGCAGAGCGACACCTGCTCCGGCTTCATGGTGCCCGCGTCCTTGAGCCGCCCGAGCTGGAGGGTCATGAACTGCGCTTTGGTGATCTCGGTGAGCATCTCGGCCAGACGGACCTGCTGGATCTGGGTGGCGGCGATCGGCTTGTCGAACATCACCCGGTTGCCGGCGTAGCGCAGCGCTTCGTCGTAGCAGGCCATGGCGGCACCGATGGCGCCCCAGGCGATCCCGTATCGCGCCTGGGTGAGGCACATCAGCGGGCTCTTGATCCCGCCAGACTTGGGAAGAATTGCGTCCTTCGGGACATGCACGTCCTGGAGATGGATCTCGCTGGTATCCGAGGCCCGGAGCGAGAGCTTTCCCTTCTGGTCCTTGGCTGCGTAGCCCCTGGTGTCGGTCGGTACGATGAAACCCCGGATGGACTTCGGGTCCTTCACGTCGCCGGTCTTGGCCCAGATGATTGAGACCGTGGCCTGCGAGCCGTTGGTGATCCACATCTTGGTGCCGTTCAGGACCCAGCCGTCCTTGGTCTCCCGGGCGGTAGTGATCATGCCGCCGGGGTTCGAGCCGTAATCCGGCTCGGTGAGCCCGAAGCAGCCGATCTCCTGGCCGGACGCGAGCAGCGGCAGCCACTGCTTCTTTTGCTCGTCGGACCCGAAGGCATAGATGGGATACATGACCAGCGCACCCTGCACCGAGGCGAAGGAGCGGATCCCGCTGTCGCCCCGCTCCAGCTCCTGCATGATGAGCCCGTAGGCCACATTGTTGAGCCCGGCGCAGCCGTACTCCTCCGGCAGATTGGCGCCAAAGAGCCCCAGCTCGGCCATCCCGGGAATGAGCTGCTTGGGGAACTTGCCTTCTATATAAGCCTGGCCGATGACCGGGATGAGGTTCTCATCCACCCAGGTGCGGACCGTGTCGCGCACGGCCCGTTCGTCCTCGGACAGGAGCGAGTCGAGGTTGAGGAAGTCAACGCCGGTGAATTGGGATACTGCTGCCCCGGTTGCCATCAATGCCTCGTTGGAGGAGTCGGATTTGCTGGGCGGGAATATAAACAGGCGGACGGGTGGACGGGCGCAGCAATCTCCTGAATCCAATCCCCGCTGATCGACATACCGCGAATAGCCCACGCGATACGGTAATCAGGCTGTTGCCGTCCGTTCGCTGCTGCCCCGCTGCCCCGCCCCGCCGACCGTCCTCTTCGCTGCCGGCAGCACCCCCACCTCGCGAGCCTTCCGTCTGAACGTGTGCCCGTGGTCGATGCTTAACCCAGTTTCGGCCTGCCACTGGTGAACCATCTCGTGCAGCAGGGTATGCTCGACCTCGCACCAGGCATGGCGGGCGATGTGACGCCGGCTGATGGCGATATCGATTGGCTGGCCCGACCGGATCTCAACCGCGAGCTCGCCTAACCGGGTGCGCATCCGGCTGGAAAGCCGGATCGGGATCTCGGCCAGGGCGCCGCCGAAGTGTTGCGCGTTGAGCTGGCGGTGCAGGCTCTCGAGCCGGTGCAGCAGCGAGACGTCTCCCGGCCGGGCACACTCGCGGCGTTTGGCTCTCGGCGTGCACGGCGCGTGCGCCTCTACCGGAAATGTCAGGAACTCGCGCTCGGCCAGCCGGCGCAGCGCCCGCGGCACCCCCGGGTTGAGAAACCGGACGATAGCCTGGAGCACCCGATCGGGGGCGAAAGCATATCCGCGGTGGACCCGGAGCACCCGCTTGTTGAGGCTGAGCATCACCGTTCGGTTGGTATGGGTCAGAACCCGCTCGATGTCACGGAGGCCGAGAGCCACCAGCCTGGATGGAAGACTGTCTTCGAACAATGCGCACTGACCCGCCTTCACAGCCCCTGATCTCCCCCCGCAACCGACACCGCGACTTGAGGCGGGCCCCGACGGGCAAACGAGAACGTATCCGAGGGAATGAACTGCCGGTCGCCGGAAACCCAGCGGAAGTGCTGGATGTGAATCGCCTTCTCGTCAATCTTCACCAGGTTGAATACCGAGGGCCGGCCCCCCCGCACCCGGGAGCTGTGGGTCCCTGCGGTGCTGACGGCAAGCGAACCCTGGATCTGTCCGGCGCCCTCCTGGTGGTCGTGCCCGGACAGGATGACGTCGGCGCCTGTCGCCAGGAGCCGTTTATGGGCCGAGCGCCAGCGGGCCAGGCCCATGCGGCCGGAAAGTCCGCCGGCCAGCACGTTGTGGTGGAACACCATGACCTTGGCGACGCCTGGAGGCACCGCGTCGAAGACCTTCTTGACCCGGTTGGTCTCTGATTTCGGGAGATGACCCTTCACCGCCAGGTCGCGGACCCTCAGCGTGAGCGACCCGAAGGCCACGCCGTAGCTGCTCAGGGCGCCTGCTATCACCGCGCCGGGGACCGCCAGCACCGGCCTGAGATCGGCGCCGAAATACCGGGTGTACTTGCCGTACTTCCGCCGCTCGCCGAGCAGGCCGAGCGGGCTCCTCCACCATTGGATGTCGTGGTTTCCTGGAACGACGATCGCCGGGGTCTGCGCCCGCAAGCGATGAATGAAGAGGTGGGCGGCCTGGAACTCACCGTGCCGGGCTCGCTGAGTGAGGTCGCCCGAGACCGCCAATGCGGTGGCCGAGAGGGAGGGAAGGAAGTTCTCCAGTGCCTCCATCTGCTTCAGGTCTGCGAACTCGCCGAAGTGGAGATCGGAGAGATGAATGATGGTGACCGCCTGGTTAGGCGTCACCAGATCACGCGAATTCGATACGTCAGCATTGCCTCCCCCCGGCCGGGGACCCGCACCCGAAAACGGGTGACGGTAGACGACGCCTTCTCCCCCGGCACCGAGCTCGACACCACGCTCCACTCGCCGGCCCGCTCTTCCTGCACCACCACCGTGACGGCGCTGTCGGTGGCGTTCTTCAGGGTGACGCGATAGTCGGCGGTCGCGACGGTGTGGACGCCGCGAGCCCTGGTGCTGTCCCGGCGAGTGATGTAGCTGGTCTGCACCCGCTTGGCGGTGATATCGAACGCCGTCCCCGCATTCACCTTGAGGTCGGTCCCGGCCGGCGTGTGATCCAGCGACGCCTCACCGACCAGCTGCAGGCCGCCGGCGCTGTCCGGCTGGTACAGACGGGCGATGCCACCGGGCAGCGGCCGGTCGCCGAAGTCGGCCTTCCGGGGACGGGTGAGGGTGTAGATCACTTCGACCGGAGGCTCGGTCTCCTCGCCCTGCTGAGGCAGGAAGCCCCAGAAGGGAACGTCTCCGTGTACGACATAGCTCTTCTCGTACTTGACCTGGGCCGGCTCGAACAACGCGACGGAGGTAGTCAAGCCGGGCAGCAGCGTGCTGCGGCCGGCCAGGCTATACAGGTGGAACTCGCCGACCCGCTGCTCGCCGGCGAACTGATCTACCTCCGCTGCCGCGGCCATTCTCCGGTCCTGCATCATCAAAGGTCGGGGCGGGCTCTTCGGTTGCGCCCGGCTCACCGAGCCGGCCAGCAGCTGGACCTCCGCGTTTTCGGCCCGCAGGGATTCCGATCCAAGTACGGCCATGCCGGTCACCCGCGCGTCCACCTTGCCCAGTACAACTTGATAGCTGGCCTGCCAGGAGGCGCCACCGGTGAAGTAACCCAGCCGGAGCTGGTCGCGTGCCTGTGCGCTCCGGACCGAGACATTGGCCGTTGGCTCCGCCACGACCACGTCCGGTGGATACAGCGGTGCGCCCGGTGGCGTGAAGCTGATCCGGCCATCCGGCAGCTGGAGCCGGAGGGGATCGACACCGAGGACCAGCGCGCTGATCGTGTCGCGAGCTCCCGCGGGACCCGGTGGCAAGCGGAATACGAGCCGCTTCCCGACCGAGCGCCGCAGGGCGCTGGCCTCGTCGACCGCCCCGTCATAGGACAGTCCCATGATGGTCACTGAAGAGTCGAGCGAAAAAAGCGTAGCCGGATCGAGCGCGCCCAGGGTGAGCCGCTGAGTGGAGGAGCCTTTTGGAACCGCGACCGGAACTGTCCGCCGCATCAGGACGCGCCCGTCGTTGTAGATAGTGAGGGAGGTCTGGGCGTGAAGCGGGGCAGCGGGGCAGATGGGCAGCGGGGCCGAAACAGCAAGCAGAAGTAACGCCGGCCGCAACCATCCACGCACGCTCAAGCTGCCCCACAGCCCCGCTGCCCTGCTGCCCCGCTGCCCGTCTGTCATCTGAGATACTCCATGGCGACCCGCGTCGCGATTCGCCGAACGATGATGTAGGTGGCCAGCACCGCGATCCCCGCATACAGCCGGGCCGTCGGGTCCGCCGGCAAGCGAAGGGCGACGTACGCCGCCATCAGCACCGTCGCCGCGAGGGAGATGCGGCTCGCCAGCCGACTTGCACGCCCCTTCCGCTCAGCGAAGCAGTCGGGGCACAGCTCGCCCCACGGTAGTCCCGGGAACCGCCGGCCGCACCTGGCGCAGGGGACCTCAGGCAGCCCGCTTCGCGACAGCATTGCCGAACTCCGCGGTCGAGGCGGTCCCACCGAGGTCCCGGGTCCGAATTCCGTCCCGCACAATTGTAGTGGCAATCGCATCCCGGAGGCGCTGGGCGCGATCCAGCTCGCCGATGTGGTCGAGCATCATGGCAGCGGCGAGCATCTGCGCGGAGGGATTGGCGACACCCTTTCCCGCAATGTCGGGCGCGCTGCCGTGCACCGCCTCGAAGATCGCCGCCTTGGTGCCGATGTTGGCGCCCGGAGCCAGTCCGAGCCCGCCCACCAATCCAGAGACCTCGTCGCTCAGGATGTCGCCGAACATGTTGGTGGTGACCATCACGTCGAACTGCTCCGGCCGGAGCACCAGCTGCATGGCGGTGTTGTCTACGATCATGTCGTTGGACTCCACCCGGCCCGCGTACTCCTTGGCGATGGCCTGTCCCACCTCGAGGAACAGCCCGCTCACCATCTTGAGAATGTTGGCCTTGTGCACGATGGTGACTTTGCGCCGGCCGTGTTTGAGCGCGTATTCGAAGGCGTAACGGACGATCCGCTCGCAGCCGTGACGAGTCACGATGGCCAGGGACTCGCCCACCGCTCGGGGATCGTCACCGATGGCCACGAAGTGCTCGACGCCGATGTAAAGGCCCTCGAGGTTCTCCCGGACCAGCACGATGTCCACGTTCTCGAAGCGCCCGCCCGGAATAATGGTGCGGGCGGGCCGTACGTTGGCGAAGAGCTCGAACTCCTTCCGAAGCCCGACGTTGACCGACCGGAATCCGATTCCTACCGGGGTGGTGAGCGGGCCCTTGAGGGCAAGCGAGTTCTTGCGGATGCTTTCGACGGTCGCGTCCGGCAGCGGGGTCCCGGTGGCTTCGACCGCGGCCACCCCGGCCAGCTCCTCGTCCCAGTTGAACCGGAGACCGGTGGCCTCCAGCACCTTGACTGTCTCGGCGGTGATCTCGGGCCCGATGCCATCCCCCGGAATCAGCGTCACATCGTACGTCATTGGCCCCCGTCGAGCGGGAGAACGGCGGCGAGGGCGGCGGTCAACGCTTCATCGGGTGACTTGCCGCGCCCGTAGGCAAGCGAGCGCCAGATGACCTTGCCGGTGCGCGCGTCCGCGAGCACGAGCGAGAGGTCCGCCCGGATCTGACCGTCAGGCTCAGGCCCGAATCCGATTGCTGCCGGCACCAGCGCCAGCCTGCCCCCGGCCACAGCCATGAGGCTCCGGAGCGAGGTACGAAGCGGGTCGGGTACAATCAGGATCTTGGGTCCCCGAAGCACCGCTTGTCCCATCTGGTCCGGGTCCGCGAGGTAGCCGGCCGAACGGCGAGCCATCTTCCGAAGCTCGCGGGGCGGCACCCAGGTCACCTCCGGTGCCCGGCTCACGATGCCCTCACTGACCAGCGAATCGGCGCGCGCGACTGCCGCACGTCGGTCATGGTAAGCCGCGTAGACCGTTTCCGACTGGAGCGCGGGATCGGCGACCACCATCGTGATGGGAAGAATGGCAACCGTCTGGCCGCTGATACGCGAGGTGGGCAGGGTCGCGATCGGCTCAGGGGTAGACGGGGTGGTGGCTGGGGTGGCGCCGGTAGTAAAAGGGTCCCGCTGGGCTCCGGCGCAGGCCGGAGATGCGAGTGAGACCAGAAGCACAAAACCGGCTGCGGGGAACCCGTTTGAGTGTGGATTCATGGGGAGAAGCGTAAACGGTCAACGGTAAACGGTAAACGGGTGAGCCGGAAACCGGCCGGTCCACTGTTTCGTTCACCGCTCACGCCGTTCATTCCAACGACAACCCTCCATCCACCACGATCGTCTGGCCGGTGATGTGGCGTGCCGACTCGGAGCAGAGAAACGAGATGACGTGGGCGACATCGTCCGGCTCGGCCACCCGGCCCAGGACCGAGCTCTTCTGGGCGCGCTCGATCACCTCGGACGGCAGCATCGCCATCCGCTCGGTGCGGATGAACCCCGGCGCAACCGCGTTGACGTTGACGTTGGCGGGACCAAGCTCCACCGCCGCGGCCCGGGTCAGCCCCAGCAAGGCGGCCTTGCTGGCGGCGTAGTTGGCCACCCCGAAGCCGGGGCGCTCGGCCTGATGGGCGCTGACGCTGACGATCTTGCCGTAGTGCTGGGCTCGAAAAACCGGCGCTACGGCCCGGATACAGTTGAATGCTCCGGTCACGTTGGTCTCGATGACCTCGGACCAGGCCTGCTGGGAGAGACGCCAGAGGGCGCCGTCATTCGCAATACCGGCATTGTTGACCAGGAAGTGAACGCCGCCCAGCCGCTGCTTGGCCTCCTGAACGAACCGCTCTACCGCGTCGCGATCGCGGACGTCACAGCGAATGGCCAGCACTTCTACCCCCATGGCAGTGAGGGCGGTCTCGGTCAGCAGCGCCTGCTCGCTTACGTCTCGTCCCGGCAGGTTCACGAAGCAGAAGGCCACATGACAGCCAAGCCTGCCAAACTCCATTGAGATGTGCCGGCCTAGCCCAGTGGCGCCTCCGGTGACAATCGCGACCTTGCCCCGCCAGCCCTTGCCGATCGGCTGGGGGCGGGGGTCTTCGAGCGCCGTACCGCTCCCCTCCGGCGCCTCGTGTTCCCAGGAGGGCCGGTGGCCGAAACCGAAGGATGGCAATGGCATGGAATCCGAAGGTACGGGGCGTTTGGGGGTAGAGCAAGGAGTGCTACCCCAAAGCCGTGGATGGTGAACAGTGAACGGTGAATGGGCTTACGACCCGCCCTCCCGTTCACTGTTTACTGTTTACCGTTTAGGCAGTTATACCTTTAGCCATGGTTCGCAAATACGTCGGTTGGCTGTTGCTGGCCCTGGCGGGTGCGGTCGCCTGGGGAGTGCTGGCCCTCCACCGGGGCGAGACGATCAGCGCTGCCTGGGTGGTGCTCGCGGCTGTCGGCACCTATCTCATCGCCTACCGTTTCTACAGCCGGTTCCTGGCCGACCGGGTCCTGGGCGTCAACGACCGGCGGGCCACCCCGGCGGAACGGCTCAACAACGGACGAGACTTCGTCCCCACCTCCCGCTGGGTCCTGTTCGGACACCACTTCGCCGCGATAGCCGGCGCCGGGCCGCTGGTAGGGCCGGTGTTGGCGGCCCAGTTCGGCTACTTGCCGGGCACCATCTGGCTGGTCTTCGGAGTGGTTCTGGGTGGTGCGGTCCAGGATTTCATCATCCTGTTCGGCTCCATGCGGAGGGATGGCAAGTCGCTGGGACAGATGGCGAAGGAGGAGACCGGGCCGGTCACCGGGCTGCTTGCGATGGTCGCGGTACTGGCCATCATGGTCATTCTGCTGGCAGTGCTGGCGCTGGTTGTGGTGAACGCGCTGAAGGACAGTCCCTGGGGAGTGTTCACCATCCTGTGCACCCTTCCTATCGCAGTTCTGATGGGCTTCTGGATGAAGATCTGGCGTCCGGGACGAACGCTGGAGGCTTCGGCGGGTGGGGTCGTGCTTCTCCTGCTGGCGCTGGTGGGCGGAAGACATGTGGCCGAGTCAGCCACGCTCGCGCCTTACTTCACGTACTCAGGCCTGACCATCGCCTACGGGATGATCGGGTATGGGTTCATCGCGAGTGTGCTGCCGGTCTGGATGCTGCTCTGCCCCCGTGACTACCTCTCCACCTTTATGAAGATCGGAACGATCCTCCTGCTGGCTGTGGGGATCCTGCTGGTTCTCCCGCCGCTCAAACTGCCGGCCGTCACCCCCTTCATCGACGGGACGGGACCGGTCTTCGCCGGGAAGCTGTTCCCGTTCGCGTTCATCACCATAGCGTGCGGTGCGATCAGCGGCTTTCACGCGCTGGTGGCGTCAGGCACCACCCCGAAGATGCTCATCCGGGAGAGCGATGCCCGGCTTATCGGCTATGGCGGCATGCTGATGGAATCGTTCGTGGCGGTGATGGCGCTCTGCGCCGCCGCGCTGCTCGACCCGGGGATCTACTTCGCCATCAACGCACCGCTGGCCACGCTGGGTGGGAACGTGCACAGCGCGGCCGAAGTGATCCGGGGCTGGGGCTTCGTCGTGACGCCCCAGCAGATCGACGCGCTGGCGGCCTCCGTGGGGGAGCAGAGTCTGCTCGGCCGGACCGGCGGCGCGCCGTCGTTGGCGGTGGGCATGGCCCACATCTTCAGCAGTGCATTCGGACAGGGTCTCATGGCCCTGTGGTACCACTTCGCCATCATGTTCGAGGCGTTGTTCATCCTGACCACGGTCGATACCGGCACTCGGGTCGGCCGGTTCATGCTGCAGGAGCTCGCGGGCCAGATCTGGCGCCCGCTGGGCCGGACCTCGTGGTACCCCAGCACGGTACTGGCCTCCGCCCTGGTGGTGGGAGGCTGGGGGTACTTCCTGGTACAGGGCGTGTTGGACCCGCTCGGCGGCATCAACTCGCTGTGGCCGTTGTTCGGCATCAGCAATCAGCTGCTGGCCTCCGTGGCTCTTTGCGTCGGCACCACCCTGATCATCAAGAGCGGCAAGGCGCGGTATGCCTGGGTCACGTTGCTTCCGCTCGCCTGGCTCCTGGCCGCAACCCTGACCGCGGGATGGCAGAAGGTCTTCGCGGACGATCCTCGTCTCGGGTTTCTGGCTCATGCGGCCCAGACCGCGGTACAGGTGGCGAGCGGGGCGATGGACGCCTCGCGCGGGGCTCGCCTGATCTTCAACGACCGCCTCGATGCCGTAGTAACGGTCGCCTTCATGGTGGTCACCGTCCTCGTGCTGGTGGCTTCTGCTCGTGAGTGGGTCCTGATCCTGACCCGCCGGAAACCGGCTAAGGCGCAGGAGTCCCCCTTTGTGGAGACAGCCTATGCGGGTTAGGCGGAAAGAGGGAGGGAGGGAAGGAGGGAACGCGTTCCTCTCCGTGGTCCGACGCATTGCGGGGATGCCGGACTACGACGCGCAGGTCGAGCACCTGCGCCGCTCCCATCCTGACCGGCCGATTCCCAGCGAGCGGGAGTACTTTGAGGAGTTCGTTCGCAGCCGCTACGGGGATGGCCCGAGCCGGTGTTGCTGACTCCGACCCCTGCCCCGCTGCTCCCCTGTGTTTCCTGATCGACACATGAACGTCTCTATTTGGCACAGGAGACGGTTGACACATGCCAGCTGCCGCAGGACATTCAGCCGGCTATTTCGTAACCCATGAGAATGCTTCGAAAGCGAGCTCCCATGTTGGATTACCTTCGGAGGCAAGGAAGCACCGCGCTGGGCCTGGTCTTGTTTGGGGCAGGCACGATGATCTCGATTTCATGTGGGGACGACCCGGCGTCACTAACCACCCAGGATGGCACGATCCAGGTGGCGGCCGTCACCGAAGGCACCGATTGGGACGGCGACGGGTACGTGGCCCAGCTGAACAGCCAGAGCATTGCGATCGGAAACCAGGACACCATCTGGTTCGCAGACGTCGAGCCCGGAAACTATCAAGTGACCCTCACTGGCATAGCGGAGAACTGCACCACGGAGGGGAACCCCAAGTCGGTCGAGGTGGTGCCTGTCGATACGGTCAAGACCGAGTTCACGATCACCTGTGACGTGCCAGCGTCTCCCCCGGACGGCTCCGGCGAGGACCCCCTCTAGTCGAGCGCCAGCTTCAACGGGGCTTCAGCTCCCCGATCCAGGCGGTCAACCATTTTCCGGTCCTGGAGATGACGGACGAGCTGTCGTTAGCCAGAAAATCATATCCGCCCCTGGCCAGCGATGAATCGGCGTAGGTCCCCGCGGCCCGCGCCCGGGACCTTGCGCGTTGGAGTGCAGTCAGCGATTCCCTGGTTCCGATCCATAGGAGTCCGTCGGAGGCGCGAATGGCGTAGCGCTTGGGGACGCCAAAGCTGTCGGGGGCAGCGTATACCCGGGCCAGAAGCGGAATAAGCTTCCGGTCGGTGAAGTAGGAGAGCAGGGTCAGATAGCGGACTCGGAACTCCTCCGTGTCGGCGGCCCGAAAACGGGTTGCCACCGAGTCCGCAGCTCCCGCCCCGAGACGCCCCAGCACCCAAGCGTCGCCATGGTTGTAGTTCTTGCTCGGGATGCGGGCCAGAATATCGGCCAGCACCGCCGAGTCACCTTCCACCGCCCGGCGGCGTTCCAGCACTATGGCTTGAAGAGACGGCTCGAGATCCTCCGCCTTGAGGCCGGGGTCGTTCGGGAACGGTACCGACCCCGCCGATTCCAGGTGCTTCAGCAACCGGGCCGCGCTGTCGGCGTAGGCGCGGCTCCTGAGCTCCGCCAGCCGGGTCAGCGACAACAGCGCCGAGTTCCAGTCGCCCTTCCCCTCCACTGTCAGACGCATCCTGCGCCAGAGCGGTCCCGGCACCTTCTCGCGCTGGATCGCTCTCACGGAGTCCGCGGTGCGGCTTCCGAGGCGCAGGCCTTCGTGCAGCTCCGAGTAGGTCGCCCGCCCAGGCACGCCCACCCGAACCTGCACCTGGGCCGCGGCCGACTGGAGACCGAATGCACCGGAACAGATCAAGCCGGTCATTAGGACGCTCTGCCTCATGAACCTGCTCCTCCTCTGGTGGAGCCCACTGCTAAAGCCTCCGAAGATTACACCGGCCGGCCGGAGCCCTGCCCAGCTGCAAGAGACTGACCGTGGCGCTAGAGGCTATGTGACGCATATCACGTAGAGAGTGCGACGAGCACCACATTTGCCGCGGATCTGTCGCAAATGGGTCCCTCCGTGTCGCAAACGGGGCCTTTGTGGAACACCATGCGTTTTCCAGCTTGGGGCGACTCTTTCGCGGCTGGAATTGCATGCGACGTCTGATATTGCTGGCCCTGGGACTTGCCTGTGCCCTCGTAGTCGTTCTCGCTCTCCAGAATCGTGCGCTGACCCGAAGGCAGAGCGACCTGATTCTCCGTTCCACCTCGCCACAGCCAGGACTCTTCGTACCGACGGCCTCGCTCCGCTCCCTGGACGGGGATCAGGTCACCATCGGCGAGCCCCGGCCTGGTGGACAACAGGTTCTCTTCGTCTTCACCACAACGTGTCAGTATTGCCTGGCTTCGCTCCCCGCGTGGGAGTCGATTGCGACACGGGCCCGCTCCGGCCAGTCGGGAATCGAAGTCTATGGCGTTTCGCTCGATTCCCTCGATGTGACCCGGCAATACGCAACCAGGCACAAACTCTCATTTCAAACCGTGCTGTTTCCCCCTGGGAAGCTGCCCAGTCTGTACCGCACCCGGAATGTGCCCCTGACACTGATCATCGACGCGGATGGTCGCGTCGCATATGCCCGAGTCGGTGTCCTCAGTGAGCAGACAGTCGTGGATTCAGTGCTCGCGGCTATGACACAACCCTCTCAGAAGAGGGCTTCCATAGAGAGAACTTCCGACCGGGTATCCTCACCACTCAGAACAAAGAGTGGTGCAACCTGACTCTCAAGAAAGGCAACGATCATGCACCGTCATATCAAAAGAGTAACCGGAGCGCTGTTCGGACTCGCCACTGCCGCGGCGCTGGGGTTCGGTGCAACCCAGGCCGTGGCCGCGAGCCAGCCGAACCCGCCCTGTCCGCCACAAGCCCAGTTCACCTGCACATCGCAGGGTGACTGCGAGGGTTTGTGCAGGAAGTACTATGGGGTCGAGGACGGTCCGCAGTGTAACGGCGGTTGCTGCTTCTGCTTTATTTAGGAGGCGATCGGCACTGTCCTCAGCCCAGGCTGGGGGATTGCAAGTGGTTCACTGCGTGACCAGCAGTCCTCGGTTCACGCGGTGGACCATTTTCCTAGCTCTTCATGACAGCGTGTGTCCCTGGTCAGCCGGTGAAGCGATGAGCCACAGGACGACCGCCAGGAGCATTCCCGCTCCCGATGCCCACAACGCCAGCCGGCCGCCGCCGGACTGGTACAACGCGCCGAAGCCGAGCCCGGCCGGCAGCGCTGCGGCCCCGACGAGCGCGTGGTAGGAACCGAACCCGCGCCCGGTGCGCACCGGCGCCAATCGGGCCACCACGGCCCGTTCTCCCGATTCGGTGAGACCCGCCACGAGTCCCAGCACCAGGAACACGCCGATCGCTTCCACCGGACTGAGCGATGCCCCAAGAGCAAAGGCTCCCAGCGCGAACAGCAGGCCGCCGGTGGCAACCACCCGGCGCGGGCCCAACCGGTCCGACAGCCATCCGCCCGGGATACGAGCTGAGGCTCCGTACGACATGGAGCCCGGCCCATACCAGAGGAATCGCCGCGACCATCACCCCGCGGTCCTGAAGCCGGAGGATGAGGAGGGTCTCCGGCAACCGGAAGAAGGTGAGAGTCGTCAACGCGAGGATGGGGGGCCAGAAACGGGCGGGCGGTTCGATTTGCGGACGGTCGGTCGGAAGTTGGGTCTGTCCGCCGGTACGCCTCCCAGCCTCATCGGTCCGCCCGCCCGCCCGTCCGCCCGTCCGCCGAAGCACCACCGCCAGGATCACGAAGGCTATGACCCCGGGCAGCACGCTCCAGCCGATGACGCTGCGGACATCCGCCCCGCGACTCAAGAGAAACCACGCCGCGAGCGAGCCGAGCACGGCACCGAAGTGGTCGGCTCCACGGTGAAATCCGAACGCCCGACCGCGGAGTGGCGGCGGAGTTATCTCCGCGATCAGTGCGTCCCGGGGCGGAGTCCTGATGCCTTTTCCCACCCGGTCGATCACCCGAAAGCTCACCACCTGCCAGGCCGCGCCGGCAACCGAGATCAACGGGCGCGCCAGCACCGCAGTAGCGTAGCCCCACAGGATCAGGGGGCGGCGCCACCCCGGCCGGTCCGATAGCCGGCCGCTGATCCACTTGACCGCCGAGGAGGTCAGCTCGGCGGCACCGTCCAGGAGACCGAGAACCAGGGGCCCGCCGCCGAGGCTTCGAGTGACAAAGGCGGGAAGAAGCGGGTAGACCATCTCGCTGGCGAAGTCATTGAACAGGGAGACCAGCGAGAGACCTTTGACAGCCGGCGGCACGCTGGAAGGACGGGAATGACGCGAGGGGAGAGAAGAATCAGAGGTCATTGGTCACCCTGTACCTGGCGAAGAATCCGTACCAGCTCCCCTCCTTCCCGTTCTTCCCCGTCTTTCCCGTCTACTTCCCGTAGCGCTCGAGGGTCAGGTTCACGATCCGCTCGATCAGCCTGGGGTAATCCAGACCCGCCGCCGCGGCCGACATGGCGAACTCGCTGGACTTCTCGAGGTAGCAGCTGGCGTTCACCTCGAGCACATAGATGTCGCCCGTGTCGGTAAGCCGGAGGTCCACCCGGCCGTAGTCCCGGACCCGGAGCGCGCGAAAGGCATCGACAGCAACTTTCTGCAGGCGAGCGCGCAGCTCGTCGGGCAGGTTGGCCAGCACCGACTTGGTGCCCTTGTACTCCTCACTGCCCTCGTCCCACTTGGCCTTGCTGTCGAGGACCTTGGGCACGCCCTCGGGGAAGCCGGTAAAATCGACCTCGACGGGCGGCAGCGCCTTCGGCTGCCCGTTGCCCAGCACGCCCACATAGAACTCCCGCCCCTCGATGTACTCCTCCGCGAGCGCCGAGTCATTCAACTCTTTCCGGATAGCTGTCACCCGTTCCATCAGCGCGACCGGATCGTGCACCAGCGATTTGCCCCCAATCCCGAGAGAGGAATCGGATCGGAGCGGCTTGACGAACAGGGGCATACGGAGGTTGCCGCCGGTCTCGAATGAGCCCTGTTGCTTCGAGAACACGGCAAAGCGGGGGTAGAGAATGCCGTCGAAGGCCAGGAGCTTCTTGGTAAGACCCTTGTCCTGGCTCAGGTAAAGCTCCCCGGGTCCGCTCCCGGTGTACCGCAGTCCCATCAGGTCGAGCAGGCCGGTGACCGGAATGTCTCCGAAGACGTTGTCGGCGAACATCTCCATGAGATTGAAGACCAGCTCGGGTCTGCGGCGCGACAGCCCGGCGATGAGACGCTTCACGTCGCCGTGCGCGCCGAGGACGGAGACCCGGTGTCCCAGGCTTCGCAGGGTCCGGGCGACCTGGGGGACCACCGCCTCGTAGTCCTTGGAGTTTTCGTCTTCGCTGTCGAGATAGGTCAGGACGGTGATGTTCACGCGGTCGGTCCTCTCCGGTTCCGGCCGTTCACTCGGCGAGCCCCATGCCCCAGCTCGCGAGACTCACTGGCAACCCGCCATATCCCATCACCTCGTCATGGAAACGCCGCGCCCGATAGGCGCCCCCTTCCCGTTCCCGGTATTCATCGCGCAGACGCAGAAGTTCGCGCCGCCCGACCGCGTAGCACAGCTGGTAGGTGGGCCAGGCACAGTAGCGGCGCACCTCGGCCTCGGCGCTGGCGCGCTCGATCGGCAGGTGCTCGACCATGTAATCCACCGCCTCGGTGGGACTCATCCCCCGGGTATGGAGCCCCACGTCCAGTACCACCCGGACGGCGCGCCACAGGAGATTTACCAGCTGAAACAACCGGGTCTGATCGCTGAGATAGTACCCGGTCTCGTCCATCAGCTGCTCGGAATAGAGGGCCCATCCTTCGACCATGATCGGAGACCAAATGTGGCGGCGCACCTCGGAGGGGAGGTCCTGCGCCGTGACCAGTTGGAGATGGTGACCCGGGTAAGCTTCGTGGACCACCATGGCCGGCATGCCGTAGGCGCAGTGGCCCCGCCGTTGCTGGGCAAATAGCTCGGGCGGGAGCGTGCGATCGGGTGTCGTCACGTAAAACCGCCCGGTGCGATCGCGCAGATAGAGCGGCGGCGGCTCATAGGCCGCGAACGGCACCAGGGAGGCCAGAAACGCCGGCGTGGGCACCACTTCGACGGGGGCCTCGGGTACAGTCACGAGATCGTGTTCGAGCACCCAGTTGACCGCCCGGTCGATCTCCTGGCGATAGGTGTCGAGCAGCTGATCGGGCGGCGGTGCCTCGTTCCGCATCTCGTCTACCACCTCGCGCCAGGGACGCGGGTCGAGCCGTCCAGCCAGCGCGACGATCTGCTCCGTGACCTCCTCCTGCAGATGGAGGCCGTACCGCCAGAGCTCCGGCGGGCCGGCCATGAGCGCATGCTCGTGGTGCAGCCGGCGGCTGAACTGCTCCTCACCGATCGCGAAGGCGTGGGGATCGAGTGCCGGCTCGATCTCATCCCGCAGCGCGGCACCGAATGCAACCAGACTCTGCAGGGTGGCCTGTCCCGCCGTCTTCAACCGGCCCGCCAGCTCCGGCGCGGCGACGGCGAAGACCGCCACCACCTCCGCAACCAGCTGTCCGCCCCCTCCCAGCATGCTCAGCGCGGTCTCGACGAACACCGACGGCGGCTCGTCCATGGTGTCGCCCGCGCTCGTAAGAAACGCCGGTGCGGCCTCCAGCCGGGCGATCACCGCCGGAACCCGGCTGGGAAGATCGTCTCCATGCCGCGCCAGGAGGGTGTAGAGACCTTGCAGCAGGTGGGACAGCCAGAAGCCGGGGTTGCGAAGGTGCGGCCGCTCGAACTCGAGCCGGAACACCGTGCTGCGCATCTCGCCCAGCAGCGCGGTACGATCGATCTCCTCGTTCAGCTCCTCGGGCTCCAGCTCCTCTACCGCACCGGTGAGCGAGCGGAGCGCGGCCAGGTGCTCCCGCGTGGTATCGGCATCGAAGCGGCCGAGTCGGGAATCCTGGGCCACGAGCCCGGCGGCGCTGGCCGCCGCGGGATCGAAATGATACTTGAGGTCCAGATAGGACCGACAAAGATCGTCGACGGCTGTGGCGCTCACGATAGAGATCCTTCGCTCTCCCTTCATGCGTTCAGACTCTTCGCTATGCCCGGGTGGCGGTCACCTCGGAATGGTCGCCGAGCGTGGTGCGCCCGCGGAATCCCTCTACCACCACCCCGTTGCCCAGAAGAGAGCCGTCGAGCTGCACCTCTTTCAGGTTCGCGTCGCGACCCACGATCGTGTGGCGAAGCCGGCTGCCGATGACCCGGGTGCCGGATTCCAGCGACACATTAGGCCCGATCTCGCTCCGCTCGATGCTAACTCCCTCCTCGATGTAGACCGGATCGTGGATGGTGACGCCGGGGAAGTCCACCCGCCGGGCCGCGCCCTTCCGCAGCAGGATCTCGTTGGTCTCCAGCAGCGTATCCAGCTTGCCGCAGTCGTACCAGCCGCCCACTTCAGCGGTGAGGATCCGCTTGTTATGCTCGATCATCCACTGGAAAGCGTCGGTCAGGTACCACTCGCCCTTGTTGGCCGGGTTGCCGAGCACATGATCGATTCCCTTCCACAGGCTGTCGACCGACTTGATGTAGTAGAGCCCGATGTTGGCCAGCTTGGAGATCGGGGTGGACGGCTTCTCCACGATGCGCGTCATGTACCCCTGCGCATCGGTGACCACCACGCCGAAACGCTGGTAGTCCTCCACCTCCTTGGCCCAGATGATCCCGTCCGCATCGGTTCGGTTGATCAGCGTGAGGTCGGCCTCGAACACCGTGTCCACAAAGATGATCAGCACCGGCCCTTTCACATAGGGACGCGCCAGGTTCACCGCGCCCGCGGTGCCGTCCTGCACTTTCTGCTCGATGAAGCGAGAGGGGATCTTGTATCGTTTGCGGGCAAAGTCTTCCACCTGCTCCTTGAGGTGACCGGTGATGAAGATGAGCTCGGTCACGTCCAGGCCTTTGAGCCGGTCCATGACCCAGTCCATGACGGGCCGGCCGGCCACTTTCAGCATCGGCTTGGGCACCAGATGGGTGTGCGGTCGAAGCCGGGTGCCTTTGCCGGCTAGGGGGATGATCACTTGCATGTCAGCCTCTTCCGTAGCGGTCTTGGAGGCGGACGAGGTCATCGAGCTCCGGGGTGGAAGCCTCGAGAACGTCGCTATCCACTATCGCCTCGATCTGGTGGATGAGTTTCGCGGGAATGTGAACCGACTCACCCGCCTTGAAGGGCCGGGAGACGAGTTTGTCACCGGTCTGGGTCCGGAGAGTGAGCGCGCCCGAAAGCAGGTGCATCGTCTCATCCTTCCGGTTGTGATATTGGAGACTGAGCACGTGTCCCGCCTTCACATGGAGAATCTTCCCCACGTAACGATCGGTGCGAGCCCAGATCAGCTCGTAGCCCCACGGCTTATCAACCCGGTACGGCACATCGGGCACTTAGCCCTCCAGGTAAGTGAGTTCGTACGACGATGGAGTCGTGACGCAAGCGTGAACGCAAACGCCGCAGCCGACGCAGCCCTCGTGCCGGATGACCGGATGTCCAGCTTCATCGATGCCGAGCGCCGCGGCGCCTACCGGACAGGCGTCGGCGCAGACGCGGCACGGCGTCCCGCGAAAGGTGAGGCAGCGATCCGGATGCAGCTCCAGCACACCGAGCCGGTAGCCCGCCCAGCCCCGCTCGGGAACCGTGAGCGCCGGCGTGGGACAGGCGGCGGCGCACGGCATGGTGGGGCACGCAATGCATGGCTCGCTGGCGGGATCGAGATACGGCGTACCCGCGGCGAGGCCGCCATTGGGCCGCACCTTGATGAGCGCGTGCGGCGGACAGGCCTCGATGCAGGCAGCGCAGCGGGTGCAGGCAGCCAGAAATCCGATCTCCGGCAACGCACCCGGTGGGCGAAAGTAGCGCCGGGCGATGACGCGGTCCTCGGTGTGGGCCATGAGACGCTCGAGCCAGTCGCCCAGCGCCGAGCGCAGCAGACCACGACGAGTCGAATCGGACGGCGTCAGCATGCGCGGAGAAATATGGCGGGGCAGCGGGGCAGATGGGCAGTGGGGCAGCGTGTGTAATCGCGTCGTGGATGGCAGCAACAGGAGCTTTCCTGTCCCGCTGCCCCGCCGCCCCGCTGACCCGCTTTCAGAACGCCGGCTCGAAGCTGAAGGTCCAGCGAAATTCAACCTTCTCGTTGCCGGGCTCACGGTCCTGAGCAATGCCCGGCTCGGTGACGATGAGCGGCAGATCGAATCTGGTGGTGAACCTGGTGTCGCCGATGCGGTGATCGGCTCGGAACCCGACGCCCGCATCATGGAGCCACCCGCGGGTGAGTAGTGGGTCAGTTCCATCCCACACGTTGGCTATATCGATGAACCCTGCGAGCGCTACCCGGTTGAACAGGCGTGCCGTGGGCCGGCCCACCAGTGTGTGCTCGAGCTCGAGATTGAGCCCCAGGGCGGCTCCGGCCGATATGCGCGGGTCGATACCGCGCAGGCCGGCGCCGCCGGGGGAATGGTAGCGAAAGTCATCTCCCACGAGGAGCGAGCCTCGGGACCGGAGGAACGGATTGCGCAGCTGCTGGAGCGGGTCGGCGCCCTGAAGGTAGATCTGCCGCTGCTTGGGCGCGACGTGGTCTCCGCTGGCCACGCCGACAAACAGGCGGGCACCGAAACGCCGCTTAGGCCCCAGCGGCCGCCATGCCGTTGCCTCGACCTGTCCCCGAAAGTAAAACGGATCCAGCTCCGGCCGGCCGGACGCGGCGAGGCCGCTGCGGTTGTACGCCAACCCACCGCCGATCGAGCTCTTGAGCGCAAGCTGCCACTTGGCACTCTGGGTGGTCACGCCGCCAAAGCTCTGCAGCTCGATGGTGCCGACGTCATCGTAGAGGCCCCGATCGAGGTAGCGGAAATCGTCGGTCGCGACCCATTCCACTCTGAGGCCCCGGTTCCAGGTCGGACCAAAGGCCAGGTGCTCACGACGGGTCCACGCGACTTCCGCGGCGGCGCCGTAGCGGCCTTCGACGTTGAAGACGTCCAGCGTCTGGGACACGTTCGGAGCCCGCAGCTTCACCGGGTTCCTGATTCGGGAGAAGAAATCGGCGTCCACAACATCGAGATCCGACCCCCAGCCGGTCCCGATGCTTGCCAGCGTTACGTTTTGCTCGAAGCGGCCCAGGTAGTCGCTCCTGGTCCTCACGCCGAGGGTCACGCCGCCGGCATCGTTGTACCAGACCGTCGGCTGCCACCCAACGGTGAGACGGTCGCGCCGCGACCGGGTGGAGAAGTACGGATGGAAGTAGTGGTCCACCCCGGGTGGTGAGCCGAACAGCTTGGTCAGGAAGCCGCCGACCTTCTTACGGTTGTTGAGCATGTTCCAATCGTGCGCGCGCACCCGCGGATCGAGCACCACCTGCCTGGGCTTGCTCCGGGTCGACACCTCGACCCATTCCCGCTCGGCAACTCCCTCGATTCGAACAACGCCGGTATCCCGCTCGGCAATGACCGCGACCTCCAGCGGAATGCGGCCCTCGCCTTTGCGCAGGACCTCTACCCGGGTATTCCACTGCCCCGCTGCCCCCCTGCCCCGCCGCACCTTGCCGATGGCATAGTCGTACAACTCGACCGCGTGGAGCCCCTGCCCGAACAGGGTGGACAGATCCCGCTTCGAAACTTCCTCGGCGACGGCGCGGAAGGCCGACTCATCCACGTGCTTGAGCTTCCAACGGTCATAATAGGTGCGCAGGATGCGATGCATCGTGGCATCGCCCACGATATGGCGAAGCTGCTGGAAAAACAGCTCTCCCCGGCTGTAGATCGCGATGTTGTAGGAGGTGAAGTCGCGGTAGGCGTCGCCCCTCAGGCTGGTGGGCTCGGAGTAGCCATCGAGGTCGAGCTCGAGGATACCGGCCTCGTTCCCCTCGTACCCTCCGGTCCGGCCGAGGGTCTCCCAGAACCAGGTGGTCTGAAAGCTGGTGAACCCCTCGTCCAGCCACCCCTCGCGCCACTCGTTGTTGGCGAGGATCCCCATCGTGTAGTTGTGGCCGACCTCGTGCACGATGAGCCCCTGATCGGCCGACCCGTCCATCACCATCATGGGGAACTCGGTGCCACCGCCTTCGATCCGGTGCACGTTGGTCAGCTGGGGCCATGCGAACTTGCCGAACAGGCGGTCCAGCCAGGCCAGGGCCGTCACCGTCCGCTCCACGGCGACGCCGTTGCCCCAGCCGGCCTCGTCTCCGGGCTGGTAGAGCACGTGGACCGCCACGTCTCCGAACGCGCCGCCCTCGTAGCGGTAATCAGGATTCAGCGAAAGGGCGAAATGGTGGACATCCTCGGCGTACCACCGGATCTTCTTTCGCCCAAGCGCAGCCCCGCTGCAGGCTTCCGCCGACGGAGTGCGGGCACCGTAGTAATCGCGCTGATACTCCACCCCCCGGGACGGCGACCGGTTGGCCCGCTCCCATCCCGGATCACCGCAGACCGGCACGCCGGTGGCACCGACCACCTGATCCTGGGCGACGTCGAGATCCACCAGGAACGAACCAAACTCGCCGTAGAACTCTCCGGCCGGATACAGCGGATGCTCGGCCCAGCCGTAGCGGTCGTAGACCACGACCTTGGGGTACCATTGGGCGAAATCGAAGCGGCGGCCCTGACGTCCCTGGCGTCGCGGCAGCGTGGAGGGACGGGCGTCCCAATCCATGTCGACGGACATGGCCTCCCCCGGCGACAATGGACGAGGCAGATCGAAGCGCACAATGGTGCTGTCCGGCGCAAAGGGATACACCGGGCGCACCGGCGCACCCATGATCCGCACGTTGCGCACATGATTGAAGGCGTAATCGGGGTCGCGCAGGTCGTTGAAGCGGCGGCGTCCTTCGGCCGAGTCGGCCGCGGACCAGCGGGAGCCGGGCCGGAAGGCGTTGAGATAGAGATGCAGGGAGAAGGTGGTGAGGGTGTCGGGTGAGCGGTTGGTGTAGCGGATTCGTTCGGTCCCGCTCAACACACCGCTGGGCTCATCCAGCCGGGCCCCTATCTCGTACCCTACTTCCTGCTGCCAATAGGCGGCCGGAGCGCGTGCGGCCGACGGCTGCTGCAGGAGGAAGAGCGCCAACGCGATCACGGATGTCTCGAGGTTTGGGATTCGGCGGAGTCAATCGTCGGCGAGAAACATAGGCGTTGCCTCGGGGATTTGGCACCATGGTGCGTCCTGGCGGTTGCCTCGCCACTTTCCAGCCGCACTATGCTCGACCGCCGATCACAGTCACATATGTCCCCCGGCGGTTTCAGAATGGACACCTATCTCTCGCTTCGGGTGCATCTCGTATGGGCCACCAAGGATCGCCGGCCATGGCTGGACCCGGAGTGGCGGTCTCGGCTGTTCGCCTGTGCGGCCACGATCGTTACCCGAAAGGGCTCCAGGCTGCTCTGCGCCGGCGGCGCCAGGGATCACATACACCTCTACGTCGCCCTCTCCGCTACGATCACGGTTGCCAAGCTCGTGGATACCATCAAATCCAACACCGCACGATGGGTTCATCACCGCATTTCTCACCGCCGTAATTTCAGGTGGCAACACGGCTATGGCGCATTCAGCGTCAGCGCCTCCGATGACGCCTCGCTGCGCGAATACATCAGAAACCAGGAACGCCGGTACGGGGAGAGGCCGTCGACCGATGAGTACCAGAGCCTATTGGAGCGCCACGGGATTGAGGGACTTGCCCGGCCCGTAAGGGTGGGGTAGCAAGACCGCACATGTCGAACGCCATAAGGGCCGCCTGAGGGCGGCCCCTTGCGACCATCATCTGGCCGACTGCTCGCGACGTCGAAGCCTCTACCGGATCAGCTGGCGCCGGAGCTTGGTCATCCGACGCCGCACCGACCCATCGAGCACCCGGTCTCCAACCCGGATGATCGTGCCACCCAGGATCTCCGGCTCGACCAGATAGGTCGCGATCACCTCTTTATCCAGCTGCCGGCTGAGGCTCTCTTCGATCAGGGTCTTCAGCTTCTCGTCCGGCTTCCTCGCCAGCGTCACCGAGGCGCGGACCCGATTGAGCTTCAGGTCGAGCAAGCCCTGGTACTCGTGGGCAATCTCCCGCAGGATCTGCTGGCGGCCGCGCTTGACGACGGCCTGGAGCCAGAGCACGAACTCCCTCGGTGCCTGCTTCAACGCCTCACCGAGGAACCGCGCCTTCTCGGCCTTGGGCACCCGGGGCGACATCAGCACGGCCTTGACCTTCGGAATGGTCTCGACCGCGGCAGCAACCGCGTCGATCAGGTCCGCAAAGCGGTCCTGCTGGCCCTTCTCCCGGGCCAGCTCGAACAGAGCCTCGGCGTAATTGCGGGCGACGGTTTCCGTTCTCAATTCCGCACGTCCACCTTGGAGAGGTACTCCTGCACCAGTTTGCGATCCGTCTCGGAGGTGAGCCGCTCTCCGATCAGCTTGGAGGCCGCCGCCAGCGAAAGCTCCACTGCCTCGCGCCGCAGGTCGGCGATGGCGCGGTCGCGCTCGGCGACGATATCCCGCCGGGCCCGCTCCAGCAGCGCCTGCTGCTCCTGCAGCGTTTTCTCCATGGCCAGGGCCCGCTCCTTCTCCGCGGTGGTCCGCGCCTCTACCAACAAGGCATGCGCCTGAGTCCTCGCGTCGGCGACCAGCTTCTTGTGCTCGGCCAGCAGCGCCTCGGACTCCGCACGGTTACGCTCCGCCGTGTCGAGCTGTTCCTGAAGGGCGCGCTCCCGCGCCTCGACCGCGCCAAGCAGCGCGGGATAGGCAAACTTCCGCAGGATCAGCAGCAACAACAGGAAGACGAACACGGTCCAGATCATCAGACCGGGCTCCACCGACAGCGGACCGCCGGCGGCGTGCTCTTCCTGAATCGGTGCAGTTGTGGTGAGGGTCATGCGCACGTCTCCTGAGTAAGCTATTGGCTATTGGCTATTGGCTAATCGCGCTTGAGATCAGCCAATAGCCCATAGCCAGCAGCCAATAGCCTTCTAGAACGTAATCTTGGACTGAATCAGGAACCCGATGACCGCCACGAACAGCGCCACGCCTTCGATCAGCGCGGCGGCGATGATCATCGCGGTCTGGATCTTGGCCGTGGCCTCCGGCTGGCGCGCGATGCCTTCGGTGGCCGAGCCGCCGATGCGGCCGATGCCGACGCCGGCACCGAGCACAGCAAGACCAGCCGCGAGGCCGGCACCGATGAGACCGAGCCCCTTACCGCTGGCGGCCGACGCGGCGGCCGCTTCCTGAAGGAGGGCGAGCATGTACAGCATGTCTGACTCCATAGCTTGAGCGGGAGACCGATTGGGTCAGCTACGCTCGCCATGCGTGGGCCGCATCTCCCGAAACGGCCTTGCCCTGGCAACCCGCCGGCGTTCCCCTGAAGGAACAGCGGGCATCGTCCGCCATTCGGCGGGCTACGTCTCCATCGGGTACGAGCATGGCCGATGGAGGCTCATCTGCACTTCTCACTTCTCACTCTCACTTCTCACTCGTTCTGCCCCGCCGCCCCGCTAGTGTTCTGCCCTCATCAGGCCGATGAATACGGCTACCAGCAGGGTGAACACGAACGCCTGCAGGAACGCGACGAACACCTCCAGCACCATCACGCCGGTCGCCAGCAGGGAAGCCCCGACGCCGACCAGATAACTCTGAAACAGGAACGTCAGGCCCAGCAGCGCCAGGACCAGCACGTGGCCCGAGGTCATGTTGGCGAAGAGTCGAACCGCCAGGGCGAAGGGCTTGGCCAGCTTGCCGATGAGCTCGATCGGTGTCATGACCACCAACAGCAGCACCTTCAGCACCGCTCCACCCACTCCGCCGGGCAGGCCCGGGGGAAGGTAGAAAATGGTCTTCATGTAGCCCTTGATCCCCAGCGTCAGCATTCCCGTCAGCTCGATGACGATGAATGCCATGACGGCGAGCGCCGCGGTCACCGAGATGTTGCTGGTGGCGGTGGCCCCATAGGGCAGGAGCCCGAGGAGGTTCATCGCCAGCACGAAGAAGAAGACCGTCAGGAGGTAGGGCGCGTATCCCTCGCCGTGGTGGCCCACGTTGGGCAGGACCACTTCCTGCCGAACCCAGAGCACCATCGCCTCCATGGCACCGGCGAAGCCCCTGGGCGGCTTCCCCTGTCCCTGGGCCCGCGCGTTGGAGCGGGCGCTGAACACCAGCAGCAGCGTCACGAGGGTAGCCGCCAGCAGCATGTAGACCAGATGCTTGGTGGGCGACAGATCGAGGTAACGCGGCTGGCCGTGGGAATCGGTTCCGAGGGGGATCTTCCAGTTGTCGGGGAGATGGATGTTCCCGAACGGGGTCTCCAGCTCGTGCGAATTCGCGATATGGTGGGCGATGTCAATCTGGTTGCTGCTCGCCTCATGCTGACTCGACGGTGCCACGGCGTCGTGCGCAACCTCGGCCGTCGGCTTCTGCGCGAGAGCAGGAGTACCAGACACCCCGCCCGCTACCACGGCGAGTCCCAGCCTGATTCCGATTGAACGCCAGCTACGAATCATCGTGCCTTGATCTCGGAGTGTTGCCCAGGACCGCGATCACTTCCACCACCAGCAGCACCAGCATGGTGGCAACGAGGGCCGCCAGGGTGGCGACCAGCTCCCAGCGGAGCTCAGGAACCAGATACAGTCCCGCCATGGCCACCAGCGCCAGACGAATCACCATCCCGAGGACCCACACCAGCTGAAATCGATCGGTCCCGATGCTACGGACCGTCCACCAGCCGAGTGGGGCCTGCACCAGGAGGGCGATTCCAACACCCCAGGCCACCTCGCGGCGGATGTCCGGGGAGACCGCGGACACCGCCGCCAGTCCTGCCGTTGCCACCACCAGAAGCCCGGTGAAGTACCGGCCTCCGGCCGTCATGGCTTTCCATCATCCTTCCGGCCCAGGGATCGAATGAGCCAGTACATCGTACCACCGAAGCCGAGGAACGCCGCCAGAACCGTCAGCAGACCGCCGGTGTCGAACTTCCGATCCGCCCATTGCCCGATCCAGACGAAAAGGAGCAGGCTTACCGCCAGTTGGACACCTAGTCCGGCGTACCGCATGGACACCCTTCCTTCGGCCTCGAAACCCAAGGCCAGACGGCGCTAACCTACCCGCTTGTGAAATTTTTCGCAAGCGATATTCCCGGAGCTGCCGAGTCGTCGGGCTGAAGCCAACTGCCACCAATAAGGCGGAAGCCGACAGGGCTACTTCTCACCAAGTCACCGGAGCTTCTCCCAAGCGCGGAAAATGAGCACACCTCTCGTGCTCAATGCGACAGAAAAGTGGCCAAAGCTGTCGCCTTTGGGTCCAACTGTCATGGTGCATTTCAACTGGCCGCCATCGTCCGTATTCGAATTCACCGGCTGGCGTCCACCTCCCGACCCGGGTAATCTCAACATCATGACCTTCATCGAGACACCATGACCGCCACGCAGGCCGCTCCGCACGACGACGTCCAACAGCTCGAGCGCCTGGTCGGCGCCGTTACCCGGCTCAAGAGCCAGGTGGCACAGCGCATCGTGGGCCAGGAGGACGTGGTGGACGGCATCCTGACCGCGGTGCTGGCCGGCGGCCACGCCCTGTTGATCGGCGTGCCCGGACTGGCCAAGACCCTGATGGTCCAGACCGTGGCCGAGGCGCTGAACCTCACCTTCAACCGGGTCCAGTTCACTCCCGACCTGATGCCGAGCGACATCACCGGCACCGACATCATCGAGGAAGACCTCACCACCGGGCACCGCGCCTTTCGTTTCGTGAAGGGTCCCATCTTCGCCAATGTGGTCCTGGCCGATGAGATCAACCGGACTCCGCCGAAAACGCAGGCGGCCCTGCTTCAGGCGATGCAGGAGCATCAGGTGACGGCGGGCGGAACCACCTACCATCTACCCGATCCATTCTTCGTCCTGGCAACCCAGAATCCGATCGAGCAGGAAGGCACCTATCCGCTCCCCGAGGCACAGCTCGACCGCTTCATGCTCGAGCTTCGGGTCAACTACCCGAGCCGTGCCGAGGAGGAGGCGATCGTCGAGCAGACCACCGGCACCGCCCGGGCCGGCCTCCACCCGGTGCTGGACGCCCAGTCGGTGCTGGCCATGCAGGCGCTGGTCCGCCGCATCCCGGTGTCCCGGGGGCTCATCCGGGCCGCGGTGAACCTGGCCCGCATGACCCGCCCGGGCGAGAGCGAGGCACCCGCCTTCGTGAAGGAGTTCGTGGAGTGGGGTGCCGGTCCCCGGGCGTCGCAGTACCTGGTTCTCGGAGCCAAAGCGCGCGCCGCGATTGCCGGCCGGCCGATGGCCGACCTCGACGACGTGCGGGCAGTTGCGCCGGCGGTGCTCCGCCACCGCCTGGTCACCAACTTTGCGGCCGAGGCCGCCGACCGGACCAGCGGGGACCTGGTCCAGGAGCTCCTGGGCAACAAGGCGTGGCTCGGCGGGTGAGAGATGGAGACCTGGAACTGAGAAGGCCCGGCCGCACTGGCCGGGCCTTCTCAGTTCTAGTGTTGCCCCCGGGATCAGGCGGCAGGCTCGAGGAAGAAGGAGACCGGCGTGAGCAGCTGTTCGAAGGAGCCGAAGGCCTGCGCCGTGAGCTCGAAGATGCCCTGCAATGCAGCCGCGTCCTCGTCGGTGATGGGCTGGCCGTTGGCGCCGGTGATCACCGGCTCGCCCGTGTCGGAAACCGTGATGGTGGCAAACAAGGCGCCGCCGGTGCGGACGGTCAGGGTAGCGCCCGTGGTCGTGAATTGCCCGGTCATGGACACGGTGCCGTTCGGACCGCTCATGCTGATGACGATGCCGATGGTTCCACTCTCGACATCGAGATTGGAGGCCGTCAGCCTCAGACCGATGGAGACATCGCGCTGGGGCACAACCAGACCATAGACCAGCGTCAGACCGTTGCCGCTCACACTGGCCGAGATATTGAGATTGGCCTGATGAGCTCCATCGCTCACGAAGCCGATCACACTGATCGCGCCGGTGGTGCTGTTGGCCGTCACGGTGTATTCGACGTACGTGATGTTTCCGGAGACCACCTCCAGTCGCACGGACTGGGTATTGCCTCCGCTCAGGTCGGTGATGTCCACGTGCCCGGTTTCTACCAGCGGCTCGACCGGCACAAGGGTCACCGGATCCACCGCGTAAATAAGGAAGCGGACTCCGTTCGACGGCGCCCCGGCACGGTCGGTCGGGACGTAGGCCCCACCGCTGTATTCGTAGGTCCGACCGGCAACTTCGGCAGGGATCGAGAAATCTGAAGGGATTCCGGCGCGAGAAGCGCTCAGCGTCCGGGCCAGCAGCTTCGCGCTCCGGACCGCTCCGGCCCGCATTCCGCCGGCGCTCCGCGCCTTGAGGTCGAGCGCCGCCACCGAGGACGAGACCACCGGGGCCCCGCTGAACGCGCCGTCGAACAGGTAGCTCATGGACGAGAAGCTTACAAAAGCGGAGGACCCAAACGCGGCGTTGACCGCCTCCAGGTCGGCCGAGGTGCCGGCCGGATTGAACGGCACATCGGGGCCCGAGTCGCCGCCGCAGCCGGAAAGCGCAATCGATAGCACCGCCAACAGGGTCACAGAACGCTTTGCGAGTTGCAGGACGCGCATGGTCGGAATCTCCGTCGCCAGGAGCCGCGACCCGGGCTCCACGGAGGAGCCGCAGGTCGCAAGCGGGTAAATGCCCTCGGGTTAGACTGCTTTGAGTCTCACCCGCCGGAGGCAGGACCGGCATCGGCGGGGAGTCTGAGGTGGGGGATGTGGCAACCGTTATGCCATGATTGGCGGGGAGCTATTAGCGATTAGCTCCTAGCTCCTAGCTTCTACCGGCAGGCCCTCCTTCTGCCACGCCTCCCAGCCGCCCACGAGTGCGCGCGCCCTGGGCCAGCCTGCGGTTCTTAGCTCTCGCGCCACCCGGGCGCTTGTGGCTTCGTCCTGTCAGGCACAGTAGAGAACCACTGTGCCGTGGTGGTCGAGCTTCAGCTCGCGGGCCCGGCGGACCGCGTCGTCGGGTGGAAGCCGGATGGCGCCCTGGGCCTGGAGATTGTCGGCCTCGTAGGACCGGTCGGTTCTGACGTCGGCCAGGGTCACCGGCTCGCCCGACTCCTGGAGCTGCCGCATCTCGGCCAGGGAGATTCGTTCGGGCACCGGCGCCTCAGGGCTGGCCGGCTTCGCCGCTGCGCGAGGGGCGGGGCTGGTCGACGCCGGGGCTCCCGGGCCGGTATCCATTCGCAAGAACAGGGCAATGCCGGCGCCGTGCAGCAAGACCGAGAGCAGCACGACCAGACTGGTGATCTCGAACAGAAGAACGCTGCCAGGCATCCCGGCGAACACCGGCAACAGGATCAAGAGCAGCGAGCTCAACCCCCGGGGTCCGAACCAGGCGATCAGCCTGCGGTCGCGCGGTGCTACTCCCGCCTTGGCCAGCACCGGCAGGAGCACCAGCGTGCGCGCCACCAGCGCCACCAGCGCAAACAGCAGCGTGCGGGCATCGGCCACGGAGAAGCCCCTCCATATGATCCAGGCGCCGAACGCCACGAAGGTGAACAGCAGGAACATCTCGGCGGTTGCCTGGCCATAGTCGAGGAAGCAGTCGCACAGCTCGACGTCCATCACCGCCACCACGATCCCGGCGGCGAACGCCGCGAGAAAGCCGCTTCCACCCACCGACTCCGCGGCGGCAAACGCGGTAAACGCCACCCCCAGCGCATAGAGCGATTCGTAGTCGCGCCGCACCCCCACCCGGCTTCGAATCTTTTCCAGCAGGGCGATGGCGACGAATCCCACCAGGGCCCCCAGCGCCGGGCCCAGGATGAAGAGACCCACGGCGTGGCGGCCGAACTCGACCGGATCCACCGATCCCCCGGATCGCACCGCGAGGATCCCCAGCACGACAATCGGCAGCAGAACCACGTCGTTCATCCCGCTCTCCAGCCGGAGCGCCACCCGCGCCGTAGGCGGAAGAGTCGGCCGCCGGAGGAGATTCCGGAGCAATACGGGATCGGTCGATGCCAGCGCCGCGCCCAGGATCATCGCTGGGAGCGGGGCCAGGCCGAGTAGCTGCCAGCCCGCCAGCCCGATCAGCACCGCGGGAGCCAGACTCCCGGGTCCGAGCACCACCAGGGCGAGCCAGCGCTGCCGGCTGACTTCGCCCATGTCCATTGAGATCGCGTCGCTGAACAGCACCAGGACCAGCGCAAGCGTCGCAATGATCTGGAGCGTAGGTGACTCGAGGGTGAGATCGATCAGCCCCAGTCCGGCGGGGCCGAGCAGGGCGCCGAGGACCAGAAAGATCCCGACCTGGGGCAGACCGCTCCGCTCGATGACGCCCGAGAGCAGTGACGCCAGCAGGATGACGATGCCGATCAGGGCCAGTGCGCCGACTAGATTCTCGTTGAACATGGAAGCAAGATGGAGAAGCTATTGGCTTTTGGCTATTGGCTATTCCGATAGCCGAGGTTTTCGTATGGTGGCGAGGAGCTTTTTTGGATCACGGCGTAGCCACCAGCCAATAGCCAATAGCCAATAGCCCTCATGACCCCTCACGAGCCCGAAGCCACCGCACTTCTGCTGGCCACCTGCGGCCTGCTGCTCGCGATCAGCGTGCTCTTCAGCCGCGCGTCGCAGCGGGTCGGGGTGCCCGTCGCCCTCCTGTTCCTCGGCATCGGGATGCTGGCCGGGTCGGAGGGGATCGGCGGCATCGAGTTCAACGACTATCAGTTCGCCTTCAGAATCGGTGTGCTGGCGCTGGCGCTCATCCTTTTCGACGGCGGCCTCAACACCCCCCTGAGCGCGGTGCGGCGCGCGGCTGGGCCGGCCGGCGTCCTCGCCACGGTTGGGGTCGCGGGCACCGCCACCCTGCTGGCGGTCGGCGCGCACTACCTCGGCCTGGGATGGCCGGAGGCGCTGCTGCTCGGCGCCGTGGTGTCCTCCACCGATGCCGCGGCGGTGTTCGCGGTGCTTCGGGGAAGCGGGCTCCAGCTCAAGCGGCGGGTCAGCGTCACGCTCGAGGTCGAGTCCGGCATCAACGACCCGATGGCGATTATCCTCACCACCGTTCTCACCCAGAACCTGCTGACTCCGGGCACCGCAACCGGCTGGCGGATTCCGGTCGAGGTCGTGTTGCAGATCGCGGTGGGCGCGGCGATTGGGGCCGGCGTGGGGTACGGCGGCAGGTACCTGCTCTCCCGGATGGCGCTTCCCACCGGTGGTCTCTACCCGGTGATGACGCTGGCGCTCGGCCTGGTCGCGTTCGGCCTCGCGACCCTGGCGCACGGAAGCGGCTTCCTGGCCGTGTACCTCGCGGGGCTCCTGCTCGGCAACGGGCCACTGCCTTTTCGCACCGGTCTGCTCCGGGTTCACGATGCCCTCGCCTGGCTGAGCCAGGTGGGGATGTTCCTCATCCTGGGTCTCCTGGTCTTCCCTTCGCGGGTGATGGAAGTGGCGCCGGTGGGCCTGGCGATCGGCGTGCTCCTCGGGTTCGTGGTGAGGCCGCTGGTGGTGTGGCTCTGCCTGCTGCCGTTCGGGTATCCCCGGCGCGAGGTGCTCTACATAGGATGGGTCGGGTTACGGGGCGCCGTGCCGATCGTGCTGGCCACGTTCCCGGTGCTGGCCGGGGTGCCGGGAGCGGAGCGGCTGTTCGATCTGGTCTTCTTCATCGTGGTGGTGAATGCGCTGGTGCAGGGCGGAAGCGTGGGGTGGGTGACCCGGAAGCTCGGGCTCCAGAGCAAGGAGCCTCCGGCGCCGCAGGCGGTGCTGGCCATCGAGAGTCGCCAGCCGCTCCAGGGCGAGCTGATGTCGTTCTATATAGACGAGGCGCTGGTGGTAACTGGGGTGCCGGTGGTGGACCTTCCCTTACCCGACGGCGCCGCGGTAGCGCTGATCATCCGGGGCAATTCGCTGGTGCCGCCCTTACCGGGCACCGCGCTCCAGACCGGCGACCACGTGCACGTGATCGCCCTGCCGGCGGACCGGCCGTTCATTCAGCTGATGTTCGGAAGGCCGGAGGAGGAGTAGGGCGGCTAGTGCGCCATTCTGCGCTCCAGAAGTGGGCCGAGCTCGGTTGCGACCTTGCGCATTCGTTCGCTGGGGTCGGAACGCGCAAGCTGGTTCAAGATGGAGAGCACGTCCGTTTTTGCTTCGGGCCCTACCGGCTGAGGGCCCTTTCGCTTCGGCACATGGCTCACCCACCCAATTCCAACATAGGTGGTATACATCGGTTTCGTCGGTGCGGGAAGCGTGACCGCGATGTTCGGATCGAATCCTGCCACCAGCACGGTGAGCGCCGCCAAGCGGGCTAAGTCGGACCGACTCGGGTCGATCACGACGGAACGTGCTGCCTGATAGGTCCTCTGGTCATTCAGCCGAACGCTGGCAGCGGTGAGCGCGGGCAGCAGCACGGTATCTGTCGCCGGTTGGCGCCAGTAGGAGACGAGGGTCTTTGCCCCCTCATCACCGCACTCTTGCATGGTCACGACGCTCTTGGCCTTCTCCGGACCTGTCCCTCCCGTCGAGAGGGTCTGTTTGGCTTGCTCGCACGAGATGCGGATCTGTTCGGCGCCCGATGCGGACGGCCGGAGGAGGAGTAGCGGAGGCACTCAACGCGAGTCCCGGCTCTCCTCCCGAATCACGGCCACCCCGGCCCGACCGAGCGAGAACAGCGACTCGAACCTCCCCTTCACCGCCACGTCGGCGCCCTTCCGGGGCGCGCTGCCCCGGTCGCTCACCACGGTGATGGTTCCGGTCTTGTCCTTGAGCTGGTAGGCGCCCACACCGAGCCCGCCGGCGGCGCCCTGGACCTCCCCCTGAACCCGCACCGTTTTGCCGTCATACTTGGTGGAGTTATCCAGCAGATCCCCGATCGGGGTCACCGAGGCGCAGCCGGTCAGAATCAACACGGCACTGGCCAGCGGAAGGAAGGCGAACGACCGTCGGACTGGAGAGGGGGTAGTCGTCATATCGGCTGCTCCGGGTAGTAATGCGTTATTGCTGCGCCCTCACGGCGTCACCGTGAAGGGGTTGCTGACCTGGTAGTCGGTGTCGTAGTAGTCCCCGGCGAGCCGGGAGAAGTCATATCGGAACCGGTACTCCCCGCCCGGCAGCGATGCCGGGAGGCCGGTAGCCGCCTCGGTGCGCCCGCCGGAGGGGAGGATCCAGCCCTCGAGCGGACAGACTCGCTCGGGCTCGTCTACGGTAATCCACTCCCGGTCGGTGAGGCGCTCGAGTGACCGCAGGCACGGATTCCAGACATACTCCTCATCACCGAAGCTGCTCACCGTCAGCGGAACCACCGCTCCGGCGGCGTAGCTTCCGGGTGCCACCGTGACGGTGACGAAGGCGCCATCGAGCGACTCGTGAGTGAGCGGCTCCAGTTTGCCGCTGCCGCAGGCGGCGAGGGTGGCGACGAGTATCGCTGCGATCGATCGGTTCATTCGGTGCTCTCGAAGCTGAATGTCGGCTCTTCACCGCATTTCGTCCAGCGTACCCGCACGTACCCCCGCATATCGTCGAAGGTGCCGGCCGCGTGGAGCTCGCCGGCCTTGATCCGCTGCACCGTGTCGGTGCAGCCTGCATCGTATTGGAGCGGGGTGGGCGTGGTGATCACCAGGGCGAACTGCTCGTCGCCCCGGGTCCAGTCCGCGGTGCCCGCGATATCGAGCGAGCCGCTGGGGATCGGCTGATTGATCAGAAGCGGTGCGGCCGGCGTGTAGTTCACCACCCACTGCTTGTCGATAGTGGCGTCGGGATGTCCGGCAAAGGTCCGGATGATCTGGACGTCGGTGGTGAGCAGGAGCCCGGCGGTCGAGCCGCTCAGGCTGCGGGTGCCGTTTCGGGTGACATCATAAATGGTTTTGCTGTCGGCGCTGGTGAAGCGGGAGCGGAGCCCGGTGACGGTGGCCTCGTAGCCGAAGCCGGCGCCTGAAGGGGTGGGATCCTGGATCCGGAGCTGGCCCACGATGTCGAGGGTGCCGCCGCGCCAGCCGGTGAACCGGCAGGGAGGGGCGGTGAAGACGTAGGTGGCGTCGTCTGGCACCCCGTCCCCATCGTTGTCCGCCGGAGCGGACGGAGTGACACAGGGAACGGCCCTGAGAGAGGCCGTCCCGGCGGCCTGGGTGGTCCCGATCGGGTCCAGGGCGCTGCCCAGGGTGAGGGAGCTGACCGCTGCCTCCACCTCGTCCCGGAAGGCCACCCCGACGTCGCCGGTGATGCCATCCGCAGGCCCCAATCCGGTGGAGATATCGGACTTGCATCCCAGCGCGGTGAAAGTAGTTAGCGCGGCGGCGAGCAGGGCCAGCCTGGTCCCGAATTGGATCATGCGTCTCCTTCTGGTGGTTCCGCGAGCCCCGGACTCGGGACCAAGGGCTGCTGGAACCGCTCCATCGGCGGTGGGCCTAGTATCTGGCTCCCACACCTGTGAGCATAACCCGGGCCCGGGACATGGAACAACCCGTGGAGAGGGATGTCAGCAGGACCTTCCCTGCCCAGTAATTACAAACCGTCAACGTCAAAATACCAAGCCCGACAAGTTGTTGACGATCAGTTGACGGTGCCGCATACTCTTGGAAACCCCCTCACGAGTGAGACCCTGTGGAGCCGCGACGGTATCTCCGTTGCATGGGTCAGCCTTCCCTGCTCGCCCCATCCGGCGAGCCAGTCCGGTTTCGTACCAGGAAGCACCTGGCCTTGCTCATCTACCTCGCGGTGGAAGGGAAGACGCAGCGCCGGGAGCGGCTGGCCGAGCTGTTGTGGCCGAAGGTCACGCCTACCGAGGGACGGCACTCCCTGGCCACCGCGCTCTCCACGCTGCGGCCCCGGCTCGGTCCCCAGGGCCTGGAAACCAGCCGGGACCACGTCCGCCTGAACCCGGGACGGGTGGAGCTCGACCTCGAACGGCTCGAAGCCGGCGATGTTCTCGGCACTGAAGTGACCGGGGTGCTGGAGGTCGCGGCCTTTCTGGACGGGTTCGACATCATAGACTCGCCAGAGTTCAATCACTGGAGGGATCGGCAGCAGGCTCGTCTGTTGCCGGGGATCAAAGACGCCTTAGTCATCCTGATCGACCGCTGTCGCCGGACCGGGGATTCTCGTCAGATCGAGCGGCTGGCCGATCGAATGCTGGCGCTGGACGAGCTGAGCGAGGAGGCGATCCGGGCCAAGATGGAAGCTCGCGCCTTTGCCGGTGACCGCCTGACGGCATTGGAGTTCTTCGAGGAATGGAAGAAGAAGCTGGCCGATGAGCTGCAAGCGGTACCCTCGGAGCTGGTCGAGGGCATGGCGGTGCGGCTAAGAAGGCGGGGCTGGGAACGGACCACATCCATCAACATCCCAACCGTCCCGACCGACCAGTGGCGCGGCAGGCCGTTCATCGGTCGGGCAGCCGAATACCGGGTGCTCTACGAGCTGTGGGAAGGCGTACAGCGAGGTGAGCCAGGCCACGCGCTGATCCTGGGTGACTCCGGAGTGGGAAAAACGACGCTGGTAGAGAAGCTCACGACCGCGGCTGGACTGGAGGGTGCGGCGATCAGCCGGGTGCAGTGCTATGACCTCGAGCGCGAGATCCCGTACTCCACGGTGAGTAGCCTCGTCCTGGGATTGCTTGACCGGTCGGGAGTGTCAGCCACGGCTCCTGAGGCGCTTGCGGAGCTGGCCAGGACCGTGCCGGAAGTCAGACACCGCTTTCCCAACATTCCGGCATCGAGTGACAGCCAGGGCGAGGCGGCCAGAATCAGGTTGACGGAAGCATTTCACGAGATGCTGACATCGATAGCGGAGGAACATCCCGTCATCCTGGTCGTAGACGATCTCCATCTGGCAGACGACGTGAGCCTGGCTGTGCTTCACCTGGTGATGCGGCGGGGGCGGGGGCTGCCAATCATGGTCCTGCTACTAGCAAGGCCGGGCGAGCTCTCACCGTCTACACACGCGGGACTCCTAAGAGAGAGTGCGAGGGCTCTCCCCTTTCGCGAGATCACACTATCGCCACTTTCGAGCGCCGAGAGTCGCGAACTCTTGCAGTCGCTATTTCGATCGGACGAGAATCAACCCAACGCAGGTTCACAGCGCGCGCTCCTCCAGGCCTCGGCAGGCTACCCGATGGTTATCGAACTCCTAATAGAGGACTGGAGAGTCAACGGTAGCCAGTCGCTCTTGCTTGCCGTAGACAGCATGACCGCTGACCTGAACAGCGCCGGGACATTACCGGCGGTCTACGGGCGTATTCTTGCACAAGCTGAGCGTTCGCTTACACCCAGCGGCACACAACGTCCTTAAGCTCGCCAGTATACTGGGCCATCGACTGAACGATCTAACCATGTATGCCCTGGCTGATCTGAGCATAGCTCAGACGACAAGTGGTCTGGCAGAGCTCGCATCCAGGCATTTCCTCAGAGACAGCGGACAGGGGCTGGAGTTTGTGAATGAGCTGGTACGAACGGCAGTCTATTTGGGAATCCCCAATCCCCTTCGTAAGGTCCTTCACAGTCAAATAGCCGATGGCTTCGTGGACCAAGAGCGAGGGAGCGGTAATATACTAGGCCTCGAGATTGCTTGGCATTGCATGCGTGCAGGCCGATCCGCGAAGCGACAGTCCATCTACTCAATGGTGCAAGGGAGGCGGTAAGGCGTGGGGCATTACACGCAGCTGAAAGAGGTCTAAGCACAGCGATTACCCAACTATCCGGGACCGAGCGGACCGAAGCGATCCTCTTACTGCTAGACATACTGCAAGAGCAGGGTAGATGGAGTGAGTCCATTCAAGTGTTGTTGGAGACGCCTCCACAGGATGCACAGGAGGCCGCATTCGTGTTCTCTGTCTATGCCAATCACATGATAGTCTCCCCAACCACAGAACAAATCCTGCTCGATCTGAGAGCTTTACGCACTGTGATCGAAGGAAATGCGGAGAAGTGGATTAGAATCAGTGCCGCGAAGGCGGCAGCATCGATGATGACGAACTTGGGAGATTCTGCTGTCGCCAAAGACTCCTGAACTCCGTGGATTCGATTCCCAAGCCGAACGTCCCTGAGGAAATAGCGCGCCTAGCCGACATCAAGGCACGATTGCTGTATTTTGCTGCGGATCGGCGGTCCTGCCTTAAGCGAGCTACTGGATGTCGCAGACCGACTGCGAGACTCAGGGAGTCGTCAACTCAACTGTCGCAAGTCTACATACCGGACTCGGTATCATTGCCTGCGTTGAGGGAAGATATGTGGATGCAAAGGGTGAGTTACGCCGTGCACATGACATCTACTCAGGGTTAGGCAACGATACAATAGCCGGGAAGTAGTGCGGCACAGGTCGCTTTAACCTGCTTTAGGCTGGGAGAGTATGATGAGGCCATCCAATGGTGCAAGGTGGGAGCCGGCGCGTTTGACACTCACTTCGGAGGGTACGCCGAATGCCAGGTCGCAATGTATGAAGGCACCAGTTACGCACTTCGGGGCGAGCATAGGATGGCCCAACAAGCTATCGATCGGCTTGAATCGAGGATGCCCCCTACAACACCAGCATGGATAATTCAGGCGTGGAAATTATACAAGGCAGACATTCTATTCATTCTTGGAGACTATCACTGCGCGCTACAGGCAGGGCGAGAGGCGATGGGCGCAAGCCGCCCACTCCTTCTTAGCTCAGCTTTCGCCGGCCCATTCGCACGTTGGGTTTTTCATACTTCGGTGGGAACCTCTCTACAACCTAAGGCGCGAGCACAGATAGAAGAGATGATGGGACACCTAGACACCTATGATGCTGTAGATCAGGTGGAGATCCTTTGCGCGGGGAACGGCATGTTGAACGCCGCCGGGGTTGCGGTGGAAAATAGGCTTGAGGCTACGATACGCAAAAAATTGGCAAATCTTCCCATGTCGGTGCCCGAGCACCTAAAGCGTCTGGGTGTGCTCACATTTTGATATCTCAAGCGCGGTTTTTCCAGATTCCGCTGCTGGGCCAACTCACGCGCTTTGATCTGGATGGCCCACTGTCTGCGAGATCGGCCGCCTCTGAGGCACCGCCAATCAGCCGGCGGACCGCCACGGACGCGACTACCACCTCAATCAATTTTGGGTCGAACTGGGTTCCCTTACACTTCTGAAGCTCTGCAATTACCACATCGAGAGGTAGGCGCTTCCTGTAGGGGCGATCCGTAGTCATGGCATCGATGGTATCCGCGATCAAGATTATACGCGCGCCTAGAGGGATGCCCTTGCCCGATAGACCATCGGGGTAGCCTTGACCATCCCAACGCTCATGATGATGTCGCACAGATTCGTGAATAAAACCGTGGAACTTGGAGATTATTCCGACCAGGTCGGCGCTCTTCGCGGAATGCGTCTGCATCACGGCCGTCTCTTCGTCTGTTAGGCGCCCCTCCTTACGAAGTAACGGAGCGAACTCTTCATGAATCTTGCCTACATCATGGAGAAGAGCTGCAGTCTCGACCTCCTCGATTGCACGGGCCGGGAGCCCAAGCTCAACCGCGACGGCCCTCGACATTTCGCTGACTCGTACCGAATGACCTGAGGTATACGGGTCTCTGGCCTCAATTGCCTTCACCATCACCTGAAGAAGTTCCTGGCCACTGTGTTCGAGCTGGTGATACAAGCCGTAGACGTGGCGGACGGCAATAATTGGTACCACCACACCGATAAGGCCTAGCGATCCAAAACCAAGCCACATGTCAAAGCGCGTATAGAGCCACGCTACAAGGATTGCCACCATACTTGCCATCAAATCGTAAACCAGCACACCGCGAGTATTCAGGTTCCAAACCTCGCGGAACGCACGCTCTGAACTTAGGACAATCGCGGTATTTACAGCTGCCCAGCTCACTACAAAGTATACAGAGGAAATGATGAAAAAGAGACCTAGGTCTCTCTGAACTAATGGAGAGGAAAAGGTCGCCGATCCAGACAAGTAAGCCGTGGGGAAAGCACCTCCCAAAAGTTGATACGCCATGGCAGCAAGAGAGATAGCAAGGATTCGTTGAGACACATTGAAGATGGCTTTAAGAGGGGAGCTGTTACGAGCGACCTCCCCGAGAAGCGTTGAAACGGCAGTAATAGCGGAGCCCCACAAACCCCCAAAGACTAGTAAACTCGCTATTTGGGTGATAAATGATGTTGAGCCCTTTGCGCCGATCCTTAGTTGGGTGTTCAGTGTTTCAAGCAACGTTGAGACAAAGAGAAATGTTACCAGGGGCCACCAACCCGGGAACGGCAATCGAGCAGGCCAAAGGCTTGCAGCACAGAGGGCGGCCATTGCCGTAACCAGAGCTACGAAAAATTGGATTCGGACTTGGCGTGACATTTAGTTAAGAAAGGATGGAGATCCCAGTCCCCTACTCACGGCCCTAGGACCAGGTCGGAGCTTCACCTCCGCCGATCAGCCGGGCGAAGAACCTGCCACTGATCGCGACCAAACTGCCTTTTAACATGAGCGTCACCCCCCTTCGAGCATACCAGAATTCGGGAAGTGGCAAGCCTCGCTATGGCCCACCGGACGCTCCGCTCGCAGTTGTCCGCTTTTGTCTTCGCTCTTGTGCTACGAAGACCGGGATCCCCTTACCCTTTTCGTCCTTTCCGAGTTGAACGACTACTTGCTAGTACGGACGGGCGGTCGGCCGGTCAGCCGGCCTCCTCACGCTCGTGCCTCGCTGGGCGCACGCCTGAGCCCCGGCATGTCCCGGTTGCTGCTTCGTCTGAGATGTTCCAGGTAATCCGGGCGCGAGGGGGGCGCACCCGTTCTCACAACATGCTATATCCCGTCAGCCCGACCCGCTAGAGGGCGACGGACGGTCGGTCGGCCGGACGGGCGGTCAGATGCTTAAGGAACAAGCCTTTGATTTGCCGGCGCATCCGGATCCCAAGTTCCGCGCGCCTGTCCGCCTGTCCGCCTGTCCGCCTGTCCGCCTGTCCGCCTGTCCGCCTGTCCGCCTACTTCTCCCGCCGCATCTCCGTCCACCGGTTCGTCGCGTCCAGCACCGCGAACACCGCCGCGCGCTCCGCGCTCTCCTTGATCTCCGCCGTGCCGCTCAGGAGCAGCGTCTCCCGCCCGCCCAGCCCCTGCACCGCCACGAACGCGAACTCCCGGTCGAACCCCTCCACGATCTTGGCGCCCTCGAGCGCCAGCGAGGAGTCCTTGAGCAGCCGGTCCAGCACCGTCACCGCTGCCTTGGCCGCCGCCTCGACCCGGTTCCGCGGGAGTGTCCGAGCTCTCCTCCTCCGCCGTCTCGGTGTGATCCCGATACGACAGCGTCACCGATATCAGGATCCGGTGCTGCCGCCGGCCCGGCGCCACAGTCAGGTTCTCGAACAGGACCGCCCGCTGGAGCACCTTCTCCCGCACCGCTTCCCGCTCTATCGCCTCGATCGGCTTCACGTCGGCGGTCTGGGCGATGCTGATCTTCCGGTGGTCAATCTTGAGGCCGAGCTGGGCCAGCAGGGCCGACTCGATGTTCCGCACCAGCTGCTTGGGGGCCAGGCCCGACTGGGCCAGCACGTGCACCTCGCTCACCTCGCCCAGCGGCGTGGTCACCACCCGGGCCGAGAGGATCCCCTCCAGGCTGGTGAGCAGGTTCTCCGCCCGCCGGACGCCCCAGGGATCGGGGATCGATTCGGCGCTGGCGGGGCGGCCCGGCTGCGATGCCCCCGTGGGCTTGGAGCTGAACGGTCCGGTCACGGTATCCTTTTGAGCTGGAAGCTGGGAGCTTGGAGCTTGGAGCTGGGTGATGTTGGCCATGACTATCGCCACTCGTCAGTCGCTATGAGCTCCCAGCTCCCAGCTCCTAGCTCCCAGCTATCCCCACTACGCCACCGCATTGCGTCCCGCTGCCTTCGCACGGTACAGCGCCCGGTCGGCCGAGACCAGCAGGTCTCCCTCGGGCTCGTTGAGATCGAATTCCGCGATCCCGACGCTCACCGTGATCAGGCCGGCCGGATACCCCAGCCGCCGCCCGATCCCCTCGATGCCGGCCCGGAGCGCCTCGCCCACCCGGGCCGCGCCGTCCAGATCGGTGCGGGTCAGGATGACGACGAACTCGTCGCCCCCGTAGCGCGCCGCCACGTCCGAGGCGCGCACCGCATGCTTGATCTCCTCGGACACGGCCTTGAGGATATCGTTCCCGGCCTCGTGTCCGAACTGGTCGTTCACCTGCTTGAACCGGTCCAGGTCGAGGAACAGCACGGCGAACCGCTCGCTGCTCCGCTTGCTCCGCTCGATCTCGAACGCCAGCCGCTCCCGCAGCACCCGGTAGGTCGAGAGTCCGGTCAGCTCGTCGGCCGCGGCCGCCCGGTGCGCCTCTTCCGCCCGCTTCTCCTGGTACGGAGCGCACTGCCGCATCGAGGCCCGGCCCAGCGCCGCCGCCTCGGCAAACCGCTGGCAGGTGTCGAAGCCGCAGGCCCGGCAGTCCCACGGGCGTCCGTTCGGCCCCTTCCCGATCTGCTCCAGGATCGCCGCCACCGCCACCGGATCGGCCCGGATCGGCCGGTCCTTGATGGCGAACGTGGCGCCGACGCTGGCGACCACCGCCGTGTCCACCACCGGGTACCGGCTCCGGGGCGGCTCGGTGCTGGCCAGCAGCTCCCGCCGCCAGAACAGCTCCTCCCGCGGCCCCGACAGCGGGTGGTCCAGCGATCCCTCGGTCGAGAGGATATCCACGAAGCCGAGGTCGAGCCGGTCCACCGCCACCGCCCGCGCCACCGCCTTGAGCGCGTCCAGCCCGCGGAGCTTCCGGAACCGGCGGCTGGAGTAGCGCGCCTCCTCCAGCAGCGGCAGCGGCAGGCCGCCCGCGGCGCTCAGGTACCGCCGCCGCTCCTCCGGGACCCGGTCGAAGAAGATCGGCTGGCTCAGCACATTGGCGTCCCGGATCCGGAAGATCTGGTCCAGGTCGCTGAAGGTGATGGCCGCGTCGAGCTCGGTGCTGCTGAACGGAGGACTGATGCCCGCGTACACGATCTTCAGTCCCGCCCCGTACTGTGCTCTCAAATATCGGGCCTCGGCAACCGGCGGCACCGTCACCGGGGCCAGGTACGGAACCAGCTCGGGGAACTGGAGCCGGACGGTGTCTACCACCACCGGATCGGTGGACCGGATCAGGGTCCCCCACGGCTCCTCTGCCCAGAGCTTAAGGTATTCCGCCGCAACGAGTTCGTCGCCGATGACGCCCCGGGTAACCGCCCGGAATCCCGCCGCGTAGCAGGCGTTGATGACCTGCTCCGGCGTGGCCGGATAGAAGTGGGCCACCGACTCCGGGCTGAGAATGAGCACCCCCTCGCCCTGGGACGCGATGGCAAGAGCCCGCCCAATTTCGCCGTTTACCTTGACCGCGCCGTGCGGGCAGGCCTGGAAGCACTGCCCGCAGCGAATACACGGCTCATCCTCGATCTGCAGCAGCAACGGCTCGTCCGCCGCCACCGCAATGGCATCGGTGGGGCAGACGCGGACGCAGGCCAAGCACGCGACGCAGAGCTCGGCATCAATGACAAAATTCAAGGCTGGTCCGTCAGAGGAGGGGAACTATTTGCAATTTGACAGTGGGAACCGGGACTGTCAAGGCTTTTGTAGGTGCAAAGTATTAATACAGTAGAAGTTAGGCCGCTGCATTATCCTGCAATGAACCCGGAGCCAGGAGCTGGGAGCTGACAGCTAGGCATCAGTGACTACACTACTTACAACCGAAGCCCGCGTCATGGCTCCCAGCTCCCAGCTTATTCCAGATGATACGCCTTGATCTTTCGATACAGCGTTCGCTCCCCGATACCCAGAATCTCCGCGGCGCGCCGGCGATTCCCCCTGTATTCCTTCAGCGCCGCCTCGATCGTGGCCCGCTCCACCTCGGCCATTGTCATCCCCGGCCGGTAGAGCACCGGGTGATCGCCGCCGTCCCGGTCGTTGTCCGACATCACGTCGGCCACGGTGGAGTGGTCGGCCAGCTCGATCACCTGCACCCGCTGGGGATGGTCGTCCAGCCGCCGTCGCAGCTCCTCGATCTGAAGCCGGAGGTCCACCAGGCTCCGCAGGATAAACTCCAATTCCTGTCCCGCTGACCCGCCGTCCCGCTGTCCCCCCAGCCGCATCGGCAGAAGCGCCTGTCCCGATCGCAGCGCATTGGTGCCCGCTCCCTCCAGCACGTCCTGCGGGATATCGGACGCCCGGATCTCGGCCCCTGGGGCCAGCACCACCATGGACTCCACCAGGTTCCGGAGCTGGCGCACGTTCCCCGGCCAGGGCGCATTCACGAGCCGCTGCATCGCCTCGGGGGTGATCCCCCGGAACGGGCGGTCGTGGGTCTTGGCGAACTCGCGGATGAACCGGCGGACCAGGAGGGGGATGTCCGCCCGGCGCTCGCGCAGCGGGGGGAGGTAGATGTTGAGGACGTTGAGGCGGTAATAGAGGTCGTCGCGGAACTCGCCCAGCGTCACCGCATCGCGCAGCGCCCGGTTGGTGGCGGCCACGACCCGGACGTCCACCTTGATCGGCTGGGTGCCGCCCACCCGGAAGAACGTCCGACTCTCCAGCACCCGCAGCAGCTTCACCTGGGTGGACATCGGAATTTCCCCGATCTCGTCCAGGAAGATGGTGCCGCCATCGGCCAGCTCGAACCGGCCCAGCCGGCGCTCGGCGGCGCCGGTGAAGGCGCCCTTCTCGTGGCCGAACAGCTCCGACTCCAGCAGGGTGTCCGGCAGCGCGGCGCAGTTCACCGTGATGAAGGCCTCGTTGCGCCGGGGGGAGAGGTCGTGCAGCCCCTTGGCCACCAGCTCCTTGCCGCTGCCGCTCTCGCCCTGCACCAGGACGGTGCTGGAGACCGGCGCCATCTGCTCGATCTTGACCAGCACCTCCTGGATCGGGGCACTCTCGCCCACGATGCCGGTGCGCTCCTGGAGGTGCCGGCGCTCGACCAGGCGGCGCGCGGTGGCCACTACGTCGTCCGGGATCACCGGCTTGGTCATGACCTCGGTGGCCCGGAGCCGCTCCACCCGCTCGGCCCGCTCGGAATCGGTGGACTCCAGCAGGGCCAGGGTGGAGATCTCGGAGTCGTGCGCCAGGGCCGCGAGCTGCTGCACATGCGGCTCGTGCACCGCGCCGGTGAGGATCACCAGCTCGGGGTTCTCCCGGCGGACGGTGCCCCGCGCGTCGTCAAGGGAGGAGAACATGGCCGTGGAGAATTTGGCCGCCTCGAACGCGGCGTTGAGCCGCACGGCGGTCTCCAAGTCGTCCATGGCGATGAGAATCTGGGAGGCCATGGGTGAAAAGTAATGCGGGGAACAGCCACTTGACTCCCGCTTGACGATCCCGGTACAGAGTAGCAGCCTCTGCTTACACCAAGGTAAGGCATTCATCGGTAGGCGAATGAGCCTGAGGAGGACCTGTGTGTACCGCGCGCAGCTTTCGGATCGTTTCCCTTTTCGCTGCAGGATTGCTGCTCAACCTGGGCTGCAGCGAAGAAGTTCTGGCGCCCAGCTCCCAGGACGAACGCACGGCATCGGTGGCGCTCGCCACCGCGGGTACGCCGATCCCGTTCCGGCATGTGGACGCCGGTACCCGGCACGCCTGCGGCATCGCGGGCGGTCAGGCCTACTGCTGGGGCGACAGCCGCTACGGCCAGCTCGGCACCGGCACGGTCCGCGAGGGACCGGAGAGCTGCGCACCTTCATCCGGCGAGCCCGAGCTCACCTGCAGTACCCGGCCAGTGGCCGTGACGGGCACAATTCAGTTTCTCCAGCTGAGCGCGGGGGAATCGCATACCTGCGGCATCGCCAACGATTACAGGGCGTACTGCTGGGGACGGAACTCCCATGGGCAGGGCGGCAACGGCTATGGTATTACCGACGCGACGGGTACGCCGACGCCGCTGGCCACCAATCTGCGCTTCCGGCAGGTCAGCGCGGGGACGGACCACACCTGCGGCATCACGCGGCTGGACGACCGGGCCTACTGCTGGGGCTCCTACATCTCGGGCGAGCTCGGGGACGGGCGGACCGGAGGATTCGGAAGCCCCACGCCAGTGGCGGTAGCCGGGGGACACCAGTGGCGGGATTTGAGCGCGGGCAATTCTTACACCTGCGGTGTCACCATAGCAGGCCGGGCCTACTGCTGGGGCAACAATAGCCACGGGGCACTCGGTAATGGCTCGACCACAAATCGCAGCATTCCGGCTCCTGTTGCCAGCAGCATGCAGTTTCTCCGGATCAGCGCCGGCTTCAGCCACACGTGCGCGATCAACATCGGCCACCGGGCCTTTTGCTGGGGCGCCAACAACGCCGCGCAGATCGGCGACAACACACTGACCCGTCGTCTGACCCCAACCGCCGTCGCGGGCACTCGCGTGTTCGAGCGGGTGAGCGCCAATGTGGAGTTCACCTGCGCCGTCACGCGGACGGGACAAGGCGTGTGCTGGGGGCAAGGTGCGCAGGGGCAACTCGGGAATGGCACCACCTGGCGCCGGGGGCTGCCCACGCCGTTGTCGGAAGGACTCGTCTTTGCTGACGTGAGCGGAGGCCTAGCGTACGGCTGCGGTGTCACCATGGCTTCTCGCGCCTACTGCTGGGGCAACAACTTCTGGGGAAACCTGGGCGACGGCACTCAGGAGACGCGTCTGAAGCCGACGCCCGTCGCCGGGACCTAGCAGTAGAACACGGTAATAAGGGTCATCCGCGAGGGTGGCCCTTCATGAGCGGCCGATTCGGCCGGATCCGCATGACCCGACCAGGTTGAGGCTGACGAACAAAAGCGGTTTGCGAGACACTGAAAACCCCGGCGATGGGGGCTGATGTAAATCTGCATGAGCGAAGGGCCACCCGTGAGTGGCCCTTGCAACCCCTCGATGCGCAAATGAACCTCAGCTGGGCCTGCCACAGGCGTCGGCGTGGTTCAGCTGGTAGTCGTGCATTGCCAAGGTTTCGCTGTTCCCACCCCAGGTCCCCATAGCGCCGCCAGCGCTCGAACCCCACCCCGCCCCGTCAAGTGCCGGCCAGGTCGCTGTGTGTCAGTGCCCCGTCTTCTCTCCTCTCAATAATTCCACCGCGTGGTCGAGCAGCTCCCCGAGCACCGCCAGGCCATCGCGCACGCCGCCAGTGCTGCCAGGAAGATTCACGATCAGCGTCCTGGCGCGGACGCCGGCGAGGCCGCGGGAGAGGGCGGCACGAGGGAACCGCGGATAGACGCTCATCCGTAGCGCCTCGGCGATGCCGGGGGCTTCCTTGTCGAGAACGGCGCGGGTAGCCTCGGGGGTGACGTCCCGGGCGGTGAGCCCGGTGCCGCCGGTGGTGAGGATGACATCCGCCTGGCCTGCGTCGGCCCATTGCGCCAGCAGCGCGGTGATCCGGCCGGTCTCGTCCGGCACCAGCGCCCGCTCGGCGATGGTGTAGCCCCGCTCCTTGGCCCACTGGGCGATGTGATCGCCCGACGCGTCGGCCCGCTCGCCGCGGCTGCCCGCGTCGGAGATGGTGAGGATAGCAAGGCGGAGGGGCATGGGTACAAGATAGGCAAAAGGGCCCGTGTGCGGCGGCTTAAGAATCAGCTTCAGCAAGCCACCCCGCCGCTGACGCGGGGGAACGGCAAACCCCGCTGATTCTCCGAGTCAGCGGGGTTCTCACCTTCCAACGCGTCGCTCTGCTCGCCGGGCCCCTACTTGATCGTGAGTGTGTACTTCTCGTTGAGTATACGGAACGGGTCGGGCACAATGACGGCCAGGAATGACTCGCGATAGCCGTAACTCTTCCCCGCGCGATCGAGCACTTTGCCCTGAGCATTCCAGCCGAAGGCGTTGGTTCGACCCGGCTCAAAGAACAGATTGTTGTCGTGATTGGTGAGCTGGTGGGTTCCCCGATAGATCCATTTCGTCGCTAGATCACTGCAGAACTGCGGGGATACCTCTTGCGGCGGAACCTCGGACAGCCGGTAAACGTATACCGGGAGCATCCCTGTCCTCCAGGTGTAGATCGCTCCGCCAGTCGTCAGCACGAGCTGAGCCTCGGCGGTGGGCGGTGCGGTACCTCCCCCACAAAAATCGATGTCCTCGGTATTGTAGTGCCGCACTACCAGATCCTGGGTCTCGTCCACGGTGGCCAGGAAGATCTGGTCATTGGAGCGGAACACAAATGAGTGTCCCGGATTGACGGGGCCATTGCTGGTACCGAACTCAGGAGTGGGATCGGCGCTGGTCGGTGCAGCGGGGGTCGAGCCATTACAGGCGGCCAGAACCACCAGTAGCGAGAGCAGGCGAAGGCGATCTCCGGACATGTGACCTCCTGAGTGAGAGACGCGACGGACCCCAACGAACGCAGCCGAGCCCCGTGTTCGGCGGCTCGGCTGTCTTAGGGTCCTTCGTGGCGTCTACAACCAGGCGTCGCGGAGGAGGCGAGGACCCGTGGCTTTGCGGCCCCGGCTTTAGCCGGGTGTGCCTTTGTCGTAATGGAAGTGACGGCTGTGTAGCAAGACCCTACATCGAGGTACCAGGCGCGTCAAGGAAGCCCGAGGTGTCGGTCCGCTCGCCTCGGCTGCCGGCGTCGGAGATGGTCAGGATGGCAAGGCGGAGCGGCATGGGCTACAAGATAGGCAAAAGTGCCGGGACAGACTTGGGTCGAAGGGAGAATCCTTGTAAATGCTCAGTAGATCAGCCGGACGAGTGGCGGCGACTGCCAGCTCCTGGCTCCCCTGTTCGTCCGCCGCGCCAGGTCTGTTGTGGCGGATTTCCTACGGGCTCGGGGTCGAATCAACGCATGCTGCTCGTAATCCCAACCATCCGGCGGCCTTCCGGGCCGGTGGACCTTCCTGCCCCTCGGGCATGAATCGTGAGATGCAAGGAACTGCAGGCTCGGTAGCAACCCCACCCTAGCAGCCGATTCGGAATGTACAGGAGGTCCCGTGAAAAACATCGGTTGGACACCATCGGCAGCTCATTGCCGGCTCGCTTGCCTACTCACATCCGGCCTGCTGGCCGTCCCGGGTTGCCGGGAGGACAGCACGTCGCCCAACCCTGCGGAGGCGGCACCCGCGCTCGCAACCGCGACGGCCCACGTACTCTCCTTCCGCCAGGTGAGCGCCGGACACGAACACGCCTGCGGTGTGACCACCGACGATCGAGCCTACTGCTGGGGCGCCGCCCGATTTGGCCAGCTCGGGAACGGTACGTCCGAGGGGCCGAACGAGTGCGACAGCCGCGCGTGCAGTGTCAGGCCGGTCGCGGTGCTGGGCGGGCTCCACTTCCTCCAGGTGACCACCGGCGACCATCACACGTGCGGTGTCACGACGGACAACACGGTGTATTGCTGGGGACTGAATATCGAAAGCGAGCTGGGCACCTTCGCTATAGACAGCAGCTCGACCCCGGTCCCGGTGTCAACCACCCTCCGTTTCCGCCAGGTGAGCGCCGGATTCCGCCACACCTGCGCCATCAGCATGACGGACCTAGCCTACTGTTGGGGCAGGAACCAGGAGGGCCAGCTGGGCGACGGCACGACCGCCGACCGCTATTTACCATTGCAGGTGGCCGGCGGGCTTCACTGGCGCCAGCTGACTGCCGGCTACGGCCATTCCTGCGGCCTCACGACCAGCAATCGGGCCTACTGCTGGGGACACAACTTTACCGGCGCCCTCGGCGATGGCTCGACCACCTCGCGCCGTACCCCGGTCGCCGTCTCCGGCGGGATCCAGTTCCTTCAGATCGACGCGGGGTTCTTCCACACCTGCGCCGTAAATATCGGGTACCGGGCCTATTGCTGGGGCGCCAATCAGAGCGGGGCGCTCGGCGACGGCACGAGAACCACGCGTCTGACACCGACTCCCGTGGCGGACACCCGCCGGTACGAGCTGGTGAGTGCCGGCGCCGACCACACCTGCGCCGTCACCCGGACAGGTAAGGGCGTATGCTGGGGCAGCGGCGGTGCCGGGGAGCTGGGTAACGGCACGACCTTCCGCCGGGCGACGCCGACCCCACTGGCGGCAGCACTCCAACTTGCCCAGGTGAGTGCGGGCGTCAGCTTCAGCTGCGGCGTGACTACCGACTCACGGGCCTACTGCTGGGGAGACAATTTCTCGGGCAACCTCGGTGATGGCACGACCGACAGGCACCTGGTGCCGGTGGCAGTGGCGGGACCGATCTAATCTCGTTATCGGGATGTCGCAGGACAGCAGAACCATTCCGGATGCCGGGCGGGATGCTGCAAGATACAAGAAACGCGAACCAGGACGGCGCCCGGTGATGAACCGGGCGCGCTGTTTTCAGGTGAGCGGTTCGAGGACCAGGCAACGAAGGGATCGTTACAGTCGCCCAAACCCAGCGGGGGCTATCACTTGCCTTCCGGTCCCGCCCGCAGTGATCCGACTCACCTGCCTGGCTAGCGGGATATGGCATAGTCCGGGTCCGCCATGACCTCATTGCACTTGTGAATCACTTGAGAGCCCAGATGAAGGCTGGTGGGGTCGTGCTACTCATATGTCTATATCCGGAGAGAGTGTAATGCCATACCTTGCCCGCCTGGTCTTGCCTCTGGTCCTGGTTCTTGCCGTAGGCTGTAGCGGAGAATCCATCACCGTGCCGGGGGACCAGACCGGTACGCTCGAAGTCACCACGGTAACGACCGGCGCCGAGCCGGACGCCGATGGATACATAGTTCAAATGGACGCGGACTCGCCCCAGCAGATCGGGGTGCAGGCCACTGTGCAGACCCCGAACCTCGTGCCCGGCGCCCACAGCGTTCAGCTCGCGGGGCTGGCGAGTAACTGCACCGTCTCGGGAGACAACCCTCGCAGTGTGACCGTCAGCGCCGGCGAAACGGCGCAGGTGAGCTTCGAAGTGACCTGTGCCGCCACCACCGGCAGCTTGCAGGTGACTGCGGCGACGGCCGGCGACGAACCCGACGCCGATGGGTACTCGATCAGCGTGGATGGCGTGGACCAGGGGGCCCTGCAAGCAAGCGGATCCCTGAGCCTGGCTGCCGTACCGGTGGGCGACCGGGTGGTAGGCCTCACCGGAATCGCCGCCAACTGCCAGGTGCAGGGTGAGAACCCGCGCACCGTCAGCGTCATAGCAGGCAGTGGAGCGACCGCGGCCTTTGCCGTCACCTGCAGCGCTCCTCCTGCCTCGGCCGGAACACTGACCATCACGACTGCGACCACCGGCGCCGATCCCGACGGGAACGGCTACGCCTTTGCCATCAACGGCGGCACCACCCAGCCCATCGCCGTGAGCGGCACCGCCTCGCTGCCCAATCTGGCCGCCGGGGCGCTCTCGGTCCGGCTCTCGGACGTCGCCTCCAACTGCGCCGTTCAAGGAGAGAATCCGCGCCCGGTAACCCTGGCCGCGGGCGCGACCGCCGCGGTAGCGTTCGCGGTCACGTGTACCGCCACCACCGGGACCGTCCGCGTCACCACGAGCACGTCGGGCGCGTCCACCGATCCCAATGGCTATAAAGTCATCCTGGATGGCGCGGGTGGGGGCACGGCAATCACGACGAGTGGCACGGTGACACTCCCGCGGGTCTCCCCCGGCGCGCATGCGGTGGCGCTTACGGACGTTGCCTCCACCTGCACGGTGGAGGGAGGAGCGTCCAGGAACACGACCGTGACCGTGGGGGCAACTGCGGAGGTCGCCTTCAGGATTACCTGCGCCGCTCCATCACCCACCACCGGCAGCGTCAAGGTGACGACGACCACCAGTGGACCGAACCCTGATGATGGCTACACGCTGAGCGTCAATAGTGGCGCAACGCAGTCTATAGTGGCCAATGGCTCGGTATCGGTGGGCAACCTGGCACCGGGAGAGCACCAGGTTACGCTGGGAGGTCTGGCCCCCAACTGCACGACAGCGGGCGCCAACCCTCGCCCGGTGACGGTTACTGCGGGTGCCGAGGCTCAGGTGGCCTTCGCGATCACCTGTACCTCCACGTCCTCCGGAGCGACGCGCTGGACCACCATCCCGCTCCCGCCGGGACACACCGGTTCCTCCATCTGGGCCAGCTCGGCATCCGACATCTTTGTGGTCGCCGGGAATGGCGGCTCCGGCGTGGTGCTGCACCACGACGGCCATGCCTGGACCGAGTCACTTCGCGGGACAGACTCGTTCAAGTCGCCGCGTGCGGTGTGGGGAAGCTCCCCGACCGATGTGTTCGTCGCGGGCTGGGGTGCGATATGGCGGTATAACGGTTCCGGGTGGGCTGACACTCCCATGGAGTCTGAGCTCTTAACTGGTATCTGGGGAGCCTCGTCGCAGGATGTCTATGCGGTGGGGAGTGCGGACTTCTCTCCCCCACCGGCAAGTCTTTACCACTTTAATGGCCTGGCTTGGGGTAGCCCGGGCCCCGGCACCACCTGGGGCTACGGACAGGCGTTTGACGTCGCGGGAAGCGCGCCGAACGATGTCTACGCAATAGGCGTCGAGGACGCTCCGCCTGACGCTCTGCCGGAAGACAACTACCAGACATCCCGACTGGTCCACTGGAACGGCAGCAGCTGGACGACCAGCTTCGAGCAAAAGTCCGGTGCCGGACATGTAGGATTCGCCCTCTACGGAGTCTGGTCCCTGGACCCGAACGACGCCTTTTTAGTGGGGGGAGGCGGCAAGATCTACCATTTCGACGGGACGACCTGGACGCCCATGATCAGCCCGACGACCAAATGGATCCGCGATATCTGGGGCAACGCGCACACCAACATGTACGCCGTGGGCGATGACGGCATCGTGCATTACGACGGCACCACATGGAAGGTGATCAACAATACGACGACAGCCACGGGGGTGTGGGGCGTCGGAACGGACGTGTTCGTCCTCAACGGCAGCACGATTCTACACGGCACTCCTTGACGCGCACGAATAAGGTCGCCGGGAACCCGCCTTGCGGGCGCCCGGCGATCGTGCGTTTTTCCCACCCGTCCTCAAAATGGGGTCGCAGTGCGTCTGATCTCTGCAGTCGGCTTGCTCACCCTCCTGGGCTGTGGCACCGATGCCGATGCCTTCAGTCACTGTGCCGCGAACATCGCGCTCAGCGTCAGCCATGAGGAGAATCCGGAGTTCGCCTGGACTCCCGCCGACTGTGAGATGAGCGAGCTCAACGTCACCGAAGGTCAGCAGACCCAGTGGCTGATCGGCAGCGACGATCCCGCCAACCGAATCTCATCCCCGCTTCGCTATGGCCACACCGTGCCGGGGACCCATTCGACCGGGACGACACCGCTGTTTGTCGGGTTCTTCTATACAGTTGACCTCTGGCGGGTCGACGGGGCGGGAATACCGCGTCGGCTCATCAGCCACCGTTTCCTCCATCAGGTCGAGTAAGCCATCCCCGACAGCAAGACCCCCTTTACTCGCGAGCGCATCATCGAGGTCGAGCGGATCATTCGGCCGCACATCCGGCGCACGCCGGTGGCCGAGCTCGACGGCCGCGACCTGGGTCTCCACTCTTTCCCTCTCACGCTGAAGCTGGAGCTGGTACAGCATGCGGGATCGTTTAAGGCGCGGGGCGCATTTGCCAACCTGCTGCTGCGACCGGTTCCGAGGAACGGTGTGGTCGCGGCCTCCGGCGGTAATCACGGAGCGGCGGTCGCGTTCGCAGCGATGAAGCTGGGCGTTCCGGCCCGGATCTTCGTCCCCACCGTCGCCTCGCCGGCCAAGGTGGACCGGATTCGAAGCTACGGCGCCGACCTGGTGATCACCGGCGAGCGCTACGCCGACGCACTCGCTGCGAGCGAGAGCTGGGCCGCCGAATCAGGCGCCATGCCGGTCCACGCGTTTGACCAGGCGGAGACCATCCTCGGCCAGGGGACCCTCGGCCTCGAGCTCGAATCACAGGCCCCCGATCTCGACACCATCATCACCGCGGTCGGTGGCGGCGGGCTGATCGGCGGTCTCGCCGCCTGGTACGCCGGCCGGCGCAAGGTCGTGGGTGTCGAGCCCGAGCTGGCGCCAACGCTGACACGGGCGCTCGCGGCCGGCCGGCCGGTCGATGCCGACGCGGGTGGCATTGCCGCCGATTCGCTGGCTCCCCGCCGGGTGGGGGAGCAGGTTTTTCCGATCGCGCAGGCGCATGTGGCGGAGGTCGTGCTGGTGACCGACGGGTCGATCCGAAACGCGCAGGAGGCCCTGTGGAGCACCGTCAGGGTGGTCGCGGAGCCAGGAGGCGCAGCCGGGCTGGCGGCCGTGTTGTCAGGGCGCTACCGTCCGGAGCCGGGAGAGCGGGTCGGCATCATCGTGAGCGGCGGCAACACGGTTGCAGTGGACTTCGATCGATAGGAGCCGACCATGATCCCCGATGGGTCTTCTCGCGCTGAGCGGCGTCAACGATTTCCACTGGCTGTTCTGATCGCTGTCGCACTGGTCGAGACCGGCTGCCACCGGGCAGTGCCGAGGAGTGAGAACGTCCCCGTGAGGGAGAATGTCCCCAGCAACACCGGCGTGTCGGAGTCCATCGAAGATACCGTGGCTTCCCACCCGGGTTCGCCCGCAGGATCTCGAACCTTCAACCTGCGGAGCCCTGGCCAGCGGGATTCACTGCACGCTGTAGTCAACCGCCAGCGCGAGCTGTGGCGAGCCGGTGGCTTGCGGGACTATGACATGCTGGTGCGGGCCTCGTGCTTCTGCCCCGGCCAGAAGGGCTGGGTTCTGATCGAGGTCCGCGACGGCAAGGCGGTGCGAAACGATTACAGCATCGATGGACTGTTCGACCTTCTGGAGCAGAAAGCCGACCGGGATGACGTGGTGGCGATTGGCTTCGAGGACCGGTGGCATTATCCAGCATACGTCAGCAGCGACGCCCGCGTAGGGCGGCCGGACGATTGGGGAATCATTGAGGTGCGCGGATTCAGGCCCCGCTAACCGGCAGCTCGCAGCAGTTGCTAGCATGGTGCTACATATCGGTAGGACTTGTGGGTTCCATGCTGCCACTCCTCTTGACCCCGACTGTCCGCTTCCTTAGCGTAGCACCCAGCCTGGGATCCTCAATCCGCCAAGAGAGAGTGCCATGAAACTGAACGTGAATGGCGTCGAGCGCGAAGTGGACGCGCCATCCGACATGCCGCTGCTCTGGGCCTTGCGCGACCTGCTCGGCCTCACCGGCACCAAGTTCGGCTGCGGCATCGCCCAATGTGGAGCGTGCACCGTGCACCTGGACGGTACACCCCGGCGTTCCTGCGTCACGCCGGTGTCATCGGCCGAAGGCAAGAAGATCACCACCATCGAGGGACTGTCATCCGATGGAAGTCATCCAGTGCAGCGGGCCTGGGCCGAGCTGGATGTGGTGCAGTGCGGCTATTGTCAGTCGGGCCAGATCATGTCTGCCGCTGCCCTGGTGGCCGCCAAATCCGAGCCCACGGACGCCGATATCGATGCCGCGCTGAGCGGGAACATCTGCCGGTGCGGTACCTACCAGCGCATCCGCGCCGCGGTTCATCGGGCCGCCGAGCTGAGGGCTTCCGCATGAGCGAGACACCGACTCCTTCGCGCCGTGAGTTCCTGAAGACCGGCGCACTGGTTACCGGCGGCCTGGTCATCGCCTTCACGGTGCCTGGCGCCAGGCGCTTCGCCCGGGCGGAGCGCAATGCCGTCGCTCCCTTCGCGCCCAACGCCTTCCTGCGGGTGGGCGCCGACGACACCGTCACCGTCCTGCTTCCCCATTCCGAGATGGGTCAGGGCATCTGGACCACACTCCCGATGCTGATCGCCGAGGAGCTGGATGCCGACTGGAGCAGGATCAAGGTCGAGCATGCTCCCGCGGCCCCCGCCTATGCCCACACCGCATTCGGCATGCAGATGACCGGCGGCTCGACCACGACCTGGTCCGAGTTCGACCGGTGCCGCCAGGCCGGCGCCACCGCGCGGGCAATGCTCATCGAGGCGGCGGCACTCCGGTTCAGCGTCGAGCCATTGGCCTGCCGGACCGAGAACGGGGTGGTGATCTCCGGCAGCAAGCGGGCGCGCTTCGGCGAGCTGGCCGAGGCCGCCTCGAAGCAGCCGGTACCGAAGACGGTGACACTCAAGGACCCCAAGGACTGGAGGATCATCGGCAAGCCGACGAAGCGCCTGGACACGCCCGAGAAGATCACCGGCCGGGCGCAGTTCGGCATCGACGTGCAGTTCGACGGACTCCTCACCGCCCTGGTGGCCCGCGCACCGGTGTTTGGTGGCAAGGTGAAATCCCTCGACGCCACCAAGGCCAGGGCGGTGCGTGGCGTGCGCGCTGTGGTGCAGGTGCCCTCCGGCGTGGCCGTGGTAGCGGATCACTTCTGGGCCGCCAAGCTGGGGCGCGATGCCTTGCAGGTGGAGTGGGATCTCGGCCCCAACGCGGGTCTCGACAGCGCCCGGCTGCGACAGGGATATCGCCGGCTCGCGGGATACAAGGGTGCGGCCGCGCCGGACGACGCCGAAGTCCGCGAGGCCCCTCCCTGGTTCCGGACCCTGGTCGGCGGAAAAAGCGCTTCCGCCGGCAAGGCCGGCGATGTGGAGAAGGCGCTGGCCGGGGCCAGCAAGACGATCGACGCCGAGTACGCGGTCCCCTACCTGGCGCACGCGCCGATGGAGCCGCTCAACTGCACCGTGCGGCTCAGCGCGAACAAGTGCGAGATCTGGACCGGCACCCAGTTCCAGACAGTGGACCAGCAGGTGGCGGCGAAGATCACCGGTCTTAAGCCGGAGCAGGTGGAGATCCACACCACCTTCCTCGGCGGCGGCTTCGGCCGCCGGGCCACTCCCACCTCCGACTTTGTCAGCGAGGCGGTACAGGTGGCCAAGGCCGCAAAAGCGCCGGTGAAGACGGTGTGGACCCGGGAGGACGACGTGCACGGAGGCTATTACCGGCCGGCCTACGTCCACCGCGCTCGCATCGGCCTCGGCGCCGACGGGATGCCGACCGGCTGGCACCATGTCATCGTGGGGCAGTCGATCACGGCGGGCACGCCGTTCGAGCCTTACACGGTCAAAAACGGCATTGATGCAACATCGGTGGAAGGCGTGGCCGACTCGGCCTACCTGAAATCAGTACCCAACCAGAGGGTGGACCTTCATTCGCCGAAGATCGGGGTTCCGGTGTTATGGTGGCGCTCAGTGGGCCACAGTCACACCGCATTCGTAATGGAGAGCCTGATTGACGAGCTGGCCCTGGCGGCCGGGAAGGACCCGCTCGAATACCGGCGTGCCCTGCTCAAAGAGCACCCGCGTCATCTCGCCGCGCTCAACCTGGCGGCCGAGAAGGCCAAGTGGGGCACTCCGCTCCCCAAAGGCCGCGGTCGCGGCATCGCGGTGCACGAATCGTTCGGCAGCTATGTGGCCCAGGTGGCGGAGGTGTCGGTGGAGAAGAACGCCATTCGGGTGCATCGGGTGGTTTGTGCCATAGACTGCGGGGTGGCGGTGAATCCCGAGGCCGTTCGGGCGCAGATGGAGTCGGGCATCTCCTTCGGGCTCGGCGCCGCCCTGCACAGCACGCTGACCTTCAAGGAAGGCCGGGTGCAGGAATCCAACTTCCACGACTACCGGGTGCTGCGCCTGAACGAAATGCCGGTAGTGGAAGTGCACATCGTGCCCAGCACCGACAAGATGGGAGGTGTAGGCGAGCCCGGGACGCCGCCGATCGCCCCGGCGGTGGCCAACGCCGTCGCGGCCCTGACAGGTCAGCGTCTCCGGGAGCTGCCACTGCGGCCTGGTGGCACGGCGTGAGGAGCGCGATCATGCGCGCACCCAGGCTCCCCGCCCTCGCTGTCCTCGTGGTGGCGGCTGCCGGCTGTGGCCCTCGCGCTACTGCGGAAGAGAAGGCCCAGGCGGTCACCGCGTTCGCCACGGTGCAGAAGGTTTTCCAGCATCCGCGCTGCCAGAATTGCCACATTCCGGGTGACGCGCCGCTGCAATACGACGCCGGTGTGGCGCACACGATGGATGTGAAGCGCGGCCCGGAAGGCCACGGTGCTGAGGGGCTGCCGTGTGCCACCTGCCACGGCGACGCCAACTCGCCCGCCAGTTACGGCCCCAATGCGCCGCCTGGCGCGCCGCACTGGGGGCTCCCGCCTCCGAAGCACAAGATGGCGTGGATCGGGCTCTCGCCCGCTGCCCTCTGCGAAACCATCAAGAGCAAGCGGGAGAATGGCGGCCGCAACTTCGATGCGCTGATCAAGCACGTGAGCGAAGACAGCCTGGTGCTGTGGGGCTGGCATCCGGGCGGGAATCGTGCGCCGGTGCCGGTGCCGCACGATGAGCTGGTGGTCAAGTTCAAGCAGTGGGCTGCGGCCGGCGGGCCCTGTCCGGGCGGGAAGGACGGAGAAGGGTAGAGAGCGCTCCACATCCCGAGCGCAGCGAGGGACCTTCTTAGCCGTCCTTCCCTCTTTCCCTCCTACCGCCCCTTCCTGGCACTCCCCTTCTTCCAGAACGGCCGGGCCACTACCTCGGCCGCCAGCCGCTCGCCCCGGCACTCGACTTCGAACTTCGTTCCGACCTTCGCACTGGCCGCCGGCAGGTAGGTGGTGCCGATCGCCACCCCGAGCGACGGGCTCATCGTCCCACTCCGCACGGTATCCACTTCGCGCCCCTCGTGGTACACCGGATAGCCGTGCCGGGGGAACCCTCGACCCTGGAGCTGAAACCCCACCAGTTTCCTGGTCACGCCGCGGAGCTTCTGCGCCTTGAGCGCCGCGTCGCCGGTGAAGGGCGACCCCTTGTCCAGCTTCACAATCCAGCCGAGGCCGGCCTCGAGCGGCGTGGTGTTCTCGTCGATCTCGTTTCCATAGAGCGCATAGCCCATCTCCGTCCGGAGCGAGTCTCGCGCTCCGAGCCCGATCGGCTTGGCGCCGGCGCCGATGAGCGACTCCCATACCTTTATCGTATCCCGCTCCCGGCAGTAGAGCTCGAAGCCGTCCTCGCCGGTGTACCCGGTGCGGGAGATGAAGCATTCGGCGCCGGCCACCTTGCCCATGACGAAATGGTAGTACGCGATGTCGGGGAGATGGGTGGCGGTGAGAGGCTGCAACAATCCTTCGGCGTGGGGACCCTGGACCGCCAGGAGGCCCACCTCGCCGGAGATATCCTTGAGCCGGACGTTGATGCCGCCCTTCTGCGCCACGATGTGCTCCCAGGCGCTCGCCGTGTTCGAGGCATTGACCACGATCATCAGCTTGTCTTCGAACCGGTACACGGTGCAGTCGTCCACGAAGGTGCCTTCCGGTGTGAGGATCGCGGAGTATTGCACCCCACCGGGCTCGAGCATGCTGACGTCGTTGCAGGTGACCCGATTCACGAAGGCGTTCCGGTCGGGACCGGTGATCTCGAACTCGCCCATGTGCGAGACGTCGAATATCCCGGCCCCGGTGCGCACGGCGTGGTGCTCGGCCAGGATGCCGGCAGGATACTGCACCGGCATTTCCCACCCAGCGAACGGGACGAGCTTAGCCCCGAGGCCCTTGTGGGCGTCATAGAGTGCCGTGCGCCTGAGCTCGATGCTGGCCGTCATGATTTTCCCTTCTGACGAATGTCTGAGGCCCTGACTGCTTTTCCTTCCCCGCCTCCCCGCTTACCCGCTTCCCCGCCCATAAGCGTCGCCATAATTGCCTTCTGCACGTGGAGCCGGTTCTCCGCCTGGTCCCAGACCCGGGACCGGGGCCCCTCGATCACGTCTTCCGCCACCTCTTCACCGCGATGGGCAGGGAGGCAGTGCAGGAAGATGGCGCCTGGATCCGCCCGTTCCATCAGCGCGGCGTCCACGATATAACCCTTGAATGCACGGGCCCGCTTCTCCTGTTCCTCCTCCTGCCCCATCGAGGCCCACACGTCGGTGTTGACGACGTGAGCGCCACGCACCGCTTCCTTCGGATCGGTGGTGAGCGTGATCGTGGTCTTCTTCTGGTTGCGCCGCAGGATCTCCGCGTCAGGCTCATACCCCGTGGGACAGGCGAGCCGGAGCTCGAAGCCGAGACTGCCGGCGGCGTTAATCCAGCTGTTGGCCATGTTGTTGCCGTCCCCTACCCACGCGATGACCTTGCCGTCCCAGCCGCCGAGCGACTCGCGAACGGTGAGCAGGTCGGCCATGACCTGGCAGGGATGCAGCAGGTCGGTCAGCCCGTTGATCACCGGGATGCTGCCGTAGCGCGCGAGCTCCTCAACGTCACTATGGTCGTAGGTCCGGATCATGATCCCGTCGAGATAGCGGGACAGGACCCGCGCGGTATCCCGGATCGGCTCGCCCCGGCCGAGCTGGATGTCGCGTGAGGAGAGGAAGAGCGCGTGCCCGCCCAGCTGGTACATCCCCACCTCGAACGACACCCGGGTGCGGGTGGAGCTCTTGGCAAAGATCATCCCCAGCGTCTTGCCCTGGAGTGGCTTGTCGCGATACTCCCCTCGTTTCATTCGTGCGGCCAGATCGAAGACGGCGAGCAGCCCGGGCTTGCTCAGGTCGGGTATGGCGAGGAAGTGACGGGCAGGACTCATAGGGCCGCGGGTCGATGTTGAGAGTCGAGAGTCGAGAGTCGAGAGTCTCTACTCGGATCTTCGCTCGAGTGGTGAAGCGTCGGGTGAGGATTGTAGCCGAGCCAGATGGGTTAAGGCAACCGCGGAAAGCGGACGGCCGGGCGGCGACCCGGAGTCCGGAAAGCCGGCTCGGGGAGCGGGGCAGCTCCGCCGCAATCCCGTGGCCGAGATAGTCGTCGGCCGAGTCCTGGCCGGCGTAGTGAACGGAAATGGCCATCCAGTTGGAACGAACGGCAACCGGCGAGGGCTGCCCCGCGCGGGCACCGACGCGCGGAGCCAGAGGCTCACGGGCAGGAGCCCCAGCACCGCCGCGCTGAAGAAGACCCAGTGGGCGATAAGCTCTGCCGGCCAGTGGCGGAACGATCGGGAGCAGGAACCGAGAACAATGCCCCGCGTATAGGCAGGTCCGCGTCGGAACGAGCCGACTCGGGAAACTCTATCTTCTATCTGCCCTTAGACCACTACTTCCAGGGACCGGGCGGGGGTGAAGGTGGTCTGGTATTCATCTCATCATCGATTGGGTTCATCTGGATCTCCTCCCTGTGCCGGGTTCAAGGTCGAGGCCGCTTCAGCGAGAAAAGGCGCCCTTCAAGGTTTCCACTTCTTCCGCCAGCTCGTCGAGGTGCTTGGTCACCTGCTCGGCCCACTGGTTCATCTCAAACATCCAGATCCTGAGGCTGTCGGCCCAGGGCTCGATTTCACCAGTTGGCCCGATCGGAAACGGCATTCCACCCTTCGTCTGCCAGCCGCCACCTGGTTTCGCTTCCCACTTCCCGTTCTTCTTCTCGAACTTCTCGTCGAATTCCTTCTTTTCTGTGGGCGGCTTCGCCGTGGAGTTGCTGACCTTGGGCATGGGGCACCTCTCTATAGAGGATTGTTTTCCAGCTTGACCTGACGGCGGCGAAGCCGCTCCGCCAGCTTTCCGTCACCGAGTCGTTCCGCGGCCTCGATGCGCACCGCGAGACTTGCCGGGAGGTAGGGCAGGTACGTCACGGGGGACGGCGCATCGAAGTTTGACGCCACCTGAAGGGCAGCCTGCGCTTCTCCCCTCGCTAGCAACAACCGGGCGAGGAGCAGTCGCTCGCCACCCAGGGCTTCCCATGGGTTCCACGCCAACGCGTCCCAGTCGTCGGCTGTCGGTACGAGGGCAAGGAGCTGCGCCAAGGCGGCCGCGGTATCACCCTGCGCCAGCGCGACCCGGGCGCTGAGGCTCGACACGAAGAGGCTGTCACGCCGGTTACCGCCCCTCGCGTTCCGGGAAGTGATGCTGTCGGTGATCTCCGCAGCCACCGCGCCACGCCCGCGGTGGGCCTCCCACCCTCCGAGAAACCACAAATCAACGTTGCTGACAGAGGAGGGCTCCCGGCGGAACTGGGCCAGCTGAGACCGCGCGAAGGCCTCCGCCTCTGTCTCGAAGGCGCGCCCGGCCATCCCATTCAGCAGGTATAGATCACCACGATACGTCGGATTGAAGAGCGTGTCCGATGCCAGCAGCGTACGCGCCGCCTCGTCTCGTCCCCGCGCGACGAGGACGCTCTGCAGACCGATCAAGGCACCAAACTGGTTTCGGGCACGCCCCAGATTGCCGGTAGTGTCGAACGCCAGCACCGCCCGGAACGCCGACTCAGCGCACGCAGGTTGCCGCAGCCCGCCGACGGCCAGCAGTTGGCCGGCAGCCAGCGCCTGCACGGGATTTCGAAGCACGACGGCTCGCCAATCCGGATCAGTCATCCGGCCGCGGACGCATTCGAGCGTCAGTCTCGCCGGGCCAAGCGCCAGCGAGTCGGGCTGCGCGGCCGCGAACCGCGCCAGGAGATGCTCGGACCCCGCCACATCCCCGCGACGTACCGCGTATTCGATCAGATGAAACATCGCCGGCGCGAACTCGGGGTCGAGCAACCGAACTTGGAGATAGGCATCTTCGGCCAGCGAGTCGAGCTGGGGCTGGCGGGGCAGCAGATGGTGAAAGGTCTCCGCCAGGCCCATCCACGCTTCAACGTTCTCCGGGTCCAGAGTCAGGGCACGGCGGAAGCGTTGGACCGCAGAATCCGCGCGCCCGGCCATGAGGTCCTCCAGCCCATGCGCGAGATGGTTCAATCGCGCCGGGAGGGCTCCCTCCCGGCTAACCGCGACCCGAGCCATTTCCAGCGCCTCTTTGGGACGATCCGACCAGCTCGCCACCATTGCACCCCTGAGTGCGGCGAGCGCAAAGGAGGAGTCGACCTGCACGGCGGTACGGAAGTGCACAAGCGCATCCTCAAACGCGGCCGAGCGGTAGGCCTGCTCTCCCCGGAAGTAGGCGGCCAGCGCCCGCGGCGAGCGGCCTTGCAGGGACGGAAGGTCCTGCCTTCCCCCCGTGGGAATGAGCGTCGGGAGCAGCTCCAGCGCGGCGCGAACACCGATAGACCAAGCGTTGGTGCCGGGCGCGAAATCCAGGGTCCGGTGGGTGACCGCACCACTTCGAACGTCATGGAGATCCAACATGAGGTGCAGGGAGTCAGGCGTGAGCAGCCGGGCGCTCACATAGAAGGCGGCACGCTGCTTCCGCGCGATCTCGTCCCCGGCTCCTCCACTTGCAGCCACAGCGGGCCCCCCTGGCAGTCTGCCGCCATCGATCCCTGCCAGAGACGCGGTGCTGTTGAGGGAAGCCAGAAGCGCGAGGGTCACCTCGTCCGGCATGAGCGCGCCCGCCTTTGCCGCGGCGGTCGACACCGGATAGACCACAATGCGTCCCCCGTCGAGCGTAGGGTGCGGCCGCCTGAACGCGAGCGGCAGGGCCAGGAGCAGCGCCGCGGCACTGGCCGCTGCGAAGCGCCTCCGGCGGGCTCGCGTTTCGTCTTGTCGCGGAAGCGTCATCGTGCTCCCGATCGCGTCTGCGAACTTTTCCGCGGTCGGAAACCGGTCATCGGGGTTCTTCTCGAGCACTCTACTCACGGCTCGAATCACGGCGAGTGGCGCCGATGGCAGGACCACCTCGAGCGACACTGGCCGCTCACGGACGTGCAGGGCAGCAACCGCTTGCTGGTTGGGACCGCAGAAGGGAGGAGACCCGGTCAGCATCTCATAAAGCACACAGCCCAGGCTATATAGATCGCTGCGGCCGTCAATCGAGGAACCGCAGACCTGCTCGGGACTCATGTATACCGGCGTTCCTACCATGAGTCCGGTGCTGGTAAGGTCCTCCCCCGCCACTGAGCTCAGGGCGCGGGCGATTCCGAAGTCCGCAACAACGGCATGGCCCGACTCCAGCAGGATATTCCCCGGCTTGATGTCGCGATGCACGACGCCATGCGCGTGGGCATAACCGAGAGCATCGGCGACCTCTCGAGCGATGCGAAGCGCGTCCGGCAGGGGAAGCAGCCCGTCACGGGCCAGCCGCTCGCGGAGCGACTCCCCTTCGACGAACGGCATGACGTAGTAAAGGAGCCCGCCACCGCCGTCACCCGAGTCGTGCAGTGGCAGGATGTGTGGATGGGTAAGGCGGGCCGCGATGTCGATCTCGCGGAGGAAGCGCTGGGAGCCCAGACACGCTGCGACTTCGGGCCGCAAGACTTTGACGGCCACAGGTCGGTTATGGCGTTGATCCACCGCCTGGAAGACAGTGGCCATGCCACCGCGACCGAGCTCCCGCTCAAGCGTGTAGCGTTCTGCCAGGACGGTGCCGGGTCCTACGAGCACCCCCTCCATGACCCCTGATTTCGCTCAGTTGAAGGGCTAACATACGGTGTCGTACGTCGCCGGGCTAGTAGGTTTTTGTCGCCCTGCGGGGGGCAACTATCACGTAAGCAGTTAGGAGATAATGACTTAGAAGTCCAGCTACTAGAGGATATATCGCCGGAGGTCGTCGTCGCTGATGATCTTGACCAGCCGCTCCCGCACGTCATCCGCGTCGAACACGATCCGCTTCTCCGGATAATCCGGCAACTCGAACAGCACGTCCTGCGAGTGGGCTGGCGTTGGTGAAGGGCAGAATCGCCATGGAGTTGGGGCGAGCGGCCACGGCGCGGCTGACGTGCGGGCACGACGCGCGAAGCAGAGGCTCACGGCAAGGAGCGCCAGCACGTTGCGCGCGCTGGAGGTGCAGGCTCGGAACGGGTAAGCTGGCTAATGAAGGGAGGGGAGGTGGTGAAGGTAATAGTCCGCGCGGAGGTGGCTACCTCCGCGCAGGACGGGTATGGATTCCTGTGTTCAGGGAAGCGAGGTGGGCACGAGGCGATTCGTATTAGTGCCATCGCCCAGCTGGCCACTGACATTGTTGCCCCACACATATTCTGCGCCGCTCAAGCGAAAGCCCATGGTATGGCTACCGCCAAGCATGACCGACACGTACGAGATGCCAGGATCGGCCTGGTGGGTACCAGCCTGTTCGTCGTGGTGCCATCGCGAGTTGGCGGACGAATTTAGTCCCAGCAATAGGGCGGAGCTGGAAGCGCAGGTGTGGTTACGCGAGCGTACACTGTTATAGATGATGCCTGGATCGGCCGGGTAGGAAAGCTGTTGGTGGTGGTGCATCGCCAGTTGGCCGGATGAATTGAGAACCAGCAGTAGGGGCCGCGGAACTCCGGAAGCCACAGGTGTGATTCTCGCCAAACTCACGCTGTTATACTGGATGCCGGGTGGCTAGCGTGGGCACTAGGCGGTTGGTCGTCGTCGTACAAGCTGGCCGGACGAATTCAAACCCAACAGTAGGGGCCCCCCGAGGTCGGAACCGCAAGTGTGGTTGCCTCCGAGCGTCACTGTATTGTACTGGATCCTGGGTCGCTCGGGTTGGTACCAGCCTGTTGGTGGTCGTCATCCCCCAGCTGACCGACGAATTGAGACCCAACAGTAGGGGCCGCGGAGGTCCGGAAGCCACAAGTGTGGTTGTTGCCAGGCTCACGCTGTTGTACTGGACGCCGGGATCGGCTGGCGTGGGCACCAGCGGTTGGTCGTTGTCCGTCGCCAAGCTGGCCCGACGAGTTCAGTCCCCAACAATAGGGACCGCCGAGCTCCGGAAGCCACAGGTGTGACTGCCACCGAGGCTCACGTCGACGTACTGGATGCCCCGTTGATCTGGGTGGGGGAATTCCGACTCGTGGTGGTACCATCTCCGAGCTGACCGATGAATTGAGGCCCAGCAATAGAGGCCTCCCCCGGTGCTGATACCGCACGAATGCGTCTTGCCGCGCGTAGTAAATTGAAGTTGATACCACTGACCGTGGCAACAACTGGCGGTCCCTTGACCGCATCCCGCTTCGGGGACGTCAGGTCATCGGCTGAGCTACAGCCGGCCAGGGCGGCAATTGCCAGCATGAGGGTCGCCTCTCGGATTTTCACAGGAAACCTCCGCTAAAGCTGCTGTTCTTGACCTTGCGCCTGCACCCCGGCTGAAGCGAACGGCGTTGGCGAGGAACGGATCGCGGGACTGCAAGCGCGAATTCGCCCCATCAGCGGAATGGACTGCGCTGTGCGGTGAGCAATCGGGCAGTGAACAGCAAAGGTTTCAGGGGAAGGCGAGCCGAATGTATGGGATTCAAAACAACGACACAACCGCCGACTGAGGTCGCGCGCTGTCGCAAACGCGACGTTTTTCCATCGATCTGCGACCGAACGTGTCAGCCCGACGCTCGGGAGAAATGGGGGGATAGTATATTTGAAGGGGATTGCGTCAACCGAATGAGATTTGTAACAAGTTTTTCACTGTGTCGCGCTGACACTCTACAGGATGTATCTCCTCAAATCGTCGTCGCTGATGATCTTGACCAGCCGCTCCCGCACGTCATCCGCGTCGAACACGATCCGCTTCTCCGGATAATCCGGCAACTCGAACAGCACGTCCTCCATTAGTGCCGCCATGACCGTATGCAGCCGCCGGGCGCCGATGTTCTCCATCCGGTCATTGGCCATGAACGCCACCCGCGCCACCTCGGCGATCCCGGCGGTGGTAAACTCGAGCTCGGCGCCCTCCGCGGCCACCAGCGCCTGGTACTGCTTGGTCAGAGCGTTCTCCGGCTCGGTCATGATCCGCACGAAGTCCTGCTCGGTCAGCGGCTGGAGCTCGACCCGGATCGGAAAGCGGCCCTGCAGCTCGGGGATCAGATCCGAGGGCTTGGAGACATGAAAGGCGCCCGCGGCGATGAAGAGGATGTGGTCGCTCCGGACGTACCCGTAGCGGGTCTGCACGGTTGAGCCCTCGACGATGGGCAGCAGATCGCGCTGGACGCCCTCGCGGGAGACATCGGGGCCGCCGGCCTGGCCCCGCTCGCCCGCGATCTTGTCGATCTCGTCGATGAAGATGATGCCGTGGTTCTCGACCCGGTCGAGCGACTCGTTCACCACGTCGTCCATGTCCACCAGCTTCTTGAGCTCCTCGTCCACCAGGACCCGGCGCGCCTCCGGCACCTTGACCGTGCGGCGCTTCTTCCGCTTGGGCAGCATCTCCTGGAGCATCTCGGTGAAGTTGATGTCCGGCCCCTCGATGCCCTGCGGTGGCTGGATCAGCTCCATCATGGGGTAGCCCTGCTGGGCCACCTCGACCTCGACCTCCCGGTCGTCGAGCCGGCCGTCGGCGAGCATCTCCCGCAGCTTCTCACGAGAGCGTTGACGCCGCTCCTCCTCGGGGGTGGGCACGTGCTCGGATTTCGCCTGTCCAGTCGGCGAAACGACAAACATGGACGCGCCTTCCGCCTTCTCCGCCTTCTCCGTCTTCTCCGCCCTCTCCATCGGCTGCGGCCCGGCCGGGAGCAGCAGGTCCAGCAGCCGCTCGTCGGCCCGCGCCTCCGCCTGGGGATACACCTCATCTTCCCGTTCGGTGCGCACGAGATTGATCGCCGAGTCGACCAGGTCCCGCACCATGGACTCGGCGTCCCGGCCGACGTACCCGACTTCGGTGAACTTGGAGGCCTCGACCTTGATGAACGGGGCACCGGAGAGCCGGGCCAGCCGGCGAGCGACTTCCGTTTTCCCCACCCCGGTGGGGCCGATCATGATGATGTTGTAGGGGGTGATCTCGTCCCGGATGTCATCCGGCGCCTGCGCCCGACGCCACCGGTTTCGGACCGCGATGGCCACCGCCTTCTTGGCAGCCTCCTGGCCCACGATATAGCGATCGAGCTCAGCGACGATCAGCCGCGGCGGCATCTCTTCCAGCCACGGCATCGGCGCCACGGGCTCGGGGCCGGCGGGGGATTCGACGGGAAGCTTGGGGGCGATGTCGGTCATTTCTTAAAGGTAAAGCGTAGGCGGGGAACAAACAGCGTGAGCGGGGAAGAAACAACGTGAGCGGGGCACTGGCTCCCGCTACGTTTGTTCCCGCTTACGCTTTTCGTTCCCCGCCTACGTTTTTTTCTCCCGGTAATTCGAGGATCGTAATGTTACGGTTGGTAAACACGCAGATGTCGGCGGCGATCTCCAGCGAGCGTTGAGTGATCTCACGAGCGGAACGGTCCGGCTCGGGGAGCAGCGCCCGGGCGGCGGCCAGGGCAAAGTTGCCCCCGGAGCCGATAGCGATGATACCGTCGTCCGGCTCGATCAGCTCGCCCGACCCGCTCAACAGAAAACTGTGCTCCAGATCGGCCACGACCAGCAGCGCTTCCAGCCGGCGGAGGATCCGGTCACTGCGCCAATCCTTGGCCAGCTCGACCGCCGCGCGGGGCAGGTTCCCCGGATAGCGATCCAGCTTCTCCTCGAACTTTTCGTACAGGGTCAGCGCATCGGCCACCGAGCCGGCAAAGCCGGCCAGCACCTTCCCGCCCTTCATGGTGCGCACCTTGTTGGAGTGCGACTTGACGACGGTCTCGCCGATGCTGACCTGTCCGTCGCCACCGAGCGCGACCCGGCCGCCTTTGCGGACGCCGAGAATCGTGGTCCCGTGAAATGCCGACATGGAGCCTTGGTTAAGTGAGAGGTGAGAAGTGAGAAGTGAGAAGGACCGCCCCTCTTACTTCTCACTGCTTGCTTCTTACTTCTACGCCCGGGGATGCGCCTGGTTGTAGACCTTCTTCAGCCGCTCGACGCTGGTGTGGGTATAGATCTGGGTGGTGCTGAGCGAGGCGTGCCCCAGCAGCTCCTGCACGGCACGAAGGTCGGCGCCGGCATCCAGCATGTGGGTGGCAAAGGTGTGTCGCAGCGAGTGCACCCGGAGGCCGTCGCCACCGATTCCAGCCAGCAGCGCGTGTACGATCCGCTGAACCCCTCGGGGCGCGAGCCGCCTGCCGGTCCGGCTCACGAACACGGCCCGCCGGTCGCTGCGTGCCCGGGCGATAACGGATTCCCGGGTGTTAAGATAGCGACGCAACGCGAGCACCGCCCGCGAGCCGACCGGCACAATGCGCTCTTTACGGCCCTTGCCCCGGACCTTGACCTGGTCCGAAAGCAGATCGAGGTCCTCCAGGTTGACCCCGCAGAGCTCTGACAACCGCATTCCCGTCGAGTAGAAGAGCTCCAGGATGGCGAGGTCGCGGGTCGGCCCGAATTCGTCTCCGCCCGCTCGGGACTCGGCCCACTCGAACAGGCGCCCGGTCTGGGCCTGATCCAGGTAGGTGGGCAGCCGCTTCTCCAGCTTGGGCACCTTTGCCGCCCGGGCGACATTATTGACCAGCCCGTGATGCTCCAGGAGATAACGATAGAAGCTGCGCACCGCGGACAGCGACCGTGCCGCGCTCCTCGTGGCCAGCCCCCGGCGGTTCATCTCACCCAGGAATCCCCGAATGCCGAGGCGGTCCACCGTCGCCCAGCTCCAGTCGCCATAGTGGCGGTCGCAGAACTCGGTGAAATCTTCGAGATCGCGCGCGTACGCCTTCACCGTGTGAGGCGACACGCCGCGCTCTTTCTCCAGGTGCGTCAGGTAATCGGCGAGTTCCTTAGTCATTGCGAGGCTGCAACACGCCCGAAGCAATCCCGCGGGTCGACAGCTGAGCCGCCGGATCGCCACGCGGCCTCTGGCCCCTCGCGATGACTCCGGTGTCCAACCAGGAGTTGAAGTCCACCTGCGCCCGCTCGACCAGCAACTCCTTCTTACGGTCTTTCTTGACCTTACCCGGCAAGGGATCCAACAGCCCGAAGTTCGCGTTCATCGGCTGGAAGTGCTTTGGGTCGGCTTCCCGCAGATAGCGATACAGCCCGCCGAGCATCGTGGTTGGCGGCGGCACGGCGACTGGTTGTCCCTGGAGCTGCCGGGCCAGGTTGATGCCGGCCATGAGTCCGGTCCCCAGCGATTCGGTGTAGCCCTCCACGCCGGTGATCTGGCCGGCGAACAGCAGCGTCGGGTCATCCCGGGTGCTGAGCGCTGGTCCGAGGCTGGCCGGACTATTGAGGTAGGAATTCCGATGGATGCTGCCGAAGCGTAGATACTCGACCGACTCAAGCCCGGGAATCATGCGAAAGACTCGCTGCTGCTCCGGGATCCGTAGCCGGGTCTGAAAGCCGACCAGGTTCCACATCTGACCCGCCCGGTCCTCCCGGCGGAGCTGCACCACGGCGTAGGGCTCCCGGCCGGTCCTGGGATCGGGCAGCCCGACTGGCTTCATCGGGCCGAACCGCAGCGTCTCCCGGCCCCGGCGCGCCATCTCTTCCACCGGCAGGCAGCCTTCGAAGTAGGGGACCTCGTCGAACTCATGCCCGTGAAATTGGTCCGCCTCCACCAGCGCGTCGATGAACCGGCCATACGCCTCCGCGTCCATCGGCGCGTTGAGGTAGTCATCCCCCTCACCTTTGCCATATCGGGACAGCGCGTACAGCCTGGTGTGGTCGAGTGAGTCGGAGGAGACCACCGGAGCGATGGCATCGTAGAAGGCCAGCGCGGAGGAGCCGAGCCGGGAGACGATGGCCGCCGTCAGCCGCTCGGAGGTCAGCGGCCCGGTTGCCACGATGCCGGGTGAAGGCAGCTCGGCTACCTCCTTCCGAATCACGGTGATGTTGGGGTGCGTGGTGACCTGTTGGTGCACCGCCCGGGAGAAGACTTCGCGATCCACCGCCAGTGCCGTGCCGCCCGGCACCCGGGCAACATCGGCACAGGGTAACAGGATACTCCCGAGGCCGCGCAGCTCGGCCTTGAGCAGGCCGTGCGCATTGGTGAGATCCACCGATTTGAAGGAGTTGCTGCAGACCAGCTCGGCCAGGCGGTCGGTCTGATGTGCCGCGGTCCGGACCTGGGGACGCATCTCGTACAGGGTTACCCGGACGCCCCGCTCCGCGAGCGCCCATGCCGCCTCCGAGCCGGCAAGACCCCCGCCGACGACGGTGGCATTCACGCCAGAGCCACCTCCTCCGGCTCGGCGACCACGATCCGGTGGCCGCACTTGAGGCAAGTCCGGCTCTCGCCCTCGGCCTTGCTGATCTTCTTCTCCATGCCGAGGTACCCACACGCGGGGCAGATCTCGGGCACCGGGCGGTTCCAGGTGGAGAAATCACAGGCCGGGTAGCGCAAACAGCCCCAGAACGACTTGCCCCGCTTGGTGCGCCGCTCGGTGAGATCTCCCTCGACGCACTTGGGACACTTGATCCCCATGGGGATGGACCGGGTGCCCTTGCAGCTCGGATAGGTGGTGCAGGCCAGGAACTCACCGAACCGGCCGGTCTTGATGACCATCGCCGAGCCGCAGAGATGGCACTTCTCGTCGCTGGGGCGGTCTGGCACCTTGTCCTTCTTGAGCGACTTCACGTAATCGCAGGTGTCCTTGTACTTGAGGCAGGCCAGGTAGGGCCCGAAGCGACCGGTCCGGAGCTCGATCGGAGAGCCACACTTGGGGCAGCGCTCCTTGGCCAGCACCTCGGGCTTGAGCCCGTGCGCGTCGGCCACCAGCGCCTTCATGTCCACCGCCTCGAGCGCCTTGCTGAAGGGACCATAGAAGTCCTGCAGCACGCGTTGCCAGGCCAGCTCGCCGTCTTCGATCCGGTCCAGCTCGTTCTCCATGCCGGAGGTGAACTCGACGTTGAAGATCTCGGGAAACTTGCCGATCATGATCTTCTCGACCGTTTCGCCCAGGTCGGTCGGGAAGAAGCGGCGCTGGTCCACCCGGACGTACTCCCGGGCCGACAGGGTAGAGATGATGGCGCTGTAGGTGGACGGGCGGCCGATTCCCAGACGCTCGAGCTCCTTGACCAGGCTGGCCTCGGAGAAGCGCGGGGGTGGCTCGGTAAAGTGCTGCGACGGAGTGATCTCCCGAACCTCCACCTGATCGCCGACGGCGAGCGGCGGAATGGGCGGCAGATCGTCCATCGTCTTGCCCTCTTCCTTCTCCCGTCCCTCGGTGTAGAGCACGTGGTACCCGTCGAAGACGAGGACGGAGCCCGTGGCCCGGAAGAGGTACTGGCCGAGATCGAAGTCCACGATGGTCATGTCGTAGACCGCGGGCGTCATCTGCGACGCCACGAACCGCTGCCAGATCAGCTGGTAGAGTCGGTACTGGTCCGGCTCCAGGTACGGCTGCAGCTGCTCCGGCCGGCGCGCCACGTCGGTGGGCCGAATGGCCTCATGGGCGCCCTGGACCCGCGCGGCCTTCTTCGGCTTGTACGTGTTGGGAGAATCCGGCAGGTACGACTTGGCGTAGCTCTTCCGAATGAAGTCTCGAACCGACGCGACCGCCGTGTCCGACACCTCGGGAGAATCGGTTCGCATATAGGTAATGAGACCGACCGCCCCCTCGGCTCCGACGTCCTTGCCCTCGTAGAGGTCCTGGGCCGCGCGCATGGTGCGGCGGGAGGAGAAGCCCAGCTTCTTGGCGGCCTCCTGCTGCAGCGTGCTGGTGGTGAAAGGCGCGGCGGGATTCTTCTTCCGATTGCGCTTCTCGACCTTGGAGACGATGAACGGCATCGACCGCACCGCGTCCACCACCGCGCGGGCATCGGCCTCGTTGTCGAGCTGAGGCTTGTGTCCGGCCACCTTGTGGAGCCCCGCCTCGAAGGTCTGGCCGTTCCGGGCGCAGAGCGCCTCGATGGTCCAGTACTCCTGCGGCGTAAATGCGCGAATATCGCGCTCCCGCTCGACGATGAGCCGGAGTGCCACGGTCTGGACCCGGCCAGCCGACAGGCCGGTCTTGATGGTGTGCCAGAGAATCGGGCTGGCCTTGTAGCCCACCAGCCGATCGAGGATTCGGCGGGCCTGCTGGGCGTCGACCTTGCGATCGTCGATGGTGCCCGGCACGCGCAGCGCGTCCTGGATGGCGGCCTTGGTGATCTCGTAGAAGAGAATGCGGTGAGTGGGAGCCACCGTGTCGAGCTGACCGGCGACGTGCCAGGCGATCGCCTCGCCTTCACGGTCAGGGTCGGTGGCCAGGTAGATGGCGGAGGCGCCCTTGGCCGCCTTTTTCAGCTCGGACAGCGTCTTGGTCTTGCCCTTGATCGTCACGTACTTCGGCTCGAACCCGCGCTCCACGTCCACCCCCAGCTCGCGGGTGGGCAGATCGCGCACGTGTCCGATAGTTGCCCTGACGTCGTACCCGGCCCCAAGGTACTTCCCGATAGTCTTGGCCTTGGTGGGCGACTCGACGATGACGAGGGCAGTGCCGCCCGACCTGCTTCGGGCTCCGTTGCCGGCGGCTTTCGCTCGACTCTTCTTCCGGTCAGGCGCCTTAACAGGTTGCGGGGTAGCTTCTTGCACTCCTCCCGTCTTTCCCGTCTTACTCGCCTTTGCCGGCTTTACACGCCGTTTGGTTCTTGTAGCCATAGCTCTAGTGTAACCGCTCCAGTCATCTAATGGTCAAAATCGAGAGGTAGCCGGAAACCCGCGGCCCTTACCACCCTCCGTGCTGCCGGGCCAGGCCGACGATCTCGGCGGCAACGGCCTCCGGGGCACTGTGCTCGGTCTGCACCGTATGATGGGCCAGGGCATAGAACGGTTCCCGCTCTTCGAACAGGGTCCGCATCCTTTGCACTGGATCCACGCCCGCCAGGAGCGGCCGGGCCTCGCCTTGCTCGCTGCGCTTGGCCGCCGTCCCAGGCAGGCAGCGGAGATAGATGGCCAGGCAGCTGCCCATGGCGGCTTCCATCTGGCCAGGTTGCGCAGCCCATCCCCCACCCGGGACGATCACGCCGTATGCCCCACCTCGGGCCGCATTTACGGCATCGCGCTCCATCTCCCGGAAGCGGGCCTCACCCACCATCCCGAAGATCTGGCTCACCGGCATGCCCATCTCACGCACCAGCAGGCCGTCGATATCGATGAGGGGGGCGGGCAGTGCGTCGGCCAGCAGGCGGCCCACCGTGCTCTTGCCCGAACCGGGAAGGCCGACAAGGACGATGTGTCGCGGCATCAGCGCTCCGCGGGGTCGGCCGGCGAAGGCCAGCGCGACCCGAGCGCCGCCACGTAGCCGCTGTAGTTGCGCCGCATCTCGGAGAGGGAATCTCCGCCGAATTTCTCCAGCATGGCATCGGCCAGCACCAGCCCCACCAATGCTTCGGCAATCACGCCCATAGCCGGAACCGCGGTGACGTCGGACCGTTCGCTCACCGCTTTGGCCGGCTGGCCGGAAGCCAAATCCACCGTGGCCAGGGGCGCCATCAGGGTCGAGATGGGCTTCATCGCTACCTTAACAACCACCGGTTCCCCGGTGGTGATCCCGCCCTCGAGGCCGCCGGCGTTATTCGTCGGGCGACGAAATCCCCCACGTGGGTCGGCGTGGGGGACGTTCCCCACTTTCGCGCGTCCCCGGGTCCCCGCGTCCCCGCTTTCTATGGGATCATGCACTTCCGAGCCCGGCCGCCGCGCCGCCTCGAACCCCATCCCGATCTCCACTCCCTTGACCGCCGGTATAGACATCAGCATGCCGGCCAGTCGGCCATCCAGCTTGCGATCCCAGCTTACGTGGCTGCCCAGGCCGACGACCACGCCGCGGGCCACCACCTCGACCTCGCCACCCAGGGTGTCGCCGGCCTTCTTGGCGGCATCGATCCGCTGGATGATCTTCGCCTCGACGGCGGCGTCGAGCACCCTCACCTCAGAGCGATCCGACGCCTCGTTCAGCGGCCACGGCAGCGGCGCGCTGCGGTGGCCCCGGGCCGATTCCGTCTCGATACCTCCGAGCGAAATCACGTGGCTGCCGATTTCGACGCCGAACTCGCCGAGGAGCCGTTTGGCCAGTGCGCCCGCGGCCACCCGGGCGGTGGTCTCCCGGGCACTGGCCCGCTCGAGGATATCCCGCCCATCGAGCCGGTCGTATTTCAGCAGGCCCGCCAGATCGGCGTGGCCGGGGCGGGGCCGCGTCACCCGGCGGCGGCGGAGCTCCCCCGGCGGGTCCGAGCTCTCGTAGGCCATGACGTCTTCCCAGTTGGCCCAGTCGAGGTTCGGAATGAGCATGGCCACGGGCGAGCCCAGCGTCTCACCGGCCCGCACGCCGGAGAGCCATTCGATGTGGTCACGCTCAATCTTCATGCGGGCCCCACGGCCATAGCCCTGCATTCGCCGGGCGAGCTCCCGATCCACCCATTCCGCCGAGACCGGCAGGCCGGCCGGCAGACCCTCGACGATGGCGACGAGGGCCTTGCCATGCGATTCGCCGGCAGTGGTGAAGCGGAGCATCGCGACAGGGTCCTTGGAAGAAGGTCTGGCCTCGCCGGATACTAACGAACGAGCCCGGCTCGCGCCGGGCTCGTTCCACATCTGAAGGCGTCCGCCGGTTCACTGCGGCGAGGCGCCGTCGTCGATGATCCGGGGCGTGACCAAGATAATCAGGTCGCGCCGGTTTTCCCTGCTCGAGCTGAAGCTGAACAGCTTACCGATGATCGGCAGCCCGGAGAGCAGTGGGATGCCTGAGCGGCTGTTGGTCACCTCGGTGACCGTCAGGCCGCCGATGACCGCGGTCTCGCCGTCGTTGACCAGCAGCTGGTTGTCGGCCCGCTGGGTCGAGAAGACGAAGCCGATGTCGCCGGCCTCAACCTCTTGAATGGCGGACCGCTCGGTGTGCAGCTCCATGGAGATCTGGCGGTTGCTGGTGACGTGCGGCGTTACGGTGAGCCGGATGCCGGTCTCCTTGAACTGCACCGTCGACTTGGTCGACCCCGCCTGACCGCCGGCATCGATCACACGGACCGGAGTCTCTTCACCCACGAGGATGTCGGCCTTGCGGTTGTCGAGCGTCGTGATGACCGGCTCCGCCTGCACGTCGGAGAGGTCCTGCCGCTCGAGCGCGCTCAGGAACGAGGTGAGCGTGAAGCCGCCGAACGCGGTGGAGAAGACCAGGTCGAGCGCGGAGCCGACGATCGATCCGCTGGCGTTTCCGATGGCCGACACGGAGTTGCCGCCCACGTCCACGATATTCACTTCGGGGGCGTAGGTGTCGCCCGGGGCGCCGTTCGGATCGGGGCGCTGGACCAGCTGATTGAAGAACTGGTTGTTGCTGCCCAGGTCGTACTTGATGCCCAGCTCCTCGATGTCGGTCCGGTCGACGAACACGATCTTGGCCTTGATCGACACCTGGGGCGTACGAACATCCAGGCCGCGCACGAAGTCGGCGACGCTGGACACCTTGCTCCGCGTGTCGGTGATGATCAGCGAGTTCGAGCCTACGTCGGCAATCACCTTGCCGCGGCCCTTGGTCAGGGTACCCTCGATGCTCTTGGTCAGGTCGGCAGCCTTGCTGTAGTTGATTCGGACCACGCTGGTCTCCAGCGGCTCCAGCGAGTCGAGCGAGGCCAGCACCGAAGGCGCGTCTACCCGGATGATGCCACCCGGCATCTCCTGAGCAGAGAGGCCCTGCGAAGCCAGGATGGCCTGGAACGCCTGGGGCCAGGGCTGATTCTTGATCTCGGCGGTGACTTCGCCCTTGATGTCCTTGCCCAGGATGACGGTGCGACCGCTGAAGGCGGCGAAACCGGCAACCACGTCGGCGATATTGGCCCGGTCCCACACCACCGTGATCCGCGGCTCCTCAGCGGCGTTGGTGCTGGTAAACCGGTTGGCGGCGAGCTGAACCTCGGGCGCGCGGCGCGGCGATTTGGACCGGGCGGCCGGTGCCGGCTCGTTCGAAGACCAGGCCAGAAAGGACTGGTCAGTACCGAAGGACACCCGGATCGCGTCGGCTCCACGCTCGACGTGATAGTCCTTGGCCTGGTCGAGCTCGAGAACGATCCGCACCACGTCGTGCTGGAACTGGGAGTAGCGCAGGTTGAGGACCCCGCCGCGCTTCACTCCGTCGTAGAGGCTCGAGGCGTTGCCCTTCAACCGCGCGCCCATGACATCGAGCACCAGCCGGTTGGGGCCTTGCAGCATGAAGTCGCGGACCTCGACCGCGCCGCGCACGTTGATCACGATGTCAGCGCGTCCCGGTGAAGCCTGGACACTGACGCCCGTGACCTCTCCGCTCGCGGGGCCGTCGGCGAGCGCCGTTGCGGGCACTCCGAAGACCGCGGCGATGGCGAGCACTAGGCGATACAATCGGGTCATTGGGTTCCGTCCTCCTGCTTCCTGAGCGAAAGGGTTTCCTGCCGTTCAAAGCCGAAGTCCTCGATCATGAATACGACATCGCGTTCACGAATCTGTACTACCCGAGAGCGGCCGAGCTGATCGCCGGCCCGCAGCTTATGACGCTTGCCGCCTTCTTTTTCCCGGAACACCGCCACGCTACTCGAGGGCACCCGCATGTTCTGGTAGATCCCGACCAGCTGGAGGTCGGCCACCTCCGGACCCGCCTTCGCCATGTTGAGCAGCGAGTTGAACGGGTCGCGGATGGAGCCCGAGTACGCAAAGGTCTCCCGGTACATCTCGGTCTCTTTGGACTTCTGCACTGAATCAGCCCAGGCCACCTGATTGGCGACCGGCAGCGCCGGCGCCGCATCGGTCGGAACGGCGCTGGCTGTCGCAGCCATCGGAGCCGGAGCCGGAGCCGGCCGGCGCCTTGGCGCTGTCGGCCTTTGCCGGAGCGGGCTCCGCGGCGGCAACCGCGGACGGCTTCCCGGAATCGCTGGCCAGCGTGGGCAGCGGAGTCTTGGAATCAGATCCGCACGCGTGCTGGGCCTGGGCCGCGATGAGCTCCTCGGACGGCGGAGCCGGCGGCTTCTGCTTCCTGGAGGCCTTGGTCTTCTTCACTGCCGCCACCGGCGGTTTGACGAGCTCGGCGCGGATCGAGTCCACGCACGAGACGTAGCGAACCTGCACCAGCGAATCGGCGATCCGCCGGGCCTTGCGCAGGCTGTCGGTGCGGGCGCGCAGCGCCGCCGCCTGGGCCTCGGCCGCCTTGGCCTTCTTCTTTCCCAGGAACGGCAGGTTGTCCAGCTTGGAGCACCCGGACAGAGCCAGCGTCGCCAGGAGGGCGAGCCCAAAGACGTTACGAGCCACTGGCCTCTCCTTCCGGGCTGGAAGACTTCACGTAGGTGCGGACCTGGAACTTGGCCTCGAGCAGCGAGCCGGTGCTGTCGCCCAGTGCTTTGGCGGAGCTCACGTTGGCGGCCCCGACCGACAGGTTGTACGGCACGATGATTCGCTGCAGGCTCGCCATATCTGCGAGGAACTGGCCGATCTGGTCGTACCGACCGATGACCGACATGTTGTAGGAGTAGGTGTCGAACGGCGCCGGGCCCTGCGACACTGGCTGCGGCACCACCTGCGACAGCGTCACGCCCCGGATCTTGCTACGGGTCGAGATATCGTCGAGCAGATTGGGCACCTCGTTCCGCTCCGGCACCAACCGCCGAAGGAGCAGGAGGCTCGACCGATAGGTCTCCAGCCGCTTGCGCACGTCCGCCACGCTGCCACGCGCAAGCTCTTTCTTGGCGCTGTCGGTGGCGGCCTCAAAGCGGGTGATGGTGTCTCGCACGGCGGCCACGTGCGCCCGTCCCGCAGCGAGGCCATGCAGGCCCACCAGGTTGATCACGGTGCCGGTGTAGGCGCAGTAACCCACGATCCCTGCCAGGAGCAGCAGAAGCATGGGAGTGGCTTTTTCGTTGGAGATTGCCATGGGCTACCTCACCTCACCGACTGGCTGAAGGGAGCAACGCGGATGTATGCCGAGTCCGCCGACGCGTACGTTGCCCGAATACTGAACGCCGTCACCGGCCGCTCTTTCTCTACCACCGTCTGGGCCGATACCGGCGTCACGTCCTTGATCCAGGGCGACGCTTCCAGCTGCCGGAGGAATCGGGTGTATGCCTGGATGTCGATGGTGCGGCCGTTGAGCTCGAACACCAGAGCCGGCGGCAAGGTATCGGCTGCCGTATCCGCCGGAGTGCGGGGCGCGGGAGCGGGTGCCGGCGTGCTGCCCAGATCCACCAGCCAGGTATAGGCCGGCAGCGCCTTGGTAATCTCGTCCAGCAGGTGGGCCCAGATGTACCGATCGCCATCCACGTTGCGGATCACGGTGATCTGTGCCAGCAGGGAGTCGCGGATCTTCTCCTGGCGCCGTTTGTCGGCGATGAACGACTTGAATCGCTTGTTCTCGCTGCGGGCCTGTTCCAGGCGCGGCTCCAGCGTATAGAGCTGACGGACGTTGTTCAGGTAGACGAACCCGAGGAACCCGAGCACGCAGACCCAACTCGCCACTGCTCCGAGCAGCATCGGGTCCTTCACCTTGGTGCCCAGGCCGCGGAAGTTGTCCAGCAGCCCCTTGAAGTTGAAAGAGGAGCCGGAGCTCTTGCGCCGTTTGCCGGGGCGGAGATTGACGGTGATCATCTATGACGGGTCCTGGTCGGGGTCAGGCTGCGGTGCGCAGGGCAAGACCGATCGGGAGCATCAGCAGGGGAGCGACTTCGTCCACCTGCATCTGGTCGAATACCCCGTCAGCCACCTGCAGCTTCTCGATCGGATTTGCGAGCTGAACCGGAATCTGGAGCCGGTCTCCCAGCGCACGGCTCAGCCGCGGAATCCGCGAGCCGCCGCCGGTGAGAAAGATCCGCGAGATTCCGCCGGCCGAACGGCTGGCCGTCTGCAGGAATGCTCCGGCGCGCTCGATGCCTACCGACAGCTCTTCCGCGCGGGTCTGCAGAAACGCCTCGGGGATCTCACCACTGGCCCCCCCCTGGAGCATGCGCTCCGCTTCCTCGGCCGACTGTCCCCGCTCGCGCTGCAGATCCTCGCGGAACCGGCGCGTGCCCACTGGAATGTCCCGGGTGAGAACAGGAATCCCGTCGTCCAGGATGTAGATGTTGGTGACCTCGTGACCGATGTTCACCAGGCCCACTACTCCACTCATGGCTTCGGGGTAGTTGATCTCGAAGGCGTTGTGGAGCGCGAAGGCATCCACATCGATGATGGTCGACTGAAGACCCACGTCGGCAAGCAGCGCGACCTTGTGATCCACCAGCTCGCGCTTGGCGGCCACGAGGAGCACGGTCATCTGGAGCCCCTCACCTTCGGGATCCAGGATCTGGAAATCGAGCTCGACGTTGTCCATGTCGAATGGCACGTGCTGCTCGGCTTCCCAGCGGATGACCTCGCGGGCCTCCGTCTCGCCCATGCGGTCCATGGTGATCTTCTTTACGATCACGTCACGGCCGCCGACGGCGGTGACCACCGACTTGGTCTTGATGCCGGCCGAAGCCATGAGCCCCTTGATGGCTTCCGCCACGATGCCCGGATCCATGATCTCGCCCTCGACGATGGCGTCATGGCCGATCGAGGTGAACGCCACCTTGGTCAGCACCGGACCACCGGATGCGTGCGAGATCGCGACGAGCTTGATCAGGCCGCTTCCGATGTCCAGCCCGACAGTCGTCGACGTGCGCCCGAAGAGTCCCATATTGTCCGCTGGTTGAGGAGGCGGTCCGGATATCTCGAAGATCAGTGGGCAACCGATGTGCCACACAAATTGCACATTACCAATCCTTTGCAGGGAAGCAGCTTAACCCGGTTCACGACCGCAGCCGACAGGGGTTTCAGGCTCCCGCATCTTCTCTTTCGCAAGCGGTCTCTCGGGATGCAGCAGTGGGCCCGGTCCTGCTGCAGGCGCCCCGTCAGAGCGGAGTGCAACATCTGGCAGCAGCCCGGAGCAGCCCGTTCAGTAGAGCTGGACCCAGGCGCGCTCGCCCAGCCGCACTACACCTCCGGGATCGGCCCCGTCATCCGACGCCGCGCGAAGCCGCACCAGCAACCCCACTGACCGGGCGGCCAGGACGCCTGCCGCTTCACCCTCTCTGATCCCCCGGGCCCGGATCAGGAAGAGGTGCTGGGTGAGTCGGCTGGCCTCGCGGGCGGCGGCGGCGCCGCCGGAGAGGGTCAGGGTGCCGAGATCGAGCGGCACGCCTCCGACCGGCAACAGCTCGAGCGCGGCAGGGTCGAGGGCCGCCAGCGCCTCGTTCAGCCCAGCCTCGGCTGCCTCGCCGGCCTGAACAGCGAAGAGGGTGTTCTTTCCACTCTGCTGCTCGAGCCGTGCAGCGAAGAAGATGCCGCCCACCAGCGATCCGAGAACGGCCACGGCAAAGACCGCAATGAGCAGCGCAATGCCACGCTCATCGGATTTGGTCACGGCCGGACCGCATTCCGCAGCGCCACCTGCGCACTGAGCTCTTCTTCTACGGGCGCGCCTTCTCCGGTGCCGCCACCCTGGGTGGTTCCTCGTACAGCAACCCGAACGCTCTTGACATTCGTGGGGTCGGCAGTGGGTGTTCCGGCAGCATCCAGGTAGTCGAGCCGGAACCCACTTCCTGTAGTGAGCGGGCCGACCAGTGGCTGGACTGCTTCGCCGCTGCTCACGGACCGCGCCCCCAGCCAGGACATGCCCTCGGATTCATAGAGCCGGAGCTCCATCACTTCTGTGAAACGCACCGGCGTACCTGCCTCGAGACTTGCCACCGCTGCGCTGGCCGGCACGGTCAGCGTGATTCCGGCACCTGAGGGTCCAGGGCAGGCAGCTCCGGCCGTCACGCTCAGAATCTTCATGCCCAGCCAGATGTCTTCGACGCCCGCGGCTGCACGGTCCTCAAGAAACACCAGGGCCTCGTCCCGATCCGCCTGTGGGTCCCGTGCGCCAGTAAAGCTCCGTCGAGCGATCCGGATGCTCGTGGCGCTCGGCGTCCCGCAGACGAAGCCGATGCCGCGCATGGCGCGATAGACCAGCGCCGTGGATCCGGCGGCCAGGATGTCGTTCTGTGCCGCGCCGCCCCCGGCGACCGCGCTCAGCTCGCGGAGCTCGCTGAGTGCGATGAGGGAGCCGGCGCGCAGGTTCGACTGCAGCTCTACCCGCTGTGCCTGTGCCCGGGTGGTCCGCTGGGTAGCAAGGAGGACCCGGTAGAGAGTGCCTGCCACCACCATCGTGAGCGTCAGCGCGATCATGACCTCGGCCAGGGTGAAGCCCGCGCGCGACCGAGTCAGCATGTCAGCGCCGTCTCCAGCACCGCCTCACGCGCTCCCCGGAGCGTCAGGTAGGTGACGTTCACCCGTACCTGGCGAACTCTTCCGGCCGGGGGAACCTGCCAGGATTCGGTCATGCCGCCGGAGAGCACTGGGCCGCCGGAAGCGAAAGCGGGATCGGAACAACGGGGAGGGCCCGCATCTGCTGCCAGACGCAGCTTCTCCATGCGGCTCGAGGCCGCCTGCGCCGCCCGTGTTTCGATCCTGCCCCGGCCGATCATGCGGGTAACACCAGCAGAAGTACCCGCCAGCGCGAGGACGCCAACCCCAAGCACCAGGACGGCTACCAGGACCTCGATGAGGGTGAAACCCTGCCGGGGATACTTCATGGTCGACCCCTCTCCCGAAAATCAGAAGGTGGCGTCGGAGGCCGTTGAAACAGGTACCCATTCCGCGCGGCGCTAATCGAATGATTGGGGAGCCATGGCGAGCGGCTGTCCGATCCGGCAGCCGCTGGATTGCTTCAGCCTCAGTGAGCCGGGAGGCGCCGCAGCTTGTAGAAGAGGGTGCGCAGGCTGATACCGAGCAGATTGGCTGCCTGCCTCCGGTTGCCCTTGGAGGTCTGGAGGGCGCGCTGGATGACTTCCCGCTCTACGGCTTCCACCTGTGCCCGGAGATCGAGCGAGCCATTGGCTGACCCGTTTGGGCCCGATCCGGCGCCGTTGGTGAGCGCGAAGTCCTTGGCATCGAGCAGCCCGCCGACTCCCAACACCGCGGCGCGCTCGACCGTATTCCGCAGCTCACGCACGTTGCCCGGCCAGCTGTGGTGGGTGAGCGCCGCGAGGGCCGCCGGCGTAATGCTCACCGGATGACCGAGCCGCTGTGCCATTTGCCGGGCGAAGTGGGTGAGCAGCTCAGGGATGTCCTCGGGCCGTTCCCGCAGCGGCGGAAGGTGCAGGCGTACCACGTTCAAACGGTAGTAGAGGTCCGAGCGGAACTCGCCGCGCTCGACTGCCTGTTCCACCGGGCGGCCAGTGGCAGCGAGCACCCGGACATCGATCTTGCGTGAGTCCCGGCCTCCCAGCCGGCGAACCTGGGACTCCTCCAACACCCGCAGGATCTTGGCCTGGAGCCCGGACGACACATCGGCGACTTCGTCGAGGAAGAGCGTTCCACCCTCGGCCAGCTCGAACAGGCCGGCGTGATCGCTGGTGGCACCGGGGAATGCGCCCTTGGTGTGCCCAAAGAGCTCGGACTCCAACAGTTGCTCCGGAATGGCGGCGCAGTTGACGGCCGTGAAGCTCCGCTCGTTCCGGGGACTCATGCGGTGGATGGCCCGGGCAATGACCTCTTTGCCGGTGCCACTCTCACCGGTGATCAGCACCGGCGTGTTGTGTCGCGCCACTCGAGAGGCCAGCTCCAGGACATCCCGCATGGCGGGACTCTGGGAGACGACCAACTCCTGGATCGCGCTGATGCCGACATTCGAGCGCAGGGCCTCGACCTCGCGACGGAGGCGCTCCCGCTCCTCGGCCTTCCGGACCGTCATGACGACTTCGTCGGCCTTGAACGGTTGCTGGACGTAGTCGTACGCGCCCTCCCGGACCGCGGCGAGAGCAGCGTCTTCGGTCCCTTGCTCGCTCAGCATGATCATGACGGCGCTGCCGCCTTCGGCCCGCAACCGGCGGAGGAAGCTGAGCCCGTCCATGCCCTGGAGCTTGAGGCCGCAGAGGATCATCTCGAAATCTTCGGTGGTCGCGCGCGACAAAGCGCGCGTGGCGTCGGGCTCGGTTTCGACGACGTAGCCGGATTGTCCGAGCAGCAGCGCGAGCGATTGCCTGACATCGGCGTCGTTCTCAACAATCAGCAGCCGCATCAGTTCACCCGAGTTTGGTAGAGAGCGCCTGGAACACGACACCACCTTTGTCACACCGTTCGGCCGATTGCGCCCGGCCGGGCAGAATCCATGACCTCTGGCACGATCCGCCGGGCTGATCACGGCGCCTGCATTTCCTCGCAGTCCACTCCATTCCGGTCGGCGACCAGGCGTAAGTGCCAAGTTTGCCGAGCGGATGCGGACTTTTTCGGCCTGCTCAGCGGTACTCGATCCTCGCTGTCGAGCGCTTCGCTGCACTGGGTTGCACTAGACGCCAAGCAAGTTCTTCGCCACCATGGAATCGTGCCCCATTGCTGGGCTCGACCAGGTCAGCGAGACCGCCCGCGGCTAGCTGCAGGCCACTGCACCATCGTTGACGGCCGGGGGAATCGCAGGCGCCGCACCGTAGAAGATCACGCAAGTCTGCGGGGTCCCCGACGCCGTCGCGGACGCGGACCAGCCGGAGGCAGTGGCATTCACCATCGTGACCGTCACGTTCTGGGTAGGGGAATAGTTGAAGGCGGCATTTGGAATCCCCCCGCCGTAGTACGTCCGGTTGTCCACCCAGTACCCCTCCTGCGCCGCCGCCAGATTGCGCAGATCGGACTTCATGCTGGCGACGGTCGCCTTTCCCTTTGTGTTGGTAAACTTGGGAATGGCGATCGCGGCAAGGATGCCGATGATAACCACCACGATCAGCAGCTCGACCAGCGTGAAGCCCTTGCTGTCGGTTTTCATCGGTCTCCCCTTGCGCGAAGCGCGCATAGTCCGTGGTCACTGCTCTTTCCTTGAAGCCGAATCCACATCCGGGTGGTGAAAAGGGCGGCGCCGCGAAGGACACCGCCCTATCACCCGGCTAAACAGCCCGAATCAGCTTAGTAACAGGCTGGTGCACCCTCGGTGACGACCGCGGGGTCCGGCGCTGCAGCGGAACCCACATAAATGCCGCAGGTAGCGATCGCGCCCTTGATGGACGAGTTGGTCGCGGTGGCGTTCCATCCAGCCGCGGTGCAGGCGCCGACGACTACGGTGTTGCCGCTGCTCGGCTGGAAAGCAACCGTACCAGCACATGGACCACCGGGAGCAGCAGTGTTCACCTGGGCGGCGCCCAGGGTGGTGGAGTAGGTCTGGTTGTCGCTGAAGAAGCCTTCCTCTGCAGTCACCATGTTGCGCAGGTCAGACTTCATGCTGGCGAGAACAGCCTTCTCCTTCGTGTTCGCGAACTTCGGAATCGCGATCGCGGCCAGAATGCCGATGATCACGACCACGATCAACAGCTCGATCAGGGTAAAGCCCTTGCGGTTCGTCATACTTCCTCCGGTTGAGTGTCGCGGCCATCGGGACATGCACTGGTGCTGAGAGACGCGGTGTAACTGCCACCCGGTAAGGCAACACATATGCCACCCCTAGAACCCGAATTCCAAGCTGCTTCTACATCGCGAGTTAACTGCCGTTTGCAGTTCCGAGGGTCAGACCGGGCCAGCCGTTGGCAAACGGATTCTGCAAGAGCAACCCCATGCTAAAGCTGGCAGAATTAGAGATTTGACTCGCATCATTCCAAGGCGAGCTGCGGCCAAAACAACACTGCGCCCAGACGCTTATCGCGACTCCCCGGGAGGAAAGCAGCTCTAAGGCGAGCCGCAGCATACCCGCCGTCCCAGAGGTCCTCGAGCCAACTCCCGTGGTGGCAGCGACATGCCCCAGCCATTTGTGGGAGTGCCAACTCTTGCACGTTTATTGCCCCCCACTACGTCTAGTACCGCCCCCGCTCTACAGACTCCGCTGCCAGGATGAACCATGATCAACGTGCTCTATCTCGTGTTCGTGCTGTCGGGCGCCGCCGGCCTGATCTATGAATCGATCTGGACGCGTTACCTCGGACTGTTCGTCGGACACGATGCGTATGCCCAGATCATCGTTCTGGTCATCTTCCTGGGGGGAATGTCGATCGGCGCGATCGCGGTCAGCCGATGGTCCGAGCGGCTCAAGCAACCCCTCTATGGTTACGTGGTAGTCGAATTCGCGGTGGGGCTCATCGGGCTGTTCTTTCACGAGATCTACCAAGGCGTCACGGGTTGGGCCTATCACAGCGTCTATCCCGGTTTGGCGGGGTCCTGGGCGCTCACGGCTGTAAAGTGGGGAATCGCCGGCAGCCTGATTCTGCCCCAGTCAATCCTGCTGGGAATGACCTTCCCATTGATGTCGGCCGGGGTGCTACGGCTCCGGGCTGCGGGCCCTGGTCGCACGCTATCCATGTTGTATTTCTCGAACAGCCTCGGGGCCGCAGTTGGAGTCCTGGTGGCGGGCTTCTATCTGGTGGCCCTCGCCGGTCTGCCGGGAACCCTCCTTACCGCGGCCATGCTCAACCTGTTCGTGGCCGTGGTCACGATCGGCGTGATTGCCTCAGCCCGGGGGAGTGCCGCCGATCGCCCGGAGCAGCCCAGCGCGACGGCTGCGCCGGCGGTGGCCCCATCGGCCAGCCGCCGTAACCGGAGCATCATCCAACTCCTGCTGTTCATCAGCCTTGGCACCGCGGTGGCCTCGTTCATCTACGAGATCGCCTGGATTCGCATGCTCGCCATGGTCCTCGGCAGCGCGACCCATTCGTTCGAGCTCATGCTGTCGGCCTTCATTCTCGGTTTGGCGCTGGGAGCACTGTGGATCCGCTCGCGAGCGGATCGCTTCCCTGACCCGCTGCGCGCGCTCGGGCTGGTGCAATTGGCCATGGGGCTGCTCGCCCTGGCGACGCTGCCATTGTACGTGGCATCGTTCGGCTGGATTGCCTCGCTCCTCACCACGTTTTCACCCAATGATGCCGGCTACACCGGGTTCACCCTCGCGCGCTATGGCCTGTGCCTGGCCGTGATGCTGCCGGCCACGTTCTGCGCCGGGATGACCCTCCCACTGATTACCCGCACTCTGCTGACCAATGGATCGGGAGAGCGCGCGATCGGCGCTGTCTACGCCTGGAACACCTTAGGCTCGATCCTCGGCGTGGCCCTGGGTGGCCTGGTCCTCCTGCCGCTGATCGGTCTCAAGCCGATGCTGGTCATTGGAGCGACTATCGACCTCGGGATCGGTGTCCTGCTGCTGTCCCGCGCCCGGTCTCTCGTCGGCAGGAAAGGTCGACTCGCTCTCGGAACGATCCTGGCTGCCGCTGTGCTGGTGCTCGTGGTGGCCTGGCGTACCCGCCTGGAGCCGAATCTGCTGGCCAGCGGCGTCTATCGGACAGGGACCCTCGTGCCGCCGGGAGAACGGGAGATGAAGTTTTATCGGGATGGCCGTACTGCGACCGTCACGGCCGCCCTGGCAAAGGGCTCGGGGGATGTCTCCCTCGCCACGAATGGGAAGGCGGACGCCTCGCTCACGCCCATGTGGTTCCGGCCCTGCAGCTCGATCGCGTTCCCGATCCCGCTCCAGGCGGATGCCGGTGCCCAGGCGCTCCTCCCGCTGGTAACCCTGGCCTATGCACCGGGAGCGCAAACGGCGGCCATCATCGGGCAGGGGTCCGGCATATCCTCGCACCTGCTGCTTGGAAGCCCGCCCCTGCGGGAGCTGGTGACAATCGAGATCGAGCCGCAGATGATCGAGGGGTCTCGGGTGTTCTATCCCGCCAACCGGCGGACCTTCGACGACCCGCGCTCACGGATAGTTATCGACGATGCCAAGTCCTACTTCGCCTCCGAGCACCGCCGGTACGACCTGATCATGTCGGAGCCGTCAAACCCCTGGGTAAGCGGGGTATCCGGCCTCTTTACTGATGAGTTCTACACCCGCATACGCGGCTACCTGAGCGAGGACGGGGTGTTCGGCCAGTGGCTGCATGTCTACGAGCTGAACGACGCTCTGGTCCTTAGCGTGCTGGCCGCGCTGCATGAGAACTTCAAGTCGTACGAGGTCTACCAGGTTTCCCACGGCGATCTGCTGGTCGTCGCCAGCAACCGGGCCACCCTGCCGAAGCCGGACTGGTCGGTGTTTCAGTCCCCGCTGGTGCGACAGGATCTCTGCCGGTTCGTCCCGCTCACCCCCGAAGTCCTCGATGGTGCGCGCCTCGCCGGCCGGAGCGAATTGGCGCCTTTACTCGAGTTCCTGGGACCGAATTCGGACTACTATCCGGTCCTCGACCTGGGCGCGGAGCGGTATCGGTTCCGGCGGGACTTTGCCGGCGGCTTCTCCACGCTGTCGGTTGAGTGGTTCAACCTGCTCTCCTCGATGAGCGGCAGGCGGTCGGCTCCGGGCAGCGAGGCCATGGCGGCCCTTCCGGAGGTCCCCCGGGTGCGCGCGCGCGCCCTGGGGGCACTCCTGCGATCCGCTGCGGCTCGAGAACCGAGCGACACAGCGTTCGGCCCCGTCACCCGTGACGCGGTCTACCGTTGGCGACAGTGGCAGGGAGCCACTCATGCCCCTGGCAACTGGGCGCTGTGGCTGGACCAGGCCAAAGGCATAGATCGGATGCGGAACAGTGGAACGGCCGGCACGCTGGACACGGAGTTCTACGCCGGCCTCACCCGGGTCATGGACCGGTACCGGGCGCCCGAAGTGGTCCGGGACGTGGTGGCGTTTCGCAAGGGCATGGCGTCGTGGAACTTCGCAGAAGCGTCAGCGGCAGGAGAGCGGCTGGTTCCCTTTATGGGGAGGCAGCCGTCGTGGATCGAAGCCGACGAGTTGCGGGACGGGTTGGTGTTTGCCAGACTGCACCTGAGGGATGTGGGCGGAGCACGCCAGAAGCTGGACGCGCTGGCCCCCTTCAGCAGGCGGCCCAGGACCGAACTGCGATCACAGCTACTCGAGGCCTATGTGCGGAGGGCCGAGGGCGCCCGGCCGACGGTTGCCGGGGCTATACCTTGACCTCTACCTGCTCCTCGTAGCGGCTGAGCTTTCGGTACAGCGTTGAAGGATCGATACCGAGAACTTCAGCCGCGCGGGTCTTGTTGCCGCCCTCGGCCTGCAGGACCCACATGATGTACGCCCGCTCGATGACCTCCAGCGTGGGATTCAGGTAGGAGCGCTCTGCCACGAGCGGCTCCTTCCTTCGCTTGGTGATCCGCTCCGGGAGATGGGTGGCTTCGATCAGGTTCCCCCGGGTCAGGACCACGGCATGCTCCAGAGCGTTATCCAGCTCGCGCACGTTGCCGGGCCACTCATAGACCATCACCGCGTCCAGAGCTTCCGCCGCCAGGGCCTTGGGCTCGGTCCCGGTTTCGGTGGCCAGGTTCTGTAACAGCGCCTCGATCAGGAGCAGAAGGTCATCCCGCCGCTCCCGGAGGGGCGGAAGGTTAATGGCGATCACATTGAGCCGGTAGAAGAGGTCGGACCGGAAGTTGCCCCGCCGAATCTCCTCCTCCAGCTCGCGATTGGTGGCTGCGATGATCCGGACGTCAACCGGGATCGCTTCGGTGGCGCCGACCGGAATGGCCTCGCGCTCCTGGAGCACGCGCAGCAGCTTGACCTGAAGCGACGCCGGCATCTCTCCTACCTCGTCCAGGAAGAAGCTGCCGCCCCGGGCCGCGGCAAACAGACCCTGCTTGTCCCGCACCGCGCCGGTGAAGGACCCCTTCACGTGGCCGAACAGCTCGCTCTCCAGCAGGTTCTCCGGCAGCGCACCGCAGTTGATCGAGAGAAAGGGCCCGTCGTTCCGGCTGGAAAGATTGTGGATGTACCGGGCGATGACCTCCTTACCGGTGCCGCTCTCTCCCTGGATCAGCACGGTGGAGTCGGTGGGCGCCACATGCTCGGACAGCTTCAGCACATCCATGAATCGCTTGGACTTGCCAATAGGGCGCGCGATCGAGGGCTTGTCCCGCCGGCGGATCTCCTGCTTCAGCTGGGTGTTCTCGACCTTGACCGCCCGGTACTCGCAGGCCCGTCGCAGAATCGCGACCAGCTCATCGTTGGAGAACGGCTTCTGGATATAGTAGAACGCCCCGGAGTTGACCGCGCTGATGGCGCTCTGGAGCGAGGCCTGAGCAGTCATGAGAATCACCGGCGTCATCGGGTCCTGCTCCCGCGCGGCGGTGAGGATGTCGAGACCCGACACCTGGGGCATGCGCACGTCGGAGAGAATGATGTCGTGGGTCCCGGTGCGGATCTGCTCCAGCCCCGCCTTGCCACCCTGAGCCGTGGTGACCTCGAACCCCTCGTTGCGGAGCAAGATCCGCAGGGTGTCGAGGATTCCCGACTCGTCGTCCACCACCAGCAGCGACGGCTTCTGACTCATGCAGCGTCCTCCGCAACCATCTTGGCAGGCAAGAAAATAGTGAACGTGGTTCCGGTGCCCGGACCCGAATCAACCAGTACCAGGCCCCGGTGCGCCTCCACGGCGCGCTGAACGATGGCCAGCCCGAGCCCACTGCCGCCGGACCGGCCGGACACGAACGGCTGAAACAGGCGCTCTCGAACCTCTTCCGGGATGCCGGGCCCGTTATCTCTGACTTGTAGCCGCACGGCGTGCTCCAGATTGGTTCCGTGTGGAATATCGGATGCCTGCACCGCGGCCACCGACACCGCGATCTTGATAGGACCCCGGGCGGCCTGCACCGCATTCAAGACCAGGTTCGCGATCACGCGGTGAAGCAGGTCTTCGTCGCCCTCGAGGACCGTGTGAGCTCCCTCGACCGTGATAGCGGCATCCGGACGGCAGTCGGGGTGGGCGCGGATCAGCCGCACTACCGCCACGATCACGCCATGGAGATCCAGCGGAGCAAACTGGGTCGCCCGCACCCGCGCGAAGTCGAGGAACTCGCTCAGGAGCCGGCTCAACCGGTCGCTTTCCCGAACAATGAGGCCGGCCAGGAACCGCTCGTCCTCATCCGCGTGTTTGGACCGCGCCAACTGCTCCACCGAGCTTCGGATCGACGCGAGCGGGTTACGAATCTCGTGGGCCAGCGAGGCGCTCAGCTCCGCCACCGCCTCCAGCCGTTCCGCCCGCATGTGCAGCTCCTGGACCTCCTTGAGGTCGGAGATGTCAGTGAAGATAGCGGTGACCGACGGCGCCTCCTGCGCTTCCTGGCGGAATGTGGTGGTGCTCAAGCCGATGGGGAACATACGCCCCCCGCCCTGGACCACCATTCCCTCCCCTCGGCTGATCTTGCGCCCGTTTCGGATTCCCGCCACCGCCGCCGCCCATAGCTCGGACGATCGGCTCTTGAGATGGTCCAGCACCGGGAAGCCGATCAGTGACTCGCCGTCGAGGTCGAGGAGACGCTCCGCCGTCGGGTTGATGAATGCCAGCCTTCCCACGCCGTCGACGGTGAGCACGCCCGATCGGATGTTGCGCAGAATGTCGTCTGCCTCCAGCCGGACTCGCTGGAGCTCGGTGGCCAGCGTGGCCTGCTCCATCCCGGCCTCGCGCAGCCGGTGCCCCAGGACCGCGACGATTGCAAAAAGCAGATTGTAGACCACGATCTGGGCCCAGGACGCGGTATCGAGGGCGACGCCGTGGGTCCAGATGGTATCGCCCAGGTACAGCAGCGACGCCAGTACCGCTGTTGCCGCCACCCAGGCCGGCGGCACCAGCATGGCATACGCAATCACGACAAGCACGTACAGCGCCGGGAAGGCCGATTGCGGCTGGCCGGCGAAATGGACGACGGTGGTGACCATTCCCAGGTCGACCATCGCCTGGACCAGGAAGAACGGATTCCCCGGCTTCCGGTTCAGTAAGAATACCGTGCCCGCCCCGTATGCGGTGAACACCAGGGCAAACACCACGGCCACGCTGACGAGGAACGATTCCTGGGGACGTTCGGTCCAGACCAGCGCGGCGCCGAGCAGAACGCCCGTCGCCAGGACCAGCCGGCCCACGAAGAGCCAGGTGAGCAGCGTCCGCTGGTCTGGTAGGGTGTTCTTTCCCGGCCGCCGCCGGTCCGGCACCGTCGGAACTGAAACCCGCCCCGACGGAGCGTTGGAATCCATCGTACCTCGTGTGGGCTGTGGGCTATTGGCTGTTGGCTGTTCGGCGAGCGGAGTAGCCCATAGCCGTAGTCAGTAGCCAATAGCTGATAAGAGGGCCAGCCGAAGATAGGGAGGGCCACCACAGGTGCGGTAGGGGCGTATGGGGATCGCCTTGCCTATCTTCCGCCCATGTCCTGGACCGTCTACGTCGTCCGCTGCCGCGACGGCACCCTCTATACTGGCGTCACCACAGACCTTGAGCGGCGGCTGGCAGAGCACAATTCGGGCAGCGGGGGCTCCTACACCCGCTCCAGAATACCCCTCGTCATGGTCTACTGTGAGGCGGCTAAGGACCGATCCGGCGCTCTCAGGCGAGAGTACGCAATTAAGCGGCTCCGCCGGGCCCAGAAGGAGGATTTGGTGGCCGGCTGCGACCTTGATCGAGCACTTCGCGTACTGTGAGGGTGAGACTGGCAGCGGAGAATGGCTTCTGGAGAAATGAGGTTTTCGCCTCCTGGATTCCGACCCGAGCTTTATCCCCGTCGGCATATCCCGACATGTATACGGCCCTCATTCCCGGCCATTTCTCCAGCAATTGCGCCACCAGCTCCGGACCGCCCAGGTCCGGCATGACCACATCGGTCAGGATGAGGTCGATGGCACCTCCGACCTTCTCGGCCAGGCCCAGCGCCTCTTCCCCGTTGGAGGCGGCGAGAACGAAGTAGCCGTGGTTCATGAGGACCCGGATAGCAACGTTGCGCACGGCCGGCTCGTCCTCCACCAGCAGGATCGTCTCCGAGCCGCGCGCGGCCGGCGGCAGGCCGGCGGTGGGAAGCGTAATCTCGTCCTCCACCTCCACTCTGGGAAAGCAGATCTTGAAGGCGGTTCCTTTCTCCGGCTCGCTGTCAACCCAGATGTACCCCCCGCTCTGAACCACGATCCCGTAAACGGTGGCCAGCCCCAGGCCGGTGTTCTGCGTGGTCGGCTTGGTGGTAAAGAAGGGCTCGAACAGGCGCCCCTTCACCTCCGGAGTCATGCCGTGGCCGGTGTCGCTCACCACGAGCATGACGTACGGTCCGGCAGGAATGTCGATCCCCACGTGTCGGTAGGCGTAACCTTCCGGGAGATCGACATCCAGAGTCTCAATCGTGAGCCGGCCACCGCTCCGCATGGCATCGCGGGCGTTGAGCGCCAGGTTCATCACTACCTGCTCCAGCTGGCCGTAGTCGGCCTCGACGCCGCCCAGTCCTACCGAGAGGCGGGTGATCAGCCGGATGTCCTCGCCGAGTAAGGGGCGCAGCATGCGCTCCATGCCGGACACTACCTCGTTGAGGCTGAGCACGTGCCGGGCCACAAGCTGCTGCCGGCCAAACCCGAGCAGCTGCCGGGTCAGGTGCATTGCGCGATCGGCCGCTTTCCGGATTTCGTCCGCGTCGGCCCAGCGGGGGTCCGCCGGCTCCAGTGTGGTCAGGAGAAAGTCACTGAACCCCATGATGATCATCATCATGTTGTTGAAGTCGTGGGCGACCCCTCCGGCCAGCCGGCCTACCGCCTCCATCTTCTGAGCCTGACGAACCTGTTCCTCGGCGCGGCGCCGCTCGGTGAGGTCCTGCACGTTCACCGCATAGCAGACCACGTTCCCCTCCCCATCCTTCACCGCGGTGGCATCGATCAGGGCGGGGAACGTCATGCCGTTCCGGCGGAGGCGCTCGGTCTCCCATATCCGATGCCCCCGGTCACCCAGACTTACGTCCTTTTGGAGAAACTCGTCGCCTCGACCGGAAGGACAGAGACAGGCCATCGGCTTCCCCCGCAGCTCATCCACCGTCCAGCCGTGCATCAGGGCAAAGGCCGGATTCACGCTCTCGATGGTCTCTCCGTCGCCGCTGAGAATGGCCACCCCCCAGCCGGCATGCTCGAAGATCCGGGCCCACCGCTGCAGTTCGCGCCCGGCCTCCACCCGAAGGCTGATGTCTCGCCCGACCCCGACGATTCCGATCACCTCACCACTGCCGCTACGGAGGGGAGAAAGCGTGGTCTGCATGTGGTGCACGCCACGGCTGGAACGAAGTACCCAGTCGTAGGTGATCGTTCCACCGGCCAGCGCAGTGCGGTTGGCCTCCTCGTGAATCAGGGCCGCTTCCGGCCCGACGATCTCGTCGATCCTTCTCCCGACCAGATCGGCGGGCGAGAAGCCTTCCCGCTCCAGCCAGCGGCCGAATGCGTCCACACAGCGCTGATCCCGATCCAGGCGGAAGACGACGTCGTCGATCGATTCCACCAGACTCCGGAATCGTTCCTCGCTGGCCTGCAGGGCGGACTCCTCAGCCGCAGGCTTTTCCGCAACCTCGCGCGCGTAGCAGACCAGGCCGCTGGATGTGGGAGCGATCCTGACGGCAAAGGGCCGCTCCAGGGGTGGGAGATACTCCTCCAGCTCGACCTCGGTTCCCTGGGCATGCGCACGAAAGGCTTCGGCCTGGATCCGGGTGCCCGCCAGCAGGGGGAAGGCACGCCAGACATTTAATCCGAGCAGCCGGGCCCGCCCGAACCCGAGCGGGGAAAGGATCCGATCGGCTCGCTCGTTGACGTGGGTGATATGCCACTCGTGATCGCAGCCCAGGAACGCCTCGCCCATTCCATCGAGAATCTGGGCCGTATGTCCCTGAAGCGCGCTCTCGCGGAGCAGCACGGTGAGTCCGTCATCGGAGGGGTAGGCGCGGACCTCAATCGATCCCCGGTCACCGCTATCGAGTACCTCATGTACCACTGCGATCTGCTCGGCATGGGCCCGGTGCAGGGCGCGACCCAAAGAGGAGTCGGCTAGTGAGGGACGATCCCAGATAACCGTGCCGAGCAGATCGGCGGAAGGAGTGCCGGACAGACGGGCGAGGACCCGCTCGGCGTGGCGGTTGATGTAGGAGAAACGCCAATCGGAATCGAGGGAGAAGATCCCCTCTCCGACGCGGTCGAGCAGAGCCAGGGGCTGGGCGGCGTTGAGCAACCGGATGAACCTTGGCAGTGAGGAGGCCGTCTCAAACTAAGACGATGACCCCTCCACTGCCAGACTCACATCTGTGGAATGTCCCCCGGTACGGGGATCTCGTCCGAGGCGGCGGGCCGCACAACCTCCGCCCGCTGAGTTACATGGGGACCGTAGAGCGCCCTATAGATGTCTTCGTTACGCTGGATAATGCGCACGTAGTCGCGGGTCTCGACGAAGGAGATGCGCTCGGCAAACACCTCGGGATCCTCAACGCCGATACGCTTGGACCAGCGCTCCACCCGCGAGGTACCCGCGTTGTAGGCCGCGAGAATGTGAGCGCGCTGGTCATAGCGGGTGAACAATTCTCCCAGATGCACCGCGCCGAGCTGGATACTGACATCCGGCTGGTATAGCAGAATGGGATCCCAGACCGGATAGGCCAGGTCGCGAGCCAGGCGCTCACCCAGCTCGGGCATGACCTGCGCCAGACCGCGGGCACCGGCCGGGGAGGTGGCGGCAGGGTTGAAGTTCGACTCCTGCCGAATCAGGGCGGCGATCAGGCTCACGTCGAGGCGATGCTCGACCGCTTCGGCCAGTAGCGCGTCTTCATGAACCACGGGGTAAATCAGCCGATAGGTGCGGGCATCGGCCGGTGCCCCACGAGCAAGGGCGCGGCGGGCCAGCTGGATTGCCTGGGAGGCCAGCCCCTGGCTGCGAAACGCGTTGGCAATGACGAGGAGCCGTTCGGGTGACGAGTCAACCGATCGCGCCAGCCGGTCCAGCTCCCAACGGGCCTCGGCCGCAAGTCCCAGGCGCGCCAGCAGCGCGGCGCTGGAGATCTGGCGGTCCAGGTCTGGGTCAGCGGGGAACGAGTCGGTTGCCGCCGGGGGCACCCAGGCTTCGATCCCGAGTCGCCGCGCACTCAGGGCCGCGTAGTAGGAGAGCGGATCACGACCGCCCACGGTCTGCCAACGATTACGGGCGAGGGTGCTGTCACCCGCATCGGCCCAACTCCTGCCCGCCCAGTAGATGGCGGGCGCGGCCTCGTCGCTGCCGGGGTAGCGCTCGGCCAGGGCATCGAACTCCCGGGCCGCGACCTTGGCTTCCCCGCTCAGCAGGGCGATCATGGCGGCGCGGAAGCGCGACGTGGGAGCGAAGCGACTGGTGGGATAGCGAGTGGCCACGACCCCATACAGTCGGCGGGCTTCGAGGTCGCCCCGGTCGTCCGACGCGAGATCAGCTCGCAGGAAAAACGCCGAGGCGGCGGCCGTGGTATCGCGGGGATACTTCCGGATAACCTCCATCAGCGCGGCGCGCCCCTTCTCGAGCTGACCATCGCGCACCAGCGAGCGAGCCGACTGGTAGGCCGCAAGCGCGGCCAGGGGCGTCGGCTCCCGAACCAGCTTGAACTGTACGGCGGCTTCCGCGTTCCGGCCCAGCCGGGTGAGCGCGGTGCCATAGGCAAAGCGGTCTTCGCTGGAGCCGAGACCCGCGGCTACCGCACGGGCAAAGCCCCTGATCGCGCGGGCCTGGAGCCCGGATTCCGCTGCCGCACGGGCCACGACGAGCTCCTCTCCCGGAGCGAGCGGGGCAAAAATGCTGTCCAGGATCGCGATGGCCTCCCGCGCGGCGCTGCCTGGACGGCCGGCCGCGGTGGCGAGAAGGTCGCGCCGGAGTAGCACGCGTGGCGCGCTATCTGGAGTCGAGGCGAGTCGCAGGCGGAGGCTGGTCAGACGATCGCCGGCAGCGGCGTAGCGCCGGGCGGCTCCCTGCAGGTCGCCGGTTCGCTCGTGCGCGCTGGCCTCGGCCCAGGGAATCCGAACCCGGGCAAGCGGGTTGGTCATCCGATAGTAGAGTCCCGCGCGAGCAACACTGTCGTCCGTCACCGCAGCCGCACGCAGCAGAAGCCAGTCGGCTATGACCGGGAGCCGGTCGGCGGCATGAGTGTACACCACTGCGGCACTGTCGCGCGCACCCAGACGATCCAGCGCGGTCGCGAGCAGGAGCAGTCGCTCACCCGACGGGTGCCGTTGGACCGCGCGAGCGGCGTGTCCCAGGGCGAGAGAATCCTGACGCCGCTCCAGGGCAGCGCGAGCCAGCAGCACGCGGGCACTTCCGCTGTACAAACTGTCGATCCATCGCTCCCCCGCCAACAGCTGTAACACCTCGCGCCACCCCTTCCACTCGCTTGCGGCCCGCGCGGCCAGATAGACGGCGGCCGGGGTCCGGCGAGACGAGTCACCCAGCCATGGCGCCAGGATCCGGGTGGCCTGCCAGGGACGGCCGCGCACCATGGCCTCCTCCGCGCGAGCCAGCGCCGAATCGAGGGCAGGGGCGACCTCACCGGAATCCGCGATCGCGGCGGGCCGTGGGGTAGCCTGCCGAACGAATGCCGAGGGAAAAACAGCGATGCTGGCAAACCACAGCCAGACGTGGACCAGGTGCGTCACGATAATCCGATCAATGGGAGGAGTCTATTCGGCGATGGGCCTGCAAATGCCGCGCCGCCGCAGACTTAGCTCTGGGAGGGGGCGGAGCCCCCGGGGAGCGGCATTAGGGCCTCTGATTCTGCCCCACACCTCGCAAAAGAGGGCGCCGACAGGCTCGCGCCTTCGCTAGTTTTAACGGATGACCGAATCGGATGACAGCAGGGTCCGGGTAGACAAGTGGCTCTGGGCTGCCCGGTTCTACAAGACCCGGTCGCTGGCCGCGGAGGCCATCGCAGGGGGCAAGGTCCAGGTCAATGGTGACCGAGTCAAACGAGCCAAGCCGTTGCAGGTGGGCGACGAAGTTCGGGTCCGGCTGGGACCCTACGAGCACCAGATCGTGGTGCGAGAACTCTCGGACCGGCGGGGACCAGCTGCAGAAGCGGCCAGGCTTTACGAGGAGAAGCCGGCGAGCCGGGCCGCGCGCGAGGCGCTGGCCCTGCAACTCAAGAGCCTTCATGCCGCCTTCGTGCCGGAGCGCGGGCGACCGACGAAGAAGGACCGGCGGGAGATCGAGAAACTGAAAAGGCGCGACCGTGAACCGTAAACCGGCCACCGCCCCCACCCCGTTCACGGCTCACGGTTTACCGTTCACGCTACATGTTCTCCACCATCGCTTTACCGAACTCGCTGGTCTTCAGCAACGTCGCCCCGGTCATCAGCCGCTCGAAGTCGTAGGTCACCCGCTTCTGCGTGATGGTCTTCTCCAGCGACGAGATGATCAGGTCCGCGGCTTCGTTCCAGCCGAGATAGCGGAACATCATTTCGCCCGAAAGGATCACCGATCCCGGATTGACCTTGTCCTGCCCGGCGTACTTGGGAGCGGTGCCGTGGGTTGCCTCGAAGATGGCGTGACCGGTGAGATAGTTGATGTTCGCCCCCGGCGCGATGCCGATGCCGCCGACCTGAGCGGCCAACGCATCGGAGATGTAGTCGCCATTGAGGTTCATCGTGGCGATGACGCCGTAATCCCGTGGCCGGGTCAGAATCTGCTGCAGGAATGCGTCGGCGATCACGTCCTTGATGACCAGACCGCCCGGCAGCCTGGACCAGGGTCCGCCGTCGAGGTCGGTCGCCCCGTGCTCGTCCCGGGCCACCTCATAGCCCCAGTCGCGGAAGCCGCCCTCGGTGAACTTCATGATGTTACCCTTGTGCACCAGCGTGACACTCTCGTACTTCTGCATGAGGGCGTAGTCAATGGCGGACCGGATCAGCCGCTTCGAGCCCTCTTCGGAGATCGGCTTGATTCCGATGGCGCTGGTGGCCGGAAAGCGGATGGTCTGGACTCCCATCTCCCGCTGAAGGAAATCCACCACCCGGCGTGCGTCCTCGCTGCCGGCCTTATACTCGATGCCGGCGTAGATGTCTTCGGTGTTTTCCCGAAAAATCACCATGTTCACCGCCTCGGGAGCCTTAACCGGTGAGGGCACCCCGGTGAAGTAGCGGACCGGACGGACACAGGCATAGAGATCGAGTTTCTGACGCAGCGCGACATTGAGCGACCGAAAGCCGCCCCCGACCGGCGTGGTCAGGGGCCCCTTGATGGCGACCAGGTATTTATCGATGGTGGCGAGGGTTTCATCCGGGAGCCAGCTGTTCATCCGCTCCTTGGCCTTCTCACCAGCCAGCACCTCCAGCCAGGCGATCTTGCGCCGGCTGCCATAGGCCCGCTGGACGGCGTTGTCGAAGACGTATTGCGATGCCCGCCAGATATCGGGACCGGTTCCATCTCCCTCGATGAAGGGGATCACCGGAGTGGACGGCACTTCGATCCGCCCCTGGCGCAGGGTGATTGGCTCGCCGCCCGGCGGGGACGGGGCCGTCTTGCGAGCCGCGGTGGTAGCTGACATAACGCGTGCCTCTTGCTGGGGCTCCGAGTGGCAGGGATGTTTCGCCGCTCAATCTGATCGGGTGACGAATGAACGGCAATGCAAGCCTTCGTCCGGTCGCGGCTGCCGTGGCCTCCATTCGCCTGGCATACGAGAAATACCAGCGTGGCTTTGAGGAGATCACCAGCCGGGCTCAGAGGCGCTTCGAGCAGCGCGACTGGTCCGGGGCTCAGGCCGATGCAACCGAGCGCCTGGCCCTCTACAAGGCGCACGTTGACGCCGCGGTGGCCGACGTCCACGACATCCTGGAAGATGGGGTGATGGAGCGGACGGTGTGGGCCGCCATGAAGTCGGACCATGCCCGCCCTGCATCGGCAGGACCTGGTGCCGAGCTGGCCGAGACCTTTTTCAACTCAGTGACCCGCCGGGTGTTCAGCACCGTGGGCGTCGATCCCGCGATCGAGTATCTCCATCTTTCTCCGTCCCCGCCCTCTCGGGACGACCCCACGATTTTCGACCGCTACAATGCTCCCGCCATTGATGCCGGCGTGGTGCGACATGTCCTGGCGGGAATTCCATGGTCAGTGCCCTATGCCCAGCTGGACCGGGACACCGTACTGGTTGCCCAGCTCATCGACGCCCGGGTTCGCCAGGTAACCAACGCGCCGGGCCCAATCCAGCTCGACATGGTGCGCTCGGTGTTCTATCGCAACAAGGGCGCCTACCTCGTGGGCCGCATCCGGGCCGGCGGCGAGGTCATTCCCCTGGTGCTGCCGCTGCTGCACGCGGAACGCGGCATCGTGGTGGACGCGGTCCTGATGACGTCGGACGAGGCGAGTGTCGTCTTCGGATTCAGCTGGACCTACTTCCGGGTGGACGCGCCCCGGCCTCGAGCACTGGTGGATTTCCTGGGCACGATCATGCCCCTCAAGCTGGTCCACGAGCTCTATACCACCATCGGATACAACAAGCACGGAAAGACCGAGCTTTACCGCAGCCTCATGCGGCACCTGGACGAGCCGGATGCCCGATTCGCCTTTGTGGAGGGTGAGGAAGGCATGGTAATGGCGGTCTTTACCCTGCCATCGCTCAACGTGGTGTTCAAGGCCATCAAGGACAGCTTCGGCGCGCCCAAGAACACGACCCGGCGTGCCGTCATGGAGAAATACCAGTTCGTGTTCGTACGGGACCGGGTGGGCAGGCTGGCCGACGCCCAGGAATTCGAGCACCTGGAATTCCCCCGGCGCTGCTTCCCGGATGACCTGCTGGAGTACCTGACGGGCGTGGCGGGAGCAACCATTCGTGTCGAGGGCGACCGGGTCGTCGTCCGCCATCTATACACCGAACGGCGGGTGACCCCACTCAACCTGTTTCTCCAGGAAAGCGACGAGGCCACGGCGCGGGAGGCAGTGGTGGACTATGGCGACGCCATCAAGGATCTGGCCGCGGCCGACATCTTTACCGGTGACATGCTGCTGAAGAATTTCGGGGTGACGCGGCACGGCCGGGTCATCTGTTACGACTACGACGAGCTCTGCCTGCTGTCCGAGTGCCGCTTTCGCCGTATTCCCGAGGCCACATCCCTAGAGGACGAGTTCTCCGCCGAGCCCTGGTTTCACGTCGGGGACCAGGACGTCTTCCCTGAGGAGTTCAAGGCCTTCCTGGTGCCACCCGGGAGCCTGCGGGAGACATTTCTCGAGGCACACGGCGATCTCCTGGACGCCGCGTTCTGGCAGGGAGTACAGCGTCGGCTGGCCGCGGGCGAGGTGGTCGATGTGTTTCCCTATCGAAGAGATTCCAGATTGCAGCGGAATGAGGGAACCAACTGAACCAGGAAACGAGGGAACTACCCGACCGCTCACGGCCCCCAAAATGAAAACGGGGCCGCCCAGTCGAGCCAGGCGACCCCGTTCCTTCGTTCCCCCCGGTCAATCAGTCCTTGATCTTCGTGACGTTCTCCGCCGCCGGGCCCTTCTGACCCTGCACGATGTCGAACTCCACCTTCTCGCCTTCAGCCAGGGACTTGAAGCCGCTGCCCTGAATGGCGGAGTGGTGGACGAAGCAGTCCTTCTGACCGTTGGACGGAGTAATGAAGCCAAAGCCCTTCGCGTCGTTGAACCATTTCACGGTTCCGGTGGTACGTGCCATGTTTCCGTACTCCTCTAATTGGTTTGTCGTCGGAGTCCGGTGATGCCGTACCTGCCGACAGTGAATGTTTCGCGGACTTCGCCCCCGCGCCGGGCTCAACGAAAAGGGACCCGGCTGTGAGCCAGGTCCCTGAGGATATTCACTGGTCCCGCGAGGCCATCCATTTCCCAAATATTTCCCGCGCAGAATCTAGGGCGCGGTCTCTGCGCTGTCAATCAGAGCTGGAGCTCCTGGTCGGCACCCGAAGGAACCGCTCAGCCAGCTGTTCCAGCCGCTCGTTTCCATCCTGGCGTGCCTCGGCCAGTATCCGCTCCACTACCGGACGGAGGCGAGGCTCCCCCCAGTAATAGCCCGTGGCCGACTCGGCGCTGGCCGTGTCTCCCAGGTGGGCGCCCTGAAGGAGGGCGCGTGCTGCCGCGGCATCGAACCCCGGATCATCCCGGTCGGGGAGCGGAAAGCGCGGACCCACATCTCCCGTACCCGCATCCTCATTAACAAACGCTCTCGACATTCCTCAGTATAGCAAACTCGCCCGCCGCGGCCAGAGAAACCGCCATGCCCGCAGCTGGCCGGCAAGGCAGTTCTCTCTCGGTCGAGCCTTTTTCAGATCGCGCGGCGGAACGGCGCGGCCAGGGTCACCTTGAGGCGTGAGCCGACCGGTACCACCACGTCGCGGTCCTGAGTCTCGACGGCGCGCTGGGCGCCTACCGCACCACCAGCCACACCGCCGATAATGGCTCCCTTGGTGCTGCCACCGCTCACGGCAGTGCCCAGAAGGGCGCCGGCACCTACGCCGACTCCGACCTTGGCGATGTCGCCCGCGTTAGTCTTCCGGTCCTGGAGGGTGCGATCGAGCGCGGCAGCCGACCCGGACACGGGATAGCTGCGGCCGGCAATCACGACCTTGGTCGGGGTGAGCACCAGCTTGCCGGTCTTGTCGCTCTTCCGCTCCGACTCGTGAATCACTTTGATGGTGACGTATACCTTGGAGCCGGCCGGGATGACCACCCGACCGCTCTTGTCCTTGACGTCGGCCGAGACGGTACCGGTGAGGTTCTGGCCGGCCTTGTGAGTGCGCGAGCTGATGCCGGCGTCGAACTTCGCCGGGATCGCCGTGCCGGTCGCGAGCACCCGCGCCGCCGGCTTGGCCGCGGGCTTCGCGGCAGCCTTGGTCGCCGGCTTGCTGCTTGTGGCCTTGGGCGCGTCGTTCAGACGGGCGTTGGCGTTGACTGCTGGACGTTGCAGATCGCGGGTCGAGCCGTCGCCTGCCGCAGCGCCGTCACGGTCGCCGCCGCAGCCGACCAGAACGGCCATCGTGAGAAGTACCAATCGGTTACCTACCATGGAGCCCTCCGGAACGGTTGAGACGGGGTGTTATTGGGGGTGCTGTCGACCAGCGGAGGGGCAATTAGAAGGCCAAACAGGCCTAACGGAGGGTGTACAGATAGGGGCCGCTGCTGGCTCGACCCTCGGGTTGGGGCATGGCCATGCCCGGCTCGACCGCCTGGCGGTCCTGCAAAGGCCCCGGAGACACCATGTGCCGGAGATGAGCGGACGGGAGTTGAGACCCGAGCTCCAGGCGCTGCCTCAGACCGTCCTTGGCGTCCTCGACCCGGACCGTGAGCCGCCGCATGACGGGTGCCCCGCCGCCGGTTAAACTTCGCGCCATGACCAACACCAACATCAGCCGCCCGGAGCAGCCTCCGGCGGCCAGCTTCCACGACCGCGTCCGGGCGGCGACCGAGCTGCTCGAATCGATCGTTTCCGACCGCGGCCTGCTGCTGGAGATTGCTCCCACTGAGCGGCAACGCCTGCTCCAGGCGGCGGGTCACGTCTACGCGCCCGATGCCACGGGCCGCCGGCAGCTGGTGCGTGCCAGCAGCCGGCGCCGCAAGGCAGAGAAGATCGAGCAGGAGAACCGGGTGCTCAACCAGACCGGCATCCGCACGCTCCGGCGACGGGCGGTTTACACCAGTCCCAACGTCTTTCCGCCGATCCCGTTCGAGCAACGGGAGGCTAGCGACCCCGAGTTCCGGGAAGCGGTGGAGCCACAGCACTGCTACGTCTGTAAGCACAAGTACACCACCATCCACCACTTTTACGACCAGATGTGCCCGTCCTGCGCGGCGTTCAACTTTGCCAAGCGGACCGAGCTGGCCGACCTGCGGGGCCGGGTGGCGCTGCTGACCGGCGGCCGGGTCAAGATTGGCTACCAGGCCGGCATCAAGCTGCTGCGGGCGGGCGCCCACTTGATCGTTACTACCCGGTTTCCCCGGGATTGCGCAGTCCGCTACGCCGCAGAACCGGATTTCGCCGACTGGGGGCCCCGGCTCGAGATCTTCGGACTCGACCTGCGCCATACGCCGAGCGTCGAAGCGTTCTGCCGGGAGCTGCTGACGACCCGTAAGCGGCTCGACTTCATCGTCAACAATGCCTGCCAGACCGTGCGGCGGCCGCCCGAGTTCTACGAGCACATGATGGCCCGGGAGACCGCGGCGCTCCACGCCATGCCGGAGCCCACCCGTCGGCTGTTGGGGACCTATGAAGGGTGGCGTGGTGCTCACCTGCATTTCGACGGGCCCGCGGCCGCCACTCCGGCGGCGTTCGAGCGGAGACTTCCCAGCATCGCGGGGCTGGCCAACTCGGCCGAGCTCTCCCAGGTGCCGCTGTTACCGGAGGACCACTGGCCCCAACGGCACCACTTCCCCGCGGGACTGCTCGACCAGGACCAGCAGCAGGTGGACCTCCGGGAGTCGAACTCGTGGCGGATGCTGCTGGCCGACGTGCCGGCGGTCGAGCTGCTGGAGGTGCAGCTGGTGAACGCGGTTGCCCCCTTCGTCCTGAACGCGCGGCTCAAGCCGTTGATGCTGCGCACGCCCGAGCAGGACAAGCACATCGTCAACGTCTCGGCGGTCGAAGGCCAGTTCTACCGGAACTTCAAGACCACACGCCATCCACACACCAATATGGCCAAGGCCGCGCTCAACATGCTGACCCGCACGTCGGCCGCCGACTATCACAGTGATGGCATCCACATGAACAGCGTGGACACCGGCTGGATCACCGACGAAGATCCCGCCGACCTTGCGGCTCGCAAAGTGGCCGAGCACCGCTTCCATCCACCACTGGACATCGTGGACGGCGCCGCGCGGATCGTGGACCCGATCATGGCGGGGATCAACTCGGGCGAGCATGTGTGGGGCCAGTTCCTGAAGGACTACAGGCCTACGGATTGGTAGCCAAAACTGGCCCCTACTCCTCCAGGCTCTCAAACTGCGGCTCGAGCTCGGTCTCCTTGCAGCCGGAACCGATCTCGTGGCTGAGCCGGGGGCTCGTGTGTCGCGATATAGTCTCCACACTCCCAGGCAGGATTCAACCGCTTGAAGTGTCCGTCGAAGCCGAGAAAGCAGAGCAGGTCGATCGAGGCGCAGAGAGCGGCGGAGCGGCCTCACCCGCCTCCGTGGTCATGAAGATGGCTCCGCATGGGCCGCCGTACGGGATACGCAGACGGGCCGGAGAATCTCCGGCCCGCCATGCGTAGCGAGACTGTCCCGAGCTGATTCTACTGTACCGCGTTCATCATGTCGAAGATCGGCAGGTACATCGCCACCACCATGCCGCCGACGATGACACCGAGGACCACGATCATCACCGGCTCCATGAGGGAGAGAAGCGACGAGACGGCAACGTCCACTTCCTCGTCGTAGAAGTCGGCGATCTTGGTCAGCATCTCGTCCAGGCCACCGGTCTGCTCGCCGACCGCGATCATCGAGATGACCATGGGCGGGAAGACCTTGGACTTCTGCAGCGGGGCCGCGATGGTCTCACCGCCGGCGATGGATTGCCGTGATTCCATGACCGCATCATGGATGACCATGTTGCCGGCCGTCTTTGCCGTGATCTCCAGCCCATCGAGAATCGACACGCCGGAGGAGATCAGGGTGCCGAGTGTCCGGGTAAACCGGGAGACGGCGGACTTCCGGAGGATGTCGCCCAGGATTGGGGCCCTGAGCATGACCCCGTCCACGTGTCTCTGGCCGTTGGGCGTGGAGTTGTACTTCTTGAACGCGAAGATTACGAGCCCGATGGCCATAATGAAGGCCCACCAGTATCCGATCAGCAGCTGTGACATGCCGATGACCACACGCGTCGGCAGCGGCAGCTCCATGTTCACCGAAGCGAACATGCTCTGGAAGGTTGGGATGACGAAAATCAGCAGCACGGCGATGGCGATGATGGCCACGCTGAAGATGACCGCCGGGTAAATCATTGCGCCCTTGACCTTCCGAATCAGGGCGTCACTCTTCTCCAGGAACGTGGCGAGACGGAGCAGAATGGTGTCCAGAATACCGCCGGCTTCACCAGCCGCGACCATGTTGACGTAGAGGTCGGTGAATGCGCGAGGATGCTTCGAGAAGGCGTCCGCCAGCGTGTTGCCCGACTCGACGTCGTGCACCACCGCCTTGGTGACCTCCTTCAGGGTCTTGTTCTCGGTCTGCTCCGCCAGGATGGTGAGCGACTGCACCAGCGGCAGGCCCGCGTTGATCATCGTGGCGAACTGCCGGGTGAAGATCACGATATCGCGAGTCTTGACCTTCGCCTTCCCCAGGCCACCCCCAATGCTGATCTTTTTGGGTGCCTCGCGGACGCTGACAAGCATCATCCGGTTCTTGCGGAGGTAGGCGCTGACCTCCTCTTTGCTCTTGACGTCCACCTGGCCCTTTTGGATCTGGCCATTCGCGGCGTTCCGCGCGGTGTATTCGAAAAGTGGCATGGTCCTCTCCCCAATCGTGGGCGCAGGCTGTGCGCCCTGGCGGTGTTACCGGCGGCCGGCGGATTTCTGCTGCTGCTGTCGATCGGCGCTGCCCATCTCCTGATCTTCCATCGGAGTAATCCCGATCATCCGCAGGAACTCCTTGGGATCGTGCGATACCCGCTCGCACTCTTCCTGAGCCACATCACGGCTGGTGTACAGCTGGAATAGTGCGTCGTTCATGGTCTGCATTCCGAACTTCTTGCCTGACTGCATGGCCGAATAGATCTGGTGGACCTTGTCGTCGCGGATCAGCGCCCGGATGGCGGGAGTGGCGACCATGATCTCGGCCGCCATGGACCGGCCCCGCCCCTTCAGCTTCGGCAGCAGCGTCTGGGTGACCACGCCCTCGAGCACGAAGGCGAGCTGGGCCCGGACCTGAGACTGCTGGTTGGAAGGGAAGACGTCGATCACGCGGTTGATGGATTCCGCGGCGGAATTGGTGTGCAGGGTGGCGAGCACCAAGTGGCCGGTCTCCGCTATGGTCAGCGCGGCAGCCACCGTCTCGAGGTCCCGCATTTCTCCCACCAGAATGACGTCCGGATCCTCGCGGAGCGCGTATTTCAACGCGCTGGCGAACGACTTGGTGTCGGTGCCGATCTCCCGCTGATTCACGATACAGGACTGATGCCGATGGATAAACTCGATGGGGTCCTCCACCGTGATGATGTGGCCCTTCCGCTCCTTATTGATCTTGTCAATGATGGCCGCCAGCGTGGTGGACTTCCCCGAGCCGGTTGGACCGGTCACCAGGATGAGTCCACGGGGCCGCTCGGCCAACTTGGCAATGACCGCCGGAAGGCCTAAGTCCTGAAAGGTTCGCACATTGAAGGGAATCATGCGGATTACCATGGCCACACAGCCACGCTGCTTGAACACGTTGCCGCGGAAGCGCGCCAGGTTCTGAATTCCGAAAGAAAAGTCCAGCTCATCCTCGGTCTCGAAGCGCTTCTTCTGGTTTTCGGTCAACACCGAATACGCCAGCTGAAGTGTGTCCTTGGGCGTCAGAACGTCGGCCACCGAGCTGTCGGCCATGTCACCGTCGACCCGAAGCTTGGGACGTTCGGCCGCCGTGATGTGGAGGTCCGAGGCATCCCGCTGTATCATCTCTTCGAGCAGTGAGCGCAGGTTGAACGTCATCCGGCAGTCTCCTTGACGACTTCCTCGAGGGTGGTCACGCCGCGTTCGATTTTCTTCATCCCGTCCATCCGTAGCGTGAGCATCCCGTCAGCGACAGCCTGGGTCTGGATGTCAGCCACCGAGGCTCCCCGAAGGATCATCCGGCGCAATTCAGGCGACATGGCCATGACCTCATAGAGGCCGGCCCGGCCCTTGTAGCCGGTTCCGCTGCAGGTATCGCAGCCAGTTCCCTTGATGAACTTGATCGTCCTCAGACTCTCAAGATCTGTGCCCAGCGCGGACAACTCGACATCGGTGTACTTGTGCTCCGCCTTGCAGTCCTTGCAGATTCGGCGCACCAAACGCTGTGCAACTACGAGGTTTACCGCGCTGGCCACGTTAAACGCTTCGATGCCCATGTCGATCATACGAGTGATGGTGCTCGGCGCGTCGTTGGTGTGCAGGGTGGAGAGCACCAAGTGGCCGGTGAGGGCCGCCTTGATCGCGATACCTCCGGTCTCCAGATCCCGGATCTCACCGATCATGATGATGTTCGGGTCCTGCCGCAGGAACGCCTTCAGCGCGGCGGCAAAAGTGAGCCCGATCTCGGTGCGCACCAGCACCTGGTTGATGCCCATAAGGTTGTATTCGACCGGGTCCTCGGCGGTCATGATGTTGACTTCGGTCGTGTTAATGCGGGAGAGCGCCGAATACAGCGTCGTGGTCTTTCCTGATCCGGTCGGTCCGGTGACGAGCACCATGCCGTAGGGGTTGAGAATCGACTTCATCAGGTCCCGCTCCGCCTTTTCCTCGAAGCCGAACTTGGTCAGGTCCAGCGTCAGGTTGCCCTTGTCGAGGATTCGGAGCACGATCTTTTCGCCGAAGAGGACCGGGAGGGTGGAGACGCGGAAGTCGATCACGCGGCTTCCCATCTTCAGCTTGAGGCGGCCGTCCTGCGGCACCCGCCGCTCGGCGATATTGAGCTGCGAGAGAATCTTTACCCGCGAGGTGAGCGCCGCCTTCATCTTGAGCGGCGGCTTCATGATCTCGAGCAGCGCGCCGTCGATCCGGTACCGGACCCGGATCTCGTGCTCGAACGGCTCGATGTGAATGTCGCTGGCGCCCCGCTTGACCGCGTCGGTCAGCAGACCGTTGATCAGCTTGACCACCGGCGCGTCGTCGATCTGCGCCTGGGTGGCGGCCTCGTCCTCCTGCTCCTCGACGACCTCAACATCCTCGCCCGACTCCTCCATGTCCTTCAGCAGGCTCTGCAGCTGCTGGTCGGAGGACTCGTAGTGCTTCTCGATCAGGTTACGGAGGGTGTACTCGCCGGCGATGACCGGAAACAGGTCGAAGCGGGTGATGAACTTGAGGTCTTCCAGCAGGCCGTGATCGGTCGGGTCGGCCATGGCGATCGTGAGCGTGCGGCCTTCCCGCTTGAGCGGAAGTACCACGCTCTTGGTGGCCATTTCGGCGGGAACCAGCTTGATGATCTTTGGATCGACCTCGAACCGGGTGAGATCGACCGCCGGCATGCGATACTGCCGGGCCAGGACCTTGGTGATCTCCAGCTCCTGAACCAGGCCGAGCTTGACCAGGACGTAGCCCAGCCGGTGCTTGGTGTTCTTCTGCTCGGTGAGGGCCTGCCCGAGCTGCTCTCGGGTGACGAGGCCTTCACGGAGCAGGATTTCTCCAAGCCGATCGCCTCCGGCAGGTGCGGTCGCCATTAGGTCTGAAGTATCCGAAGAAAGGGTTCAGGGATAGCATCGGAAGATGGCGCCGATGACGTGAGGGATGACCCTACCGCGCGGTGGCCAACCTCTTGAGACGAGCCACCCGCCCCGGCCCGATCCCTGGAATACGGTCCAGCGCTTCCAGCGTCGCAAACGGTCCCCGGGCCTCGCGATCCGCCACGATCAGCCGGGCCAGGGAAGGCCCTATGCCGGGCAGTCTTTCGAGCTCGACCGTGGTGGCCCGATTGACGTTGACGAGGCTATCCGGCTGCCCCGGCCGGGCGACAGCCACGCTTCCAAGAGGCGGGGGAGCAAACGCGGTGCCAAGCCCTGCACCCGGTGTATTGGGGACCCCGTGTGCGGCTCTGGCCCCGCTAAAGGTGAGGTGGGGGGCCATGGTTCGGAGCAGCCCGGGGCCGATTCCGGGCACCCGATCGAGCCCTTCCAGGCTGCCGAACGGGCCTTTGGCCAGCCGGTCGGCCACCATGATCTTTGCCAGTGCCAAGCCAACTCTGGGCAGCCGGGCAAGCTCGGTCGGCGCCGCGAGATCGGCGTCAATCAGCTCGCCCGGTGCCAGGGGCCGGGCTTGGCGCATGGTACTCTCCCGCTGAGCCGTCGGAGACCCATCGAAGTGCGAGGAGAGAATCTGAACTTGTCCGGTAGGCTCGTCGGGCCGGGTAGCGAGGATGCGTACTCCCTGACCAGCCACCGCCAGGGTCAGAAGTAGGAGCAAGGCTCGACGTTCGGGGGGGAGCATGGAGAACGGTACGGCGGTCGGGCGGTACGGCGGTAAGCGAATTCATGCGACAAGGGGCGGAAGGTATTAAGACAAGGTTCGTTTCCGCCTCCTCGTCTTCCGCCTTTTACCGCTCCTGCTCCCGCCGCACCAAGGCGACAGCGACGTCGCCCACCACCTGCAGGCTTGCCGAGCTCACCTTGTCGATGGTGTCGTCTGGCGTGTGCCACGCGGGGTAGTCGAAATCCACCACGTCGATGGCTCGTATGCCTGACTTCTGCAGCTGAATATGGTCATCGATGAGGGTGTGGCGGGGCGAGGCGATGAAATAGCCGCTGTAACCAAGATCCTTCGCCGTATCCCAGACCAGCTCCACCACCTCGGGGGCGCCGACCAGCGAGTTACCCTCCTGGTAGATCTGGAGATCTTTGTCGGCCACGAGATCGAACAGAACGGCGTAGAGCGGGCGCGGCCCCGGCAGCTGATGTGCCCCGTAGTAGCGCGATCCGATCAAAACGTCCGCTGAATCCTTGGTGAAGTCTCCGTAGTCCTCGCCATCGACGAACAGAAGGTCAACGCCCACCCCGGTCGGCGCGCGCTTCAGTACGTCGGCCACGCCGAGCAACACGGCAACGCCCGATCCGCCGTCATTTGCCCCTTGTACCGGCTTGGTGGAGTCGCGCGACCGGGGGCTATCCGCGATGGGCCGGCTGTCCCAGTGAGCCAGCAGGAGCAGCCGCTTCTCCGCCGAGGGATTGAACCGGGCGATGAAGTTTCGGAGCGGCAGCGAGTCTCCTCGTGCCGTGCGATGAGCCCAGCTCTGCACGATCACCGTATCGGCTCGCTGACGGAGCAGGCTGTCGAGCCAGTCCCCCATTCGCCGGTGGGCCTCGGTTCCCGGGATCCTGGGACCAAACCCGACTTGCGTCTGGATGTACCCCAGCGCGGCTGCTCCGTCGAACTCCTGCGGCGGTTTGGCCTTCTCGCGGCAGGCGGAGAGGGCGGACAAAGCGGTAAGGGCGGCAAGGGCGGTACGGTGCCCGCGATTCTGAAATGGCATACGGTAACGTAACCTTGCCGAAGATGTGGAATCATCCCCCTGCTTCCTTTCGCTCCCGCCCTACCCCGGTCGTACCGCGCCTCGGTATCTACCGCCGCTGTATTTACCGCCTACCTGTAGTCTCCCGCATAGAGCGACAGCTGGAAGGTCAGCAACAGGAATATCTGAGAGGTTCGGCGGCTCACGTGACGCGCGTCGCTGATCGAATAGCCGAATTGAAGGCCACCGCTCACCGTCTTGAGCAGGTCGGTATCGAGGCCACCACGGATCTCCTGGCGCCGGACATCGGAGACGACGATACACAGGGGGTCGTCCCGCTGCTCCAGACAGGTGAGGGTCTTCGAGGCGAGCGCGGTGAGTGTAGAGCGAACCTGCTTCCGCATCCGGCTGATCGACGACGGCAGGGCGAAGGAATAGTTGAGGGAGCCGACCAGATCATCCTGGTCCAGCTCGGTGGCGTTTCCGTTGTTTTCAGTACGCTGGGACCGTGTCCCCAGGCTCATCGTCAGCGCCAGGCCGTTACGGAAGGACAGCTGCACATCGGGTGTGAGCGCGTACGAGGAGGTTGCACTGGTGGCAACGGTGCCGCCGCCGCTCGGTTGAGTCGAGGTGCCGGAGCGGCGCCGGAGGCCCGCGCCCGCCGCCACCAGGGCGAATGGCCCGCCGCGGAACGTGCGAGTCCAGCGGAGGGTGCCGACCGGCCACTCGCGCTGCCGGGTTACGGTCTCGGAAAACGCGTCGCCGAGCAGCTGGAAGCGATCGGTCCTGGTCAACGAATACGAGATCGTGGCAGTGAACCCGAGTGGCAGGTCGGCTCCCGATGCCACCGTGGCTGAGCGAGTCTCCGTGGCGCCCCGGGCAGCTTCACCGTCGTGGTTGAGAAAGCGACCGCGACCGCCGAGCCCCAGCATGAAGCCCAGATCCGGCGTGAAAGCGGCAAGGTCGTAAGTAGAGTTGCGGCTGAGCTTGCTGCTGAAGTCCAACGGCCGCACCCGGGACACGGCCTTTCCGAACCCGCTGCTGTCGCCCCAGAGCTGCCTCAGCGCACGGGACAGATCCAGTGCAACCGCGATCTCGCGACCCCGGGAGTTGTTGAGCGTCTGAGGCAGGATGAAGGCTCCGCTGTCCCCATCCACCTGCACCGGTGGCCTGCTGTCGAGAGTCCGGGATAGCAGGAAGCTGCTCGAGGTGGTGAAGCGCGGCCGCAACCAGGAGGTCAACCGGGGCGTGAGAGCGAGCGACGTGGTCAGGGTTCGGTCCCGCTCTACCCCAACCGGTACCCCAAGCATGAACCGCCGCTCCTGGTAGGCCAACCGCCCGATCGAAGTCGAGTCAGGATAGACCCTGAGGTCCCTGGTGCTGGTGAGGTCCCCCGTCAGCGCCAGCAAGCCAAGCGGTTGCCAGCTCAGTCCGCCCGAGTTGCGCCACAGATGGGTGAGTGACAACGTCGGAGTGATCAGGTTGTCATCGCTACGGGCAATAGGAACCGCAAACAGCGAATAGTCGGCCTGATTCCTGGTGAGCCCGCTGGTCAAGCGGATGTTGGTCGGCACCAGGCCGAGGCTCGCGGCTGCCAGCCCCTTGCCGAACTCGCTCTCCCGGAGCCAGCGGGGCAGACCCTTCACCACCCCGCCAAACGGCAAGCGGGGACCGCGACGCTGCATCTGAAGGTTGTATCCGACGATCACCGAATAAGCGTCGCTGTTCGCATCGGACAGCTCGGTTCGTGTCCGCCCCTGAGTGAGGTTGCCCACCACCGAGAGAGGATCGACCAGCCCGCGCACGAGCCAGTTCTTTCCGCGGGTGCTCCGCCGGATGGCCAGGCTGTAGTTGCCGGTCCACGAGTGCGGCTTCCGGAGCCCTTGAAGCGCGTCACCTCGCAGATCGGTACCCGTCAGGAGTTCCGGGATCACGTCGCTCCGGGAGTAGGCGACCGTCAGCGGAACCGAGAGTCCCAGGCTGGTGGGGAGAAAACGGTCCAGTCGCCAGTTGGTGGCGAGCTGGAAGGTCCCGGTCGTACGGTAGCTGGGATCCTCATTGAGCTGATGGAACTGTCCATCCTCCCGTACGAAGGACGCACTCACTGCCCCAACGTCTGAGGCTATCAGCCGGGCATCCATCGCCATGGCCTGACCGACTTCCGCCACCGGACTGCTCAGCCGGATGTCATCCACCCACAGCTCGGCTTCCGGGGTCGTCCCTGATACCCGATAGATCCCGGCCGATACCTCCTGCACCGCCGCCAGGTTGGGGGGATTGATGCCCGGGTCTCCCAGGTGAACCAGATACGGTCCTTCACACGCGACGTAGGCATTCACGTCCAGACCGCCGCACTCGGCCGCGCCTGAGGCTGGCGCACCGCTGAGCCAGCGAGTCTCCAGGTCGGCGCGGAGGCGACGCCAGACTTCCAGATCGATGTCGAACTCGGGCTCCCAGGTGGTGCTGCGGGCTCCGGCGCGGTACAGATAAAAGTTGCGGTCGTCGCTGCCCAGTTTGATAAACGCCTGCAAGTCGCCCTGCTCCCACCCGTCTCCACGACCTCTCATCCACACTCTGAGGTTTCGGTACCCCAGCACATTCTGGGGTCCGGCCGGCAGGCGCAGGTACGCCTCTGCCCGTTCGCCGATCTCGAGTCCCCGGGCGATCAATCGGAGTGACTTCTCGTTGATCTGGGTGCCCAGCGAGCTGCGATCTCCGCCCCGCTGCGACACCCCTTCCAATACGCCGGGCGGCGACTCGTACCCCAGGTCGGTCCGGTTCTCGGTCGAAACGATCGAGGCGATCACCTCTCCGCTGGGCTCGGCAGCGGCGCCGGAGATGCCGGCGATGGGGGCCTCCGCCCGGCGGACCCAGGGCGAGCCGACCAGGCGAAGGCGGGCCATGCCGAAGCGGGCCACTATGTCAGACTCTCCACCGTCGGCGGGGGCGACGACCGTCACGCGGAGATGCTGGATCAGGCGAAGGTTGGGAGTTCCGATGGTAATATCGGGAGTGCGAATCGGAATGCGGTACAGCTCCCATCCGCTGGGACTACCGTCTCGCAGCAGCCGCCCGTTCCGGACGAAGTACCTGTCTCCCCGAACCAGGCTCACGACGTAGCGGAAGACGTTCTCGTTCGGCCCTGACGCGTTGAGGACGTTGTCCCCGTTCAGGTCTTCGGCATCGAGGATCCCATTTCCGGCGGTGCACCTTCCGCTCAGATCCCCCCAGGGAAAGACGGGCACCGCGCTGCTCAACGTCCGCTGGCACAGCTGCACCTCCCCCAATGGTTCACCGGTGGCGGCATCTACCAACTCCGGCCGGTCGCCCAGGATCCCGATGTCGTCAACCTGGGCATCGAAGATGTCAAGTCTGCTGCGCTCGGTATCGAGCCGCCCCTCACCCACGTATTGTCGTCCGGTCAGGACGGTATCGGCGCCGGTCACGGAGATGCTGTCAGGCGCCAATGCCAGCGCATCCTCGTTGACGGTCCCGAGGTCGAAGACCAGGCGGACACCCGCCGAATCAGCGGACCGGCTGCCGGGCGGCTGGAACACCCAGAACTCCAGATATTCGTCCCGGGTCGCGTCCACGCCGGTGGGGCTCAGTGATGTCACCATGGATCGCCAGCGCGGGCGGAGCGGACGCGGCGGCAAGGACCACTGGGAGTGGTTATTTCGCTGCACCACCCCCCCAGCGGTGTCGGCATGCAGGGTGAGGAACATGGGGGTCTCCAGCCGCTCACTGCGGCCGGAGAATCGGAGGAGGGTGTCGATATCCTCCGGTCGGAGCTCCAGAGCCTGAGAGCCCCCCGAGGGCACCAGGTTCTGCCAGGTCAGCGCGACCGCATCGTCCTGCTCGAAGATGCCACCCACGACGTCAGTGACCCCATCGGCCTGCTGCGGACGGCTGCCGAACTCCCAGTCCGTCTCGCGCAGCGATACCGGAATTCCGGCCTCGGCCTCGAACTCCTCCAGGTAGGCCTGGCCCGAGCGATTGGGATCCGGCTGCGTAAACGCGAACTCCGCGTTCAGGTCAAGGAGGGACGGTGCCGTTGCGGGAGCCGAAGTCAGCCCGCTGAGCAAGCGGGTCAGCGCCATCGGCTTGAAACGGAGCTCGGTGTTGATGCCGCCGACCAGATTGGCCGACGCCTCGAAGCCCAGAGGAGGACGGTTGAATGCGCTCTGCTCTCGCTGGTACATCCCGATTAAGTTTATGGCACCCACGTTGCCCAGCAGGTAGCGCGTCGAAATCCCCAGGATGGTGGTGGGAGCAACGGCGAAGAGCCCCTGTTCCTCGAATCGGGCAGTAACCTGCCCCGCGGCACTGCCGAAGAGAGCGTCGGGATTGAGAAAGGTGACCTGTCCCAGGTCGTAGGAGATGGTGTAGTCCACCCCCCGCTCCAGCCGTCTTCCTCCCAGCGAAAGCTGCTCGCTCCCGTCGCGGATCTGCAGTGCCCCCAGACTGAGCGTGGAGCGGTCACCGGCACCGGTGGAGTTGTAGCGCAGCCGGACCTGGAACTTGGTCGGCGGTCCCTGAACCAGCAGCAGGAAAAGCGGAGTGCGATAGAGCGAATCAGACCGCTCTGCCGGGCTCAGCCTGGTATCGGCGAACGGGGTGAGCGTGGGGAAGACGATGTACGACTCGCGGAGGACCTGCGCCGCATCGGGGTCTCGGCTGCGAGGGAACAACCGGTTCTCGCGATCGAAGACATTCTGATCGGTCGGGACGGCGAGGCCCAGGAGCCCAAGGTAGGTGGTGCCCCCGCCCTGGGGCCGCTCGGAGCGATTGACCGACAGGTTGACCTGGAGCGATGGGGGCTCGAGATCTGCGCCGGCGGCGCGATAGATCTGCCGCATCTCGTGCCGGAAGGTCACCGACTCCGGACCTCGCTTGGGCTCGACGATCAGCCGCAGACTATCGCTGGAGCCCTGGCCCTGGTCCGTGGAGGGAAAGCTTCCAACCACCGTTCCTCCGGCGGTGGTATAGCTGACCGCCAGGTAGTCGTTCTGGTCCAGCTTGCTGGCCAAGGCTAGCCAGAGACCTGATGGATCGAGATAGTAATCGGTGCCCTGAATCAAGAGCTGCCAGCGCACCGGCCCAAAGGGGGTGAGTGCGGGATCAGTGGTTCGGGCGAGAGCCGTAATGCCGCCGAGATTGGGATCGGCCCCGGTCTGGTTCTGCGGGGGCCTGTAGCGGTATACCCGAACCTGCGCAGGCCGCTCGGTCGGGACCACCGAACCCGCCAGGAGATTCAGGATGTCGATGGCGGGGTACCCGGGCAGCGTGGTGGTGGGGTCGACCACCCAGAAGAATCGTCCCGTCTCGAAATCCAGATCGCGTAGCTGGCGATCCTGGGGCTGGCTGGTGGTCTGGCCTACCGTATAGACTCGGTCGGCCACCTGGCTTCCCTTCTGGGTTGCGGCCAGCGCCTGGAACTGAAACGAGCCGACGTCGAATCTTGCGTTGACACCGAAGTTATTGGCCGGAATGGCCGCAGTGATGAATCGCGACTGGGGAGGCAGGAAGGTGACGGTACCAACCTCTATACGCCGGATGATCTCGTCTTCGAGCCCCTCGTAGTAAACTTGGATGTTGTTATTGGCGCTGAAATCCCGCTCGGTGTCGTAGTCGACGTTGATATGTACCCGCTGCCCGATGGTGCCGCCGGACCTGATGTTCACCTGATTGTCGAGTCTGGGTGGCTTGAAGCCGCCGCGGCAGCCGGAGTTCGGGTCCAGCAGGAGGGCCGGGTTGCAGCGCTCGTTTCGAAGCCGGTCGGTCCGAAGCTCCAGTCTGACTTGGCCGTCGAGGGCCAGGTCGGCATACTTCGGAGAGAGACCCAGCACACCTCGCCGCGGACCCCGGGTTTCCGTGCTCTCCGGGATCTCGTCCCGGATAGCCTGACCGTACAGGGTGAGGTTGCGGAGCGCGGCGATCCGCTCGACCCGGGCCGAATCGAGCGCCGCCGCCATGGTGCTGTCCCAGGCCAGTGCCCTGAGGGCAGGCGTCAGCCGAGGCGCACCGAGCCAGAGCTCGCGGAGGACCAGGGGCTCCCTGAGTGACAGCGAGGCCACCCGGGAAGCTGGCCGAACACCCATGAAAGTTGTGTCCGCTGGGACCTGGGCGGCCGCCAGCCGGGGAAGCGCAGCAAGGCAGAACAGGGCGACGAGAGAGCGCGCCACTCTAGTGAAGTGCAACGATATAGGAGCTTGAGAGAAGTGGATCGAGGAATATAGCTTGCGCCTGCTCCATCGCTATCTCCTGCGGCAGCTGGTGGCGCCGTTTTTCTTCGCCCTCGCGGCCCTGACCGGCTTCATGCTGATCAGCCAGGTGGCCAAGAAGTTTGGCGCCCTGGTTGGCAAGGGGCTGCCCTGGTCCGTCATCACCGAAGTGTTCGTGCTCAGTCTGCCGTTTATCATCGCCATGACGCTGCCGATGGCGGTCCTGCTGGCGGTACTCTTTACCTTCAGCCATCTCGCGGCCGACAACGAGATCACCGCCATGCGGGCCAACGGGATCAGCGTATATCAGATCCTGGCCCCCGTGCTCGTCTGGGGCATATGCATGGCCTTCTTCAACCTGGCGTTCGTAGATCAGGTGCTGCCCCGAAGCAACGCCCGCCTTCGTTCACTGCTGATCGACATCGGGAGGAAGAAGGCTGCCTTCGGCCTGCGGGAGCAGGTCATCAACGAAGTCCCTCCTTCCAAGTACTTTATCCGGGCGAGCCGGATCGATGCTGCGACCGGACGCTTGAAAGGGGTAACGATCTATGATGTTGGAGGCGAGGCGAGCCGCCGAATTATTTATGCGGACAGCGGGTCCATGGCGTACGCCGAGGGGCAAACCGATTTGAGCTTGCGCCTGTACGACGGGTCGATCCACCAGTACCGTCCCGCCGAGCCTACCAGATTTCAACTCACCTATTTCACGGTGAACGACATCAGGGTCAAGAACGTCTACGACGAGCTCCAACGGAACACCAGCGAATCTATCCGAGGCGACCGCGAGATGAGCACCTGCGAAATGCTGGCAGTGGTGCGCGACGCCAAATGGGAGCAGGTCGAAGCAAGGCGGGAGCGGACCGAGCTGGTCGTCCACGACCTGCGCGCACTGCTGGCGCTTCCATCGATCTCACGTTTGCCGGTGGGGCGCCCGGATTCGACTAGCAGCGGCTTCTGCAGCTGGTTCAAGGCGGTCGAGAAGCTCATCCTACCGGGGACGGTCGAAGCTCAAGCACCTGCACAGGTTCCGGGCCCGCAAAGACGGGGAAAGGTCCCGGCCCCGGCCCCGCCGGGACAGATCCAGCCCCCCCAGGCAGGCCAAGCGATCCAAGCGCCCAAACTCCCGGTGCCGCCGCCGCGGGCGAGGGTGCCGCTCTCCAACTGGTCCGAGGTGGCGTCCGCCGCCGACCGGGTCCGGGAAGCCGACCGCCGGGCCGACCGCTTCGCCGTGGAGGTCCATAAGAAGTGGGCCATCAGTATGGCGTGCATCACCTTCGTGATCATCGGCGTGGTACTGGCCCTGCGTTTTCCGCGCGGGGGAATCGGCTTGGTCATTGGGGGTGGTACCCTGATTTTCGCCATCCATTACATCGGGCTCACCGCGGGTGAGAGCCTGGCCGACCGCGGCCATGTGGCCCCGTGGTTCGCCATGTGGGCGCCCAATATCGTGCTCACGGTCCTTGGGATATTTGGGGTGCTCTGGGTGAGCCGTCAATCCGGATCCACCCGCGGTGGAGACCTGCGGGAAGTAATCGAGGGCCTGGGTCATTTCATCCGGCGGCTCCGCGGGAAGATCTTCCCCCGGAGGAAGGCCTTCCGGTGATCCGCACGCGACTCGCGAAGGAAGCGCGCAGGCTCAAGCGCCACCTGGCCGGCCACGGATTGCGACACCTCGACCGCTATGTGCTCGGTACCTGGGTCCGGCTTTTCATCATGGCGGCGCTCGGCCTTCCGCTGATCGCGATCTTTTTCAACCTGACCGACATGCTGAGCAAGCTGCTGGATCGGGGCCTCTCCATGCGTGAGATCCTGGTCAGCTACGTGTTCGCTCTTCCCGAGTATGCTTTCCTGGTCATGCCCGCGGCAGTCCTCCTGGCCACCGTGTTCACCGTCGGGGGTATGGGCCGGCACTCCGAGCTCACGGCTGCCAAGGCGGGCGGGCAGAGCTTCCACCGTCTGATGCGGCCCCTCTTCATTGCGGCGGGGCTGGCCACGGTGTTGGCGTTTGGTGTGGGAGAGCTGGCGCCCTGGGCCACATCGCGCCAACTCGAGATCCAGAAGGCTAAGCAGGCCCGACCGACGCGTGCTCGGTTCAATTTTGTGTACAGCGGAGACGCGGGTTGGGTCTACACCGTCCGCTCGCTCGACGTCGCCAACCGGCAGCTCAAACAGGTGATGTTCGAACGGCAGGGAACCGGATTGGATTACCCGGGGCTTGTGCTTACCGCTGACAGCGCCACCTACGACGATTCGCTGCGGGTTTGGCGCCTCCGCACAGGAGCCAGTAGGGTCATTGCTGGTCCGGGCCAGCAGGCCACTTTCAGCTTCCGCTCCATGCGGCTCCGGGCGCTGCGGCAGTCGCCGGCGGACCTGCTGGCCGAATCGAAGGGGCCAGACGAGATGCGGTTTGCCGAATTAGGGCGCTACATCGATGCGCTCAAGCGCTCAGGCAACGACGCCAACAAGCTTATCGTGGAGCAAGCCCTGAAGCTCGCGCTGCCGGCCACCTGCCTCATCATCGCGTTGTTCGGGGCACCGCTGGCCGTCACCACCCCGCGGGCCGGTCCTGCGGGCGGCGTGGCCATCAGCCTGGCGATCGCTTTGATCTTTCTGCTTCTCACCCAGCTGACGAAGGCAATTGGTGCCGGCGGCGTTATCAATCCCCTGGTGGCAGCCTGGTTCCCTAATGTCATCTTTCTTTTCGGGGGGCTGGTGCTGCTGGCGAAGGTGAGGACGTGAGGGGAAGCGGGGAAGCGGGGAAGCTGGGAAGCGCGTCAACTTCGAGCCGCCCGCTCGGAATTGAGCGAGGCGATACAGCCCCCACGTAAGGCGGCCAGCATGATCCCGAAGAGCTTCCGTCTCTCCCCACTCTTCGGGCTTCAGATATCCCAAATCCCGACCCAGCAGAAGCGCATAAGAGAGCTCTGAAATTGATCCCAGGGATATATTGAGGTAGCGGCAGAAGTCGCGAGCGCCTCGCTTGGCCGATCCTTCGGCAATGTTAGCAGCTGCCGAGTAAGCAGCTCGCCGGGCTTGAGAAGTCAGCCCGTACCGCTCAGTGGTCGGCCAATCTAGCGGTAATTCGATAAATAGCCAACACTAACTCGTGACACGCTACCCAGGCCTTGAGGCCTTCGTGCCGAGCGGGAATGCGGTTCGGGGAGGCATCTTGTGAACCTTCCATAGAGGAAAGTTAGAACGGAGGTTCTATTTTCTTTCATCAATTTTGCGCTTCAACGCCCGTTTTTTCGCTTCCCCGCTTCCCTGCCTCCCCGCTTCCCCGCGCTATATTTACACCATGACCGCGCCCACACGCCCAATCATCGTCGGTACTGGAATAGCTGGCCTCTGGACCGCGTGGCGATTGGCATCAGAAGGGCTCCAAGTCGTGGTCGTCACCAAGGAGACGCTGGCCGATAGTGCCAGCTCATGGGCCCAGGGTGGGATCGCCGTGGCTCTCGGGCCCGGAGACAGCCCCAGTCAGCACGCGGCCGACACCATGGCGGCCAGCGATGGCTTGGCCGACCCCGAGGCCGTCAGAATCCTCACAAGTGAAGGCCCTGACAGAGTTTACGAGCTCCTGGCGCTGGGAGCGGTTTTCGATCGCGGGCCCGACGGCAAGCTGGGATTTGGGCTTGAAGCGGCGCACACGCGAGCCCGCATCATCCATTCCGGCGGAGACCGGACCGGAGCGGCGCTCATCGGATGTTTGGCCCAGGTAGTCCGGTACCATCCCAAGGTTCAGCTGCTCGAGCACACCGAGGTGACCGGTGTGCTGACTCGGCACGGAACGGTGCGTGGCGTGGCAATTCTGCCGAGAGGCGGCGCCGGCGCATCACTGCCGGGATCGGCCGTGGTCCTGGCCACGGGCGGGGTCGGCCAGCTGTACGCGGTCACCACCAACCCGAAGGTCGCCACTGCCGACGGCTGGGCGTTGGCTCACCGGATCGGCGCCAGCCTCCGTGACATCGAGTTTCTCCAATTCCATCCCACGGCGCTGAAGCTTCCGGGCATCAACCCGGCGCCGTTGATCTCCGAGGCCGTTCGCGGCGCGGGCGCGGTTCTACTCGATAAAGAAGGGCGACGGTTCACCCTGGATTCTGACCCCCGGGGCGAGCTGGCTCCTCGTGATGTGGTGGCCCGAGCGGTGGCGTCGGCAGATGCGGCCGGAGGCGCGTGGCTGGATGCGCGGGCGGTGGATGATTTTGCATCCAAGTTCCCCGGCATCACCGCCATGCTCCTTCGCTACGGCCTCGACCCCGCTAGCGACCTTCTCCCGGTGGCGCCGGCCCTGCACTACGCCATGGGGGGAATCCAGACCGATCTTGAGGGCCGGACGACGAAGCCGGGACTGTGGGCGGTGGGCGAGGTGGCGCGCACCGGTGTACACGGCGCGAACCGGCTGGCATCGAACTCTCTCCTCGAGGGTCTGGTGTTCGCGGATCGCGCTGGCCGTGCCTTGGCAGACCTGCTGCGTGCCGCGGCTCCAACCGCGCCGGCCACGGAATCGGTAGGAGGCCGCGACAGCGGAGCCGATGCCGACTGCGAGGTGATTCGGCGGGAGATGCGGGACTTGATGACCGCAAACGTGGGACTGCAGCGGAGCGAGGCCTCTCTGCTTCTGGCGGAGCGGGAGCTCGAGCGGCTCGGTCGGGCCACCCCGCCTCCCGCCTGGAGGACCCACAACCAGCTGCTGGTTGCCGGGCTGATCACCAAGGCGGCGCGCCGGCGCCGCGAGAGTCGGGGAGGCCACCGGAGAACCGACTACCCGCCGGCCTCGATGAAGCGTGAGGCCGTATGACCGCCCGGGCCGCAGGGCTGCAGCTTCCGGTGATCGAATCCCCGGAGGAGACGCCGGACCAGGTGGCTTCGCTCCAGGCGGAGATCAAGCGGATGGCCCGGTCGCAGAAGGCCGTGGTCCTGGCCCATAACTACCAGCGTCCCGAGGTTCAGGACGTGGCCGATTACGTCGGCGACTCCCTCGGTCTCTCCCGGCAGGCGGCCGCAACCGAAGCGAGTGTGATCATCTTCTGCGGCGTGCACTTCATGGCTGAGACTGCCGCCATTCTGTCCCCCCAGAAACGGGTGCTGCTGCCCGATCTCCGGGCCGGATGCTCACTGGCCGCCACCATCACGGCTGAAGACGTCCGGCAGTGGAAGGCGAAGTTTCCCGGTTATATCGCGGTGGGCTACGTGAATACCACGGCCGAGGTGAAGGCCGAGCTCGATTACTGCTGCACCAGCGGCAATGCGCTGGACGTCATCGACGCCATTCCCTCCGACCAGGGCATTTTGTTCCTGCCCGACTTCTTTCTGGGCAGCCACGTGCGGCGGATGCGGCCGGAGCGGCGGATCGAGGTCTGGATGGGCGAGTGCCACGTGCATAAAGGAATCAGGCCGGAGGTTCTGAACGAGGCGCGGGCGACGTATCCGGAGGCCGAGGTGCTGGTTCACCCCGAGTGCGGCTGCGCCGGCCAGCTTATCTACAGCGTCGGCAGGGGTGACATCGAGCCGGATGGCCTTCACATCACCTCTACCGAGGGAATGATCCGCACGGTGACGCAGCGGCCGGCCAAGCAGTTCATCGTCGCGACCGAAACGGGGATCATGCACCGCATGCGCCAGGTTGCGCCGGAGAAGGAGTTCATCCCCGCCGATCCCGAAGCCGTCTGTGCCTTCATGAAGACGATCACTCTCACCGGGGTGCGTGATTCGCTCGCCCTCAACCGCTATCACGTCACAGTTCCCCCCGAGATCGCCCGGCGCGCCCGCGGGGCGATCGATCGCATGGTGGCCCTCGGGTAGTCCCGGACAATGTCATCCAAACGCGTGATCGAGCGCATCGCCGCCGCGGCTCTGGCGGAAGATGGCCGGTTGGACATCACCAGCGCGCTGACGATATCACCCGGAATCCGCGCCGGTGGCGTCATTGAATACCGCAGTGGCGGGGTGCTGTCCGGCATTGTCTACGCCGACGCGGTCGCCGGCTTATGCGGCTGCAGACTGGAATGGACCGCCGGCGAGGGAGACACGCTGCCTCGGGGCCTGGCCGTGGGGGTGGCTCGGGGAGAGCTGGGGGACCTCCTGCGGGTCGAGCGCCCGCTGCTCAACCTGCTGCAGAGGGCTTCGGGGATTGCCACGACGACCCGCGCGTTCGTGGATAGTGTGCAGGGCACCCGCTGCCGGATTCTCCATACCCGGAAGACTGCACCGGGACTTCGATCGCTCGACATCGCCGCGGTCCTGGCCGGAGGTGGGCACGCTCATCGCGCCGATCTCAGCCACCAGGTCATGGTCAAGGACAATCACTGGCGCGCGCTCGCCAGGGACGGCGCCGGTTTGGACCAGGCCCTGGCGCAGGCGAGGAAGCGCGGCGTCACCGCACTGTATGTTGAGGTCGAGTCGGTCGAACAGCTTGAGCGGGCCTGCTCCGCGGGAGCGACCCGTCTGGTGGTGGACAATCAAACCCCGGAGACGGTGCGCGCCTGGGGGCGGCTGGCCAGGGCACGTCTCCCTCAAATCGAGATCGAGGCTACCGGGGGGATCACGCTGGCCAACGTCCGGGCTTATGCGGAGGCGGACGTGGACTTCATTTCCGTCGGCGCGCTAACCCACAGCGTGACGGCAGCTGACATAGCGATTGAGGTCAAGATCTGAACTTTATTAGCTGCAGATGAACGCAGATGAACGCCGATCTTCGCCGGTGGTGCTTCAGGCAGGCCATAATCCAACCGCTTCGTTGCAGCAGCCGACCGCAATCGCCTGGGTCATCCGCGTTCAGCTGCGGCTGATGTTTTCGACCAGGCCCGCCACGCGAAGTAGACCGGCAAGCCCACCAGGATAATCCCGAAGGTCACCCCGGTGTTCAGCGGGTCGGTCCAGAGCGCGTTCACCATCATCCCCACCGACGCCAGCAGAAAGAGGATGGGGACGACCGGATAGCCCCAGGTGCGGTATGGCCGGAGGAGCTCGGGACGGGTACGGCGCAGGACGAAGACCGCGCCTACCGCCAGGGCGTAGAAAGGCCAGATGCCCAGGATGAACTTGTCGGCCAACTGCTGGAAATCGTTGAGCAGGACGTAGATCACCCCTAGACCCGTCGCCAGCCAGATGGCGACCGACGGGCTCTGATAGCGAGGCGAGACCCGAGCGATACTCTGGAAAAAGAGGCCACGGTCCGACATGGCGAAGAAGATGCGGGGACCCGTCATCATGGAGCCATGCAGGGTGCCGAAGCAGGAGATCATTACCACGAGGGAGATAATGGCACCGGCGTAACGCCCCAGCAACGGAATGCGCTCTGCCGCGGTGGCGGCGATGAGGGGCGACTTGGCCATTTCCGGCAGAGGAACCAGGTAGATGTACGCGAGGTTGAGCAGGAGATAGATCACCAGAATGCTGAAGGTGCCCACTATCAGGGCCATCGGCAGGGTTCGGCCCGGGTTCTTGACCTCGCCTCCCATGAACGAGAGGTCGGCCCAGCCGTCGTAGGTCCACATGATGGCGATCAGGGCCGTGCCCATCAGCGAGAGGTTCAGACCCCCATTCCACGCCGGAGTGAAGTGTTCCCAACTGCCATCGCCGGCGCCAAAGGCGAGCAGCCCCAGCGCCGCCAGAGCCCCGTACTTCGCGATGGTCGTCAGGTTCATCACCACGGCCGCGCGGCTGACTCCGAGATAATTGAGCAGGCCCACCGCCACGACGGCCGCAGCAGCGACGAGGCGCACCTGCATCGGTGTCAGGCGGATGAAGTAGCCCAGGTATTCGGCAAAGATGGTGGCGATGGCGCCGAGCGCGGAGGCCCGGATGACCGCCAGCTCGGACCAGCCGAAGAGAAAGGCCGGCAATGGGCCAAAGGCCTCGAGGATATACGCGAACACTCCGCCCGATCGGGGTAGAGCGCCGGCCAGCTCGGCGATGGTGAGCGCGCCGAACAGGGCGATCACTCCACCCAGAATCCAGGCGACCAGGACCGGACCCGGGTCCTGGAGTCGCTCGGCCACACTCGCGGGGACCCGGAAGATGCCGCTCCCGATGGTCGAGCCCACGAGCACCGCCACCGCACTCCAGAGCCCCAGGTGCCGGGGAAGCCGTTCACCCCAGGCATCGCGTTGAGGGAGCATGTGATGGGCTATTGGCTATTGGCTAGGGGCTATGGGCCGACCGACAGGGCTGACGCCCCCGACCCTACCTCGTCAGGGGCAAGCGGAAAGAACGGAGCCAGCGAGGGCCCTGTCAAGGATGTATTTTGCCTACCGAATGAACGCATCGAACCAGAACCCCACCCGCCTGCTTCGCCGTCTGGCATGGACCGGGGCTGTGCTGGCTTTTGGCCTGATCGTGCTCGGCGGGGTCGTCCGCATCACCGGCTCCGGCATGGGCTGCGGAGACCATTGGCCCCTGTGCGACGGAGAGTGGTTCCCCCCACTCGACCTGCCCACGATGATCGAAATCGGTCACCGCTGGGCCGCCGCCTTGGTGAGCCTTGTGGTGCTGGCCATGACCGCCGTCGCCTGGATCCGGCACCGGGACCAGCCAAGGCTCAGGGCGCCGGCCACGCTGGCGCTCGTACTGCTGGTGGTGCAGGTGCTGCTGGGCGCCGTAACGGTCAAGCTGGCGCTTCCTCCCTGGGTAGTCATCACCCATCTGGCCAACGCGATGGTGTTGCTGGGGGTGATCCTCTTGACCGCCCTCCGTGCCGGCGCCAGGCCCACGGCCACCATTGGAGACCCGCCCGACCCGAAACGGCATCCTGCGCATGGCCAGGTGCTCGCTACCACGGTCCTGGGCTTTGCCGTAATCCTTTTTGGGGCCCAGGTGGCCAACTTCCACACCGGCCTCCTGTGCCTGGGCTTTCCACTCTGCAACGGGCAGATACTACCCCCCGCCAATCAGCTGGCTTTCCTGCCCTGGGCCCATCGGGCGCTGGCCTTCGGATTTCTGGCCGCTGTCATAGGCCTCGCTGCTCGCCTGGGCCGGCGGTCGGACCCTGCCAGCCGGGACCTCCGGCGTTCGGTGGCCGTCGTGGTGGCCGTTACGGTGCTGCAGATAGGAATAGCAGCCGCCATGGTCCTCGAGTTCCTGCCCCCGGCACTCCGGGCCGCGCACCTGCTGATGGGTACGCTGATCTGGGCGGGGCTGGTGATCGTGACTTTCCACTCCGGACGGACACCGGCCCAGGTGGTCGAGCCGGCGACTGAACCGATCTCACGCGCGCCAACTCTCCTGGCGGATCTGGTCACCTTAACAAAGCCCCGGATCATTTCCCTGCTGCTGGTGACCACAGTCGCCCCCATGTTCATCACCCCGGCTGGGCTTCCGTCGCTGTCACTGGTCCTCTGGGTGGTTCTGGGTGGCTATCTCATGGCGGGTGGCGCTAACGCGATCAACATGTGGTTCGACCGGGACATCGACGATAAAATGAGTCGCACCCGGCTGCGCCCGATTCCGGCGGGCAGAATCTCCGCCACACTGGGCCTTGCCTTCGGGATCGGGCTCGGACTGCTGGCCTTTGCCGTGTTCTGGTACCGGGTAAACCCCCTGAGTGCCTGGCTGGCGCTTGGCGGTCTCCTGTTCTATGTCTTCATTTATACTATCTGGCTCAAGCGGTCGAGTCCGCAGAACATCGTGATCGGTGGTGCCGCGGGAGCCTTTCCGCCTCTGGTGGGCTGGGCGGCTATGACCGGTCGCCTCGACCTCGCGGCCATCTACCTCTTTGCCATCATTTTCTATTGGACTCCCCCGCACTTCTGGGCCCTTGCGTTGATCAAGCGCGCCGAATACGCCAAGGCGGGAGTTCCGATGATGCCGGTGGTCCGGGGCGAGCAGCGCACCAAGTTCGAGATGCTGGCCTACACCCTGATTCTGCTGCCGTTGACGCTGATGCCGGCGTTCTTCGGGGCGCTCGGCGCGTTCTATGGGATCGCCGCCGCGCTGCTCGGGGCGCGCCTGCTCTGGTACTGCATCCGGTTGCTCCGCGAGCAATCGGTCACCCCGCTCGCCTGGCGGATGTACCGCTACTCTCTCCTCTATCTGGCACTGCTCTTCGTCGCGATGGGCATCGACCGGGCGCTCCCGTTCGGCCACCGGACGGCTCCCGCACCGGTGCTCATCCTCGACCAACCGGAACAGGACCTGGCGACACCCACCGGTGGTCACCACGGCCACTGAGGCGTCGGCAGTGAAGTCCCCGCCGGAGCCGGCCGCCGAGGCCGGCGCCCCCAAGCGACGCCTGCCCCCTCCAGGACGCCTGGTCCGGCTCTGGCCCCGCGTGCGGCAGTACCGGGGAATGCTCGCCCTGGCCACCATCACGCTCGTGCTCAGCGCCCTGCTGGGCCTCGCGTTCCCCATGGTGGTCCGGTACCTCCTCGACGCGGCATTCATTCAGAAAAACCGGGCGGTGCTGGATCGAATCGCTATCGGCCTGGTATTGCTGTTCACCGTCCAGGCCCTGCTCAACTACGCGCAGACATATCTGCTCAGCGCCGTGGGAGAGCGGGTCGTCGCGGGGCTCAGGCAGGAGCTGTTTGCGCGGCTGCTGCTGATGCCGCCCGGCTTCTTTGCCGAGCGCCGCACCGGCGAGCTCACCAGCAGGCTGACCACCGACATCGGATTGCTCCAGGGAGTTCTGAGCCACCAGATCGCCGAATTCTCCCGGCAGATCCTGGCGCTGGTGGGCGGGATCGTCCTCCTCACGTTGATGCAGCCCCGGCTTACCCTTACCGCCCTCGGCGTGGTGCCACTGGTGGTCGGCTCAGCGCTGTTCTTCGGGCGACGGCTGCGCCGCATGACGACCTCGGTACAGGACAAGGTGGCGGACGCTACCGCGGCCGCGGAGGAGGCGTTCAGCCAGATCCGAACGGTCCAGAGCTTCGTGCAGGAGCCGGCGGAGCGGCAGCGCTATGGCGACCGGATCGGGGAAAGCGTGCGGGCCGCGCTCGTGCGGGCCAATATCCGGGGCGTGTTCTTCGGAGTGCTGACCTTCTCCACCTTCGTGGGCATCGTCATTGTGCTGTGGCAGGGCGGACTGCTGGTGCTGGAGGGGCAGCTCACCCCGGGCGAGCTGGTTCAGTTCCTCCTCTACACCATCACGATTGCCGCGGCGATCGGCGCCTTGGCTTCGTTCTTCAGCAGCTACCAGGAGGCCGTCGGCGCCGCTCAGCGGGTATTCGAGATCCTGGAGATGAAGCCGGCCATCGCCGATCCTGCCTCGCCGGCCCAGCTACCATCCCCCACCAGCGGGCGAGTGGTATTCGAAGGCGTATCCTTCCGATACCAGGATGATCCCGCCCTGCCCTGGATCCTCGACAGCATCGATCTGGTGTGCGCCCCGGGCGAGGTGGTCGCCCTGGTGGGTCCGTCCGGAGGGGGCAAAACGACGCTGGTCTCCTTGCTTCCCCGGTTCTGGGACCCCGATCAGGGCCGGGTGCTCCTCGACGGCATCGACATCCGCTCCCTCCGTCTCGCTGATCTCCGGAACGCCATCGCCATCGTGCCCCAGGATCCGGCGCTGTTCAGCGGAACCATCCGGGAGAACATCGCCTATGCCCGGCCGGGAGCTTCCCTGGCGGATGTCGAGGCGGCCGCCCGCGGGGCCCACGCGCATGAGTTCATCGAGCGGCTGCCCCGAGGCTACGATACCCTGGTCGGAGAGCGGGGCATCAAGCTGTCGGGCGGGCAGCGCCAGCGGGTGGCCATCGCGCGGGCTATCCTGAAGGATCCGGCGATCCTGATCCTGGATGAGGCTACCAGCAACCTGGACACCGAGAGCGAGCAGCTGATCGAGGATGCGCTTGAAAAGCTCCTGGTGGGGCGTACGACGCTGATCATTGCCCATCGGCTCAGCACGGTGCGCCGGGCCGACCGGCTGGTGGTGATCGATCGGGGGCGGATAGCGGAGGAGGGAACCCACGGAGAGCTGCTGGAGCTGGGTGGGACCTACGCCAGGCTATACCAGAGGCAGTTCAGGGAGGACGACACGGCAGAGGCGAGCTCTACTGAGAGAGTGTCAGCCATCAGTTAAACCTCGACGCCGGAATAATGTGCCAGGAAAAGCCCCTGCCGACTTCGGCAGGGGCTTTTTGTTCCTTGGTTTGAGCTTCAGCCTTAGGTGAGTCGGGTGATCTTGATGCTCACCCAGGCAGGCACATCACCAGCGAACAGGTTCAAGATGAGATACCTCGTTTCCGCCCCGGCGAAGGTGAGGGTCGCAGCCTCGGGGTGGTTGCCGGTTGCTGCCGGGAAGGCGGGCGTGGCACACGTCGCCTCACCGCAGGTCGCCACATCGATGTCGGCGCTGTTGTCCCAGTTCACAGTGACCCTATAACTGCCGGGTCCCGGTACCACGAGCCGGTAGGCCCGGTTCGCCGGTCCGACCATAGCTATGTTAGCCGCGTACGGCCCGGAATCGTAGATGCCCGTAGTTCCGCCCACCGCCGCCGGAAGCGGCAATGCTGGCGAGGTGCCGGTAGAACCGGTACCCGCGAGAGAGGGAACGGTGCTGCTGACGGCGATCGCCGGTGCCGTGCTGGTCAGCGGGAGACCGAAGCCGACGACGTCAACTGCCCCAACGCCGACCTTGCCGGCTGCTCCTGGCCTCGGGAGGAACGTGATGGTGCTGGCCGTCTGCCCAGTTACGATCGCGCTGCTATCAATGCCTATTCCGACGACGCCGGGAGCCACGAAGGTGTACTGAGCATCCGTCGAGGTCAGCACGACCGGGACGTTGACTGCTGGTGCCGCCGAGCTCAGCGTGGCCGGGAGTGAATCCACGGCCGGCGTAGTGAGCTTATCGGTGGTCGACAGAATCAAGGGGAACTGCGGCAGACGCTCATGAACCACGCCGCGCACCGTGATGATCGAGTCGGAGTTCGGAGCCGGGATGAAGCTGATCACCGAGCTGTCCACCGAGACAGCGACAGCCCTCGGGTTGGTTGCCCCTGCGACGATGAGCCCGCTGTCCGCCAGCACACCGATGGTATCCGGAGCTCCGATGCTGGTTGCCGGAAGGGCGGCGACGGGAAGAACGTTCAGGGTCGCCGGGAGGGTCAGGTTAACCGTTGCCCCCAGTGCCGGCGTAGGCGGCACTATTGTCGCTCCCGCGAGATCGAGGATCTCTGGGGTCGTCACGGTGCCGGTGGACGTGATGGTGAAGTCCAGGCCGGGATTGAACGCCACCGTCGTATGCGCAACGGTCACCGCGCCGGAAACGTTCGGGCCCGGTACCACGGTGAGGATGGTTTGATCGGGGGAGAGCGACACGATGTCGCCCTCGGGTCCGCCCGCGAAGGTCACAACCGAGCTGTCGGTAAAGAGCGAGCCGGTCGGAGCGGTGAGGGTGATGGTGTCGCCCAGGGCCGGCGTGGCGTTGGAGATGGCGATCTCCACCGTCGAGGGCACCACCTTGACCGGCACCACCAACGCCTTGCCGCCCGCGTTGAGGGTGAAGGAGCTGTTGGCGATCGCGGTGCCGGTGACCTGGAAGCGCGCCTGATTGGCCAGCGGAGTGCCCACATTGGTATGCATGAACGCGGTGTCCTGGACTACGGTGACCCCGGGGCCGACGTCGCTGATCTCATAGGTGGTCGCCACCTGGTTTCCCTGGTCGTCTTGAAGTGAGACGAGGACCGGCTTGGTCTCGTTCACATCGATGAACAGAGCGGTCGGAGTAGCGACGATTCCCTCGATCTGCCGGAAGTCGCTCGTCGGGTCACCCGAACAGGACAGGAATCCAATTGCGACCGCGAGTACGACCGAACCACGCAACAAACGCTTCATAGTGGACACCTCAGTGCGGAGGTCTATTAAGGATGCGTCCCGTATCGTTGGCTAAAACCGTTGGCGCACGCCGGTGTCGTCGCGCCGGCTCAGGCTGAACAGATCGACTCCGAGGAACTCCCCGGCATCGTCCACGGCCTTGCGGCCGATTACTTCGCTCCACGCCGGAATACCCGGCTCCCGGAGGTCGTTCGAGAAGATCAACTGATACGCTCCGAAGCCGGTTCGGTCGGCAAAGATGTAGTAGGATGCTTTGCCTTTACTGTACCGCCACACCTCATACGGCGGCGCTCGGCCCTCGTTCTGCCGCCGGTACACCTCCTCCGGCGCCCCATTCCTGGCGAAGATCCGGCCGCGATCCGATCGCCAGCCTGCAACGGCCTTGCGGCCGCCTTCCTTGTACTCCCGATTGGCGTAGGCGATGGCCTCGTAGAACGCGTCGCGCCGCTCATTCCTGGCCGTACCTGGGGTCGGATCCCGCTTCTGCCAGAAGGTGGTCAGGAACCGGCGCTTGGCCTCGAGACTGAGCTCCTGCTGCCAGGGTGAGAGCTCGCCCGATTCGGCGATATAGAGCAGTGGCGCCTTGGCGACGTCAAGCTCCGCGGCGGACATGGCGGCAAAGTAGCCCGGATCGCTTATCCGGTCGGCCTGCGATGCCGCCGAATCGCGGACGAGCGTCTCCCGAAGGCCTGCCATCGAAATCGCCGCGGAACGCTCGATGCTCCGGCCACCCAGGTTCAGGCTGGCAACCATAGTGTAGCCGCCCTCGGGCAACCCGGTGAGATCCAGTTGGCCCTTGAGAACGCTGCCGCCGGCCGCCACGGTCACCGGCACTCCCGGGGTCTTGATGCTGGTCTTGCCGGAGGAGTCCCGAATGACCACGCTCATGGTGCCGCGCTGGGGCGAATCCGAGTAGGCCTCGAGCAAGTAGTACACATTGGCCCGGAGCGGGGTCAGCAGCACCTGCGCCGCCGCCGTCACCAGGTTGTTGCCGGTCAGGAATTCGCCCGGCCGCGGCACCGTGTCGTCGGCAGTGACCAGGCGCATCTCCGGAGCTACCAGCAGGTCCGAGGCGCCATCGGCCGGGGAGAGGGCTTGAACGTCGATCGCACCGGTAGCTTTGCGGCCGGAGACCGAATCCTCGACCTCCACCTTGAGGCGGTACTTGCCCTGAGCCACAGCGAAATCCACGATCTCGACCGTGTAGGCGTCCCGTCCACCCTGCGCCCGGGCACGATTACGCCAGGACTGGTGATAGAGCGTGAGGCCGGTCGAGTCCACTACCTGCACCGAGACCGTGTAGTTCAGCAACCCTGCGCTGCCGCTGGCAGCCTGGATCATGGAGAAGGGGATTTGCACCAGCCCCTTCACCCGGGTCTGATTCCGGTCCGGCCGGTAGAACCGAACTGCGCGAAGCACCAGCCCGGAATCGCTCTGCGGAACCGTGGCCCCGATGGGCGCGGCCACGGCTGCCGCGGCAAGAAATACGGTTGTAAGGCTATGCATGAAAACCCTTGCAGGGGCGGTGCGATCCTCCGCCCGCCCCCTTGATTCAGACCTTACCAGCCCAGGCTGACACTGAAGAAATTGGTCGAACCGAGTACGCCGAGATACTTCCAGGCGTAGTCGAAGCCGACATTAAAGTTGCCTGTTCCATAGTTCAGACCGCCGCCCAAGGCGAGACCCTGCAAGTTCTCTTCGTCGCTCAGGGCAGTGGTGGCCGGATCGACCGGATCGAGGTTGTTGGCCGCCGCGTAGCTGTAGCTCCCGCGGAGCGCAAACCCGAAGGGCGAACCGCCCAGCCGCTCCGACATCCACTCGCCGCCGGCAGAGAAGCCGGCTGCGTTGTTGTTGGGCTGGTTGAAGTCGGACAGCAGCGTCAGCCGGCTGTTATCGCCGGCAATGAGATCGTAGGCCAGACCCACCCGGAAGATGGTGGGCAGGGGGAAGTCCTTGGTCCTGAACTCGGCTTCCTGTGGGTTGTTGGGAACCGGCGCCTCCCCCGGGATCGAGTCCCGCGGGGCATCGGTTTCGAGGGCGCTGCCGCTGTACGACAGGTTGGTTCCCAGGTTGGACACCACGAACGAGAACCGGATCGGGTGGCCACTGAGCTGGGCGTGAAAACTGGTGCCGAAGTCGATCGCGAAGGCCGAACCCGACGCCTCGCCCAGGTTGTCGAACACGCCCTTGGCCGTGATACCGGCCGAGAAGCGATCGGAGAAGTTCTGCGCAAAGGTGAGTCCGGCCACCGTTTGACTGACCGAGTACACCGAGCCGGTTCCTTCCGGCTGTTCCGCGGTGTACACCGGCTGGTCCTTGAAGCCGAAGGTCCCTACCTGAATACCGACCGACCGGGAGCCTCCGGAGAACGGGAACGCGATGCCTCCCCAGCTGTACCGGGTTTCGGCGACGTAATCATAGGTGCCGATCATGGCGCCGGCCCGCGGCATCAACGCGATGCCGGCCGGGTTGTAGTACAACGCGCTGACATCGGTCGCGATGGCGGAGTATGCCGTGCCGAGCGCTGTACCGCGCGCCCCGGCCCCGAAGAGCAGGAACTCGGCCGCCGTCGCGCCGTAAGGCGTATTGTCCTGATTGATCTGGTCATCGGTCTGCGCCACAGACAGGGCGGGAATACCGCCCAGCAGTGCCGCCACGAGGGCCAGGTTCCGTGCAGAGAAATGACTCATAGCTTCCCATCTCCTGGATGCGGAGGGGCAGGCGGGATGCCTGCCCCGTCCCGTGGGGTCCTACTGGGCGAAATTGACCACCGTGAACCGGCCGACCCTGCGGGCTCCGCCCGATTCGATGTGATAGAAGTACACGCCGCTCGCTACCACCTGGTTGTTGCGGTTGCGCACGTTCCAATCTTCACTCCCACCGAACGTGGCCGAGTGATGCTCGAGCAGCGATACCAGCACGCCGCTGGAAGAGTAGATCCGCACGATGCAGTCCTGGGGCAGGTTCACGAACTTGATGACCTTGCTGTCCGTGGTCTGCTCGAAGGCGTTGGTGACGTAGTACGGATCGGGGACCGTGTGCACCCGCTCGAGGTCGTCCTTGGTGGCCACATTGGTCCGGTTTACCAGCTCGAAGTCCACCTGCATCGTCAAACCGGTTGCCGTGGCCGGGCGCGGCCGGGCGGTGTACGTGTATGGTCCGCGATCACCGGCTCCACCCTGTCCGCCGCGAATCGACCCGACGTAGCTGCGCAGCGTCCACACCGCCCCCTGGGCCGGAACCCCGGACTCGAAGATGGTGTAGGTGCCAGGGAGATAGAGAATGAACCCTGGACCCGCCTGAGGCGCCTTGGTCGCGCCGTTGGCGGTGTTGACGTCGTAGATCGCCACCGGACCGGGTACCGCAGTCTGGCTCAGGACGTACGGCGCGGCCGCGGTGCAGGCAAACGGGGCGCCGGCACCACTGATCAATGGGAATGATTTCCACGGGGCGACGCACCCCATATCGTTGCCGGTGAGCACGCCGGGCCGGGTGTCACTCGATCCCCCGGCTGCCCCGGCGGCCTGGTTGAGAACGCCGTAGCTGCTTCCGATAGTGGGAGCGAATGGCACCGCCAAATTGTGGGTGGCGTCGATGACCGAGTCGATCAGCCCGCCGGCGCCCCAGTAGACGTTGAAGTCGGCCGCCCGCTGGACGCCGCCCAGTCCACCCTCGACCACACGATACGTGTTCTGCACCGTCTCGTATGAGTGCTGAATGTGGACGGTCGTCGCACCGGTCACCGCACCCGCGTTATTCAGGCCTCCGACCATGGGCAGGCCGAGGGCATTGGCCGGATGCGTGGCCTGGGGATCGTCGACCGTCTCATTGGCTGTCGGAGACGGACCATCGAACCAGCGCTGTCCGTTGTATTCGCAGCCACTGACGCCCAACGTGGCGCTGTTCGCGAACCCTGGCGCCCCGTTCACGCATCCTCGTCCCCAGGCGTTGGTATAGTAGTTCCCCGGAAGATTGAGCAGGATCCTGGCAGTCAGCTTGAACTGGTCGCTGCCGCCGAACCGCTGAGCCAGTGAATTGTCCGGGCTGATCGCCGTGAAGTAAGTGAAGTTGGAGTTCTGGGTGTTGAACTGATCCTGAACGATCGGCAACGACACCTGGGTCGTGGTTGCGCCCGAGGCCCCGGTGAAGTTGTAGATGTTGGGAATGTTGTCGTATGCCGAGCCCAGCGTGATGCTGTCCAGCGTCAACGAGAATGATCCCGGGGCCGAGAGCAGCGTCTGGACGAACTCGGCCAGGCCGAACTCGAAACCGTTGGTCGGCGGGAAGGGCCCGCTGAACTTGCCGGTCGCCGGATCGATCGTGGGGTTGGGCGCGGTGTTGTCCAGCGCCACACCACGCCCTTGCAGGCTGACGGTGGTGCTCGAGGTGTTCTCGAAGTTGGACGCCTGCGCCTGCGGAATCACCGACTTGGTGGCGCGCGGCGATTCGATGCTCGACGGGCCCGACTGGAACGAGTTGATGTCGAACGCCGTCACACTATAGAAGTACCGCAGGTTGTTGCGCGCGGTCTCGTCGACATAGACGAAGGGCACCCCGGTGTCCCGCAAGGGGCACTGTGCCGCGTTGCCGAAGGTGAGGCAGCCGCTGGCGGCGCCAGTCAGGGCGGTGTCGGCCCGGAGCAGGATGGCCTCTCCGGTGGCCAGCGCGGTTCTGCCCTGCGGAGCAAGGAGGGTCTGGACGATCGGACCCACCAGCGGCACATCGACTTTCTGGACCCGGGGCGTGCCCGGGGGAACCGAGTCAAAGACGCACGGGTCGACGCCGGTGGCCGGATCGACCCCGGCATTGATGCCGATCTCAGGCGCGCAGTTGGTCGCCGGATTGACCTGACCCTGGAAGTCCTCGATCACCGTGCCACTGTAATCGAACTGCGCCAGGAGCTGGAGCGAGTTCGGCGAGTCTACCCGGCCGCGATACACCCGATACCCTTCCACGTCCTGCTGGCGGTAGTTCGGATCGTAGAGCGGGTTGATGCCGCCTTCCGGCGTGAGCGGGCTGTTGGCGATCGCGAAGTACGGATCGCCCGTGGTCTCGCTCGGGGAGGCGCGCCAGAGGACGGTCACCTGGTTGCTGCCCGGAATCAGGAAGAAGTCGGGCGTGTCCGGCGCGAACGGGAGCAGGAACAGGTTGTCGAAGACGTTCTGCGCCACGAGCGCCTTGCCCAACAGCGACCCGGGGACGGTGGTGATGGAATCCTGGAACACCGTGTCGCCCGCGGCGAAAGGACCGCGATAGCCGGCGAACCCGGTAACCGAGTCGATGGCATTGGCGCCGACCTGGAGCCGAACGGGATCGCTCAGCCTCGTCGGATCGCCCGGCTTGAGGTCGCAGGTGCCGGGACCAGTGCACGCCCCCACGCTGACGGGCGCCGCGAAGATATATGCCACCACGATCGAGCCAGACGCGCCCGGAGCCAGCTCCAGCGGACCGGAGGCCTGGAAGAAGCGCATGTCGTCTTCCTGGCCGTTATTGATGTAGCAGATCTTGGTTGCCCTCGGGTCGCCGGTGTTGCACGCGGCATCGCCCGCGGCCACGCTGATGTTGTTCGAGAGATAGCGGTACAGCTGGGTGACGTTTTGCGCGTCGTCAAAGGCTCCGCCGTTGATCGTGTTGCTGAACAGCGTCAGCCCAACCTCTTGCGGTGGAGTCGACCCCGGGATGATCGGGCTCTTCAGGTATTTCACGCCCACGAAACCGGAGCCGGAGAAGAACGGCGGAGAGAAGATGCTGGGATCGAAGGTCCAGCCTGCCGCCGGCGCAAAGGTGTGCTCGTAGGTATGGCCCAGGGCGAACGGCACGTTCACCGAGGCGAAGTTGGCCCCGGCCTCCGCCACGTCCATGTCCGCGCCGAAGGCGGCGAACAGGTTGGTGATGGTGTAGCCGCCGTCCGGGATGCTGATGTTGAACCGCGCCTCGTTGATGTTCTGGAAGCGGTCACCCGCCTCGGCCAGGATCTCGCGCATGCCCGGCCGCACCGCGGCGTAGGCGGCGGGATCCCTCGAGGTCACGTTGTAGAACGTGTAGACGAAGTACAGGATGTCCTCGTTACCGGCCGGGAAGTTCCAGCCCAGGCCGCGCTGCTCGATCAGAACACCGAGCGGGTGCTCACGGCCGGCGCTGAACTGCGGGTTGCCCTCCCAGGACAGGAACCAGACGTCGCCCTGCGAGGCCGAGACCCGGCCCCGCAGGAGCGGATTGAACAGCTCCTCACTGGCGTCGCCCTGGGGGACTAGGGCTGCGTCCGGCCAGTTGGCCACGTCGTCAGGGTTGCTGGAGTTGAAGATCGGGCGGAACTCCTCACCGACGTTGTCACCCCGGGGGCTGAAGAACTGCGCACCCGTGGTGTCGCCCGCCCACTCCGGGTTCGCATCCGGACCGATCAGGCCGGCAATCTGGATGCCCGAGTTGAATACGTACTGGTCGGCGGTGCCCTTGGGCCAGAATCCGCCGCCGATGGTTGACGAGTTGGTCGAGTCCACGCAGATCTCGCCGCCGCTCGACAAACCGCAGTAGATGCGGTTGATCACCAGAGCCCCGAGGGGCCGGGCGAACAGGCGGAACCCCTTATTCGGGTTCCCCGGCCTCGGCTTGGCCTCGGCGGAGCCGGCGGCAATGGCGATCAAGGCCAGTGCGCAGAGGCCTACCCACAGCGCGCTTCTCATACGCAAGAAGGAGTGCATTGCGTCCTCTCTCAGGAAGAAAACGAGGGCACGCCGACCGGACCCTGCTGCAAAACCGGGCACCGGTCGGCATCCCATGCGGCTAACTGACTTAGAAGTTCACCTCGAGACCGAGCCGCATCCGGCGGGGGTCCCCCGTGAAGTTGTGGATTCCACGAATGGTGTTGTACAGCGCGTCCGACGCCCGGCGCTGCTCGGTCTCGTCATACTGACCGTCGCCGTTTCCGAAGCGCTGCTCTGCCCGGATGAGCGCGACGCAGTTCGGGGCCGCCGCCACTCCATCGGTGGTCACCCAGCTGCTGCACCCCTGTCTCCGGTCGGCGATGCCGCCGAAGGTGAGGTCGATGGTGCCGTTCGCGGACACCTCAACACCCGACGCCAGCGCTTCGCTCTGGACTTCCTCGGCGTTGGCCGCGAACTCGTTCTCTTCCTCGTCGAGGTTCCTGACGTCATTGGTCTGGGTGAAGACCTGGATCACGTTGCGGAAGTTCAGGACGTTCCGGGCATCGAGATACGCCGTGACGTCCAGCCCGCCCAGCCCGAAGCCCTTGGTGAGCCGCAGGTTGAGGTTCTTGAACGCGGGGAGGCGGCTCTGGTTCAAGCCTTCGGGGAACTCCCGGTCGCAGTTGTCACCTGACACCACGTCCTGGTCGGTGGAGCCCAGCGAGCAGGCGGTGTACGGCGTGCCGCTGGCGTACCGGAATGTGGCGTAGAGTCCGACGTTCTCGAAGATCGAGCCCACCGTCGAGCCCTGGTTCCAGTCGTTCGGGAAGGTGAGCGATGCCGCCGCGGCCAGGGTGTGCGGCCGGTTGAAGTCGGTCGGCAGGACCGCCTGCGGAGGCGGCTGGTTGCCGCCGGAAACCGCATTCAGCACCCGGGAGCCGAAGTCGATGTAGGTATCGGGGTCGGACCCGGTGTTCTTGGCATCCATGAAGCTGTACGACAGAGTGCCGTTGAACAGGTTACCGAAACGGCGATCCAGGCGCACGTCGATGCCGCGGGTGTTACCGAAGTCGGCGTTGGTCAGCATCCGGATGTTGCCGTTGACGCCCGTGGTGGGGTCGGGCAACGAGATCAGCCGGTTAGCCGCGTTGGACAGGTTGTCCTTGTTGTACGCCGCGAAGTCCAGCACCATGTCGTCGTTGAACGCGTGCCGGACCCCGAACTCGAAGGTGATCGACTTGCCGAAGTCGACGTCCGCGCCGTAGACGTTGTTGGTGTTGGTCAGGTTGACGTCGCTGTTGATGCCCTGGAGCACCACCCCGAAGTCCGGGGCCTGCACCTGGTGGGCATAGGAGAGCCGGAAGTTGGTCCGCTCCGTCACCGGGAAGGAGACCTGGACGTGCGGGCTCAGGTAGCTGTGGCTCTGATCCTCGCGGAACAGATCCGGGTTGTTGAAGAAGGCTTCCGGATTACCCGGGTCGTAGTCGGGATGGGTGGTGATGACGGGGAAGCCCACCGGCCGCTTGGCCTTGCTGTGATACCAGTCGTACCGGAGACCGGCCACCAGGACCACGTCACCCAGGTCGAGACGATCCTCCGCAAAGGCGTTCCAGCGGACCGGCTTCTCCAGGAAGATGTCGGAGAAGATCTGGTCGTCGAGCTGGTGGGAGTAGTTCCCGATGTCGTAGCGGGTGAACTCTCCGCCCACCTTCACGCGGTTATAGCGATCGAACTGCCAGTCGAGGTTGGCCTTCCCGACCCAGCGGTTCTCCCGGTACATGATCAACCGGGTTCCGAGCGGAGAGCCGATTCCCTGGTCGTAGAACTGCATATCGGCACCGGCAGAGCCGCGATTGTACAACCCGTAGGCGTTGTTGCGGTATATGTCGCTGGTGGCGTACTGGACCCGATCCTCCAGGTCCAGCGGCGACCGGCGGCTCCCGGCGAGGTTCTGCCGGTAGTTCTCGACCAGCTCCTGGTTCAACGGGAAGTTCCCGAAGTCGAACATGAAGTCCATGGGACCGATGAGGAACCCGCCGAAAGGATTGCGGCTGCTGGCCTCGCCCTCGGTGGTCATGGGGCCCGACAGGGTCCGGTCCTGCTGGTAGGAGACGTAGGTCTCCAGCGCCAGCGCCCGCTCGGTGGACTTGGTCAGGTTCTGGGTCCAGTTGAGCGTGTACACCCGGCTCCACTGGCGGAAGGCCACCAGGGCCTGCGGATTGTAGAGGTTCTGGTGGGTCAGTACCCGGTTGGTCAGGTCGCGGTTCTGGGTGAACGTCCGCCCCTGGAACTGGCTGCCCAACGCGCTGAAGGCGACCCGGGAACCGGTGCCGAAGGTGTAGTTGAGCTTGCCGTTCAGCTGATAGGTGGAACGGGCCGAATACGGTGTGCGCGCGCCCTGGCAGTCGACGTCATAGTTGGCCGCGATCCCGGGGTCGGCGCTGCCGGCGAAGTCGTCGCAATTGCCCCGGTAAGCCGCATAGTTATAAACCGGGACCAGGGTGGTATCAGCCGTGGGATCGCCGACCAGGCTGGGGACGGCCACCACGGTGTCGATGCCGGCCTGCACGAAGATGGGCGAGTCCTGGGCGTCGATTCCGGTGTTCACCGACTTGTTCCCTTCGAGCACGCCCGAGAGGAAGAAGGTCAGGTTGCGGGTAATCGGCCCGCCGAAGCTTCCCTGGAAGGAGTTGAAGCCGAGGCTGGTATTCTTGCCGAAGGCCTCGTCGGTCTCGTAGCCGAAGCTGCCGGTGTATTTGCTGCCACCGGTCTTGGTCTGGACCGAGATGACGCCCGACTGCGCGTTGCCGAACTCTGCCGAAGCCGAGCCGGTGGTTACCGAGGCCTCTTCCAGGCCGTTGGTGCCGACGCTGATCTCGGTGCCGAGCGAGCCGACGTTGTTGCCGCCCCGGTAGCCGGGAGACACCGGAACGCCGTCAATGTAGGTGACGGCTTCGTCGGTGCGTCCACCGCGGATCGAGAGTGTGTTGTTGGAGGGGCTTGCCACGACACCAGGTTGGAGAGCCAGCACGTTATTAAGTCGATCGACCGGCAGGTTGCTGGTAAATTCGCCGTCGATTCGCTGCTTGGTGGTCACCTCGTCTCGCGGCACCAGCGGTTGCGTCTGGGTGACGACGGTGATCTCCTGGATCTGAACGGCTGTCTGTTCCAGCTGGATGTCGACCGTGATGGTCTGACCGGCCAGCACCTTGACGCCGTCGACCTGGGTCGACTTGTAGCCGATGAACGCCGCTCGCACGCTGTAGGTACCAGCGGGGACGTTGTTCATGAAATAGTAGCCCTGCGGATTCGTCAGTGCGTTGAACGCGGTGCCCACCAGGAACACTTGCGCGTTCGCAATGGGTGCGCCCGCTTGGTCACGCACCCTGCCTTCGATCTTACCAGTCGAGCCCTGCGCCAGGAGCGACCCGGCTCCGAAGCCCAGTGCGACTGCCGCGAGCGCGAGGCTCCGCGCGGCGCGTGCGAAGGCGCTTACACAGCTTTGCTTCATGGATACGTCCTCCAAAGGCGTGGACCTGCGATTACTGCCAGCTTGGAGCGGGAGGAATACACGCCTCCCCTTTCGGCCTTAGGGGCCTACAAATTGGGAACCGCCTGCGTGGGATAACAGCTGCATTGTTGATGGGGAACGGCGTAATACCAGAAAGCATGATCGCCGACCGCGGCCCGGTCGGGTGCCTAATATGAAGCGACCAAAATCTGGTGTCAAGGAATGGTCACGCGAAGACGTCCGTCTTTCATTGCTGACGTAACTCTCTGAAACCGGCCAGGTTGCCCGATGAAACGCTGGGGGCTCGAAGTGCTACCCCCGAGAGTGGAACCCAGACTGCGTGGCGCGAAAAAATTCTCCACGTAGCGCCGTCGTCAAGCTGCCTCAGCTGTGATGTCGCGGTGTCGTAACCGGATTCGCTGGACGCGATCTTAATGCGGAAATGAGACTTTGGTAAGGGGGGAAGTTTCTAGGCGGGCAGATACGCGGCAGCTCCCAGCTCCCAGCTCCCAGCTCCTAGGTCCCAGCTACTATCAATTCCGTTTGCGGCTCCTTCGGCGTTACCTCCGGCCCTCGCTCGCCCCAGTACATGTTCACCTCGCTTCGGATGCCGAACTCCCCCGGCAGGTAGATCCCCGGTTCGACCGAGAACCCCACGCCCGGTAGCAGAAGCCGGTCGTCATGGGTCTCATAGTCGTCCAGGTGCGGACCCGAGCCGTGCAGGTCCCGATCGATGGAGTGTCCGGTACGGTGCACGAACCAGTCGCCGAACCCGGCGGCCTCGACCACCGACCGAGCCGCGCGATCGGCCTCGAAGCCGGCGATGCTCCGCCGCTCCGCCGCCGCCTGGCGCACCGTGGCAACCGCGGCATCGCGCGCCTGGCGCACGATCCGCCAGACCCGCTCCACCGGCTCCGGCGGCCGGCTCCCGGCGAACCCGATCCAGGTCTGGTCGGCGAAGACGGTCGAGTGACTTCGACCGGCCCAGAGGTCCAGCAGGATCACGTTGCCTGCACGCAGGGTGGCGTCTTGCCCGGGGTGCGGCTCGTAGTGTGGCTTGGCCGAGTTCGCACCGAACCCTACGATCGGAGGCGCATCAAAGACCAGTCCGCGCGCCTCCACGGCAGCGACCACTCTGGCTTGGAGGCCCGATTCGGTCAGCGTCCCCCCGGTCTCGTGCACGACGGCCGATAGCGTCTCACGCGCCACCGAGGCCAGGATCTCCGCCGCCGCACGATGGTCATCGGCCTCGGAAAGACTCCAGCGGGCGGCAAAGCGTGACACCAGCGAGCCGGAGGGAACCACGTTGGCCCCTAGACGGCGGAGCAGCTCGACGACGCCATAAGGGACCCGGTCGAGATAGGGTACCGCATCCTCGGGGGAAATCTCCATTGCCAGGGTACGGCCGGCGACCAGAGACCCGAGCGCCTCGTGGAGCTCGCTCCACCGGGCATAGGGGATGACCCGGCCCGGAAAGTTGTCGAGACCCTGGAGCTCGATCTTGTGGACCACCGCGACCGGCTCACCTGTCCGGGGGAGCAGCACGAACAGGCGGCGGGTATTCATGCCCTTGAGCCCGAGGACCCGCCCCGCCACCGGGTTCAGCCCGTGGAAGTCGAACAGCAGCCAGCCATCCGCTCCCGTCTTCGACAGCGCCTCGCTGACCTCGGCCAGGTCGATCACTCGTAGACCTCGGCGGTTGCGGTGCGCCAGAGGCACGCCTCCTCGCCCCGTGAGCGGCACCCCTGGTGCAACAGCGCTCCCTCGAAACCGGTGAGACCCCGGAGGAGCTCCTGATAGGCCGCACCGTAAAAGAGGCAGGCTTCCCCACCTGGCAGCGCCACAATCGAAAGCGGTGCCGCCATCTTGAATTCGACAACCGGGGGACGGGAGCTGAGCTCGCCATCGAAGATCGTGCGCACCAGGCGGGCAACATTCCTCAGCGTAATGCGCCGCCCTAAACCTTCAGGAGACAAGCGGGCCAGGGTCCGGGAAGACCGGCCCCGGGTGCGGGCGGCGTAGCGGGCGGCACGGCGGCCGGCATCGGCAAACACCAGCGGAGCGTCCGGCCTCCGCCCCACCAACCGGATGACCGACAACACCTCATCCAGGTCGACGGTACCGCCGCGCTCGGCGGTTTGACGATAGCGTTGGATCTGGGCGGCTACGGTTGGGCTCAGTCCCAGGCGCCGCACCACGATTTCCTCGGCGAGCTCGTCCATCCCGTCCTCGACCGGCGTGTCCAGGTTCCGGAGGGCCTCGAGCAGGCTGAGTGGGATGAGGGCGGGAACGGTGGGTTTAGGCACGGGATCGGCGCGGAACATAGCCCGGCGATGGCGCCCGAGCCAGGGGGCTGGCTCGCGATGACTCGGGGCCTCAAGGCGGCTACATTGTCCACCTATGGCTGAGCCTTCTGCCCCCGGGCGTTCGTTCGACGATGAGGCCCTGCCCCACCTCGATACCCTCTACCGGGTAGCGCTGCGCCTGACCGCGGATCCGACGCTGGCCGAGGACCTGGTCCAGGACACCATGCTCAAGGCGTATCGCTCCTGGCGGCAGTATCGCCCGGGAACCAACGCCCGGGGCTGGCTGCTCACTATTCTGCGGAACACCTTCATTAATGATTATCGGCGCCGGAAACACGAGCCCGTCGCCATGGACCTCGAGGCGGTCGAGCCGCATGCCTTATACCGGTCGATTCAGGACACCGACCCCGAAGGCACCTTCTTTTCCCAGATCGTGGATGCCAGGGTCCTCGAGGCCATCGATGCCCTGCCGGCCGACTTTCGTGAGGTGCTCGCCTTGAGCGATATCGAAGGCATGCCGTACGGCGAGATCGCTGAGGCGCTCAAGATTCCGGTGGGAACCGTGAAGTCACGGCTGTTCCGCGCCCGCCGGCAGCTTCAGGCGGTGTTATACGACCATGCAGTGGAGATGGGCTACATCAAGCCAAGGGAGACCGCGTCGTGAGTCGCCTGGACTGCGAGGAGGCCCTCGCCCACCTGCAGGACTACCTGAAGCGCGAGCTCACCCCGGAGCTGGTGGCAGAGGTACGAGTTCACCTGGAGCACTGCCGCGACTGTACCGGGTACGCCCGCTTCGAGGAAAGCTTCCTGCTGATGCTGGAGACCAGGGCTGGCCAGATGACCTGCCCGAAGGAGCTGCGCGCGCGGATTCTGGCGGCCCTGCGGGCGGAGGCAGGAGGAAACTGACCCGGGTTCCGCTCGCGCTGGCGGCAGCGGTGTCCGCCGGCGCCGCGCTCGCGGCCTGGCGCGCCCGTACGCTGACTCCGATGGGTGCCCTCGCGGCCTGGACACTAGGGACCTTGGTACTCCGCGGGACCGGATGGCAGGGCGGCGCGGTGTTGGCCGCCTTCTTTATTTCCAGCAACCTGGTTTCCCGCGTGGGGCCGCGCCACCCGGCGGGGGATCTCGATCCCAAGCCCGACCGGCGCGACCATTGGCAGGTCTATGCCAACGGCGGGGCAGCCGCGTTCGGTGCCGGGCTGGGGCTGGTCGACACTGCCCTCGGCATCTGGCTGGTGACAGCCACCCTGGCCGCCGCCGCCGCGGACACCTGGGCCACATCGATCGGAAGCCGGAGCCGGGTCCTGCCTCGTCTGCCCTGGTCGGGGCGCACGGTAGCGGCTGGAACCAGTGGTGGGATGACACTGTTGGGCACCGCCGGGGGCGCGGCTGGCGCACTGCTCGTGGCTGCGACCGGGGCGATCGCTGCCCACATGCCGCTGCTGCTCCCGATCGGAACCCTGATAGGTTTCTTCGGGATGGTCGCCGACTCGACGCTGGGCGCGCTGCTTCAGGGGCGCTTTCATTGCCCGGTGTGCGACGCGGCCAGCGAATGGCGCGTTCACAGCTGTGGCGCGAAGACGACCCGAGAGGGTGGCATGGCATGGTTGAACAACGACGGGGTCAACTTCGTCGCCACCGCGCTGGCCGGTGGCGCCGCTCTTGTGGTGTGGCGCTGGCTGTCGCCCGGTTGAGCTCGTGAAGACCCGCATATTTCCTGAGAGTGGCGGCCAGCTCGACGTGCTGGTGGCCGGTGGTGGGCCCGCCGGCAGCGCTACGGCAACCCTGCTGGCCCGCGCCGGATTGTCGGTTCTGGTGGTAGATCGCGCCGCCTTTCCCCGCGACAAGCCATGCTCCGAGTATATGAGCCCGGAAGCGGTTCGGGTCCTGGCTCGGCTCGGGGTGGTGGACAATCTCGAGAAGGCCGGCGCCTTTCCGCTCGAGGGGATGAAGGTGACCGGTCCCCTGGGAGCTACGGCCCATGGGAAGTTTTCCCTCGCGGGGTACTATCCATTCCGGCCCACCGGGCTCTCGATCTCGCGCCGTATTCTCGACCATGAACTGCTTGCCACCGCCCGCTCGGCGGGTGCCGCCGTGATGGAGCGGGCCTGCGTCGAGGAGCTGCTGTACGAGCAAGGGGGCGTGGCCGGAGTCGTGATTCGCGATCACGCCGGCCAGCAGCACTCCTTGAGAGCGAGGCTCACCGTTGGAGCCGACGGGCTCCGGTCGGTGGTGGCACGCAGGCTCGGCCGCCGGCGTCACGGCACCTCCCGGCGCATGGCCTTCGTCGCTCACGTCGCTCGAGTGGCGGACATGGGCCCATCGGCCGAGCTCCATTTTCGCGAGCACGGTTACCTGGGACTCAACCAGATCGGCCACGGCCAGACCAACGTCGCCCTGGTGGTTCCCTCCGGGCGCGCCGCGCACGCACGCGCTGGGATGCAGCGCTTCTTCAGCGACACCCTGGCTGAGTTCCCCGGGGTGCGAGAACGGGTCGAAGCCGGTGAGGTGGTGCGGCCTGTTCTCGCTACCGGTCCCTTCGCCGTCCGGTCCGCCCGGGTCATCGCGCCTGGAGCGCTCCTGGTAGGCGACGCCGCCGACTTCTTCGATCCCGCCACCGGCGATGGGATCTACTGCGCGCTTCGTGGTGCCGAGCTGGCCGCCGATACCGCCGTGGCGGCCCTGGGCCTGCCCGGACCCGTCACCATGGACCGGCTGGCCGAATATCGGCGCCTGCGCCGCCGGGTGTTCGCGGGCAAATGGATGTTCGAGCGCATGGTCGACTCTGCGCTCCGCTTCCCTCGACTGTTCGACCGCGGGATATCCCGGCTGGGCAGTCATGAGGGAATGGCCCACACGGTCATTGGATTGGCGGGAGGCTTTGTGCCTCTGCGCTCGGTGCTGAATCCCGTCTTCCTCGCCCGGATGATCCTGTGACCGTGCCGGAGATCGACCCTTTTCGGTTCCGCGAGCTGTTGGGCCACTTCGCCACCGGCGTTACCGTTCTGACCCTGACGAACCCGGAGGGGCAGCCCCTGGGAATGACGGCGAACAGTCTCTCCTCCGTCTCGCTCAGCCCGCCGTTGATCTCGGTCTGCGTCGATCGTGAGGCCGAAATGCATCCCGTCATCCTCCAGGCTTCCGAGTTCGTGGTGAATGTGCTGGCCAGCGACCAGGAGGCCCTGGCGCGACGGTTTTCCGACAAGCATGAGGATCGGTTCGACGGGGTGGGATACCGCCTGAGTGCGGCGGGTATGGTCCTGCTGGACGGAGCACTGGCGCACCTCGTGTGCTCGCGCAAGGCAACGTACCCGGGCGGTGACCATACCATCGTGCTGGGCCGCGTCGTCGGCGGCACCACCCACGAAGGGCGCCCGCTGCTCTACTACCGCGGCGGCTACGCCGCGCTGGGGTGACCCCGATGGCCGGCCTGTCCATTACCTCTCTTGGCGAAGAGCTGCTCGACGATCCGTCGGCCGAACCCGGCGCGGTCGCCGAGTCGTTGCGAAACATCGGGCGGGCCAATCGCTGGTTCGGAGGCGCCGCGGCGGTGCGATTCGGCCTCGCACGCACACTTGCCGGGGTGCCTCGAGGGACCACGCTGACGCTGCTGGATCTTGGCACCGGCCTGGGAGATCTGCCCCTGGTGGCGGCCCGCTGGGCCGCGGCGCGAGGAATCCGGCTGGTGCCGGTCGGTCTGGAGCTCAACCGGGTGGCCGCGGGTCTCGCCTCGGGTGGCGGCGTCCCCACGGCCCTCGCGTGCGCCGGTGCGCCACCCATCCGGGACAAGAGCGTGGATATCGTGCTGGTGAGCCAGGTGGCGCACCACCTGACGAAGGCGTCGGTAGTGGATCTGCTCCGGACCTGTGACCGTCTGGCGCGCCGAGCCGCCATCGTCGCGGATCTGCGCCGCAGTGCTATCGCCCCCCTGGCTTTCTGGTGCGGGGCCCGGCTCCTCGGATTCGATCCCGTGACGGTTGCCGACGGCATGACATCCATCCGCCGCGGATTCACCCGGACCGAGATGAGCTCACTGATGGCCACGGCCGGTATCGATGGCCGGGTTCATCGTCGCCCCGGAAGTCGTGTGGTGGCCTCCTGGTCGCCCCGGGCGAACTGATGCGCACCGTCGATCGGATTCGCGTGGCCGCTCCGGCCGAGCCAGTGTTTCGGGCCGCGGCCGACGTCGAGCAGTGGCCCCGCCTTCTCAGCCACTACCGGTGGGTCAATGTGCTCGAGCGGCAGGAGCAGGGTGGTCTGGTAGAGATGGCCGCGTGGCGGCCGTTCGGGCCATTGAATTACCCCACCTGGTGGGTCTCGGAGATGCGCGTGGACCGCCCCGGGTTGGCCATTCACTACCGGCACGTCCGTGGCATCACTACCGGTATGGACGTGGTATGGCGGTTTCAGCCACTCGAAGGCGGCACTGACGTGACCATCGTACACGATTGGTCCGGACCCCGGTGGCCCCTCGTGGGGCGGCCGGCGGCAAATTGGGTCATCGGTCCGGTATTCATTCACGGGATTGCGTCACGGACGCTGGCCGGGATCGCGAAGCATGTGGAGGCGGCGGGGGCGGTAGGGCGGTAGGTTGTCAGCGTATGGCGGGTAGGGCGCAGGGGAGGGCGATAGTTGCCGCCGTACCCCCCTGCCGCCCCACCGCCCTTATGGAGATCCGGATGGAGCAGCGCAGAGTAGTCATTACCGGCATCGGGGCCATCACGCCGATCGGTCTCGGCGTGGAAGGGCTATGGCAAGGCCTTCAGAGACGAGAATCGGCGGTTCGCTGTATCACCCGGTTCGATCCGTCGGTCTTTAAGTCGCGCATTGCGGGAGAGGTCGACGACTTTCGCCCGGGCGATCACATGGAGGAGCGGCGCAGCCGCCGGCTCGACCGCTTTTCCCAGTTCAGCGTCGCTGCTACCCGGATGGCGCTGAGCGATGCGGATCTTGACTCGACCCACGAGGATCCCGACCGGGTTGGCGCCATGATGGGCACCGCCCTGGGCGGCGTGGCGCACGGTGAGGAGCAGTACCGCAACTTCATGCGAGGCGGGCCCCGGGCGGTGGACCCGGCGCTGGCGCTCACCGTCTTCGCCGGGGCGGCCAGCTGCAACATCGCCATAGAGTTCGGCTTCACCGGCCCCAACTCCACCAACGGCATGAGCTGCGCTTCGGGCGCGATCGCCATCGGGGAAGCATTCCGCGCCATCGCCCGGGATGAGGCGGATGTTATGGTGGCCGGGGGAGCCGAGGCGCCGCTCGCTCCTCTTTGCTTCGGGGCGTTTGCCATCATTCGCGCCATGTCCACCCGCAACGAAGACCCCGCCCGCGCCAGCCGTCCGTTCGATCAGGGGCGCGATGGCTTTGTTATGGCGGAAGGGGCCGCGGTCCTGGTGCTGGAGGAGCGCAACAGGGCGCTCGCCCGGGGGGCTCCGGTGTACGCCGAAGTCTGCGGCTTCGGTCTCACGAACGACGCGCATCATATGACGGCCCCCAGGCCCGACGGGCGCCAGGCAGCACGGGCGATGCGGAACGCCCTGGCCGAAGCAAGGGTAGCCCCCCACGAAGTCGGCTACATCAATGCTCACGGCTCGTCCACCCCGCTCAACGACTCGACCGAAACCAGCTCCATAAAACAGGTGTTCGGAGATCACGCGTACCGCCTGGCGTTCAGCGGCACCAAGGGCTACTACGGCCATGCCCTGGGTGCCAGCGGCGCCATCGAGGCCGCCATCTGCGCCCTCGCCAGCCAACGCCACTGGGTTCCTCCCACGCTGAACCTGGACTGTCCCGACCCGGCCTGCGACCTGGACCACGTCACCGGTACCGGGCTGACCCTGGAACCCGACTACCTTCTCAGCAACTCGTTTGGTTTCGGCGGTATCAACGCGGCCCTGCTCTTTCGCCGGTCGGCCTAAGCGCCTAAATTCGCGGCGCCTCCTCTCCAAAGGAAAACGCATGCCCTCCCTGGCTCGTCGGTTGGTGGCCGAGGCACTCGGCACATTCGCGTTCGTGTTCATCGGTGCAGCTGTGGTGGTCGTAAATGGTGGATTCCCCAACAGCGGCATCGGGCTTCTTGGGATCGCGTTGGCGCACGCGGTAGCGCTGTCGGTCATGATCAGCGCCACAATGGCAATCTCCGGCGGTCACCTGAACCCAGCCGTTACCATCGGTCTGCTGGTAGCCCGGAGAATCGGCCCGGTAGAGGCCGCCGCTTACATCGTGACTCAGCTCGCCGCGGCCAGCGTTGGCGCGCTGCTGGTGCAACTGCTGCTCCCCGCCGGGGCGGTTCGCTCCGCGCTGCTCGGCGTGCCGGTCATCGCCGGCTCCGTCACGGTTGGCCAGGCGATGGGCATCGAGGCGGTATTGACCTTTTTCCTGGTCTCCGCGGTCTTCGGCACCGCCGTGTCGCCCGACGCCCCGCGCGTTGCAGGGTTCGGAATCGGCCTGGTGGTGCTGTTCGACATCCTGGTCGGGGGCCCGCTGACCGGCGCGGCCATGAACCCCGCGCGGGCGTTCGGGCCGGCGCTGGTCTCGGGACAATGGCTGGGGCAGGGGGTCTACTGGATCGGACCGATCGTGGGGGCAATACTGGCGGCGCTGATATGGCAGTACGTCCTGCTGCCGAAGACCCCACCACCGCGGCGGCGGCGGACGGACTGAACTCCGGGGTGATAACGTAAGCGGGGAGGAAAAAGCGTGAGCGGGAAAGCGTGTAGGGTGATCTCCCGCTCACCGCTTACGGTTTTCTGTTCCCACCCACGCCTTTCTTTACCCTTCTCCAAAGCGCCAGCCAGTACCCCCCCAGAATGACGCTGGTGACCACGTACGCGGCCACCAGGTACTCCCCGTTCTGCGGCGTGTCAGGCGCCATTGCGTGCCTCTTCCCGTGCCTCGTCGGCCAGTGCCATCCCGTACCGGGCCGTGACAAATCCCAGATACAGCACCGTGAACACCAGGGTGGACACCAGCAGGGTCGTGAGCATTTGCGGCGGCAGCGACGGTGCGCTGGGCTTGAGCACGATCGGCTGCGGGTGGAGGGTCCGGAACAGGTACACGCTCAAGTGGATGAACGGCACCAGCAGCATGCCGAGGATCCCCACCACCGCGCTGAAGCGGGCGCGTTCGGCTGGATCGTGCACGGCGGCGCGGAGTCCGAGATAACCGATAAACAGGAAGAAGACGAACAAAGTGAGGGTGAGCCGGGCATCCCAGGTCCACCAGGTACCCCAGATCGGCTTGGCCCAGATGGGGCCGGTGGTCAGCATGATCGCGCTGAATACCACCCCCACCTCCGCCGATGCCGCCGCGAAGCGATCCAGCCGGGGATCCTCGAGCCACAGATACAGCGCGCTGGCGATCCCGACCAGCGAGAACGAGAGCAGGGCGGACCAGGCTGCCGGGACGTGAAGGTAGAAGATCTTCTGGGCCAATCCCTGGCGGGCCTCGATCGGGGTGTAGACCAGCGCGAGGACGTAGACCCCGCCCAGCGCCAGCAGTCCGATCGCGCTCAGCACGAGTCCCCGGCGGACCACGCCGGCCGCCCGCTCCAACGCCACGGTCATTCGTCGACCACCGCCGTAAAGGCCATCATGCTCAGGGTGACAAAAACGACATCATAGAGGGCGAGTAACCTAAGCCAGCCCCACATCTCGCTCAATGGACGGTCTGCCAGCAAGCGCGAGGTCATCTGCACCGCGGCGATCAGTGGCGGGACCATGAACGGCAGCAATAGCACCGGCAGCATCAGCTCGGCAAATCGGGTCCGCACGGCCATGGCGCTGAAGAGGGTACCCACGGCGACGAATCCAATGGTGGCAAGTGCGGTGACGCCGAGCAGGCCGGGCAGTGCGCGGCCCAGACCGACATTGAAGAAAAGCATGAAGAGCGGCAGGGTCACCAGCTCAACGGTTCCCACGAAGGCGAGGTTGGCCAGGAGCTTACCGAGAAACAGCGCCTCGCGCGGCACCGGGGCCAGAAGGAGGCCGTCGAGCGCCGCGTTCTCCCGCTCGACATTGAAGGCCCGATTCAACGCCACCATGGCTGCCAGCGCGAAGGTCACCCACAGGACGCTGGGCCCCAGATCGGTGGCCGACAGCACCGTGGGATCCCGCGCGAAATTGAAGACGACCAGAACCAGCGCCGCAAAGACCAGCGCCGACTGCAGGGCCGTCCTGCTGCGGAGCTCCGCCCTGATGTCCTTGGCCGCGATCGCCAGCGCCAGCCGGAGCGGATCAGGCACCGATCAGCCCGTAGTACCGCGGCAGAAAGTCTTCGAGGGTTCCCCTACGCGGCTCCTCGGCCGCCCAGGAGCCGTGGACCAATACCGCCACACGGCTGGCGAGGTCCCATGCTTCGGCGAGATGGTGGGTCACCAGGACCACGCCGAGGCCTCGGGCCAGCCGGGTCCGCAGATCCGCCCGTAGCCGATCGGCGGCCGCGGCGTCGAGGGAGGTAAAGGGCTCATCCAGCAGCAGCAGCTTTGGCCGGTGGAGCAAAGCGCGCGCAATAGCCGCCCGCTGCAGCAGTCCCCGGCTCAACCGCCTCGGCAGCTCGTCAGCTCGGTGCTCCAGTCCCGACTGGGTTAGCGCCGCTTCCGCTACCTCGCGGGGACGGTCCAGACCATAGAGTCGGGCAGTGAAAGTCAGGTTTTCGAGTAGTGTGAGGTCGTCGTAGAGCAGCGACTGATGGGAGAGCAGTCCGATGGCGGCACGGGTCTCGGCTGAGCCGCGCTCCAGCGGTTGACCCAGCACCCGGATCCGGCCTGCCGTAGGACGCATGAGGCCGGCGAGGATTCTCAGCAGGGTCGTCTTGCCGGCACCATTGGGTCCCACCACTGCCAGGGCCTCACCCTCCCGGAGGGAGAGGTCTAGCCCGCGAAGGATGCGGACTCGTCCGAATGAACGCTGGAGTCCACGGGCTTCGAGCAGCGGCGAGCCGTCATGAGACGGCATCGATCCGCGCGCCGAGCTCGTCGAGGCGGAAGGGTTTGACGATATAGCCGGAGTGGGGAAGATCGAGGACCTTGAGCTGAGGCTCAATGCTCATGTAGGCGGTCGTGATGATGACGGGGAGCTCGGGCTGGCTCAGCCGGATACGCCGCAACAGATCGACTCCATCGGTATCCGGTAACCGCATGTCGAGCACTGCAACGTCAGGCTTGTGTTGTTCCAGCTGCTCCAACGCCTCCGCCCCGGTGGACGCGAACGCCAGATCATACCGTGGGTTAAAGGCGCGCTCGTAACTCAAGCGGAGCGCGGGTTCGTCCTCGACAATCAACACGCGCCGGCGGCGCTTTCCTTTGCCACTCATAACATGCACCCGGCAGGTCGATGCCCACGGCACCGGGACAGGGAAATTGAGGTCGCGGGGTACTCTAACCTATTGTTGGGGAGTCGTCCATCCCGAACCGGAACCGTAGGCGGGCGGACGGGTGGACTGACGAATAAGGAAGACCTGCTGTCGCAATCAATCAAATGCTGCCGCGGTCCTCCCTTTGACTTAGGATCAGGATCTCATTTGCCGCGGCTGCCCGCCCGTCCGCCTGTCCGCCCGTCCGTCAGGCGGCCACGGACTCGAGCGAGAACAGGTCGTCCAGCTTGGTGAGAACCAGCAGGAAGCGGATCTCGTCGCTGGCATTGCGAAGCACAACCGCCTGGCGGCGCTCCGCCGCGCGCCGTTGAATCAGCATCAGGGCGCCGAGGCCGGCGGAGTCCACGTGACGGGTGCGGCCCAGATCAATCACCAGGCGCCCGACGCCTTCCGGCATCTCCTCCAGCAGCTTGATCGCGGCTTTGCGGATTTCCACGCGGCTCTCGAGCCCGAGGGTCTCCGGCGCTGCCATGCCACGTTCTGCATCGTGTGTGGACCTCATCTACTCCTCCTTCGGCACCGAGCTATCTCATCCCAGTACAATCGACCAGGCGAGACCTCTAGTTTTGCGGCCCCGAATCACTCCGGGTGTGCTCTTATCGGGCGGATAGACGCTCGACCACAAACGTCCTCGTAGCCTCGCCTGGTGAAAAGGCGAGACTGGTGCCACTGACGACAAACCAGTAATTCTCAAGCTGTTGCAGCGCCTCTTACTAATATTTGCAGTGCGATTCCACACCGCACTCCGCGGCAGACCACTGCAAAAGTAGCGGATGCGCTCGTTTGCGCTCTTATTGCCTTACGCCAGACTCATGGTTTTTCACGTCTTTCAGCCCGGTGCACATGAACGAACAGCTCGATACCCTGCTCTCGGAAACGCGTCGCTTCCCCCCACCTCAGGACTTCGCTGCGCGGGCGGCAGCGACCGATGCGCTGTATGCGGCGGGGCACGATTGGAAGAAGTTCTGGGCCGAGCAGGCGCGATCCCTCGACTGGATCTCGCCCTGGACCAGGATCCTCGACTGGAAGCCCCCCCATGCCCGCTGGTTCGTCGACGGGAAGCTCAACGCCTCGGTCAACTGCATTGATCGTCACCTGAATGGCCCCCGACGGAACAAGGCCGCCATCATCTGGGAGGGCGAACCGGGGGACCAGCGGGTGCTCACCTACTGGGACCTGGCGCGGGAAGTCGGGCGGTGCGCCAACGCCCTCAAGCAGCTCGGTATCAATCGGGGTGACCGGGTAGCCATATATCTGCCGATGATCCCGGAAGCGGCAATCGCCATGCTGGCGTGCGCCCGCATTGGCGCGGTGCACTCCGTGGTTTTCGGGGGGTTTTCCGCGGAGTCGCTGCGGGACCGGATCAACGATGCCCAGGCGGTAGCGGTCATCACCGCCGACGGCGGTTACCGGCGGGGACAGGTGCTGCCGCTCAAGCGATTCGTGGATGACGCGCTGACGCAGTGTCCGTCCATCGAGCACTGCGTCGTCGTCCGCCGGGTGGGAGAGGAGTCCTTTGCCGCCATGCAGGAAGGCCGGGATCACTGGTGGCACCGGCTGCTCGAGGGGGTGTCGGCCCGGTGCGAGCCCGAGGCCATGGATGCCGAGGACCTGCTCTACATCCTCTACACCTCGGGTACCACCGGCAAGCCAAAGGGCATCGTGCATACCACGGGTGGGTACCTGACCCAGGTGGCCAGCACGACGCGATATGTGTTCGATCTGCGGGAAGAAGATGTCTTCTGGTGCACCGCTGACATCGGGTGGGTCACCGGCCACTCATACGTGGTCTACGGTCCGCTGGCCAACGGCGCCACGGTCATGATGTACGAGGGTGCACCCGACTGGCCCGAGCGCGACCGGTTCTGGAGCATCGTGGAACGCTACGGGGTCACGATCCTGTACACCGCGCCCACCGCGATCCGCGCGTTCATGAAATGGGGGGCCGACCATCCGGCCAGGCATGACATGTCCACTCTCCGGCTCCTGGGCAGCGTCGGTGAGCCGATCAACCCCGAGGCCTGGATCTGGTACCGGGAGCACATCGGTGGCGGCCGCTGCCCCATCGTCGATACCTGGTGGCAGACCGAGACCGGCGGGATCATGATCACGCCTTTGCCCGGTGTGACCACGACAAAACCCGGCTCGGCCACCGTCCCATTTCCCGGCATCAGCGCCGAATTGGTGGACAACAGCGGCAAGACACTAAAGAGCGGAGGTGGATTTCTCACCCTCACCCAGCCGTGGCCGGGCATGCTTCGCACTATTTATGGCGATGACGATCGCTACCGCGAGACGTACTGGAGCCGGTTCCCTGGACGCTATTTCGCCGGGGATGGCGCCAAGCTGGACGAGGAAGGGTACTGGTGGATTCTGGGTCGGGTGGACGACGTGCTGAACGTCGCGGGCCACCGTATCGGAACCATGGAGGTGGAAAGTGCCCTGGTCGACCACCCTGCTGTCGCGGAGGCCGCGGTGGTCGGGCGAACCCATGAGCTCAAGGGGCAGGCCCTCGCCGCCTTCGTCACCCTGAAGGAGGGAAACCAGCCCAGCTCGAGCCTGAAGGACGACCTCAAGGACCATGTGGTCCGAAAGATCGGCGCGATAGCCCGGCCGGATGACATCATCTTCTCGGCCGATCTGCCCAAGACCCGCAGCGGCAAGATCATGCGGCGGCTGCTCAAGGACATCGCCGAGGGCCGCGCCTTGGGCGACACCACCACGCTGGCCGATCCGGCGGTGGTGAGCCGGCTGAAGGACATGTATGAGGATAAGGAAGGGTAGGCGGACGGACGGGCGGACGGGCGGACGGTGGAAAGGCGGTAGGTAATGCCGCGGTAACTAAAAGACAGTACGGCGGCACTGAAAAGCGGTAGGGGCGGAAAGCTGCCTTTTCCGCCCTTTCCCTTCCACCGCTCGTATCCGCCTCCCTATCGACGCCTTGTCCGCCCGTCCGCCCGTCCGCCCGTCAAAACTGAATCTGCGCGCCGAGCTCCACCACCCGGTTCGGCGGCAAGCCGAAGAAGGCGGTGGCGGATTGGGCATTCCGGGCCATGACGATGAACAGCTTCTTCCGCCAGCGGGCCATGGCCGGAAGGGGAGGTCCGGAGTCCGGGCTGGGCGCCGCTCGGGCCGTCACCCTGGTCCCACCCTTCCGCCGGCGGTGGATGGGAATGAGTGTCTCCCGTCCCAGGTAGAAGGACGTCGCCGTGACCTCCACCCGCAGCTGACTTCCGTCGCTCCGCTTCAAGATCAGTGACTGCAACACGGTGGGCACGTCCGGCGTTTCCATGAACCCGTAGTTCGCCACCACCTCGCAGAACCCCTCTCCCAGCTCCCGGTACTGCACCCGCTCAACCTCGTCCACCTGTGGAATCTCCTGCCCCACCACGGAAAGCAGGAGCACCTTCTCGTGCAGAACCTTGTTGTGCTTGAGGTGATGAAGCAGTACCGGCGGCGCCCCGCCCCGGACCGAGGTGAGAAAGACGGCGATGCCGGGAACCCGCGCCGGCTTGCGCTTGCCGATGTCGGCGAGGAACAGGTCGATGGGGAGGGTGTTCTCCAGGACGATCTCAGACAGCCGCATCCGGCCCTTCTTCCAGGTGGACATGAGCAGGAAGACGAAGGCGGCCACGACAAGCGGGAACCAGCCGCCGTCCGGGATCTTGAACAGGTTGGTGGAGAAGAAGGCCAGGTCCACCACCAGGAACGCCCCACCCACCAGGGCCACCTTCCAGATGGGCCAGTGCCAGTGCTTCCGTGCCACCACCAGCAGGAGCACCGTCGTGGTAGTCATCGTGCCGGTGACCGCCACTCCATACGTCGCGGCCAGGTTGCTTGTGGACTGGAAGGCGAGCACTAACCCGACGCAGGCTAGCCAGAGGGCGTTATTGACGGCGGGGATGTAAATCTGGCCAATGGTGCGGCTGGAGGTGTGCACGATGTTCATCCGGGGGCAGTACCCCAGCTGGATCGCCTGGCGGGTGAGCGAGAATGCGCCCGAGATCAGCGCCTGGGACGCCACGATCGCGGCCCCGGTCGCGATCGCCACCATCGGGTAGAGCGCCCAGCCCGGCACCAGCGAGTAGAACGGATTCCGGACCGCGGCGGGAGACTCGAGCAGGATGGCCCCCTGGCCGAAATAGTTGAGCACCAGCGCCGGCAGCACCACGGCGTACCAGGCGATCCGGATGGGCCGCTTCCCGAAGTGGCCCATGTCGGCATACAGCGCCTCACCGCCGGTTATCACCAGCACCACCGCGGCCAGCACCATCAGCCCGGTGAATCCCTCGTGCCAGAGGAAGGTTGCCGCATACCACGGGTTGAGCGCGGCCAGCACCGAGGGGTGATGGAGGATCCCCATGACACCCAGGATCGAAATGGAGATGAACCAGATCAGCGTCAGCGGCCCGAATATCCGGCCGATCCCGGCTGTGCCGTAACGCTGCACGGCAAACAGTGCCGAGATGAGAACCACGGCGATCGGAACCACCCACTGCTCCAGAGCCGGCGTGGCGATGCTGAGACCTTCAACCGCGCCCAGCACCGAGATCGCGGGAGTGATGATGCCGTCTCCGTAGAGCAGTGCCGCGCCGAACAGACCGGTGCCGACCAGCCATCGGTACCTGGTCGGTAGCCGTCCCTCCCCGTGAGGACGCACCAGGGCAAGCAGCGCCAGAATTCCGCCTTCACCGCGGTTGTCTGCCCGCATGACCACGGTGAGATACTTGACCGTCACGACGAAATTGAGCGACCAGAAGATCAGCGAAAGCACACCCAGGACATTGTCCTTGGTGACCGCCACGCCGTGGGGCCCAATGAAGCATTCCTTGAGCGCGTAGAGCGGGCTGGTGCCGATGTCGCCATAGACGACCCCGAGCGCACCGAGGGCAAGAAGGGCGAGCGAACGACCGCTTGAAGATGCTTTGGCTTCAGCCGACACTCAGGAGGTCCTGTTGCGCGGGAGCCTGCGGAGATCGAGGAGTGCCACGACGAAGATGGCCAGGATGACGAAGCCCGAGGCAACGCACCACCGGCAGATGGCGTGAATGACGAACAGCTCCAGGTAGGTCAGGTAGACCGTGAAAAGAACTCCGGCTCCAGCCAGAACCGCCAGCAGGCTTGCCGGCCACCGCTGGCCGAGGAGACCCGGCTGCAGGGCCGCCAGGGTCAACGCCAGCAGCCCCGCATATCCCAGAACCCCGATCAGTGCCACGTCCAGCCCGGCGATTCTGCTCCATGGACTGAGCTGAACCGCCTCACACCCCCCGGTGCCGCAAGCCAGGCTGCCGATTTTCCCGAGCTTGTAAAGGTACAGGTACGCGGAGATGAAGAGCCCGGCCAGGCTCAGGAGCGCCGCGCTCATCCGATAGATCATTTGGTGGTTTGTCGTGCCAGCGAGTCCACCAGTTTCGTGATTGCGTCTGAATCGAACCGCCCCCTGTACAGTCGCCCGTTCGCCAGCAGGGTCGGGGTCGAGCTGACGCCGAGGCCTACGCCCGAATTCTTATCCGCCTGAATCCGACCGGCGTATTTTCCGGACTTCATACAGGCATCATAGCGGCCAAGCTCCACAGCCGCGGCACCGGCATACTTTCGAAAAATCGGGGCCGCGTTTCCTGAGGCTGACCATTCCCCCTGACCCTCGTAGATCCGATGGTGCTGATCCCAATATTTCCCCTGCTCGTCGGCGCAGGCAGCCGAGTGGGCCGCGAGCAGGGCGAACGGGTGCTGGTCCAGGGGAAAATCGCGGTATCGCCAGCGGAGTCGGCCGGTATTAATGAGGCGCTCCTCGATAGTGGGCATCTGGAGGGTCGCGAAGGTCTGGCAAAACGGGCACTGGTAGTCTGCGTATTCGGTGATCTCGACCGGGGCCGTGGGGGAGCCCTTCACGTAGCCCTTGAACCCGGAGGTGTCCGACGCCTGGACCACGACGTTGGCCGGTATGCTCACGGTGGCCGGCCGGGTGAGTAAGTAGCCCAGCACGCCCAGTCCGGCGAGGGCCATGACCGCGAACAGACTGTAAAAGCGCTTCATTCCGGCCTGTGTCGCCGCCATGGTTCGTCGTCCTCCGGTTCGTCTGGGAGAAAGGAATCCTGGTGCTGCGCCTCTTCTACGATACGCCGGCTGTCTGCCACTTCCGGGGTATCGTAGGTACTGCGCACCTCGTAGTGAAACAGCTCGCTTCGGGCGTCGCCCATCATGCGCAGCAGCTCCGGGCCGCCCCGCAGCAGGTGGCCGGCCCGGTCCAGCTCCTGGATACGGGCTGCCAGCGCCCGCAGGAGCGCCGCGAGCCGCTGGGCCCGCTCCTCACCATATACCTCATCATGCTCTGCCATAGGTACCTCGAGGGCATCACCATCCCCTCGGTCAAGTTCAGGCAAATCCGGCCGCTAAAGATAATGAGTCGGGCCGGTTCTGCTCGATTGCACCAAATGGTGCAAAGAGTTATGTTTAGGTCAGTCAAAGGTATGAATCGCAATCTGTTGATCAAGGACGGTGCATGAACAAGAAGCAAACCCGCAGTGCCCCTGAGGCGGCATCCTTCGCCCAGGCCCGTGACGAGCTTTTCAGTCACATCCTCCGCTGCGGCGTCATCGATGCCCTGCCGGAGCACCAGAAGGATTGGTTCGACGACACCATGGGATACATCGCCGATCGGTACGAGGATTTGAGCGATGAAGAGAAGGCCCAGCTCCGGGTACTGGGCGAGCGCTACTGCCAGCCCGTACGGCGGGTCGATATAGTGGAGTCGGGAGCGGCCTGAGCCGCTCGGGAACGTAGACGAAGCGCCCCGGAGAACTCCCCGGGGCGTTTTTGCTTTCAGGGAGCCGTGGCCGCCCGAAGCCACCGCCAGCGATAGCCCAACAGCACCCGCACCCCGCCACCCACCCCCAGCTCGACGCCCCACCCGGACGCCGCCGCAGGGCGATCCTCGAGACCGACCGTCAGGACCAGATAGCCCCGGTCCACCGGGCCTTCGACCACCGCCAGCCCGCCGGCGAAGTAGAGTCCGGGGCCTTTCCGCTTGTTGGGACTCAGCAGGAAGTGCCCCAGCACCTCGCCCCGAAATGCCAGTTCTCCCGACGACGTTCCCGCGGCCGCCGCCGCGGAAAGCCGGGTCCGGGTGGAAGTCCGCAGCCCGCCGTATATCCCCGCAACGGCCAAAGCCGGATCGGAGGCGGTCGCCACCGCCTGCACACCGAGCTCCTTACCCTGCTGGGCGGCGAGCGGCGCGACACCCACCACGCTCCCGGCCAGCAGCAGCTCAGGCCAGGGTAAGGGCATAGGTGATCGCGATGTCCGGGGCAAGCGAATGGACAACCGAGCAATATTTCTCGAGCGAGAGATCGACCGCTCGAGTGGCCTTTGCCCGGTCGAGCCCCGCGCCGGCCAGGTGGTACTCGAAGTGGATGGAGACGTAGCGCCGAGGCTCCTGCTCCCGTCTCACCCCGGTCACGTCGATCCGAAGCTCGCGCAGCTGGACCCGCATCTTCTGCAGGATCACGACGACGTCCGATCCACTGCACGAGGCGGCGGCCAGCAGCAGGGTCAGCATGGGGCCTGGACCGGCGGCATTATCCCCGTCGATGATTGTTGATGGCCCGCCCGGTTCGCCTCCGCTGAACCGCAACCCCTCCTGCCAGCTGAGCACTGCCTGCTTGGTCTCCTGCACTAGCCCCCCACGCGCCGCTGGGCCCGGGGCGCCACCCGGAGGTAATCCCAGATGGCGATCACAGCGACGACCGTTGTGGCCCAGGCAATGGGCCGCAGGTAGGGTGAGTCGAGGAGAAACGCCACCAGGGTGAGGATCTGGGCCACCGTCACTGCCTTGCCGCTCCATCGCGCGGGAATGGCCCTGGGCTGACTGGAGAAAAAGGTGGCGACGAACGCAACCGTGGCCACGATGTCCCGCAGCAACACGCCGACGATTTCGTATGGGGCGAGCCGGCCGGAGAACGCCACCACACCCACGGCGGCGGCCATGAACACCTTGTCGGCGATGGGGTCGAGCACGGCGCCGTACGCCGAGCTGCCTCGGCGCCGGGCCAGGGGCCCGTCCAGCAGGTCGGTAATGGCGGCCGCGCCGACGATGGCCAGGCGCCAGCCGGTGTGCGAGACCAACACGAAAGCCGCGGCGAGCGGGATCCTCAAAGCGCTCATCAGGTCGGCCTCGGTCCAGCCCTTCCGGCCTTGCTCGCTTTTCTGAGCGGGACTAGCTTCGGACACGCTGCTCCCTCCCAAACGTGAGCGTACAAGATACTCTGGTCCGGCCCTTGCCCCCGCCCCGCTTGGTGACGCGGCTCCTTCCATGATGATCGATACGGCAGTGATTCCTTGCGGGGGCCTTGGCACCCGGCTGCACCCGATCACCCGCTGGCTTCCCAAGGAAATGCTCCCGGTAGGGCTCAAGCCGGTGCTCTACTGGACCCTCGACGAAGCAGCGGATGCCGGCCTGCTCCGCGCCGTCATCATCACCAATCCGCACAAGCCCATGGTCGAGGCTGCAGCCCGAAATTATCCTGGTCCGCTCGAGCTCGAGTTCGTGCCTCAGGATCATCCCCGAGGGCTGGGCGATGCGCTCCTTAGGGCCCGGGACAATCTCGCCGGCTCTCCGTTCATGACCCTCCTCCCCGACAATCTGTTCCACGGGCCCAACCCAACCAGCGCGGTGCTGGCCACGTTCCGCGGCACCGGCCTCGCGACGCTCCTACTGGTCGAAATCGGGCGCGAGGAAGCCGGATCCAAGGGTGCTACCGGCCGGGCAGTCGTTCGTAAGGCGCCTGACGGCACGCTGCGGATTGTGGATGTAGCGGATAAGGGATCTGGCCGGTTCGACACCGGGGGCAGCGACGCGGCAGTGACCCCAATCGGCCGGATGGCATTTGCGGGGACCGTTCTGGATGAATTCGAGGAAGTCGCGCGGGGGCTCGGCCGGGGTGTCGAGCTCGACGATGTACCGGTGTTACAGCGCCTCGCACGGCGCCAGGCCCTGGCCGGTGTCATCACCTCGGCCCGCTTCTTCGACGTCGGCGTCCCGGAAGGCTACCGTGACGCGGTTGCAGCCTCACCGGCGCTGGCCTGAGCCGTCCAGGATCCGCGGTGAGCACCTTCAACCACGAGCTGCTCGAGTTCACGTCGGTCGATCCCGCCCGCCTGAGAGACACCCACGCTCTTTCCGGCCTGGTGGTGGCCGCGGCCGGTGCGGTAGGGATGCCCTCGCTGGGCCCGCCGGTAGTTCGGGAGGGCGCCGGGGGAATAGCCGTAGCCCTGCTTTGTCTCGAAGGGCACATCGTGCTGCACTGCGCCCCGGCCGAGGGGGCCTGCCTGGTCGAGATCATCGCCCGGGCGCCGGCCGATGTCAGCAAGGGAATCGAGGTGATCAGCCGCCGACTGGGGAGTTGATACCGCTGCCGCGCACCACTCCCTCGGCTCGCTCGGACGGCCGCAAGTATTGCTGCGCGACTCGCAACACGTCGCCGGCGCCGACCGCGCGGTAGGCCGCCGCCGGATCGGCCAGGTCGCCCAGACCATTGCCATTGACCCACGCCTCCAGGATCTCCCCTGCCAGCTCGGTGCCGCTCTGCCGGCCGACCGCTGCCTGACCTGACAGATAGCTCACGGCCTGCCGGAGCTCCACATCAGTGACCGGCTCGCGGGCGAACCGGTCCAGCTCTTCCAGCATGGCGGTTCGGGCCTCATCTTCCCGCTCCGGTGAAGTCGCGATATAGGTGATCAGCGCACCCGCCCGGCCCCGCTGCCAGCTCGAGGCCATGACGGTGTAGGCCAGCGATCGACGGTCGCGCAATGCCTCGAACATCCGGCCACCCAGTCCGCTGGCCACTGCTGCCCAGACTTCAGCCGTACTACGATCGGGGTCCCGCCGTCCCGGGCCGGGAAACGCCATGGCGAGAGCAGCCTGCTGCTTCTCACGGGTGACGACCCGGATCGACGAATCTCCCAATCCACCAGCCCAGGGAAGCGCCGACGGGGTCGAAATGCCCGGCCTCGGCTCCCAATCGTCGAACACGCCCGCCAGCGCTCCAGTGGCCTCTTCCGGATCGACATCGCCCACCGCGATGACGACAGGACGCACCCCTCGAAACGCTCGAGCGTGCCAGGAGCGCAGGTCGGCCGGTGTGATCGTGGCGAGCGTCTCCGGCAAGCCGCTCACCGGGAGTCCGTACCCGGCGTCGCCGAAGGCGCCCGCGAACGCGAGCTGGAAGGGGTAGCGGAACATGTCGTCAGCCACCTGCTCCGCCTCGGTGATCATGAGCGCGCGCTCCGTCGTCACGTCCGCATCGGCCAGCCGTGGCTCGCTGAATACCAGGTCGAGCATCGCCGCCGCTGGTCCGAGATTGTGCGAGAGGACCGTCGTGCTGAACCCGAGCCAGTCCGAGGCCGCCGCTCCACTGAGGGTGCCACCCAGTCGTTCGAAGCCGAACGCCAGGCTCGCGGCATCGAGGTCGCCCGCACCGCGGACCGCGCTTCGCACCGTCAGCGCACCCAGGCCAGCCCGGTCCGCCGGATCGAACTCCGCTCTTGGGACGTACACGCCGAGCGTGACCAGGGGAACTCCGGGTTTCCGCCGCACCAGGAGATCCGCTCCCGCGAGCTGGGTATGGAGTACATCTGCCTCCCAGCGTCCGGTGGGGCTGGCGCCCGCCGCCGGCACGATCAGCGAAGGCGATTCGGGCTGGGGAGCGGTCGTTCTGAGCGCGGTAACCGCAAACGCCCGTTCCAGCACCGGGGCAGTGAGCTCAGGCCCCGTGGCCTCCGGCAAGTAGGCCACGGCCGACACGTTGTCCGGGTAGAGATACGTCGCGGCCGCGGCTCGAACCTCATCGGGGCCCACCGAGCTCAGCGCTTCATACTCCCGGTCCAGGAATGAGACATCCTCCAGTGCCTCCGCAGCCGCAAGCGCCGAGCCTTTCCCTTCCATCGACTCGAGCCGCTTGGCCCAGCGCGCCAGCAGCAGGGTTCGGGCTCGATCCAGCTCATCGGGGGTGGGCCCGAGCAGAGCCAGTCGAGATACGTTCTCGGCGATCCGCTCGATGGCCACCGGCAGGTTTTCCGGCTCCAGATCGGCGCCGATGCTGAACACCCCGAGCTCCGTCGGAGCGTAATTGTGGGCTGAGACCGACGTCACGATCCCCTCTTCACGAAGTGACCGGTAGAGCCAGCTTCCCCGGCCCGATCCCAGCACGGCGGCGGCCAGGTCGAGCGCCGGTGAGTCGCCATGCAGCGGCGGCACCGCACGCCAGCCCAGTACCAGCTCCGCGTGAGCGACGTCGCCCCTCAAAGTTCGGGCGCACACCTTACGCCGGGGTGGCTCCTCGGGAGACGGTTCGAGCGCTCCGGTTGCCGCGGGCCACTCCCCGTAGGCCGCCCGGGCGAGCTCGAGTGCCCGGTCAGGGTCCAGCGAGCCGGCGATCGCCACGATGGTCCGCTCGGGGACGTACCGCGAGCGGTAGTAGGCCCAGAGGTCATCCCGGGTGAGCCGGGCGAGCTGTTCCTCGGTTCCGATTCGCCAGCGCCGGATCCGGTGGCGGTCGAACATGATCTCGTGGAGCGTTTCCTGAGCCACCGCCCCGGGGGTATCCCGCTTCCGTTTCGCTTCCTGGATGATGACCTGCAGCTCGCGGGCGAGTTCATCCGGGTCGATCACCGAGTTGCGGAGTGCGTCCGACTGGATGTCGAGGGCGGCGGCAAGCCCTGAGGCCGGGAGAACGGCGAAGTAGCTGGTGTGATCGTAGCCGGTCCCGGCGTTCAGGTATCCGCCCGCGGCCTTGGTCTCCCGGGCGATGGCTCCGACCCCGCGCCGGGCCGTTCCCTTGAAGAACATGTGCTCCAGCACGTGGGAAATCCCGGTCCAGTGGTCCGGCTCATCAAAGAAGCCCGCCTTGACGTGGGTCACCACCGACACCACCGGCGCGGAATGGTCCGGCTGCACCAGCAGGGTGAGGCCGTTGGGGAGGACTTCGCGGATGACGCCCTCGGTCCATTGGGGTGAACGGTGAACGGTGAACGGTGAACGGGGGGGCAATACGGTCATCGGGAACTGGTCCTTGACTGGAAAAAGAATGGGGCGCCCGAAATAATAACCGGAGCGCCCCGTTTACCGTCCACTGTTTACTGCTTACGCAGTCACTGGACTATGCGAAGCACCCCAGCCTCGGCACTCCCGCGAATGAACGCTTCCGCATCGGTGGTTGGGATGACGATTCCGGTTTCGGTCTGGCCCCGACGGGCGAGGCTGGCCATGAAATCGCTCAGCGATCCCTGGGCCCACTCCCGGTCGGCGTCCTTCATCTGGGCCAGGATCTCCTCCCAGGTGCCCCGGATGCTGTAGCCCGACAGGGTCATGATCTGATGATATTCGCTCTGACCGGGCTTCTTTTGCATCGCGTGCAGCTCGCTCAGCAAGGTCCCGAACAGCTCGAGCTGGTAGGGATCCCGCACCCCGCCATCCGACTGCTGAGCCTCCACTTCGGCCAGCAGCAGGTCGATCGAGTCGGGCTCTCCCACCACTTCACCCAACCGGGTCAGCCACGGCGCCAGCTCAGGGTCTTCATCGGGCAGTCGGTAGATAGTCTTCTTGAGCTCGATGTGCCGCCAGATGCCCAGCTCGTCGAAGTGATCCTCCGGTTGCGTCCGCTCCAGGTGATGGAGCGCAGCTTCGGACTCGCCGCGATCGTACAACAGGTTGGCGAGATAGATCCGCGCCTCGCTGTAGGCAGTATCGATCTCCAGGGCCCGGCGTAACCAGTAGAGCGACCCAGCATCGTTCCCCAGCCGATGCGAGGCATAGCCCAGACACGCCGCCGCGTCGGGGGACTCGGGGTGTGCCGCCACCGCCAGGTCGAAAAAGCGGTGGGCTGGAGCCACCAGCCCTTCCCGGAACAGCGCCCGGCCGATCTGCAGCATCAGCTCGTGGTCATCCTGAAACCCGAGCTGGAGGATCCGCTCCACTGCGCGCATGGCCCCGGCCCGGTCGCCCAGCTTGAGCAGAGTCTCGCCCACGCCGGCAAGCCCGTCCTCGTGGTCCGGATCCAGCGCCAGCGCCTGCTCGAAGCTCCGCCGCGCCCAGGCGAACTCCTCGCGAGCGAGGTGGGCGTAAGCGGTTCCGATATGGAGTTCGACGGCGTGAGGGTAAAGGTTGATGCCTTCCTTGAGGACTGTCAGGGCTTCATCGTAGCGGCCTTCATTGTAGAGGTGATGGGCTTGTTCGTCGAAGTCGTCGGAGCTCAGGAATGCGTCCGACATCGGCAGGACCTCCGAAGGCATGATGGTTAAGACAAACTATGAGGTTCAGTCGGGCGGAGCAAGAGAAACCGTAGTGGAAGCCACGGATAAAGTCTGGTGGAGCTTTGTGACTCTGATGCAGACACTGACACGCCTTTGCTTCTACGAGCACCGCGCCACCCACGACGAGATCCGCCCGACAGTCCATGCCCAAGCTCATGGTACACCTCGACAAATACACCAATGATCCGCCGGGTGCTCCTGCTGTTTCACTCCGTCTTCATCCGGGGCAAAACAGGCTGTTCCTGGGCAAGGCAGGGACTCTCACCGGACCCGTTTGTATCCGTTAACTTTGGCTCGTGACCTTCCAGCGCAAACTCCTGCTCGGCTTTTCACTCATGGTGCTCCCCGCGCTCCTCATTGGGGCAGAGGCGATCAGGAGCAACCTCCTGGAGCGCCGAGCCCTCCAGGCACTGGGCGAGAGCATGGCGCGGACCCGGACGTATGCCGAGCTGGAAACCGCCATGTTCGAGCAAAGCGAGATCATCTGGCGCTACTTGAGCGGGATGGACCCCAACGCCAAGAAGGAGTTCCAGCTCGCGGGGCAGGTGGTGGATTTCTGGCAACAGCGCTGGGCGGGGGAGTTGCGGCCGGAGGAGATGGGGCTGGCCCAAGGCGTTCGGGACATCCAGCAGCAGATCCAGACCGCGGCTGCGAGCATCTTCCGGCTCTACGATTCGGGCAAGCACCAAGCCGCGTACACCATGGCCCAGCAGGAGCTCAAGGGCCGCCTGCAACCGGCCCTGACCCAGCTCAATCGGGATATCTACCGCCGCGCCCGCGAGTCCAGCGTTCGCGGTGCGTATGCCCGACTGGAAGAAATTCTCGCCGCGCAGGAGCGGATGCTGGTCTTGATCGTGGTTCTCACCCTCGCCGCTGGGCTCTTGGGATCCTGGCTCATCTCCCGCAGCCTGGCCCGGCCGGTGAGCCGGCTCACGGAGGCGATGGCTGTGGTAGGAGCTGGTACCCTCGACCACCCGATTACCACCGACTCCAGGGACGAGATCGGCGAGCTGGCTCGAGCGTTTGCCGGCATGACCGACAACCTCCGCCAGTCGCGGTCCGACATGGTCCGGCTCAACCGCGAGCTGGAAACCAAGATCGCTCAGCTGGAGCGCACCCAGGCCCAGCTGGTTCAGTCCGAGAAGCTGGCGTCAATCGGCGAGATGGCCGCGGCCGTCGCTCATGGGCTGCGGAACCCGCTGGCCAGCCTTCGTGCCGCCGCGCAAGTCGTCCGGCGCCACCCCGAGTCTCCATCCTCAAGCGAGCACCTCGACGCCATCATCGAGGAAGTGGATCGTCTCGACCGCCGCATCAGCCACCTGCTGAGCTTTTCCCGGCCCGCGCCCTTCCGGCCGACGAACGAGAGCGTCCCCCGCCTGGTGGAGGCGTTACTGCCGGCCTTCGCCGAGCAGCTGCGCGAGCACGGCGTGAAGCTGGCAGTCGAGATCCCACCCAGCCTGCCCGAAGTGCGGGTGGATCCGATGCAGGTGGAGCAGGTGCTGGTGGAGCTGGTCTCCAATGCACTCGACGCCATGCCCGCCGGCGGCCGGCTTCACATCGGCGCCACGGTGAGCGACGCGGCAGCGGGGCCGGAGGTCGCCATCGAAGTCTCCGATACCGGCTCCGGCATCCCGGACAACGTCCTCCCCTCGGTCTGCGAGCCGTTCTTCACCACTCGCCCCGAGGGTACCGGACTGGGGCTCGCGATCGCCAAGCGCTACGCCGAGCAGAATGGTGGCCGCCTCGAGATCACCAGCCGCCCGGGCGCCACTACGGTGCGGGTACTGCTTCCGGCCGCCTCCACCGTCCCCGTCGGGGCGGCGTTATGAGCGGTTCCACCGTGCTCATCGTCGACGACGAGCGCACCCTCGCCCGGGCGGTCAAGGCCTTTCTGGCGGAGGCGGGGTATGAGGCTGAGGTGGCGGGCGATGCTGAACGGGCCAAGGAGCTGGTCGAAAGCCTCCGGCCCGATGTGGTGTTCGCCGATGTGCGTCTTCCCGGCATGAGCGGGATCGAGCTGCTGCGATGGATCCGCGAGTTCGATCCCTCCATCCCGGTCATCATCATGACCGCCCATGGCACCATCGAGGGCGCGGTCGAAGCGGTCAAGCTCGGCGCCTTCGACTACATGAAGAAGCCGGTGGACCTGGAAGAGCTGAAGCTGCTCGCCGACCGCGCCCGGGAGAACGCGCTGATGAAGCAGGAGCTTTCCTATTACCGGAGCCGGGCGGCCAGCGCGGTGCCTTTCGCCGGGATCCTGGGGAGCTCTCCGGCGCTGGCAACGGTGATGGACCAGGTCCGCCAGATCGCGGCGCTGGACGAGACCCCGCCGGTGCTCATCACGGGTGAAACCGGGACAGGGAAGGGACTCGTTGCCCGCACGCTCCACGCCTCCGGCCCGCGGGCGACCCGGCCGTTCATCGATGTGAACTGTACCGCCCTGCCTGCCAGTCTCATGGAAGCCGAGCTCTTCGGGTACGAGCGCGGGGCCTTCACCGATGCCAAGGAATCCAAGATCGGGCTGTTCGAGGCGGCCGAAGGCGGATTCCTCTTCCTTGATGAGGTGGGAGACCTGGAGCTGTCGCTTCAGGGAAAGCTGCTGCGGGCGATCGAAGAGCGCACCGTGAGGCGCGTCGGTGGCATTCGAGACCGGAAGATCAACGTGCGGATTCTGGCCGCCACCAACCGGAACCTGGAGGCGGAGGTCCAGCGGAATCGTTTCCGCAACGACCTGTATTTCCGTCTTGCGGTGATCCTGCTGCACCTCCCGCCACTCCGCGAGCGGGGAGACGACGCGCTGCTCCTGGCGGAGCACTTCCTTCGTCGATTCAGCACCAAGTATGGCAAGAACGTGCGGCGGATCGACGCCCGGGCGCGAGAGGTTCTGTTGTCGTATCCGTGGCCCGGCAACGTGCGGGAGCTCAGTCACGTCATCGAGCGGGCGGTGCTGTGGAGCCGGGATTCGACCCTCAACGTCGAGCACCTGTCCGTAACCGCCCCGATGCGGGTAGCGAGCGAGAGGCCGGATTCGACTGGCGATCCGGGCCCATCCCTACAGAGCGGCGACCTGACCCAGGTCGAGCGCTCCATGATCGAGCGCGCCATGCGTGAGGCTGGGGGCAATCAGACCCGGGCGGCCCAGCGACTCGGCATCAGCCGGGACACCCTGCGCTACCGGCTGAAGAAGTTCGGGATCGGAACTGGGTGAGAAGACCCAATCTGGTGGAGATCCCCCACCCAATATGTACTTCAAAGCGCCAGAACCTCGGCACCATCCGTTGGTCAAGTCCATTCCACCAAACACATTGCGCCGGACGATCTGTCAGGGATCCAAAATGGCACGGGGTGTGCCTTACCGCAGGCGTGGTTTGGATCGATTCAACTACTTATCACTGCGGAGCAACACCATGTCCTGGACCAAACCCGAAGCAGAAGTCGTCGCGGTCACGATGGAAGTCACTGCTTACGTCGCGACGCTCTAACCAGAGCTGAAACCAAGGGCTCGCGAAAGCGGGCCCTTCGGCTGTTCAACGTGCAAGTCGTCCTCCTTGGGACCGCCGCAGGCGGTGGCTTTCCGCAGTGGAACTGCTGGTGCCCCACATGCCGGGTGGCCCGCTCCGCCCCTCACCGGGCCTTAAGACGGAGCCAATCCTCGACCGCGGTTAGCGTGGACGGGGAGCGCTGGTTCCTTCTGAACGCCTCGCCTGATGTGCGCCATCAATTGGACTGCCTTCCGGGCGTGATCCCCACCGGCGTCCGCCATGTGCTGGTGGACGGGATCGTGGTCACCGACGCCGAGCTGGATCACACGTTGGGCATCGTCCTTCTGCGCGAGGCACGCTGGCTCCAGCTCTACGCCACCCAGGCGGTTCGGCGGATACTGGATCGGGACTCTCGAATACTCCCGGTTACTCAGGCATTCGCGCAGGTGGTGGTGACTGAAATGGTACTCGATGCGCCGGCGCCCCTCCGCTACCGGGACGGGACCGCGAGTACCCTCTCGATCATGCCATTTGAAGTTCCGGCCGGACCGCCCCGGTTTGCTACGGAGCACACGACGGGGCATACCGTGGGCCTGATCCTGCGCGACGAAGCCACGGGCGGGTCCTGCGCCTACGTCCCCGGTTGCGGCGAGCTGGACCGACCGCTACTGGAGCGGCTGGCTGATACCGACCTGCTCCTCTTTGACGGGACGTTCTGGACTGATGATGAGTTGATCTCGCTCGGCATCGGAGATCGACGGGCGCGGGAAATGGACCACCTGCCGATCTCAGGGCCGGACGGAAGCCTTGCCCGGCTGGCTGGGCTGTCTCGCCCAACCAAGGTGTATACCCACATCAACAACACCAACCCGATGCTGCTAGAGGAATCGCCTGAGAGGGAACAGGTGGAGCAGGCCGGTATCGTGGTCGGCCACGACGGCATGAGCTTCACTATCTGATGACCATGACCGCCACCCTCAGCGCCTCTCTGGCGGCCCCGCCGGCACCGGCCATCCCCACGCTGGGGTGTCCACTCGACCCCGAGGCGCTGGCCGATGGGCTGCGCTCCTTCAGCACCTCCTACTACGCCCGGCATCCGTTCCACCAGCTCATGCATGAAGGCAGGCTTACGGCAGTACAGCTCCAGGGCTGGGTGGCAAACCGGCTGGCCTACCAGCGCGCCATCCCCCGGAAGGACGCCGCCATCATCGCCAACTGCCCCGACCCGGAAGTAAGGCGTGAGTGGATCCAGCGCATCATCGACCACGACGGAACCTCTCCAGGCACCGGTGGTATCGAGCTGTGGATCCGGCTGGGCGAGGCCCTGGGCGTCCCCCGTGCAGAGATGGAGGATGAGCGACACGTCCTGCCCGGTGTCCGGCTGGCAGCTGAATCCTATGTCACGTTCTGCAAGACCAGACCGTGGATCGAGGCGGTGGCTTCGTCGTTGACCGAGCTGTTTGCCCCTGACCTCATGCGCCAGCGGATCGCGGCATTCCCCGAGCACTACCCCTGGATCCAGGCCGACGCGTTGGAGTACTTCAAGAGCCGCCTGGTCCAGGCCCCGCGCGACAGTCAGCAGGGTCTCAGGCTGGTCCAGCTGCACTGCACCACCGTGGAAACTCAGCAACGGGCCTTCCACGCGCTGGCGTTCAAACTGGAGCTGCTGTGGGTCATGATCGACACGATTCACAACCGGTACCGTGAGGCATGAGCGTGGCCGCCGACTCCAGAGTCCCGACTCCTGACTCCCGACTCTTCGCTCCCGACTCGCTCCCCACGCTCTGGCGGATGGCACGCCTGCAGTTCGATCCGGTCCGGCAGCGTCCCGTACTCCTGTATCCCGAAGGCGCGGTGCTGCTGAACGACACCGGCGCCGCGATCCTCGAGCTCTGCAACGGGAATAACACGGTCGAGCAGATCGTGGGCATTCTGAGCGAACGCTATCAGGCAGACGTAAGCGGCGACGTCACGGAGTACCTCTCTCTCATGGCGAAACGGGAGCTGATTCGTGCCGGATGAGATTCCCACCACGCTGCTGGCGGAGCTGACCCACCGCTGTCCGCTGCACTGTCCTTACTGCTCCAATCCGCTGGATCTGATCCGGGCGGAGAGCGAGCTCGCCACCGACGACTGGAAGCGGGTCTTCACCCAGGCCCGCGAGCTTGGCGTTCTGCAGCTGGGCCTGTCGGGTGGTGAGCCACTGCTCCGGAAGGATCTGGAAGAGCTTGCCGCCCACGCCCGGCGCGAGGGTCTGTATTCGACATTGGTGACGTCGGGGCTGGGGCTGACCCGGGCCCGGGCGGAGCGGCTCAAGGAAGCCGGTCTCGAGCACATCCAGATTTCCATTCAGGACTCGGACCCCGAGGTGGCGGAGCGAATTGCCGGGGTACGCTCGGTCAAGCACAAGCAGGCGGCAGCCGCCCTGGTCCGGGAGCTCGGCTTTGCCTTTACCGTCAACGTCGTACTCCACCGGGCCAACCTCGATCGTATCGGCGAGATCATCGACCTGGCCGCCGGCCTGGGTGCCGACCGGATCGAGCTTGCCAACACCCAGTATTACGGGTGGGGGCTGCAGAACCGCTCGGCACTCATGCCCACCCGGGACCAGGTGGCGCGCTCACGAGAAATTGCCGAACAGGCCATTCAGCGCTACCGCGGTCGGATGCAGATCACCTACGTGCTCCCGGACTACTACGAGCTCTATCCCAAAGCCTGCTATGGCGGATGGGGAAAGCTCTACCTGGTCATTACGCCCAACGGCATGGTGCTGCCCTGCCACGGCGCTACCCAGATCACCACCCTGCGATTCGATGACGTGCGGAGTCACTCACTGGAGTGGATCTGGCGAGAGTCGGAGGCGTTCCAGGCATTCCGGGGCGATGGCTGGATGAAGGAGCCCTGCCGGAGCTGTCCTCGGAAGGCCACGGACTTCGGTGGCTGCCGCTGTCAGGCATTCGCCCTTACCGGCGATGCGGCGAACACCGATCCGGTCTGCACGCTGAGCCCGTTGCGCCGGCTGGTAGACCAGGCGCTGACCGAGTCATCGCGCGACATCCTGGAGTACAGCTACCGTTCCCTCGCCGGCGAGCCCCAGCGAGTGTGACCGACGCGGCGCCGGCCATCGACTCCAGGAGGCTGGGGCGCGACTACGGGAAGACCCGAGCGCTTGACGCCCTCGACCTCGAGGTGACCCGGGGTGCACTGGTGGGACTGCTGGGGCCCAACGGTGCCGGCAAGACCACGGCGATGCTCCTGCTTGCAACCCTGCTGGCACCCACCCGCGGCAGCGCTCGCATCTTCGGCCACGACACCACGAGAGACCGTCGAGCCGTGCGGCAGCGGCTGGGGCTCGTGTTCCAGGAAACCAGCGTAGACAACCTGCTGACCGTCTCAGAAAATCTGCGTTTCGCCGCTCGTCTGGCGGGTCTAAGCGGTGAGTCGGCCCGCCTGGCTGGCGCCGAGGCAATGACGCGGACCGGCCTGGGGGACCAGGCTGACATCCCTGCGGGACGGCTTTCTGGTGGCTGGCGCCGGTTGCTGGATATCGCCCGGGCCTCGCTGCACCAACCCGATCTTCTCATCCTCGACGAGCCGACGGTGGGCCTCGACCCTGAGCACCGCGATCGGGTGTGGTCGCTGCTGGAGAGCCAGCGCCGCGGCCGGGGAACCACCATCCTCTTCTCGACTCACTATCTGGAGGAGGCGGAGTCGTCCGACCGGGTGGTGTTGTTGTCGTCTGGCCAGGTGGTAGCCAACGATGCGCCGGCGGCGCTCCGGGCAACGGTCGGGCAGGAGGTGGCCGAGATCGAGGGCTCCGGTGCCGAGCGGCTGGTCAAAGCGCTTCGGGGGCTCGGCGCGGCGGCCACCAGCATGCGAACCGAGCGCGGCTTCCGTATCGGTCTCACCGGGTCCCGTGACGCAGTGGTCGAGCTGGCCGGCTCCGCTCCCGGCATCCAGCGCTTCTCGTTGCGTCCCGCCACCCTCGAAGATGTGTATTTCGCGCTTACGCGGAGACCTGCGAACGAGGCGCCCAACGCAGTTGCCGCAAGATGAGCGCAGTCAGGTGAGCTCGCTGAGCACCATATACGGGATCATTGCCCGAGACCTGACGCGCAGCATCCGCCAGAAGGGCCGCCTGCTGGGTGGGATCGCGCGGCCGCTTATGTGGCTGCTTCTGGTGGGCACCGGCTTCAACACCATCGCGCGGATCGAGGGCGGTGTCTCCTACCAGGCCTTCGTCTACCCCGGGATCGTGGTGATGGGCGCGCTCTTCGGGGCGATGCTCATGGCCATTTCGACGGTGTACGACCGGGAGTTCGGCATGCTGCGGTTGATGCTGGCGAGTCCGGCAGGGGTGCCGCCGGTATTGCTGGGGAGAGTACTGGCCGCCGCGATCGTCGGGTTCCTTCAGGGGGCCGTGGTGCTGGCGCTGGCGCCGCTTTTCGTGCCGGTTTCTCCCCGCAATCTCGCCGCCGCGGCAGCCGCGCTTGCCCTGGGATCCCTGGTAAGCAGTGGACTCGGACTGCTGGTGGCGGCTCGGCTCCGATCGGTGGAGAACTTCGCGGGCGTGATCAACGTGGTGCTCTTTCCGCTCCTGTTCGTAAGCGGAGCACTATACCCGACCGATGGTATGCCGCCGGCGCTCCGGCTGCTTGCGTGGCTCAATCCGGTCACCTATCAGGTCGATCTCGTGCGTCACGCCTTCGGCCAGCCCACCGAGTTCAGCGTCAGGGCCGACATCCTGGTTCTGATCGGGTCGACCCTGGTACTCCTGAGTCTGGCTGGTTTGCTGTTCGATCCGGAGCAGCGGTTCGTCGGGCGGCGCCGCTCGTCTTCGTCAGGTCTCGAGCCACGATGATTCGCTGCTCCACCTTCGAGCGCACGGCCTGGCGAACCGATCGGCTGGGTGGCACGGTCGTCTCCACCACGATCCGGCGGTCGCGCCGAATCAGCCCAAGCACAGCATGCCAGACGAACTCACCTTCTTCCGCGGTGGACTGGCGGAGCTTGAGCGGCAGGGTGTCGGCCGGGGTCGGCGCGGCGCGCGACTCTGTCCGGTTTTCCAACGCAAAGCGCAGCAGTGAGACGCCCGAGTGGGCGCTGTCCGACAACCGGCGTATGGTCAGGCCCAGCGAGTCGGTCCACTCCTCTCCGATCTTGAGGGCGCGAGGTGGAACCGAAGGAAAGAAGTCATCCAAGGCCCCACTCATCTCCGCAATCTCCGCCACCTCGTCCGGTACAAAGGGGCGAACCCTGCCGGTGTAGATCCCGGTTCGACCCAGCGTCCCCCGGTAGCGCCCGCCGAGCAGTCCATCGGTGTCCGGGGTGATCGCCGTCTCCGGCGATCGGCGGGTCAGCACCAGGGTATCGAGCCATCCTTCCAGATCCACCTCACCATTTGAAGGACCCGCCCGGAACTGCCAGACTCCCCGGCGCGTGGAAGTCTGGCTGCGTATCCGCCCCCCGGCCTCGGTCAGAATCTTTGATTCGCTGATTTCCAGAAACCTGGCGCAGTCGAGCTGGTTGGCTGTGTAGCCAATCGCGGATCCTTGCCATGGTGGGGCTGGAAGCAGCGGACCGCGAAAGAGGGCTAACAGAAGGCCTGCACCCGAGAGCTGCGAATACATTGCCGGCCCGGGCTACTCTGCCTGCATGAATGGGTAGCGGTAGTCGTGCGGCGGGCTCAGCGTCTCCTTGATGCTGCGGGGCGACACCCATCGGAGCAGATTCAGCACCGAGCCGGCCTTGTCGTTGGTGCCGCTGGCCCGGGCACCCCCGAAGGGCTGCTGACCCACCACCGCTCCGGTCGGCTTGTCGTTGATGTAGTAGTTGCCGGCGGCGTTGCGAAGCGCGCGATCCGCCTCGGCGAGCGCCTGCCGATCTCGAGCGAACACCGCGCCGGTCAAGGCGTAGGGGCTGGTCTGGTCCACCAGTGTAAGAGTCTCCCGCCAACGCTTCGCGGGATACACATGCGCCGTCAGAACCGGACCGAAAATCTCCTCGCACATGAGACGATACCTGGCGTCTTCGACCTGCAGCAGTGTGGGTTGAACGAAGAAGCCCACCGAATCGTCGGTGCCTCCTCCCGCCACCACCGTCACTCCCCGGTCCTGCTTGGCCGCCTCCAGGTGATCCCTCAACCGGGTGAACGCCCGCCGATCGATGACCGCTCCCATGAAGTTCCGGAAGTCGGTGACATCCCCCATCCTGATATCCTCGATCATCGCTACCACCCGGTCGCGGACCGCCGGCCACAGCGTATCCGGTATGTAGGCCCGGGAGGCGGCACTGCACTTCTGACCCTGATACTCGTAGGCCCCTCGGACCATCCCGACCGCCAGGGCATCCACGTCGGCGCTGGGGTGCGCCAGAATGAAGTCCTTGCCACCGGTTTCGCCCACGATCCGCGGATACCCCGCGTACCGATCCAGATTGGCCGCCACCGACTTCCAGAGGCTCTGGAAAACGGGGGTGGACCCGGTGAAGTGAATGCCTGCCAGCCGGCGGTCGGCGATCAGCGCGTCACTCACCTCGATGGAGTTGCCGGGCAGAAAATTGATGACACCCGGCGGCAGTCCGGCCTCCTCCAGCAGCTTGAAGAAGTGCCAGTTGCTCAGCGACGCCGTAGCGGACGGCTTCCAGATCACGGCGTTCCCCATCAGGGCCGGGGCCGTCGGAAGGTTGCCGCCGATCGCGGTGAAGTTGAACGGCGTGATGGCGTAGATGAAGCCCTCGAGCGGCCGGTGGTCCATCCGGTTCCAGACGCCGGGCGAGGAATCCGGCTGCTCCCGATAAATCCGCTCGGCGAAGTGCACATTGAACCGGAGGAAGTCGATCAGCTCGCAGGCGCTATCGATCTCGGCCTGATAGGCCGTCTTGCTCTGGCCCAGCATGGTGGCCGCGTTGAGGAGCTGCCGGTGCCTCGTTGCCAGCAGTTCGGCCGCCTTGAGGAAGACGGCGGCACGATCCTCAAAGTGCCAGTTGCCCCAATCCCGCTGGGCCTCCACCGCCGCAGTGATGGCGACGTCAATGGTCTTGCGGTCCGCTTGGTGCACCTTGGCCAGGACCCGCCGGTGACAGTGCGGCGCCACGACGTCGTGAGTCACTCCGCTTCGCACCTCGCGCCCACCCACCACCGCGGGGATGTCGGCCTGCTGGCCGCCCACGGCGGCGAGCGCACCCTTGAGGGCAGTGCGCTCGGGACTCCCCGGCCCATAGCTCAGCACCGGCTCGTTGTGGGGGATCGGGATGTTCCAGGTGCCGCTCATCACTTCACCGGAGATCGAGAGTCGGTCTAAAGATACTCAGAACAGCCCTTCCGGCGGTCGTCCTGGCCCTCCCACCAACGGCTTCTCCAGCAGCATGAAGCCGTTGTCTCCAAGAATGGCCTGCCCTTCCGGCGAGAAGATGAACCGCACGAAGGCCTTGGCCGTCTGGGGGTGGGGCGCAGCGGTGGGGATGGTAACCGCGTACACAATTGGCTCCCCGCGGAACTCCACCGAGTCACTCGCGGCCCGGCGGGGGCCGGGGGTCCACACCCGGGCCTGGGCATACCACGCGGCGAGTTTGGGGTTGCTCAGGTCCACCTCCTTCGGGAGCTGAATGTAGGGCAGCCCCGCCGCCTTGGCGATCGACAGATAGGACCAGGAGTAATCCAGCTCCCCCGCCTGCACCAGCGCGGTCAGGTCGGCCTCTTTGGGACGCATGTACCTCGGTGGATGAGCGCGCTCGAGACGGCTCGCTAGGCCCGGCTGCTTGTAGAACATCTCCGCCAGCTGAAACACCATCAGCGTACGGTAGCCGTTGGGATCCAGCGTGGGATCTGCGCGGCCGGCCCGCACGCCGGGACGAAGGAGCACCCGCCACCAGTTTTGGCCATTGATCTCGCCGGCTCCATTCGACTGCTCAGGGTAGATCAGAACCATCGAATTTCGGGCAAAGGATGCGAACCAGGTGGCATGTTGTGGAATCAGCAGCTTCGGAATAACGCCATAGTCCGCGACCCCGATTACGTCAGGGATCTTGCCGAGCTCGGTCAGTTTGCGTGCCGCCTCGAGGCTCCCCGAGTTCTCCTGCGCGGGAACCACGTCGGGGTGCTTGGCCTTGAAGGCCCGCAACAGTTCGTCGAAGGGCTTGGCCAGGCTGCCGGCGTTGAAGACCACCAGGGGGCCGGCGGGGGGGGTCTGGGCCATTGCCGGCGTCGCTGCCCCAGCCGCCCAGCAAAGCACTAATCCGCACATCAGGGCTCGCGTAAGCATTTCACTCTTTCCGTTGCTTAGCCTGGGTCGGTGGAATTCCCAACCTAGCGCCGCCGCACTGCGATAGGCAACCAACTGCCTATCGCAGGAGGGCCTCATGAAAGGCCTTCCTGGTCAGCGCCTCCACCTCGCGCTGCCACCGGGCAAACACCTTGACGAGCCGCCGGGCCTCTGGCGTGAGCCGGGCGCCACCGCCGGTTCGGCCCCCCCGGGTGGTGGCGAGCACCGGCGCGCCGAGCACCCGCTCCATCCGCCGCAGGCGATTAAGGCAGGTGCGGTAGCTCCAGCCGACGGCTCGCCCTCCCTCTCGAATCGTGCCGGTCCTGTCCACGGCGGCGAGGAAGCGGAGATAGTTGGGTCCCATCAGGAACACACCGTCCCAATTGAGCCAGAGCTTCTGCCGGGGGGCGAGGTGCCGGCGAAGGGCCGCCGGCTTCGGGGCGGACTTCATCGTATCTAGCTCAGAATTCAACCCGCCAGGCAAGGCCGGCGTGGCTGGGGCCGAGCAGCACGCTGGGCGGGCGCAACCCGAAGATCCGCCAGCGGCCGCTCATCAACTTGGCGGAGGTGATCCCCAGGGCGGCACCCGCCGCCACATCGGTGAGCCAATGTCGATTGTCGTTGATGCGCGACCAGCCGACGCCGGTGGCCAGGGTGTACAGGCCTATTGTCGCCCAGGGACGATTGATGTCGTCGGAGAGTGCCGTCGCAAACGCGAACGCCATTGCAGTGTGTCCCGACGGCATGGCAGCCTGCCCCGAAAAGGGCATGAAATCATCGGCATCATCGGGGGCGTTCTCGGGACGCGGGCGCCCTGTTAGCAGTTTCCCCGCCATTCCCGCGGCACCCGTAAAGGCGAGTGTTGCGGCCAACCGGCCGCCGCTCCGGGTCAGCTTATCATTCCCGGTCAAGAGACCGGCGGCCACCAGCCCTGCCGTCACGCTGCCATAGACCTCGATCTGGCCGAAGTGCCGGAGTGTTGCCGATAGGTTGTCCTTCGAGGCGGACCGTCCACCCTGCACGAACTCCTGCAGGGGCTGGTCAAGCAGCATGAAAGCCGAAAGCCCGCCCAGCGCCAGCGCCCCGTGCCACCAGCGAAGCACTGTCGGCGCCGGAATCGAGCCTGGTAGTTCCTCTTGCTGGGCGACAACCTGCAGCGGGTGCGCCAGGACTAGCGCGGCCAGCAGGAACCGGGACACTCGTACTCTCCTCACCGAAGGTTTACTTTCGGGCAAAGGGATGTCGGCTCGACTACTGACTTCAGCTCGGGGATGTATGATGAAGCGATCCTTTGGCGTTGTGCTGCTGGTGGTGACGTTGGTGTCCTGCCGGACCTATGACCTCGAATCCCGTCTGACCGATCAAGCGGGGCTGGTTCCACCCGACCGGTTTGCCCGCTACGGCCGTGAGCAGGCGCAGGAAGTGGCCGCCGCGCGCGAGTACGGTCACGCCGCAGACGGATCAGCCCCCGAGGACCTGGTAAAGCGGGCTGAAGCTGCGGTGAACTACGCCAGGACCCTGCCTGCTGTGGCAGACGCCGGGGCTGATCCTCTCGGTTTGCGGCTAACGATTCACTTTGAAAGCGGCTGGCTGACGATGGTCACGCCAATCGACGACGAAACGCGCGGCGCCGAGACTGGTGGGCTGCCCGCAGAGTCAGGGAAAGGCTCGGGGCGCTAGTCGTCCGTCGCAATATAACCTGGGCGCCCAGAGACTCCCGGCCGTGCCTGACTGCTTTCAGGTTTCGACAACCCTGCCCAGCGAGGCTGCAGCGCAACAGGTTGCGGCCAAACTGGTGGAGGAGCGCCTCGCCGCCTGCGGTCAGGTGATGGGCCCGGTCTCGAGCACTTACCGTTGGCAAGGAAGTATCGAGCACGCCGCCGAATGGTACTGCAACCTTAAGACCACGAAGCGCAGACTGCCGGACCTCACCAAGCGGATTCGGGAGCTACACCCCTACGAGCTGCCAGAGATCGTCGCGATCCCGATCCAGCAGGGCGATCCTGACTACCTGCAGTGGATTGAGGCGGAGGTGGACGTGCTGGGGGGCCTAGGTGATGCGAAGCCGCGATAACACCGACATCACAAGCGTGGGTGGTGCCGAGCATCGCTGCCGCTGCCGGGCAAGGAGCTCGAGGAAGGCACGGTCGCAGCAGTAGGCCGGGTGGCACCGGGGACACTGGCTGATGTGCAAGCGGATCGTGTCCGCCTCTTCCGCACCCAGCCCTTCATCAAGATATTCCCACAGCAGCACCAGGACCGCTTCACAATCCATTCGTTTTCTTCCTTGGAAGGGTGGCGCCGGCTCACCCGGATACTTCCACCAGAACAGCGGCACCCGGCGCCGGGTTCCGTGCCCCAGCTAGCCAGCCGGAGGACTGCGTGACTCAACGAGGACGGTTCCTGACGCTGCTGGCAGTGCTGGCTTTTGGCGGCTTCCTGCTGTGGTCTACGCTCTCGTCGCAGCGGGTGGAATGCGCGGTCACAGTGGCCTTTAACAACACTCAAAACAGCGCCACGGCCTCGGCCGCTACCGCGTCCGACGCCACCCGCGAAGCCCAAACCGCGGCCTGCGGTCCGATCGCCAACGGCATGAACGAGTCGATCGCCTGCGGCCGGATTCCTCCCGTCAGCCGGCAGTGCCGGAGTCTCTAAGGGGAGGCGGGAATGACGGGAAAGACGGGAAGGAAGTGGCTGATCCTTCCCGCTCTTCCCGACCTTCCCGTCCTTCCCGCTTCCCCCACCCCCTGACTCTCCTGGTCGGCTGCGTATTCCTCGCGGCGGTCCTGACCTGGTTGCTCCCCGCGGGCAGGTATGAGCGCCGGGAAGACCAGGCAACCGGCCGCAGTGTGGTCGTGCCCGGCACCTATCAGCGGGTAGAGCCGCACCCGATTGGTCCGTTCCAGGCCCTCGTTGCCATTCCCAAGGGAATCGTCGATGCAGCCCCGGTGATCGGGCTGATTTTTCTGATCGGCGGGGCCTTCACCGTGGTCGAGCGCACCGGGACTTTTCTCCGGTTGGTTCATGGCCTGGTCCGCCGGATGAGGCGTCGGGGTATCCTCGTGATTCCGGTGGCCAGCGTCGCATTCAGTCTGGGCGGGATCATGATGCAGATGCAGGAGGAGCTCATCGCGTTTGTTCCGGTCCTGCTCCTGCTGGTTCGTCAGCTCGGCTTTACCCCCGTCACGGCGGTGGCGATGAGCCTGGGCGCCGCCGCGGTTGGAGCGGCGTTCAGTCCGGTCAACCCCTTCCAGGTTGCCATCGCCCAGAAGGTGGCCGAGCTCCCCCCGGCCTCGGGGCTCGGATTCCGTCTCGCCTTCCTGCTGCCGGCGCTCGGCTTCTGGATCCTGGGCACCATGTACCACGCCAGACGTACCCGTGTGCCCCCGGATAACGCGGGAGTGGAGGAGCAAGTCCCGCTGCACGGGCGCGATCTGACGATCCTGCTGGCCATTCTCGCGGCCTTCGCCATCTACATCTACGGCGCTCAGCGCCTTGGCTGGGAGTTCAACGAGCTCGCCGCCCTTTTCTTTGCGGTAGGCGTGCTGGCGGGGTGGCTGGGGCGCCTGGGGGTGGCGGGCACCAGCGACGGCTTCGTGGATGGCTTCAGGTCCATGACCCTGGCCGCACTACTGGTGGGCTTTGCCCGTGCGATCTACGTAGTGCTCAACGAGGGTCAAATCGTAGACACCATCGTCCACGGTCTGTTTACGCCGATCGCCGAGCTCCCCACTGCCCTGGCGGCGCTGGGGATGATGGTGGTGCAGGCAGTGATCCATGTGCCGGTGCCGAGCACCAGCAGCCAGGCAGTGCTCACCTTGCCGCTGCTCGTACCCCTCTCCGATTTGATCGGCCTGTCCCGTCAGGTCACCGTGCTGGCCTACCAGTATGGGGCCGGCTTGTGCGACATCGTCACGCCGACGAACGGAGCGCTGATGGCCATGCTGGCGGCGGCGGGTGTGCGCTACGAGGACTGGCTCCGGTTCATGCTCCCGCTGTACGCGGGGCTCATGGTATTGGCGGGACTCGCCCTGGCCGTGGGGGTAGCAGTAGGGCTCAGCTGATCAGGCGGGCTGGGTTCAGCTGGACGTGCCGACGAGACCCTCCAGCACTTTCATGTCTGCCAGACCCACGTGCCGGCCTTTTTCCTTGCCGCCCTCGAAGGCGATTACGGTGGGGATTCCCCGGATCCCGAAGCGGGAGGCCGTAAGCGGGTTGGCCTCCGTGTCGAGCTTGATCACCAGCGCCTCCCCGGCGCGTTTGTGAGCCAGCTCGTCCAGTGTCGGTGCCATGGCTTTGCAGGGACCGCACCAGTCGGCATAGAAGTCGACCAGCACCGGAACGCTCGACCCTGCTATCGTTCGTTCGAAGTCCTTGTCCGTCACCTTCTGAGGCCGGTCGAGCCGGAGCGGTTTGCCACACTTGGCGCACTTAGGGCCGGAGGCGAGCCGTGTCAGGTCCACCCGGTTGGCGGCGGAGCAGAAAGGACACTGCACAATCACCGGCTTAGCCGGTTGAGTGGTTGTAGCGGTCATATTCAATAATGAGCCTCGCAGAAGTCCAAAGCAATATGGAAGTCGCCCCACCACTGCCATCGAATACGCATCCCCGTGATAGTGATCACCTTCACAGACAGGAACCGCGGGCGTGGCATTAGTGTTGCTGGCGAAGGGATGGGAGTCTCCCATCGAGGAAGGTGGCAGATGAGTGAGCTGACGATTCGAGACATGGAGCAGGACGAAGACTTCGCCGCCTGGTTCTCCGAGATCCTGGAGCAGGAGGAGGATCCTAGCGGCTGGTCCAGCGCCCTCGATGAGCGCTACCTCATATTGAGCAACGAGATCGGAGACTGGATTGGCGGGCTCCGGTTCTGGCTCCGGGGCGGTGTCGCCCACCTGGTTGATGTGGTTGTCCTGCCGCAGGAGCGCCACCGGGGCCACGCTCACCGCCTCCTGTCCGCCTTCGAGGAACGCGCCTCCGAATCCGGGGCCCACCTGGCCGAGTTCTGGACCGACGACACCCGCGCCGAGGGGCTGCTGGCAGCCTTGGGCTGGCGTCGCATCTTCCAGCGCGATGGCTACTTGGGCCGCCGCACCTGGATCCTGATGGAGAAGCGATTGGACCCCGCCACTCCCTAGCCCAGGGAAGGCCCGGGTGGCACAGACAGGACCGGCGCCGTTATCTTTGGTGGCTGGCCCTGTCCACATAGGCAGGCTTCTCGGTAGTTCTAGGTATTACTCATGGGCATCGCCACCGACCCCGCGCGAGAGATCTACTCAAAAATAGAAGTGCTCCAGGACCTGGAGGAAAAGGTCGGGGAGCTGATGGAAGCGCACGAGCGCAAGCGTGAGCTCTGGTTCCCGTCTGACCTCATGGCACCCGGTCCGGACGAATGCCCCGATACCCACCTGGCCACCCTCAGGCGCCAGGCGGCCGGGATCCCCGACCACGCCCGTGCCGCCCTCGCCTTGAACCTCCTTACGGAGGAAGGTCTCCCGCACTTCCACCGCCTTCTGGCCGTCTACCTGGGCGACGAGAGCTTCTGGCGAGGGTGGAACAACCTGTGGACGGCAGAGGAAGACCGGCACGGCCAGGTCCTGCACGACTACGCCCGGGACACCCATCTGCTGCAGCAACGGAAGCTGGAGGAGATGCAGTTCGAGTACCTCCGGGCCGGCTTCCACCCGCAGTGGGACCGGGACCCCTACCGGGTCTTTGCCTATACCACGGTGCAGGAGCGCGCTACCCAGTTCTCTCACAGCGAGACCGGAAAGATTGTGGCGGAGTACGAGCCCCGGCTGGGAGTGATTCTCAGCCAGGTCGCCAAGGAGGAGGCGCGCCACTACACCTTCTACCGGACGGTCTTCGAGGAGATCCTGAAGCGCGATCCCGATCAGGCCCTTCACTCGGCTTCCTTTATCCTGCCGGCCATCGACATGCCCGGCGTCACCATGCCAGGCTTCAAGGAGCTGGCCGACGTCATCCGCCGCTCAGGGATCTACGGTCCGCGGGACTATCTGCGCATCGTGCAGGAGCAGATCCGCTACTGGAAGATCGAGAGCCTGGACGGCCTGGGTGAGCTGGGACGGAAGGCCCAGGAGAAGATCCTCGGCATACCGGCGCGGCTCAAGCGGATCGCCGACCACATGGAGACCAAGAGCAAGGGGAAGACCTTTCGCTTCGAGGTCGTGTTCAACCGCGAATTCGCAATGGAATGACGGGTCGGGCTGCATGGCTGCTTACCCTTGGGCTCGCCTGCGCGGCCGCGGGATGTGGCCCGGGGGCGGATGCCAAGTCTCGCGTCACGGATGACGGCAGCCGGCTCTCGCCGGACCTGCAGGACGCTCGCACCCTCGGCCTCGAGATTTTCGACCTCGTCGATCGAGCCGTTGCCTACCGGTCCTCGCACCAGGGACGACCCGCTACCACGCTCCGCCAGATGGGCCTCGAGAGCCTCACCACCCACACAGTCCGCCGAATCCTGAATGTGCAGCGCGAGCCGGTCGTGACCGTGGCCTTCCGCCGGCCCGAACAGCGCGAGATCGTTTCCTGTCGGGGTGACAGCCAGATTCTGGTTGAGGCATCGGTAAACGGCGGACGCTTTACGCTGATGTGCTCTTCCCGTTCGGGCGGTCAGCGGCCGATGGAGATAGGAGAGTCGCCGGAGCCCTGAGCTCCGCCGCGTCATGATGGCCTTTTTTGCAGTACTCGACGTTGCGGTCCGAGTCATCGTCATCGCGGCCCTGATGTACGCGGCCATTGTGGCCATGACCCACTGGGGCACACGCAGCCGTCGCATCAACCCCTTCGGCCCCTGGGCCCGATTCATTCGCAAGCTCAGCGACCCCGTGCTCCTGCCGCTTGAACGTCGGGTCATCCGTTTCGGGGGCAGCCCGCAAAACGCGCCGCTCTGGCTCCTGGGCATCGTGATCGGGGCCGGCCTGGTGCTGCTGAGCCTGACCAGCTGGTTGATAGGCACGGCTGCCGGCCTCATGATGATGGCCGATGGCGGGCCCCGGGTCTGGGCCCGGGTCCTGGTGGACGCCGTGTTCACCGTGTTAATGGGGGCGATCTTCATCCGGGTGATCGGCTCCTGGATCGGCGTGGGACCCTACAACCGGTGGATGCGGCCCATGTACGCGCTGACCAACTGGCTGATCGACCCGATCCGAAGAATCCTTCCGCCCATGGGCATGATCGACTTCAGTCCGATGGTGGCGTGGCTGGTCTTGTTCGTGGTGCGCGGGTTCGTGAGGGGGATGTTGTAGGAATCCCGAGTCCGGACAATACGGATTCACATAGTGAACCAGATCCAGCAGGCAGCCGACGGAGTCCGGATCCGGATCTACGCATACGGCTCACGGCGCCTCCGGTCCGTGGGGCAGCCAACGAAGCGCTCGTCGACTTTCTGGCCGACCGGGTCGCAGTGCCTCGCTCATCGGTGCGTCTCCTGTCGGGCGAGACAAGTCGTCCCAAGGTCGTGCTGATCACGGGTCTCGGGGTGGAGCAGGTACGGACCCGGCTCGGAGCGTGAGGATGGGAGGACGACCGCTGACCCGTGACTTGCTCTCCCACCAGCCGCCGGTTAGCTTGAAGGTGTCGTAACAACCTATCCCGTGGCGATTTGCGCTGATTGCGGCCACGTTAAATAATCGCTAAAACGCTACCCTTGAGGCGTTTTGGCCTCAGGGTTTTTTGATTTCTGGAGGTTTCGTGACCACCGTTGCCCCTCGCCCGGCAGGCTTGCAAACTCGCACCCGGGAATCCCGGCTCGCCGAGCTCGAGCCGCTGCTTGCCCGGCGCATCCTGGTGCTGGATGGGGCCATGGGGACCATGATCCAGAGCTACGGCCTGGGCGAGCAGGACTACCGGGGAGACCGCTACGCCGAGTGGAAGCGTGACCTGCGGGGAAACAACGACCTCCTTTCCCTGACCCAGCCTGCCATCATCCGCGCCATTCACGCCGCTTATCTGGAGGCCGGCGCGGACATTCTGGAGACGAATTCGTTCAACTCGACGGCGATCTCCATGGCGGATTACGGCATGGAGGACCTGGCCTACGAGCTGAACTACGCTTCCGCCCGAGTCGCCCGGGATGTGGCAGATGAGTTCGAGCGCCGCGCCCCCGACGTCCCACGCTTCGTGGCGGGAGTACTGGGCCCGACGAACCGGACCGCTTCGTTGTCACCCGACGTGAACGATCCCGGTTTCCGGAACGTGCGCTTCGATGAGCTGGTGGGGGCGTACGGCGACGCCATTCGGGGACTGCTGGACGGTGGAGCCGACCTCCTGCTGGTCGAGACCATCTTCGACACCCTCAATGCCAAAGCCGCGCTGTTCGCCATCGATGCGCACTTCGCGGCCACCGGGACTCGGGTTCCGGTCATGATCTCGGGCACCATAACCGACGCCAGCGGCCGTACCCTCTCCGGTCAGACGACCGAAGCGTTCTGGAACTCCGTAGCCCATGCCCGGCCGCTTACGGTAGGGCTCAACTGCGCGCTGGGCGCCAAGGCGCTGCGGCAGTACGTGCAGGAGCTCTCCCGGGTCGCCCCCACATTCGTAAGCACCCACCCCAATGCCGGCCTTCCGAATGAGTTCGGCCAGTACGACGAGAGCCCGGAGTACATGGCGGGAATCCTCCGCGAGTTCGCCGAAAGCGGCCTGGTCAATCTGGTGGGCGGCTGCTGTGGGACCACCCCGGCACACATCAAGGCCATCGCGGAAGCCGTGGCCGGCCTTCCACCGCGCCGCCCCGCTGCCCCTCCGCCCCGCCTCCGCTTAAGCGGATTAGAGCCGATCAGCATTGGCCCTGACAGCATCTTCGTGAACGTCGGGGAGCGAACCAATGTGACCGGCTCCCGGAAGTTCGCCAAGCTCATCCTCGCGGGCGACTACAACGCGGGCCTCGAGATCGCGCGCCAGCAGGTCGAGAGCGGCGCCCAGATGCTGGACGTCAACATGGACGAGGGGATGCTCGACTCCCAGGAGGCGATGACGACCTTTCTGCAGCTCATCGCGGCCGAGCCGGACATCTGCCGGGTGCCCGTGGTCATCGACTCGTCCAAGTGGTCCGTCATCGAAGCGGGACTCAAGTGCGTCCAGGGTAAAGGCGTGGTCAACTCGATCAGCCTCAAGGAGGGAGAGGAGGCCTTCATCCGGCAGGCGACGCTGGTGCGTCGCTACGGCGCGGCCGTCATCGTAATGGCATTCGACGAGCAGGGGCAGGCCGATACCGCCGAGCGGAAGGTGGAGATCTGCCAGCGGGCCTATCGAATCCTGACCGAGCAGGTGGGCTTCCCGCCCGAGGACATCATTTTCGACCCGAACATCTTTGCCATTGCGACCGGGATCGAAGAGCACAACAACTACGCCGTGGACTACTTCCAGGCGACCAGGCGGATCAAGGAGAGTCTGCCGCACGCGCTGATCAGCGGCGGCGTGAGCAATGTCTCGTTTGCCTTCCGGGGCAACGATCCGGTGCGAGAGGCGATCCACTCGGTCTTCCTCTACCATGCCATCGAGGCGGGGATGGACATGGGAATCGTGAATGCCGGCCAGCTCCTCATCTACTCCGACATACCCCCCGACCTCCTGGAGCGGGTGGAGGACGTGGTGCTCAACCGCCGGCCCGACGCCACCGACCGGCTGCTGGAGGTGGCCGACTCGGTCCGCGGCCGCGCGGCCGCCCAGGCCACCGACCTCGCCTGGCGCAACGCTCCCGTGGCGGAGCGCCTGGCCCACGCGCTGGTCGAGGGCGTTGCGGACTACATCGTGGAGGATACCGAAGAGGCCCGGCACCAGGCGGAACGGCCGATCCACGTGATCGAGGGGCCGTTGATGGACGGTATGAACATCGTGGGCGACCTGTTCGGCTCCGGCAAGATGTTCCTCCCCCAGGTGGTGAAGAGCGCCCGGGTGATGAAGCGGGCGGTGGCCCACCTGATTCCGTATATCGAGGCCGAAAAGCTCGCGCGGGGCGATGAGAGCGAGGCCAGGTCGAATGGCCGCGTGCTCCTGGCCACCGTCAAGGGGGACGTACACGACATCGGCAAAAACATCGTCGGGGTCGTGCTTCAGTGTAACAACTACGAGGTCATCGATCTGGGTGTCATGGTGCCCTGCGCCCGAATTCTGGAAACGGCGCGCAAGGAAGCGGTGGACATCATCGGCCTCAGCGGGCTGATCACGCCATCCCTCGAGGAGATGAGCTTCGTGGCAGGCGAGATGCAGCGAGAGGGGTTCACCATTCCCCTGTTGATCGGCGGGGCCACTACGTCCCGGGTGCATACAGCGGTGAAGATCGAGCCCAACTACAAGGGGCCGACCGTTCACGTGATCGATGCTTCTCGCGCGGTCGGGGTAGCCGGGAACCTGCGGAGCGATGTGCTTCGCCCCGACTACGTGGCTGGTATTCACGCGGAGTACCAGGACGTCCGTACCCAGCGCGGCAGCCGGAAGGCGGAGGAGCGCCACCAGTCCATTGCCGACGCACGCAAGAACCGGCTGGCCATCGACTGGAAAGCGGAGGCCCCTCCGAGGCCGTGTTTCCTCGGCGTCAAAGCGCTGGAAGATTATCCGCTGGAGGAGCTGGTCCCTCTGATCGACTGGACTCCGTTTTTTCAGACCTGGGAGCTGGCGGGACACTACCCCGCCATTCTCAAGGATCCGTCCGTCGGCCCTGCCGCCACCAGCTTGTTCAAGGACGCCCAGGAGCTGCTCGATCGGATCGTGCGCGAGCGCCTGCTCACTGCCCGCGGGGTGTTCGGCTTCTTTCCGGCCAACAGCGTCGGCGATGATATCGAGGTCTACGCCGACTCGAGCCGGAGCGAGCGGAAGGCAACCATCCACACCATCCGGCAGCAGATGGTAAAACCGCCGGGCAGGCCCAACCTTGCCCTGGCCGATTTCATCGCCCCGCGGGAAAGCGGGGTAGCCGATCATGTGGGAGCCTTCGCGGTGACCGCGGGGGTGGGCATCGAGACATTGGTGGCCGGGTTCGAGGCGGCTCACGACGACTACAATGCGATTCTCACCAAGGCACTGGCGGATCGGTTGGCGGAGGCGTTCGCGGAGCTGCTGCACCAGCGGGTCCGCCGGGAGTTCTGGGGCTACGCGCCGGATGAGGCGCTCGACAACGAGGGCCTCATCAAGGAGCGCTACCAGGGGATCCGTCCGGCCCCTGGCTATCCCGCCTGCCCCGACCACACGGAGAAGCGGATGCTCTTCGACCTGCTCCGGGTGGAGGAGAACGCCGGCATCACTCTCACAGAGAGCTTTGCCATGCTGCCGGCCGCAGCGGTGAGCGGCTACTACTTCTCCCACCCCCAGTCCCAGTACTTCGGGGTGGGCAAGATCGAGCGAGACCAGGTCGAAGACTACGCCCGCCGCAAGGGAATGGATGTCGCGTCAGTCGAGCGCTGGCTTTCTCCGAACCTGAACTACGAGCGGTAGATGTCCACCCTGGCCGACCTGATTGCAGACAAGCGGGTCCATGTACTCGATGGGGCCATGGGCACGATGCTGTACAGCCGCGGCATGTTCGTCAACGTGAGCTACGATGGGCTGAACCTCACCCAGCCCGGGCTGGTGCAGGAAGTCCACGAGGCGTACGTCCAGGCGGGGGCGGAGATCCTGGAGACCAACACGTTTGGGGCCAATCCGGTCAAGCTGTCGAGCCACGGGCTCGACGATGAGACCGAAGCCATCAACCGCGCCGCGGTCACGCTGGCCCGCCGGGCGGCGAAGGGCAGGGCGCTCGTCGTAGGAGCCATCGGCCCGCTGGGCATCCGGCTGGAACCCTGGGGACCTACAGCCAAAGAAGAAGCGATCGGCTTCTTCACCCGGCAGGTACGGGGACTGCTGGAGGGCGAGGTAGACGGATTCATCCTCGAGACCTTCAGCGACCTGCACGAGGTGGAGGCCGCACTCTGCGCCGTCAAGGCTCTGAGTGATCTCCCGGTCATGGCCCAGATGACGGTGGGCCACGACGGCAATACCAGCTACGGCACCACGGTCGAGACCATCGGGTCGAAGCTGACCGAGCTAGGTGCCGATGTCGTCGGGCTCAACTGCTCGGTGGGGCCGGCGGCGATGCTCGACGCGCTTGAGCGCCTGGTGGAGCGCACCGATCGCCCGCTGTCTGCTCAACCGAATGCCGGTTTGCCCCGCGCGGTGGACGATCGCCGGATCTACCTCGCCAGCCCGGAATACATGGGTTCCTACGCCCGGCGGATGATCCAGGCGGGCGCCCGTTTCGTGGGCGGCTGCTGCGGCACCACCCCGGATCACATTCGGAAGATTCACGATTACGTCGCCAGCCTGCAGCCCCGTCGTGTGTCCGTCGGTCCTTCAACCGCCGGTCCGGCCGGGTCGGCGGGAGTCGACGTGGTGCCTCTCAGGGAGCGCTCGGCGTTGGGTCAGAAGCTCGCGTCCGGTGAGTTGGTGACCACAGTGGAGATTCTTCCCCCCAAGGGCTGGAATCCCGCTGAGATGATCGATCAATGCCGCGCGCTCCAGGAAGCCGGCGTGGATGCGGTGAACATCCTCGACAGCGCCCGGGCGCAGAGCAGGATGGGGGTCTTGCCCGCGGCCTTGATCGTCCAGCGCGAGGTGGGCCTCGAGACCGTCTTTCACTACACCTGTCGCGACCGCAACATGCTGGGCATGTTGAGCGATCTGCTTGGCGCCGCGGCCGGAGGGCTGCGCAATGTGTTGATCGTGACCGGCGACCCACCTGCCATGGGTCCATATCCGGATTCAACCGCGGTGTTTGACATCGACAGCATCGGACTGACCAACCTGGTTCGGCGACTCAATCAGGGGCTCGATCCGGGCGGCAACCCAATCGGCGCCCCTACCAGGTTTGTCGTCGGGGTCGCCCTCAACCAGGGGGCAGACCTGGAGCGCGAGCTGGAGAGGTTTGCCTGGAAGGTCGATGCAGGGGCGGACTTTGCGGTCACCCAGCCGGTATTCGATACCGAGCGGCTGCAGCGCTTCCTGAGCCGGGTCAGGGCGCCAATCCCCATCATCGCGGGAATCTGGCCCCTGGCCTCGCTCCGGAACGCCGAGTTCCTGGCCAATGAGGTCCCCGGGGTCCACCTGCCTCCCGCCGTCCTGGACCGCATGCGGCTGGCCCAGGAACAGGGAACCGCCGCGGCCCGGGCCGAGGGGGTCGCTATCGCGGCGGAAATGGTCGAGGCGGTGGAGGGTCTGGTGCAGGGCGTGCAGGTCACGGCGCCGGGCGGCCGGGTGGATGCGGCGTTGGAGGTGCTGGGTACATTGAGCGTAAAGGGTAAGCGGGAAAAGCAAAACGTAAGCGGGAGAAGCCGCGTCTGAAAGCGTTTTCCGTTGTTCCCGCTCACGCCTTGGTTTACAACAGCTTCACTATACGACGATACTGCCCCTCCACGCCCTTGAATCCCAGGTTGCTCAAATAGACCTTGTCCGCGCCAACATCCCTGAGCGCGCGAACCGTTTTCGCACAGATCTCTTCAGGTGTTGATCCTGCCTCGAACTCTCGGGTGAGCTCCGCCGCCGGTACCGGAAAGAAGTCGGCCAATTTCCCCAGCGTGGCGGGGTTGGCGCTCCGATAGAGAAACACGCCAAAAACACCCGGGTAGGGGACATCCCGCCGTCGGGCCTCCATGAGAAAGCGCTCCACTGCACGGATGCTGTGGTGGGACACGACCTGGGTCAGGTAAAACTCGGCTTCGAACTGCTTGTCCAGCAGGTAGTCCACCTGCTCGGCCGCCGGGCGATGCGGGTTGGCCCAGCCCCCAAGGTCGAGCCGGGGCACCCGCTGCCGAATCAGCGAGCGCAGCTCCCGGGCGTGCGGCACGCAGCGGGGAGGCCCGACCGTATGATCCCCACCGAGCACGGTCAGCGCCCCGAACCCATTCGAAGCGGCCCGCGACGCATGCATCAGACAGTATTCGATAGAGTGTTTGGATGTCAGGAAGGGGACGATCCGCGAAGGATCGACGTCCCCAGCCAGGTTGGCAGTCAGATGCGCCAGGTTCTCCTCTTCCGAGAGACCCACGGCATTGTCCGTGAGGAAGATGATGGTGTCGTGTCGGGAGAGGCGCTGGATCGAGTGATACATGTCGATCCAGAGCTCCATGGTGTCATTCGAGGAGAGCCCCGTGCGGGGCGGGCGCAGCTCCACCGTGGCGAGGGGACGGTCCTCACGTAACCGCTGGAGCACGGTCTGGACTGGAGCAGGGTTTGGACTGGACATGGTGGGAAGGAAGCTAACTAGAGTAGCTTACGAGATGCCCGAAACCGCCAGCGCCGCGCCCGCCCTGACCGTTCTCTCCGAGGAGGAGTCGATGTTCCGCGATGCGGTGCGCGAGTTCGCGGAGACCGACGTTCGTCCCCACGTTTACGACATGGACCAGGCCGCCCAGTTTCGCCCCGACCTGATCTCCAAATTCTTCGAGCTGGGCCTCATGGGCATCGAGGTGCCAGAGGAGTACGGTGGTAGCGGAGGCACCATCTTCATGGCGGTCCTGGCCATCGAGGAGCTGGCCCGGGTGGACGCCTCGGCCGCGATCTACGTGGACGTGCACAATACCCTGGTGAACAACGCCCTCCTTCGAAGAGCCAGCAGCGAGCAGAAGGCCCGCTACTTCCCCCGGCTCACTACCGGGCTGCTCGGTGCTTTTGCCCTCTCCGAGCCCGGCAGCGGAAGCGATGCCTTCGCCTTGGCCACCCGGGCCGAGCGCAAGGGCGGCGACTGGCTCCTTACCGGCACCAAGTTCTGGATCACCAACGGTGCCGAGGCCGGACTGTTCATCGTCTTCGCCAATGCCGACCCCTCCAAGGGATACAAGGGGATCACCGGCTTCCTGGTTGAAAGGGGCTTCCCCGGATTCTCCATCGGCAAGAAGGAGAACAAGCTGGGCATCCGGGCATCGAGCACTACCGAGCTGATTCTGGATGGGTGCGTCGTGCCGGCCGACAACGTGCTCGGGCCGGTGGGCCAGGGCTACAAGATCTCGATCGAGACGCTTAACGAGGGGCGAATCGGCATCGGAGCCCAGATGATCGGGGTGGCGAGTGGCGCACTCCAGGCTGCGACCGCCTATGTGAAAGAGCGCCACCAGTTCGGCAAGCCCATCGCCGAGTTCCAGGCAGTGCAGTTCCAGCTGGCTCAGATGGCTACCGATCTGGAAGCGGCACGCCTCATGGTGTACAACGCCGCTCGCCTGAAGGATTCGGGGCATCCATTCGCCCAGCAGGCCGCGATGGCCAAGCTCTTCGGCTCGCAGGTAGCCGACCGGATCACCTCCTCCTGTCTGGAGCTATTTGGTGGGTACGGATACTCCAAGGAGTACCCGGCCGAGAAGTACTATCGCGACGCGAAGATCGGAACGATCTACGAGGGGACCAGCAACATGCAGCTGCAGACGATCGCGAAGGGGTTGTTGAAATAGGCGGTACCGGCGTAGGGCGGTAGATAGTTGAAGTTGGCCTGTCACCCTGAGCGCAGCGAAGGGGCCGAAGCTAAAATCAGCTTCGGCCCCTTCACTTTTTCCTACCGTCCTACCGCCGTACCGTCTACTGCTCGGTCCGAATCCTGGAAAGAACCATGCTCCCCAGCCCGCATGGATTGAGCGCGACGGGGGTGCTCGACATATCCCAGCGCACCGCCTCATTCTCCTCAGGATCTACCACGGCGCAGCGGGCTCCCTGACGGCTCAGCAAGACCACCGCTTCGGAACCGGTTACATCGCCGGCGACCGCTGCGGCACCAATCTCGTCGGTCGGATTGATGATCTGCTCGTCGGCGGTTTCGTCAGCCGCATCATACGTGGTGGTGGCGTTACCCAAAATCTCGGTCGAATCCTCCGGCGGACGAACCCGGACGACGTCGGTGGTGTCTACCTGGCCCAGGATCTCGGTCGAGTCCTCGGGCGGGCGGATCCGGCCGCCGTTGTCCGTCGTGTCCGCAGTGCTCGCGTCCGTGCCTTCTGCCACGGCCACGCTGGTCTCCGCTACGGCCACGCTGGTCTCCGCGCTCACGGCAGCGCTGATCGCCGTGTCAGCCTGAGTGGTGGTGTCGACATTGGCCTGCAGCGCGACGTCGCCGTTCGGTGTGGTGCTGGTGTCCGCCTGGTCGGCGACCGGGCTGGTGTCCCGCGCCATCTCGACCGCCGCGGTGTCGGTCGCCTGTGAGACCTCCGCTGTGTCGGCGGTGACGCGGGCCGAATCGAGATCCCGACTGGGGGCGGCGGTATCGGGCTCCATGGGGCGATAACCCGCGCCGGTATCGCTCGGCGTTGCGGTCTCCGCCCGGGGCGTGCTGGGTTGAGCCGGAGTACCCGGCTGGATGCTCGATTCGGCCGGTTCCGCGGCAGTATCGCTCACGGCGCCGGCTGCGGGACCGGTGTCAGAGGGCTGCATGACATCCGTGCTGCTGTCCGGCAGCACCGTGGCGCCGTCGTTGCTGCCGCTCTCGGCCCGGTCAGGTCGGGAGCAGGCCGTGCCCGTGAAGACCACGGCGCCGGCCAAAAGGCCCCGTATTAGCGCACGGGTGAAAGGTGAACATCCCATCTATCTATCCTCCACTAGGTTCGTCACGTCCAGGCCAGTTGGCGCACTCACGTCAGGGGTGCATGGTAAGGCTCGGGCCTTCCCCCTGCGGTGAGTGTTGACCGCCCCCGGTTGTGAGTGCGCTCACCTGGACGACTATCCACCAAAAAGTTCGGGGGCGCCATCGGCGCCCCCGAACCCTACAACTCCCCTCAACTTCGGTTACTGCGAGACGCTATCGCCCGGCTGCTGCGTGCGATCGTATCCCGTGGTGTCGCCAGTCTTGCTCCAAGAGCTGTCACGGGTCATGCTCGTGGTGTCGCCCGCGGCTCCGGCGGCGCCGGTGGTATCGTTCTGGTAAGAGGTCGTGTCCATCTGACCCTGCTGATTGCCCTGGTTCGCCTGGCCAGTGGTGTCCATGCGCTCAGCACCCGAGTAGCCCGCGGTGTCCTGTGGGGTTCCCGTTCCCTGGTTCTGCAGGAACGTGTCACTGGGCTGCTGCTCGGAAGGCGGAGCGATCGCAGTGTCACGCTCCATGCCCCGATAACCCGGGGGATTCTGGCCACCCAGTGTATCACTGGTCATGGTGTCTCTGGCGGCGGCCGCCTCGTCGGTGTCCGTATCTCGCGCCGTATTACCTGCACACGCCAATGCGCCAACCAGTGCCGCCATGGCTACAAAGCGCGTGGATGAGTGAACTCGCATTCGACCTCCTCAGATCGCCATACAGTGAAGTCACAAGAGTGGGAGGGCACGTAAACTGCTATGCCATCCGCACATCCCGGCCTGAAACCCCTGAGCTCTTGGCCCGGGCACATGATACCCGGGCGGGGGACCGCTTTCTGTGATTTGGGTCACTCCCATCCGTCATCCTGGCGCACCGGCCCATAGCTCGGCTGCTCTATCCGAAGGTAGGCCCGGGAATTGCTGGTTTGACAGAAAGTTGAGGGTCTTGACCCAGGGTCGGGGAGTGCAAGTAGATTCCGCCCCTTCATGCGCGTTAATTCGGCACAGTTTCGGCGTCCAGCCGCAACACATGCGGCTGGATGAATCACGTTTAAGCCTCGGATGGTCAGTGTCATTTTTAACTGGTTCACATCGTTTGACGCTGGCGGCGGCAACTGCCCTGCTGGCACCAAGCTCCTCCCTATATGCCCAGGGCGATGCAGGATCGGTCAGCTCCCGGGTAGCAGAGTGGTATGCGTCGGCCGCCCTGAGCGCACCAGGCCAGTGGGGAGTCGCCGTCGCCGACCAGTCGGGCAAGATGCTCTGGAGCATGAATCCGGATCAGTGGCTGATGCCGGCCTCTGCCGTCAAGCTGTTCACCACCGGTTATGCCCGGAGCGTGCTGGGAGGCACCGCCCGGCGCGCCACTCGGGTAGTGGGGGCCGGCGTGATCGACACGGTTCGCGGCGAGTGGATCGGCAACTGGGCCCTCGAGCTCAATGGAGACCCTTCGCTGGAACGAGCGGAGGGATCCGGACCCACCCTGTACGATCTTGCCTTCCAGCTCGCGGGTTCCGGAGTGAAGCGGTTGTCGGGCCCGCTCAAAGTTCAGAGCGCAAACGGCCCCGCCGATGCCGTGTACCCGGAGGTTTGGTCCCGGAAACACGCCGGACGGCTGTTTGCTCCGCTGGTTGGACCGCTCACCGTCCATGAGAACGTCGTCTGGCTGACGGTAAAAGCGGGCCCCAGGGTTGGAGCTCCGGCTAAGCTTATCGAGACGGCGCCGAATGGGATCGGTACTCTGATCTCCGTTACGGCGGTCACGGGAAGCGGCCGCCGGTCGCGGCTCAAGCTGCGTCCCCGGATGGGCGGCGGATGGGTTGTGACCGGTTCGATCGGGGTACGGGCCGCCCCTCGCCGGCTGACCGCAGTCACCACCGACCCCAAGGCTGTTCTGGGCGCCGTCTGGGGCACCGCCCTCCGAAGAGCCGGGATCGTTTGGAATCGATCCGGCAAGACGCTGACGCCTCTCGATGCCTCGCTCAAGGTGCTCGCCGAGGTGGCCTCGCCGCCATTGGACTCGCTCGCCAGTGAGATCAACCGCAGGAGCCTCAACCTGGGTGCCGAGCTGCTGCTGCAATGGGCCGGAGGCCAGACCCTCGGCCCGTCGCATCTGACCGCACACGTCCAGCAAGTCATCGGACAGGAGGCCGGCGTCTATCTGGTGGACGGCAGCGGACTCTCCTATCAGGATCGAGTCAGCCCATCCGCGTTCGTCTCGTACCTGGTGAAGTTCCCAGCCACCGCGGCAGGCCAGAATTTCCCTCAGCTCCTGCCCGCGAACGGCACCGGAACGCTGCGAAGACTGAACAGCGGCTTTCCCGGTGAGGGCGTGGTCCGCGCCAAGACCGGCACCCTGAGCCAGGTTTCGACTCTGGTGGGCTACCTTGGCAGGCCGGAGGGCACCCTGGTGGTATCGCTCATGTATAACGGCCCCCGGCCGGGCGCTGCCCGAAGCGCCCAATGGAAACTGTTCCGGCTGCTCGGAGCTAATGGAGTCGTCATCCCGGCGGACACCATGACGGCCGAGCCGCCCCAGCTGGGCAGTGACGAGACCGCGGCTCCGGCCTGGTGGCCGCAGGGGGCAGCCCTCCCGGATTCTGCCGTGGCCGACTCGACCCTGCCGGAGTAGGTCCTCCCCCGTTGAGACCAGACACGGCCCAGCGATTCGCTGGGCCGTGTCGTTTGTTGATCAATCAGCTGCTCGACACCGTCAGACGGGATGACCAGCCTGGATGGCTCGCAAGAGCACGACGCCAACCGCGGCCACAAGCAGAACGTTGATGAAGCCGCCGAAGGTATACGCCGACACGATGCCGAGAAGCCAGAGTCCCAGGAGAATGCCGACGATGGTCCACAGCATGGCTGCCCTCCAGGAGAGAGTGGAGCGACCCCACCTCCATTATACGAGGCGGGGCCGAAGAATGCTCGTTCTTACTGGACAGCCCTCAATACGTTCATAGATCCCTTGCCGTAGAACTCATCTTCACCGGGCTTGCCCAAGTCCGAGGCAGACTGGCGGAGCTTCGCCGCGACTCCCGCGACGTGCGGCGCGGCCATGCTGGTACCGGCCGCCCATGAGTAGCTGGTGTTGGCAGTGGCGAAATTGATACCCGCCGGGCTGACGGGGCCGGAAGAAACTCTCTCCAACAAGTGCCGCCGTCAAGGCACTGTCCATAACGGGTTTATAAAGTACGGCCGGGTGCAAATTCCTGCACCCCAAGGATTAGTACGCCCCCGGCGGACGCGGGATCCTAGTGGCTGTCGAATGATTATCGATTCAAGGCGCGGCCTCGCTGGTTGTGATCTCGGAATAGCGAGGTAAGTTGAGGCTCCACCGAAATCCCAGAACTGTTGAGCCCCGTCTATCGCTCCGGCCATCAGCAGCTGTAGTACCATCGCCCCGCGTGTACGCCCGCAACGCCGCCGACAGGAGAGCCTACATGAAACGGAACATCTTACTTAGCGTTTGTCTCGGCACAGCTCTGGCCACGGCCGGCTGTCAGGACCAGAGCAACGAACCGACCGCCCCTGCTGCGGGGACCGCCCAGCAGTCCATGGCTCTGACACTGGAACGTGGAAAGCTGAAGGTACCGGTCTCGGCGCGGATGACGGACCAGTATTTCGCCGGTGGAGCCCACCGAGCCGTCCTTCCCACCACCTGTTCTTCGTCAACACCGGTCGTCAACTGGTTCCTCGCCGAGTTTAATGAGTTTCGCACCGCGGAACCCGCGCTGTATGACGTCCTGTATGAAAACAACCTCGCCGATCTGATCCCCACCTACGACGCTCTGGTGTTCCAGACCGAGGCCACGCCCCAATTCTTCGGCTACAACGGGGAATACACCCATATCATGCAGAAGACCCACCGGGACGTGAAGCGCTTCTGGGACATCTTCTCGGACGACATCCAGCTGATCGGCATGCACGGCACCATGGTGCAGGATGTCGCCCGGTCCGCCGCGGTCTACGCTTCGCCTCTTGTCTTTGGTCTTCCTCCCGCCCTGGCCACGGAGCTCGCTACTCAGAACCGGGCCGCCCTGCTCGCGTCCGAGGTGCTGGACGGCGGCAACCACCCGCTCTTCAGCTTCAACGCCTTTGCCTTTTCGGGCCCGGAGTTCGGCATTCCCGACAAGATCATCATGGGTGACGGGATTCTCGAAGGCTACCGGATAGTGGGCCTGGCTGACGTGGCGCCCCAGGGCGTCTATGCCCACGAGTTTGGGCACCACATCCAGTTCGAGAACGGCTACTTCGCGGATCCGATCCCGGGGTCAGCCACCCCCGATGCAGCGGAGCAGACCCGTTACACCGAGCTCATGGCTGACGCCCTTGCAGCTTACTACCTCACGCACAAGCGTGGCGCGGCGCTGAACAAGAAGAGAGTGGAGCAGTTCCTCCAGGTCTTTTTCCAGATTGGTGATTGCGCGTTCACAAATCCCGGACACCACGGCACACCGACCCAGCGGATGAGGGCGGCGCAGTTCGGGTTCAAAGTGGCGGACGAGGCCCAGAAGCAGGGGCACATCCTGCCGTCCGATGTGTTTCATGACCGCTTCGTGGCCATCTATACCACTCTCGTCGCGCCCTGAGCCGGGCACCCTGGTAGCACTCTGAAGGTCGACCAACAAACGAGAAGGCCCGCCGGGTGGCGGGCCTTTTTGTTTCCAGCCGGAATTACTGGAGCTTGTTCGATGCAGACTATCCCCGGTATATAAAAAAGCAATGGTTGAGTTCGATTGAAGAAAAAGGCCCGCCATTGAGGCGGGCCTTCTCTAGGATCACTGCCGGGGCTGTCAGCGGGTTATGGCGTCGCAGCCAGCGCCGCGTCCGCCGTTGCCAATCCACTGCCGCTGCGATTCTCGTCCCACGACGGCGGAGTGCTCAGTGGCGCTCCCGGTCCCGAGCGTACCTGTTGGTTTACATCAGGAATCTGGATGGCAGTGCTCGTGAGAATCTGCTCCGCCCGAGCCGCGCGATTCGCAGGAACAACCTCGCCCAGCGTGGGGCTTTTCTGCAGCATCAACGCCACGATGCCGGCCACGTGCGGCGATGCCATGGATGTGCCGCCGAGGAAGAAGAAGGTCTCCCTGTTGCTCTGATTGTTTTGGTACGGGCCCACGACCCACGAACCCGGAGCGGCAACGTCGAGGTCCTGAATGCCGGTCCGAAGGGCCGAGAAAGCACTGATGTAATGCTCAGCCGGATTGGTCGGATCGACTGGATTCTGCACGTTCCACCAGTTGTTGCCGGAGGTCGAGTTCCATTCCTGCACGTACCCCGATGAGGCAACCGAAATCACGGGCTGGTATGCACCCGGGAAGCCCATCGCGCCGGTCGGACCGGAGTTGCCGGCCGAAGCTACGATGATCACGCCAGCCTCGATCGCCTTATCGATTGCGGACCTTTCGACCGCGTCGAGTACTGACCCACCGAGGCTCATGTTAATCACGACCGGGGAATTGGCGAGCGCACCCAGCTTCAAATCCCTGATGTACATGATCCCGCGAGCGATGGTCGAGGACCAACCGGAGCCGTTCTGGTTGAGCACCTTGACCGGAATGACAGTGGCCATCGGCGCCGTCCCGTTGATCGCAGTCCCTCTCAGGTCATAACCGAGCACCGTGCTGGTCACATGGGTACCGTGAGAGTTGACGTCGCTCTCCCACTTGTTGGGTTGTTCGGAGACGTTGCCGTTCTCCCCACCGCCGCCGCCGAAGGACTTCGCAAGCCCAACGGCAACACGCTCTTGGGGGAAGTATTGACGCCACGTCGGCAACAACCCCGTGTCCAGAATCGCGACGTACACGCCGTTTCCGTCAAACGGGACCGTGCGTCCGAAGGCGCCGACGCTTGCGACGTTCACCGCGTCCTGGTCCCAAGTGCCCAACCCACCGGCAAAGTTAGTGGCGGCAACATCGTCAACCGGCCCAGCATGACGCTCCGCGTCCGGATTTGCCGAGGCCACGAAGGGCAGCGCCTGAACTGCCGGCAGCTGGCTTGCCTTCATTTTCACTCGAATGACGTTGAGCTCTTGGATCTCGTCCATGAGCGTACCGTACTTGGCCAGCTCGGTCCGATTTGCGGCGGTGGCCGGGGCCTTGAGAAGAACATTCACCCCGATAGTGCCGGAGGTCGAGGCAGCTTCGATGCCATTCGAATTTTCGGTCGGATCCTGCTGGTCGTTACAGGCCCCGATAGCGAGGACTGCAGCAATGCTGAGAATAAATCGACGTGTCATGGACGAGCTTCCCTGGTTTGGAGGAGTGTGGCTATACGGAAATTGCTGCGAGCTTCAGTCGCAATTCACGAGGTCCCGGAGCGCCGGCTCCGCACGAAGGACTGCCGTTCTGTGATCGAAATGGATAGGCTGGGATCGCACGAGGCGCTGACAGTGTATCGACATCCCCAAGCAGCACAGATGTTACCCCGCGAAATAGAGGTCCGCAAGGTTCGTCGGCTGGGTGTGCCCCGGTCGCCAAGACCGGTTTTGAGGCGGTAGTCAGCCGTCACGTACGCGCCCCGCTGGAGGTTGGAACCGAGGACCGAAGAAATACCTACCAGGGGTACCTTGCCTGAGCGGCCACCATACTACCCCCCGGTATCCGAAAGCGCAATAGTTTCTTCCAGGAACGGCTTCAAACCTGCCAATTAGCTGGACGTCCCCTCGGTTGACCCCTACTTTCAACCGTTCCCACGGCCTTCTCCCACGACACCAAGGCTTGGCATGGCGACTACGACGCCCCCGTCTCCGCCGTCCGCACCGGCTTTTCAGCCCTACATCGCATCCACCCAGTCTCCAGCGGAGCTCACCATCCGGGCTGTGGTGCTGGGCGCTATCCTGGGGGTGATCTTCGCGGCCTCGAGCGTCTATCTGGCGCTCAAGATCGGCCTGACGGTTTCCGCGTCGATCCCGATCGCGGTGCTGGCGGTGGCCTTCTTTCGCACCCTGGGCAAGTCGACGATCCTGGAAAACAACATCGTCCAGACCACGGGGTCGGCGGGCGAGTCCATCGCGGCGGGCGTGGTCTTCACGCTGCCGGCCATTCTGTTGATGGGGTATGACCTCACCGTCAGCAAAGTGGCGGTGATCGCGGTGATCGGCGGGTTGCTCGGCATTCTGATGATGATCCCACTCCGCCGGGCGCTGATCGTGAAGGAGCATGGCAAGCTCACCTACCCCGAGGGGACCGCCTGCGCCGAAGTGCTGATTGCCGGCGACAAGGGCGGGCTCCAGGCCCGCCTGCTCTTTCAGGCATTTGGCCTGGCCTTCGTATACAAGTTCCTGATGGCGGGGCTCAGGATCTGGAAGGAGTATCCCGGCCGGGTCTCCGAGTTCTACAAGGGAGCCTCAATATCGGCCGAGGTCTCCCCCGAGCTGATGGGCGTCGGCTACATCATTGGGCCCCGGATCGCGGGCTACCTGTTCGCCGGCGGCTCCCTGGCGTATCTGGTGCTCATACCGGCCATCAAGCTGTTCGGCTCGGGGCTGACCCAGCCCATCTTCGCCGAGACCAAGCTCATCAAGGACATGAGTCCAGGCGAAGTGCGGGCGGAGTTCATCTTCTACATCGGCGCGGGCGCCGTGGCCACGGCTGGAATCATCGCGCTCATCCGGTCCCTCCCCACAATCGTCAGCGCGTTTCGCTCCGGCTTCCAGGACCTGAAGGGCAGCATGGGTATGGCGGTCACCCGGCTCCGCACCGACCTCGACCTGCCGATCTGGGTGACGATCGCGGGCTCAATCGCCCTGGCCCTGATCCTCACCCTTCTTCCCCAGGTCGGGGTGAACCTCCTGGGCGCCGCGCTCATCATCATCTTCGGCTTCTTCTTCGTGGTGGTCTCCTCCCGGATCACCGGTGAGATCGGTGTGAGCGCCAATCCGATCTCCGGCATGACCATTGCCGCGCTCATCGGGACTGCCACGATCTTCCTGTTCATCGGCTGGACCGGGGTCGATCACCGGGTCGCCGCCATCTCGATAGCGGCCGTCATCGCGGTCTCAGCCGCGCTCGCGGGGACCACCAGCCAGGATCTCAAGACCGGATTTCTGGTGGGATCGACACCCAAGCGCCAGCAGATCGCCATCATGGTAGGAGCCATGACCTCGGCCCTGGCGATCGGATGGACCATCTCCCTGCTCAATACCACCTACACCAACGTCATTCCCGAGCGGCACCCCGGCGTGACGCTCCAGGCCGCGGCTCCTGGCTCAGCCGATCGATCGGTCACGAGTCTGGGAGAGCGGCTGCGGCATGAGGGCCGGGAATGGGACGTGGTGCGAGTCAACCTGCCCACTGACGGAGTTCAGCCGGGCAAGTACCTCCTGGACCCATCGACTCGTGAGGTGGCATACCTCGTAGACCCCGGTATCGGTGGCCGGGTCCGGGAGATCAACGGAAAGCCGATCACCAAGCTGGATTCCCCCAAGGCCACCATCATGGCCCTGGTGACGGACGGCATCCTGACGCAAAGGCTGCCCTGGGGACTGATCCTGATCGGTGTGTTCCTGACCTTCGCGATCGAGCTCATGGGGCTTCAATCCCTGCCCATCGCCGTCGGCGTCTACCTCCCCATCTCGACCTCTGCCCCGATGTTCATCGGCGGGGCGGTTCGCTGGCTGGTCGAGCGACGATTGAGGAGCGGCTCCCGCTCCATCGCCGAGGTGGAGTCCGGGCCGGGAGTACTCTTTGCCAGCGGACTGATCGCCGGCGGGGCCATCGCGGGCGTGGTAATAGCCGGCCTGGCGGCGGCACTGGTTGCAAGAGCCGAGGCGGCGCAGGTTCCGGCGGCGGAATACCTCGCGCACGCGGTGGGCCTGGAGCAACTGGTGGGCGGCTTTGCCACCAGCGATCTCGCCGCGATCGTGATGTTCGCGCTGCTGGGAACGGTGCTGTATCGCGTCGCACGGAGATAGAATGCCGCCTACGGCTCCAATCTCACCCGCCATCAGCGCCCGTATCATCCACGCGGCGCTGGTGCTGGGGGTGATGTTGTTCATGGGCACCGCGTGGTACATCGGAAGCGACAGCTCGCTGCCGGTGTCTGCTCTGCCCGATCGTCGGGTGCTCTATCTCGGGCTCTTTGTGGTGAGCGCCGTGCTTTTCGGGGGCGCCATGTACACGGCGGCGCGGGTTACGCCACCCGGCCCTGGAGTGTCTCAGGACGCGTGGTGGCAAGCGAACCTCGGCCGGGCAATCGGAATCTGGGCGCTGGTCGAGGCCCCCGCCCTGCTCGGCACTGCGGCCTATCTGCTCACCCATGATTTCAGGACTCTGATCGCGCCGTTCACCGGGTTGCTGCTGTTCGTGAACTATCGTCCGAGCCGGCTGGCCGAGGGGTAGATGCGGGTCATCACGCTGCTGCCGGCGGCAACCGAGATCGTGGCAGCGTTGGGTGGCGCGGGATACCTGGTTGGCATCTCGCACGAGTGTGACTATCCGCCCTCGGTGCAAGGTCTCCCCCGAGTGACGGCCTCACCGGTGGACATCGAGGCTTCCGGGGCGGCGATCGATGCGGAGGTCCGCCGCCTGCGTGACGCGGGCCGACCCGTCATCGGCGTGGCCGCCGGGCTGCTCCGCCGGCTTGCGCCCGACCTGATCATCACCCAGGATCTGTGCGACGTGTGCGCTGTGGCGGACGGGGAGGTCCACCGGCTGACCACCGCGATGCATCCCGCTCCTACGGTGCTTTCGCTACAGGCCCGGGACCTCCGAGGCATCTGGAGCGACTTCCAGCGCGTGGGTCAGGCGCTGGACCTGGAAAGTGAGGCCGAGGAGCTTGTGCTCGGACTTCAGAGCCGGCTCAAGAGACTTCTTCGAGCCACGCCGGCCCAGGCGCCGCGGGTCCTTTGTATCGAGTGGCTCGACCCGTTGTACCTGGCCGGCCACTGGGTTCCGGAGCTGGTTGCGGCGGCCGGCGGGCAGGATGCCGGTGCCCGGCCCGCGAGCCACTCCGCCCGGCGGCAGTGGCGGGAGATGAGCGGGCTCAGGCCGGACCATGTCGTGGTGATGCTCTGCGGCTTTGGCATCGAGCGGGCGCGAGCCGCGCTGGAGTCGCTGCAAGACCCTGAAGGCCTGGAGCTGCTGCGGAAGGTGCCGGTGTCGATCATCGACGGGAACGCCTACACCTCGCGTCCCGGTCCGCGCGTGGTAGACGGGGCCCAGCGAATCCAGTGGGCGCTGACCGAGCGATCCTCTCCTGATGTGGAACGATGGCAGCCGCAACCGGCCTGAGGATCGCTGAGGCCAGCGGCCCCGCAGACATAGCCGCGGCACGCCTGCTATTCGAGGAGTATGCCGCTTCGCTTGGAGTCGATCTCGCCTTTCAAGGCTTCGAAGAGGAGCTGGCAACCTTCCCGGGCAGTTACGCGCCTCCCAGCGGTCGGCTGCTGCTGGCGAGGGACGGCAGTGAGTTCGCCGGGTGCGTGGCGCTCCGGCGCCTGGAAGCGGAAGTGTGCGAGATGAAGCGGCTGTATGTGCGGGCTGCCTTCCGCGGCCATGGCCTGGGACGAATGCTGGCTGAGGCCGTCACCCGGAACGCCAGGGCTCTTGGCTATCGTCGTATGCGGCTCGATACGCTCCCGACGATGGCCAGCGCTCTGGTCTTGTACCGTCAGCTTGGTTTTCGTGAGATTCCGCCGTACCGTAGCAATCCCGTCGTGGGATCGCTTTTCCTGGAGCTCGAACTGGAGCGGTCTACCACGTGACCCCTGAATCGCTTGCCTTCCTGAAGTCCCTGCTCGACACGCCGGGTCCCTCCTCGTTCGAGTCCGCTCCTGCCCGGATCTGGAGAGCCGAAGCGGAGAAGCTGGTGGCCTCGGTACATGCCGATGTGGGGGGGAACTCGTTCGCCACCCTGAATCCCGAAGGCCGGCCCCGGCTCATGTTAGCGGGACACATCGACGAGATCGGGATTATGGTGACCCATATCGATGATGAGGGTTACCTCAGCTTCGACACCATCGGTGGCTGGGACCACCAGGTATTTGTGGGTCAGCGGGTGATACTGCTCGGACGCGGCGGTCAGGTCCTCGGTGTCGTCGGGAAGCGAGCCATCCACCTGATGGAGAAGGACGACCGCGAGAAGGTCTCGAGGGTGGAGGACTTGTGGATCGACCTCGGTGCCAGGAATCGCGCCGAGGCCGAGTCACGCGTCCGGATCGGCGACCCTGGCGTCCTGGCGGCGGGCGTTCTCGAGTTTCCCAACGGGCGCCTGGTCAGCCGCTGCATCGACAACCGGATCGGCGCGTTCGTGGTGCTGGAGACCCTTCGTCTGCTGGCCGCCAAGCCGGCCCCTGCCTCGGTAACCGCGGTCGCCACCACGCGAGAGGAGATTGCCGCCACCGGCGGTGGGGCCCGCTCGTCGGCCCACCGGCTGGAGCCCGACGTGGCGATCGTCGTCGACGTGACCCACGCGACCGACTATCCCGGGATCGAGAAGCGGAAGCATGGCGACTATCGCCTGGGCGGCGGCCCGGTCCTCGCGCGGGGCGCCTCGGTGAGCGAGCTGGTCTTCGAGATGCTGGTCGAAACGGCCGAAGCGGAGAAGATCCCGTACTCGATCGAGGCCGCCTCGCGGGATACTCACACCGACGCCGAAGCCATCTTCAACGCCCAGCGGGGAGTGGCCACGGCCCTGGTCTCGATCCCCAATCGCTACATGCACAGCCCCAACGAGATGATCGCGCTCGAGGACCTGGATCGAACCGCGCGGCTGCTGGCTGGCTTTGCCCGGAAACTGAATCCCGACACCAGCTTCGTGCCGCGATAGCGGACACGGCCTATATTCCCCTTCTCATGTGGCGTACCGTTTTGCTCGGCACCTTGCTGGGCCTTCCAGCCTTTGCTGACTCACTCCAGGCCCAGCGCCCTGAACCTCCCCGCCTGCTCGATGACATAAGGTTCCTGAGTGACGACCGGCTCCAGGGCCGGATGACCGGCTCTCGCGGAGCCGACTCTGCCGCCGCCTACCTGGCCCGGAGATTCTCTCAGGTCGGGCTTCAGCCGGCGGCCGGGGGTTGGTTCCAGTCATTCACCGTGGGCCGGGAAGCGCCTGCTGGCCGCTCCGGACAACTCGGGCCGCTGGTGGGCAAGAATGTGGTCGGGATTCTGCCGGGCCGAGATCCGGTGCTGCGCAACCAGACGGTCATCCTCGGTGCCCACTACGACCATCTGGGACTTGGCGGCTTTGGCAGCCTGGACCCGGACAGCACCGGGCTGGTGCACAACGGGGCCGATGACAACGCCTCCGGGGCGGCCGCGCTGATCCAGGTCGCCGCCCGCCTGGCCGCATCGCCGCCGGCCCGGACGGTGGTGTTCATCGCCTTCAGCGGGGAGGAGCTCGGACTGCTGGGGTCGGCGTACTACGTGAAACAGCCGATCTACCCCCTGGCAAGCACGCTGGCCATGGTCAACCTCGACATGGTCGGGCGACTTCGTAGCGGCCGGCTCATCGTGTACGGTGCCCGCAGCGCCAAGGAATTTCCCGCCCTCCTCGACTCGCTCAACTGGTATGCCGGTTTCGACATGAAAGCCCAGGGCGACGGCTATGGCCCCAGCGACCACTCGTCGTTCTACGCCGGCAAGCGGCCCGTCCTCCACCTTTTTACCGACCTGCACGAGGACTACCATCGCACCACCGACGACTGGCAGAAGGTGAACTACGACGGACTGAAGCGGGTCGCCGACTTCAGCCTGGGCCTGGTGACCGCCCTGGCTAACCGGACGAAGCCACTGACGTTCCTCGAGATCGCTGTTCCTCCGGCCAGTCAGACGGTGCCGCCGCCATTCGGCACCCCGGGGTACGGCGCCTATCTCGGCACCGTGCCCGACATGACCGGGTCCCCCGGCGGCGTCCGTCTGGTGGGTGTGCGGGCGGGAAGCCCAGCCGAGAAGGCGGGGCTCCGAGGTGACGACATCATCACCCGAATCGGCGGCACCGAGACGCCTGACCTCCAGGCCATGACCGACGCGCTCCGAAGCCACAAGCCGGGCGAGGTCGTGGAGATCCTGGTGCGGCGCGGCGCCAGGGTCACGACGCTTCAGGCGACGCTCGGCACCCGGGGAGGCTAGCCATGCCAGTGCTTGACGCCGGCAGGGTGGTGGCTGCGTTGCGGGGGGCGTTCGCCCGCAGCGTAACGCGAGAAGAGCTGCTCCGCACCGCAGCCGAGAAGATTCGCGCCGCCGGCGCTCCCTACACCTCGGTGTACCTCTACATGTTGCACGGCAACGAGCTGGTGCTGGAGGCTTTTGCGGGACGGAAAACCGATCATACCCGCATTCCGGTAGGCACCGGCGTGTGCGGGACCGCGGTGGCCAGTGGTCTGGATCAGAACGTACCGGACGTGACCGCGGTGGGAAACTACCTCGCGTGCAACACCTGGACCCGCGCCGAGCTCGTGGTGCTTATCCGGCGGGGGACGACGATACTGGGGCAGATCGACATCGACAGCGACGTTCCGAATCCTTTCACCAAGGATGAAGAAGCTCAAGTGAAGCAGGTCGCGGATGCGCTCGGCATACTGCTATGAATGTGGACCCGCAACCGCCTGCCCTGAGCCTGCCGAAGGGCGTTGAGGGCCTACGCCGCGAAATACGTGGCGTCACGCTTTTCGAACGCCGGATCGGCAGGGGCCCGCCCACTGTCGTCCTCCACGGCGGTCCCGGCGCACATCACGATTACCTGCTTCCCGGCTTCGATGCGCTGGCCCGGGGCCGGGAGTTGATCTACTACGACCAGCGTGGCGGCGGGCGATCAGCGGTGCCCAGGGAAACGCCGGTCGGCTGGAGAGAGCAGGTGGCCGACCTGGAAGAGCTTCGACAGGTGTGGGAGCTGGAGCGGCTCACCGTGGCCGGTTACTCCTGGGGCGGCCTCCTCGCTCTCTTGTATGCCGTCGAATTCCCGGGCCGGGTGGCGCGCCTGGCGTTGGTCTCCCCTGCTCCCGCCTGGCGGGAGGCCCGCGTGGAGTTCGAGCGGCGCTTCGCCGAACGGAACCTCGCACCAGCGCTGCAGCGAGAGCGAGCCGCGCTGCGCGAGAGTAGTCTGCGCGAGCGCGACCCCGACGCATACGCTCAAAAGCTCTTCGAGCTTTCGGTGGCCCCGTATTTCTCCGACCCGGCCCGCGCCCACGATCTCACGCCGTTCCGAGTGACCGGCCGCACGCAGCAGGAAGTCTGGTCCAGTCTGGGCGACTTCGACCTCCGTCCGGCCCTCGCCAGCCTGTCCATTCCCGCCCTGGTCATCCACGGAGAGGACGATCCCATTCCGCTCGCCACCGCCCAGTCGGTCGCCGAGCTGCTCGGCGCCGAATTTCATCGGCTGCCTCACTGCGGGCATGTTCCATATGTTGAGGCGCACGAGGAGTTTGTGCGGCTCGTGGACGGGGTTCTTCCGCGGGAGCAGGGGGCTGGGAGCTAGGACCTACGGACCGAAATTGTTGGCCCCCGCCTCCTGCCTCCGTGCTCCCAGCTAGATTTCAGCATGCTCCGTCCTACGCCCTTCCAGCTCGTATTCGGCACCTCAGCGCAGGAAGTCTTCCCGAGCATCAGGCTCGCGCTCCAGCAGGCCGGCCACGACCCCAGGGACCGCGACCGCTTCTTGATGCTGCGAGACGTGGTGACCCTGGTGCGGGAGCTGCGTCCGGAGGAGGGGCTGGGCGAGGGGATCGATCAGCTCGCCGCCCTGGTCCACCACGCGTACCTCCACTGGGAAGCCCATGAGCCGGTGACCGAAGTGTCGGCCGAGCAGCTGCCGTCTCTGCTCCGTGCCCGCACCGACGACCGGGAAGAAAACCTTTCTGCTCACTACGCCCAGATGCCCCAGCATCGCATCTGGGCCGAAGTCATACCCGGGCATCCACCGGAGCCCCTCGATGGCTGTTTCGTTCATCCTACTTCGGACGGCTCGGAACTCCGGGTTCTCGGCGTGTTCGGCATGCATCCCGAGCGCGAGGGGTTCAGCGTCGTCGAAACGACGGGCTCGAGGCCTTCGGGACTGGCCCGCGCGGATGGGACCGCGCTTTTCTCTCCGACGCTCACCGGTGGTAAGGCTGCAGGCCTCTATTCGATCGCGGGCGAGGAGGAACTGCTCGATCTCGGCTGGCGGCTACAAGAGCCAGGAGCCAGGAGCTGGGAGCTGGGAGCCAGAGGCTCGAAGCCCGGAATCACCAGCTCCGAGCACCCAGCTCCCAGCTCCTAGCTGATATGGAGAGCGTAAAAGACTACATGGACAAGAAGGCGGTGGCGCAGGTGTTGGAGCAGATCGCTGCCTTCCTCGAGCTGAAAAGCGAGAACCCGTTTCGGATCCGAGCCTTTCGGACCGCGGCGCGGGCCCTGGTAGGGTTTCCCGCCGACCTCCGCCAGTCACTGGAAGACGGCACCCTGGCGGCGGCCAAGGGCGTGGGCCCGGCGACTCTCCAGATCGTGAGCGAGCTGGTCGAGACCGGGCGGGCCAGTATGCTGGAAGATCTCCGGCAGCAGATCCCTCCCGGACTGGTCGAGATGCTGGAGATCTCGGGTCTCGGAGTGGCCAAGATCCGCCAGATCCACGAGGTACTCGGCATCGACTCCCTACCCGAGCTGGAGGCGGCCGCGCACGACGGTCGCCTGGCCAAGCTGCCGCGGTTCGGCCCCCGGACCTCGGAGAACATCCTGAAGGCGATCGCGTTCCTTCGCCAGGCCAGCTCCTTCAGACTCTTGCACCATGCCGCCGATGAGGCTGAGGGGCTTCGCGCCGCGCTGGAACGTCTCCCCGGGGTGAAGAGCGCGATAGTCGCGGGTGATGTGCGCCGGCGCTCCGAAGTGGTCAAAGACCTTATTTTCGTGCTGGTGGCCGACACCTCCCCGGCGGATCTGTTCAAACGGCTGAGCCAGCTCCCCGGGGTCCAGGAATACGCTGGCCAGGACGAGCGACGCCTCACCCTGCGTTTTGCCGGCGGGTCCAGCGCGCAGATCGTGGCTACCACGCCGGTCAACGCGGGAACGGTTCTGGTCCAAGCTACCGGCAGCGAGGGCCATCTCAGGGAGCTCGCCGAGCACGCCCGGTCGAACGGGTTTGGCCTGAATGGCGCCGCGCTCTGGCGGGGCAGTGAATTTGTTGCCACGCCCGATGAGGCGACCTTCTACGGTGCGTTGGGATTGAGCTTCATTCCGCCCGAGTTGCGGGAGGGAATGGGCGAGGTTGCCGCCGCCCGGAAACAGGAGCTGCCCCACCTCCTCGAACAGGGAGAGCTCAGGGGATTCCTGCACTGCCACACCAGCTATTCCGACGGCTCCAACAGCGTGGAGCAGCTGGCGCTCGCCTGTCAGGCCGCAGGATATCAGTACCTGGGCGTAACCGACCACAGCCAGGCCGCCGCGTACGCCGGCGGGTTGAGCGCGGAGGATCTGGCCCGGCAGGCCGATGAAATCGACGAGGTCAACAGCCGGCTGAGCGGGTTCCTGGTCTTGAAGGGAATCGAAGCCGACATCCTGCAGGATGGACGGGTCGACTACGAGGATCGGGTCTTGGAGCGGCTCGACTTCGTCATCGCCTCCATCCACAGCCGGTTCAACATGGGTGTCAGGGAGATGACCGCCCGGATGCTCGCGGCGATGGACAACCCCTATCTCACGATCGTCGGGCATCCGACCGGCCGGCTGCTCCTCTCCCGGGATCCCTACCCGATCGATCTCGACGCGGTGATCGCGAAGGCGGCCGCGACCGGCGTGGCGCTGGAAATCAACGCCGATCCGCATCGGCTCGACCTGGATTGGCGGCTGGCGCGGCGCGCGCGGGACGCCGGGGTCGCGATCTCAATTGGCGCGGATGCGCACAGCGTGGCCGGACTCGGGTACGTGGATTTCGGCGTAGGGATGGCGCGGAAGGCGTGGCTCGGTCGGGAGCACATCTTGAACGCTCTGCCAGTGGAGGAGTTTGTCGGCTTCGCGCGGAGGCGGAGATGAAGGCGGGCGGTAAGGCGGCAAGGCGGAACGGCGGTAAGGCGGGAGGGAACGATGGCGGCAAGGCGCAGCCCGCGGCCCACGGCGCGAGAGGAGCCACTGCAACCGGAAAGGTAGGCGCGAAGAATCCGACCCCCGGGAAACGTGTGGCTACCGCCGTACCGCCTTACCGCCGTACAGCCCTTGAAATCCTCTCCCTCCTCAAGGGGGCCTACCCCGACGCTCGTTGCGCCCTCGAGCACAAGAACGCCTACGAGCTTCTCTGCGCCACCATCCTCTCGGCCCAATGCACCGATGCGAGAGTGAACCTGGTCACGCCGGCGCTCTTTGCCCGTTACCCCACTCCTTTCGCGCTGGCCCGGGCTGAGGCGGCAGATATCGAAGAGATCATCAAGTCCACCGGCTTCTTCCGCAATAAGACCAGGAGTCTCATCGGCATGGCTCAGGCAGTGGTGGCCGACCACGACGGTGAAGTGCCGCGCACCATGGAAGAGCTCCGCCAGTTGCCCGGCGTGGGGCGCAAGACAGCCAACGTCGTGCTCAGCAATGCGTATGGTACGAACGAAGGGGTCACCGTCGACACCCACGTCACCCGCCTGAGCGGCCTGCTGGGACTGACGCGCGACACCGATCCGGTCAAGATCGAGGAGCAGCTGATGCGGCTATACCCCAGGGAGGACTGGGGCATTCTGTCTCACCTCCTCATCTTCCACGGCCGGCAAATCTGCATAGCTCGCCGGCCCAGGTGCGGCGAGTGCGTGCTGGCCCGACTCTGTCCGTCGTCTCTGATTTGACCTCATCCAGGATCCATTGATGCGCATCCGGCTTCTCCTCTTGTCCTGCCTTGCCTGGGGTACCGCGGCAAAAGCCCAGGCTCAAGCGCCCGCCAACCCAGCCAGCCGGGTAGCAGGCGCCGTGGACTCGAACAGCATTCGTGCCCACCTCGAATTTCTTGCGGATGATGCGCTGGAGGGCCGGAGACCCGGAACGCGGGGTGGCGAGCTCGCTGCCCGCTACATCGCGGCTCAGTTCCAGCGCATGGGCTTGAAGCCGGCCGGTGACAGCGGCACCTACTATCACCGGGTACCGATCATCACGCTGACCCCGCGCCCGGCGATGAAGGTGGTCGGCCTGACTCCCGTGCCCCTGACCTTTCGGGACGATTACGTACTCTGGTCGATGCGCAACGACCCCTCGGTCAACGTGACGGGCGACCTGGTGTTCGTGGGCTACGGGATCGTCGCGCCAGAAAACAACTGGAACGATTACGAGGGGACCGATGTAAAGAACAAGATCGTCGTCGCTCTGGTGAACGATCCCGGCCTGCGGGACTCGACCATCTTTCGCGGCCCGATCCTGACGTATTACGGCCGCTGGACCTACAAGATCGAAGAAGCCCGCCGTCAGGGCGCCGCCGGTATCCTGCTGGTGCACACCCCCGAAAGCGCCACCTACCCGTGGACCACGGTTCAGTCCAGCTGGACCGGACCCCAGGTCCGAATCGAGGAGCCGCCCAGCTCGGTGCTGGTGGCAGGGTGGCTGACGCAGAACGCAGCCGGCCGGCTGTTCAAGGCAGGGCAGCAGGACCTCCACGCTTTGATGGATCGGGCCGCGCGCCGTGGCTTCCGGGCGGTCCCGCTCGGCATGAGTCTCGACGCCACCGTGCGCAGCGAGATCGAGCGATCCGCCACCAGCAACGTGCTGGCCCGTTATCCCGGACGGGGGCCCCGGTCGAGCGAGGTGGTGATGATCGGTGGACACTACGACCACTTCGGGATCGCCACACCAGTAGAGGGCGACTCGATCTACAACGGGGCTGAGGATAACGCCTCCGGCACCGCCGCCGTGCTGGCCGCGGCGGAGGCTTTCACTCGAGCTGGAGTGCGCCCTGGCCGGTCCATCGTCTTTGCCGGATTCACCGCCGAGGAATCGGGGCTGCTCGGATCCCAGGCGTTCGTGGTCACGCCCACGATCCCGCTCAGCCAGGTTGCCGCCATACTCAATCTGGATGTGATGAATCTCTACGGCCAAACCCGGGATGTGTCGGCGTTGGGGCTCGACCAGTCGTCGCTGGGACAGGTGTTCCGAAAGGCCGCCGCCGCCGAAGGACTCACGGTCAGTCTCAACCAGGATGCCTTACTGAAGGGATCCTATTTCCGGTCCGACCACTTCCCCTTTGCCCGCGCCGGGATACCGGGAACCTCGATAGAGAATGGGGAGTCGTACCTCAATCAGTCGGCGGACTACGGTCAGAAGAAGAGTGACGAGTATGTGGCGAAACGGTATCACCAGCCCAGCGATGAGGTGCTCTCTTCGTTCACGTATAGTGGTGCCGTGCAACAGCTTCGCGTCATCGTGCGGACAGCGGTGGCAATAGCCAGCGCGCCCGCCCAACCGGTATGGAACCAGACCTCCGAGTTCCGGGAGGCGGGCGAGGCAAGGCGGAAAGGTCGGTAGGTGAAACCCTTCCCGCCCTTCCCGCCCTTCCCGCCCGCGAGTATCTTTGCCGCCGCTCGCGCTGCCAACCGTCCCCCCTGGAGCGATTCTGGAACTTCCTTCGGACCACCGGATCCCCCTCACCTGGCTGCTGGAAAACGGCGGCGCCTCCATCCGATACCGGACGTATCGTGAGCTGGCTCCCGAGGGCTATGCCAGTCCGGAAGTCATCGAGGCCGCCCATCTGGCCATAACGGAATCGAAGCCGGCACTGGCTGTGGTCAAAAAGCAGAAGGACACCGGTATCTGGGGTGGGAACCTCCTCGGCCTGGCTAGCTCAGCCGCCCAAGGGGTCAAGGACGTAGGCACCATCCCTCAGTACCGGCGGCTGCTGCAGATGGAGTGGCCCCGCAACGGCCGGCCCTTCAAGCTGGCGGACCGGGTCCTGTTCCGCCTTCTCTCCCGGGACGAGGACCCTTCGCTCCTCTTCGAGTTCCAGAAAGCGGTAAAGGCCGACCCGGAAGCTGAGGCCTGGGCTCGAGGCATCATGCGGGAAGCGGCCTCCGCGGCCCTGGCCGAGGCGGGGCATGCCGAAGACCCTCGGCTCCGGGGCGCCGGACACAAGATTGCCAGCGCCATCTCTCAATTCCTCCGCGGCCCTCTGGCGGAAAAGCCTTTCCTCAAGTCCGGCAAGCAGATCGTGCTGCACCCGGAGGCCCACCCGCCGAGCTGGTATTCGGTCGCAATGCTGGCCTCGATGCCGAATCTGCAAAGAGAGCGGGCCGGCTTCACCGAGAGACTGGGGCACTACCTGGCCCAACCCGCGCCCAAGAAGGCGTTCGTCATTCAGGTGGGAAAGAAGACCGTGAAGCCGCAGCATCTGATCCTGGGCGATCCGATCGAGGCGGACAGCAAGGGGATACCGAAAGACATCCCCCTGGCACTCCATTACATAGAGCTCTTGGCCAGGATGGGGGCGCTGGAGTGGGCCCCGGTAGCCACCAAAGTGCTGGCCCGGCTCCTCAAGGATATGGACGAGGCCGGAATCTGGGCGCCCAGGAATCTTCGCTCCCAGCCGAAGGCGGGAAACAAGATCACCCACCATTATTACCCGCTTCACCTGGACGCCAAAACCACAGAGGGTCGGGAGGTCGATGTTACCTTTCGGCTGGCGCTGATCGGCAAAGCACTCGGCTGGACCCCCACCTACACCTGATATTGACTTGCGGCAGGGGAGGTAGTTTGTAATACTACTACCGATGCCTCGAATTGACCTCACCGGGTTTGGTTTCACCCCCACAGAAAGCCTCATTTACGAGGTTCTGCTCACCAGCGGTCCCGGCACCGGCTATGCCTTGGCCCGGGCGGCGGGTCTGGCTCGAGCCAACGCCTACAGCGCGCTGGAGGGGCTGGTTGCCAAGGGGGCCGCACGGGTGGAGGGGGGACGTCCGCGCCAGTATCGCCCCGAGCCACCCACCAGCCTGATAGCGCGGATCTCGAACGACCACGGTATGGCCCTGGAACGCCTCAGCGCGGATCTGGACACGATCGCCGTCCCGTCCACCCCCACGGTGGTAGAGATCGAATCCGGCCGAGCCGTCCTCCAGCTCATCAGCCACGATGTCGCCAGGGCCACCCGCTCGGTTGCGCTGGCCGCACCACCTGATGCCTTTCCCCTCCTGGCTCCAGCACTCCGCCGCCCGGTTTCCTCCGGCTTGCCGGTGGAGCTTTACTCCACGGCGCCGGTCGACCTCGGGTTTCACCCTGTGGAGATCATTTCGAACGGCCATTCCTGGCCGGGGATGCCCATCATCTCGGTCGTCGATGATCGGAGCGCGATCCTGGGATCCCGGCAAGGCAGCGAAGTACGTGGCCACTGGAGTACTGCCCCGGCTCTGGTGGCGGCGGCGCGGCTCACCCTCCAACGCCTTCGGGCACCGCCATGAGCGATCCAATCGATTCAGCGTTCCTGGAGCTGCAACGCGAATACTTGAGCACCTTGCCCGCGCGACTTAATGAGCTGCGCTCGGATGTGGCCGAGTTTCGGGACGGACACAGGAATGCCGCGGATTCTCTCAAGAAGCGACTCCATCGCCTGGCCGGGTCCGGTGGGTCCTATGGTTTTCTGGAGGTCAGCTCGATTGCCCGGGAAGCCGAGCACTGGCTCGCGCGCAATCCGCCACCTGGTGACGCGGAGCAGCTCACGGCGATCGTGGACCGCCTGGACAGAGCGGTCAGCATGGCCGAGGCGGAAATAGCCCCGGGCAACGCTGCGGTGGCTGCGGGACCGACTCCCCGCGCCCTCGTACTCATGCGTCCAACCCCGGTCCGCGACCGTATTGCCCAGGAGTTACGAGACGCGGGGTACGAAGTCCGTTTCGGCACCCGCCAGGACGACCCGGCACACACTCCCCACGCCCAGCTTCCCCACCTCGTCGTGATCGGCGGGGAGGCCGGTGAAGGAGACCCTTCTGCCATCGCCTCCGCCTGGACCCGCGATCCAGCGCGCCGGCCGGGAGCCGTCGTCCTGGTCGAGACGCTACGGGCGGTGGACCGTCTCCGCGCCATTGCCGCGGGGGTAGACGCGGTATTTCCCGCGGAGCAGGTGGAGCAGAAGCTTCCCCGGTACGCCCGCACCTTCGCCCGAATCGGGCCCCCGCCATCGAGCGTACTGTTGGTCGAGCCCGACGACTCTCAGTCGTTGGGGATCGTCAGCGCCCTGGAGGCCGTGAACATCAAGGTCGTACGCTGCCTGTCGGGACAAAATCTGCAGGAGAGGCTGGAGCGGGAGCGCGCCGACCTGCTGCTCCTCGATACTCGCGTGGCAGACCCGGATGCGTTCACGCTCATCCGTCTGGTGCGGCAGGACGTTCGCTACAGCCTCCTCCCGGTGGTTGTCGTCGGGATGGAGAACACGGCTCACCGGGTCGCGGCTCTCCGAGCCGGCGCCGACGACTTCCTGCTCGGCTCCGCTGACACGGAGCTTCAGGTTCAGACCGTCATCGCCCGGGCGGCCAGGGGACGCCGGGTGCGGGAAATGGTTCATCGCGACGGCCTCACCGGGTTGCTCAACCACGCCACCCTGGCCTCTGAGCTGGAAAACGCCGTGGAGTACAGCCGGAGACACGGCGAGCCGCTGGCCTTCGTGCTGTTCGAGCCGGAGAATTTCAAGGGATTGGTCGACCGATTGGGACCGCGGGTCGGCGATGAGATCCTGCTCCACATCGCGGCTGTGTTTCGGTCGAACGTACGGGCCAGTGATGTCATCGGCCGGTACGGAGGCAGTGCGTTCGGCATGCTGCTTCGGGGGGCCAGCGCCACCGGGATTACGGTCCTCACAGAGAAGCTGCACCGGCTCCTGGGAGAACAGCCGGCACGCACCACCGGTGGGGAGGTCAGCCTGCCCCCCGTGACCGTCGGCGCAGCAGTGTTCCCCCGCGATGGGATGTCGGCCGCGGAGCTGATGCATGCGGCGGATAGAGCGGTAAGGCAGCGGGGCAGCGGGGCAGCGGGGCAGTAGAAGCGGGACAGCGGGGCAGAAAAAACCCTCCAAGACAAGGTGCTGTGCTGGAGGGTTCTCCTTCTACGCTTTAACTGCCCCGCTGCCCCGCTTAGTGCCTAAACCCGCTCGACAGCGGCAGCACATCCCGCGGGTTCTTCTCGTCGCCGAAGAGGAGCCGGCCCTCCCGGAACGTTGCGCCGCGGAGGGTCAGAGCGAGTACCTCGCCCAGCTCCTGGACCACGAAGACCTCGATCTTGTCCCGAACCTCCCTGGGCAGGTCCTCGAGATCGGGCTCGTTTTCCTTCGGCAGGATGATCTTCGAGATTCCGGCCCGGACCGCACCGAGAACCTTTTCCTTCACCCCACCGATCGGCAGCACCCGGCCACGGAGGGTAATCTCTCCAGTCATCGCGATATCGTGCCGGACTGCCCGGCCGGACAAGGCGGAAACCACCGCTGACGCCATGGTGACGCCGGCCGATGGACCATCCTTCGGAATCGCCCCGGCTGGAACGTGAATGTGAATATCGCGGTCGAACATCTCATCCGCGATCTGGAGTGCCGCCGCGTGCGAACGGGCGTAGGTCCACGCCGCCCGGGCGGACTCCTTCATCACGTCCCCGAGCTGCCCGGTCAGGACCAGCTCGCCCTTGCCACGCATGGTGGAAGCCTCGACGAACATGATGTCCCCACCGGTCGGCGTGTAGTACATGCCGGTGGCGACGCCCGCCTCATCCTCCCGGGCCATCTTCTCCGGGTGCACTTTGGGCCGTCCCAGGAGATCGTCCACCATCGCACGGTCGATCGAGATGCTCTCGACCTCCCGGGCGGCGATCTTACGCGCCACCTTCCGGGCCAGCCGGCCGATCTCCCGCTCCAGCTGGCGGACGCCCGACTCGCGGGTGTAACTGGTAATGACTTCCGACAGTGCTTCGTCGGTGATCGTGAGCTGCTCGGTGCTCACCCCGTTCTCGATGAACTGGCGGGGGATGAGATACTTCCGGGCGATCTCCTGCTTCTCCCGCTCGGTGTATCCGGCAAACTCGACCACTTCCATACGGTCCAGCAACGGGCCTGGAATGTTCTGGATGAAGTTGGCCGTGGCAATGAACAACACCTCACTCAAGTCGAACGGCATGCCGAGGTAGTGATCCACAAAGCTGTCGTTCTGGGCCGGGTCGAGCACCTCCAGCAACGCGCTGGCAGGGTCGCCCTGAAAAGAGACGCCCAGCTTGTCCACTTCATCCAACAGGAAGACCGGGTTCCTGGTCCCTGCCTGCTTCATGCCCTGGATGATGCGGCCGGGCATCGCCCCGACGTAGGTACGCCGGTGGCCACGAATATCGGCCTCGTCCCGCGCGCCACCGAGAGAGATCCGGACGTACTTACGGCCCATCGCCCGGGCAATCGACTTGGCGACGGATGTCTTACCGACGCCCGGGGGCCCCACGAACAACAGGATGGGTCCCTTGGCGATACGATCGTCCTCGTTGCCCTTGATCGGGGCATTGGGCGCGGGAATGGTCGCGGTGGCCTGGGGGATGTCGGTCGACTCCCCGGCGGCCACTGCTTCCGCCTTCCGCTCCGCGTCACCGCCGGCGCCGGCATCCGCCAGACCATTGCCGTCCGCCCGTTTGCCCGTCCGCCCGTCCGCTGCCTCTTCCTGTTGCAGGCGGAGCTGACGCACGGCCAGGAACTCCAGCACCCGGTCCTTCACGTCACCCAGCGCATAGTGATCCTCATCGAGGATGGTCTGCGCCTGAGGCAGCTCCAGATGCTCCCTGCTCCGCTCGTTCCAGGGCAGCTCGGCGACGTTCTCCAGGAACGTGCGAATCACCTGCGACTCCATCGACTCGCGTCCAATCCGGGTGAGACGGCCGAATTCGCGGTCGACCTCCTTCCGGGCCTCGGGCGGCAGGTCGAGCGCCGCCAGCGTTTCCTTCAGCTCCTGAAGGTCATCCCGCTCGTCTCCTTCGCCCAGCTCGCGCTGGATCGTCTTCATCTGCTCGCGAAGGAACATCTCGCGCTGCCGCTCGCCCAGCTCTTCCTGGACCTGCGACTTGATGTCCTCCTGCGCGTCGACCACGCCGATCTGACGCTGCACGTGGACCAGCACGCGGCGGAGCCGCTCCTCGACCCCCAGGGTCTCGAGCAGCACCTGTCGGTGCGCCGGCGCGATATCGATATAGCCGGCCACCAGGTCGGCGAACTTGCCGGCCTCGTTGACCCCTGCGAGCACTTGCTGGACGACCTCGTCCGGCAGACCGGACTTCTGGCCTAGCTCGGCCGCGCGAGCCCGCGCCTCACGGTGCAGGGCGACGAATGCCGGGTCTTCAAGGTTCAGTGGAAGCATCTCTTCGGCCTCGCGGACGACCGCCTGGAGATACCCCTCTTTGTCGGTATAGTGGATGGCAATGCCCCGCCGCTCACCGTGGAGCAGCAGCTGCATGCCGGACAGCCCGCGCTGAAGCTGTCCGATGCGGGCGATGGTCCCGATGGTGTAGAGCACATCCGAGCTCACGCTCTCGACGTTCTGCCGCTGCGAGACCGCAAAGACCAGGCGGTCGGGACCCGCCAATGCCGCCTCGATGGCCCGCAGCGTCGCGGGCCGACCGGCACCGATCGGCGCGGTCACGCCGGGGAACAGGACAACCTCCCTCAGGGGGAGGACAGGCAGGGTCAATCGTTCAGCCATTCAAGGTACTCCTTACAAAGCCCCACCACGGGGCGAAATGACAGTCCCACAGAGAATCCAGGACCTATTTGCACCGACCATGCCACGGCCTGATGCTCATGATTGCAACAAATATCGGGTTGGGTAGCGTAATCAAACCAACCGGGCCGCCTGACAGTTCCCAGCGGCGACGGCTGGGAGAGACCCAGGCATTCCTGTCAGGCGGCCAGAACCAAGCACTGCCAATATGACCCGGACTGCTTCCCGCTTGCTGCCTCTAGCTTCGCCAGTGCAGATTGGAGCCATGCCGGACACATCGAATCTCAGGGACCCGGGGCACCGGAGCGGATGACGGATTCAGGCCTGAAACCGCTCCCCGCCCGTCTCGCGGAGGCCCTGGGAGACGCGTACACGATCGAAGGCGAGATTGGGCGGGGCGGCATGGGCGTAGTGTACCGAGCCCGCGACGAGCGGCTCCAGCGCCGGGTAGCCATCAAGGTGCTGCCTCCCGAGCTCGCTTTCCAGCAGGATATCCGCGAGCGGTTCACCCGCGAGGCGCAGACGGCTGCGCGGCTTTCCCATCCCCATATCGTCCCGATTCACAGCGTCGGCGAGGGCCAGGGTCTGGTGTACTTCGTCATGGGGTACGTGGATGGCGAGTCGGTGGCGGCCCGGATCAGGCGCCGGGGCAGCCTTCCGGTCGAAGAGGCGCGTCGCATCATGATGGAGACGGCCGACGCCCTCAGCGCTGCCCATGCGATGTCGGTCATCCACCGCGACATCAAACCAGACAACATTCTGCTGGAAGGGACCCGGGGCCGGGTGATGGTCACCGACTTCGGGATCGCCAAGGCGCTCTCTGCCACGTCGGGAGCCACACTCACCGGTATCGGTGTGGCCATCGGCACGCCGGCCTTCATGAGTCCGGAGCAGGCGGCAGGCGAGCGCGACATCGACGGCAGGTCGGACCTGTACAGCCTCGGGGTCGTGACCTACCAGATGCTCACCGGAGCCCTTCCCTTCAACGCCCCCTCGGTTGCCGGGATCCTGATGAAGCAGATCACCGAGCCCGCTCCCGACCTGCGCATCAAGCGGCCTGACACACCAGAGGATCTGGCCCAGGCAGTCGGTCGCTGTCTGGAGAAGGACCCCCAGAGCCGGTGGACCACTGCCGACGCGCTCCGCCGCGCGCTCGAGAGCCGGACATCGGTTGGGCAGCGGGGCGGCGGGGCAGCGGGGCAGCAGGGCGGTGGGGCCGCGGGGCCGCGCGGCAGGCAGGCCGACCGATCCAACCAACGGGAGAAGGCATCCACCTCTCCCGCGCGCACTGCGGCCCCGCTGCCCCGCCGCCCCGCTGCTCTGCCTTCCCGCCCTGCTGCCCCGCTGTCCCGCCGAGACCGACACGGCCGGCGGGACCGATCCAGGCAGATAGTGCCAGACACTGGGGAGCCGAAGATCATTCAGAAAGTCCGGGGGCAGTTCGCCAGCTGGGCGGCGGTGTCCGCGGGATGCGCCGGGATCAACATCGCGACTGGCATCGACCAGCCCTGGTTCCTCTTCCCCATGTTCGGCATGGGAATCGGATTGCTTCGGAGCTATGCCACCCTCTGGCAGAGCGGCTACAGCTGGCGGGATGTGCTGAGCCGGCCACCGGCGCCGGACGCCATAGAGACCACGATGGTGAAGGGATCCAAGGGCTCCCGTGCCATTCAGGCCCCGACCGCCGAGGAGTACGGCGCCCACCTTCCGGCGGTACTGCAGGTCCACGGCGACCGGCTGGCGATTCTCAAGCTGATGTCCAAGCTGCCGTCGTCGGAGCGCAACCTGCTGCCCGACGTCCAGCAGACTGCCGACGGCCTCTACGCCCGGGCCACCGACGTGGCCCGGACACTCAATGCGATGGACGCGAATCTGGACTCGGAAGGCCTGGCGCAGATCGACGACCGCATCGCGGGACTCTCGCGGGAGCCGGACGATCCGGAGCGGGCCCGTCGCCTGAACCTGCTCCAGCGCCAACGGCAGACCATCTCGGATTTGCGCAGCCGGCGGAGCCAGGTGGCGAGCCACCTGGAATCCTGCGTGCTCGCCATGCAGAACGTCAGGTTCGATCTGCTCCGGCTTCGCTCCGCCGGGGTGGCCGCTGTGCTGGGAGACCTCACCCAGGCCACCCAGCAGGCCAAGGCGTTATCCCGGGACGTGGACCACGCCATTGCCGCCGCGGGCGAGGTCCGGGACGCCATGAGATGACCGCCGGCGCGGGGCGGTCACCATTGGACCCACAGTATCTCCCACCAAGGCTCTACCCAGATCTCAGAAGGCGACCAGCTCCAGCATGGCTCGCTTGAGGCTTTCGACCTGCGGCAGGATGACCTCCTCCAGCTCCGGAGCGTAGGCCACGAAGGTGTCGGTGGCGGCCACCCGCTTCACCGGTGCGTCGAGGTGGGCGAAGGTCTCATCCGCAATGCGCGCCGCGATCTCGGCCCCGTACCCCCAGGACAGCGAGTCCTCATAGGCCACGATCACCCGGTTGGTCTTCCGCACCGATGCGTAGATCGTATCCCAATCAACTGGCGCCAGGGACCTGAGGTCGATGACCTCCACGCTCACGCCATGCTGGTCCTCCATGGCCTTGGCGGCGAGGAGCGTCCGCTGCACCACAGCTCCGTAGGTCACAACGGTCAGATCGGCGCCCGTTCGCACCACCTTGGCCTTCCCGAACGGAATCATGAAGTTGGGTCCGGGGTTGGGCGCCTTGTTATAGGTCTGCCGATAGAGATGCTTGTGCTCCAGGAAGAGCACCGGGTCCTCACAGCGGATGGCGGTGCGGAGGAGCCCGTTGGCGTCCAGTGAGGTCGAGGGACATACGACCCGCAGGCCGGGAACGCCGGTGAAGATCGCGGCACCGGTCTGGGAGTGATATACCGACCCGCCCTTCAGGTAGCCGCCATAGGTGACCCGCACGACCACCGGCGCCGCGAAGGCGTTGTTCGAGCGCCAGCGCATCAGCGCCAGCTCGTTTCGGAGCTGCATGTACGCCGGCCAGATGTAGTCGAAGAACTGGATCTCGACCACCGGCTTGAGCCCCCGCGTCGCCAGCCCGATGGCTCGGCCGATGATGTTGGCCTCCGCCAGCGGCGAGTTGTACACCCGGTCGCTGCCGAAGACACGCTGCAATCCCCAGGTGACCTTGAAGACCCCGCCCTTGCCTTTGACGTCGCCCAGATTCTTCTCCCGGCTGCAATCGGCGACGTCCTCACCGAACAGAACGATCCGGGGATCCCGCGTCATTTCATCGCGGAGGCAGATGTTCAGCAGGTCCACCATGGTGGTTGGATCGCCGGCAAATCGAGGATCGTCCTCGGTGTCGAACTGCTCGGAGGTGGGATCTACGTCGGGGGAGTAGACATAATTATAGATCGTGTCGGTTCCCGGCTGGGGCGAAGCCAGCGCCACTTCGGCCGCCACCTGCACTTCCTCCTCTACCTCCTTCCCGATCTGGTCCAGCTCGGCCTGGGTGGCGATGCCCTGCTCCAGGAGATACTTGGGAAAACGGGTCAAAGGATCGCGCTCGGCGTCCAGCTGGCGCTCCGCTGGTGGGCGGTAGTGGACCTCGTCGTCGGAGAGCGAGTGGCTATAGGGTCGAATCACGTGCGCATGAACGAGCGCCGGACCCTTCCTGGCCCGGGCGTATTCGGCCGCCTTCGACAGGACGTCGAAGGACGCCAGCACATCGCAGCCATCCACCTCCTGAATGAAGAGACCCGGAAAGCCGGTAAGCAGCTTGGAAATCGAGCCACCGGGGGTGTTGACCTCCACCGGCACCGAGATGGCGTAGCCGTTGTCCTCCACCAGGAAGACCACGGGCAGCTTCAGGTTGGTAGCGGTGTTGAGCGCCTCCCAGAACTCTCCCTCACTGGTGGTCCCGTCGCCCGTGGTGCAGAGAACGACCTCGTCGCTTTGGGCCAGCTGGTCCCGATCGGGAATTCCATCGATCCGGGAGTACCGGAGCCAGGCTTCGGCACACCCCACGGCCTGGAGGAACTGGGTTCCAGTGGGGCTCGAGGCGCTGACGATGTTGAGCTCTTTGTGTCCCCAGTGGGACGGCATCTGCCGGCCGCCGGAGTTAGGGTCATCGGCGGCCCCGACGGCAGAGAGGAGCTGCTCGGTGGCCGTCATGCCCAAGCCAAGGCACAACGCCCGATCGCGATAGTAGGTGTAGAACCAGTCGTAGGCTGAACGGAAAACCTTGGCCGCGGCGGCAAGGACGGCTTCGTGGCCCGCCCCCGATATCTGGAAGAAGATCTTGTTCTGACGCTTGAGCTGGATCTCCTTGTCGTCGATCCGGCGGGCGAGGAGCATGACGCGGTATAGATCCAGCAGATCCGCCTTTTCCAGCCGGGCGGAGCTCTTGGCGCGTCCCGAAGTGCGTGTGGCCATGGAACTCGGGGTCAGGGTCAACGGTCACGGGCAGCTGGACAACTAAAGATAGCGACCGCGGCTATGGGCGGGGAGCCGAGAGAAGCTGAGCGAGGCGGGGGAACGCAGCCAGCGCAGCTCGTACGTCCGGGTCGCTGGCGAGCATGAGATCGCTGCCGGCGTCCGGAGGCCAGCGAACGAAGGCCGCGCGAGCCGCCAGTCTCCGAGCCAGCTCGGCTCCGGTCGCGCTATCCGGCCTGGCCGTTACGTTGAGGCGGGCGCGGACCCGATCCAGAAACGGCGGCAGGAGCCGCATCGCCCAGTCCCTGGACCCTGCGATCCACTCTGCCCGAGCCGACGGATCGGCTGCCAAGGTGAGAGCGACGCTGTCCGCGACGGCATTGTCGTATCCGCTGTCGGCGGCAGTACTCCACCAGGCGGGCGGGGGCACCGGCGCGGGAACCGCCAGGTCGGGCGCGATCCCCCCGCCGCCGCGAACCGGACGCCCATTGTCGGTCCGGAAGAGAGTCAGCGTGTCGGCCCCGTCGCCGGCGGTGCCGGCAAACGCATAGTACTGCTCGATGGCGAACCCGCGGTAGCGCCGCTGGATGAAGCGGCCGCTCGGGGTCAGCACGTGGCCAACGGTCAATTGAACGAAGCCGGAGGGAACGAGAAAGCCGGTCTGCATCAGCGCCTTGCCGAAGCTCCGCCGACCCACGATCAGGGCGCGGTCATGGTCCTGCAACGATCCGGCGAGCGCCTCGGACGCGCTGGCGCTTCCCCCGTCCACCAGGACGATCAGCGGAAGGTCGACGAACTCCCCCTGCCCCTTGGTGCGATAGTCCTCGTTCACGACCTTCTTTCGCCCGCGAGTCGTGAAGACCAGGGTCTTTCCGGGCAGGAACTTCGCGGCCAGATCCACTGCCTCCGTGACAATCCCACCCGGATTACCCCGAAGATCGAGAATCAGCTGCCGCGCCTTGCTCGACCGCAGCTGCCGCACTGCCTTCTGGACCTCATCAGCCCCGGTCTCCCCGAAGTCATCCAGCCGAACGTAGCCGGTCTCGGGATTGAGCATTCGGACGATGGACACCGACCGGTTCTCGAGAAACGCGCGCTTGAGCTGCACCGAGAAGGTGTCGGGTTCGAGCCGGGGGCCGCGCTCGAGCCCTACTGTGACCCTGGAGCCCTTCTCGCCGGCGAGCCTCAGGGCAACGGACTTCGAGGTCATTCCCGCCACCGGCACGCCGTCAATCCGGAGGATCCGGTCGCCCGGGAGCACGCCGGCCTTTTCCGCGGGGCTCTTCCTCGAGGGGCTGAGCACCGTGGGAACACCGTCGGCGAATTCGAAGACGATCCCGGTCACCGCCAGCTCGCCGCGGTCGAGCGCACTGAGCCTCTCGTAGTCTTCCCGCGAGGCAAACCAGCTGTGGGGATCGAGCGAACGCAACATGCCGTCAATCGCGGCGCGCACCAGGCCGTTGTAGGCGACCGAATCGGGATAGTTGGCCCGGATGTGGTTGAGCACCGCCGAGAAGCGCTGGAGCTCCTCATAGGAAGAGGTCTGCGCCTCGGCGGCAGCAGGAGCACCACACATGAGCAGCGCCAAGACGAGCCGCTTAATACCGGGGCGGACCGCCTCCCGCATCACTGCAGGCCCGCCAGCCGCTGCTTGGCCATGCCGATCTGCTTGTCCCAGCGACTCGGGGCGATTGCCAGAAAGCGGGTGAATGTCGCCCTGGCTTCGTCGCGCTTGCCTTGCTCCGACTGACAGAGCCCGGCCCAGAATAGAACCCGCGCGTCCCGAGGGTTGGCATCCGCGGCCTGTTTGAGCACGTCCTCTGCTTCCGCGAATTTGCCGGACTTTCCGATGGTCACCCCCAGGTCCATTATCAGGCTGGCATCGTCGGGGTTCGCGTCCACGGCTCGTTTGCGCTCCTCGATTGCGTCGGGGTAGCGGCGCTGCGCCTCGAAGATGTTGGCCATCTGGACGTGAGCCATATACAAGCCGAGATCGTTCTCCAATGTCTTGCGGTAGAGGTCCACCGCGGGCTCGGTGTTGCCGGCAGCGTGAGTGATGCTGGCCAGGAAGTAGCGGTACTCGTTGGTTCGGAGTGGGATGCGAATCAACTCATCCTCATTGAGCTTCTTCTCCTCTTTCACTGACTCGTCGATCAGGTACTCGAATTTCTGGCTGGCCTCGCGCCAACGCTGAGTATGCGCGGCGGCAAGACCCTCGAACCAGTGGAACGATAGAGGCAGCTTGCCCTGCCCCGGTCCGCCTATCCGACGTTCGCGGTGGAGCTTTACAAAGCGCCCGTACGCCTGCTCATAGTTACCCTGAAGCATGTCGTCGAACGCCTGGTAGTAGAACTCGTATACCCCCGGGTAGAGGGTCTCCCACACCGGGTCGCGGGGCAGGGCCGCGGCGCCGGCAATGCGCAGATCGACCATGGGATTGACCAGAAATGCCCGGCGGTAGAGCCGGTCCGATTCCTCGAGCCGCTGTTTCCACTCGTCCGGAACCCGGTTCCGGGCTTCCTCCGCCCACAGCTTGGGCCGGCGCGCATAGGGCAGATAGGCCAGCGCGAGATAGGCCTCGGCGAACTTGGGATCGATCGAGGCCGCGAGCTTGAGCGAGTTCTCCGCCTCGTCGTATCGCTTTTCGTTCCAGTACGCCAGCGCGACGTTGTAGTGTGCCGCTGCGTCCAGCGAGTCCTGCTTGGCTCGTTTCTCGAGCTCGCCCAGGCCCACCGGCAACTTGATCCGCTGCCCCTCCAGTGGCCCGACCAGCCCCAGAAACACGAGCAGGATTACAGACACTGAACGCATGCTCATACGCTCTCCCGGAAAGAGTTGCCTGGCTTCATTGTCCCAATTCTGCTATCCGTTGCCGTGACTCGGCGATCTGGCTGGCAAAACGGCTCGGAGCTATGGCGACGAATCGGTTAAAAGCGACCCGTGCCCCGGACCGGTCATCGAGGCGTAGCCGCACCAGCCCCAGAGACGCACCGCGAACACTCCTTGAAGAAGGGTCAGACGCAGCCAGCCCGGCCACCGAGAACGGTGCCAGCAGATGACGTAATAAGATGATGTTAAACGGGGGGTAGCCTGACATCAGGCTAGTGGTACCAACATGGGCAGCGGTTCAGGCCCTGGTCAAGGGCCGTGGAAACGAGCAAGCAGAGTGCCATTTGACGCACAAAAGCGAGCAGTTGGGAAAACGCGACATTTCAGCCGCGGAAAGCCGTACCTATGGCGGAGTTTGGCACTCAAGGCCGTTGATATACGACCTTGCCGCCCACGACCGTCGCCCGCACGGCTGCCTGTTTGATGCTCTCTGGCGCAATTGCGGTGAGGTCCCGGTCGAGGATCACGAGGTCAGCCTGGTAGCCGGGCGCCAGCTTCCCCCTGGTGCCCTCGGCGAACACTCCGTACGCGTTGCTGATGGTATAGACCCGCAAGGCTTCCTCCACCGTGATCTTCTCCCCCGGCACCCACCCGTTCGGATGTTTGCCGTCGAGTGTCCGCCGGGTCACGGCGGCGTAGATGCCGAGGAGCGGATCGAGGGGTGCCACCGTCCAGTCGGAGCCGAATCCCAGGTGGGCCCCGTTGTCCAGCAGGGTACGGAATGCGTACATGTTCTTGATCCGCTCAGGGCCGATCCGTTTCTCGGCCCAGCGGCCATCGTCCAGGGCGTGGTAGGGTTGCATCGAGGCCATCACGCCGCTTCGCGCCAGTCGGAGAATCTCCCCCTGGCGCAGGTGTTGAGCGTGCTCGATCCGGAAGCGGCGATCCCGCGCGCCGTGGGCTTTCGCCACGCTGTCATAGATGTCGAGGAGCAGCCCGTTGGCCCGCTCCCCGATCGCGTGCACTACCACCTGAAGCCCGGCGGAGTCGGCTGCTCCTATCCAGGTCCGCAACGAGTCTTCCGGGGTGACCAGCAGTCCCGAAGCGGTTGGCACGTCATCGTATGGCTGGTAAAACAGCGCGGTGTTGGATCCGAGTGAGCCGTCAACGAACCCCTTCACCCCAGCGGCGCGGAGCCAGTCGTCGCCTGGGCCGTCGGCCTTGACGGTGTCGGCCATGGCGCGCCAGGCCTCGAGGGAGACATAGACCGACACCCGCGTGAGCATGCTGCCATTGCGGTGGGCTCGCTTCAAGGCTGCCAGCTCGCGCCACGAGCCGGCGATGGCCAGGGTGCCGGGATCGTCGGAGACCGTGGCGACGGCCGTTACTCCGTGGCTTGCCGCCCAACGCATTGCGCGAGCCAGGGCGGAGTCACTCTGGACCGCTGACGGCGCCGGAATAACCCGATTGACCAGGTCGCGTGCGTTCTCTTTCAGCAATCCGGTGGGCTCACCATTCTTCGGATCACGGACGATGGTGCCGCCCTCGATCTCCCTTGTCGCCCGGGTAATCTGCGCCAGTCGGAGCGCGGCGCTGTTCGCCAGAGACATGTGGCCGTCGAGACGGTTGAGAAATACCGGGTTTTTCGGCGTCACCGAATCGATCCAGCCACGCTCCGGCAACGGGGCGCCGGACCAGGCCTCGTGGTCCCAGCTACCACCCTCGATCCACTCGCCGGGAGGAAGCTTCGCAGCGTGCTGCTTGAGGCGGGTGATAAACTCTGCCGGCGATGACGTCCCTCTCAGGTCGACTCGCGCGATCTGAAACCCGCCGCTCAGTAAGTGCACATGGGCGTCCATGAAACCCGGAGCAACCATCCCCTTACCGTCGTGGATCAGCCGCGTGCGGGACCCGACCAGCTCCGACAACGCCGCACTGTCGCCCACCGCCGCGATCGTGTCGCCCGCGACGGCAACGGCCTGGGCCCAGGGTTTCGCCGAGTCGCCGGTCCAGACCCTGCCGTAGATCACCAGATCGGCGGGGCCGGTCGCTGTGGTTGACCCAGGCATCGATTGGCATGCCGCCGAGAACCAGACCCCCGCGGCCAGCCGGCAAGCGGATTGTAGCGCGCGCATGAACGGGCCTTTCAGCGGAGCTTGGTGAGCCGGCGGATTGCTTCCAGCTTCTCCAGCGCCGATCCGCCGGAGGCGGCGGGAGCCACCGAGAAGAGATCGCGGATGTCGAGAAGGATCTCCAGCATCAGCTGGTCACGCATGTAGCCGCTGTCGAGCTCGATCATACGGCCCTCGTTCGCCGCTTTTTTCGCCCGGTCATACGACTCGCGATAGATCGCGTCGAGATTGGCAAGGATACGGTCACGGGAGCGCATGCAATTCACGATTGAAGGGGGTGTATCGAATCTAACGTCGAAAGGCTATCAAGTAGTAATTCACCATCGTGCTCGATCCTCGCGGTGCAACTTTCTACCGCTCATCAGCATGCAAAGTTTGAGTCAGCAACGCGTCGGTTTAGTTGCATTCCGCGCTAGGGATTTTACCGGTCCAAGACCAAAGAGGGGCTCAGTTAGGCATCAACGGCCGATGCCCCTAACGGCATTTTTCCTGCTCTACAACCACGCACTCAGCTCCTGAAGCCAAGCCTTGCATCTGCGTTTGGGCGAGAAGTTGCATGGTCCGCCCCCCTCACGTTTCCTCCAGGCCTTGCCCGACAGGAAAGGGAGGCACGCATGACCCGCATTTACAGTGGTGAATTCGGCACCGGAACTCCTGGACGGCTCACCGGTCGGTCCGGGTTTTCCATGATCGAGCTTCTTTCCGTGATCGTCATCATTGGGCTGATGACCGCCATAGCCTTGCCGAAGTCCGGGATCGCCTCGTATCGAGCCAACAGCGGAGCCCAGGTCGTATCGGGCGCGCTGTCCTATGCCCAGCGGCAGGCGATCAGCCGCCAGGCTGATACCCGGGTTGCGTTCGACCTGGCGAACAACCGCATGCGGATTCACGAGGACCGGAACAACGACAACATCATCGACGCCGACGAGCGGGTGACCTTCACCAACTTGCCCGAGGAGCTCACCTTCGGCCGAGGCACCGCTCCCGCCCGGGCGATGGGTGGCGGGGTGGTCTCCTTTACCCGGGCGCAGGGATCTCTTCCTGTGCTGATCTTCCATCGCGACGGTACGGCCAGCGAAGATGGCGGGGTCTATCTCACCACCATCGCGGGCCTGGCGGTGGACCGCACCACAGACGTGCGGGCGGTAGAGATCTCCCGGGCCACCGGTCGCACCACGTGGTTCTCCTACGGGACCGGGACCTGGAAGGAGCGCCAGTAATGCGGCGCAACGGCTTTACCCTGATCGAGATGCTCCTGTCCATCGTGGTGCTGGCCATCATTCTGGCGAGCGTGGCTCGCTATACCGGCCAGTACCTTCATACCGTCACCACGTCGACCACCAGGACCGCGGCCGCGGAAGTTGCCCGCGAACGAATCGGGCTGGTGGACATGGATCCAAGCTATACCACGCTAGGGGCCACCTGGTCCGGCACCCAGATCGGCTTCCCCGGCTATGCGAGCATGACCCGTGTCACCAGTGTGTCCCGGGTAACCGGCAACAATCCCCGCCGCGACTACACCATCGTGACCGTTCGGGTCATGGAGCCGACCATGGGGGCGCCGATCGACGTCACCACGGTGGTTGCCAGCCCATGACACGTCGGCCGGCCAACACCTCGGGCTTCACCCTGATCGAGCTCATGCTGACCATGGTGATCCTCTCGATGGTCATGGGGGCCACCCTCGCGGTATTCCGGGCCCAGACCCGCACCTTCCGGCTGGGCGGCGAGCGGATGGAGCTGTTTCAGAACATGCGCTACGCGGTGAGCACTATCGATCGCGTACTCCGCACCACCGGGGCGGGCGTGGCCAATCTGCAGCCCATGTTCATCTATGGTGGGAATAACGTTGTCGCGTTCAATTCGAACTACACCCATAACGACGTGGATGGCTGCGCGGTGAACGTTAATATCGACGCGCCGCCAGGCTCGTTCGAAGTCCTGCCGGCAGCCTCTGCGTACCAACTGCCAAATACCGGGTTTACCTATCCCGCGATGACCTACGTCGCCAACGTCTGTCGGGCCGAGACCATAATGTTCTACTTCCGGCCGGACTCGAGCACCACTGACATCGGTGACGACTTCGTGCTGATGCAGAAAGTGAACGCCATGCCGGCCGAACGGGTGGCTCGCAACATCATGGCGTATCCCGGGCGGCCATTCTTCCAGTATTTCGTGCACCCACGGGACCTGCTAGTGCCCCCGGCCGCCCGCGACTCGCTGGTGATCGCCGGTACGCTCGGCAGCGGCATAACGCTTCCGATCATTCACAGTGTGCCAATCCACGGCAGCCCCGCCGATAGCGCGCTGGATCCCTCCAACTCGTATCTGGCCGACAGCGTCAAGGCGGTTCGCATCAATCTCAGAGTGAGCAACGGGCTGAGTGGAGCCGAGCAGCGGTTTCGCGATATCTCGACTACGGTGAGCCTGCCCAACAACGGCCTGGTCCAGCTCAAGACCTGTGGAGGCCCTCCGATGCTCCTCGGCGCCCTGGGAGCGACGCCCAATGCGGCGGGCGACCCGCCCAGCGTCACGCTTACCTGGCCCGCCTCGTTTGACGAGGCGGCCGGCGAGACCGACGTCAATCAGTACAACGTGTACCGGAGACTTCTCGCCGAGCCGTTCGGCAGTGCCCTGCTGACCATTCCTGCCGGCCAACCTCCGCCATATGTGCTGGTGGATGATGGCGTGGAAGCGGGTGTCGACTACGTCTACGCGGTGGGCGCGCAGGACTGCTCGCCCTCGGAATCGGTCCTGCTCGGCAGCGCTACCGTGCGACCCAACTGATGCTCGCTCCCGGATATTCTCGGAGGGTATGATGAATACGAAGGCGATCCGGAACGAACGAGGCTTGGCCCTGTTCATGGTCCTGCTCCTCATGGTCGTGGTGGCTTCCCTGGCCACGGGAGCGATCATGCTTTCGGGCAATGCGAGCCTCATCGGCCGCTACCATGCGAAGGAGGCTGAGATGCGCGCCTCCGCGGACGCGGGCCTGGAGTGGGCCAGAGACACGCTCAACGGCACGCCTGGGCTCGCGCCGGTCGTCGGGTTCACGACCCTGCAGGACTCGCAGCCGGTCCGCGATGCCCTGGGGGCCGTTATCCCGGGCTATACCCGCTCGATCTTCGTCGGCCGAAGCGGTGGCACCACCAACCAGTTCGGTGTGTACGCCAGCGTGATATCGAGAATCGTTGATAACGGGGGACGGGCTGTCGTGGTCAGGCGGGCCGAGCTCGCCCAGCAGTCTTTCGCCCAGTTCGCCCGGTTCGATGATGTCACCCTCTCGAGCGTGACGTTCGCTCGAGGGATCCAGGTGTTCGGGCCGATCCACACCAACGGGGTAATGTACGTCGGCAACTCACCCCCCCGGCCCATCTTCCATGGTCCGGCAACCACAGCCAGCAGCATCAATGCCGTCGCCAACGGCGACTGGAGACGCGGCTGGAAGGAGAACGTGCCTCGAATCAACATGCCCACCCCGGCCAACCTGGCCACCCTGAGCGGATATGCCGCCACCGGCAACCTGACCGTCGCCGGCGGCGACGTCGGTTCCGGGGTATACGAATCCCAGGACCAGGGTGGAGTTCGTGGCGGTGGACGTCAATAATGACGGGGACTACACCGATGAGAACGAGGGATTCATCCGGGTGTACCGCGGGGTCGACAACAGCGCAAATACGCTTAAGTACGTCACCGCGCGAGCATGGAATCCCGGCTCGGCCACCGATCCCAACATCAATTCGCCGAACTGTGGCGACGCGCTGGGTGGAACCTTCGTGCCCGCGGTGTCGCATACCACGACCGTCAACCCGGCGGCCCACCGCCATTCGACCGCCAGCCTGCTGACCAATCAGCGCCGCTCGCTCAACGAGCCTTCGCGGCGCTGCTACCTGGGTGGGGACCCGCGCCTGTCGAACGGCTTCATCGCTACCACACCGGCGCCGTTCGCCTACGGGACCTGGATCAAGTGGCCTGGCTACGGTGCGGGGACCTCGCCGTCGGCGCTCCACAATAAGAACGTCCATCCCCAGAACGGTGGTGGAACCACCGGGGGCGGCGGCCCGGCCGGGATGTCCGATTATCTCTGGCCCATCAACCGGCCCTTCAACCCGAACTTCAAGGGCGTGGTCTACGTGGACGGCAGCGTTGCCGTCAGCGGCGTAGTGCGGAGCCAGGTCACCCTGGCGACGACCGGCAACATCCTGCTGGCCGACGACCTGACCTACGTCACTTCGCCGGGGAGCATCCCGGACTGCGACCGGAATGCCGGTGTCTTCGCCGACATCCTTGGTCTGCTCACGCCGCAGTTCTTCGTCATCGAAGACAACAACGTCAACTCGCCATTCCGGGCCGGCTCCACCGGCGGCACGTACGACGGGTTTCTCAGTGCGTATGACGACACCGCCGATGAGACCGTTCACGCGGCAATCCTGACCCTCAACTCCGTCCTCGCGGAGGATATCACCACCGGGTCCACCAACCGGGAGAACTGCGCTGGAGCGACGGTCGGCCGGGGCTGCTTCAACATGGCGGGCGCGGCCATCCAGGGTGTCAATGCCGCCCGGATGAGCGGTGCCGGGTACGGCTGGAATCCCCAATGGACCTACGACCGGTGCGACATGATCAAGCCTCCCCCGTATTTCCCCACTACGGGGAGATACTTCAAGAACCGCTACTATGAGATTGACCCGGTCGGTTTCTCTGTCGCCGCATGGTTCGCGGCAAACCAGTAACCGAGCAATTCGTTGCATACTACCGCCGCGAGAGTTGACACTTTCGCGGCGGTAAGCCGCCATAGAGGTCCCGTCTCCCGCATTCTGCCCGGGAAGCCGGCGGTACCGTACTGCGTAACCCGCTTAGTACTACGGGCTTAGGCCGAAGTACGCCCCGGCACCCTTCCTGCATTCTCTAAGGATGTGTCCTGGAGACCAGATATCCTGCGTACTCACCGCTTGGGCGGGAAGAGCGCGCAGCACCCATAGGGAATCGACTGTCGACGTTCCGGGTACGGGGTTACATCCGGCAAGAGCACCTGTGCGGTTACTCTCTGGACCGCCGGTCACGTTGAGGATCAGGCCATGACCCTACAATTACGACCGTCCCAGCCGACTGGTGGCTTCAGTCTGGTCGAAGTGCTGGTCTCGATGACCATCCTCTCCGTCGCTTCTCTCGCCATGGGCGGGCTGCTGGTCCGCGCCACCCGCGCGGCCGGAGCGACGTCCGCGGCGGCGCACCAGAACGCGGCGATGTCGGGCGCACTCGCCCGGCTCGATGTACTCCCCTTCGACGCTCTGATAGCGGGGACCACCTGCGTGACCATTACCGCGGCGGAGTTCCCCCACACCGAGTGCACCACGATCAACAACGTTTCCAGCAAGGTGAAGCTGATCACCATCGTGGTTACGCCCGCGGGCAACGCCTTGATGCACCCAACCACCACCACGTTCAAGCGGACCAGGGCCGGCTTCGCTAACGGCAACCCCTTGAAGACACCATGACCTCAGCCGCACTTACCCGGCGGGGCTTCACCCTGGTGGAGCTGCTCATCTCGCTGATCGTCACGGCGATCATCGGCGCGGCGTTGGTCCGCATGGTGTTGGGCCAGGCTCGCTTCATGGACCAGCAGGAAGCCTGGCGCGAGGCGCGCGGGGTTTCCCGCGGCGGGATCAATCGCCTGCTCTCGGACCTCAGGGCAGTCGAGGCCGGGGTCGGAGCGGGGACTGGTGGACTCAGGGCGGCCGCGGCAGGGGGACAGGATTTCACCGTCCGGGTACCCTACGCCTTTGGCATTCTCTGCGGGATTGCGGGAAGCGTGTATACCGTGAGTCTGCTGCCGGTGGACGCTACCCTGTACGCCGAGCCCGGCTATACCGGCTTCGCCGTCAGGAACAAGGCCGGCATCTATAGCTACAATGCCGGCAGCGTGCCCGTGTTACCGGGTACCACGGCCCTCTGCGCCACCGGCCTCTACGACCAGGTCAATACTGTGCCGGCGTTCGGTGGATCACCCGCAGGGGCGGTGGTGAACCTGACGCGGGTGGGCATCATGGCGCCGGTGCCGGACCGCGGGTCCATCGTCTACCTGTATCGCGACATCCGATATGAGTTCAAGGCCTCGGTCGTCATTCCGGGGCGGACGGCGCTCTGGAGAACACCGGTGAGCGCGGCTGCCAGCGCTGAAGAGCTGGCTGGACCGTTCGACGCATCGGCCCGGGTCAATTTCTACAATCTCGATGTCATGCCGGCCCAGGCCGCCGTTCCAGCGCTGCAGAACGTGCGGGGCCTCGAGCTCAAGCTGAACGGCATGAGCGAGCGGACTCCCAGCGGAAGCGCCGCACCCAAAGTCGCCAACATGACCACATCGGTCTTTTTCGAGAATCGGCCCGACTGACCCACGATCCGCGAGGAACCATTATGACTGTCTCGAACAGACGAGGAGCGATTCTCCCCCTCACCATCATGGTCATCGCGGTGCTGGGTGTCTCGGTTGCCATCACCTATGCCCGGCTCTCCTCGGAGCGCCGGACCACCGGAGACGGCCAGGCGCAGCTCGAGGCGTTCGCCGTAGCCCAGTCGGGCCTGAACGACTATCTGGCTGGCCTAAGCGCCCGGCCGACCGCTGATGCGAACGTGACCCTCGCTACTGCTGGTGGCAGCGCGGACATAAGCATGCGGATCCTCAGGGATTCGACCGTCACGCTGTTGCCTGCGGTATACGTGATCACTTCGCGCGGCACCGCCACGAACGTCAAGAGCTACGATGCGAAGACGCCCGCGGCCCAGCGCACCGTGGCGACGTACGCCCTCTGGACGCCGGCGGCCATCGACCTGAACGCCGCGATCACTTCGCTTGGCGGTATGGACAAGGCAGGCGGATCAGGGACCATGAACGGGGCCGACGCCTGCGGCGTGATGCCGGCGCTCCCGGGCGTGGCCGTGACCACCGGCGCCGGTGTGAGTGGGACGAGCTATACCGGAGCGACGGGACCGATCGATGGAAACCCGGATAACACTCCAGTAAGCCTGGGCACTCCCGGCGCGGGAGGGACGGCAAAGGACCAGGTGGAAGTGGACTGGGCCGGCATCGTCGCGGGATCATACTTCCCGGCTGACTTCGTTGCTCCGGCCTGGCCCAACGCCACCGAGATGGCCAAGTGGCCTGTAATCAGGGTCAACAACAACGGTGGCGCCGAGTATACCCTGCCCGGCGACGGCAAGGGAATCCTTATCGTCACCGGAGACATGCGGATCAACGGGAGCACCAACTGGGATGGTGTGCTCCTGGTTGGCGGACGGCTTCGATCCAACGGTAACAACACGACCAGCGGGGCGGTAATAACCGGGCTGAACGTGAAACTGGGTCAGGCCGTTCTTCCATCCGACATGAACGGGAACAAGGCCTTCCAGTACAACTCGTGCAACATCAGCCGTGCGCTCAACAAAATCGGGTCGCTCCAGCGCGTGCGGAACGGCTGGATCGATACCTGGCCCAGCTACTAGCCCCTCCGGCTCGGTGAGGCGCGCAGTCTCCTGCGCGCCTGGTTTTTCGACAGCGTCGCATTCTGCCCCGAGATCGCCCGCTCGGCTCAAATGATGCTGTTGACACCACAAGAGTTACGGCTGTCCTGACCCTGGCACTCTTCCTGCTCAATTGGTGCCGTATGTCCCAACGACTCATTCCTGTACAGGGCCGCAACCCGGGTCGATCCGGCTTCACCATGATCGAGCTGGTTCTGACGATCACGCTGATCGGCATCATGGCTGCGATCATCATGCCGAGGTTCGGGCGGGTCATGCAGTCGACGCGCGTCAACCGTGCAATTGCGATTGTCGCCGCCGACATGGAGTCCGCGTTTACCCTGGCCGGCCGCCAGCGCAAGCCGATGCGAATCACCTGCGACTGCGCCAACGCGACTTACACCATTGCCGATCGTACCGGTGGCACGGTCCGCTTGAGCCGGAAGCTGACGGGGGACTCGGACCTGGGCAACATGACTGTGGCCTTCAACACCGCAACCGTGGACGTTTTCCCCTCGGGAACCTCGACCACCCCGCTCACGGTGAGGATCACGTCCGGGGCCAGTACCCGTGCGGTAACTCTCTCGACCGCAGGCCACGTGAGGATCGTACCATGAGGACACTGGTTCGCCGTAACACCGGTTTCACTCTGGTCGAGGTCCTGGTCTCGATCCTGATCCTCTCGGTCGGTTCCCTTGCCCTGGGCACCCTGCTGGTCCGAGGCGCACGCTCAGCCACGGCAGCATCGGCGGTCACCTACCAGACCGCCGCGCTTTCCGGAGAGGTCGGAAGGCTCGATGCGCTGCCGTTCAGCGCGCTCGCCGCCGGCAACACCTGCGTAGACGTGACCACCGGGCCGTTCCTCCATACCCGCTGCGCCGCGATCGTTGACGTAAATGCCAAGCTGAAGCGGGTGACTGTGACCGTCACCCCAACCGCACCGAGCAATCTGCGAGTCATGTCCAGTTCCTTCGAGCGCAGTGTCTCCGGCGACGCGGTCAACCCGCTGTTCGGCCCATGAGAACCGCCGCGATGACTCGCCGGGGCTTCTCTCTCATAGAGCTGCTGATCGCGCTGATCATCACTGCGATCGTGGGCGCCGGCCTGCTCCGCCTGGTGCTGGGGCAGGCGCGTTTCATGGACCAGCAGGAGGCCTCGCGAGAGGCCCGCGCCGTCGCTCGCAGTGGAATCAACCGGCTGCTTTCGGACCTGCGCGCCGTGGAGAACGGGTCGACGGCGGGCAACGGGGGGCTGGAGGCTGCTGTTGCGGGCGGTCAGGATTTTACCCTCAAGGTACCCTACGCCTTCGGGGTGATCTGCTCCCATCTGTTGGGCGTGTCCACGGTGAGCCTTCTCCCGGTGGACGCGGCCCTCTATGCCGAGCCGGGGTTCTCCGGATTTGCCTGGAGAAATGCCGCCGGAGTCTACTCCTACCATAATGCGGCTGCGCTGCCCATCGCCGGGACCGCCCTCAATTGTCAGAACCCGGGCCCCGACAGCATCCACACGCTTCCGTCCATCAACGGCTCCCCGGCCGGTCAGAGGATCAACCTCACCGGGGTCGTCCTGCTGCCGGCGCCGCCGCGTGGCTCCATCGTGTTTCTCTATAGGCGCATCCGCTACGAGTTCAAGGCCTCGGTGGCTGTGCCGGGTCGGATTGGACTGTGGCGCACGACCTTGAGCGGCCTCGCCCCCGTCTCGGAGGAGCTGGCCGCCCCGTTCGATGCGACCGCCAGAGTCAACTTCTACGTCGGCAATGCCTCGGTTGCCCAGGCGGCGGTTCCAGCACAGCTGAACACTGTGCGAGGCCTTGAGCTCGTGCTCAACGGCATGAGCGAACGGGCGCCCAGCGGCACCGCGGCGCCCAAATCGGCTTCGGTCACGACGTCGGTGTTTTTCCAGAATCGGCCCGACTGACACTTCAAGAGCGAGGTTCGAATGTCTGCCCGGCTGAATAGACGGGGAGCGATACTCCCCTTGACGATCCTGATGCTGGCCATCATGGGAGTCGCCGTTGCGATTACGTACACTCGGCTCTCCTCCGAGCGCCGCACTACCGCCGACGCCCAGGCCCAGATGCAGGCCTTCGCCGTGGCGCAGTCCGGACTCTCCCGCTACCTGTCGACTCTGGCCGCGGGGGGGGCCAAGGTGACCTGGCCGGTATCTCCGGCCACTTCGATTGATGTCACCTACAACGACTTGCCGGGTGGCACTGCGACCGTCTCGATCATGATGATCCGCGAATCGACCGTCACGCTGCTCCCGGCCGTGTACGCCATCACTTCCCGGGGGGTCAACACCACCGCCCGGCGGTACGGCGGAACCGCTCCGGCCGCGGAGCGCACGGTGGCTACCTACGCGCTCTGGACGCCGGCCCCGCTGGAAATGTATGGGGCGTTTACCAGCCTGTCCGGCATCAACAAGAACGGTGGCTCCGGCGACCTGAGTGGATATGATCGCTGCGGAGCGTCCCCAACAATCCCCGGTGTAGCCGTTCCGACCGGAGGGTATACCGGTCCCGTTGGACCTATCCAGGGAAATCCCGAGGATACACCCTACGAGATTGGCACTGGCGGCATTGGCGGCACAGCCAAAGATTCAATCGACATTGACTGGGCCGGCATCGTCGCCTGGCCCAACACGACCATCTTCCCCGACCACAGGGTCCCCGCGGGTCCCTGGCCCGCGAATTTCAGCGACTGGCCGGTGGTGAGAGTAGACAACGTCGGCGGCCCGGCATTCAGCCTCCCCGGCAATAACGGGAAGGGAATCCTGATTGTGACCGGAGACCTGACCCTCAGCGGAAGCGTTGGCTGGGAAGGGCTGGTGCTTGTAGGGGGGACACTTACTTCCAATGGTAACAACACGGTCTATGGGGCCGTCGTAGCCGGACTGAACATCAAGCTCGGCATAAACCCCGGTGCCTCCGATATTGCGAACGGTAACAAGACGTACCAGTACGACTCCTGCTCCCTCAAGCGCGCCCTGGGCAATGTGGGGTCCATCCAGCGGGTGCGTAACGGGTGGATCGACACCTGGCCCAGCTATTAAAACGGCTATTGGCTATTAGCTAACAACTCCTTCGGCGGTCGCTGGATCTCCCGGTGGCCGCCGATGTGTTTCTGGGATAGGCTATTGGCTATTGGCTATTGGCTGTGCATACTCCCCGTATGAGCCTTCAGGGAAGAACGATCCTCTTCTTCGCCGGTCCCCTCTACGAGGACCTCGAGCTCTGGTACCCCAGGATCCGGCTGGAGGAAGAGGGAGCGAAGACGGTGGTAGCCGGCACCGGCGAGAAGACCTACCAGGGGAAGCGGGGCTACCCGCTCACCGTGGACACCAGCGTGGACGAGATCTCGGCCGAGGGCTTTGATGGCCTCGTCATCCCCGGCGGCTACGCTCCCGACATCATGCGGCGCTCTCCGAAGCTGCTCCAGCTCACCCGGGAGATTTATCAGGCCGGCAAGCCGGTTGCCTTCATCTGCCACGCGGGCTGGGTACCTATCTCCGCGGGGATCGTTCGGGGGAAGCGCGGCACCAGCGTCGGCGCCATCAAGGACGACCTGGTCAATGCGGGCATGTTGTGGGAAGACAGTCCCGTGGTGGTGGACGGGAACCTGATCTCCTCCCGGACCCCCGCGGATCTGGGCCCGTTCTGCAAGGCCATCATCGCGGCGCTCGAGAAGAAGCTGGGAGCTGGGGGCCAGGAGCTTGGAGCTCGCAACCAGGAGCAGTCAGCGAGCACTCGGCGGAGCTCCCGAGTTCGCTCGACTCCTAGCTCCTAGCTCCCAGCGCCAGTGTCCCTCAAAGACGCGCAGGCCCGCGTAGACGCCTGGATCAGTCAGTTCGAAGAGGGCTACTTCCACCCGCTGACCAACATGGCCCGACTTTCCGAGGAAGTGGGCGAGCTGGCTCGAGAGGTGAACCACCGCTTCGGGCAGAAGACCAAGAAGGCGAGCGAGACCGAGGGTGATCTCGGCATGGAGATGGCCGACATCCTCTTCGTTTTGATTTGTATGGCCAACCGCGAGGGGATCGATCTTCAGTCGGCGTTCGATAAGATGATGCACAAGGTCGAATCCAGAGACGAGCATCGGTGGACCAGGAAAGGGGAAGAAAAGGCGTGAGCGGGAAAGAAACCGCGTGAGCGGGAAGGGCGAACGGTTCACCACGTCCCGATTCCGCCGCATACCGTCCTGATTCCAGGCCGAAGGAGACACTTCCTCCCACTCAGAGGGCCAATTCCGCCGCACACAGTTGTGATCACGCGCCGCAGGAGACGCATCCTCCGATTCAGCGACCCGATCCTGCCGCACACCGTCCTGATTCTGCTTTACAGGAGACACTTCCTCCAACTCCGCGACCACGTCCTTCGATGCGGACGGCACTGCGGGGTGATCCTAACGCCTGTTGCACCATGGCTTACGCTTTTTCTTCCCCGCTCACGCTTTTCTATTCCCATTCTTGAGGCGCCCCCTCCAGCTCCCCCAGCAGAATCCGGTAACTCTCCCACCGGTCGGCTCTGACCTGGCCGGTCTCCACCGCACCCTTGATCGCGCAGCCCGGCTCGGACATGTGCCGGCAGTCGGCATAGCGGCACTCCCCGATGTAGGGCCGCATCTCGGGAAAGCAGCTGGCGAGCTCGCGCGGGACCACTCCCCAGAGGCCCACCTCGCTGAACCCGGGTGTGTCCACCAGGTACCCGCCGGCATGCAGCGGAATCATCACGGCAGAGACCGTAGTGTTTTTGCCCCGCTTCACCTTGGCGCTGAGCTCACCGATCCGGAGCTTGAGGCCGGGCTGTACCGCATTCAGCAGGCTGGATTTGCCGGCACCGGATGGACCGGTCACCACCGAGATACGGCCGGCCAGCGCGGCGGCGAATACATCGATCCCTTCGCCGGTCTTGGCGCTGGTGGGATAGACCACATAGCCGGCGGCGCGGCAGCGCTCGATCAGGTCCCGCCCGGGATCGAGCTCGATCTTGTTGACTACTACCGCGGCCTGAATGGAGTTGGCTTCCGCCACGATGAGGAGCCGGTCGATCAGCTGGGGAATGGGAGGAGGGTCCACCGTGGCGGTGACCACGAAGACTTCGTCGATGTTGGCGGCTACGGGGCGGGTGCCCCTGCCCTCGGGGACTCTCCGCTCCAGCAGGGTAGTGCGGGAGTCCACGCTCACGACGCCGTAGACCTCGCCGGTGGGCTCGGGCTCGAGCCGGACCCGGTCCCCGACCACCACGCGGGGTGAATCTCGCTTGGCCTTTCCCCGGAGGATCGCTCGCACCTCACCGGCGGCTGTTGCCACCCGATAGACGGCACCGTCCCGCTCCAGGACGGTGCCCAGGAGCTCGGTCACCAGGGCCCTGGCGCCCGCCCGATCGCCTCATCCAGCGCGGTCTTTACATCGTAGAGCGACAGCGCCGATAGCCGGGACTGGGCCTCTTCCGGGGTCTTCCCCCAGGCCAATGTCTCGGACTCTACATGGCCCAGGGGGCGATCACCGCCGGGAGACCAGCGCACAAAGAGGAGCGCCGCGCCATAGAGGCCGCGAACATCGGGCTCTTCGTCCACGTAGATCGCTACCGAGTAGGCCTGGCCATCGCTCCCACCGAAGGCTGCGGCACGCTCATGCTTCTGCATGTACCCACCCAACGTGAACTCACTCACCGGCGCGGCACCGACTCTCGGATCAGGTTCCCCAGAATGAAGGCGATATTGGCCGGGCGCTCCGCCAACCGCCGCATGAGATAAGGATACCACTGGGTCCCGAACGGGATATAGACCCGCATGTTGTATCCGGTCTGCCGCAGCCGGGTCTGGAGATCCCGCCGGACACCATACAGCATCTGGAACTCGAAACGGTCCGCCCCGATATCGTGTCGGCGGACGAACTGCCGGGCGTGCTGGATGATCGCCTGGTCGTGGGTGGCGATCCCCGGATAGTTCCCCTTCAGCAGGAGCCGCTCCATCAGGACCACGTAATTCTCATCGACGTCGGCCTTCTTCGGAAAGGCAACGTCGGGCGGCTCGAGATAAGCCCCCTTGCAGAGCCGGACCCGGGCATTGAGGGCGATAAGATCGTTGATGTCGCCTTCGGAACGCCTGAGCGCGGACTGGATGACGACGCCGCAGTGCCCGCCATAGATGCCGGAGAGGCGGTTGACGAAGAAGTCGAGGGTACGCTGGGTATAGGCCGAGCCTTCCATATCGAGGCGAACGAATCCGCGAAGCTCCCTGGCCTTGTCCAGAATGCGGGTCATGTTGGCGTGACAGAGGTCCTCGTCTATGTCCAGACCCATCTGGGTCAGCTTGACCGACACGTTGACCTCGACGCCTTGGGCCGCCATCTGGTCCAGCATCGCCAGATACTGGTCTCGGGCCGCGGTGGCCTCCGCTTCGGCTCCTACGCTCTCCCCCAGGAGATCGAGCGACGATTTGATCCCCCGTTCGCCGAGCTCGTGCGCCACCCGCACCGCCTCCCCGATCGTTTCCCCCGCCACGAACCTCGATGCGAACTTCCGGGCCAGGCCGTTACGTCGAACGAAGTTGAAGACCTTCTGCTGCTCCGAGAGCCAGAGGAGTCCGGATCGCATATCAGATCAGTACCGGGTTTGCGTGAGCCGAGCGGGGTCCAAGCGCATCCGAAGGTAGCCGGGGCCTGAACCGGTGTGTAGAGGCCGCACCCGGCAGGCGTCCATGAAACTTTATGCACAAACATGAGCCGCAGATAACCGCAGACAAAACGCGGAGCGGCAACAGAAAAGCCAGGTGGTGGTTTCCTGTGACTCGCGTCACGCGTTGTCGGCTCGACTCTACGTATCCTCAGTTGGGGTTTCAAGCTGCCAAACCGGCAAGAGGACACAAGGCATGGCCACGCGAGTGAGGCGGAAGCGGGTGAAGAGGAAAGTCCTGCGGCGGCCGAGCCCGAGGCGGAAGCCGGTGCCAGAACTGCTGCCCGATCCGGTCGAATCAGCCGAAGCGGCCGGCCTTCGCTATGTCAGCGACACCATGCCAGGTATTCGCCGGAAGAAGGCCGGGAGCGGCTTTACGTACACGGGGCCGGACGGCAAGGCGATCAAGGATCCCGCCACCCTCAACCGCATTCGGTCACTGGCTATCCCACCGGCCTACACCGACGTCTGGATCTGTCCATCTCCGAGTGGGCACGTCCAGGCGACCGGTCGGGATGCCCGTCGGCGAAAACAGTATCGCTATCATCTCCGCTGGAGGGAGGTGCGCGATGAGACAAAGTTTGGCCGGGTGCTGGCCTTCAGCGAGGTCCTGCCCCGCATCCGAAAGCAGGTCCAGAGCGACCTCAGCAAGCAGGGCCTGCCCCGCGAGAAGGTGCTTGCCACCGTCGTGCGGCTGCTGGACTGCACCGGGATCCGCATCGGCAACGATGAGTATGCCCGCTCGAACCGATCCTTCGGTCTGACCACCCTGCGCGACCGCCACGTGGAAATATCGGGCTCGAACATACGGTTCGAGTTCCGGGGGAAGAGCGGCAAGGCGTACAGCCTGTCGCTCAACGACCGCCGCCTGGCGCGCATTGTACAGCGCTGCCAGGCGCTGCCGGGGGAAGACCTGTTTCAGTATGTCGACGACGATGGAGTCCGCCAAACGATTGGATCGGGTGACGTCAACGACTATCTCCGGGCCACCTCCGGCGAGGAGTTCACCGCCAAGGATTTCCGCACCTGGTCCGGGACGAAGCTGGCCGTGGCCGCCTTGACCGAGATAGGGACCTGGACCTCCCAACGCCAGGCGAAGTCGAACATCCTCCGCGCCATCGATCGGGTCGCCGACCAGCTCAACAACACCCGGGCCGTCTGCCGCAAGTACTATGTGCACCCAGCCGTCCTCGATGCCTACACCGCCGGCTCCATGCTCGAGGCGCTGCAGAATGGAACCAGGGCGGCCGCGCGCACCGAGCTGGACAGCGACGAAGCCGCGGTGACCCGACTCCTCCGCCACCGGTTAGACATCAGTACTCCCTCCTGAGCACACCGCCGGGTCGGCTGTGTCGAAGCCAACGAGCTTCGGCGTCTCCCCACCATGCGTGCCATGATTGTGGACGACGAGGTGGGCTCCCGTCACCTCTTGCGAGGTTTGCTGGAGAGCGAGCCCTCGGTCGAGCTCGTGGGGGAAGCTGGGACCGGCAGGGAAGCGATCGACCTGGTTCGACACTGGGCGCCGGACCTGTTGTTTCTGGATATCGAAATGCCGGAGGTAGGCGGTTTCGAGGTCCTCCGGGAGCTGAAAGCAGACCGTCCGCCGGCCGTCGTCCTGGTCGACGGGTGCGAACGGTACGCCGTAAAGGCGTTCGAGGTGCACGCCTGCGGATACCTGCTCAAGCCGTTCGATCGCGACCGACTCCGGGGAGCGCTGGGCCGCGCGCTGTCGCAACTGGGGACCGACGCCGGCCACAGCGACGGCGCCGACCCCCGAATGCTCTCCCTGCTGCACCAGCTGGCCGCCCGGCGAGTGGGGTCTCCGCGTTTAGTGGTCCGGACCCCGGAGCGGGCGATCTTTCTGCGCACCGAGACGATCGACTGGATCGAGGCGGCCGGCAAGTTCGTCCATCTCCACGTCGGCCGCACCACCCACCCCCTGCGGGAAAGCATGGCCGAGCTGGAGCAGGAGCTCGACCCCGCCCGCTTCCTGCGCATCAGCCGCTCGGTGATCGTCAATCTCGACCGGATCCAGGAGGTCCAGCCCTGGTTCCAGGGGGACTACGTGCTCATCCTGACCGATGGCACCCGCCTCACCTCCACCCGGGGCTATCGGGAGAACCTTCACCGCCTGCTCGGGAGGTAACCGGAGCCGCGGCACTCGCACCGCCGCAGCTGCGCTCCATACCTCCAGGCATGTCGCTCATGCCGCGATTGTACGTGGGGCGGGATTTCTCTCTTAACGTTGGTGACCTGGGGTCCGGCTGGATTCACTGGGGTGCCATGTCCACTTTCCCGCCCACTCGCGCCGCAGGACTCGCGCGGGACGCGTCGACGTCGCCGCCAGTCACCCGTCCGGGAAGGACCTGGGCGCTCGCGTTTGGTGGGTGGACGCTGTTCGGTCTGGCCTCGTTCGGAGCATGCCTGGTGGCTGATGCCGCCGCCGACTCGGTTCCCTGGGCCCAGCTCCTGGCCTACTCACTCGCCGCGGCCTGGATCTGGGCCAGCCTGACCCCGGGCGTCCTCTGGCTGACCCAGTCCACTGCTTTCGCGCCCGGGCAGCGGGTGCGCAGCGGCTTGATTCTCGGCGCCACCGGAGCCGGGTTTGTCCTTTTATCGATCAGTCTGCAGACGATGCTTGTCGTGACCGTGGGAATCGTCCCGTCTGGCACGAGCCTGCTCCTTCCGCGGGTGGAGAACAGCCTGCTCGCCTACGGGGTTCTCGTGGTGCTGGGCCAGGCCTCCCGCTACTCCGCGCTCTATCAGACCCGACGGCTTCACTCGTCGGAGCTCGAAGCCAGGCTGGCGAAGACCCACCTTCAGCTGCTGAGAATGCAGCTGCAGCCGCATTTTCTCTTCAATACCCTCAACACCGTGGCGGAGCTGGTGCACACCGATCCGGATACGGCTGACCAGATGATCACCCGTCTTGGCCGGCTGCTGCGGCTGTCGCTAGACCATGCCGGCCATCAGGTTGTTCCGCTCCGCCAGGAGATTGACTTCCTCCGCATGTACGTCGAGATCGAGCAGGTGCGCTTTCAGGACCGGCTGCAGATCGTATGGGACCTTGCGGCCGATACGCTTGACGCCGCCGTCCCCACCCTGCTCTGGCATCCGGTGCTGGAAAACGCCATCCGCCATGGCGTGACACCGCTTGCCGGACGAGGGCGGATTGTCATCGCCTCGCGCCAGGACGGCGGGAACCTGATTCTGGAGATCCGGGACAACGGCCAGGGGCTTCCCGCAGGCGGGATCCCGCGGGAGGGTGTGGGTCTCCGGAACATCCGCGAGCGGGTAGAGCAGTTATACGGCTCGAGGGCTCGCTTTACGCTGGCACCGGCCCTGGGTGGCGGCACGGTTGCTACGCTCCGGCTCCCCTACGCCGCTTGCGACGCCGCGCACACGCCGGTGCCGCTGACACGACACGACCTGGAGGAGCTGGTGGGATGACGTTAAGAGTGGTGGTGGCCGATGATGAGCCGATCGGCCGGCAGCGCCTGGTCCGGCTGCTTCAGGCCGAGCCGGAGACCGACGTGGTGGCCGCCTGCGCGGATGGAGAAGAGGCAGTTGAAGCGATCCGGGAGCACTTGCCGGATCTGGTGCTGCTCGACATCCAGATGCCCCGTTTGGACGGCTTCGAAGTGGTTGGCGCGCTGGGCCAGGCCCACCAGCCCGCCATCATCTTTGTCACGGCGCACGATCAATACGCCGTCAGGGCGTTCGAGGTCCATGCCTTCGACTACCTGTTGAAGCCGGTCGACCAGGATCGTCTGAGGGAAGCCATGGGTTGGGCCTTGTCAGCCACTCGAAGGGGCCCACAGGGAAGCAGTGCCCGCCGAGTGCTGGCGCTGCTGGAAGAGCTCAATGCCAGAGACCGCGCTCGGGGACGAGACCGCCTGGTGGTTCGCACCCCGGAGCGGGCGATCTTTCTGCGCACCGAGACGATCGACTGGATCGAGGCGGCCGGCAAGTTCGTCCATCTCCACGTCGGCCGCACCACCCACCCCCTGCGGGAAAGCATGGCCGAGCTGGAGCAGGAGCTCGACCCCGCCCGCTTCCTGCGCATCAGCCGCTCGGTGATCGTCAATCTCGACCGGATCCAGGAGGTCCAGCCCTGGTTCCAGGGGGACTACGTGCTCATCCTGACCGATGGCACCCGCCTCACCTCCACCCGGGGCTATCGGGAGAACATGCGAAGGCTGTTAGGGAGGTCAGCGTGATGGCGGGCGGACGGGCGGACGGGCGGACGGTCGGTCGGAATTGCCGCCGCATCGGTCGTGTGGCTGCCGTCGCCCTCGCTGTGACCATCGCATGCGCCGGGCCGAGGCAGAACGTGGATCCCGAGCCGGTCGAGGCCGATGGGTTCTCATTGATCCTCAACAACCGGCACCTGCTCGACGTCAACATCTTTCTCCAGCACGACGGTGTGCCAGACCGGATCGCAACGGTTCCCTCCGCAACCTCGCGTGAGATCGTGCTGCCCCTGCGGATGCTGGGCCAGTCGAAGACCATCCGGCTCATCGCCGAGCCGATCGGGGATGGGAGCAGCTACACCACCGAGGTCCTGGTGGTGCAGCCGGGACAGGTCGTCGAGCTGAACGTGGAAAGCCTGATCGCGCGTTCGAACTACAGTATTCAATAGAACTATCTGCCTCCACCTCCGGCCTGGCCGGGGTTGCCTTCGAACAGGCCCGGCCCGCCCATGACTCGATAGATCGCGTACAATCCGGCCGCAATCACACCTCCCATGAGGCCGGTTCCCCCGGGCGAGAGCTTTCGCTCCTGAATGCCCGCCACCGCTGCCCGTGGCAGCCGCACCTGCTCGCCTTGCCAGTCCGAGCGTATGCCGCGGTATGACTCGATCTCGCGGACCACCAGGCCGACTCCACCCGAATCGGCTTCGACTACCTCGCCCTCGACGTGCAGCACGTCCGGACCGATCTGGCCGGCCAGATCACGGGAGCCCTGACCGGTGAGCTGAGCGGAAACCCGGGTACCTGGCTCCGGCGCCGGCGTGGAGAGCGGCCGATAGGTGTAACAGGCCGCCAGTGACATGGCAGCGCCCAGCACGAATCGCGTCCTCATAGGATGACTCCTGGGGCGAAGGGAGTGGCGGCGAGATGATTCTCGCCGCCACTCCCTCGGCTAACCTCCTCATTCAATTTGCCAGCGGGACCGAGCTCACATAGTTCAAACCCGGACACGGATTGGGATCGTTCGCGTTTCTTCCAGTCGGTGAGACGTTCGGGGTGTTGGGATTGGCATTGGCCTCCGTAATCCCGTAGGGCAACCGTCCAGGGATCGGATCCGCACGGGGCGTGGGGCTTGTCAGCGACGCCGGAGCAGAAGCCAGCGCGGGGAGACAGGTCCGCTTGTAGTCGTTCCAGGCTTCGATGCTGAGAAATTGGGTCACGTACTTCTCTTCCATGATGTTCTCGAGCGTGGCCGGCACCGGCGCCAGGGCTGTGAAGGTGATCGGCGTTGCCCCCCGGGCGCCAAAGGAACGGTTCGCCCGCGCAGCATCCAGGAAGGGCTGGGCCGCACCCTGCCCCCCGATCTGAAACGCGGCCTCGGCCCCGATCAGCTGGGTTTCGGCGTAGGTGATCACCGGCATCCGGACGTCACCCGGATCGATCCCGTTGTTGATGAAGTTGAAGACGGAATAGTCACCGCCGTCGTCCGCTGGCGCGCCGGCGCCCGCCGGCGACCCGCCACCGTTGTACCCCAGGGGAGCGGTCGTCAGACCCGTCGAACCACCCGGCCGGTAGCCGAAGAAGCCGACCGGGACCTCGTCACCTGCCGTGTTGGGTGTCGGGTCATATACCGCCTGGTTGAAGTAGAAACTGAGCCGCTCGGGGGTTTCGACACCGCCAGCCACCCGCCGCTTGAGGATCTCGATCAAGGCCGCCCCGGGGGCGATGTCTCCCCGGGCGCTCATGAACTGCCACCACACATTCTGGCCGGTGGGAGACTGGTCGTGGTACCAGAGCATGTCATTGGAGGGTACGCTGATGCCCAGCGGTACCTCGGCGAGGGCCAGGCTGTAGTTGGCCGGGTTCACCTCTGCCTGGTGCATGTAATACCGGGCCTTGAGGGAGTGTGCCACCTGGGTATACACCGCCGCGAGGGCGGCCGTGTTTCCGCCCCGGTCGAGATAGACCAGCTCGGCATTGTCCGCCGGGGGGCCGACATTCGGCGCCCCAGGCGTGGCCGCCAGGAAGAGGATGGCGGAGTCCAGTTGAGTGATCATGTCGGCGTAGACCTGGAGCTGCGGGTCGAACGCCGGCACCTCGTTAGCCGAGTCGGCAGCCTCGCGGTAGGGGATGTCTCCCCAGATCGACGCCGCGGTGCCGATGACCAGCGCCTCGTACACCTTCCCGATGCCGATGTAGATGGAGTCGTTCACCACCCGGGCAAGCTGCTGCATCTTGTGAAGGTCCAGCAGCCCTCCCCCTCCCTGCACGGCGATGGACGACCCGTACACCGAATAGAAGTGCGGATCGATCGTCACCTGATCCATCTGATACAGGTCGAAGCCGATCTGCTGCCGGGAGTTGCCCGCGATCTGCTGCACGTACTCCGCGGCACTCCGGGCCAGCTGGCCCTCGAACTGCACTGACTGCAGGGCCTGGATGCCCACGTAGAGCGGGCCCGGCCGGGTTAGACGGGTGATGTTGTTGGGGTCGTTGTCCACCCCGTCGCCCGACAAGAAGTCGTTGCACCCCGCCGCACTCAGCGCGAGGGCGGCGCTCAGCAGCAACTTGAGAGAGTTTCTCATGGCTGAATACCCCTGGTTCGCGTGAGGATTAGCGGTTGAGAGTGAGCGAGAACACATACGAACGGCTCTGCGGGTTGTTGAAGTAATCGATCCCCCGCAGCGGACTGGCCGAGCCCAACAGCGATGTCTCCGGGTCTACGCCGGTATAGTTGGTCCAGGTGTGGAGGTTTCGGCCGGCCACTCGCACCTCCATGCTGCTGAAGCCCATCAAGCGGCTGACCCAGGCCTGGTCGAAGGTGTACCCCAGCGATATCTCGCGGAGCTTGACGAAGCCGCCATCCTCCACGAACTGCGACGTGGGGCCGTTGAAGGTGCCACCGTTGTTGGTATACCACGCCTCGCCCAGCGGCACTGCCGTGCCCACGCCCGGCCCTGCGACCGTCTCGTTGCCGAAGTAGCTGTCGCCGAAGACGAAATTCCCGCCGTCGCGATTCACCTGCGATTCCTTCGAGGTGCCGAAGTGATGCAGGGCGCCCTTGGTGCCGTTGTGGGCGTCGCCGCCCTGCCGCACGTCGAGCAGTCCTCCGATCGAGAATTTGTTGATCCGGAAGGCCGTGCGGACCGAGCCGGTCCAGTCCGGCTGCGGATTGCCTACCACGTAGGTACCCGCGTTGTCCTTCTGCGGGTAGCCGTCCGAGGCCACGTACAGCGCATTGGTCGGCGCTCCCTGGCATTCGCCCGCGGTATTGTCGAGATCCACGCCGTTGTACGTTTGTCCGCGGCCGCAGCGGATGAAGTCGCTGCCGTAGTAAGCGCCGAGCGGCCGCCCTTCGATGGCCACGCCTTGAATGCCGAGTCCGTTGGTTCCACCGCCGATGGGGAACGGCACGAACTGCACGCCGGCCAGATCGGTCACCATGTTCCGTACCGTGGCGAACTGGACCCCCACGTCCCAGGCGAAGTTCCGCCGGGTTATCGGACGAAGGTTCAGCGCCACTTCGACGCCCGCGTTCCGGATGGTGGCGGCATTGGCCGGCTTCTGGGTGTAGCCGGTGCTGCCGGCGGTCGGAAGGTTGAGGATGACGTCACTGGAGATGGCGCGATACCAGGTGAAGCCGATGTCGGCCCGGTCCTGCCAGAGGCCCAGGTCGAACCCGGTCTCGAACTCCTTCACCCGCTCGGGCCCGAGATCGGTGGTGGGGAGGATGTAGCTGGTGACCAGACCGCCAAGCCCGTTCTGCCCGGAGGAGATTGCGGGCCCCCAGCCGCCGTCGTTGCCGTTCCAGGCACCCAGGAGAACGCTGTTCAGCAGATAGGGAGCGGGCTGGGTGCCACTCTGGCCGTACGCCGCCCGCAGCTTGCCGTAGGTGAGGAACCGGTTGGTACCTTCTGCGCTGCGGAAGAAAGTCCAGGCGGCGCTGGCCTTGGGATACCAGTTGCGCCGGCTGTCGGCACCGAACGTGGACGCGCCGTCATTCCGGAGCGCGGCCGTGAAGAACAGCTGGTCCCAGAGGTCCGCGCTTACCTGGGCGAAGTACGACTCCAGCCGGATGGTCTGCTTGTAGTCGTAGGGCGGCAGCTGCGATGCGGTGTTGCCAAGATTGAACGGCTCGGGTGCGATCAGGCCGGTCCCCAGCGCTTGCCGGGTCTGGTACGAGTTGGAGTTGAGGTTCTGGCCCACGGTCACCGAACCGGTGAAGGCCGGGCTCACCTTATACCGCGCTGTGGCCGTCAGGTTGTGGTCGATCTGGAATGACTTGATGTACCCGGCATTGACGCCGCCGACTCCGTTGACCCCCACCACGGTCGTATTCGATGTGCTCCAGGGCCAGGCCTGGGTCCGCTCGTCGTTGGAGTAGTCGGCGCCGAGAGTATAGGCGAAGGAGAGCCAGGGGGTGGCGGTGAACTCCGCATTTATGCCACCGAAGGTCCGCCCTACCTCTGACTTGTTGAACGACTCATTGGCCACGAAGAACGGGTTGTCATACAGACGCGATGCCTGCTCGGACCCCGCCGCCGGGTTGGGGAACCGGTATGACCGATGCAGCCCTGTCACCGGATCGCGATAGACCTGATTGTCGAAGTTGGGCGGAGAGCGCCAGGCGCCAAGCAGCAGCCCGTCGGTGCTGTTGCGGCTGGTGATGAAGCCACCGGTTCCGTCGACGTACGCGATGTTGGCGCCGACCTTGAGGTTGTCGAAGACCCGGTGAGATCCGTTGAAGCGGACCGAGATCCGGTCGAACTTGTCGTTGTTGCCGGTGATGATGCCGCGCTGAGTGTTGGCGCCACCGGACAGGAAGAAGGTGGTCCGGTCGTTCCCGCCCGAGATAGTCAACGCGTTGTCGAAGGTGTGACCGGTCTGAAACATCTCGCCGGCATGGCTGAACGTGGGTGTGCCGGCCGGAATCTCCGGGCCCCAGCTGCCCGCGTTCGCGAACCCTACGGCACAGTTGGGTGCCGCCCCGGCAACACACCCCGGCGTCACTCCGGCCGCCCCGAGCCCGTACTTGGTCTGGAGCTCGGGCAGGCGCCCGACCTCATCGACCGAGACCGAGCTGCGAAGCGAGTACTTGGTGGGACCCGGACGTCCCCGCTTGGTGGTGATGATGACCACCCCTTGCCCGGCGCGCGAGCCGTAAATGGCGCCCGACGCCGCCCCTTTCAACACTTCCACGTTCTCGATGTCGTTCGGATTGATGTCGATCCCCCGGTTGGATGGGGCAGCGCTGGAGTTGACCGACGCGAAGTTGGGGTTGTTGTAGCTGATGTTGTTGTCGATGGGCACCCCGTCAATGATGAACAACGGCTGCGCATCCGCGCCGCTGATGCCGCTGCCCGCGCTGATCGTGGTCTGGCCCCGGATCTGGATGTGGGCCGAGGCCCCGGGATCGCCGGAGCTCGACACCACCGAGACGTTGGGCGCCTTGGCGGCCAACGCGGCCACCACGTTGGATTCGCCGCTTCGCACGATGGAAAGCGAGTCCACGCTGCTCCGCCCGGTGCCGAGCTTTTCCACCTCACTGACGGTGCCCGCACCGGTCACGACCAGCTCGCCGAGCTGGAGCGGATTGTCCAGCAGGGTGAAGTCCTGGACTGCCGCTCCCGTGCTCAGGTTGACCTGGGCGGAGCGGGCCTTGTATCCCACCAGTCGCGCGGTCACTGTGACCGGTCCGGACGGCACCCGGGCTCCCGGCACGATGATCGTATAGCTGCCGTCGGGCCGGGTTACCGCCCCGGCACTCAACTGCTCGATGATTACGCCCGCGGAGGCGAGGGGCTGACCGGACTCAGCCGTGACCGTGCCGGTGAGGGTGGCCGGCTGTTGAGCGGCCGCCTGCCTCGGCAGCAACGCCACCGCCACCACCATGAGCGGGACCAGTAACCTCGAAACTCGCAACCAACCAAACAATGATCGGGCCATGTCTCTCCTCCGCGTGGCGACTCAATAGCTGTGACGACCAATGCAACCCGGCTCCAGGGTTCGTCACCGTCCCCGGAGCGCCGTCCTCACGGACGGAAGCGATAACCCCATGCGAGTGCGGTCAGGATGTGGCGCGGATTGGCCGGATCCTCCTCCAGCTTCCGGCGCAGGCGGGCGATGTGGGTATCCACCGCCCTCCGGCTGACCGCGGCGCCTGTTCCCCAGACCTCTCGTAGCAGCTCGATTCGGGACGCGATGGCTCCACGACGCCGCATCAGGGCCAGGAGCAGCCTGAACTCGGTGTGCGTCACCCGCACCGGCTGCCCTGCACGCAGGACCGTCTGGGTCGAGGGCTCGACCAGGACGCTTCCGAACCGGATCGTCCCAGCCAGGCCGGTGGTGGCACCTGCCGGTAGCCCGCGGGTCTGTCGCAGCAGCTCCTCAACTCGTGCGACCAGTTCACGCACCACGGAGGCATCTCGGGAGGCTGCAGGCGGATCGTGCTGCACATCGGACGGCACCGGCGTGGCAATCTGGAACTCGTGTATTACAGGCCGCGCCTCGCCGGGCGGTTGAAGCGGCTGACTGGCCCCATTCGTCTCGGGCCCTTCACCCCGCTCAGGACCAGTCTGCTTGCCTTCATCATCGATGATGAGGATTCGCGTAACGCCTCCAGCATGAGCGGAGACCGAGGCAGGAGCCGCTTCCGGTATGGCAGCTACGACACCGATTCAGGCCTGACTAGTCGAGGGCTACGATAGAGAGTCTTGGCGGGGCGAGGAACAGATTGGGAGCGGACTGCTTCCCCGCATCCTTGAAGCGCGCGATCAGTGGTATGAACTCAGGAACGGGTTGGTGAGAGCGAGGATTCGGGTCGGAGGCAGGTGTTTCAAAACGAGCGCTAGGCGGGGTCCTTTGGCTGCTCGGCTTCGCCCTTCAGCGCGTCCAGTCGCCGGGCCATCACCTCCGCTCGCAGGTCGAAGTGAGACCCGTGCCAGGCGGGAACGCCGGCTCGCAGGATGATGGCCTGCGGCGAGGCGTGAACGACGCCGACCCGCTCGGCGATGTAGCGGGAGAGCGGACGGGAATGGACCACGTCCACCAGGTAGACCGGGACGTCTCGATGAAGCTGGAGCAGCGACCGCATCTCTGCATAGGCAATGCCGCTCGTGGGGCAGATCGGGCTGTGTTTGTATACCACCGCCAATGGCTCACCCAGGGCTGACGCGACATCGGCTTGGGTGGCGATCGTATGCATGATCAGAACGTAGCCGGTTGCCGCCCGTCCATCTACGTCAGCCGCATCCGCTGCAGCAGGCTTGCAAAACGGGAATCGGAGCGGAGGGGGTCGAACATGGGCTCGATTCGCAGATAGGCCAGCCAGCCCCGCCGATCCTGGTGCGCCCTCTCCAGCAGGTCGAACGCGGCATCCACTTCGCCCAGCGCCAGCTGGATCATCGCCGGGGCGACCGGTGAGACGTACCGCGTAAGTTGCCGCTCCTCCAGCTCGCGTAGCACCGCCCGGGCCCCGTCCACCTGCCCGCGTAACGCGGCCACCTGGCCCAGTCCGGCATAGGAGAGCAGGTCGGTCTCCGAGTTCGCCACCGCCTCTTGGAAGGCGGCGGCGGCTTCGTCGTACAGCCCCTGCTGGGCATAGACCAGTCCGAGGAGGCGATGGGTCTCTTCGGAGGTTGGATTCATGGCCAGTGCCCGCCGGAGATTGTCCAGGGCGCCGTCAAAATGCCGGGCGTAATACTGTAGCCACCCCATGCTGCGGCGGATGGACACCGACAGCGGATCGAGCTCGATTGCCGCACGGCCCTCGGCCAGAGCCTCGTCGAACCGGCCCATGGCCACGAGGAACCAGGAATGCCACTGGCGCGCGGTGGAGTAGCGGGGGTTCAGCTCGATCGCCCGGTTGAACTCCCGCTCGGCGCCCACCCAATCCCAGTCGTAGATGAACGTGACCCAGGCCAACGAGGTATGGGCCTCAGCCAGGGTCTCGTCCAGCGCAATGGCTTTGCGGGCCTCCGCCCTCGCCCGCTCCATCCCCTCGACCACCGGTGCACCCCGATAGTCGAGGTCCAGGGCATAGGAATCGGCCAACCCGCTGTAGGCCAGTGCGTATCCGGGATCTTCCTCGATGGCCTGCTCGAAGAAGCGAATTCCCTCCTTAATGGCAGCCTGGCTGCGGCGGTTCCACCAGAACCGTCCCTTGAGATACAGGCTGTAGGCGCGGACGTTCGCGCTGTACCGCACCGGAGTAGGATCGCCCAGCTCACCGACCAGCGTCGAGCGCAAGGTGCGCACGATGGTGCCGGCGATCTCGTCCTGGATGGCGAATACATCCGCCATCTCCCGGTCGTAGCGCTCGGACCAGAGCGTGCGCCCGTCGGTGACGTCCGCCAGCTGCACGGTAATACGGAGCCGGTTGCCAGCCCGTCGCACGGTGCCCTCGAGCACGGCCGATACATCGAGCCGGGCACCGAGCGCACGGACGTCCTCCCGTGCGTTCTTCAGGGCGAAGACCGAGGTTCGGGAGGCGACACGCAGCCCCTCGACCTTAGTCAGGGCAGTGATGAGCTCGTCCGTGATGCCGTCGCTGAAGTACTCGTTCTCCGGGTCGGCGCTGGAGTTGACGAATGGCAGCACCGCAATAGCCCGGCTCTCGGGACCGAACGCGGTGGGCGCCGGCGGCGGCGCCACCAGGGCGTCGCAGAACTCGGCCATTGTCGAGAAGCGCTCTCCGGGCGTCTTGGCCAGGGCGCGTTGGAGGGAGATCTCAACGGCGGCCGGAACCATAGGCCGCAAGGACCGGATCAGGGGCGGGGCCTCGATCGCGTGCCGGGCCATGGTGGCTCGTGCGCTGGAGCCGGAAAACGGCGGCGAACCGGCAAGCATCTCGAACAGGACACAACCCAGGCTGTAGATGTCGCTGCGCCCGTCGAGGTCGCGGTCGGCACTCGCCTGTTCCGGACTCATGTAGGCCGGAGTGCCCACGGTAAAGCCCCGATCAGTGATGTAGACATTGTCGCCACCGGCAGCGGAGATGGCCGTGGCCACGCCGAAATCGGCCACGACCGGCTCACCCTCCTGGAGCAGGATGTTCTCCGGCTTGATGTCCCGATGGATCACGTTATGCCGGTGGGCGTAACCCAGCGCCGCGGCGATGGCCTGGGTGATCCGCAGCGCCGCATCGATCGGCAGGGCGCCTTTCGTCGTGAGCCGGTCGCGCAGGGTCTCGCAACCGGCATACGGCATCACGAAATACAGCATCCCGTCGATTTCGCCGGAATCGTGGACCGGAAGGATCTGTGGATGGGACAACTGGGCAGCGATCCGGATCTCGCGCAGAAAGCGCTCGGGCTCGTACGACTGACCGGCACTTCCGGGAAGCAGCACCTTGATGGCGACCTTGCGGGCGTGCCTGAGATCCTCGGCGAGATAGACCGCAGCCATGCCCCCATGACCGATCTCCTCTTCGATGCGGTATCGGTCCGCAACGGCGGCTCGCAGACGGTCAGGAAAGGCAGGCACCCGATCTAGCTCCTGCTGGGGAGACAGTGGAAGGGAACGGCTCCGCCCCCGGCGCACAAGTTTGCCAGGCGCAACCGGATGGGCAGGTACCCCTCGCTACCGGGCGCGCCGGTGGTACCGTCCGTCGAAGACGACAGCCCAGGTCTTGCCCCCGTCGCGGGAGGACTCCCACAGCTGGCGGACCTGCGCCGGCCCCATTGGCTGCCAGGAGATCCGTTGGAGCTGTTTCACTCCACTGCTGTCGAGGGTTTCACCCCGGAGTGTCATACGCGGCTTGCTGAACTCGCCATCCAGCTGCAACAGGCTCCCCCGATCGTCCACCCAGGTCTGGTGCCACCTTTGCCGCGTTCGATCGTAGACGTTGTAACTGGTCCCGCTGCTGCCACCCGCTCCCCTCCAGCTCTCCTGAAGAACGCACCCGTCCAGAATTCGTGTGATTTGATTGGTGCCCGCCGGCTTGCCGTCCGGCAGGACCACGTCCCAGTCACCGATCCAGAAGTCGAATTGCCGATACTCGGCGCTGCCGCAGGGCCCCGGAGGGGGTGGGGCGTGGTGCGTGGTATCACTCTGCGCCTGAGCTGGCGCCACCGGGCATAGAAGCAGCAGGCCATACAAGATCCCCGTAATCGAACAATGCATCCGCATAGCAGGTTCCTCCCGCGTGGGGTCAACCATCGTTCACGACCTACGAGAGAAAACCGGGATGGGTGCCAGCCCGGCTGGCTGGAGGCGGGGCTTGAAGCCCAGGAGGCTCGGGCTCGAGGCAGTCAGCTGAGGAGAGGGCGCGACCGCAGCGATCTATCGAGGACCGGGCTTCAGCCTCGCCAGGAAGGCCCCGATGCTCCCGAAATATCGGGCCGAATCCACGTCGAAGGCGTCCCCGTGCCCCCCCTGCAGCTCGACGAAGGTTTTTGGCTCCCGCGCCGCGTCGAACAGACGCCTTCCGTGTGCCAACGGAATCACCTCGTCGCGAGAGGCGTGAAGGAAGAGCTTGGGGGCGGCGATGCCGGCGACTTTGTCGAGGGAACCGAACCGGCTGCGCGCGATCCGGCGGACCGGTATATACGGATAGAGCTCCTGGCCGCGATCGATAGCGGAAGTGAGGGCGCCCTCCACAATGAGTCCGGCCGCGGGCACCCGGCCGGCCAGATCGATCGCGACCGCCGAGCCGAGCGAGTGGCCGAAGAGGACAATCCGCTGGGCCGGCACGCCGCGCTCGTCTCGGAGGTAACGGTAGGCGGCGTCCGCATCACGGTAGAGCCCTTGCTCGCTCGGCGCTCCACCGCTCTCGCCGTATCCGCGGTAGTCGAAGGCCAGGAGGCTCAGGCCGAGACCCCGCAGTCCCGCGTAATGAACCGGCCGGTCGAATTCGGAGAGGTTGCCCGCGTTGCCGTGACAGACGAGCAGCCAGAGGCCGGTCGAGTCCGCTCCCGCTGGCATGATCCACGCTACCAGCTGTATCCCGTCTTCGGTCGGAATCTCAACCCGCTCGACCGGAAGCCCGAGCAGGACCGGCGGCGCAGTGAGAGTGCGTTGCCGCCCAGGGAAGTAGATGAGGTGGGATTCGAAGAGCCAGAGCAGGGCCAGAATGCAGAGGTACAACCCCACGGCAAGGCCGATGGTCCAGGTCATCCGCTGAAACCAGATCCTCGGGGCCGCGTCACGCGGGATAGTACCGGCCTCCGGACTTGGCCATCTCGAGCAAGGACGGCGCGGGGCGGAAGCGCTCGCCGAAATGTTCCTGGAGCTGGTAAAGCGTTTCGACCACCTTGCCGGCCCCCACGTCATCGAGCATCCGGAGCGGGCCTCCGCGGAACGCCGGGAAGCCGATCCCGAAGATCGCCCCGATATCGGCGTCCCGCGGGCTGCGCACCACCCGGTCGGCGCAGGCGAGGGCCGCTTCATTCAGCATGGCATACACGAGACGTTGTCCGACCACCTCGGCGTCGGCCTCGTCGGTCGGGCGCACGGCCAGCAACGGATAGACGCTGCGGTCGACGCCGGCCTTGTGCCCCGCCTTGTAGTGGTAGAAACCGCGTCCATTCTTCCGGCCCAGGCGGGTGGCACCGAGCATCCGGGCCAGGGATGCGGCCGGCTTCATCCGGTCGCCGAACGCCTCGTGCATTACGCTCCCGGCCTTGTGGGCCACGTCCAGTCCCACTTCATCCAGCAGCGCCACCGGCCCCACCGGGAAGCCGAAATCGGTCATGGTGGCGTCGATCACTTCGATGCGCACACCTTCCTGCAGCAAATGACCGGCCTCATTCAGATAAGGGGAAAGAATGCGGTTCACCCAGAAGCCTGGCCGGTCCGCTACCACGATGACGGTCTTCCCCATGCGGCGTCCAAACCGGACTGCGGTGACGATGGTATCCCGGCTCGTGGCCTCGGTGGGAATGACTTCAAGCAGAGGCATCCGGTCTACCGGAGAAAAGAAGTGCATGCCGAGGACGCGCTCCGGATGGCGCGCGCGCGCGGCAATCTGATGAATGGGGATGGTAGAGGTGTTGGTGGCAAAGATGGTGTCGGCCCGGATCTCCGCTTCCACCTCGGCCAGTACCTGGCGCTTGACCTCGAGCTCCTCGAACACCGCCTCGATGACCAGGTCGGCGCGGCTGAACCCACTGAAGTCGGTGCCCCCCGAGAGCAGCGCAGTCAGACGCTCGTACTGGGGCCGGGTCAGCCGGCGGCGGGCCAGGCGCTCCTTGAGAAGCCCGGTGGCAGCCTTCAGGCCTTTCCCCACCCGAGTCAGATCCGAGTCCTTGAGCCGGGTATCCACCTCTACGTTCAGCACCGCGGTGCCGGCGATACCGGCTCCCATGAAACCGGAGCCCACCACACCGAGCCGGCGAATCTGTCGGGGAACAGCCGAACCGGGCCGAACACCGTCATCCTTCTTGAGCGCCGTTGTGGCGAAGAATATCTGCACCAGCTTCCGGGAGACGTCTCCCACCGCCAGCTCGCCGAACGCCCGGTGCTCCTCGGCCAGCCCGGCAGTGATCCCCTGCTCCAGGCCCACCCGGACCGCTTCCAGGGCAGCAAGCGGAGCGGGATAGTGTCCGCCGGTCTTCTTCAGCAGCTGTTTCCGCGCACCCCGGTAGACCAGCCGGCGCCCCGCGGCTGTGCGATCGAGGAGCAACCCTGCCAGGCCCCCCTTCTGCTGCCGCTGGGGAAGCCCCTGGCGCGCCAGCCGGTCCGCGGCCGAGACAGCTACCTGCCGGAGGATGCTCCGGGGAACCACCTCATCGACCAGGCCCACTCTGAGCGCCTTCTGCGCCCGCTCGGTCCTGCCGGTCAGGATCATATCCAGTGCGGCCCGGGCTCCGATCAGTCGGGGTAGCCGCTGACAACCGCCGGCTCCGGGAATAAGGCCCAACTGAACCTCGGGGAGGCCCAGGACAGTCTTTGGATGATCCGTGGCAATCCGGTAGTGACAAGCGAGCGCCACCTCCAGGCCGCCGCCGAGGCAGGCTCCGTTGATGGCCGCGACGATCGGTTTCTGGAAGGTCTCGAGCCGGCTGACCGTTTCCTGTCCCTCAAAGCTCAAGCGCTCCGCCTGGTCTTGTGTTTCAATGGCGGTGAATTCCTCGATATCCGCGCCGGCGATGAAGTTGTCTGCCTTGCCGGAGATCAGCACCACCGCGCGGGTGAGAGAATCCTCCCGCAAGCGGCCCAGTAGTGCCTCCAGCTCGGTCTTCACGGCAGCGTTGAGCTTGTTGACCGGCTCGCCGGGTAAGTCGAAGGCGACGACCGCGATGCCGTTTTCGATTGTGGTTGTGAAAGCGGCTGGGAGCTGGGAGCTGGGAGCGACCAGAGGGGCACTGGAGGCTCCCGACTCCTGACTCCCGACTCCCGACTCTTCTCTCATGCCCTCTCCAAGACCATCGCATACCCCATTCCGCCCTGAGCGCAGATGGAGAGGAGGCCGAATTGGACGTCACGCCGGCGCATCTCGTTGGCGAGGGTGGTGACCAGCCGCGCGCCGGTGGCGGCGAACGGATGCCCGATGGCGATCGAGCCTCCCGACACGTTGGTCCGTTCCCAGTCCACCTCACCGACCGGGCCCGGCAACCCGAGACGATCGGCCCACGCCTGTGAGCCCCAGGCTTGCACGTTGGAGAGCACCTGAGCGGCGAAGGCCTCGTGGATCTCCACCAGGCCCAGCTCACTCCAGGTAAGCTCGGCCCGTTCCAGCGCCTTGGGAACCGCGAAGACCGGTCCCATCAGGAGCTGCCACCCGGGGTCCACCGCGCTGACCGCATAACTCCTGATGTAGGCCAGCGGCTCGTGACCCAGCGCCTTTGCCTTCTCTTCCGCCATGAGCAACACGGCCGCCGCGCCGTCGGTGAGCGGAGAGGAGTTGCCGGCCGTCACGGTGCCGTACTTTCGGTCGAAGACCGGTTTTAGCTTGGCGAGGGCGTCGAGCGAGGTGTCCGAGCGGACGCCGTTGTCTCCGGTGATGACCTGGTCCATCTCGGGGCCGCTGAACCAGGGTGCGATCTCCGCGGTCAGCCGGCCATCCGCCGTCGCCGCGGCCGCGCGTTGATGACTCAGCAGGGCGAGCCGGTCCTGTTCTTCCCGGCTGATGCCGTTTTCCTTGGCCATCTTCTCGGCCGATTGTCCCATCGACTCGCCGGTGGAAGGCTCGGCGATCGCCGGGGAGACCGGGATCAGGTCGCGGGGGCGAACCCGGGCAATCGTGGCGACCCGTCCCCCAAAGGTGCGCGCCTTGCTGGCATCGACCAGAACCTGGCTGAAGCGGCGCGAATGGAGGATGGGAATATCGGAGAGTGACTCGACGCCACCGGCAAGAATCGCGTCGGCGTGCCCCAGGAGGATCTGATCGGAGGCGTTGTTAATCGCCTGCGCCGCGGACGCGCAGGCACGATTCAGGGTGTAGGCCGGGATGCTGGGCGGGAGCTGAGGCAACAGGCTGACCTCGCGAGCCACGTTCGGCGTCAGGGCGGAAGCCACCACCTGGCTGAACACGACTTCGTCGATCTCGCGACCGTCGATCTCGCTGCGATAGAGCAGCTCGCGCGCCGCGTGGCGGGCCAGCGCCGTGGCGGACACGTCCCGAAAGACGGTGCCACTCTTGGCAAACGGAGTACGGACGCCGGCGATAATCGCGACCCGCCGGCCCCGGCGGGAGTCGAGCATGCCTCTCCCAGTGCGAGGTAAGTAGTGAGAAGTAAGAGGTAAGAAGTGAAAGGCAAGAGGAGGAAGGGAGGCGCTGCGTGCGTTGGCCCTTCCCCTTCTTACTTCTTACTTCTTACTTCTTACTGCAATGACACTGGCCACTGCTCGCCACCGTTCGGCGTCGACAGTCTCAAACACCTCACGCCCGTGTACCACGGTGAGGGGAGCAACCAGGCGAGCCAGTTCGCCAGGGCGCAGCAGGTGGCTGTCCGAGGCTGGGCCCCAGCCCGCCTCGCGCTGCGCCTCGAGAAACGTTTCCATTATGAGCCGGCCACCGGGCGCGACCAGCCCTAGGATTCTGGGCATGCTGGCTCGGTCAAGATAATTGAATACCAGGACCGCATCAAAACTGCCGAACTCCGGCCAAGGGCCCTCCAGGTCGACCTCTCGCCACTCCACCGTGAGGTTTGCGGCTGCAGCCCGCTCACGAGCCGTGGCGAGCTTGGCGGCATCGCGGTCGACGCCGACCACCTCGGCCCCTAGCGCTGCCGCGGCCAGGCTGTGGCGCCCCTGCCCACAGGCCAGATCGAGCACCCGCGCCCCGGGTCGAATCGCATGAGCGTGCCAGAGAAACCAGGTGCTGGGCCGGGTAGCCCGCGAGACGGGGCACAGGGTCATGGTAAGCGGTCCTCAGAACGCGCGACGCTGGAGCAGCTCGCCCTGCAGCCGGCGGATCTCCTGGTCATCGGGGGTGGCATCAACGGGGCGGGGATCGCCCGCGATGCGGCTATGCGCGGCTTGCGTACGATCCTGGTCGAGCAGAACGACCTTGCATCCGGCACCAGCTCGCGCTCGAGCAGGCTCATCCACGGCGGCCTGCGATATCTGGAGCAAGGTGAGCTCGGGATGGTGATGGAAGCGAATCGGGAGCGCCGCACCCTCCTGCGGATCGCGCCGCACCTGGTGTGGCCCCTCGCGTTCGTGTTCCCGGTGCATCGCGGAGATCGGATCTCCCGCTGGCGCCTCGCGGCCGGGATGCTGCTGTATGATCTGCTCGCACTGTTCCGCAATGTGCGACTACACCGGATGCTGGGCAAGCGGGGCATGCTCGAGGCCGAGCCGATGCTCCGTGACCGGGGCCTCCTGGGCGGCGCACGCTACTACGACGCGCAGTGCGACGACGCCAGACTGGTGATTGCCACCGCTCGCTCGGCCACGCACCACGGCGCCCTGGTGGCCAACTACATGGCGGTGGTTGGTCTGGAAAGGACCGCCGGCCGCGTGATCGGAGCGCAGCTGGAGGATAGGCTCACCGGTGAGCGCGGCGTGGTCCGGGCCAGCGTAGTGGTGAACGCCAGTGGGCCATGGTCCGACCAGGTGCGGCGGCTGGAGGATGCCGGCGCTACTCCGCTGCTGCAGCCGACCAAGGGCGTGCACGTCGTGGTAGACCGCTCCCGGCTGGACAACCGAGACGCAGTCGCCTTTACCAGCCCGATAGACGGCCGGGTGATGTTCGTACTTCCCTGGGGCGAGCTCGCGTACATCGGCACCACGGATACCGATAGCGCCGACCCTCCGGATGACCTGGTCGTCACCGGACACGACATCGTGTACCTGCTGCGATCAGCCAATGCCAGATTTCCCAGTGCCCGACTGAGCATTGAGGACGTACGAGCGACCTGGGCGGGGCTCAGGCCGTTGTTGCTGGATCAGGGCCGCCAGATTACGTCCAGCCGGTCCCGGGAGCACGCCATCGTCACCGGCTCGGGCGGTATGCTGACGGTGGTCGGCGGAAAGCTCACCACCTACCGGTCAATGGCGGCTGAGGTAGTGGACAAGGCCATGCGGGAGCTGCGGCATCGTGATGGACGGCCACGCCACGCCGAAGCCAGCACCGACGAGGAGCCACTCCCCGGGGGTGAGACCGCGGATCTGAGTCAGTTTCGGGAGCGCGGATTGGAGCTGGGGATCCCCACGGTGAGCGTGGACCACCTGCTGCGGCACTATGGCACCGAGGCGGCGGGGATCTTCAACCTCGGCGGCGCCGACCGGCGGCTCTTCCGCCGGCTGTTGCCCACTCACCCTGCCATCGAAGCGGAGGTCATCCACGCGGTCCGCCGCGAGCTGGCCCAGACGGTGGAGGACGTGATGGTTCGACGGTTTCATGCTTACTACGAGCACCTGGAGCACGGTGCCCCCGCGGCGAGCCGGGTGGCCGAGCTCATGGGTGAAGAGCTCGGTTGGGACCCGGCCCGCATCGAGGCGGAGGCCGAGCGCTACCGTACCTTCGTCAGGGCCACCGTGCCCCAGTCTCCGATCGGTTGAGTGGAGCGCTCGCGGTTCTCAGCGCACTACGATGCGGCCGATCATTCCGCCAGTGGAGGCAGAGCTTGCGTGAACGGTGCAGTAGTACCGGTATGTGCCGGCGGTGGGGAACGTGACACTGTAGGTGGCCCCGGCTCCCTGGAGGGGGCTGCTGGTGAACCCGGGGGGTGGATTCGAGGTGGCGTTATGCGCCGACGCCCCGGCAGCCCAGGTCCACGTTGCGGTTCCGCCCACCGCGACCGTGTCGACCGCAGGACCGGTTGTCTGGTTTCGGTTGCTCCGGAAGAAGTCGTTGCTCACGGTGATGGCGATGGTCGCAGGGGGCGGCGGGGTCACCACCGCCGTGGCATTGAAGGTTAGAGGCGACCCGGTGAGTCCGTCCACCGCGGCGGTGATGACGATCGGACCTTCAGCTCCGCCGGCGGTCACGTTGACCGCGGCGACGCCCGTGCCGGTAGTCGTGGTCGAGGGGTTCGACACGGTGCCGCCGTTAGCTGCCCAGGCGACCAGCACTCCCTGAACTCCATTTCCGTGCTGGTCGGTCACCCGGGCCTGAACCGGCAAGGCGAGCTGGCTGGAGATTTCCCCGGTTTGCCCGTCTCCGCCCGCCTTGGCGATCGCCGCCGCGGCATCGGCCACGCCGGTGGCGGTGAAGGTCACCGGCGAACCGGTGGCGCCGGTCAGGGTAGCGGTAGCTGTCTGGGCACCGGAGGCGGTGCCCAAGGTCCACTGGGTATTTGCGGCCCCACTCGCGTCGGTTACGGCGGATGGCGGGGTCACCGAGCCGCCGGCCGCCGTCGTGGACCAGGCGACTGTCGCCCCGGGTAATGGGGCTCCGTCTTCCACTACGACCACACTCAATGCTGCGGCCAGTGGCTCTCGGACGGTCCCGGTTTGCGCGTCGCCACTGTTGGTGGTGGCCTTGGCAATCGTGGTGGTCTGAGGTGGCGTCCCTCCACCACCTCCTCCACCACCACAACTCGACACCAACAGGCTGAATGCGAGCACCTGGGCGAGCTGACCTGCCTGGAGTGTGGCCATGAGCTTCGGGAAATGGGGGAGGGGATATGATACTAGAATGCCTCTCGCCCGTCTTGTAAGATCTTAGCAGCCCGGGCCGAGCGGCTCTCCATTGCCTCAGGGCCGTTATCTTTCCTGGACGCACTTCAACTGGGATTGACTGGTGGATCCGAACGTTTTCGAGACGGCCAACGCGGGCTTCGCGCAGGCCATGTATGAGGAGTTCCTCAGGGATCCGGCGGCCGTAGGCCCGGAATGGCGCCGCCTGTTCGAGAGCGGAGTGATAGGGGAGGATGGAAGGGGGGTAGGAGGGAAGGAGGGGATAAGACAATCGGACGGGGTATCTCGTCCGGCGCCTGCGGGTGAGAAGGAGCAACCTTCCCTCCTCCCCGCTTCCCCTCCTTCCGCCGGCGCAAGCCCGATCAAGGGTCCTGCCGCCAAGCTCGTGGCGAACATGAACGAGAGTCTGACGGTTCCCACGGCCACGACTTTCCGGGAGCTGCCGGTCACCGTGCTCGAGGAGCAGCGCCGCCGCCTCAATACTGGACTTCAGGCCGCGGGCCGTTCGCAGAAGATCTCTTTCACCCATCTGATCGCCTACGCAATCGTCCAGGCCACCAGGCAACAGCCGGTTATGGGCCACACCCTGGTGATGCGTGACGGGACGCCCCACCGGGTGCAGCCGGAGGGGATCGGGCTGGGCCTTGCCGTGGACATCCAGCGCAAAGACGGGAGCCGCGGCCTCGTCGTCCCGGTCATCAAACGGGCCGACACGATGGACTTTGCAGCCTTCCACTCGGCCTACGAAAGCCTGGTGGAGAAGGCGCGCACCAACAAGCTGATGCCGGACGACTTTGCCGGTGCAACGATGTCGCTCACCAACCCGGGTGGTCTCGGGACGGTAGCGTCTGTTCCCCGCCTCATGGCCGGCCAGGGGAGCATCATCGCGGTCGGCGCCATCGGATACCCCGCTGAATTCTCCGGCCTGTCGGACGAGCGGCTGCGCGAGCTGGGAATCGGCAAGGTCATGACGGTCACCAGCACCTACGATCACCGGATCATTCAGGGGGCCGAGTCGGGCGCGTTCCTTGGAATCGTCGACCGCCTGCTCCAGGGCGAGGACGGCTTCTTCGACCTGATCGCCGAGAGCCTGGAGCTCTCACCGGTGAGCTACCAGGTGGCCAAGCCGGCACCGGGCCTCAAGCCATCTCGGGAGCCGGCGGCTCCGGAGATGTTGTACCACGTCGCCGCCGCCATGGCGCTGGTGAAGGCCTTCCGCATGCACGGCCACCTGGCGGCGCGGCTCGACCCCCTCGGCACCGACCCCATCGGCGACCCCGCCCTCGATCCCGCCACCCTGGGGCTGACACCGGAGATCATGGCGACGATTCCGTCCAAGGTGCTTCGAACGGCCGTGCCCGGACAAACCCTGGCTGAATCGCTGCCCTATCTCCAGGCGACCTACTGCGGGACCATGGCGTACGAGATCGAGCATATCTCGACCCATGAGGAGCGGGTCTGGCTGCGCGAGAAGATCGAATCCGGCGCCTATCGCAAGCCGCCCACAGCCGACCAGCAGCGCTGGCTGCTTCGCCGGCTGACCGAGGTCGAAGCGCTGGAGCGGTTTCTGCACAAGGCCTACCTGGGCCAGAAGCGCTTCTCGATCGAGGGTGTGGACCTGCTGGTGCCAATGCTCGATCACACCATCGAGCATGCGGCCGCGGCCGGCGGGCGGGACGTTGTCCTGGGAATGGCGCATCGCGGCCGGCTCAACGTGCTGGCACACACAGTAGGCCGTCCGTACGAGACCATCTTCGCGGAGTTCGAAGGCGGTCGTCACGTCGAGGGAGGGCAGCTCACGCCCGAGGGCGGCACCGGGGACGTCAAGTACCACCACGGCGCCGACGGAGTGTACGTCACCCAGGGAGGCAAGACCATCACGGTCACCCTGTCGCCCAATCCGAGTCACCTGGAGTTTGTGGGCCCGGTCGTGGATGGCGGAGCCCGAGCCAAGCAGACCCAGCGCCGGGGACGCGAGGCGCACCACGATGGTACGGTGGCCCTGCCCGTCATCATCCACGGCGACGCGGCGTTTGCGGGACAGGGCGTGGTGGCGGAAACGCTCAATCTCGGAGCGCTGGATGGGTATCGGACCGGCGGCACCCTCCACATCATCACCAACAACCAGGTCGGATTCACCACCGACATGGAGGACGCCCGTTCGACCCGGTACGCCAGCGACCTCGCCAAGGGGTTCGACATCCCGATCATCCACGTCAACGCCGACGATCCTGAGGCGTGCCTTTCGGCCGTGCGGTTGGCGATGGCGTACCGGGACCGCTTCCGCCAGGACATGCTCATCGACCTGGTGGGTTACCGCCGGCATGGGCACAACGAGGGCGATGAGCCGGCTTACACCCAACCCCTGATGTACGAGCGGATCAAGAATCTGCCGTCTGTCCGCGAGCGCTACGCCGATGCTCTGGTAAAGGCGGGCGTCCTGACCCAAGAGGACGCCGACCGGGAGGCGGGGGACGGGTACCAGCGGCTAGTGGATATTCAGCAGGGCTTCAAGGCGAGCATGGGAGCGGGCCGACCGGCACCCCAGGAGCCGCCAAAGCCCTCGTTAATCGGCGGGCAGGACGTGGAGACGGCACTGCCGGCGGATTTTCTCAGGTCGCTCAACCAGCAGCTGCTGACCTGGCCCGAGGGCTTCTCCGTCCATCCCAAACTCCAGAAGCAGCTGGAACGGCGTCGTGCGGCGATGGGACCCGAAGGCGGCATCGACTGGGCGCACGCCGAGACCCTTGCACTCGCCTCGCTGCTGACGGAAGCGATCCCGGTCCGTCTTACCGGCCAGGATACCGAGCGCGGCACCTTCAGCCAGCGGCACATGGTGCTGCATGACGTGAAGACCGGTGCGCCCTGGGTACCCATCCAGCGTCTGCCCGATGCGCAAGCACCCATGGAGCTCCACAACAGCCCGCTCTCCGAGCTCGCCACGCTGGGTTTCGAGTACGGCTACAGCGCCGCTGCACCCGAGGCCCTGGTCCTCTGGGAAGCCCAATTCGGCGACTTCATCAACGGCGGGCAGGTCATCGTAGATCAGTTCATGTCCGCCGGACTCTCCAAGTGGGGTTTGACCACGCGGCTCACCCTCCTGCTGCCCCACGGCTATGAGGGCCAGGGCCCGGAGCATTCGAGCGCCCGACTCGAGCGGTTCCTCCAACTAGCCGCCGAAGGGAACATCAGAGTGGCCAACTGCACCACGCCGGCCCAGTATTTTCATCTGCTTCGCCGGCAGGCGCGGCGCAGCAGGCAGCGGCCTCTGATCATCATGACGCCGAAGAGCCTGCTCCGGCTGCCCCAGGCCAGCTCCCGGATGGAGGATCTCACGTCGGGGACGTTCAGGCCGGTGCTGGACGATCCATGGACTGCCGACAAGGCCGCGGGGATCTCCCGGGTCGTGCTGTGTTCGGGAAAGATCTACTACGACCTTCTGGCTGAAGCCGAAAAGATGAAGGAAGGACGGCCGGCCATCATTCGACTGGAACAGCTTTACACCTTCCCTTGGGAGGAGATTCGGCTGGTCCTGAGCCACTATCGAGGAGCCAAGACGATCGTCTGGTCTCAGGAGGAGCCCAGAAACATGGGGGCCTGGCGGTACCTCGAGCCCAAGCTGCGTGAGCTGCTTCCGACGGGCGCCGAACTGGAGTACGTGGGCCGACCGGAGCGGGCGAGTCCCGCGGAAGGCTACCCGGCGGCACACTCAGCGGAGCAGAGCCGGATCATCAGTGAGGCACTGGAGTCGGGCAGCAAGAAGGCCCCGCTCGAAACGGTGTCTGCTGCTGGAAAAGGCCAGGGATAGTGACGGGAGGGAGTCAGGAGTCGGGGGTCAGGATAAAGGGACTTGATTCAAGGTCTGTTTTTCCGGACTCCCGACTCCCGGCTACGTTCGAAATTGAAAGGGCGGCCTCTCGGGGCCGCCCTTTTGCTCTTCAGTCCTTCGCGATGATAGGCCTTTCGGAGGCCTGTCTCACCAGTTCCCTGATGGGCTCGGAGAGATGCTCTCCGTAATGCAGGAGGAAGACCCCCCGTGCGCGGCGCTGCATGAGAAACGCCACCAGCGGAGTGTCGGCCTTTGCAGCGTTGCAGTCCTTGCAAGCCAGGACGAGGTTGTCCGGACGGTCGTAAGCCGTCTGGCCCCGGCGCGGGCGAACGTGATCGAGGGTGATCGCGTTGTCAGGGGTCTCGGTTCCGCAATACGCGCAAACTGAGCCGTGCTGTGCAAGGAGCCAATCGCGGTGCGACTGCATTGAACGACCAGGGGAACGGCGGAAGCTAGGGGTGTGAGCTGCAGGATGCCTTCGTGTTCTACTTGCCACAAGATACCAAACTAAGGGTGAACAAAGACCTGGAACCCAGGTCGCGAGTTTTACAACGTCTAAACATAGCAAGATTGGCGCCAAACCGACAGTCTGGCACGGACTTCCGGGCCTCAGGGGGCGGCTGAACGCCTCCCCACCGGGGGTACCTGGGCCCGGTACTTACCCTCCAGCAGCCATCCCCAGCCCCAGCGGCCGTCGTAGGGGTGCACTACCTCGGCCGGCCGGTTACCCTGGTAGATCGGCCGCCCCTCGTTGGTCCATTGGAACAGGCTACTGCCCAAATTCTGTACATTCCGGTACCCCTGCTCACCCAGCCAGCTGGCCACCCTGGCTCCCCGGTACCCGGCCGATGAGTACACCACGATGGGGGTGTCCTTGGGAAAGCGGGTTATGCCCGCCAGGCTGGGCCGGTAGGGGTCCATCTGGCGGGCACCCTGGAGGTGACTGACCTCGTATTCGGCCTCAGTCCGCGCGTCGAGCAATACTGGTTGGGCGCGACTGCGGTCCTCCCGCCACCTGGCCAGGTCCTTGGTAATGATCCACTTTACGTCCCGGAACTTGTACGAGGTCCCGCGTTGGAGGAGCTCAAACATCACGGGACGCCCGGCGAGAAGCATCACAACCCCGCCGATCAGGGTGGGAAGCACGAAGAGAATCAGGAAGAGCTTCAGCAGGCGGCGCATGGGTGGAAGATAGGGCGGTACGGCGGTACGGCGGTACGGCGGTAGTGTGTCACCCTGAGCGCAGCGAGGGGACCAGGGCCATTCGACTCTCCAGACTTTTCTGCGACCTACCGCCGTACCGCCGTACCGCCGTACCGTCTATCTTCCCTCCTCCTACCCGACGTCCGGCGTTGCCCGGTCCACGCGCCCGAAAGGAGCCGGTCCTGACCGCAAAGAGCGCCCGCATCCGAGCCGTACGACCGGATCCATCGTCAGCCCGCAGCGAAGCCGAACCGCCGCCCGAGATAGCGTGGCGGAGCATCAATTCAATCCGCGCCCTTTCCATGGATGCAGTGGAGAAAGCGCAATCGGGACACCCGGGCACTCCGATGGCGCTGGCCCCCGCTGCGTACGTCCTGTGGACCAGGTTTCTCCGGCACAATCCCGGTAATCCCGAGTGGGCCGATCGTGACCGCTTCGTGTTGTCCTGCGGTCACGCGTCGATGTTGCTCTACTCGCTGCTTCATCTCACGGGGTACGATCTCCCGCTGGAAGAAATCAGGAATTTTCGGCAGTGGGGTTCGCTCACGCCCGGGCATCCCGAACGGGGGCACACGCCGGGAGTGGAGACCACCACGGGTCCACTGGGCCAGGGGTTCGGAAACGCGGTTGGGATGGCGATTGCGGAGCGCTTCCTCGCCGGCCATTTCAACCGTCCCGATCTCACGATTGTGGACCATCGGACCTGGGTGATGGCGAGCGACGGCGACCTGATGGAGGGCGTGGCAAGTGAGGTTGCCTCCCTGGCCGGGCATCTTCGTCTGGGGAAGCTGAACGTTGTCTACGACGACAACCATATCACTATCGACGGCGATACCGCCCTCAGCTTTTCGGAGGACGTGGCTCGGCGTTTCGAGGCGTATGGCTGGCATGTGACGAAGGTTGCTGACGGCAACGACCTCGAAGCGATCGCCAGTGCCTACGAGGCGGCCCAGACCGAAACGGCACGCCCGTCCCTCATCATCCTGCGAACCGCCATCGCCGATCCAGCTCCCACGAAGCGCAACACCGCCGATGCGCATGGAGCCCCGCTGGGCGCCGAGGAAGTCCGGCGGACCAAGGAGATCATGCAGTGGCCGCAGGAGCCCGCGTTCCACATACCGGAGGACGCACTCGCTCACTGGCGGCGTGCAGTTCCGCGTGGAGCGGAGCTCGAGTCGCAATGGCAGAATCGCTACGAAGCGTACCAGGCGGCGGATCCCGCTCAAGCGGCTGAGTTCACGCAATGGCTCTCAGGGGCGCTTCCCCAGGGCTGGGAAAAGGCCTTGCCATCGGTTACCCCCTCAGCGGGACAGCTGGCCACTCGGCAAGCTTCCGGCCTGGCTCTTCAGGCCATCGCGGCTGCGGTTCCCAACCTGATCGGCGGATCCGCCGACCTCGGCGGGAGCACCGGGACCACCCTGAAACAGGGTGGCACGTTCGGGCCTACCACCACGGGCCGGACATTTCATTGGGGTGTACGGGAGCACGGTATGGCGGCCTGTTTGAACGGCATTGCCGCCCACGGCGGCCTGCGGCCGTTTGGAAGCACGTTCCTGGTCTTCTCCGATTACATGAAGCCGTCGATCCGACTGGCCGCCATCATGCGGCTTCCCGTCATTTACATCGGTACCCACGACTCGATCGGCGTGGGCGAGGACGGCCCGACCCACCAGCCGGTAGAGCACCTGGCCATGCTGCGGTCGATTCCTAACCTGGTCACCCTCCGTCCCGCCGATGCCGGTGAGACGATTGAAGCGTGGCGGGTAGCAATGGAGCGCCGGGATGGACCGACGATGCTGGTTCTCACCCGGCAGAAACTGCCGGTGCTGGATCGCAGTGTGGTCGGGGCCGCGGACGGAGTGCGGCGGGGCGCGTACGTGCTCACCGACCCGCCGGAGCCCGGCCGTCTGGATGCGATCCTCATCGCGACCGGATCGGAGGTGGGAGTGGCTCTCGGTGCCGCCCGGCTGCTCCTGTCCGAGGGAATTCGGGCCCGCGTGGTTTCCATGCCTTCCTGGGAGCTCTTTGCCACCCAGCCGGAGCGCTATCGAGACACGGTGCTGCCGCCCGAGGTCAGGGCTCGGGTAGCGGTCGAGGCTGCCGGCCCGTTCGGCTGGTCGCGCTGGACCACCGACGGGGGTACCATGGTCGGCATGGAGGGATTCGGGGCTTCCGCGCCGGGTGAGCGGCTGTTTCAGGAGTTCAAGCTCACCGCGGAACAGGTGGCCGAGGCGGTACGGCGAATTACCTCGAGCAAAGCCGGGTCAACCAGCCGGAGGTCTGAATGAGCGGAGAACGTGGCCGGTCGCAGGGCAACCCGCTGCTCCGGCTTAGTCAGCTGGGTCAGAGCCTCTGGTACGACTACATCACCCGCGACCTGGTCGCGTCAGGCCAGCTCGGACGATTGATTGCCGAGGACGGGCTCCGCGGCATGACCTCGAACCCCACGATCTTCGAGAAGGCGATCGCCGGCAGCCGGCTCTACGACGAGGACATCCGCCGGCTGTCGGACCAGGGCCGCGCTGCCGGCGAGATCTTCGAGTCGCTGGCGGTGGCAGACGTCCGGGCCGCGTGCGATGTCTTCATGCCCCTCTATCAGCAGTCCGCCGGCGCCGACGGGTTCGTCTCCCTGGAGGTATCACCCACGCTGGCGCAGAACGCAGATGGCACTATCCACGAAGCCGAACGACTGTGGGGCGCAGTGGCCCGGCCGAACGCCATGATCAAGATCCCCGGCACCAAGGCAGGCCTGCCCGCTATCGCGCACTGCATCGCGGCCGGGATCAACGTCAACGTCACCCTGCTCTTCTCGGTCGAGCGCTACGCCGGGGTGATCGAGGCATTTCTGACGGGGCTGGAGACACGGCTCCATCGTAAGCTGCCGATTCACGCGACCGCGTCGGTGGCGAGCTTCTTCGTGAGCCGGGTGGACGGGAAAGTAGACGCCCTGCTGGACCCCAGCCACCCGCTGCGCGGCCGGATAGCGATCGCCAACGCCGGCAGGGCCTACGGTCTCTTCCAGCGGACGCTGGACTCCCCACGCTGGGATCGGCTGGTCCGAGCTGGGGCGCGTCCCCAGCGGCCCCTCTGGGCATCGACCAGTACCAAGGATCCCCGTCTTCCCGACATCTACTATGTCGAGGCCCTGGCGGCGCCCCAGACCGTCAACACCCTCCCACCCGAGACGTTCGACGCATATCGCGACCACGGTGATCCGGCGATCCGGATTCATGAAACCGTTGCCGCGGCGCCCGCCCAGCTCGACCGGCTGGAAGAGCTGGGCATCGATCTCCGGGCCATCACCGGTGAGCTGGAAGAGGAGGGAGTGGCCAAATTCGGCGCGTCCTACGCCGCAGTGCTGGCGGGGATCGAAGCCAAGACCGGAGCGTTAGCCGCTGATGCCGGACGCTAGAGAGCCTAGCCCGGCAGGTTCAGGCAGCTGATTCGCCGCGCTCCTCCGCAACCAGCGGCAACCGCTCGCTTCGGGCCACGATGAGAGAGGTCAGCAGGTCGCCGGTCACGTTCGGAACCGTGCGGGCCATGTCCAGAATCCGGTCCACACCCAGGATCAGCGCGATCCCCTCTCCGGGTATCCCCACCATTCCCATGACCATGACCAGAAGCGGGATCGAGCCGCCGGGCACCCCCGCGACTCCGATAGCGGTGATAACCGACAACACCACCACGATCACCTGGGTGATGATGTCCAGCGGTATGCCGAATACCTGCGCCAGAAACAGCACCGTCATGCCCTCGAACATGGCCGAGCCGTTCATGTTCATGGTCGCGCCCAGGGGCAGCACGAAGCCGGCGATCTGCGGGGGCACTCCAAAACTCTCTTCGGCTGTTCGGATCGTCGTCGGCAGGGTCGCGTTGGAGCTCGAGGTAGAGAACGCCGTCACCATGAGGGCGCGCGTCCGGGAGAAGAAGCTCCGCGGACCGATGCCTACCACGAATTTCGCCAGCAGGCTGATGACGACAAACTGATGGAACGCGAGCGCGGCCAGCACCGTGATGACGTAGAGGCCGAGGGATTGGAGCACATCGAAGCCGAACTTGGCCGTGACCGAGAAGATGAGGGCGGTGACACCCAGTGGCGCGAGCCGCATGGCGAAGCCGATGATCACCATCACCGCCTGGTTGATCCCCTCCAGCAAGCGGATCACCGGCGCGGCGACCTCCTTGGCCAGCAGGGCCAGGGCTATTCCGAACATCAGGCTGAAGAAGATGAGTCCCAGCATGTCGCCGTCGGCGGCGGCGGCGACCGGATTCCGCGGCACGATGTTCACGAAGGTGTGAATCCCAAACAGCCCCTGCTTGGAGGCGGCAACGGTTTCGACGGCCTGGCTGGAATACTCGGCGAGGAGCTGGGTCCGGACGGCCGGATCGAGGGACTCGCCCGGCCGGACGACATTGACGAGGGTCAGCCCCACCACCACGGCGACAGCGGTCGTTGCCAGGAATAGCAGCAGCGTCTTGCCCCCGATGCGGCCGATCCGGCGCAGATCGCCCAGGGAGGCGACGCCGGTGGTGACCGAGGCAAACACCAGCGGCACGACTACCATGAACAGCAATCGCAGGAAGATCTGCCCGATCGGCTGGGCCACGTTGTCCACCACCCACGACAGTGTGGGTGAGGTGTGCGCGTAGATGTTGACGGTAACGCCCGCGGTGGCGCCGAGCAACAAACCCAGCAGAATCTGGGTGTGCAGCGGCATGTTGCGCTTGGTAGGTTCGGCCATCTGATCGGATCCCGAGGGGAAAGTCGCTCGAATCTACCGGACCGCCTTCCCGGTATCTACCGGGCAGCCTGGTATCCATCGTGCCTCTCGATGCCTACCGCTCCACCACCCTCGCCACATCGCTGATTTCGATCGGTGGCGTGAGCTGCTGACCCCGGGCCCGGGCCGTTTGAATTTGCCGCACGACATCCATCCCTCGCACGACGCTCCCGAACGCGGCAAAGCCCTGGCCATCGGGATTCCGCGTCCCGCCGAAATCCAGCTCCGGCTGATCTCCGATGCAGATGAAGAAATCCGACGTCGCCGTGTCGGGGCCGTCCCGGGCCATGGAAATGGTCCCGTCCCGATGTGAGATCCCCGTTTTCGAGGTCCGCTCCAGCTCGATCGGCGGGAAGTCCTTGGCGCGAAGGGAGTCGAGTCCGCCCTGAATGACCTGGATCTTCACCTGGTTTTCGGCCTGATTGTCGAGCCGGACGGTCCGGTGAAACCGCCCGCCGCGGTAGGACCCCTGATCGACATAGCGAAGAAAATTGCGGCTGGTCCGGGGCGCTCGCACCGTGTCCACCTCCACCTCCATGCTTCCGAGTGAAGTCTGGATCACGACCCGGGGAAGATCCTGCGCCGCGCTGTTTCGGGGGGGGCCCACCGAAGCCAGCGTGCCCAGGAGCAGCCAGGGGAGCGTGCGGGCCATTGGAGCCATCAGGCGTCTTCGACCCGGCTCAGGATGCCCGCCCACATGCTATCCCGCGATCGACCCCCCCGGAACTCGAAGTGCTCATCCACCAGGATCCGGCGGGCGAACTCCCAGATTCGCTCATCCTGAAGACGGTGGCGCAACACCAGCGGGACCAGGCGGGACGCGACTATCCACCGCCCGGCCGGTAATCCCGGATACAAGCCGACCCACTCGGGCCGGAGTCGCGCTTCCCGTACCGCCATCGCTATATGTCCATGGTGGGGCCCGGTCCAACCTTGAACCGGGCTGCCGGCGGAGCTTCCCTCAATCCATGCATGTTCGGGGTGTCGTAACCCTGGGGCTAGGATGTATGTCACACCGAGCGACCATCTTAGATTCGGGTCAGGATGCCGATTGCCGAGATCACCGTCAATAGCCTGGGGGACCTGATCGACAAGGTCACGCCCACGGAACCGGACCCCAAGACGGGCCGGCGGAGGGACAGCGGCGTCTACCGGGGGGATGGAGACGCGAGGTGGCCGCTCCTGACCAGCCTCGACAAGCTGGGCGGAGCCGGGTCTCCGCATTCCAAGGTCGAGCTCGAGGAGCACATTCTCCGGAACTTCATCCGCTACTCGCGGCCCTACTTCAACCCACCGCCGGTCAACGATTGGGAGGTGTTGGTGGCCGCACAGCATCATGGGTTGCCCACCCGATTGCTGGACTGGACGTATTCTCCGCTGGTCGCGGCCCACTTCGCGACCCTGGCAGGGGACCCGGTATCGGATCGAGTCGTCTGGCGTCTGGACTGGAAGACCATGCACCGATTTTTCCAGCTGCCCGAGCTGGCGCTACTCATTCAGGATCTGGAGGGGATCCTGGGCCCGGACCGGCCGATGACCCCGTGGGCCCTCTTCGGCCGCTCGGCGGATGCCCGGCAGCTCGCCTGCATGATCGAACCCCCCTCGCTCAGCCCGCGCATCGTGGCACAGTCGGCCACCTTCACCCTGTGTTCGGACAAGCGAGTGCCCTTTGACCGCTTCCTGGAGGGTCACGGTTTGGGCGCCGCACTGACCAAGTTCATCATTCCGGCCCGCGAAGTCACGCGCTTTCGCGATCAGCTCGATCTCGTGAGCGTGGACGAGCGGCGCCTCTTTCCCGACCTCGACGGAGTCGCGGCGGAAATGAGACGCTATTACTCCTGATGACCGAAGAAGGACTACCGACTGCGCGCGGCCAGCTGCTTTCGGCCCACCAGTCTGGCCTCCGCTCGATCGCTGTCCCCATGGGCCAGCAGGATCTCAAAATTGTCTACCGGGGCCCAGATGGTCTTGAGCTGAACGAAGTCACCCGGCTTCCAGCTGGAGGCCACCGGGCGCTGACTGAGACGAATCTCCCAAACACTGCCATCTTCGAGAGTTATGAAGCTGCCGTCGTCGATCACTTCCCGTATGGCCATGCCGAGCGGGAGGACGACGCGGGAGCAACGCCAATCACAGCCCACCGCGGCGGACTGCGCCTGGGCGGCGGCCGAACTGGCTGAGAACAAGAGGAGTACGGCGACGAGAGCTGGAACCATCCGAAGCATCTTCACGGGGATACCCTGGGTCGTTGGTATCCATAGTATGCACCCAAAATTGGGAGTCCGCAGTGAGCTACCTCGCTTAGCGGCAGCGGGGCAGCGGGGCAGCGGGGCAGCGGGGCAGCGGGGCAGCGGGGCAGGATAACTCTCCGATGAAAGTTGGAGGCTTCTTGCAGCCGAAAGTGTGTAGCCGTCGGGCCCAATGTCGAGTCCGTCAACCGAAAGTGGGGACCTGACGGACCCAATGTCGAACCCGCCAGCGAAAACGGGGACCCGTCGCGTAAAATGTCCCATCCGACGACTGCGATAGGGCACCCGCCGAGTCCGACGTCGAAGCCGCCAGCGAAAACGGGGACCGTCGCCAAAAATGTCTCAACCGACAGCTCTGACGGGGCATCCGCCGAGCTCGAGGACGAAGCCGCCGCCGAAATGGAGACCCGTCGCGCCGAATGTAGAGGCAGACGGCTGCGAGGTCGAATCCGTCGGTTGTTAGCTATGAGGTCTGGCGAAAACGAGAGGGCCTCCCAGTTGGAGGCCCTTTTGTAGACGGCCAATAGCCAGTAGCCAATAGCCAATAGCCTTTGAAGAGGCGCCGGTCGGAATCGAACCGACGAATGGAGGTTTTGCAGACCTCTGCCTTACCACTTGGCTACGGCGCCTGGGGTGCGAAGTCGTTGATGTTACTTACCCAGGCGCCGCAGGTCAAACCGGCCCAACGACTCAGCGGGTGGATCGCAAATCCGACGGTAGAGCGAAGGCCATGTGAACGGTGGAAACGAAGTCGCGCGCCGGTCCCAGGGAATCGACCACGACGACCTTCCTTGCGAAGGCTGCTGAGAAAGGGTTGCCCGGTGGTGGCATCGTACGCGATGCCTTCGGAGATCAGATCTCGCTCCGGAAGGCGCACGGCAAAGCTGGGACCGAGACGGTCAGGCGGGGAACTTCTCACCGGCGCACGCCGGGCAGCGCACGATGGTTTCCAATCCGCGGCCATCAGGCACGGCTACCCTTGCGCGACGGCCTATTTGGGCGACCATTAGGGAGCCCAGAAATAGTCCAGCATGGTCACGTGTCAGCGGAGGTTCGGTGCAGCACAACATTCGGGAGGCGCGACTTCGGCCGGAGTTCGCCGAGCTCTACCCCGCCGTGGAGCCGGGGGTCTGGCTTCCCGCCACGACGGTGGGACAGAAGCTCCTACTCTGGCACCTGGCCAAGGAGCTAACGCCGCAGGGGGAGCGGCTCATGGGGGAGGAGCACTTCGAGTTCCGGGGTGGGGCCCAGGAGGGCGTCCGGAATGGAACCCGGACGCGCGCTGGAGATCATTGAGCGTCAGTGAGCCATCGGGGCGCCGAGCTGCACGGTCTTGACCATGGCCGGCTCGGTGGTGGCGTGCAAATAGGCGTTGGGGTCGTGATACAAAGCCCCCTCGGGCAGGAAGTCGTACGCCGGCCCCAGCTCTCGCCGGATGCGCGAGGCGTAGAACTCAGGTAGCACGTCGGTCTCCCCTTCCATGTAACGCCGCACCGAGCGATCGGTCTCGAGCAGACCGCTGATCGTCTCGTGATACTTGATCCGCCCAAACCCTTCCGACGACACCGCCCGCACCACATTCATCCATTTCGGAATCATCGTTGGCGTTGCCGGGATGCGACGGCCGATGGCCTTCCAGGAGAACGAGTACCGGGTGACATCCACCAGGTGCTTATAGAACTCCGGCCAGGAGTAGTTCTTGGGCCGGACGTTCATGGCGTGGTTGTTGTTCAGGAAGTGGAAGGGAAACGGAAGCACCCGGCCGGCACGCTGGTAGTCCAGGTTCATCGGCGCCGCCCGGCCGAAGGCCGACAGCAGCGAGTAGGCCGGAAATGCGCCCGGTGAAAGATCGATGAACTTCTTGGTCAGCTCGAACGGCTCGGGGCCCATGTCTCCATCCAGGCCCATGACGAAGTTGGTCTGGATGTAGGGGATGTAGCGTAGAATCATGTTCACGTGCTCGGAGACCTGCATGACCTTGTCCATTCCGGTCCGGCGGGTCTTGGACTTGTTGCCCAGGTCGTACCACGACTCAATGCCCGGCAGGATGGCCTGAAATCCGTTCTGTCGCAGCCGCTGGAGGTGCTTCTCCGAGAGGAGCGAGAGGCTGCTTTCCGCGATATGCCGGATCCGGCCCTGCGGTACCGAGGCCTCGACCGCTTCCATGTAATCGTCGAACCGCACGCCGAAATTCGGGTCGTGCCAGCCCACGATGGGGTTCTTGATCTTGGTGAGCAGGAACTTGAGGTCGTCCCGCAGCTGTCCGAAGCTCAGCGGCTGGTAGTCGACCGTGGAGTCGATGCAGAAGCTGCAGGTGTAGGGGCAGCCCAGGCTTCCGATCATTGGAACGATCTTGATCGTCGGAGCCTTGGCCAGCGTGGGCTCCACGAACTTCCAGCGCTCCGCCAGCGTCGGCAGCTCCAGCGGCTGGGTGGCGGCGTTGATCTGCCGCCCAACCGGCCGGTGCGGGGCACACTCCCGGCACACCTCGGCGATCGTGTTCCGGTCGGTGAAGCCCAGGACGTAGTCGTAATACTTCTGCGCATCCTCGGGGTAGCAGCGCGCATGGGGTCCACCCAGCACCGTCACCGCTCCGCGTTTGCGGAAGAAGTTGCTCAGGGCATAGGCCAGCTGGGCCGACTGGGAGAATGCACCGATGAAGACGAGGTCGAGATCGGCCGGCAGCTCCTGGAGCAGATCTTCCATGCCGGTATAACAGACGAATTGGACCTGGTGGCCTTCCTGCTCGCACCAAACGCCAACCACCTGAGGCATGATGCTGGCGAGATTGGCGTTCATCACCCGCCCATAAATAGACGGATTGGGACTCTTCGTGACGAGATCGAGAATGCCGATGCGAAGTCGGCGCATGAATTACCCTCGAAAGCGGGGACGATCGATTTCCCTGGGGCGGCCACGGTGGTGTTGGGGCGCCCGAACCAGCGGAAGGACCAAAGAAGGGGCGTGCTTTTATGAGCGAGTGGAAGATGTCCCGGGTGGGTGTGGATAGCAAGCCGAGGCCTCGGCCGGCACGAGGACCCGCAGTGCCCCCGGCCTGATACGGTAGTGGAGCGGCGACTCCAGGCTGCGCACCTCGCCGTCGGTAGCAACCTGGAGCCGGTGCCGCCTGGTCTCCACCGTGGCCTCCTCCACCGTGATGAGATCGACCTCCTTGACCTGCTCGGCGCCCTTGAGCAGCACTTGCCAGGCAAGCAGCAGCAGCCCGGGACGCCGTTCCGCGTTCAGTACGTACAGGGCTAGCTGGCCCCGGGCGAGCGACTCGCGGGATCCCGCCTGAATACCGGACATCCGGTATTCGTTGTTTCCCACCAGGACCAGCGGCGTGCGCCGGACGAGCGCCTCGCCCTCCGCGACGATGCGCACCGCCATGAACGGCCGGCGGCGCAGAACGGTCAAACCGGCCCATAGCGCGGCGATCCATTTGCCGCCCACGGTGGCCCGGTACTTGTCGCGCAAGCGCACGATGGCGGGGTACACACCGAGGCTCGAGTTATTCAGGAAGATCCGGCCGTTGACCTCACCCACATCCACCTCGCACACGACGCCCTCGAGCACGACCTTGGCCGCCTCGTTCAGATCGAGCGGGATCCCGAGGTCCTTCGCGAAATGATTGAGGGTGCCGAGCGGCAGCACACCGAGCGGGATCCCCCGTTCGATCGCCGCCGAGGCGCCGGAGTTGATCGTGCCGTCGCCACCGCCGACTACCAGCGCCTCGCACCCGCTTTCGACCGCGCGCCGCATCGCCGCATTGATCTCGGCACCTCCCTTGGCCAAAGTGATGCGAGCCTCACGCCCGGCCTCGGCAAAGATCTCCTTCAGCCGCTCGGCGACTTTGGCAGCGGAGCCGTTCCCGGAAGTGGCGTTGAGAACGACAGCGATGTGTCCCTGATTCACCTGGATCGCCTGCGCCGCCGGTGGCGGGTCAGCCGGTCGCCGAAGGCGACGGTGGTGACCCAGATGACACCGATGGCGTAGCCGGCGAGCACATCGCTGGGGTAGTGCACGCCGAGGTAGACCCGGGAGATCCCGACCAATAGAATGAGTGAGAGGGAAACGAACCAGATGGCCACTTGGAGCGGGCGGGACTGTACTCGCGCCGTGATCAGAACGGCGAGGCCTCCGAAGATGCTGGCAGCGTATAGCGCGTGCCCGCTCGGGAAGCTGGGGCTGACCGGCAGCGGGTAGTCGAAGAAGGCCGCAGGACGCACCCGGGCAAAGGAGAACTTGAGCAGCCCGTTCAGCAGGCCCGCCCCTGCCAGGGTCACGACCGCCAGCAGCGCGCCTCGACGCCGCCCTTTGACCAAAAAGATCAGAGCTGCCCCCAACGCGGCGGAGATGAGGACGGCAGGTCCCCCATAGTAGCTGGCTGCGCGCATCAGCACGGTCAACCCAGACGAGGCCGTGCCGTGTACCAGCGCCCGGAGCCGCTCATCGAAGGCCAGCACCTCCCCCTCCAGCACCTCGCGCCCGAGCCAGGTGAATAGCACGAGCGCCGCTGCCGCGGTCAGAAGACCGACCAGTAGCTCGAGGGTCAGCAGCCGCTGGGACTCGGTGGTGGCCGGCAGGGACTCGGGGACGGCAGGCGCTTCCATGGCTGAATTGAGCCTTTGCCGCTGGTTTCTCGCAAGCCGATGCTATAGTCTGGAGTCTGGAGTCGGGATCTGATACCGAGTTCTAAACCCCGCCCCTGACTCCGACTCCCGACTCTTACGGAGGTACGCATGCCAGGGGTCACCGCAGCCAACGCCCGGCGCGGCATTACCGTGCTGGCCTTACTGCTCTTGATCATCGCGCTGATAGTGGGCGGTTTCTTCCTGGTGCGGTACCTGCGGGTTACCTCATGAGCCTCTTGATCAGCTGAATCTGGCCGGTGTGGTAGAGGTCGTGAGCGGCGACGCCATGGATCTCCTCGGCGTTGGTCCACACGCCCTGGGGTGAGCGTTCATCGAGCCGGGCTGGAGGCATGGTGCGCACCACCTCCCGCAGCAGCCGGTGCTCTCCTTCCACCAGGACGATATCCCGCTTCCACGCTCCGGCATCCGGAGTAGTCGGCACCGCCGGCCAATTGCTGGGCTTGCGGGCAAAGGAGCCGGTCGCGTCTCCGGCGAGCCGCCGACGCACCGCGTACTTCCAGTAAGCGGCATGCACAGTCAGCTCCCAGATGTTGTGCCTTCCAGGGGCCGGCCTCCAGAGTGCCTCGACCGGCGTCACGCCCCGGAGCGAGCCTCGGAGCGTCGTTCCGTGCCAACCCCTCCGATCAAAGGCTTGATCCAGCATCTCGAGCAGCAGCTCGATTCGGGCATCGGTTCTCCGGCCAGGCGCCCGAGCCTTCATCAGCTCGGGCCAGGTTTCAGGCTTCCAAAGGCGAAGCCTTTTCCGACCGTAAGCACCCAGCCTGCGGACTCGACGTCGTTGGCAAAGCGGCGGGCGAAATCGAACCTGAGGGCATCGGTCACGGAGGAGCGACTGGCACCGACTCGGAGCCCCACCCCCGCATCCCAGCCCAGCCTCCGGCGTGAGCCGGCGTACCACGCGCCGCCATGGTCGACGAACCCGGCAACGCCCAGGCTCCCCATATTGAGAACATCCTCCACCACGGTGTAGCGGTACTCACCCGTCAAAAAGACCGAACGGTCGCCGGTGAACGCATGGCTGCCGAATGCCCGCGGACCGGTGCCGAGTCCCAGGTCGAATTCTTCGCCCGGGGTCTGGTTGTCGCGCCAGCCCGCCTCGGCATGAAGAACGGCGACATGGCGGGGCCCGGGTTGGAACACAGTGGTAGCTGCGACCTGGGCCGTGCCGGAGTCGAGCCCCGCTGAAGTGTAAAGACCGTTCGCCAGCGCCTCCAGATAGGCGAAGCCACCCGGCAACCGCACGCCCACCCGTCCGCCAACCTCCGGACCGATCCCGTTGCGGTCATACCCAAAGGCCTTCGGGGCCAGGCTCAGCCCGACCCGCAGGGTCGTTCCCAGATCCACGTCTTCTTCTCGCGCGAATCCGGCGTAGCCTCGAGTCACCAGAAAGCGAGCCTGATTCCAGACCAGGTAGGGTCCTATTGCCGCGGTCAGATTCCGCGGGAAGGGCCCGGTCGAGCTCTCGGGTTGGAAGTCATCGCGGCGGATCTGGCCCGCGATTCCAGCCCTCAGGTAGCCTGCTGTCGAGGCCTGAAGCGCCCATGCGGCCGTACTCCGGAACAACGTGTAGCGCCGGCTCAGCGTATCCGAGGCCACGTCCAGTCCATCCCTGAATCGCAGCACCCGTTCATGCCGGTTTTCCAGCTCGAAACGAAATGCCTTCTTGGAAGTGAGGGCGAAAAACGGCCGCCCCACCGCCACGCCGGCGATGCTGCCGTCGGACCGGTTCTCATAGACCACTCCCAGTCCGACGGTGCCGGCGAAAAGCCGGGGCCGCCGGAACGCCAGGGTCACGCTGGAGCGGTCGGGGTCTTTACGGTAGCGCACCGCGGCCGATGCCGCGGTTCCCAGGAGGTTGTTCTCCACCAGGCCGATGGTGAAGGCCACCTGACCACCGGTGCTGCGAAACCTCCAATCCGCCTGCGTGCTCCAGCCGTCCTTGGTTACCACGCGCAGCATGAGACCCTGAGGCGTCCGGATGGTGTCGATCTGGACTCGGCGGAAGATGCCCATGGCCCGGAGATTCCGCTCCGACTCCGCGATCGAGGCTGAGTCATAGGCCTCGCCGGTCCGGAAAAGGAGCTCGTTTCGGATCACCGCCGGTCGGGTGCGAACGTGCAGACTGTTGGCCAACCGGGCAAACCAGCTCCGCTCGTCGGGATCGAAGATATCCCGCCGCTGGAGCTGGACCCCGCGGATGATCAGGCCGGAATCAGGGATCGAACCTGCATCAGCCGCAGTCTGGGCAGGAAGTCGGAGCGGAAGCAGGAATGCCGCGAGCGGCAGAAGGTGCCGAAGGTGCAACAGAACTCCAGGTGAAGACAAGGGCGATCGTAACCGTAAGGGCTTGAAGATAAGAGAGTCGTTAAGCCAAAGCGGCGATGCTGTCGAGAATCCGGTCCGGCCTTATCCCACTCTCGCGTAAACCCGCCTCCCGGTATTTCCCGGTGCGGACCAGCCATCCCTGGAGCCCAGCACGCTGAGCCCCCTGCACGTCAGACCAGAGATCGTCCCCCACCATCGCAACGGATCCCGGGAGGTCCAGCCCCAGGCTGCGTAACGCCGCGGTGTAAAATGCTGGGCTGGGCTTACCGGCGACTACCGCGCCCTTGCCCGAAGCAAACTCCAGCCCCGCTACGAAAGGACCGGCGTCGAGCACCAGCCGGCCGGCGTCGAGCCAGTACCGGTCGCGGGAGAGAGCGATGAGCCCGGCTCCCGCCATCAGGTAGTCAAACGCCTCCTGCAGCAGGCCGTAGGTCCAACGTTCGCCCAGGTCGCCCACTACCACCGCGTCGGGATTGCCATTGGCGGCCCGTCCAGAGGTCCCACCGTAAAGCTCCAGATCGGCCAAATCCGTGAGGGCCGGCTCCGGGATAAAGGGGGCCACGCAGCGATATCCCGCGTTCCTGGCGGCCTCGCTTCCGGCAAGGGTGGCGGTATACACCTCCTCCGGCGAGACCTCGAAGCCATAGTCTCGTAAACGCTGAACCAGCATGGCCCTGGAGCGGCTGGTCGTGTTGGTGACCATGCGATAGGGGATCATGCGCTTTCGCAGTCGGGCAAGCGCCTCGGGCGCACCCGGGATGGCCGCGCCACCGGCATAGAGGGTGCCATCCAGATCGAGCAGGTAGGCCGAGGGGTTCATCGGGGTATATTTCGCTCCGTGATATCCATAACCCTGCTGCTCACGCGTCTCCTGGGGATCCTGGTTGCTCCTCACCCGTTCGCCGTCGGAGAAACCCTCCGTTACGATGCGAAGCTCGGGTATTTCGACGTCGGCACAGCCACGATCTCGGTCAGCCGGCGGGCTCCGGAACGGGGGGTGGACGCCTACGTGTTCACCATGGCGGGGCAGGGCGGACCGCCGGGGCTGCGTGTGCGCTACGACCTGACGTCCTGGGTCGACAGCCGGCGATTCAATTCTCTCCGCTTCCAGCGCCAGATGACGCAAGCCGGAAAGGCCGAGGGGCACGAATATGTCATCGTGCCCGACTCGGGCCGCTACCGCGAGGTTGGCGTGCCCGGCGAGTGGGTCTCCCCCGCTGAGCCGCTGGATGAGCTTGCCTTCCTATACTTTCTGCGTACCGCTCCACTTCAATTGGGCCGGTCGTACACCTACTCCCGCTATTTCAGGACCGGCTACAACCCAATCCAGGTTGCGGTAGCGGCCGCACGCGAATCGGTGGCGATGCCGGGTGGAAAAACTGTGCCGTCCATCCCCGTCACGGTTACCTCGCGGGGAATGACCATGAAGGTCTGGATCACGGACGATGCCCGCCGACTGCCGGCGCAGGTGGAGGTTCCCTTGCAGTTTGGGGTGGTGTCGCTGGTGCTGGCGGGAGATCAGCGGGGCAGCGGGGCAGCGGGGCGGTAACCGCACTCTGCTCCTGAACACCTCCAGTATCTCGGTCCGACTGCCCGCTGCCCCGCTTAGTACCGTCCCAGATAGTTATCGATCTCCCACTTGCTCACCTGCAGGTTGTACTGCAGCACTTCGTTTCTCTTCGCCTCCAGAAATCGTTCCGTCAGGTGCTCGCCCAGCGCCGCCTTGATCACGTCGTCCTTCTCCAGCATCTCCAGGGCTTCGTGCAGGTCGCGGGGTAGCTCGTCGATCCGGTATTTCCGGCGATCCCTGTAGCTCATGGTGAAGATGTTGCGGCTGACTGGTTCCCGGGCTTCGAGCGTGCGCTCGATCCCGTCGAGACCCGCCGCGAGCTGAACCGTGAGTGCGAGATAGGGGTTGCAGGAGGGATCCGGCATCCGGAGCTCGCAGCGGGTGCCGAGGCCTCGCCGGTCGGGGATGCGCACCAGTGGCGACCGGTTGCGCATGGACCAGGCGACGTTGACCGGTGCCTCGTATCCCGGCACCAGCCGCTTGTAGCTGTTGATCAGGGGATTGGTAATGGCGCAGAAGCCGCGAGCGTGCTGAAGCAGCCCCTCGATGTAGCTCAGCGCGACCTTGGACAGCTGGTGCCCGGCTTTGGGATCAAAGAATGCGTTTTCCTTGCCCCGGAACAGGGACTGATGGGTGTGCATCCCGCTCCCGTTGATCCCCTCGAGCGGCTTGGGCATGAAGGACGCCATGAAACCAAAGCGGCTGGCCACATTGCGGACGACGAACTTGAACGTGGTCAGATTGTCCGCGGTGGTGAGCGCGTCGGCATATTTGAAGTCAATCTCGTGCTGGCCGGTCGCGACCTCGTGATGGGCAGCTTCTACTTCGAAGCCCATCTCCACCAACTGCTCCACGATCACCCGCCTGATCTCCTCACCGCGATCCACCGGGCCCAGATCGAAATAGGCTGCCGAATCGTGAGTAATGGTGGTGGGCGAGCCATCCGGCGCCTTCTCGAAGAGAAAAAACTCGGCCTCGCATCCGGCCATCATGGCAAAGCCCATCTGCTTGGCTCGCTCGACCTGCCGCTTGAGGGTGGTGCGGGGACAGCCAACGAACGGTTGCTCGTCAGGGGTGTAGATGTCGCAGAGCAGCCGGGCTACCCGGCCCCCTTCGTCGTCGTAGGGAAGGATCCGGAAGGTGTGCAGATCCGGCTTCAGGAGCATGTCGGATTCCTCGATTCGGACGAAGCCTTCGATCGAGGAACCGTCGAACATGATTTCCCCATCCAGCGCCTTTTCGAATTGGCTGCGGGGCACCTCGACATTCTTGTTGACGCCAAGGATGTCGGTGAACTGAAGCCGGATGAAATCGACGCTGAAGCGATGGGCCAGCTCCAGCACGTCCTTTTTGCCGGCATCGCCCAGCTCGGCGGGAAAGCCCTGAAGGGTGGGACGCTCGGGCGAGGCGGGCAGACGCGGTTTTGCTGGGGGCATGCTGGTTTCGTGAAAAGCGTGAACGGATGAACAGTGAACAGTAAGCCCTAAAGAAACGTACAACTTACCCGGCAGGTAAGGGTCTCCCCGTTTACCGTTCACCGTTTACCGTTTACGCTTCTCCTCTCATGACTTCTCCTTCAGCCACCTGCCCTTCCTGCGGTAGCCCGGCGTCGGGCAAGTTTTGCAGCGGGTGCGGTGCACCTCTCGCCCGGCGCACCTGTGCCCACTGCCAGGCTGAGCTCTCGGCCCAGGCCCGCTTCTGCCATCACTGCGGCCAGCCGGCGGGAACGGGTGCATCCGATCGAACGGCCTGGCTCGTAGCCGGGGCCGTGTGCGTCCTGCTGGTGGGTGGGATTGCGTATAACGTGGCGAGTGACACCCCGGCACCGGCAGCCCCCGACATGGCCAACGTGGGCTCCAGCACCGGCCTGCCGGGGACTGGCGGCCCCTCGGGGCCTGCCCCGGATATCAGCGCAATGACCCCCCGTGAGCGCTTCGACCGGCTCTACGATCGAATCATGAGGGCGGCCTCCAGGAGCGACTCCACCGAGGTCCGTCGGTTTACCCCTATGGCTCTCGGGGCGTACCAGCAACTCGAGGCTCGGGACGCCGATGCCCGATATCATGCCGCGATGCTACATACTCAGGTCGGAGAATTTCCGGCCGCCTTGGCGCTGGCCGACACCATTCTAGCTGAATCGCCGGGGCATCTTTTCGGTTACCTGGTACGGGGCGAAGTAGCCGAGCTGAGGAACGATCCTGCCGGACGCGCCCAGGCTCATCGCGACTTTCTCAAGCATTACGACGGCGAATCAAAGGCAGGTCGTGTCGAGTACCTTGAACACAAGCCAGCCGTGGATGAATTCAAAGCAAAACGATGAAGTTACGCTTTTCCCGGAACGACATGTCCAAGACGATTCGAGTGGCCCACAGCCCAGACTCCGACGACGCCTTCATGTTCTACGCGCTCGCGGAGGGCAAGCTCGACACCGGCGACCTGCGGTACGTCCATGAGCTGGCCGACATCGAATCGCTCAATCAGCGGGCCCGGCGCGCCGAGCTGGAGGTCACGGCGGTGTCCATTCACGCCTATGCGTATCTCTCGCGCGACTACGCGCTGCTCGGCTCCGGCTGCTCCATGGGAGACGGGTACGGGCCGCGTCTGGTCTCCAAGCTCCCATGCCCGGCCGATCCGCGGTCGGCACTCCGGGGTCGCCGGGTGGCGGTACCCGGCACGCTGACGACCGCCTACCTCGCGCTGCAGTTCTTTCAGCCGGACTGCATCACCGTCACCCTTCCGTTCGATCAGATCGAGGATGCGGTCCACCGCGGCGAGGTCGACATCGGGCTGCTCATCCACGAAGGCCAGCTGACCTACGTCGACTCCGGGCTGCACCTGTGGGCCGACCTGGGGGCCTGGTGGCTCGAGGACACCGGTCTCCCACTTCCCCTCGGCGGAAATGCCGTCCGGCGAGATCTGGGCCCCGAGGTGACCGCCCAGATTGCCCGTGACCTTCGCGCCAGCATCGTGTATGCCCTGGAACATCGAGCGCCTGCGCTGGCCCACGCCAAGCAGTACAACCGGGGAATCGGCGACGAGCGGACCGATGCCTTCGTGGGGATGTACGTCAACCAGTGGACGGTGGACTATGGACCCCGCGGGCGACAGGCGGTCCAGCTGCTGCTCGACCGCGGGTATGAGGCCGGGGTCATACCGGAGAGGGTAAGGGTGGAGTTTGTGGGGTAACGCGATTGGCTTTTCGCGGACTCCTGATCTCGGGCCCGGCTGAGCCTGGCCACCTTCACCGGCGAACCTGTTAGGTTAACTCACGGCCAGTAGCCAATAGACAATAGCGCTGATGGAGGAGCCTTGCCCCTGACCGATGGGCCGATCACGCTGCTTGTGGTAGACGACGAAGACTCGATTCGCAACGCGCTCCGCAAGTTTCTCACCCAGCAGGGATACGAGGTTGCCACCGCGTCGAGCGGTGAAGAGGCGTTGCTGGTGCTGCAGCGTCAGAAGATCACCGGCATGCTCCTGGACGTGAACATGCCTGGCATTAGCGGGGTCGAGCTGGTGCCCCAGATTATGGAGCTCGAGCCCACCATCGCGCTCCTGATGCTGACCGCGGTCAATGACGCGACCAGCGCCGCGCTCTGCATGCAGCGCGGCGCTTTCGACTACCTGATCAAGCCCATCGATCTCGGCCATCTCAGCCGGGCCATTCACCACGCCCTGCAGCGCCGGCATACCCTCATGGAAGGCCAGCAGATCAATCAATGGCTGAAAGAGGAGGTAGCCACCCGGGTAGCCGAGCGGCGCGTCGAGCAGGCCAACCAGGAGCGGATCTCGGTGGCGACCCTCGAGGCCCTGGTCAATGCCCTGGAGGCCAAGGACCCCTATCTCAGGGGGCACTCGGCCCGGGTCGCCGATCTCTCGGCCATGGTCGCGGCGGAGCACGGCTGCGGCGACGAGCTGGTCGAGGCGGTACGCACCGGTGGCCGGCTGCACGACATCGGCAAGATTGGCATCCGAGAGGAGATTCTCAACAAGCAGGGCCCCCTCACTGAAGAGGAGTACGACCACGTCAAACAGCATGTGACCGTGGGCTCCCAGATCCTGTCGCCGCTGGTTCATCTCAAGGACGTAATCGGATTCGTCCGCAGCCACCACGAGCGGTGGGACGGTCTCGGCTACCCCGACCGGCTCAAGGGGGAGGAGATACCGCTCGGCGCCCGGATTGTCGGCACGGTAGAGATCTTCGATGCCCTGACCACCGCCCGCCCCTACCAGGAGAAAATGCCCCCCGACGTTGCGGTCGAGCGAATGCGGGACCTTATTGGTACAGTGGTAGACCCCGCTATTCACCGATCCCTCGAGGCGGTCGTCTCCCATCGCCAGACGCTGGTATTTCTGGACGACGCCAGCGTCTGACGTGCTGATACGCCGAACCAGCCATAGACCCCGATCGGCCTTGCGGGTGCCCCATGACGGCGTTGAACCTCATCCTCATCGCTGCCGGTGCCATGCTGGCCGTGGGACTGCTGACCGTTCTCGCCTGGCTCGTCGACACCTGGTACCTGGACCACGTTGAGCGCCGGCTAGCCGCCCGGAAAGGGGTCTACCGGGATCTGGTCATCGAGCTGGCCTCCCGGGAGCAAGCGCTCCTTGGGCCGGCGATTCACCACATGAGCACCCTGCGCGATCTCGACGCCCTGGAAGCCGTGCTGGAGGAGCAGGCTCGGACCGCCAACGGACGTCCCACCTGGTTGCTGGAGGCCTACGACCGGCTCGGCCTGGTGGACAAGTATGTCGACCAGCTTCGATTGGCCCCGAAGTGGCGTGATCGTGCCTTTGCTGCCGAGCTTCTGGGGCGGGTCGGGGGAGCCAAAGCGGTGCCTGCCCTGCTGGAAACCGTCGAGGCCACCCGGACCGAGGACTCGGACGTCCGCGAAGTCTCCCTCCGTGCCCTGGCGCGGATTGCGGATCCCGGCGCCGTCGAGCCCCTCATTCGCACCTTGGCCACCGCAGAGGCCTGGCTGGCTCCCCGCATCGCCGACATCCTCACCCGCCATGGCGAGATGGTGGTCGATCCACTCATCGCCGTGCTCAACGATTCCAGCCGCCAGCCCGCGCGGGCCTGGGCGGCCAACGTGCTGGGCGAAGTGCGCGCCCGGCGCGCCTTCCCCTCACTGGTGAGATCGCTGGGCAACCCCGAAGACGAAGTGCGAGGCAAGGCCGCCACAGCACTCGGCCGGCTCGGCGACCGGCGCGCGGTCGGTTACCTCCTTGAACACCTGCTCACCGATCCGGCCCCATTCGTCAGAGCTCGCATCGCCTCGGCGCTGAGCGAGTTCGGCGGGCCCGAGGTGATCGATCGTCTGGTGCGCGCCCTGGGCGACCCCGCCTGGTGGGTACGCATGCGCAGTGTCGAGGCGCTGGAGCAGATCGGGTCGGTGGCCGAGGGACCGCTTCTGGTGGCGCTGGACGACCCGGATCCGGAAATCCGGGTCCGGGCGGCAGTGGCCCTCGAGCGGCTTGGGGTACCCGACAATCTGGTCCACCTGATCGAAAGCGGTGAGCGAGCCCCGGAGGCGTCGGACGCCTTGGTGAAGTTCGCCACCGCCGGAACGCGCGAGCTCCTGGCGGAGCTGGCGCAGCATCCCTCATCCCAGGTTCGGGAGGCGGTCGTTACGGCGGTTCAACGGACTGGGCGCGAGGACCTGCTGCCCGAGCTACTCCAGATCGCTTCAGGCGACAGCGAGGCGCCGCTTCGGGTGCTGGCGTTCAAGACGCTGCGTTCGGCAGGTCCTCGGGAAGCTCTCAGCACAGCCATCGGTGGGCTCTCCGATCCGGATCAGCGCGTCCGCGCGGCGGCGGTCGGGCTGGTTGGAGATCTGGGAGGGCCTGAGATCGTAGGGTTATTGCGGACCCAAACCGCTGACCCGGATCCGATGGTGCGAGCTGCCGCGGCTCGATCGCTCGGAGCAGCTGGCGCGGCGGCGGCTGGTGCCGACATCCAGCGCTTGCTGAGCGACCTGAGCCCGATCGTGCGGCAGGCGGCGGTCGTGGCGGCTATGGATGCGCGACTCACCTCGCTGGTCCCCGATCTGCTCGATCTACTGGGCGACAGTGATGCCGACATCCGACTCAAGGCAGCACGGGCCCTGGGAGGTTTGGGCGACCGGTCGGTCGTACCGGAACTGCTCCACGCCTTCCCCAATCAGTCCACGGATGTGAGCGATGCGATCGTGGCTGCCGTGGGCCGGCTGGACCCTGAGGCACTGGCCGACCTGATCGACCCGCTGATCGACTCGCCTGAGGCGGAAGGCAAACTGGCTCTGATCCGCACCCTGCGTCGGTCTCGCAGCCCGGGAGCCATTCCAGCCGTGCAACGACTTCTCGATGATCGCATGCCCCCCGTCCGGGCAGCGGCCATTGAGGCCCTCGAGCGCGTCGGCCGTTCCGACAGCGAGCGCGAGCTGGCGGCGGCCGCGATAGCCGCCGGCCTTCGGGATACCGACGATCGGGTGCGTGCCAGCTCGATCGATGCCAGCGCCCGGGTTGAGGGGCTGCAGCACGGACGAGTGTTGCTGGCATTGCTCGAAGAGGATCCCTCTGCCTTGGTGCGGGAGCGGGCCGCGATCGCCATCGGGACGCTACAAGTGCGTGAGGGCGAGGGCGCGCTCATTGCGGCCTGCCGGCGGGGCGATTCGGCCAACGTGCGAGCCGCAGCCGTCTTGGCTGCGGGGGCCTTTGACCGCCAGAGCATGGTGGCCCGGGTGCTAGAGATGCCCGACCAGACCGCAGTGCGTGGCCTGCTGAGGGAGCGGTTGAAGGGCGATGCCCGCTTCCGGCTGCTGGGCTGCCGGCTCTCTCCGGCAAGCCACTTGGAGCTGCGCGCGCTGGCGATGCCGGACGATGAGGAGGCACAGACAGCCCTGGCGCAGGGCGTGAGAAGGATGCTCGATGCGGGCGAGCGGGTCCGCCTAATCAGCAGCCTTCGCGCCTTTCAGGGAGGGCAGAGCCGGGGCGCTCTGCTTCGGACTGTGCGCGAAGATCCAACGCCCGAGGTTCGCGCCGCGGCCCTGATCGCGGTGGGAGACCTGCTCGACTCGGAGGACCAGCTCGCGGTCGGAGCCCGGTCTCTGGGAGATCCCAGCGGGCTGGTGCGGAAGACCGCGGTGGCACTCTTCAGCCGGGCCGCCCCGGCCCGCGCGCTGGCCAGACTGATTCAACTCCTTCGAGCCGACGACGATCCTGTAGTGCTGGCCGCCGCCGCGGCGCTGGCCGAGGAGCACTTCGCGTTGTTTGCCCAGCTGGTGCAGGGGCTTCCCCCGGAAAGCGCACGCGCGGTATTGATTATCCGGCTCGCCCGCCATATCGACCATCCCCGCCTGCCGGGCCTCGTGCTGCCGTTGGGGTGCAGTAGCTCCCCGGAGGTGCGTGCTGCGGTGGTCGATCTATGGCGCAACCGTCCCGACCTGGCGGACCCGGCGTCTTTGGAGGCCTTGACCGTCGACCCCGAGATTTCGGTACGGCGTGCGGCAGCAGGAGCAGCATTGGCCGCTGATCGGTACGACCTTCTGGAGAGCATGACCCGGGACCCCGATGCCGGCGTCCGGAGGGAGGTCGCCCTCGTCCTGGGCCGGGCGTCCCAGCTTCCAAGAGCAGGCCTTGCTACGCTCGATCACCTGGCAGCCGACCCCGACATGACCGTGCGAGCGGCAGCCTACGTTGCCCGCCTGGTCCAGGGGATTGCCCTGCCGTTTCCTCCCGGGCTGGACGCCCAGATCGCAGCACAGGCAGTCCAGGAAGGCGCCGATCTCTCCAGCCTCCGCCAGGCAGCCCGCACGGCCGCCGCGGAGGAGCGACGCCTCGCGGCGGCTCTCGCCCTGGCACTGGTACGGGACGACGTGGCCCACGATGTGGCTCGCACTGATCCGGTGCCTTCCATCCGCCACCGGGTGAATGGGGCCCTGGAGCTTGCCATCGTGACCCTGCCGGAAGCGACGTCATGATCGAGACGCTTACTCAGGCACTGATCGTCTTCGCGCTGGTGGTACAGCCGGTATTCTTGTTGTACTTCCTGCTCTACAACACCTATACCCTCTGGCTCATCGGATTATCGGCCCGGCAGGTGCGCCGCCGGGTGGCGGGCCACTTTGTCGAGGACCTGGACCTCATCGATCGGGGAGACCTCACCAAACCGCTCAGCATGATCGTGCCGGCATACGACGAGGAGGTCACCATCGTAGACAGTGTCACCAGCCTCGTTCAATGCGACTACCCCAGGTTTGAAGTGGTGGTGGTCAACGACGGCTCGAGTGACGAGACGCTCGACCGGCTCAAGCGCGCCTTCCGCCTCCGAAGGACTGAGGTACCGTATCGTCCGGCCATCGGTACCGCGGGGGTTCGGGCCATGTACGAGGCCACCGTCCCCCTGCCGGCCAGCGTCCTGCGTCTGATCGTCATCGACAAAGAAAACGGCGGCAAGGCCGACGCGCTGAACGCCGGGATCAATGCCGCCACCGCGCCCTACTTCGTGTCGCTCGACGCCGATTCGATTCTCGACCAGCGGGCACTCAAGGAGCTGATGCGGGTTATCCAGGAGGATCCGCGGGTAGTGGCGGTCGGCGGCCAGGTCGCCATTGCCAACGGCTGCACCGTGCGGAACAGCCGGGTAGTGCAAGTGGGGCTTCCGACCCGGTCGCTGCCGCGGTTCCAGATGGTGGAGTACCTTCGCTCTTTCACCACTGCCCGGACCGGACTCGACCGGATGCGGTCCATCCTGATCCTGAGCGGGGTCTTTGCCGTCTTCGAGAAAGAGACGGTGATCCGGGCCGGCGGGTATCTCACCCCGTTTCTGCGGCACCGGATCACCGAGGAGTACGTAGGCCGCCGGGTCGGCACTGTGTGCGAGGACATGGAGATCATCGTCCGGCTGCACCGCTTCGTGCTCGACAAGCTCTCCGGCCGGCGAATCGTATTCCTCCCCCATCCGGTCGCGTGGACCGAGGTTCCCGAATCGTTTATGTCGCTCCGCAAACAGCGCGGCCGCTGGTACCGAGGCCTCCGCGAGTCGCTGCGGTATCATCGAGCGATGATGTGGCGGACGAAGTACGGCCGCATCGGCTGGTTTGCTCTGCCGGCTTCCTGGCTGTTCGAGTACTACGGCCCCCTGGTCGAGATAGCGGGGTATCTCTGCCTCCTGTTCCTGCTGATCATGGAACGGGTGCTGGACGCCCCTCTGGTCAACTACCCATACCTGTGGGCTTTCCTGCTGGCTTCACTCGGCTACGGGGTTCTCGTGAACATCCTGGCGGTGGTGGTCGGTGCCTGGCGTTTCCGCTATGGGCTCGCCGACCGGCTGGAGCGTCACCTGCTGCCCTTCAGCCGGCGGCGTGACGTCCTGGTCCTGCTGGCGTATGGGGTGCTGGAGAACTTCGGCTACCGGCAGCTCACACTCTATTGGCGGGTGCGGGGGTTGTGGGATGCGTGGCGGGGCAGGACTGGATGGGAGAAGTTCGCCCGGGTGGGGTTCCGGCCGAGGCCGGTGCAGGCCCATGGCTGAGTCGGTGTTGCCCCGGATCTTACTGGTGGATGACGACCCTGATCTGGGTCGGCTGGTGCAGCACATCCTTGCCTCCAATGGCTATGAGCCGGCGGTACAGGTTGCCACCGGCCGTGACGCGCTGGCGTCGCTCGAGGGTATCGATATCGTGCTGCTCGACCAGCAGCTGCCGGACACCAGCGGCCTCGACGTGCTCGACGCCATTCGTACCCGCCCCTCGCCCCCCGCTGTTGTGCTGGTCACCGGCCACGGCAACGAGTCGCTGGTGGCATCCGCACTGCGTCGGGGCGCCGACGACTACCTGGCCAAGGACTCGGCGCTGACCGAGCTGCTGCCCCAGATTCTGGAGCGGGTACGGCGGGGACGTGAGCTGCGTAAGGCGCTGACTGAGGCGGAGCGCGATCTGGTTCGAGCTGAACGCCTCGCGGCCGTGGGTGAGATGACCGTCACTCTCCACCACGAGATCAACAACCCGCTCATGTCGGCCTTTGCCGATGTGGAGCTGCTGCTGAACGACCCGGGGGTGCCCCCCGAAACCTTGAAGCAGGGGCTGGAAGATATCCGTCAGGCGCTCCGGCGGATCCGCGACATCGTCCAGCGGATCGGCAAGCTCAGGGAGATCCGCAGCAAGGACTACCTGCGCGGAGTTCGTATGGTGGATTTGGAGCGGAAGGAGTACGAGACCGCGATTTTGCAGCGCGGAACTGCCCTCTTGCACCTCCCGGACGAGGATCTGATCCGGATCGTCTCGCTCCTCCTGCGCGGCGCGGGCTTCCACGTCGAGCGCTGCCAGAGCGTCTCCGAGCTCCAGGGGTCGGCGGCACGCATCGGCGTGACGGTTGTCGTGATAGCGGGTGGCGCCAGCACACCGGGCGCGCACCCGCTGGGTGGATTCGTCGTCGAGAGCGAGCGTGAGTACCTGCTCGTTGCCCTGGTGGCGGGAGACGGGACCGCGGCTGCCTCGGCGGGGGCCGACCATGTGGTGCTACTGCCGTTCGATCCGGGAACCTTTACGGCGGAGATAGTGCGCCGGCTGACTCCCGCTTAGCCTGCTGGTACGACATTCCGCGCAACCGGACGATCCGCTGGCGGATCGGCGGATGCGACGCCACAAAGTCGGCCAGGAACCCCTCCTTCGACGACATCAGCCCGGGCGAGGGATCCACGATGCACAGATGGGCCGAGCCCTGGGTGATGGACTCGGTGGCCGCGCTTGCCCCTTCCAGCTTTTCCAGCGCCGAGGCCAGCGCCATCGGGTTGCGGGTCAGCTGAGCTCCCGTGGCGTCAGCCAGATACTCCCGCTTCCGGCTCACCGCCATCGCGAGAATCCGCGAGACCACCGGCGCTATCACCACAGTCAGGAGCCAGAGCACCAGGATGACGAGGCCCAGCGGATTTCCTTTCCCGCCTTTCCCGCCCTTTTCCACTCCCCACCCTCGCCCGACGCGGCTGCCCCGGCCGACCATGCGGCCCATGCCATCGGACAGGAGGGCGATCGCCCCGATCATGCCGGCCAGGAGGGTCATGAGCCGGATATCGAGGTTGCGCACGTGCGCCATCTCATGCGCGATTACGGCCTGTAGCTCGTCGCGCGATAGTACAGCCAGGAGCCCTTCGGTTACGGCCACGCTCGCCGTAGCGGCGTCACGGCCGGTCGCAAACGCATTGGGGTCGGCGTCCGGAACCACCCAGACTCGGGGTTTAGGCAGCCCCGAGGCGATCGCCATCTCCTCTACCACGTTCATCAGCTGCTTCTGCTCCGGGGAGGCGGGCTCGATCAGCTCCCAGGCTCCAGTCGACCACAGCACCCGGTCGGCGCCGTGGCGCCACGAATACCAGCAGATAAAGGCGGCGGAGAGAACGGTGACAAGGCCAATGAACGGGACGACATGATGGTAGGAGCCGGGACCGGCGTCGGCGGTCAGCAGCCAGAAGGCGAGATCACCCCCGAATCCGACCCAGGCAAAAAAGAGCAGAAAGCCGAAGGTCAGCCAGGTAGAGCGCCGCCGGTTGGACTCCTGTTGAGCAAAGAGGTTGGCGTCGTCGCTCACGCGCCGCGTTTGGTCGCCGACAGATCGACTACGGGAACGGCTCGCTCGCCCGCATCCTCGATCTCCCAGAGCTCTGCAGGGGAAGCCTTCGCCAGGCCGGCAACGAGGTTCGTGGGAAACTGCATCTGCCTGGTGTTGTATTGGGTGGCCACGTCGTTGTAGAGCTGGCGGGCAAAACCGATCTTGTTCTCGGTGCTGGTCAGCTCCTCTTGAAGCTGCGCGACGTTATGGGTGGCCTTGAGGTCAGGGTAGGCCTCGGTGAGGGCGAACAGCCTTCCCAATGCCTGGGTCAGCTCTCCCTCGGCCTTGGCTGTCTGCTGCACGCCAGTCGCTCCGATAGCCCGATTCCGCGCCGAGATCACCGCATCGAGGGTAGAGCGTTCGAAGTCCATCGCGCCCTTGACCGTGTTCACCAGGTTGGGAATCAGATCATGGCGTCGTTTGAGCTGCACATCGATCTGCTTCCAGCCGTTGACGACCTGGTTCTTGAGCGAGATGAGCCCGTTGTAGGCACCCACCATCCACAAGACGATCACCGCGATAATGGCCAGCACGACAATCATGCCCATGTCGGATCCTTTGTTAGTGGGCTAACCCTTCCATGCTCCTGCATCGGGCACGGTTTCTTCCGGAACGGTGACCGGCTCCATCCCGACAACCGACATCAACGCCTGGCGCAGGGTCTCGGCGATGACGGCGCTGTCGCCGTTGAGCCGCAACGCCGGGTGTTGCTCGTCGATCAAGACTTCTACCCCGGGGGCAACCGCGATGCGCCGGCAGGTCGAGCTCGCCGCGGATATACCCTCAACTGGCGCCAGCCAGGCCATGACCGCTCGTCCGACCCTTCCCCGTCCGGTTCCGGGCGTCCGCAGCAGCGGCAGGTGACCGGGGGGAGGGAGGCCTGGACCCAGCGCACTCGCCGCCCGCCGCTCGATGAGGTCACCAGTCAGGCTGGCGAACTCCTTCACCATGGACTCCAGGGTGGCGCCTTCCATCTGGCGCAGCTTGATGGCCAGCACCTGGAGCAGGTGACGGTAGGAGTACACCGCGGCCGTCCCTCGCCCGTCGGGTGGACTCACCAGGCCTCGAGCGACGTAGAAGCGGATGGTGCGCTCACTCGGTCTCGCACGCGCCGCTGCGTTGACCGGGACCACGCCGGAGGCATCGAGAATTCCACCCGCCAACGCGGCCAGGTCCCGGAGTCCCCAGGGCGCGAGGGCGCTGTATTCCCGCAGGGTGGTGAGGGGATCGGAGGAAGATTCGGCGCTCATCCGTGTCCGTTCCCCTCGCGAAGGTCCTCCGAGCGGGTATTGGCCTGAGCCAGCACGGTCCCCACCAGCTGCACCAGACTGTCGAGCGTGAACGGTTTGGGCAGGATAGGACAGGCGACGAGCTCGGCGGGCCACTCGAGGTGCGCCGACGGTGGATCGCCGCTCATGAGGATGACCCGCCCCTGCAGCCGGGGCCACCGGCGGATAATGGCGAGAAAGAAGGTATCACCCGCCATCTGGGGGAGCCTGAGATCGAGCAGCACCAGGTCGAACCTCGACTCATCCAGCATGAGATACGCGGAGTGCGGATCGGCCACCGCCACAACCTGGTAGTCAAAGTTGGTGAGGGCCCGCTCCAGCGTCCGGCGGAGGGATGGCTCATCGTCGACCACGAGAATGCGGGCGCTCACGAAGCGACTTGGCTCAGGGGAGACAGGTAGCGCTCGGTAACGATCATCAAGGCCTCTTCGGTAGAGAGCGACACGCGCAGTTCGCCGGCGGTAAGCCCGAATACCGAACGGAGGTGCATCTGGAGTGTCTTCGGCTTGCTGTAACCCAGCTTCAGTGCCACGTCTTCCACGGTGTAACCCGGGTCGAGCAGGAGCCGGTGGGCGTAAAGTAGCCGGGTCAACACCATCACCATGCGGGGGGAGGGTAGACCCACCTTGGTAAACCAACGCTCGCACGTACGGCGGGTCAACTGCGCCCGCTCGGCGAGCGCGGTGACGGTAGGGGCGTCCTCTCCGGCGTGCAGGATGCTTTCGAGCGCTCCCAGCAGCTCCGGGGGCAGCTCCTGCAATGCCCCGCCCAGGGCCTGCATGACCTGCTGGGACGCGCTCTGGTCGAGCTCGGCCTGGAGTGCCGTCCGCAGCGAGGCAGGGGCGTCCTCGAAGCGATGGAAGACAACGCGCCTGATCCCTGCCCGGCCCAGCTGGAGCAGGACCGAGGCAGTAGCGGGGGCGAGCTCGGTGTAGATCAGAAGAGGCAAGGAAGGGAAGAGCAGACGGATGCGCTCGATGCCGTGGGCACGGGCGCTACCACCCAGTAGGGGGTCCACTACAGCCATCTCGACCGGTTTGCCCCGGATGGTGTCCACAGCCTCCGGCCAGCCTGTTCCCGAAACCCACTGGTAGCGGTCTGGGTCGAGCACTCGGAGCCGCAAGAGACGTTCGGAAGGGACAGCGGCGAGCAGGAGATGTCGCAAATCGGCCCCTATTTGTCGCAAATGGGCCCTATAAACGCCAACGCTGGAGGCCCACATTAGCGGCGTACCCACCCCTGGGCATCACCGCTTCTGAAAGGACCCCCATGTCTCGCATCAAGACCTACGGTCTCGTTCTGGCTCTGCTCGCCTCAGCCGCTCTCAGCACCGGCTGTACCCGGACCGACGCGACCGGTCCGTCTGAACAGGTTCAGCCGACGTTCGAGGGAATGGGCTCCAACAACTAGTGTAGCGCCAGCCTGGAGGCTTCGCGAGTACGCGCAGCCAGCGATGGTCCCTAGACCGCCGCTAGCGAGGCGTACTCCCGCAGGCCAACAGCCATCTCTGCAACGGCCGGGGTAGGAGTCGCCTCGGCCGGGGCTTTGATGTCGGCGACAACGCGCTCTGTGGCCAACCCGTTAAGCATCCGCTCCAGCCGGAAATACCACTCGTTCAGGCCGTTCTTTTCGGCGACCTGAAGCGCTTCGGTCAGCACGTGCCGGGCCCGCTCAATCTGATCGAACCGCGCCAGCCCCACAGCCGTCTTGTAGCGATAGTCGACAGCCAGGCTGGGGGTCATTCGTTCCGTGAGCCCCTTGGCTTCATTGCGTCTGCGCTCAAAGGCAACGCGATTGCCCGTGGCCGACTCGAGCTGCATGAGTTCCAGCAGAGAGTTGAGCCTGAACAGGTGCCCGACGTTAGAAGCCGCCACGATCTCCAGCGCCACGCGGGCTGACTCGTAGTAGCCACTTTCGCTCAAACCGTAGCCGAGGTCGCCAAGAATGCGCATCCGGCTCATCGGGTCTTGCGCCAGCCTGAACGCCTTGTAGGTGGCCTCCAGCGACTCGCCCCGATGTCCCCGCAGCATGAGGATGATGCCCATGTCCTGGTGGGCGTCGCCCTGCACGTCGGCAAGATCGGCAGCGACCGCATCGCTGATCACCTGCGCCACCTGCGCCTGCGCCTGGGGAAGATTCCCTCGACTGCGGAGCACATGGGCCTGGCCCAGGCGCGCCTTGAGCGCCCGGGTCATGTCGCTGTTTGAGATCGCGGCGTTCTCGGCTGCCTGATAACATCCACTCGCCACATCCCAGCGCGCCAGTTGACGATTGAGGCGTCCCGCAAGAAGAGCATAGGACACGAAGTCCGGCAGAGGAGTGATCGGTCCCTGGGCGCGAGCGGCCAGCGTCAACAGCTCCAGGGATTCCTCGAGCCGGCCCTCATGCTCGAGGAAGTAGGCATAAGCCGTGAGACTCATCCACAGACCGGAGGTGACCTTTGCCTGCATGGGGACAGCCGAGACAACGCCGGCAAGATGAGCCGTCTCCGGAGCATCCGCGGGGAGATCGTTCACATGCCGGCGCACCGCCTCGAGCTGCCAGCGGAAGCCTTCGAGCTGCTCGGCGTCAGCATCCAGGGTGAGGAGCTTGTCGACCAGCCGCGCAACGACATACGCCCCCAGCGCCAGACGCGCTGAGCCCTCGCGCTCCTGCTCACGCTGGAGCCGGGCACGCTCAAGGAACGGTTCGTGAGTAAGGGTATCGGTAGAATTCCCCACCTCACCAAACAAGAGCTGCGGCGTATACAAAGCACATCCTTCCATTTGCCCGGGATCGATACCAGAGATACAGCTAGTATCGCTTCGGGAATGACCTCACACAAGGGTGCCATTTCTACACATTCCCGGCTCGCGCCTTGCCGCCCCTCACCTTACAAAAAAGGTGCCACCCCGGTAGATGTTCCCCCTATCTTCGCATCATGAGACAGGCCTTTACCCTCCCTGAGATACTGCTGGTTCTTGCACTTGGGAGCGTGCTCTTCGGCGTCGCAATACCCCGGTTCTCGGCGGTCCTGGATCGGATCGAAGTCTCAGCCGCCGCCAGCCATATCGCTGCTGCCCACCAGCGCGCTCGCCTGATGGCGGTAACGCAGAGCCTGGTCACGGTCCTGTCTGTCGACGCCTCGGCCCTGACCATCCGCCGCCGGGGCATGAACCCGCCGTTGTGGTCCGAGGCCGGTCCCGCGGCGCACCGGGTCGCGCTCGCCGGCCCGGCTCGCCAATTCACCTTTTCTCCCGAGGGCTTCTCGCTGGGCCTCTCCAACGCCACCATCCGGCTCAGCCGCGGCCGCGCCACCCGCACTGTAATCATCTCTCGCCTGGGGAGAACCAGGGTAACGCACTAAAGGTCGCACGAGCGGAGGGCGACGGCCCCTTCGAGCGGACGACCGGCCCGGAGGCCAGAACGGATCCGGGCCACCCCTCCCCTGCGGAGAGCTACTCAGCTGCCGTGATCGAGCGAGAAAAGCAGGTCGACGTGCACCTCGATGTCCTCGTACATCTTCAGCACACCAAGCATCTTGCTGAGCCCGCCAATGTGATAGTCCTTCAGGTTCAAGGGAAAGTCGGAATGAACTCGGGCCTTGGCACCATCAAAACGTACCGTTGCGGGGAGATCCACCGGTCGCGTCACGCCGTGGATGAGGAGCGAGCCATGCAAAACGGCGGCTACGCTATCCGGAGTTCCTCCTTTTGGGGTAATCCCGCTCAGCTCGAACCGGATGTTGGGATACTCGCCCGACTCCATCGACTTGTTCAGGTCCTTATCTCGCTTCCCGTTTCCGGTGGTCAGAGTCCGAACCGGGGCCTCTACCCAGCCTTGAACCGCGCTCAGCGTCGGGGCGCCAGTCAGCTGACCCGAAATCGCCTTGGTCGCTCCCACGAAATCGCCGACGGTCGCATGACCGTCGAAGCTGAGCGTCCCGGATTCCACCCGCCCACTCGAGACCGGGCGCGCTTGAGCATTCATGACCGAAGCTCCGGCGAGTCCGTGGCACGCGAGCATGGCGAAGAGGAGACGGTATTTCCTCACCTTGTTCAAGAGCGTAGAGCGGGAGATGCCAAGCAGTTGCGCCGCCTTGCGCTTGTTGCCTCCGGTATGCCGGAGCATCAAAGCGAGGTGCCGCCGCTCCGCCGCATCAAGCGATTCCGGTTCATCTATGTCAGGTGCAGAGATGGACTTGCGAAGGGCGGAGAGATCCAGGCCCGGCATCGCCAGGTCGAGGAGTAAGGCGTCGAAGGGGCCCCCCCGAGGGACTCGCCAGCAGAAGCAGCGTCCAACGCAACGTCCACCCGATGCTCCGCACCCCGAAGCAGCGCTGCGAGGTCGTCCCGCCGCTCGGGGTCTCGATCCAGAACCAGGATGCGAAGCGGCTTCATGAGTGGAAAGTATAGGGGGCTACTGGCTATTGGCTATTGGCTATTGGCTATTGGCTATTGGCAGGATCCTACAAGATTCTGAAGAAAAAGACGTCACCGACCAAGTGACGCTCGATGAAAAGCGCCGTTTCAGCCGATAGCAGTGGCCAATAGCCTGCAAAACGGAACGGCCGCCCAGTCGTGGCTAGGCGGCCGTTCCTCACATGGACTACCCAAAGTCGGAGCATTTCTGCCGCCGTTCTTCTTCCACCTGCCGCCGGTTGGCTGATTCGCCGCTCGGGAGGGCGCGGTGGAGCCTTGGCTTCCATCCCCAGGCCGGATGGCCATCCCACCTGGTTCGTCTATGCGAGCGCTGCGAGTCAGATCGAGTCGCGGATCGACCTTTCGCACTGCACCCCGAGGCGCTAGATCGGAGCGGATGAAGCACGCGACTGGCTTCACCTGCGTGAGCCGGCAAGATGCCGCTCAAACCCACCAATCGGTCGCCGCTGTGACACGGGGTCTCAGTACGTTTCCGATGAGGTGCGTGACAATAAGATAGGCACCGGCGCCGACCGCGCAAGTGCCCGTGTTTATTCGGGTTACAGCGTTCTAAGGTGGAAGAGATGTGGAAACCTAACTCACTTCTGCCGTGCACCATACCGGCTCCATCAACACAATGTGGACATGTGTATCCACATTCCAATTCGGGGGTCTAGCCGGCCAAAGGGCGAGACTCGGCGCCAAGCGGAGTCACTTTGATGCCCATGGCGCTCAAAAATGCACCCAGGGCCCTTTCGTACCGGCGGAGGGCGGCCTGCACCCGTCCGGCTCGCTCATTGCCATAACCCCGGACCCGTTCTCCCTGCCCCGCCTGGCTCATGGCGGCGAAGTCTGATTCACATCGAGCCAATGCCTTCTGAAGCTGATCCAGGGCGGTCACGATCTCTGTCCGCCGCCGCAGTCGCAGGTCGTTCGATGCTTCCGCGGCCACCACAGCCTTCCGCGCGGCCGGCAGGCTGCCCACCGAGCGGCCACAGGCCTGACGCATGACCCGTGCGCGGGAGATCAGCGAGGCCGGGGATGACTCGCGATAGTCGCGTTGCAGCCGGGAGGCGGCAGCATCGATGGTGTTCAGGGTGTCTCGGAACTGGAGGAGTGCATCCCGAAGAGCCGCGCGACCGGCGTCCAGCCTGGGCTCCGGACGTACCACTGTCCCCTGGGCCGAGAGCGTTTGCGCGAACAGCGTGGCGATCAGAACGAGATACCAACGGTTCATGATTCGGTTCCAACTTCGATGTAGCGGTAGGTTGGCTCTCCCTCGGGGGAAGAGAAGAGACAGCCGGCCGAGCTCGCCGCGAACCACCCGGCAACCAGTGGTCTCGGAAGATCGAGCTCCTGAATGATGGAGCCGAGCCAGCGGCGGAGATGGCGGATCTCGGGAGCGCGCCGTCCCAAGAGGGCGAGCAGTGCGCCTGCGCCCGAGGTGGCGCGGAGAAAATGGGCGAGGCCATGGGCCCGCTGGGAAAATTCGACCGCTTTTACTCCCGGCTCATCGAAGAGGATGGCCCCTTCGAACACATCCATCGGGGGAGCATCGAGGCGCGGCCCAAGATAGACATAGCGGCGGGCGTCCTGTCCTTTGCGCTCGATGACGGCGGCTGCCGTCTCACTGGTAAGGCGAGCCGCGTGCAGCAGGTCGTCATCCTGGAGAATCCCGACGGCGCCGGTCCACTCCAATGCCGCCAGCGCGGTCTCTACCGGGCATCCCAGCGCATCGTCGAATGCCAGGAGCCGGGGCGCTTCCCCCGCCCGGAGGACGAAGTGGGAGAGCCCCTCCGCACGATCGGTGAAGGTGCGGACAACGACTGTTTGGGGAGTGGCCATTGGGAGAATATAGCGGGGGAAGCGGGGAAGCGGGTACGCGGGTAAGTGGCAAGCCGGTGCGAGTTTCTGCATCTCGCCGCGCCGCCTTGATGGACCTGCTGCTCTGCTTGCCAGTCTGCTTACCAGCTTACCCGCGTACCCGCTTAGCCGCCTTCACGGAACCAGCTCCGACTTGGGCTCCACCCGCACGATCCAGAGACCCGAGTTGATGTCGGGGACGTAGATCAGTCCGTTCCGGTATATCGCGCCCCACGCGTTCGGCGCGTTGGGAACAGTGCCCGCGCCGTCGCCGGTGACCACGTGGGCAATCTCCCGACCCTGGCGCTGCAGATCTCCCCTGAGTTCTCCGGAGATATCAAGGACCCTGAGGCCCCCCTGGTAGTCACCCAGGTAGAGGGTATCTCCGGCGACCCACACATTGTGGCTTCCGCCTTCGGTGGGCTCGTAGTACGCCACTTCCTTCGGGTGGGCGATATCAGAGACGTCGATCACGTGCAGCCGGCCGTAGGCTCGGCCGAGCCCGACTACCCCGCCGCCTTCGGTGGGGCGTGGCTTGGCGGAAAACACTTCGTCGCCGACGAAGACGTAATTCCCTCCGCGCCAGGCCGTATGCGTGCCGCGGATGAATCCGGGACCACCAACAGCCTCGACGTCCCGATACAGCGAGTTCAGGTCGTATTTGTACTGGGACACGAGTTGCGGGTTTTCCGGACTGCCCCCCTTGATCCCGTTGCCGACGTCGAGAATGACCAGGCCCTGATTCCAGTAGCTCAGGTAGGCGAGCCCGTCTTTCACGTCCACGTCGTGGACGTAGTTGCCGGCCTCATCGGGGCGGGTTTGCCAGCGGGCCACTTGCCGCGGCTTGTACGGATCGCGGATGTCGATGACCCGGAGCGAGCCGGTGGCGTCATCGGTCAGATACACGTAGCCCCGGTAGATGAAGGTGCTGTGCACTCCCCCCGTGACGGTCTCGGTGAACTCCGCGATGGGCTTGGGATGCGCCGGATCCTCGAACGAGAGGACCACGATGCCATTCTTCCGGGTGGAGGCATTCTCCCGGGTGAGCACTCCATACTTCCCGTCCTCGGTGGTCATCACGTCGTTGATGGCGCGCGCGTCTACCACCACCGAGTCGGTGATCTTCGGGCTGGCGGGATTGCTGACGTCGATGGCATACATCCGGTCGGCGATGGTGGTCAGATAGCCGTGGCGGCCGTCGGGATGGAGCCAGAATTCAGCAGCGCGATGTTTGATTGGAAGCCGGCCCACGAGCGTGGTCGGGCGCCGGGCATCGCGGTCACGGATCTCCACGGTGGCCACGGCAATCTTCCCGGCGAAACTGGCCGTCACCCGATAGCTGCCGGGCACATCCGCCACGAAGCGTCCATCCGAATCGATCTGCGCGTTGCCGGGGCTGAGGGCCCACTCGGGCGCCGCGTCCGTCACCGGGCGGCCATCGCGCGTCCGTCCCCGAAACTCCAAGCGGACCACGTCCCCGGTCCGTGCCGTGGCGGTCGCCGGCTCGATGACGAGCGAGGCAACCGGATTGGGGGCGACGACTACCGTGAACGACTTCGCGGCCCGGCCGGCGCGGGCCGTGATCGTAGCCCGGCCAGGGCGGCCTGCGCTGAGCCGGCCCCCATAGCTCACCGCGACCACAGCCGGGGCATCCGAGGTCCAGAGCACCTGGTCATAGCGCCGGTCGTCGTTGGCGGCGTACGGGGCGGCACCGACCATGAGCGATTGGCCGGCATAGAGCTTCGACACCTGCCGGTCGAGCACCAGCTTCGCCGCCGGTTGCGGCATCACGGTGACCCGGGCAAAGCCGGTGGCCGGCGCACCGCCCGACCGGGAGCTCACCAGCGCGCTGATATTCAGGGTGCCGGTGGATCCCCCGGTCACCAGACCCGTGGAATCGACCCGCCCCTCGAAGAATCCGCCAGACTGAAACCACCGGATGGAGAGATCCCGGACCGGCTTGCCGGATGCGTCTACGGCCGTCGCGGAGAGGCGCACCGTGTCGCCGACCTGGACGGCTACCTCGGCTGGCTCGATCGTAATTGTGGCCAGCGCCGGGGGCGAGGCAGGCTGCTGCTGAAGGGCGGCAAGCATTGCTAGGACGTGCACCATCGTGGCCTCGAGAGGAACTGGTTGAAACGCTCTGCGGGTGGCGGTGAATGTACATCGTGCAGGGAGGCGGTGGAACGGCTAAGTTAGACAGCGTTCCCGCGCTGGAGAATTCATGCGAGTGGAATGGACCTCGTACGGCTCGCCCATCGGCGCGCTGACTGTCGTGGAGTGTGAAGCCGGCCCGCTCGTCATCGAGTATCCCACTCGGGCGGTGACCATCAAGTGGGCGGTACGGCTTCGGGCCGCCATCCCCGAGCTCCACATTGAGCAGGGAAGCTGCCGCATCACGACCACCTGGCTCGACGACTATTTCATGGGGTCAGCCAAGCCCTTTCCCTATCCCACCCATCTGAAGCGCTGGTTCGACCTCTCCCCCGCCCAGATCGCTGTCTTCAAGACCCTACGCAAGATCCCGCTCGGCGAGACTCGTTCCTACGATGATGTGGCTCGGGCAACCCGGCTGCATCCTCGCCAGATCGGATGGCTGGTGGCGGCTAATCACCTCGCTATCCTGATTCCGTGCCACCGCGTCGTGGGCAAGGACGGTACCCTGGTCGGCTATGGCGGCGGCCTCGCCAAGAAGCGCTGGCTGCTGAACCATGAGTTGCGGGCCGCAGGGGTTGTGCTCAGATGAGCTGGGAGCTTGGAGTCGGGAGGCGCGCACGGGAGGAGGCTTAGGGAGGTCCACCCAGCTCCTAGCTCCCAGCTCCCTGACTTATTGACAAAACCGTTCCCAAGCATGACCTTATCTCATGCTACGCGCGGTGCCTCCCTCCCATTTTTGACGCTTGGCGGGCCGCCGGACACCAAGTCCGGGCGGCCTTTTTTGGGGCTTTTAACCCGGCCATACCGGCTGGGGGCATTCCCCCGGAGCCTTCGGGCTCCCTTTTCAAGAGGTCGTAGCAATGGCGAAGGGCACGGTCAAGTGGTTCAATGATGCAAAGGGGTTTGGCTTCATCGCGCAGGACGGTGGTAAGGATGTGTTCGTGCACCACACGGCAATCATCGCCGACGGCTTCCGATCGCTGTCCGAAGGAGACAACGTCGAGTTCGAGGTAGTCGAGGGCCCCAAGGGGCTGCAGGCCTCGAACGTCCGTAAGGTCTAACACCCCAGCGCCCTTCCCGACCAGTCGCAAGGCCCAGCATACCCTCGCCGCGCACGCGGCGGGGGGTGTTGGTGTCTCCAGTTCACCGCCCGCCTGACCGATACTCCTCTCGTCACACCCCATCGAGGTCGTTGCCGCAATGCCGACACCGCTCCGCGCGCTCGCTCTGGCGAGCCTGCTCCTGGCCCCCACCCTCTTGGGGGCCAATGCTGCCACTACGGCACCCGACAGCGCGGGGCTGGAATTTCTCGGCTTCCGAGCCGGAGCCCGGCTTGACGACCTGCAGCGCCACCTCCGAGTCATTGGCGCCAGCCGCCTGCGCTGCCGGCAGTCCAAACTCGACCCGCGGGTCAACGAGTGTCGAGCCGTGCTGAGCGACAAGGACTCGGGCGCCTCGGTAGACCTGTGGGTCTCCGCGATGGACAGCTTGGCCGGGGTGATCACCCTCTCAGGAGTGGTGGCCCCGGGGCAGCTGGAACGTTGGCGCGGCACCCTGGAAGGAAGCTATGGCCGGGTCAGTACCCGGATTCAGGGGGCCCAATGGATGCTGCAGTGGGTGCGGCGCGGTCGCATGATTCGGCTGACTTGGAGACTGGAGCGGAAAGGGAAGGTTGCCTCGGTCAGTCTGGTGGACGGGCACGTGCTCGATGGATGGGGACGGAGTGCCTCTGCAACGAGGCAACCTGCCCGGTCTCAACCCATCAGCCGGACCAGATAGCTGCCTTCGCTGTCCTCCAGCGAGTAATCCCGGACCACGGTGGCAGACTCCTTCAGGGTGCGCAGCAGGACCCGGACTCGAGTGCGGATCGGAGCTCCGCCGCCGCTCCGTCCCCGGCCGGTGATGAGCCGGACGATGCCGCCCGGGCGCGCCTTGGCCTGGACTCGTAGAAATCGCTCTGCGTTGGCCGCGGCCTCGACCACGCTCTGGCCGTGCAGGTCGAAGGTGGCATCGGGTGACCGGTCAGTCCAATCGGGCATGGCCAATACTCCGGGCGTCGCCCGGACTCCGTCCAGATGGGGGAAGTGCGTGGATCTCTTGTTGACCTGCAGACTCGATCGACGCCGCGAGAGCGGGCGCCCGGCTCGCGCATTCCTGCTGGCAGCCACGCTGCTGTTTTCCGCCTGCACCTTCTCTCCCGGCCCTATCCGGATCGGACTGGCGGGAGCCTTGAGCGACCCGGTAGGCGTGCCGATGAAACACGCTGCCGAGCTTGCGGTAGAAGAGATCAATGCCGCGGGCGGGATAGGTGGCCGGCCACTGCTGCTGGTGCAGCGGGACGACTACGCCGATCCCGATTCTGCGGTGTTCGTCGCCACTGACCTCTACGACGCGGGCGTTTCGGCCGTAATCGGGCACCTGTTCTCCGGCACCACGCTCGCGGCCGCCCCAGTGTACAACGGCGGGCCGGATCCGGTCGCCGCTATTTCTCCCTCCTCCTCCTCACCCGAAGTCTCCACTGCCGGGGATTACACCTTCCGTATCTGCCCCAGCGATCTCGCCCATGGTGTCGCTCTCGCGCGCTGGGTCTATGACACTCTGGGTCTCCATCAGGGATCGGTCCTGTACCTCAACGATCAATATGGCCGGGGCGTCCGGCAGACTTTCGTCAAGGACTTCACCAGGCGGGGCGGTGTGCTGCAATCGATTGACCCCTACCTGGGTGATGTTCCCAATGTCGGCCCCTATCTGGACCGGCTGGCCAAAGTCGGTGGGACCGATTTTCTCCTCGTAGCCGGGAATCGTGCCGAAGCCGAGGAGATCCTGCGCCAGGCGCGGAAGCGTGGCCTCACCATCCCGGTGCTTGGCGGCGACGGCCTCGAGGGAATCGAGGGCGCGGGCGCGCTGGCTGAGGGCGTGTATCTCTCTGCGGCTTACCTCCCCAGCCTGCCAACCGCCGCCAATAAAACCTTCATCCAGGCCTATGGCAGGAAGTTTCCTGCCGCGGGACTGCCTAACCAACCGGCAGCGGCCACCTATGACGCGGTCTATCTACTGCGTGACGTGATCGCACGCTCTGGAGCCAAGCGTCAGGCTGTCCGCCGTGAGCTCGCCCGGGTCGGATCCGGCACCCGCTCGTTTCGGGGAGTCACCGGTGTAGTGGCGTTCGATGCCAAGGGCGACGTTCCCAATCAGGCAGTCTACATCGGGGTCGTGCGCAACGGTGCTGTCCGGCTGGCGGGATCGCAATGACCATCCTACGCAGTCTCCGAAGCCGGGTCATCAGCGGCATGACCATACTGATCGTGCTGGTCTTTGCCATTGCCCTGCTGGGCGTGAACTCGATCAGCTCGCTCGACAAATCGGTGGACCGGGAGCTCTCCCTGCTGCTTGAAAGCGCCGACCTGAGCAACGGATTGATCGCCTCGCTGGGCTCCGAAGTGCGCTCCGCCGAGCAATATCTGCTCCTGCGCTCGGCGGCTTTCAAGGGGCGCGCCCTGGATGAGGGCGATTCGGCCTATGCCTATCAGCGGCGCTACCGCACGCTGAACGCACTCACCACCTCCGACCGCTACATCGTTAACAAGATTGCGGGTAACCAGGCGGAGATCGAGGTGGCCTACGCTACCGCCCACGCCCTTGCGGACCTCGGGCGCGCTGACGAGGCCCGCCGACAGGCGGAGCGGGCGCGGGCACCGGCGGATACGCTCCTGGGGGACGTGCGCGCACTGGTGTTGGCGCAAAACAACCGGTCGATGGCGCGGGCCAACGAACTCCGGCAAAAAGCCAGCGATCGCCGCACGGCGCTCTGGCTCCTGTTCCTGGTTTCGCTGACTGCCGGAATCGGGATCTCGGTTTTCACCGTTCGCATGGTGGACCGGCCGCTTCGCCGCCTGATCAATGCGGCGGATCGCTTTGGGGGTGGTGACCTGAGACGGGTGCAGCTGGGGAAGATGCCGACCGAGCTGGATCTCCTCTCCCGGGCGATGGACGGAATGGCCTCCCGGCTGCGTGGAGTCGTAGTCTCGGTGGTGGGGGAGGCGAGTCAGATCGGCAACAGTGCCACCGACTTCTCCGCCATGAGCGAGGAACTGGCCGCAAGCAGCGGCGAGATCTCGACCGCCATGGTCAAAGTGGCATCCAGCGCGGAGCAGCAGGTGCGGGGCATGGAGAAGGCAGACGCCCTGCTCCTCAATCTGAGACAGATTGCTGAAACCAACGCGACAGCGTCGGCACGGGTGCTGGAGCTGGGCGAACGGATCCAGGAGCTCGCCGCCCGCAACCAGGCAGATGTAGCGGCCGCAGGGCAGACCCTGCTCGATATCCGGGAAGTCGTAGGCACATCAGCTCGCCAGGTGCAGGAGCTTTCCAGGCTGTCCGAGCCGATCACCGATTTCATCGACCTGATCCGGCAAATCTCATCCCAGACTAACCTGCTGGCCCTCAACGCAGCGATCGAGGCGGCCCGGGCCGGCGAGCACGGTCGGGGCTTCGCGGTCGTAGCGGAAGAGGTCCGACGGCTGGCCGACTCCAGCTCCAGCGCGGCGGAGGAGGTTGCCAAGACCGTCCAGTTCATCCGCAACCAGGTGCGGGACGTGTCGGCCACCATGGACGTGGGCTCGTCCAAGGTACATGGGATCGAAGCGGTTGCCTTGGCCGCCGCGCGGGCGCTGGAGGACATCGCCAAGGCGGTGCAGGAGGTCCATACCGCGGCAGGAGAGGTCGTAAGGGAGGCTGAAGCCAACCGCCGAATCGTGGTGCAGTTGGGCGAAAGAACCCAGGAGGTGAGCCAGGCCGCCAGCGAGCACGCCTCGGCCAGCGAACAGGTCACAGCCGCAGCCCAGGAGCAGACCGCCTCGACCGAGCAGATGGCAGCGGCAGCAGGCGACCTACTTCAAGGCGCCACGCGGCTCACGGCATTGATGCAGGATTTCAAGACCTGAAGAAAGACCCCTACCGCTTCCGCTTTCCCTTGGCAGCCTTCTTGACCGTCTTCACCGCCTTGACCGCGCGCACCGCCTTGCCCTTCACCCGGGCCTTGGCCTTCAGGGCCTTTTCCCGATCGGCCGCCTTGTCCAGACGCTTCTGTTGGGCCGCGTGCACTTCACCTAGAATCCGGTCGCCCTCGTCATTCCCCAGCAGTCCCCGCCGAGTCGCGTAGCGAATCAGCTCCTCCGCATCCGCCACGTTGAAATCGCCGACGCGTGCCGCGGCACGGATGACACTCCCCAGGGCGTCCGCCACCGGGCTCCGCAACACGTTCGCAATGCCTGGAAGGGTCTCCAGCAGCGTCGAGATCTGTGAACCACCGAGTTCCGAAACCACACGTCCTCCTTGGCGAGTGCCGGAATTCTCGCACCGGTGACACTCGGAAGCTAGTAGTATGGGTAGCTACTTCCTGATTTCCAGGACGCCCCTCATGTCGTAGGCTCGGTGGGGCAGACAGAAGAAGGCATAACTGCCCGGTGGCAGCGCAGGTACGACCATTCGGTACTCGGCACCGTTGGGCGCGAGCAGCGGGCTGCTGAGGTCGCCGGAACGACGACTCAACGCCCCATTGAGCGCCTCATGCGCGGGGCCTGAAAGCCCGGCACTTTCGAAGACGATACTGTGAGGCGTGCCGCTCACCGCCCGGAAGAGGAGCACATCACCGGGGCGGGCGCTTACCTGGGCGGGACTGAACCGGAAGACTTCCTTCTCCGGGTTCGCATCCATACGAATTTCATGGACCTTCTGAGCTTCAGCCGTGGTTGTTGCCCAGCTGACCAGCAGCAGCAACCACAAGGATGTGAGCAAGGACCTGCGCATGATATGACTCCCACAGATAACGAGGAGGCCGTCAAGCCTTTGCGCGGCCGCTGAATAACCGGTAAATTCGATTACAAGTGGGGTAGCCAGATCCGTGCCAGATACCCCACTGGAAGGGCCGACCGTGGGACGTCGGGGTATTAAGGAGTATCGAGCACCGGAAGCGCTGATTCTGATCGCAGCGGATCGGGACCAGAAACCTTTGGTCTGCCCCTCGTGCGGCTCGATTGAAGTCGAACGGTTCCCCGAGCGATCCAGCGCCGAGGATGCCCAAGGTGGACGCGTCACCCTTCACTGTCCGGCGTGCAGCCGCACCGCCGCGTATATCCCCCGCACCTTGAGCCGGTCCTCCCTCCCCGAAGCTCCCCGGCCCCACTAGGGTACGAGGTCAGGGGGGTTGCTCCTTCCTTCACCATCTCACCTCTCACTCCGGTGACGTGAACAGCCGGCTCCACCGAACCGCCGTCACGAACGGCAACGCCCTCCAACTGCTCGGATCATAGCTGAAGTACACCACCAGCGGACGTCCGCGCACGTTTGCCCGCGGCAGGAATCCCCAATAGCGCCCGTCATACGAGCTGTCGCGGTTGTCGCCCATCATGAAGAACGAGTCCCGCGGCACCACGATCGGTCCCCATTCCTGCAAATCGGGCTGGTAACTGGCCTCGTCGCGGTTTACCAGATGGGGGACCTGCCACTCGCGCATCTTGGCGCGTTGAATGGGATCCTCCGAGCGGGTGGGGTCAGAGCGGACGGCGTACGGCTCGTTGACCCGCTCGCCATTCCGGAACAACTCCCCGTTCTCCATGCTGAGGGTGTCGCCCGGCATGCCGATCAACCGCTTAACCACCTTGAGTCCCTTGTCCTCGACCGAGTCGAACACCAGGATGTCGTTCCGGTGGGGCTCACGCACCGCCGGGAGCCGTGCGCCGATCAGCGGGACTTCGGCACCATAGAGGGCCTTGTTGACGAAGAGGAAGTCGCCGATAAGGAGCGTGTTCTCCATGCTGCCCGACGGGATCCGGAACGCCTCGACCAGAAAGGTTCGGAGAAAGAACCAGACGAGGAGGGCCACGAGGATCGACTTCGTCCATTCCCAGAACCAGATAACGATAGACCCGGGTTGCGCAGCGGGACGAGCGGTCATGTACAAACATCCTCATTTAGATGGAAGCAGTCGTGTGCCGGGCTCAAATCTAGCATGGCGGTCGAGCCGCTATGGCAGGGTTACGATGGGAAGCAGCGGGCGGGTACGAAGTCGAAGTATAGGGTAGGCGGCGCCGGAGCCAATTTCGCGGTCGAGGAGATTCCAGTGGACCACCCCGTCCTCCGAAGCAGGCTCGAGCAGATAGGCTGCCAGCATCCCGAGCGCACCCGTGGTGGGCACCATATACCACCCCGCGGGAATGATCGTGTCTGCCGGTTGGTTGCTCCAGCGCCCCTCGAGTTGAACGGTCCGGTGCCCCTCGAACAAGGGACCCACGGTGAGAGACTCGATTGCGAAAGCCTGGGCCGGCCCGCGCCAGGGCTGGAGCAGCGAGTCAACCTGGACGCCATGGCGCCGCAGCAGATCTACCACCGACCGGAGTCGCGTCGGCACCAGGTAGGCAGCCGGAAGCAGCTCCTTGCGGGCGGCGGTGAACCGGTCGAAGACGGGCATCCGGATGCTGCGGTACACTCCAGTCCGTTGCCGGCGGGCATAACCTCCGGTCCCTTCGCCCGCGGATCTGGTGATCTCGGCGATGACCGGCTGCAGGGTCGGGGGTGCCAGCGTCGAGCGCACCGCGACAGAGTCTGCGTTCACCCGGCTCGCCGCCTGAACCGCTGCCTTGATGGCCGTGCGTTGCTCGGCTGCCAGGCCCAGAACCTCTGCCGTGAAGTTGTACGTGGCCTGGATTCGGGTCCTGAAATCGGCGTTGCTGTACCCCTCGCTCAAGATCGCCAGCCGGCCGCGAAGTCCCATCCAGTTGGTGCCGAATCGGGGGCGCGCATCGTAGGTCTCCCAGCCAAGCGCCAGCGAGTCGGGATCCTGATTTCGGAAGTTCCCGTAGGAAAAGGTCTGCTGGCTATGCCGCCGTTGCATCCGCTCTCTCACCAACGGGAGGAACCGATCCCGCACGAAATCGGTGGCTGGGTTGCCGTTCGGGTTCAAGCCGGGTGAGTAGGTGAGGACGTACCCGTGATAGCTGCCGTTGGTGGTATGCAGGTCCACAAAGAGGTCGGGATCCCACGCTCCAATCAAAGCGGCCGTTGCTCGTGTCTCCGGCGCCTCCTGCTTCACGTAGTCGCGGTTGAGGTTGAGCCACAGTCCGTTGGTATTCTGCCCGACCAATGAAGGGCCATTCTGGCCGGGACGGTTCTGATTTCCAGGTCCCATCCGGTCATTGCCATCAGCGTTGTAGATCGGCACTACCAGCAGCACGAGGCTGTCGAGCAGGCGGCCACGGGGGCCCCGAGTCAGATCTCGCAGCAGCATCTGGGCGGCTTCCTTACCTTCGACTTCGCCGCCATGGATATTGGCCTGGAGATACACGATCGGCTTTCCGCCGCGATGTGCCTCGGCGGGACCCGCTGGAAGCGGCCGAGCGGCGAGCACCCAGGGGATTCGCCTGCCGTCGGGGCTCGTGGTCAGCGTCGCGATTCTGATCTCGTCCGTGGCGCGGGCCAGGGAATCCAGGAAGGCCAGCACGTCCGCGTGAGACGATGTCTCCTTGAAGCCGGTTCGCTCAGGGCGAGTAGATTGGGCCGTGAGGCGGCTGGCCAGAAGCAGCCCAAGCAGAACGACAGATCGACTCACCGCCCCACCTTGGCTCGCGGAGGAATGAGAATGCGGCTGCCGATCACGTCAGGCAGCCCGTCCTCGATCGTAAAGGTGACCTCGGGGACCAGGATCCTGGAGGCCGGCACCGGAAACACGCGATCGGGCTTCCCGCGGTAGGCCCGCCATGCGCGCTCGAGGCGGGGCCCGGTCGTCAGGGTGGACGGCTGGGCCGCATGGCGCAGAAGCAGTTTGGTGATGGCCCGAGGGTCGGGCAACTCAGCGGCCAGGGCTCGTACCAGGGCATATCCGATGGAGTGCTGGTCGTCCGCATTTTCCTGGACCAGCCCCGCCCTTTTCTCCCGCTCCCCCAGCCCTATCAGGGGCCATATGGCGACCAACGGGGTGAGGATACGCTCAGTACTCCACTCCGCGAATCCCTCCGCGAGATAGGGCTCGATTCCAGGCAGCTCGACCACCGCAGCCGACCGAGCAGGCAGCCGCTGAGTAAACTCTTCCAGCTGCTGCTGTCGGAAGATCAGGTGCTGCCACTCATGCACCACCGTTCCCAAGGCAAGCAGAGGTGAGTACCCGGGATCGATCGCGATGGCGTCGCCCGGCTCGAGAAAGCCATTCAGACTCTCGCGTGACTGCCGTGGCACGGTGGTAAGGCGAATCGCCTCCGGGCCGACCTGAAGCAGGACACGGCTGGTGTCTCCTGGCGGCAGCCATCGCAACACGCGAAGCAGACTGGCCTGGCCGTGGCGCTCGAGCCAACGCCGGGCACTTCGGTTGTCGGCTCTGACCAGATGCTGGAACAGCACCGGCGGAACCCCGTAATGCGGCACCGCCTGAGGATAACCGAAAAGGCGTGGTCGGATCTCCGGCAGCGTGCGGGCAGCCGTAGCGGTGCCCACCCGGCGCCAATCGTCTCGCACGTAGTCGGCAAGCGAGCGCCCCTGCCCTCCATCGGGAATCCAGGGCTGTGCCAGGAAGAAGCGAAACGCGTCCGCGACCCATTTCTGGCTTTCCGTGTAGCCTGCCAGGAGGAGAAGAACGGCCTCGGCAGCTACCGAGTCGGCCCGCCACAGGTCTGAGCGGGACGCGCGAAAGGCGGCGGAGTCGGTGGCCGCGAGAACCGTTAACCCGTACAGGGCCCGGGGCACGGCCTCCTCCGCCAGGGTGTCAACGGAGTCCAGCCAGTGGGCAGCCGCAAGCGACGGGCTTGCCGTTTCCCAGCCGATTCCGGGCGCCCGGCCTCGAGCCCAGGCCAGGGCAGCATCGTGGAGATCGACGATCCATTCGCCCCGAGGCCGAAACAAATGATCGAAGCGCACACGAGTGCTGTCGGCGGGGAGCGTCGCCCGGATCGCCGCCAGCGTCTGCCGGATGGCGGCGGTCATCTCCTGGCGCCGGTAGAGTCCCATGACGTGGTAAGAGCGCTCGGAGACGAGGGCCCCGCCCGCGAGCGGAATAATGCCACTCCGCTTCGCCACATCGTGGTAGGCCGCGGTCGACCGGTAGTCCGGTGCGGCCGCTTCCGCCGCATGGACCCAGCGCCCCGGGATCCTGGTCAACGTGTCGTTCCGGCCGGCCACGATTTCGCGCAACGTAAAGCGCGGCAACTCGGCAGGGCGGGAGGAATCCTCCGGTTCGGCCCCCTGGGCGGTAACATTCGAGGGCGACACGAGGAGGGTGCCGAGACCAAGGGCCACCAGGCGCCCCGGTACCCTTACGAACTTCTTCAGGGAGACTCCCATGCCCGATGAGTCCAAGCCTGCTCCAAGAAAAAAGATGCCGCCGTTGATGGACCGGCTGGGCGAGCTATGCGTTGCGGGCCGCGAGAGCGCGACCTACCTCTGGCAGGTCCCGAACGATGAAGGGGTACGACAGAAGATCGCCGAACTACTGGCGCAGATCAAAGTGGAGGCGGCAAAGCAGGGCCGCCAGGAGATGGGTCGCATAGCCACCGAGCTGGAGACCGCGGTGGCGGCTTCGCCGAGTCCGCAGCAGGTGGAGCTGCTGCAGGATGGCTTCGAGCGCCTGACGCGCCTTTGGTCAGCCGCGAAAAGCGGGCTGTTTTAAGCGGGACAAGCGCTGCTTCCCCGCCTACTTCGCCTTCTGCCCCGCTGCCCCGCTGTCCTTCTGCGCGGCCGCCACGGTGTCTACCACTGCGCTTTCTTCCCGACCGCTGGCGGGGCGCCGTTGCACCAGGGTGGCGGCCACGGGCGCTCCTTCAGATAGCCGCTCCTGCCCTCCGACTACGACCTGCTCCTTAGCCTCGACTCCACTGGTCACTTCGACGAAGCCGGGAGTGCGTACCCCCAACTCGACCTGGCGTCGAGTCGCCTTTCCGTCGGCAATGACCCAGACGAAATTCGAGCCTTGGAGCGGAAGCACCGCGTCTTCCGGGATGACCACCGCCTCCGGCCGCATGGCGGTGGCCAGCCGGGCTTCGATGAACATCCCCGCCTGCAGTTCCCGCCGGCGGTTGGGCACTTGCGCTTTGACCAGAATCGTCCGGCCGGGCAGCTGGACGATAGGATCCACGAAATCGACCCGGCCGGTGAACTCGCGCCCGGGCAGCGACGCCACCCGGAAGGTCACCTCCAGGCCGGGCTTCAGCTGCTCGGCGTAGCGCTCTGGTACCTGGAACATCGCCCGCTGGGGCGAGACCGTCTGCAAGGCGGCGAGACGGGTATCGCTGGTCACGTAGTCGCCCAGGCTCACGAAGCGCTGACCCACGACACCGGAGAACGGGGCGCGCACCAGAGTGCGGGCGAGCCGTACCTTGAGCCGGTCGAGCTGCGCCTCGGTGCTCCGCATGGTGGCGTCGGCGCGCTCGAGCTCCGCCTGGGACGACGCCTTCTGGCTCAGCAAGTCTCGCGTCCGAGCCAGGGACTGCTGGGCCAGGTCGCGGTCCGCCTCCAGCTGCGCCACCTGCGCCCGGAGCTCGGCGTCATCGATCTTGAACAAGGCCGTGCCGGCTGCCACGGGAGAGCCTTCTCTAACCAGGATCTGGACTACTCTCCCCTCCACGTCCGGGCGAAGCTCGATCGACTGCATGGCCTCGATCTGGCCCGTCGCCAGGATGGCATCCACCACGGTGTCGGCCCGGGCAGCGGCAGCCTCTACCGGCATTGCGGGCGGGCCGCCGCCCCCGGGGGCCCCAGCGCCACCGTCTTTGCCTTTCGACTCCGCTCTGTTGCAGGCCACCAGGACGGCCAGCGTTAACCATGCTGCATGCATCGATCTCACGGTGCGTCCTTGTTCGTGAAGAGTCTTCGGCCGAGTATCGCCTCGAGCCGTGCTAATGCGAGCCGGTTCACATAGCGGGCCTCAATCAGACCTGCTTCCGCCTCGGCCAGGTCCACCTGCGAATCGAGCAGGTCGAGGATCGTGCTCGCCCCCGACCGGTAACGAAGCTCCTGCATCCGATAGGTCTGGCTTGCGACATTGACCCCCACCAGCGCCAACTTCACCGCCGCCGCAGCGGCCTCGTAGCCATCGTAAGCTGAGGTGACATCCCGCCGGACCACGCGTTCCAGATCGGCCCGAATTGCGCGGGTGACGTCGCGATTGACCCGGGCGCGGCTCACCTCGATCTCCCGCTGCCCGTTGTTCCACAGCGGAAAGGAAAGGCTGAACGTCACCGAGGTGATGTTCGACGCACCCGGAAAGATTCGGGTGTCATACCGTTGATGGAGCCCGCCGACGCTGAGCACCGGCAGGTAATCGCCCCGCTGCGCCTTCAGCGCCGCTTCAGCGGAGCTCTCGTTGGCCCTGGCCGTCCGGTATTGCGGGCCCTGGTCGAGGGCGATCTGAAGCGCTTGTGGAAGGCTGACCGGGAGCGTCGCGGCCGGCACTGTATCCAGAGGTACCGCATCCACCGGCCCATCGGCACCGACCCGCCGACCCAGCTCCAGTTGCGCCGTCCGGAGGGCGTTGTGCCGGCGTAAACTGTCCACCTGAGCGCGAACCAGTTCCAGTACCAGCTGCAGCGAGTCGGTCTGCACCGCTGCGCCCGAGGTCACCCGCGCTCGCGCCACCCCCAGTCCTTCCCGCGCTCTCCGGGCACGTTCCCGGTTGACGCCGAGCAGCTCCTGGTTGACCAGCACGTCGTAATAGCCCGACTCCGTCTCGAGGGCCGCCTTGAACCTCTGCTCCAGCTCGCCCGCTTCGGCACTGGCGAGCTCCGCCTTGGTCCGGGACAGCTCGCTGAATTTCCGGAGGCTGAATATCTCGTAATTAGCGCTGGCCCGCCCGACGACCAGCGTGCTCGTGGGGTTGGCGGGATCGGCCGGGTTGAAGAAGCTTTCCGAGTACTTGGTTTCAACCAGGCCCAACTCGACCGAGGGGACGAAGAAGGCCAACATGGCGGCCCGCCGGCCCCACTCTGCGTTGTCGATCCGGCCGAGTGCGCCGACATAGTCCGGATCGAACCGGGCGGATCGGCGGAGAGCCTCACTCAGGGTTATGCGGGAAATCGAGTCCACCGCCGGGACCGAATCGGGTGGGGTCGAAACGGCGGGGGCAGCCTGAAGCGCGAGTAGTAACAGCAGCATTAGTCGGCCTCGACCGTCGCCAGGCTGGGCCGTCGGCCCCCTATCCGCCGCGCGACACGCTGGCGGAAACCGTCGAGAACCACATAGGCCACCGGGACGACGTACAGCGTCAGCACGGTGGACAGGAGCACCCCACCCACGATGGCGTAGCCGAGCGGCCGGCGGCTCATCGATCCAGCGCCGAGACCGAGTGCGATCGGCAGCGCGCTGATGATGGTGGCCACCGAGGTCATCAGGATCGGGCGCAGGCGGATCCGGCCGGCCTCGAGCACGGCCTCCAGGGGGGGAAGGCCGTTTTCCAGGAGCTTATTGGCGTACTCCACCAGCAGGATCGAATTCTTGGTCACCAGGCCGATCAGCAGGATCATGCCGATCTGGCTGTACAGATTGAGGGTGGAGCCGGAAATCAGGAGCGCCACCAGCGCGCCGGTCACCGCAAGCGGCACCGAGAGCAGCACGGTAAACGGGTGCAGCAGCGACTCGAACTGAGAGGCCAGCACCATGAAGACCACCAGCAGAGCGAGACCGAAGGCGAAGTAGAGCGAGGTCCCGCTCTCCTCCAACTCGCGTGACTCACCCGCCAGCTTGGTCGTGCTGCCGGCCGGGAGGATTTCGGCCGCCAGGGCGTTGAGCGAATCGATGGCCTGGCCCAGGGCGAATCCGGGAGCCAGATTGGCCGTGAGGGTGAAGGAGCGTACCCGGTTGAAGTGGTTGAGGCGCAGCGGGCCCACTCCCTCCGTCACCCGGGTAACCGCACTCAATTGAATCAGCTGGTTGTTGCGCCCCCGCACGTACAGTCCGGCCATGTCGCTGGGCGTGGCCCGCTCCCGGGGGTCGAGCTGAACCCTGACGTCATAGAGCTTGTTGTTCTGGGTGAAGGTGCTCACCCGGCGCCCCCCGAGCAGGGTCTGGAGCGTTCCGGCCACGTCCCCCACGGGCACGCCCAGGTCCTCCGCGCGGTCGCGATCAAAGGCCACGGATAGCTCCGGCTTGTTCACCCGCAGGTCGGTATCGACATTCACGAGCCCCGGGATCTGGCGAGCCCGCTGCGTCATGGTATCCATGGCCTGGGTCAGCGCAGCGAAGTCGGGATGCTGTACCACGAAATTGACCGGGCTACCCCAACCGAAGGCGGGAGGATTGTTGGCAAACGCGAAGATGCCCGGGATGCCGAAGAACTGGGGTTGGACCTCACTGATCACGTCCTGCACCGTGCGGTCCCGCTCGGACCAGTCGGCCAACCGGGTGAAGACGATGCCACGGCTGGGCGCGCCCATGAAACCGCCGGTGATGCTGAAGTAGCTCTGCACCTCGGGAACCTTGCCGAGGATGGCCTCGACCTGGCGCTGATAGCCATCGGTGTACTCCAGCGTGGCCCCCTCCGGAGCAATGATGATGACCGGAAAAAAGCCGCGATCCTCCGGAGGTATGAACTCCCGCTCCAGCGATCGGAAGACCAGGACCGCCACGACCAGTGTGCCCACGGCCCCGGCCACCACAACCCAGCGGGCGGAAAGCGCAGCACGGAGCGTGCGGGCGTAGCCGGTGGCCAGATTGGTGAACCCATTCTCCAGTATCCGGTAGAGCACGCCGTGACGCTGGGGCACCCGCAGAATCTTGGCGCAGAGCATCGGGGTCAGGGTCAGCGCCACGAATCCCGAGATAATGACCGATCCGGCCACCGCGATCCCGAATTCGTTGAAGAGGCGCCCGGTGTTCCCCTGGAGGAACGCAAGCGGGGTGAAGACGGCCACCAGCGAGATGGTGGTGGCAATAACGGGGAAGGCGATCTCCCGGGTACCGTTGATCGCCGCCGTCTCGGGGTCCTCCTTCAGCTCTTCCTGGTGCCGGTAGGCGTTCTCGAGCACGATGATGGCATCGTCCACCACGATGCCGATGGCCAGGGTAAGGGCGAGCAGAGTGAAATTGTTGATGGAGAAGCCCAGGAAATACATGATGGCAAAGGCTGACACGATGGAGGTCGGAATTGCGAGAGCCGGAATGATGGTGGCGCGCAGGTTCCGAAGAAACACGAAGATAATGAGCACCACCAGGATGCCGGCCACAATCAGGGTTTCCTGGGCCTCGGTGATGGACCGGCTGACAAAGAGCGAGGTGTCGAACCCCACCTCGAGGCGCACCCCGGCCGGCAGGTCTCGCTGGATGCTGGGAAGAGCGTCCCGGATGGACTGCGCCACCTCGATGAGATTGGCCTTCGACTGTCTTACTATGCCGAGGGCTACGGCAGGCGTGCCTTTGTAGCGAAACGCGCTGCGGTCGTCCTCGGGGCCCAGCTCAACGCGACCGATGTCCTTCAGCTTGATGAGTTGGCCCTGACCGCTGCTTACAACCAGCTCCCGAAATTCCGACGGCGTTTTGAGCTCGCCGAGCGAGCGGACCGAGAACTCCCGCCGGTTAGACTCGATCCGGCCCGCCGGTATCTCCACGTTGCGGGAGCGGATGGCCTGCTCGATGTCCTGAACGGTGAGGCCCCGGGCGGAGAGCTCGGCCGCGGACAACCAAACGCGCATCGAGTATCGCCGCTCGCCGGCGATGAAGACCCGGCCTACTCCCGGAAGGCTTTGCAGCCGGGTTTTCACCACCCGGTCCGCAATGTCCGACAGCCGCAGCAGGTCGTAGTTCTCGCCCCCCAAAGCCAGCCAGAAGAAGGGCTGGGCATCCGCTTCCTGCTTGGCTATTACCGGCTCCTCGATGTCCTGCGGCAGCCGCCCCCGTACCCTCGAGACCCGATCGCGAACGTCCTGGGCCGCATCGTCCACGTCGCGGTCGAGGGTGAACTCCAGCGTGATATTGCTCTGCTCCTCACCGCTGGAGCTGGTCAGGGTCCGGACGCCAGGCACTGTGCTGAGCTCGTCTTCCAGGGGGTCGGTGACCGCCGATTCCACCACCTGCGGATTGGCGCCCGGAAGGAAGGTAGAGACCGAAATGATCGGAGGATCGACGTCGGGATACTCCCGTACCGAGAGCTGGAGGTACCCGATGAAGCCAAAGAGCACCAGCGCCAGGCTCAGCATGCTGGCCAGGACCGGCCTCCGAATCGACATATCCGAGATTTTCATGACGGTACCCTTCCAGGATCAGACTGAGGCGGCCCCGCGCCGCCTAACCTGCGGGGGATTCATACTATTAATAAGTCGAACGGACGACCTGCAAATCGACGGCGGCCTCGGTTTCACCCAGAGCCGGCGCCGGAAGGTGCAGGTCGATCACATTTGCAGGCTGAAACGGTCGAGAACCTGCACACTACGGAGCGGGGCCAGCGGAGATTCATTCGCGACAGCGCCGGGCCCGTGTGCTAGATTTCCGGTCTCTCGTTCCAAGGGTCCCGTGGCACCCAAACTGTCGAGCCGGCAACAGGCGCAGTTGGCCTATCTCACGCTGCTACCCCCAAAGATCCAGCGCATTTACAGCGTTGTCGAGCAACTGGCCCTTCCCCGGGTCGATGAAACCCTGCTGCGGGCGCTCGGCCGGTTAGTCGATGACATCAAGGGCAACGCCTCCTCCCTTAGCATGGCCGGCTTGGCTGAGACGGCGGGCCGCATGGGCATGATACTGCGCAGCGGTGGGGGGATGTCCACTAAGGTGCGCGGCCTGAGGGAGTTACAGAGCAGTCTTAAGATCAACTACGATGCAGCCATGCGGATAGCCACCACGCCGGGCGCGCTCGGCGAGGAAGGGCCCTCAGAAGGCGAACCTCCGGCCTAGGCCGGCGTGCGTCCCCGCCTGGCGAGAAACCGGTCGACCAGCGGTCCAGCCATCAGGATGATCATGAAGTGGATCACCACGCCGATGAGGAGGGACACGTAGGTGAGCGCCCCCAGGATGAGCCCGGCACCAATGGACGCGAAAAGGATTCCAAACCAAGACATCGAACCGCCTCCGGAAGAGGATGAGCCGCTCTTGGGGCCGAAGTTAGCCAGAATCGTTCGGTCACCGCAACCCGAAACTCTGTATCATCGAGGTATCACCATGCGCATTAGCGGTTTTGCCACCGGCCTCGTCCTGGCCCTGGCCCTGGTGCCATCCACGCCGGCCCAGTCTCAGGACCCGCCCCCGAAAAAACAGGTCGAGGATGCCGATCAAGCCGTGCAGGGGGGCGGCGCGCTCCCGGCCGGATGGTCCGCCCGGCCCGACGGCACCGGGGACGTCAAGAGCATCAAGTTCGTTACCATGGCACCCGGCTATCATCTGACCCTCGGCCCCGCGACGATTCTCTACCGAAAGAGCGACCAGGCAAAAGGCCCGTTTCATACCCTGGCCACCTTCCATCAGATGAAGAAACTGAAGCATGCCGAGGGGTACGGACTGTTCATGGGAGGTCAGGCGCTCGACGGCAAGGACCAGAAATACACCTATTTTCTGGTGCGGGATGACGGGAAGTACCTCATCAAGCGGCGCGAGGGCGATGCGACAACTGAGGTGACCACTGGCTGGACGGCGCATCCGGCGGTCAAGAAGGGGGACGCGGGGGGAAAGGCCACCAACCTGCTGGAGATCGACGCCAAGCAGAACCCCAGCAAGATCGATTTCAAGGTCAACGGTCAGACCGTCCACACGGCCGATGCCGCGACCACCAACGTCAAGGGAATCGTCGGCCTTCGGGTCAACCACAACCTGGATCTGCATGTGGAAGGATTCGACCTACACCAGTGACCGGTGGGCAGGGTCGAGCGCCAGCCTTGACGCTTGACCCTGCTCCCGTACATTAGGCTCATGCTCCCCCACAAGCGCGGCTGGAATCGACTCTCCAATTGTGACGCCTTCACTTAGGCGGCGGGGTGTCGGGGTGTATCTGTTGCCGTAGTTCCCGGCCCGCTGACCTCAAAGCGGGCCTTTTCTTGTTGAGGCCCCTCACTTCCCCATTCTTCGGGAGACCATCATGCAGCGAGCGAAAGTCGGTGGAGCAGCGTTTGTCCTTATCGGTGCGTTGGCCGGCGCCGCCCCCAGTTACGCGCAGGCCACGTATGGCGTGGACCTGGACGTCTTCAGCTCCTATGTCTGGCGCGGCCTCACGTTGACTAACAAGCCCGTCGCCCAACCAGCGGTGTGGGTCAGCTTCCCCGCAGGGAGCGCTTCGATTACGGCTGGTGGATGGTCCAGCATCGATCTGGGCAAGTACGATGATGCCAGCGACATCAGTGAAAGCGGCGGGACCTCCGCCTTCAACTTCGCCGAGTTTGATCCCTACGCCGAGGTAAGCTTTGCCGTCGGCAAGGCGACTCTCACTGGAGGGGCCACGGCGTACATCTATCCCAACGATTTCGGGCTGACTAGCGATTTCAACACCGTCGAGATCTATGGCAAGCTGGGGGTCGATGCCCCGCTCAGTCCCTCGCTCTCGGTCTATTACGACGTAGACAAGATCAAAGGAGCCTACATCGAGGCGGGCGTGAGCCACTCTCTGCCCGCCAGCGAGAAGGTATCAGTCGATCTCGGCGCCACGGCCGGTTTCAGCGCGGGCCAGGAGTGCGATGGGGATTTCGCGTTGGGCACTTGCACAAACAGTTTCAACTTTGCGGATAACGGCTTCACCCACCTCGACCTTTCGGCAGGCGTTCCCTTCACGGCCGGAGTTTTCTCGATCACTCCCGTGCTTCATTTCGTGATTAACGGTGACGACGCGACCAAGATTACGAAGTTCGATGATACTGGCCTCCCCAACAGCAAGGACGTGAAGCTATGGGGTGGGGTCTCGTTCAGCTGGTCGAACGACTCTGGAGAGGAAGAGGAAGCCCCCGCGTCGCCGGAATAGCAGCATACCGGCCAGGCGAGTACGGCGGTGGAGCAACCGGGGCGGCCGACGTGGGCCGCCCTGGTTCTTGCAGGTCCTCGCCGGTCAGATGGTCCTGGCCACCTCGCGGAACGTGTCTTCCAGCCGGTTCAGCATTTCCTGCAGCAGCTCCATTGGAATGCCGAGGGCGGGCTCGATCCGGATGACCTGCGCCCTGGAGTAGGTTCCCGCCACCAGCACCCCGCGCTGGAACAGGCCCGAAGCCACCTGCCAGCCGATCTCCTGCACCGGGAACTCCATTCCGATCAGGAGACCTTTACCGTGAGCGTCCTCAAGTACCTGAGGATATTTCTGCTGCAAGCAGCCCAGCTCCCGGAGCAGGAACTCGCCCTTGGCGGCCGCCTGCCCCGGTAGATCCTCCTCCAGCGTCACTTGGATCGCGGCCAGGCCTGCCGCGCAGGCCAGCGGGTTGCCGCCGAAAGTGGTGGAGTGAATGATCGGATTGGGGATCATTACCTCCCAGATCCTGGCAGAGGAGATGAACGCCGAAAGCGGCATCACTCCGCCCCCGATCGACTTCCCAACACACATGATGTCAGGCACCACGTTCCAGTGGTCTACACCCCAGAGCTTGCCGGTGCGTCCCATTCCGGTCTGGATCTCGTCGGCAATGAGCAGTGCCCCGTAGCGGGTGCAGAGCTCCCGAGCCCTCGGAAAGAAATCGGGCGGCGGGACTACGCCCCCGGCTTCGCCCTGCACCGGCTCCAGTACCACCCCGGCGATCTGCACACCCACGGCCTCACACCGGGCGAACTCCTCTTCCAGGGCACCGGCATCGCCGTACGGGATGAAACGCACATCCTGAAGCCCGCCCATGAACGGCTCGCGGAAGGAGGCCTTCCCCATCAGCGAGAGCGAGCCCATCGACTTGCCATGGAACCCGCCGATGGTCGAGATGAAGGTGTTGCGCTTGGTATAGAGCCGGGTGAGCTTGATGGCCCCTTCGATGGCATCGGTGCCGTTGTTGATGAAGAAGGAGTTCTGCAGGTCGCCCGGCGTCACCTCGGCGAGCACCCTGGACAGCGCGGCACGCCAGGGCTCCAACAGCTCCTGACTATTGAGGGCCATGCGCTGCATCTGATCGGTGACTGCCTTCACGATCTTCGGGTGGTTCACTCCCGCGCTGAAGATCCCGTAACCACCCAGGCAGTCGATGTATTCTCGCCCCAGGAGATCGTATAGCAGCGAGCCCTGGCCGGACCATTCGAGGGCGGCGAACTGTCCGGCTTCAGTGACCGATTTCCGGTAACCGATGAAGCCGCGGTTGTAATATTTCTCGTAACTCTCCACCGTTTCGGCGATGAACGCCTGCTTTTCTGCTGTGGATTGCTCGCGGCCCCCGATGAGATCGAGATACCGCTGAGTGTGCCGCAAGACCTGATCGTTCGGTAACCGCAATTAATCGGCGCTCCTTCCATGTGAGGACGGCGAGGACGGCGAGGACGGCGGCGAGGACGGGGAGGTCAAGGGCCTGAGACACGGAGTTGCCGTCTCAGCCGTCTTCGCCGTCCTGGCCGTCCTCGCCGTCAAGCAGACTTGATCTCCGTCCAAATCCGGTCCCACGTGGCGGTGTCCTTGCCCAGGTCGACCTGATATTCCAGCCGCTTGAGCTCGTCGTCCGTGGGATAGGGAACCGGGTTCTTCATGACCTTGGCCGCTGCCGCGTTCGGGGTCCCGTAGCCGGTGGCCTCTGATAGTGCGGCGCCGACCTCGGGCCGCAGGATGTAATTGATCCACTCATGCGCGGCCCGCTTGTTCGGTGCGCTCTTTGGGATGACCATGGAATCACCCCAGATGGTGCAGCCCTCCTTGGGGATGACGTAGCCCAGATTGGGCTGTTCCACTTTGGCCTGGGTCGTGTCACCGTTCCAGAGCTGCGAGATCCAGACGTCCCCGGAGATGAGCTGGGCCTTTACCGGCGCTGAGATGTAGGCCTTGAGATTCTTCTTCGCGGCGATGCAGTCGGCCTTGGCCTGAGCCAGCTCCTTGGGATCGGTGGAGTTGAGCGAGTGACCCCGGTGGCGGAGCTCGGCGCCAATCACCTCACGGCCGTCGTCCATCATCGTCAGCTTCTTGGCAAACTGCTTATTGTGGAAGACATCCCAGCTGTCCACCGGCGTCTTGACCTTGTCGGTCCGGTAGGCGATTCCGGTAGTCCCCCACTGCCAGGGCGCCGTGTATTTGTCCCCCGGATCGGACGGCAGGTTCCGGAAGATCGGCGAGATATTCCCGGCGTTGGTGATGTACTTCTTGTTGAGAGGCGTGATGAGATCGGTGGCCACCAGCACCGGAATGATGTAGCCGCTCGGAACCACGATGTCATAGCCGCTGGCTCCCGCCTGGAGCTTGGCCACCATCTCCTCGTTGCTCTCGTAGGTGTCGTACGTCACCTTGACCCCGAACTCCTTTTCGAAGTTCGGCACCGTGTCCTCGGCGATGTAGTCCGACCAGTTGTACAGGTGCAGCTCCTTCTCGATGGGTCCCAGGTCGGCCATGGCAGAACCAGTCGCGGTGCCGTCGCCAGCAGCGCCGGCCCCACCCTCCTTACCCTTGCAGGCGTTCAGCAGCAGCCCCACCGAGCTCACGCTCAAGCCCAGAGCCAGGGCACGGGACATGAACTCCCGCCGCGAAACACCGCCACGCTCGAGCTGCTCTACCAGGCGTTCGACTTCCGTACGCATGCTCACAGGACTGCCTCCTCGGTTGGAGTCGTCGTAATACGTGGAGCCTCAACTCAGCCAGTCGCGGGTCCGGTAGTAGCCACCCACGAAGGGCAGAAACCAGGGAAAGCCGTTGAAAAAGGGAATCGCCTTGAAACGTTTGCCGCCCAGATCCGGGAGCTCACCGGTGCCCAGCAAGACCTCTCCCATCCGGGTACCGAGGTAAGTCGCCAGGGCTACCCCGTGCCCGCAATACCCCATGGAGTAGTGTACGCCGTCGAGCCGGCCGGCGTGGGGCAGGTGATCCATCGGGTAGGCCACCTTGCCGGACCAGGCGTATTCGATCGTGGCGTTGGCCAGCTCGGGAAACACCTCTCGCATGCCCGCCGCCAGAATCTTCGCACTCCGTCTGGGGTTGGCCGCCGTGAACGAGGCGCGACCTCCGAAGACCATCCGGCCGTCCGGCGAAAGCCGGAAGTAGTAGAGCAGGTTCTTGGTATCGCTCATCACCCGGCCCTTGGGAATCAATCGCCGGGCCAGACCCTCACCCAGGGGTTGGGTGGCTATGATGTAGCTCCCGATGGGAATCACCCGGCGACGGAGCCGGCCCAGGGCCGCAGGAGTGTAGCCGTTGGTGGCCGCCAAAACTTCCCGGGCGCGGAGCCGTCCGCGGCTGGTGCTGAGCTCGAAGCCCCCTGCCACCTTTCTCAACCTGGTGACCTCGGTGCCCTCCATCAGCCGCGCACCCGCACGTTGGGCGGCCTGAGCGAGGCCCTGGACGTACTTGGCCGGCTGGAGTGAACATCCACCCGGGTCCAGCAGTGCGCCATGGTACCTGAGGGACCCGATTTCCCGGCCGGTGTCCTCCCGGCTCAGCAGCTCGGTCTCGTAACCCAGCTCCTGGCGAAGGAACCGGCCACTCTGCTCCAGGCCCGGCAGGTGGCCCGGCTTTGCCGCCAGGGTGACCGCGCCGCAATGGGCGAAATCGCAGTCGATCCCCTCCTCGGCGATCAGACCCTCCAGCAGGCGCATGGCATCGAGCGTGAGCTGGAACATCCCCCGGGCGCGGTCCGGGCCCACCATGCGAGCCAACTCCTCCATCTCCGGCTTGAACCCCTGAAGGACAAAACCGCCGTTTCTGCTGCTGGCGCCCCAACCGAGATGATGCCGCTCCAACACGGTGACGTCGGTACCCGCCCGGGCCAGGGTGCGGGCGGCCGCAAGGCCGGTATAGCCGCCGCCGATAATGGCGACATCAGCAGAGGCGGGCAGCGGGGCAGTGGGGCGGAGGGGCAGCTCTACTTGATCAGACCAGAGACAGCGTTCAAGCATCCTCGCCCCTTCCCAAGACACCACGACAACTCGAATGGATGAACCGCCCCGCTGCCCCGCCGCCCTGCTGTCCCACTACTTCGCCCTCGCCAGCCGGTCGGCCAGATAAATCAGGATGGACGTCGCGAGCAGAATGATCGTACTGATGGCGTTGATACTGGGCTCCACGTTCTTTCGAACCATGCCATACACCACGATCGGCAGGGTCGAAGAGCCCGGCCCCGACACGAACGAGGTAATGACAAAATCATCGAACGACATGGTGAAGGCGAGCAGGGCTCCAGAAAGTATGCCGGGCCACAGCTGAGGGACGGTCACCTTCCAGAACGTGGTGATCTCGTCGGCGCCCAGGATCATGGCGGCCTCCTCCAGGTTCTCATCCATACCCTGGATCCGTGCCAGCACCACGATCACGACGAAGGAGATGCAGAACGCCACGTGGGCAATGGTGATCGTGGCGAGTCCGAGCGGGAACTTGAGCAGCACGAAGAGCAGGAGCAGCGAGATTCCGGTGACGATCTCGGGGGTGACGATCGGCACGTACAGAAAGCCCTCCAGTAACCGCCGCCCACCGAACCGCTGCCTCCCCAGGGCCAGGGCCAGGAGGGTGCCGAACACTGCCGAGATGATCGTCGCTGCTCCGCCCACGATGAGGCTGGCCTTGAGACCCCGCAGAATGTCCGGCCGCTCCAGCAGACGCTGGTACCACTGCAGGGTAAACCCGCGCCAGTCTACCGAGAACTTGGAGTCGTTGAAAGAGAAAACCACCAGCACCAGGACGGGCAGATGCAGGAAGAAGTAAACCACTCCGGTCACCGCTATGAGCCATTTCGGAAGGCCAGTTTTCATAGCGACGGAGCCCCGCCGGGGCTGCGGTCCTTCACCCGCAGGTACAGCATCACGGCTGCCAGTACCAGGGCCATGACGATGAACGAGGCGGCCGAACCGAACGGCCAGTTACGCGCGCTGGAGAACTGATTCTGCACCAGGTTGCCGATCATGACCTGCTTGGCGCCACCGAGCAGATCGGCTGTCAGGAAGGACCCAAGTGCCGGAATGAAGACCAGCAGTGATCCAGCGACCACCCCCGGTGTCGACAGCGGCAGGGTCACCCGGCGGAACCGCTCGGCCGGGCGCGCTCCAAGTACCTCGGCCGCCTCGAGCAACGACAAGTCCACTTTTTCGAGCGAGGCGTAGATCGGAAGAATCATGAAGGGCAGGAAGCCGTAGACCAGGCCCGCCATCACTGCAAATGGGGTGTACAGAATGGTCAACGGCTCGTCGATCATGCCCAGCTTGAGCAGCCAGGAGTTGATCAGCCCGGTGTCCCGCATGAGGAAGATCATGGCGAAGGTACGGACCAGGAAGCTGGTCCAGAACGGGAGCACCACCAGAAACAGAAGGAACGTGCGCCACTTGCCACTGCGCGCGATGACGTAGGCCACCGGATAGCCGAGGAAGAGGCAGATGACCGTACAGGCGATTGACCAGACGAACGTGCGCTGCAGCACCTGCAGATAGAGCGGATCGAAAAAGCGGGCGTAGTGCTCCAGAGTAAAGCCCGGCTCGACCCCGCCGTAAATTCCGCGAGGCATGAGGCTGTACACCAGCATGATGACCAGCGGCACCATGAAGAACGCCAGCAGCCAGAACCCGCCGGGCGCTACCAGTGCCCAGGCTCGTGCCTGCGGCCGAGTGTATAGCCAGGCCAGGGCGCGCTCCCGGAAGGCAGCCATCAATCCTCCTCCAGGATCTGGCAATCTTCCGGGAGCCAGGCCACCGCCGCGGCATCCCCTCGTTTCCAGGCGAGCGGCTTGATCAGCTGGCCCTCGTTCCGCAGGGCCACCGTGACATCGCCTGACTCGGGAACGGCCACGATCACGTGCATCGTCTCCCCGAGATAGATGATGTCTTTCACGGTGCCGACCAGCGCGTTCTCGCCTGGTGGGACCGAGTCCGGTCGCTGCACGTCCATCCACTCCGGCCGAACCGCAACCCTGATTTCCTGTCCTACTTTCAGATGGGCAGTATGCGGTACCCGGAAAGACCCTCCGCCCTCCCGTTCGACCTCCCATTCGCCGTTCAATCGGCCGGCAACCCGACCATCGAAGAAGTTTGACTCACCGATAAACTTGGCTACGAACGCGGTGCGCGGATTCTCGTAAATTTCCGCCGGCGTTCCCAGCTGGGCCACTCGCGCATTGTCCATCACGGCAATGCGATCAGACATCGTGAGGGCTTCTTCCTGGTCGTGGGTGACGTAGATGAAGGTGGTGCCGAGCTGCTTGTTGAGCGCCTTGAGCTCGAGCTGCATTTCCTTCCGCAGCTTGAGGTCGATAGCGCCCAGCGGCTCGTCCAGGAGCAGAATGTCAGGCTCCAGAACCAATGCCCGGGCCAGGGCCACGCGCTGCCGCTGCCCACCCGAGAGCTGGCCCGGCATCCGGCTGGAGAAGACGTCCGGCTTCATCCGCACCATCTCCAGCGCCCGCCGCACTCGACCCTCGACCTCCGCCCTGGGTGTCTTCCGTTGCTCCAATCCGAAGGACACGTTGCGGGCGACGGTCAGATGTGGAAAGAGGGCATAGTTCTGGAAGACCATGGCGATCTTCCGCTCGTAGGGCCGCTTCTTGTTGACTGTCTCCCCCAGCAGCTTGACTTCGCCCCCGTCCTCGTCCGGCTCCTCGAAGCCCGCCAGCAGCCGCAAGGTTGTAGTCTTGCCGCAGCCGGAAGGGCCCAGAATCGAGAAGAACTCGCCGCGCCGGATTTCGAAGGAGACATCATCCACGGCCTTCACGTCCCCGAAGCTCTTGGAGACGCGGGCGAGTTGAACGACAGGACGATTGTTGGGCGAGGAAGGTGTGACCACGGGGAGGAAGTCCTTTTGCCGGATCTGGCAGAGACTAGGTAAACGGCGCCACGCCAAGGAAGCGGCTCGACCGCAGGAACGGCGGCACCCGTTGGGCCCGCGCTGCCACGGTCGATTTGCCAGGCGTCCGGTCGAACTGTTGCGGCATGGTATCGGGAACGTACCGCCGCCCGCTAAGCCTGTCGAGAGTGGGCCGGCCGCACTGCGGTCACGTGAGCGCCGGTGTCCGGCCGGCGGCGGCCTCGAGCGCGGCTCCAAACACATCCAATCCCTCATCGACCAGCGCATCGTCCGCCGTGAGCGGTGCCAGGACTCGGATCACGTTTCCGTACGTGCCCGCCGACAGCAGCACCAGGCCTCGAGCCAACGCGCCGGCAAGGATCCGTCCGGTCAGAGCCTTGTCGGGAGTCCGGGTCTGACGATCCGTCACCATCTCCATGGCAACCATCGCACCCAGCCCACGTACATCGCCGATGCACGGATACTGGTCGGCCCATTTCCTGAACCGGGCTTTTATCCGATCTCCAGTGCGCTGAGCGCGAGCCGGAATTCGCTCCTCCTCCATGGCATCCAACACCGCCAGTGCCGCGGCGCAGGCCAGCGGGTTTCCTCCGTAGGTGCCCCCAAGTCCGCCCACATGGGGCGCGTCGAGCACGTCCGCGCGGCCGGTGACCGCCGCAAGGGGGAGACCACCGGCCAGGGACTTGGCCGTGATGATGATGTCGGGGACCAGCCCATAGTGCTCGGCGGCAAAGAGCTTCCCGGTGCGCCCAAAGCCGGTCTGGATCTCATCGGCGATGAAGAGGATGCCGTGGTCGCGGGCGAACCCGGCCAGCTCGTCCACGTACTCCCTCGGCGCCGGGACGAATCCACCTTCACCCAGCTCGAGCTCCAAGATGATGGCGGCGACGGAGTCGGGGTCGACCGTGCCCGCAAAGGTCTGCTCCAATCTCTCTCTGCTCGCCATGCAGCAGTTTGCTTCTCCGCCTCCCCGCTTCCCTGCCTCCCCGCACCTGTAGCAATAAGGAAACGGAAGGCGGTAGACCTCAGGGGCGAACGGGCCAAACCCTTTCTTGTAGGGCATCACCTTGGAGGTGAGGGCCATGGCGAGATTGGTGCGGCCGTGAAAGCCGTGCTCGAAGCACACCACTGCCTGCCTGCCGGTATAGAATCGGGCCACCTTTACCGCATTCTCAACCGCTTCAGCACCGCTGTTGACGAAGAAGGTCTTCTTTTCGTGGGTGCCGGGTGTCACCCGGTTGAGCCGTTCGGCCAGCTCGACGTAGGGCTCGTAGGTGGAAACCGGGAAGCACACGTGGGCGAACCGATCGAGCTGGTCCCGAACCGCCTGCACCACCCCCGGATGCCGGTGGCCAGTGTTGACCACGCCGATTCCGCCAGCGAAGTCAATGAGCCGGTTGCCGTCGGCGTCGGTGAGAACCGCTCCGTCCGCGTGCTCGACCGCTATGGAAGTCACTGAAGGAACGCCGCGTGGCACGGCCTTGGCCCGCCGAGCCAGCAAGGCGCGGCTGTTGGGACCGGGTATCTCGGTCTGGAGACGGATGACGCCTGACATCGGTTCCTCGAAATGGAAGCAGAAGAATAAAGGAGTCAGGGAGTGGTTCCGCCACCCCGGAAGCTTCACAACACGATTACCAGCCGCCTCCGGTTTGGCCGCGGGGAGTAGCGGCTGGAACGATGCATAAACATGCGCTCGTTTGACCCACTGGGCTGCCCTAATCTCATGAGTTCCTTAAGCTTAGCTTGGTCGTGCTGGTTGCGGGTGGGTCAGATCACCCGTCAAGGGTGGGTAGGGGGGCTGGACACGGGGTGGGGGGGTGGTGGTACACTGGCTAGGTAGCCGCCTCCCCGTGAGGAGGGGGGTACGTTTGCATCCTCCGACAAAGCGGAGGGTCCACTCTCGCAGCTGACCATCTCCTTGAGTTGCGAGCCCCCATCAGCGGCGGGGGCGAGGTTGCAGAGGCCGGCCAGACCAGCCGAGCAGCCAGACCGAGTGCCGCGCCAACAATGAAAAGAGGAGTTTGTGAAAGTCCTGGTCATGGGTGCCGGCGCGGTGGGGACCGTGTCCGCCCTAAAATTCGCGCAAGACGCGATGCTCGAGAAGCTCGTCATCGCCGACGCGGTGTCCGCCCGCGCTTCCCTCCTTGCGGACAAGCTCAACGATCCACGGGTCACCGCGATCAGCCTGCATGCCGGCGATCGCGCGGCAGTCGTGGGTGCCCTACGCCAATTCGGTATCACCCTTGTCCTTAACGCGGCTCTCCCCGCGACCAACATCGACGTAATGCGTGCCTGCCTCGAGGCCGGCTGCGATTACATCGACCTTGCCAGCGCAGGGACAGATGCGGACGGCATCCCCAAGATGGATGACCAGTTCGCACTGGACGCCGAGTTCAAGGCGGCCGGACGACTTGCCCTCCTCGGTATGGGGGCGGATCCCGGCACCACCAACGTCTACGCCGCCTATGCGGCAAAACACCTGCTCGACGTCGTAACCGAGTTACGGGTACGCGACGGCGACAATTCCATCTGCACCGGGCACGACGGCTTTATTGCGGCGTTCAGCCCCTGGGTCATGATCGACGAGTGTCTCTGCAAGGCCGTCTCTTATCGAGGCGGTCGCTACCATCTGGAAGAGCCGCTTACGGGGCTGGAGCCGTTCGACTTCCCCGAGCTCGGGGTGCTCAACTGCTACTACGTGGATCACGAGGAGTCGAGGACGCTGCCGCGTTTCTTCCCCGCGGCCCAGACGGTGGATTTCAAGCTCTGTATGGACGACGTGACGGTCGAGACGCTTCGGGTCATGAAGCGCCTGGGCCTCTCGAGGAAGGACCGGGTTCAGGTTGGCGATCACTCTATCGTACCTCGCGACCTGGTCGTCGCTCTTTTGCCTGATCCCAGGGACCTGGCCGGGCGGATGCGGGGCAAGACCTGCGTCGGGACACTCGCCAAGGGGTTCAGGAACGGCGAGCCAAAGGCGTACTACATCTACAATGTCACCGATCACGAGACGGTCTTTAATGAGCTTGGGGTGCAGGCGACGGCCTATCAGACCGGGATTCCCCCGGTCATCGCCGCCCGCTTGATCGCCAGGGGAGTTTGGCGCGGGACCGGGGTGATGTCGCCCGAGCAGTTCAATCCGGACCCGTTCCTCGAGCAGCTGGTCCGTGAGGGCATGCTGTGGCGTGTCAGGGACGATTCCGGCCGCGCGGCGCTTACCCGGGGGGTACCTCGGCAATCACGAGAGACTGTCGCCGCCGCCTAGCGTCCGGTAGCGGTAATCGTTGCCACAAAGGCACGAGGCACAGAAGCTGTGCCCTTCGTGCCTTTGTGCTATGTTCTGCGATATTTCCCATCCAGCTGATGGACCTTCGAATGCGGAGTGGAGGAGCCGATGACGAGCACGGCGAGAGCGTCGAGTAAGCCCCGGAAATCAGCGGTAGCCCGCCACCAGATGTATATCAATGGCCGGTTCGTTGACGCCAAGGGCGGTAAGACCTTCGAGGTGTACGATCCCTCGACGGAAGCGGCCATTGCGACCGTACCGGCGGGCGGCGCCGCCGATGTGGATCTGGCGGCACGGGCGGCCACCAAGGCCTTCTACGATGGCTGGAAAGCGGTTACCGCCCAGGAGCGTGGCCGGATTTTGCTCCGGCTGGCCGACCGGGTGCGCGCTCGGCGGGCCGAGCTGGCGGAGCTGGAGACGCGCAACACCGGCAAGCCGATCGCCGAATCCGAGTATGACATGGACGATACCGCCACCTGTTTCGAGTACTACGGCGGCCTGGCCACTAAGATCAACGGTGAGGTGCTTCCGGTACCGGCGGATGCGGTGGCATTTGCCATGCGGGAGCCGATGGGCGTGGCCGGTCAAATCATACCGTGGAACTACCCCCTCATGATGGCCGCATGGAAGATCGCCCCCGCGCTCGCGGCGGGGTGCGCCGTGGTCCTCAAGCCGGCGGAGCAGACGCCCCTTTCGATCCTGGAGCTGGCCAAGGACTTCGAGGCCGTTGGCCTGCCGCCCGGTGTGGTAAACATCGTCACCGGTGACGGCCCGGGTGCGGGAGCGCCAATTGTCGCCCATCCCGCCATCCGGAAGATCGCCTTCACCGGAAGCGCCGAGGTGGGCAAGACCATCATGCGCAACGCGGCAGATCAACTGAAGCGGGTTTCGCTCGAATTGGGCGGCAAGTCGCCCAACATCTTTTTCAGCGACGCCGACTTCGAGAATGCAGTGGATGGCGCTCTCTTCGGCACCTTCATCAACCAGGGCGAGGTCTGCTCGGCGGGAAGCCGGGTACTGGTCCAGCGGGACATCTATAAGAAGTTCGTGGATGCCGCTGCCGCCAAGGCGAAAACCATCAAGCTGGGTCCCGGCATGGACCGGGAGAACAAGATGGGTCCCCTGGTGAGCGCCGAGCAGCGCGACCGGGTGGCTGACTATCTCAAGGTGGGTCGAGGCGAGGCGAAAGTTGCCGTGGGCGGAGGCCGCCCCAAGCAGTATGAGAAGGGGTGGTATATCGAGCCGACCATCTTCTACGACGTGGACAACTCAGCCCGGATCGCCCAGGAGGAAATCTTCGGGCCGGTTATGAGCGTCATCCCCTTCACGGACGAGGCCGAGGCGATTCGGATCGCCAACGAGACCCCATATGGCCTCGCCGCGGCCGTTTGGACCCGGGACATCTTCAAGGCGTTCCGGGTGGTCAAGGCGCTGGAGGCCGGCATTGTGTGGGTCAACCACATGCAGCCCACCTTTGTCGAGGCGCCATGGGGTGGCTACAAGGCGTCCGGGTTTGGCCGCGAGCTCGGCCACTGGGGGGTGGAGGAATATCTGGAGACGAAACAGGTGTTTATCAACCTGGACGAGAAGCCGATCGGATGGTACTAGTCACCAGCCACCAGTCATCAGTCACGAGTCCATGGCCCCGGAGCAGCCGAACATAGGGACTCAGGGCTGGTGACTGGCGACTGACGACTTCCCAACTCCCGTCGCCTGATTCTCGACTCACAATAGTAGCACTGACGCAACGACGAGTTGCGGCTGCCCTCCGTGCAAACCTTTTCACTCCCCACTTAGCTGCTTGATACCAAAGGTTTTCCGCGTGCCCGCTTGGGGCACGAACATCGCATTCCCGCTCCTCAGAACCAACAACCACCACGCAACGTTCTGCACGTCGCCAATTCAGGGGGGTAGATGGCCGCGAATCTCTCGGTCCCGCTCGGCTTAGCGGCGGTGACAGGGCGGACCAGTCCTGGCAATCCTGTTTTCCCTCTAGCCAGTCGTTGACGCGTGGATCGTAATCTGGCACCAGCCACGAGCGAGTTGCGCGGCGGCCCTGGCATCGAGAGCTGGAGCCGGCGGTCAAGCTTTCTCCTCTTCTCCACCCCTGCGGTGGGCGAGGAGGAGATGCTGGAGGTCGCCGACACGCTCCGATCCGGCTGGATCACGACCGGGCCCAAGACCCATCAGTTCGAGTCAGCGTTCCGGGAGAGGGTGGCAGCGCCCGCGGCGCTGGGCCTGAACTCGTGCACGGCCGGACTCCATCTCGGGCTGCTGGCTCTCGGGATACGCCCCGGCGACGAGGTCGTCACCACACCCATGACGTTCTGCGCCTGTGCCAATGTCATCGAGCATCTGGGCGCCGTGCCGGTGCTCGCGGACGTAGAGCCGGACACGTTGAACCTGTGCCCCACCGCGGTCGAGGCGGCACTTACGCCACGCACCCGGGCCATTCTTGCCGTCCACTATGCCGGGCACCCCGTCGATCTTGACTCCATCAACGATGTGGCGAAGCGGCATGGCGTTGCGGTGATCGAGGATGCCGCGCACGCGGTCCCCGCCAGCTACAAAGGCAGAATGATCGGCTCGGGGGACAATCCCGTGGCCTTCAGTTTCTATGCGACCAAGAATCTGACCACCGGTGAAGGTGGAATGCTGACCGGGTCGGCGGAGCTGCTTGCACGGGCCCGCACTCTCGGCCTGCACGGCATGAGCCGGGATGCATGGAAGCGATATGGTCAGGGCGGGAGCTGGTTCTATCGAGTGGATGAACCGGGCTTCAAATACAACATGACCGATGTCCAGGCCGCCATGGGTGTCGCCCAGCTGCGGAAACTCGACCGCTTTCAGGCCCGGCGCCGCGCAGTTGTCGCTGCCTATAACCAGGCCTTTGAGGACGTGGACGCGCTGGAGATTCCGGTGGAGCGGCCGGAGGTCGAGCATGCCTGGCACCTGTATGTGCTCCGCCTCAGGTTTGGCGCGCTGCGAATCGGCCGCGACCAGTTCATCGATGAGCTGACCGCGCTCAACATCGGAACTTCGGTGCATTTCATTCCCATCCATGTGCACCCCTTCTACCAGGAGAAGTACCGGTACACGGCCAACCAGTTCCCGGTTGCCTACCAGGCCTACCAGCGGATGCTGAGCTTGCCCCTTCACCCCATGCTGACCGATGCCGACGTGAGCGATGTGATAAGCGCGGTACTCGACGTCACCCAGAGGTTCGCCCGATGAGCGCCGGCATTCCGGGAATGATGCAGCCGGTGCGGGCCCGGGCGCTAACCGGCGAGTGGCTGGCCAGGCAGGCCGTCTACTGGCGCGACCCCGCGCTGCACCTGCTCCTCATTGTGGTTGGCTACCGGCTCGCGTATGAGCTGCGGTTCGATTTCGCCACCCCTCCTGAAGACGCGCACCTGTTCTGGATCTCCCTGCCTCTGCTGGTCATCCTGCGGCTGGCAATCTACGCGACGACCGGAGTCTTCCGGGCCTACTGGCTCCACTTCGGGCTTCAGGATCTGCTCACTCTGGCCCTTGCGGTCACGATCGGCTCGCTGGCGTTCGTGCTGGTGCTCTTCCTGGGCGGCCTGTTTCCCGGAGTGCCCCGGTCGGTCCTCCTGCTGGATTGGGCGAGCGCCATCTTTTTTGCGGGCGGCATCCCCTTCATCGCCCGCTCGGTCCAGGAAGGGCCGGTGCCGTTCGCCACTCCACGGGGGCGACGCACGGTCATCATTGGAGCCGGGGAGCGGGCGGAGCAGGTTCTCCGCGAGGCGCGCCGGGCCGAAATGTGCGCGCTCTATCCCGTCGGGCTGGTGGACCTCACCGGCGCCCGCCAGGGCCGCACCATTCGCGGAGTCCGGGTTGTCGGAACGGTTGAAAACCTGCCCCAGCTCAGCCAGGAGCTCCGGGCCGAGTTTGCGATCATCGCGTTGGAGCCGGGCGAGCTGACGGACATGCGGCGGGTGGTGGATCAGTGCATCGCGAGCGGACTCGAGTTCAAGACGCTGCCTTCGCTGCACGAGCTGCTCGAGGGCACCTCGGGTGTGAATCAGCTCCGCAACGTGCGGTTGGAGGACTTGCTGGGCCGTCCTCCGGTCAATCTCGATCTGGCGCCCGTGGCGGCTGACCTGCAGAACCGGGTGATTCTTCTGACTGGGGCGGCGGGCTCGATCGGCTCCGAGCTGGCCCGCCAGATCGCGCCCTTCGGCCCCGCTCGTCTCGTGCTCCTGGACCAGGCGGAGAGCGATCTCTACTTCGTGCACCTGGAGCTGAGCGAGGCCCATCCCACGCTGGATCTGGTGCCGGTGATCTGCGACATCACCAATGCCACCCGGCTGGCGCAAGTGTACGCCCAGCACCGCCCCGACTACGTCGTCCACGCCGCCGCCTACAAGCACGTGCCGCTGATGGAGACCAACGTGCTGGAAGCGGTGCGCAATAATGTGCTGGGGACGCTGCTGGTGGCCACGACGGCGGTGCGCTATGGCGCCACCAAGGTGCTCGTGGTCTCAACCGACAAGGCGATCCGGCCCTCCAGCGTCATGGGGGCCACTAAACGGGTTGCCGAGCGAATCATCTTTGGGCTCCCGAACCTGCACCGTTCCGGCACGGACTTCCGGGCGGTGAGATTCGGCAACGTGCTGGCCTCCAAGGGAAGTGTCATTCCGTTGTTTGAGCGCCAGCTCGCGGCCGGCGGACCGATCACGGTAACCCACCCTCTCGTGCAACGCTACTTCATGACCATACCGGAGGCCGCTCAGCTCGTCCTGCAGTCCGGCTCACTTCCGGAAACGGCAGGAGCTATCGCGATGCTGGAGATGGGCGAGCCCGTCCGAATCCTGGACCTGGCCGAGAAGCTGATCCGGTTCTCCGGGCGGGTGCCGGGACGAGACGTACAGATCTCCTTCACCGGTCTCAGGCCGGGCGAGAAGCTCACGGAGGATCAGGTCTCCGCTCTCGAGGCAACCGTACCGACCTCGAGTCCGAAGATCCGGATCAGCCAGACGACCGAAAGCGCCTGCTCAGAGCTGGTGCAGACCCTCAGCCGGCTGCTTGCCTACCTGGATGCGGGGGATCGTGAGGGGCTGCTCGCAACCCTTTGCGTGCTGGTGCCGGAATGCGTCTCCCCGCTCCGCGGCCATCAGGCAGCACCGGGCTCCCTGGCCGAGGCTCCGTCGAATGGGCGCGCCTCCGGCGCCTGGCATCCAATCCTGAACCCGAGCCAAACGTCCTGGCGCGAACGGCGGCGGACGAATGGGCGCGTGAGTCTGCCGCTGGTTGTCCGGAGCGAGGAGCGGAGGCTGGGAGTGGGCTGCCGTCGCAAGGATGCCCGTGCCGGCGGCCGGCGGCGGACCGATGCAGGCGCCCTCCTGCCCACCGGCTCCTCCACGATGTAGCGCTGTCGCTAGCGGAGAAAGCGGGCCTGCAGCTGCGCTGGGGAGAACCGCGGCGAGCTTCTCAGCAGCACCGCGGTCGCCGTCAGCAGCAGCATGGCCATGGTGGTCCGGAATGGCCGGGCCTGCAGATCGAGCCAGCACCGCTCGTCCAGCAGCAGCTTGGCGGGCAGCAGCTCCCGGATGTACCGGCTCTCGAAATCGGTCGCCGGGGCATTTCGCTCCGCCGAAAAGAAATACAGGGCGCCGTAACCGGTGATTCCGGGCTTGGCTCGGAGAGAGCGGAGACCTTCTGGTGTGTAGTAAGGCAGGTAGACCGGCGCCTCGGGGCGGGGACCTACGATCGACATCCGGCCCGAGAGGACGTGCAGGAACTGGGGAAGCTCATCCAGCTTGGTGCGCCGAAGGATCGCGCCGACGCGGGTGATGCGGGGATCGACACCGGTAGAGACTGCGGGGCCCAGTCTCTCGGCGTCGCGGACCATGGTGCGGAGCTTGAGCATGCGGAAGATCGTGCCGTCGCGACCCATACGGTCGGCGCGATAGAGCACCGGAAGGCCTTGCAGCAGCGCCGCCGCCACGACGCCGAATAGCAGCAGCGGAGCCCAGAGTGGCGCCAGCAGCAGGGTAAAGCCCAGGTCGACCACCCGTAGCAGAACAGTGCGAGCCGGCGAGAGGCTCACTCGCGCGTCCGATGCAGCATCAGGAGTTGGCCACGCAGAAGGAAGCGAAGAAACCGTGTCGGAGGACTTTTGTCAAAAGGTATGAGCGGCCCCCCAAAGAGCACAACCCGGCGCCCGCTGATCGCGTGCCTGGGCTACCACGACGTGACCGACGACCCCAACGAGTCGGGATTCCAGCGGAATGGTGCTCGGCCATTCAAGCTCGGAGTTCGACTCTTCAGCGAGCACCTGGACCGCGTGGCTGGGGCGACTCGGGCGCCAGCGTTGGTGACGGATATCGATCTCACCAGACCTGGCCGCCACGTGATGTTGACCTTCGACGATGGCGGCAAGAGTGCCATCAGGACCGCCGCCGAGCTCAACCGGAGAGGGTGGCGGGGTCACTTCTTCATTACCACCGGCCTGATCGGGCGGCGCACATTCCTCGACGCTCGCGAGATCCGCGAGCTTCGAGCCGGGGGACACCTGGTCGGAACTCATTCCCACACCCACCCCGACATCTATCGGGAGCTGGACCGGGAGCGGATGCTGGTGGAATGGCGCCAGAGCAGCGACATCCTGGCTCAACTCCTGGGAGAGCCATGCCTGGCCGCGGCCGTTCCGGGAGGCGAGATCTCGAGTTTCGTTCTCCGGAGCGCCGGCGCTGCGGGCCTGCGTCACCTTTTCACCTCTGAGCCCTGGCTGACACCTCGCGTGGTGGGCGGATGCTGGATACTGGGACGATACTGTCCCAAGGTATCGACGACCGCCGATGAGATCGACCAGCTGGTTCACTTCGAGGGCTGGGCCAGGAAGCTGATGGTGCGGCGGCTGAAGAGTATGGCATCCCGCAGCCTGCCATCGCTGTACCGACTGTACGTTCGGCGATCCAGCCGTGAGTGGCAGGAGCAGACTCCGTGATCAGCCTGATATCATCGAGCCGGCTTCAGCTCCGGGAAGCCTCATCCGAGGAGGCAGCCGGATGGGATGCACTGGTCCGCCGGTTCGCCAACCACCGGATCGTTCACACCACGGCGTGGATTCGCTCGCTGGAGGGTTCTGGGTTCGGGCGTCCGCGTTTCCTGATCGTCGAGCGAAATGGCGAGATCGTCGGCTGCCTGCCGGGGCTGATCTCGGAGGTGGGGCCCTTGCGGCTGTTCGGGTCGCCCCCGCCGGCGAGCCAGACTGCCAGTATGGGGCCGGCCTTTGACGAACAGCGCCTGGGCACCGCGGAGCTGATGGATGCGGTGATCCCCTACCTCCAGCACCGGCTGGGGATCCATCACATGGAGATCATGAGCCCGGATCTCGATCCCGCCGCCATGCTTGCGGTGGGCTTTCGAGCAGAACCCTGGCCCACCTACCGGGTGCGCCTGGTTCCCGGTGATGAGGCCCGGGCACTGAAGGGTCTCAAGGACAGCGCCCGCCGCAACGTCGCCCGCGGCAAGAAGCTGGGATTGATCGTCAGGTTCGAACAGGACGAGAGCTTTGTCGACGAGCACTACGCCCAAGTCAAGGAGGTATACGTGCGCGGCGGACACGCCATCAATTTCGACCGCCGGCGGGTCCTGGAATGCTTCCGCCGTACCCGTGACGCGGGTAACCTGATCGCCGTCTCGGTCTACCTGCCTGACGGCCGCACCAACATCGCGACGGGCATGTTCACGCTCGAAGGAACCGAGCTGTTGCTCTGGACCTGGGCTCACCGGGCCGAGTTTCGCTGGTACCGACCCACCGAGCTGATGACCTGGACCGTGATGCAGAAAGCCATCGCGGCCGGGTGCGAATCGTTCGACCTGATGGGGCTGGGCGACTTCAAGATGAAATTCGGTGCCGAACGGGACGACCGTAAGTACCGCTGGGTGCGGAGCCGGTACCGCTGGCTGGGCAGGATGCGAGACCTCGCCGCTACCGGGATGCACTGGCAGATGGCCTTGCGCGGACGGGTAGCGCGGTGGAGCTCCTCCCCGCTTGGAATGACAGCGGGAACCGGAAGCGATCGCAGCCACAGTGGAGATCGCGTATGAGAGCAGCGCTGGTCTGCTTTGCGCTGGCGGCATGCGGAGGAGCCGACTCGACCGGGCCGGCACTCGAGCCCTCAGCCCATCTGCCGCCAGAATCCATCCTGGCGGCCAGCAACATCGCCAGTTGCGGTAGCCCTGACGACGAGGCCACGGCGTCGCTCCTGGACAGCATCCCAGGAACGGTCTTTGCCGTGGGAGACAACGCCTTTCCCGACGGATCGGGAACGGCCTACACCAACTGCTATGCGCCGAGCTGGGGCCGGCACCTGTCCCGCACTTACGCGGTGCTGGGTAACCGTGAGTACGCCAGCGGCACCTCGACACCGGCCTTCGACTACTTCGGCGATCGCGTGGGGCCGCGGGGCCTGGGCTACTACAGCCTCAACCTGGGCAACTGGCACATCATCGTGCTCAATGTCAGCGACTCGGTGGCTTTTACGGCGGGCTCCGCTCAGAGCAAGTGGCTGGCTGCGGATCTGGCCGCACACCGGAAGCGCTGTACCCTGGCGCTGTGGCACAAGCCGCGATTCTTCTCCTCGAACATCCCGGGTTGGACCAGCAACGCTTCGATGATGGCGCTATGGAATCAGCTATACGCCGGCGGTGTGGACGTAGTGCTGAATGGGCAGCAACACCACTATGAGCGCTTGCGCCCGATGACGCCGAAAGGTGAGGCGAACGAAGCCAGGGGAATTCGCCAATTCAGCGTTGGAACCGGGGGCGAGAGCACCGAGATGCCGATCGCCATTGCGGCGGGCAGCGAGGCGCTGTCGGATGCATTCGGCGTACTCAGGCTGGTACTTGAGGATGGCACCTATACGTGGGAATTCATTCCGACCATCCCGGGGCAGTTTACTGATGTGGGGACCGGCACGTGCCACTGAGCTCGCCCACCACCTCGCGGGTGATTCCTACGACCGCGCCGGAGCATCCCGCCACCCGCCTCCGGCCGCTTCGAGTTGAGCTGGTTGGGCCGGCAGGCGCGGGCAAGAGCAGCCTGCGTATCTCCCTGGTCAGGCAGCTCCAGGGCGTCCCGAGAGAGATCTGGGGTCTCCCGGTGCTGCCGCTACTCCTGAACGGCGTGCAGCTGATCCCGACATTTGCGGGCCTCTGGCTGCACTCAAGGTCTCTGCTGTGGGACGAGACCAGACATATGGTCCGCCTTCGCACCCTGCAGCGCGCGCTTCGCCAGCCTGGGCGGGGTGATGACGAGGCCCTGGTCTTCGACGAGGGTCCCGTCTTCGCGTTGGCCTGGCTCCGAGGGTTCGGCCACGAGGCGCTCCGGGAGCAGCCGTCGGCGGAATGGTGGCGGACGACTTTGCGGGCATGGGCCTCGCTCGTTGACGCCGTCGTTGTCCTGGACGCACCGGACCACGTGCTCGCGACCCGGATTCGAGCGCGGCCGCACCCGCATGAGGTGAAGGCGTATCCTGACGCCGAGATCGCCCGCTGGATGGCACGTTTTCGCCAGGCGCTCGAATGGGTGCTGACAGGGATGGCCGCCCACGGTGGCCCGGCGGTGGTACGGCTCTCATCCCAGGAAGAACCAGCCTGCCGGATCGCCGAGCGGGTAGCAGAGCAACTCCGCGGAATGAGTCATGCCCGCTGAAGCGCTGGAGATGCTCCCGACCACCGGAGTGGAGGAGGCCGAACGCCAGCGCGACGGTACCCTGACCCGCCGCGCATCACTCAACGTCGCCCAGGCCCTCCTGGACTACAGCGTCAAGCTCGCCGTAGGCCTGGTCATCGTCCCGATTCTGGTGACCGGGTTAGGGCGGACGCTCTTCGGTGTCTGGGAGATGCTCGGTCGGCTGGCCGGATACATCGAGTCGGCCGACGGCCGCTCGACTCACGCACTCCGGCTGGTTGTCTCGAACCAGCAATCGTCTGATGATCACGCGGCCAAGCGTCGCTGGATCGGGAGCGCCCTGGCGGTCTGGCTCTGTTTTCTCCCGTTCTGGGGCACGGCTGGAGCCTTGCTCATCTGGCTCGCGCCCACCATCACCAAGGTTCCGCCGGAATTCCATTCCACGGTGCGGATTGCGTTCGGGCTCATGATGGCTGCGGTGATTCTGGCCGGCCTGGGATCCCTGCCCGAGTCCGTTCTCCGGGGCATGAACCTGGGCTACAAGCGAATGGGATTCCAGGCCGGAGTGAGCCTCCTTGGCGGTGTCCTCCTGGCGGCGGCGGTGTACGCCGGCGCCGGTTTGATCGGAGTCGCCGCGGCCGGGTTGATACTCGCCGCCCTCTTGGGATTGTGTTTCCTCATGCTGGTGCGCCGGCAGGTCCCCTGGTTCGGTGCCGAGCGGCCCAGCCGCGCTGAGGTTGGTTCGCTGCTCGGCATGAGCGTGTGGATCACCCTGGGCGACATGGTGTCCAAACTGATGGCCAGCGATGTGCTCGTGCTTGGGCTGGTGGTCTCCGCACCGGCAGTGACGACATACGTCCTCACCGGATATGCCGCCCGATTGGCGCTCAACCTTCACTCACTCTCAGCCGAGGCGGTGATGCCGGGGGTGGCGGGCATCATCGGACGGCAGAGCTTCGAGCAAGCCGCGCGCCTCCGGCGCGAGCTCCTTGCGGTCACCGGCATTTTCCTCAGCGTTGCCGGCGCCACCATCCTGCTGTGGAATCGTTCTTTCGTCCACCTGTGGGTGGGGCCCGAGAATTACGCCGGTGCCTGGACCAACCTGCTCATCGTGCTCATCGCGGTGCAGTCGGCGTTCATTCGCTGCGACGCCTATCTCATCGACGCGGCCTTGCAGCCGGCGCGGCGAGTCCGGGTGGGCATTGTAGCCGGCCTGCTCACGCTGGTGCTGTCACTCGGCCTCACCCTTCTGGCCGGGATGATCGGGCTCTGTCTCGGCATCCTGGGCGGCCGGGCGGTCCAGTCCATTGGGTATCCTCTGCTGGTGCGGGGATGCCTCAAACAGAGTCCCGGTCTGTCAATGGCCTGGCTGATACGTCCCATGGCCGTGATGGTCGTGCTCTTTGCCGCCGCGGCCTATTTGGGTCAGCACGTCGTGATTCAGGACCGGTTGACCTGGCTGGGCGCCGTGGCCGGCACCCTCGTGGTGGCATTTGGGCTAGCGCTGGGGGTGGGACTCCCCAGCAGCCTTCGAGCGCCGGTGATGCACCGGATGCGGCACATGACCCGCCGCGTTGGTGGGGGGCGGGCATGAGTAGACTTCCGCTGCAGGCCACGACGCTGCGAACCAATCTGGTGCTCCAGGGAGGGCTCCTCCTCCTGGTAGCGTCGATTCCGTTCGAGTATCCCGAGCGCACCATTCCACTGGAAATCCCGACCCTCACGGGGGCGGTGTTTCTGCTGGGTACACTGCTTCACCCGAAGAGATGCTATGGGCGGCTGCCGGCGCCGGCCCTCTGGTTCGGTGTATACCTGGTCGCCCTCCTGCTCGCGATCATGCTCGGTCAGCGCGAAAGGGTGCCGGCTGCGTTGTCTGACTACGTCGTGCTGCTCCAGGGCATCCTCGTGTTCCTGGCAGCCGGCAATCTCATGCGAGACGAACGAGTCGCACGACGAGCTCTGGTAACCCTCGTGGCGGCGTGCTCGGTCCGGGCGGCATTGCCGCTCCTGGGCTATGGCCGGACCACCAGCGCGGTCTGGACCGGCGGCGAGAGAATGTCGGCGCTGGGACAAAACGCGAACAGCGCGGCCATGATCCTCGCCGCCGGCCTGGTCGCCCTGATCGGCCTAACCCTGCTGCGCCGCCAGAAACGCATGCCGGGGCTCATCCTGGCGGGCGGGCTCGGTGGGCTTCTCGGCCTGGCCGTGCTGGAGACCGGGTCGCGCGGCGGCCTCGCATCGTTGCTCGGCGGAGTCATGGTGCTTGCCCTCGCGGCGGAGACCTGGCGTCACCGGCTGCGCAACGGAGCGATCGCGATTCTGGCGGTCGCGTTGCTCACGTTCGCCGCGCTGCAGCTTCCGGTCATGAGGAACCGTCTGCGCGACGCCGCCACCACTGGAAACCTGGCGGGAAGGGAACAGCTCTACCCCGCGCTCTGGACCATGTTCCTCGAGAAGCCGGTCCTGGGATGGGGGCCCATCAGCAATAATTACGAGCTGGCTCTCCGCGTCGGTGAGCGCGACCGGGGGAGCCGAGCAACGCACAATCTCATCCTGGAGCTGCTCACGGCCGGAGGTCTTCTAGCCGCTATTCCATTCTTCATCGGAGCCTGGCTGTCGGTCCGGGGCGCCTGGCAGGCTCGGGGCGGACAGCATGGAGTGCTTCCTTTGGCCCTCTGCTGTTCGCTATTGCTCGCCAATATGAGCGGCGAGTGGGGTGCCTCCAAGCTGCTCTGGCTGGTTTTGGCGTACGCCGCGGCAAGTGGCAAGTGGCACGTCCCGCTACTTCGGTCCGTACCCATTCGATCGCGGCCCTGGGTCATCACGTTGCCGTCCGGCGCGAGGAGCTGACACATGTGCGGCCTCGCTGGACGCTTCCACCCGGTTTCCCTCCCACCCGACCCGGGTTGGGCGTCGCGCGCGGACGTCCTGCTCACCCACCGTGGGCCCGACGGGAGGGGACATTACGCCGACCCACGGTGCGAGCTGGTCCACCGGCGGCTCGCCCTGCTGGACCTTTCGCCTGCCGGCGCACAGCCGATGCCCAATGAGGACGGCCGCATCCAGGTGGTTTTCAACGGAGAGATCTACAACCACGGAGAGCTTCGGGCTGAGCTCAGAGGCCGGGGACACCAGTTTCGCGGCAGCTCGGACACCGAGGTCCTGGCGCATCTCTATGAGGAACACGGCACGGGGATGGCCGCTCATCTGCGCGGCATGTTCGCCTTTGCGATCCTCGACCGGAGCCGTAACCAGGTCCTTCTTGCCCGTGACCGGTTCGGCATCAAGCCGCTCTTCTATGCGGTGCACCGCGGGCAATGGGCCTTTGCCAGCGAAATGAAGGCGATCCTTGCTCTCGAGGGCTTTCGTCCCGAGCTGGACCGGCAGGCCTGCTACGACTTCCTGGGGCTGAGCTATGTCCCGGAGCCGGCCACTGGCTTTGCCAACATCGCGGCCGTACCCAAGGGCACGACGCTGACGCTTAGCCAAAGGGGGGCGCACGCCACCACCTTTGCGTCCGTGACCCCTCGCCCGGAGCCGACCGCATCCCGCGCTCGCCTCGCGGAAAGCGCCGCGGAGCTCCTGCTGGACGGGGTGGCTCGGCAGTCGGTCGCGGACGTCCCGGTGGCGGCGCTGCTCAGCGGCGGGATCGACTCTTCGCTCGTGGTGGCGGCCTACGCCCGATCCAGCGAGCGCCCGATCACGACATTCAACGTGGGCTTCCCCGACCGCGCACACGACGAAACGGCCATGGCCGTCGCTACTGCCCAGCGGTACGGCACCCAGCACAAAACCGTTCACATCGATGAGCGGGACATCACTGCCGACTCGGTGTTCGCATTGCTCCGGCACTTCGACCAGCCGTTTGCCGATCCCAGCCTGGTCCCGACCCACCGGGTAGCCCGCGCGGTACGCGATCACGGGATCATCTGCACCCTTACGGGCGACGGAGGGGACGAGGCGTTTGGTGGCTACTCTGAGTTCTGGCGGGCCGAGCGGCTGAACCGGCTCGCATCCACCCCACCGTGGATGCTGGCCACCGCGGGAAACATCGCCCGGCCACTCGCCGGCTGGACCCAGGATAGGGGCCGGCAAGCCGTCAAAGCCGTTCGGCTGGCCCAGGCAGGACGAACCGATAGCTCGGCGCTCCTGGCCGGGTTGTGCAGCTACCTGAGCGAGCAGGAGAAGGCCCAGCTGGTAAGTCCCGATGCGCGCCAGGGTCTGCTCAGCGGCTATCGGCACTTCGGAGCGGCCGAGGGCGGAGCAGCGGAGCTGGAAGCCCTGTCGGGACAGCTCACCGGCAGGCATTTCGGGGTGAGTCTGCCCTCGGACATGCTGCGCAAGGTAGACATGATGAGCATGCTCGCCGGCATCGAGGTCAGGGTACCAATGCTCGACGAGGAGCTGGTGAATCTGGCGCTCTCGCTCCCTCATCGCCTGAAAACCGATGGACGGATCGGGAAGCTGGTGCTGAGAGACGTCGCCCGCCGGTGGCTGCCGCCCGAGGTGGCGAGCCACCCAAAGCACGGCTTCAGCATCCCTCTGGACGTAATGGTGCACTCGGATTTTCACGACGCGCTGAGCGACCTTCTCGAGGCCCCAGACGCTCGCACCGGGGCCTTCCTGGACCGCCGGCTCGTTGCAGAGTGGCTCCGTCAGTTCAGGACGGCCATGCACGGTTCCGCTGGAGGCGCTGTCAGCCGTGAAGGGTTATACCTGCGAGTACTCATGCTCGTGGCACTCGAGTTGTGGATGCGGGATCAGGGGCTGACATGGTAACGGCCGCGAGCAGCCTCCGGCCATTCGTCTCGGTCGCCATCCCGTGCCGCAACGAGGCGCGGTACATCGCCGGCTGCCTGGCGTCGATTCTTGCCAGCGATTATCCCCTCGACCGCCTCGAGATCCTCGTGGCGGACGGCCTGAGCGACGACGGTACCCGGGAAATCCTCCGTAGCTGCGGCGCAGAACACTCCTGCATCACCGTGCTCGATAACCACCAGCTGACCACACCGGCCGCACTGAACCTGGCGATCCGGACTGCCGCGGGAAGCGTGGTCATCCGCATGGATGCGCATGTGCTCTATCCACCGGACTATATCCGCCGATTGGTAGAAGCCCTGGAGGAGACCGGTGCGGACAACGTGGGAGGCGTGCTCGAGACCGTGCCCGCCGACGACACGGCGACCGCCCGGGCCATCGCTCTGGGATTGTCCCATCCGTTCGGGGTGGGCAATTCCCATTTTCGCACCGGGACCGCTCACCGCCGGGACGTGGACACGGTCCCCTTTGGCTGTTATCGGCGGGAGACCTTCGACCGCATCGGTCTGTTCGATGAGGAGCTGGTCAGAAATCAGGATGACGAGCTCAACTTCCGACTGATAGCAGGCGGTGGACGGGTGTTGTTGTTGCCGGAGGTGACCTGCCGGTACTTTGCCCGGCGCTCGCTCGGTCAGGTGGCCCGCATGTACTACCAGTACGGGTACTTCAAGCCATTGGTCGCCCGCAAAATCGGGCGGGTCATGACGGTCCGGCAACTGGTGCCATCGATGCTGATCACCGCGCTCCTCGGTTCAGCCTCGCTCAGCACGTGGGTACCAGGCGCGGGCCCGGTCTTTGCTACCATCGCGGCCATCTATGTCGGTTTCGTGCTCGCCTGCTCCCTCGCCGCCACCGGCTCCGATCTCCGCTGCGGTCTGGCGCTGGCGGCTGTGTTCCCGACGCTTCACTTCAGCTATGGGATCGGATTCCTTCGGGGCATCTACGATCACCTTATCGCCCGCAGCATTCCGAAAGCGCGCGAAATTGGCTTTTCCCGGTAGCTGAGAGAGAGCATGCGTACTACGCGGAATGACCCGGTGACCGGCAACCTCAGGGTCTTGATGGTCACCAGCGACTGGCTGTGGAACAGCTGGGGGGGCCGGCGGTATTCGTCGCCCGGCAGGCTGAGTTCCTCCGGCGCGCTGGAGTCGAGGTGGACCTCTTTCCGTTTCGCGGATCCCGCCGGCTGGGGAACTATGCGGCAGCTTGGCGGGAAGTGCAGCGCCGCCTCCGGCACGGCTCCTACGATTTGGTGCACGCGCAGTTTGGCCAGAGCGGGCTCACGGCGTTGCCCAAGCGCGTGCCCCTGGTGGTGACGTTTCGGGGCGACGATCTCGAGGGGATCATCGGGGAAAACGGCCACTATATCCCGGCGGGATGGCTGCTGCGATTGGTTTCCCGAACCGTGTCGCGCCAGGCCGACGCAGCCATCGTGGTCTCGGCCCACATGAAGCGGCATCTGCCCGCTTCGGTAGAGGCGCACGTTATCCCATCGGGGCTGGACCTCAACCAGTTCCGGCCCGAGCCTCAGCAGCAGGCACGTGCCAGACTGGGGCTATCACCCGAGGGCCGGTTGGTCGCGTTCGTGGGCAACCCCGACCTGGCCCGGAAGCGCTACTCTCTGGCACAGGAGGCGGTCGCGATCGTAAGCCGGTCCATACCCACGCAGCTGCTGGTGGGCTGGGGAAAGCCGCATCACGAAATTGTCTCCCTTCTCAACGCCTGCGATGCGATGGTGTTTACGTCGATGCAGGAGGGCTCGCCGAACGCCGTCAAAGAGGCGCTGGCCTGTAACCTTCCGGTGGTCTCAGTGGCCGTGGGCGACGTTCCCTTGCGGCTGCAAGGCGTGAAGGGCTGCGAGCTCTGCCCCGACGACCGGGCCGAGACCATAGCCGCGGCGCTCGAGCGAGTCCTTCGGCGTGGCGTACGGAGCGAAGGCCGCGCGGCGGTACAGGACCTCGACGAGCGTTTTCTCACCGAGCGCCTGATCAACATTTATCGATCGGTCCTCCCTCGCTCGAAGTCCGTGGCCAAGGCGCCCGACTCCGACCTACTGAGTATCGGGGTATAACGGATGTGCGGTATAACAGGCATCGTGGCTCTGAACGGACGCCCCGTGGACCTCCGCGTCCTGCAGCGGATGAACGATGTCCAGGCCCACCGGGGCCCGGACGGCGAAGGCTTCATCGTCAGCTGGCCCGAGTCCAACGGCTACTGTTCGGCCTTCCTCCGGCACACCAGCCAGGAGCGCTCCACCCCTCCGGCTCGAGTCGCCCTGGGCCACCGCCGGCTGGCAATCCTGGATCTCTCCGACCGTGGGCTGCAGCCGATGTCCGCGGGGGCGAGCGGCGCGTGGATCGTGTTTAACGGTGAGATCTACAATCACCAGGAGCTCCGCGCGGAGCTCGAAAGTCGCGGCCGCTACTTCAGCACCCGCACGGACACCGAGGTCTTGCTGCAGAGCTACCTCGAGTGGGGTGAGGAGTGTCTTCAGCGCCTGGAGGGGATGTTCGCCTTCGGGATCTGGGATGGTGGGCGCGGCCGGCTGTTCTGCGCCAGGGACCGGCTCGGCATTAAGCCGTTCTACTACGCCACGCCCGAGAACCACTTCATCTTCGCGTCGGAGATCAAGGGCCTGCTTCCCTTCCCGGGGCTGAAGGCGGCGGCGGATGACGAGGCCGTGCTGGGGTTCCTCATGCACGGCAACTGCGATTTCCGGGAGCGCACCATCTTCCGGGATGTGCTCGCGCTGCCGGCCGCCCATGCCCTGACGATCGATGTGAACAGCCGCAAGGTTGCGCGCTGGTGTTATTGGAAGCCGGTGCCGCAGCCCCTCGGAGCCGCGGTAGAGGACAGCGCCAGGGTAGCCACGTTGCGGGATATGCTCGTGGCCACCACCCGTTCCCACCTGATCAGCGACGTGCGCGCCGGGAGTTGTCTCAGTGGGGGGCTCGACTCTTCCGCTGTGGTTGGGCTGATTGGCAAGATATGGCGGGAGCAGCCCTCGGAGGCCTCCGCGCTGGGCGATCAGTTCAACACCTTCACCTCGTGTTATGAGTACGCCGACCTGGACGAGCGAGAATACGCCCTCCAGGTGGCCGAGTCGGCCGGGGCGACGCCTCATCTGGTCTTCCCCTCTGCATCGGATTTCTGGGAGTCCTTCGGCCAGATGGCCTGGCATCAGGACATGCCGTTTTCCAGCCTGAGCTTCTACGCCCAATGGCGGGTCATGCGGGCCGCCAGGGAGGCGGGTGTTAAGGTGCTGCTCGATGGCCAGGGAGGCGACGAGGTGTTCGGTGGCTACGCGAAGTTTCGTTATGCCTATCTCGCTTCGCTGGCGCGGGCCGGTCGGGTTGGCACCATGGCCCGGGAGGCCTGGGCCAGCGTACTACAGCGGGATCGGTATCTGCTCGACGTCAGGAAAGGATATCGCTACCTGCCGAATCGGCTGCGTTCCCTGCTTGGAGTAGACACGCTGCTACAGCGGGTGCTCCGGGCCGATTGGGACAGCGCCATTGATCATGAGAGTACGCCGGCCACCCGGTGGTGGAAGCACGCCACCAGTGGCTCGCGGCCGGATGGCTGGACTACCATGCAGGCGGTTCAGGTGGAAGACATCCTGGTAGATACGCTCCCACTGCTGCTCAGGATGGAAGACCGCTCGTCGATGGCATTCTCCATCGAAGCGAGGGTGCCGCTGCTGGACCATAAGCTGGTGGAATACGGTCTATCACTGCCGGACCATCTCAAGATTCAGGGCGGAGTAAGCAAATTCGCGGTACGGGAAGCCACTCGAGGCCTCATGCCGGAGGAGGTGCGGCTTCGGCGGACCAAGTTGGGGTTTGCCGCCCCCGACAGCCGGTGGCTCGATGGTGGGCTGCGGCCGATGGTGACCGAGCTGATTGAGGGCAGCCTCCGCTGCGAGCGGTTCGTGGATCCCAAGCCGCTGCGCCAGTGGTACCGATCTCCCGCGGCGGCCGCCGCCAACCCGGAGGCGTACGGCAGCCTCTTTCGGGTCCTGGCACTCGAAATGTGGATGCGTGCCTTCGAGGTGAACTAGCGCTCATAGGCGCCGAGATCATACCCCGCCCCGCGCGGACGAGGGACACCGTCAGCATCCACCGGCACCTCTGCCAGCGGAAGCCCGGCATCGATGGCCGGGCTATCGTAACGCAGCCTGAAATCGGGCAGTTCTCTTAACCGAGGATCGGTTTTCTCCCAGTTCCGGGAGAAGGTCACACCCCGCGGCCTGCCCACCTTCGTGACCCCCCCAGAAACCATGTTGTACCGCACCGAGGCGCCGGGAAACCGCCGGTTCTCGAAATAGAGCGCGGCGGTGTTGGGGTCATGGAAGATGTTGTTTTCGATCCTGAGGCCCTGGGTGGGACTGGCCAGAAGGATCTGACCCTCACGGTAGGGGTTCTGTCCCGCGAATGTGTTGTTGGCGATAGTGAGACCGCGAGTGACGGCGTCGCGTGACGAATAGCGGTGGATCGCCCAGCCGCGCGCAAATCCGTAGAAGACGTTGTTCTTGATCGTGACACCGTCTGCATCCGCCACATAGATGCCGTGATCGTGGTTCTTGTAGTACTCGGTTTTCGGGGAGCAGCCCTGCTCCCCCGGAGCGAACCGGCCAATATGATGCCAGACATTTCCATCGAAGACCACCCGGCGGGCGCCCGATCCGAGAGAGGCACCGGTGCGGCCATTGTTTGTGTCTGTGCAGTGTCGCCCTATGTGATGAACATGATTTCGGGCGATGGTGATGTCGTGCACGCCACCACCATAGAAATCGAACCCGTGCTCACGAAGATCCCTGATCTCGAATCCCTCGACCCTGAGGTAGCCTACCCCAGCATCGAAGAACCAGGCCACAAGACTCTGGTCTCGGCCATCCAGCACGGCACCCCATCGGCGCTCGGACAGGAAGGTGATCGGCTGGCCAGGGGTGCCGCTTCGGCTGACCGACACCATGCGGCTGCCACCGGTATAGGTGCCGGGGCGCACTATGACGGTGTCGCCCGGGCCAGCCACATCGGCGGCCTTCTGTAGCGTTCTGAAGGGGGAATCGGAGCGCCCGGGGTTGCTGTCTGCCCCCCCGGGAGCCACGTAATAGCGCACCGGTGACGCCGGGGGCAGCGCTGCCCGCCGGGCAGAATTAGAGGCTGCCAGCGGCATAAGCGATGCAATGAGAGTCGTCCACTGTCTGATGGCCATTGTGGCTTCAGCCTCCCATAGGAACGGCGCCGCCGCGTACGATCAGTCGCCTCTGGGAAACAACATATCACGGCCCGTAGGAGCGTCAGAGAGTGCAGAACTTTGCACCCCACTGTTGTGGGATCAGGCCGACATCTCTAACCAAGAGCCCATACGATGCGTGACCGTCGCTCCGGATCCCGGTCCCTGGATTATTCGGCCGCGGAGCCCGGGCCGAGCTCCCCGACTACGGCCGTGGCAGACCCAGCGCTCCAGGGCGACGGCATTACCCCGGCACATCTGCTCCGCGCGGTCCGCGAGAACCTCGCTCTGTTCCTCATCGTGGCGGGATTGACCCTGACCGTCACGGCTCTCATGATCGTTCGAAGCCCGGCGGAATACGGTGCTCGGTCGGTGATCCGGATTGCCGGTGAACGCCGCACCCTGACAAGCGGGGTAGAGAACGCGCCCGAGCCGCAGGACCGACAGGCGGACCCCCTGTTGTCCGCGGTACAGGTCCTTTCCAGCCGCACGCTGGTGGGTGCCGTGGTCGACTCCCTGGGTCTCAGGCTGCAGCCCGTTAACCCCTACACGCCGGGTGCCCCATTCATCGGCCGGCGCTTTCCGGCGAGCGCATTTCAGCAGGTGACGGTGGCCGCCGGCGCTCCGGTGGATACGCTCCTGTTCCTGTTCTCCGAGTACGGCGTACTCGCCCGCTCGAGCGGCGGTGAGGCCGATGCCGGGTTTGGAGAACGCCTGCGTCTGGGCTCGATCGGGGTAACCGTGCCCGAGGCTCCGCCGGTAGGCTACACCATCGCCGTGGTCCAGTCGCGTGACGTCGCCATCGACAACGCCCTTGAGAGACTGAAGGTAGTGCCGCGACCAGGAACCGATGTGATCGATGTCAAATATGTCGACTCCGATCCCGCCCGGGCGCGGCAGTTTGCCAATCATCTCGCCCGGCTCTTCCAGCTGGCAAACGGCCATTCGGCTCAGGAACAGTCGGGCCGGCGCCGGGAGTTTCTGGCGGAGCAGCTTCGGGTAACCGATTCGATGCTGGTGGTGGCTGAGGCTGAGCTCAGTGCCTTCCGGGGCACCCAGCAGATGGGAAGCTCGAAGGACAATCTCTCCGCCGAGCAGGCCGGCGCGGCGGCGCGGGGAACACGGCGGGGCGAGCTGGTAGCTGATCGCCGGGTGCTGGCGGCCCTGCTGCAGCGCGCCAAGCGAGCTGGACCAGATGCACCGGACGCGGCATTCCAGGCGCTGGCGTTTTCGCCCGAGGTGGCATCCGACTCGACACTGGGGCAGCTCCAGCGTCGTCTCATCGACTATCGCGCCCGGCTCGACTCGCTTACCACCGGCCCCTGGCGGAGCAAGGCCACGAACCCTGATGTCGTGCAGCTCACCACCTTGCTCGAAACCACCGAGAACCAGCTGGCCTCGGCCGTCAGGGCGCGTATCGCGGCGCTCGACTCACGGATCGCGGTCTTGTCGGATCAACAGGAGAGGGGTGCACGTTCGATTCAAGGGTTGCCCGCTCTACAGGCAGTGGAGGCAACCCTGGATCGCCGGGTTGAGGTGTTGAGGACCACCACCGACGCGCTTCGCCAGGCGTACCAGAAGGCCCGCATCTCCGAAGCCCTGGGCGCGGCCGACATCGAGATCCTCGACCTCGCTCCGCTTCCCTATCGCCCAGCCGGGGTTCCCCGAACGGCCGCGCTTGCGCTTGGGCTCCTGTTCGGCTTGCTCTTCGGAGGCGCGGCCGCGGTGCTGGCAGACGTCACCAATAGCGCAGTCAGGCGACCGAAAGAGCTGCATGATCTGACCGGGACCACGGAGCTGGGAATCATTCCGCGGATCCAGGGCCTCACCCACGGTGGCCTCGGCATGCCGAGGCTCCTGCCGGGCAACGGCCACGTCGGCAAGGGGAACAACGGCAACGGGAGCAGCTTTTCCCCGGAGGTCCTGTTCGCTCCGCCGGGATCACTCTCCCGTGAGGCGGAAGCGTTCCGGATGTTGCGGATCACCTTGGCCTTCTCCTGGGGAGATGGTCCCTGCACGATGGTGGTGACCAGTGCCGCCCCGCAGGAAGGCAAGACCCTGATCGCCGCGAATCTCGCCGTCACTTTCGCCCGCGGAGGAGCCCGGGTCTTACTGGTGGACTGCGACATCCATAGGCCGCGGCTCCACCGGGTGTTCCGTGCCTCCAGGTCTCCGGGACTCATGGACCTCCTGCGCTGCGGCTCCGCCGACTCTCCGCTGCCGGCAGCGGTGAATCACCGTCTGGCCGCGATCCGCAGAACGGGCATCGATGGACTCTCCTTGTTGCCGTGCGGAGCAGATGCGCAGCAGACCCCGGAGCTACTGGAGCCGGCGACGCTGCGTGGGCTGCTGAAGCAGCTGCGGGTGGATTTCGACGTGATCCTGCTCGACACCCCGCCGGTCCTCGTCAGCGCCGATGCCGCAACGCTGGCTGCATCGGCGGACGGGGTCATCATGGTGGTGAGAGCGGGGCAGACCGACCGCCGGGCGGCAGAGTTGGCGCGGCACCGGGTGGTATCCGCCGGCGGGCGAGTGCTGGGGGCAGTTCTCAACGATCCGGACGGGGTCCTCGGGCGCCTGGGGGAGCCATCCTATGCGTACGACTACCCCGCCACCGTTGACTAGTTCTGGATCCGCACGTCCTCGAACGGGTCCATAGTGCCCACCTGGACTGTCACCGCTCTTACCCCGGCAGGCGGCGGGGCAAAGCGCATCCACACCATGCGGCTCGCGCCGGGATCGATGCTCTCCGCCCACCAGTAGGTGTAGCCGCTGGCCACCGAGCCGAGATAGGCGTCCTTCTCATCCTTCAGTACTTCGTACTTCTTGTTGTTCTCATCCAGCACGTAGGTATCGCGATAATAGAATTCCGGCCGGATTTCCTTGGTGCCTTTGTTGGTAAAGCGCATCTTGGCGTACAGCGTGCTGCCCTTCCGGCTCAACTCGGTCAGCTCAACTACGACACCCGGCCACTTGGTTTCGTGGACGGCGAGCACGGCACCACCAGCGCTTGACGAAAGCATGGCGGGCTCGGCCGCCGGAGTGGCTGCCTGTGCTACCGGCGCAGCGGCTACCTGGATGGCTTCGGTGGTGTTTCCCGGTGGTTCCGCAGTCGAGGCCGCCGGCACAGCTTCCCCTTCTTCCTCGGTTTCACCACCGGTATCTGTGTCGGTCTCGGCTACTTCGGCACTGCCGCTTTCGCCGGCACCAACCTTGAATGGGATCTTGGTAACAGCAACCCCATCCTCGAGCAGCTCCACCTGATAGTCGCCGATCGGGAGCTTGGACCCCGCAGCCAGCTTGAGCACGTAAGCCGAGGCGCCTGACAGCTTCGCCAGCGTGTCTCCCTGTTCCAGCACGACTTCCCCATTCTTGGACCAGCGAATCCCGACCTTCTTCCCGGAATCGGCGCCGTCCCACCGGTACCAGACCGCCACCTGCTGCGTGGTGTCTGGAAACTCCGTCCCGACCCGTTCGGGGTCGAAGGCATCGTTATCGCTTGCGCTCAGGCTCACCGCCTCGATAGCCGCGTCGGGTGATACGGGAGCATACTCCTCGAGTGCAACCTTGTCTGGCGTGGTACAAGCGCTCAGCGCCAGCAGCACAACCGTAACCGCCGGGCACAGGGACAGCCGGGAATCTCGGGCGCGCATGATGTTTCTCCTTGAGTTGACGACCGTCATACGTTGCATTGGTCGAGAGAGCTGCCCACGAGCCCCAGGTACATCAGGCCGAGCGCGAGTGGCCTTCCTACTCATCAAGCTTCGGCAGAAAGCTGATATCCATCACGTACTTCTTGGAGTCGTTCGGGTCTACCAGCACATCGATCGCTTCTCCCTGGATGTACTCACTCGGGTCAAACCAGATGTTCTCGCTCTGAAACAGCCGCACGGTGTGGGAAGCTGGATCGGAGGACTGAGACACGATCTGGTAAGGAGAGCGGCCGTTGACCCGCAGAGACTGGTTAAGCTCCACGCCCTTGAATGCCGTCTTCATCCTGCGTCCGTGCCGGCGCAGCCACTCGGCCTGCTTCTGGCCGCGCCGGCGGACGAAGATCATGCCGAGGCCGATGGTGGCGAAAACCAGCCCCAGGGCGAAGACAATCAGGAAGCCGAACCACAGCTGAAAGAACGATTTGATTCTGGCGCTCTGGGGATTGGCCGGGTTGTACAGCACCTTCACCGCCTCTCCGACGCGATGGGACGGCGGGCTGGATCCCACGCTGGAGACGAACTCGATGCGTTTCCCCGTGGCGGTGGTGAACTCCACCACAGGGCGATAGGTCGTGCTGGATCCGGAGCTGGAGCGGGAATGTGAGCGCTCCAGGTCGGTCACCCGTCCATCCGCCTCCACTGCCCGGCGGATGAAGCTGGTGGTGTTGGAGAACACGAAGAAGCTCGCCACCAGCATTCCGATGCCTATGATGCTGAACACGCCACTGACGATCTTGAGGACTTTCATCGGGTCCCCCGGGCGGCCACGGATCCCTCCAGCAGGGCTGCGACCTTGCTCATGAGCGGTTTGTTCCACAGCAGCTCGGCATGGTTGAGAGCCGTTGTGGTGTGGATCGACCACGGAAGCCTGGCGCTGGCGTCCGAGACCAGCGCATCGCCCTTGTTCGGGGTAACCTCGGGCGCGAAGTCGCGGATCTTGTCGAGTATCGGGGACACGCTGGCGATCTCGACCGGTTTCACGCGCCAGACGAAGTACTGCCCGTGCTTGGTGCTGTACTGCGGTACGGCGCTTTCCGCGTCGAATATCCAGGTATAGAGGCGATAGACCCGCGGGTTCGTGCCGCCGAAGGTGTGATAGGTCACGTCTTCCGCCTTCTTCTCGCCCTCAGCCAGGCCCCGGATAAGGGGGGAGCCGGGTGACAGCTCCCTGGTCTCGTCATCCATGAGCAGCTTGGTCATCGGCCGCATCGCCTCGACCGCCAGCTCCTTGAGCTGCATCTTCAGGGGGGCGGTAATGATCGGCGGAGCGCAGCAGTCGATCAGGTCCACGATTTCGGCGGCGAGCTTGCCCGGCGTCCGGCCCAATTCACTGCCCTGATGGGGCGAGTGAAGGGTGATGGCCCATTTGACCCGGCCCATACTGCCCTTCTCCTTCAACAGCTTTCGTATCACCAGACCGCCACGGCTGTGCCCGAGCAGGGCCACCGGTGGCGGCGCGGAAGGACTCCTCGCCGCGGTCTGAGCGAGCAAGGAATCGAATGCGGCCTGGGCGGAGGGCATGGCGTCGGCTATCGTAAGCTGTTTCTGACTCCAGGTTGCCACCGTAAAGCCCTGCTGGACTAGGAAGTCGAACCAGTTGTTCTCCTTGTCCCACTCGGCCCGGTTTTCGTCCTTGCCGTAGAGCCACTTCGACTTTCCAATCTTGTACACGCCCACATTCGGGGCGGCGTGGGTCTCGCCGATCCTCTTGTTGCCGGGGTGATCCTGGTAGTCGTAGGCATACTCGGTGCTCGACGGTGCCGTCCAAGTCCTGGCATCCTGGTGCAGCCCGTGGACCAGGAGGATTGCCGGGCGCGTCGGATCCTTGGCGCAGACGATACGACCGTACTTCCCGGTTCCTACCGTCTGTCTCCACCAGACACTCACGGCCGGGGAGCAGCCGGCGAACGAGGGCAGGTTAGTGTTCGCTGCGGCCGCCGCGGGCCCCGCTGGGGTGGGCTGAGCCGGTGTTGTGGGTGCCGGCTGCGTGGGAGCGGCACTCCCCGGGAGCGCGGGGACTGGCTTGAGCTTCGGCCTTGGCTCCTGGCCGCTGAGCAGAACCGGACTCAAGGCGCAGAGGATTCCGAGGCCTACCGCGCGCGCATTTCGACTGACCATGATGTACCTCCCCATTCTCAGAGCCTGCTTCTCGATCGACTTGCACCGATTCCGCTTCACCTCTGCCTTTGCCTACTGTTCTGCCGCCTGGGCCGCGACGTCATCGGCGGGTTCTTCTATCTCCTCGGTCTCCGAGGTCTGATCCTCGGCTACCGCAGCGGCTCCGGGTTCGCCCGGCTGCGCCGGAGCAGGCGGCTGCTTCTGGAATGCGACTGCCGTGGTGTGGCTCAGACCCTGGACGGCTGCGACGACCTGGGCCAGCGCAGCCTGGGCAGTCGCCTTGTCCGGCGCCTTGCGCAAGGACCGCAGTGCCCGGTTCACGTCGTTCACCCGTCCCGGCAGATCGCTGAGCATCTGAAGCCCAGTAACGAGCAGATTGGTGTTCTTATACTGACCCAGGAATTGAGGGATGAGGTTGGTGGCCGCAGTAAGGAGCAGGTCGAACTTGCCCAGCGATTTGGCACAGCACGCACCTGTGAATGCGGACGCCTGAGGCGCATCCCCCTCGAGCTCTTCTGACTCGGCTCCAGCTTCAGCTGCATCCGTGACCGCGGCATTCACTGTCTGCTCTGGCTGGGCCGCTACACTTTCTTCAAGCACGTCCAGCGCTTCGTCGAGCTGCGTGACCTGCTCGTCCAGCGGTGAGTCGAACACCGGCATGGACGGGGCCGGGAGGGCCTTGGCGGCGGCAGCTTCCGCTCGTCCGATCATCCGGTATCGATAGATCATGCCGTGCTCGCCGACGACGAAGCCGTGGTCCCGCCGGGGCAGGCTGAATGCCGACACCTTTCCCGGCCACGGAGTCTCCCGTGTGGTCCATCGGCTTCCGCCGTCGGTGGTGTAGCTCAACGTCTGGGAAGAGGAGAAGGACCAGCCTACCACCGGATCAGCGAAGCGAATGGACGGGCCAGATGTCCCCACCATGCCCTTCCAGCTTTTCCCACCATCGGTGGTGCGGTAGATCCGCTGATCGGAAAGACCGACGACCCCGGTGGACTCGTCGGTGAAGAACGCCTCCTGGTTGAAGTAGACCTCGACATCACCGCCTACATCGGGGACAGTGATGAGGTTCCAGGTTTGGCCCCCATCCTCCGTCTTGGCGACAAAGAGTGTCCGTTTCGCGTCATGGGCGCCGCCCATCGCATAACCCACCCGGCGGGAAGGGAAGTGAATGGTCTTAAGCGCGCAGTCTATGTTCTTGGTCAGCCCCTCTATCTGCACCGTGGCCTTACAGGCGAACACCTCGTTCCAGGTGCGTCCCCCATCCGAGGAGCGCATGATTCTGCCCTGGTTGTCATTACCGTCTATGTACAGGCCCTCGGACGCCGAGATGAACGTGTAGTCGGGCACGCCCCAGTGGCGCTCGATGGAGCCGGCCTGGGACCAGGTCTGCCCGTCGGAGGTGGACAGCAGCTTGAACGCCTCGGTTCCGTCTTGTAAAACCCAGCCGTGTTGCGCGTCGATGAAACGGAGGCCATGAAACGCAGGATCGCTCGACTCGGCATCGCCGAGCTGTACGGTCCAGGTCGCGCCAGCATCCTTGGTGTGGATGATCATGCCGGCGTTGTTACCGGCCCCGGCGCTTACCCAACCCAGATCCGGGGTAGCGAAGTACACGTCGGTCAGGTACACATCGGCCGGGTAGCTCACCGACTCCCACACCCCTTTCACCTCGATCGCACTTTCCTTCGCTGACTTTTGGGCATGGGTCATCACCGGGGCCAGCAGCAGCGCGGCAATAATGACCGCGGGAAAGTCGCGAGAGTGCCTTCCATCGATCCGGATCATGGGTCCTCTTTTCACCTGCGCGCCGTCACCGGCGGACACCCGAGTGGCGAGGTGCGCGCTCCTTGTTCAACCTGAAACAGCGCCGTAAGTTGGAAAGCACATCGGGCACTTGAACTGGTTACTCACTTCCTGCCTTTGCATCTCCATGTCACCGATCGAAGGTGAGCGTTACCGGGATGGGCCGGCGGCGGAAGCGACGCCGGAGCCGAAGGCATGGGATAGCGCATCGGACGAAGCGGGGTTGGTTCGCCAGTTCCGCGAGCGGCTTCGGCTCTTTGCGCTCCGGAGACTCCGGGATTCCGCGGCCGCCGAGGATGTGGCTCAGGAAACCCTGCGCCGAGTTGTAGAGGCCTGCCGGGCGGGGCGTCTGAAGAATCCGTCTGCCCTTCCGTCGTTCCTCTTTCAGACCGCCCATCACATTTGCCTGCAACATTTTCGATCCAGCGGCCGGGAGGGACGGGCGCTCCAGCGGCTGGGGAGCGAGGACGCCCAGAATCGGGAGCCCCACCCGCTGACAACTCTGATCGGAGATGAGCAGCGTAACGCGGTGCGTGAGGCCCTGAAGCAGTTGAGTCCCGAGGATCGGGACCTGCTCAGGATGATGTACTACGAGGAGATCGACAGTGGGACGTTAGCCCAGAGCCTGGGCGTGACTACCGGCGCGCTCCGGGTTCGCAAGCATCGGGTGCTGGCGAGGCTGGCAGTACTCCTCAACCGCCGCGAGATCTGAAACGAGCGGCCCGGATCGGGAACCTGGGACTAATGAGTACAAATGGGGTCACCTGCGAGCTGGTGGACGAAAGAGACCTGGACACCCGCTACATCGCCGGCCGGCTGAATCCAGAGGAGGCCGAGGGGTTCGAGGCGCATTTCTTCGCCTGCGAGCGATGCTGGGCGCTGGTGCAGCAGGGAGTGGAGGTACGCAGCGCTCTTAGCCCGGATCCGAGCGCGGGTCACTCCCGGCGCGAGGCCTCGGTCTTCAAGGGAACCCGGCGCGGGTGGTGGGGGTTGGCAGCGGCCGCGGCGGTGGCGGCCGTGATGCTGGGAACGTGGTGGACCGGCCAGCGATCGGGACTCGAACCCGCGGAGGATGTGCTACGCGGGGGAGAGGTCCCGTTCCTGGTCACAAGCTCAGGAACGGATGCAGCGCTGCAGGCAGCCTGGCCCCGGCAGGCAAATGCCGACCTCTACCGGGTCCGTCTTTACGCAGCGGACGGCACTCTCGCGGTCCAACGGGAACTGGTGGACACGTCGATCCTCCTGCAGAGGGACTCGATTCCTCTACCCCGCCAGGCCCCCGCATTCTGGGAGGTACAGGCACTCGACCACCTGCGCCAGCCGGTTGCCCGCTCCGACCTTACCAAGGCGGTGACATCCGACCTCCGACCGTGAACCACCGATTTACCTTCTTTCTCCTGCTTGTGCTGGCTCTCGCCTGCACCGACCGCCCGCGCCAGACCGCCCCGGCTGCTCCCCACTCGATCTTTGCCATCGCCGACAGCCTGAGAACCTGCGGCGCCGCAGAGCCGCGTGTGGCCGATCGCTCAGCCGCGGATTTCATGAAGGAGTTCTATCAGGAGGTGCATGCCGGTCGTGCCCCAGCTGAAGCGCTGCTGAACGTGCGCCGCCGATGGATATCGGCCGGCGGAGATGCCGCTCATCCCTCGCATTGGGCCCCCTTCATTCTCGTGGGTGCGGTCAGGGACCGATGATTCGGGCCGCGGCAACGGCAGTCGCGATTGTCGTACTCCTCTCCTGTGGGGAACGGGCGCGCGAAGCAGCGAGCGCACCGCGGTCGCCCTTTTTCACCGCTGACAGTCTCCGGGACGAGGGCAGGTTCCTCAAAGCACATCCACTCTACCGCCAGCTTAGAGACTCTTTCGCCCTCAGGAAGGACACCGCCAACCTCTGGCCTGCTCAAATCTGGTGGGCCTACACCCTCATTCGCACCAACCGTACCGACAGCGCAGCGGTAGCTCTGGAAGCGGCCATGCAGCTGGCCGGCAACGATCCCCGGCGGCAAGGCTGGACCCGCTGGGTTCGCTGCGCCCGTTTTTCTCGTATTGGGCAGTCCGACTCGGCCATCACGGAGTGCGGGAACGCGCTCGGCCTGGGTGTGACGACTCGAGACAACGAGCTGGAAGCCAGGGTTCACCACCAGCTCGGCACGATCCATTCCCGCCAGGGACACTACCGGAAAGCAGTGGACGAGGCCGAGCGCACTCTGGCGCTGCACCGGCGACATAGCCACCCATCACACATGGTCATGGCCACATTTAACAGTCTGGGTATCGAATACGTGGCGGTCGGCCGCCTGAGCGAAGCCGAGCGCATGTACGAGGCGGGCCTTCTCCTCGCCGACAGCCTGGGAAGTCTCTGGGTCAGCTCCATCCTCAAGAGCAACCTGGCCTTTCTCCGGTCCACCACCGGCAACCTTTCAGACGCACTGCGTCTGATGAACGAATCTCTGAACGAAGCGGGACAGCTGCCGGATACCCAGTCCATGGTGTACGCGCACAACAGCCTTGCCGAGTTCTACCTGAAAGCCGGCAACCGCGCCCGGGCCCGTGAGCACCTCCAGCAATCGAACTCAATGAACCAGCGAGTCAGCGCGATCTTCCGGGTGATCGCGATGCTGGATCTCGGCCTGCTGGAGACTGCGGACTCGAACCTGCAGCTCGCCGAGCCGGCTTTGAAAACCGCGATGGCCCTGGCGGACACCGCGGGCTTCGGGCTCCAGCGGGCGGGCAGCCGCGGAGCCCTGTCACGCCTGGCGATGAAACGGGGTAACCCTACGGCAGCCTTGCGATGGGCCGATGCCGCTGTGGCAATCGCGGATTCGCTCGACGCGCCTGACGCACAGATTGACGCACTCGAGGCTCGTGCCGCCGCGCTGGAGGCAGCGCGTCGTTCGGATGCAAGCGATGGCTACCTCAAGGGGATCGACCTGCTGGAGTCATGGCGAGGACGGCTCGCGTTGGGTGACCTGCGGATGGGCGTCGCCGAGCCGCGCTGGGCGATTTACGAGGGCGCGATCAGAACGCTGCTGGATCAGGGCCGGGACGCGGAGGCCCTGATGGTGGCGGAACGTGCTCGAGCCCGGCTGCTCCTCGAGGTAATGGCCGACCGCGACGCCTCCCGCCCGGCAGCCTCACCCCTGGAGGCGATACGGCAAAGGCTCAGGGTCAGGTTCGAGGAGCGGGCTGCCGCGAGCCGGCCGGAGGAGCAGGTGACGCTCGACCGCGAGCTGCAGCAGCTCACCGACTCCCTGGCCTTGCTCGAGGCTCTGGAGACCGGTCGTTATCCGGCCCCGGCCGCGATCAAAACGCTGCAGGCCGATCTGCTCCCACCCGGTCGTGCTCTGCTTCATTTCTTTTGGGGAGACCGTGACGTCTACGGTTGGTGGGCAACCCGCGACACCATTCAGGCGGTCCGGCTCGGCAACACCGATTCGCTCGCAGCCCTGGTCGAGTTCCTCCGCGGGAGCCTCGAGCGACCGGCCAGCGACTCGGGGTGGATGGTGCCGGCGCTGGGGGCGTTCGGACGCCTGATCGCTCCGCTCGAACCCGGCCCCGCGACCGAAATCCTGGTGGTAGCCGATGGTCCGCTCAGCCACATACCGATCGAGGCGCTGATCCCCGCACGGGGCGAGCTGCCCTGGGGCGCCACGACTCGATTCGTCCACGGACCGTCGGCAACCGTGCTACTCACCCTGCTCAAGGCACCGAAGAGCCCTGGCTGGAACCGCACCATGCTGGCGCTCGGCAATTCGCCCGCGAAGACGGCCGGATTCAGCAGCGGGGTGGAAAGGGGGTCCGGGGCCGGCAACTCGCCGCCTCCGCTCACCTACGCCGGCCCCGAGGCGCGCGCCATTCACGACCTCTTCCGCGCCGAGGGGGCCGACCTCCTCGTGGGCAACAGAGCCACCGCTCGGCAATGGCTGGAGCTCGATCCGGCCCGATATCGGTATCTCCACTTCGCGGCCCATGCGCGAGTCAGCGATCGCAGGCCGGAGGAAACCTATCTGGTGCTCAACGAGAGCACCCTCGACCTGGCGACAATCCGCCGGCTCAGACTCCACGCCGATCTGGTCACCCTGTCCGCCTGTGAGACCGCGCTCGGCCGCCGGGTCCGCGGCGAAGGCGTGATCGGGCTCTCCCATGCCTTCCTCGGCGCGGGAGCCCGCGCGACGTTGGTGACTCTGTGGCGTATCGCCGACCGGTCAGCGGCCGACTTCATGCAGGCGTTTTACAACCAGCTGCACGCCGGAGTGCCGCCCGCACAGGCATTACTGGTGGTGCGGCGCCAGTGGGTGATGGTCGGCGGAGCCCAGGCTCACCCATCGCACTGGGCACCGTTTGTGCTCGTCGGAGGAGGCTCGGAGTAAGCGGAGCAGCAACCAGTCAGGGTGTGTTGCCTGCCTACAGAGCCGGCCCGCCGTCTTTTCCCAGCATGGCTCGGCGGACCAGCGGAATCGGTGGCCCCCCATAGGACAGGAAGCCATCGTGGAACTGCTTCCACGCCTCCGGCCCCCGCTCCTTGACCCAGTCATCGCGCAGCTTCCGGATCATCAACTTGCCCATCGTGTAATTGAGGTATGCGGGATCATACGTGCCCCGCGCCGCCTGCTGCCTCGAATTGCCGGGGTCCTGGAAGGCCTGTTCCCGAAACATCCGCTCCGATTCCTCGACGGTCATGCCCTTGGTGTGCAGCCCAATCGCCGACAGGTAACGCACGTTACGCAGTAAGGCGTTGGAGAGCTGCCCGATGTGCACCTCCGGATCTCCCTCGCCCAGCCCGACGTCCCACATCATCTCCTCGGTGTAGTGGGCCCAGCCCTCCGCAAAGGCGTATCCCACGAAGATCTGCCCGAACTTGGATTTCGACCTGTTCGAGTGCAGAAAGTTGAGGAAGTGTCCTGGCCACACCTCGTGCACGCTGGTGAACAGCAGGTCGGCCACTCCCGGTACGTAGGCAGCCTGTTCTGCCGGTGACCAGGTAGGGTCTGGCGGAGCGATGTAGTAGATGGACGGAATATTCTTCTCGTACGGCCCCGGGATATCGATATAGGCAAAATTGAAGCGCTGGTACGGAGGCGACTCATGAACCAGCGCGCGCTCCCTGCCGGGAATCGACACCACGTCCGCCAGTCGTACGAAGGCCTCCAGGGTATCGAGCTGCGATCGCGCGGCCACCACCGCTCCGCCGGCGGGCTTGTGGGAGTTCATACGTTCCGTGCATTGGCGTAGCGAGACACCGGGAGCATACTCCCGGCAGGCGCTTCTCAGCTCGGCCAGATTGCGCTCCAGGTCCGCCCGCCCCCGGGCTTCCAGCGTGTCGAGCGAAACCTCGACCCTTTCGGTGGACCTCAGCATATCCCGGAAAAGCTCGGGCCCGATGGCAAACCGGCTGGTCCCTCGCTTCTGTTCAACTGCCAGCCAGGCATCCATTTCCTTCAGGGCCAGCACGGCCGCGGCATTGGCCGATGCGAAATCTCGCCGGGTCACCGAATCGGTGACCGAATCGAAGGCCAGGGGGACATCCTTCTCCAGGTAGCCCGCCATGCCCCCGAGACGGCCCCGTCCGATATCCGCGTAGGGCCGGGGCATCGGCGTCTGCAGATTGGCCCGCATCTGACTCAGGGCCTTGGGCAGAGAGCTGGCCCACCGGGTGTAGGCCCGCATACGCTCGGCGAGCGGCGCGTAGGGGCGGGCCAGATAGACGTTGGGGTCGATTTGATCGGTGTACCAGGTTGGATTTCGTCGGGGCCAGTCGGCCCGCTCCTGCCAGAACAGCTCTTTGTCCAGAACCGCCAGGAGGTATTCCCGCTCCAGGTCGCGGGGTGTATCGCTACTGTCGATCGGAAATGCCACCGCACTGTCTCGCAGCTGGTGAAGCCTGCGGGTCCAGGCCAGAAGCCCGGCATCGCTCCAGTCGGGAAAGCGGCCGTCGAAGTCATGCCGGCCCTGATAGACGGCGACCGTGGGGTTGGCCGCGAAGTAGGTTTCGATGAATCCGGAGACGAACCGGTCCCACTCGCGAGCGGGCCGCCCAGCCTCCTGAGACCGGCAAGAACCGACGAGCGCAAGGCCAGCGAAGATCGAGCGACGGAACCAGGGGGTCATGCAACCTCCGATAGGTATGGGCCGTTGCGCAGGCTTGATTCTTCTCGTTTGTTTCGCAGCATGCAAGGCACTCTCCCCGCGGCCAGCGCGATCGAGCTCGACGCGGCTCTGCTGCAGGCGGCGATTACAGCGGGTCTGGCCGCCCTGTGCGCCTTCCTTTTTGTCCGTTACCGGAAGCCGTACTTCGGCTGGTGGGCCGTTGCCTGGGGACTATACCTCCTACGAATCGTCGCGATCACCAGTTTCCTGCTCTCGTCAGACTGGAGCTGGCTCTATTGGCATCAGGTGGTCACCGGCTGGACGGCGCTCGCGTTACTCTACGCCGCGCTGGTCTTCTCCCAACAGATTCGCTGGCGCCGGCGCTACCTGGGGCTGGTGCTGTTTCCGCCCGTGTGGTCATACATCGCCATCTACCGGCTCGATCATTTCCTCTGGGCTGCGGGTCCGGCCGTCCTCTTCCTGAGCCTGGCGACCCTGTGGACCGGCTGGGTGTTCGTTCGGTATCGCCGGAGGGTGCCCTCCAGCGGGGCCACCCTCCTGGCGGTGGCCTTCGGGCTTTGGGGACTTCACCATCTCGATTACCCGTTCCTTCGCGCCCGTGGCGCCTGGGCGCCGTGGGGATACTACCTCGACATCCTGCTGGCGCTAGCCGTGGGCGCCGGGATCCTGCTGCTCGTCCTGGACGACCTCCGACGCGGACTGGCGGCGCTGTCAGCGCTCTCGGGAGACCTGCAGCGTGCCGGCCGGGAGCAGGACGTGCTCGACGCACTCCTGGCACGTCCCCTGACGCTGCCCGCGGTTCGTGGTAGTGCGCTGTACCTGGTAGGCACTGGAAGTGGGCGATTCATCCGCGGGGCCGGGGCATGCGCCAACTGGCCCGACAGCCCCATCCCGGCGTCCGGCGCCGCGGTGCTGGCCCGGGTGATCCAGACGGGACGCCCGCAGTTCAGTGGCAACTGGACCGACCCCACACCGGGTGGATCGACATACGCCTACGCCGCACTCCTTCCCATCCTGCGGGACCAGGGTGTCGTGGCCGCGCTGGTGCTGGTGGGACACGCCCGCGACCCGTTCACGGCGCTGGATGACAACTTCCTCCTTGCGCTAGGCCATCAAGTCGGAGCCGCGCTGGAAAACGCCGATCTCTACAGCCGGCTCGAGACCCGCACGGTCGAGCTGGCACGGCTCTCCGCCCGGATGATCGAGCAGCACGAGGAGGAGCGCCGCCGGCTCTCACGCGAGCTCCACGACGAAACGGCGCAGGTTTTCTCGGCGGTGAAGATGGAGCTCGGGGTTCTGCGTGACAGGGCTGAGCCGGGCCAGGCCGACCGGCTGGACCATGTGCTGACCCTCATCGATACCGGTATTCGAAGCATTCGCAGCGTCACCAACGACCTCCGACCATCCCTGCTGGACGACCTTGGGCTGTTGCCCGCATTGCGCTCTCTGGTGGCCGATTTCGGTGATCGCAGCGGCATCCGAACCGGGCTCGCCGTCCCCTCGGCCCTTCCCCCGCTGTCCAGGGAAGCAGAGCTTGCCCTGTTCCGGGCGCTGCAGGAGGCCCTCTCCAACGTGTTGCGGCATGCCAATGCCAGCGCGGTAGAGGTTGGAATCTCGATCAATCGCGAGGGAGTGCTCCTTCAAGTGAGCGATGACGGCCGCGGATTGCCGGCCGGCATGGCCCCGGAAGGGCTCGAGCTCCAGGGCCACATGGGCCTCACCGGGATGCGGGAGCGGATCACGGCGCTGGGAGGCACGGTGCGCCTGCGCGGTCGAGCCGGCGCCGGGGCACTTCTCGAGGTACTGGTTCCCGCCCCCGACGCCGCCCGCTCGTGACCGGGCCCATACGGGTGCTGGTGGCCGATGATCACATGATCGTGCGCACTGGAATCCGGCATGTCCTGGAGAGCGAAGCCGGCTTCAAGGTGGTGGGCGAGGCGGCCACCGGCGCCGAGGCCCTTGCCTTGGCTACACAGGTGAAGCCCGACGTCGTGGTCCTGGATATCTCCATGCCGGGAGTGTCCGGCCTTCAGCTTGCGGCACGTCTACGGGAGGACACACCCGAGCTGCGGGTTCTTATCCTGAGCATGCACGACAACGCCGAATATGTATTGGAGAGTGTGCGGGCTGGAGCCCACGGCTATCTGCTGAAGGACGCAGCGGCCACCGAGCTTCGGAACGCCATTCGCACGGTCTGCGGGGGTGAGTCGTACTTCAGCCCGCCGATCGCCAGCCGGCTACGCGAGGCGCTCCGGGGTGAGCACGAGACTCATGCCGGCACGCTGTCACAGCTGACGTCGCGCGAGCGCGATGTACTTCTCGGGGTTGCTCAGGGGAGGACGAACAAGGAGATCGCCGCGGAGCTGGGCATCAGCCACCGGACGGTGGAAACCCACCGGGAGAGCCTGATGCGCAAGCTCCAGATCCGCACCGTGGCCGAGCTGACCCGATTTGCCCTCGGGGCGGGGCTCATCGGGGAAGGCCGGGCCCGGCCCTGATTATCTTTGGACCATGACAGACGTCGGACCGATCTCACCGCCCCGCACCGGGGGAGCCGGCGCCGCAGGCGCGAAGGTCAAGACCGGAATCGTCATGATGAATCTCGGCGGCCCGGCCACACTCGACGAGGTCGAGCCGTTTCTCCTCGAGCTGTTCGCCGACCGGGAGATCATTCAGCTGCCCTTGCAACGCTGGCTCGGCCCGTTCATCGCCCGCCGCCGTACCCCCAAGGTTCGGAATCTCTACGCCAGTATCGGAGGCGGGTCCCCGATCCTGCGTTATACCGAAGCCCAGGGGCGCGGGATGGTCGCCCGATTGGACCGGATCTCGCCCGGGACAGCACCCCACAAATTTTATGTGGCCTTTCGCTACGCTCGACCCAAGAGCGATGCCGCCCTGCGCGCAATGCAAGCCGACGGGGTCCAGCGGGCGGTGGCGTTCACCCAGTACCCCCAGTTCTCCTGCAGTACCACGGGATCGAGCCTCAATGAGCTGTGGCGCGCGGCCGCGCGTACCGGCCTGCGCCACGCCTTCGAATGGAGCGTCATCGACCGGTGGCCGGTGCACCGGGGTTTCATCGATGCCATGACGGAGACCGTGCGCGAGGGGATGGAGCAGTTCGAGGCGGCGGATCGGGAGAAGGTACTGATCCTTTTCAGTGCCCACTCACTCCCGCTCGACGTGATCGACAGGGGAGACGCGTATCCGCAGGAGGTAGGAGCGAGCGTGCAGCGTGTGGTCGAACAGCTGGGAAGGTCGAACCCCTATATCCTGGCCTATCAATCCGACGTAGGGCCGGTGCGCTGGCTGGGGCCCAGCACCGAGCAGGTGCTCCGCCGGCTGGGAGCCCGAGGGCACAAGCATGTGCTGGTGGTCCCCATCGCCTTTACCAGCGATCACATCGAGACGCTATCCGAGCTCGACCGGGAATACGGCGAGGTGGCGCATCAGGCGGGGATCCAACACTACAAGCGCGCGCCGGCGCTGAACGACCGGCCCATGTTCCTCGACGGGCTGGCCCAGATCGTGAGAGAGCACCTGGCGGCCGGACTACCTCACAGCAGCCAGTACCGCACTCGCTGCGCGGGATGCACCAACCCCCAATGCCGGAACATTCTCAATCCGGTAGTAGAGGAGCTGGGAGCTAGGAGCTAGGAGCTGGAGCTAGCCAGGAGCTGGGAGCCGAGAACTTTGCCGCATACCTATTCGCGAGTCGCGCGGTCAGCTTCCGACTCCCGACTCCCGGCCCCCGACTCATTTTCCCGAAGCTCCCGGCTGACAGGATAGAGCACTCGGCGCACCAGGCGATCCGCCATCTCGCGCACCACCTCCCGATCCGAATCCGACCGCGATTCCAGCCGGGCGAGTGCCCAGGCGGATTCCTGTTCGGCCAGCTCGACGCCCCGCCGATGCAGTTGGGCGAGCCGGTCGGCCACGGCTTTCCCGCGCAGCGTGATCCCCAGTCTCCCCAGCTCGTCTTCGATCACTTGATGGGCGTCGTCCAACGCCACCGATGCGGCAGCCGAGGCGGGGCAGCAGAGGCGTTGAAGGTCATCGAGATCGAAGAGGTGGACCCCCGGAATATCCCGGGAAGCGGGATCCACATTGCGCGGCACCGAGAGATCCACGACGAAGAGCTCTCGATCCGGCCGGTTGGCGGCAGCCTGAGAGAGCTGGGTGGCCGATACCACCGGCCGTGAAGCTCCGGTGGCCACCAGCAACAGATCCGCTGTCTCGAGTTTTAGGGTCAACTCTTCCCAGGCCCCGCTCGCGGCACCCCAGGCCCCGGCCAGAACCTGGGTGCGGGCAGGCCGGCGGTTCAGGAGGGTGATGCGTGACGCGCCCAGCTCATGCAGGGCGCGCAAGGCTCCTTCGGCGGCCTCACCACCACCCAATACAACCACCTCGCGCGATCCGATCTTTCCCCAGCGTTCTGCGATGAGGTCCACCGCCGCCGAGCTCACCGAGGCTGGATGGCGACCGAGGAAGGTCTCGCAACGCACTCGCCGTCCCGCCGACAACGCCGCCGACAAGATCAGATCCATCTCCCTCGTTGTCGTTCCAGCGGCACGAGCCGCGTCATAGGCTCGCCGCACCTGCCCGAGCACCTCCGTTTCTCCCAGGATCTGCGAATCCAGGCCCGCCGTAACCCGGAACAAGTGACGCACGGCCGCAATCCCGTCGTATCGGATGAGCTGGAGCGAGGCCGCGGCGCCGCGGCCCTTTGCCACCCTGTGAAACCACGGCTCCAGATCCTCGTTGCCCGCCCAATAGAGCTCGCATCGGTTGCAGGTCGAGAGCAGCAGCGATGATTGGCCCGCCTTGAGCTGGTCTTCGAGTAGCGCAGCCGTCTCGGCCGGAGTGAACGCGAACGGCTCGCGCTCCTCGAGGCTGGCCATATGATGGCTAACGCCAATGAGATGGAAGGAGGGGTTCGGAAGCACGTACAAGCCTAGGCCCCGGCGGTTGGTGGTTCAATCCGCAGAGGCCCGGAGGAGACCATCCGTATGTTTACGGAGGAGACGGGTAGTGCCCGCTTACAGTTTATTCGCTGCGCCCTTCATCGTTTGCTGATAGAGATCCAGCAGCCGCCGCATTCGTGCCACGTGTTCTTTCACCCCGGATGGCTCGGGGCCAGTGGCGGCTGAGCCGCTGCCGCCACCGAGGTCATCAAGGACCGAGTCGCTCAAGGCTCTGAATTCCCCGGAATCGGCAAAGCCTACCCGGTACAGGTCGGCCTGCATCGACGTAACGAGGTCGCTCGCCAGGTTCTTGTAGGCCGTCATGTTGTCGGTCCTGGTCGGAGAACCGCTGCTCATCAAGTCCAACTGGTTTCTTACGGCGGGGATCAACCGGGGCGCCTCCAGTTCAGAGCCGCTGTTCGTGCCTTCAAGGCCATCCTCCCGGGCCCGGTCCTTGGAATCGGCGGTATAGGGGGAGGAGGATGCCGGCCCGCGGGCCCCGGTTTCCGGCATTTCGCGACCGCAGGCGGACAGGATGAAGGCCAGGACGAAGAGTTGAACGCGTCTCATAGGCTGCCCTCGAGGGTGGGTGGAGCGAACCCTTGAATTAAGTGGCTACGCCCGGAGATCGACCGTGTTCCCGGTCACGCTGTGGGAGGACGGCCTTTCCCCTTCGCCTACCTCCCGAACAATCTCCCCAGCACTCCGGTACTGGTGGAAGCCTCCAGCGCGTGTGCCATCTCCGCCATCGATGCATACCGTTCAGCCGGATTTACCGACAGGGATTTCGTGATGACTGCCTCGAGCTTGGACGGCAGGTCCCCACGGACCGCGCGAAGGGGAAGCGGGGCCCCCCGGAGCCGGGCGATCATGGTCTCCTGCGCGCTCTTCCCGGTGAACGGAAGCTGTCCCGTGAACAGCTCGAAGGCCAGGATTGCCAGGGCATACACGTCGCTTCGACCATCGAGCGGCTTGCCCCGGATCTGCTCGGGACTCATGAACTCCGGAGTCCCCAACACGATGCCGGTAGCAGTCAGCTTTACCACGTCCGGCCCGGCCCGGCGTTCCTTGGCCAGGCCAAAATCCATCACTACGGCTCGGAAACCGGTGGGTGCCTCGGTGTCGGGCACCAGCATGACGTTTTCGGGCTTGAGATCTCGATGAATGATCTGGAGCTCGTGGGCGTGGCCCAGGCCCTGGCAGACCTGGACCAGCAGGGGAATCCCCTCGGCAACCGGGAAGGCGCCGCGGCGAGTCTCGTGCTCGCTGAGCGGCTCGCCTTCGAGGTATGGCATGACCAGATAGAGCAACCGTTCGGGCGTCTCTCCCAGACGGAGGATGGGGCAGACATTGGGGTGGTTGAGGCGGGTGGCGATGGTGGCTTCCCGGCGCAGCCGCTCGACCGACGCCGGATCTCGCGACAGGCGCGGTATCAGGATCTTGACGGCCACCGACCTGCCGGTCTCGATCTCCTGCGCCTCATAAACGTACGACATCCCGCCTTCGCCCAGCTTTCGGTTGATCCGGTAGCGCTGGTCGAGGGTCTGCCCGGTGAGGCTCGCAAGGGAGGCGGTAAGGCGGTCCGGCGGTACGGTGGCAAGATCTCCTCCGGTATCTGGCGCCCTGCCGTCTCTCCGCCCTTCCGCCTCGGGAGCCTCTTCCACCAGGAGCGATCCATCTTTCACACAGAAGCGGGCCGGAGCGTCGTATGTGGTCTGACACCGGGGGCAGCGCCGGTTACTCAATCGCGGAACCGATTGCGGCCATCGCTCTTGGCACGATAGAGGTGAGTGTCGGCCAGGCGGAGGAGCGATTCGCCGTCGCTTACCCTCTCGTCAGGATAGGATGCGATCCCGATGCTGATGGTGACCCGCACCGGCCGGTTCTGTTCGCCGAAGTCGTGGGTCGACACCCGCCTGAGAATGCGCTCGGCGAAGTTCCGGGACTCGGCATTGGTCGTCTCGGGCAGCAGCACGACGAACTCCTCCCCGCCATACCGGGCGACAATATCGACCGATCGCTGTTCCCGCTTCAACAGGTTAGCCAACTGTTTCAAGACCCGGTCGCCCACCAGGTGGCCGTAGGTATCGTTGATCTGCTTGAAATTGTCGATGTCCACCATCATGCCGGTCAGCATCGTGGCATACCGGGCCGCACGGTCCATCTCCTGCTCCAGCTTTTCCATGAGCGCCCGCCGGTTGAAGCAGTTGGTCAGCGGGTCAGTTTCGGCCAGATGCCGCATCTGCTCCTGGCCCAGGACGGCGTTCTCCAAGTCGTAGGCGCGCTCGAGAGCGGCCACTGCCGCGATGATCACTTCCTCGGCGAACTGCACGTCGTGCTCGTTGAGAGGCGCGTCTTCAGTCGTGGTTCGGAGGAAGAAGACGCCGGCAGGCTGCTCTTTCAGCAGGAACCGCAGAGCCACCGCCGAGCGGGTCTGTACCGGACGCCCCTCGGCCTCCCACTCCTCCCGCACCCCGCGGTAGAGCGCGTCGGTCTGGACGTCCCGTACCAGGACGTTCTCGCCCGTGGCCAGGGCGTGGCGGATCTCGGGGTAGCGCTTGAGGTCGACCTGAAGGTTGTGCAGCATCGGGTTCTCGAAGGCCGCTACCACGGTGCCGCTTTCGTCCCCCGGGTTCGCCATGATAATCGAGCAGCGCGAGATGCTGAGTCCCTGTGCTACCCGCCGAACCAGGATGCCGTAGATCTCCTCCGGCTTCAGCGAGGCGGTCACCTCCTGCATGATGTCCATCATCTCCGACCGTGACCGGGCCTCAGCCTTGGCCTGGTTCAGCTCCCGGCCGACCCGGAGGTGCGCCTTGACCCGGGCCAACAGCTCCCGCACCCGGAATGGTTTCGGGATAAAGTCGGCGGCACCGAGGCCGAGCGAGCGAACCGTGGCCTCTTCCGGCGGCATGGACGAGATCATCAGGACGGGCAGATCCTTGAACCGAGGATCAGCCTTGACCCGCTGCAGCAGCTGCAGGCCGTCCACCTTGGGCATCATGATGTCGAGGAGAAGCAGATCGAACTGTTCGGCGGTCAGGTGCTCGAAGAGGTGCTCCCCACCCGGGGCGGTGAAAACGTCGTAGCCGTTCTCCTTGAGGATCCAGGACAGCGTTCGGGAGAGCGCCTGGTCGTCGTCCGCCACGAGGATCTTGGGAGCAACCGTCATCAGGTCGGCTCGGCGCTTGTCAGAGGGGTCACCAGGCGCTGGAAAAGATCGGGATCGACGTTCCCGCCACTGATCACGACCACGGTCGAACCGGTCGGCCGGACCTGCCCCCCGAGGAGGGCGGCGGTCGTTACTGCGCCGGATGGCTCGGTGACAAGTTGTAGTTCATGGTAGAGATAGCGGACCGCGGCTGCAATTTCGTCCTCGGAAACCTGGACCGCCTCGCGAACCACGCTGGACAGCACGGCGAATGGCAGCTCCCCGATGGACAGCGGCAGGAGGCCGTCGGCCAGACTTGCGGCCAGGTCCAGCTTGGTTGGCCGGCCGGCCTTGAGAGCCCTGGCCAGCTTGGCCGCAGCAATAGGCTCGACCCCGATCAGGGTGACCGACGGCTTGAGCGCGGCCACCGCCGCGGCGATCCCGGCGATGAGGCCGCCGCCGCCCACGGGAACGAGGATAGTCTCTACTTCAGGCCGAGCGTCCAGGATTTCGAGGCCGCACGTCCCCTGGCCGGCTATGACATCCAGGCTCTCGTAGGGCGGCACCATCGACAGGCCCCGCTCCTCCGCCAGCGTCACCGCACGCGCATGTCGGTCGGCCGAGCTGTTACCGGCAAAGACCACGTCGCCTCCCTGACGCCTGACCCCCTCGACCTTGATGGAGGGCGCCCGCTCCGGCATGACCACGACGGCGTGGGTACCGAGGAGGCGGGCGGCAAACGCTACCGCCTGACCATGATTCCCGCTGGAATAGGTGATGACTCCGCGAGCCCGCAGGTCGGCAGGAATACGCGACACCGCGGTATACGCACCGCGGATCTTGAAGGCCCCGACGGGCTGGAGGTGCTCGCACTTGGCGGCCACCGGGAACCCGAGGCGTGCGCTCAGCGCGGGCATATCGAGGAGCGGCGTCCGGACGGCCACGCCCTCGAGACCGCGGGCCGCACTGCGCAACGCTTCGAGCGGCACGGCGGCGCGCGGGTTCGGTCCGGTTCTAGACGAGAGGTCGGCCCACCGGTCGGCGGCGGATGTCATGACCAATCATAACCTTACTCCAGCGCCGCCGTGGGGGCTGCTTCATCACCGCCAGCGATCTCTTCCGCCCCTCCCTCGTCCTCCTTCACCACGCGGGCCACGTCGACGACGGTGTCGCCGGAATCCAGGTTCATGACCTTCACGCCCTGGGTGTTGCGCCCGATAACGCGAATGCCATCGACCGGCAGTCGAATGATCACTCCGTGTCTGGTGATCATCATGAGCTCATCGTCCGGGATGACCTCCATGAGCGCTACGATGGAGCCGGTCTTGTCGGTCTTCTTCAGAGTGATGATGCCCTTGCCACCCCGCTTCTGCACCCGGTAGTCGGCCAGCTCCGATCGCTTCCCATATCCTTTTTCACTGACCACAAGCAGGCTCGCATCGCGCCTGACCACCACCATCCCGATGACCTCGTCGCCCTTCACCAGCTCGATTCCTTTCACGCCCGTGGTCGCCCGGCCCATGTCCCTGACGTCGCTATGGTGAAACCGGATGCTCATGCCGTCCTTGGTGGCCAGAATGATGTCGCTGTTCTGATCGCACACCTGGACATCAATGAGCTCGTCGTCCTTGTCGATGTTGATACCGCAAATCCCCGTGGCCCTCACGTGGCCATATGCCGAGAGCACTGTCTTCTTCACCGTACCCTGGCGGGTGGCAAAAATAAGGCTCTGCTCGTCGCTGAATTCCCGCACCGGCACCAGCGCGGCGATCTGCTCATCCGGCTTGATGGCGATGCAGTTGATCACCGGCTTTCCGCGAGCGGCGCGACCCGCCTGCGGGATCTCGTGGACCTTGAGCCAGTAGACCTGGCCGCGATTACTGAAGAACATCACGTAATCGTGGGTGCTCGCGATGAACAGGTGCTCTACCCAGTCCTCTGCCTTGAGGTCCGCACCGTTCAGTCCGCGACCCCCGCGACGCTGCCGCTTGTAGGTGGTGATCGGGATGCGTTTGATGTAGCCGCTGTGGGACACGGTGATCACCATGTCCTCCTCGGCGATCAGGTCCTCGACCGTGAACTCCCCCTGGTCGGCCACGATCTCGGTCCGGCGGTCGTCCCCGAAAGTCTGGGCCACCTCGTCCATCTCTTCCTTCAGAATCGCCATTCGCTTCGGCTTGGACGCCAGGATGCTCTTCAGCTCCTTGATCGTGGCCCGGACTTCCTTCAGCTCGGCATCCAGCTTCTCGATTTCGAGACCGGTGAGCTTGGCCAGCCGCATGTTGAGGATCGCGTCGCTCTGCTTCTCGCTGAAGCCGAACCGCTTGCGAAGCTTGGCATCCGCCTCCGGCGTGTCCTCCGACTTCCGGATGATCTTGATGACCTCGTCGATATTGTCGACCGCGATCTTGAGGCCATCGAGGATGTGCTCCCGCGCCTGGGCGGCATCGAGATCGAACTGGGTGCGCCGGATAATGACTTTGTGACGGTGCTCGATGAAGTGCTGGATCAGCTCCTTCAGGTTCATGACCTTGGGGGCGCCGTTCGTGAGCGCCAGCATGATCACCCCGAAGGTGGTCTGCATCTGGGTGTGCTTGTAGAGCTGATTCAGCACCACGTTGGGGATGATGTCGCGCTTCAGCTCAATGACGACCCGCATGCCTTCCTTGTCGGATTCGTCATTGATATTCACGATTCCCTCGATCTTCTTCTCGCTCGCGAGCTCGGCGATCGCCTTGACCAGGTTTTCCTTGTTGACCTGATAGGGAATCTCGGTCACCACGATTTGCGACCGACCGCTGGTCTCCTTCTCCTCGATCTGTGCCCGGGCCCGCATGATGACGCGCCCACGCCCGGTCTCGTAGGCCTCCTTGATCCCTTCCCGGCCGTAGATGTAGGCCCCGGTGGGGAAGTCGGGGCCCTTGATGACCTTTCGAAGCTCCCCAATGGTGGCCTCGGGGTTGTCCACCAGCAGCTGCACCGCCTTCACCACCTCGCGCAGGTTGTGCGGCGGGATATTGGTGGCCATCCCGACCGCGATGCCGCTGGAGCCGTTGACGAGGAGGTTGGGAATCTTGGCGGGAAGGACGGTTGGTTCCTGCAGCCGGTCGTCGAAGTTGGGCTGGAAATCGACCGTATTCCGGTCGATGTCCTCCAGCATCGTCATCGCGATCCGCGTCAGCCGAGCCTCGGTATACCGATACGCCGCCGCAGGGTCGCCATCCACCGAGCCGAAATTCCCCTGGCCGTCCACCAGCGGGTAGCGCAGGGAGAATTGCTGCACCATGCGAACCAGGGCGTCGTAGACCGAGCCGTCGCCGTGCGGGTGGTACTTACCCAGCACGTCGCCCACCACGGTCGCCGACTTCTTGTAGCCTCGGCCGGGCACCAGGCCCAGCTCGTTCATGGCGTACAGGATCCGGCGGTGAACCGGCTTGAGCCCGTCCCGTACATCGGGAAGCGCCCGGGAGACGATGACGCTCATCGAGTAGTTGATGAACGACTGCTGCATCTCCTCTTCGATGAGGCGGGGCAGGATGCGTTCGCGCGAGTTGGGTGCGGTCATGAAGTCCTGAGCTGGGTCGGGTGGCGATCTGGAGCAGCGTGCAGTCGGCAAATATAGTCGGTACTGGCACCCGCCTGCAACCCTCTATAGAGCTTGGAAACCCAGACAGGACAAGTAGTTAGTCACGGGCCGGCGTCTGCATGGCAGTCGCCAGCCAACCGGGGGTAAAGGTCGGCCGAAAGCGGACCGATACTAGCCAGTATGACCATACACTCCGTCATGCTCGTCTTGCTTCTTCTGGCCGCGCCCGGGCTGCTGACGGCCCAGAAGACCGTTACGGCCAAGAAGGCAGCCCCAGCGCCAGCGGCCACTCCTACCGGCTTCGACAGCTTTCTGCTGCTGGTTTCGCCTCGCGATACCGTGACCATTAAGAGGAGCCTCAAGGCGGCCATTGAGGCCGAAAGCCAGGCCGAGACCAGGCGCGCGCAGGCAGAGACCATGCGGCTAGGCGCCCTGGCCAGCATCGAGGCCAAGAAAGTGGGGATCGGCCGGCTCAAGGAGCGTATCAGCGCGGCAAAGAAGGAGAATCGCGAGGTCGACCGTCTGGGGATGGAAGCGGAGCGGAAGGCGTCGGAGCGCGAGATCGAGCTGCTCAAAGGACGGGAAGAGCTTCGGAGGGCGGAGATCGAGTTTGAGATCAGGCGGGCCGACCTTGCCGCCCTGACAGGCAAAGCCCTTCAGCTGGAGCTACAACTTGCAACCAGGCGAGCCGGTCGGCTTCGGACGCCCGTCGGCGGGGCCGGAGGGGCCAGCCTAGATCGGGTGATCGGCGAGCTCGAAAAGCAGACCCTCGAGGCTCAGCGAGACCAGGCCGCATCCAGCATCGACGTGGCCAAGACCGAGATGGTGGTGCTGAATCGCCGGCTCGAGCTCTTAGACGCACAACAGAGAGTGCTGGGGGGGAACTAGCGACTCAACTGCACCACGGACCAGCAGCACCGTTCCCGCCCCCCGTCCCACCAATGGATCCACTCTCGGCTGTACCACCGCTCCGATCGGACGTCCCTCCCTATCGAAGACCCGGAGCACCTTCACGGGCTTCCATTTAGTCACCTGGACCATGCGGCACCTCCCAGTAGTGTATGCTGAACCAGAATGGCCCATCCATTCGTATGCTTGAGATGCCATGAGTGGGCGAAGGGTTGCTTGGGAGCACGAAGCTGGGAGCTTGGAGCTGGTATTTGGCTTTCGATCCGGGCTGCGAGCTCCTGGCGCCTGACTCCCAGCTCTCAAGCAACCCTTTCTCCCCCAACCATGTCAGAGATGCGGTTCGAAGCCTTGACCCTACGATCCGGAGCCGGGTGCGCGACCAAGAGCTGATCGGCCGAGTACTCGCGGGAGACCCCAGCGCGGAGCGCGCCCTGTACGACGCGCATGTCGACCGGGTCTTCCGGCTGGTATACCGGATGGCAGGCGATCTCGACCGGGCCCAGGACTACACCCAGGAGACCTTCATCAAGGCCTTCAGTCGGCTGGGTGAGTTCCGGGGTGAGTCGGCGCTCTCGACCTGGTTAGGCTCGATCGCCATCTCGATTACGCTCAACGGGTTGAAGAAGGTCAAACGGGCACTGGAGCGCGAGGTGGTGCTGGACGACACGCTGACCATCGGTCGCATCACTCCAGCGGCCGAACCGGACCTGAAGGATCGGCTGGCGAAGGCGATCGAGGAGCTACCGGAGGGGTACCGGGTGGTGTTCGTGATGCATGACGTCGAAGGGTACACCCATGAGGAGATCTCCACCTCCCTTGGGGTGCACCCGGGAACCTCGAAGGCGCAACTGTTTCGCGCCCGCGCCCGGCTGCGCGAATCACTGGCCGATTTCGTGAAGGAATGAGCGATATGCTGGACGACCGCTTCGACGACCAGTTACGTGACTCGGCTCGCGATTACAACACTCCCCCGGTAACGCCCAGGGAGGAGATGTGGGCCGCTATTCAGGCGAGGAGGGCAGAAGGGATAGCGGCGGAAAAGGCGGAAAAAAAGAACGTAGAGCAAGCGCGGGTGCTGCCTTTCCGCCCCTTCCGCTCTTTTCGCCCCTACCGCCTGCCCATCGGCGTCGCCGCGCTGCTGGCACTCGGTATCGGACTCGGCCGGATCTCGGCGCCCAAACCCGCCCCCACGACCGTCCCGGTCCTCGCCACACCCGTGGCCCCGGCGCGCACGGGCGATGCCGCCTACCGGATCACCGCCACCGAGCACCTGGGACAGTCGGAGGCGTTTCTTACGCTATTTCGCGCTTCGGTGCGCACGGGTGGCAACGAGCAGATTGCCTCCGCCACCGCCCGGCAGCTCCTCGCCACCAACCGCCTGCTGCTCGATTCGCCGGCGGCCAGTGATGCCCGCACTCGTCTTCTCCTCCAGGACTTGGAGCTGGTGCTGGCGGAGATCGCTCAGCTCGCGCCCCGGCCCAGCACGCCCGATCTCGACCTGATCACTGAAGGTCTCGAGCGGGGTGGAATGATGTCCCGCTTGAGAACGGCCGTGCCTTCGGGCCCGAGCCCAACCCAAGGAGCCCTGTGATGTACGGCCTGGTGTTCGGCGTGGCGATGGTCGCGGCCCTCGGCATGGCCGACACGCGAGTTGCTTCTGACACGCTCGATCCGCGTGTGCCCCGTGGCTGGCTGCAGAACGATCCAGCCGACTCCCTGTACCGGCGAGCCCGGGAGACGCTGAATCGCCGCGACTATCGGGCCGCCGCCGATCTCTTTGCCCAGATCCCGGTTCGATTCCCCAAGTCCGGCTACGCCGCGGACGCGCTCTACTGGCAGGCCTTCGCCCTCTATCGGGCCGGAGGAGAGCGCGATCTCCGGGCGGCCATGGCAGCCCTGCAGCAGCAGAGGCGGCAGTTCCCCAAGGCAGCGACGCAGGGGGACGCGGCCACGCTGGAGCGCCGTATCCAGGGAGAGCTGGCGCGGCGTGGCGACAGCGAGGCCGCTGCGGCCGTGGCCGCCGCCGCCGAGTCCGCGGTCTATTGGCCGCCGACCCCCCCGACGCCTCCGACCCCACCCACGCCGCCAACACCACCGACGCCGCCGACGCCGCCGACGCCGCCGAACGGGCGGTTGCACTGGGCCGCGGGGACGGCCTGCGCTGAAGACGACGACGACATGAAGGTGGCCGCCCTCAATGCGCTGCTGCAGATGGACGCAGCTCGAGCCCGGCCCGTGCTCCGGAAGGTCCTGGCACGGCGCGACACCGGTTCGGTGTGCCTGCGCCGCAAGGCCGTCTTCCTCGTGGCCCAGCAGCGGGCCGAAGGGACCGAGGACATCCTGCTGGAATCCGTCCGGACCGACCCGGATCCGGAGGTGCAACGGCAAGCTGTCTTCTGGCTCTCGCAGGTGGGGACCGATCGGGCGGTAAACGCTCTGGATTCGATTCTGCGCTTCTCCCGGGATCCGGACATTCAGGACAAAGCGGTGTTCGCGCTCTCGCAGCATGGTAGCGCGAAGGCACAGCAGGCGCTCCGAGTGTACGCCGAGCGGGGTGAAGTGCCGGAGTCCGGGCGTGAGAAGGCGATTTTCTGGCTGGGACAGAGCCAGTCGGAGGAAAATGGCGCCTTTCTCCGTTCCTTGTACCGCCGGCTGAAGAGCGCGGAGCTCAAGAAGAAGGTGGTGTTCTCGCTCTCCCAGATGGGAGGCGCGGAGAACGGCAAGTGGCTGCTTGGGGTCGCGGGTGATCCGGCGCAGGGCATCGAAATGCGGAAGCAGGCCTTGTTCTGGGCCGGCCAGGCCGGGGTGCCGATCGAGGAGCTCACCGGTCTCTATGCCACCGTGGCGGACCATGCCATGCGGGAACAACTCGTCTTCGTCTACTCGCAGCGGGACGAGCCCGCGGCGCTGGACAAGCTGATTGAAATCGCCCGGCGAGATCCCAACCCGGAGCTGCGCAAGCGGGCCCTCTTCTGGTTGGGTCAGTCCGAGGACAGCAGGGCGGTACAGGCACTTCAGGACATCATCGAGCAGCCATAGGTCCCGGAGCCATGCCTCTACTCGTGATGCTGTTGCTCGTTTCAGTTCTGTCCCGGTGCCTTTCCGGGCAGACCCTGGCCCAGCGGGTGGCCACGGTCGAGGAAGGCACCGTGCGGCTGAGCTTCGCCGCACGCCCAGGAGTATGCGGTGATTGGGGGGACGGGATCAGCATGCGGCAGGATAGCGATGAGTGGCAGGCCGACTGCGGATCTCAGCCGGTTCGAGTGGCACTGCGGGTCAGAGACCACCGGGTGTACTCGGTCCGGACTTATGTCGGGGGGCGATGGCTTCCCGATCGCTTCAGCACCGATCTGGGAATCATTCGCGTCCGGGAGGCCGCCGACTATTTCATCGGGCTGGCGGAGCGCACCGGCGATAACCGGGTTGGTGGCGATGCGCTCCTCCCATCGGTGCTGGCCGATAGTGTGGTCATCTGGCCCTCGCTCCTGCGACTTGCCCGAGCGCCCAGAGTATCGATGGAGACGCGCTCCCAGGCAGTCTTCTGGCTCAGCCAGGCGGCCGGCGCGGCAGCGGGCGCAGCCCTGGACTCGATCGTGCACGATGTTCGGGGTGACCGTGAGGTCCGGAAGAAGGCCGTTTTCGCGCTGTCGCAACGGTCGAATGATGAAGGGGTCCCGGCCCTGATCCACATCGCTCGTGCCAATCCCGACCCAGAGCTCAGGAAGACCGCGCTTTTCTGGCTGGGCCAGAGCAAGGACCCCCGCGCCCTGGATCTTTTCGAGGAAATCCTGAAGTAGGCAACCTTTTCCAGTCTTCGGCGGTCTAAGCCTCGCGTCCGATCACCAGCGTGAGGAGTGGAACCGACCCCATGATTGCCATCGCGCTCTCGCTTGCCCTGTCCGGCATTAATCCCGGTGGTCAGAGCGACACCCTGAGAATCCCCCCGGCTGACGCCAGCGCCGTGCAGGCGTCCCGCATCGCCCGCAATGGCATAGTCCTCGACGGGGCGCTCTCCGAGGCGGGATGGTTCACCGCCAGCCCGGTTTCGGACTTTACGCAGCGGGAGCCTGACGAGGGCGCGGCCGCGACCGAGCGAACCGAAGTCCGAGTGCTCTACGACGATGACGCGCTCTATGTAGGTGCCCGGATGTACGATCGCAGTCCGGACTCGGTGATGGCCCAGCTGGCCCGGCGTGACCGGATCGTGAGCGCCGACCGTTTCCTCGTGTTCCTGGACTCGTATCACGACCGCCGTACCGGCTTCTTTTTCGGGATCAACGCCGCAGGGACCCTCTACGACGGGACCTTGTACAACGATGACTGGGACAGTGATACCTGGGATGGCGTGTGGCAGGGCAGCGTCGCTCGCGATTCCCTGGGCTGGAGCGCCGAGCTGAGGATCCCCTACTCCCAGCTTCGATTCCAGCGGCGGAAGGCCAATCGGTGGGGCATCAACTTCAAGCGGGAAATTGCGCGGCGTAACGAGCGCTCCTACCTGGTCTGCACACCCAGCAATGGAAGCGGCTTTGTCTCGCGATTCGTCGACCTGGTGGGTCTCGAGGAGTTCACCCCACCTCCGCGTCTGGAGGTTCTGCCGTACGTCACCACCCGGGCCGAGTACTTGAGTCACGAAGCCGAGGATCCTTTCAGTGACGGGTCACGGCTCGGCGCCGGCGTAGGCGGCGACCTCAAGCTTGGTATCGGCAGCAATATGACGCTGGATGCCACCGTGAACCCGGATTTCGGTCAGGTCGAAGTCGACCCCGCGGTGGTCAACCTCAGCGATGTAGAGACTTTCTTCGACGAGCGGCGCCCATTCTTCGTGGAGGGGGCGAGCATTTTCGAGTTCGGATATGGCGGAGCCAACGACCATTGGGGCTTCAATTGGTCCAATCCCGACTTCCTCTACAGTCGCCGGATCGGCCGGGCTCCACAGGCCGAGCTTCCCGATGACTACGACTTCTCGAGCGTGCCGAGCGGCAGCAACATCCTCGGCGCGGCCAAGTTGTCCGGCAAGGTAGGAAACTGGAGCCTGGGTACCCTCAGTGCGGTGACCAGCCGGGAACGGGCTCGGTTTTCTCTGGGCCAGCAGCGCTGGCAGCAGGAAGTCGAGCCACTCACGTATTACGGCGTTTACCGGGCGCAGAAGGAAATCGGGGCGGGCCGGCACGGGCTCGGGCTCATGAGTACGCTCACGGCCCGGTCCTTCGACGAGGCCCGGCTGCGGGACGAGATGAGCTCCAGCGCGCTCAGCCTCGGGCTCGACGGGTGGACCACGCTGGACAAGAGCGGCGTGTGGGTGGTGAGTGGCTGGACTGGTGTCAGCCGTGTGGCGGGCAACGCCGAGCGCATGCAGGGCCTGCGGGAGAGCTCCGTGCACTACTTCCAGCGGCCGGACGCCGGGTACCTCGGACTGGATTCGGGCAGTACGTCGCTCTCCGGCTATGCGGCCCGGGTATCGCTCAACAAGCAGAAGGGCAACTGGATGTTCAACTCGGCGGTCGGGGTGGTCGATCCGGGCTTTGACGTGAACGACCTCGGCTTCCAGTTCCGGAGCGACCAGATCAACTCGCACCTGATGTTCGGCCACAAGTGGACCCGTCCCAGCCGCCTCTTCCGCAGCTGGCGGCTGAACCTGGCCGGGTTCCGGAGCTACAACTACGGTGGCGACGTGACCTGGACGGGACTTTTTCTGACCGGGCTGTATGAGCTCAGAAATTTTTCCGCCGGGCGCTGGTTCGTGGCCTACAATCCCAGCACGATGAGCGATCGGCGGAGCCGGGGTGGCCCGCTCATGGTCAACCAACCCGGTGTGGAGTGGGACTTCCAGCTCGACTCCGATCCCAACAAGCGTTGGATCTACGGCTTTGGCCTCCACGGCAGTCACTATCGGGAGGATTGGGAGCAGAGCTGGAGCGCCAGGGCTGCCCTGGAGTGGAAGCCCGGGGCACGACTGTCCGTACGACTTGAGCCCCAGATCGAACGAACTGGCACATCGGCGCAGTATGTGGACACCTTCGACGACGCCTCGGCGACGAACACCTTCGGCCACCGCTACGTGTTCGCCGACCTGAACCAGACCACCGTCTCGGCCAGCGTGCGTCTCAATTGGATCTTTACCCCGAGGTTGAGCCTCGAGGTGTATGCCCAACCGCTGCTCTCGTCAGGGGGCTATACCGGGTTCAAGGAGCTGGCGCGGCCACGCAGCTACGATTTCAACCTCTATCCAGATCCAGCGGCGACCGCCGACCCGGACCGGATCATCGTGGACCCCGACGGCGCTGGAGGGCCGGCGGCCGGCCAGGAGATCGATGACCCCAACTTTTCGCTGGCATCGCTGCGGGGAAACGCGGTGCTCAGGTGGGAGTATTCGGCGGGCTCGACCCTCTTTCTAGTCTGGACTCAGAATCGGTCCGACACCGAGACCATCGGAACATTTCGTACCGGCCGGGCGATCGACCGGCTCTTCGGCGCCAGCGCCGACAACATCTTTCTGGTCAAGGTGTCGTACTGGTGGAACCCCTGACCGGCGGTATGCCGGATCGGCAGCGCGGGAGCTTGCCGGGTTCGGCTGACGCTGCGGGTCCAGGGGGACAGGGAAGGGCCCCAGGTCGCCACCACGAGCAGGTGGGTCGCGCCGGAGCGATGGAGCAGCCGGCGGCGACGGGGTGCGAGAAGGAGCGCGGCGAGGTTCTGACCCGTGTCAATCAGACGATCGAGCCGCCCGCCCAGTAGCCCTTGCTGGCGAGACGCGGGGTGGTAAGGCTAGCTTAGCACTCTCTGGAGCTAGCCACTCACCCTTTGCCCCTCCCGACATCATGGATTGGCTCACCAGTCCGGAAGCGTGGATTGCCCTTCTCACGCTGACCGTTCTCGAGATTGTTCTCGGCATTGACAACGTGGTGTTCATCTCGATCCTGGCGGGCAAGCTGCCCCCGGATCAGCAAGCCAAGGCTCGGCGGCTCGGCCTTGGCTTGGCGATGTTCATGCGGATCGCCCTGCTCTTCTCCATCACGTTGATCATCAAGCTCACGGCCCCATTGTTCACGGTTCTCGGGGAAGAGATCTCTGGCCGAGACCTGGTGCTCATTGTGGGTGGCTTGTTCCTGCTTACCAAGAGCACCCGGGAAATCCACGAGCGGCTCGAGGGGGAGGAGAGCCACACGGCGGTGAAGGCGCGGCCCTCACTGCCAAGTATCCTGATCCAGATCATGCTTCTGGACATCGTGTTCTCGCTGGATTCCGTGATCACTGCGGTGGGGATGGCCGATGACCTGGGCGTGATGGTTGCCGCCGTGATCATCGCCGTCGGCTTTATGATGGTGTTTGCCAACCCGGTGAGCGCCTTCGTCGACCGTCACCCAACGGTCAAGATGCTGGCGCTCAGCTTCCTGCTCCTCATCGGCGTGGCGCTGATCGCTGACGGTCTCAACCAGCATATTCCGAAGGGCTACATCTACTTTGCCATGGCCTTCTCAGTGGGAGTGGAGATGCTGAACCTGCGGATGAAGAAGGTCGATGGCAAGGCAGTGAAGCTCCGCCACCCGGCCCCCTAGGCCGACCCCGGCCGTAGGGGGCGACGCGTGCGTCGCCCCTACGGCCCGTTACCTTTCCCCCCATGCGTCTGTTTCCCTTGCCTCTATTCGCGACCGTCTCCGCCGCGCTGCTTCTGGGCTGCCAGGAATCGAGATCGGCCGCCCCGGTGGTCGAGCTCCCTGTCTCCGGGGACACGGTCACGACGCGGGATTCGGACGTAACCGGCGCGGCGTGGCTCGACGGGGATCGCTGGGCGATTCTGGCAGCCCCGAATGAAACCGCGGGCATCGTGGATTTCTCGGACCGGTCGATCAGGCCGCTCGGTGGTGGGCCGACCAAGGACCTCAGCAACCCCTCGACCCTCTTCGTTTCGCAGGACAGTTTGTACATCGGAGATTGGGGTAAGGCCCGCACCACGGTCTGGACCGTCGCGGGGCGGCTGATCCGCTCTATTCCAACCTCGAATGCCGCCCGCGGCGCCCTACCCCGCGCCCGGGATTCCAGGGGGAACTTCTATCTGGACCAGGCTCCTCTCGCCGGCCCGGATGGCAGCGGAAATCGTGACTCCGGTGCTGTTCTGATCCTGAATCCGGGGCTCACCCGGGCAGATACCATCGCCCGCCTTGCCCCGCTGGACATAGCCGAGGTGGTTGGTGATGCCGGCCGCCGCTTCGAACGCCGCGTGTTCGGGGGCGTGGACCGCTGGGGGGCTCTGCCGGACGGCTCGGTCTGGGTGGCTCGGGTCTACGACAACCGGGTGGATTGGAGGGGGCCGGATGGGAAATGGACTCGTGGGCAAGCTCTGCCGGATCGGGTGCTCGAAGTCACCCGCTACGATCGGGAGCTGTTTCTGCAGAAGTTTCCTCCCGAGCTCCGAGGCACAGCGCAGCAACTCCCCTTCGCGCCGATCAAGCCGCCATTCGAGGCGGCGCTGACCAGTGACGATGGCCAGGTCTGGTTGGAAAAGAGCCGCGCCCCGGCGGACTCGTCACGGGTCTACCACGTGGTCGATCGGGGCGGCCGGCTGGCGCGGGAAGTTCGACTTCACGGCAACGGGCATGTGCTTGCCGTGGGACCGCGCGCGGTACTGATTGCAGAATCCACACCCGATGGTACCCGGCTCCAGCGCGTTGACCTGGCGCCCCCTGCCCGCAATCCATAAGTACCAACTCCGCGCTTACCCGATCGTCTGGAGGATGTGTCGAATGAGGCTCGAGTACTTCAGCTGCGCGATCATCGTTGCCCTCACGCTGGCTTGCTCCCCAGCCGAAAGCCAAAGCAGCCTGGCGTTGGAGGCCAGGCTGCCCTCGTCCTTTGGCGCGCTGAGCAACGTCGTGGAGCTGAGCGACGGCCGGGTGGCGTTCACCGACACCAAGAGCAAGCTGTTCCTGAGCGCCGACCTGAGGACCGGGAAGGTGGACACGCTCGGAAAGCGGGTCGACTCTCTCGCCCAGGGCGCTCCGGCGGGGAACTACCGCTTCCCTGGCTGGGTCGCACACCTGGCAGGCGACACCATTGCCCTGGTGGATTTCAGCGCCATCCGGACCACCCGATGGAACGAGCGAGGACAGGCCCTCGATGTGCTCCCGATCAGGATCGTTTCGGGGGAGACTCCGGTCCTTCTGTATGACACGCTCGGCCATGGCTATAAGATCGACTACCAGGCGATGCTCGGCGGCGGCGAGCCCGGGCGCTTGGTGAGGCTGGACAGCGTTCCGGTTCTTCGGATCGCGCTCAAGAGCGGGAAGGTGGACACAATCGCTCACCTGGCTACACCCGAGCACGGCGACGCCAAGTTCGGAGAGCAGATCCAAGAGGCTGCCAAGGTGTTTGCTCCCAACGATCACTTCGGAGTGCTGCCGGACGGGACGGCCTGGGTGGCGCGGGGCCGCGAGAACCGGCTGGATTGGATCAGCCCCGACGGCAAGTGGACGAAGGGGAAGGCGCGCGCCTATACCAAGACCCCCGTCACCCAGGCAGACAAGGACCGGGTGCTCGCCCAGGTACGGGAGCAAGGCAAGCAGTTCGGGATGCCTCAGGATCTCTCCATCACCTACCCCTTCGCCGAGACGAAGCCCCCATTCGACTTCGCGCTGGGGCGGGAGATCGGAGAGGTTTGGCTGCAGCGCCCGCGCGCGGAGGAGGACACCCCCCTGGTTTACGATGTCGTCAATCGACAGGGAGTCTGGCAGCGCAGCGTCAACTTTCCGAAAGGCGCGTCACTCTCTGGGTTCGGGGCCAAGGGAGCGATCTACGCGGCGGTCAAGGGCAAGGATGGCAAGCGGACGCTGGGGAAATTTCGATTGCAGTAGAGTCGGGGGTCGGGAGCTGACCGTTCCACCCCCGACCCCCGACTCCTTACCTCAATCCAGAATGGGCGGCTCCTTGTCCGTAGGAACGTTGCGGCCGCCCCGATCCGAGGTGCGGCGGTCCTGACGCTGCCCCTGCTCGTACCACCGCCTGGTGATTTCCCCCGCCAGCTCGCGATTCCCCAGTCCGAAGGCCAGTCCAACCGCTAGCGCAGCCGCGCCGAGGATCAGAGTGAACGCCGCGGTCACGATTTCCTCAGCCACACCCACCTGCTCCAGCGCCATGAACAGCGAGATCAGAATCACGGCGCCCTTGGCCAGCTTGGCCACGGTCGGGACACCGGAGACACCGCCCGCCGAAGCCAGGATGAGGCCGCGAACGAACTCACCCAGGATAATCCCCAGGATCAGGATGACGATCCCCGCGATGAGCGTGGGGATGAATGCCAGCATGACCCCGAACATCTCATTGATGCTTTCCAGCCCCAGCGCCGTGCTGGCGAGCAGGATCACAATGAGCATCACCAGCCAGAACAGCAGCTTCGTCAGGGCTCGCACAGGGTCGAGCCGGGAGCCGGTCCGGACGACGGCCTCGTCCAGCCCGCCGGCGCTTGCCATCCGGTTGAAGTCCAACCGTTTCAGCGTATCATCGGCCCAGCGCTGAATCTGTCGGGCCAGGAAGTAGCCGGTGAGCAGGATGACGGCTGCGCCTACGAGAGCGGGGAGAACACTGCCGATCTGCGCGGCAGCGATGGAAATTCGTTCCCAGAGCTGGTTCACTGTGCCACCTCGATGACGAGTTTGCCGAATTGCTCACCACGCTGCAACCGCTCGAAGGCGGAGATACTCGCCGCGAGCGGCACCACCCGGTCCACGACGGGCCAGAGCCGGCCCTCGCCTGCATGGCGTACGATTTCGGTGTACTCCTGCCGGTTGCCGAGAGTAGATCCCAGAATGCTCCACTGATGCCAGAAGAGACGTCGGAGATCAAGGGAAACCATCGGGCCGCTCGTGGCCCCGCAGGTCACAAGGCGGCCACCCCGGCGCACGGCACGAAGGGAGCCGCTCCAGGTCCCCTCGCCCACGCTATCCACCACGACGTCGGCTCCGCGACCGCCGGTGTGCCGCTTGACCTCGGCGGCCACGTCGGCACTCCGGTGATTGAGCGCGAGGTCGGCCCCGAGGCCTCGTGCGGTATCGAGCTTGGTTTCCGACCCACTGGTGACGATGACGCGCGCGCCGATCAGTTTGGCGATCTGCAGCGCCGCGAGCGCCACGCCCCCGCCAATCCCCCAGATCAGGACTGTTTCCCCTGGTTCGAGTCGCGCACGAGCGACCAGCATTCGCCACGCCGTGAGGGTTGCTAACGAGAAAGCGGCCGCCTGGGGCCAGGGCATGGCAGGGGGCACCGGCACCAGATTCTGCGCCGGCACGACGACGAACTCGGCCACGGTACCGGCACAGTGCTCGCCCAGAACCCGAAGCCTGGCGCAGAGCGAGTGCTCTCCCTCTCCGCACGCCGGACAGTCTCCGCAGGACAGGGTTGGATTAATCATGACCCGGTCCCCGCTACGGAACTGCCGGACTGACTCTCCGGCCTGCTCCACCAGGCCCGCTCCGTCGGACCCAACCACGTGGGGAAACTGGAGAGCTGACCCCGGCAAGCCGGCCGCGATGAATAGATCGAGCCGGTTTAGCGCCGCGGTGCGCATCCGGACCAGTACTTGATCAGAAGCCGTTATGGTGGGTTGGGGCAACTCTTGTACCTTGAGCTGCTCAGGGCCACCGTGGGCAACCAGCGTAAGCGCCCTCATCCGGCTCGGTGCGTCAGAATGAGGGGTTCAGGATCTGCTCGCCGGCAGTGAGCGGCACAGGGATGGACGGACTTCCGGGGGCCGTAGACTGCAAGAAGAAGCTGAATTCAATACGGCCCCGGGCCGCGTCGATGATCTTGCCCACCACGTAGGCCAGGCGGTCGCCCTCGCGGGAGATTGCGATGGCTTGAACCGGATCCTCGGTCTGAAGCAGGAGACTGGCGCTGCTCCCTCCCCAGGGGAGACGCATGACCCGCGATCCTTTCGAGCGCCCGCCCCGCTCAACCACGTAGGCCAGGTCGCCATTGCGGAAGAAGCGTGGGCTGGTTTCCCGTTCGGATGTCCGGGTGAGCCGGCGCTGGTTGCTCCCATCCAGGTTCATTGCATAGATCTCCTGATTGCCGTCCCGGAAGGAGACGAACGCGACACTCCGCCCGTCGGGTGAGACCGTTGGCGAATGATTCGCTTCGGGGGTGGTGGTGAGAGTCCGGCTCTCGCCACCGTCGGCCGGCATGAGGGCGATCTGGGTCGTGCTTCCGCGGGTCGTGGTATAAACGATCTGGGAGCCGTCAGGGCTCCAGACCGGGTCGCCCTCATTCCTTGGATCGGTAGTGAGCCGCCGCACCTGCTGCCCGTCGGCGTCCATGATGTAAATGTCGAAGTTCCCGCTGCGATTGGAGCTGAAGGCGATCCGGGTGCGATCGGGTGAGAGCGAGGCCTGGATGTCGGACCTTCGGGCTTGGCCGGCCGTACTGTCAGGCGGAAGAGGCAGCAACGTCAGCGGACCGGTGACCCGCATCTGATAGATAGCAAGGTTTCCACCACGGTTGGAGCTGAGCAACAGGTCGCCGACCACGATGACGTCCGCCTTTGCGCTCTTCCCCCACGAGCCCGAGGCGGTGATGACGGCTCGTCCCGGGCTCACGGCATCGATCACACCGCCGTCGCGCGATACCGCGACCTCCGGCTTGTCGGAGCTCCACCGGATTCCGGTCGCCCGTCCGGCCGCTGCCCCTTGCTCGTCCTTCAGCACCGCATTCAACGTCGTGCGCCGTCCGACCGCCAATCCCACCCGAGCCGGCTGGAGCTCGATATCTCCGGGGATGATCTGAATGGTCCAGACCGCGGGCTGAATGCCGGCCAGCGTCGCTTTCAGGGTGGTGGTGCCGAGCGCCCTGGGCGTGAGCACCCCGGAAGCTCGATCGAACGACGCCACCGCGGTGTCACTCAGCTGCCAGGTGACGTGGGCCTCTGGAATGGGGCTGGAGTCGGCCGCCTCGGCAACCGCCGTGAACCGCCGAGTGGCGCGAAGGGGGAGTTGAACCGCGCCGGCGCTGTGCTGGGGCGAGACTACCAGGGCCTCGGGCTGTGGATGCACGACCACCTGCGCGCGCCTCTCCTGGGAGAAGCCGGTCGCGAAGATCTCAGCCTGGCCCGGCCCGAGACCACGCACGATGCCGGATGGGCCTACCGAGACGACCGTCGAATCGGCGGAGCGCCAGCGCACCAGCCCATGGATCTGGCGATTCCCCTGGGTCGGCACGAGCACCCGGATGGTGTCTAACTCGCCCGGACCCAGGACGAGGCGGGTTTGGGACAGGGCAAAGTCCGGCTGGGAGACTTCGACCGGCAGCGTAGCCATCAGCCGGCTGGTGGTGGAAGCTTGCACCAGGGTGCGACCTGGCCCCAGGCCGGTCACGTACCCCGCCGTGTCCACCGAGGCAACTTCCGGCTTGAGCGACCTCCAGGTCACCCGCCCCACAGCGATTGGATTGCCATCTTCCTTGACCGCAAGCGGAGTGATCCGGACGCTCTCTCCCGGAAACAGGGTGGCCGATGCCGGCTCGAGGCTTAACAGCGAGGCGGAGGCCGCCCGGGCCCCCGATACGTCGCCCGGCGCGACACCGGTAATGAGAACCGCCATCGAGGCACGCTTGCCCTGGGTGCGAGCCTCGATCTTGGCCAGCCCCGGCGTAATTCCGAGGACCGTCCCGTCTTTCCTGACCCGGGCAATCATCGTGTCCGAGCTCCAGAACGTGAACTTGGCGGCCGCAAGGAGATTGCCTCGCCCGTCGAACGCGGCGGCGAAGAGGGCCTGCTTCTGACCCACCCCCAGGGTCATGGTTTCCGGGGTAACCTGGATCTCCGAGACCGGCTGCGTTTGCGCGGCGACGGGGGGCGAGAACCCCGGAAGCGCAAAGCCTCCCAGTAGACATGGCAGCAGCCAATGGGGGAGGCTGGCGGGCAGGCGGACCCGGAGGCTACGGGCGGATTTCACCAGACAGTTGGTTCCAGAAAAGAGGGAATGGGCGTAATTATAGCGCAGGGATAGGCTTGCCGCATCGTGCAAGCCTCATCCATCGAAGGACTTCCCAGCCCAAACTCGATCTCCGCTGGGGCGGACCCGGCCGACGCCTTGCACAAGTGTTGACGAAGTGCATGTTATATGTCTGTTTCTCGGGAGGCGCGGCCGCGCCTCAAGACCGTCGGCGGGTGGCGCCGCACATGCGTTCGGAGGAAGCGAAGATGGCCGAGCTTCATTTTATGGAGATGGGCTGGTCCGGCTCTGGATGGATGGATCCGCTGCCGATGGAGAACATCCCTTCTTCGGCGCCGTCCTCCTCCCCCTCATCGTACGACGACTATAACGAGCCCGCGGCCCGTACCAAGCCGGCCCGTCCCCGGAAGAAGGCCGCCAAGAAGACGGCTAGCAGGAAGTCGGCCCGGAAATCCGCCAAGAAGACCGCCAAGAAGACCGCCAAGAAGGGCGCCAGAAAGGCCCGAAAGTCCTCCGCCAGGAAGAGCGCCAAGAAGTCCGCCCGTAAGTCGGCCAAGAAGGGCGCGCGACGCTCGGCCAAGCGGGGGAAGGCGGCCGGGAAGGGCTCGGCTCGGTCCGCGTCCCGGAAGCGGGCAAAGAAGGGTGGCCGGAGGCGCTAGCCTCTGACTAGCTCCGGCCCTCGAGTCGGGAGAGGGCCGCGGCGCAGTTGATCAGCGCAATGTGGGTAAACGCCTGCGGGAAGTTCCCCAAAAACTCCCCGCTGGCCGGGTCGATCTCCTCCGAATACAGCCCGACGTGGTTGGCGTGGCGGAGCATTCGCCGGAAGATTCGCTCCGCCCGCTCCCGATCGCCGATCATCGCCAGGGCCTGGGCCAGCCAGAAGGTGCAAATCGAGAACGCACCCTCCTCCCCCTCAAGACCATCCGGCTGTCGATACCGATACACCAGCTCTCCGTCCACGGTGGTCAACTCCCGGGCCACTGCCCGCACTGTGCTGTGCACCCGGGGATGGTTCCAGGGCAGAAATCGGAACATCGAAAGAGCCAACGTAGCCGCATCCAGCACCTCGCCATCATACGATTGCACGAATGACTGGCGGGACTCGCTCCACCCTCTCTCCATGATCTCTGCGTGCAGCGTGTCCCGCGCGGTCCGCCAGGCCGCGGTATCTCCGTCGAGGTTCAGCTCCTCCGCCATCCGGACGCCGCGATCGAGCGCCACCCAGCTCATCACCTTGCTGAACACGTAGTGGCGAACCTCGCCCCGCACCTCCCAGATGCTCGAGTCGGGAAGGTGCCAGTTGCCGCTCACCCAGTCGACCAGGCCTCGCAGCACCCGCCAGGTGCCCTCCGTCATCTCGTGATTGCGGCGCCAGATATCGGCCGTCTCCATGACCTCGCCATACACATCGAGCTGGAGCTGGCCGACCGCGCCGTTGCCCACCCTGACCGGACGTGAGCCGCGATACCCGCTCAGGTGGTCGAGCTGACGCTCGATCAGGTCGCGGCGGCCGTCGATTCCGTACATGATCTGCAGGTGTCCGCCCCCCTCATGCCGGCACACCTTCTTGAGAAAGCGCATGAACTGATCGGCCTCACGATAGTGGCCGACGTTATCGAGGGCCGCGAGAGTAAACGCCGCATCCCGGAGCCATACGAAGCGATAGTCCCAGTTGCGCACGCCGCCGATCGTCTCGGGGAGGGATGTTGTAGGCGCGGCGATGAGCGCTCCGGTCTCCGCATGGGTGAGCAGCTTGAGCGCCAGAGCCGAGCGCTTTACCATGCCCCGAAACGGCCCCTTGTAGCGCACCCTGGACGACCATTTCTGCCAGAAAGCGGCGGTGTCGTCCAGCTTGCGGGCGCTCTCGTATCGATCGACCGGGTGGATATCGTCGTCGTCGTATCGCAGGATCAGCCAGCGTTCCTCGCCCTTTACCATCTCGAACCGGGTGGTCGCGACCGATTGCTCGATCACCCATTCGAAGGGCTTGGCGCTGGACAGAGTGAGGACCTGGTCGGTTCGGTCGGTGGCGAACAGGCCGGCTTTGAGGGACTCGAGCCGGGTGGCCCGGGCCCCGTACTCGAAGCGCGGCATGAAAACCATGTTCATGGCTACCCGGCCGCGGCTGCAGCGGAGCCGGCGGTGGATCTCGGGATGCTCGCCCGAGGGTTGGCCGTCCAGTCCAACCGGCATGAAATCGGTCACACTGACGACGCCATCGTCCGGAGTACGAAACGTCGTCTCCAGAACATTGGTGCGGGGGAGGTAGCGCTGGGTGGAGGTCCATTTGCCCTCCGGGCGCACCGACCACGACCCACCACGCTCCGGGTCAAGCAGCGAGGCAAACACGCTGCCGCTATCGAAGCGTGGAAGGCAGCACCAATCGATAGAGCCATCGAGCCCGACCAGCGCCGCGGTTCGCATGTCGCCGATCAGGCCGTAGGCGGATATCGGTTGTTGGGGCATAGCGCTAGCGCGCCGAGGGGAGGTCTCGGCTGACAGTTGGGGCTGGACATCGGTCATTGCCCAAGTATAAGCCGGGCGCGATGGAACTTGCATCACAGGGTTCGACCGCCCACCTTCCAGCATCTTTTCCACCGATATCTTCATGCGCACCATGGTCCTTGCGGCCATCGCCCTCGCGGCCTGCCGTGGGAGCGCCAGACCCGCGACAGCCGTCTCCCCGGTCTCCGGTTCCGCCGGCCTGACTCGCGTTATTGCGGCGCAGCTGGACCGCTCGGCCTCGGACTGGAACCGGGGGGACCTGACCGCGTTTCTCTCCGACTACGCTCCGGAGAGCACCACGACTTTCATCGACGGGCGGCGGGCCCGCGAGGGAATCGATTTCATCCGGGGCAACTACGCGCCCCGATTCGCGCCCGGTGCCAGACGGGATAGCCTGCATTTCGAAGAGCTGCGGGTTCGCGGCTTGAGCCCGACGCTCGCCCTGGTAACCGCGCGGTTCATTCTCCAGCGGGGATCCGAGGTTACCGCCAGCGGGCCCTTCACCCTCGTCATGGAGCGGCGGCCGGAAGGATGGAGGATTCTTCACGACCACTCGTCCAGTGATCCACGCTAGCCGGAGGCTCCGGCGCTTGGCCCTGGCCGCTACGCTCTTCCTCGGATGCAAGCCGGGGGGTAACGATGGTGTCGCCCTGGTCGGGGCGACGCTCATCGACGGCAGCGGCGGGCCGGGGGTAGCCAATGTCGCGATCGTCGTGCGCGACGGCAGAATCGTATCGGTGGGGTCACGGACCGACTTTCAGCTCCCCAAGAGCACTCGCGAAGTCGACGTTTCCGGGCGGTGGATCATCCCGGGGCTGATCGATGCCCACGTGCACCTGGCGCCGGCCCTGTCATGGGCACCCCCGCGCTTTCTCGCCTGGGGCGTGACCTCAGTTCGAGACGCGCACGGCGGCATCGCGTCCCTGGCGACGCTGAGGAACCGCTCCAGCGCGGGGGCGCCGGATGGGCCCCGAGTGTATCCGGCCGGTGCCATGATCGATGGCCTGCCGGCTACGTATTCGAACGCCATCGGTGTCAACAACGAAAGTGAGGCCAGAAAAGGCGTGGATCGCCTGGTCAGCGCTGGAGCCGAATTCGTCAAGACTTATACCCGCATTGACCCACCGCTGCTGCGGGCAATCGTGGATGAGGCGCGTGCTTTCAATCTCGGAGTGAGCTCGCACCTGGGCTTGACTGACGCGGTGACCGCCGCAAAGGCCGGCGTCGTATCGATCGATCACCTCACGGGCGTCCCCGAGTCGGCCTCACCCAACGCCAAGGCGTTGTTCGGGGCTCACTACCGCGGCTTCTTCCCCGGGTGGACGGCCTTCGAGCGCAGCTGGGCCGGCCTGGATTCCGCGGCGCTTGCGCGGGTGGCGACCCGGCTGGCTGAGGCAAAGATCACCCTCATCCCGACCCTCGTGCTGCACGAGACCCTGAGTCGCCTGGACGAGCCCGGACTGTTGCGAGACCCGGCGCTTCAGGATGTCCCCGAGGCCGAGCAGAAGGAGTGGGATGTGCGGGGGCTCATCGCCCGCATCGGGTGGACCGACGTTGACTTCGAGGCGTTCCGAAAGTCACGGGCCAATCAGGATCTGTTCGTCCGGCAGTTTGCCGCTGCCGGAGGGCGCCTTGCCGCCGGAACCGACGCCGCCGGCCCGATGCTGATCCCGGGCTACAGCGAGCATCGTGAGATGGAGCTGCTGGTCCGCGCCGGCCTGACGCCGAGAGAAGCGTTACGAGCCGCTACCCGCAACGTCGCCGTATTGATCGGGGCCGACTCCCTCGGCCTTCTCGCCCCTGGCAAGGTGGCCGATCTTTTGGTCCTCTCCAGGGATCCCCTCGTGGACATCCGTAATACTCGGACCATCACCGCAGTCATGGCTCGAGGATACCTGCTCGACGCGGATTCGATTCGCGCCACGTGGTAACCGTGCGCTCGAGAGACGTGCAGGAGGGCATCGAACGCCTCCAACTGTTCTTTGCCGAGGTCTCGACCCGGCAAGGGGTATTGGCTCGCCAGGCGCTGGGGCAGGCAGCTCCCGGAGACGACGTCTTGTCCCAGCGCCTGGTGGACGACATGAGAGCAGAAACCGGAATGGACGGGAGCATCGGGGGCGCGGTGGTTGCCACAATCTGGCGGGCCCACGAGCTGCTGGATCTGGGCTGTGGCGGGGACCAGGTCGGGACGGTACGGGTCATGGGATGGGTGCTCGGCCTCCAGAGCAAGCCAGGCACTTTTAGCGAGGGGTGCAGTCCACCCCGACACGCGCATCGCGCCTGCGAGCACTTCATCTCGGGCTTCTTCTCCCCCGCACCGCCCCTGCAGCGCTTCGCGCCGGTCATGTTTCCTAATGGAAAGGTGTTCAGGGCCGAGCCCGCGGCCCGCTTCGCGGTCAGCTGCCTGGCGCTCCGGGCCGCCCTCCGGAGCCGGATGGAGAAACGGCCGGGGGTGGAGCAGCACCTTCTCAGTCTGTTTCAGCTGCAGGAGCAATGGGATGATTGGGGCGGGTATTTCGCACCCGATATGATCGTGACGGGAATTCACACACTTGCCTTTGCTGCCGGGGCTCACCAGGAGATTCTTCCCAGACTGGCCGGCACGGTGGCGGCAAACCAGTCCGAGGACGGTACCTGGGCCAACGCCGACCTGTTTCACACCCTGGAGGCCTTGCTGGCGATCGGCACCAAGGAGGCCCAGGGAACGGTTCGCCGGGCGGTGCCGGCACTGCTGGCCCGGCAGCGGATCGACGGCAGTTTCGGCTCTACCGCTCAGCAGGAACGGGCCCTGATTGCGCTGCGGGCATTGATCTGGGCCGCGAAGGAGATGTAGGATGGCAGAAGCCCCGACTGGGCCGGCGCCGCGCATCCGTCTCACCGCGCTCTCGCACGGGGCCGGCTGCGCCTGCAAGCTGGGCCCAGCCGACCTGGCCCAGGTACTGCGGCTCCTGCCCAGCGTGGTGGACTCGCGGGTGCTCATCGATGCCGGTACCCGAGATGATGCCGCGGTCTTCCTGCTGTCTCCCGACCGGGCTCTGGTCACGACGGTAGACTTCTTCACACCCATCGTGGACAACCCGGCATCGTGGGGGGCCATCGCGGCCGCCAATGCCTTGAGCGACATCTACGCGATGGGAGCCACTCCCCTGTTCGCTCTCAATCTGCTCGGCTGGCCCCGGGACCGGGTGCCTTTCGAGATGCTGGCCGAAGTGCTCCGGGGAGCCGCGGAGGTGGCCGAGCAGGCGAAATGCCTGATACTCGGCGGGCACTCGATCGACGCGGTCGAGCCTATCTTCGGGATGACCGTGATCGGTGAGGTCCACCCCGACCGGATGCTCACCAATGCGGCGGCATGTGCGGGTGATATTCTGGTGCTGACCAAGCCTCTGGGCACCGGCATCCTGGCTACCGCCCTGAAGCGCGACGCGCTCCTCGAAACCGGAATGGCGGACGCGGTCCGATCCATGACCACCTTGAACGACGGGGCCGCTCGCGCCGCGCTCAAGGTAGGTGTGAGTGCCGCCACCGATGTAACGGGATTTGGACTTATTGGCCATCTTACCGGCATGCTGGACGCCAGCAAGGTGGCAGCAGAGATCGGGTTTGAAGCGCTCCCAATCCTGCCACATGCCCGGAACCTGGTGTCACGCGGCGTGGTGTCCGGCGGCACCGAGAGGAATTACGCGGCAGCCGACCGGGTGGAGTGGGCCGCCGACCTCACCCAGGCAGATCGGTTCCTCTGTGTGGATGCACAGACCTCGGGTGGGCTGCTGCTGGCGGTTCCGCCCGAAAACGAAGCTGCCCTGCTCGCCGCGCTTCGCGAGGAGCGCACTCCCGTCGCTGCCGTGATCGGCCGGCTGACCGCCGGTCCCGCCGGACACGTCCGCGTTACTCGATAAAGGACGACCTTCCCGCCTTTCCCTCCTTCCCTCCTATCTTTCGAGATGCCACCAATCCGCTGGACCGCCCAACGCATGGATCAGCTGGAGTCCGCCGCACGGCGAGGACTCCGGGTGGCGGTGTCACGCCGAGGAACCGAGTATATCGTCGTGGCGCTGCGGGTGACGTCGGTCGGCCGCCACGAGGTGCTTGTGGGCCGTCTCCCGATGACCGGGGAGGAGCTGACGTTTCACCTGGGTGACATCGACAGCTTTCAGGTGATTGAGTGAGCCGCATGGCCGTCGTACACCTGGATGAGAGCTGTCTGGGGAATGGCCGGGAGGGAGAGAATCAGGGCGGCTACGGCGGCCTGATCGAGGCCAGAACCAGATCAGGCATACAGCGTCGGGATTTCTATGGTTCCTCGCCGGCCACGACCAACAACCGGATGGCGCTCATCGGAGCAGCCACGGCGCTACAGCTTCTCGGTGCCAAGGGCGTCAGGATGCGGGTCCTGATGGTTTCCGACTCCGAGTACCTGGTGAAGGGCATGCGCATGTGGGTGCCGGGTTGGATGGCTCGCGGGTGGAAGCGGACCGCCGGTCCAATCGAGAACCTCCAGCTCTGGCAGAACCTGGTCGCTGCCGCCACAAAGCACGACGTCCAGTGGACCTGGGTGCGGGGCCACGCCGGCCAGCCCAAGAACGAGTACGCCGACGAGCTGGCCGTGGGAGCCGCCCGGGAACCGAAGACCTCCGCGGGAGCGATCGAATCCAGGTTCCTCGAGTGGCTGACCGCCAAGCAGGCCAAGAAGAGGTTTCCGGGCTACGACCCGGATGCGGAGTACCAGGTGATGGAGGAACGCCTCGCGACCGGGGAGCAGCTCCCGCTGGGATGATGCAACCACGCCCCAACCTGCTCCTTTCCCTGCTCACGGCCATTCTCCTGGCCGGCTGTGGCGATGGCCCGGCTGGAACCGGACAACCACCGCCAGCCACGGCGAGCGTCAACGTGGGGAATATCTTGTTTCAGAGCGTCCGCAACGGGTCCACGGATCCGGCGATAGATACGGTGGCAACAGGCGGAACCGTCACCTGGACCTGGACCGAAGCCGGAACCCACACCGTTCGGTTCGACGATGCCGCCTTGGCCGAAAGCCCAGCGTTGGCCGATGATGGAAGCGTATTCAGCATGCCTTTCCCGGCGGCCGGCACCTACACCTATGACTGCCGGGTGCATGGCTTGGGGATGACTGGAACCATCGTGGTTCGATGAAGCTGCTTCTCTCGATAACCGCTGCAGCGCTGCTCGTAGTGGGCTGCGGCGATGGGCCCAGCGCAGGCAGTGACTTGGATACCCAGGTGCGCGACGCGTTGACGCAGGCCGATGTCACGCCGCTCTCGCCGCTGCCGGCCCAGGACCCCGCCCTGGTGCGCCTGGGCCGGGCGCTGATGTTCGACAAGGTGCTGAGCGGGAACCGGGACATATCCTGCGCCACCTGCCACAACCCGGTGTTCGCCACATCCGACAGACTGTCTCTGTCGATCGGCACCGGTGGCGCGGGGGCCGCAGGGTCTCGAGTCCTCTCCGCCGCTCCCCAGTTCACCCCGCGAAATTCGCAGGACCTCTTCAACCGGGGATACGCCGGGTTTCGCAGCATGTTTTGGGATGGTCGAGTATCTCAGGCCGATAACGGCGACTTTCACACCCCGGCCGGAGCTCGGCTGCCGGCCGGGCTGTCGGGCGCGCTCGCGGCCCAGGCGATGATTCCGGTGACCACCAGGCTGGAGATGCGGGGACAGGTTGGCGACGTCGATCGCTTTGGTGCGCCGAACGAGCTGGCCCAGTTCGGTGACGACGAGGAGCCCGCTATCTGGGGCGGTCTCATGAATCGTCTCCTCGCCATACCCGAGTACGTGTCGCTCTTCCAGGCAGCCTATCCGGCCATTGCCCCCCCAGACCTTGGATTTCAGCAGGCGGCCAATGCCATCGCGGCGTTCGAAGTGGAAGCATTCACCAGCGTGGCTTCACCTTTCGACCGATATGTCCGCGGAGACGCCGCCGCCCTGGGCGAGCCGGAGAAGCGCGGCGCCATCCTGTTCTTCGGCAAGGCAGGCTGTGGCTCCTGTCACCTGGGACCCCACCTTACTGACCAGCAGTTTCATGGCATCGGCGTGCCCCAGGTCGGACCCGGTATGGTTCCGGACGAGCCCCAGGATCGGGGGCTGGCACGGGTCACGGCCAGTCAGCCCGACCAGTTTCAATTTCGCACCCCGCCGCTTCGGAACGTAGAGCTGACCGGGCCCTGGATGCACGATGGTGCCTACACCACCCTGGAGGCGGTGGTACGCCATTATCTCAACACCGATTCCGCCCTGCGCTCGTACGATGCCTCTCAGCTGAGGGAAGACCTCCGCGCATCTCATCTTTCCGACCCGGCAACGATCGAGGCTCTGGCGGCCTCGACTGATCCCCTGGTCCAGGCGCCGCTCACGCTTTCCGATGGGGAAGTGGCCGATATCATCATGTTTCTGCGATCGCTGACCGACCCCGCCGCCTCGGATTTGGGTAGCACCATCCCGGCCAGCGTGCCGAGCGGCCTGCCGGTCGGTGACTGATCGCATGAAGGATCTGGAGCGCCTCTACCGGCAGATCGTTCGCAACCTTGCCGCGACGGATCCCGCCCGGCTCCACCGGCCGCTGCCGCTGTCCGAGCTGCGTGAATCCATCGTGCCGTACCGGGCCAACCGGCGGGCACTCGAGCTGGAGAGCGCCGAGGACTACGAGCTCGTATTAATGCGGCTCTGCGCCGGAGAAGGCGGCTTCGCCCGAACCGAACCGGCCGAAGTGCGAGCCGAGTTCGAAATCGAAGTGGGGAGCTCCAACCCGGATCTTGGAATCGTGCATCGGCACCCGAACGCGGTGGTGAGCCTGGAGCCGAAGCCGCTCGCCCTTGCACTCGACCACCAGCCGGGCCTCGCCTTCGCCCCACCGGAGGCTCCAGGTCGGCCCACACCCCGGGAGGAGGCCTATGCCGGGTTGCCGGATCTGCCATCACTCGAGCCGCTTGATGATGTGGAGCTTATACCAGCCAAAGGCTATGGCCCCCTTCGGTGCGGGCTATGCGAGCGCCCGCTTCCGGCGGGCCGGGTCGTCAAGTTCTGTCCCCACTGTGGTGCGAGCCAGGGGGTAAGCCGTTGCCCCGCATGCCGGAGCGAGATCGAAGCCGGCTGGCGGCACTGCATCAACTGCGGCGTCGGCGTGAGCGGCAGCTAGGCGACTAAAGGCTAGCGCTACCTTCCCGATTTCGTTGTATCGCAACCGGCCGAAAACACGTGGTTGGCCAGGGCATTGTCGACGCGGCGGAGTGCTGCCTCGTCTCGGATAGGGTCAAGGGTCAATGGCCAGGAACGCGGCTTCGTCGATCAAGCTGTCGGACAGTTTCGGTCCGTAGAGTCGCATCAGTCGTTCCATTTCGCAGCCGATCCGTTTGTGCGCCAGCACCGGATCCTTGGCAGTGAGCTGTGCCCGAAAGAGCTGGAAGAGCTTCCGGTTCTCGGGGCGAAGTTGTACATCCCAATCGGCACCCACCTTGTCTTTGCCTGGCATGAATTCCGACGCGTTTGAGCGGGTTGTTGTCGAATATCCAACACTTCTGGGCAAATTCACGCCACGCCGCGTAGAGTTGGCCCCTTTGCTTGAAAGTGCCCGGCCAAGGGGGTGATATTCCGCTCATCTATGTCCCCTCCCAAAAGCTCCATCCGGAGCCCCGCCTCCGTGAGTCCTGATATTCGCGACACCGGCGTGGTTTTCCTCTCCGGGGTACGCACCGGCTTCGGCACCTTCGGCGGCGTCCTCAAGGATCTCTCCGCCACCGACCTGGGCGCCATCGCGTCCAAGGGCGCACTGGCTCGGAGCCGGGTAGAGGCCTCTGCGGTCGATCACGTGGTCTTCGGCAACGTCCTCCAGACCTCGGCGGACGCCATCTATCTCGCACGCCACGTCGGACTCCGCTCCGGCCTTCCCATCGAAACTCCGGCGGTGACGGTCAACCGGCTCTGCGGCTCCGGCTTCGAGGCCGTGGCCCAGGCAGCGCAGCAGATTGTGCTCGGGCAATCGCAGGTGGTGTTGGCCGGCGGAACCGAGTCGATGAGCCAGGCGCCCCACGTGGTCCGCGGCGCCCGCTGGGGCCTCCGGCTCGGTCCGGCAGCCCCGCTGGAGGACACCCTCTGGGAGGCATTGCGCGATCCCGGCTGCGGACTTTCAATGGCGGAGACGGCGGAGAACCTGGCCACGAAGTACCAGATCAGCCGGCAGGCGGTTGATTGCTACGCCGCTCGCAGCCAGGCCGCCGCCGCCGCCGGGTGGGAGGCAGGCGTCTTCGCCGACGAGGTGGTGCCGGTTCCCATTCAGAACCGGAAGACCAAGCAAACCGACAACTGGGCCGCGGACGAGCACATGCGCCCCGGCACCACGATCGAGGCCCTGGCCAAGCTGCCGCCCTATTTCAGGAAGGATGGGGTGGTGACCGCCGGGAACGCGTCGGGCATCTGTGACGGTGCCGCGGCCCTGGTCGTGGCCAGCGAGAGCTTTGCCGCCGAGCGTGGGCTCCGCCCGATCGGACGTCTCCTGGCCTGGGCCAGCGTGGGGGTGGACCCGGCCCACATGGGCATCGGCCCGGCGCCGGCCTCCCGCAAGGCCCTGGAACGGGCGGGACTGAAACTGGAGGACATGGATCTCGTCGAAGTGAACGAGGCGTTTGCCGCCCAGTACCTGGCGGTGGAAAAGGAGCTGGGCCTCGACCGGGAGCGCACCAACGTAGATGGCGGCGCAATTGCCCTGGGCCACCCGCTCGGCGCAAGCGGTGCGCGGATTACGCTCCATTTGCTGCACGCCCTCCGTCGCCGCGGTGGGCGGTACGGGTTGGGCAGCGCGTGTATCGGCGGCGGCCAGGGGGCGGCAGTCATCGTCGAAGCCCTTTCAGGATGAGAGTGAAGCCATGGACTTCTTGATTCCAGGGCTGGTGGTCACCGTCCTCTACTCGTTCCTGAGCATGCGGGTGCTCCGGCAGTACGAGCGGGGTGTCACCTTCTTCCTGGGAAAGTTCTGGGGCACCAAGGGCCCGGGACTCATCTTCCTGCCCGCCGGATTCGCCAGCCAGAAGCGGGTCTCCCTTCGGATCGTGGCCATGGACATCCCGCCCCAGGATGTGATCACCCGGGACAACGTCTCGGTGAAGGTGAACGCCGTGCTGTACATGCGGGTGATCGATCCGGAGCGGGCAGTCATCATCATCGAGGACTACCTTTACGCCACCAGCCAGCTGGCGCAAACGACTCTGCGCTCGGTCCTGGGCGAGGTCGAGCTGGATGAGCTGCTGTCGGACCGCGAGAAGATCAACGCGGTGCTCAAGAAGATCATCGACGAGCGCACCGACGCCTGGGGAATCGAGGTCTCCGCGGTCGAGGTCAAGGACGTGGACTTGCCGGACCAGATGAAGCGGGCCATGGCGCGGCAGGCCGAGGCCGAGCGGGAGCGCCGGGCCAAGGTGATCGCCGCACAGGGCGAGCTTCAGGCCTCCGAGACCCTGGCGCAGGCAGCAGGTAACCTCGCGCAGGAGCCGACGGCGCTCCAGCTTCGCTACCTCCAGACCGTGGTCGAGATCGCAGCCGAGAACAACTCCACGACGATCTTCCCCATTCCGATGGATCTCTTCCGGCCCTTCCTGACCCAGGCTGCTGCAGCGACGGCCCCGCGGGTCGAGGGCTCAGCCGAGGCTCCGGGCACCGCGTTGCCCGCATCCGACCTCTCCTCCCTGATGTCCCAGCTCCGCCTGCAGGCTGCTCGGACCGCCAAGCAGGAGTAGCATGCGCGAGGCTTCACCCGCCCGGATCGATCGCGCCGCGCTGGAGCGGATCATTCAGCGCGCCGCCGAGCTCCAGACCGAGCGCGAAACGGGCGACAGTCTCACATCGGATGAGCTGATAGCCCTCGGCCGTGAGGTCGGGATACCGGGCCAGTATCTCCAGCAGGCTTTGCTGGAGGAACGGACCCGCCTGGTCAACGTCGGAGCCGCCGGACTGTTCGAGCGCGTCACCGGCCCGGGTGAGATCGCCGCGCAAAGAGTGGTGCGGGGCGACCCCGACGGCGTGGAGCAGGCCCTGCTCCGCTGGATCGAGAAGAACGAGCTGCTCTGCGTCCAGCGGCAGCAGGCCGGCCGCATCACCTGGGAGCCGATCGGCGGGATGCAGGCAGCCTTCCGCCGGTCCACTGCCGCGCTCGGGAGCGGGAAGCGCCCCTTCATGCTCTCCCGCGTGGCGACAGTATCGGCCACAATCGTTCCGCTCGAGTCCGGGTACACCCACGTGGCCCTGTCCGCGGATACCCGGAAGGTGCGAAACGAGTACGTCGGAGCCGGAGCCGCGCTCGCGGGCGCCGGCGTTGCCAGCACCGTGGTTCTGGTGGCCCTGGGCGCCTTCCTCCCACTCGCCCTGCTTCCGCTTCCCCTGGCTTTCGGGGTTGGATACGGTGTGCTGCGCCGGTTCACTCCCGCCGTCGCCCGCATCCAGCTCGGTCTGGAGCGCGCGCTCGATTTTCTGGAGCAGGGCGGCGCCACGCCGCAGCATCAGTTGCCCGATCGCAACGCGGGAATTCTGGGGCTGCTGGCCGATGAAGTGCGGAAGGCGCTGAAGTAGTGGCGATAACCAGCGTCGGCGTCGTCGGCTGCGGGCTCATGGGCAGTGGCATTGCCCAGGTCGCGGCAACCGCCGGCTTCGACACGATCGTGCGCGACGTCGCCGAGCCGCTACTGGAGCGGGGCCGGGCCGGAATCATCAAGTCGCTCGGGCGCCTGGTGGAGCGGGGCAAGCTCCCGGCGGAGACCCGGGAGGCGGCTCTGGGCCGGCTTCGGTTCGTGACTCACCTCTCCGACCTGAAGGACTGCGACATCGTCATCGAGGCGGTCACCGAGGAGTTGCAGCTGAAGAACGCGGTCTGGCATGAGCTGGACCAGGTCTGTGGACCGGAGGCAATCTTCGCTTCCAACACGTCCAGCCTGACCATCTCGTCGATGGCGGACTCCACCTTCCGCGCGGACCGCTTCGTCGGCCTCCACTTCTTCAACCCGGTACCGATGATGCCGTTGGTGGAGGTGGTCCGCACCGGCACAACCAGCCGCGATACGATGGAGCGCTCCTTTGCCTTTGCACGGGCGCTGGGTAAGGAACCGGTCGAGTCGGTGGACCAGCCGGGCTTCATCGTGAATTTGCTTCTGGTTCCGTTTCTCATGGATGCGGTGCGGGCGCTGGAGCGCGGCGTCGCGTCGACCCAGGACATCGATCGCGCCATGCAGCTGGGGTGCGGACATCCCATGGGCCCGCTGTCCCTGCTCGACTTCATCGGCCTGGATACCGTAGTGCGGATTGGCGACATCATGCTGGGAGCATACCAGGAGGATCGCTACGGGGCTCCGCCCCTGCTTCGGCGGATGGTCGCCGCGGGGCACCATGGCAAGAAAAGCGGCCGAGGGTTTTATGATTATGCGGTCGATCCGCCAGTACCGTTTCAGCTGGGAGCTGGGAGCTAGGTGCTCTCGACTCCCAGCTCCCAGCTCCTACCTCCCAGCTCCTGACTGGAGAAGACATGCTCGGATACGACTGGCCCCGCATTCACGCGGCCCTGAATGACCTTCCTGTTGGCTTGCTGCTTGCGGCCGTCATGTTCGACCTTTTGGCGGTCATGACCAAGCGACCGGGTTTCCGGGAGGTGGGGGTCTGGACCATGCTGGTCGGCGCCATCGGCGGGGCGCTGGCGGTTCTGTCCGGACTGCAGGCCGAGGAGCACATCTCGCACGGCGAGGCAGTCCACCGCGTGATGGAAACCCACGAGCAGCTCGGGCTGATCACCCTGGCGGTGTTCGGGGTGCTTGCGCTGTGGCGAATCGTGCGGGAGCGATGGATGGGCGCCGGGGAGCGGGCCCTGAGCCTGGTACTCTCAGTGGTGGGCCTGGGATTCCTGGTCGCCACCGGTGTCTATGGCGGCAAGCTGATATTCGACCACGCCGCGGGAATTCCGACCAAGGTGCTACAGGGGGAGATACAGGAGAGAGCCAAGGTCCATCATCATGACGGCATGGAGCACGAAGAGGACGCTCCGGACTCCTCCGCTTCCGGGGCCGGGGGCAGCGGTCACGTCGATCCGCCCGGCACTGCGCCGCACACCCACTGATTCGGTGCGCTACACGCTCGGTCTGATCGTGTTGGCGGCAGGCGCCGCGGCGTGCCAGCCTGCCACCACGAGGCCATCCTTTCCTCCGTTGCCGGAAGCCCCGGGAAGGGAAGTCCGCCTACCCGTACCAATGGCCACACGTCGGCTGGCTGAAGCCCTCAAGGCAGATTCGATTCCCACCCAGAAAGTCCGGCTTCGCGACGGCTACCTCGAGACGCCGTGGTTCGTGGCTGGCAGCGGGAGGCCGGCGAAGCAGCGGCGGGCGATCGGGCCCGGAGTAGTTCGGATTCGAGCCTGGGCCGACCCGGCTCGACCGGGAAGTTCCCAACTCACCGTCGAGACGCTTTACCGCCCCAAGGTCGATCCGTCGCTACCGTATCGCGAGCTGGAACGGCAGGTCAGCCTGGACCACCCGGTGGCGAAAAGGGTCAGCAAAGTCTTGCAGCAGCTGGTGGAACGCTACGGCGGCATACCGCTACCCACGGCGCCGCCCTCTCAACTACAGCCGTCCGCCGCTCCTGCAGACTCAAATTGAGTGTCTGAATTTCACCAACTCCTCACACCACGTACGCCCGGACCCACTCCTCTAGCTGACCCAGATTCACCGACGCGTCCTTGCAGGGACCGGACGGCAGCGTCATGGTAAGCCCAAGCACCGGAATCCTCCCCGCCACGTCGTGCAACCCGCTTACCATGTCGCGCTCGCAGGCCACCGCCACCACGGCCCGCGGCCGCCGCTCCCGGATGACGCGCCGGGCCAGCTGGCCCCTGGTGGCGACGAAGACAGGTACGCCGTAGCGCCCCGCGATACCAAGCACGCCATCCAGAGTTGCCTTGGACAGGCATCGCGGGATGAGCACCAGCAGCTCCCCCTGGCCGACCTTTCGTCCCCGCATCATCGCCAGCGCGTTGTAGACCTTCACCGCCGCATTCTCCACCCAGTCGCGCCGGCCGAACCGGTCCGCAATCCGGGAGGTGAGCCGCATCAGCCGGAGAAACGGCCCCCGCTCGGCGAGTCTCTCTGGCAGGAGCGGGCGGCGTAGCTCATATGATAGGAAGAGCACGCGCCCACCAGGCCCAGAGCAGCGAGGCTATCACCAGCAGCGTACCCCAGAGCACGGAGGGCGCCGATGGGTGCACGCCCGCCAAACGGGGAGCGAGCAGAAAGAGCGCCAGCGCCACCACTCCGAGGCCAACGGCAAGCGTGATGGCGGACCAGGCGAAGAACAGGGCGGGCGGCGAGTCGTAGTTGCCCTGGTTGGGAAGCGGGCGGCCATCCCACTCGTCCCATTCGTGCCCCAGACGGCGATCGACATCTATATGGATGAGTTGAGCGCGGGAACCCTCGGTCATAGAGGGTGAAGATACTTATCTTTGGCCCATGCTGCCTCCTCCGCCTGTCCGGGGCGTCTACCGCACCGACCCGAGGACCCGGGCCGCCTACGCCGAGGGAGCCGGCATCTATCGCATCCTTCCTCAGGCGATCTGCCGGCCGGCCGACGTCGAGGACATGAAAACCCTGATTTCATGGGCTTCAGAGCATCGGGTTCCGCTCGTTCCTCGCGGAGCGGGCAGCGGCATGGGCGGCGGGAATGTAGGCGCCGGAGTTGTCGTGGACCTGACCGGCACATCCCAGCCTCGGCTCGAGATCGATCCCACCCACCACCGTGCCGTTACCAGCGCACAGATCACGCACGCCGAGCTCGCGTCGGGCGCAGCAGCGCACCGTCTCCGGCTGCCACCCGACCCTTCAAGCGGTCGGTGGGCCACGCTCGGCGGTATGGTCTCCACCAACGCCGCCGGGGCCAGGTCGGTCCGGTATGGCAGCGTACGCCGGTGGGTGGAGGCGCTCACGCTGGTGACCGCGGAGGGAGAGTCGGTGAGGCTGGCGCGCGGGGCAGCGGGGCGGGTGCCCTCTGGGCAGGCGGGTAGGGGGGCGGCCCGAGTGCTCGAACGCTTCGAGCGCGATGTGGCACCCCGCGTTCAGGCTGCGTCCAGGCTCATCGCCGACCGCTTCCCCAGGACCCGGAAGAATTCATCGGGCTACGCCCTCGATGCCTACCTCGCCTCGGGCGACGTCCTGGATCTGATCATCGGGGCAGAGGGCACGCTCGGCTTGGTCACCGAGGTCGAATGGCGGCTGGATGAGGTGCCGGCGTTTCAGGCCGGGCTCCGGGTGCATCTGCCTTCACTCCATCATCTGGCGGACGTGGTCTGTGCCTTGAGCCAGTTTGCGCCTTCCGCGCTGGAGTTGCTGGATCGGTCCTTTCTCGATCTCCTCGGTCCGGACCGGCTGTCGCGCGCAGGACTCGGTGCGGGCACCGAAGCCATCGTGTTGGTCGAGCTGGAGCGGGACGACGCTGAGACCCTGCGCCACGCTCTTCGACGGGCTTCGGATGCGGTGGCGGACTGGGCCACCACCGTCGACACGGGGTTCTCCCCACTCGCGGCAGAGCAGCTGTGGGCCATCCGCCATGCTGCAAGCCCCATCCTGGCAGGGCTGCCGGAGAACCAGCGCTCGCTCCAGGTCATCGAGGACGGGTGCGTGCCGGTGGAGAGGATGGGCGAGTACATCGCGGCGGTTCGACGGTCCGCTGCGGACCACAACCTCCGGGTGGTGATGTTCGGCCACGCCGGCGATGGCCACATCCATGCGAACCTGGTGCCGGAGCTGACGCGTGAGGGGTGGGAGGCGGCAATCTCACACCTGTTCCAGGAGATCACCGCCGCCGTCATCCGGCTCGGCGGCACGCCTACGGGCGAGCACGGAGATGGACGGCTCCGAGCCGGCACCTTGCAGGGTACCTATGGCCCGGAGGTGCTGGATCTCTTCCGGCAGGTGAAAACGGCGTTCGATCCCCTCGGAATATTCAATCCCGGGATTATCCTTCCGTCCGGCGAGCCGCCCATCGGCCGGCTGAAGGTGGGATCCGGCGCCGTGCCTATCCCGGCCGACATCCAGCGAGCCCTCCGGGAGATCGAGCTGACCGGAGGGTATGCCCGATGCAGGCTGGACTTGGCAGACTAGGCTATTGGCTGTTGGCTGATGGTCCTGCGCTCTGAGCTCATCCCACACTGTTAGTTTCCGGGCCGTTAGCTCTCAATGAGCCAATCGCCAATAGCCAATAGCCAACAGGCCAATAGCCTACATGGAAATCCTCCGCTCCCCCCGCGTCACCCTGATCGCCCGGCCCCAGTTCATCGAGCCGGCCCACCTGCCGGTCCAATGGAAGGGCGAGTCGAGCGACGGAGAGCGGATCGCCGAATTCGCCGGTCGGCTCTGCTACATGAGCCAGCACAACCCCGCCGGGCGGACCACGGCCGAGTATCTCCAGAACATCCTGCGCCAGGGACACGGCTCGGTCTTCGAGCACGCCACCTACGTGATGCTCATCGAGGGGATCTCCCGCTCCTGCAGCCATGAGCTGGTCCGGCACCGGGCGGGCTGGGGGTTCTCCCAGCTGTCGCAGCGCTACGTGGACGAGTCGCACGCGGCGTTCGTGATGCCGCCCGCCGTCATGGGCGACCCCGAGCTCGAGGCGCAGTGGACCGCTCAGGTGCAGGCGGCGCAGAACGCCTACGTGGCGTCAGTGGAGCGGCTGATGAGCCGCTACGAGTGGGTCGAGGACAAGATCCAGCGCCGCAAGATGGCCCGCGAGGCCGCCCGCAGCGTCCTGCCCAATGCCACCGAGGTGAAGATCGTGGTCAGTGCCAATGTCCGGGCCTGGCGCACCATGCTGGAGCTGCGGCTGGGCGAGGGGGCCGAGCTGGAGATCCGGCGAATGGCGGTTTCCTGTCTGCGGGTGCTCCAGCAGGAGGCGCCGGCGCTGTTCAGCGACTTCGAGATCTACCAGACCTCAGAGGGGAGCGAGGCCGGAAGAGTCGGATTTCATAAGGTGTGAGCTTGGAGCCAGGAGCTGGGAGCTGGGAGCTGGGACGAGAGAGTGGAGTCCTCGAGCAGACCCCTCGCTGCGTTCACGATGAGGAAAAAACTGTTCGTCCGCGCTTCCAAATCCGCCAAAGAGCTCCCAACTCCAAGCTCCCAGCTCCACGCTCCTCCAAAACTCATCCCGACTTCTTCCCCAAAAACTATTGTGGTATGAAAAACTTTTTCTTACCTTAGATGCATCTATAGAAGGTACTCGTCTCGGCTCGTCTCTCGCAGACGGCCTTTTTTGTAGAGGAAGCCTTTGGCAGTTCGGATTGGACTCGCCTTCAATCTCAAACCAGCGGCGCCGGCTAGTCCAGCCGGGGCGAACTCCGAATCCCCTTCTTCGAACCCGTCTCGGGCACTCCGCCCCGATCTCCATCAACCGGACCTGTACGCCGAGTGGGATGAGCCAGCCACCATCGATGCGGTGGAGCGCGCTCTGAGCACTGTGGGTCAGGTTTCTCGTCTCGAGGCCAACGCCAGCTTCCCCGCGCGGCTGGCGCTGCTCCGGCCCGACTTCGTCTTCAACATCGCCGAAGGGCTCTACGGCCCCAACCGCGAGTCGCACGTCCCGGCCATCTGTGAGTTCCTCGGCGTGCCCTGCCACGCCTCGGATCCTCTGACGCTCAGCCTCGCGCTGCACAAGGCGAGAGCCAAGGAGATTCTCTTGCATCGGGGGGTGCCCACGTCGCCCTTCGTGCTGGCCAAGTCGCCCGATGATGCCCGGCACGTCGAGCTCCCCTTTCCGCTCTTCGTGAAGCCGGCCTTTGAAGGCTCGGGCAAGGGCGTCACGGTGAAGAGTCTCTGCCGCAATCGGTCGCAGCTGGTGCGCCAGGTCTCTCACCTGCTTGCCACCTACTCCGAGCCGGTGGTGATCGAGAGCTATCTGCCCGGCCAGGAGTTCACCGTCGCGATTCTCGGCAACGGGCATGAAGCGCGCTGTTTGCCGATTATCGGCATGCGATTTGATATGCTCCCCAGGGGTGCCCCACCGATCTATGGCTATGAAGCCAAGTGGATCTGGGACACGCCGAGCAAACCACTCGAGATCTATGAGTGCCCGGCCAACATTTCCGAGAGTCTGGCCGACGAAGTTCGGGCCGCCGCACTGGCCGCCTACCACGCCTTGGAATGCCGCGACTGGTGCCGCGTCGATATTCGCTGCGACGCCGCTGGCCGCCCGATGGTTGTCGAGCTCAACCCGCTCCCGGGCGTTTTGCCCGACCCGCGGGACCATTCGTGCTTCCCCAAGGCCGCGGCAGCGGCCGGGATGAGCTACGACGATCTCATCCGCACCGTCGCCGACATCGCCTGGCGCCGGATCAGCGGCCGTTCACTCCTGGCGGAGGTTGCCTGATGAAAGTTGCCATTCTCTTCGACGCGGGCAGCGAAGAGTGGAGTCCCCAGGACGTGGCCGCGGTCGTGGCCAACGTCCATGAGGTGCGTGACGTGCTCCGGCGCCGGGGCCACGAGGTCGAACTGCTTCCGGTCCGGTTGGGAGACTTCCGCTGGCTCTCCCGGGCCCGCCGGGCCGATCTGGTCTTCAATCTCTGCGAGGGGATCAACGGCCACGCCCGCTTCGAGGACTTCGTGGTAGGCACCCTCGAGCTGACGGGGGTCCCGTTCACCGGCTGCAGGACCTGGCCAACCAGCGTCTGCCACCGGAAGCACGTCGCCAACACCTTGCTGTGTTCCGCCGGCCTTCCCGTTCCGGCGTTCATCGTGGCCCAGGCCAACAAGACCGCCGCGGAATTCCCGCTCCCTGCCATCGTGAAGCCCGCGGCCGAGGACGCCAGCGTGGGCATCGACAACGGCTCGGTGTGCACCAGCAAGCGGGCGCTCAAGAAGCGGGTGGCCCAGATGCTGGAGCAATTCGACGAGGTGCTGGTTCAGGAATACGTCCCCGGCCGGGAATTCAACGTGGGCTTTGTCGGCAAACGGATGCTACCCATTGCGGAGATCCGGTTCGATACCCTGCCCGACGGAACCTGGCCCATCGTGAGCTACGCGGCCAAATGGATCGAGGGTAGCCCGGAGGATGAGGGCACGGTGCCGATCTGCCCGGCCGAACTCGATCCGGACCTGGCCCGCCGTCTCGGTCAGATCGCCCGCACCGCATGGGAGCACCTGTCCGATGGCGAGGGATACGGCCGGGTCGATATACGGCTCAGCGCCGATGGCCAGCCTTACGTGTTGGAGGTCAACCCCACGCCCGATCTATCGAGCAACGCGGGACTGGCCCGGATGGGACGGGCCTTCGGCTGGGGCTACGATGACCTCGTCATGCACATCGTGGATGAGGCCCTCATGCGCTCGCAGAGCCAGCGGGCCGCCGTTGCTCTCGTCAGTGGGGTGTCCGCCGCTTGAGCGGCACCCTTGTCTCACCCCATCTCCGCCACCTCTCCGCAGCCGATCGAGGCCGCATCGAGGAGATCACCCGTGCGGTGGGACTCTTCCGTCCGGATGAGATTCCCGTCGCACTCGAGGTCTTCGACGAAGCCGTGCGCGCCGGCCCCAGGGCCGAGCCCTACAGCGCGCTGGGAGCGGATGTCGACGGCCGGCTGGCGGGTTGGATCTGCTGGGGGCCCACTCCCTGTACCCTGGGCACCTACGATCTCTACTGGATGGCGGTCGATCCCGCGCTCCAGGGCTCCGGCATCGGCACCGCTCTGGTGCTGGAGATGGAGCGCAGGCTCGCTGGCCTTGCCCGGCTGATCGTGGTCGAGACTGCGGGCCGGCCGGACTATGCGGCCACTCGCCGGTTCTACCAGAGCCGTGGTTATCGGGCCACCGCCACCATCCCGGACTTCTACGCGCCCGGCGATGATCAGGTGGTGTTTGTGAAGGCGGTAAGCGGTAAGGCGGTACGGCGGTACCGCTCCCAGATAAATTGGAGGCTTAATGATGGAGACCTGGCAGGAAGTCCTCAGGAAAAACTCGATCGCCTCGCTCGATGCGCTGGCGGTAAAGTTCGGCCCGGAGAACTTCCCCGAGCTCGACCGGCTCCGGCAGGCGGCGGACAACTTCGAGTTCCGCATCTCGCCGGCCATGGTGGACCTCATCAAGTCGCCCGACGACCCGATGTGGCGCCAGTACGTCCCCTCGGTCGAAGAGCTGGACGTGGTGGACGGCATCATCGACTCGCTCAATGAGGACGCCGATAGCCCGGTCCCCAACATCACCCACCGCTATCCGGACCGGGCCCTCTTCCTGGTCTCGCCGGTCTGCGCCACCTACTGCCGGTTCTGCACCCGGCGGCGCAAGGTGGGCGACCCCGAGAAGATCCCCATGTCCCAGTTCGAGAGCGCCTTCCAATACCTGGAGGAGCACACTGAGATCCGGGACGTGATCATGTCCGGCGGCGATCCGCTCCTGCTCAACGACCGGCGGCTTGAAGTCATTCTGACACGGCTTCGGTCGATCCGACACATTCAGATCATCCGGATCGGGAGCCGGATCCCCTGCCATCTGCCCGAGCGGATCACGCCCGAGCTGTGCGCCACGTTGAAGAGGTTCCACCCGCTCTTCATCAACACCCACTTCAATCACCCCGACGAGCTCACCCCGGCCGCCGTGGCCGCGCTCGGCATGCTGGCCGATGCCGGCATCCCGTTGGGCTGCCAGACGGTGCTGCTCCGGGGGGTGAACGACACCCCGGCCGTCATGATGGAGCTGATGCAGAAGCTGCTCATGGCCCGGGTCCGGCCCTACTACATCTATATGGCAGACCAGGTGGCGGGCGCGGAGCACTTCCGGACCTCGGTCCAAACCGGCATCGAGATCATGCGGGCTCTCCGGGGCTGGACCAGCGGCCTCGCGGTTCCCGCCTTCGTGATCGATGCCCCGGGCGGCGGCGGGAAGATCCCGATCCTGCCCGAGTACGTGGAGAGCATGAATGAGGAAGAGGTCGTGCTCCGGAACTTCCGGGGGGAGCGCTACGTCTACCGGCAGCCGCGGGAGGAGGCCGGGGTCATCGATATGAAGAAACCGCGGAAGCGGACGGCGAAGGGGCCCAAGCGCCGTACTGCATAGCCTGTCATCCTGAGCGTAGCGAAGGAGCCAGGCCTCGGGCGTTCGTCGAACGTTCGAATTCCGGCTCCTTCGCTGCGCTCAGGATGACATACTCCCGACTACCTCACCGAATCTCTCCCTAACTCCTTCCCCGGATCGATCCGCCACTCCCGCAGGCCGCTGAGCCAGGAGTAGGGATCCAGCTTCACATCCTCCAGCCGCCGCTGCACCGCCGCCCGGTTCGCCAGCGCGTACAGGAATATGGCCGGCGCGTCGGCGTTGAGCGTATCCATGGCTTCGCGCCACTGCCGGCGGGCGGTGGCCACATCCGTTTCTTGCTGAGCCCGGCCCAGCAGCGAATCGAAGACCGGATTCCCGTACCTGCCGTGGTTCAGCACACCCCAACCCGCTTTCGACCACTGATCCGCCAGGCTCCGGGTGCTGGGCTCGTCGAGATAGGCTCCGATGTAGCTGTCGAAGCGCCCCTTGGCGATCCGCTCCTGAAACACCGGGAACTCCACGGTGGTGACGGTGGCGTTGACCCCCGCCTTCCTCCACGCCTCCTGAATCACCAGGGCGAGCTGCCGACGGGTGGGGCTGGTGGCCGGAACCAGGATGTCTAGGCCAAGCGGGCGCCCCCGCGTGAGCACGCGTCGGGCGTGTGCGGAATCGAAAGCCAGGACCTTGGTGCCCTCGTCCCAGATCCAGAGCAACTGCGACATGGGACCGGGTGGCACCTTGGTCCCCTCGCCGAACACCGCACGCGCAAGCGTGGGACGATCCACGGCTTCGGTCAGCGCACGACGGATCCCCGGGTCGTGCAGGACCGGATGCGGGCGTCCGGCGGCATCGGCCAGGCGGAAGGCGAGAAATCCGTAGACGGCCGCCGGGTAAGTGACGAGCCGGAAGCTCGTGTCCGCCGAGACGCGTTGGGCCCGGTTCGGCGCTCCGACCGCTTCGAGCAGATCGGCCTCGTGACCGAGGACCAGGTTGAGTGCGGCGTCGGGGTCGGGAACGAAGCGCCAGACTGCGCGCCGGATCGCCGGACGCGTCCCTCTGGTCGCTGCGCTATCCGCGATCAAGGTGAGCGATTGGCTCCGCTTCCAATCGCGAACCCGGTAGGGGCCGCTGCCCACCAGATGCGCCACAGCCGTATCGCCCGCCCACTGGGCTCGCGGAATGGATGCCCACACGTGGCGGGGAAGAATCCGCACGTGGTAGGTCGCGTCGTACAGCTGCTCGGGCGATGGCTCGGCGAACGTAACCCCCACGGTGGCGGAGTCTTCGGCCGACGCACGAACGCGGCCGGCGAGCTGGGATCGTGCGGGGGAATCGAGCGCCGAGTCCGCGTAGGCCTCGAACGAGAAGACGACATCATCCGCCGTGACCGGCCGTCCGTCGTGCCAACGGGCGTCCGGGCGGAGATGGAAGCGCCAGCTGAGCGAGTCGACCCGCTCCCACCGCTGGGCCAGACCGGGGCGGTAGGCCGAGGACTCCAGAGGCGAGGAGCCGGGGGCCAGATCCGCCAGCCGCTCGTAGACCTGATCGCTGATATCCCGGCCGACTGTATGGTCGATGAGGGGAGGCACCAGGCTGGAAGGCTCACCGGCCGCAGCGATCACCACCGTGCCGCAATCGGAGCACCCGCCTCTGCTCTCCGAGCAGCCGGAGATCACGACGAGGGCAGAGGCGATGAGACCGAGGCCCGAGCGGGTCGTTCCGATCCTCATGCCGCCGCTGAGAGACGGCTCACCGAGCGGATGAAGGCCTGATAGATGTCGGGCCGCCACCAGTGGCGGGATTCCTGAATCTTGATCATTGCGTCGGCATGCGAGAGAGCTCCCCGATAGCTTCGGGTGGTCGTCAGTGCGTCGTACACATCTACAATGCAGATGATCTGGGCGCTGACCGGGATCTCGTCGCCCTTGAGGCGGTCCGGGTAACCCGATCCATCGTACTTCTCGTGGTGCCACCGAATGATCGGCTTGATGTCCCAGGGAAACTCGACAGTGGCCAGGAGCTCGAGACCCCAGATCGGGTGCATCTGGATCACCCGGAACTCTTCCGGCGTGAGCTTGCCGGGCTTATTCAGCACTTCATGCGGTATCCGCACCTTGCCGAGGTCGTGCAGGTAGGCGCCGATGCGGATCGTGGTCTGCTGCGCCTCATCCAGCCCGAGCTCCTGGGCCAGAGCCACGGCATAGCCGGCCACGCGCTCGCAGTGACCAAAGGTATAACTGTCGGACGATTCGATCGACTGGCCCCAGTCCCGCACCACCGCAAAGTAGGTGTCCTCCAGCCGGTGAACCTTGGTGGAGACATCGACCAGATCTACCCGGGCCTCGAGCCGGCCGAACAGCCGGTGGGCCGCGTTCAGCAGCCTTAGCGCTTCCTGGTTTCGGCCCATGGCCTGGTACAGGAGGGCGAGCTCCCGGTCGGCCTCGGCCTCGCTCAGGATCGAGCCGGTGCTGACGGCAAGATCGACCGCCGACCTCAGGCGTGACTCCGCCAGCGCATGCCGGCCGGTCTCCCGGTAGACCCGCCCGATCACCTTGTAGGCGTCGGCCTTGTCGAGGGTAGAGCCGAGCTGGTCGAAGATGCCCAGCGCGCTCTCGGCATTCTGCCGCGCCTGGTCGTAGCGCTGGCGGGCGATATGGACCTCGGAGTGGTTCAGCAGGCCGAGCCCCTGGAGATGAAGGTCGCCGATCCGCTCGGCGATCCCGAAACTGCGCTGGAAGTAGCCGTCGGCGTCGTCCCAGAGCTCGCGATCGGCGCTCACCATCCCGAGGTTGTGATAGGCGATGGCGCACCCGCGATCGTCGTTCGCGCTCTCGAATGCCTGGAGGGAGCGCTGATAGTGCGCCAGCGCCTGGACCAGCGAGCCCTGGATGTTGGCGAGGATCCCCAGATTCTGCTCGGTCCGGCCCCGCAGCTCGGCATTGGCGCCACCCAGCTCCAGCGCCAGGTGGAAGCGCTCCCGCGCCGCCTCGATGGCGCCGCCCTCGAAGTCGAACCCGGCCAGCGCATTGAGCGCCTCTGCGGCCAGCACTGCATCTCCTATTTCGGTTGCCGTCTGATGGCTCCGCTCGCACAGCTGCCGGGCCAGGTCCCGCTGGTCGCGCTGATGATGGACCACGCCCAGCCGCCGCAGCGACTCCGCCAGAATCTTCCGCTCACCCTCCCGCTCTGCTGCCTCGACCGCTGAGGCGTAACTCTGGAGTGCCTCTGCCATACAGCCGGCGCGTTCGTGGGCGCGCGCGGCATGCAGAAAATCCCCGGCACGGGGGACCCCGGACTGCAGGGCCCACCGCGCTTGGGGAGTAGAACCGCCGTTCGCCGTCACTGGCCTAGTACGCGACCGCGTACCGCGAGAAGTGGTCGATCGGTGCAGTCACAGTTCGCTTGTCGAACAGGTCGAGCGAACGGAGGACCTTCAGCACGTTCAGACTTTCGTCGGTATAAACGATCTTCTTCGGCAGCAGCACGATGAGACAGTTCTTGTAGCTCATGGTGAGCTCGGCCGACTTGGCGAACTGAAGGCTTCCGGACTGAACCGCATGGAGTTCGTCCGTCCCGGCATCTGCTCCGCCGTAATCGTCACGTTCCTGGCAGGGCGCCCCTCGGGATTACAAGGACGTGCTTGCCCACCTTGACCTTGCCACCCTCGGGACCGATCGTCTCCCGGGTGACCTCGTACTTCTCCTGGCTACAAGCGAGGAGGTCGGTAATCCCGAGCACGCCACCGACTGCCCCGCCGGCCAGGTCCACCACGCCGCCCGACAGCGCCACCAACCCCATGAGCACGCCGCCCAGCAAATAAGCCGGCTGCTGCTCGATCGGCTGCGCGACTGTCGGCTCGTTCGGGCTGTCGGCCGCGGTGCAGCTCACCCCGGCCAGGAGGGCGAAGACAAGGCCGAGACTGAAGAACCTGCGAGTCCATTTCATGGGAGCCACTCCGGAAAGAGGTGAGCGACGTGCGACGATACCGCGACCGTTGCGCTGGCCGCCGGACAGCTGACCAATGGCTGTCCGGTACGCGGAACACTGGTGATTTCAGGTGGTTGCAGGAGCAAGCCGCATGCCTTTGGCTGGCCCCACTGTCAAGAAATTGTGCGGCTACTTGTTGCGCGGTCTCAGGCGGGGCTAGGGGGCGGGGTTGGAGTTACGGGAGGAGGGCTAAGTGTATGGGATTCATACGAGTGCAATTGGTGAAAGTTGAGGTGGCGGAGCAGCGGTGAGGGATCGGCGCCTCGGTTGGGAGCAACAAAAGGCGGGGAGACGTCAGTCGGGGTGGTTACCTGGGTTAGCCTTTGACGTCTACGAACCACGTAACCGTAGATGGCCAATTGAGGATCAGGACGAGAGCCCCCAGCACGAGCTGATTGGTTCGGGTGAGCGTGGAAGGATAGAGGATCGGAAGAATGTAATGCTCGATGAATCCGCCCGAGTAGCCGGAACTGCCCGCCTGACGTCGCAGCCAGTTCTCCAGCGGAGTGAGCGGACAGATCCAGCCACCAAACTCAATCGCCGCGCCCCAGATGGCCGCGGGGATGTGCAGATAGGCCACCCGCGGCCACCGCAGGACCAGCAGTCCACCCAGGACCACGAATAACACGAAGAGGAAATGAACTGCGACGACGAGGTCGGCCATTCGGGGAGGGAAAAGCGTAAGCGGGGAAGTAAAGGCGTAACCGGGGAGGCTCCCTGTTAACCTAAGCACTCGCGCCAATATCGGCTTCCCGCTCACGCTGTTCTGTCTCTCCCGCTCACGCTGTTTGCAGTTCCCGCTCCTTCTGGGTCTCCTCCGCCACCCGCGCCGCTACGTCCGGAGGCGCCTCGGCATAGCCGTGGAACTTCTGCCGGTGAGTCCCGCGCCCGTGAGTGATGGAGTGGAGCGTCGTAGAGTACTTGTACAGCTCGGCCTCGGGCACGATCGCCTTCACCTTGGTCAAGCGACCATCGGGCTCGGTCCCGAGAATCTGTCCCCGCCGAGCGCTCAGGTCGCCCATCACGTCGCCCAGTACATCGTCCGGCGCCCAGGCATCCACGTCCATCAGGGGCTCCAGCAATACCGGCCGAGCCTTCGGGGTCACGTTCCTGAAGGCCATGATGCCGGCCATCTTGAACGACATCTCGTTGGAGTCCACGTCGTGGTATGACCCGTCGAAGCACTCGGCCTTGAAGTCCACCAGCGGGTAGCCGGCGATGACGCCGCGGACGGCTGCCTCCTGGATTCCGCGATCCACCGCCGGTACGTACTTGCCGGGGATGACGCCCCCGACGATCTCGTTCACGAACTGGTAGCCCGTACCCCGGGGCAGTGGCGCCACCCGGATCCAGCAGTCACCATACTGGCCCCGACCGCCGGATTGCTTCTTGTGCTTGCCCTGGCCCTCCGCCTTTCCCTTGATAGTCTCGCGGTAGGCCACCCGGGGACGCACCAGCTCGGCGTGAACGCCGAACTTCCGCTCCAGCCGGTTCAGGATGGTGTCGAAGTGGCGCTCGCCCATGCCGTGGATCAACGTCTGGCCCAGCTCCGAGCTGTACTCGAAGTGGAAGGTGGGATCCTCCTCGTGCAGCTTGTGGAGCCCGGCCGCGAGCTTGTCTTCCTCGCCCCGCTGCTTGACCAGTACCGCCGAGGTGGCCACCGAGTCGGGGAATGGAATCGGCGGCAGGCGCACGGGATGCTCCCGCCAGCAGAAGGTGTCACCGGTGTGGGTGTCCTTGAGCTTGGCCACCGAGCCGATGTCGCCCGCCGAGAGTCGCTCGACCTCGAGTCGCTCCTTGCCCTGTTGGACCGACAGGTGGTTCAGCTTCTCGACCGTCTCGTGCTCGGCGTTGAAGACCTCACCGCCGTTCCGGATCTCTCCGCTATAGAGCCGGAAGAGGGTGACATCGCCCACGTGGGATTCGGACAGGGTCTTGAAGGCCCGCCCAACCAGCGGCGCTTCCGCCGGCGGCTTCACTTCCGCGGGTGACGGGAACAGCTCGACCATCTTCTTGAGCAGGGTCCGGGTGCCGTAGGTGAGGTCGCCACTGCCGCAGAAGAGGGGGACGATCTCACCTTCGACCACACCGCGCTTCACCGCCCGGATGAAGTCGGCCCGGGGGATCTCCTCGCCGCCCAGGTAGCGCTCGATGAGGTCCTCGTCGGTGGAGGCGACGGCCTCGGTGAGCTGCTCGGAGTACTGCTGGAAGAGCGACTCGTACTCGGCGGGAATGGGCACTACCTCGTACTCGCCGGTCTTGGTGCCTTTCTTATAGTAGTGGCAGTGGCCGGAGAACAGATTGATGATGCCGTGAAAGTCGTGGCCGTCTCCGATGGGGATCTCGACCGGCACGACCTTGGGCGTCAAATGGGCCTTCACGTCATCGAAGACCCGCTGGAAGTCGGCGTGCTCCTTGTCCATCAGGGACACGAAGAGGACCCGGGGCAGGTGCAGCTGATCGCAGACTTCCCAGACCTTTTCGGTGCCTACCTCCACACCTCCCGTACCGCTGAGAACGACGACGGCGGCATCGGCCGCGTGCAGGCCGCTGACGACCTCGCCGAAGTAGTCGAGATAGCCCGGGGTGTCGATGAGATTGATCTTGGTGTCGAGCCACTCGGCGTGGCCCAGGCCGAGATTGATGGTGTGCTTTCGGGCGATTTCGTCGGGGGAGTAGTCCGTGAGCGTGGTGCCGTCTTTGATGCTGCCGTGGCGCCGGCTGGAGCCGGATACGAAGGCGAGCGCGTCGACGAGGGAGGTTTTACCGCTAGCCCCGTGCCCGACGAACGCCACGTTTCTTATGGCGCTGGAGCCATAGACCCTCATGGCCTCCACCTCCTGGGATAGGTTGGATTTTGAAGGTGGGGGCGGGGCGAGCGGATGTCAAATTGAAGAGGCTATTGGCTATGGGCTATGGGCTAGCTACGGTGAACCGAAAGAAGCTGCTCATCGACACCGGACCCCTTTTGGTCAGGGATCCCCGGAATAGCCAATAGCCAATAGCCCCCCGACCTACTTCACCTCTCGCCCCAGCGCCCTCACCTCTCCCCCGCTCACCTCCCGCTCTTTTCCAATGTTCGGCGGCGTACCCGTGACCATTCCCTTGACCAGCTCGAACAGCACCAGCGGCTTGGGCTTGTCCACCTTCATGTAGGTTACCGAGTGAACTTCCACCAGGATCAGGGCCAGCCTGGGGTCGTCCGGCCCGCCGTTTCGCTGGCCGCCTTCGTCGCCGAACCACATCTTCCAGTCCGGCCGGTACAGCTCGTGGATGGCCATCCGATCCTGGGACACCATGGCGGTCCCGCTCACCGAGACCCACTCCCGGCTCCCGTCGCGGTAGTACGCCAGGTTGACCTGGGAGTCGAAGCCCAGCTCGTCCAGCTTATTCGACTCGATGTCGGTGACGAACCAGAGATCGGTGCCCTCCGCCTGGGTCTGGGTGGCCATGGGCCGGGAGACCAGGCGCCCGTCGGGGCGGCGAGTGGTGAACATGGCGATCTCGATGCCCTCGATGAGATCGTAGAGGTCCTCGATCTTCTTGCCCAGTAGGGCGTTATCGCGGTTAGGATCGTTCGGTTTGCTCATACTGGTGTGGCTCGACGTTATGGGTGATAGTCCGATTTGGTCCAAGATCCCAATTAGGGCTGTCGATCCGTGCCGGCGATAGGACGTGCATCACCGCGAGCCGAAGCCGTCGGCCCGGCCCCACGCGACTGAGGTCGCTGCTCGGCACTGCGTGGCGCCGCGCCGCGGGTGATTCGGATACCGGAGTTGGCCAATGACAACGCAGGTTAGGCCCGTGCGACACCGTCTGTATGTCCATCTGGTCTGGACCACGCGCGGGAGGGAGCGGCTCATTGACCCTGACCTGGCGCGGTTCCTGTGCCGGTTTCTCAGGGAAGGGGACACTGCCGAATATGATCAGGCGGGTTAGGCGAGCGGTTCTCCCACAACCCCGCGGGGGCAACTACGGCGTGCCGAGCAGCGCGCGGTTGAAATCGCGGCTGGGGGACAACGTGGCTGGGCCACGCTGGAGTCCGGTCGAGTCTCGGGAACAAAGCCGTGGTGCAACCACGGCGGCCGAGCAGCGACTTTAGTCGCGCAAAACACGCGACGCGCGAGCACGACCCTCACCTCAGCCAGTTTACGAAGAACGTGATGATGATCGCATTGGTGAAGTCGATGAAGAAGGCGCCGACCAGTGGGACTATAAGGAAGGCGCGGGGGGCCGCCCCAAACCGTGCCACCAGCGCCCGCATGTTGGCCACCGCGTTGGCCGTAGTTCCCAGCACGAAGCCGATGAACCCGCTCGCCATCACCGCCGACTCGTAGTCCTTCCCCATCAACCGGAACGACACCGTCAGGGCAAACAACAGCACCAGGATCACCTGAGCCACCAGGATTACGAACAGCGGGAGCGCTAAGCCGGCCAACTCCCAAAGCTTCAGGCTCATCAGGGCAACCACCAGGAAGATGTTCAGCGCCAGGTTGCCCATGAACTCCATGGCCCGCTGGTCGATCCGAAGCCATCTGGTGCCGTCGTCCAGGTTTCTGAGCACCGAGGCCACCAGCATGGCGCCGATGTAGCCGGGCATGGTGATCCCGTGCGACTGGATGTAGGAGCTGACCAGGCTGCCGAGTCCCATGGCGAGGGCCAGGATCGCAATGTTCCTCATGAGTGAGGTGTCCTCCCGGTCCACCTCGACCACCAGCGTCTCCGGCGCCGGGTCCAGCTCGGCTTGAGCGACCTGGGCAGCTCTGGCGTTGGGCGGGGCGGGCTTGAGCCCATAGCGGCGAATCAGGTAGGTCCCCACCGGGCCACCCACCAGTCCGCCACACACAATTCCGGCGGTGGCGGCGGTGAGGGCCAGCGGAGCCGCGCCTCGAAGGCCGGCCTGCTCGAACACGGGGGCGAAGGCGAGACCGGTGGCCGGCCCACCCACCAGCGTCACCGAGCCCGCCATGACGCCGAGCAGCGGGTTCTCGCCGAATCCGTGCGCGATGGCCATACCGGTGAAGTTCTGGACGAAGCAGAAAAGCGTCGCGAGGGCCAGGAAGATCAGCACCTGGATGCCGCCGACCCGGAGGAGGGCGAGGCTGGCGCTCATGCCGATGGAGGTGAAGAAGGCGACGCTCAGGGTGGACTGGAGTGCGGTATCGAGCTGGACGCTGACACCTCGCTCCCGGAGCAGCATTACCAGCAGGGTGAAGCAAAGCCCGCCGACCACGGCCGCCGGGATGTTGAGCCGGTCGAGCCAGCCGACCCGCTTCCTGAGCTGGATGCCACCGAAGTAGACCAGGGCGGCCATGCTCAGCGTCTGGAGCAGGTCGAGCTTGATATCGGTCATGCCATCCCCAAGTGAGATCGCGTCAGCGAAGCCGGCCTATTTGAAGGCCCAGGGTAACTCCGCCGAACGATCGTGTTCGGTTGAGGTTGGCAAGCCGTAGAGACCGATTCCGATCAGCCTGCCGGGACTCCCTGCGGTGCTGGAGATCCGGAACGAGACGAGATTGGCTCCAGCGGCTGGACGTCTAGAGTATCCTGGAAGAGGAACTTGGGCCAGATGCGAGACTGGGCTTTCATCCGGCGTATTGCTCTTCCACCGTAAGGGCGAAGACGGCGGTGCCCACGAGCCCGATCGCTCCCGCCAGCACAAACGGGACCTGCGGTGCCCAGGTCCAGAGCAGTCCACCGATGGTCGCGGCGGGCGTGATTGCGACACTCCGGATCAGATAGTACAGCCCAACGCCCCGTGCTCGCGCTCCGGCTGGGACGAGATCTACGATCAGAGCCTTACGAGCCGGCTCACCCATCTCCCTCAATCCGCCCACGATGAATGCCAGCACCAGCCCGGTGAAACTCTGAGCCAGAATGACGGTGATCGGAAAGAGCGAGAAGGCGGTGAAGGTGGCGATGACGAACGGCTTCCGGCCGAATCGGTCAGCCAGGCGGGCTGCCGGCAGATAGCACAGGATGGCGGTGGTGGTCTGCACCGCGATCAGGGCGCCGAACTGCGGAGCGCTAACGCCCACCACGTCCAATGCATAGAGCACGAGGAAGATGTCTACCATCCCTTCGCAGGTGCGGATGAAGACGTCCGAGAGGAGCAGTCGGCGCAGCGGAAGCGGAAATGAGTGCCAAACCCCGCGGGCATCACCGCTGTAGAGCGGCGGCAAGGCCAGCCGTATCTGGGAGACGATCACAAGGGTCAGGAGAGCGAGCAGGATCGAGATCGTCAGGCCCGTTCGAACACCCTCGCGTACCCCTCGGCTCACGAGGAGCAGTCCTCCCAGCACGGGCGCGATGACGATCGGCACCCGCCTGAGTATCGACTGCACCGAGAAACCCATTGCGCGCCGTTGGCGGGGGAGCGCATCTCCGACAACCGCGAAGAGCGTTGGGCTAGCCAGACTGGACCAGGCCATCATGAAGACCAGGCCCACGAGGACCATCGGCCAGGTGGGCGCCGCGGCCATGATCGCGTAACCAATGGCGGCAAGAACGACGAACAGCATCAGGGCGCGCCGGCGCCCGTATCGATCGGCCAACCAGCCGCCAGGGTACTGATACAGTCCGTCGAGCAGATTCTCGGTGCTGGCATACACTCCGATAGCGGTCACCGGAGCACCCATGGTCTCCAGATATTTCGGGATGAACCTCCGCCACAAGTGCTCGCCCAAGGCCATGGTGAACATGGCAAGGGCGACCGCGCCGGTGTTGCGATCGAGGGCAAGGAAGGCGGCGACTCGGGGGCGTCTCGAGACCATAGGAGACTATCAGAATCCTGCCCGCCAATCCCACCGTCAAGATGCTGGATGGAACATGGCCCGCAGGCGGTGCTAACTGGCGTCCGGTGTCTTGCTGAGGGGGGACATTCGTCATATATGTAGAGTCAACAGCGCGGCTCGCTCATCTGGCGGCCCTGGCTATGCGCACCACCCTCCTCGAGTCCGGCAGGAAATTCTTTCAGAGCGCGGAGTGTGCCTTCATCAGCACCCTGGCACACGGGGCGGTGGTGTGGTTTGCCTTGAGCCTGACCGCAGGCGGCAGGCAGATGCCGGCCGACGAGCGCGAGGCCAGGCTGTTCTTCCTGCTGCCGCCGGACCGGGTGGACGTGCGAGCCCGCCAGAGCGAGATCATCCAGTACGGCAAGCTGGGCGGAGACCTTGAGGACGGGAGGCATCTCCTGGTGCCGGACGGAGGCTGGCTCAGCCTGGCACCGGCCCATGGCTCCCGGGGGCGGCGCAGCCGAAGCGGCGCCCGGGGTCAGTTACCGCTGGGTCCGCCGTCCAGGCTTATTCCGGACACCGCCTTCAGCGTGCTCGATGTGGACGAGATGGTGGAGCGCTACGAGACCAGTGCGGCTCCAATCTATCCGCGGGATCTGGCCGCCATCGGAACGGAGGGGCAGGTGCAGGCCACCTATGTCGTCGATACCGTGGGCCGAGTGGACACGGCCACGATCGAGGTGGTGCAGAGCGATGATCCTCGCTTTACCGAATCGGTTCGGACTGCACTGGGGGAGATGCTTTTCCGGCCGGCCAGGCGCGCCGGCAAGCCGGTGCGGCAGCTGGTGGAGCAGAAGTTCCGGTTCAAGATTGTTCCCGCATCCGGGATGCAGGCGCGGATCAGCTGAGCCTACCGATACCCCGCCGCCTGCAACTGAAACAGCTCCGCATACAGCCCGCCCAGCTCGACCAGCGCCTCGTGGGTCCCCTGTTCCACCAGCTCCCCACCCTTCAGCACCAGGATCCGGTCCGCCATCCGCACGGTCGAGAACCGGTGCGAGATCAGCACCGCCATCCTGCCCTTCGTAAGCTCGGAAAACCGGAGAAACACCTCGTACTCCGCCCGGGCATCCAGTGCCGCGGTCGGCTCGTCCAGAATGAGCAGCTGGGCATCCCGCATGTAGGCCCGGGCCAGCGCCACCTTCTGCCACTCGCCCCCGGACAGATCCACCCCACCGTCGAAGCGCTTGCCCAGCATCTGGTCGTACTTGCCCTTGAGCCCATGAGCCACCGAATCGGCCAGGCTCCGCTCGGCCGCGGCGTGGATCGCCGGCTCGTCCTCCAGCCGGCCGATGTTGCCCACCGCGATATTCTCCCGCAACATGAAATCGTAGCGCACGAAGTCCTGGAAGATGACCCCGATGTTCCGCCTGAGGCTCTCGATGTCGTACTCCCGGAGATCCACCCCGTCGAGCAGAATCCGGCCCTCGTCCGGATCGTAGAGCCGGGCCATCAGCTTGACCAGCGTGGTCTTGCCGGCGCCGTTCTCGCCCACCAGGGCGATCCGCTCGCCGGGCGTGAGAGAGAAGTCGAGCCCCCGCACCGCCCAGTGGTCCGAGCCGGGATAGCTGAACCCCACCCCCTCGAAGGCGAACCCGATCCGGATCGGCACCGGCACCGGCCGGGAGCCCGGCTGGGGGCGGATGGACGGCTCGATGTCCAGAAAGGTGAAGAGATCCTCCAGGTAGAGGCTCTGCTCGAAGACCTGCGAGAGCGACAGCAGCACCCGCTGGATCAGGTCCCGGCTCTGCCGGAACGAGCCGGCCAGGAAGGTGAGCACTCCGATCGTGAATATGCCGGCTCGCGACTCGTGACTCACGACTGTCAGATAGATGATCACCGCGTAGGCCCCGTAGTAGCCCAGCGTCCCTACCGCCGAGAGCAGGGTCGAGACCACGCTGCGACGCACCGCCAGTGACTTGTTGGCTTCGTAGAACTCCTGGGAGAGCCGGTCGTAGCGGCCGACCAGGAAGTCGGACAGCCCGAACAGCTTGAGCTCCTTGGCCGAGATGTCGCTGGCGCCGATGTAGCGCAGGTAATCCAGCTGGCGTCGCTCGGGAGTCCAGGAGTAGAGCAGCGAATAGCCCAGGGAGGCGAAGTGGGTCTCGCCCAGCAGCGACGGGAGCACCGCGACCACCAGCAGCACCAGCAGCCAGGGGACGTACACCGCCAGCGCCGCGGCCAGCGAGATCAGGGTGATGAGATCCTGCAGCGTCGCCAGCAGCATGGTGAAGAGCCCGATCCGTCCCACCGTCTGCCGTCGCGCCCGCTCCAGCTTGTCATAGATCTCGGCGTTCTCGAACTGCTCCAGATCGAGCGAAGCCGCGTGCCGCATCAGCTGCACGCTGGTCCGGTTGGCGAACAGGTCGCCCAGCAGACTTTCGAGCAGGGCGGAGACCCGGCTCAGCCCCTCGCCCACCAGGGCGATAGCGAGCTCGATCCCCAGGAGCATCGCCAGCCGGGTCCACGGTATGGGCCCACCATTCTGGACAATGGCGATGGCGTGCACCACCTCGTCCACGATGAGCTTGCCGACCCAGAGCACCGCCAGCGGAACGGCCGACCGCGCCACCCTGAGCCCCAGAATCCCGACGACGTAGGCAGGATTGGTCTCCCAGACCATGCGGAGCAGTTTGGGGAGATGCCGCAGCGCCTGCAGCCGCTCGCGCCACGAGATGTTGGGATCGGGCGGCGCCGGGCCTCCCCGATTCGACCGTACCACGGGGTGTTGGAGCGGAAGGGACATGATGGAAGGTAAGGCGGTAAGGCGGTAGGGCGGTAAGGCGGTAAGGCGGTAGCGGTAAGCCGGAAGCATGAGCACCCCCGCGCCATCCCGTGCCGGGCTGAATCGAAACACTGTACCCCTCGACGCGATCTCCTAGGTACTGGGCCCTTCGGCCTCGCAATGACTGCGTACCTTCCCGTTCACCGTTTACCGTTTACCGTTCACGCTGTGACGACAACGGCATTGATCACGGGCGCGACGGAGGGCATCGGCCGAGCCACCGCGTTTGCCCTGGGGCGGGCCGGCTACAAGGTCGGGGTCTGCGCCCGCACCGAGCCCAAGGTCCGCCAGCTCCTGGAGGACCTGCGGCGGGACGGCATCGAGGCGGCGGGCGCGCCGGCCGACGTGGGGCAGCCCGATCCCGTCGCCCGCATGGTTGACACCGTGACCCGGGAGCTCGGCCCGATCGGCGTCCTGGTGAACAACGCCGGCGTCCTCATCGCCAAGCCGTTCGAGGAGCTGACGCTGGAAGAGTGGGATGTCACCATGAGCACCAATGTCCGGAGCCTCTACCTGGTGACCCGGGCGGTGCTTCCCCCGATGCGGAGCCGGAAGCAGGGCGCTATCGTCAACGTGGCCAGCCTCGCCGGACGCAATGGATTCGCCGGCGGCACCGCCTATACCGCCTCGAAGCATGCGGTCCTGGGCTTCAGCCGTTCCCTCATGCTCGAGGTCAGGAAGGACAACGTCCGGGTCGTTGCCATCTGCCCTGGATCGGTGGACACCAGTCTGCTGCGCGATCAGCCGATGCTTAAGTCGGAGCCCAGCCGCATCCTGCAGCCCGAGGATGTGGCAGCGAGCATCCTGCACGCTCTGACCCTGCCCGACAGGGCCCTCGTAAGCGAGCTGGATATCCGGCCCACCAACCCGTAAGTCCTGCCGGAGGCAGCTGTTGACCAGTCGTTCTACCTCGGTTCTCGTATCCCGCTGCATCTGCAAGGCAACCCCATTTGGTGAGTTGCTCGCCTTGGCGACGGCATCCGGCTGGGACCTGGCCCAGCTGGTCCGCGAGACCGGATGCGGAGCCCAGTGCGGCCTCTGCCGTCCCTACCTGGGCCGGATGCTGCGCACCGGCGAAACCGAGTTCCACGAGATTCTCACGGCGGACGACAGTTGACGGCCGGATCGGTTCGATCCGCCCGCCGCCTCGCGACCCGAGTCGAGCGCCACTGGCGCCGGATGTCCTATACCGGCTCCATCGCCGGCGTCGCGATCATCATCATCTGGCTCGGCCTGTGGCTGGTCCGGCAGAACGACGCCGTCGGCCTGCTGCTGACCTCGATAGCCACCCTGATGACGCTGGTGACGTTCCGTCACATCAGAGAGCTGGCGGAGTCTCAGAAAGACTCCCTTCGTAGGGCGCTACAGCAGGCGGACCAGCGAAACCGCGAGCTGGAGCGGCTCCGCCACCTGGCGGGTACGCTGCTTGCCGGCGCCAACCTGGACAGCCTGGTCAAAGAGGTGGCGCAATCCGCGGCCGAGCTGTTGGAGGCGGATAGCGGCGCCGTGACGCTGGTGGTGGAGGAGGGACGGTTCCTCAAGGTCATCGCCGCCTGCGGATCGTTGGAGCCCGCCGTCGGCCTGCTCATTCCGGTAGACGAGTCCCTCCTGGGCTGGGCCGTCAGTCATGACGCGCCACTCATGTCCGATGACATGGATGCCGATCCGCGCAGCCACCATCCGCCCGGGTTCCCCGTGCGTCTCAAGACCGCGGCCATCGTCCCACTCCGCTCGGCCGACTTCACCGTGGGCACAGTCAGCGTCTACAACCGCCACGACGGCCAACCCTTCAGCGACCACGACCTCAAGCTGCTCCAGATCCTGGGTGACCAGGTGGTGGTGGGCCTCGACCGGGCCTCGGTCCTGGAGGAAAGCCGGCGCAACGAGCTCGCCCTCCGAACCAAGAACCTGGAGCTGCAACGGGTCACCCTGCTCAAGAACGAGTTCCTGGCCAACATGTCGCACGAGCTGCGCACGCCGCTGAATGCGATCATCGGGTTTTCCGATCTCATCCTGGAAGGCAGCACCGGCGAGCTCAATCCGCAGCACCGTGAGTTTACTGAAGCCGTGCTGCGGAACGGGAAGCACCTGCTCACGCTGATCAACAGTGCCCTCGATCTATCCAAGATCGAGGCGGGCAGGATGACCCTGACCCTGGCCCTCACCGATCTCCGTGAGGCGATCGTGGATGCGGTAGCGGACACCGCGAGCCTGCGCACCGCCAAGCGCCAGGAGTGCACCATCAATCTGGATGTGGGACCCCTTACGGTCATCGCCGACGGCGGCCGTATCCGGCAGATCCTCTTCAACCTGCTGTCCAACGCCTCCAAGTTCACCGCCGAGGAAGGCAAGATCTCGCTGGCCGCGGTGCGCACCCGGGCCCCACTCAAGCAACCAAGCGAGCGGGCGGGCGATCAGCCTCGACTGGTCCCCCAGGATGTGGTATGGGTGTCGGTGACGGACGAGGGCATCGGAATCAAGCCCGAGGACATGTCCAAGCTGTTTCAGGAATTCAGTCAGGTAGACAGCTCATCCAGCCGGCGGGCGCAAGGCACCGGACTGGGACTGGCCCTGTGCAGGAAGTTCGTAGAGATGCATGGCGGCGCGATCGGGGCGGACTCGGTGTACGGAAGGGGGACGGCGTTCTGGTTTCTGCTGCCGACGGACGGCCCGGTACGGCGGCCCGCCACGGTAGAGCGCGCCTGAGTATACTGCATCACATGCATCGCTCCCGCTTGTTCCGGCGGTCACATCTCGGGTTGCTCAAGGCGTCCCTCCTGCTGGCAGTTTTTTTGTCAGCGGGCACCAGCCTGCCCAGCCTGGACGCCGTGGTGTATCACTCCGCCGCCGACCTCGACCGCTCCCAACCCCACGTCGAGCTAGCCGGCGGATGTCTCAGCCATTCCGATCACTGTGGCCTGGGCCGCACCGCCTCAGGCTCCGGCGCGGTAGCGACAATACGTAGCGTCACCCACCTCGAGCCGGTTCCCAGTCCCACCCCGCCGAGCGCACGGCGGCTTCCGCCCGCCTGCGCCGATCGCGGCGCAATACCCCAACCCCGAGCTCCACCCCGCTTTCGATCCGTCTGACCGCCGCGCCACCGCGGCGCGACACTCACACGATCGGAGGACTTCATGAACTTCCGTGCTCGCACGGCCATTCTGGCGGCCGCTTGCTGGCTGGGAGCGGGGTCCCTTGCCTGGGGACAGACTTCTGCCTCACTGGACTCGCTGCGCCGGAATCTGAGCGCAGTCTCCGCCAGAATCGACTCGCTGGAAGCTGGGCTCTGCCCGGCGGAGGCGAAGCCCGCGCCAGCGAAGCCCTCGGGCAACGCCCGGGCCGATAGCTTGGCCGCCACGCTCGACCGGCTCAGCCGGCGGGTGGAGGCTATCCGCTCGGTAAGGTGCGCTCGCCACCCCCAGGCCCAGCCGGCGGACTCGAGCGACGACCTTGCCGCTATCCGGGCTGCCGCGGCCGAGGCGGCCGGGGCGACGGGTGACAGCGTACCACACGACACGGCATCGAAACCGGCAGCCGGTCCCAGGGGCGCCAACCTCCTCAACCCCGAGATCAGCGCGACTGGAGACGTCCAGCTCGTGGCCCAGGAGGGCAACCCGGGTGTCAACGCGGTCGCGCGCGAATTCGAGTTCGCCTTCCAATCGGCGCTGGACCCCTACTCCAACACCAAGATCTTTCTGGCGGCCGAAGAAGAGGGTGTGAGCATCGAGGAGGGATACATCTACTGGACCGGCCTCCCGGGCCGGCTCAGGCTCGACCTGGGCAAGTTCCGCCAGACCGTTGGCGACCTCAATCGCTGGCACAGCCACGCTCTGCCGGAAACCGAGTACCCGCTGGTGTACCAGCGTTTCCTGTCCGAGGAAGGGCTCGCGGGTGTCGGGCTCTCCCTTTACACCACGCTTCCGTTCTCGCTCGGCGGCGCCACGCATGAGGTCTGGCTGCAGGGCACTACCGCCGAGAGCGATCCGCTGCTGGCCGGCAGCCGTCATCTGCTCTTCCTCGGCCGGCTCCAGAATTTCCGGCAGCTGAGCCGCACGACCTATGCTCAGATCGGCTTCACCGGACTGGGCGGAAACAACGACCGTGACGACCTCCGAAGCCGGGTAGTGGGCCTCGACTTCCGAATCACCTACCGTCCTCCCGAAGCCGGCACCCGGCGGGACATCACCTTTCGAGCCGAGGGATACCGCCTGCACGCGAACGATCTGGGGACGACGACCAATCGGTACGGCACGTTCCTGGATCTCCAGGCGCGCACCAGCCGGCGCTGGGTCTTCGGGGCCCGGTACGATTTCGTGGAAGCGCCGCGAGGGTTCGAGAATACCGAATGGCGCATCGTCCCCAACATCACCTGGTGGCAGAGTGAGTTCGTGTATCTCCGGCTGGAGGGCGAGCACCGCAACGCCGACCTGGGCGGAACCCAGAACTTCCTCAAGCTCCAGGCCGTCTGGGCCATGGGGCCGCACAAGCATGAGACGTATTGACGGGCGGAGCGGGGCGGACGGGCGGCGAAGCGATACCTAGCTGAACGATTGAAGGGAATACACCCATGATGTTCACATCACTGATCATTCTCGGTACCCTGATTGGACAACTAACGGCCCCGCTGCCCCGCGGCCCCGCTGCCCCGCCGCTTCGCGTCGTAACCAGCCTCACGACCTACGGCGCCATCGCTCGCGAGATCGTGGGCGACCGGGGTACGGTGATCTCGATAGCCCAGGGGAACGAAGACCCCCACTTCGTGCAGCCGAAGCCCAGCTTGGTGAGGATCCTGCGCGACGCCGACCTGTTTGTCACCACCGGACTCGACCTGGAGCTCTGGGTGCCCGCCCTGCTCGACCGGGCCGGCAACCGGAAGATCCTCGATGGTGGACCGGGTTATGTCGCGGCCTATCGCGGCATCGACCTGCTCGAGGTTCCCACCTCGCTGAGTCGCGCCGGCGGCGACATCCATGTGGACGGCAACCCTCACATCCACACCGATCCGCTGAACGGAATCATCATCGCTCGCAACATTCTCGCCGGGCTCCAGAAGGTCTCGCCCGCGAACTCAGCCTTCTTTGCCGGCCGGGAGCAGGATTTCGAGAGCCGGGTCCTCGACGCCACCATGGGGCCGGTACTGGTCAAGATCCTGACTCCCGCCACCGCCTTCGAGCTGCTGCGCACCGACAAATTTCAGGACTTCCTCGGCCGCCAGAAGTACCAGGGCAAGCCACTGCTGGACCAGCTGGGCGGCTGGCTCAAGCGGGGAGAGGTCTTTCGAGGAAGAGAGATGGCCTGCTATCACAAGGAGTGGGCGTACTTCAGCCGGAGATTCAGGATCGACTGCATCACGTTCATCGAGGCCAAGCCGGGCATCCCGCCGACACCGAAGCACGTGCAGGAGGTGATCGCGCTCATGCGGCAGCGCAAGATTCCGGTGCTGTTCGCCTCGAACTATTTCGACCGCAAGCAGATCGAGCAGGTAGCTGAACGCACCGGGGCGAGAGCGGTCATCGTTCCGGAGAACACCGGCGGGGCGCCTGGCGTCAACAGCTACTTCGACCTGGTGAACACCTGGGTCAGTGGCTTGGCGGCTGGATTCGGTAACCTGACGCTCAAGAGCGGAGCCCCGTAAATGGACCTGAGTCTCTTTCTGCCACCTTTGGTGGCGTGCCTGGTGCTGGTGGCGATCCATTCGTATCTCGGGCTGCATGTGATCGCCCGCGAAGTGATCTTCGTCGACCTGTCGCTGGCCCAGATGGCGGCGCTCGGCTCCACGGTCGCTATCCTGGCCGGCAGCCGGCCGGATTCCCCGCAATCGTTTCTCTTCGCGCTCGGCTTTACCACCATCGGGGCGGCCCTGTTCGCCCTGACCCGCAGCACCGAGAAAGGGCCGGTCCCCCAGGAGGCCATCATCGGCGTGGTGTATGTCATGGCTTCGGCCGCGGCGATCCTGGTGGCGGATCGCACCCCCCGCGGGGGCGAGGCAATCAAGGACATTCTGGTGGGGAGCCTCTTGTGGGTCACCTGGCCGACGATCATCCGCCTCGCCGTCGTCTATGCCCTGGTCGGGATCTTTCATTGGGTCCTGCGGAAGCGCTTCCTGACCATCTCCTTCGAGCCCGAAACCGCCGTGACGAGAGGATGGCGGATCCGGTGGTGGGACTTCTGGTTCTATCTCTCGTTCGGTCTCGTCATCACGTTCTCGGTTCCGATCGCGGGGGTCCTGCTGGTGTTTTCCTTTCTGGTCGTGCCCGCGGCGATCGCCTTTCAGTTCACTCGGCGTCACGGCGCACTGGCCGCGATCTCCTGGCTATCGGGCACCCTCGCGTCAGCCCTCGGCCTGTGGGTGTCGTTTCACTACGATCTCCCGACCGGGCCGGTGGTGGTCTGCATGTTCGGGGTGTTGCTGCTGGGAGCCTACCTGCTCCGGAGAGCGATGGGACAGCGCGCCTCTACTCTGGCGCCGAGGACCGCGGTGGGGTAGCGGGCAATGCCCTCAACGCCTTGCGTTCGACGTCCGGCTTCGCAGGTCGAGTGTCCGCCGCAGCACTCCGGCGAATCAGCTCCAGGTGGGCGGCAACAATATCGGCCAGCCGCTGGGCGGCATCGAGGTGGGATTCCGCCAGTGCGGAAGGCACCGCCGAGCTGAAAACCAGGGCACCGTGGACTTTCCCAGCCACCCGCAGCGGCACGATCAGTCTGGTCTGTCCCCGAGCCTGGCCGAAGGCGTGCAGCACCTGACTCTGTAGCACGCGCGCCAGCGCTGTTCCAGTCACCGGCACCAGGGGAAGATCGGGAAACGCGCGCCGTTCGCCCGGCTCCAGCAGGATGACCCGGTCGCCTTCGGTGAGCCGGAGCGCAAAAGTCAATCTGTCGAAGGGGAGGAGTCCCGCGCCCTGCTCTGCAATCAACCGGGTCGCGGCTGCGGGGTCCGAGGTGGTGGCCAGCAAGCTGGCAATGCGGAAACACGATTCGGCGGCCACATCCCGGGCTGGCGGTTGACTCACCGGTAGGGGCGCGGGTTCCCTGGCCCGCGGCGGTTCGGCCCTGCCGAGGAAGCCGGCCACCTGGGGCGCGATCAACCCAGCCAGCAGCACCAGCAGTTCGAGATCGTCCGCCCCATACAGCTCCGGGCCGATGCTTCCAACCAGAAGATACGCCAGCAAAGGGTCCCCGAGGCCCATCCGTGCGCCCACGATGGACCGCAGATCCGCTCCATTCGACTCAGCCGCGGTAAGAAAACCGCGGGGCCAGCGAGCATCCTCGTAAGTATCGGAGACAATCAGCCTGGTCTCTGAGTCGAAGATGCCGGCGATGTCGAGGTGTTCCCGGCTGATGATCAGCGACGGATCGGTCCACAGCGGGCCGCCGGTATGGTCGCCCAGCCGGAGGTACTGGTCGCCCTTCGTATCCGGTATCAGCAGCTCGACGTGGTCGTGCGGCAGCAGTGGGGCCAGCGCCCGCGTCACTCCTGCCAGAAACCGCTGGGGAGTGCCGGCATCCCGGTTGGCCTCCGCTACCGCTTCGAGCAATCCGGCGATCCGTTCCTGCTGCCGGGATGTCGATCCCTCCGTCGGCGTCCACTGCCGCGCAATCCTCCCCAACATCGGGGCAATTCGCTGAGCGATACACTGCAGCATCACCCGTTCGGATGGTCCATACCGGCCGGGCTGAAGATCGGCGACCAGCATTAGCCCGACGTCCCGTTTCCCAAAGCGGATGGGAAGACAGGTGGCCGATCCGTACCCCGCGTCCCGGACAATCTCCTCGACCAGCGCGAGCTGTTCGGGCTTGAGATGGGGCGAAGGAAGGGGAACCGCGAGATCATCTTCGGCAAGCTCTGCGGGGCCCAGCAGCACGATGCCGCCTTGCGATGGGTACAGCCAGAGACCCATCAAGTCATGTGGCACTTCGACTGCGGCCGTGTTGGATAGCGCCTGGTGCCAGGTGGCGAGAGCGGCCGGATCGACCTGCCCCTCGCCGGCTCGAAGGATGGGAACGAGTGGCTCACTCCCCAGAGTCGAGAGTGGTTCGTCCGCCGATTCCGTCGCTGCACCGAGGTCCATATGAAGCCGTTAAGGCATGAGATATGCCCATCCCCCACACCCTACAAGTGTTTTCACGCTAGATACTTGCGGATGCCGTCCGAGCCGTTCGGACAGGGACGCTGCCGCGTGGATGGCGTCCTGCCCGCGTCTCTTGCAGGCTGCTGCCGTTGGAAGCACCAAGAAACCCAAGCACTTGACATACCCCGGGGGCCTATCTAGATGTAGGCAATGCAAAAGCTCACCCTTCATATCACCGGCATGACCTGCGGGCACTGCCTGCGGGCGGTCAACAACGCCCTCGCCTCCACGCCGGGTGTTCGGCTCGAGTCCCTGCGCATGGGGAGAGCGATAATCAGCTATGACGAGCGGAGCACCGATCCAGCCGCTATCGAACGCGTGATCGCTGACGCGGGGTACACCGCTACCGCAGCGCCGGGAGACGGGGGTGAAGCCGAATGACGACCGCCAAGATCGTGATGACCGTGGCGGGGATTCTCGCGATCGCGTGGGTGAACTACTGGTTCTTCTTCTCGAAGAGCGTGAAGTGAACGGTAAACCGTGAGCGGAGTGGATGGGCCGGGCCCGTGTACTGTTGACCGTGCGCCGTTTACCACAGCTATGAGCACAAACTCAGCGACGATCCCAGTTACGGGAATGACCTGCGCTGCCTGCAGCGCGAGGGTGCAGCGCACACTGGAGAAAGCCGCCGGTGTAAGCTCGGCCAGCGTCAACCTGATCACGGGCTCCGCTACGGTTGACTTCGACCCGGTGACGACCAGCCCCAGACATCTGGTCGAGGCGATTCGAGCGACCGGCTACGGCGCGGAGCTTCCCCGGGGAGGCCAGTCCGGCGAAGAACTGCTTCAGACGCAGGACCAGGTGCGGGGGGAGGAGATCGCCGATCTTCGCCGCAAGGTGGCCGTCAGCTTCACGGCAGCGGTACTCACCATGCTCCTCAGCATGCTCCTCGCCACAACGGTTCCGGGGTCCATGGCGGATCCTCTGATGCGATTCATGATGCCGCTGGTGGAGGGGATGCGGCAGCTGGCACCCTCGATCGACCGGGTCTCGGCGGATGCCTGGCGTTACCTGCTGCTTGCGCTCACGCTCCCCGTGGTTGGGTGGGCCGGACGACACTTCTACACTCGCGCCTGGGCCGCCTTCCGGCACCACGGCGCCGACATGAACACGCTGATTGCCATCGGGACGGGATCGGCTTTCGTCTTCAGTCTGGTTGTGACGCTGTTGGACGACTGGCTCTCGGCCCACGGCATCGCTCCCCAGGTCTACTACGAGGCGGTCACTTGGATCATTGCACTCGTACTGCTCGGCAACCTGCTCGAAGCTCGTGCCACGGGTCGGACCTCGGGAGCACTTCGCCGCCTGATCGGCCTGCGGCCCACGACGGCCCGGGCACTGCGCGAGGGCACCGAGGTGGAGCTCTCGCTGGACCAGCTCAGAGAAGGCGACGAAGTAGTGGTGCGGCCGGGGGAAAAGATTCCTGCCGACGGCGTGATCCTCGAAGGCGCCAGCTACGTTGACGAGTCCATGCTCACGGGCGAGCCGGTGCCGGTCTCTCGGGGACCTGGCGATCGCGTCATCGGCGCCACCCTCAACCGGAACGGCGCCTTCCATTTCCGGGTCGCCCGGGTAGGACAGGACACCGTTCTCTCCCAGATCATTCGTCTGGTGCAGGAAGCGCAGGGATCCAAGGCGCCCATCCAGCGGCTGGCCGACCGAATCTCCGCCGTCTTCGTGCCGGTCGTGATCTCCCTCTCGATCGCCACCTTCGTGGTCTGGTTCGATTTCGGACCCGCGCCGGCCTACCTCCGGGGACTGGTGGCGGCCGTCACCGTCCTGATCATCGCCTGCCCCTGTGCCATGGGATTGGCAGTGCCGACGGCGGTGATGGTTTCCACCGGCCGCGGAGCCGAGCGTGGGGTGCTGATCAAGCGAGGCGAGGCGCTGGAGCGGACGGGTCGCATCGACGTTGTGGTTTTCGATAAGACCGGGACGATAACCGAAGGGCGCCCATCTGTGCGGTCGGTGCAGCTCGCGAGCGGCGGAGAATCCGACCTCGACCAGCCACGCCTGCTTGGGCTTGCAGCCTCGGTCGAGCGGCTGAGCGAGCACCCCTTGGGCGAAGCGATCGTCGCCGAAGCCGCCCGGCTCGGAGTATCCCTCGAGGATGTCGCTGAGTTCGAGACCCTGACCGGCAGAGGCGTGCTCGGCATGGTCCAGGGGCGGCGGGTGGCGGTGGGGAACGCCGCCCTGATGCAAGAACTCGGCGTTGATCCGGCGCCACTCCACGGGCTCGCGGATCGGCTCGAGGCCGAAGCGCAGACCACGGTCTACGTGGCGGTGGACGGCATGGTGGCTGGCTTGATCGCGGTGGCTGACCCGATCAGGCCGACGAGCCGGGAGGCAATCACCCAGCTCCAGCGCCTGGAGCTGGAGAGCGTCCTGCTCACGGGCGACAATCGCCGGACCGCGGTGGCGGTGGCGCGGGCCGTCGGGATCGACCGGGTGATCGCCGAGGTGCTGCCGGGGCAGAAGGCGGCGGAGGTGCGTCGGATCCAGGGTCGAGGTAAGGCCGTCGCCGTCGTGGGCGACGGACTGAACGATGCCCCGGCGCTGGCGCAGGCGGATATCGGAATCGCCATGGGCGCGGGGGTGGACGTGGCGGTCGAGGCGGCGGACATCGTCCTCATGCGAAGCGATCTGTTGGGTGTGGTGGACGCAATCGGCCTCTCGCGCCGGACTATGCGCATTATCCGACAGAATCTTTTCTGGGCCTTCTTCTATAATGTCATCGGCATCCCGATTGCCGCCGGTGCACTGTACCCGGCCCTCGGTCTTTTGCTCACCCCGGCCATGGCCGCGGCCGCGATGGCCGCCAGCTCGGTGAGCGTGGTTTCGAACAGCCTGCGGCTTCGCCGGTACAGCGGGAACGGTAAACAGTGAACGGTACGTGATCCCCCCCCGGTCGCCCCGTTCACTGGTCCACCGTCTACTGCTTACCCAGTTTTACACGAAGGAGTACCCATGTCGCCCGAAACCACCTCCCCTTGTGCGTGTGGCGCCCGTTCGTCAGACGGGACCAACGGCGCCGCGGTTGATCCAGACACGAAGCACGCGCTCCTGAGCCGACTCAAGCGGATCGAGGGGCAGGTGCGCGGAGTTCAGAAGATGGTCGAGGAGGAACGCTACTGCGCCGACGTGCTGATGCAGCTGTCTTCGGTGCAGGAGGCGCTACGCGGTGCCGGCAGGGTCATGCTGCACAATCACCTCAGGCACTGCGCCACCGAGGCGATCAGCTCGGGGGATCCGGAGAGGACGGAGGCGATGTATGAGGAGTTGATGGAGCTGATGTATAAGAATGCGCGGTAGGGCGGACGGGCGGACGGACGGGCGGGGACGGGCGGACGGGAAATAATACTGGTCTGCCCTAATTTGATACGGGCTTTCACCGGGCGGGGATAGATGCCCTGAGAGACCGCGCTGGAAAGATCACCTGGGGGCTTTACGCTTCCCTTTCTCCGACCCGCTCTTCTTGACCTGATCCTGCGAGAGCCTTTGGTCTAGCGGTCCGCCCGTCCGCCCGTCCGCCTGTCCGACCGACTCCTCCGCCCTCTGATCCCTGAATGCTCGCGCGGCCCGGTACTCCTTCAGCAGCCGCCCCATCATGGCTTCGCGCCGGCCGTAAAGACGCTTCACGGGTCTGACATCCCGCCGTTCCCGGGCGTAGGCGGTGAGCAGCGGCAGGGCGATCGAGCTGTCGGTATACACCACCACGGTGCCGGGCAGCTGATCCGGGTCGATCTTGCCCCAGCTCACTGCCTCTGCCGGCGTCGCGCCTGACAGTCCGCCCGTGTCGGGACGGGCGTCGGTCATCTGCAGAAAGAAGTCGTGTCCCCGCTCGTCGATCCCCAGCACCTCCTGAATCTGTGGCTCGGTCTGCAGCATGAAGTTCTTGGGGCTGCCGCCTCCCACGATCAGCACGCCACTCTTGCCGCCGGTCCGCTTTGCCTCCAGCACGATGCTGGCCGTCTCATTCACATCGGCGCTGACATCGAACCGGAGCTTGCTGCCGGCCAGGGCCTGTTCCGCCACGTTCATGCCGATGGAGCTGTCTCCCGGCGAGCTGGTGTAGATGGGCACTTCCAGCTCGTGGGCCGCGGACAGGACCGAGCGCCGCGAGAGCCCAAGGGCCCGTTCCCGCTCGCGCACATAGCCACCCAGCAGGTAATGGTATTCGGCGGTGCTCATGGGCTTCTGGAACTCGTCCCTGGCCGACACTTCCCGGATAAACGCATCGGTGGAGAGGAGCACGCTGTAATCGAAGAAAATGTCGTAGATGCGAACGACGCCCTTGTCGCGCAGCTCGACGTCGTCGGCGCCGGGGCTCCCCCGGTGCATGGCAAGCCCGAGGGCGAAGTGGGCATCGTGGTACAGGTTGGCGCCGGTCGAGATGATCCAGTCAACGAATCCCCACTCCATCAGGGGAATCAGACAGCTCATGCCTAACCCGGCGGGCGTCATGGCCCCGGTCAGCGTCATGCCGACGGTGACGTCGGGTTCCAGCATGCGCTGGGTAAAGAGCTGGCAGCCCTCTCGCAGCCGGCCGGCGTTATAGGCCAGGAAGGCGTTATCGATCAGCTCCGCGACCGTTTCCTTCCCGGTCGTGGCCTTGGGATCGATCCGCTGCCCGCGCAGGTATTTGGCCGACGGCCGGGTCATCGCTTCTCCCGCGCCTTTATCACCAGCCGGGTGGCTTCGGCAGGGTCATCCGTGACCTTGAACAAGAAGAGATCCTTGGCGTCGACTTTTCCTTGGGCGGACACCGTCTGGCTGAGCCATTCTCCCAGCCCCTTCCAGTATTCCTTGCCGAAGAGAATTACCGGGAAGTCCTTGACCTTGCCGGTCTGAATCAGCGTGAGCGCCTCAAACAGCTCGTCGAGCGTTCCGTAGCCGCCGGGAAACACAATGAACGCGGTGGCATACTTGACGAACATGGTCTTGCGAACGAAGAAGAACTTGAAGTTGAGGCTCCGGGTGAGGAACGGGTTGGAGCCCTGTTCGAAGGGCAGCTCGATATTGCAGCCGATCGAGAGACCGCCGCCTTCAAGGGCCCCCCGGTTGGCCGCCTCCATGATGCCGGGGCCTCCACCAGTGATCACCGGTATGCCGGCCTGCGCCAGAAGCCGTGCTGTCTCGACGGCGGCAGCGTAGTGCGGATCATCAGGCTTGGTCCGGGCCGACCCGAAGATCGAGACTCCGTCCCTGACGTCAGCCAGATTGTCGAATCCCCAGACGAACTCCCCCATGATCCGAAGCACCCGCCAGGGATCGGAGACGAGGAGCTGCTCCTTCTCATGACGATCCTGCGGCTGCGGTCCCTCGAGAAGGGTCTCGTCCTCGGTTGGACGCTTGTTGTCGTCCATCGTCCGGTACGGGCTATTTGTCATGGCGTGCCGTGAGTGTCATAGGGAGCGGAATATACCGTTATAATTGGCGCATGTCCCACTCCTGGCTGTCGCTTGCGGGCCGCCTCACCGCGCGAGGGCTGCTGAGTCCGCGCCTCGGTCTGGACCTGCTCCGGACCGCGTGGGCCTTTCGCGCCCGAAACTGGTGGACCCGCGCGCCATTCCTCCCGCTGCCCGATCGCACCTACCTCCGCTGGCGGATGTACACCGCCTACGCCGACGAGGAGGCCATCCCTCCGCTGGAGGACGTCGTCCGCTTCGCCCGGTGGCGGCGCCAGACGATGGGCCTCTGAAATGGCCGGGCATGTAGTGCAGCCGGAGCGGCGGAAGGCACGGGTGCCTCACGTTCTCATCCTCGGCGGCGGCTTTGCAGGGCTCTATGCCGCCCGTGGCCTCAAGCGTGCTCCCGTGCGAGTAACGGTCGTCGATCGCCGGAACCATCACCTCTTTCAGCCCATGCTCTACCAGGTCGCCACGGCGGCCCTGAATCCGAGCGACATCGCAGCCCCGATTCGGTCGGTGCTCCGCGACCAGCCCAATGCCAATGTGCTCCTGGCCGAGGTATGGACCATCGACCCCGAGACCCGCCGGGTGGTGTTCGCCGATGGGGCCACGAAGACCTACGACTATCTCATCGTCGCCACCGGGGCGCGGCATTCATACTTCGGCCACGACGAGTGGCAAGGTCTTGCACCCGGGACTCAAAAGCATCGAGGATGCGCATCACCATCAGGCAACGGGTGCTGCTTGCCTTTGAACGGGCAGAGCGCGAAACGGATCCGGTACGCCGCCACGCCCTGCTGACCTTTGTCGTGGTGGGTGGCGGGCCAACTGGAGTAGAGACCGCTGGAGCCTTGGCGGAGCTCCGCCGGTACGCCCTCCGGCGCGACTTTCGGCACATCGACCCGGGTGAAGCCACCGTCCTCCTTCTCGAAGGTGGGCTCAGGCTGCTGCCCTCCTATCCGCCGAGCCTGGGAGACAAGGCCAAGCTCGAACTGCGCCGCCTCGGCGTCGAAGTGCGCACCGAGACGTTTGTCACCGATATTCGCCCCGGCTCCGTGGCGGCGGCAGGATGGACCATACCCACCCAGACGGTGATCTGGGCCGCGGGCAATGTGGCCAGCCCGGTCCTCAGGTGTCTCGGCGTGCCACTCGACAACGCCGGCCGGGCCATCGTCGAGCCGGATTGCACGATTCCGGGCCATCCTGAGGTGTTCGTGCTGGGCGACGCGGCCCTGTTCGACCACAGAAAGGCGGCCCGCTGCCGGGGATCTGCCCGGTGGCCATCCAGATGGGCGAGTACACCGCGCGCACCATTCGAGGGCGATCTCGCAGCGGCAGCCCCGACGGGCATTCAGCTATTGGGATAAGGGGCAGCTTGCCGTCATCGGCCGGGGGCGCGCGGTGGCCGACATCTGGAAGCTCCATTTCGCCGGTTTCCTGGCGTGGCTGATTTGGACCTTCGTCCACATCTTCTTCCTGATCGGGTTCCGCAACCGTGTCCTGGTGATGATCCAGTGGGCCTGGTCGTACGTGACATACGGGCGGGGAGCTCGGCTCATCATGAACGAGGTCGAGCCAGGGTCCGACGGAGCGGCGACCGGATGCCCGTGAGCTCAGTCGAGGCGGTCAAGGCCCGCGCGCGAGAGCTGGGCTTCGTCGGCTGCGGGATCACCCATCCGGGGCCGACTGCCCATGGCGAGCGTCTCGATGAGTGGCTCGCCAAGGGATACGCGGGAACCATGCGATACCTCCACCGTCAGGCGGCGCGTCGCAAGGAACCCCGGGTCAATCTGCCCCAGGCGCGCGCGGTGGTTGTCGTGCTCGACAACTACTATCACTGGGGACCGCGCAGAAGACTCAGCCGCCCCCCGCATCGCCAAGTATGCCCGCGGGCAGGACTACCACCGCGTCACCGGACGAGCGGCTGGACATGCTCGGCGGACGTCCTTCGCGACCAGCGGCGCCCGGCTGTCGCGCATGCTTACGCGGACGACGGTCCGGTACCCGAGCGGGAGCTGGCCCAGCGGGCCGGGCCTCGGGTGGATCGGCAAGAACACCATGCTCATTCGGCCCGGCGCCGGGTCGTTCTTCTTCATCGGGCCGATCTTCACCGATCTCGAGCTTCCGCTGGATCCTCCCTTCGAGCTCGATCACTGCGGCAGCTGCACCCGGTGCCTCGACGCCTGTCCCGACATACGCGTTCGTCGAGCCGAGGGTGCTCGACGCGACTCGATGCATCTCCTATCTCACGATCGAGCAGAAGCGGCCCCATTCCCGACGAGCTGGCCGAGCGTTTCAGGGCTATGCCTTCGGCTGTGACATCTGCAACGACGTCTGCCCCTGGAATCAGCGATTCGCCCAGCCGGCCAGCGCACCCGAGTTTCAGCCCACCGCCGAACTGGGCGGAGCCGGACCCGACTTCTTCGAGCGGATGACGGAGGAGGAGTTCAGCGAACGGTTCGGTGACACGCCGTTTGAGCGGCCAGGACTCGCCGGTATGCGGCGAAACTTTCGTGCCGCCTACGGCTCGGCCGCCGAGCCCGGGAGGTTGGAGTGATGCGGCATCTGCGCGAGTTGCTTCGCTACGACGTGTGGGCCAATCGGGAAACTCTGCACTCCCTGAGGCAGACTGCGCCGTCGCGAAGCCTTAGATGGATGGCTCACATCATCGGCGCTGAGCACCTGTGGATGGCCCGCCTCCGCCGGCGCCAGGAGACGCTCCCGGTCTGGCCCGAGCTCGACGGGGAATCCTGCGGCCAGCGCCTCGAAGAGCTCTCCCGGATGTGGCCGGAGTATCTGGACGATGCCGGCGCCCTCACCGAACAGATTCCCTACACCAACTCGAAGGGGGAGGCCTGGACCAACACGGTCGAGGAGATCCTCACCCACATCGTGATCCACTCCGCCTATCACCGCGGCCAGATCGCCTCCGATGTGCGAGCCAACGGAGGGGTTCCCGCCTATACCGATTACATCCATGCGGTGCGACAAAGGCTGATCGAATGAGCCCCCCTACGCCGGCCCCCGTCGTGGGCACCTATCGGCCTCCGCAACTGGAACGGCTTCGAACCCTGAGCCGGCTACTCGACAGCGCCTTTGTCATTCCCGGGACCCGGTATCGGTTCGGATTTGACGCCCTGGTTGGCCTGGTCCCCGGGCTGGGGGATGCGGTGAGCGCGGTCTTCTCCGCCTACATCATTCTCCAGGCATCACGCCTGGGGGCCCCGAGATCCGTGGTCAGCCGGATGATCGCCAATGTCGCGCTCGATACCGTGGTCGGATGGGTTCCGATACTGGGCGATATCTTCGACGTGGCCTGGAAATCGAACCTGAAGAATATGGCGCTGCTCGAGGGCCATCTGCAGCAGCCGGCGGCGGCCCGAGCCGGGAGCCGCACGGCGCTTCTGCTCTTGAGCGGAGTGCTTCTCTTATTGTTCATCGGCGCGGTTGCGCTTGGTGTGCTGGTAGCGAAGCTGGTCCTGAACCTTTTGCAGTGAAAGCCGCCTCAATGACCGCTCCGATCACCCCGACTCTGCACAGCATCGCCATCTTCGTGCACGATATCCCTCGTGCCGTGGAGTTCTATCGCGACAAGCTCGGGCTGCCACTGACCAGGCAAGGCTCCTTCGGAGCGGAGTTCCTGGAAGGCGAGACCCATGTGAGCGTGCATCCCGCAGTGCACAAGGATGCCAAGTCTCTCGTCGGCCGGCACACCGGCATCACCCTGTTCGTGCCGGATCTGCTCCATTTCTGTGGCGTGCTTCATGACCGCGGGGTACGGTTCACCACCGAGCCGACGCAGCAATCCTGGGGCATCATGGCCATGGTCGCGGATCCCGACGGGAACGTACTCGCGCTCTGGGAGGACAAGATGCCCGCCACCGAGGAGCACCACACGGTGGATCAGGCCGATGGAATGGGATGATCGCCGCCGGGGCCCTGCCTGAACCGGTCTTCCACCATCTGAGCCTGCTGCTCCATTCCGTACGATCGGAACGGCTTACCCGGCTTCACCCGATAGGAATACGGACTGGAGCCCACCCTGAGTGTGCGGTGGACCAGGTCGCGCAACTGGGCGAGCATGCCGCGAGCGTAGTACACCCCGGGCCCCCAGGCCTGATACTGCGCGCAATGGGTCAGCTCGTGCGCGAGCATACCCAGGTCTCCGTCGCATCGATCCGGCAGGAACACGCGGTTGCCCAGGGCCACCGCTCGATTGCGGCTGGCCAGAAGCACGAGCCGCCGAACCCATCCGGCAGCGCCACCGCAGGCACCGCGGTACAACCGGACGCGGGACCAATCCGCTTCGAACGGTATTGCCGCTACGACGCCTCGTTCGCTCTCCAGCAGACAGACCGGACCGGTCACTTTTCTGGGCTCCATCCCGACTCCCGGATCCTACTCGGCCAGGAACTCGCCGATCGGCGCCAGCGGTGCGATGTGATCGGAGGCGATCTTGATCGTCGCCATGATCGGCACGGCCAGAATAGCGCCGGTTATTCCCCAGAGGTACCACCAGAACACCAGTCCAATGAACACGGCTACGGTATTCAGCCGCATCCGCCGGCCCAGGACGAAGGGGGTGATCAGGTTCCCTTCCAGGATGTTGATGACGGTAAACACAACGGGGACCATGAGCGCCTGGCCGGTGTCCTCGAAAGTAAGAAACGCCGCCAGAGCCAGGATCACCGTGTTCACCAGCCCACCGATGTAGGGGACGAAGTTCAGCACCGCGGCGACCACTCCCCACAATACCGGGTTCGGCATGCCGATTAGCGCGAGAGCGGCGCCAGTGGCCACACCAACCCCGAGGTTGATCAAGGTCGTAACCACCAGATACACCGAGATCTGAGCCTCGGTCTCTCGAACGATACGCACCGCGGTCTTCTTGTCCTTCAGTTGGGGAAGCACCGCGACGAGCTTCTGGAGGAAGAGCTCACCCGACGCGAGCAGGAAGTAGGTCAGGAAGATTACCACCAAGGCTGTACTCAGGAACGCCGTGGTACCGCCGAAGACCTGCTGAATGAGACTGGGGCCTTTGATTTCCACCTCCTGGGTCTTCTTATCCATATCGGTGGCCTGCTCGACTTTTTCGGCCGCCTCGCTGACTCGCTCTACTGGAGCGCGCAGTGGCTGGATCCGTCGTTGCAGTGTCGCCATGCTTTGCGGAGCCCGAGCCACCCAGGCGCTCGCCGCCGGGGCGAGGCGATAAACGCCGAATCCAACGACACTCAGCAGCACGACGATCACGATTCCCGCTCCCAGCGGTACCGGTATTCGAAGGTAGTTTTTGAGAAGTCGCACGCTGGGACTGAGGAGCAGGTTCAGCAGGATGGCCACTACGATCGGGAGGAGGAACGCCGATGCGAAGTGCAGGGTGTAGAGCACCGCGAGCAAGGTGAGGATCACCAGGGAGACATGACGAACGTCAGCACTCCCACCCAGAAATCCCGCCAATTTCGACTCGTCACCGGCTGAAGCCAGGTTAGGCCCGCCGTCCGGCTCGATCATCTGCCCATCTTGGATCATGTCTGGCTCGCGAAAGAGGTGGCCTCTTGTCCCTCACAGCCCGAAGACGCTAAGGTTACCCGGCCTGCGGCGGTCCGCATCAGGCAACCCTGCCTACCCAAGCCCGGAATAGAGTAGCATGTCGCGACTCTGGCAAACCATCCTTTCGATCTGGGCCTGGCTCGTTTTCGTCGTGTGCGTCGTGCTGTGGTTCCCGGTGCTCGCGGTCGTTCGGCTGCTCACCGCACCATTCGATCGGGGCCGCTACATCACCGGACGCATCTTTCGCAAGATCGGACCCGCCATGGCGACGTTGAATCCGCTCTGGCGTTTCCGCTATTCCGGAACAATGCCTAGGAACCCCAGGAGGCCCTTCGTGGTGGTCTCCAATCACGAGTCCTTTGCCGACATTCTCCTCATCAGCCATTTGCCGTGGGAAATGAAGTGGCTGTCCAAGGCCGAGCTCTTCCGCATCCCCATCATGGGCTGGATGATGTGGCTGGCAGGCGATGTGCCCGTCAAGCGCGGGTTCGGGCCCAGCGCCATCGAGGCCATGGAACGCTGCCGCCGTGCGCTCCGGAATCGTGTCTCGGTAATGATCTTCCCGGAAGGCACCCGCTCCCGAACCTCTGAGCTGTTGCCGTTTAAGGATGGCGCCTTCCGTCTGGCCATCGAGGCCGGCGTGCCCATCCTCCCGCTCGCGGTCTCCGGCACCGGAACCGCCCTCCGCAAGCACGACTGGCGGTTCGGACGGTCCGACGCCGAGGTCCGGGTACTCGAGCCAGTGGAGACGACCGGGCTGACCCTCAGCGATATTCCGGAGCTCAAGGCCCGGGTCCGGCAAACCATCGTGGATGCCCGTGATGCGCTCGCCGCGTCCCGAGGGTGAGCGTTTTTCGCTCGCACGCTCACCGGCCCAGATCGGCCGGAGCCCGAACCCGCCCCACCGCGCCGGCGAGCGCCAGCAGCGTCAGCAGGTACGGCAGCATGAGAAAGAGCTGATAGGGGGCGTCGAGCTCCAGGGTCTGGAGCAGATACTGCAGCGCGGTCGCTGCCCCGAACAGCAACGCGCCCAGAGCGATCCCACCCGGATGCCAGCGACCCAATACCACGATCGCAATCGCCACGTAGCCACGACCTGCCGTCATCCCCTCGGTGAACGAGCCGACCTGCGCCAGCACCAGGCTGGCGCCGGCCAGACCCGCAAACCCGCCGCCCACAACCGTCGCCCCGGTACGGATCAGCCTGGTTCGAACTCCCGCCGCCCGGGCCATTGCGGCGCCTTCGCCGGTCGCTCGTAGCGCCAGTCCCAGGCGGGTTCGAAACAGGACCCACCAGACAAGTGGCATGCTGAGCAAGGCCAGGTAGGTCGGTGCCGGCTGATCGAAAAGCGCCGTCCCCAGCAACGGTATCTCTGATAGACCTGGAATGGCCATCGACTTGAGCGTGGGAATGCTGAGACCGGCACCCCCAGAGCCGTAGGCCTGCCGGTAGATGGTGCCGGTGAGTCCCACGGCCGCGAGAGTGATGGCGGTACCGGTGATGATCTGGTCGGCCCGGGCGCCCACAGCAAGCAGCGCGAACACGGCCGCGAGGAGCATCCCGGCTACCACCGCGCACGCCACCCCGCTCCACGGACCCCACGCCGTTGCACCCATGGTGGCAGCAAGGGCGCCGGCGAGCATTGTCCCTTCGAGGCCCAGGTTGATCACTCCCGAGCGCTCGGCGATGGTTTCGCCGGTGGCGGCGAGCAGCAGAGGGGTGGCCACCCGCACCGCGGCGGCCAGAAAGCCGGCAATGAGAACTTCGGTGTCCATTATCCCGGGGCCTTACCTGGAGCGATCCGCTTCCGCACCACCGCCCGCAATCCGATCCATCCTCCCCGCGGTACGGTGGCCAGCAGTGCAACGATGATCACCACGGCCTCTACCACGTACACCGCCACGGCCGGTATTCCGGCATCCCGCTGCATGGCACCCGCCCCCGCTTCGAGCGCGCCGAAGAGGATGCCGGCTATCACGACCCCGATCGGATGGAGGCCGCCCAGGAGGGCGACGGCGATTCCAGTGAAGCCATACCCGGGCGACAGGTTCTGAAACAGGGCATACGAGACCCCACTCACTTCCACACCGCCGGCCAATCCTGCGATTGCTCCCGAGATGAGGAGTGCCATCGCACTGACGCCATGGCTGTCGATTCGCCCGCTGACCTCGGCGGCACGCGGGCCGAGTCCAACGGCGCGAAGCCTGAAGCCCCAGAGCGTTCTGGCGAAGAGGAACCAGAGCACCAGGCCGGCGGCGACGGCGAGGATCAAGCCGGCGTGAAGCCGGGAGCCAGGCAACATGGGCAGCCGCGCCGATTCCGCGATCGCATCACTCTGGGGGTAAATCCTTCCGCGTTCCTGGAGCGGCCCCTGCACCATGTAACTGACCAGCGACAGGGCCACGAAGTTGAGGAGGAGGGTGCTGATGACCTCGATGACGCCGAACCGCAGCTTCAGCCAGACCGGAAGCAGAATCCAGCCGAGCCCGGCAACCGCCGCAGCCAGAAGGAGTACCGCAATGGCGATCAGACTGGACTGGCCCCCCGAGGTGCAGCCCGACCCAGGTTGCGGCGATGGCACCGGCGTAGAACTGCCCCTCGGCTCCGATGTTGAGCGCGCCACCTCGAAAGGCCACCGAGATGCCGAGGCCAATGAGGATGAGCGGCACCGCACGCAGCAGGGTGCTTGATGTAAACGCATCCCAGGAACCGAAGGCACCCAGCCAAAGCGCGCTCAGCCCGGCCTCGGCGTCGAAGCCGGCCGCTTCGAGCCCCACGAAGAGGACAGCCAGACCTAGTGCCACCGCACCGACCGCCCACCCCAGCGCTCTCATGCCTCACGCTCGGCTCGGAGCATCATGGCGCCGACCTCCGAGCGCGATGCACCGGCAGCAGCCACCGCGACCGTACCTCTCGTCACCACGATCACCCGGTCGGCGAGGTACAGCACCTCGTCCAGATCGGCTGAATAGAAGAGAACCGCGGCCCCCGCCGCCGCGGCGGCCCGCAGGCGGGCGTGGATGGCGGCCGCAGCGCTGATGTCGAGACCGCGGGTGGGGTTCTCCGCGACTATCACCGCAGGAGCCCGAGAGAGCTCGCGTGCCACAACCAGCTTCTGCTGGTTACCCCCGCTCAGCGCCGCGGCCCGGGTGCCGGGTCCCGGCGCTATGATCTCGTAGTCCCGAATGAGGTCGGCGGTATGGGCCGTCGCCTCGCGCCAGGCAATCCGGCCGCCATGAATCCACGGTCCCTCGTTTCCCAGGCCCAGAACCACGTTCTCCGTGAGGCTGAGCGCCGGGATCAGACCCTCGGAGGTGCGGTCCTCCGGGATGAATCCCACCGGCTGAGCCACCTGGAGCTTGCCGCGGAGTGGCGTGATGCGCCCGGCCACGGCTCGGAGAAGCTCACGCTGTCCACTTCCCTCTACTGCAGCCACGCCGACGATCTCTCCGGCTCGGACCGAAAGAGACCCGTGCCGAAGAGCGATGCCGTAGCCGCTCTCCCGGGAGACCTCCAGGGCGTCGAGGCGAATCAGCTCCCGGGAAGACCGCGGCTCCGACCTGCTGACAGTCTCTCTGCCGGTAAGGGGGACACCCGGGTCACCACCGATCATCGCGTGGGCCAGTGACTCAGCGGTCTGGCCGGCGATCGGTCCGGTGAAGGTCACGCCGCCCCGTCGCAGAACGGTCACCCGGTCGGCCGTCAGCAGCGCCTCGTCGAGCTTATGCGTGATCAGGACCGCCGATCCGCCGGAGTCCGTGAAGCTCCGAACCATCGTGAGCAGCAGCTCCGCCTCTGGCGGAGCGAGCACCCCGGTGGGCTCGTCGAGGAGCAGCATCGTGGCGTCGCCCGCAAGGGCTTTGACGATCTCGAGCCGCTGCTTGAGGGATACCGACAGACGTCCGGCCCGCTGATCGGGATCGAGCGGAAGTCCCATCCGCTCGCTCAGGAGCCGGGTGCGCTCCCGCATTTCGTGCGGTCTTACCGGCCAACCGGCCGAGAGCGCCACGTTCTCGGCGACAGTCAGGGCGGGTACCGAGGTGAAATGCTGGTGCACCATCCCAATGCCCAGCGCTCGGGCAGCCCGGGGACTCGCCATCCGGTGTGTCGCCCCGTGGATCCTGACCTCACCCGCGTCTGGTCGTACCAAACCGTAGGCCACCTGCATCAAGGTGGACTTTCCGGCCCCATTCTCTCCCAGCAAGGCATGCACTTCACCCGGGGCCAACGCAAAATCGACCGCGCGCAGAGCGTGCACCGAGCCGAATCGCTTGTCGATGCCGGCAAGCTCGAGCACCGAAGTCACATCAGAGGCCGGTCGGATGGTCGTGGAAGTCCCACTCGAGGTCGAACTGCTCGGCCAGATGTGACGCCATGGCCTGGACGCCCAGGGTCTCCGTGGCGTAGTGGCCGGCATAGATGACGTTGAGGCGGAGCTCCATCGCGTCGAAATAGGTGTGGTGCGGACCCTCGCCCGTGATGAAGGTATCGAGGCCGGCCGCACCGGCCGCGGCGATCATGCTGCCGGCACCACCGGTGATGATGCCGATCCGGCCCGGCTTTTCGGGACCCCCCGGGATCACTCGCGCGCTGCCCTTCATCGTGTGCAACACGCGGTCGAGCTCCACGGCCAGCGCTTCTCGCGTGGGGAGACTCGCCGGACTATGCCCCCAAGTCCCGATCGGTATGCCCCGGTAGTTCCCGAACCAGCCTTCCACCTCGATCCCGAGACGCTCGGCCAGCACGGCGTTATTGCCGACCTCCGGGTGTACGTCGAGAGGATTGTGGGCAGCGTAGAGTGGAATGTCATGATCGAGGAGCGCCGCAAGCCGCCGGTACCGCCGGCCGGTCACCGGCACATTGCCGTCCCAGAACAATCCGTGATGCACCAGCACCAGTGGCGGCGGCTGCCCCGGCTCCAGCGTTGCGATCACCCCGTCGATCGTGGCCTGGGAGGCATCCACCGCGGCTACGATGGCACCGATCTGCCCACCGTTCTCGACCTGGAGGCCATTGATCGCATTTGGCTCGTCCGGTATCTCCCGGATTCGGAGATACTCGTCCACGTAGGCGACGACGTCGGAAAGCGGAACGCCGGCACTCATGAGCCGCCCCATCGGCGCAGCGGTTTGCCCATGGCCTCCATGGTGGACGGCCGGGGTGCGGCTATCAGGGTACCGGCAACCATAGAGTCCGTAGCAGCGCGCAGTCGAGCCTTCAACGCGGGTGGCACGAGGCCGTCGACACGGGGATTGGGTACGTAGCGCACGACACCGCCTTCCAGGCCGAATACCTTCACCCGGGGAGTGAAAACCCCGGATCGGACCTCGGAAGCCACCAGAAAAAAGGCATGCGGCAGGTCAATCACGGCGCTACCCAGTACCCGGTCAGGCGCCAGACTCGACTGATCGGCATTGGAGCCGAACACATACACCCCGGCCCGTTCCTTGACCGCCTGGAACAGACCGAGCGCCGCGGCATCGGCGTTGTGGTGAAACATGTCGGCGCCGACGCGCATGAGCGCCAGCCCCGCCTCGCGGCCGGCGGCGGCATCGTCGAAGCTGTTGAGATAGATCTCGCGGCTCTGAGTCCTGGGATTCACCGCCCTGGCGCCGTTCAACCAACCCTGGTAAGCGGCCTTGATCGGTGGGAGCTCTATCCCACCCACGAAGCCGAGCACATTGCTCCTGGTCAGGCCACCCGCCACCATCCCGGCCAGGTAGCTCGCCTCCTCCAGCCGGAAGATGAGGGGGACCACGTTCCCATGGGCTCGCCGGCCAGAGGTGACGATGAAAATTGTTTTCGGGTACTCGGCCGACACCCGCTCGGCGGCGTCCTGGAACTCGAAGCCATTGGCAAAGACGAGGTCGTAACCCTGGGCGGCGTAGGTCCGAAGCGCTTCGGCCTGCTCGGCTGGTGTCCTGGCTTCGACGTGGCTGATCCGGACACCCAGCGAATCACGTATACGCTGGAGGCCCTGGTATGCCGCGGAGTTCCAGGCGGCATCCGCGATCGAGCCGGGAGTGATGAGGCCGACCCGCATACCGGAGGTGGATGGCGCGGAGCACGAGAGTAGTGCCAGCGAAAGCACAGTATAGCAGCAACGAGCGGTCACTACGTAAAGGAGTGGCACGTCGGCGTGATTTAGATCCCCCATGATGCAATTTGTGGCGGCAAACTTTTTATTTCCACACACTTAGCTGAATTATCAACTATTGTGGGAATTCCCAACGGCCTCCGGCCGAGCGGCGGCGTCCATCTTGACCTCGCCGGTGACTCGGGCCCCCTCGATGATGGAGATCCGGGGGGTGAGGATGTCTCCCGCGACCATCGCGGTGGCCTGGAGCTCGACTCGCTCCCGTGCGTGAATGGCTCCGCTTACCTGTCCGGCAATGACGGCCTCCTGGGTATGGAGGTCTCCCTCGATGACCGCGCCTTGGGCCACGAGCACTTGACCGCCGACCCGAACGGTGCCGCGGACCCGCCCTTCGACCCGCACCATGCCTTCTGTCTCCAGGTCCCCTATTACTGTCATGTCGCTGGCGATAATAGAGAAGGGAATCTGGTCGGTCCGCCGTCGCTTGAGCTCGTTTCCCTCTTCGTCACGCGCGGTGTTGCTAAAGAACCCCATCAACGCCCCTCCTTTACCAGGGTCTGCGGGTCCAGCGATAGACCGCGCTGGCGAATCTCGAAGTGCAGATGGGGCGCGGTCGAGCGCCCGCTGTTACCGGTCAGTCCAATGACCTCGCCCGGAGCGACTGTGGCACTTGCTGTCACTAAGATGCGCGAAAGGTGTCCGTACATGGTCTGGTAGTCGTCCGAATGATCGAGCAGGACAAAGTGACCGTACTCCGGGTCTTCCCCCGCCTGCTGAACGACGGCGCCGCCGGACGCACGTACCAGACTCCCGACCGACACTGCAATGTCGATTCCAGGGTGGGACTCATCGCGGCCACCCGCCTTGACCTGCCCGCGAGTGATGTATCCGGTCTCGTCCAATGGCCAATATTGCGGGATACCGAGTCCGGGAGCGGCGGCGGCCGGCGCCGAAATCAGGCGAGCTCGGATGGGAGGAGCAACAGGCAGGGACGATTTGATCGTCAACGGATCCCGCACGATTTCGCCACCCATCATCTGGCGGACCTGAGCATATCGGGATTCGGCGCTGTCGAGGGCCGCTGAAAGGTCGCGGACCCTCGCGTTCTCCGCCCGCAATCTGGTCAACTCGCGCTCCATTCCCGGAACCCGGCTCGCCGCGCGGAACACCGGTCCGTAGAACACCAACAGGAGAAGGAACAGCACCGCCATCAGCCCCAGGAACCAAGCCGCGATCCGGAGCGTACGGAGTCGGACCCGGAAGCTCTGCGTCTTCGTCCTGCCATCCTTCTGAATCAGGATGGTGATAGAGCGTGAACGGCTCTTCATCCCGCGAACGGCTCACCCAGAATCAACTCGAGCACCCGCGCAAGATCGTCGTTGGAGTAATAGCTGATGCTGAGAAACCCGCGGCCACGGCGCCGGGCGGTGACGCGCACGTCGGTGCCCAGCCGCTTTCTCAACGCGTCTTCGATTCGCCGCACTTCGGCCGTGGCCATCTTCTGCGGGGGACGGGGGCGGGGACCGTTGGTGGGTGCAACCGCCGCCACCGGCGCAGGCGGTTCTCCCCTGGCCCGAGCCTCGGTGTCGCGCACCGACCAGCCCTGAGCCGCCGCTTCTCTTGCAAGGCGAAGGAGCTCCGATTCCTTCTCGACGGCGAGCAGCGCGCGAGCGTGGCCCTCGGACAGCTTACCCTCCTGGACCAGCGTCTTGACCTCATCCGGCAGCTTGAGAAGACGGAGCAGGTTCGCGACCGTGGAGCGGTTCCTTCCCACCAGCCGCGCGATCTCCGCCTGCGGAATCTTGAACTCCGCGCCGAGGCGCTGATACCCGGCAGCCTCGTCGATACAGCTCAGATCGTCGCGCTGAAGATTTTCGATGAGGGCGAGCGTCAGCAGCGTTTGATCGTCGACTTCCCTGACCACCGCCGGGATCTTGGCCCAGCCCAAACGCTGAATCGCCCGCCAGCGGCGCTCGCCGGCAATGAGCTCGAACTTTCCGTTCTTCGGACGGACGATCACCGGCTGCAGCAGGCCGGACGCTTCGATCGACGCGGTCAGCTCGGTCAGCGCGCCCTCGTCTACATGGGTGCGCGGCTGATACGGGTTCGGCACGACATTACCGATGGGAAGCTCCCGAAGTGAGCCAGATGCTTCGGCCTGCTCCCTGGACACCGCTCCGAGCAGGGCCTCAAGACCTCGCCCCAATCGCTTCGTCTCGCTCATGTGGTCACCTCAGGGATGGGTGCAGGCGCCTCTTCGATGACACCTGGATTTTCGACCCGGCGCATCAGCTCCTGGGTGACTGCCAGGTAGCTCTTGGCACCTACGGACTGCACGTCGTACAACAGAATCGGCTTCCCGAAGCTGGGCGCCTCTGCGAGGCGAACATTCCTGGGGATGGGTGTCATGAACACCTTGGCGCCAAAGTACTCCTTGGCATCCTCGGCCACCTGCCGACATAGGTTCAAACGTGAGTCGTACATGGTCAGGAGCACACCGCTTATCGCCAAGCCAGGATTGAAGTTCTGCTGTACTAGGCGGACGGTGTTAAGAAGCTGCGAGATTCCCTCAAGGCCGTAGTACTCGCACTGAATCGGGATCAGCACGGCATTGGCCGCCGCGAGAACATTCAGCGTCAGCAGGCCGAGCGAGGGTGGGCAGTCGACGACGATATAGTCGTAGGAGTCCTGCAATTGCTCGAGCACCTTCCGCAGCTGGGCCTCGCGGCCCTCACGCTCCACGAGCTGCAGCTCGGCCCCCACCAGGTCCTGCGTCGCCGGGAGAACCGAAAGGAACGGAAGCGCGCCAATGGTGAGAATCGAGTCGGCGGCGGGGCGTCCCTCGACGAGTGATTCGTAGAGGGAGAGCTCTACCGTCTCCTTGGCGATGCCGACACCGCTGGTCGCGTTGCCCTGTGGGTCAGCATCGAGGAGCAGCGTGCGTCTTTCGGCCATGGCGAGAGAGGCCGCAACATTGACGGCGGTTGTGGTTTTACCCACACCACCCTTCTGGTTCGCTATTGCTATGACATGAGCCATAGGCGCTGATTTGCCTCTAAGTTGTTTGTTAGCTGTCAGTTACGGCCCAAGATGTCCTGCGTAGGCTATTTGATGTACGCATCCAATGGGGGGAACACACGAATATAGGAGTTTGCGTGCGCCGTGCAATCTCCTGCGCGAAGTTGATTGATTCACATGGCGAGTGATCGCCCCCACTGCCTTCCGTCGAGGGAAGGTTCGACCGTCGAGGAAGGTTCGATTCGCTGAGGAACGTGGGCGGCGAGGATGGCCTCAGCAACCGCCCAACGATCGCGGGGTTGTCAATCTAGAAAGTGGACTGTTCGTTTCACGTGAAACATACTGCGGCGCACCTCGGTTCTCCCGACAGCGATGTCTAAGCAGAGCGGCCAGCACCCTAAAATGTCCTGGCCTGATTCGGTTCGGAGCAGGCGACCGGTCACTCAGGTTAGATGGTTCTCCAGGCGAAGGCCGGGAGTGAAAGCTGCACGGGACGAGATCGGACGTGGGGCGGGGGCCTGAAGACCTGCGAGCGTTGCTACGGTGTAACCTTCTCGGAGCCTCGGTGGTGTGCGTCGGGAATAGCCATTTCGGTGGCGGGGTGAGTTTCACGTGAAACGGCTGCCAGGTCGGGGCCGGACTTTCTGCGCGTCACTTCGAGGATGATACCGTGCAGATCGCTCGGAGAAATTCCGGGGATACGGCTTGCGCGACCCAGGGTCTCGGGACGGAGCAGGTGAAGCCTTTCTCTCGCCTCAAACGCGAGAGTCGTGAGCTCTCGGTATTCGATATCCGCCGGGATAGCGAACCCTTCCATCTGCGTCAGCTTCTGCACCGCCGACCGTTCTCGGGCAAGGTAGCCGGAGTACTTGAATTCAATGTCAGCCCAGTCAGCAGATCCCTCAGGGCAATCAATCCCGACGCAGGCGAGCAAGTGGGTCAGGGCTACGCCGGGGCGGCGAGCCAGGTCAGCGATCCGCATTGACTCCAGGATCTGAGGTGATCCGGATTCGTTGAGGATCGGATTCGCAGCGCCAGGCGCGATCGTGGTCACTTCGGCCACGGACTGTACGGCCTCTTCGTTCCTGAGTCTCGTCTCAGCCAGCGCCAGCTCCGTCTGGCTCAGAGTACCCAGACGCTCAGCGATCGGTGCCAGACGCCGAAGGGCGTTGTCCTGGCGGAGGAGGAGCCGGTATTCGGATCGAGACGTGAACAATCGATAGGGCTCGTCCACGCCTTTGCTGACAAGATCGTCAGTCAGGACGCCAAGAAAAGCATCGCCTCGCCCGAACACGATGGTGTCCAGATCAAGGGCGCGAGCCGAGGCATTGATACCAGCGATGGCGCCCTGTGCGGCCGCCTCCTCGTACCCCGTCGTTCCGTTGACCTGTCCTGCGAGGAAGAGGCCTGAGAGATGCCTCGATTCGAGGGTCGGGTGCAGCTGCGTCGGGGGGAAATAGTCGTACTCAATCGCGTAGCCTGGCCGCGTCATGAGGACCCGCTCGAGGCCGGGGACACTTCGAAGAAACTCTAGCTGCACCGACGCAGGCAGTGAGGTCGAAAGCCCGTTAACGTACATCTCCGACGTGTCGAGGCCCTCCGGCTCCAGAAAGACCTGGTGGTGCTCGGCGTCCGGGAACTTCAGGACCTTGTCTTCTATCGAGGGGCAGTACCGTGGCCCTCGGCCGCTGATCGCACCACCGTACAACGCCGATTGCCGGAGGTGTCGGACCACGATCTCCTGGAGCTCCGGACCGGTGCGGGTCAGGTAGCAGGGTCGCTGCGCTGGGTGTCCGGCCCGCTGATAGTATGAGAACCAGAATACTCCCGGATCTCCGTCCTGACGCAGCATGCGCGATAGGTTCACCGAACGCCCGTCGATCCGGGGCGGTGTTCCGGTCTTGAAGCGCTTGACCGTGAAGCCCAGTTCCTCGATCTGGTGCGCGACTTCGGTTGCCGGTGCCTCTCCGGCTCGGCCGGCTGGTATCTGCGTGTCCAGTCCTAGATGAATCCGCCCCCGCAAGAATGTGCCGGCTGTGAGCACGACCGCTGGCGCGTAATATTTCCTGCCGTCCAATGTCACGACACCATCAATACATTTACTAGACACTAGAAAGCTGGCCACCGTTCCCTGTGCGAATTCGAGGGTCGGTTGCAACTCCAACACTGAGCGGACCGCCCGCCGGTAGAGGCCTCGATCGCACTGAGCCCGGGGGGACCAGACTGCAGGGCCCTTCGACTTGTTCAGCATGCGAAACTGAATCCGCGCCAGATCTGTGGCTCGGCCCATCACCCCGCCGAGCGCGTCGACTTCGCGGACAACGGTGCCCTTGGCAATCCCGCCGATCGCGGGATTGCACGACATCTGTCCTATGGTCTCGAGATTCTGCGTGAGAAGGAGAGTCCTGGCCCCTCGCCGTGCGGCCAGGGTGGCAGCTTCAGCGCCGGCGTGGCCGCCGCCGATTACTATGACATCGTACCTGTCCATGCCGATGAATCTATTGGATTTGTCTACCTGTGGAATTGACGACACCATAACAGCATCAATGGGGCACCACGCGGGACACCCCCCAAACGCAGGCCTAGCCCATCTCGCCCAACCGAGTAATGCGGGTAACTTCGGCGGCCGGAACTACCAGGCGCTTGTGGTCACTCCGGATCCCGAACTTGGCGCTCTTCCGGACATACTCCTCCTTGGGTACGCCCGCCGACTCGGCATCGTGAACGCCGACATCCAGCATGAGTACCCCGCGTTCATCCTCGCTGTCGTACCGCCCCACGTAGGTCAACGAGCCGCTGGTCTCGACCACGACCGTAATACCGTGCAGTTCCGCATGGCCGGGGTGAAAAACGTGGCCGGACATCGGCGCCTAGACCGCGGCGCCGAAGAACCGGTCGAACGCTGCCGACAGCTCGGTAGCGATGGACTGGGGCGAACGGCCCTCGATCTGGTGCCGATGGACGAAATGGACCACCTCGCCGTCTCGCAGCAGCGCCATGGAGGGACTGCTGGGCTGGTACTCGCCGAAATACTGGCGGGCCCGGGCGACGGCATCCAGGTCCTGACCGGCGAATACCGTCACCACCTGCTGCGGCACCACGCTGTGCTTGAGCGCCAGGGCCAGAGCCGGACGGGCATTCCCCGCGGCGCACCCGCACACCGAGTTCACGAAAACCAGCATCGACCCCTTCTGGTCGCCCAGCGCCGCATCAACCTCGGTGGTGGTGGTGAGCTCCTTGGCGCCGAGGCGGGTGACTTCGGTTCGCATGGGGGCGACGAGTGCGGGATTGTAGGGCATCTGTCTTCTTCCTTATAGAGCATGAGTATGGAGACCTATCGACCTAACCCATTCCTTCCTTCCCTCGTTCCCCCTACTCGGTCGAAACCACCGTATCGGGCTCGCTGAGCGCTGCCTTCAGCGCATGCCACGAGAGGCTGGCGCATTTGACCCGAATGGGGAACTCGGACAGGCCGGAGAACACCACCAGCTTACCCAGGGCTTCCGCTTCCGCGGTCTCCATAGAGCCGGTGACCAGCCGGTGGAACCGCTCGAAGAGCGCCTCTGCCTCCTCGCGGGTCTTTCCCTTCACCGCGCTGGTCATCAGAGAAGCCGAGGCCTTGGAGATGGCACAGCCGGAGCCTTGAAAGGTGGCGTCCTTAATGACGCCGTCTTCCATCTTGAGCCAGACGGTCAGCCGGTCGCCGCAGAGCGGATTGACCCCGTCGACCCGGCGGTTGGCGTCATCCATCCGCCGGAAGTTCTGAGGTGCTCGGTTATGGTCCAGGATCAGGTCCTGGTAGAGTCCGCTGAGACTAGCCATTAAGCGAACATCTTCTTGACAGTCATGAGACCGTCCACCAAGGCATCGATTTCGCCTCGGGTATTATAGAAAGCGAAGGAGGCCCTGGCGGTGGCCGGAACGCCGAACCGCTCCATGACCGGCTGGGCGCAGTGGTGCCCTGCCCGAATGGCCACCCCCGCGTCATCGAGTACCGTGCCGATGTCGTGGGGATGCACCCCCTCGAGCACGAATCCCAGCACACTGGCTTTCTCCCTTGCGGTACCGATCAGCCGGATCCCCTCGATCTGCGTGACCCGTTCGGTGGCGTACCGAAGAAGCTCCTGCTCCCAGGCGCCGATGGCGTCCAAGCCTACCCGATTCACATAATCGAGCGCCGCGCCGAGCCCCATCACCTGGGCAATCATCGGGGTGCCGGCCTCGAACTTGGCTGGGAGCGGAGCCCATGTCGACCGCTGTAGCGTAACAGTCGCGATCATGTCACCACCGCCTTGGTAGGGCGGCATGCGCTCCAGCAGGGTCTCGCGTCCATACAGCACCCCCACCCCGGTGGGTCCGAAAAGCTTGTGGCCGGAGAAGGCGAAGAAATCACAGTCCAAGTCCTGGACGTCTACCCGGAGGTGCGGGACGGCTTGGGCGCCGTCCACCAAAACCGGGATACCCCGAGCATGCGCCAACGCAATCAGCCGCCTGATCGGGTTGATGGTGCCGAGCGCATTGGAGACGTGCACCACGGCGACCAGCCGGGTACGGTCCCCCAGCAACCGATCGAACGCCTCCACGTCAAGCTCGCCTTGGTCGTTGATTGGAGCGGCCCGCAGCGTTGCGCCGGTCTGTTCGCAGAGGAGCTGCCAGGGAACGATATTGGAGTGATGCTCCATCGCTGTTATGACGATGTCGTCGCCCGGTTTCAGGCGGCTTCGGCCGTAGGTTTGGGCGACGAGATTGATGCCTTCGGTGGTACCACGGGTAAAGATGACCTCCCGGCTGGACCGAGCATTGAGGAATCGGGCCACCTTCTCCCGCGCCTCGTCATAGGCCACCGTGGCCCGCTCGCTGAGGTAGTGCACCCCGCGATGGATGTTGGCGTTCTCCTCGGTGTAGAAACGGGTGACCGCGTCGATGACGACTTGAGGCTTCTGGCTGGTCGCTGCGTTATCGAGGTAGACGAGCGGCTTGCCCCGGATCCGCTGGCGGAGGATGGGGAAGTCCTCTCGAATCCGCGCTACATCGAGCGGCGCAGCGGGGCGGCGGGGCGGCGAGGCGGTGACAGACTCCACCGAACCGATCTTCTCGGCGGTTGCTGCCCCGCTGCCCCGCTGCCCCGCTGCCCCGCTCACATCTCCCCCAGGCGCTCGCGGACCAGCCGGTCCAGCTCGTCTCGGACCGGCTCCAGGACGATCTCCGAAGTGACCTCCGCGGCAAAGGCATAGGTCAGGAGTCGCTGCGCCTTCTCTACGGGCACACCTCGGCTCCGGGCATAGAAGAGGGCGACGTCGTCCAGCCGGCCCACGGTGGCACCATGGGTGCACTTCACATCGTCGGCGAAGATCTCCAGCTGAGGCTTGGTATCCACCTTGGCCGTGTCGCTGAGCAGGAGATTCCGGTTGGTCTGTTTGGCGTCGGTCTTCTGCGCCTCCGGCTTCACCAGCACCTTGCCATTGAATACGGCGCGGGAGTGGCCGTCGAGCACCCCTTTGTAGACCTCCCAGCTGCGGCAGTTGGGCTGGTCATGGTAAATGGCGGTGTGGTTGTCCACCACCTGATCACCCCGGGTCAGGTACAGGCCATACATCAGTGTCTCCACGTTCTCGCCGTTCAAGCGGGCGTGGAGGTTATGCCGGGCCAGGGCACCGCCCATGGCCAGGGTGAAGGAGCGGTAGTGGCTGTCGCGCTGCTGGTCCACGTGAGTCAGTCCTACATGGTAGGCACGCTCGCTCTCACGCTGAATGCGGGTGTGCTCGATCCAGGAGTTGGCCCCGGCGACCACCTCGGTTACCGCGTTGGTCCAGTAGCTGGTGCCCTCGGCGAGACTCACGTAACTCTCGATGACCGACGCTCGGGCTCCACGATCAATGACGATCAGGTTGCGAGGATGGGTGACGCTCGCGGCCGCATCGGCCGTGGTCACGAAGACCAGATGCACCGGTCGGGTGAGGTCGGTATTGGCGGGAACATGAAGGAACCCGCCATCTCGCATGAAAGCGGTGCTAAGGGCGGTGAAGGGGCTGCCTTCTATGGAAGCGTGACGCGCCAGGTGTTTCTTCAGGAGAGCCCCATCGGCCTGGAGCGCTTCAGCCAGGCTTCCCGCGCGGACTCCGGGGGCCAGGTCGCCGGTGGAGCTCAGCGCTTCAGTGTACCCCCCATCGACGAATACGAGGGTAGTCCACTCCGGATGTCCAAAGATGAAGGGGGCCAGCTCCTCCCGGGTGATTTTACGCGACGGGACCATGCCCCGTCGCCAGCTACCCTGGACGATCGGAGCAATCGGCGTGAAACGCCATTCTTCGTCCCGGGCGGCGGGAAACCCGACTGCGGCGAAGCGGTCGATGGCTGCCTGGCGGACCGGCTCCAGCCAGTCGGGAGCCTCTGCGGTGGTCACCGGAAGCGGCAAGCCAAATTCCTGCAGGTGAGCCTCCCTCACGATGCTGCCCCTACCTCCTGCTCCAGCCACTCGTACCCTCTGGCCTCGAGCTCGAGTGCGAGGTCCTTGCCGCCGGAGCGCACAATTCTGCCGGCGGACAGCACGTGCACTTGATCGGGGACGATGTAGTTGAGCAGCCGCTGGTAGTGGGTGACAATGATGGTGGCGTTATCCGGCCTCCGAAGAGCATTCACGCCGCCGGCCACGATGCGAAGCGCATCGATGTCGAGTCCGGAGTCGGTCTCGTCCAGGATGGCGAGCCGGGGCTCGAGCACGGCCATTTGGAGTATCTCGTTGCGCTTCTTTTCACCACCGGAGAACCCTGAGTTGACCGCGCGGCTCATGATCTCGGGACCCCACTCCACCAGCTTGAGCTTCTCCTCGAGCAGGTCGAGAAAGTCCATCGAGTCGACCTCTTCGAGGCCTTTGGATTTGCGGATTTCGTTGTAAGCCGCCCGAAGAAAGTAGGCGTTGCTGATGCCCGGGATCTCGACAGGGTACTGAAACGCCAGAAAGATCCCTGCCTGGGCGCGTACCTCGGGATCCATGTCCAGGAGGTCGTTCCCCTCGTAGAGCACCTGACCTTCCGTTACCGTATAGGCCGGATGGCCGGCGAGTACCTGAGCCAACGTGCTCTTCCCGGAGCCGTTGGGCCCCATCACGGCATGAACCTCACCGGCGTTGACGGTGAGATCGATGCCCTTGAGAATCTCCTTGTCCCCGGCGCTGGCCCGGAGGCCTCTTATTTCCAGCATTATCCCACGCTTCCTTCCAGGCTCACGCCTAGCAGTTTTTGAGCTTCCACGGCGAACTCCATGGGAAGCTCCTTGAAGACTTCCTTACAGAAGCCGTTTACGATCATCGAGATGGCATTCTCGGTGTTCAGGCCCCGCTGCTTCAGATAGAAGATCTGGTCCTCGCCGATCTTCGAGGTCGAAGCCTCGTGCTCGACCGAGGCAGTGGAGTTCTGGACATCGATGTAGGGAAAGGTATGCGCCCCGCAGCGATTGCCGATGAGCATTGAGTCGCACTGGGTGTAGTTGCGGGCGCCGGCCGCCTTTGGCATTACCTTGACCAGCCCGCGATAGCTATTCTGCCCCTGCCCCGCCGAAATGCCCTTGGAAACGATCGTGCTGCGCGTGTTCTTGCCCAGGTGGATCATCTTGGTGCCGGTGTCGGCCTGCTGCATCCCGTTCACCACCGCCACGGAGTAGAACTCTCCCACCGAGTTGTCTCCCTGGAGAATGACGCTGGGATATTTCCAGGTGATAGCAGAGCCGGTCTCGACCTGGGTCCAGGAGATCTTCGAGTTGGCCCCGACACACTTCCCGCGCTTGGTGACGAAGTTGTAGATCCCGCCCTTGCCCTGTGCGTCTCCGGCGTACCAGTTCTGCACTGTCGAGTACTTGATCGTGGCATCGTCCAGTGCCACCAGCTCGACCACCGCGGCGTGCAGCTGATTCTCGTCCCGCTTGGGGGCGGTGCAGCCCTCGAGATAGCTCACCGAAGCACCCTCTTCGGCCACGATCAGAGTCCGCTCGAACTGACCCGTGTCCGCCGCATTGATGCGGAAGTAGGTGGACAGCTCCATGGGGCAGCGCACACCCTTGGGCACGAAAACGAATGACCCGTCGCTGAACACTGCGGCGTTCAGGGCCGCGAAGAAGTTGTCGCTCGCCGGCACGACCGATCCCAGGTATTTCCGGACCAGCTCCGGATGCTCCCGAACGGCCTCACCAAAAGAGCAGAAGATGACTCCCGCTTCGGCCAGCTTGGCTTTGTAGGTCGTACCGACGGAGACGCTGTCGAAGATGGCGTCAACCGCTACCCCGGCCAGAAGCTTCTGTTCGGTCAGCGGTATCCCGAGCTTCTGGTAGGTCTCAAGCAGCTTGGGATCCACATCATCCAGGCTTCCGAGGGGCGTCTTGGTCTTGGGCGCGGAGTAGTAGCGGAGCGCCTGGTAGTTGACGGGCTCGTATTGAACGTTGGGCCAGTTGTGGGGCTCAGCCATCTTGAGCCATCCCCGGTAAGCCTTGAGACGCCAATCGAGCAGCCACTCGGGCTCGCCCTTCTTGGCCGAGATGAGGCGAACGATGTCCTCGCTCAGGCCCATGGGCGCCTCGTCGGCTTCGATATCGGTAACGAAGCCGTACTTGTACTCCTTGTTGACCAGGCTTTCGACCGACGAACTCATACGCTCTCCTCTGACTGGGGCGCATCGGCCCCTCCTGCATTGCCCGCGCTGAAGCGCACCCGATACTCGCACGCGCTGCAGCCACTCAAGATGTGCCCCTGGCGATCGACTTCCGCGCCCAGAGCGGCGGCAAGAAACCTGGCTTCGGCCGCGCAGATTTCCGGGAACCGCTGCGCCACCGCCTGAATGGCACAGTTGTGCTCGATCAGGATGCCTGTCTGGGCGGAAGTAGTGCCCTCCGCCATGTAGCCTTCGTCAGACAATAACTGCGCAACCGCGGCCATCCGCTGAGCCGGTGTTGCTCCGGCAAGCTCCTGCTGAAGCCGCCGGGTGAGTGCCTCGTACCGGGCTTCGAGCACCGCCACCGCGGTTGCGCGCCCCTCACGCTCCACCACGTAGTCGAGCAGCTCGGTGAGAGTGGCCTCGTAGCGGCGGGGAAAGAGAGCCTCCCCTGCCGCGCTCAACCGATAGGCAAAGGCCGGGGCCCCTACTCCCCTGTGCTGGCGCTCGTACTCAACCAGGGCGTCGGCCTCCAGCTCCTTCAGATGGTGCCGCACGGCGTTGAGTGACACACCGAGCCGGGTGGCCAAATCCTTGGCGGTCAGCCGTTGCGCGCGCTTGAGCTCGATGAGGATCAGCCCACGGCCCCCCCTGAGACTGCGGGGGAACGAGCTATGTGCGCTGCCGGCGGAGGGGAATGCGGCTTCCATTGGAGAAATCATAAGTGATTTAGTCGCAATTGTCAATTCACGCCGATATATTGGTGCGAATTCTTAAGTCAGTTAAATAAACGTAGTTACAAGCAGGCAATTGGTGGTGGAACAGTGTGGATCGATCAGAATGGAGGCGTTCGCGACAAGAGTAGTAGTTATTGATACTTCTTTGGACAGGGTGCGCCCGATGGGGTGCCGCTGGTCGTTTGCGTCCTCATTTCACATATTTGTTCAGCGACCCGCGCTCACAATACAACATGGTGGCCCATGACCATCCACCGGATCCGTCTCCTGGGGGATCCTATCCTGCGCACCAAGTGCGAGGCGATCACCAAGCCCGGTTCCACGGCGGTACGGGTCATCGTGGACGACATGCGGGAGACCCTGCGCGATTGGCAGTCACGTTTCGGGAGTGGGCGGGCCATTGCCGCCCCCCAGATTGGGGCACCGGTACGGATGGTCTACGTTGAGATGGACCAGCCCTGGACCCTGATCAACCCGGAGATCATCGATATTGGAAACGAGGATTTCGAGGTGTGGGACGACTGCTTCTCCTTCCCCAATCTCCTGGTCAGGGTGTCGCGGGCCTACCGCATCCGGGTCAAATATCAGGATCTGAAGGCGGAATGGAACGAGATCGAGGTCGAAGGAGATCGAGCCGAGCTGCTGCAACACGAGATCGATCACCTCGACGGTGTGCTTGCAGTCGACCGGCCGACGGGTCTCGACCCTTTCTGTCTGCGCGAGGAGTGGCATCGGTTGTATGGGCCCACCGGAAGGTATGGGCCACCGGAGCCCAGGTCCGCCACCTATGCCGGCCAGCTCTGACGTCAGAACCATCTTCCCAGCCTGACGAACACCGCCTCCCTCCCACTGTCGGTCAGGCCGTACTCGAATCGCAGCGGGCCTACCGGTGTCTCGGCCCCGAGACCCGCCCGGGCGCCGGCGAGCCAGCCGTCAGACGCAAACAGACTTCCACCAAAGGCAGAGCGGCCCGTCGCCAGCTCAATCCGTCCCACGAACGGGCCTTTCAACGCGTAGGTGAGTAGGGCGCTGAGTACCAACGCCCTGTCACCTCGTCGCTCGCCAATATGAAGCCCCGGAAAGCCGTCCTCGCCACCCAGCGGAAAGCTCGCCTGAAGGGGAAGTTCCTCGCCCCAACCCACTCGGAGCCGGGGTTCAACCCGAAGGGCACTGGTCTTGATCGAGACTTCTCCATCGAACGCGGCCCGACGGTAGAGCCCGGTCCAGATCAGGTCGATCCCGAGCACTTGTTCACCGGAACGCCCCGCCTTGACCCCCTGCGCCCCTATACCCAGAGTGGAGCGGTTTCGACCAGGCTGATGCCATGCATGGCCACTCAGGCCCAGCGCCACTCGCCAGCCTGCCGGGAATGAGCGCTCCACGCCCAGAAACCCAAGCGCCTCCCGGGTAAAGGCGGTACCGATCTCATCGCCATCGGGTTCGAACCGCCGGACCGATTCGGTCGCCAGTCGAGTCGTGAAGGCGGGCGTCATCAGCTCCCGTCCCACCTGGTAATTTCTTCGCAGGCCGAGATAGAGCTCCTTGCGGAACTCTCCCAGGAAGAGCGCCGTACTGCCTTCCAGCGCCAGGTCGAGTACCTGTCGCTCCACCGCTCCTACCCACATGCGCCCGCCAAGCTCGTTGTCATACGCGAGGCCCAACCCCGCCACCCTCCGAGGCGCTCGCTGGACCGACACGTCGAAGCCGACCGAATCGCCCGCGCCCCGCGGACGCAGCCAGACCGCCTGATACGCTTCCGAGTTGGCGAGCCGGCGCACCCGGCTGTGAAGCAGGTCGAAATCCAGGCTGTCACTCAATCCCAGACCGAGGAGGCGGCGCAGGGCGAGCCGTTCCGAGGGATTGTCGCCTCCGATCGCCAGGCCAACGACCCTGCTCGGCAGCGCCAGCCGCGCCGGGGCAGGGCGTCGTGGCAGACAGTGCGCCCGGGAGAGGGTGGTGTCGGCTGCTCCAGTACCGTACCGAATGAGCCGGTCCACGTTAGCCGCCGAAAAGTTGAGGCTCGGGAATCCCTCGACAGCTGGCCGGATCAAAACGTCCTCCGGGCCCAGAGAATCGGCTCCCTGCTCGAACAGAAACCCGAGCAGTCGATCCGCCAACCCGATGGGCGAGAACAGGTCGAGCGAATCGCCCGGGCGTTCGGTGGCGTCAGAAACGATGACTTTTCCGGCTCCTGCGGCGCGCGCCGCTGTCACCGGGATGTTTGCGGCGAGGCCGCCATCGGCGAGGATACGGCCGTCCAACGACTCTGGCGCAAACACCAGTGGAATGGCAAAGCTGGCCCGGACGGCGCGAGCGAGATCTCCTGAGGCCAGGACCACGGGGGTGCGGTCCGCCAGGTCGGCAGCAACGGCACGGAAGGGAATCGGCAGCGAATCGAAGTTGCCTCGCGCAAGCAGGTTGCCGCGCAGCATCGCACCATTGACCAGCGCGTTCACCTCGGCCTCCTCGACCGCGGCGTTCTGAATGGTGAACTTCCCTGCGCCCTGCTCCCACACCACCAGTGGCTGGATTAGTCCCAGCGACCGAGGGGCCCGCGGCTGGTAGGTCCGGAAGAGATCGGCCATGGGCAACGCACGAGCCAGCGAGTCGATTTCCCGCCCGCTGTATCCGCTGGCGTACATGCCGCCAACGATGGCTCCCATGCTGCTGCCGACGACGAGATCAGGCCGGATTCCCAGGCTGTCGAGCACCCTGAGAACCCCGATGTGGGCCAGACCCTTGGCGCCGCCCCCTGACAGGACCAGCGCCGTGCGAACCGGCCGGCAAGTTTGACCCTCCACCTGGGGGACGGCGAAGAGGAAGATGAGGACGATAGGGATTCGGTGCATGCAGGAGCAACATAAGGGTGACCAAGCCCTTGCGCGGCACCACCACCCTTCGTATACCTTTTCGAGAGTCAAAGTTCCAGAACGAATTCGGCGGGGGAGCCGCGGCAATGACCTATGTGATAGTCGAGGCGTGCATTGGGGTGAAGGACCGCGCCTGCGTGGATGTGTGTCCGGTGGACTGCATCTACGAGGGTGAGGATCAGCTCTACATTCACCCTGACGAGTGCATCGACTGCGGCGCCTGCGAGCCGGAGTGCCCGGTGACGGCTATTTTCCCCGAGGAGGACGTGCCGCCGCAGATGGTCGAGTATGTCGAGAAGAACAAGGAAGTCTTTAATAGCGACGCGCCGCCGGGAAGGCCGAAGAGGTAGAGGACAAAGAAAGGAGCCCCGGGATCGAACTGCTTGGCCGCGATCCCGGAGCCGAGGTTGGTAGGACTTCGTATTTCAGCGGAGGCCCTGATGGCCCTACCGCTACCCAACAGAACGCGCGCCGTCAGCCGAAGGTTTCACCCCAGCGAGGTCAGGAATTCGCGGAGGCTCGCGGTAGTCGCCTCCGGCTGTTCCACCGAGGGCAGGTGGCCGGCCCCGGGGATAACCGCGAGGCGGGCGCCGGGTACGGCGGTGGCCAGCGCTCTGGCCTGGTCGGGCGGCGTCAGCGTATCGGCCTCGCCCACAACCACCAGTGTCGGTATACCGGCAAGTGTGGGCAGCAGCGACTCGCTCTCCTCACGGTCGCGCATGGCGGCCAGGGCTCCAACGACGCCGGCCACCGGCGTCCGGGCCATGAGGGCACGCACCCGCTCAGCCACCTCGGGCCGGCGGCTGAGCGTCGTCGGGGCCAGCATCCTGGAAAGCATGGAGTCGGCGATGGCCCCGGCACCGCGTTCCCGTGCCGTGGCGGCTGCTGCATCGCGGGTGCGGCGTACCTCGGGCGCATCCGCCTCGGCCCGGGTGTCTACCAGTACCAGGCCCCGGACCCTGGAGCGCCACTGGCGCAGGAACTCGAAGGCCACGTAGCCCCCCATCGAATGACCGCAGAGCACCACCTCATCCACCCCAAGGACATCCAGCAGCGCCGCCAGATCAGAAGCGTAGATCGACATGCTGTAGCCGAGATCCGGCGAGTCCGACTGACCCATCCCACGCAGGTCGACAGCGATACAACGGAATCCCTCCAGGGCCCCGACCTGTTCCCTCCAGATGCTGCGGTCCAGCGGATAGCCGTGCACGAACAGGACGGCCGGACCCTCACCTCGCTCTTCGACCGCGAGATTCACTCCGTTCACCATGATGCGCTGCACGTCCCCGGGCGATTCGGGTCGCGCATTCATGTACTCGCTGAATTCCTGCGGCACCGGGATCGGGCGGCCTTCTCGATCGATACAGACGAAGACGAATTCCGCGCTGGCAATGAGGGTGTCATCTCGGACCCGCCTCGCGGTCTGGCGCATTGTAAAGCTGGTGCGGCCGTGATGGGTGAGCACCTGCTGAAATCGAAGCACGTCACCCGGGAACGCAGCCGCCCGGTAGTCAATGACGGTTTTCCGCAGCGCCGGCCAGGCGCCACTTCGGGTGAACACGTCCATGCCGGGGCCAGCGCGCAGCATCTCCCACCGGGCCCGCTCGAACAGACTGAGGAAGGAGGCTTGATTGAGGTGGCCAAAGGCGTCGCATTCGTCCGGGTAGACGACGAGATCGATTTCGGGAGTGGACATGGTGGAAATAATAGCGGGGCAGTGGGGCAGCGCGGCAGGACAGTCGCTGGAGTGGACTGAGTTCCTTTCACCCACCTATGTTCCAACGATCCGTCGTTGCCATCAACCGCCCCTGCTGCCCCGCGGCCCCGCCGCCCCGCTGACATGAAGCCACCAACCGACTACATCCGCCATGCCGCCCGCCTCGCCCGAAAGCTTCAGATGGATGGAGCCATGGGGGGGACCCCGCAGCCAGACGCGGAGTTCTACAAGACCCTGTCCAAGGCATTCGACGAGATTGCGGCCGGCCTCGAGCTGGTCGCCAAGGCAGAGAAGTGACCGTCCGCCTGATCGACAGCCAGGCGGAGCTCCTGCACCTCTTTCGACGATTCGAGAACGAGCCTCTACTGGCCGTCGACACCGAGGCCGCCAGCTTTCATCGGTTCCACGATCGTATCTACCTGCTGCAGCTCTCCTCCAGGCAGGAGACCGCCGTGGTGGATCCCCTGGCCGTGACCAGCCTGGCGCCCCTGGCCGCGGCCCTGGCTGATCCCAAGGTGGAGATTGTGTTTCACGACGCCGACTACGACCTCCGATTGCTCAATCTCGAGTACGGCTTCGGCATCAACAACCTCTTCGACACTCGCATCGCCGCGCAGCTGCTTAACGAACCCGGTGTTGGGCTCGCCGCGTTATTGGAGAAGTATCTCGGCGTGAAGCTGGACAAGCGCTATCAGCGCGCCGATTGGTCGGCGCGGCCGCTCTCGCCCGAGATGCTCGAGTACGCGGCGGCCGATACTCACCACCTGCCGACGCTCCGGGATTTGCTGCAGGAGCAGCTCCGCGAGCGCGGTCGACTGGAGTGGGCGGAAGAAGAATTCGGCCTGGCGACTGGAGCTCGATGGTCACCGCCCGAGGTGGGCGACCCGGCCTACCTCCGGCTCAAAGGCGCGAAAGCCCTGCCCGGAAGGTCGCTCGCTGTCCTGCGCGAGCTGTTTGACTGGCGTGACCAGCTGGCTCGGCGCACCGACAAGGCCGCATTCAGGATTCTCAACAATGAGCCCATGCTGGCAATGGCCCAGACCCCCCCGACAGATATTGCGGGGCTCAAGGCGGTGCGGGGAATCGGCGGCGAACAGGCGGAACGAAGAGGACACGAGATTCTGGCGGCGGTAAAGCGTGGTCTGGAAGTTCCGGAGGCTGACCTGCCCAGGGTAGAGCGGCCCCCCCGCCGGCCGGTGGATCCTGCCTACGAAGCCAGGTTGGAGCGGCTCAAAACAGCCAGAAACCTGCTGGCGGCTCACTATGAGCTGGCGCCGGGAGTTCTCTGTCCGAACGGGACGCTCGAGGCGATCGCCCGTCTCAATCCAGCTTCGACCGACGAGCTCGCCAGGGTGGCAGGGTTGCGCCGGTGGCAACTGCGGGAGATCGGAGGCGGACTTCTCGCTGCCCTTCAGCGCCCCGCAGCGTAGATCAACTGGAAATTAGAAGCCGAGGAACGTACGGACGCGTGGGTCCATTTTCTCCGGCGTCCAATAAGGGTCCCAGACCAGCTCGACCTCGACCGACTGCACGCCTTCCATGTCCCCGACCACACGCTTGACGTCGGCGATAATCTCGGCCCCGGCCGGGCAGCCAGGCGAGGTCAGCGTCATCTGAACCTGCACGCTACCTGCCTCATCCACCTCGACTTCGTAAACCAGCCCAATGTCGATGATATTGAGGTTGAGCTCCGGATCCTTGACCGCGCGGATCGCTTTCCGGATGGCTTCGGCTGTGGGTGCGGTAGGCATGGGATGCTCGGGGCAGCTGGGGCAACTGACTACAAGGGCCGTGGCAGAAAGATAACCGGTCGCTCCGTCAGCAGGCGGACACCAGCTCCTGTTCACACACCCGGGGGACCAGGCGGATGGCGGCATCCGACAGAGATGTCCTCACGGTTCGGAGGGCATGGTGTGCATTGTGTGCCCTGGGATCGAAGGTCCGGTTGGTCAGGAATACGAGGAACAGGTCATGAGCCGGATCAACCCAGATCTCGGTGCCGGTAAAACCGGTGTGACCGTACGCAGCACTGCTGATGAGCGTGCCGAAAAGGCTGGGCTCCTTCCCGTCGAGCTCGGGTGTGTCCCATCCAAGCAGGCGAGGGCCGCTGTTCGCGCCGCGGGTAAGGAACTGGCGGATGGTACCGGGGGTCACCCAGGGGCCCCGGGGACCGACGCCATTACGCAGCCAGACCTGGGCGTAGCGGGCCAGGTCCATACCGCTCGAGAATATTCCGGCATGACCCGCGGCGCCGCCGAATATCACGGCGTTGGGATCATTGACTTGACCCTGAACCGGGTGACCGCGCCAGAGTGCCGTCGGCACCGTGCGGCGCCGAGCCGAGACGGGTGGCCGAAACATGGTCGCGTGCAGCTGCAACGGCCGGAAGACCTCCCGGGTGACCAGACTATCAAACGGCACCCCGGACACGCTTTCGAGAACCAGCCCCATCAGGATGGCGTTGAGATCGCTGTAGATCGCACTGTTCCCGGGTTGCCGGACCAGCGGTTCTGCGTAGAGCAGCGCCTTGGCGGCCTCGCGGGTGCGCGCCTGCTTGAAGAAGGGGACGTAGCTTCGCAGACCACTGGTATGGTCGAGGAGCATTCGTACCGTGACTCGATCCTTTGGGCCTCCGGAAAACTGGGGGATATACTGCCGGACAGGAGCGTCCAGGCTGAGCCGCCTGGCATCCACCAGCCGCATGGCCGCACTCGTCGTCCCCATGACCTTGGTAATCGAGGCGATGTCCCAGAGGGTCGAGTCGGGCGTAGGCACCGGAGATGATGGACTCCAGGTAAAGTGGCCGTAACCACGCGCGTACAGCACCGAATCCTTTCGGCCGATGACGACCACCGCGCCGGGGTACACCCCCTGCCTGATACCGTCCCGAACGATGGCATCCACCTCAGTCAACGACTGCGCCCGCAGCTGGCCGCTCAGTGCCAGCGCCGTGAGAACGGCGGCAGGGAGCAACCAGAGACGAGGCGCGGTGGAGCGTCGTAATGTCATGGCGTCTCAGCTACATCACGGAGGGGACCGGTCGGAAGCTGATAGAGGAGCTGGGCCGTGCGCCGGTCGCGCTCCGACAGGGTCCCGGTCCGGGTAGCTGGAAACATGACGTCTGCGGAATCGGCCGAATGAGGCAGGCCCAGCGCGTGGCCGGTCTCGTGCACCGCGACAGAGAGGAGTGCGTCGTCCGGCATCGCAAACCCGGTATTGGTACGAACCGCCAGCGAGATCGAGGCTCTGCGAACCCGGCCCGTTTGATCCCAAGTCAGGTCGGTTTGCCCCGCTCGGTCGAATTCGAAGTGATCGATCCAGCGCACCACGATATCGGCGTCGGTGGTATCGGAGCTGGGGCCGAAACGAACCCCCATGCCGGTGTTCTCCCAGCGATATAGGGCCTCCCGAATGAACTCCGCCATCCGCGGCCGGTAATCAGAAGGCCCCCCGATGACCAGGCACACCTTGAGAGGGGTGCCGTTGCGATCAGGCCAGCGGCGCACCAGCGAATCGGTAGTCAGGATCAGGGAATCGAGATAGGTGCTGCGACCTTCGCGAGTGAGTTGCCGCCGGGCAGCGAGCCGCGCAAGCCGGTCAATCGTTGGGGTATTCGTTGCGGCGGCCCGACCGTTCGAGCCGGTACGAGGAGCTGTGTCTGCCGTCGGATTGCGGCCGGCGAGGACCACTGGCGCTGGCAGGCTGTCCGGTGAAACAGCGACCGCTGCACCCCGGGAGGCCGAAGCCAGGGCGTTCGATACTCGGTCCGCAATGACCATGGCAAGAAGCCCGAATGTCACGACGGGCAGCACGGCGGACCTCATAGGACTCCAGGCGTGGGCGGCGGCACAGGGCCTGTAACAGGCCGGAAGCCACCGCATTGATGCAAATTCTACGCGCAGCCGGTCAGGTCTTGGCTTCGAGCCAGTTGGGCCCGGTTCCGATGTCCACTACCAGGGGCACCCTGAGGGGGGTCACGTTCTCCATCTGGGCCCGCACGAGCTGGGAGAGGGCTTCGACTTCATGGGGTGGGGCCTCAAAGATGAGCTCATCGTGCACCTGGAGAAGCATTCGGCTGGCCAATCCACCCTCACGGATCGCCTGATGGATCCGCACCATGGCCAGCTTGATCAGATCGGCTGCCGAGCCCTGGAGGGGGGAGTTCTGCGCGTTTCGCTCGCCGTAGGACCGCTGGTTGAAGTTGCGGTCCTTGATCTCGGGGATGTAGCGCCGTCGTTTAAATAGAGTCTCGACATATCCCTGCTGCCTGGCCAGCTCGATTTGCCGGTCGAGGAAGGCTCGGACGCCTGAAAACCGCTCGAAATAGCGAGCGATGAAGCCCTTGGCGTCATCCTGAGAGATGCCGAGCTGCCGGCTCAGGGCGAAGGGCCCCTGACCATAGATAGTGGCAAAGTTGATCGTCTTGGCCCGCGCCCGCATCTCGCCGGTGACCTCGGCGAGCGGCACGTTGAAAATGAGGGCCGCAGTCTGTCGGTGAATATCACCGCCCTGCCGGAATGCTTCGATGAAGGCCGGGTCCTCCGAGAGGTGGGCCATAATGCGAAGCTCGATCTGGGAGTAATCCGCCACCACGAAGACCCAACCCTCCCGGGGTATGAACCCTGCCCTGATGGCCTCTCCCCGAGGAGTGCGTATCGGAATGTTCTGGAGATTGGGCTCCGCGGAGCTGAGCCGCCCGGTCGCTGCTCCTGCCTGGTTGAAGCTGGTATGAATCCGACCCGTCTTGCGATTGATCCGCTGAGGGAGCGTGTCCACATACGTGCTCTTCAGCTTTTGCAGCTCGCGATACTCCAGAATGAGCCGCGGCAGCTCGTGCCCCATGGCGGCGAGCTGCTCCAGTACGTCGGCATCGGTCGAAGGGCCAGTCTTGGTCCTTTTCAGCACCGGCAGCTGGTGCTTCTCGAACAGGATGCTGGCCAGCTGGCGCGGAGAATTGAGATTCAGGTCGGTACCCGCAACCCGGGCAATCTCTTGCTCCAGTCGGCGAAGATCCTTCCCCAGCTCGTCGCTCAGACGACGAAAGACCGCGAGATCGATGGTGATGCCCTCCCACTCCATATCGACCAGGACCTCGACCAGGGGCATCTCGATATCGCGCAGCAGAGGATCGAGCTTCATCTCGGTCAGTGTCGGCCCGAAGAACCGATGGAGCGCCAGCACCGTAGCGCCATCCACACCGCAGTAGTTCGCGGCCAGCGGAATCGCCACTTCGGCAAAGGGGATTTCCGACTTTCCCTTCCCCGCCAGATCCTGATAGGTCTGCATCGCCCGGCCGAGATGCTCCAGGCAAAGGGTGTCTATGGTATGGGAGCGCCGTCCGGGATCGAGCACGAAGCTGGCTAACATGGAGTCATACGCCGCTCCGCGGAGCTCGACGCCCGCCTGTCGCAGTACCTGCCAATCGAACTTGATATCGTGCCCTGCCTTGGGCACCGCCGGGTCGGTGAGAAGCAGGTACAGAGGTGCAGCAGCTGGGTCGGTCAGCGGCGGCAGGTTCCGCACCGGGGTGGGGGCCGCTAGCTCCCCACCACCAGGCCGGTGGCCAAAGGGCAGATACCAGACTTCTTCTGGCCCTGCGGCGAGAGAAAGACCGACCAGCTCTCCACCGTGAGGCTCGGGAGACGAGTTCTCGGTATTGAGCCCGACAATTGGAGCCGCACGCAGTCGCTCCACCAGCCCCGGGAGATCGGCAGGGTCATCGACCACCGTCACCGTCGCAACCGAGGGGCCCGAGAGGTCCGACAGGGTGAGCCACGACTCTGCCGAGAAGGTGGCCTCACCGTCGTCCTCCGTGAGGGTGGCCAGCGGTGGTTCGCCGAAATCCAGGGAAGGCTCGGCTTCGGTGGCCGACATGGCGGCGGCGGCAACGCCCTGCTCGATTGGAGCCCCGCCTCCCTGCCCCGTCAGCTTGCGGGCCAGAGAATAGAACTCGAGCTCGGTCAGAAGACGGATGACGGCATCGCGGTCCGGCTCGTGGGGGACCAGCGCTCCCGCGTCGAGCTCCACCGGCACGTCGCGCTTGATGGTGACCAACTCCCGCGAAAGCCGTGCGCTTTCCGACTGGGTAAGCAGTGCCTCCCGAGCCCGTTTGGCAGTCACTTCCCCAGCGCGGGTCAGAAGAGTCTCCAGGTCGCCAAACTCAGCCAACAGCTTCTGGGCGCCTTTCTCGCCGATCCCCTTCACCCCAGGAATGTTGTCCGACGAGTCGCCGACCAGCGCCAGGAAGTCCACCACCTGCCTGGGCGCCACACCCAACCGCTCAGAGGCGTTGCCTTCGTCGACCCAGGTCTCATCCACCGCCGCCGGGCCGCCCCTTCCCGGATTCAGCAAGGCCACCCGCGGAGCGACGAGCTGATAGAAGTCCTTGTCGCCAGAGACGATTACCACCTGCAGACCACGCTCCGCACCCGCGGTGGCCAGAGTTCCGATCACATCGTCCGCTTCGTAGCCCGGAACTACGACAAGGGGGATGCCGAAAGCCTGGAGCAGCTGACCAATCCGCTGGACCGACCGGTCGAAGTCCGCCTGCAGCTCGTGGTCGAGCTTTTCACGGGTGGACTTGTAGTCCGGGTAGCGCTCCTCCCTGAAGGAAGTGCCCGCATCGTTGATCCAGGCGACGTAATCGGGGCGGTACTTCTCCCGAAGGCGGAACAGAAAGTTCACCACCCCCCAGGCCGCCGAGGTGTTTTCCCCTTTGGCCGTACGGAGCGGCCGCGAGATCATCGCGAAGAACGCCCGGTAGATCAGAGCGTAGCCATCGATGAGGAAAAGCTGCGGGGGGCTGTGATTCGGCATGAGTGGAAAGATAAGGGCGGGAAGGACGGGAAGGACGGGAAGGACAACGAAAATGTCATCCTGACAAAGCGAAGGACCTATTGATCTGCCTTTGCCGACTTTCCCGACTTTCCGGTCCTTCCCTGCTTTCCCGCCTAGCTCTGCCTCTTCACCCGATTTACCGTGCGCTCGAACTCGGCCCGGGAACCCGGGGTGAGGCGCAGGCGTCCGAACCCGGTCTCGTCCTGGAAGAAGATCGAGAGGCGGTGGCTGAGATAGGTCCACCGGACGACTCTGCCGGCCGTGCCGGGGCTGGTCTCGATGGTCTCATCGGGGGGACCCAGGGCAATGAACACCTCGCCCCGATCGGTGCGCCAGCCGGCCACTCCCTCGTCGGTAAAGCGAGAGTTGGCAGCGCTGATCCGGCCGAAGTACTGGTTCAGCGCCTCGTTCTCAGGCGTGACCTTGTTAGGATCGGTCTCGGCATAGAACTCCCGCCAGATCCGAGAGCGCTCGGCGGGGCCCGCCTTTCGCATCGCGCTGACCCGAGCGTCGTGCCCAAAATACCTCAGCAGGTCGAGCATCTCGGTGAAATTCGTTATCACCCAGGCCTGGGAGAATGACACGAGAGCCGAAACGCTACGCTCGGCCGGCGGCGCACCGACCACGAGCTTGAGCTCGCCCAGCGAGATGCTGTCTGGAGCCAGCCGGATGACCTGGCTCTCCACCGGCCGACCGCCACGGAACCGAAGCGAGTCGGTGTAGACGATGTCCTGTTGTTCATCCAGGACTCGGAAGGGCACGGTTGCTGGGGCGGGGAAGTTGTAGCCCTCCACGTATGCCAGCAGCGTATCAGCCCCGTAGCCCACGGCGCCGCGGGAGTTGAGCACCACGGACAGCGGGTCGGTCAGCGCACCCCGCCCCGTGGCCTGGTACGCGAGGATCGGCGCGGACGTAGTACCGGCGCTGAACGAAGGGGCGGCGAAGTTGCCCTGGGCCCGGCTCTCGGCGGTCGAGCCGGCGTCCCGGACGGTTACGACCACTTTGTAGGCGCCGGGGGTGAGCCGGAGGATCTGCTGAAAGAGAATGCTCTCATCGGCCCGAAGCGTCTCCTGAAAGGTCGGAACCCGAACGACCTCTTCACGAGTCAGGTCGACCGACCTGGCGCCCTCCTTCTGAAACGAGATCCCTACCCGGTAGCGCGCGACAAAGAGGTTGCCCTCCCGCTGAAAGGCGAGCGCTCGATTCTCCAGCGACAGTCCCAGGGCCGTGATCACGGAGTCGCCTGGCCCGGCAGCAAAGGCCACGGTTCCCACGAATGGCAGTGGCTCCGTCGCGGCCAACCGTCCCAGCCGTTGATAAAAGCTGGAGACGTTCACCAGTTGGGTGAGTTGCTCGCCCGGCGCCGGCCCCTCCTGACTGCCGACCCGCTTCCAGCTGCCACAACCAAGGGCGGCCCCACCAAGGAGTACCGCAACGACGTGCCGACGCATGGGACAGCGCATTCAGGTGACCGCCTTTGACCCTGCAGGATTGCAGGCCGGCGAAGGTTAGTGATGGCGGACGAGAGGCGTCAAGCGCACTACGGTGCCCCGAGGCGACTCCAACTTGCTGCCTCCTGATGGATTAACTAGCTTGGCGACTGCATGAACGGAGACACGCTGGTCGGTCGGACTGTCGCCGGATACCACCTCAAGCGATATGTCGGCGAAGGCGGCACCGCGACCGTCTATCGCGCCGAGCACCCGGAACGTGGTACGGCAGCGGTGAAGATCCTTCGCTCCCGTCTGTCGGGAGACCCGGTTGCCGTCAAGCGCTTCCTGCGCGAAGCGGAATATGGTGCGCGGGTAAGCCACCCCAACATCGTGCGCGCCTTCGACTACGGCCAGGCCGACGGGCTGCACTACCTGGCTCTGGAGTGGGCCGAAGGCGAGCCCCTGGCGGAGTTCGTCAACCGCTCGGGTCATCTGGCTCCTGCCCTCGTCGCCAAGATTGTGGAGCAGATCGGCGCCGCGCTCACGGCCGCTCACGGAGCCGGCATCATCCACCGCGATCTCAAGCCTGCCAACATCATGTACAACCCGGCCGAGCAGAGCGCCAAACTGCTCGACTTCGGGATCGCGCGAGACTCGGAATCCAACCCTGAGGAGCGATTGACCCGGGCAGGATTCTTCGTGGGAACCCTCCAGTACGTCGCCCCCGAGACGCTGAGCGGCGAACTGGTGAAGGAGCAGGCGGATGTCTACAGCCTGGCTACCATCGCCTACTATCTGCTGACCGGCGAGCTGCCATTCAATGGAAAGAGCCCAAGGGAGCTGTTTCAGCAACTACTAACCCAGCCCCCTATTCCTCTTAATGATGCCCGGAAGGGGCTGCGGTTCCCCCCGGCCGTGGAAGCCACCGTCATGCACGGACTGGAGCGAGATCTGGACAAGCGCTGTAAGACGGTTGACGAATTTGCCCGGGCCTTCTGCACCGCAGTGCGGGAGGAGGCGCCGAAACGCACGGGCTTTCTGGCCGGTCTGTTTCGCAAGGGTGGGACGTGACGGATCATGAGTCGCTCCGGCGCCTGCTGCTGGAGCGCTCGGTCAGGCAGGGAAGCTTCGTTCTCGCCTCGGGGCAGCGCTCTTCCTATTACATCGATTGCCGGCTGACCACGATGTCGGCCGAAGGTATGGCACTGATCGGCCGGCTGGGTTGGGAAGCGTTGCAACGAATGGGGTGGCGCCCCGTCGCCATCGGGGGCCTGACGATGGGCGCGGATCCGGTGGCCTACGCCATCGCCGCCGCGAGCTACGGGAGCACCGCGCCGGTGGACGCCTTCAGTGTGCGCAAGGAGGCCAAGGATCACGGCACCGGACGATTGATCGAAGGAAATTTCAACCCCGGCGATGCGGTCGTGGTGGTAGAGGACGTGATCACATCCGGCGGCTCGGCCATGCAGGCGCTCGCGGCCGTCGAGGACGCGGGCGGAACCGTGCTCGGCGTGCTCGCGGTCGTCGATCGGGAAGAGGGGGGTAAAGCAATGCTGGAGGCGAATGGCCGCAGGGTGGTGACTCTGACCAGGGCGTCCGATCTCGGGCTGCGGAACGGGTAAATCCTGCCATGGCCATGCAGCTTCTTGCCACCTACCTCAACGACCACCTTGCCGGATCGGTTGCCGCCATTGAGCTGGTGGATCATCTCCGGAAGCTGTCCAAGGCCGCCGAGCTGGAAACGCTCTTCACCACGCTCCAATCCGAGATCAAAGAAGATCAGCAGGTGTTGAAGGAGCTGCTGCACGGCTTGGGTGAAGGGGAGAGCCGGGTACGCCAAGCGGCTGCCTGGCTGACAGAAAAAGTGGGCGAGGCCAAGCTCAGGTTGGATGACCCCGGCAGCGGGGATTTGAGGCTGTTAGAGGCGCTCGAGACGCTGGAGCTCGGCATCCTGGGAAAGCTTGCCCTTTGGCGTGCCCTGAGGGTGGCCGCCGAGCGTGTGCCCCAGATCAGGAAGCTGGACCTGCCTGCTCTCGAGCGGCGAGCCATGGACCAGCATGCGCGAGTGGAAGTTGAGCGTCTCAAAGTGGCCCGCGCCGCTCTTGGCGCCTGAATGACTCGTCCTGACCAGTCCACCGAGCCCCGTGAGGGGTGGGTGCTCTATGATGGTGACTGCGGCGTGTGTAGCCGCTGGGTCACCTCCTGGGGACCGGCGCTCCAGCGGCGCGGCTTCGCCATCGCCCCGCTACAGAGTCCATGGGTTCAGGAGCGAACCGGCCTCCCAGCCGCCCACCTCCTGAGCGACATCCGGCTCCTCCGGCTGAACGGAGAGCTGCTCCAAGGACCGGAAGTGTACCGCTACATGCTGCGGCGGATCTGGTGGGGTTATCCGCTCTACTTGCTCTCCACGGTGCCGGGGTTCAGTCACGTATTCGACTGGACCTATCGCACGTTTGCGCGGCACCGAACGCTCATTTCCTCGCGCTGTGGAATGCCACCGGCTAGCTGACCCTACGGGGCCCCACTCAGGGAGGTCCTATGAACAGATCGACGGGGAGGATCGCGCTCGCCTAAGTTCGGAGCAGCTTCAGCCTGCAAGAAATTGCACCCACCTAAAGTCGTGCGGTCCCGGGACCGATCTTTTCTCCTAACCCCCTTCCTTAGACAGACACGGCAACCGGGAGCCAGTCATGCCTAGTCCACGCGGGACCGCTGGTATACCGCTCACCCAGCTCGTCTACTCCCGCGAGCGGATCCTGTATGGCCTCATGGTCGTCGTCAGCCTGGCGGTATACGCAGGGCTGGTGCTGTGGAGCCTTGCCCAGCCCGAGGCCGGGGCGAGCTACCTCACCGCCGCCATCGTGATCCCGATAATCGGCTGGTACGCTCACGGCATGGCCCTGGGACACGTGCGGGGCAACGCCGTCCGCGTTTCCGACAAGCAGTTCCCCGACCTGTACCGTCTCACCGTAGCCCATGCCAGGCGCCTGGAGCTGAAGGAAGTGCCGGCGGTGTACGTGCTGCAATCTGGTGGAGTCCTCAACGCCTTCGCGACCCGGTTTTCGGGCCGTGACTTCGTCGTCATTAACTCCGATGTGCTCGAGCTAGCGCTGGATCAGGGCGAGGCCGCGGTTGGCTTCATCGTGGGTCACGAACTGGCGCACCTCTGGCGCGGACACCTGCGTCACCGGTGGCTGACCATGCCAGCGCGGTTGGTGCCGTATCTCGGAAGCGCCTACTCCCGTGCCTGTGAATACACCTGCGACCGCGTGGGTGCCGCCTGCCAGCCGGATGGCGCCATCAGCGGACTGCTCGCGCTGGCCGCGGGCAAGCTGCTTCATTCTCATGTAGACGTGCGAGAGTTTGCTGCCCAGTCGGAGAAGGAGCAGAACTTCTGGACCAAGCGGGTTGAGCTGATGTCCTCCCATCCACTGCTTCCCAAGCGTGTCGCCGCGCTGCTCAAGGCCGGCGTGGCAATCCCCGCGCGGAGCCAGGTCCCCATGACCGCGAGTCAGGTCGCCGCCTGATCACGAGTCGAGGCTGTCCGGCATGCCGTCCCAGGCGGCAGCCGGCAGCCCTCTGCCCGTTGCATCTCCGAGTCATCTCCCGCATCGTTGGTCTGGCTGACCCGCTGGCCCGCGGGCTGCCCTCACAATCCGCTGACGTCCCATCACGGTTGAGCGCCTAGCCTCAAGGAGGTCGCCATGGCACGGACGCGTTACCGGTTGGATAGAGTGACGGTAGAGCCTGGTGAGCAGCGCGCCTCGACCTGGACGTTCGGTGGCGAGGCAATGGCCGGCGTCGAGCAGGCCTACTCGGTCCAGGACGGCAACTTCCCTGCGCGGAATCACTGGGAGTTCGTGGTCAGAACCCCGAGTGGACGGGACGGGCGGGTCGAGGTGCGGCCGCGTACTACGCCGAACGTGAAGGTCTGGGCCGAGCTTCCCGATCGGTCGCTGAACTTCTCTCGGGCGACAAAAGGCGAGGCCCGGGGCAAGTGGTATTGTAAGGTGGCCCTGGCAGACCCCACCGGAGCGAAGAGCCGGGACGTGATCCGGGGCGACCAACGGGGAGACCTGCCACCCTGGTTCGACGCCCTCAAGGGGCGCATGCGGACAAAGCAGAAGGTGAGGCCCACCAAGGGCAACGATGGCGAGGATCTCGTCGTCGTTGTGGCCGCCCAGGACCACGCGGCGATGATACGACTCTTCTTTGCCACCAAGGTATGGATACTCAAGGAAGGCATCAGCCTGGAAGCATGACGTCGGCATCCGGGTGCGCCGCCTGCGCGGAGGTGGCGGGCGGCCTCCAGGCGCCCGGCGGCGTGATCGTGGATGACGGGCTCTGGTTTGTGAGCCACCATACCGGCCTCTTCACCGATCCCGGCGAGCTGATCGTCAAGACGCGGCGACATTGCGAGTCTCTGGCCGAGCTGACCCCCGCGGAAGCGGATGCCCTCGGGCCGGTCCTTCGGGCCGGCGTTCGCGCTCTGGAGCAGGTCGTGGTTGCGGAGCGAATCTATGCCGTGTCCTTCAACGAGCGGCTGCGCCACGTCCACTTCCTGCTGTTGCCGCGCACCGCAAGCATGCCCCGGGGTCACGTGATCTCCGACCTGTACCGCAGGGCCAGGAACCTGCTGCGCAAGGTCGGAATGCTGCGCAATCCCACGGCCGAGGAGCGGGCGGAGACCGCCGGGCGAGTGCGGCGAGCATGGGAGGGAACGACCTGAGTGCCCTCACCATTTCCCCACTCCAGAACGAGTCTGAGGCTCAGGCCTGCGCCCGCCTTATGACGACGTCGGAGCCGTGGGTCACCCTGGGGCGAACCTACGAGACTTCTCTGGGCATCATCGAGGATCAGACCCGGGAGGTCTACCTGGCCCGCGATGAGATCGGACTGGCCGGCTTCGTCATTCTCTGCATGACCGGGGCGTTCGTGGGCTACATCCAGACGATCTGCATCGACCCCTCACGCCGGGGGCAGGGACTCGGTTCCAGGCTGGTGGAGTTTGCCGAGCGGCGAATACTGAAGGTGTCGCCCAACGTGTTCATGTGCGTGTCGTCCTTCAACCTCGACGCCAGGCGGCTGTACGAGCGGCTGGGCTACAGAGTCGTAGGAGAGCTCACCGACTACATCGTCCGCGGCCACTCGGAGTTCCTGCTGCGGAAGACGGTGGGACCTCTGACCGGATTCCGCTCGAAGGACGGGCCTTGACCGGCCGGGGTATGGCGCAGCCTTCTGCGTGAAGGTAGCATCGAATAGCGTCCGCTTCACCGGAGCATCCCGCATGCGCGAAGCACGTCTGAGGCCCGAGTTTGCCGACCTCTACCCTACCCTCACCGCCGGCCAGTGGGAGCCCGCGGCGCGGGTGGCCGAGGCGGTTCTGGCTCGCCTCCTCCTGATGGAGATCTCGGACGCTCCGCTCCAGGAGCGCGTGCTTCGGGAAGAGCATTTCGAGTTCCGGGGTGAAAGTCCCGATGGAACTCCCCGCGCGCCTGGCAGTACCCGGACCGCCGACAAGGCCCCCGAATAGGACGGAAGAGGCGCCTACGGATGGATGATCTCCGGTACCCTATCGGGCCGTTTCGCTACACCGGAGACAGCAGCCCGGCCCAGCGAGACCAGTGGCTCGGCGAGATTGCCTCCGCACCAGGCACCCTGAGAGCAGCGGTAGCCGGCCTGTCAGAGCTGCGGCTCGACACCCCGTATCGGCCTGACGGTTGGACCGTGCGACAGGTCGTGCATCACCTTCCCGACAGCCATCTCAACGCGTACACCCGTATCAAGCTCGCGCTCACGGAAGAGGAGCCTACCATCAAGCCGTACGAGGAGGCGCGGTGGGCCGAGCTGCCCGATGCCCGTACCGGCCCGGTCGAGCCATCGCTGGCACTGCTCGAATTCCTCCACCAGCGCTGGCTGCTGCTGTTGCGGAACCTGCGCCCGGCCGACTTTGCGCGCCGGTACCGGCACCCCGAGCACGGCCGCATGTTCGCCTTGGATGAAGTGGTGGCCTTATACGCCTGGCATGGGAAGCACCATGTCGCCCATATCACTTCGCTCCGCCGGCGAATGGCCTGGTAAACAAGCCATGTCTGCCTCGATCTTCCTGCGCACCGCCGGGCTCCTGGTCCTGTCCAACATTTTCATGACCTTTGCCTGGTATGCCCACCTCCGGAACCTGGCACATCGTCCCTGGTATCTGGCGGCGCTCGCCAGCTGGGGAATCGCGCTGTTCGAATACCTGCTGCAGGTGCCGGCCAACCGGATCGGGTACACCGCGATGTCGCTCTCGCAGCTCAAGATCCTCCAGGAAGTGATTACCCTGCTGGTGTTTGCGCCTTTTGCCGTGGTGTACATGCGTCAGCCTCTCAAGCTGGACTACCTCTGGGCCGCCCTCTGTCTCGTAGGCGCGGTGTACTTCGTCTTTCGCTCGCCCCACACCTGATGAGCGCACTCCGGATGTTTCTGGCAGCCGGGATCCTTGCTCTGGCTGCCGCCATCGGGCAGGCGCAGACGGCGGCTCGGGCTCCACAACTGGGGATCCCGCTGGATGGCAATCCCGGACCGCTGGATGCGATCACCGATGTTCCCGGCGTGTCCGTGGGGCACACTACCCTGATCTCAGGCTCAGGCAAGCGGCGGGTCGGCGCGGGGCCTATACGGACCGGGGTAACTGCCGTCTTTCCCCGTGGGACCAACGACCTGGCGGAGGTGTTTGCCGGCTGGTTCAGCCTGAATGGCAATGGAGAAATGACGGGGACTCCCTGGATCGATGACTACGGGCTCCTGCTCTACCCTATCGCCATAACCAATACCAATAGCGTCGGTACGGTTCGGGACGCGATCATCGAGTGGGGCCGGAGCCGGGTGCCGGGCGTTTTCAACTGCTGCCTGCCGGCCGTCGCCGAGACCTGGGACGGCGACCTCAACGACATCTACGGATTTCACGTCACCAAGAAGCACGTGTTTGCGGCGCTGGCCGCGGCCAAGCCGGGACCGGTGGCCGAGGGCAACGTGGGTGGTGGCACCGGCATGCAGTGCCTCGGCTTCAAAGGAGGGATCGGGACCGCCAGCCGGAGGCTGTCGGCCCGGTCAGGCGGCTTCACGGTGGGCGTGCTGGTCCAGTGTAACTTTGGTCTCCGGCGACAGCTGCGGATTGCGGGTGTACCCGTGGGAGAGGAGATCTCCGAGCCCAAGCCGTGTTACGATACCGACACTCCGCTCGAGGCCGACCAGGCTGACATGCGTTGCCCTCGAGGAATAGACCGGGAGCGCGAGCAGGGTTCGATCATTGCGATCATAGCCACCGACGCGCCACTCCTTCCCCATCAACTGCGCCGGGTGGCCCGTCGCGCGGCGCTCGGCGTTGGCCGCATGGGTGGCATAGCGGGTGCTGGGTCGGGCGACCTGTTCCTCGCCTTCTCCACCGCCCGGACGAAACCCGTCGACAGCCTTGTCACGACCGTCCCCATGCTGCGCGACGAGCGGATCGACCCGGTCTACGAGGCCACGGTCCAGGCCACCGAAGAAGCGATCATCAATGCCATGCTTGCCGCCAAGACCATGACCGGCGCGGATTATCTTCGGGTTCCAGCACTCCCGCATGACCGGCTGAGAGCCGTGCTTCAGAGATACAATCGGCTTGGAGGCAGGAAGTGAGACGTAAGAAGTGAGAAAGGGCGGGGGTGCCTGGCCTGGGGCCCCTCTTACCTCTTACCTCTCACCTCACTTCTCGCTCCAGGTTCCCGCCGCCAGCGGATGGAATGCCTTCCAGGTAGCAAGGTAGGGCAGGATCAAGAGCTCGACGAACCGCTCCAGCGCCACCGGGAACGGGAACCGGCGCCGGAACTCGAGAGCGGTGACGCCGAGCATGGCCCGCAGGTGGCGCCCGAAGCTCTGGGGCGAAGAGTATTCCAGGCGGTAGGAGACATCGGCCACCGAAAGGCCCGAGGCCTCGAACAGATAGGCCGCATGCAGCAGCCGCACCGCAGCAAGGTAGTTTTTCGGAGACGGAAGCCCCGCCCGGGCAAAGCGCGACATGAGAGTGCTCGGTCGCACATACAGCCTCTGCGCTAAATTGGTAACCGTTGGGGTTTCGGGCGCCAACCGGATCACGGCTTCCAGGAAGAGCCTGGTGTCGGCCGGCGCATCGGCCAGGGCGTCGAGAATCGGGCCCTGGATCCGGGCCACGGCGCGAGTGGCCGGCTGTCCCACCACCTGACGAAGCCGGCTCCAGCCTGTTGGTGATGTTACATCCACGACTTGCCGCACTCCCGAGGCCCCCAGCCGGAGCAGCATTTCGGTAGCGCTCGGATCGTGCTGGGACACCAGCGCCACGGTTGGGATGCCCGGGAACTCGCGCACCAGATGCCCCAACACCTCCACCTGCTCCGGCCCGCACCGGTGCACCGATACCAATACGGCGTCCACCGGGCGCTCCCGGACTATGCGAACCGCGTCGGGGATCGAATCCCGGTGCACCGCCGCGAAACACCCGCTGCCGGCGGCGTCCACCCGAGGCCGCTCCACCGGTAGCAGTACGGTGGCTACCGTCGGCGATCCCCCACCCCCCGAGTCAAAACGCACGCTGTCCTCTTGGTAGGTCGTGCGGGAGAGTACTCCAGGCTCGTCAAATCAGTTTAAATCCGAAACGGTCCGAACCTCGGCCTCGTCGGGTTATAAACGCGGGGGCGGGCGGTCCGGGGGGAGGCAACCCTGCCGGGCCGTTGGGCATCCAATCCAGGTTGTCGCCAAGCGTTTTCTGGTGGTATGGCCGGGCTGCAGACCGGGTGTATTCTTTATCCACCCCCATTGGTCTCTGACGTGAGCGATACGACCATCGACCTCTTTACCGCACTTCAAACGGCGCTTGGGCATCAGTACCGGCTCGAGCGGGAGCTGGGACGCGGTGGCATGGGCGTGGTCTTTCTTGCCACCGATACCGCCCTCGATCGCCGCGTTGCCATCAAGGTCGTTCATCCTGAGCTAGCCGCGCACGAGTCGATCACCCGGCGGTTCCTGGCAGAAGCCCGGACCATCGCCCGGTTGCGCCACCCCAACATCGTTGCGGTGCATGCGGCCGGCAGCGCGCAAGGGCTCCTCTACTACGTCATGGATGAGGTGGCGGGCGAGAGCCTCAGGCAGAAGCTCCTCCGTGAGAGGCGCATTTCCGCTGGGGAGACCGCCCGCATCCTGTCCGACCTCGCCGCTGCGCTGGATGCGTCGGGCCGGGCAGGAGTGGTGCATCGGGACGTGAAGCCGGAGAATGTGCTGCTCGACGAGGCAACCGGCCGGGCCATGCTGGCCGACTTCGGTATTGCCAGGGCGGTGGCAGTGGAAGCGAGCGGCTCCAGCACCGGTCAGGGCGTGGCGGTCGGCACGCCGGTATACATGAGCCCGGAGCAGGCCGCCGGCGAGGAGATCGATACCCGTAGCGACCTGTACGCCCTGGGGATCGTTGCCTACGAGATGCTGACGGGACAACCCCCGTTCCAAGGGCCTTACCGGGTGGTGGTTTCCAGGCACATCGCCGAGCGGCCGGTGCCGGTGGAGCGGTTGCGTCCCGAGACACCGCGAGAGCTCACTGCTGCGGTGATGAGGGCACTGGAGAAACAGCCGTCCGATCGGTGGCAAACCGGGGAAGAGTTCCGTCAGGCAGTCGCGGGAGAGCGGCCAACGCCGGTCAGCACCCGGCAGACCCGCCGGAGGATCATCGCGGGGGCAGCGGCAGCGCTCATTCTGCTGGTGGCCACCGTCGCCCTGACTCGCCGAAGCTCCGGGCCGCCCCGGGACGTCAATCCGCGTCACTCCATCCTGGTCCTGCCCTTCGACAATCTGCGCGACGAGCGTTCGGTCGAATGGCTAAGGGATGGCAGCGTCAGCATGCTGGGGCTCAACCTGTCCCAGTGGAACGATCTCACGGTGGTGGACCACGAACGGTTGCACGACCTGCTCGCCAAGCACGGTCTCAAGGTGGGCGACGACATCGGCCTGGACATGGCTCGACGACTGGCCCGTGAAGCGGAAGTGTGGACGGTGGTGCTGGGCGACTTCACCCCGGCGGGCGATTCCCTGCATCTCACGGCGCGGGTTTTTGATGTGGCCAGCGGGAAGCGAGTGGACGTCGCGCGAGTGGACGCCCCGGCTGGATCAGACGTGCGGCCACTTTTCGATGACCTGGCGGCCAAGCTGCTGGATCTGTCTGGCGCGCCCAACGAGATCCGGATCGGTCTGGCGCGCTCGACCACCCAGTCACTCGAGGCCTTCCGCGCCTACCTGCGAGGAGTAGAACACCTCAACCGGTGGGACCTGGCCGGCGCCCAGCGTGATCTGGAACGCGCCATCGCTCTCGATACCACGTTCGGCCTCGCGTACTACAAGCTGGCGCTCACCCGTGGCTGGGTAGGCGGAACGGAGGATTCGGTCGGCCTCAGGGCGATCCGTCGCGCTACCACCTTCTCGGGCAACCTCCCGCCACACGAGCGCGCGGTAATCAGCGCCCACCGCGCCTTCGTGCAAGGCCAGACCGGCGAGGCCCGCGCCCTCTACCAACAGCTCCTCGCCCGCGACGCCAGCGACGCCGACGCCTGGTACGGCCTGGGCGACGCCTGGTACCACGACACCGCCGGCGCCAACCAGGGGCCGGCGATGACCCAGGCGATGCGCGCCTTCAAACGGGCCCTCGCGCTCGACCCGAACTACGCCCTTGCCTATGAGCACGTACACGCGATGCTGGGCCAGGCGGCCGTCAATAATCCCCTTTACGCCCTGCTGCCGGCTGACTCCTTTGTGGTCGCCCGAGCCGCGGGCGGGGCACAGCTTATCGACAGCGTCAAACTGGCGGCGGCGGTGCAGCGGGCACGGGGTGAGGCGGTCAACTCGGCTCGGAGCTGGGTAGCGAGCCAGCCGACGACCCTTCGAGCGCACGGCGCGATGGTCAATGCATATGTAGGCGTGAAGAATTACCCGGCGGCGTTGGCGGAGGTGGACCGATTCCGGGATGCGACTCCGATTCATCCCGAGCTCCCCTTCGTGCAAGCCCGGATCCAGTTTGCGTCAGGTGAGATCGATCGCGCCGCCGCCCAGCTTCGCACCGCACTCGACACCGTGGCGCCCAAGGATTTTCAGAACTACCAGGGGACCCCGACCGTCCTGGCCGATATCACCGCAGCCGCCAACGTCTTCGCCTACCAGGGCGACCTCGATAACGCAGCGAAGGCCATCGACCTGGCCGATCAGGTGCGGCGGGAGGTCCTCTTTGTGCCGGGCTGGATGCACGGGGAAACCAAAGGTGAATCCTGGCGGCGGGCGATGCTCGGTGAGCTGTACGCCGCAGCCGGGGCTCCTGCCGCATCGCTCCGGCAGATCTGGCAGAGCGCCGCCGAAGACGGCCGGATGGCCCCGCCCGAAAAGCGGAAACATCTCGTTCATGCCGGTGCCACCGCCGCGATTGGACTCTTTACCGGTTTGGCCGCCGATAGTACCGCGCTCACCGAGCTCCAGGCGATGTCCGGCGAGAGGCCCTCGAAAGAGGTGCGAGCCCTGCTCGCGGTCAGCCGGGGGGATTCCTCGGCGGCCCGGCGGGCCCTCGCCGAGCCCGACTCGACGAAATACATGTATCGGGTTTACAGCCGCCCCTACGCGGCCCAGGCGTACTACCTCCTGGGCGACTACGAGACCACGCTTCGGGTGCTGGAGGGATTCGAGCCCTCCAATCTTTATACCTCGGGCTTCGATTCTCGCTGGGGGATGGTCGGGCGGGTTCGGCTGCTGCGCGGTGCGGCGTACGAGCGGTTGGGCCGACTCGCCGAGGCCCGGGTCCAGTATCGGCAGGTCATGACCCAATGGAAGAGGGCAGACCCGGAGCTCCAGCCGTTCCTGGACCAGGCACGGCGGGGGCTCGCCCGGGTGGGGGTGGTCAGCTAGTCGGGAGTCGGGCAGAGGCTAACTGGTTCAAAATCAGCCCACTAACTCACATTCGTGGCTCCAGACTCCTGGCTCCTGACTCCCGACTTCATTATCTTACACGCACTGGTCAAGCGCGATGGTCGCGGGGGCTGAATGGCTTCCGAGGAAAGTCCGAGCTCCATAGGGTAGACTGCCAGGTAACGCCTGGGCGCCGAAAGGCGATGGACAGGGCCACAGAAAAGAAACCGCCCAGAGAGACCGCAGGGTTTCGAGGGTAAGGGTGAAACGGTGGGGTAAGAGCCCACCGCACCGCTGGTAACAGCGGTGGCACGGTAACCCCCAGTCGGAGCAAGGCCAAATAGGCGGCGAGGTGTGACCCACACCGACCAAGCCGCGGGTAGGCTGCTAGAGGTGGCCGGCGACGGCCATCCCAGACAGATGACCATCTCCCAGAGGATCGGGAAACAGAACTCGGCTTACAGCTCGACCAGCAGCAGCCCCCCGGAGATATCCCGGGGGGTTGTTGGTTTTGGGGGTGGCTGGCGGTACCTTTTCCAGTCCCACAGCCTCCTAATTACGGGGATACAGATGCTGCCACGTTCCGCCAGTTTCACCGCGCTCGCTACCGCTGTTCTCGTCCTACCGGCCTCGGATTCGGCGCCGACCACCACCAGGTACCGCATCGACCAGTCGCTCTCCCAGGAAATCGACGCGACCGCCGCTGGTGCGGCCAAACAGAGCATGTCCTTTACGACAACCAGCTTTATCACCGTGACCCTGGCCGACAGCGCCGGCGGCAAGGCGATGCGGGTCGTCGTGGACTCGGTCCGGGGCGACAGTGCCACCCCAATTCCCGCCGCGGTGCTCGATAGTGCCCGCGGTGCCCAATTCCAAGGCTTCGTGGAGAAGTCGGGTAAGCCGCTCGGCCTGACACCGGTCACCGGCACCTCGGCCGCCGCCCAGATCCAGGGCTTGTTGAGCGATTTCTATCCCTGGACTCGGGCTGGACTGAAGGTCGGCGACAGCTGGGCCGACACCACCGCCAAGGTCAATGGCGAAGGGACCGACAGCGTAACCGTCCGGCGGGTTAGCGCGTACAAGGCCGCCGCAAACGAGACTCGGGGCGCCCGGAAAGCCGTCCGGATCACGGAGGACTTCACCTCATCGGTGGCGGGCACCCAGCCGACTCCGAGCGGCCCGGCCCGCATCGAGGGCAACGGCAGCGGCAAAGGCGCCTACTATGTGGGCAGCGATGGCCGTTATCTCGGAGGGGATTGGCAGCAGCAGTCTTCTCTAAAGATTTCGGGGTCGTTTGCGCCGCAGCCACTCCCGATCATCATCGTGCAGAAAATCAAAGTCACCACCCTCAAGTGAGCGGGAAGATCCTGTGAAGCTCATATTGGCTGTCGTGGCGTCGCTGGCGCTGGCCGGCTGTGGGTCGGGCACCTCCCGAGCCGGCGAGCCCGGGGCTCCGACGCCTGAGCCCGCGCCAGGTGTACCGGGTGCCCCGGCACCGACCGGGGTCATCTACCGGCCGATTCGAAACGCGGGATACACACTCCAGCGGCACGACAGTCTTTCGCTCCAGCTGCCGGGCGGCGCGAGCCAGCAACAGCTCATCGACCGCACCGCATATCTCAACCTGACGCTGACCCCGGATACCGCGGGCTACCAGGTCACTGTTGTGCTGGATTCGCTACAGGCCACGGCCGGCGGCGTAGCGGCGGTGCTGGATTCGCTGGTTCCAGCCTGGGGGACCCGCTGGACCGGCAGGCTCACGTCCGAGGGCAGGCTCTCGACGTTGACCGCGGACCGCTCCACCACGCTGGGCGACCAGGTGGGACCCACGCTTCGCAGTCTCTTCCCGTCGCTACCAGCGGGCGGGGTCCGGGCCGGCATGGAATGGACCGATACCACGGATGTTCCGATCCGGGCGGACGCCTTCGACGCAACCGAGCATGGGGTCACAAGCTATCGCGCGGTCGACAGTGACGACCCGCGGGCCAGGAAAGCTATCAAGCTGGAGAGCAATGGATCGTACGAGCGAACGGGAAAGGGCGTGCAGTTCCAACAGCAGCTGGAGATGTCCGGCACCGGCACCCGCACCGCGGTCCACTATCTAAGCCAGGACGGTGCCCTGCTTTCGGCCCGCGGCAGCGATGTGGGCGACATGACCATCTCGGTGCCGGCAGTGGGTCAGACAGTACCCGTGAAACAGGCTGGGAGCTACATCGTCACGGCGATTCGGATACCGAAGCGGTAGACGGCTCCGCCTTCTCCACCCGCTGCGTGAGACGCTCGATGCTGTCGACAGCGCCCACCCTGATCCGGCCGAGAGTGCCGCTGAGCCGCTGGCGAACCTGAGCCCCGCGCTCGGGTGTGAGCAGTGCGGCGACACCGGCACCGACCAGCAATCCGGCCACGGCAATGACCTGTTTCTCCCGCCGCGATTGATTCTTGCGTCTCCGAATTTCCCGCCGCAGCTGAGCCACGGTGTCGGCCGCATCTCCGCCAAGACTTCGCAAACCCCGCCCGACCCGTTTCCGAGTCTCGCCCCCTTCATCGGGAGCCAGGAGAATAGCTGCGCCCGCACCCAGGGCTGCCGCCAAGACCGCCAGCGCGACGAAGCCGCCACGCTCGGCCACCGGTGATTCGTCGGACGTTCCATTTTCCAGGTTGCGATTCATGTCGGACATAGGGCCCTCCTCCTGACTTCTGACTCCCAGCTTCTAATCCACGAGCCGCAGTGGCATCACCAGGGCAAGATAGCTTGCCGGATCATCCCAGCCCACCGGCTCACACGTGGCGGCCCGCTCAGGGGCCTTGAAGGTCATCCTGACCTCATCGGTGGGAATGTATTTCAAAATCTCGAGGAGGTAGGCCGCGTTGAAGCCGATCTCCAGCGGATCGCCCTCGTAGCTGACGTTGAGCTCCTCCTGCGCCTCGCCGAGGTCGGGAGTCTGGACCGAGAGCTTGCAGGAGCCGTTGGCGAAGGCCATCCGGATCCGATGGGTCTGGTCGCTGGCCACGATGCTCATCCGGCGCAGGGCCGCGGTGAGCGCCGACTTGTCCGCCGTCGCCACCTTGTCGTTCTCCCGCGGAATCACCTGCTCGTAGTTCGGATACGGCCCTTCGATCAGGCGGGTGAAGATCTGGGTGGTGCTGGACCGGAAGCCCAGGTGGTTCTCGCTGCGGGCGATCTCCACGATCTCCTCGGTGCCAAACAGACGCCGGATCTGCTCCAGCGCCTTGGGCGGCACGATGAGGTCGGCCTGCGATGCTCCGCTGGCTTCGACCGTGGGCACATCCATCCGGGCCAGCCGGTGGCCGTTCGTGGCCACCATGCGCATCCGCTCAGGCCGGAGCTCCCATAACACGCCGTTGAGGATCGGGCGGCTTTCCTCGGTGCTGGCGGCAAAGGCGACGTGGCCGATGAGCTTCTGCAGCTCGCGGGAGGAGGTGCGCCAACCACCTTCGAACTTTACGCTGGGGAAGGCGGGAAACTCCTCACGCGGCAGGCCAAGGAGCTTGAACTTCGAGCGGCCACACTCGATTGTCACCCGCTGTTCTCCGGAGGCGGTCAACCGGATGGCGGCGCTGGGCAGTTCCCGCACGATCTCGACCAGCTTGCGGGCCGGCAGGGTAATGGCGCCTTCCTGATCGACTGACGCCGAGACGGTGGTGCTGACCGAGACATCCAGATCGGTGCCTGAGAGACGGATACCGTCCTTCGTTGCCTCGAGCAGGATATTCGACAGGATCGGCAGCGTTGTCTTGGCTGGCACACTGGCCGCCACCGCAACGAGACCTTCCTGGAGTTGCTCCCGCGTGATCGTGAGCTTCATTCCGCTCCTCAGGATGCTAAGAACAAGTACTACTCTTCCATTTAAAATACTTAGTAGCGGTAGTAGAGGGTCTGGATATGTGGAGCGCCGCTACAAGAAGTCCGCGCATCCGCACTTACGACCACTCGGCACTGTCGACAGCGTGTGTACGATGGGGACGGGGCCTGGCTCCGCTGCCACGATCTCCACGACAATCCAGAATTCCCACAGTCCAACAATCTCGCGGGGATTATTCTGCGCACAACTCCTGTCGTGCGTGCTCCACCCGCTCGCGGAAACCGCGATCACGCGACATCTGGCGACTCACTTTGTCTACGCTGTGAATCACGGTCGAGTGATCCCGGCCGCCGAAGGCCTGACCGATCTCGACCAGCTGCATTTCGAGAAGCTCGCGGGCCAGATACATCGCGATCTGGCGCGGGACCGTGAGCGTCTTGATTCGCGCCTTGGATCTGAGGCCCTCCGGGGTCACCCCCCATCGCCGAGCCACGACTTCCTGAACCTTATTTATGGATGGCAGGGCCTTGGGGGCCGCCAGGCCATCCTCGCCCGGGCGAATCTTGTCCGAGAGGGCCTCGCGGGCCAACTCGATCGACACCTCTTTGTGCTTTAACGACGCGAACAGCAGCAACTTAATGATACAGCCCTCGAGCTCCCGCACGTTGGAGCGCACATGCTCGGCGATGAACCGAAGCACATCGTCCGGGATGGTCAGCTCGAGATGATCCTGCTCCTGCTTCTTCCGCAGGATGGCGATCCGGTGCTCCAGGTCGGGCTGCCCGATGTCGGCCACCATGCCCCACTCGAAGCGGCTCACCAACCTGGCCTCGAGACCGGGCAACTCCTTGGGGGGCCGGTCCGATGTCAGCACGATCTGCCGGTTGCCCTCGTAAAGCGCGTTGAACGTGTGAAAGAACTCCTCCTGGGTCATTTCCTTGCCTTCGAGGAAATGCACGTCGTCCACCAGGAAGAGGTCAACGTCGGTGCGGTAGCGCCGCCGGAATTCGGGCATGGTCCGGCTATGGATACTCTCGATGACTTCGTTGATGAACTGCTCGGCCCCCACATAGAGCACCCTGGTGTCGGGATGCCGTTCGCATACTGTGTGGGCGATGGCCTGCATGAGGTGGGTCTTGCCCAGCCCCGTGGCCCCGTAGATGAAGAGGGGGTTGTAGGTCTTTCCCGGCGATTCGGCGGCCGCATGGGCCGCGGCGGCGGCGAGCTCGTTGGATTTCCCGATCACGAACGTATCGAAGGTGTAGCGCTCGTTGAGAGGCTGGGTACTCGGGTTGACCTGCGTGCCGGCGGCTACCGCCACCGAGGGCGCCACGAAGAAGTCCATCTGTGGCCGCTTCTGCCGGTCCTCGTTTACCCGGAACACGACCGAGGTCGGCTGCCCCAGCACCGGCTCGGCCAGCCGCGACAAGAGCGTCGCGTGCTTCGTCTCATTCCATTCCACCGCGAACTGGTCGGGTGCCCCGATGATCAGGCGGCCCTCGTCGAGGGCGATCGCCTCGGTGGGCTCGAGCCACGTCCGGATCGTGTGGTCTGGAAGTTCGCGATGCGCCTCGTCGAGGATGCGCTTCCATGCGTCTTTTGCGGACAGCTGCATCGGTACTCTGAAAACGGAAGGGATTTTTTCTAGGGCGAGAGATGTTACGGGCGGGTTGTGGAAAAGTCAATCGGGGCTTGACAGGGGAAGGACGGGAAGGATGGGGAGGACGGGAAGGAAGAAAAAAGCCACCGCGCATTTTGAGCTCTCCGGCGTCAGTGTCTGCGATCCCTCCTGCAATTTCTTTCCCGTCCTCCCAGTCCTCCCGGTCCTCCCCTTCCTTCCCGTCCTTCCCGAGCCCCCTCAACTTGACCTAACTGCTCGGACACGGCTAACTTCCCCGGCTCACTTGGGAGGATTTTTAGGATGAAGCCGTCGTATCGCCCGCGCAACAAGCGCCGGATCAACAAGCATGGGTTCCGCGCCCGGATGGCCACGCGCTGGGGGCGAGCGGTTCTCTCCCGCCGGAGGAAGAAGGGTCGCAAGCAGCTCACCGTCTCGCTCCCGTCGAAGCACGGGGGTTCCTGACGAGTTCGGCGCGCCTGCCGCGAGCCCACCGGCTCGCGCGCGCGTCGGACATTCGCCGCTGCCTCACCCATGGCCGGCGCCGCCGGCTCGAGCATCTGGACATGATTTGGATGGACAACTCAACGGGCCAGCCACGGATGGGACTGATCGTTCCCAAATTTCAGTCGTCCGCGGTGGCCCGCAATCGTTTGCGCCGAAGGCTGCGGGAGATCTGGCGCCGGGAGATCCAGCAGCGCCAGCCCGCGTGGGATCTGGTCATCAAGACCCGGCGCGAGGCCTACGCCGCCAGCTTTGAGGCGCTACAGTCGCAAGTACTCTCCTGGCGGGATGCCGTTCTGGGTGCCGGGTGACTGATGCTGCCGCTGCTCCGGCTGCCTCGCCGCAGCCTCGCTCTGCTCATCCGCGGATACCAGCGGGGAATCTCTCCCGCGCTCCCGCCGAGCTGCCGGTTCACCCCGTCCTGCTCCCAGTACGCCCTCGAGGCAGTCACCCGGTACGGCGCACTCAAGGGGGTCTGGTTGGCCGCTCGCCGTCTTGTCCGCTGTCATCCGTTTCATCCGGGTGGGTTTGATCCTGTCCCCTGACGCTGTGAACTGAGTCCATGGACCGCCGTACAATCTGGGCGATTCTGCTGATGATGGTGATCGCAATCGCGCCTGCAATATTCTTCAAGAAGACTCCCGCCGGTGGGCCAGCGGGGCAGCGGGGCAGCGGGGCAGACACGTCCGCGACCTCCTCTCGGTCTGCTCTCGACAGCGCCACTGTCTTGCCTGCTACCCGCGATAGCGTGAAGGCTTCCGTTCCGGCAGCCCGGCAGGATTCTGCCCGCCCCACTGCCCCGCTGCCCCAGGGACCCGCCGAGGACCACACCGTTCGCGTCACCTCCCCGCTCTACACCTACGGGATAAGTACCCGCGGCGGCCGGTTGGTGGAGGCCACGCTGTCGCGCTACCGCTCGATGGCTCCCGGGCAGCAGAGAATGCCGGCCCAGTTGCTCCCGCCCGACAGCCGCCTGCTTGGCCTGACCCTGGTTCGGGGACAGGACACCATCCCGTTACACGACTGGCCGTTTACCGTCTCCGCCGAGAGCCTCGACGTCAAAGGCCCGACGGCGCTCAAGCTGAGCGGCCAGCGGAATGGCGTCAACGTCGATCTGACCTACACCTTCCGTCCTGACGACTACCAGATCGGGGTCGAGGGTCGGGTCACGGGCGTGGGACCGAACGGGGGGCTGTTGCGGGTGGGGATGGGCCCCACCATCGCCAACACCGAAGCCGACTCCAACGAAAACCATCGGGCGCTGGCACTCGTGACCAAGCACAACGATACCGAGCGCACCGATTTCTCCGGCCTCAAGCCGGGTGAGCCCAAGACGGTGAGCGGACCCCTGGAGTGGGCCGCGATCAAGTCGAAGTACTTCGTCACGGCGGTGCTGGCGCTGGACAGCACCCGGGGCGGCATCAGCGGAGTCACGGCCACCGCGCCGGCGAGGACGGGGGGCAAGCCGAGCCAGGCGGAGGTCGAGCTGGGCATGCCGATCCCTCCCAGTGGGAGTTTCGGCTACACCACCTACGTCGGACCGATGGAGATGGACCGACTCCATCGGATCGGCCACAGCTTCGACGATGTGAATCCCTACGGCTGGCCGGGGTTCCGAACGATCATCCGGCCGGTGGCGGCGGGCGTGCGGTGGCTTCTGGTCTGGATGCACGAGCATCTGTACCTGGCCTATGGCCTCGTGCTGGTGATCTTCGGCATCCTGGTGCGCATCATCCTCTGGCCGCTGAACCAGAAGGCGATGCGGGCCAATATGCAGCTGCAGGCGGTTCAGCCGTTGATGAAGGAGATCCAGGACAAATACAAGAACGAGCCGCAGAAGGTGCAGCAGGAAATGTTCAAGCTGTACAAGGAGCACAACGTCAACCCGCTGGGTGGCTGCTGGCCGATGCTGCTCCCGATGCCGGTGCTCTTTGCCCTCTTCTTCGTGTTCCAGAACACGATCGAGCTGCGGGGCGCGTCGTTCCTCTGGCTGCCGGACCTCTCCCGTCCGGACCCGCTGTACATCATCCCCATCATCATGGGGCTGTCGATGTGGGGACTGACCAAGGTGGGGCAGGTCGGGATGGAGCCGAATCCACAGATGAAGATGATGCTCTACATCCTGCCGGTCATGATGACCTTCCTCTTCCTCAACTTCGCTTCGGGCCTCAACCTGTACTACGCGGTGAGCAACATCGCGAGTATTCCCCAGCAGTGGCTGCTGGCCCGGGAGCGGAAGAAGCGGGCCGCCAGGGCGATCGTCGAGGTCAAGACCCGATCGCCGGCGCCCAAAGCGGCTCGCGCCAAGCGGAAGGCCTGAACGCTCTCTGACCCCATTGTCGCCCTCGCGACGCCTCCCGGACGCTCGGCCCTCGCCCTGATCCGGCTGAGCGGGAGCGGCGCGTTCGAGGTGGCCGAGCGGGTGATTGCCGGGTTCCACCGTGAGCCCCCTCGCCTGGCGACGCTGGCCACTTTTCAGGATCCGGCCGGTAAGCCGATCGACCGCGGTCTCTACACCGTATTTCCCGGTCCCCGCAGCTACACCGGAGATGACCTGGTGGAGTTCTCCTGCCATGGCGGCCTGCTGGTGCCCGCCCGGCTCCTGGCCGCGCTCCAGGCGGCCGGTGCACGGGCCGCTGCGCCCGGCGAGTTCACCCGCCGTGCGGTGCTCAACGGGAAACTCGACCTGGTGCAGGCGGAAGCCGTGGGCGATCTGATCGATGCCACCGCGCCGGCCCAGGCCCAGGCGGCGCTGCACCAGCTCGAGGGCGGCCTGTCCAGGCGGCTCGCCACGCTGCGGGAATCACTCCTCGGAGTACAGGCCCTTCTCAGTTACGATATCGACTTCCCCGAAGAAGACGATGGTCCGGTGGCGCCGGACCGGGTGACCCGGCAGATCGAAGCCGCGGCCAGCCAGATCCGGTTGCTGGTCTCGAACGCTCCGTCGGCCGAACGGCTTCGGGAGGGCGCCCTGCTGGTTTTCGCCGGCCGGCCCAACGCGGGGAAATCCTCTCTCTTCAACGCCCTGCTGGGCAGTGCCCGGACGCTGGTCACCGATTTGCCCGGTACCACGCGCGATGCGGTTGAGGCACACACCGATTTCTTGGGCTGGCCGGTGCGCCTGGCCGACACCGCCGGGTTGTGGGATGCGCCGCGGGAAATCGACCGGCTGGGTGTCGAAGTCAGTCGCCGCTACCTCGCCGCCGCGGACCTTGTTCTGCTCTGCGTGGAGTCGGGCCGTGATCTGGGGGAGGACGAGGTCGCCATCGCGGCTTCCAGGCCAACCCTGCTGGTGCGTACCAAGGCCGACCTGGTGGACCAGCCGGGGGAGGGTCTCGCCGCGTCGGTCATAACCGGCAACGGCCTGGGTGCGCTTCGCCGGATGGCTGCCGAGCGAGTTTTTTCCGACCGGATCAATCTGGCAGACCTGGAACCCGCGATCACCCGGGAGCGGCATCGTAATGCTCTGCTCCGGGCCCAGGAGGCGCTCGCCCAGGCGTTACCTCATCTCGCCCGCGGCGGCGACGCGGTGCTGGCGGCTCACCACGTGCGCGAGGCCACGACCGCACTCGACGAGCTGCTCGGCGCGGTAGACATCGAGGAGGTGCTGGACCGCGTGTTTGCCAGTTTCTGTGTCGGGAAATAGGCCCGCGAGGCATTGGGGGCCTACGCTGTTTGTATCCCTCGTGCCGCATCCTCCGCCGCCTGAAATTCCTGGGCGCCGGTCCGCACCGCTTCCGCCAGCCCCCGCTCGCCCACCAGCGCTTCGGTCATCCGGTAGCCGAGATAGTAGCCGGCCCGCTCCGGGATGACGCGACCGCCGACCAGTCGAGCCGCGGGGGTCATACCGCCGGACAGGTAGCGGAGTCGGAGCCCCAGGCCCGTTCGGTCCAGGTCCGGCTCGACCGCGCGGCGGAGAAAGGATTCCATCTCGCGCAGGCGGTTGTACTGGCGGCGGGGGTAGCCAAAGTAGTCGGCCGCATCGAACCCCGGGGCCACCGCCTGGGATGCATGCACCGCGAGTCCTTCGTTGACCAGCAGCTCGCGCAACGTCGCCCGGCTTCCCGTGGTCCAATAGTCGTAGTAGCCGCCGCTCTCCGCCACCAGCCGGCGGAGATCGCTCGCGCTGCTCGGCGAGGTATAGCGCACGGTATGGGCCAGCTCATGCGCCACCCAAACCGGAATCAGATCGGGTGGCAGCCCCATACCGTAGGTTTCCGGATTCACCCGGCCGGTGAAATGCTCCAGGCAGACGAAGGCGACGCCGCGTCCGCCCACCACCAGCTCCCCCGCGTTAGCGCCACCCAGGCCCACCATGAGGTACGTATCGGTGGGCCCATCCACACCGATCAGCTCTTCGGCCCGAGCGATTGCCTCCTCCGCGAGCTGGACGATGTCGGTAGACGCAGCCAGCGCATAGAGGTCACTGCGATCGGCATTCAGTGCGTTGGTGACGATTTCGTCGGCGTGAGGTGCATCGGGGTCGAGAACATAGTTGCGCCAGTAGGCGTCGAGGATGAGACGATGTGCTTCGCGGTATTGTCGATACGCCGCTTCCCGGTTAGGGGCCTCCAGAACCGAGAGGAAATCTGGAAGGAGGTTGATCAGCACGCGAGACAATACGAAAGCCCCGCGTGAAGTGCAAGACCACTAGTGATCCTGCTTCTTCTTCTTCGCGACCTCGTCGAGGAACCGGCGCTCGGCCGGCGTGAGGCTCGAGATCCCCCGCTGGCTGATCTTGTCGAGCACCCGGTCGACTTCGGCCGCGACCGGATCGGATTCCTGGGCCGGGCGCGGGCGCATGGGAGTCACCGGGGTGTGCCGCTGCGGCTCGGATGCGCCGGACTGCACCATGACCACCCGTTCCACGGTGCGGGCCGGCTCATCGGGACTCAGGCGGGAGAACGACTGCACCTTGAAGAAGAGGAAGCCGAAGAGCGCACCACCCACATGCGCCAGATGAGCGATTCCATCGTTGGGCCAGAGGCGGGATGCGATGACATCGAGGGCCACAAGACCCAGGACCAGGGTGCGGGCCTTAATGGGGACCGGAATGGGGAACACGATGAGCTCGGTGTCGGGCCAGAAGTAGGCGAACGCCACTGCTACACCCAACACCGCTCCGGATGCCCCGACGAAGGCCCCGACCGGCATGATGCCGGCCAGGAGCAGGGAGAAAACCGCGGCACCCACGCCACAGTACAGGTAGTACAGGATGAAGTGCCGGCTGCCCATCCGGCTCTCGACCGCCGTACCGAACACGTACAGCATCAACAGGTTGGTGAGGAGATGGAGCAGGCCGGCGTGGACAAACATGTAGCTCAGGAAGCTCCACGGGTGGGTAACCGCCGTCCGAGGAGAGAACTGCAGCGCCTGGAAGATCTCGCGAGAGGTGAACAAGGTCATGAGCAGGAGCAGCACCACCGCGTTCGCGATGATGAGACGACCGACCCATGGGGTGATGCGATATGAGGGCGACGATTTCATGGACCAACGCCTTTAACTCTGATTCCCCGAGCCCGAGGGCTCTTCGACCCGGGTGCGCCGGGCAGCTCGACAGATTCGCTCGCACAGCTCGGGAAACTCGATGCCCATCGCCCGCGCCGCCTGGGGCATGAGGCTGGTCGCCGTCATGCCGGGCAGGGTATTGACCTCTAAACAGAAGAGTTCACCGGCCGGTGTCAAGCGAAAATCGACGCGCGAGTAGCCACCGAGCTTGAGCGCCTCGTGCGCCAGGAGGCTGAGCCGGCCACATTCGGCGGAAACCGCCCTGGGCAGGTCGGCAGGGAAGATCTCCTGGGACATCCCCGGGGTGTACTTGCACTCGTAATCGAAAATTTCATGCCGCGGGATAATCTCCCCCACCGGGAGGGCCTGGCCCTCGAGCACGCCGACCGTCAGCTCCCGGCCAGGGACAAACCGCTCGATCATGACTTCGTCGTCGTACTGCCGGGCCAGGGTTACCGCCGCCTCGTAGTCCTTCCCGTCCTTGACTACGCTCAGCCCGACTGTTGAGCCCTGTTTCGAGGGCTTAACGACCACCGGCCATCCAAAATCGCGGTCGACCTGCGCTCGCGATGCGGGCGCCATCACCCAATCAGCGGTCTGGACCCCCGCGGCCCGGAACAGCCGTTTGGAGATGTCCTTGTCCATGGCCATTGCACTCCCCAGCCTCCCGCTGCCCGTGTAGGGGACGCCCACCATTTCGAGCAGGGTCTGGATGGTGCCGTCCTCCCCCCGGCCTCCATGCAGCGCAAGGAACAGCACGTCGGCGTCCTTGACCACCGCCAGGTTGGCCAGGCCGGACAGCAGGAGTCCACGCTCCAGGGCATGGAGCTGATCTATCGAGGGTGGCTCGGTCCCCACGGTGCCCGAGAGCAGCGCAGCTTCGTCCGACTGGGGGATATAGCCGCGGGCGGTGTCTACCACCGCCACCTCATGCCGGCGGGAGCGGAGTGCCGAAATCACCTGGACGGCCGAGGCGAGAGCCACGTCCCGCTCGGACGAGGTGCCACCGGTTAGGACGGTTACGCGCATGGTGTTTCCCAAAACGTGAACAGTGAACGGCGACCAGTGAACGGAGACAACGAGGCGGGAGCCCAAAGCGGCCCATTCACCGTTTACCGGTACCCGTTTACGCGGTTCTACCGGGTCCCAATGAGCTGCTGGAGCACATCATACCGGCTGACGATCCCGATCAGCTGGCCGTCCTTTCGGACCAGGGCGGCCGGACTCTCCCGGGTGAGCATGCCGCCGAGCCGGTCGGTGGGACAGTTTGCCTCGACTTCGGGGAACGGCGCCTCCATCACCTCCCGCACCGGGCGGTCGAGCAGCGAAGGCTGGGCCAGGGCCCGGGTCATGAGGGTTCCCTCCACCAGCCCACCGACGGATCGGCCGTCCTCGACCACGGGAATCTGGCTCACGCCCCAGGTGCTCATGAGGTTGAGCGCCTGCCGTACCGCCGCCGCCGGCGTCACGCTGACCAGCGGTGGCGCGTTGGCCGGTCTGCGCTCCAGCAGCTGCTCGACCGTGGTCCGCGGCGCCTCCAGCATCTGATTCTCCTGCATCCACTCGTCGTTGAAGACCTTGGAGAGGTAGCGCTCGCCGGTATCGCAGAGAATCGTCACAATGAGCGCCTCCGGGTTGTCCAGCTCCCGGGCCAGGTCGAGGGCCAGTGCGACGTTGAGTCCGGTGGAGCCGCCGGCCAGAATTCCTTCCTCCCGGGCCAGCCGGCGCGCCATCATGAGGGAGGTTCGATCGGAGACTTGGCGGAACTCGTCGATCGAATCGAACCAGATGGTGCCGGGAATCTTGTCGCCGCCGATTCCCTCGACTTTGTAAGGGTGGCCCTCACCCAGGGCGTGGGTCCGGTGGTAGTGGGTATACAGGGAGCCGACCGGGTCGCCCGCGACAACCCGGACCTTGGGATTCTTCTCCTTCAGATATTTGCCCGCCCCACTCACCGTCCCCCCGGTGCCTGCTCCGGCCACAAGATGGGTGACGCGCCCTCCGGTCTGTTCCCAGATCTCCGGTCCTGTGGTGGCGTAGTGCGCCTCGGGGTTGATCTCGTTATAGAACTGATTCGCCAGGATGGCGCCCGGCGTGTCCTTGGCGATCTGCTTGGCCTTCATCACGTAGTTGTCGGGATGATCCGGAGGAACGGCCGTCGGGGTGATGACGACTTCCGCGCCATACGCCTTGAGCAGCCGCACCTTCTCCTGTGACATCTTGTCAGGCATGGTAAACACACAGCGGTAGCCCTTGAGCGCTGCCGCGATGGCCAGGCCCACACCGGTGTTACCGCTGGTCCCCTCCACGATGGTTCCACCCGAACGAAGCTCACCTCGGCGCTCCGCTGCCTCGATGATGGCGAGACCGATCCGATCCTTCACCGAGCCGCCCGGGTTTACATACTCAGCCTTGCCGTAGATGGGGGTGCGGAGGCCTGAGCCCACTCGCGCGAGGCGAATGAGCGGCGTCCAGCCGACCGTATCGAGGACCGATTCGTACGGCTTGAGGTGCTGGGGTTGGCTCATGGGGTCGGATTCTTGGGTCGGGCGCGAGGACCGCGGAATTGCACCGGCTGGATGAACGGCGCGGCGACCGGGCGTCCCTGGTGCAGCGCGGGTGAGAACCGGAGCTCGGGTGACGCCACCAGGGCGGCCGAGTCGAGCGCGGGATAACCGCTCGATTCGGCGATGCGAGTGGAATCCGGGATCACCTGGCCGGCAGAGTCAACATAGAGGCGCAGGAGTACCTGGCCCTCGATCCCCTGCTCCAGCAGAGCCGGCGGATAGCGGACTGGTGATACGGCATTGATGGCCACGGGCGGTTCCTCGGCCGCGGTCGCTGGTACGGACGCGCCGCGGTCCATCAGTCTCATGGTCCCGTCGCTCTTGCGCTCGCAGGCCACCAGAGCCAGCGCGGGTACCACGAGCAGCCACGTTGAATTCACCATCCGAAAAAGCTAGCCCCAGATGAACACGGATGGGAACGATCGCTCCGAGGGGGTCCCACGCTCTGTTTGAACAACTAGCTTTTTCGGCCCGGGTTCATCCGTGGCTCCCCTTTCTCTCCCCGGCGCGACGCTTGAAGTCGGCCAGACGGTTCAACGCCTCCAACGGCGTCAGCATATCCACGTCCAGCGACTCGATCTCTTTCATCATGGGATCGGTGGGGCCACCCTCGCCAAAGAGCGGCAGCTGGCCGGGGTCGCGGGACAGGGGCGGCGGCCCGGGCACCATTCGGTGCTCGCCCTCGAGCGTCGCCAGAATTGCACGCGCCCGGCCCACGACCGCATGAGGCAGCCCGGCCAGCTGGGCCACGTGAATGCCGTAAGACCGGTCAGTGCCGCCTGGCTCCAGGCGATGGAGGAAGACCACGGTGTCGCCGGTCTCCCGGACCGCCACGTTGTAGTTCCGGGCATGCTGGAGCCGCTCGGGCAGCTGCATCAGCTCGTGATAATGCGTGGCGAACATCGTCTTGCAACCCACCCGGTCATGCAGGTGCTCGGTCACCGCCCAGGCGATGGCCACACCATCGTAGGTCGAGGTTCCCCGGCCGATCTCATCGAGGAGCACGAGGCTCCGCGCGGTGGCGTTGTGCAGGATGGCGCTGGTCTCGCTCATCTCCACCATGAAGGTGGACTGGCCGCCGGCAAGATTGTCGCTGGCGCCGACCCGGGTGAAGAGTCGATCCACCGCCCCGACCGATGCCTCGGCTGCGGGCACGAACGAGCCGATCTGGGCCAGCACCACGCACAGGCCGATCTGGCGGAGAATGGTGGATTTGCCCGCCATGTTGGGCCCGGTGACCAGCGCCACTCGTTCGGCCCCGGTCAAGCGCGCGTCGTTGGGAATGAACGACTCCCGCTGCATCATGCGCTCGATCACCGGGTGGCGGCTCTCCTTGAGCGTGAGATCGAACCCATCGGTGATCTCGGGCCGCACATATCGACCGACTACGGCGCACTCGGCCAGGCCGGCCCACACGTCGAGCCGGGCCAGCACTCGCGCGGTGCGCTGAACCCGCTCGATGGCCTGTGCCACCAGCCCTCTGAGAGCGCCGAACAGCTCGGCCTCCCGGACGCCCATTCGCTCCTCGGCGCCGAGGACTCGGGCTTCGTAGTCCTTGAGCTCGGGCGTCACGTAGCGTTCGGCGGTGGAGAGGGTCTGACGCCGCTCGTAGTCCGCGGGAACCCGGCCGGTGTGGGTGTGGGTCACCTCGAGATAGTAGCCGAACACCTTGTTGAAGCCGACCTTGAGCGACCCGATTCCGGTGCGCTCGCGCTCCCGCTGCTGCAGCGACGCGATGTACTGCCGGCCTCCGTCCCGGAGCGACCTTAGCTCGTCCAGCTCGGTATCGTAGCCGGGACGAATGACCCCGCCGTCGGCCAGCGCAGCGGGAAGCCGCTCCGCCAGCGCCGTGGCGAGGCGGCCGCTCAGGTCGGGCAGGAGGTCGAGCTCATCGGCCGCGAGCGACAGCGCCGCACTGTAGCCGCCATGCGGAAGCGGCGATCCAGCAAGCTCGCTGAGGGCGCCGGCCACGTCGGGAAGCCGCTGAAAGGAGTCGCGCAATGCGCCCAGCTCGCGTGGTGTCGCGCGACCGGCCGCGGCGCGGCCGGCCAGCCGCTCCACGTCGCGCACGCCATCCAATGCTTCTCGCAGACGGGCCCGGCCCCGGCCGTCACGCACGTTCACTTCCACCGCGTCGAGCCGGGCGTTTACCGCAGCCGACTCTCGCAGCGGCGAGAGTACCCACTGGCGCAGGAGGCGACCACCCATCGGGGTAAGGGTCGCGTCGATGACTTCGAGCAGGGTGCAGCCCCGCGCCCCGGCGCGGAGCGGCTCCACCAACTCCAGGTTGCGCCGGGTCATCTCATCGATCCAGAGGAAGGCCTCGCTCCGGCGGATGGTGGGACGGATGAGATGGGACAGGCCGCCGGGCTGAAGCTCGGTGAGATACCGGAGGAGCGCGCCCGCGGCGCCGATCGCGGGAGCGTCCTCCGAGCCCACCCCGAGCCCGTCTAGCGAGGCCAGACTGAAGCGGCGGGACAGCTCCTCTCGGGCGAGGGCGGGGTCGAATTCCCAGGGCTCACGTTGCGTCAGGAGGGCAGCAGGGCAGCGGGGCAGCGGGGCAGAGCCCGTGCTAGTGACGATCTCTGCTGGGCCTAGTCGTGAGAGTGCCTCTTCCAATCCTTCTTCCGCGAGCGATTCCAGCACGAATTCGCCGGTGCTTAGATCGATGGCCGCCAGCCCGCAGTCACTGCCCCGCCGCCCCGCCGCCCCGCTGCCCGACTGACCCGCTGCCCCGCTGCCCCGCTGCACCGCCACCAGCCAGTTATTCCGCGACCCCGCCACCCAGCCTTCCTGCATCAGCGCGCCGGGCGTCAGCGTCTCCACCACTTCCCGCCGCACCAGGCCGCGCGCGAGCCTGGGGTCCTCCACCTGCTCGCAGATGGCTACCCGGTGCCCGGCGCCCACCAGGAGGCGCAGGTACTCGGCGGCGGCCTTCACCGGCACGCCGGCGAGCGGTACCCCGTCACCGCGGGAGGTCAGGGTGATGTCGAGGATGCGGGCGGCGAGCCGGGCGTCTTCGTGGAACATCTCGTAGAAGTCGCCCACCCGATAGAACAGAATCGCCTCGGGGTGCTGCGCCTTCACCTCCCGCCAATGCTTGAGCATCGGCGGGGTCGGTGCGGCGCTGTCCCGGCTGGCGAGGGGCATGGAGGCAATATAACAGTCGCCCCGGAGGTCTCTGCCTCCGGGGCGGAGTGCTGCGGGAAGTCGGGTTGAGCTACGCGCTGAGTCCCTCCAGCTCCTTCATGTCCTTCTTCGTCAGCCTGATCTCGGCGGCCGCCACGTTTTCCTCCAGGTGTTCGACTGACGACGTCCCGGGAATCACCAGCATCGCCGTCGAGTGTTCCAGCAGCCAGGCGAGCGCGATCTGAAATACCGTGGCCCCATGGCGCGCGGCTACTGCATGCAGCACCGGGTGATCCACCGCGCCGGCAGACAGCGGGAACCAGGGGATGAACGCGAGGCCCTCTCGCTCGCAGTACTGGACCTCGTCCTCCCACTTCCGGTCGGTGACATTGTAGAGGTTTTGTACCGAAGCGACCGGGAAGAACTTCCGGGCTCGCTCGATATCGTCGACCGTCACTTCGGAGAGCCCGATATGGCGGACCAGTCCCTCTCGCTGGAATTCGGCCACGGCGGCGAACTGCTCCTCGGCCGGGACCTTGGGGTCGATGCGGTGCAGCTGCCATAGATCGATCTGCTTCACCCGCAGCCGCTTGAGGCTGTCCTCCAGGTTCTGCCGGAGGAACTCGGGCCGGCCGTTCTCGACCCATTTGTCGGGGCCGGGGCGCTCGAGTCCGCCCTTGGTCGCGATCACCAGGCCTGGATAGGGGTAGAGCGCGTCGGCGATGAGTTGTTCGGCGACGAGGGGTCCATAAGAGTAGGCGGTGTCGAAGAAGTTGACCCCCAGCTCGACGGCGCGCTGCAGCACGCGCGCCGCCTGCTCAGGATGCTTGGGTGGGCCCCAGATGCCCTTGCCGGTGAGCCGCATCGCCCCGAATCCCATGCGGCTGACCGTCAGGTCGCCGCCGAGTGTAATGCTGCCGGCCGCGGCAGCCGGAACGCCGGGAGTGGTGTTAACGCTGGTCATGAACAGTTCCTCGGTTGCGGTACATGAGTGTTCGCTCCATGCTTACCCCAATGCCTCAGCCCTTCCACTTCGCTTTCTTCGTGCGCGACCTGGTCTCTACCCGCCGGTTCTATGGCGAGGTCCTGGGCTGCCGAGAGGGCCGGAGCACCGAAAGCTGGGTCGACTTCGATTTCTTCGGCAATCAGATATCTGCCCACACCACCGGCCGACCTGCACCAACCGAGAACACCGGGTTGGTCGAAGGCGTTCCCGTGCCCATGCCCCACTTCGGTGCCCTGCTCCCCTGGGATGTATTTCAGTCGGTAGCCGACCGCATTCGTGCCGCAGGCCTGACCTTCGTGCTGGAGCCACGGATCCGTTACCCGGGGCAGCCCGGTGAGCAGGCCACCATGTTCCTCCTCGATCCCAGCGGCAATGCCCTGGAGTTCAAGAGCTTCAAGCACCCGGAGCACGTCTTCACGGCATGAGGCCCGCGCCGGTCGTTATCGTCGGCGCGGGAGTGATGGGGGCGAGCGTTGCCTACCACCTTGCCGCCCGCGGGTGGCGCGACGTGCTGCTGCTCGATCGAAGCGATGGTCCCGGCAAAGGGAGCACCGGCGTTGCCACCGGTGGGTTCCGCGCCCAGTACGGGACCGCGATCAACGTGCGGCTGTCGCTGTTGGCGCGCGAAAAGTTCCTTCGCTTTCGGGACGACGTTGGGGTGGACCCCGGCTACCTGCCGGCCGGTTACCTGTGGCTGGCCGAGACTCGAGCCGAGCTCGACGTCCTGCGTGCGGGGCTGAAGGTCCAACGAGCCGAGGGGCTGCACGAGGCGACCGAAGTCACGGTGGAGGACATCGGTCTGATCAATCCTGCGGTGCTCCCGAACGGTATCCTCGGCGGCACCTTTTGCCCCACGGACGGCTTCATCGCCCCGCTTCAGGTGTTGAATGGGTACCTGGCTGCCGCGCTCAGGGCTGGGGCTCGGGTGGAGTGGCAGACCACGGTCACCGGCCTGATCCGCGACAGGGACGGAGCGATTGTCGCCGTGGAGACCTCACGCGGCCCGATCGCCACGGGGGCGGTCGTCAACGCATGTGGCGCCTGGGCGGCGGAGCTGGCGGGGCAGGCCGGCGTTTCGCTCCCAGTCACGCCGCTTCGGCGGCAGATCGCGGTGACCGTGCCCTGCAGCCTGCTGCCGCCCACCACCCCGATGACCATCTACGTGGGCGACGGCTTTCACTTCCGCACTCGCGATGGGCGGGTGCTGTTCCTTTGGCCCAACCCGGGTGTCGCGGGAAAACCGTTCGATGCCAGCGTCGACACCGAGTGGGTCGCCGAGGTCACCACGTTGGCTCGCAGCCGACTGCCGGTCTTGCACGATGTTGCCATCGACGATGGCTGCTGCCGTGCGGGACTTTACGAGATGTCGCCGGACCGGCACGCCCTGCTGGGGCCGGCCCCCGGATGCGACAACCTCTTTCTCATCAACGGCTCTTCCGGCCACGGCGTGATGCATGCCCCCGCGCTCGGCCAGCTGCTGGCGGAGATCATGTCCGACGGCCTGGCCTCCAGCATGGATGTTGGTCCGCTTCGGCCCTCCCGCTTCAGGGAAGGCAGGCCAAACCTCTCGACCGGCCCACTCTAGAGCCGCTTCACGCTCAGGGTCGCGGGAGTCCGTCGCCCGGCGACTCCGCGATGACTAACCTGGGCAATCATCAAGTGCGCCAACAGCTTGTCAGAAGCTATCCAAGATAAATATCACTCTCTTGACAAATTTTCCTGTCTATTCCATGTTGGTGTCTCCCCCCCATTCAGGTACCCACTGACAAGCTCTCCTGCGGCTCTTGAGGTCATTGAGGATCCGGCTCAAGCTGCTTCGGTTCTGAACCCGATCCGGCTCCGACTACTCAACGAGTTGCTCGAGCCCGACTCGGCAGCAGGGCTGGCTCGCCGCCTCAAGCTTCCCAGGCAAGCTGTCACTTACCATGTGCGCCAGCTCGAGGGCGACGGACTGGTCACCTTCATCGAAGAACGCCGTCGCCGCAACTGCGTCGAGCGAGTGGTGCAGGCCACGGCCCGCGCCTACGTCATTTCGCCCAGCGCGCTCGGGGTGCTTGCGGCCGATCCGGAGCGGGTCGGCGACCGGTTGTCGTCCGCCTATCTCATCGCCGTGGCCGCTCGGATGATTCATGACGTGACCGCCCTCAAGCACGTGGCCGACGAGACGGACAAGCGTCTGGCCACGATCGCCATTCAGACCGAGGTCCGGTTTGCCACGCCGGCCGACCAACACGCCTTTGCGTACGAGTTAGCGGATACGCTGGGGCAGCTGGTCACGAAGTACCACCGGGAGGACGCGCCCGAAGGACCGGAGTTCTCCTTCACGGTAACGGGCCACCCCACCGTTTCCCTGCCGTCGGAAGCTCATCGCTAGACCCGGAGGCATTCCAGTGACTGAGACTGTCCGAGGCGAGGCTCCGAAGAGCCGGCTGCGGTTTCGGAAGGGGCTGGTGCCTCCGTTGCTCGGGGGACTCTGGCTCCTGCTCGGAGCGGCCGGAGAGGTCTCGGCTCAAGGTTACCCAGACAGCATGGAGGTCGTGCTCGAGCACGACTTTTCGGGCGAGTCAGACAGCGCGGTGGTGGCGCTTCGCCGGCGTACGGTCTATCGGGCCGAGTTATCGGGATCCGACTCGCTGGTCGTCGCCCCGCTGGGTCATCGTTGGGCACCTCTTATCGTTTCGACCGGCTTTGGTGCGGATGGCGTTCGTGCATTTGAACTCCACCCGGGCGCAACCGGCCGATACTCGGTGCACGTGGTTGGGATTCGGGGGGACTCAGGGGCTACCCTTCGGATCTATGGTGACCGGGTGGAAACCGAGCGACTCGTTATCGGTCGAGAGCGCAACTGGAATATCGGGCTCGGGATCGGTGGCGGTTTCCATGGGGGGTACCGCCTGGATCCCACCGGCGGCGCCGACCCGAGCGGTGGTGGAGACCTTGAGGGCTACCTCCTGATCGAAGGAGGTTTTCCCGTCAGCGTCTACCTGGGCGTCGCCCGCCAATCTTTCCCCGACGCGGGGTTTGTCCAGACCTGGTATTTCGTGGAGCCCCGTCTCCGGCTGCTGAGCCGTACTCTCCTCGGCACCTCGCGCACCGATCTGGGAATAGCGCTGCGGATTGCCCAAGGAGGGGAAGTCGGGACTCGGGAGATCAGCCCGAGCCAGCTCGGCATTGGTGTCTACGTGAATCAACATCTCGCCGCGAACGGTCGTCGTCGGGGGTGGAGCGTCTTCGGAGCGTACCAGCACGCCCGGCTCGGCAACGTCCCCGAGACCGAAAAACGTGACACCGATCGAGTCTTCCTTGGTCTGACCTGGATTCCCTTGCCATGAGCCCTTCGATGGTTCGACGAAGCGTCGCCGGTTTGGTCGGGGTTGCCCTCGGATTCTCCGCATGCCTGGGGGACTTCCTCGATCCGCTGGATCAGCCTGGGCTGGGGGTCGTCTTTCTTCCAGCGGACACTGCGATCTATGTCGACGCCGAGTATCGAGCCCGGGCAAAGATGTTCAACCGCTTCGGCGACCTCTATGACAGCGAGCATATCAGGTACGCGGGAGTTGAGCCCATCGTGGAGGTCAGCCAGGCGGGAGTGGTCAAGGCGGGGGCGATCGGCCGGGCGCGCGTCATCGCCAGACGCTCCGATCTGGTCGATACCGGCTGGGTGAGCGTGGTGCCACCGGGAAGCCTGGCCCTGGTGCTCAGAGGGGGGGAGCAGTCACGATTGAGCGTAAGCGGTCTTGATGGATCGGCCCTCCAGCCAATTGCCAACGTGGGCGCGTTGGGAGAGGGCGCACCAGCCTGGCTCCCATCAGGGACGGCGATCGTCCACCAGGAGGGCGATTTCCTTTCATCGGTTCTGTACGTTACTGATCTGGCCGGTAATCGCTATCGCCTGCTTTCCGCCGATGCACAATACACCGATGAGCGATACCCTCGGCCGTCTCAGGATGGTGCCTGGATCTATTTTCGCCGGGCCGCGTCCTTCGGTGGAGGCGAGATCTGGCGAGTCCACGTTGATGGAACCGGAGTCGAGCCGATTGTCCCCGTACCCTTTCCGAATGCCGGCGACACGCACCCGGACCCCTCGCCAGACGGCAGCCAGCTCGCCTTCGTAAGCGGTCGTTTTCCAGGGGGTCCACTCACGCTGGTGATTCGCGACCTCGCCACCGGCGTGGAGCGGCAGCTGCCTGATCAAGGGCTGCTCCCCCGATGGTCGCCCCAGGGAGACTGGATCGCATACTGGAGAGGGGCAAATGCGGAGGTCGGCGGCGGACTGTTCGCCGTACGTCCGGACGGGACAGGCTCCCACCGGATCTCTCTGGCGAATCGAATCTACCGGCCACATGCACTCGATTGGTCAAGCGATGGGGAGTGGCTCCTCGCAAAGGGAGACTCCACAATGGAGTTGGTCCAGGTTGCTACAGGATTGTCGCTGCCCTTGGCCTTTACCCGGCAGCACTACTGGGCCAGTTTGAAGCGATGAGTCCAACTCTGTGCCAGCGCTGCGGTGAGCGCGAGGCTGAGATTTTCCAGACCCAGCGGGTGGGCGACAAACTCTATGACCGGAACCTCTGCTCCGTCTGCGCCAGACAGGACTATGGCGTATTCCTCGGTGCTCTCCTCCAGTCCCAGGCAGCCGGCGCTCCGCCCCTGACTCCCGAGGCCGAGCGAGAACTTCGCCGGGTTCTGGACGAGGCGGCCCCGGTCGAGGAAGGTACCGCCGAGGGTTGAGACCGAAATGGGGCCGGCGTCACGCCGACCCCACTTCGACATCCAGGCTCCTCCTCGGGAATTCCATCACTACTGGTGGTCCTCCTCCGACTCGCACTCGTCGAGTGAATCGCTGACAATCCGGCCAGACACCAGAACCGAATCACTCACCGCGTCTACCGGGTCAACAACCGCGCCCCGCCAGGTTTCGATCCTTGCCTGAAACTGGCTGGATAGCGACGCCAGATCGACCGGGGTGGTTTCGGACTTCTGTTCAGTGGTGACCCGGGCCAGGCCCACTGATGCCTTCGCGTAGGTGCTGTCCACCGCTATTGCGGCCTCGTACGCCTCCGCCGCGGCCGTGGGGTAGCCAGCCCGTTCCAACGCCGTGCCCAGATTGTTCTGGAAAACCGGTGCGTTGCCCCGGAGCTCGACAGCCCGGGCGAGCGGCGGCAATGCCTCCGCGCTGCGATCCTGCTGGATGTAGATCAGCCCCAGGTTGTTCATTGACCAGACATCCCGCTCATCAATGGAGAGCGCCTTCTGGTATGCCGCGATGGCTCCCTCGACGTCTCCGATCTCGTACCGCGCCCGGCCAAGCAGACGCAGTCCTTCGTTCGACATCGGCTCCTGCCCCAGCGCCGTCTCGATCCGCTCCAGCGCTTCCTTTGGGTGGCCGCTCTCCAGCAACACCCGGCTGGAGTTGAACAGACTCTTGCGGTGACCGGGATCGAGTTGAAGCGCCTGCTCGAATGCGCTCAAGGCCTTCTGGTACTCACCGCTCTTCCAGGAGGACATCCCCAGCATGTAATGGCCCCAGGGGTTCTCCGCATGAGTCGCGGTATACGCGGTGAAGAGCTGTGCGGCCTCGGGATAGCGCCCCGCGCTAAACGCCGACTCGGCGTTTTCGTAGGACGCTGTGGTGACAGCGCTGGGAGCCTCGTCAGCCGGGACCGCTGAAGCGGCCGAGACTGTCGGGGTGGCGCCGGCAGAGCTGGTCTTCGGCTGATCCGAGCGGCCGCAGCCCGCGGCCAGGGGGATCAGGGTGGCGATCATCAGCATCGGGTAACGTGCAAAGGCGCGGGACATGGAGCTTCTCCTTGGGTGTGGCGCGTCGGCGCCGTGGGTGGCAGTGGACGCCACCACTCAAGGCAAGCGGACGGCCAGAACTATCTCGACTGAGACGGTTCCTGGAGGAGGCTGTATTACAAAGGGTTAGGTGGAGCGTGGATGAGGCGCAAACAGGCGATTGTGTTCCCGCGGACACGGGCGGAGGGAACGGCTCGTGTCCGCACGGACACGTCAGATCGGAGCTCTCATCGCTCCTTCTTGAGGTCCAGGCGGCGCATGATCTTGAGCAGGCTCGCGTGGTCGGCCAGGCCCAGCTCTTCGGCGGTGCGGGTGATGTGCCAGTCGTTCCGCTCCAGGGCCGCAACCACGATCTGGCGCTCGGCTTCGAGTTTCAGGGAGTGGAGGTCGTGTCCAGAGGCAGGCCGCGCCCGGACCTGGCTCTGCTCATGGATCTCGGCCGGGACGTGCTCGGGACGGAGCACCTCACCATCGGCGGCGATGATCATCCGCTCGATGACATTGCGAAGCTCGCGCACGTTGTTCCGACTCCAGTCATAGCCCATCAGCAGCTCGAGCGCGTCCCCCGAGAGTTTCTTGGGTCGGATGCGGAACCGTTCAGAGATGGAGGTGACGAATGCCGACGCCAGGTCAGGGACGTCTGAGAGCCGCTCGCGCAGGGGAGGCACTCGGAGCACGTGCACGCTGAGCCGGAAGTAGAGGTCCGGGCGGAACCGGCCTGCTGCTACCTCTGCCTCCAGGTCCCGGTTGGTGGCAGCGACAACCCTCGCCTCGACCGGGACGGTGCGATTGCCGCCGAGCCGGGTAACCTTCCGCTCCTCGAGCACGCGCAAAAGCTTGGCCTGAGCCGCCAGCGGCAGCTCGCCGATCTCATCCAGAAAGAGGGTGCCGCGCTCCGCGGACTCAAACGCACCCTTCCGGGTGCTGGCGGCGCCGGTGAACGCCCCCCGCTCATGGCCGAAGAGCTCGCTCTCGACCAGACTCTCGGGAAGGGCCGCGCTGTTGAGGGCGACGAACGGAGAGGCGATACCCGGGCCGAGCCGGTGCAGATCGCGGGCGACGAGCTCCTTGCCCGACCCGCTCTCTCCCATGATGAGCACCGGACTCGGAATCGGCGCCACCCGGGCGATCGACTCCCGGAGCCGGCCTAAGGCCGCGCTATCCCCGATCAGCGAGGTCTCGCCCAGCTGGCGCTGGAGTGACGCGACCTCGGACCGGAGCCGTTTTCGCTCCAGGACCGTCTCGACCTCCCGGACCACCCGCTCCATTGGCTCGGCCTTGTCGATGAAGCCGTATGCGCCGAGGTGTATGGCCTGGATGCAGCGGTCGTAGTCTCCGGTCCCGGTGTAGACGATGACCGGTACCTCGCTGCCCTGCTTATTCATGGCGCGCAGCACTTCGAAGCCGTCCATGCCCGGCATCTCGAGGTCGAGGATCATGCAGTCCACTCCCGACCGTGAGACCAGGTCCAGCGCCTCGCTGCCCTTGGCTGCCGTCACCACCTCGTAGCCTCCAACCCGTTTCAGGTCGTAGGCATACTGCTGGGCCAGAGCGGGGACGTCGTCCACCACGAGCACGAGGGTCATGCGGCCGCGGGCCCTCCCTGGTGGGTGGGAAGGTCCACCACGAAGCGGGTTCCGGTCCCGGGCTCGGTCTCGACTCGCAGGGTCCCGTTCAGGTCGAGAATCAGGCGACGCACGATCGAGAGGCCAAGACCGGTGCCGTCTGGCTTGGTACTGTAGAAGTCGTCGAACGCCTGATCCAGCTCCTTCCGAGTCATACCGGAACCGGTATCGGCCACGATGATCCTCACTCCCGCCGGCGCACCGTCATCGCCCTGAGGCTCAGTGGTCACGGTGACCATGCCACCGGAGCGCCCTCCGAGGCTATCCACGGCGTTGCCGACCAGATTCTCCAGTATTCGCCGGAGCACGAGTGTATCGACCAGGGCTCTGGGAAGCCGGGGGCTCAGACTGGTCTGGAGTACCCTGCCATCGGCCGTGATGTTGCGAAGCACCTCTTCCACCACCGCGTTCACATCGCATGGCGCCCGCTCGATAATGGGTGAGAGACGGGCGTAGTTGCGTGCCAGGGTCTCGAGGTATTCGACACTCGAGTCGAGGGTGCCCTTCCGTTCCTCGAATACGGCCGGTAGCAGCGCCGGATCCTGCCGGGCCACCTGTGAGAAGTGGCGCAGGACATTTCGGATCGGGGCCAGTCCGTTCTTGATATCGTGATTGACCTGACGCGCCAGATCGCCGACTGCGGCTCTGCGCTCGGCCTCCCGCAATCTCGCCGTGCTGTTCCGGAGCCGCTCGGTCATGCCGCCAAGCAGGCGGGAAAGCGCTCCGATCTCATCCGTCCGCTCGGTCTCGAAGCTCTGGTCCAGCCGGTCGAGGTCTATCTCGGAGGTCTTCCGCGCCAGGTCGCGCAGCGGGCGGCTTATGTGAGAGGAGAGCCAGCCTGCCAACATCAGGGCCGCCGCCACGGTAAGTCCCACGGCCACCAGAAACCACCGCTTGATGCTTCGCTGCAGCGCCTCCAGGGTGCCGAGCGACTGACTGATCACCACGCGAGCGGTGTCCAGAGCTACGCCGGTTCCACTCAGCAGATCCAGGTACGGCAAGGGGATCTCTCTCAGAACCCGGGCTCCAGGGGAGGACCGCGTCTCCCGACCGGGATAGACGAGATCAATGGAGAGATCCCGTTCCCGAACCAGCCGGTCGAGGCGGGGCTCGGCAGCAACCCCTCCGACCACACTGAACCGCCTGCCCCCGACCCGGAACGAGTCCACTCGCGCGAGGGCGAGAAGTGGCGTCTCCGGAGTCCGGGTTCGGATCAGCGCCATGGTTCCCGGAGCCCCGGCGAGAAGCGCCGGCAACTCAGGCTGTAGCTGATCAAACTCGTTCCGGAAATGTCCGGAGCTCAGGATTCTGCCGGCGCTGTCCTGGATCTGCAGCATCGAGAGGCCAGAAAGACCCATGGCATTTCCGGCGTAGTCGAGGAGGTAGCGTCGGGAGCCGGGCTCTCCCTGGAGCGCAGCGACGCGAAACCGATTGTCGCGCGACAGATCCGAGATGAGCGCACGTAACCGGCTTCCGACAGTCGCGCCTTCTTTCGCCAGGTCGGTCTCGATGACCCCTGCCATCGAGCCCACGCGTTGCTCGTACTCGGCCGTCAGGCGGCGCTCCATCTCCTGTCTGACTCCGTACGCCAGTGCGGCAAGCGGTATCAGGACGCCGGCGAGGATGCCGAGGAAGAGGCGGGTGCGGAAGCTCATGACCCCTCTACGCGAAGGGTGCCGTCCCACTCCACCGTCAACCGCGGGGCGCCTTTCCGGACTATGGCGTAGGCCCGGGTGTCGATCAGCGGCAGGAGCCGCGCTCCCTCGGCCCACAGGGCGGCGTCACGACACGGCGCGAGCGATTGACGCGGAAGTCCGATGACATAGGCCCGGTCCAGGCCATCCCTGATGGCAGTGGCAAACTCTGGCGCATCCAGCCCAGCGGCCCGGAGGCCGGAACCGGTGGGCGCGAGGGCCACGATTCGCTCTGCCAGCCCACGGGCTACTTCATCATCCCGGCGATAGGCGACGCGTGTGGATGTGCTCTGCCGAGGTCGAGTCGAGGCACGTCGGCATGTTACGGGGACGTTGTTCCACCAGTAGGGAGGCTCGGCCGCGCGGGCGTCGGCCCGAACCGCGTCTTTGGCCAGGGAGCTCCGGACGGTTGCGGGGCTCAGGGCATCCGCCAACTCTCCTTGACCATCTCCTGATTCCGACAGGACGTAGGTCCGGGACCAGGGCAGGGGGAAGGTGGCGAACTCGGCACGGTTCGAGACGTAGTCGACCAGCGTGGGATCGCGAGTCACTACAAGATCCGCTCCGCGATCGAGCACGTCCCTGGCATCGCCATTGGGCTCAAACTTGAAATACACCGCGGTCGCGCCTGCCGAGATCTCGATCCCCCCGGGTTCCCCGCCGGACGAGGCCATACCGGTCACCACCCCGAGCGCAGGATCGGCGAGGAAGCGAGGAATGGTGTCCTGACCTCGCATCGGCACTCGCAGGTGCCGAGCATCGAGCACCACCGCAGAGTCTAAACCCGCGGCCACAATGTCAGCGGTGACCGGCCATCCAGGGGCAAAGCTGGCCCCCTCTCGCAGGGCGAAAGTCCAGCCAGCCTCTGGATCGAAAGTCCAGGCATCGGCGAGCCCGGGACGCACCCTGCCCTGGCAATCCAGTTGGATGACGTTGTGGAACAAGTTCCGGAAGAGGAGGCGCTCGCTATCGTTGGTGGGGGACAACGCATGGTCGAGGCTGCCCCACCTCACGGGCTCCAGCAGCGCGATCGTGAGCGTGTCGAGTTGGTTTGGTGAGGCGGCAACCAGGCCACACGGGTCGGGCTGCTTCGGGGCAACAGGAGATTGGGTGGGCTTCGGGGCGCAACCGAGGACCAGCAGGGAGATCGAAAGGAGGCCGCACTGCGCGGCTGGCTTCAGGGCTCCGAGACCACGAATGGGCTGCCCCCGAGTCTGGCCTTGAGATCAGGCAATACCGCCGCCGCTTCGGCACGCGTCGGGAAGTCTCCGACGCGGACCTTGAGGAGTCCGCCCTCTTCGACTGTCACCACGGTAAGACCCTGCGCCTTGAGCCTGGCTGCTATGCTGGCGGCTGTGGCGGGAGTGCGTACAGCCGTGATTTGGACTCGGTAACGGGAGGCCGAGCCTTGGGGCCGGCTTGCGACGGGGGCAGGCTCAGGGCGTGGCGGCGGCGCGGCTGTCGGGGGAGCCGCTGCCGGCGGGGTTGCGGTTGGCGGAGCTGCGCTCTCGGTTGGATTCGAGGGCAGCGCCGCGGTATCGGTTCCCCCGCTCGCCTGTCCGGGTTGGGAATCCGTAGCCGGTCGAGTAGCAACCGCGCGGACCCCGGCGCAGCGCTGATCGAGATAGCCGAGCTGGTTCTGCAACTCGACATTGCTGCTTGACGCGGCAAGACCCTCAGCTATCCAGCGGCACGCCAGCTCTGGATTCTTCTGATCGAAGTAGGTGCGAGCCGCCCAGTAAGCCGCCTGCGGCAGGAGAGCACTCCCGGGATAGTCCTGGCGGAGGCGCTCGAGGTTTCGCGCCGCACCGGGGAGATTGCCGCTGGCGTAGTCCAGCTGGACCAGTCGCAGGAGCGCGTCGTCGGCCCAGCTGGAGGAGGAGTACTCCACCGCCACACGCTGAAGGGTCCGCCGCATCTCGTTGGCGTCGCTCGCCACCATGGCCTGGGTATAGATGATCTGGGGATACAGCGTATCGGTGGGCGAGGTCGCCGCCAGCAGGCGACGCACCTGGGTCCGGGCGGACTGGCCCCCGCCCTCCTGAGCCTGGCGAATAGCATCCACCAGGCGGGGGTCGGTTTGGGCGGCCGCTGGGAGGGCGGCGAGGATGGAGAAGGCGGAGAGGATGGAAAGTGCCGCGCCTGCCAGGCCCCGTTTCCTGTCAGAGCTCGGGCCGGTCACCCTTCCGTCCTTTCCGTCATCTCCGTCATCTCCGTCATCTCCGTCTGGTATCGTGATCTGCAGCACCAGGTCAGTCAGCAGGCCCTGCGCATCCGATATCGTCGTGTTCTTGAGCGCTATGTCCGTATCTCGGGCGGCGCGAAGGGCGGCACGAATCCGCCGGCGGGGCCAGCGCGAAGCCAGGCCACTCCAGCGGCTCGCTTCCTCCTTGTAGCCTAGCAGCCCGAACGGCCGGGCGCTCAGCAAGCTTTTGAGAATGGCCGCCTCGAGGCTCCGCCCCCGCATGCCGCGGTCGTAGTGCGCCCGGGTTATACCAAGCCCTACCAGCGCGGTACCGAGCGTCGTCAGCAGCTTGACCCCGGATACGCCCGGCTGGGACAGAATGGACGGCAACAGTGCCGCCGCCCGCCCAGCCTGGCCCTCCAGCACCGCCTCGCGCCAATCCCACAGCGTCTCGCCGTGCCGAACCCCCACCAGGTCGCCAACCTGCCCGGCTGAGAGCGGCTCTCCGGCCGGCAACGAGGCCAGCTTGGCAAGCTCGGAGGTGAGGGCGCTCAGATCGGCGCCAACCGAACGCATAAGGTGTTCCGCCGCGTCTGGCTCCAGGATCACACCGAGCCTGGCCGCCTGATGCGAGAGCCACTTGCGGGCCCGCTCCGGGGGGAGGGGATCGAACCGTACGACATAGGCGCCGGCGGCCAGCTCCTTGTCTTCGCCTTCCTCGGCCGACCCCTGGACCATTATCACCACAGTCTCAGGGCAGGGGCGCTGGAGATACCTGATGAACTCCGCCCGCCCCTTGGTCTTTCGCTTCCAGCCCTCGATGTCGCGGAGCAGGACAACCCGCCGGTCGGCTAACATGGGAAGGGTGTTGCACAGGGAGTGCACCTCCTCCGCATCCAGCTGGGCGGCCGAGCGCTGGTCGAAATTAAAATCGCGACCGGTGGGGTCGAGCGCTCGATCGAGGATGGTCTTGATGGCCTCGTCCTTGAGGACATCCTCCGGCCCGTAGAGGTAATAGACCGGTGCCAGGTCGCCCCTCTTGAGCGACTTAGACAGGGCATCCACGGATTGAGCGGGCATAGGGGAAGTGTACTGCCTGAAGGGGGCTATTGGCTATTGGTCGTTGGCTTTACGCGGCCGTCAGCCACTGGCGAATCGCCCATAGCCAACGGCCTCTCTAGTAGCTCGTCTTTCTCCGAAAACTCTCCACGAACAAGAGCCCTACCAGGGTCTTGGCGTCCTTGATCTCGCCGTTGCGAATCATGGTCATTACCTCCGACCATTTCTTGGTGTGCACTTCCATGAACTCGTCAGCCTCTCGGCGATGCTTCCCTGGCTTCAGGCTGGTCGCCAGGAATATGTGTATGCGCTCATCGGTGAAACCGGGGGTCGTAAAGATGGTGGTGAGCCGGGAGAGCCCATCGGCACTCATGCCGGTCTCCTCCGCGAGCTCGCGGTGGGCACAGGTGGACGGCGTCTCACCCGGGTCGAGTCGTCCCGCAGGGATTTCCCAGATGAAGTCGTCTGCTGCGTGACGGAACTGGCGAATCAGGAGCACCCGAGGATCGGGACTGCGAGGCTCGTCCAGCAAGGGGACCACGGCCGAGGCACCGGGATGTCGCACCATCTCCAGCTGGCCCATGGATCCGTCGGGAAAGCGCACCGTGTCGAGGTCGAGATTCACGACCTTGCCGGTGTATTTGCGTTCCGTGGAAACGAGCGTCATAGAGATCGCGAGTGAGAGGTGAGTGGGGAGAGGGCGGCCCGGATCCAGGCGACCGGGATCTTGAACCCTTCGGCGAAGAGATAGCGAAGCTCCAGCACCGGGTTATCCGAGATCGGACTGTCCTCGGTCGGGGAGGTGTAGGCCTCCAGGTCGGTACGTTGCGCTTCCAGTCGGAGGCGAAACATGTGGAACGGATCACTGACCAGTATTACCCTATGCAGCCGCTTCTGCTCCAGCCACTCGGCCACAGCCGTCATCGAGGCCTGGGTCGAGCGACCCTGGGCCTGCACCACCACGGCCTCGGAGGGAACCCCGTGGCTGACCAGGAACTGCCGCCCCACGGTGGCCTCGCTGGTCGTGTCTCCCCGACCCATGCCTCCAGTGACGATGATCCTGGGGGCGTGGCCCTCGCGATACAAGCGCAGGGCGTGGTTCAGGCGGGCCCGCAGCACCGGGGAGGGCCGGCCGTTGTATTGGGCGGCGCCGAGGACAACGATGGCATCCACCGGCTGGCGCTGGTCCTGCTGGCTGACCACGAGGACCATGACCAACGCCACGGTGTACACCGTGGCTGCGGACAGGAGCGCGAGGGCCAGCGCCCGACGAAAGGAGGGGAGAGCAGAACGTCGCTCCGCCCTCACAAGTCGAAGCTCTCCCCGTGCTTCGGAATGTGGACGTCCTGCACTCCCTCCTCACCCAGGATTGTCGCCATGGCGTCGAGGGCTCCCGGCTCGCCGTGCACCACGAAGGCCCGTCGCACCGGTCCGCCCAGCCGGCGTATCCAGGCACGCAGCTCATCGCGATCGGCATGGGCCGAGTAACTGCCCAGCGTCTCCACCTCTGCCCGTCGCTCGTATTTCTGACCCAGGATACTGACGACCTCTTCCCCGCTCTGGATTCGCCGGCCCAGGGTGTGTTCCGCCTGAAAGCCGACAAACAGGATCAGGTTGCGATGATCGCCGACGCCATGTGCCAGGTGGTGAAGGATCCGACCCGACTCGACCATGCCGGATGCCGCGATGATCACCGCGGGGCCGTTCTGGGCATCGATCGCTCTGGAGTCGGAAACCTCCCGCACGTAGCGCAGGAGGGGGAAATCGAACAGCTCGTTGGTGGTCTCGATCAGCCGCTCACGCCGGTCGAATACCTCCGGGTGCAGCCGGAACACGGTGGTGATGTCCACCGCGAGTGGACTGTCGACGTAGATCGGCACCTCGGGGATCTGGCCCGCTCGATAGAGACGGTGCAGGCTGTACACCAGCTCCTGGACCCGTCCCACCGCAAAGGCGGGAATGAACACCTTACCACCTCGGGCTGCCACCCGGCGCACGGTTTCGCCCAGGCGAGCCTCCCCGGTTGCAAACGGCTCGTGTTGCCGGTCGGCGTAGGTAGCCTCGATGATCAAGGTGTCGATCGGCCCCGACGGCGGCTCGGGATCGCGCACGATGGGAAGCCCGCTGCGTCCGATGTCGCCGGAGAACACCAGCCGCTGGTGTCCTCCTTCGGTGATCCGAAGGTCAATGGCGGCCGAGCCCAGAATGTGGCCGGCCTCGAGGAACTCCAACGCCATGTGCTTACGCAGGTAGAAGACCCGATGATATGGTACTCCAACAACGAGATCCTGGACCGCGATGGCGTCCCTGAGCGAATAGAGCGGCTCGGTCTCGGGCAGCGCCCTGCCGCGGCGCTGAAGGAACTCGTGGTCCTTTTCCTGGATGTGTCCCGCGTCGGCCAGCATGACCGCACACAGGTCGCGGGTGGCGGGCGTGCTGTACACCGGGCCGTGAAATCCCTCCTTGACCAGCAGCGGAAGCCGGCCGGAGTGGTCAATGTGGGCGTGACTCAGCACCACGCCATCGATCCGCCGGGCGTCGAACGGCAGTCGGGCGTTCAGCGCGTGGGTCTCGGCCCGGCGGCCCTGGAACAGCCCGGCGTCGAGCAGAATCCGGGCGCCAGCGGCTTCGAGCAGGTGCATCGAGCCGGTGACCTGGCCGGCGGCGCCCCAGAAGGTGATGCGAGTGTCGCTCATGATGGCTGCTGGCTATGGGCTACTGGCTGCGACGGGGACCACAGCCTCCCGGTGCGATCTGCATTTGCACATGGAGTAGCGGATGGCCAATAGCGAATAGCCAATAGCTCCATAACTACCTTGTCCCAAACAGTCTGTCGCCGGCATCTCCGAGCCCCGGCAGGATGTAACCGACGTCGTTGAGCTGGCGATCCAGCGCGGCGGCGAACACCGGCACTTCGGGATGGGTGTCGAGCAGTCGGCGGACTCCCTCGGGGGCCGCGACGAGGCAGAGGAAGCGGATCCGTCGGGCGCCGGCCTTCTTCAGGGCGCCCACCGCCGCCACCGCGGACCCGCCGGTCGCGAGCATGGGATCGAGGATGAAGAAGTCCCGTTCCACCTCGTCGTGAGGGATCTTGAAGTAGTAGTCCACCGGCTGGAGCGTCTCGTGGTCGCGATAGAGACCGATGTGTCCGACTCGGGCCGAGGGGATGAGCTGGGTGATGCCATCCACCATACCGAGGCCGGCCCGGAGGATGGGAACCAGGGTGAGCTTCTTCCCCGCCACCTGGCGCCCGGTGGCGCGCTCGAGCGGGGTCTCGATCTCGACCGGCTGAGTGGGCAGGTCCTTGGTGACTTCGTAGGCCATCAGGGTGGCAATCTCCCCCACCAGCTGCTTGAAATCGCGGGTGCTGGTCTGCTTATCCCGGAGGATTGAAAGCTTGTGTTGAATGAGGGGGTGAGACAGCACGGTGAGATTGGGAAAGGTGGGGGGCGGCATGGAGTTGAATATGTGGGAGCCAGGGGCGGCTGTCACCCCGAGCGGTCGCCGACAAACTCCCTTGGCTTACCCGAAGCGCCCTCCCTATATTCCCGCCCCTACGGCCAGGTAGCTCAGTTGGTAGAGCAGCGGACTGAAAATCCGCGTGTCGGGGGTTCAATTCCCTCCCTGGCCATTGCCGTGAACGCACTGAAGGGGACCATGACTGCCATGGTCCCCTTCAGTGTTCAGCGGTCATGTGACTGGCAACGCTCAGTTGATTCGGCCGACCGCGTCGATGATGATCTCCTGGGCGGCGATGTTGAGTCCAGCCAGCGCCGCGCTCGGAACCGGCGGCGGGCACGGATCAGCCGGTGAGGGCGTTAGCGTGTAGGACTCGCCCTGCGGTACAACCACGTAGCCTATATCAGCCAGCGCTCCCGACGTCATCGGGCTCATCGGGTTGATGAAGTTGGCCGACGCGCCGTTGATGAAGCCGGTCATAAGCTCGTTGTGAAACGTGCCTTCGTTCCAGTGCGAAAGCGCGGTGCCCCCGCCGCAGCGCCCGCCAAAGCCTTCGAGTGGGATCGTGAGGGCCCTCCCACCCAGCATCCGGTACTTCCCGAGGGCCGTCTTGCCCAGGAACCGGGGATCCGTGGTGCCCGCACCCGCGTTGGCCAGCAGGCCCGCGCGATTGAAGAAGCCGCTGCTGAACCCGAGCACGTGTCCCATCTCGTGCACGATGACTTCGTCGAGCAGGTTATTGGTCTCCAGGAACTCGAGGTCGGCCGTGTCGAAGAACATCAGGCCGAAGACCGGGAGCCCGCCGGCCGTGCGGATGAAGCATGCCCCGGCGGCTCCGAGCACGTTGCCCGGTCCGTCGATCGGCTGGAGCAGAACGTTGATCAGGATGTCGTCGATGACGCCGCTGAACGCCGGCATCGGGAAGCCTGCCCCGCAGGCGTTCGCCGGGAAGCTGCCCGTGAGGTCCGCCAAGTCACCGTGGATCAGCCCCTCCCAACGGCTGGCCGCCGTCGTAAAGTCCTCGACCTGGTCGGCCGTGGGCGCGTTGACGAACCGAAGTGTGATGTGGAACTTCTGGGCCGCCTCGGGCAGGCTGAACGAAAAGGACGGCCCCTTGGCGATACGGGCGGATGTCAGCACCGGCAGGCCACTGCTAGGCCCGGCCTCCGGCAAGGTGGGGGACGACACTTCGTCTGTGCCGCAGCCGACGATCGCCGCGGCGCCCAGAAGAAGAGAGAAGGAAACTCGACAACGCATGGCTGGACCTCCGGATGAGGTCGCGCCTTCTTCGGCAGCCGGGCGGCCTCGCCGGCCGGCGAGGCCCTGGGCTTTGCGGACCGGCCTCGCGGCCGGGGTGCCGTTTTCGGAAGCTGCGAACCGTTAGGTGGAAAACAAGGTATGGCGAGTAAAGCAAGGCGAATATCGGGGTCGGCGCGCCATCAGGCAAGGAGGAGCTGTTTCCGTCAGATCGTGGGGTCGATCCTGAGCTCGTAACGCACGGGAATACAGCGCGTGGTCTCTACCGAATCAGTCCCATAGCTACGAAAGGTTACTTCGGGCTCCCGCTCGGTCGCAGCGTGGCGACCCCGAACGATCGTAACTGCTACTCCTGGCCTGACCTCCTCGAAACGCCCGCTCTCGGCTCGTACCCACAAGGTCGCCGCATTGGTGGCCTCAGCATTCGCCGGAGCAGTGCCCAGGACCATCAAGCGGTAGGGAGTGTTAACCGACAGGCGAACCCTGACGGTCTCTTCCCTCAGGTTGCCACGGCGAGCGGGTTTTCGCGCCGCACTCACCCCATCGATCGACGCTCGGGGAGGAACCCGCGCAATTAACGCGATGCTCGCTGCCCCCGAGGCTAAGCCGACCTGCGCTTGGAGCGCCGCCGGACCTAGCAGGACCAGGATACCGAGCGTGGCAAGGCTGCGACCGATCATCCTCGCTCCATAAGCACACCCTGAGCCGTGGTACGACCTCCCAGTATCTTATGTGGTTCCAAGAAGATACGGCCAAAACGCGAGCCGGTAAGCCCGCAAGATTCTGTCAAAGAACGTGACGTAGAAACTCGCGTGTGAGTCTAAGTGCTTGTGGGCGACGCCCGGATGCTCGACCTCGGCGGGTGTCTGGAAATTACCGCCGTACACCCAGATAGAGCGCCGCCAGAGCCCGGAAACTCGCCACAGAATCGCAGCATACCGCTCTACAGCGACCGATTCACAAGGTGTATTGCCATGCGGCGATTGACGATGAGGGCATGGCCCGGTATCTGCTCAATGGCGTCGACCGAATGGCCGTCGGGTGAGGGCTTTACCCGAGGGTCTGCTCGAGGCACTGAAACGGGGGTTGAATGATCACAGGAGCCGGGCCGCGGGTATTGATCGTCGATGACGATCCGGGAATCCGCCGCACGCTTCACATCCTGCTGAGCAGAGAAGGCTACCAGGTCAGGGAAGCCCGGGACGGGGTTGAAGCGCTCCGGCTCTGGCGCGACCATGGCGGTGACCTCGTCATCACCGATCTGCACATGCCGGAGAAGAACGGGATCGAGACCATCGTTGAGCTCCTGTCCCACACCCCTGGTATGCGGATCATCGCGATGTCGGGTGGCGGGCAGACCAAGCGCCTCGATCTGCTGAGCAATGCCGCAATGCTCGGGGCCGTGCTCACCATCGAAAAGCCCTTTACCTTGAGCGAAATGATGAGCATTGTCCGGCAAGCCTTCCAGGACGAGGAGTAGGGGCTAGCCGCGTAATTGTGACCCTGACGGCATCGGGGTCGGTGGCCCCAACCCCGTTCGCTGAGGAGGAGAGGGCGCCCGCCGCCGTCACCCGCTCCACCAACGCCGTCCGCGCCTTCTGGTCCGGAACCCGAAGCTCCCAACTCGATAGACCGGCAACTCGATCGGAATCCTCACCCGGCCGTTCTCCTGCCCAGGTGTTCAGGTTGAGATGGTGGTGGTATCCCCCGGCCGACACGGCCACCAGGGAGGGGATGCTCATCATCACGTCGAATCCGATCACGTCCCGGTAGAAGGCGACTGCCGGCCCCAGCGCTGATACGGTGAAGTGCACGTGCCCCACCACCGTCTCAGGGGGGAGCCCAGTCCATGGCTCCGGCCGCTGCCGGCCCGCTGTTTTCACCCCTTCTACATCCATCGGGTCCACCGTCATCTGCACCACGCCATTGCGAACCGGCCATGCCGACCGGGGGCGATCGGCGTAGATCTCCAGGCCATTTCCGTCGGGGTCGTCGAGGTACAGGGACTCGCTCACTGCGTGATCCGACATTCCCCGAAGGGGATACCCGGCCCCATGTAATCCCAGCAGCGAGCGGCCGAGCTCACGTCGGTCAGGCACGAGGAGCGCGACGTGATAGAGGCCGGTAGTGACCGGTCGCGCCGGGCGCCGGGCGATGCCGGGATGTTCCTCGAGGACAAGCAGATTGCCGAGGGTAACGGTCGAGCCGTCATCCCGGCTCAGCTCCAGTCCAAGGATGCCTTGATAGAAAGCGAGGGAGCGCTCGAGATCACCGACCCGAAGGCGGACCCAGCCGATGTGGGTGTCCGAGGAGAGTGGGCCCATGTGAACATGGTGGGCTCCGGCTGCCTTCCACGCAACCCTTTTTGCCCGGCAACCATCTACAAGAGAGTGCGGCCGACCCGGACCGGTTCACCGAAACGCCCCGGGCGATCCTGCGTAGGGTGATGTCGAGGCTTCACCGATGCCCTTGAGCCGTCGCCATTTCATGCTGGGAAGTGCGGGTGCAGTGCTGGCCACAGCGCGCGCCGGCACGGCTTGGCCAATGCAGTTGGCTAGCCAACCCCAAGCTCCCCAATGGCAACCCAACGCCGACCTGCTGCGCCACTTACCACGCCTGCTCGAGCTGGCCTCAGTCCCCGGCCTGGGGCTGGCCGTGGTCGATCAGGGACGGGTCTGGAGGCGCGGGTTTGGCCGCGCCGTCGAGGATCCGGCCCTGTCGGTTTCTGAGGAGACGATCTTCGAGGCCGCCTCACTGGGCAAGCCGGTGTTCGCCTACGCGGTACTGCGGATGGCTGATACCGGCGTCCTCGACCTGGATCGCCCGCTCTGCGACTACCTCCCACTGCCCGACGCCAGCAACGCTCGCATGAAGCGGGTCACCCCGCGGCATGTCCTCAGCCACACGTCCGGGCTCCCCAACTGGCGGCAACAGCTTGCTCCTCTGGAGCCGGCCACGGACCCAGGCAAGGAATTCAGGTACTCCGGGGAGGCCTATTTCTACCTTCAGAGGGTGGTGGAAGTGTTGAGCGGAAAACCCTTCGGCCGGTTGATGCGGGAGCAGGTGCTCGATCCGCTCGACATGAAGCAGAGCAGCTACAGCTGGCAGCCTGAATTCGAGTCCCGGATGGCCGCAGGCTACGACGGCCATGAGAACCGGCTCGACGTGCAGGCCGCCATTGGCCGCAGGGTCCTGGCGGTTGCCCGGGATTGGGGCAAGCCGCTCGATGAGTGGAGATACGAGGATTCCGCTCGAGCGGTCCCGCTGGTCAATCCACAATGGCCGGTGCTGCCGTTGTACATGGTGCCGAACGCGGCTGCCTCGCTGCTGACCACGGTCAGCGACTACGCCAAATTCCTGACCCGCCTGGTTTCCAAGCCTCCAGCTCCAGGCCTGAAGCTCAGCCCCACAATCCGGACGGCGATGCTGACGCCGCAGGTGCGTCTCAACAGCGCTCTTTCCTGGGGGCTCGGATGGGGCATTCAGCGCGATGAGCACGGGGAGGTGCTATGGCACTGGGGCGCAAACAACTCCTTCCGCAACTTCGTCATCGCGGATCCTCCGAACGGGCGCGCGATCGTGGTCTTCACCAACAGTGAGAACGGCCCCCGCATTTACGAGCGGGTGATCGTGGCGATCACAGGGCACGACCACCCCGCCTTCCTCTGGATTTAGCTGCTACTAGTAGATTCCTCGCTTCGCTGGGCTCGCTCGGAATGACAATCCGGTCCGAAACGGGGTGCAGTGGCCACAGGAATGCGCTGGAAGATCGCAATCGCCTTCTTCGCGGTGTACGTCTTCTGGGGAATGACGTACCTCGCGATGCGGGTCGCGGTCGAGGAGATTCCACCCTACCTGATGGCCGGCAGCAGGTTCGTCCTGGCCGGCATGGTGCTCTGGGTCTGGGCCCGCCGCCGCGCTGGTCCGGCTCCGACCGCTCTGCAGTGGAGGGCCGCCGCGATCGTGGGCGGATTTCTACTACTCGGCGGGAATGCCAGCGTGGCCTGGGCGGAACAGCGGGTTCCATCCGGTCTGGCTGCGCTTCTGATCGGCGTCATGCCGATCTGGATGGTCGGCCTCGAGTGGCTCCGGCGCGGGGCGCGTCCCAGCAAGCAGGTGATCGCCGGACTTCTCCTGGGTGCGGTGGGGGTGGGGCTGCTCGTGCTTCCTCAGGGCGGCGGGAAGGGTATGGATCTCGTCGGGGCGGCCGTGCTGATTCTGGCGGCGGCGTCCTGGGCGTGGGGATCGGTCATCTCGAAATCCGCCCCGCTGCCCAGGTCGCCATTCCTGGCGACGAGCATGGAAATGATCGCTGGCGGCGTACTTTGCCTTCTCATTGGCGTGCTCTCGGGTGAGCTCGATGGGTTTCACGTCTCCGAAGTCTCCGGCCGCGCCGCGATGGCCTGGCTGTATCTCGTCGTCTTCGGCTCCCTCGTTGCCTTCACAGCCTATATCTGGTTGCTGGGTGTCACCTCGATCGCCAAGGTAGGTACCTACGCGTACGTGAATCCCATCGTGGCTGTGCTGCTTGGGTGGGCGGTGCTGGGCGAGCCCGTCACCTGGAGAACAGTGGCGGCGGCGGCCATCATACTGCTCGGGGTGGCACTGGTAAATGTGGACTGGGGACTCACCAATCCTTTTGGCCGGCGCCGCCTCCCGAAGACTGACGACCTTCGTGACTATTAAGCTGCTCCCTTTCGAGCGCCTCCAGTAGCGCCCGGGCCTGGGCTTCGCTGAGCTCCTCGGCCGACTCCCCTTCTCCCGATCCATAGCCACCACCGGCCATCGCACCGACGGCCGCCTCCGGATTTCCCTCGTAGCCGGGCACGTTCATGTTGCCCTGGCCGTAGTCCGCCGAACGGCCGCGACCCGACGAGCCGCCGGATTCCCGATCCTCGCCTCGACGCTGAATCGCCAGCTCCAGGTTCCATTTGGCGGCTGAATCGGCCGGCTGCAAGCGGAGCGCCTCTTCATAGGCCATGATCGCCTGCCGCAGCGGCTCATCCTTTTCCGGCGCCTCCTCGGAGGCCCGCACGAAGGCGTTGCCGAGATTGTAGTAGCTCCGCTGCCGGAGGCGAGGAACCGCGGCCGCCTCGCGGAAGCTCTTGGCCGCGTCCTCGTACCGCTTCAGACGATACAGCGCAACACCCAAGTCATACTGCATGGCGGGATCGCCGCTCACGGCGAATGCCTGCTGAAAGGCCTGGTGCGCCTCGGCGTAGAGGCCCGACTGGTAGAGCTGGCTGCCCCTTCGGGCTTGTCGCAGGCCGGGGCTGCAGGCCGCCAGGAGGATGAGCGCGCTCGCAATGACTCTCATTTGCGTCTCCGACGCTGGACCGCTCCCAGCAGCGGCTCCGTCGCCAGCAGGGCGATCGCCAGGGCAAGCGGCCACTGGAATCGGTCCGCCCGCTCCGGGGAGGTTCGGGATGACATCGTCCTCCTCTCGAGCTTCTCCATCTCGACGCTCAGCGCTGCTCCGGCCGCCGGCGTCCAGCGGAGATAGACCCCATCGGTCTCGTTCGCGGCTCGGCGGAGATCACCCTCCTCCAGCCGGGACTGGACGATGCGGCCGATATGGTCGCGATGCCACCGCTCGGGCGCCTCGCTGCTGTCGGCCGGAACTGGTGCTCCCTCGCTGGTGCCGATGCCGATGGCGATCACCGGAACTCCCGCCAGTCGCAGCCGCTTGAGCGGTGGTCCCACGTCTCCTTCCACACTCTCGCCATCGGAGAGAAGCAATACCGATTGGAAGCCCCGGCCTCCCTCATGCTCGAAGGCGGTGGCCGCCGCGGCGAGTGCCCGGGAAAGATCGGTGGCGGGATTGGCGAGATCGTCCGTCGTGGCGGCGTCGAGGAAGCGCCGGAACGCGGCATGATTGGCGGTGAGCGGGAGCTGGAGAAAGGCGCTGCCTCCGAAGACGACGAGCCCCAGCCGGTCGCCCCGCGATATGGCCACGGCCTCCAGCACGGCGCGCTTGGCGAGCGCCAGGCGAGGAAGATCTCCGGCGGCGGCGTTCATGGAGCGGGAGAGATCGAGTAGCACCAACAGGTCGCGTCCGGTGTTGACCAGCGACGCGGGGCGCACCCCGAATTGCGGGCGCGCCGCGGCGATCAGGACGAGCGTCAGCCCCGCAAGCATCAGCCCGTGCCTGATCGTCGTGAGCCGGTCCGAAGGAAGCGTGGACGCACCCGCCAGCAGACCGGGCTGCCCGAAGCGGTGCAGCCGGACCCTTCTCCCTCGCTCGTGCCGCCAGAGAGCCCATAGCGCCAGCGGGAGTGCCGGGAGCAGGAGCAGGAGGACGACGGGGTAGGTAAAGCTCATGGCGTCAGGGCAGGGTACGGAGCCAGGTCAGGCGGAGTGCCAGCTCCAGCCCGACCAGCAGCAGCCCGGGTATCAGGGCAAGCAGATAGAGCTCCCGGTAGTCGCGCATCTCTTGAACGGAGACGTCCTGCCGCTCCAGCGGATCGATCTCGCGCATGATGCGCCGGAGCGCCTCAGGATCATTGGCCCGGTAATACTGGCCGCCGGTCCGGGACGAAATGCGGGTCAGCACCGCTTCATCCGAGCGGCTCAGGCGGGCAGGCGCGCGGCCCCAGCGCCAGATCAGGTTGCGGTCCGCCGGAGAGGTGTCGGCCGTGCTGAGGCCGATCGAATGGATCCGGATGCCGAGAGACCGAGCGGCTTCCGCCGCGGCATAGGGGGACGGTTTGCCGGTGTTGTTGGCGCCGTCTGTGATCAGCACGATGACACTGGCCTTGGGCGGCAGGTCCTTGAGCTGATTGAGGCTCATCGCGAGTGCGGTTCCGATCGCGGTTCCGTCGGGTAACATCCCAATGTCCACCCGCTCGATGGTTTGGCCCAGCAGGTCGGTATCGGGGGTGAGGGGAGCCTGGAGGAAGGTGCGTCCGGCAAACGTCACCAGGCCGATGAGATCACCCTGGCGCTGCTGCACGAAGTCGTGGAGCACTCGTCGAGCGACCTCCAGCCGGTTGCCCGGCTGAAAGTCGCCGGCCTTCATGCTGCTCGAGATATCCAGCGCCACCATGATGTTGCGGGAGCGCAGGCGGATGTCCCGGACGTCGTGGGCGAGCTGAGGGCGGGCCAGGGCGACGATCAGGAGGGCGAGTCCGCTGGCGCGCAGCACCACCAGCAGCGGCCGCCATTTCTCCCGCCGGCTCGGGGGAACGCCCTGAAGGAAGGCGAGGGCCGGAAACCCGATGTGCTCCGGTGGCACTCGGCGTCTTCGGACCCAGGCAAGGGCGGCGGAGCCAAGGGGTGCCAGGAGGAGCAGGAGGAGTATGGGGTCAGCGAACCGCATCGACACTCTCTTCGACGGGGCGAGCCTGGTGCCAGGCCTGGAGCAGGAGGCGAGCGCGTCTCAGGAAGGCTGCCGCATCGGCCACCCCCGGGCGCATCCCGGCAAACTTGACCAGGTCGGCTTCACTCAGAACGTCCTGGCACCGGTCTCGAAGGCCGGCTCTGGTCAGGGAGGGCGGCAGCGCCCAGAGCAGTTCCGAGGTGGTGCGCTCACAGGCGCCGACGCTCTCGGCATCTTCCAGGTATTGCCGCAGCGCCTGGGCCGCGGCCTCATAGTGGGCCGCTACACTCCCGCGTGCTGGCCAGCGTTCCCGCTCGACGGCGTCCAGCCGGTCCAGGGCGATCTGGTAGGGCGTCGGCGCCACCGACTCGGCGGTAGGCTCGGGTGGCAGCATGAGTGGCAGGCGACGACGCCGCCGGCGGATGAGACGGTAAGAAGCCGCCGCAGCCAGCAGCAGGGCCACTACGATGAGCGGCAGGAGCGAGATCGGTCTCCGCTCCAGCTCCTGGATGTCCTTTAACGCGGGGTCGCCGGGAGGCAGGAGAGGGGTGATGTCCACGAAGGCCGAGTCGCTGGCGAGTGTGGCCCGGCTGACTCCTTCAACTATCCGCATGAAGGGGAGGCCAAAGGCCGGAACCGGGCGACTGCCTGGTCGATAGAAGGCCAGACGCGCGCTGCCTTCGTACACGCGGGAGGGCAACCGAGTCAGCTTCTCCACCGACAGCACCCGAACACCGGGAGGGAGAACTCCCACCACCTGCGGAACCGAGTCGAGTGGCTGGTCTCGCTCGTGCAAGCGGATGCGAAACCGGACGGTAACCGAGTCTCCCACCGTTGCCGCCGCTGTATCGGGAATTACAGCGAATGATTGGCCGGCGAGCTGGGCTGCGGACGACGTCGGGCAGAACAGAGCCGCGAGAAGCGGTGTCAGTCTGAGCGCAGCGAAGAATCTACGCCGGGTCTTCATCGCCAGAGCATCCGTTCCCGCCGTCGAAAAAAGGCCAGGAGCGGCACGGCATAGGGCGTATCTGTCTCCAGCCGCACCAGGTCTGCGCCCCGCTCTCGCAGCCCTCGCTCCAGCTCGAGGTCGAACTGCTCCATTCGGCTCCGAAACTCACTTCGCACCGGCTCACTCCGAGTGTCGATGTAGCGCCAGTCGCCGCTCTCCGGATCGTGCAGGGTTACCAGGCCGGCGTCGGGGAGCTCCCGCTCCCGGGGGTCCGAGAGCGCGACGGCGATCACATCGTGCTTGCGAGCCAGGCGGCCCAGCGCGGATTGGTAGCCGGTAGCCATGAAATCGGAGACAATAAACAGCACCGAGCGCCGGCGGAGCACGGATTCCAGATATTCCAGAGCCAGCTTGAGGTCGGTGCCCGAACCGGCCGGCTCGAAGGAGAGGAGCTCGCTGATGACGCGGAGGGCGTGACGGCGGCCCTTTCGGGCCGGAATCATCCGCTCGATGCGGTCGGTGAAGAACAGGGTGCCGACGCGATCGTTGTTGCGCGCGGCCGCGAGCGCTAAGACGGCACAGACCTCCGTGGCCAGGTCTCCCTTGGTCCGGACCCGGGTGCCGAATCGCTTGGACGCGCTGAAGTCGATTACGAAGCCGACGGTAAGCTCCCGTTCCTCCAGGTAGCGCTTGACGTAGGCCGAGCCCAGGCGCGCCGTGACGTTCCAGTCGATGGTCCGGACATCGTCACCCGGCTGGTACTCGCGAACCTCCGCGAACTCGACGCCTCTGCCGCGGAAGGCGCTGGAGTACTCGCCGGCCACGATGTCTCGCACCAGGTGGCGGGTCGTGATCTCGATCCGCCGCACCTCGCGCATGACCTCCTCGGGACTCATGGTACCGGAACGGTCTCGAAGATCCTCGCCAGCAGGGCGTCGGAGCCAACCCCCTCGGCATCGGCTCGATAGGTGAGGAGCAGCCGGTGGCGGAGAAGGTCGAGGCCCAGGGCCTTGATGTCCTCCGGCATGACGTACGAGCGGCCCTGCAGGAACGCGTGCGCCTTGGCGGCGCGGATGAGATAGATCGAGGCTCTCGGTGAGGCGCCGTACTCGATGAGTGGAGCGAGATCGGTCAGGCCCGCGGCCGCCGGTTGACGGGTGGCGGCCACCAGGTCCAGGACGTACTCCTTGATCCGGCCGTCCACGTAAACTCCCTGGACCAGCTCGCGGGCGAGGAGGATGCGCGCTGGGTCGAGCACGTGCCGTGCGGTCGGCTCGGGGCCGGTTGTCATCCGGTCGAGCACTTCACGCTCTTCCCGGCGCTCCGGATAGGTCACGATCAGCTTGAACATGAAGCGATCGACCTGGGCCTCCGGCAGCGGATACGTGCCCTCGTGCTCGATCGGGTTCTGTGTCGCCAGCACCAGGAAGAGCTGGGGCAGGGGAAAGGTCTGACCTCCGATGGTGACTTGCTTCTCCTGCATCGCTTCGAGCAGCGCGCTCTGCACCTTGGCCGGCGCCCGGTTGATCTCGTCGGCCAGGAGGATGTTGGTGAAGATCGGCCCCTTCTGCACCGTAAACTCACTGCTCCGCTGATTGTAGACCATGGTGCCGATCAGGTCGGAGGGCAGTAGATCCGGCGTAAACTGAATCCGGTGGAACCCGCCCGCGATGGTGGCCGCGAGAGTGCGAACGGCCAGGGTCTTGGCCAGCCCGGGAACTCCCTCGAGGAGGACGTGCCCATCGGCGAGGAGGCCAATCAGCAGCCGCTCGACCATCGCGTGCTGCCCGACGATCACCTTGCCCAGCTCCTGGGTGACTTCGCCGAGCATCCGGCTTTCCTCGATCAACCGGGGATCGGGCTCCGGGGCTGATAGCGCTCGAGCGTCGACGGTACTCATCCGGTAGCCCCGGCGGGCCTTACCTCACCGGTACCCGCCTCGGAGTACGGCTGCGGCTCCTTCACCTTCCTACGCGCCATGCGCTGCTGCCATGCGTCCAGGTAGGTGTAGACCACCGGTGTGATATAGAGCGTGATGATCTGGGAAAAGAGCAGGCCCCCCACCACCGCCACGCCCAGGGGGCGGCGGGACTCGGCCCCGGCCCCGTGCCCCAGTGCGATCGGCAGCGTGCCGACCAGCGCAGCCATCGTGGTCATCATGATGGGTCGGAACCGCACGGAGGCGGCGCGGAGGATCGCTGCCCGGGCGCTGAGCCCCTCGTGCCGCTCGGCCTCTACGGCAAAGTCGATCATCATGATGGCGTTTTTCTTGACAATGCCGACGAGCATGATGACCCCGACGAAGGCGTAGATGCTTAAATCCAGCTGGAAGACCATCAGCGCCAGCAGGGCGCCGAATCCGGCGAATGGGAGCCCGGACAGAATGGTCAGCGGGTGGACGAAGCTCTCGTAAAGAATGCCGAGCACCAGGTAGATCACCAGGATGGCCATGATGAGAAGCACGAGGAGGCCCTGCTGAGCCGCCTGGAATGCCTGGGCCGTGCCGGCGAAGCTGGTGCTGATCGTCGACGGCAGCACCTCGCGGGCTGCGGCCTGTACCCGCTCGACCGCGGTGCCGATCGAGGTTCCTGGTTCCAGGTTGAACGAGAGTGTCACCGAGGGGAGCTGGCCCGAGTGGTTGACCGTGAGCGGCCCGGTGGAAGGCGTCACCTTGGCCAGGCTGCCGAGCGGCACGGACACTCCGTTGCGTCCGGTGAGGTGCAGCAGACTCATGGCGGAGAGATCGCGCTGGTATTGCGGGAGTAGCTCCATGACCACCCAGTACTGGTCGTTGGGCGTGTAGATCGTGCTGACCTGCCGGGCGCCGTATGCATTGTACAGGGCGTTTTCGATCTGGCTTACATCGATCCCCAGCGCCGCTGCCCGGTCGCGGTCGATGGCGACCTTGACCTGGGGGTTCTTGATCTGGAGATCACTGGTGACATCCCTCAGCCCGGGTACTCCGTGAAGCCGCTGCTCCAGGGCGGCGGATCCCTGGTACAGCGCTTCGATGTCGGAGCTTTGCAGGGTGAACTGATACTCGCTCTTGGACGAGCGGCCGCCGATGTTGATCGGCGGAGGATTGCTGATGAACACTCGCATGCCGGGCACGGCGCCAAGCTTCTGGGTGAGCGACCGGGCAACCTCGTCGGCGGTCATCTCCCGCTGATCGGGGTCTTTCAGGTTGATAATCAGCCGCCCTTGATTCACCGTGCTGACCCTTCCACCACCGCCCACCGCCGACATGAAGCCGTTGATGTTGGGGTCTTCCTGCACGATGGCGGCGGCTGCCACCTGATGCTTGACCATCGCGTCGTAACTGGTGCCCTCGGCGGTCTCGGTCGTCGCCACGAGACGGCTCTGATCCTCACCCGGAATGAATCCCTTGGGCACGATACGGGCGAGAAAGATTGTGCCCACCAGAATCACGGCGCTGAAAGCCATGGCCAGCGGCCGCCGGTTCATCACCCATTGCAAACTGCGCTCGTAGCCCCCCAGGGACCTCTCCCAAGCTCGCTCAATAGCGGTATACAGGCGACCATGGCGCTCGTTGGCCTGGTGCGGCTTGAGCCACCGGCTGCAGAGCATCGGGGTCAGGGTCAGCGAGACGAAGCCGGAGACCAGAATGGCGACGCCGATGGTGACTGCGAAGGTCTGAAACAGGCGGCCGATTAGCCCGCCGAGGAACAGTACCGGAATGAATACCGCCACCAGCGATAGCGTCATCGAGATGACGGTAAACGTGATTTCGCGGCTCCCCTTGATCGCTGCCTGCAACACCGTCTCTCCCTTTTCGATGTGCCGAACGATGTTTTCCAGCACTACGATGGCGTCGTCCACCACGAAGCCCACCGCCAGGGTCAGGGCCATGAGCGAGAGATTGTCCAGGCTGTAGCCCAGCAGGTGCATCACCGCGAAGGTCCCGACGAGCGACAGCGGCAGCGACAGGGCCGGGATCATCGTGGCGCGCAGGTTCCTGAGGAACAGGAAGATCACCATCACGACGAGGCACAGAGCGAGGAAGAGCGTGAACTTCACGTCGTCAACCGATGCCCTGACTGTCCGCGAGCGATCGTTCAGGGTCGCGACGTCGATTGACGCCGGGATCTGGGGCCGGAGCCGTTGGACTTCCGCCTTGACCCGCTCGGCCACGGCCACGGTGTTGGTGCCCGGTTGGCGCTGGATGGCGAGCACGACGGCGCGCTGACCGTTGTACCAGCTGGCCCGCTTGGTGTCCTGTACGCTATCGACCACCCGTCCGAGATCCCGGAGCCGGACCGGGGCCCCGTCGCGATAAGCCACAACCAATGCGCCGAAGCCGGCGGCATCGGTGAGCTGGCCCTGGCTCTCCACCGAGTAAGCCTTGTCGGTTCCCCAGAGAATGCCGGTCGGGAGGTTCACGTTCCCGGCGTCGACGGCGCGGCTCACCTCGTCGATGCCGATGGAGCGGGATGCCAGCTGCTGCGGGTCGAGCTGGATGCGGACCGCATACTTCATCGACCCGTAGACCTGCACCTGGGCCACTCCCTCGATGGTGGAGAGCCGCTGGGCCAGGAAGCTTTCGGCGTACTCGTTGAGCCGGGGCAGCGGAAGCGTGGTGGTGGACAGGGCATAGTAGAGGATCGGCTGCGCCGACGGATCCACTTTCTGGAAGCTCGGTGGCAGCATCTCCTGGGGCAGCTGGCGCTGGGCCTGGGAAATGGCGGCCTGTACGTCTTGAGCGGCCGCGTCGATGTTCCGGCTCAGCACAAACTGGAGCGAGATCGAAGTGCTCCCCTGGGTGCTGGTCGAGGTCATGGTCTCGATCCCGGGAATGGTGGAGAGCTGCTTCTCCAGCGGGGTGGCGACCGCCGAGGCCATGGTTTCCGGACTGGCTCCGGGCAGGCTGGCATTCACCGAGATCGACGGGTAGTCCACCGCGGGCAGGTCGCTGACCGGCAGCTGCCGGTACGCCACCAGGCCGAAGATCAGGATCCCGAGCATGACCAGCGTGGTCATGACGGGACGCCGGATGAAGAGCTCGGTGTTCATAGCACCCCCAGCCTGCGCGCGGTGTCCGCGGCGGCCTTAATCTGGACTTTGGAGCCCTGGCGCAGGCGCAGCTGGCCATCGACCACGACCCGGTCGCCCGGCTGCACGTCGCCGGTGACGATGGCGAAGTCTCCTGCGGTCCGGGTCACGGTCACTGCCTTGGTGGACGCTGAGTTGTCTGGCTGGATGACGAATACAAAACTTCCCTGCTGCCCCGCGACCACCGCCACGGCAGGGATCACCAGTGCGTCGGCCTCGACGTCCAGCTGCAGGCGCACATTGACGAAGCCGCCGGGCCAGAGCGAGCCGTCGTCGTTGGGAAATTGACCCTTGAGCAGTATCGTGCCGGTGCTGGAATCGACCGCATTGTCCACGAAGCTCAAGGTGCCCTCGCTCGGGTCGCCGCCACCAGATGGTTCGGCCCGCACGACCAGATTCTTCCCGAGATGCGTCTGAATGAGCGGAAGGTTGTCTGCCGGCACCGCGAAGCGGACCAGGATGGGGCGCAGCCGGTTGATCCTGACCAACGGCTCCGACGAGGTGCCGCGCACCAGATTCCCCTCCCGAACGAGGAGGCTTCCGGTACGCCCGGTGATCGGCGCGCGGATGGTGGCGTATTGGAGATTGAGCCTCGCCTGGTCCACCGCGGCCTGGCTGCCAGCGAGCGTCGCCACGGTTGCGGCGGCACTGGTCTTCGCCTGATCGTATTGCTGAGAGGTCACGTACTCCCTCTCCACCAGCGCCTCATAGCGCCTGGCTTCCTGCGCGGCATTGGTGGCCTGCGCCTGATCACGCGCGAGCATGGCAACGGCCTGATCTAACGCCGCCCGATAGGGACGCGCGTCCAGCTCAAAGAGCACCTGGCCCTGCTTGACCTCATCTCCTTCCTTGAAGGCTACCCGTCGAATGATTCCGCCCACCTGAGCCTGCACCGCTACCGTCTGGAGTGGCTCGACCGTTCCGGTCGCTGGCAGCTCGAGCGGTACAGCCCGCCTCTCAGCGGTGGCGATCGTAACCGGGATCGGCGGCGTTGACGGGGCCTTCTTCTCGGCACAGGCCCCCAGGGCCAGGAGGCCGAGCAGCGCACGCCAGGTCCTGGTCTTGCTACGAGGTTTCACGGTGTCCTCATCGTGGAGGCTGCTGGGGTACGGAGTCCTGTGTGAGGCGCAAGGAGCTGCCGCCTCGCGGATCCAGGACGCCTGCGTCGCGGGCAAGCTGCGCGAGCGAGGTGTTCCACTGCAATCGGGCCAGGACCTGCTGGGCTCGGGCGTCGGCCAGGGCGGTTTGGGCGGACAGGAGGTCCAGGACCGACCCCACTCCGGCCTTGTAGCGTCCCAGTGCGACCTCGCTGGATTGCGTGGCGCTGGCCATGAGATCGTTGGCGGTGCGAACCCGTCGGGCCGCGGTCTGCAGCGCATAGTAGGAACGAAACACCTCGAAGACGACCTGTTGTCCCAGCGCATCGGCCCGGGCCGAGGCGGCGTCCGCCAGTGCAGCTGCTTCGCGCTGATCGTAGAGCCGCGAGAACCCGGCGAAGAGCGGGATCCGAAGCCCCAGTGACAGGGTGTAGTTGTTGCCGCCCTGAGGAAGCGTCGTGGTATAGGTTCGCCCTCCGACCCCGTTCAGCGTCAGCGAAGGCAGCCGGCTGGCACGCGCCACCGAGATCTCCGATCGGGAAGCCTCGAACTCGGCCCGCGCTGCCGCAAGATCCGGCCGGCCCTCCACCGCCCCGGCGATCAGCACGTCCACGCTGTCGGCCAGGACCGCAACCGGCAGCTGCCCGGCGGTCGAATCGACGTCGTACGACAGGTTGGCCGGCAAGCCGAGCGACAGAGCCAGCGCGCCGCGGGAGGTCTGAAGATTCCCCTCGGTGGTCTGGGCCGCCAGCTCAGCCTGGGATGCGGCGGTGCGAGCCTGGAGCACATCGGCGATGGTGGCTACCCCCACCCGGTTCCGCGCTTCGGCGGCAGCCAGGTTGGCTCGGGCCTCACGCGTGGTGGTCTGTTGCGCCGCAAGCAGAGCGCGGTTGGCGATGTACTCGAAGTACGCCCCCTGGATCTGGAGCACCACATCCTGCAGGGTGGCGTTGTGGGTGAAGTTTGCGGCCAGGAGGGCGTTTCGGGCCGCGCCCACATTGCCGGAGCGGCCGCCGAAATCGAACAGGAGGTAGGAGAGGCTGAGGCTCGGGTTCAGCACCGACTGGGTGACTGCGCTTCGACCCTGCGAGGCGACGGTCTTGAGCCGGGTGGCCGTTACGTCCCCGTCGATGGTCGGGTAGTACACGCCTCGCTCCGAACCATAGGCGGCCGCGGCGGCGCGGGCGTTGGCCCAAGACAGGCGGGTCAGCGGATTGTTTCGAAGCCCAAGGTCCACCACCTCGGCCAGCGTGAGCCGGCGGATCCGCTGCTGCAGATCTGGTGGCACTGGAGGCTGGGCGCTCCCCTCACGGGATTCTTCCTTGGCCGGCGGCGTCCAAGCCGCGCTGGGGGAAGGCGGCACCCCGGCCACTCCCCCGACCGAAGGCGTCCCGGCACAGGCAAGCGAGCCGAGGGCCAGTGAGGCCGCGGTCCAGCGAAAGACCGCCATCACGGGTGATGGCCCGCCACTGCCGGCCGGCGCTCCCGCCTACCTTGCCAGCGCGTGAGCCCATCATGAATCACTTCGGACATGAAGGCGTAGGCCGCCTGGTACTCCTCCAGACGGTGGAGAACCTTGCGGCTTCGGATCGGCAGACTGGCGCGCGCCTCACCGATGGCCTCATGGAAGCGCTGCCAGCGGGCGAGGCGCTGCGCCATCGTATGAGTGAAGAGGTCGGGCTGGACCCGGTAGTAGTCTCGCCGGTCCGACGGCCGGCTGTTCCGCTCCAGCACCCCGCGCTGCTCCAGCAACCTCGCGTTGGTGCTGACGCTACCCTTGCTCACGCCAAGCTCTGCGGCCAGGTCGTCGAGCGAGCGGCAGTCTTCGCTCACGAGCAGGAGACCAAAGATGCGGCCGGCGATGCGGGGAAGGCCGTCGGACTCGAGCGCCAGACCCATCCGCTCCACAAAGTCCATCGTTTGTGCGTTCATGGCTCACCTCACTCCCGGGTCAGACGTAGAGCCGGCGGTAAAGTTAACGGCGTTCAGTATTAACTGAACGCAGCCGCTCCAGCCCGCTCCGGGGTCAGGCCGACGCCCCGCGCTGCCTTTTTATCAGTGCCGAGCACCATGACTCCGCAGCGAAGCACGGCGCGCCGGAGCTGGTGAACGCCTCGACAAAGCCGCCGAGCGCGTGAGGTGGGTCGGTCATCTCCGGCTGACTCGATGAAGGTCAGCCCAAATAATGAACCGAGCGCGCAACCCGGCAAATGGGCGCGCGCTCGTGAGCGTATTACAGGATTGTAGTGCTGTTTACTGGCCCAAACGAATCCGCTCGATCCGGTGAGCCTTGGCCCGCGTGTTGTAGAGTCTCAGGGTCACGATATCACCTTCCGTGGCACGCTTGAGGGCCTGCTTCAGGTCGGACACGCTTTTCACCGGCTTGCCTTCAACCGAGAGCAGGATGTCCGGCCCGCCGTTACCCGGCTCCGCGATCTCGCCCTGGGCCGGCCCGCCAGCAGTGACTCCGGTGACCATGAGCCCGCGCTGGTCGGGCTTGAGCCCGAACTGCTCGACCGCGTCCTGATCAACGGGCTGCACGGTCAGGCCGAGCAGATCGATGTCGGCCGCGGCCTCATCCTTCGAGTTCGCCGCGTCGTCGGTAGCATCCGTGTTGCCCGAGGCGATCTCCTTGGCTGCCGACACTTCCTGGAGCCGCACCTCGAACGTCTTGCGTACCCCACCTTTCCGCGCGACCTCGACTTTCACCTGCTCACCGGCCTTGCGGAAGGCGACCTGCTGCTGAAGCTGACCGACGTATTCAACCGGCGTTCCGTCCACCGATACGATAATGTCACCGGCTTCGATCCCGGCCTTCTTGGCCGCCGACCCTTCGCTGAAATCCTGCACCAGCACGCCGCGAATCTCGGGCAGGCCGACATACTCGGCATCGTTGGCGGTCGCGTTCTGAACGCTTACACCCATCGCCACCCGGTTTACCCGGCCACCGGCGATGATCTGATCCATGACTCGGTGCGCCAGGTCGATCGGAATGGCAAACCCATAGCCGGAGTAGAATCCGGTCTGACTGGCGATCGCCGAGTTCACCCCGATGACCTCGCCCCGCACGCTGACCAGAGGGCCACCGGAGTTGCCCGGATTGATGGCCGCGTCGGTCTGAATGAAGTCCTGGATGCTGCGGTCGCTCTGGCCCGGCAGAGCCAGGCTGCGGCCCTTTGCGCTGATAATGCCGGAAGTCACCGTGAAGGTGAGGTTGTCACCCAGCGGGTTACCAACCGCGAGGACCCACTCGCCAACCCGCGCGGCGCTGCTCTTGCCCAGGGGGGCGGGCACCAGGTTCTTGGCGTCGATCTTGAGCACGGCCAGGTCGGTGTTCGGATCGGTCCCTACGATCTTGGCCTTGAACTCACGCCGGTCGAGCAGGCGCACCGTAACCTGATCGGAGCCGTCTACCACATGGTTGTTGGTGAGGATGTAGCCATCCTTGGAGACGATGAAGCCGGAGCCGGAACCTTCCCGGAACCGGGGCTCCTCGGGCTGCTGCGGCATATTCCGGAAGAACTCTTCGAAGCCGGGAGGCACCTGCATCCGCGGCCTGGCCTGGGGGCCGCGGCGTGCGGTCTGGGCCTTCTGGCCCGACCTGATGTACACAACGCTCGGCTTGACCTGCTCGGCAACGGAGGCAAAGGCTTCGCTCAGATCCAGAAGCGAGGCCGCGCCCGCCGAGAGCTTCGGGGCCGCTGCCGGCACTGCCTGCTGCTGGGCCGACGACTGAAAGGGTAGTTGTAACAGGCCCGCGACCAGCAGGCCAAAGGCAAACGCGAATCCGACGCCACTGGTTCTGAGGCGGCGCAGCCATCCTTCGGACATAGCAACTCCCGCATGGGCATCATGAACGCCGGGGCCGAATTGCCCCGACTGGATAGTCAGATGCCCGTGCGGGACCTTCCGTCGCGTTCTCTCTTGCCCTAGGGCATTCCCCACACTGGCGGAACCGCCAGCTCGCCGCCGGCTGAAACGGGCCAGGCCCGGTGCCCGTACGGGTGACATTCGAGCCAGTACCCACTGCCCTCACCCCCGACTCTGGATTTTCCATGAGATTGGCCCTGAAGGCCCTAGTGCTGTTGTCCGCCGTAATCCCCGGAACCGCGCGGGCCCAATCCGCCGCCGACTCGGCGGCCATCCGCGCCGCGGCCCTCGACTATGCCGAGGGTTGGTACGAAGGAAGCGCCGACCGAATGGCACGAGCCCTTCATCCCGAGCTGGTGAAGCGCATTGTGGTCCGCGACACCACCACCGGCAAGAGCATGCTGCAGGGCATGGGTGCCTCGGTGCTGGTCAACAGCACCAGGCACGGCTACGGCAAGGAGACCCCCAAGGAGCGGCAGCAGAAGGAGGTGGCCATCCTGGACATCTTCGGGAATGCCGCCAGCGCCAAGGCCGTCATGGCGGATTGGGTGGACTACATGCAGCTGGGCAAGGTGGATGGCCGGTGGGTGATCGTGAACGTGCTCTGGGAGCGGAAACCGCAGACGGCTCGCAAATGAGATGGCTGCTGGCGGCGATCCTGGCGTCAGTCACCTCGGTCCCGCTGATGGCGCAAGGGAGTGGGGTGCCGAGCTCCGCCTGGCTGTCGCGGCTCCCCGATGGCGAGACCAAACGCAAGTTCGTTCTCGACTGCACCGGCTGCCACCAGTTCGATGAGAAGATCGCCCGAATCGCTGGCCGGCCGCGAACCGAGCGAGAGTGGGCAGAGGCGGTTACTCGAATGCTCGGATATGCCGGAGCGCGATCCACCTTTCCTATCATAGCCGCTGACCGGGACCCTCAGCGCACTGCTGCCTGGCTGGCGACGCATCTCGGCCCCGGCCCCGGGCGGCACCCGAGACTCACGCGCCAGACTGGGGCCCGAATCACCGAATTCCTCATGCCGGAACCGGCAGATCTTCCGCACGATATCGCGATCGAGCGCCTGGGCACGGTACTAGTCACGGGAATGTTCACCCATCGGCTCTATCGGCTCGATCCCTCCAGTGGCCGCACCAGCGAGATCGCGATTCCGGTGGACAAGGCGAATCCACGAGCGATCGAGCTCGACTCGCTTGGCCAGGCCTGGGTGGTGCTCGGCTCTCCCAAGAAGCTGGCGATGATGACCAGGGACTCCCAATGGCGGAGCTTCGACGTCGGGGTATATCCCCACAGCCTGGCCATCGATGGAGCGGGGAAGGTCTGGTTCAACGGCCACTTCACCCATGCGCCCGAGATCATCGGCAGCGTGGATCCGGCCACCGGCAAGGTCGTCACCTACGAGGTACCGGCTCATCCGACTCTCGGCCGGGGACCCGGTGGACCCATACCCTACGAGATTCGGGTCGGACCAGATGGCAGGGTGTGGGGCTCGGAGCTGATCGGCAACCGGCTCTTTGCCTTTACGCCCGGCAGCGCAACCTTCGAGGTCTTTCCGCTGCCACTCCCGCACAGCGGTCCGCGGCGCTTCGACGTCGATGCGAAGGGAGTCGTGTGGATTCCGGCCTATTCTGCCAATCGGCTACTGCGCTTGGACCCCGTTACCCGAAAGTTCAGTGAGATTCCGCTGCCGTTTCCGGACGCCGTTCCGTATATCATTCGGGCGGATCGGCAGAGCGGAGCACTCTGGATCGGGACCGCCGCCGCCGACGCGCTATTGCGTTACGATCCCGCACGAGGCCGGTTCGAGACGTACTCACTGCCGAGTCGAGGGGCCCTGATTCGACATCTCGCGGTCGATCCCCGCCAAGATGCCGTATGGGTGGCGTACGGCGCCTCACCTGGCATCCCGGCCCGCGTCGCGCGAGTAGAGCGACAGTAACTCTTTCCCGGAGAACCTGATGGATTGCGGGACCATTACCGGCCGGAGCATCCTTGCCGGCCTTCTAGTCACTGCCGTTTCCGCCTGTGGCGGCGGCCGAAGCGCGCCGCCAGTTACCGCGGCCACCCCGGGAACGACGAGCTCCGCTGTCCGGGGCATGGAGATCCCCGTCTCTGAGGCATTCGAGAGTGCTGTAGCCAAGGGCACCCGAACGCGCACCGGGACCCCGGGGCCTCGCTATTGGCAGCAGTGGACCGATTACCGGCTGGAGGCCGAGCTCAACCCAATCTCCAAGCGGCTGACCGGGCAGGGGACGCTGACCTATCACAACCGGTCGCCCGACACGCTGAATGAGGTGTACGTCCAGCTGCTCCACAACCTCTTCGCTCCGGGAGCGCGGCATAACACCGACGTGCCCTGGTCGGTGGAAGGGGTCGAGCTCAGCCGGGTTGCTGCCCAAGGCCAGCCGCTCAAAGCGAGCGAGAAGGAGGAAGGTCCGGGCTACAAGGTGGATGGCACGATCATGCGGATTCGCCTGCCGAAGCCGCTTCCGCCGGGAGGATCTGCCGCGCTCGATTTTACCTGGAAGCTCCGCGTTCCACCCGACGGGGCGCCGCGCGGCGGGCAGGACGGTGAGGCGTTCTTCATTAACTACTGGTACCCCCAGATGGCCGTGTACGACGATGTCAACGGCTGGCAGACCGACCAGTATCTGGGGAACGCCGAGTTCTACATGGGCTACGGCAATTATGATGTTGCCCTGACGCTACCGGCCGGCTGGCTGGTGACCTCAACCGGCACGCTGCGCAACCCGAGCGAGGTTCTCTCCGGCCAGACCCGGACTCGGCTGGACTCGGCCAGTCATGCGCGAGGCATCGTGCGGGTGGTTACCGAGGCCGATCGCAATGCGGGGACCTCCACCACGGCCGGGACCAACGGCAAGCTCACCTGGCGCTTCCGGGCTGACAGTGTTCGCGACGTCTCCTGGGCCACCTCGTCCAAATACCTGTGGGATGCAACCAACGCGGCGGTGGGCGACGCCAACGGAGACGGCCGGCCCGATACCACGGCAATCAATGCCTTTTATCGCCCCGAGCTCCGGGCCAGTCATTGGGACGAAAGCGCGCGCTACAGCCGGCACTCGGTGGAATTCTTCTCCCGGCGCCTGCTGCCGTATCCCTATCCGCACATGACGGCGGTGGACGGGCCAACGTCGTGCGGCGGGATGGAGTACCCGATGATGACCTGCATCGGTGGGCAGTGGGACACGCTGGGGCTGTACGAGGTCACGACGCACGAGATCGGGCACATGTGGTTCCCCATGCTGGTGGGGTCGGACGAGAAGCGGTACGCCTGGATGGACGAGGGGCTCACCCAGTTCGACCAGTCGCAGGCCATGGACGATTTCTTCAAAGGCTTCGATGACGAGGAGCGCAATCGCAGGAACTACCTCAACCTCGCGGAGGGTGGAGGCGAGGTCGAGCTGATGCGGCACGGCGACCGGTACCCTACCTACGGCGCGTACGGTGTCGCCAGCTACTACAAGCCGGCCACCGTGCTCGTTGCACTTCGTGGGGTACTGGGCAAGGAGACCTTCGATAAGGCATTCACGGAATACGCCCGACGCTGGCTCTACAGGCACCCGCAGCCGGCCGACCTGTTCCACACTTTCGAGGATGTCTCGGGTCAGGACCTGTCCTGGTTCTGGCGAACCTGGTTCTACGAGACCTGGAAGCTGGATCAGGCCATCGACACCGTCGCGCCGGCCGGCGATTCGCTGGACGTGGTGATCGAGAACCGGGGAAAGGCGCCGATGCCGGTGCATCTGGCGGTCAGTCGGACAGGCGGACAGGTGGACTCGCTGACGCTGCCGGCGAGCGTATGGTTCGGCAGTGAGCACCGGCGGACCCTGCGCATCGCACGGGAGCCGGCGATCAAGAACATCGAGATCGACCCCGATCGTGATTTCCCCGATGTTGATCGAAGCAATCAGGCGTGGCCCCGGTAGAACAGGGTAGGCTCGCAACGCGTTGCGGCCTACATTACCTGCATGCCTCGCGTCCTGATTGTAGCCAACCGCCTCCCCATCACCGTCCGGGCAACCGATACGGGGGTCGAAGTCCAGAGGAGCTCGGGGGGGTTGGCAACCGGACTGCTCCGGCCGCATGAGCAGTCCGGTGGGCTCTGGATTGGATGGTCGGGTGCGCCTGAGGAGCTGACCGACGCCCAGCGTTCCCAGCTGGATGAGCAGCTCGCGGCCATGCGGCTGGTGGCGGTTCCGCTGACCGCCGATCAGGTGACCCGCTACTACGAGGGGTTCTCCAACGGGGTCCTCTGGCCGCTTTTCCATTATCTCCTCGATCAGGTGCCGCTTCACGTCCGCGACTGGGACGCCTACGTGGAGGTGAACGAGAAATTCGCGGATATTGTGGCCGCCCAGTATCAGGCGGGCGACCTCATCTGGGTGCACGACTATCAGCTGTTCCTCCTTCCAGGCTTTCTGCGCCAGCGCCTGCCCGATGCCCGGATCGGCTTCTTCCTGCACATTCCCTTTCCCTCCGAGGAGCTCTTCCGGACCCTGCCGGAGCGCGACCGGCTGCTTCAGGGACTCATGGGCGCCGATCTCATCGGCTTCCACACGCCGGCCTATCTCCGTCACTTTGCCGCATCGCTCACGCAGCTGGGTCTTACCGTGGACATCGACCGGGTCCAGCTCACCGATCGGGAAGTGCGGCTGGGCGTGTTTCCCATGGGGATCGACTCCGAGTTCTTCCGTAACCTCGCGGAGGATCCGGCGGTGCAGGCGGAAGTAAGAACTCTGCGGGGCGACGAAAGCGTCCGGCTGCTGGTGGGGGTCGATCGGCTGGATTACACCAAGGGCATACCTCGCCGGCTCCTGTCGTTCGAGAAGATGCTTCAAACTCACCCGGAGCTGCGCGAACGGGTGCGGCTGGTTCAGGTGGCGGTGCCGTCTCGCACCGGCGTCGGGGCGTATCAGGACTTCCGGGCCCTGGTTGACGGGCTGGTCGGGAGAATCAATGGCGACTTCGGGACACCGCGCTGGGTGCCGGTGCACTACATCTACCGCTCCTTATCGGAGCAGGAGCTGGTGGCGCTATACCGGGCTGCCGACGTCATGCTCGTCACTCCGCTGCGCGACGGCATGAATCTCGTGGCGAAGGAGTTTGTCGCCTCTCGCACCGATGGGGATGGGGTCCTGGTCCTGAGCGAGTTTGCCGGCGCGTCCTGGGAGCTGCCCGAGGCGGTGCAGGTCAATCCTTACGACGTAGATGGCATGGCCGAGGCGTGCTATCGGGCGCTGATGATGGAACCGGAGGAGCGGCGCACCCGGCTGGCCCCGCTCCGGGTGCGGGTGGAAACGTACGACGTGCATCGGTGGGCAGCCACCTTCTTGGAGCACCTGGAGACGATCACCCGCCGCACCACAACCGCAATCCGGACGCCCGCTGGGTCAGCCGCCGCGCGGCAGGCCCTGCTGGAGCGTCAGCGAGAGACGGAAGACCTGCTGGTCTTCCTGGACTACGATGGTACGCTAGTCCCCTACACCGCGACGCCGGAGCTGGCGAGACCGGACGCGGGGCTGCTTGCGCTGCTGGAAGAACTCTGCGGCCGTCCGAGAACCGAGCTGCACGTTGTCAGCGGCCGGGCTCGTGAGGCGCTGGAGCGCTGGCTGGGGGCGCTGCCGATCTCGCTTCACGCCGAGCACGGGTTCTGGTCACGCGCTCCGGGCGAATCGGAATGGATTCCCGCAGCAGAGATCACGGGCGAATGGCGAGAACCGGCGCTGGCGATCCTCCGAGATATCACCGCCCGCACACCCGGATCGCTGATTGAGGTAAAGTCGGTTGCGCTGGCCTGGCATTACCGGATGGCCGACCAGGAAGCGGGGGCGCGGCGAGCGAATGAGGTCCGCCTGCACCTCTCCCAGCTGCTGAGCAATCAGCCGGTGGAGATCCTGGCCGGCCACAAGGTCCTCGAGATTCGCCCTCATGGGGTTCATAAAGGCCGAATCGTTCCGCCGCTCTCGTCCGAGAGATTGGCGGCCACCACCATACTCGCGATCGGCGACGATCGCACTGACGAAGACCTCTTCGCAGCCTTGCCCTCCGACGCAATCACTATCCGGGTGGGGCCTGGCCCTACCCGGGCACGCTTCCGTGTCGACGGCGTGGCGGCAGTGCGGGCCTTGCTCCGGTCGCTGGTCGAGGCTGAGGTCCCCCGATAAGGGCGCATCAGCCACCGGGGCTCGCGGTGCTGTTCTTCACCGAGCTCTGGGAACGCCTCGCGTACTACGGGATGCGCGGCCTGCTCATCCTGTATCTCATCGACACCACGACTGGCGGACTCGGCTGGACCCAGGAGAGCGCGAGCCGGCTCTATGGGTGGTTCACGGGGCTGGTCTATCTGACGCCGGTGCTGGGTGGGTGGCTGGCCGACCGATATCTGGGAACCCGGCGTGCGCTCGCGGTGGGCGGAGCGGTGCTCTCGCTCGGGTACTATACCCTGGCTCTGGGCCAGAGCTGGTCCTTCTACGCCGGGCTGGGGCTGGTCGTGCTGGGTACCGGCTTCTTCAAGCCCAACGGCTACACCATGGTGGGCCAGCTATATGACCCTGCCGATCCGCGCCGCGACCCGGGCTTCACCATCTACTACATGGCGATCAACCTGGGCGCGCTGCTCGGACCCCTGATCTGCGCCTGGCTGGCAGCGGATCCTCGTTACGGCTGGCCGTACGCGTTCGCCGCATCGGGGACGGCGATGCTGATCGGACTGCTGTTCTACCTCTGGGCCCGGCGGTTTCGGCTCCCGGGCATCGGGCTTCCACCGCCGCGGCAGGGGACAGGTCGGCTTCAGGGCGCTCCGTTGACACCGGCGGAGCGGCGGCGCATTCTGGCGATCGCCATCATTACGATCTTCGTGCTGTTTTTCTGGCTGGCGTTCGAACAGGTCGGCTCCTCGATCAACGTCTTCGCCGCTCACCGGACCGACCGGCTGCTGAGCGGCTGGTGGGGCTGGGCCGTACCGGGCAGGGAAATTCCGGCCGCCTGGTTCCAGGCGATCAATCCCCTGTTCATACTGCTCCTGGCGCCGCTGATGGCCGGGCTCTGGCGCCGCCTGGGGACGCGGGCGCCGAGTACACCAGGCAAGATGGCCCTGGGACTGATCCTGCTCGGATTCGCATATATCGTGATGGTGGTCGGTGCTGCTCAGGGGCAGGGAGGAGGTCGGGTCAGCCCGTGGTATCTGGTGGCGTTCTACTTTGTGTTCAGCTGTGCTGAGCTCTGCTTTCTCCCGGTGGCGATCTCGTTCGTGAGCCAGACCGCGCCGGCCAGGCTTGCCTCGCTGCTCATGGGGGTGTGGCTCACCGCCAATTTCTTCGCGAGCCTGATCGGCGGGTACGTGGCGGGCATGGTTCCGCGGATTGAGCGGGGCGAGATCTTCACCGTCTTGGGCGGCCAGGCGGACTTCTTCCTGATTTTCGTGGGACTTTGCCTCCTGGCTGGTTGCCTGCTCGGGCTACTGGTTCCCGCTTTGAGGCGGATGATGGGGGATCGAGGCTCACTCATGCCTGTGCCCGGACGGTAGCCGTTTAACGGGGAGGGACCGAGGCCGGGTCGATGTGTCTTAGCGCCCGCCGGGCGGAGGCCGCGATCTCGTCGTTGATCTCCTCATCGACCATCGTGACCAGACGAGGCACTGCGGCCTTGGCGGCCGGGCCGATCTCGAGCAGGGCTATGGTGACCGGGAAGCGGACCGCTGCGGACGGATCGTCGAGTGCCTCGATCAAGGCGGGTACAGCGGCAGCCGCCGCGGGCCCCATGCTGGCGATCTCGTAGGCCGCCGCATTTCTGCTCTGGGGCGCCAGTGCCTTGAGGTCGGCGATCCACTCGGTCAACGTCCGCCCGTCGGACACGGGCTCTTTGGGCACGACGGTCGTGGTCTGAGCGTAGGCCAGGGAAGCCAGCAGTAGTGGCGTCACTCCGAGACTTCCGAGTATTCGTTGCAGCATCATTCAGCTCCCTGCGTTGTTTTCGATCCCGCGATTCGGGCGGGCACATTGGGAATATAGTCCCTCCTCCAGGCCGTTCGGGCCAACCGGGGACTGGCTCGCTGGCCGAAACCCGTCGGTGGTACTGACCGTACCATATAGGAGCCATGTTTCTCACCCTGATGCTCCTGTTCTATCCAGGTATCATCGACCCTCCGACCAAGTACGATGGTCGGGCGGGTAAGCTGGCCGTACAGGTTCCCCGCCTGGAGGCCGAGCCGGTAATCGATGGCAACCTGGATGACCCGGTCTGGGGCGAGGCCGCGCTGCTCACCGGCTTTTCCCAGTTTTCTCCCGCCGATGGCGTTCCGGCTTCCGATTCGACCGAGGTACTGGTCTGGTATTCGCCCACCGCCATCCTGTTCGGTATCCGGGCCTACGAGGCGCACGGTGCGGTGCACGCCACGCTGGCGGATCGGGATCGCATCGCATCCGACGACCATGTACAGATCCTGCTCAGCACCTTCGACGATGGGCGGCAGGCGAGCGTCTTTGCGGTCAATCCTTTCGGGGTGCAGTCGGATGGGGCACTGGTTGAGACCGGCTCAACCAGCGGCAACGGGTACAACAACAATGTCGTCAGACGGGAGAAGCCGGACCTCAGTCCCGACTTCGTCTTCGAATCGAAGGGGCGGTTAACCGGGCACGGGTACGAGGTCGAGGTTCGGATTCCGTTTAAGAGCCTCCGCTTTCAGCCCAAGCCGGAGCAGAACTGGGGCATCAACGTCGTACGGTTGGTGCAGCACTCCGGACATGAGGACTCCTGGGCTCCCGCCAAGCGCGCCAGCGCCTCGTTTCTGGCCCAGTCCGGCCGGCTGGTTGGACTCAAGGACCTGCGCCGGGGTGTGGTCCTCGACGTCACACCCTCGATCACGTCCAGGAGCACTGGAACCCGGGGGATCAGCGGCTGGGACTACGCCGGGGGGAGTCCGGAGCTGGGAGGCACCGTCCGCTGGGGCATCACCAACAATCTGACGCTCAACGGCACCGCCAATCCAGATTTCTCCCAAGTCGAGTCGGACGTCCAGCAGTTTGCCTTCGATCCCCGGCAGGAAATCTTCTTCTCCGAGAAACGGCCGTTTTTTCTCGATGGGATCGAGCAGTTCAACACACCCAACCTGTTGATTTACTCCCGCCGGATCATCCAGCCGGTTGCGGCTGCCAAGCTGACCGGCAAGGCGTTCGGTACCGATCTGGCGCTTCTCACCGCTGTGGACGACCGGGCGGGCTCGGCCAGCGGCGGAGACCACCCGCTTTACAACCTGCTACGAGTGCAGCGGGACATCGGATCTCAGTCGCGGCTCGGGCTGGTCTACACCGACAAGATTGACGGCGATAACTACAACCGGGTGGCGGGCGCGGACGCGCGCCTGGTGTTTGGCGGGGTGTACAGCGCGCAGCTGCAGCTGGCCGGAAGCCGCACCCGCACCAACGGGATCACCACCACGGCTCCCCTCTGGCAGGCTCGGTTTGCGGCAAACGGCCGCACCTTCGGGGTGCGTTACATCATCACCGGCATCGACGAGGACTTCCGGGCTCGAAGCGGATTCATCTCGCGGCCCGGGATCGCCCATGCCACGCTGAACCACCGGGTAACCGCCTACGGCAAGCGGGGTGGATTGGTCGAAAGCCTCACCGGCGACGTGACCCTCGACGGCACCTGGGAGTATGAGCGGTTCGTCCACGGCCAAGGCATTCAGGATCAGAAGCTGCATTTCAATGTGAACACCACGCTGCGTGGAGGATGGCAGGTCGGCGGGTCCATTCTGGTGGAGTCGTTCGGCTATCCCGAAGACGTGTATTCCGACTACGCGATCGAGCTCCCCGGGAGCGGCGGTGGTGGCCTCGATACGATTCCATTTATCGGCACTCCCACCATTCCCAACCTCGACTATGTGCTCTCGCTCGATACGCCGGAGTTCTCCCATTTTTCTGGGAAGGTATTCGTCTTGTGGGGCAGGGATGAGAATTTTTATGAGTGGGCCAGCGCCGACATCGTGGTCGCGAACCTCGGCCTCGACTGGCGGCCCACCGACAAGCTCAGAATGGAGGGCATCTACCAGCTCCAGAGTGTGGCGCGCCGCACCGACGGCAGGACGGTGAACATCCAACGCAGTCCCCGACTCAAGCTCGAATACCAGCTTTCCCGGCCCATCTTCCTCCGGCTGGTGGGCGAGTATACCACCGAGCGGCAGGCCGGGCTTCGGGACGACACCCGGACCAACGCCCCGATCCTCATCTTCGATGACGCGGCCGACGCCTATGTGCGCGCCAACCCCTTCGGGCGGCGCTCATTCCGGGGTGATTTCCTCTTCTCCTACCAGCCCACCCCGGGAACGGTGCTTTTTGCCGGCTACGGCAGCACCCTCCGGGACCCGACCATGCTCGGGCGGGCTAACCTGCTGCGGTCGGAGGACGGATTCTTCCTCAAGCTCAGCTATCTGTTCCAACTGTAGCCTGGCCTACTTGTAGTCGGTGTGCCACAGCACATGGGCGTTAGCCACAGTCTACCCAGGGATCGCATCACCCCGTTTGACAATTAGCCTAAGCCTAATTTTCTAAACAGGTTAAGTAGGGCCACTCAAGGTCGGACTCACTTCCCCTTCGGCTGGCTTACCTCTTGCCCATACGGGTGCCGAATCCTTTTGCACCCCTATCAACTGAATCATGGCCCTACCGCCACAGCGGCTGGGCAGGGTACGGCTCGTCTCTCCTCCGACTGGAGCAGTCGCGATGCGGATCCTGGTCCTGAACTACGAGTATCCACCGCTTGGCGGGGGTGCGGCCGTGGCAACAGCAGCCCTGGCGCAGGGGCTGCTGGATCACGGTGTTGCGGTGGACGTGGTGACCGCAGGGGCAGGGGTCCACATGGAGCGCCGCGCTCCAGACCGGCCGGCCGAGGCAGCCACTGAGGGCGGCCTCACGGTGTATCGGGTCAAGAGCCGCCGCACCGGGATCCACGAGGCAGGGATGGGAGACGCCGCGAGCTATCTCGTGGCCGCGCTGCCGGTGATCCGCCGGCTGCTCCGCACCCACACCTACGATGCAGTCCACGTGTTCTTCTCGCTGCCGACCGGCGCGCTGCTTCCTTTCCTCAACCTGCGCGGCACACCGGTGGTGGTCTCTCTCCGTGGATCCGATGTCCCCGGCTACGACCTGCACAATACACCTCTGCAGGTGGCGCACCGGCTGCTGGCCCCATTGACTCGCTGGATCTGGCGGCGGGCAGATCGCGTCGTCGCGGTCTGCGACAGCCTGGGCCGCCTGGCCCTGAAGACCTGGCCGGACCTCCGCTACACTGTGGTGCCGAATGGGGTGGACCTGGCGCTGTTCCACCCCGAGCGCGCTCCTCGGGAGCAATCCAGCCGAATCCGCTGTCTGGCCGTGGCCAGGCTGATCGAGCGGAAGGGTCTGGGCGACCTGATCCGGGCGCTTGCGCTGCTCGAGCGGGGCCGCTTCGAGCTGGAGATCGTGGGTGGTGGTGCCGACCGACAGGTGCTGCAGGACCTGGCTACTCAGCTGGGTGTGGCCACGGACGTCCGATTCCTGGGACCGCTGCCGCGAATCCAGGTGGCCGAGCGCTACCGGGCAGCGGATCTGTTCACCCTGCCCTCGTCGGCGGAGGCCTTTGGCAATGTGTTTGCCGAGGCGCTCGCCTCGGGGCTGCCCATCGTGGGCAGCGCGACCGGCGGGATCCCCGATCTGGTGGAACACGGCCGCAATGGTTTGCTGGTTCCATCGGGTGACGTGCAGGCGCTCGCCGGGGCGATCCGCTACCTGGCAGACGATCCGGAGCTCCGCGCCCAGATGGCCCTTCGGAACCGGGCGAAGGCTGAAACCACGCTGGAGTGGGCCCAGGTAACCCGCCGTTACCAATCCATCTACGAAGCGCTCCAGCACCGAGCACCTGCGCGGACGCTGGTCGCTGAGCCTACCGCGAGTCTTTCGTGACCCAAGTTCCATTCTGGCTGGCCGTGGATGCGGCCCGCACTTTTGCTGCCCTCGATCTCGACGCCGAGTCGGTGGATGCCTTGGCTCGCCGCCGTCTGAGCCAGCTGCTCTTTCATGCGGCCCTTAACAACACGTTCTATATGAGGCGACTGCAGGACGCCGGGATCGAGTGGGCCGATCCGATCCTGCAACTCGATCCCTATCGCGCGCTGGCGGCGTTACCACCGGTCTCGAAGCTGGAGCTTCGGCAAGCCGGGCCCCGGGCCCTGGCGGGCGGACGAATCGATCCGGATTGGCATTCCTCAGCCTCATCCGGGTCTACCGGTGAGCCATTCAGGGTCTACTACGAGCCCAGAGCGTGGGCCACGCTCAAGTACGCGGTCAAGTTGCGGGCACGCCGGGCCTGCGGGGTCGGACCCACCGACCGGGTGGCCATTCTCGATGCCATGCCTCGAGGAGCAACCGCCTCATGGCTGGAGCAAGCCATGGGATGCGGGCGGATCAGCGTCCTGCAGCCGGCCTCGTCGGTGGCCGCCGCCCTGCTGGCCTTCCAGCCGGACGTGATATACGGGCTGCCTTCCGCGCTCGACGAAGCCGCCCGCGCGCTCGAGACGCGGGGCGAGCGACTCCAGGCTACGGCCGTCTTCACCAGCGGCGAGCTACTCGATGGTTCGGTGCGAGAGCGGCTGGCGGCGGGCTTCGAGGCTCCCATCTATGACATCTACGGCACCTCGGAGACCAAGGAGATCGCCTGGGAGTGTCCTCGAGGTGGCATGCACCTCAACAACGACGTGGTGCGTCTGGAGGTCCTGGACGACGCCGGGCGGTCGCTACCGGCCGGAGAGGAAGGCAACCTCGTCGCCACCCTGCTGATTAACCGTGCGATGCCGCTCCTTCGATATCTCACCGGCGACCGCGGGGCACTGCTGGCGGGGGCCTGTGCCTGCGGCCGATCCTCGCCGCTGCTGGGAGTCGTCACCGGAAGAGCCGCGGACATGCTGGTGCTCCTCGGCGGCCAGCGAATCTCCCCCTATGCGCTTACCTGCGCCCTGGAACGGGTCGGCGGCGTCCTGCGGTACCAGGTGAGCCAGCTGGACCCCGCGCGGGTCAGAGTGCGGGCGATTCTCGAGGGAGCCGCCAATCGCGAGGCGATCGCCGACCAGATGCGTACCGCGCTCCGGTTCGACGTGGCGCCCTTTCTCGACGCCGATGTGGAGTTTGTCGACCGTCTCCCGACTGGCCCCCGGGCCAAGTTCCGGGTGGTAGAGCCGCTCCGATGATGCCACTTCAACCCACGTCTGTTGCACCGGAGATCAGATGACACGCTCCATGCCGCGTTCGAAGCCGCTGCCTCATCCGCTTACGCCCTATCCCGAGCTGATCGTCAACTTCTGCCCTACGGGGATGATCCCGACCAAGGCGATGACTCCCCACGTGCCGATCAGCCCGGCCGAGGTGGTCGATGACGCCTGCCGGGCGCTGGAGCTCGGCGTGGCCATCGTGCACCTGCATGCCCGGGAGCTCGACGGCACCCCGACGTACCGGGGCGAGATCTACGAAGAGATGATTCTCGGCATTCGAGGCCACTTCTCCGATGCCATCGTCTGCGTCAGCTGCAGCGGGCGGAACTTTCCGGAGTTCGAGCGACGCAGCGAGGTGCTCGAGCTGACCGGAGCGGCCCGGCCCGATCTGGCCAGCCTTACGCTCACCAGCCTGGATTTCCCGACCGGCACGAGCCAGAACTCGCCCGACATGGTCCTTGCCCTGGCTGAGAAGATGGCCGACCGGGGAATCAAGCCGGAGCTCGAGTGCTTTGACTTCGGCATGATCAGCGCGGCCAACATGCTTATCGGCAAGGGCCTGCTCGGTGAGGGGCCGCACTACTTCAACCTGCTGCTCGGTTCGCGGTACTCGGTTCCAGCCACGGCGCGGCACCTGTCGAACATGCTGGAGGACCTGCCGCCCGACTCACTCTGGTCGGCCGCCGGGGTCGGTCTCTTTCAGCTTCCGATGAATGTGCTGGCCATTGCCATGGGGGGGCACTGCCGGGTTGGACTGGAAGACAACATTTACCATGGTTTCGACCGCGGCGAGCTGGCCACTAATGAAGGGCTGGTCGAGCGGGTGGCACACATCAGCGAGACGTTCGGCCGGCCGCTGGCCAGCTCTTCACGCGCCCGTGCGCTGCTGGGGCTGGGCCGCTCCGCCGCGCGCGTCGAACCGGCCGGGATGGCATTCCGGTCATGAGCATGGGGCCGCAACTGGTCCGTACCGCGCTGGCAGTCCGGCGCCACTCAACCGCCTCGCGGGCAGAGCTGAAGGCATTTCAGGACGCCCAGCTTCGACGCCTGGTGGTACACGCATACGAGTCGGTCCCCTACTACCGCAAGCTCTTCGACCGGCACCGGCTGCATCCTCGTCATATCAGGGGCACGATAGATCTCGACCTGATTCCAATCAGCAGCAAGCAGGATTTCCAGGAGCGATCCGATACTGACCTGATAACGCGCGGGGTGGATCCAGCGAAGCTGCTGTCCGTTTACACCAACGGCTCTACCGGCGAGCCGCTCATCGTACGCCGGACCTGGAGGGAGCAGGGCTTCAGCATGATGTTTCGGGAACGCTGCTGGCGGGCGTTCGGGTTAGGTCTGACTGAGCGGATGGCTACCGTCGGTCAGAGGAGGCCCCCTGATCCCAAGGACAAGAAAACTCTGGGGCGTACACTCCAGGCAATTGGCATCCATCCGAGACTTCGCCTGGATGGTATGCAGCCACCCGAGGATGTCGCCCGCCGGCTTGCGGCCTTTCAGCCCCGGATGCTGGTGGGCATTCCAGGCATGCTCTGCCTGGTAGCGGATTACCTCCTCTCGAGCGGCCGGCAGGACATCCGGCCCCGGATCCTGGTGACCGGTGGTGAGGTCCTCACTCCCCTCATGCGCCAGCGGCTGCAGAAGGCGTTCGGAGTCGAACCACTGCAGACCTATGCCAGCCACGAATTTCCGTTCATGGGTTGGGAGTGCCGGCAAACCGGTGAGATGCATACCTGCGACGATGCGGCCATCGTCGAGGTCATCAACGGTGGGCGGTCAGCGGGCCCGGGTGAAGATGGCGAAGTCGTGGTTACGAATCTGCATGCCTACGCCATGCCATTCATCCGCTACCGGCTGGCAGACGTGGTGACTCGAGGCAGCGAACGATGCGGTTGCGGGCAGCCGTTCTCTACCGTACGTGCCATCCAGGGCCGGATGATCGACTATTTCCGGCTTCCTGACGGCCGCCTGGTACATCCGTATGAGATCCTGCGTCTCATCCCGCGGGTGGATGCCTGGATCCGGCAATACCATCTCCTGCAGGATCGGGCCGACCGAATCGTTATGCAAGTAGTACCGTCGCAGACCTCGGTGCCTGAGCTGCAGCAGCTGATTTCCCAGGCAGTGGCCCCGCTCATCGGTCCTGGTACCGAGTTTCACGTCCGGATGGTCGATGCCATCCCTCCGGGGCCGGGCGGCAAGCGCAGGCACAGCTGCTCGCTGGTCACATCGGCGTATGCAGGGATCAAGTCGTGACCCGCTCCCTGGCCGCAAGGGTGGAAGAGAGTCTGCTCATTCCGTCCTACGCGTCCCGCTGGGCCTTCGCCCCGATCTCTGCACACCATACCATGTCGCTGCCGCTCCAGCTCGTAGGGGAGGCCCAGCGAAGGTCGATTCAGTCCGGCGCTACGCGGATCGAGGTGCTGGGCATCGGTCGTGAAAAGCTGATCGATCCCCTCTGCGCCCGACTGTTCGGCCCGCTTCCGGCTCCTCGTTCGGAAGGGCGGCATCACACCTGGAGCCCGTCCGCGCTGGCCCATCTCGAGGCTGACCTGGTTGTGGCCGAGGTGCACCGATGGATGGCGCCGAGGTTCCGGCGGGCGGGCTGGCTCACGGTGCCGAGCTCGGTTCGTTGGCATGGCGACGTCACCAGCGTGCCTCCGCAGGAGCCGAGCCGGAGTCTGCTCGCGAACCTCGCCAAGATTCGCAAGCACGGGTTCAGCCTGGTTCAGGCCAACGAACCGGACGACTGGGCCGAGTTTTACGAAACCATGGTGGAGCCCCAGGCACGGGCACGGCACGGGTCCAAGGTATGGCTTCCCTCCGCGGCCTTCCACCGGAAGCTCGCGCAACGGGGCACCTTGCACCTTGTGGTGGACAACGGAGTGCGGGTGGCGGGCGCGTGCACTATTCCTCGGGGTGACACGCTCTGGTTTCCGCTGATCGGTGTCCGTGAGGGAGATCCCGGGCTGCTGCAGCGCGGGGCCAGCGTCGCTGCGCTTGCCTTGCCGCTGGAGTGGGCGCGCAAACAGAACTATCGCCGCTTCGACCTCGGTCGCACCGGACCGTTCGTGAATGACGGGCTCCAGCAATACAAGCGGAAGTGGGGATTCGTGCCGGTGCCGGACCCACTCGCCCATTTCACCGCCCTTTGGGTCGGCTCCGACGCGGCGCGCCAGGCCTTTCGGTATCAGCCGGTACTGGTGGAGGACGGAATGGGCTTACGGACCTACGCAGGCGAGACGCTGTGACGGCGTGTGCCCGCGACGCGGCGGCTCAGCCAAGGGTGCAAATGCTCCTGGGCGCCGATGATGTGGCCGCGGCCGAATGGGATGGCCTATCCCGGCGCGGCTTTCATCTCCATCCATGGTTCGTGGCCGCCGAGAAGTGTGGCTGGGAGGCCCGCCACGTGGCGGTGCGCGGGCCGAGCACGCTGCAGGCCGTCGTCCCGGCATACCTCACCAGCGCGCACAATCTCAATAACCTGCATGACCGCTGGCTGGGGCCGGTCAGCCGGATAGCGCCTTGGGTGGGGGTATCACTTCGGCCGGTAATCTCGGTACAATCGCCTTTCGCATTGGTGCCAGACCCTCTAGGCGATCCTGCCCAGCTGTCCCCGCGCCTGCTGCATCGAGTGTTCGAGACGCTCGAGTCCAGCGCCGAGGTAGATGGCGCGAAAGCCGTGGCCTGGCCCTCGGTGGATCAGGACAATACAGTGCTGCTGCAGGTGGCTCGCGAGCGCGGGTACGCCATCCTCTATGCCGGTGCCAGCGCCCGGCTCCAGGTCCAGTGGGATTCGTTCGAGGACTATGTGGCCAGCAGGAGCAAAAACGTTCGCCGCACAATCAAGGCGGACCTCGATGCCGCACGCTCGGCCGGACTTCGAACCAGTTTGGTGAGTGACTTCCGCGCCGCCGCGCCGGCTATGACCGACCTCTACCGGCAGGCGTTCCGCCGGCGCAACGGCCGGGAAGCGCCAGTACCGGAGCATTTCTTCCAACAGCTGAGCCGGCGACCCTCGAAGAAAATTCGGGCGCAGCTTACCTGGAGCGGGGAGCGACTGGTGGGTACCAGTGTGAACCTCAACACCCAGAAAATGTTGGAGGGCACCTTCGGCGCCTTCGTGCCGGAGCATCGAGCCGGGGCGGCGTACTTCAACGATCTGCTCTACGAGCCGATTCGGGTGGCCTGCCGGGAAGGAATCGAGGCAATCGACCTGGGTGCCACCGCGCTCTACGCCAAGGCCCTTCGCGGCGCCGAGCTGCGGCGCCGGGTCATCCTGATTCGGGGCACGAACCCCAGCAGGCACGCGGTCATCCGCGCCATCGGGGAGGTCGTGGTGCGACGCACGGAGTGGAAAGAGCGGCAGGCACTGGGCCCGCTGTGGGACCGCCACCTCTCCAACGTTCAGCACGCCGGCCGATGATCGCCAAAGTCCTGCGGACGCCGTCCGTCCCATTTCACCTCCACACGGTCTCCACCTCATGAGCATCGGTCGGCTGCTGGCCAAGTATGTCGAAGACTGCCGGACCTTCCCGAAGGATGCCGCCCTGGCCTACGGCTATGAAGGCTGGCGGGGCGTTTGGAGTGCGCTCGCGTCCCGGACAATCGAGCGACTCTTTCGCACTGGCCGAGTGGTGATCTTTGCCCAGCCGCTCGACACCGCCGCCGAGATCGCGGCGCCAACCGGCGTGCGCATTTCACCGTTAACTGAGGCGGACTGGCCAGCGCTCTCCACTCTGGTGAGCCAACGTTCGCTGGCGCGCTTCAGGGCCCTCGTTACGGCCGGACGGCACTGTGTGGTGGCGTGGCGAGGCTCCCAGCCAATCGGATACGGCTGGGTGGCCGAGCAGATCGGTCCCGATGTGACGGCGTGTGAGCTCGCGCTTCCTCCTCATGCCGCCTACCTCTGGGATCTCTATGTCATTCCGAGTGAGCGCAGCAACGGCGTCGGCTCGGCGTTGGCGGGTGCCCGGATTCGAAGGGCCCGGGAGCTCGGCTTCTCGGAGGGGTGGCGCATGATTGCGCCTACCAATGGCGCGTCGTTGCGCACGCTGGCCAAAACCTCCAGCGGCACCCGGGTCATCGGGGAGCTGCGCTACCTGAAGGTGCTGTCCCGCATGCGGGTGCGGTTTACGGCGGCGTAGGGCTAGTAGCTATTGGTCATTGGCCCTGCATAGCCAATAGCCCTCGATTGACATTCCGACTATTCCAGTCGTATTTATTCTCGAAGACGGCCTGCGGGCCGCGCTTCCGCCCAACCTCGTTCAGCCCCGCCCGCACGGTCAGACACCCTCCGACAACTGGAGAAGCGGTATGTCCCAGACCCAATCACTTCCGGCGGTAACGCCGATCGAACAGCGTGGCTACGTCCATCCCGAGGTGCTCGTCTCCACCGACTGGGTCGCCCAGCACCTGGACGATCCCAAGGTCAGGCTGGTCGAATCCAATGAAGACCTGCTGCTCTACGAGACCGGCCACATTCCCGGCGCGGTCAAGGTCGACTGGACCAACGATCTGAACGATCAGGTGGTCCGTGACTACATCGGCCGGGACCAGTTGCAGCGCCTGCTCCGCTCCAAGGGGATCAACCAGGACACCACGATCGTGTTCTATGGCGACAAGAACAACTGGTGGGCCACCTACGCGCTCTGGGTCGTCCGGCTCTTCGGCGTGAAGAACGTCAAGGTGATGGATGGCGGCCGGCTCCGCTGGGTGGATGAGGGCCGGCCTCTCACCACCGAGGTGCCCCGGTATAAGGAAGGGAACATCACAGTCGGCGAGCGGGACGACGCCCGGATCCGGGCCTTCCGGGACGAGGTGCTGGATCACCTCAAGAAGAAGGGCCAGCTGGTGGATGTCAGGAGCCCCGAGGAGTTCCGGGGCGAGAAAACCCACATGCCGGAGTACCCGCAGGAGGGCTGCCTCCGGGGTGGCCATATCCCCGGGGCGAAGAGCATTCCCTGGGCCAAGGCGGTCGATCCCGAGACCCATACCTTCCGCCCGGCGAGCGAGCTCAGGAAACTCTACGAGCAGGACAACAACCTTCGGCCGAACGGGGAGACGATCGCGTACTGCCGGATCGGCGAGCGGTCCTCCCACACCTGGTTTGCGCTGACCTATCTATTGGGGTTCGATAATGTTCGGAACTACGATGGGTCGTGGACCGAGTGGGGGAACGCGGTGCGGTTGCCGGTGGAGAAGGGCTGAAGGCTATAGGCTATAGGCTATTGGCCATTGGCTATTGGCTATTGGCTATTGGCTATTGGCCGTTTGGTTCGAGCGACTTTATTCAAGGCGCGCTTGAGCCCTGCCAGCATGCCTTGAATTCTTCTGGCCTGGGCGGACAGCCGGGTGTAGGCTTCGTCGTCCAATAGTCCGATGTCTCGTGAGAGAAGAAGATGGTATTCGAGTTCGGTCGCCGAACCAAGACTGATTCGAATGAATCGTCCGAATTCGGTGTCCCCGCTGCGGCCGCAGCCTTCGGCTATGTTCGCAGCGATGGAAGCCGATGAGCGGCGAAGTTGACTGGTAAGCCCGTAGGCCTCCGTCTTCGGAAAGGCTGCTGTGTTTCTATACACATCGCAGGCCAGCGAGTGCGCGGCTTGCCAGACGTCCAGCTTCTTGAAATCACCCATGAGCGAGTATGGGGGCTTTGGATCCGAACCGTATAATGCTTTTGATCCCTTGAGTAGCTATTTCCCTGCCAATAGCCAATAGCCAATAGCCAATAGCCAATAGCCAATAGCCAATAGCCCAATAGCCAATAGCCTACTTGCCCTCCCTCACCCGCTCCGGAAAGTTCGTAATGATTCCGGCGACCCGGTCACCCCATAGTCGCTGGGCGAGAGCGGGATCGTTCACGGTCCAGACATGCACCGGGCACCCTCGCCCTCGGGCGGCCGCTACGAATCTGGCGTTTGGCACCCTGAGACCTCGATACCGCGCGGGCACTGAAAGCACCCGGTACGGCGACGTGATCTCCCGGATCGGAGAGGGCCCTCTGGTCCGCCTCAGCAGGCTATCCCAGTAAAGCTGTGATATCTCTCTGGGCGACGCCGCCCGGGAGAACCCGGTGCTGCCGAATACCGTGAGCGCCGCGGAGTCGTCCGAGGCAAGCACGCATCGGTCGGCCGCGCCTTTCTCCAGCAGCAGCTCACGGATCGAGGCCTGGGCGCGGGACTCCTTGATATCCAGCAGCAGCGGTACGGTGGGGAAAGTCTCCAACACCTGAGCCAGGGTCGGAACGACGATGCCGGCCCCACGGAACGGAAAGCTGCTTCCCCGGTCCGGAGAGAAGCGGGCGCCCGCATCGGCCTCTTGCAACTGAGCCAGAGTCTGTCCCGCCACGGCGCCCCGCCGTCCGGTGGTCCGCTCCAGAGTGGGGTCGTGGATGACGACCGGGACCCCATCGGCCGTAAGACGAATGTCGAGCTCGAAGGCGTCCGCGCCCTGCCGTACCGCGAGCTCAAAGGCCTCCAGCGTGTTCTCGGGAGCGGACCCTGAGGCTCCCCGGTGTGCGATCACCGGTCTGGCGGCGAGGTCGAGCAGCGGATTCATTTATACCATGTCCATTGCCGATCTCCGCCGCGAGTACGCCCGGGCCCGCCTCGACGAGGGGCAGGTGAGCGCCGATCCGGTGGTGGAGTTCGAGCGGTGGTTTGCCCAGGCTCGGGAAGCACAGGTGCTGGAGCCGAACGCGATGACACTGGCCACGGCGACCCGGGACGGCACCCCGTCCGCGCGGATCGTCCTGCTCAAGGGGTACGATGAGCGCGGCTTCGTGTTCTTCACCGATTATCGCAGCCAGAAGGGCACCGAGCTGGAGCAGAATCCGCAGGCGTCACTGGTCTTCTACTGGGCTGAGCTGGAGCGGCAGGTGCGCATCGCGGGCCCGGTGAGCGTGGTTTCCCGGGAGGAGTCGGAGTCCTACTTCCAGACCCGCCCCCGCGCCAGCCAGCTGGGCACCTGGGTCTCGCACCAGAGTCAGGCGATTCCCGGCCGGAAGATCCTGGATGACCGGGTACAGCAGGTCGAGGCCCGGTATCCCGGCGCTGTGCCACTGCCTCCGCACTGGGGCGGGTTCCGGGTTACTCCCGAGTCCGTCGAGTTCTGGCAGGGCCGCGAGAGCCGGCTTCACGACCGGCTACGCTACGTGCGACAGAAAGGCGGTGGCTGGCGGGTGGAGCGGCTGTCGCCGTGACGGACGGGCGGACAAACATCCGTCCGCCGGTCTAGAAGTTCGCCGTAATCCCTCCGAGCACCCGCCGCCCGATGACCGATCCTCCATACAGCTGGAACCGCTTCTGATCGAGGAGATTGGTGGCGGTGCCATGGATCCGGAAATTGTTATTGATCCGGAATCCAGCGCTCAGATTCACGAACTCGCTCGCCGGGACGTAGCCGTTGAAGATGCCCGCCGCCCACTGATAACCATCCACCAGCCGCAGGGACACGTTGGCGTCGAAGCCCTGAGCGCCCGCGTATGACACCGCGAAGTTGGCCTTCTTGCTCGGCGTGTTGGGCTGGAGCTGGTCACCAGCCTGCTGCGACTTCACCTCGAAATCGAAGCCGGTGAAGGACACGTCGCCCCGGAGCTCGGGGGTGAACTGATACCCCACACCAAGCTCGACACCCCGCTCGGTCACCTTGCCGGAGTTGGTGTACGACAGGACGATGGCCCGGCTGCCGTCGGGGAGAGTGGCGAGCGCATTGGCCCCCTGAATCGTGGTTCCTGCCGCAACCGCGGCATACCCACCCTGAAGCACCGGAATCGGTCCGCGCAGCTGGGCGGCCTGCGCGGGAGTGATCTGGCCACTCGCCTCCAGCTGGTTGATCCGCACCCCCAGCGCTGCCAGGTCGGCCGGGACGTTCAACCCGCCATCGGTGAGGGAGAAGCTGGGATACGCCGGATTGACGCCGGGCAGCAGGTCGGTGACGAAGTCCTTCAGGTCATTGATGTAGAAGTCAGCCGTGACGTAGAGGTTGTTGGTCAGGCTTCCCTTATAGCCCAGCTCCCAACCCAGCACCTTCTCCACCTTCAGCGCGGAGTTGCCGAGGGCCAGTGCCTGAGTCTGCTGGGAGAAGTCCCAGGGCAGTGTGGTGTGGAGGGTCAGGTCTGCCAGCGCGGCGGGCGGGAGGCTCGCCTGCACCTGGGTGTAGTACTGCTGAATGCCGTTTTCGACGGTGAATGGCCCAGCCGTGGGTGCGGCCACCGGAACCTGGAGGAAGAACTCCGAATAGTTCGGTGTCTGGAAGGCGCTGTTGACCGAGAACCTGAAGGAATGGTTCTCGTTCGGGCTGAACACCAGGGCGCCCTTGGGAGAGAACTGGGTCTTGAAGAGGGTGCCGTCATCCACCCGGCCGGCGCCTACCACGCGGAGTTGTGGAACCAGCTTGTATTCGACCTGGCCGTAGGCCGAGTAGTAGTCGTCGCTCCGGTCGTCGTTGACCAGGTTCATCAAGGTGCCCGAGGTGTTGACCTGGGTGTTCCGGTAGGACGCGCCGTACACGATGCGGCCGCGATCGGCCTGGAAGTTCCAGTTCTGCTGGCCCTCGAGATGGAAGATGTCCGACCGCTCTTCCAGCTCCCGACCGGACACCAGTGAGTACTGGGGGTCGATCGAGGTACGGCTGTTCCAGAAGCCGAAGATGTTGTAGCGGTCGTGGGCCAGGGCGACACGGGCATACGGCTTCATTGCCTTGAGCACCTGCACCCGGCCGATGCCGGTGACGAAGACCTCGTTCTCGACCTGGGCGCCGCCGCCGTCGGCCGAGAGCACCGCGCCGTTGTTCATGTAATAGTCGAGCCGGGCCGAGCCATAGGCGTTCTGGAGCGGGGTGCGATCGCCCACGGGCGTTCCGGTGACGGGGTCCTTGGTCTGGCCACTCAACGGAAGAGATTCAACGGCGAGGGGCACCGGCGCATCGGTGGCCGGATCGTATTCCTCCTGGAGGGACGTCCCGTTTCTAAGAGTCCGGGAGCGGGTGTAGGTGTCGCTCCGATTGTAGCCCGCATTGATCCGGTAGCCGAACCGCTGATCTCCGAAGACTCCCGCGTGCCGGAAGTCGCCCCTGAAGGTCTCCAGCTCGCCGCCGGCCAGGGTCAGCTTGGTGCCGGCCACCTCGCGTGCCAGCGGGGTGGTGATGTTGACCACTCCACTGAAGGCGTTGGCGCCGTACAGCGCCGAGCCGGGCCCGCGCACCATCTCCAGGCGGCTGATATCCTCCAGCGGCTGGGTCATGCCGTTCCACTCCTGGGAGCCCAGGAAGGCGATGGCGATATCGCGCCCGTCCTGCAGCACCAGCACCCGCCGGTTCAGCGAAGAGTTGAATCCCCGCGCGTTGACGTTGAAGTCGTTCACCCCGCTCTGGACCACGTCCGCACCGGGCACCGCCTGGAGGGCGAGGGGGGCCTGACCGGTAATGGATGTACTCTGGAGGATCTCCTGGGGGACCACCGAAATCGCGGCCGGCGCCTCGACGATCCGCTCCGGTCCCCGCGAGGCTCCCTCGACAACCAGCTCGGTCAGGGCCAGCGCAACCGGCTCCAGCGCCGCATCCACCGTGGTAGTGCTCCCGGCCGCGACGTCCACCGGGGTCTCGATGGGACTGTAGCCCAGCCAACGGAAGACGATCGTCTGGGGTCCCGCGGGGACCCGGCGCAGGGTGTATTTACCGTCGGGCGCCGTGATCGTGCTCAGGCCGGTGCCTTTCACGGTCACCGAGACGCTGGGGAGCGCGGAACCCTCGCCGCTCCGTGTGACCGTACCGGTGACGGTCCCGGTTTCCTGGGCAGCGGCCGGCCGGGCGATCAGCAGGCCGAGGGAAGCCACAAGAAGGAGACCACGAAGAGATGCGAACAGGGGCTGGGGCATACCGTGGTCCTTATCGGTGGTTGGCTGCGCGTGCCGCCGCGGTGGTTGCCGGAGGCTAGGGCTGCGCTGTGATCCGGAACCGGGATGGAGAAGCACAAGAGTATACAGGCGGGAAAGGCATTCGCACCAGAAGGGGCTTATCCAGCTTCGAGAAATACCCTGGCCCGGCGGGCGGAAACGAAGACGCGGTCGCCCTCGCCCACTCCCAGCTCCTCGAACCGGCCACGGGTGAGCTCGGCCTCGATAGCCTTGCCGTCCTCCTCTCGATCCAGTTCGATGCGGACCACCGAGCCGAGGCGACGCACCCGGCGGATGATCGCTCCCATGGCCGGGCTTCCGTCGGAGGCCTGAGCGACATCCACCTCGTGGGTGCGGACGTATGCCAGGGCGGCACCGTCGGGCGCCTCCGACCACTCGGGGGCGTCGACCTCGTGGCCTCCGATCCGGACCCGGCCCGCTTCCAGCCGGCCGTGGAAGAGATTGACGTCGCCCAGGAAGCTGTAGACGAACGGCGTCGCGGGATGCTCGTAGACCTCCTCCGGGGTGCCTACCTGCTCGATCTTTCCCTCGTTCATGACCACCACCCGGTCTGCCACCTCCAGCGCCTCGTCCTGATCGTGGGTGACGAAGACGCTGGTGATCTGGATGTCATCGTGCAGCCGGCGCAGCCAGCGGCGGAGCTCTTTCCGCACCTTGGCATCGAGGGCGCCGAACGGCTCATCCAGCAACAGCACGTTCGGCTTGACCGCGAGTGCCCTGGCCAGCGCAATCCGCTGGCGCTGACCGCCCGAGAGCTGCGCGGGGTAGCGATCGGCGAGCCAGTCGAGCTGGACCAGGCGCAGAAGCTCCAACACCCTGGCCCGAATCTCCGGCTCCTTCGGCCGGCCCCGCCTCGGCTGGACCCGGAGTCCGAAGGCGACGTTCTCGAACACCGTCATGTGGCGAAACAGGGCGTAGTGCTGGAAGACAAATCCCACTCCCCGGTCCCGAACGTGCCGCCCGCCGGCGTCCTCGCCGCGAAACAGGACCGACCCGGAATCCGGTGTTTCCAGGCCCGCGATCACGCGAAGCAGCGTGGTCTTGCCCGAGCCTGAGGGCCCAAGCAAGGCCACCAGCTCCCCGGAGTGGATTTCCAGGCTCACATCCTGCAAGGCCGAGAAGCTGCCGAATTTCTTGGTGACACGCTGGATGGTGATGTTCATGCGCGTGCAGCCTCCACCGCCCGCTTGATCACCAGGGTGATGAGGGCGAGAAACGTCAGCAGGGTGGCGGCCGCAAACGCTGCCGTGAAGTTGTACTCGTTGTACAGGATCTCGATCTGGAGCGGCAGAGTGGTGGTCACCCCGCGGACGTGTCCGGACACCACCGAGACCGCGCCGAACTCGCCCATTGCCCGGGCGTTGCAGAGGATGACACCGTAGAGCAGCCCCCATTTGATATTGGGCAGGGTTACCCGCAGAAAAGTCTGCCAGCCGCTCGCGCCCAGCACCAGTGCGGCTTCCTCCTCCTCGGTCCCCTGTTCCTGCATCAGGGGAATGAGCTCCCGGGCCACAAATGGGAAGGTCACGAACGTCGTCGCCAGGACGATTCCGGGCAGGGCAAAGATGATTCTGATGTCGTGCTCTCTGAGCCAGGTTCCGAACCATCCCTGGGCCCCGAAGAGAAGCACAAAGATCATTCCGGAGATCACTGGAGAGACGGCGAAGGGCAGGTCGATGAGGGTGATGAGGACGTTCTTGCCCCGGAAATCGAATTTCGCGATGGCCCATGCCGCGGCGACTCCGAAGACGAGATTCAGCGGCACCGCGACCCCGGCCGTGAGCAGCGTGAGCCTGATCGCTGCAAGGGTGTCCGGATCGGTGATCCCCCGGATGTAGCCGGCCAACCCCTTACCCAGTGCCTGGGCAAAGACGGCAACCAGCGGGACGAAGACGAAGAGCCCGAGAAAGCCGAGCGCTCCCGCAATGAGCAGGCCACGGACCAGTCCGCGATTCGCCGGTTGCGCGGACCCGATACTGGGTCGGTAGCGCATCCTCTTTAGCCGGACGACGCTGGCGGAGGTCATGATCAGGCGGCGACTCGGCGCCGGCCGAGCCACTGGAGGAAGTTGATCAGCAGCAGGAGCGCAAAGGAGACGATGAGCAGCACCAGGGCGATGGCGGTAGCGCCGGCGTAGTCGTACTGCTCCAGCTTGGTCATGATGAGGAGCGGCGCGATCTCGGTCTTCATCGGCATGTTCCCGGAGATGAAGACCACCGATCCGTATTCGCCGATGGCGCGAGCGAACGCCAGGGCGAATCCGGTCAGCAGCGCCGGTGCGACGCTGGGGAGCAGCACCCGGCGGAAGGTCTGCCAGCGGCTGGCGCCGAGGCTCGCGGCTGCCTCCTCCACTTCGGCTTCGAAGTCTTCCAGCACCGGCTGCACCGTGCGGACCACGAACGGCAACCCGATGAAGGTGAGCGCTACCACCACACCGAGCCAGGTAAAGGCCACCTTCACACCGAACAGGTCGAGCTGGGCGCCGAGCCAGCCGTTGGGCGCATATAGCGTGGTGAGGGTGATGCCCGCGACGGCGGTCGGGAGGGCAAATGGAAAATCCACCAGCGCATCGGCGATCGACTTGCCGGGAAACTCATATCTCACGAGGACCCATGCCACCAGAAATCCGAATACCGCGTTCAGCAACGCCGCGGTGAACGAGGCGCTGAAGGTCAGCTGATAAGAGGCCACCACCCGCGGGTTGGTCACCGTGGCCCAGAACTGCCCCCAGGTGAGATCCGCGGTTCGCACGAATACGGTCGAGAGCGGGATGAGGACAAGCACGCCGAGATACGTCAGCGTGATCCCCATTGTCAGCCCGAAGCCGGGCAGCACGCTCCTCCGCTTCATTCAGCGGCTGGCCTGCGCACCGGGCAGGTAGATCTGGTCGAAGATCCCGCCGTCGGCGAAGTGGGTCTCCTGCGCCTTCCTCCAGCCACCGAAGACCTCGTCCACCGTGTACAGGTCCACCGTCGGGAACTGACGAGCATACTTTGCGGCGACCTCGGCGAGGCGTGGCCGGTAGAAGTCACGAGCGGCGATCTCCTGCCCCTCCGTGCCGTAGAGCTGCTCCAGGTAAGCCTTGGCCACCTCGAGTGTGCCACGCTTCTTCGCCACCTTCTCCACCAGAGCGACGGGAGGTTCGGCAAGGATGGTGGACGAGGGGATTACGATCTCGAACTTGTCGGCCCCCAGCTCCTGGACCGCCAGGAGGGCCTCGCTTTCCCAGGCGATCAGGGCGTCACCGATGCCCCGCTCGACGAAGGTCGTCGTGGAACCGCGCGCCCCGGCGTCGAGCACCGGCACGTTTCGGTAGAGCGACGCTACGAACTCCTTCGCCCTGGCTTCGCTCCCACCGGGCCGGCGGAGCGCGTTGCCCCAGGCCGCGAGATAGTTCCAGCGCGCGCCGCCCGAGGTCTTCGGGTTCGGCGTGATGACCGAGACGCCGGGACGCACGAGATCGGGCCAATCCCTGATGTGTTTCGGGTTCCCGTTCCGCACCAGGAAGATGATGGTGGAGGTGTAGGGCGCGCTGTTGTGCGGCAGGCGCTGCTGCCAATCGGCCGGGATCAACCCGCTCCTCTCCGCGATCTGATCGATGTCGTAGGCGAGAGCGAGGGTGACCACGTCGGCCTCCAAGCCATCGATCACCGACCGTGCCTGCTTGCCCGAGCCGCCGTGACTCTGGCGAATGGTGAGCTCCTGCCCGGTCCTGGCCTTCCAGTAGGAGGCAAACCAGGTGTTGTAGTGCTCGTACAGCTCCCGGGTCGGATCGTAGGAGACGTTGAGCAGGGTGACGGGCTTGGGCGCACTCTGTACGCGCCGCGGTGCAACCGAAACAGCGACCGCCAATGCAATAGCCAATAGCGAATAGCCAATAGCGCTCCTCATCACATGTATCCGTCGCGACGCAGTGTCTCCAATCCGCCCCCGTCTTCCTTGTCCTGGGCCCGCCCCGAGCGCTCGGCCACATTTCGCAGCTTCCCGGATCCGAGCTCGACGATGATGTCGGACGGGCTCCGCGAGGAGGACGCGATCGGGTGGGTGCAGGGCGCGCAGCCCAGCGACCGATAGCGGGTACCGTCGCCCTGGTCGTAGTAGAGCGCCACCGTCGGTATCCGCTCGCGCTCGATGTATTCCCAGATGTTGAGCTCGGTCCAGTCGAGCAGCGGGTGTATGCGCACGTGCGTCCCGGGCGCGAACTCGGTCTTGTACTGATTCCAGAACTCCGGCGGCTGGTCGCCCACATCCCACAGGTTTTCCACCGAGCGGGGGGAGAAGTAGCGCTCCTTGGAGCGGCTCCCCTCCTCGTCGGCCCGCACGCCGGCGATGATGCCGGTGAACGGCTCCCGGTTGGGATCGGGCTGGTACTTCCCGCTGGTATGGTCGTACCGATAGCGGGTCCACTCGCCGCTCAGCGTGTTGGTGAGCGCCTCGGTCTTGAGCAGGCGACAGCAGGTCACCCGGTCGCTGGCTCCATCGGGGAATGTCCGCCGCTCATCCAGGGCGGCGCGGTTCTCGCCGTAGATCAGGTTGAGCCCCCACTCCGCCACCAAGCGGTCACGATAGCGGATCATCTCCGGGATCTTGAACGAGGTGTCGATGTGAATGAGCGGGAACGGCACGTGCCCGTAGAACGCCTTGCGCGCCAGCCAGAGGAGGACCGTGCTGTCCTTGCCGATGGACCAGAGCATGCCCAGCTGCTTGAAGGCGTGATACGCCTCGCGCAGGATGTGGATGCTGCGGTTCTCTAGCTGGTCGAGGTGAGCGACTTCTTCTCCGGGGCTGTCACCCCGAGCGGAGCGAGGGGGTCCATGCTGGGTCATGGCTCTCTCCCCCTCGCCCTGCCCGGTGTCGGGCTGACAGCTGTCCATAGTTCGACAATCCGCCGGCTGGCCTCCTCTACGGAAACTTCCCTGGTATCGATCGTAAGTTCCGCATGCAGCGGCGGCTCATACGGATCGTCAATGCCGGTGAATTGCCGCAGCTCGCCCCGGCGTGCCCTGGCATAGAGGCCTTTCACGTCCCGGCGCTCGCATTCCTCCAGCGGCGTGGCGACGTGAACCTCGATGAATCGGCCGGCGAGGGATCGGGCGTACGCCCGTGATTCCCGGTACGGCGATACGAACGCAGCCACCACCACCACGCCGTGATGCTCCAACCGGCTCGCAAGGAACGCGATGCGGCGGTTGTGCTCGTGCCGCTGCTCCCGGGTGAAGCCGGTGGGGAAGACCTCTCTCACGCCGTCGCCGTCGAGGTGCTCGACCCGGAGGCCCCGGTCCCGCAGCTCGGCGCATACCCGCTCCGCGATGGTGCTCTTCCCGGCTCCGGACAATCCCGTCAGCCACACCACGGCTCCGGTATGGGTCCCTTCCTCTCGCACTGGCCGGCTGTCCACCCGCCCAGAGGGCACCCGCACCGCGGTCCCGCTGTCCAGCACCGCTCGCACGATCCCGCCGCCGCTTATGTCGTAGTCATCCAGCAACACGAAGCGGCTGGTGCCGGCCAAGTGGTCCACCAGGTCGACCGCCACCGGGGCCTTGAGCCGGAGGACGCAGTCGGCCACGTCGTGGCGGCCCACAACGGGCTTGTGCTCAGTGACCTGTAGGTCGGAGGCGTCGATCACCCGCTCGACCGACTCGAGCCGGGCGTTCACCCGCGCACTGCCAAGCTTGAGCACATAATCCCGGCCGCGCACCAAGGGCTTCTTGCCCAGCCAGAAGAGGCTGACGGCGATTCGAGTTGCCGCCACGGGCGCGGGCTCGCGGTCCCGGCCGGCGACCTGACCCCGGGAGACGTAGATCTGTTCCTCGAGGGTGAATCCAACGGCACTGCCCGCTCGTGCGTGCCGGGGCCCAGGCTGATTGAAGGCCTCGAGACTCCGGACCCGGCTTCGCTTGCCCGACGGATGGAACACGACGGTATCGCCCACCGACAGCCGGCCGCTCTCTATGGTGCCCGCGATGATGCGCCGCTCGTCACCCTGGGCGGTGAACTTGTAGACATCCTGCACCGGCATCCGGAACGGCTTCTCCACCAGAGACGCTTCGGGACGAAAGCCGTCGAGCATCTCCAGCGCCGTGGGGCCGCTATACCATCCCATCACCGTGGAACGCCGGCTCAGGTTGTCTCCATTGGCTCCGCTCACCGGTATGAACCCCGCCGGGGTGACGCCTGCCTGAGCCAGGAACCCGGAGAACTCGCGCACCAGGGCCTGGTACGTCTGCTCGTCGTACCCCACCAGATCCATCTTGTTGATCAGCACCGCCACCTGACGGATCCCCAGCATGCCCATCAGGTAGCCGTGCCGCCGGGAGTTCTCCTGGATCCCCTCGCGCGCGTCGATGACCAGGAACGCCGCTTCGGCTCGCGCGGCGCCGCTCACCATGTTCTTGAGGAATTCGATGTGCCCCGGCGCGTCGATGATGACGTACGTCCGCCGCGCCGAGGTAAAGAAGACCCGGGCCGAGTCGATCGTGATTCCCTGAGCTCGCTCGTCCTTGAGCGCGTCGAGGAGGAAGGCGTACTCGAACGGCCGGGACGTCCTGGCGCACAGCTCACGGATCTGTTGCAGCTTGCCGTCGGGGAGCGAGCCGGTGTCGGCCAGCAGCCGCCCGATGATGGTGCTCTTGCCGTGATCCACGTGGCCCACGACGACGAGGGACAATCGCTCGGCAGCGGGGCTGCGGGGCAGCGGGGCAGTAGGAACAGCGAGTGACAACGGGGCCGTCGTGGTCATCTATGCTCCGCCAACTACTGCCAGCGCTGCCCCGCCGCCCCGCAGTCCCGCTGTCCCGGCTACATCCAACGCCGCGACCTCTCCGATCACCGTCACCACCGGGGCCTGGAGCCCATCGCGCTCAACCGCTTCGGCAATGGTGGAGAGAGAGGCGCGGGTCACGCGCTGGTCTCGGGTGCTGGCCGACTGAATGCAAGCTGCCGGAGTGGCTGGGTCCCGGCCCGCCGCGATGAGCTGTTCAGCGATCGGTCCGAGCCGAGCCAGTCCCATCAGCACAACAAGGGTATCGACTCCGGCGAGTCCGCTCAGATCCGCAGGTCCGTCCGCCTGTTGGGCGGTAACCACCGCAAATGACTGCGCGACGCCTCGGGCGGTTACCGGGATGCCGGCGGCCGCGGGCGCGGCGATAGCACTCGACACGCCCGGCACGACCTCTACCCGGACTCCCGCCTGGGTGCAGGCTACGGCCTCTTCGCTCCCGCGGCCAAAGACAAAGGGGTCACCGCCCTTGAGCCGGACCACGGTATGGGCGAGCCCCGCGTGCTCGACCAACAAGGCGTTAATCTCTGTCTGGGAATAGGGAGCGTGTCCCGGGCCCTTTCCGACATCGATCAACAAGGCGTCGTTGCGGGCTTCTCCCAGGAGCTCCGGGCCAATCAGCCGATCGTGGATCACAACGTCCGCTCCACGCAGAAGATCGAGGCCACGTGAGGTGATGAGGCCCGGATCGCCGGGGCCGGCGCCCACCAGGTGAACGGTGCCTTGCCGCGGCTGAGTGCGGCCAAGCCGGGGACGAAATCTCGGTGCAGGAGGTGGAGCGTGGCGCCGAGCCAGGTCGAGGATGATCTCGACCAGGCCTGGATAGCTCCCGATCGGATGGTCCACCACGACGGGGCCAGCCGACTCCTGACGCCGGACTCCCGACCCGCCAACCAGCCCAGGGATATCCTCGCCGGCGTGGCCTCCCCCGATCAGAAAAGGCACCACGATGACGTGGGGCAGCGCAGCCGTGTCGAGCAGCGCTTGCAGCGGTGGATCGTCGTCGATGAAGGCGGCGAGCACCTCGCCCGCCACCCGCCGCCGGCGGAGCGTTTCAACCAACTGGAGTGTGGCGTCCCGGCTCTCGGGATGTCGCCTGGTGCCATGTCCCACCAGGGCGAGCGAGACGGAGCCGCGGGGAATGTCCCGCTCCCGCATGATCTCGGTAACGCGACGTGCTACCAGTGGTGCGATACCGCTGTGAGTTCCAACCGGAGGTGTTTGACGGAGACGGAGCTCGGCGTAACGGCGATTCCGGGCCAGCGCCTCGGGAAGAACCACCCGACTGTAATGGCCCGCGCTGGTCAGAAACGGCACCACGGTCACCTCGTCCGCCGTGAGCTCGTTCAGCACCGTCTCGAAGCGCGGCTCGCCCTGATGGAACGCCACGGCAACTTCGTCAAACAGCCGGCGAGCCCGCACCGCCTCGGCCAGACGGCGGACCAGGGCGTTCGTCGCGGGGTCGCGCCTCGACCCGTGAGCGGCCAGGACCAGAGCCTTGCCCTGAGCCGGTCGAAGGGTCGTCATCGGGCCACCTGGAGCTGCACCAGGTCGAAGGTGGGCTGCTCTCGCCCGCTCACTGCGACCCGAGGCGACGAGTGCCCGACGATCCGCTGATAGAAATCGCCCAGGCCTTCGCCGCCGAACCGCTCGGTCGCCCAGCGGACCAGCAGCGGACGCAGGGCGGGGAGCAGGTCCTCCTGGTGCACGTCGGCACGGTAGAGATCCACCAGCCGGTCACCGGCCAGCCCTCCGCCCACGTAGACGTTGTAGAGACCGAGCGATCGGCCGACGAACGCCAGATCCGCGGTATAGGGCCGGGCGCAGCCGTTCGGGCAGCCAGTGATCCGAATGGTGAGCGGAGCCTCACGGAGCCCGAGTCCCTCGAGCGCCGCCTCGAACTGGTCGAGGATCTCGGGGATCACCCGCTCGGATTCGGCGACAGCGAGACCGCAGGTTGGCAGGGCGGGGCAGGCCATGGAGAAGCGGCGGGCGGCGGAGAGCTCCTGTGCCGGAGTCACGCCGTGATGCCGGAGCAGCAGCTCCACCCGCTGCACGCTTTCCGCGTCGAGGTCGGTGAGCAGCAGATTCTGCTGTGCAGTGAGCCGCACTCCGGGACTGAACCGGGCGACGATCTGGTGTAGCGCGGTCTTGAGCTTGACCGCCGGAGAATCCATGATCCGGCCGCTCTGGATGAACACGCCGTAGAACCAGCGGCCGTCGGGCTGGCGGTGAGGGCCCAGGTGGTCATGAAACGGCAGCGAGGGGAGCGGGACCGGTGGAGTGAGCGGGAACGACGCCCGGCGCTGGAACTCTTCCCGGAAGCGATCGATGCCCCACTCGGCAATCAGGTACTTGAGCCTTGCGTGACGGCGATCGGAGCGATTGCCGTGGTCTCGGAAGATGGCGGCAACCAGCCGCACCGCCTCGACCCCGTGATGGGTGGGCACGAAGCCCAGTGGCTGGGCCAGGCGCGCCGTGGTGTCTGCCTTGTGGTGGGTCATACCCAGCCCGCCACCCACCAGCAGGTTGAACCCCTGAATCCGTCCATCGCCGACGATCCCGAGCAGGCCCACATCCTGGGAGTAGATGTCGACGCAGTTGTCGATCGAGAGTCCGACCGCGGTCTTGAACTTTCGTGGCAGGTACCGGTCGCCGTAGAACGGCTCTTCCTCCTCGGTCGAGATCTGCTTCTCGCCGTCGAGCCAGATCTCGTGGTACGCGTGCGAGCCGGGGCGCAGCTCGGCCGCCATCGCTTCGGCAACCTCCCGCACGGCTGCGTGATCGGTGTCGGCCAGGGGGGCGGAGCAGCCCATGACATTCCGCTGGACATCGCCGCAAGCGGATATGGTGGTCAGCAGCCCCTGATTCACGCCCGCGATGGTTGCCTGGAGGTCTCCCTTGAGCACGCCATGGAACTGGAATCCCTGGCGGGTGGTGACCCGCAGGGTGCCGTTGGCGTGCTGGTCGGCGATGCGTTCGAGGCCGAGATACTGCTCGGCGGTGATGGCCCCGGCGGGAATGGCCACCCGGACCATGAACGAGTAGGCCTTCTCCGCGCCCGCCGCTTCGCGGCCCCTCCGCTCGTCTCGCGAGTCCTGCTGGTAGGTGCCGTGGAACTTGAGCAGCTGGATATCGTCGTGCTCGAAGTGGGTTGCATCCGAGGCGAGCGTCTCCGCGATCGTTCCACGGAGGCGACGGCTGTTTCGCTTGGCGACTTCGACTTTGGATTCGGGTTTCATAGGACCTTGGACCCTCCATGCAAGCCGCACTCCGTCTTCTCCCTCTCCGCCCACCGCCCCGCTCGGCTGTACTCGCCGGGGGAGGAGCCCGGCACCGGAATCGTGCAGTGAGTACACCCGACCGTGGGGTAGCCCTGCTCGTGCAGCTGGTTGTACGGCACATCATGCTGCCGCACGTACTCCCAGATGCTCGCTCTGTCCCAGCTGATGAGCGGGCACACCTTCAGCACCTGGTACTGCCAGTCCCAGCTGACCAGCACGGTTTTCTTCCGGGACTCCCCCTGACTCCGGGTGATCGCGGTGACCCACACGTCCGCCCCGGTGAGTGCCGGGACCATGGGCTCCACCTTCCGCAGACGGCAGCACAGGTCGGGGTCGCGGCTCCAGAGCTCGGGGCCATGGCGGGCAGCCTGGGCTTCGGGGCTGAGCGACGTGCCCCGATTCAAGAACGTGATCAGGGGATAGCGACGGACCATGCGGTCGCGCAGGGCGTAGGTCTCGGGGAAGAAGAACATCGTGTCGAGATACACCACGGTGGGTGCGGCGCCCTGAGCCGCGAACATGTCGATCAGCGCGCAGCCTTCCATGCCGAAGGAAGTGGTGATCACCACCCTCCGGTTGCGGAAGCGCTCGATCGTCCAGGCGATGAACTGGTCGGTCGGGGTGCTCTCATCGATGGGTACAACACTGGACCCAGCAACCACGCCGTCCTCCTGGCACAAAAAAACAGAAAGGCCCGCGGATTCCTTCCGCGGGCCTGCAACACTCAACGCTGGTGCGTCGCCGCTAGAAGGTATCTCTCGGGATCAGGTTCCCCATACAGGCGCACATACACATGCAGGCGCGCGCGGTGCTGCCGGCGTTGAGCCGGAGCGTGTGGGCGGAGAGATGCAGCAGACGCAAAGATGTCATATGCATATTTATGCCTCGCTCTGGATGTTTTGTCAAGCTGGCTCCCGCAACTCACGGAGCCTTGCGGCGGCAACCTGCCCCCACAGATTCCGGCTATGACTACTACACTGGTTCGCTCGCTCGTGGTGCTGCTGCTTCCCGCGAGCCTCGTGGCCCAGGAGATCCCGCAGGCCGAGTATGCGGCGCGCCGGGACTCGCTGGCGGCTCACATGGATAGCGGATTCGTCATTGCCTTCGGGGCACCCGACCCGGTCGGGATCCGGCGGGGCGCGCAGCTGCCGGCCTTCCGGTACCTGACCGGCTTTCTCGAGCCCAACGCGGCGCTGGTCCTGGTCAAGCGTGGCGGAAGGGCGACCGGCACCCTGTTCACCGCCTCCCGGGATCCGCGGCGCGCACTGTACGATGGGTTTCCGCCGGATTCCGCGGTTGTGGCGCGAGAGACCGGGCTCGCGGTTCGTTCGCTGCCCGCCCTTCGTCCGATGGTGGACTCGCTGGTTGGGTTGGGTCTCCCGGTCTACGACCTCCGCGACTACGCCACGGCCGACGCCGCTACCCAGGACACGTTGACCCGGGGCGCCCGTTTCATCGCCGACCTGACTGCCCGGTCTCCCGACGTGGCGATCAGGGGAGTTCATCCGATCATGGACACCCTGCGCCGGAGAAAGAGCGCGGCGGAGCTGGCCCTGCTACGCCGAGCCATCGCGGTGACCGATGAGTCGCACCAGGCGGCGCTTCGCTCGGTGAAGCCGGGGATGTGGGAGTACCAGCTCGAGGCCCTGATCGAGGCCGGGTTCCGGCGGACCGGCTGCGACGGTCCGTCCTTCGCCTCGATCGTGGGCTCGGGGCCGAACTCGACCCAGTACCACTATCAGCGAAACGATCGCCGCATGCTGGCCGGCGACGTGGTGGTCATGGACGTCGGCGCCTCCTGCGGCGGTTATGCGGCGGATGTGACCCGCACCATCCCCGTGAGCGGCCGCTTTACGCGCGAGCAGCGGGCCATCTACCAGCTGGTGCGCGACGCGCAGGCCGCCTCAGAGCGGGTCGCCAGGCCGGGTGCCTCGTGGCAGGCGTGGCGCGATTCGGCCCGCGCGGTGGAGGCCCGCGGCCTGGCCCGGCTGGGGCTGATCGAATCGCCCGACGCGACATTCGACCCGCCCTGGGCCGAGCGCTGCCCATCGGACCCGGTGTACTGCACCCAGGCGTTCCTTTATATGGCTCACGGACTCGGCCATGGCATCGGTCTCGAGGTGCACGATCCACCCCACCCCTGGGTCGGTACCGGGGCTTTTCAAGTAGGTGACGTCTTCACTATCGAGCCCGGCATTTACATCAGTACCCGGCTTCTGGACATGCTGCCCGACACTCCCAGGAACCGGGCGATGATTGCCAAGGTGCGGCCCACGGTGCAGCGCTATCAGAATATCGGTGTGCGGATCGAGGACGATTATCTCATCACGCCGGGCGGCGTGGAGCGGCTCTCTCGTGCACCGCGCGAGATTGCGGAAATCGAGCGCAAAGGTTTGACCGGGGCGGCTCGGGGGGATTAAGGTTCCTGAGCCGCCAGGGGCATCGTGGTGGGTGCACGATTGAGAAGACCCTTGGAACCTGATCCGGCTGATACCGGCGAAGGGAGCGCGGCCCGAGCGACGACCGCTCCTGCGCTCCCTTTTTTCCTGCCCCAGGGAGCTTCCGATGACCAGCACACTGCCCACCCGTCCGGGGGGTGCCCCCCCGCCTGCTGCTTCTCCCATTCAGGAACAAGCCGACTATGGCGACGCCTTCCCGGCTTCGACCAAGGTCTACGTCGAGGGACCACATGGGCTGCGGGTGCCGATGCGGGAGATCGCGCTCTCGGGTGGCGAGCCTTCGCTTCGAGTCTACGACACGAGCGGCCCTCAAGGGATAGATGTAAACGCGGGCCTGGCCCCGTTGCGCGGAGGGTGGATCCAGATACGTGATGTCGAAGAAGTCTCTACCGCCGTACCGCCGTACCGTACGCCTTGGGCGGGGAAGGCCTGATCCCTGATACACTCCGCCGGCCCGTCCTGCGGGGCCGGAGTTCCATTACCCAGTTACACCACGCGCGGAGGGGGGTAGTCACCGAAGAGATGGAGTTCATAGCCCTGCGGGAAGGCCTGCCGGTCGAGCTGGTGCGGAGCGAGGTTGCCAGAGGGCGAGCCATCATTCCGGCCAACATCAACCACCCCGAGCTGGAGCCGATGATCATCGGCCGCAACTTCAAGGTCAAGATCAACGCCAACATCGGCAACTCGGCCGTTACCTCCTCGATCGAGGAAGAGGTGGAGAAGCTCCGCTGGGCCACGCTGTGGGGCGCCGACACGGTGATGGATCTGTCTACGGGCAAGAACATCCATGAGACCCGGGAGTGGATCATCCGTAACTCGGCGGTCCCGATCGGGACCGTGCCGATCTATCAGGCGCTGGAGAAGACCGGCGGCGTCGCGGAGGACCTCACCTGGGAGATCTACCGGGACACGCTGATCGAGCAAGCGGAGCAGGGGGTGGACTATTTCACGGTGCACGCCGGCGTGCTGCTGCGGTATATCCCGATGACCGCCAAACGCCTCACCGGCATCGTCTCCCGGGGCGGCTCGATCATGGCCAAGTGGTGCCTGGCCCACCACCGGGAAAGCTTCCTCTACACCCGCTTCCGCGAGATCTGCGAGATCATGGCGGCGTACGACGTCTCCTTCTCCCTGGGCGACGGGCTCCGGCCCGGCAGCATCGCCGACGCCAACGACGAGGCCCAGTTCGCCGAGCTCAAGACCCAGGGGGAGCTCACCCGTATCGCCTGGGAGTACGACGTGCAGGTCATGAACGAGGGTCCGGGCCACATCCCGATGCACCTGATCAAGGAGAACATGGATAAGCAGTTGGAGTGGTGCGACGAGGCGCCGTTTTACACCCTGGGCCCCCTCACCACCGACATCGCGCCGGGGTACGACCACATCACCAGCGCCATCGGCGCCGCGATGATCGGGTGGTACGGCACCGCCATGCTCTGCTACGTCACCCCGAAGGAGCATTTGGGGCTTCCCAACCGGGACGACGTGAAGGCGGGCGTCATCGCCTACAAGATTGCCGCGCACGCGGCCGACCTGGCCAAGGGTCACCCGGGCGCACAGGCCTGGGACGATGCGCTCAGCAAGGCGCGATTCGACTTCCGCTGGCGGGATCAGTTCAACCTCGCGCTCGATCCGGTGACGGCCCTGGCCTATCACGACGAGACGCTACCGGCGGATGGCGCCAAGGTCGCCCACTTCTGCTCCATGTGCGGTCCCAAGTTCTGTTCCATGAGGATCACTCAGGATGTGCGGGACTATGCGGCGGAGATGGAGAGGAAGGCGGCGGAGTTTCGGGAGAGCGGTGGCGAGATTTACGTGGCGCAATAGGCGGCAAGCGGGCAACCATGATGACGCGTCACGCTTTCAACTCCACCGCCAGCCACGCGCGGGCTGCCCGAAGCTCACGTTTGACGGTGGCCAGCGAGACATTGAGCGCCTCCGCTATCTCCTCGAGCGACAGCCCGCCGAAGTACCGCTGCTCCAGAATCCTGCTGCGTCGCTCATCCACCGCTGCGAGGCGCTGAAGCGCCTGATCCAGGTCGATCACGGACTCGACCGCGTCCTCCGGAATCCAGATGGCCTCGTCGAGCTCCAGCGGTGCAATGCCGAGCCCGCGTTTTGAGGCCCTGCGGGTGCGCGCGTGGTCGACCAGGAGGTGACGCATCACCCGCGAGGCGAGGCCGAGGAAGTGGCCCCGGTCCTGCACCCGGACGCCGGGCGAGTGGACCAGCTTCAGATAGGCCTCGTGCACCAGCCCGGTCGTGTTCAGCGATGCATTGGGCTCGCTCCGGAGTCGCCGCCGGGCGAGCTGCCGCAGCCGCTCATACATGAGCGGCATCAACTGGTCGAGCGCGGCGGCGTCGCCCTCCTCCCAGCGGCGGAGCAGCAGCGTGATGTCGGCCGGCTCAGCCACGACGTCCTCAGTTCCTGGAGAAGCGTCGGAGCAGAGCTTCGAACCGGGGGTCGCTGCGCAGCGGATCGAAGGTGGGGTCCAGGCGGAGCAGCGGCACCGAGACTTCCCGTCCGGCGGGCATGGCGAGGAGCAGCTCGATCAGCTCGAGCGCTGCATCGGCCTCGCCGAGCTGCGCGTAGATCTCGACCGCGCCCCCCATGAACGCCGTAGCGCTAACGGGGCCCTTGGACATCGGCATGAGCGAGGTTGCGGTGCGGGCTTCGCGCATGGCGTCCGCACGCCGGTGCAGTCCGGCGTATGCGAGGCCGAGCGGGATGCGCAGGTTCGGGTCTCGGGGGTGAGCCGCGACGCTGTCCTCGAGGAACGACCGCGCCGCTTCGTAGGCCGAGCGGGCTCTCCTCAGGTCCCCCATCCGCTCGAGGGTCTGCCCTCGCAGGAGCGAGACCGGGCGGTAGAGGAGTTCTCCTTCCCCACTGACGGCGAACCTGGCGCTATCCAGGGATGCCAGTGCTTCGGCATGGCGGCCCCTGATACGATGGAGAGTGTAGTGGGCGTAGGTTGTCATGCCCCCTGCATCGAGCCCCAGCGGAATGCGGCTGATCGCCGCGTCGAGCGAGTCGACGTTACCGCGCCTGAGGTAGACGAAGCCTCGAATTATCTGGGGGAACGGATCGCCGGCCGTATCCATGGCAATGACCCGGTCCCAGTGGGCAATGGCCTGGTCGTACCGCCGCACCCGGCTATAGATCAGCGCGGCCAGCTGGTGCAAGCCACTGTTGCGCGGCTCGAGCAGGCTGGCGCGTTCGTACGCGCTCACCGCCTCCTCGAGCCGCCCAAGCCGGCGCAGGTTAGCGCCAAGGAGGCTATACAGGTGGGAAGCGTTGGGGCGACCGGCGAGGGCCCGCTCCAGCTCACTGATCGCCTTCACCGGCTCCTCCTGGAGCAGCCAGTACGAGGCGAGCGCCTCGTGCGCTTCGGGCATCCCGGGTTCAAGGCGGAGTGCGGCCTCCGCCTCGAGTCGCGCCTGGTCCCGTCGCGCGCTCGTCCCGTCGTGTTGCGCGAGCGCGAGATGCGACATGGCGAGGCCCGCGCGCGGGGCGGCAAAAGCGGGATCAATCTCCCGTGCCTGTGCGTAATATGACTGAGCCCGCTGAAGACTTTCCATCCTTCGCTGACCGGAGTCGTCAGGCGCGCCGATCTGAGCTGCCCTCCCGCGCAGGTAGAGGTCGTACGCCTCCGCATTTGCCGTGGGAACGTGCCGCAGCACGACGCGTTCGCTGCGCGTCAGGTCGACGTCCAGCGCCCCGACGATCCCCTCCGTCGCCCTCCGCCGCAGCGCGACCACGGTGTTGACCGGGCCGCGGTAGTCACGGGTCCAGACTCGCCCCTTCTGATCTGCTTCGAACAGATCGATCTGGAACCGCACCTCGTCGCCCGTGCGCCTGACGGTGCCGCGGACGACCGCATCGGCACCCAGTTCGTTGGCGATGTCCTTGGTCGCCTTGCCGGATCCGGGGTACTCCAGGGCGGACCATTCACCCGGCACGGCGACGGCCTTCAGCCGTGAGAGCCGCGTCGCGATCTCATCCGCGAGCGCTACGCCCAGGTAATCGGCGTCGTCGCCCGGGCCGAGGTTCTCGAAAGGCAGCACTGCCACGATGCGAGGCTCGGCGCGTTCGCCGGAAGCTCCCGGCCGAAGCAACCACGCCGTCGCGCCCCCTCCCGCCACCACCAGCGCGAAGGTCGAGGCCCACACCAGTGCGTGCCGCGCGGATCCGGTGAGCCGGGGACCCCACCGACGCACCCTGCCGCTGGCTCGACCGTGACTCCAGCGCACTCAGCTCGGCCGCAACGGCTTCGGCCGATGCCGGGCGGTTGGCTGGCTGTCTCGCGAGAAGCCCCAGCACCAAGGCGTCCAGCTCGGGCCAGATCTCAGGCCGGAGCGCCGACGGACGGACGGGGTCGGAGTGCACGATCGCATGGGCGATCGCGATCTCGTGGTCACCCTCGAACGGACGCCGCCCCGTCAACATCTCGTAGAGCAGCACACCCAGAGCCCAGAGGTCGGCCCGGCCGTCGAGCCGCTCGCCGCGAACCTGCTCCGGCGCCATGTAGGACACCGTGCCCAGTGTGTCGTGTGACTTGGTGAGTGTCACGTCGCCCACCCGGGCGACACCGAAATCGAGAATCTTCAGTCCGCCGTCGGGGAGGAGGATCACGTTCGCCGGCTTCAGGTCACGGTGAACGATGCCGGCGCGATGGGCCGCCTGCAGGCCGCGTGCGATCTGTACCGCGATGGTGAGAGCATCGCCGACCGGCAGCGGGCCCAGGCGGGCAATGCGCGCCTTGAGTGTCTCGCCCTGGTACAGCGGCATGGCGAGGAAGAGCTGCCCGGCCTCCGTCTCACCCGTCTCATAGATGCTGCAGATGTTCGGATGTTCGAGTGCCGCCGCGGCGCGGGCCTCGCGCAGGAACCGCTCGCGCACCTGACCGTCGAGGCGTTGCCCGGGGAGGGGAAACTTGAGCGCGACGTCACGGGCGAGCTGGGTGTCGATGGCTCGATAGACCACGCCCATGCCCCCGGCCGCGAGCGGCTCGACGATGCGGAAGTGGACGACCGTCTGGCCCACCAGCTTCAGCACGTCGCGGTCCGCGCTCCGCTCGGCTGCCAGTGGCGGATCCCTGGCCCCGAAGATCGTGTCAATCCGGTCCAGGCCGGAGGCCGGGCTCGCGTCCGCTTCGAGCAGCTCCTCGAGCGCACGCCGGGCAGCCGGGTCGGCGGCACCGATCGCCGCGAGCCGCTCGGCTCGCGCGCCGGCGTCCATCTCCACCAGCGCGTCGAACGCAGCGCACAGTTCGGCCCACTGTCCTGGATCGGATTCTCGCATCATGCCGGCCGTCGTCCGGGCCCGTCCAATTGAAAGAGCGATCCTGCTGGAACGGTAGCAGGACTTCCCCTGGGCTGCCAGCAATCTCGGACGCCCGGCCCCGCCTGAGCCGATTTGCCCGCGGATTCCGCTCCCCAGTCAGACCGCACGATTCACCGTTTGGGTCCGCAGCTCGTCGAAGCCGAACGCAGGGAACCCCGATGACGAGCGGAGCTGACCTTTCACCCATTTCACAGGAGCGCACCATGAAACCCATCCGCAGACGTCTCCTCACAACCCTGGCGATGCTGCTGGGAGCCGGCGCGTGCAGCGACCAGCCGGACACTGCCCCGACCGGACCGTCCTCCGGTGACGACGCCTCGCAGGCGATCGCGGCGGATGCGGCTCCCATGGCCTGGCGGGGTGGCCGCCATCAGAGGGAGCTGATCGCGGCGGTCCAGACCTGGAACGACAACATCATGACCTTCGGTCGGCTGGCGCGGTTCTCGCCACCGGTCGAGTCGCGGGCCTCGGCCATGGCCAACTCGACGATGCACGACATCATGAACGCGGTGGAGCGGCGCTTCGAGCCATACGCGTTCGATGGGCGCGTCAGGCGGCCGGTGTCGGTGGAGGCGGCCATCGCGACGGGCGCCTACAGGGTGCTGGCCGCGCTCGGGCAGGGGGTACCCTTTCCCGAAGCCATGGGGTTTCTGGAGCAGGCATACGGCGACTACATCGCTGAACTCGATCAAGGCGATGAAGTCTCCCGTGGCGTTGCGCTCGGGAACGAGGCGGCTGCCGCCATGCTCGCCCTCCGGGATGGCGATGGTTCGGCCGGTCCGCTCTTCGTCGTATTCACGTCCACGGGCGAGCCTGGAAAATTTCGGTCACCGGTCGGCGCGGGAACCGCCCTGACCGGTCCCCAGGCACTTCCGCACTGGGGCAACGTCAAACCGTTCGGGTTGACCCGCGCCGACCAGTTCCGTGCACCGCCGATGTACGGCGCCGCGAGCGTCGGGGAGGCGATCACGACACCGCGCTATTTGGCCGACTACGCCGAGGTGAAACGCCTCGGCGGCACGGTCTCCGAGCGCACGCAGGACCAGACCGACATCGGGGTCTTCTGGATCGAGAGCACGGTGCAGGGTTGGAACCGGGTCGCCCGGGTGCTCGCGGGGCGGCGCCACCTGGATGCCTGGAGCCTGGCGCGGTTGGTCGCGCACGTCTCGCTGGCCGAGGCCGACGCCTACATCTCGGTGTTCGAGACGAAGTACCACTATGCTTTCTGGCGCCCGATCACCGCGATCCGCCTCGGCAACCTCGCCGCCGGCACCACCGCGGATCCTGATTGGCAGCCCTCCAGCCTGCTGGTGCCGGCGCTCGGCGGCACGCCGCCGATACCCGAGTACAGCTCGGCGCACGCCATGGCCGGCGCCTCGGCGGCAGCCGCGATCCTCGCCAACCTCGATGGCTCGACCGCGTTCACGATGGAGTCGTCGACGCTACCGGGGAAGTCGAGGAGTTTCCGCTCGGTCAATCAGGCGGTAAAGGAGAACGCCGACTCACGGATCTACATCGGGTTCCACTTCCGTCAGGCGACGTTGGACGGGAACGACCAGGGATGGAAGGTCGGGCGCTTCGTGACCAGCAACACACTGCGCCGCGTGCGCGGGCATGAGCGCGACTGAGCCGGCCTGAGGGCATCACGGCTTGGCGTCGGACGGCGCCCATCCGGTGAGCTTGAGTCCGACCGAGACCGAGGCGGGTGATCCAGCTTCGTAGAAGCGCCCCTGGGCCTCGTTCGCCAGGAGGCTGCCGGCATACCTGAGCCCGAAGAGATTCTCGACGCTGCCGAACAGCGTCGCCGGGCCCAGCCGGCATGCGGCGTTCAGGTGCACCAGGGCCCGGGCCGGTACGGCGCGGAAGGCCACCTGCACCGGGGCGCCTGTCGGGGACGGGAAGTACCAGGTGCCGGCGTCGGCGTTGCCGCTCTCGACGTACACCACGCTCTGCAACTCGAGCTGGACGCCGAGATCCAGGGCGGGCAGCGGACTGAGGCGCGCCTCAGCGGTGAGCCGGTGCCTCGGCACCCCCGGCAGGAGCTTGCCGGCGAAATCGACCGTATCAAGCGTTCCGGTGGCATCGAGCACGAGCGAGGTATAGTCCTGGAGCCGGAGGTCCAGGAATGTATAGCCGGCCCCCAGCTCGACGTGCCGGCTCGCACGTGCGGTCACGCCCAGCTCGACGCCGATGTTGCGCGAGCGGCTGGCGTTCTCCGGGCGGCTCTGATCGTTGAGCGTGCGGTTGACGAACTCTCCCCGGACATCGGCGTAGAAGACGGACCCGTCGAGCAGCACGCGGCCGCCCACGATGTGCCGAGCGCCCACCTCGTAGTTCCACAGCGATTTGGGACGCACCGACAGGAGCGGGGCACCGGGGCCCGCGGAAAGCTCGCCGATGGCGGGGACCTCGACGCCACGGCCGACCGAAGTGTACAGGGAGGTCGCGGAGTTGGGGCTCCACACGGCCGACAGTCTGGGCGAGAGGTGGTCGAATGTTGTCTCCTGCCGCGGGCCCGCCGGCACGTAGCTCTCGAACCGGTACGTGACCCGGTCGTACCGGAGGCCGACGGTCACACCCACCGTGCGGGCCACCTGCCACTCGACCTCCGAGTAGGCGCCGAGGTTCGGAACGGACAAGTATCCCTCGGAGCCCAACACGTCATGGACACCCCGGTTGTTCACCCACCGGTGATCGGGGCTGAAGACGTTGTCGTAGTCGAGCCCGATGCTCGCATCGAGCGGCGAACCGGCAACGCGGTCGGCCCGGAGGCGGCCGCCACCCTGCACCCGATGAAGATTCAGGTCCACGATCAAGTTCGTTACGGGAAAATCGAGGGTACGCCCGCCGTAGAAGAAGTACCCGCTTGCCACCCCACTACCCACTGCCTGCTCGAGACGCGCACCGGCACGGTAGCGATTGTCGCCGCGGCCGAAGCCCCACATCAGCGCGGCCGGCGACGCACTGTCGGGATCGGTGTCGAACTGGGGCTGGGTCTGGGAGCCGGGCAGCCGCGAGTCGAGACGCGAGCCGCTCGCCTGGATGACGACCCGGGTGCCGGGCGCGGGGACATAATCGAATGCCACTTGCCCTCGCAGGATGTGGCCGCCGCTGTGGACCCGGTATCCATCCGCCCAGGTGTACGAGGCCGCGGCAAACCCGCTTCCCCGCCCACCCGCGAACACCCCGCCACCATAGCCGTCGTATTTCCGGAATCCGAAGGGACCACCCGACCCACGAATTGAGATGCCCCGGCTGTCGCGCCCGCTGCGCGACACCACATTGACCACGCCGCTGGGCGAGCCGGCATACAGCGCGGAGACCGGGCCGCGGACGACTTCGACCTGCCGCGAGGCCGCGAGCTCGATCAGGTCGAGGCGCGCCACCCCATCCGGTTCGGTGAGCGGGATGCCGTCGAGCAGCACCGCGACACCGCGCGGTGCCACTCCCCCGCGCGACGCCGAGCCGCGGATGCCGATTCTCGCGTCGTCGGTGCCGTAACGCGAGGCCACCTGCACCCCGGGCATCATCCTGAGAGTCTCATGCAGCCCGACGGTCCGGCCGCGACGAATGGCCGACGTGTCGGCCACGGAGACCGCAGCCGCCACCTCGCTGAGGCTCCGTTCGTCGCGCGTGGCCGACGTGACGATCGGGTCCAGGATAGTGGGGAGGGTTTGGAGCGGGATCTCGACGTCGGTGACTTCAAGCGGGTCCACCTGAATCACCAGCACCACCGGAGCGAAGCCGACCCGGCGCACCGCCAGCTCCGCTGGGCCTGGGGTGAGGCCGGAAAACCTGAAGAATCCTCGCGCATCGGTACGGGCTCGGCCGCCTGAGGGTCGCAGCTCGACGTCGGCATCGGCCAGTCCGACGGGCCGGTCGGCGCGAACAACATGGCCGCGGATGGTTCCGGCCTGGGCGGTCAGGCGCGCGGCAGCTCCCACCAGGAGGATGGCGAGAGCGGTGGCCACGCGTGCCAGCCGTCTCACGCTTCGATTCCGTGCACGTCGCCACCTCCGGGCGGTACCGGTTCGATCGCCCGACCCGAAGGTGATGCCCGGGCCCGCCGCCGGCAAGGACGGATCCGCGGCTGAGCCGTTTTGCCGCACGATTCCGCTACCAGGAAGACCCACGATCCACCATCCTGGAGGCGGACCATGACTCATCGATTTCCGACGCTCATGCTGCTGGTATGCGCTGCGGCCGGCACCGCATGCGGAAGCGAAAGTGGCTTTGGGCCGGAGCGTCCAGCCGAGCCGGAACGTCCCCTCGTCCCGGAGCCCCCACCGGTATTCAGCATACTCGAGGTCGTACCTACCCACTTCGCCCTCGCCACTGTCGCGCCGGGAAACACGCTCCAATTGACGGTCTGGGCGTACGATCGGACCGGAACCGCGACGGCGAGAACCGGCGCGGCCGCTTACTCCAGCAGCGCCCCCAGGATTGCTGAGGTGAGCAGCAGCGGGTTGGTGACGGCAGCGTCGCCCGGTACCAGCGAGATCACGGTATCACTCACGCTTGGCGGCATCACACGAACCGCCTCCACGACCGTGACGGTTCAGACTCGCGACTACGCGGGCAGCGCCGGGGTTTACGACCTGAGTGCGCTGATCACGAGCTTCGATGACGCGTGGGGGTACGACCTCGAGGGTTACCGTTACACCGCGGTCCTTACGCTTCGGGAGGGGCCGGGTTCACGATGGCTCGCGGGAACCTACACCGATTTGAAGCTCATCGGCCCGGGCGGCGACTCCTATGACGTGGCAGACACCGGCCTCGTCACCGGCTCCATTGATCCCTATGGACAAGTCATCATCGAACTACTCGGCGACGGGAACAGTATAGACGTGACCCTGATACCGGATAGGGTGGCTTTGGGGGTTATCGACGGAAGGTTCGGTTGCTGTGGCCACATCTCCGGCACCTTTACCGCTGAACGCAGGCAAGCGGAATGAAGAGAGGTGAGCAGTGAGGAGTGAGAGGTAAGCAGTTTCTTACCTCTCACCATTTTTGTCCGTACCCTGCCGATTTGCGACATAAACCGGCCCAGAGTGTCGCATTTGTGCTCCCTCCGAGCTCATTTTCCCAAGCCTACCTCTATGCGGTAGCGACGGATCTGGACATTATCCTGGGTCTTCAGGCCCGGTAGGACTTGCCAGAATAGTGTGGCAACGTACTAATAGTCAGGTGAACTCCGGAGGACTCTGCAGTTGTACGAAGAGCGCGACCAGGGGCGATCGCGTCTCGTACATCCGCGCCGGCCTCGACCGGGGCGAGCTTCCACTTTCCCGAAGCATCGAGCCTGTGGTACTGGGCGGGGCGGATTCGCCCGATCGAGCACGTCAGACTAAGTCCATGTTGAGGTGATCGTGGGTATTGAAACAGGCCACATCGTTGGGGCAATCGCCATTGGAATTGGCGCGACGCTGGTCATGGACCTTTGGAATCTGTTCCTTAAGCGTGCGTTCGGTATTCCGTCTCTCAACTACTGCTTGCTCGGGCGCTGGCTTGGGCACATGCCAGGGGGAACTTTCAGACATGCGAGCATCGTCGCCGCGCCGCAGAAACTCCTTGAGTGCACGGTGGGGCGGATTGCCCATTACACTATTGGTGTCGTGCTCGCGCTGGTGTTCGTGCTTGTGACATCAGGCGACTGGCTGGCGCGACCAAGTTTGCTGCCTGCCCTGCTCTACGGCATTGGCACAGTCTTGTTCCCGTTCTTCATCATGCAGCCGTCGTTCGGGCTCGGCGTTGCTGCCTCACGAACGCCGAGGCCATCGCAGGCCAGGCTGAAGAGCCTGGTAACGCATACGATATTCGGGGCCGGGCTGTATGTCTGTGCACTTGGCGTGAGCTACGTGCTGCGGGCTCATGCCTGACACCGAAGATCTTCCTGCCGAAGCGTAAACTTGGGCAAGGTGATTTTGAGGGGCCCGAAGTCGCACCGACTCTGCAGGGACGTGTTATCTCAGGACCATCAGGTGCGCGGAGCCCGGCCGACGGTCCTGACACCGTCATGGTATGGGTGCGGGCCCCAGTGCCCCCTGCTGCGGATGCGCCGATCCGAGCCCTCGGGCCCAGGGAGAGTGTGTTGGCCGCTCGAAACGCACCGGCTGGTGAGTGCCGCTTGTGACGGTGCAACCATCGCAGATCACCATCGCTGACTGAGCCGCCCCTTCCCATGGAGCCACTTATGCCGAATCGACGCCTTGCCATCATCACAGGCACGAGCTCCGGGATTGGTGAGAAGGTGGCGCGGCAACTCCTCCAGCGTGGGTGGGAGGTGTTCGGGATTGCGAGAAGAGTGGTGGCCATGGATGCCCCTGGTTATGCCCACTGCTCCCTCGATCTCGCGGATGTGGATCGGTTGACCGCGGGCCTCGAGAAGCACGCCGGCTCCCGCATCCGCGACGGGGGTCTGGCCCGGCTCGCGCTGGTGAACAATGCCGCGGATGTGGCTCTCCTGGGCCAGGTAGACCAGCTGGAGGCGACTGGCATGCTTCAAGCCTACGCGGTCAACACGGTCGCCCCCGTCCTGCTTATGGGGTGGGTGCTACGGACGGCAGTGCCTCGTATTCCAATCCGCATTGTCAATGTGTCCTCCGGGGCGGGAGTCGAGCCCTTCCCCGGCCTCGGGGCCTATGGCAATACCAAAGCCGCGCTTCGCCTGGCGGGGATGGTGCTCGCCGCCGAGCTGGACATGCGAGCGGCCGGCGGAACTCCCCGGGATGCAACGGTCTGGTCTTACGAGCCCGGAGTGGTCGCGACGCCCATGCAGGCAGCCGTGAGGGGCGCCGCAGCGAAGACCGTCCCCATCGTCCAGGTTTTCAAGGACCTGGCCGCCCACGGTCAACTGCGTCCCCCCGACGATCCTGCCACGGAGATAGTGGCCTACCTGGAGACCGACGACCACCCCCGTTTTAGCGAGCAGCGCTTCCTCTTGTCTTAGCGCACTGCACGCTGCGGTAATCTCGATTGTCCTGCTGTACCGGGGAACCGAGCACCTCCGACAGGATTCGGATGAACATCACAATTCGACGCGGTAACCCGGCTGACGCGAGCCTCCTGGCTGACTTTGCGGCGGGCACTTTTCGGGAGACCTATGCCGCCCAGAATCGACCCGAGGACATGGCACTCCATATCGGGCGGGCGTACGGACTCTCTCAGCAGGGAGCTGAGCTCGCCAACCCCGAGATGTCCACACTTCTGGCCGAAGTAGACGGGCAGCAGGCGGGCTATGCGCAGTTGCGCGCCAGCACGGTTCCGGAGTGCGTCAGGGGAGTCAGGCCGCTCGAGCTGTGGCGTTTCTACGTCGCGGCGCAATGGCACGGGCTCGGCGTCGCCTATGCGCTTATGAAAAGCGTGGAGTTGGAGGCCCGAGCTCGCGAGGCTGATACGGTGTGGCTTGGCGTCTGGGAGCAGAATGAGCGGGCCAGGGCTTTTTACCGCAAGTGCGGCTTTGCGGATGTGGGATCGCAGGTGTTCATGCTTGGCACGGATCCGCAGGCCGACCGCCTCATGGTTCGCCTGCTGCCGAGCGCGCCCCCCCGGCGAGTGTCGCTTTGAGGCCGCCCGTTCGACGCAGTTGGAGGGGCACTCAACCGATCATTCGTGAGAACGTCATCGAGTCGGATCGACGAACGCACCTGCTGGTGTGTCCGCTAACGCTGGGAAGCGGCAAGCGTGTACTACCGAACGGCGTGCACCCGACTCTTGGCGTAGTGTCCGCGACATCATATCCGACCGGGGTGGTCGGCCTCACCATTCGCGCCATTTGGAGTCGTAGCCAATGAAACTCGATGTGTTGCTGACTATCACTGCTGTTTATATGGCACTCCTCGGCCTGGGATTCATATTTGCCCCCCAGGCAATCGGCATCGGCGCCGTCCCACCGGATGCACCCCCCTCCTTGATCGCCTATCTGCGGGTGTTCGGCGGTCCTTTTCTGGGGATTGCAGTTCTGAACTGGACCGCCCGGAAGGCAGAGCCGTCCGCGGCTCGGAACGCCATTATTCTCGGCAACATTGTCGGGTTTAGTGCTGGTCCCGCGGTGGACGTGTGGGGGTTGCAGAACGGCGCGCGCCCGGTGGCGGCAGTATTCCTTGTCATTCATCTTCTCGTAGCCTTGGCCTTCCTCTGGGCATGGCGGACGAGCAGGTCAGCACGAAGGTAGATAAAGGGACCCTCAGGTGCACTCTTCCAGGCGTCTCTTTCTGCTCATGGCGTTTGTGCTCGCCTGCGGTCCCACCATCAACTCGAGCGGGATGGAGCCGGTCGTCACTGAGCGCCTCTACCTGGGCCGCGAGGCTGCGGACTCATTGAGCGTCACGGACTCTGCTTGGGCCGGGTTTCTAAAGGATGTCGTGAGGTCCCGACTACCGACCGGATTCACCTACTGGACAGCGGAAGGGGAGTGGCGAGGGTCCGACGGCCGCTCGCGCCACGAGCCTAGCTTTGTGCTTGAAGTGGTGCATCCGCTGCGGTCAGCGGCGGTGGATTCGGCGATCGTTGCGATTATCGCCGAGTACAAGCGTCGGTTCGGTCAGGAGTCGGTCCTCCGGGTAGTCACGAACGGCGAGGCGAGCTTTTGATCCGGTTGTTCTATCAGTCGTGCGACGTCGATAGCTGTGGAAGAGTTCAACCAGGAGGCAGCACAAATGATCAAGGTCAGCGTGCTATACCCAGGCGGTTCCGGCAGTACGGTCACCGGGATCTGCAGCGGCGTTCAGCGCTATGGGTCATAGCCGCGGCTGCAATGCTGAGCAGCGCCGGAGCGTAGCCGCCAGGTAGTCGAGCTGGCTGGTCTCGATATCCTGATGCACCGGCAGCGCCAGCACCCGGTCCTTCAGCATGATGGCCTCGGGGAACTCTTCCCAGCTGACTGCGGGATGCTTCTGGTCCCACCAGATGGCCGGGTGGATGCGGTGCTGTACCAGGTGCCGGAACACCTCCCTCCGGCGGCTGACCAACACCGGCAGAAAGAGAGGGCACGTGTGGTCGGGGATCTCGGTGCGCATGACCTCACAGCCTCCGATCTGGCTCAGCGCCGCGGCGAGGTAGCGATAGTTGTCCCGCCGCTTGCGGGCCACGCCGGTCCACTCCACCTGATCGAGCATCCTTAGGCTGAACGGTGACATCGCCCACCTCATGATCCGCTGGTCGAAATCGAAGGCTTCGTCGTCGGGATCGTAGCAGGCCGTGCCCGCGTCCGGGTGGAGCCGGGCCAGAAGCTCGTTTCCCAGCATGAGAGGCGCCAGGGCCGCAAAGGGGAACAACGTCCGTCCCGATGGCTCGCGTGCCAGGTCATCCGCCGCCGCCTTCCGGGTCAGGTCGCATGCCTTGAGCCAGGTGGTGAGCCTGGGTGGCGGGGTCAGCGGGTCCTTCATGACGAGCGAAGGGTTGTTGAAGAGCACCGCACCGCCGTTCGGCAGCGGCAGGGTCTTTCGAATGCTGAAGATGGCCGCGTCGCCCACCCGCCCGAGATCCCCGTCCCGGTTGCTGCTCAGCAACGCATGCGCGCAGTCTTCGACCAGGAACACACCCCGCCGATCGCAAAGTGGGCGCAGCTCCTCGAGGCTCTGCCCAAACCCGAAGAAGTGGGTGACGAGCAGTGCCTTCACCTTCCGGTCCATGCGACGTTCGATATCCTCGATGTCGGCTTCGAGGTCGGACGTCACCCCATAGCACTGGACCTGCAATCCCAGTCGCATCAGCGGCTCTATCTCATGGCCGCAGTTGTAGCTCGGGCAGAGCACGACGCTGCCAGCCGGCAGTCCCAGCGCGCGAAAGGCCTGGTACACGGCTACGGTTCCCGAGAACGTGAGGGCCACGCCCGGTTGGTCGAGTGGAAATGGACGGCGGAGCAGCTGCGGGCCTCTCCCCAGCGCCGCCTCGAGCGGAAGCACGGCGTTGAGGCGCACTGGACCGCTGCTGCGCTCCGGAGCTCTTGCCCGAGCCGGCTCACCCATGCTGGTTCGCTCCGCCCGGCTCGGGCCGGTCCCACGACTTCATGAAGGGGCGCACCAGCTCCTTGATCAGCGGCTTGATCCAAAACAACAGGACGTGCAGCGCCCTGAAGAACGGCGTCGGTCGGTAGACGTGGAGCTGGGTGGTATATCGTGAGGTCGAGGTCCAGCGAGACTTGTTGTTGAGGAAGCCGCCCAGGAATTCGTACTCCCGATAGCCGCGGCTGAAACACTCCTCCATCTCGAGGGCCTCGAGATAGGTCCCGGGAGAGCAGCGGCTGAACTCGCGGTCATGGGCGATCTGAAGCGAGTAATAGACGCCGTCGTAGGCCAGCCCGAACGTGCCGGCAATCGGTTTCCCGTTGACCGTCAGCAGGCGCACAGTGAAGGCGCCCTTCCTGCCGAATGCGTCGGCCAACGCCCGATAAAAGGCGAAGTAATCGCTGTCTCGCGACACTCCGACCCCTTCGCCGGCCTTCCAGCTGCGCGCTTCGATGTCGCGATAGGTCTCCAGCTGCTTCAGCACGGCGGCCGGGTCGTCATACACCCGGTACTGGAGTTCCCCGAACTCACCCAGCTTCCGGGCAGCGGTCTTCAGGTTCTTGCGGAAGGTCTGACTCTTGCCCGCGAGGAATTCCTTCCAGCTGCCTCGCAGGGTCAGGTAGGGACAGTTGGAGTCGCGGCTGCGCCCCACGACATGGCCCAGGCTGCGGAATGCCTCCTCCAGACCGATGAGGCTCTCGGAGCTGGTGGCCTGCTCGTGGAGCTCGCAGAAGTCCCAGCGGTCACTCCGCTGCGCCAGGAACCTGGCCAGGACCGGGATCAGCGTCGAGCTGCCCGCGGGAAACAGGAGCGTCGGCCGGTCGACTTCCCAGCGGGAGCCGATGAACGAGAGCCGCCGGCAGTAACGGCCGAAGTGGCTCGTCATCCGGATCTGGAGCGGAGCGATGCCTTGCACCAGGCCGTTCCGCACGATCAGTACGATGAAGAGCTCTCCGTCGCCCCCGAAATGCCGCCACCAGAGGCGCTGATAGGAGTAACTCTGAAAGACGGTGTGGTCCGGCGTATCGAGCAGCAGCTCATCCCAGCGGCTCTCGAGGGCGGCCCAGTCGCGCTCCTCGCGCAACACCTGCACGGTGTACTGGTGGCCGGCCACCTCCATGCTGTGCTCGGGCAGCGTAAGCAGCAGAGCCGACAGGGTGGATGGCAAGGCATCCGGGTCGGCCACATGCTCCCACCGCACTACATATCTCGCTTCGCTGTCGATGACAGCCCCGCTGTCCAGGTGGCGGACGAGGGGGAAGCCGGCGCGAGCAAAAAATGCGGCGTGCTTGTGCCAGACGCGGAAAACGCTCTCCACGGCATGAGCCTCGATGGCTGCCCCGGGGAAGTGTCGCTTCACCTCGTTGCTGAGACGCCTGAACAGGCCGGGGAGCAGTCGCCGGAACTCAGGCAAGACGGCGATGTCCTCGATGTAGATCGCCTCTCCCTCCTCGTCCTGGAAGGCAGTGGGCTCGAAGCCATAGCAGAGCAGATAGCCGACGAGGCGGCCGTCGTCGAACAGGCCGAAGCTCAGGTTGACGCCCTCGGCTCGCGCGTCGCCCAGATAGCGGCGATGAGCTTCGGCTCCGTCGGCCAGCTCCTGGCGGTGAGAACGAGCTTCGATCCGGCCGATCGCCCGGGCATCATCGGGCGTAAGCTCGCGGACGTGAATCATGGAAACGCCCGCGTCATGCCGGCTCCTTCCGGAGCATGCTCCGGACACTGCCGCGGCACAGGGCACGTTCCTCCGCGGTCAACGACAGTCCGTAGAACGCCAGGAGATAGACGCATCCGGCCGCGCCGCCCTTGATCGCCAGCCATGGCAGCGAGGCGCCCGGGACATGCGGATCGAGCCAGAGGATGAAGGTCGTCATCGGAAGAGCGGCGAGCAGCGGACGGACCAGACTCTGGGTCAGGAAATCCGCGGTGCTCTGTCCCAGGATTCGGCAGACGTAGGGGACGATCCAGAGGAAGGTGACCAGGATGTTGGCGGTCATGAGGCTGCCGGCCAGGCCCGGGAGTCCCAGCCTCGGTACCGTGGTGACCACCAGCAGCACGGCCAGAGCCAGCTCGGCGACGCCCATCCAGAAGACCTTCTGGACCTTGGCGAGCGCCAGCAGGATCGTGGTGGCCGTGAGGATGAACGCGGTCACCGAAAAGCTGGCCACGATCAGCGGCAGGACGGTGTGCGGAACGGTGATATGCTCCTCGCCGATCCAGGCCAAGAGGAACGATTCGCCGTAGGCGGTCACCGCCACGGCCAGCGGCAAGCTGATCGCCATGACGACCTTGGTTCCCCGAAGCAGGAGCTGGCGCAGCCGGACCCGGTCGTCGCGGGCGTCGTAGGCGGACGACAGCGGGAAGAAGGTATCGGTGAGGGGCGCGATGGCCAGAAAGATCACCGCGGACACCGAGCAGATCAGCGAGTAGGGCGTGAGCAGCGAGACCGAGAGAATGATCGGGATCAGCAGCTTCTCGAGCTCCGCGCCGCCTTCGGCCAGGATCTCATTGAGGGAGGTCCAAGTACTGTACCCCGAGATCCGGCGCAGGTGAGGCCCACCGATCCGGCCCAGGCCCAGGCGGATCTCGGGACACAGCCGTCGCATGAGCAGGGCGAACAGGAGGGCAACGAGGAGCGTGGCGCCAATCTCGATGGCGACCAGCGCCAGGATCCCGTAGCCCGCCTGGAGACCGGCCACGGTGGCCAGCGCCGCCAGAATGGAAACCGCTATCGACACCCCGCTCAGGACGTCGAAGCGCTGGCGGCCCTCGAAGATCGAGCCGAGCACCGAAGCGGGAAATGCAAACAGCAGGTCAACGCCGATCAGGACCGTTGCCAGCTGCAGCTCTGGGATACGCTCCGGCGGTACGCTGAAGGCATTGGGCACGACCAGGTACGCAATGGCTACGCTGAGTGCCAGAGCCGCAACGCCGGCCACGAGCAACACACTCGCCGTGGTGGCGATCAGGCCGTTGACTGCCCGCCATTCGCGCCTCTCAGCGCTTTCGGCGACGTACTTCACCAACGCGTTATAGAAGCCCAGATCGAGGAACCGGAGATAGAACAGAATGGCCTTCAGCAGGACCCAGATGCCGTACCCGACCTCGCCCAGATGCCCCACCACGATAGGCGTGAGCAGGAAGTACACGACCAGGCTGGTACCAGCCTGGAGGTAGTTCCACGAGATGTTCCGGGAGAGATCCCGCGGGGTCGACACGTATGAAGGGCTCCGCAGCTGGTTCGCTTCCGCGCGCGAGCCCTCCAGAAGCGCAAAAAGAGCGCCATACATGGCGCCCTGGTTGATGCCTTTAACCTCAGTGTTTCTAATGGCTTACGGCTGCCCCGACGCCGGACCGGGCGGGCCGGACGAGTCGGCCGCGAAGTAGCGGGCAAATTGCCCTTCATGCGATCTTGCGCTTCTTCCTGCATGGTGTACTCTCCCCGGGTCATTCATCTTGGAGAATCCCATGATTCACTCGCCTTCTCTTCAGGTCGCGGTCCGGACCCTCGCCGTCGCAGCTGCCGTAGCCCTCGCCTGCTCCGATGGGCCGACCTCGGAGGGCCTGCCCATGGAATCCCGCCGGGCATCGCCGGCGCCAACCCTTACCCCCCAGACCAGCGGGACCACCCAGCGTTTCTTCGCGGTCAGTCCCGTCAACGACAGAGTGGTGTGGGCCAGCGCAGCCGGTGGCACCGTTGCCCGGACCACGAATGGCGGACGCACCTGGGTGTCCAGTGTGGTGCCCGGCGCGGAAGCGCTCCAGTTCCGGGATGTTCAAGGGGTGAGCGAGAAGGTTGCCTACCTGCTCTCGGCTGGTGAGGGCGCCAGTAACCGGATCTACAAGACCGAGAACGGTGGCCGCACCTGGACGCTGCAGTTCCAGGCCGGTGCCGACCCCCGATTTTTCTACGACTGTTTCGATTTCTGGACCCCTGAGCGGGGCATCACCTTCGCCGACGGGGTGGATGGCCGCTTCCCCGTTATCAAGACCACCGATGGAGAAACCTGGCGCAACATCGGTAGCCGGCTTCCTGCTGCGCGGCCGGGTGAGGCTGGGTTTGCGGCCAGCGGGACCTGCATTACGACCCATGGTGGGAACAGAGCGTGGATCGGAACGGGCGGCGCGGCGGAGGCCAGAATCATCGCCACCACCAACGGTGGTGGCACCTGGACCTCCCACCCGGTACCGATCCTGCAAGGTACGCCGACGTCCGGCGTGGTGAGCGTCGATTTTCGGGATGCCCATAACGGCATTCTCGGCGGCGGCGACGTAGTGGCAAGCACCGTCCCTCAGAACAACGTTGCGCGCTCCTCCGACGGCGGTCATACCTGGGTTCAGGCCACTTCGACGCCGTTCAACGGGGCGGTCTACGGCTTGAGCTATGTGCCCGGTGAGAAGCGTACCGTGGTGGCAACCGGACCGAGCGGGGCCGCCTGGTCGGCGAATGAGGGCGATTCCTGGTCGCTGCTGCCCGGCGTCTCGAACTTCTGGGCCGTCGGTTTTGCGAGCCGGGATGCCGGATGGCTGGTCGGCGGGGGTGGAACGATCCTGAAAATTTCCTTCGACAAATAGGCCTGTCCAAACTACCCTTCCCGTTTCATCCGCCGCATGTCGGTCAGCAGCGCGGCGGGTGACACGGGACCCCCCAGAAAATCTTCGATCACCTGCCGGGTCGGCCGCTCCAATCCAAAGCGGTACAGCCGCGGCGCTACCCATGAATACCAGGTGGATTCACCAGCCATGAACGGCCCGTGGATCCCGCGGGTACGGGCCCGGATCGCCGCGATCAGAATGGACCCGGCGGCGTAGTTCATCATATAGCCCGGTGAATCCACCAGCTGCCCGCGCATCGCCCACCAGGAGAGCTCGGGGTGCGGGCGAATGCGCAGGTAGTCGCGGGTAAGGGTGGTCCACACCTGATTCGGGTCGGCGGCGGGATCTTGCTGCATCCGCATCTCGAAGAGGGCCCACGCGACGTCGAGAACGATTCCCCCGTAGCGGCTGCGTAGCCCGTCAGCCAGCGGTACCGAGTCGCCCAGCCAGTGCTGTTGCCAGGCCGGCTCGTACACGTCCAGGGCCACAAAATCGGCCACCGCCTCGGTGAACGGGTCACTGTCGGGCCAGTCGCTGAAGGCCGGCCGGGTCCGAATCGCCGCGATGTGCACCGCGTGGCCGGTCTCGTGCAGCAGCTCGCTCAGGTTATCCAGACCGCCGGTGCGGTAGCTAGCGAACACCCAGGGCTGACCCGCCCGCCATCCGCCATTCATGAATCTCGGGCGGCCCCCGAAGGTGCAGTAAGCCACCGGGGTCTTCCCAGCCCGAGGCTCGAGATCGTACTGCACGTCGAGCGCTCCGACGTCGGCACCCAGGGACTTGTACACTTCCCGGTTGAGCGTGGCCAGCCGCTCCAGTGACACCAGGGGGCTCAGTCTCCTGCTGGTCAGGCCGGTCTGGTAGAACCAGTCCCACGGCTCGATCAACGAATCGGGGCCGACATCTCGCCACGTCTCCAGCACGCGGAGCAGCCAGCGCTCGAGCGAATCGGGAGGCACCCCCGAGGCCCGCGCCTGCTCCGCGGCGGGAAGCGGTGCCCTGCCTCTCTCCTTTACCTCGCGGGCGATCAAGAGCCGGTAGGGGCTGCCCGGCTGGTTGTCTCGATTGACGCTGCGCCATACCGGCTCCAGGCTGAGAAACAGCTTCCGCCGCACCTCGGCACTTTCGGTGCGGCCCAGCGCTCCCAAGATGGACAGCCGGTCCGTCGTATCGCCTTCAGCCACCAGATGGGATTGGGCCCAGCCGTAGCAGGCGTAGATCCGCTGCCGCAGTGAGTCGCGCCCCCCGGATGCAGCCGCTACCGCGCGCGCGTCGTAGTCGCAGGCCGGCTCCGTCTCCGCTGCTCTCTTTGCCGAGGCGACGGGTGCAGCGATCGGTCCCAGGTCTTGTGCCAGGGTGCGGCGCATGATGCCCAGTGCCCGGGCATCATCATCGCGCAGGGCGGCCGAATCGACTGCGGCGAGGCGTTGGGCCAGGTCGTCACGGACGGCGTTGTGGCTGAGGATCATCGCGTCAAAAGCTGGGGCGGCACGACCCGGCCGGCCGGCTTCGAGCATCACCTCGATTCTGTCACGCATGCCTCGCAGGTCGGCATAGAGCGACTCCGCGGCGGCGAGCTCCGCCGGTGCCGGAGCGGGCGGCGCCAGGGAGGAACAGGCCGCCAGGGCGGCAGCAACGCCCAGAGCGAGGGAGAAGGGATGGATAAGGGTCACGCAGAAAAAATAGCGCCGGCAAATGCCGGCGCTATTCAGTCGCTATTACTCGGGAGTGGTCAGCCGCTCAGACGGCTACCCGGTTGACCCGGGCTTCGGCGATCGCGGTAAGCTTGAGATCGGTTGCCTTCTCCTCTTCCAGGGTCTGGCGAAGCACACTGGCGCAGTCATCTCGGCCAAGCTGCCGGGCCCACGCGATCAACGTGCCGTAGCGGGTGATCTCGTAGTGCTCCACCGCTTGCGCGGACGCCAATGCGGCGGCATCGAGCACCTCGGGGTCGCTCGCATCGCCCATGATCTCGTTGGCTTCCTCGATGATGCCGTCGATTGCAGGGCAGGTGACGGCATTGGGGGTCTCACCGTGCATCTGGAAAACCTGTTCCAGGCGCTTGACCTGGTTCCTGGTTTCGGCAAGATGAGCCTGGAAACCCTGCTTGAGCTGGGGGTCGGTCACCTTCTCGATCATCTTGGGCAGCGCCTTGGTGATCTTCTGCTCGGCGTAGTAGATGTCCTGGAGGGTATGGACGAAAAGGTCGTCCAGGGTCTTGATCGGCTTGGAGAGTAAACCCATGGTATTGCTCCCTAAGAAAGTCGTCGCCGCCTCCTTTCTGGAAGGGCGGCAGACGGTCGGTGAATCAGGAGGTGCACAGTGCCATGAGGGAGATCATGAGACTGTGACCTACGTCACCGCGGACGGTGGTGGCGTCGTCACTCCTGCGTGCCGCCGAGCTCTTTCATCAACCGGTACATGAACTCCACTCCTTCATAGAACGACTGCACCCCGATCCGCTCGTCCTTGCCGTGGGCACGCACGTCGTTGATGTCGAAGAAGATTCCTGAGACGCCGTAGACCGGGACGCCTGCCTTGCGCAGCAGCGCGCCGTCGCTGGACCAGGGATCCATCACCGGCAGCACCACGACGCCCGGCCACATCGCGGCCGTCACCTGCTCCACGGCTTGCATCACCGCGGGAGAAAGCGGCGAAGCCGGGGCGATGTCCGGCTGGTCGGGAAGCGTCACCCGGATCAGCGTATCGGACACCACCCGGGCCAGAGTCGCCCGGGTCTTCTCGGGTGAATCGCCGGGGAGCAGACGGCACTGCACGGTAGCCTGCGCCCGCTGGGGCAGGGCATTCTCGGCGTGACCCGCCTGAAGCATGGTTGCCACGCAGGTGGTACGCATGGAGGAGTTGTACATCGGCACGGCGGCGAGTCGCGCCGCGGCCTTCGGATCGGGCGCATCGGCACTTACCGCCCGCAGGTCCTCGGCTGCCTGCCCCTTCTCCTGCCGGGCCAGCTGCCGGAAAAAGGCCCGGGTAGTGGGATTGAGCCGCACCGGAAAGTCGAATCGGGATAGCCGGTCCAAACCTTTGGCCAGGGTGTAGATGGCATTGTCTCGCGGGGGCAGAGAACTGTGGCCGCCGGCTCCGGTCACCTCGAAGCGGTAGGTGGCGTAGATCTTCTCACTGGTCTGCACCGGAATGCGGAGCCGCCGGCCATGCTCCATCTGGCCGCCGCCCGCGTCGGTGTTGATGACGTACGCGGCCCGGATCAGCTCGGGCCGGTGCTGAAGCAGCCAGCTCACCCCGTTGTCGTCGCCACCTTCCTCGTCATCGGTGAGCGCAACGATCATATCCCGCTCGGGGATGTACCCCTCCGCCTTCAGCCGGAGCAGATTGGCGATCAGATCGGCGGCTTCATCCTTGATGTCCATGGTGCCGCGGCCGTAGAAGTATCCGTCGCGCTCGGTGAGGGTAAAGGGATCCAGCGACCAGTCCTCCCGCCGGGCTTCCACCACATCGAGGTGGGCCAGGAAGAGGATCGGCTGGGCCTTTCCCCGGCCCCGGAGCCGGACGACCAGGTTCTGCTTGTGAGGCTTGGGTCCCACGAGATGCAGGTCCGTCGAAGGGAATTCGGCGGCGGTCAGGCGCTTCGCCAGCGCGGTTGCCGCGCGGGTGGCGCCCGAGTCGCGGACAGTATTGATCTCCACCAGCTCTTTGAGGATGGCCCGAGCCAGCTCGCGGTGGGCCGGTGGAGGAAGGGTCTGGCCGGTCGCTAGACCAGGAACCAACATCAAGGCTGCTACCACCACCCGGGGGCTCGGGAACATCCAAGAGGGTCTCGGCACGGTAACGACGACGATAAACCGGCTATTGGCTATTGGCTATTGGCCATTAGTTATTCGTCCTGACTCCTGACTCCTGACTCCTGACTCCTGACTCCTGACTCCTGACTCCTGACTCCTGACTCCTGACTCCTGACTCCTGACTCCTGACACGCACGGATAACAATGCGTCTCAATTACCGCATCCTGGCCTTTTCGCTGGCGATAACTCCCGTTGCAGCGGCCGCGCAGCAGGCGCCGCCGAAGTTCGATGCCTATGTCCGCCGAGTGATGGAAACCTTCACGGTTCCCGGGCTCTCGGTGGCCATCGTCAAGGATGGGAAGGTGGTGCTGGCGAAGGGCTACGGCGTGCGGCGGATGGGAAGCCCGGTGCCGGTGGATGCGAAGACACGCTTCGGCATCGCCTCGAACACGAAGCTGTTCACCGCCACCGCGCTGGCCCTGCTGGTCGAAGAGGGCAAGGTCGCCTGGGACAAGCCGGTGATCGACTACCTGCCGGCCTTCGCCATGTCGGATCCGTACGTCACCCGCGAGATGACCGTCCGGGACCTGCTGGTACATCGGAGCGGGCTCGGGCTGGGCGCGGGTGACCTGCTCTGGTGGCCACCTTCGACGTACGACCGGAAGGAGATCGCCAGGCGGCTCCGATTCATCCCGCTGTCCACCTCGTTCCGGAGTTCGTATGCCTACGACAACGTGCTCTACCTCGTGGCTGGGGAGGTGATCGAGGCGGTGTCGGGCCAGACCTGGGAGGATTTCGTCCGGCGGCGGATCCTCGACCAGGTGGGCATGAGCGATAGCGATGTTCGCCACTCCGGCTCGGCGGAAGGCGGCAACGTGGCCGGCACCCACGCCGAGGTCAACGACACGGTGCGGCCGGTCGATCCGTTTGCCAGCGACAACACCAACCCGGCCGGCGGGATTATGTCGGGCGCGGCGGACATGGCCAAGTGGATGATGGTCCAGCTCGACTCGGGCAGAGTGGCCGGCGGGTCCCGTCTCTTCTCACCAGCCACGACCACCCAGCTCTGGCGCGAGGTCACACCCACCCCAATCGGCAACCCACCGCCGTCGGTGGCAGGAGCCCTGGGTCATCTCCGGGCGAACATGGCGGGATACGCCCTGGGTCTCAACGTCCGCGACTACCGGGGCAAGATCCTCCGGCAGCATACCGGCGGGCTTCCGGGTTACCTGTCGAAGGTCGCGATGATTCCCGAGCTCCGGCTCGGTGTCGCCGTGCTGACCAACCAGGAGTCGGGTGCCGCGTTCGAGTCGATCGTCTACCACGTCCTCGATTACTATCTCGGGGCCAAGGCGCCGGACTACCCCGCGCTTTTCAAGCAACTGGGCGACGAGACCCGGAAGAAGCTTCAGGACGCGGAACGGCAGGCCGCTGTGAGCCGGGATTCCACCTCGGGGCCTTCGCTGCCGCTCTCGAAGTACGCCGGCACCTACCGGGACCCCTGGTACGGCGATGTCGCGATCGCGGTGGAAGGAAAGGGACTCGCGATCCGTTTCGCCAAGACGCCGGCCCTGCTGGGCGATCTGGTGCACTGGCAGCACGACACCTTCCTGGCGCGGTGGCGGGATCGGGAGCTCAGGGCCGATGCCTACGCCACATTCTCGATCGAGCCGGATGGAAGCGTGGACCAGCTGAAGATGGTACCGGCGTCGGACGCGGTGGACTTCAGCTTCGACTTTCAGGATCTGCAGCTCGAGCCGGTGAGCGAAGCCTCGGGAAGGTAGGGTGGAGAGGAATGCAATGCGGTTCTGACTCGGATACTGGTGGCCCGGACGTGGAATCGCAGCTCGACGCGGACGAGGCGGGGCCGAGCGGGGTCTGGCTCTCATCATCGACTGCGCCTGGCCGGCCGCGGCTCACGGGAAGGACACCGATCCCAGATCCCGGGGATTCACGTCCTGGACTACTGCGTTCGGGGGGAGATCGGTCAGCTGGCGGAGTCCGCTGCCGTCGGCCCGAACGATCCAGATCTCGGAGTCAGAAAAGCCGGCCGGCCGACGCGAGAAGACGATATGGCTCCCGTCCGCGGTCCAGCTGGGGGAAAAGTTCACGGTGGAGGCGGCAGTGCCATCGACGAGAATGGTGGGATCTCCCCCATTCAGGCCGACAACCGCAAGATGGCGAGGCCCGGGGGAGCCACTTTCCCCGTCCGAGTAAGCCAGAAGCCTACCGTCGGGCGACCATCTCCCGCCTGAGGCAGTGTAGGGGACCAGGGTGCGCCGCTGCTGCCCATCGGGGCTGACGATGCCGAGGTCGGAGTAGGCATGGTACGCCCGGCCAGTCAGCCAGGTCGAGTACGCGATCCACTCCCCGGTGGGAGACCACGCAACCGACTGGATGTCGGTGCAGTCGGTAATGCCGACACAGTTCCAGGGGTCGCGCAGGTCAACCACCCGAACCAGCTCAGTGCTATCGGCATTCATGACGTACAGGTCGAGCTGTTCCTTGTCCAGCGAATCGTCTGGGGAGGGCATGAAGGCAGCAAAGGCCTTGTGAGCCGCGTCGGGAGACCAATCGTCACCCTCGCCTGGAGGCAGGGATGTAATTCCCTGCGGGTTGCTGCCATCGGCGTTCATCACGTAGAGATAGGGGGGCGCACCGTTGTCCTGGTTGAAATAGATCTTGGTGCCGTCGTGCGACCAGAAAGCTGAGCCGACGTCTACCGGCCCGCTGGTGAGCTGCTTGAGCCCGGCACCGTTGGCATGAACCAGGTAGAGATGGCGGGGCGAACCGCCCAGAAAGAGAATCCTCGGGCCCTCACCGATTGGGATAATCGGGTTGGGACCTTCGGGATCGCCACATCCACTCAGCAGGGCAGCAAGCATGAGCGGCAAACCTGAGCGGTTCACGAGTTACGCGCCGTCAGTTACCAGCAGGAAAGAGGTGGTTGCGGACGCCCGGTGGAACACTCGGCCAGTAGAACTGGGTATCTAAAGCTGACTCGCGCGGGCCAGGCTGTCTAGGGCCCCTATAGGCCGAAGCCGGTGCTAATCTCTGCAGTCCGGGAGGAAAGACACCCCCACCTCGATCGCCGCCGGTCCGCTAGCCTCACATCTGTTCGTGCCCTGCGGTTCATCGAGGCGCCCTACGCGGCGACGCACTCCAGCTTGCCGGCATCGACGAAGATGTTGTGGATGAAGGGCGACAGGGGATGGCGTCGGGGCAGGCCCAGGGCCGCATACATCAGGGACAGAGCAGATTCCCACTCCGAGCGACTGGCCGGCCCCCGCACATCCCGGGCATTCACGAAATACACGAACACCAGGTGGGCGGGAAGCTGATTCACCTGTCGCAGGAAATACAGGAACGCGAGCCGGTGGGCATACTGATAGAATGTGTGGGCCCACTCAGCGGTGGACTTCGGGGCCAGAAACTCCCGTACCTCTCTCAGCCGTTCGGTGATCTTCGTGAGGGACTCGGGTGCGACCTGGCTGCGGCCCGAGGCGAGCTCGGGAATGTGCGCCTTGGCCTCGAGCAACAACAGCTCGCCACTGCGGGAGCGGGCCAGCCCCTCCCACAGCGGGCCCCTGCGAGGCCAGAACTCGGCCAGGGAGTGCTGTACCGCAATCGGCGCGTCCAGCGCCTTCAGCACATCGAGATTCTTGTATTCCCGATAACCCGTGGAGTGTAGCGGACAGAGCCATTCCAGGGGTGCATGCGAGCCGCCTCCCAGACTGCGCACCAGAGGCTCCTCCACCAGTCGCCGCTGAACATTGACCGCGAGCTGGAGCCAGCGCTGACTCCCGGACGCCGCAAGATCGGCCATGGTTCCCTCATTCTGGGTGGTACTGCAGATATACCCTTGCCGGCAGGTAGCGGATTACCCGCTGTTCCGCAGAAAACAACAGGGCTTTTCAGCCTGTCTTTTCGTATCTCTCAAGCATGGTTGAGCTTGAAAAGCACGTACTCAACGGTCAGCAAAAAATCGGCCTCGGGGTGGTGAAATCAGGGCTGTTCGTGCTGCGGATTTTTGCGCGTCCAAATATTGGATATCCCTGGAGCGTATTGTTCCTGATACCTGGATTACAGCTCGCTTTCACCGGGCATTGTCGAGCTTCCGCCGAGCCTTGGCCAACGAGGCTCGGCGTCTGCCAAAGTTTTTCCATGGATCGGCCGCGTCGTCCAGCTGGTCGAAGATCGATCGAATAGTCACGGAGTTGGGCCGCAGACTCTTCTTCTTCAGCTCGGACCACTCGATTGGCAACGAGACCGACGCCCCTTTCCGAGCCCGCACGGCATAAGCCGGAGCCACGAGCTGGGCGTAGCCATTCCGGTTGGTATCGATGAACACCCGGTTACCACGATGCGCCTTCAGCTGCTCCAGCGTGCGCTCCTTCGGCGCCTGCCTGACGACGATGGCGGCCAGCTCCCTGGCAAAGTCGCGCACGGAGTCGTAGGACTCCCGGCGCTGCAGCGGAACGACGATGTGGAGCCCGCGGGACCCGGTGGTCTTGAGGAAGGCGGGTAGCTCCAGCTCATCGAGCAGCTGCTTGAATTCACGCGCGGTCGAGCGGACCAGCTCGAAATCCTCGCCCTGAGGATCCAGGTCCAACACCATCTGGTCGGGGTACTCGAGCTTGTCCACTTTGCTGAGAAAGACGTGCGGTGTGATGCATGCCTGGTTGGCGAGGTATACCAGCGTAGCCGGATCGTTGCACACAACGTGGGTTACACTGCCTCCCACCTTCTTTACCGTGACCCGGCGGATCCACTCGGGGAAGTAGGAAGACACCTCCTTCTGGAAGAACCGCTTGCTGTTGATCCCGTTAGGGTAGCGCTCCAGGGTCAGTGGCCGGTCGCAGAGGTAAGGCAGGATCCGGGGAGCGATGCGAGCGTAATACTCGATCAGCTCTCCCTTGGTTATGCCGTCTTCCGGAAAGAGCACCTTCTCGGGCCGGGAAATCTCGACCTGCTGGCGGCCCACCCTGACCAACGCTGCTTCGGCCGCCATTCCCGGACCCCTTGGAAGAAACCCATCCCGTGACCCGTCTTCACCGGCTCCCGGTGATCCCATCCCTCATAGTAAAAACCACGGGTCAGCATCGGTAGCTATGCCCAGCGGAGCCGTCTCCTTCACCCCCGGGCCCGGAGAGCCCGCAGAATCTTGGGACACTCGATGTGCAACCACGGGGTTGCGCGTATCGTGGCCCCGTGATAGTATGGTAGGCAACTAGAAGGTTGCCTATTACTCTCAGGAGGGTGGCCATGAGTACCAGCACATCGCCCAGGAGCTCCAGCAGCACCGACCGGATCGAGAAGACCATCACCCTGCGCGCCCCCAGGTCCAAGGTCTGGCGTGCCCTCACCGACTCCGCCCAGTTCGGCGAATGGTTCGGGGCCAGCCTGGCCGAATCGTTCACCCCCGGGCGCAAGGTTCGCGGTCCCATCATCACGCCGGGATACACTCAGTACACCTTCGAGGTCACGGTCGAACAGATGGAGCCGGAACGGCTCTTTTCATGGAGGTGGCAGCCGGGTGGAGACCCGACTGTGGGGCCCGCCGAGCCCACGACGCTGGTGGTCTTCGAGCTGGAAGAGATCCCGGAGGGAACACAGCTTACGGTGAGGGAATCCGGCTTCGACCAGATCCCGGTCGCCCGCCGCGGCAAGGCCTACCGCGAGAACGACGCAGGCTGGACTGGGCAGATCGAGAACCTGCGGAAGTTTCTTGCCTCACCGGCGTAGGGGCGCAACGCCGGCGCCGGTTTTCGCCGCCCTGGGCGACGAGAACCGGCTCCGGCTCCTGGCCCGCCTCGGCAGTGGGGAGCCACTGTCGATCTCGCGGCTCACCGATGGATCGGGGATCTCGCGGCAGGGGATCACCAAGCATCTCCGGGTCCTGGCCGGCGCCGGTCTGGTGCGCTCGAGCAGGCGCGGGAAGGAGAGCCTCTGGCAGCTGGAAAGACGGCGGCTGGAAGAGGCGCGTCGCTCGCTGGATCAGATTGCGCTCCAGTGGGACGTGTCGCTGAACAAGCTCAAACTGTTCGTCGAAGAGGGCAACCGATGATCGCTCGGGCCAGACGCTGAATCATCTCCGTCACCTGCTCGACGCCTCGACCCGGGGAAGCCAGCCATCGTGGACCGGGAGTCAGCGGGGCGGCGGGGCGGCGGGGAGGCTTGGAGGCGTGAAGCAGGTCAAGGGCATCGCACGTCAAAGGCCAAACGAACCTCCTTACCGCCAGAGACTGTCACCGTCCGCGGATTCAGGCCGGAGACCCGACAGCTGTCCGGCACCAGCAGCGCTACCTGTAGCTCGCCATCGGACACCGGTGTCAGGATCACCGTTCCCGAGGCCGGCACGTCCAGGACCCGGGTGACGCCATCGTCATCGCGAGTCCGGAGGCGATAGCGCCCCCCCTGATCAGCTCCGTCCCCGATGACCGAAACGAGGACCAGGCCATCGCGATTGATGGACAGGTGCCATCCCTCGCACGCGGTGAGGCAGAGAAGCGCCGTCAGGACGAGGTCGGCTCGGGGCATGCTCAGAGCCTCCCTGGGTAGAGAGCGCTGCTGCCATCCATGTCCCCGGTGTCTCGATACGTCAGTGGTTCGGCCTCGGCATCCAGAAGCCGCCCCCCGGTCACCCGGCCCAGCGTCAGATCGTGATCGCCCGCTCCCATCTCTCCGCTCAGCTCGCAGTCAAAGTATGCCAGCGCATCCTCCAGGATGGGCGCGCCGGTGCGTCCGGGACGCCACGGGATGTCGGCGAGCTTGTCCTCCTCCCTGCCGGAGCGGGTACCGAAACGGCGAGCGAGATCCAGCTGGCCCTGCTTCAGGACGTTGACGGTGAAGCCCCCGCCGGTGTGAAGCAAGGGATAGGAGGCATGCTCCGGGTTAATGCTCAGCGCGAGCAGCAGCGGGTCAAAGGAAACCTGCATGACCCAGGCGGCGGTGAAGGCGTCGCGCTCTTCCCCATCGGACACGCCGACGACGTAGACACCTTGTGTCAGCCGGCGAAACAGCGCGGCGACCTGGTTGACGTCAGCTCCTGCCATGCCCCAACTTACGCTTCAAAACCCGGCTGGAGAATGCCGCCCGAGCAATGAGTTCACGGACGTCTGCATCGTTCCGGAAGCTGGGCGTGCCAGCCCGGAGCCGTTCTACGCCGTGGGTTTCTGGTACCCGGACTTCGCCCAGACGCCGGACGAAGAGGTGAGAGAGCTGTTGTCGCTGGCTTAGTAGCTCTCGTAGTGGAGGTATGTCGCCCGCCAATCATCTGCGTAATACACGGTCACCACCCTTCGCCTGGCCCCTCCGGTTCCCCTGGCATAGCAGATCCGTGCCGCGTCGGTACCCAGCCAGCGGATCTTTTGTTTCACCACCGGCTCACAGCCCAACACCGTCCAGGAGCCCACCGTCTTGAGCATCCGGCCCAGTTCCTGTCGCCTGGCTGGCCGCTGAAACCGCTGGAGACCTGGGGTCACAATGCCGGTGTCGTTGCCGGCGGCGATTCTCTGGAGAAGCGCGGGGATGGCGACCGGTGGTGTGCCACCGCGGAGAGGTGTCGCGAGGAGCTGGGGCGGCTCGAGTCCCCGCTCCAGTATCCCGGCGATCCCCTGGGCGATGGCAGAGGGCATGGCCTCAGCGAGATTAGTGAGCACGATGACGCTCAGGTCGAACTCGGGGTAGCGGTAGATAACCGTCTCGAAGCCCTGCCAGGCCCCGGTGTGTCCCACGCGCCGGTGCCCGCGCTGTTCGCTCAGATCCCAGCCGTACCCGTAAGGAACCGTCCCGCCGTCGTTCAACCGGGCCGGGGTCCAGGCGGCGTCGAGCACCCGGGCGTCGGGCAGGCGGCGATGGTTCAGGGCCACCGTCCATTTGGCGAGATCGTTGATGGTCAGGTAGAGCGCACCGTCCGCCGTAGTGTTCAGGGAGGGCGACACCCACTCCTGGTTCTGGACCTGCTTATCGACCAGCCGGTATCCGGCCGCGCGGTTGGGGATGATGTCGGCCTCGGAGATGACCCGGGTGCGCATGCCGAGTGGCGCGAAGATCAGCTCATGGAGTATGTCGCCATAGAACCGGCCGGTGACCCGCCGGATGAGCGCGCCCAGAACGACGTATCCGGTGTTGCTGTAGCTCCAGGTATCGCCCGGCGGAAAATCCAGCGGCTGCGCGGCGGCCAGGCCGACCAGTTCGTCTTCGGTGTAGTCTTTCCGAAGGTCGATCAGCGAGTCGGTGTACTCGGGAATGCCGGAGGTATGGGTGAGGAGGTGCCGCACCGTAATGCCGTCCCACACCCCTTTCCCTTCGGGAAACCACTGGGTGATCCGGTCCTCGACATTCAGACGGCCTTGCTGAGCCAGCATCCCCACCGCGGCCGCGGTGAACTGTTTGCCGACCGAGCCGGACTGGTAGATGGTGCTGTCGGAGGCCGGTGCCACCACCTCGAGGTTGGCGAATCCATAGCCGCGCGCGAGGAGGATCCGATCGCCCCGGAGAATGGCGGCGGAGAGCCCCGGAATCTGCTGGCGCTGCATCTCCGAGGCGATATACCGGTGGATCGAATCCAGCTGGGGGGTCTGTGCCGCGAGGGATGGGGAGACCCCGGGTGCGGCGCAGGCGAGCGCGGCCAGGGCACGGGTCAGCGGCATTCCTTATCTTAGATTCCTTCATCCATGAGCGATATCCCCGAGCGGCTCGCGGCCGCCCTGAGTGACCGATACGTCCTTGAGCGGCAGGTTGGCGCTGGGGGCATGGCCACCGTCTACCTGGCGCGCGACGTCCGCCATAAGCGTCTGGTAGCGGTCAAGGTCGTCCGCCCCGAGCTCGGCGGCCGGCTGGGGGTGGAGCGCTTTCTCCGCGAGATCGAGCTCGCCGCCCGGCTCCAGCATCCCAACATCCTGCCGGTATTCGATTCCGGGGTGGTCGACGATGGCGACGGCAGTCCGGTGCCGTACTTCGTGATGCCCTACGTCGAGGGCCAGACGCTACGGCAGCAGCTGCAGCGTGAGGGACGCTTCCCGGTGGACGCCGCCCTGACCCTGGCCGGAGAAGTGGCCGACGCACTGGCGTACGCCCACTCCAAGGGAGTGGTCCATCGCGACATCAAGCCGGAGAACATCCTGCTGAGTGGCGAACATGCCGTGGTGGCGGACTTCGGCGTGGCCAAGGCCCTGGAGCAGGGAACCTCGGCCTCGCCTTCAGCCGACGATACCCGGCTCACCCGTGCCGGCTTGGCCATGGGCACCCCGGCGTACATGAGTCCGGAGCAGGCCACCGGCGACGAGGTGGTGGATGCTCGCTCGGATCAGTACAGCCTGGCGTGCGTGCTCTACGAGATGCTCGCAGGCGAGCCTCCCTTCAAGGGGCCGAGCGCGCAGACGATCATCGCCAGGAGTCTGACTGCCCCGCGGCCGCATGTCGCCAGTATCAGGGCCGGGGTCTCTTCCGGGCTCGACCAGGTGGTGCTCAAGGCGCTCTCCCTGGAGCCGGGGGACCGCTACCCCGACATGGGCTCGCTCCGCTCGGCACTCGCGGCGGCGCGAGGCCTGCCCGGGCGAGGCGCGCGGCGATGGCTCGTTGGGGGCGGTACCCTCGCCGTTCTCGCGGGCACAGCGATGGGCGCCTGGTTTGCGAGCCGTCCCCCGAGCCCGAGGGTGGCGCCCGCGGCCGAGATACTGGCCGTGCTCCCATTCCACACATCCGGCCCCGGGATGGAGTTCCTCAGTGAGGGGATGATGGATCTGCTGGCCACCAACCTCAACGGGGTGGGTGGCATCGGAACGGTGGACCCCCGAACCGTGCTCAGGGAATGGGGCGATACCCGGGGCGGGGACGATCTGAAGCGGGCGCTGTCCGTGGGCCGGGATCTCGACGCCGGCTCTGTGGTTCTCGGGAGCGCGGTGTCCACCGGTGGGACGGTGCGAGTGGCCGCCGATCTCTATGCTATCGACGGGCACCGACTGGGGCGGGCGCAGGTGGACGGCCCGGCGGACAGCGTGCTTGCGGTGGTGGACCGGTTGAGCCTGGCACTGCTGCGCGATGTGTGGCGGTCGAAGGAGCCGCTGCCCAATCTGCGCCTAGCGTCGCTCACCACCGATTCGATCGACGCACTGCGCTCCTATCTGGAGGGCGAGCGGTATTACCGCCGGACCGAGTGGGATTCGGCGCTGAGCGCCTACACCCGCGCAGTGGAGACCGACTCGACCTTTGCGCTGGCCCATCTCAGGCGGGCCCAGGCCTTCGGGTGGATCGGTGGGTACGGCAACCGGGACGCCCATCAGGCGGTCGCCGCGGGCGTCCGCTTTGCCAGGCGACTGCCCCCGCGGGACCGGCGGCTCATGTCAGCCTATGAGCTGTTCGATCAGGGGAAGCCGGCCTCGATCGATTCGCTGCGCGCGTTCGTGACGGAGTACCCAGCGGACGTCGAGGGATGGTTCCTGCTGGGCGAGGCAATGTTCCACACCAAGAGCTTCCGCCCCAGCGCGCCGGACTCCATCGCCGGGGTGTTCGACAGCGTGCTCCGCCGGGACTCGACTCTGTTCCCCGCGCTGATCCATCCGATGGAGCTCGGTGTGATCTATCGGGACAGCGCCCGATTCGGGCGCTACTTCCCGGGATTCGCCCGCACGGCGCCCGCGAGCAGGGTGAGCGCCATGCGTACGACCGCCAACCTGCTCTGGGGGCCGCCGCCGACCAACAAGGCGATCGCCACCGCGTGGAACGAACAGGGGTCCTGGCTCATTCAGGCGGCAAACTCAGCCTATTACTGGGACAAGGCCACGTCCGACTCCATCGCCTCGCGGTACACCCGGGTCACGCAGGCGGGACCGCAAGCGCCCGGGTTTCTGGCCGGCGCGCTGGAGGCAAGAGCAAGCATGCTTGCGGGGTTGGGCCGGTGGCGAGAAGCGAAGGTGCTGCTGGACTCGCTCTCGCGTCTTGATCGCGGGGATGCGCTGGGTGTACAGGCCTGGGCGATGGCGCTTCGCCTGGCACCCGGGTCATCCGCTAGCCTCATGGATTCGGCCGTAGCCGCGTTGCCGGCGGGGCCGGAAGCTGAACTGGGAAAGGCTATGGTCAACCTGGTGCGCGGCCAGGTTCCGGAGGCCCGGCGCCGGTTGGCTCGCGCACTGGCCGACTCGGCGCGGATGTCGTCGTACCATCGCGGAATGATGATGGCGGCCGATGGGTGGGGCGCCATGATCCAGGGCGACACCACTCGAGGCCTGCCGAGGCTTCGCTCCGGTCTCGACCAGGTGGCAGCGCCCGGTGTAGCGTCGGAGAGTGCATTCCTTCGGCTTCAGCTGGCGCTGGCGCTGGCGGCGAGTAAGGAGACCCGGGAGGAAGGGATCAAGTATCTCAGGTATGGGTTCGACAACCAGCCGCTCTACCTGCCGCTGCTTCAGCTGGCCCTGGGGCGCACGTATGAGGTCGCAGGCCAGCGCCACTCGGCGGCGGCAGCCTACGGCCGGTTCTTACGGCTTTGGGACAAGGCCGATCCGGAGCTGCAGGGGAGGGTGAAAGAGGCGAGGGATGGGTTGGCGGAGGTCACGCGAGAACGACCGACATCGAGGTGAGGTAATCAGTGGCCGAGCCCAAGGCAGCTAAACGTTCGCCGACTAAAAGCGAGAGGAAGCCACGCCGCAAGAAGAAAGCGGCGGTCGAACCCCGCTCCCGCGGCATCGCGCCCGACGCCATTGGCTCGGGCACCCCGCCCGCAGCCGTGTCCCGCCTGGGCGAGTCCATTCAAGCCGACGGCGGCAGCCCCCTGGCCCCCTACAGGGATCCACTAGGCGGCCACTGGCAGATCTTCGCTGCCCTCCCGATCGATCTGGTCGAGCCCACCCCGTACCAACGCGATCTCTCCCAACCCCACGTCGAGCGCCTCTCCGCCGCCATGGACAAGCTCGGCCGGTATCTGGATCCGATGATCGTGGTGCGCTCGGAGGAGGGGAAGTACTGGACCCCGAACGGCAACCACCGCCTCGCCGCACTCCGGCAGCTCGGCGCCCAATCGGTCGTCGCCATCGTGGTGCCGGACATCGAAGTCGCCCACCGGATCCTGCTGCTCAACACCGAGAAGGCGCACAACCTGCGCGAGCGCTCGCTGGAGGTCATCCGGCTGGCCGAGCTGCTGGCCGAATCGGAGAACCGGCCGGAGAAGGACTACGAGATCGAGTTCGAGGAGCCAGCGCTGCTGACCCTGGGGCTCTGCTACCAGGAGAACGGCCGCTTCGCCGGCGGGGCATACCACCCTATCCTCCGCCGAGTGGAAAAATGGGAGGCCTCGGCGCTGCCGAAGGCGCTGGAAATGCGGCGGGAACGGGCGGCCCGGATCCTGGAGCTGGATGCCGCGGTCACGGAGGCGATGAAGGCGCTCAAGGAACGCGGGTTCGAGAGCCCCTACCTCCGGCCGTTCGTGGTCGCCCGGATCAACCCGATCCGGTTCAAGCGCGGACCCGCCGATGCGGACGAGACGATCGAGACGATGCTCGCGGCGGCCAAGCGGTTCGATACGGGCAAGGTGCGGGCGGATCAGGTCGCCAAGGCTGGAGGTGCTCCAGAGGATTGAGCCCCACTCCTGCCTGCAGCGGGTGGGGCGGACCATGTATACTTGCTTTTCCCTTAGTGGAGACCGTTGTCATGCTTCGGCATTACCTCACACCCACACTCACTCTGGCAGCAGCCCTCACCTTGGCTTCCAGCGCCTGCAAGTCCGGCGACTCCGCCGCCAAGGATGCCGCCCTGGCCGATTCCGCCGCGGTATACGAGAAAGAGTCATACATGTTCCGGAAGGTGGGGGAGACCCCGAACCTCCAGGGTCCCGAATCGGCCCGCTACGACCGCGACCTCGACGTCTGGTTCGTGGCCAACGTAAACGGCACACCCTCGCAGAAGGACAACAACGGATACATCAGCCGGCTGCGGCCCGACGGCGCCCCCTACACGGTCAAGTTCATCGAGGGTGGGAAAAAGGGGGTCACCCTGAATGCGCCCAAGGGGCTGGCCATCAGCGGGGACACCCTGTGGGTAGCGGATATCGACTTCGCCCGCGCCTTCAACAAACGCACCGGTGCGCTCATCGCCAACGTCAACACCCAGGGCAAGGCCAGGTTCCTCAATGGCGCCACGGTGGGACCGGACGGAGCGGTCTACATGACCGATACCGGCGTGCTCTTCGGACCCAAGGGCGTTTCCCATCCCGGTCCCGACCAGGTGTTCCGTGTGACCAGAGGCGGCGCCACGGTGGCACTCACCTCGGCCAGGCTCGAGGGGCCCAACGGCATCACCTGGGACCCCAAGGGGAGACGCTTCGTGATCGTCGCCTTTCTGGGCAAGGGGATCTACAGCTGGAAGCCGGGCGACAAGGATGTCGAGTCGATCGGCTCCGGTCCCGGCCAGCAGGACGGCGTCGTGTTCCTTCCCGATGGCAGGCTGCTGGTGACCAGCTGGGCCGATTCCAGCCTCTTCGTCCTGGAAAACGGTACCGCTCGGAAGGTGGCGTCCAAGGTGCCCTCTCCCGCCGACATCGACGTGGATCCCAAGGACTCGCGCGTCGCGGTGCCGCTGCTGATGGAGAATCGGGTCGAGTACTGGGAGATACAGTGAGCGGCCTGCACAACTCGCGTCGCGGCGCAGTCGCGACCTACGTCCTGGTGGGGCTGGTGGCGCTTTTGATCGGTGCCGCAGCCATGCAGAGCTTCACTGGCCCGGGCGAATCGCTCGAGGTCCCCCGCGACCGGGCTACCACTCACGGTGAGTGGGTTTCCATCAAGCGCGGGCGCGACTCGATCCGGGCCTACGTCGCCTACCCTGAGCGGAAGACCAAGGCGCCCGCGGTCATCGTGATCCATGAGATCTTCGGACTCACCGACTGGGAGCCGAAGGTGGCCGACAGGCTGGCCAAGGAAGGCTTCATTGCGATCCTGCCGGACCTGCTCTCCTCCAAGTACGGCATCACGCCGGCCAATCCCGACTCCGGCCGCAAGCTGATAGGCCAGCTCGAGCCCGACCGGATCACCTCCGACCTCAACGCGGTCTATGCCTACGTGAACAACCTGCCGTCGGTGGCGAAGGACCAGATCGGGACCATCGGTTTCTGCTGGGGCGGGGGACAGAGCTTCCGCTACGCCACCAACAACCCCAAGCTGCGCGCGGCGGTGGTCGCCTATGGCCCGGCTCCCGACACCGCCGACCTCAAGAAGATCCAGGCGCCCGTGCTCGGCATCTATGGAGAGAACGACGAGCGGATCAACGCCAGCCTGCCCATAGTCACGGCCGAGATGCAGTCGGCCGGGAAGACGTTTACCTCGGAGGTGTATCCCGGGACGGGGCACGGCTTCCTGAAGCCGGGGCGGCAGGGATCCGATGGTCCACAGGTGGAGAAGGCGTGGGCGCGGATCCTTGAGTTCTATCGGGCAAGGCTGGGGAAATAACAGCGTGAGCGGGTAAGAAAGACCACGCATCTCTTTCCCCGCTCACGCTTTTGCTTTTCCCGCTTACCGTTTACGCTTTCCGCATGCTCCCCCTACTACTGCTGTTGCAAGCGGCCTCGCCGCACAACGCACTCCATTACGACATCACTCTCGTCCCCGGCGACACCGGCACCCACGTGCTCGGCGAGGTGCAGATCACCTGGCGGCTGGGCTCCACCGAGCCGGTCAGGATGCAGCTGGACTCCGCCATGCGGGTGATTCGGGTGCTGGTCGACGGAAAGCCCAACACCCGCATTTCACGCACGAGGTACGCCCGGTCCTCGACCGAGGTCGACGTGCCGCACCAGAAGCAGCCGGGCGATACCCTCAGCACCCGAGTGCGCTACCGCGGCTTCACCCGGGACGGGCTGATCATCGGCGCCAACCAGTACGGCGACCGCACGGTGTTTGCCGACAACTGGCCCGACCGCGGCCGCCTCTGGCTGGCATCCAACGACCGGCCGGCTGACAAGGCGACGGTCGCATTCCACGTGCAGGCGCCGATCGGCCAGCAGGTCATCGCCAACGGCGTGCTGGAGAAGATCGACACGCTGCCGTACGGCAACGCAGTCTGGCACTATCGTTTGGATGCACCAATTCCGGTCTACAACATGGTGGTCGGAGTGGGGCGTCTGGCGCGCACCACGCTCCTCAAGGCCGGCTGTGCCGTGAAGTGCGTGCCGCTCTCGGTCTGGGCCTATCCGCAGGACTCGGCCTATGCCGCTTCGGGGCCGTTCCGCCGGGCGGGCGACATGGTGGACTATTTCAGCGGACTGTTCGGACCCTTCCCGTACCCGGCACTGGCGCACGTCGAGTCGAGTACCCGGTTCGGAGGAATGGAGAACGCCACCGCCATCTTCTACGACCAGAAGCTCTACCGGGACAGGAAGCTCGACGAGCCGCTGGTGGCGCATGAGACAGCCCACCAGTGGTTCGGCGACGCGGTGACGCCGAGGGACTGGCCTCACCTCTGGCTCTCGGAGGGGTTCGCCACCTACCTGGCTGCCCTGTGGAGAGGGCACGCCGATGGCGACAGCGCCTTCCGCGCGAGCATGAAGAAGGCGGCGGACGCGGTGCTGGCCTCGAAGGCGAGCGAGCGGCCGGTGGTAGATACCGCCCAGCGGGACCTGATGGCGCTGCTCAACACCAACAGCTACCAGAAGGGTGGCTGGGTGCTGCACCAGCTTCGCGGCCTCATCGGCGACTCGGCCTTCTTTGCCGGCCTGCGTCGCTACTACACGAGCTATAGGGACAGCACCGTGGTTTCCAGCGACTTTGCGAGGGTCATGTCCGCGGCGGCGGGGAAGGACCTCGACTGGTACTTCCGCCAGTCGCTGAACCAGCCTGGCTATCCAATCCTCGATGTGCGCTGGAAGCACGGCGGCAAGAGGCTGACGCTGGACATTGCCCAGACCCAGAAACCGGAGTGGGGGACGTATCGGATCCCGAATCTGGAGCTGCTGGTGGACGGGAAGCCGGTGCGGGTGGTCGTGAATGGGCCGAGGACCCACAAGGTGATCGAGGGGATCGGGAAGAAGCCAAGCAGGGTGGAGGTGGATCCGAACGGATGGTGGCTTCTCGAAAGCAGGGTGAGAAGTGAGAGGTAAGAAGTGAGAAGAGGCTGCCTATTTCTCGCAGAGCTAACCCTGAGCCTGGCGAACGGTACCAGGTGACGCATCGAGCTGCGCTCAGGATGATAACTCGCCTCACTTCTCACTTCTCACCTCTTACTGCTCACCTCTTACTTCTCACTGCTTGCGACCCCACCCTCCCGCCGCTCCGGGGCCAGATGGAGATCGGGAGGGATCCCTACGCGGTATTCGTAGGCGGCGATGGGCCTAACTCCGACCTCTACGCCGTGCGGCCGGAGGGCGGCCCACCGGTTCGTATCACCTTCACCAATGTGGCCGAGCTGGCGCCGGCGCTCTCGCCCGATGGCGGCAGCCTGGCCTTTCTGCGAGGGACGTCCCTCACCGACTCCACTCCCGCCTCGGTCTGGGTGATGAACCTGCTGAGCGGCGGCGAGCGGGAGCTGGTGCTGCCCAAGGACGCGGGAACCCCGAAAGGGGTCGGGTGGGCGCCAGACGGCAGGGCGTTGATCGTTTCTGTCTCGAATGGGCTCTACCAATTCAATGCCCCGCCTGCCGACCCGGACCCTCGTCCGGTACCGGGGGCGGAGCGGGTGCGCGCCGAATCCAGCCTGGCCGTCTTGCTGGGCGATCCGGTGTTCACCCGGGTGATCCCCTGCAAGGTCCGGAGCGACCTGTGCGTCGTGGGAGCCACCGGCAAGCCCCGGCTCCTTGCCCAGGCGGTGCGGGATCCAGCCCGATGGGGAGGGGATTCGGTGGCGTTCTTCGTTGGGGATTGGCTCCAGATCCGCCCGCTTAACCGCGGCCGTCCTCGCATCCTCATGATGACCAAGACGCCGGAGCGGCCGAGGGGCGTGACGTTTTTCGAGGGAACTCGCGAGCCGTAGCCGACACACGTTTGCCTCCTAATCCTATTCCTGATCCCATTGAAGGTCCTCTCGCGCCCAACTAGCTTCCGGGACTTTATTCTTTTCTTCCTCCCGGACTGTCGTAATGAAACTGCTGGTTCTCGGTGCCGGACTGCAGGGCTGCGCCTGCGCCTACGACCTCCTCCAGAATCCCGCCGTCAGCCAGGTTACCCTGGCCGATCTCAAGCCTGAAAAGTTGCCCAAGTTCCTCGCGGGCGACTGGAAGGGCCGGCTCCGAACCACTCGGCTGGACGTCACCGACTCTGCGGCGGTCCATGCCGCGTTCGAGGGCCAGGCGGCGGTCATGAGCGCCATCCCGTATTACTACAACGAGCCCATGGCCAGAGCCGCGGTCGAGTGCGGCTGCCACTTTTCCGACCTCGGCGGCAACACCGACATCGTGCTGGAGCAGAAGAAGCTGCACGATCAGGCCCTCAAAAAGGGGGTCTCGGTCATCCCCGACTGTGGGTTGGCGCCGGGCATGGTCAACATCCTGGCGGCGGAGGGCATCAGGCGGCTGGACCGGGCCGAGAAGGTAAAGGTCTTCGTCGGCGGACTGCCCCAGGCTCCTGAGCCTCCGCTCAACTATCAGATCGTGTATTCGCTTGAGGGGGCCCTCGACTATTACACCACGCCCTCGTGGGTGCTCCGGGGTGGCAAGCCGGTGCAAGTCGAGGCCCTGAGTGAGGTGGAGCCGGTAGAGTTTCCCTCACCGGTCGGGACGCTGGAGGCCTTTCACACTGGTGGTGGAATCAGCACTCTCCCTTTTGCCTACAAGGGCAAGATCGACGTCATGGAGTACAAGACGCTCCGCTACCCGGGCCACGTCGCGATCATGCGGCCGATCCGAGAGCTGGGGCTGTTGGGGAACGAGCCCATCGACGTGAAGGGCAAGAAGGTGACGCCCCGCGACCTGTTCATCGCCGCGGTGCATCCCCGGCTGCACAAGCCCGAGGGCCGCGACCTGGTCGCGCTCCAGGTGCAGGTGACCGGCCAGAACGGCGGGAAGGCGGAAACTGTCACCTTCCGGCTGATCGACTACTACGACGCCAAGCACGGGATCAGTGCCATGATGCGCACCACCGGCTACTCCCTGTCCATCACCGGCCAGATGCAGGTGGATGGGCGGGTCAAGGCCAAGGGGGTCTGCACCCCCGACGAGGCGATCCCGTTCGATGCCTACGTGGCGGAGCTGGCCAAGCGGGGGGTCAAGATCGAGGAGTTGTAACCAGCGGGGCAGCAGGGCTGAAGACGCGATTATCGGGAACTTCGGTCATGGTAAAGCTGTTATTGCGGTGTCGCATTACTCGGAGCCGAAATGCTGGACTTCAGGACACTATGGGATAAGGCGCAGTCGTTCGAGGCGTTCGTGGCCTCGTGCAAGGCCGAGCACTGCGGGTTGTGGCAGGGGATCTATGACCTGGCGCGGGTGCCAGATTGGGCCCTGGCGGCCGTCCCACCCGGAGCCGGCCGGAAGCTGCTGGTGATCGCGGAAGACTGGTGTGGCGATGCATCGAACACCGTCCCGATCCTGGCCAAGCTGGTGAGTGTGGCTCCCGGTCTCGAGCTCCGGGTGATTCAGCGGGACGAGAATCCGGAGCTGATGGACCAGTTTCTGACCAACGGCGCCCGCTCGATACCCATCGTGATCGCACTCGACGATCGGTTCCAGGAGCTGGGACATTGGGGACCGCGTCCGGCTCAGCTGCAGGCCTGGGTAATGGCCAACCGCGCTACCACACCAAAGGCGGAGCTGTATCCCCAGGTGCGCAAGTGGTACGCGCGTGATCGAGGCGAGTCGACGCTGCGAGAGGTGCTGCAGGCGGCGGGATTTCAGGTTGCAAAGGTGGCCTGACCGCTGCTCCGCCCTCTAGAACATCCACCCGCTCCCTACCGAGAAGTTGAACCCGTCCGGACCGCCGGCAAAGTTGAAGGTGAAGATCGACGAGCGTAGGATCCGGATTGCCACCCCGCCGCCGCCCCCGACTTTGCCCCCTGTGGTCGTCAGCTTGAAGCTCTCCTGCTCGAACACCCGGCCCGCGTCGAGGAAGGCCAGCAGGGTGACGGCTCCCAGGTCGCCGAACGGCAGCAGGTCATGGCGGACCTCGAGATTGCCGAGCATCACGTGCTTGCCGGCGAAGCGCCCGGTGTCGAAGCTGCGGTGAGAGTACTGTCCGCCCAGCACCGGGATCTGATTCTCCCACGACGGCACGTAGAGCCGGGCATTGAGCGTGGGGTCACCGCCCATGCCCGACGCCACCAATCGTACGGCGGCGACGGTGCCCTCCCGAATGGGGAGATAGCCGCGCAACACGGTGTAGAGCCGGGTGTAACCATCTCCCCCGCTCCCCACCTGTGCCCCCGCCTCGAGCAAGAGTCCCTTGTGAGTGTTGTACTCGTTGTCTCTGGTATCGTAGACCAGAGCGACTCGCCCGGAGGCGTCGGTCTCCCGCACCTCGGGGCCGAAGTCCGTCTTGAACAGGGATGGCCCCGGGAGAGTGGTGAAGCGGGTCCACTCCAGGTTGGCGAGCACTCCGATCTGCAGCGGCCCTCGGAGCCGGCGAGTCGCCTCCACCTTGCCGCCGTAGCGCGCGCGACGGACCCGGTAGAGGAACGGCTGCGCCGGGGTATCGGCGTTATCGTCCTTGGCGGTCTCGTTGCCCAGCCCGAAATATCCGAAGCGGGCCTCCCGCCCCGCTGCCGCGAGCGCGCTGACTCGCCAATCCTTCCAGAGCTGGGGCGCACGGTACTTGAGGCTGACGATCCGGCTTCCGCGAGGGGTGATCCCAGCGTCGGCGGTCAGCGCCGCGTTGGTGGTGACCCGAGCGTCATATTCTGCCGGCTGGAAGTGGTGGACCCGGAACGCCAGCACCGGACCATCGTTGGTGCCTCCGGTGACATAGGGGAAGTAACTGGTTCTCCACGGGGTGTCCCGAGCGGGCTCGTCTGCCGCCTCCACCGTGTCGGCAGCCGACTCCGCATCGCTCACCGTATCGACCGGCTCCGGTCCTTCGGGGACCTGCCCGTTCAGCGGCGCGGCCCAGAGCCCCGCGGGGAGGAGCAGAAGGATCAGACGCATCAGGCCCGCTTCTGGTAGAGATAGGCCGCATCACGCAATGCGCCGTCCCGCCCGTCATGGGCCGCGTACTGGGTGGGGTAGAGCGAGGCAGACCCGAACTCGCCGCGCTTGCTCACCGCGTAGTAGGACAGGTTGAAGGTCGGCCGGCCCTCCTTGAGAAGCCGCGGTGGGGTCAGTCGCACCACCCGCTTGAGCGTCTCCAGGCAGGCGTCGGTAGGCTTGAGTCCTCTTCGCATCCCTTCGACCGTGAGGAATCCGCCGCAGGCAAGAATGTTCGCTTCGCCCCGTCCGGTGGATCCGGCGGCGCCGACATCGTTGTCGGCGTACTGTCCCGCCCCCACGATCGGAGAGTCACCCGCACGGCCGGGAATCTTCCAGGCCAGCCCGCTGGTCGTCGTGATGGAGGAGACATCCCCCTTGGCGTTGACCACATCGAGATTGATTGTGCCGGTGGGGCGCGCCACCAGTGGCTCGCTCTCCGGCACGTTGAGCCAGTCGTCGTCCGGTCCTCGGTTGGCGCGCCAGGTGAGCCAGAGCTGCCGGGACTCCGGTGTCAGCAGGTCCTCCTCCTTGAAGCCATAGGACAGCGCGAAGCGTTTGGCCCCCTCGCCGACCAGCAGGATGTGATCGGTGTACTTGAGTACCAATCTCGCCACCTCGCTCGGCGTCTTGATTCCCTCGAGCGCGGCCACCGCTCCCGCGCGCCGGGTGGGTCCGTGCATGCAGGAGGCGTCGAGCTGGACTACCCCGTCCTCGTTGGGAAGCCCGCCGTAGCCCACCGAGTTGTCGGCAGGATCGAGCTCCTGAATCTTGACGCCTTCCACCGCGGCGTCGAGGGTGTCCGCCCCGCGCAGCACGAGCTCCATGGCGCGGTTCACCGCCCGAAGGCCGTTACTTGAGCTGACCGCCGCGGGCTGCCCCGCCCCGCGACCGAGAACCGCGGCCGAGGTAGACGGCAGCGCCACAGTGGCTGCAGCGACGCCACTCGCGCCCAGAAATTTACGGCGAGAAACCGGCTGTGACATGAGGAAAGCCTCAACTCGCCCGCAGCGAAAGTCAACCGAGCTCTGCCTGGGCCCTCGCTTGCAGGTTCCTGCACGCTCCCCAATCTTTGAGGCTTGAGCATTCTCTCTCCTTTCCGCGCGGCGATCAAACGGGTCGCTCCCGAGGTCAACCGGGCCGACCGGTGGACGGAAGAACCACTCGGGCTCGTCCGACTGGTGGTCGGAACGATTGCGCTGGCGTGGACCGTCATCGCGCTGCTCCTGGCACTCACCGGCGCGGATCCCCGAGTCCTGCAGCTGGTCGGCGCCCTCTGGGCGATCTACGGCCTGACCGTCGGGTTCCTCTCCGGCATCCTGGAGCCGGTCATCGACGGCTTCTTCCACATGGTCTCCAATTTCGGGATTGTGCGGGTGGGGGGCGGATACTCCGCCATCGAGACTCTCGCCGCGAGAGGGCATCTGCAAGCGGCCGCGGACGCCTATGCCGAGCGAGCCCGGAACAAGCCCCAACGGGTGGAGGCCACGCTCCGGCGCGCGGCGCTCCTGGCCGGTCCGCTCAAGCAGGTGGAGACCGCGGCCATCGAGCTCGACAATCTGCGCGCCAATGGCCCGCTCCCGCCGCGCGACGATTTCCGCGTCGGCCTGGCCCTGGTGGAGATCTACGAACAGGATCTCCAGGATCCCGGCCGGGCCATGGCGGAGCTTCGCAGACTCATAGACCGCTATCCCACCGCCCAGGGGGCCCGCCGGCTACGGGTGGCGCTTGCCGGCCTCAAGGCAGAGCGCTTCGCGGGCGACAAGTCCCGCTCCTGAATGGCCTCTCGCCGTCGGCTCAATCCAGAAGTCTTCAACCTGCCTGTCGCGAAGATGCGCGCGGGCCACTACTCCGACAAGTACTTCGTGCGCGCCCGTGAGATCCTCATTGCGGATGGGTATCACCCTCGGGTCACCATGCAGGTCTTCGGGAAGAGCCATGCGTTCCTCGGCGGAGTGGACGAGGCCATCGCGATCCTCAGGCTCTGCTCCGTCGAATGGCCCCAGCTCGAAGTCCACGCCCTCTACGACGGCGACGAGGTCGAGCCGTGGGAGACGGTGATGTTGATCCAGGGACCGTACGACGCCTTCGCTCATCTCGAGACGCTCTATCTCGGCGTGCTCTCCCGTCGCACCCGTGTGGCCACCAACACCCGGCGCGTCGTCGAAGCGGCCTCCCCCAAGGAGGTGATGTTCTTTCCCGCCCGGCACGATCACTGGCTGGTACAGAGCGGCGATGGCTACGCGGCGCACGTGGCCGGGGCGATCGGTGTCTCGACCGACGCGCAGGCGACCTGGTGGGGGAGCGAGGGGATGGGGACCGTGCCCCATGCGCTCATTGCGGCCTACGGAGGCGATACCGTTCTCGCCACCACGAAGTTCGCCGAGAAGATCGGACCCGACGTGAAGTTGATCAGTCTGGTGGACTTCGACAACGACTGCGTGAGGACCTCGCTCCGGGTGGCCGAGGCTCTCGGTGAACGGTTGCACGGAGTCCGGCTCGATACCAGCGAGATGCTGGTGGATCGCTCGCTGTTCGATCAGATGGGCTACTTCAAGCCCACCGGAGTCAATCCCCACCTGGTCCGGAACGTCCGCCGCGCGCTCGATGCCGCCGGTTTCAACCGGGTGCGGATCTATGTCTCGGGCGGGTTCACGGTGGACAAGATCCAGGACTTCGAGCGGCAAGCTGTGCCGGTGGACGGATACGGTGTCGGGTCTTCTCTATTCGGTGGCAGATTTGACTTCACCGCCGACGTGGTGCTGCGGGACGGCCGGCCGGCGGCGAAGGCGGGAAGGAAGTACCGGCCGAATCCGAGGCTCGAAAGAGTAGATTAGAGAAGCGGCGTAAGCGGGAAAAACAGAGCGCGAGCGGTAAGCAGGACAACCGATCACTGACAACGGCCTAAGGTGCGGTTTTGCCCATAGCCCATAGCCCATAGCTTCTCTAATGACCAAGCTGATCTTCTGGGACGTCGATACCCTCCACGACTTCATGAAGTCGGACGGCAAACTGTATGTGGCCGGCAGCGAAGAGATCATTCCTGCGGTCAAGCTGCTGACCGACTACGCCCACGCCAACCGCATCCCCATCGTGGCCACCGCCGACAAGCACGAGCTGTCCGATCCCGAGATCAGCGACACCCCGGACTGGAAAGCCACCTTTCCTCCCCACTCCATGCGGGGAACTCCCGGCCAGCTGAAGATCGAAGAGACTCAGCTGCGGAATCCCCTGGTGATCGAGCCCGAGCGGCAGGACCCCGGTGCGTTGACTCAGCAGGTGCTGGCCCATCAGGGTGATTTTCTGCTGAACAAACGGGCAGTGGACGTGTTCACCAACGCCAACGTCCCCGCGCTGCTGAGCGCACTGGAGCCTCAGGCCATCGTGCTGTACGGAGTCGCGACCGACTTCTGCAACCGGTACGCGCTGGAAGGATTGCTCCGGGTCCTCCCCCAGGTTGAGATGTATCTCGTCACTGACGCGATTCGCGCCATCGTGCCGGAGGAGGGCGAGCGGCTGATGGCCGCCTGGTCCGAACAGGGTATTCGCATGATTACTGTGCGGCAGATCGTGGAAGACGGCGTGCTCGACCGGCATCTTTCCGGTCGTCCGGTGGCTCCGGCGCACTGAGCAGCTGCTTCGCAGGTGTGATCTACCGCACAGCAACCCCTCGCCTCGGCTCTATCTTGGCCACAGTGGAAGTGCGGATGGACGGCGATGTGCGAGACGTCCGAATAAACCCTGAGCCCCCTGCTCTGTGGCCGGATGAGCCGTCTAACCCAGTGCTTTCGCTGCTGCTCCCCTCAAATTCCTTTCTTCTTTCATCTCGCCGGGAACGGGCTTCATCGCCCGTTCCACCCACCTTTCTAGAAGGCCTTTGGCGCTGACTATCCGCTGTGGGCTACTCAGTCCACTGATCAGTCCACACCTGCTCTTGTGACCCATCCCACAGCCGCCCCCTCCGGGCGATCTATACTAGCGGCGTCCGTGCCTTGGCGGGTCGTACCAAAGGCACTCGACCAAACTCAAGTGGGAGACTATCACGATGCCACGAGGCGATAAGTCGGCCTATACCAGCAGGCAGAAGCGCAAGGCCGAGCACATCGAGGAAGGGTATGAGAAGCGCGGGGTCTCGGGCCGCGAAGCGGCAAGGCGTGCCTGGGCCACCGTGAACAAGGAAGAGGGCGGCGGCAAAAAGAGCGGATCCGGGCGGGGGAAGAAGAGCAACAAGAGCTCATCTCGCAAGGGCGGTCGGAAGGGAGGCAGGGCCGCCGCTTCGCGATCCAAGTCTTCCCGGTCGGCCGCCGCACGGAAAGGCGCAGCCACTCGGCGTCGCGTCAAGTCGAGCTCGAGCCGAAAGAGCACCGGTGCCACCCGCAGTCGAAAGACTGCGAGCAGCCGCAGCCGGAAGAGCACCAGCAAAGGTCGGAAGCGCAGCAGCCGGTAGGACCGGTAGGACCGGTAGGACGGGCTGGACGTGCTGAGGGGCGTGTCACCGGGAAAATGTCCCGGCGGCACGCCCCTCGAGCGTTACAGGTTAGTGTCAATCAGTCGCTGCTGGCCCTGCCACCGAGCGCGATCGACACTCCCAGGGACGCCACGAGGTCATTCTGGAAATCGTCGCCGCCACCAAAGTCACCGTTATAGAGGTAGTCCTCGAGGTCGATGCGGAACCCGACCCGGCTGTTTTCACCACCGCCGAAGCGGAGGCCGAGGCCCAGCGTCCCACCGAGATCGGTGCTGCTGCGATCGTCGTCGAAGGGGTTGCTCCCGCGAGCGAGCAACGCCGGTCCGCCGGCGATGAAGAAGCCGACCTTGTTGGTCACCGGTGACAGCGCCAGCATCAGCCGTGCGTTGGCAAGCAGCAGGTCTGTATTTCCGGTCTCGTTGATGGTCTCGTCACCGATCTTGGCCGGGGCATACCCGCCGGTCACCTCGAAGCCGAGATTGCCGGTACCCCAGAAGCTGAGACGGGCACCACCGGCCACGCTTACATCGCGAGAGATGTCCTGATCGAGGGCGCCCAACGAATTGCTGGTCGGGACGTACACCCCGGCCCACGGCGTCAGTTCCACGCCACCTTGTGCGGCCGCGGGTGCAGCGACAGCGGAAGCGGCCACCGCCGCTACAGCCAGACCGGACATCGTTCTGAGGAACTTATTGATCAACATACACACTCCCGTGATTGGACATGGTTGGGCAACGGCACCTGGCGCGGTATCCCTGCACGCCCGGGCAGGCCCGGGTTCGTCAGGCCCAACTAGCATCGCAAATTCCGTTTTGGGGCGCTGTGAAGCCAGGGATGTCGGAAGTGTGAACCGGGTCACGAGGAGGCCGTGACCAGCAAGTGGGAAAAAAGCGGGGGCGACTCCCTAAGCGAAGTCGCCCCCTCGTTTTAACCGGCCCCGGATTACTTGCCCATTTGACCCAGGCCCAGGAGGGGAATGCCTACACCAAAGGAAAGGTGAATGTCGTTCTGAGTCTTTTTCTCATCGTTGGGCCCGAAGCCGGGGATTTCGGCTTTCGGCTTATACACGTAGTCCTCGGCGCTGACCTGGATATGGAGCAGGCTGCCGAGGCGGAATCGGGCCGACGCGCCCAGAGTGCCGCCGATATCGGTCTTGTTCTGAACGTTGGAGTAGAACTCGCCGCTGCGATTGATGACGCCGACTCCACCCGTCACCACGAAGGCGACCGGGCTGGTATAAGGCACCAGCTGGTAGCTGATTCGGCCGCTGCCGGTGAAGATATTCGCGTCCTGGGCCGGACCGCCGATACCGCTGGCAGTGACTTTCAGATCACTTGGAGCATACGCTCCGGTGAACTCGAGTCCGAGCCGCTCTCCCAGGCCAATGCCGAGACGGCCGCCGAGCGTGAGGCTGATCTCCTGCTTGAATTCATCTCCATTGGCGGCCTTCACCAACTCGGTGGTCGGAACGTACACGCCGATGTTGGGAGCGAAGCTGATGCGTTGGGCGGCCAGCGGATTTGCGCCGGCCAAGAGAACGCCACTCAACAGCGAGATGCGAGCTACCCACGCGGTGCCACGCATGTGGTGCCTCCGGTTGGATGAGAGTGAAGTGCCCGATTAGAGCTTCAGTTTGACGTCGATGTTGACCAGAACCGACGGGTCTGCTTCCTCGAAGTACACCCGGTCTCGTACTGTGCGGATTACCATGCGCTGAACGGGACCCTTCCCCTTCCCGCGGCCGTTGTTGCCGCGCCGGAAATAGATCACCTGGGTCGGTCCAACCCGCTCGACCCGCACCACGTGATACCCTTGCTCGACCAGGACAGTTCTGGTCACCTTCAGGGCCTTGTCGCTCGACACTCGATAGTGCTTGTCCTTGCCCTTCCCTTGAGCCTGTGCCGTTCCGGCGGCGCCGAACAGGCCCACGACCACCAGACTCGACCAGAGCAGTTGGCGGAGCACGCGCATACGACCTCCGGTGCAGGACGGAACCAAGGGTTCGGTGCTGACACTGATGATGCGGACCCCGTGCCACACCCACCGGTCGTGGTGCGTTTATGTAACCTACTGTATTATAAGGGGATAACTCCGTCTGCTGGCCGACTTAACAGCGAAAGGAATATGGGAAATTGAGGGGGTCCGGGCGGTCTGCGAAGGGGCTATTGGTCCTCTCGGTGGACCTCCCTGGCAGGTTTATCCTCCCGCAAGCCGAGGAAACGCGGGTGGCGCAGGAGTCCGGCTGTGGTCCATTCAGAGAATCCGATCTCACCGACCAGCTTCGGGGTCACCCACTGGACGTCATGCGTGCGAGCAGGTCCAGCTGAAAAGGGAGAGGTGGCGCGATGGAGTGGTGCCAGGCGTCGATGCAGGAGCTGGAGTGTGGGGCGATCATATCCGGTGCCGACCTTGCCGGCGTAGCGCAATTGGTCTCCGTCGTAATGTCCCACGAGGAGCGCGCCCAGGCCCTCGCGCGACCCCTGAGGAGCCGTGTAGCCGCCAATGACCAGCTCCTGCCGGCGAACGCATTTGATCTTGAGCCAATCGGGCGATCGTGCGCTTACGTAGCGGGAGGTCGCCCGCTTGGCGATGATGCCTTCCTCCTCATGGGCACAGGCCTTTCGGAGCATCGCCCCGGCGCCGGTGGTTCGAAATGGAGTGAATCGGATCGGGTCGGCGTACTCGACCGCCTTCTGCAACGCCGGCTTGCGCTCGAGCAGTGGCAACCGGGTGATATCGGTCCCGTCGTAGTACATACAGTCGAACAGGTACAGATACACCGCCACCTGGCTGCGCCGCGCCCTTACCGGATCCCGCAGCTGCATACGCTGCTGGAGTCTCGCAAAGCTGGTGATGCCGCGCTCCTCATCGAAGGCCACGACCTCACCATCCAGGATCGCGTCGCCCCGCGTTGTCGCGCTCAGGGCCTCGACCAGCTCGGGGTAGGCCGGATTGAGAAGCTTTCGATTGCGGGAGTAGATCTGTGCGGTTCCGCCGCTCACGTATATCAGCGCTCGTACGCCATCGAGCTTGGGCTCATATATCCACTTGCCGCCGCTGGGAAGCTGGTCGGTGAGCGTGGCCAGCATGGGAGGAATCCAGGAACTCACCCAACTTTCCTGGTCCGGCGACGGGCTGGTTGAGCGCGGGGGCGGGCAGGAGCCTTGGTTCTGCCTTTCCTGGCCGCCTCCACACTGCGCTTGAGGGCTTCCGCCAAGTCGATCACCCGAGTGCCGCGCGCCGGCGGTGCAGTCACGACCTGCTTGCCCTCGAGCTTGCGCTCGATGAGCTCGGCCAGCGCCTCGCGGTAGTGGTCGCGATATTCCGAGGGGTCGAACGGCTTCTTGAGCAGCTCGATCAGGGTAAAAGCCATCTCCAGCTCTCGTTCCGAGACCTTGACCCGGTCGAGGTCAACCCCGCGCTCCTGCCGGATCTCATCTGGGTAGTAGAGCGTCTCCAGCATGATGCTTCCCTGGTGCGCCCGCAGCACGCAGAGCTGCTCCTTCTTCCGGATCGTAATGGCGGCCACGGCACTCAGTTTCTTCTCTTCCAGGGCCTTCAGGAGTAGCGCATAAGGCTTCTCGGCTCGTTCACCAGGCTCGAGATAATAGCTCCGCTCGTAGAACACAGGATCGATCTCCTGCTCCTGTACGAAGCCGCTCAGCTCGATCGTGTGCCTGCTTGGGAGGGGCAGTTTGTCGAAGTCCTCCTCGGTGAGCATGACGTACTCGCCCTTGGTGAACTCGTAGCCCCGGGCCGTCTCGTTCCAGGGCACCTCGACCTCGTCGGTGGGGCACCAGCGCTTCTGCTGCAGCTTGGTCCCGCAGGTGGCATGCAGCAGGCTGAATCTGATATCCTTGCTCTCGGTCGCCCCAAAGAGCTTGACCGGTATCGTGACCATCCCAAAGCTGATGGAGCCACTCCAGATCGCCCTCGGCATTTCCATCCTCCCGAACTGGGGGAAGAAAACTGCCGACGCTTTTCCACACAGCGCCGGTGTTGTCCACAGAATCGTCAACATAAACTGTCGATAACCAACAGCTTACGATGGCCGATTATTCGTTGTCAGAGAGGGGAGTTGCTGTGGGATGAATCACACGATCACCGAGGAGGTCGGAAGGCCCATCCCTCGGTGACCGCGATTTCAGCGTTTGGGTGTCTTGCTGTCGGGCGCTGGCGTGCCACCGATGGTGCGGAGGAGCCCTTTCAGGGCCTTCTTACCGGTCGAGTCCGCGAGCGGCGTTGTCACGGGCACTGGGACCGCGCGGACGCTGGCGGACAGGTCATCCGATGCCGGTGCGGGTTGAATTTCTGGAGTCGAGGCAGAGTCTATGGTGGCTCCCATGACGTCCGACCGGGCCGCCAACGTGTCCGCCTTCGGCGCGGGCTTCTTGACGGGCCCGCTCGAGGAGACAGCCCGTCGGGGAATTGGAATGGTCTGGAGCGCTGGAAGAACGCCGGCTACAGTGCGGGGACTGTCCTCCTGCATCGCCTGGATCGGAGACACGATCAGCCGTCGCGGAGTTCCCATCCGCTCGGCGAAGTCGGAACCCCGGCTGGAGGCGGCCGATATCATCAACTGGGCGCAGGCCGCGATCACGGCCCCACCGAGCGCGAGGTGCAATGAGCGTCCGGATTTCTTGGCCTTCCGCGAGCTTTTTGTCTTGCTCCGGCTCGACCTTGCCGGCTCTGCGACTCGAGGCGGCTCGGCCCGACGGGGCTCTGCAACGCGGGCCGGTTGAACCGTCCGTTGCGCCGCTGGCGGGCGCCGTGGCTCGGGAGCCGGCGTCCCGAGCGTAATCGGATTCGGAGCAGCGGGGGGGGCTTTTGCTGGGGCCGGCGAAACCGGCTGGCCAAACGGCGCTGGTGTCGGCCTGGCGGCTGGCGCCTGGACTGGCTTGGGCGCCGGCCAGGCGGTGAGCGCCGCCTGCGTCGCCGCTTCGCGCGAGGAGGACGCCAGGGGCTCCGCGGTCGCGGAGTCGCCCAGCTTCAGCACCGACAGCGGCGTCACCTGAGGACCTGCCACCAGGTTCGCCTGGGTGAGCGGCATCGCAACGGCAAGCTTGTAGTGGGGATGAAACTGAATCGGCAACCACTTGTTGGTGGCGTTGTGCCAGATGCGGGCTTTGGAAGTCACCACATTACGACGAATGGCCACCGCCAGCTCTTCGATGGTCCGAAAAGCGGTTTCTTCGCCGGGGGAGAGTTCGATGCGATACATGCACACCTCAAGCCGCGCTGAGGTTCACTGGAGGTGCTGAGGATGCATCATGTATGCGAATTTCGTGCGCGGGGGTGATGCACTTCCGTTCATGTCGGCGTGACAGCCCGCAAACGCTGCAAAGCATGTGAGTGGATGAAGCAGGTGCGCAAACGCTCCCCCCAAGTCCTCTCTCGAACAGGCACTTGCAGGGGTCCTCCTACGTCGGGTGCAGTGCTCCTTTCTGCAGCTTGCCTGGACGGCAGAGTGGCTGAATTCTTCGGGGGGCGATCAGACCCATTTCGAGCTCTGGTAGATTGCGAGGAAAGCTGCCTGGAACGAGACCAAAACCTGGTGCGCAAGAGCCCGGCGCAGGGGGTGTCGTGCTCCGGGCGGAGCGTGTTTCCAGGCGTTATGGGCAGGTTTCGGCGCTCGATGCGGTGTCACTCGACGTAGGTCGAGCTGAATGCGTGGCGCTGATTGGAGAAAGCGGCTCGGGGAAAACCACCCTGCTTCGTTGCTTCAATCGGCTGGTTGATCCCGACGATGGCCGGGTTCTTGTCGATGGAGTCGACGCAGCCGAGCTCGATCCAATCGCACTCCGCCGGCGGATCGGCTACGTACCGCAGGATGGCGGGCTTCTGCCGCACTGGCGAGTTCACCGCAATGTCGAGCTGGTTCCGTGGCTGCGCGGAGTACACAACCGCGAGGAGCTGAGCCAGCGCGCACTCGCCCTGGTGGGACTCGATCCGGAACTCTTTGCCGATCGCTGGCCTGGGGAGCTATCCGGAGGACAGCGGCAGCGCGTCGCCGTGGCGCGCGCGCTGGCCGCCAGTCCGGACGTCATCCTGCTGGATGAACCGTTCGGCGCCCTCGACGCCATCACGCGGAGTGATCTTCAGGTCGCCTTCGACGGAATCCGTCGTGATCTGAGGGTCTCCGCGGTACTGGTAACGCACGACCTGAACGAGGCCTTTCTGCTGGCCGACCGCATTGTCGTGTTGCGCCAGGGCCGGGTGGAGCAGGACGCCACCCCGGACCAGCTTCGCCAGGCTCCCGCCACCGAGTATGTGCGGCAGCTGCTGCTGCGCGCCCGGGTGCTGGCCGCGTGAGCGGGCTCGCCGGACTCCGCGGAGGGCTGCTTCTGGCCCTGGGCGTCTCGACTCTCGCGGGGGCCCAGACCTCTCCCGAGCGCTCGATCGTGGTTGCGTCAAAGCCCTTCGGAGAGTCGTTCCTTCTCGCGGAGCTGTTTGCCCAGCTGCTGGAGGCCAGACACTTTACGGTAGACCGGCGGCTTGGGCTGGGCGCCACCGAGATCGCGTTCAAGGCTCTTCGAACCAACGCCATCGATGTGTATCCGGAATACACCGGGACCGGTTTGCTGGCGATACTGGGGGAGCGCCCCAGCCCGGACCCGCGCCAGGTATTTCGGCAGGTGACCCGCGAGTTTCGTGAGCGTTACGGGGTGCGCTGGCTCCCTCCGCTTGGCTTCCAGAACACCTACGCCATAGCCGTGCGGCGGGAGACCGCTCGCGAGCTGAAGCTTGCGACGCTCAGCGACCTGGGGCGGGCATCACCAAACCTGCGGGCGGGCCTCACTCCCGATTTCATTGGGAGGCCCGACGGCCTGCCAGGCCTGGGGAAGACCTACGGCGTCCGGTTCGGATCGGTACGCGCGCTCCTCCCGGCGGTGAAGTATCAGGCGCTGGCGGCCGGAGAGGTGGACGTGATCGATGGCTACTCCACCGATGGATTTATCGCCCGGTACGACCTCGTCGTCCTGCAGGACGATCAGCATTTTTTCCCTCCCTACGAGGCCGCCGCGCTGGTCAGCCCGGACTTTCAGCGTGACCTGCCGGCCGCGGTGGCCGCGCTGGCCGAGCTCAGTGGCCTGCTCACCGAGGCGGACATGCGCCGGCTCAACCGGCGGATTGAGGTGGATGGAGTTCCCGTCCCCCGCGTAGCGGCGGCGGCGCTGCTCAGTCTCGGCCTGACTCGTGTTGGGCCCGCCGGGTCACGACCGGCCAGGGAGGCATCGGGGAGCGGAGTATTCGCCTATCTCTGGGACCAGCGCGGCACGATCCTGCGCCTGACACTCCGGCACCTTCTTCTGGTCGGTGTTTCCCTGGCCGCGGCCATAGCGGTGGCGCTGCCGCTGGGACTGGCACTGGAGCGGAGCCGTGGCGCGGCGGAGTCGGTGATCCGCGGCGTGGGATTACTGCAGACTCTTCCCAGCATCGCCCTGCTGGCGTTTATGATTCCGCTTCTTGGGATCGGCGTGATTCCCGCACTGGTAGCGCTCTTCCTTTACTCTCTCTACCCGATTCTGCGCAACACCTATACCGGTGTGAGAGATGCAGCGCCGGAGGCGGTTGGTGCGGCCTGGGCGCTGGGCATGACAGCGGGCCAGGTTCTGCGTTACGTTCGGCTCCCGCTGGCGGCTCCGGTCATTATGGCGGGCATCCGAACCGCCGCGGTGATCAACGTCGGCACGGCAACGCTGGCCGCCTTCATCGGAGCCGGCGGCCTTGGGGATCCAATTGCCGCCGGCCTGGCGCTGTCCGATACCCGGATGATCCTGTCTGGTGCTCTGCCTGCCGCGCTGCTGGCGGTGCTGGTGGATGCCGCGCTCGGCGCCTCGGAGCGCCTGGTGGCGCCAGGCCGATAGTGTCCTCATTCACCCAGGGTGCCTGACCCTTGCGACTCCATCCGTTCGACGCCGTTTGCCCCAAGTCCGAGCTGGCACCCCAGGTGGCCTCGGTTCCCTACGACGTGGTGAACCGCGCCGAGGCCTGTGAGCTGGCGCGGGGAAATCCGCACAGCTTCCTGCATGTCGGCCGGTCGGACATCGATCTTCCTCCGGACGTCGATCCGCACGACCCGCGGATCTACCGCACGGCGCGAGAAGCCCTGGATCGCTTCGTCGCCCAGGGCGTGCTGGTACGCGAAGGTGCCCGGGCGCTGTTCCTCTACCGCCAGATCATGAGCGGCCGGGTGCAGACCGGCATCGTAGGCTGCGTGCACATCGACGACTACGAGCAGGATGTGATTCGGAAGCACGAGAAGACCCGCCAGGACAAGGAGGACGATCGAACCAGGCACGTCCTGACGCTGGAGGCGCACGCCGAGCCCGTGTTCCTCACCTACCGCGGCCGTCCCCCGATCGAGGCGCTGTCCGAGGCGGTGGTCGCCACCGAGCCGGAGCATGATTTCACGGCGTCCGATGGGGTCCGGCACACCGTATGGCGAATCATTGACCCGGCGCCCTGGGTGGCAGCTTTCCGCGAGGTGCCCCACGCCTATGTGGCCGATGGTCACCACCGCTCGGCGAGCGCCTGGCGGGCGGGGAAGGAGCGGCGAGCCGACAACCCGGGTCATCGTGGTGATGAGGAGTACAACTGGTTTCTTGCGGTGCTGTTCCCGGCCGATCAGCTCACGATCATGCCCTACAACCGTGTGGTCCGGGACCTGGGCGGGAGGACCTCGGCGCAGGTGCTTGCTGCGCTACGTCAGCAGGGCCGGCTGACCCCGGCGGACGATCCACGCCCGACCCGTCCTGGGACTTTCTGCGTCTATCTGGCGGGGGCCTGGTATCGGGTCGAGATCCCCGAAGAGAGCATCGACCGCACGGACCCCATCGGATCCTTGGATGTGTCGCTGCTTCAGGATATGGTATTGGGCCCCATTCTTGGGGTGGGAGATCCGCGCACCGATAAGCGGATTGATTTCGTGGGCGGCATCCGGGGCACGGCGGAGCTGGAGCGCCGGGTGAACTCCGGCGAAATGGCTATCGCCTTTTCGCTGTATCCGACGACCGTGGATCAGCTGATGGCGGTGTCGGACGCCGGCGCCATCATGCCACCCAAGAGCACCTGGTTCGAGCCCAAGCTGCGGAGCGGGCTCTTTGTGCATACGTTCTAGGGAAGTCGCCTCTTTTCCCCTTCGGAGCATCGATGAAGGTTCTGATAGCAGACAAGTTCGAAAAAGTCGGGATCGATGGCCTGAAGGATCTCGGGTGCATTGTGGTTCACGAGCCCGATGTGAAGGCCGAGGCGCTTCCGACGCTGCTGCGGCAGATTGACCCACACGTGCTGATCGTCCGGGGCAAGAAGGTCAACGCGGACACCCTTCGGGCCGGTACCGCGCTTACCCTGATCATCCGCGCCGGGGCCGGAATCGACAGCATCGACGTGGAGGCCGCCTCGAGCCTGGGTGTCTTCGTCTCTAACTGTCCGGGCAAGAATTCGATTGCCGTCGCCGAGCTGGTGATGGGACTGCTGCTCGCCTGCGACCGGCGCATTCCCGATCAGGTGGCGGACCTGCGCCATGGGAAATGGAACAAGGCCGCGTATTCCAGGGGTCGCGGCCTGTATGGCCGGACGCTCGGGATCGTGGGGCTGGGTCAGATCGGCCGGGAGGTGGCGGTACGGGCCCGAGCCTTCGGCATGCGGGTCGTGGCCTGGTCGCGGAGTTTCACCCATGAGGAGGCGGATCGTCTCGGGATCGCCTATGCTCAGACCCCGCTCGACGTGGCGCGGGACGCCGACGCGGTGACCATCAACGTCGCGGCCAATGCCGAGACCAAGCACCTGGTGAACGCGGAGTTTCTGGGGCTGATGAAACCGGGAGCATACCTGCTGAACACCTCGCGCGGGTCAGTGGTGGATGAAGCCGCCCTTCTGGAGGCGGTCCGGGAGAGAGGGATCCGGGCCGGGCTTGACGTATTCCAGAATGAGCCGGCGGGCGGCACGGGGGAGTTTTCCAGCCCGGTGACTCAGAGCCCGGGAGTGTACGGCACCCATCACGTCGGCGCTTCGACTGACCAGGCCCAGGTGGCCATAGCGCACGAAGTGCTTCGCATCGTGCAATCCTTCCAGGCCACCGGCGAGGTTCCCAACGTGGTCAACCGTCTGGCCAAGAGCTCGGCGACCCACGTGCTGACCATCCGGCATCGAAACCGTCCCGGCGTGCTCGCTCATGTCTTCGGGGTACTGGCCGGGGCATCGATCAACGTGGAGGAGGTGGAGAACATCATCTATCACGGGGCGCAGGCTACGTTGGCCCGGATCCACCTCGACGGCCAGCCGGAGGAAACCGCGCTGAAGCGCATTCGAGACGGCAACACCGATATCATCAGTGCGGAGTTGAGCGAGCTTGATGGGCGGAAATGAGTCGGGAGTCGGGCGTCAGGAGTCTGGCGCCTCGACAATCCCTCGACCTGACCCGATCTTTCAGTCCCTAGAGCTGCTTTCACTCCACTCCTGACTCCTGACGCCCGACTCCTATGACCAACCGCACCCACAACTTCAGCGCCGGCCCCGCCGTGCTGCCCGAGCCCGTCCTCCGAAAGGCGCAGGAAGCCATCTGGAACGTGGATGGCAGCGGAATCGGGATCCTGGAGCACAGCCACCGGGGGAAGGTGTTCGACCGGATCATCAACGAGGCCGAGCAGGCGTGCCGCGACTTGGCAGGAATCCCGGATAACTACCGGGTACTCTTTCTCCAGGGCGGCGCATCGCTCCAGTTCTCGATGATTCCGATGAACCTGTTGCCGGCCGACCGCACCGCCGACTACCTGCTGACCGGGGTCTGGTCGCAGAAAGCGGTCAAGGAGGCCAAGCAGCTGGGCAAGGTCCACATTGCGGCCACGAGCGAGGCCACCAATTTCGATCGCATCCCCAAGCCGGACGAGATCCGCTACTCGGCCGACCCGGCGTACGTCCATCTCACCACCAACAACACGATTTACGGCACCCAGTGGACCAGCGAGCCCTCGGTCCCGCAGGGAGCCCCCCTGATCGCGGATACCTCCAGCGACATGTACAGCCGCCCGATCGACGTCCGGAAGTACGGCTTGATCTACGCGGGAGCTCAGAAAAACCTGGGGCCATCTGGCGTCGTACTGGTAATCATCCGGGACGATCTCATCGAGCGCGGGCCCAAGAGCCTGCCCACGATGCTGCAGTACCGGACCCATGCGGCGGAGAAGTCGCTCTACAATACCGCGCCGACCTTCGGAATCTTCGTGATGGGCGAAGTGTTCAAGTGGATACAGTCGCAGGGCGGACTCGCGGCCATGGCCCAGCGGAATGACGCCAAGGCCCGAACGCTCTATGACTACCTCGACGCCGGCGATTTCTTTCGCGCTACTGCCCAGCCGGGTAGCCGGTCACAAATGAACGTCTGCTTCCGGGCACCGACCGAGGAGCTGGAGGAGAAGTTCGTGAAGGAGGCGGCCCGGCGGGGGCTCGATGGACTCAAGGGTCACCGATCGGCAGGCGGGATGCGCGCCAGCATCTACAACGCATGTCCCCCGGCGTCGGTCGAGGCGCTGGTGACGTTCATGAAGGAATTCGAGCGCGCCAATCGCGCAGCCGCCACCAGGAGCTGAAACGATGTTGCAGCTCGCCACCGCCGCTCTGCTGCTCGTCGCTCCTCCACCCAGCCGCCCCGATTCGGTGGTGGCCTTCGTGGACGTCACCGTAATCCCGATGGATCGCGAGCGGACCATCCCGGGGCAGACGGTAGTGGTTCGGGGCGGCCGGATCGTGGCGGTCGGTCCGAGCAGTCGGGTCACGGTGCCCGCCGGGGGACTGAGAGTGGACGGGCGGGGCAAGTTCCTCATTCCGGGCCTGGCGGAAATGCACGCCCACATTCCGGGGGGCGAGACGCCGGACAGCATCGTCGAGCGCACGTTGTTCCTCTACGTGTCCGGCGGGATCACCACGATACGCGGCATGCTGGGACACCCACGCCATCTGGATTTCCGGGCTCGCGCGGCGCGAAACGAGCTGCTCAGCCCCACGATCTACACCTCCGGGCCTTCGCTCAACGGCACCAGTGTGCCTACACCGGGCGCGGCGGCGAGAATCGTGGCTCAGCAGAAGGCCGCAGGATACGACTTCCTCAAGATCCATCCCGGCATCACCGGCGAGGTTTTCGACACCTTGGCGGCCGCCGCCAAGCGGGTGCGGATCCGGTTTGCGGGTCACGTACCCTTGCAGGTGGGGTTAGCCCGTGCGCTCGAGACTGGTTACGCGACCATCGATCATCTCGACGGCTATATCGAAGCGATGGTGCGTGACGGGGCCCCGGTGACGGCGGCGGAGTCGCAGTTCTTTGGGCTCAATCTTGGCGAGTACCTCGATGAATCGAGACTGCCGGGGTTGGTCGAGGCCACTCGCGAGGCTCGGGTGTGGAACGTCCCTACTCAGGTGCTGATGGAGAACCTGATGCCGGAAGTGACCGTCGAGGCTCTCCAGAAGCGGCCCGAGATGCGATACGTCGCACCGGCTACCCGCTCCAAGTGGGCTGACGAGAAGAGCTCGCTACTGGAGGAAGCCGGGGCCTCGGCGGAGTCTGCTCGCCAGACGATGACTATGCGTCGAAAGCTGATCCGGGCGCTGCATGCGGGTAAGGCGGGGTTGCTGCTTGGGTCCGATGCGCCGCAGATCTACAACGTGCCCGGATTTTCCGTCCACCGGGAGCTTCAGTCACTGGTCGCTGCCGGCCTCACTCCCTACCAGGCACTGGAGACCGGAACCCGGAACGTGGCAGTATTTTTCGGGACCCTGGCCACCACCGGCACCATCGGCGTCGGCAAGCGGGCGGACGTGATTCTGCTCGACGCCAATCCACTCACCGATGTGGCCAACACGACCCGCCGCTCGGGGGTCATGCTACGCGGCAGGTGGCTGCCGAAAGCGGAGATCGAGAAGCGACTAGCGGGTATAGCTAAGGCGGTGGGGAACTAGTCGGGAGCGGGAGTCGGGAGTGGAGGGTCGCGTCAGTGACACCGTCTGTCTCAGTCCATGGCTCCCTACTCCGACTAGCCTGCGTTGATCGCCCGAATCAAGTCCTCATTCGTCGGGTAGCGCTTCAGATCAGTGAGCAGGTCGGTCATCGCATTGATCGGTGTCATTCCCGCGATTCGCTGGCGGAGGGACCTGGACGCCGTGAGCGCCTCGTCCGATAGCAGCAGCTCTTCGCGCCGGGTGGCGCTGGCCACGAGATCGATGGCCGGATAGATCCGCCGTTCCGCCAGCTCCCGGCTCAGCACCAGCTCGCTGTTCCCCGTTCCCTTGAACTCCTCGAAAATCACCTGGTCCATCTTGCTGCCGGTGTCTACCAGGGCGGTAGCAATGATCGTGAGCGATCCGCCGCTTTGCGAGGGGTCGATCCGGCGGGCGCTGCCCAGAAACCGTTTCGGCTTCTCCAGTGACTGGGCATCCAGCCCGCCTGAGAGCGTGCGGCCGGTGCCTTTCTCGACCGTATTGTAGGCGCGGGCCAGGCGGGTGAGAGAATCCACGATCAACACGACGTCGTCGCCCATCTCGACCCGGCGGCGCGCTCGCTCCAGCGTCAGCTCAGCCAGCGCCACATGGCGCTGAGCCGGATTGTCGAAGCTGGAGGCAATAACCTCGCCTACCCCGGCGGCCTCCATCTCGAAGACTTCCTCGGGCCGTTCGTCCACCAGCAGGATGAAAAGGTCGGCACCGGGATAATTGATGCTCACGCCCTGGGCGATGGACTGCAACACCATCGTCTTGCCGGCCTTGGCCGAGGCGACGATGAGCGCCCGCTGGCCCTTACCCATGGGGCAGAGCAGATCGATGACCCGATTGGTATAGTCGGCCTGGCCGCCGGGTTTTCCCGTGGCCTCGAGTCGCAGCTGCTCGTTGGGATGCACCGCGCCGAGGCTGCTGAATTCGGGCCGCTCCCGGAGAACCTCGGGCGGCTTCCCCTGGACCGTGGTGATGGTTTCCAGTGTGGCGCTCTTGCCTTTGGCTGCCGGGCGTACCGAGCCGGCGATCTCGTCACCGGTTCGGAGGCCGAACTGGCGGATGAGTCGCTCGCCAACGTGAACATCGCCGTGGGACGGCAGATAGCTGGCCTCGCGCCGGCGGAGAAAGCCACTCCCCCGGCCCGCGACCTCGAGAACGCCAAGCATCAGGTGGCCGCCGAGGCCACGGAGAGTTTAATGCGGTGCAGGATGGCGGTGAGTCCCTGAGTTCGAGTCATGCCAAGTGTTTCACTGAGGCCCAGCCGGTCCAGCAGGTCAATTGGAATGCGGGCCACAGCGTCCGGAGTCTGCCCATCGAGGCTGCGAGCCAGCAGCGAGATGAATCCCCGCACGGTAGGAGATTCCCGGGGCACATCAGCGTGGATGTGCACCCCCCCGTTGTCCACTTCGACCCAGAGGAAAACCGGGGTCTGGCACTCGTGTACCCGGTTAAGTCCCAGCTGTTTCTCTGCTTCGAATCGTTCCGGGAGTGGTGGCAGCTTCTTCGAGTAATCCAGCAGGGTCTCGAGCCGGGTGTTGCGGTCGGCCGCCTGAAAGCGGGGGATCAGTGTTTCCAGGGTCGGCATGGCTCGGCGCTCAGCTTCAGAATCCGCTAGGAAGGTGGCACAACTGGGGTCCGGAGGCCATCCCCCGCCCAGTGTGACGGAACTTACCTCACCCGCAGGCCGTTACGTACCATGGTATAGACTCGGGCCGGAACCTCGCGGAGCCGCTAAATCCGCCATATCATAAGAATGGGTACCTGCCGGCGGGCAGCCGGCACCGTGGATGGAGATTTATGTCGACCATCGCAGTCCAAAGCCGGGTAGACCCCCGAGTCATCGCCGGTCAGCTGTTCGAGGCCAGAGACAGGACGTTTCTGCTAACCAGCCCGCTGACGGCGGAAGACCTGCACGCCCAGCACGATCCCCTGATGAGTCCTATCCTCTGGGATCTTGGGCACATAGCTCACTTCGAAGAGCTCTGGCTCACCCGCAACCTGGAGGGCCCGGTCGAATTCGTGGAGATGCCGGGTCTCTTCAATCCCTTCGAGCATCCCCGCAGCGAGCGAGGCTCCCTGCGCCTGCCGGGGATCGACGAATGCCGGGAGATCATGGACGAGATTCGCGGCCGGGTGCTTGGCCGTCTGGCGCTCAACGATTTCCATCCCAGCAACCCGCTTTTGCGCGACGGGTACGTCTATAACATGGTGCTCCAGCACGAGTACCAGCACAACGAGACGATCCTGCAGACCCTCCAGCTGAAGCGTGGGCGCCCGTATTCGCCAGTGGTGCGTTTCGATATGCCTGCAGATTCGGCGTCGACCCCGCCGCCCGGTCCCGGCACCATGCTCCGGTTCGCCGGTGGAGCGGTCGAGATCGGCACCAACGATCGATCGGCCGCGTACGACAACGAGCGTGGCCGCCATCGGGTGGAGCTCCCCCCGTTCTGGATCGATCAGTATCCGGTAACGAACGGCGATTTCGTGATCTTCATCGCCGCAGGCGGCTACTCGGCCCGAGAGTATTGGTCCGATGCCGGCTGGAAATGGTTGTCAGAATCCGGGGCACAGGCTCCCCTGTACTGGAGCTGGGGAGACGGGTCCTGGATGACGCGCTCCATGGACCATACCGGCCCGGTGCAGCCGTCGCACCCAGTGTGTCATGTGTCGTACTACGAAGCCGAGGCATTCGCCCGATTCGCCGGCAAGCGACTGCCGACCGAGCTGGAGTGGGAAGCGGCCGCCTCCTGGGATTCCGCATCGGCCACCAAGCGCACCTATCCCTGGGGTGAGCAGCCGCCGTCCAAGGACCTGGCGAACGTGGATCAGTTGTCCTTCGGCACCAGGGCGGTAGGCAGCTATCCTCGGAACGTCTCGGCCCTGGGCTGCTACGGCATGATCGGCGATGTCTGGGAATGGACCGCGAGCGATCTTCGCCCCTACCCGGGCTTCCAGAGCTTTCCCTACCGGGAGTATTCGGAGGCCTTCTTCGGGCCCGAGTACCAGGTGCTCCGCGGGGGCTCGTGGGCTACTCGCCCCGGCGCCACTCGCAACACTTTCCGGAACTGGGATTACCCTATCCGCCGCCAGATTTTCAGCGGCTTTCGGTGCGCCCGCGATGACTGAACCGAGGATCTCCGGGAAGTGGGCCCAGCTCGCCGCACGGGCTCGCTACCACTCCAATCCGCGCATGCTCGCCGAGGTGGCCGCTGGTTTATCGGCTCCGCAGAAAGAGCTGTCGCCGAAATACTTCTACGACCACCGGGGCTCCGAGCTGTTCGAGGAGATCACCCGGCTGCCGGAGTATTACCCCACTCGCACCGAGCGGGCTATTCTCGCGGACTGGATGCCGGCGCTCATTCCCGAGCTGAGGACGCGGACCCTGGTCGAGCTCGGCGCGGGGAGCGCGGAGAAGAGCCGGATCATCATCAGCGCCATGCAGGCGGCGGGTACAGCCAACCGGTACGTGCCGATCGACGTCAGCGCCAGCTTCCTGAACCAGACAGCCGCACAGCTCCGGCGAGAGTATCCCGGCCTCGGGGTCGAGCCCGTGGTGGCCGACATCGCCGAGGAGTTTGAGCGGCCGCGGGGACTGACTCATCCCGCCCTGTACGCTTTCCTCGGCGGCACTATCGGCAACTTTTACCCACCGGCCGCTATCCGCCTCCTGAGTCGGGTGCGGCAGGCAATGGCGGAGAACGACCGGCTGCTTCTGGGTGTGGACCTGCGCAAGGATGTGAGCCGGATCGAAGCCGCGTATAACGATGCCCAGGGAGTCACCGCCGAGTTCAACCGGAACATGCTCCGGGTGCTCAACCTCGAGCTGGACGCCAACTTCGATCCAGCCGTGTTCGAGCACCGGGCCTTCTATGAGAGGGTCAACCACCGGATCGAGATGCACCTGGTCTCGACGCTGGAGCATGAGGTCCGCGTTCCGGGCATCGGGCTGGTGCCCTTTGCCGAGGGCGAATCGATCAGGACCGAGATCAGTTGTAAGCACGACCGCGCCAGCGTCGCCGAGCTGTTCCTGGCGGCGGGGTTGCGGATCGAGACCTGGAGAACGGATCCGGATAACCTGTTCGCCCTCGTCGTCGGGGTCACTGGATGACGATGACCCGGGGGGCGCTTGCGGTGGACCTGGCGGAACGCGTCTTCTCCGGACCGATCGCCGGCTCTCTGAGGCCGCGCCGTCTTGGCGCTGAGGTCGAGTTCATTCCCGTGGAGGCGCTCACCGGCCGCCGCTGTAGCCTGCTGGGCGACGAGGCTGTCTCCACCCTGCCTTTTCTCCGGCGCTACGGCGGCAGACATGGTTGGCGGGAAGGCGGTACTTCGAAAGGTACCCCGTGCTTTACCCTGCCGGTCGGGGGCACGCTGACGTTCGAGCCCGGCGGGCAGCTCGAGTATAGCTCTCCCGCCTGCCGCTCGGCCTCATCACTGCTTGCCCTGTTGCGATCGGTGGTGCTGCCGTTGCGTGCTGCCGCAGCCGGAGAAGGTATCGAGCTGCTGGCCGTGGGAATCGATCCCCTGAACCCTGCCGAGCGGGCACCGATGGTCATCCATGCACACCGCTACGAGCGAATGGCCGAATACCTCGGCCGCCTGGGACCATCGGGAGCGCGGATGATGCGGCAGACCGCGGCCTTTCAGGTGAGCGCCGACTTCGATGACGAGCCCTGGCTCCGGTGGCGGGTGCTCAATGCGGCCGCGCCCTACGTGGTCGCGATATTCGCCAACTCTCCGATTTACGCGGGCGAGCCTACCGGACACCAGAGTGCGCGGGCCGACGTCTGGCGCCAGCTCGACCCCGCCCGCACCGGCATCCCGTTCGACGAGCGTGCCCCTCTCGAGGCATACCTCGACTTTGCGCTGGCCGCGCCGGCTATCCTGTTCCCCACGCTGGGCGGAGAGCACCTCCCGTTCCGAGAGTGGCTCACCCGCGCCAGCCCGACCGCCGAGGAGTGGCAGGACCACCTGAGCACGCTCTTTCCGGAAGTGCGCCCGCGCGGGCATCTCGAGCTCCGGTCGGCCGATGCGATCGCACCGGAGTGGTATGCCGCTCCGCTGGCGCTAACCGCCGGCATCCTCTACGACTCCCGGGCCCTGCGTGCCGCCGCTGACCTGCTGCCGCTTCCGGACCTTGGGCTCCTCGAGCGTGCTGGACGGCTGGGGCTGCACGACCCCGCAATCGCGCGAACCGCCGCCGATCTCTTTGATCTTGCGCTGGCCGGCTGTGGTGCCCTGGGCCCCCATTACTTTCACCCCTCCGACCTCGACCAGGCACGCGCCTTCTTCGATCGCTACACCAGGCGATCGCGCTCACCTGCCGATGACCTGCTCCAGGACGCCATCGCCGCTTAGCTGACCTTCCTTCGGGAACCCACGTGCACGCCATCCGAGTCCATCAAGTCGGCGGTCCCGAAGTCCTGCGCCATGAGAGCGTCGAGCGACCTTCACCGGGCCCGGGCCAGGCCCTGGTTCGGGTCGAAGCCGTGGGGATGAATTTTCTCGAGGTGTATCAGCGAACCGGCCTCTACAAGGTCCAGCTGCCGTTCATCCCGGGCTCGGAGGCCGCCGGCACGGTGGTCGAGATTGGTCCTGGGGTCACCAGCGTCACGAAGGGCGACCGGGTAGCCTCGCAGAACTTCGCCGGCTCCTACGCTGAGTTCTCCCTGGCGCCGGCCGAACGGCTGGTAAAACTTCCCGATGGAGTCAGTACCCGCATCGGCGCCGCGGTCATGCTTCAGGGGATGACCGCACATTACCTGGCCTGTTCCACATTCCCGCTTCACTCGGGACACGTCTGCCTGGTGCATGCGGCCGCCGGTGGGGTAGGCCTGCTGCTGTGTCAGATCGCGCGGCGTCGCGAAGCCCGTGTCATCGGGACCGTCTCCACCGAAGCGAAGGCCAGGCTCGCGCGGGAGGCCGGCGCCCACGAGGTAATTCTGTACACTCAGCAGGACTTTCAGGTCGAGACCATGAGGCTGACCGGCCAGGGCGGGGTGGATGTAGTGTATGACTCCGTGGGTCGCACGACCTTTGCCAAGGGCCTGGACTGTCTGGGGCCGCGAGGGATGATGGTGCTCTATGGCCAGTCGAGCGGACCGGTCGAGCCGATCGACCCCCAGGTTCTCAATCAAAAGGGCTCGCTGTTTCTCACTCGCCCGAGCCTGGGTGCCTATGTGGCCACCAACGCCGAGCTGATGGAGCGGGCTTCGGCCCTGCTGGGGTGGGTGAGCGATGGGTCCCTTAAGGTGCGCATCGGCCACGAGTTTCCGCTCGCGGCAGCGGCGGAGGCCCACCAGGAGCTGCAGGGCCGCAAGACCACCGGCAAAGTGCTCTTGATCCCGTGACCCCATCGCCGCCGGCGGTGGTCTCGACCGAGTGGCTCAGCTCCAATCTGGGCCGCGTCGGTCTTCGCGTCCTCGACGGTTCCTGGTACCTCCCCGGCAGCGGACGTAACGCCGCTACTGAATACGCCGCGGGACACATTCCCGGAGCCGTCTTCTTCGATATCGATGCTAACAGCGATCCCAGCACTCCGTTGCCGCACATGTTGCCGACGGCCGAACGCTTCGCGGAGCGCATGACGGCCCTCGGATTGAGCGATTCTGATCACGTGGTAGTCTACGATGGCTCGGGACAGAATCTCAGCGCCCCCCGGGTGTGGTGGATGTTCCGCGCCTTCGGACACGATCGAGTGTCCCTGTTGGACGGCGGCATGGTCAAATGGCGTAGAGAGCACCGTCCCCTGGAGCCGGGCATCACGACCCGTCCCCCCGGTAATTTCACCGCCCGCCTGGACCCCACTGCGGTTCGCGACCTTACCTCCGTTCGGGCGAACATCGATCGGCCGTTGGAGCAGCTGGTGGACACGCGATCCGCGGGCCGGTTTGCCGGGGTGGACCCGGAGCCCCGTCCCGGACTTCGGGGTGGCCATGTGCCGGGCAGCGTGAACCTTCCGTTCACCGATCTGGTGCGGCTTGACGGCACCGTCTGGCCGGTGGAGGACCTGCGTCGCCGGTTGCTGGCGGCCGGCGTCGACCTCTCCCGGCCGATTGTTGCCACCTGCGGCTCCGGTACCAGCGCCTGCGCACTCGTCCTGAGTCTTCACCTTGTCGGGCACTCGCCAACGGCCGTCTACGACGGCGCCTGGGCCGAATGGGGTTCACGAGCCGATACTCCAGTGGAGGTGCAACCCACTCCGAAGGGATAACTGACGCCGTGGCCGCCAAGAGACCGTCGCTCAAGAGCACCAATCCGGGCGTGGGATGCTTCGTCCTTTTCCTGGTCCCGTTTGCCTCGGTCGGGGCCTTCACGGCGGTGATGGCCGTCCGGCGTGCCGCAGCCGGAAGCTGGACCGAAGCCCTCTTCTTGTCCCTTTTTGCCCTCACCTTTGGTGGCGTGGGATTTGGCGGTATCACCCTCGCCCTGGCGGGGCGGCGAAAGCTGAAGGAGCAGGCAAAGCTTGAAGCCCGTCACCCGGACTCACCCTGGCTGTGGCGGTTGGACTGGGCGTCCGGCCGCATCATCGACTCCGGCCGAACGACCATGTTCACCTCGTGGGTCTTCGCCGCCTTCTGGAACCTGATCAGCTTGCCGACCGGCTTCCTCGGCGTGCGTGCCGCCATTCGGGAGGAAAAGCCCGAGGCCCTCCTCGCACTCCTGTTTCCGCTGGCTGGTATCGGGTTCGTAGTTTGGGCGATGCGCGCCACCCTTCGGTACCGGAAGTACGGCGTGTCCCGCCTCGAGCTTTCTACTATCCCGGGTGTGGTCGGCCGGACACTGACCGGCATGGTGCGCGCGCCCGCCCGGATGCAGCCGGAGGAAGGATTCCAGGTCATCCTCAGCTGTGTCCGACGGGTGACGACACGAAGCGGGAAGAACAGCTCTACATCCGAGAGCATTCTGTGGCAGGACGAACGGCTGGTCCCGGGTGAGGCTAGCCGTACCGCCGCGGCGATGGAGACCCACATCCCTGTGGCCTTCCGGCTTCCAGCCGACGCGGTTGCGTGTGACGATACCAACCCGAACAATCGGGTCCTCTGGCGGCTTCAGCTCGCAGCCGAGGTGCCGGGCGTGGACTACGAAGCTCAATTCGAGGTCCCGGTCTTCCGCACTTCAGCCAGCGGCCAGCCGCTGTCGGCGGGGGAGGAGCGAATCACTCAGGATCCGCTCGCCGGAGCCAACTATGAACAACCCGCCGATTCGCGGATTACGGTCACGTCAAATCGCCGGGGTACAGAGGTCCTGTTCCCGGCGGCCAGAAATCCGGGTGCCGCAACCAGTCTCACGTGCTTCCTGCTGCTCTGGCTCGGATGCATCGCACTTCAGATGTATTTCCGGGCGCCCCTCATTTTCCCGATCGTCACCGGACTATTCGGGCTGCTCATCCTCATTGGAGTGCTGGACCTGTGGCTCACGGTCTCACGGGTGACCGTGGATGCCGGAACTCTGACCTGGGCCACCGGGTATCTGTTTCCCGGGCGAGAGCGCACCCTGCATGCGTCCGAGATTTCCGATGTGATTGCTTCAATTGGAATGCAGGCGGGTACAACCGTGTATTACGACGTCGCGGTCGTGCGGAAGAATGGGAAGAAGGTGAAGGTCGGCACCTCGCTACGAAACAAGCGCGAGGCCGCGTGGCTGGCAGGAAGGATTAAGGAAGCGCTGGGGTGAACGGCGTGCGCTGCCCCACAACCCCTCAGAGTGATTGGGCGACACAGGCGGGAGCGACGGAAAAGGACGGCCAAGTGATACGTCATGGTCGCTCCGAAGAAAACACTAGCGCCGCGTCGGGTTAGAGTCTTCCCGTCCTTCCCCGTCCTTCCAGCGATTAGCGAAATCAACCCGGTCGGCCAGGGATGGATGGCTCCCACGCCAGAGCATATAGAAAATCCCGGGGCGGGGAACCGACAGATTCTCCTCCTGCAGCCGAACGAAGGTGGTGGCGGCCGCGCGGTTGTTCCGGGTAAGCTCGAGGGCGAACCGGTCCGCCTCGTGTTCCTGGTGGCGGCTCAATGCCAGCAGCGCCGGTACTAGTACCAGCGACACGATGCTTCCCAGCAAGAGGAGCAGCGGAAATGAAGCGACGTCCGCCAGCTGGCTGAATCCAAATCGCCTCGAAAACCGCGCGATCAGTGATCCGGCAGAGTGGTGCACCACGTAGAGCGAAACCGTAATCAGTACTGCCGCGCCGCAGATCAACATCAGGGTGTGCCCCAGGAGGTAGTGGCCCATCTCATGCGCCGTCACGAACAGGATCTGGTCGGGCTCCAGCCGAGCCAGGATCGTGTCCCAGAGCACGATTCGCTTGGTGCTGCCCAGCCCGGAGACGTAGGCATTCACTGTCCTGGTGTCCACGCTCTTATCCACCTGGTAGACCCGGCTCCCCTCAATTCCCGCCCGCTGCGCCTGCGACACAATCCGGGCCTCGAGTGCCCTGTCCTTCATGGGGCCAAAGTCGTTGAAGAGGGGGTCGACCCAGACAGGCGTAATCACCAGGACGAGGCTGGCCACCGGTATGCTCGCCAGTCCGGCATACAGCCACCACCGCTTCGGGCTCCGGCGCAACAGCAGGTATGGGATCCATAACACCAGTGCGAGACCGAGTCCGCTGACCGCCACGCCGATAAGCCAATCTCCCCCACCATTTCCCCAGGCTCTGATTGGAGAGCCCGTAGGCGTGCTGCCGGACGTATCCCTCGTAATAGGCCACTGGCAGGGTGAGGGTGGCCGTGACCAGAGTAAACAGCAGCGCGTACAGCGCCACCATCAGGATCCAGCGGCGGCCGGCGCGCTGCGTCACTCCGCGAAGTCGGGCGGACGCGCCGCTGAAAAGGAGCAGCGCGGGAATCAGCAGGCTCAGCCCCGTCGACACCGCCCACAGCACGTTGCCGCTCTGGTAGTAGCGGACAGCGAGCTCGCTCGGCTCGGGCACGGCGACGGTCTGGGCTACGGTCGTCAGCTTCATTGGGCCGGAGTACCTTTGGAGGACGCCCCTGCGACGGGGTGCCGGCCTTCCCCATGGGGGAGGATGTCTGCTACACTAACTCCGCGGATCCGGATCATGAATGACAAGAATGCTACTTACTCAGGGGTGATCATGCGTGCGCTCTTCGCTTTTCTCGCGCTTTCGGGTGTTGCCGGCATCGGGTTTGGTGTGCTGACCATGATCAGTGGTGATGTCCCGTTCGAGTATGAAAACTATGGCGGACCCGGATCCCTGATCGGCGGCCTGCTGCTGGCGGCGGTGAGTCTCTACCTTCTGTTCAACTGGGGGAGATTCGAGTCGTCCGAGACCGTACACCGCGATTGATCCAGGTACCCTCACCTTTAAGGATTGGAGCTGCTCATGCGACCGCAAGCTCTCATCGGGGTTGTACTCCTCGTCCTCGGCGCCTTCGTGATATTCCGAGGCGTCAGCTACCCGGACCGGGACGAGGTGCTCAAGGTTGGCGACATAAAGGCTTCCGTCGAGTCGAAGAAAGCGGTTCCCACCTGGGCGGGAGGCATCGCGATCGTGGCAGGGCTGGTGCTCCTGGCCTCCGGCATGAAGCGGCGCGCCTGAGCCCGCTAGCCTGGTGAGCTATCAGCGGATTTATCGGGTGGTCCGGCGGATTCCCCAAGGCCGGGTGGCGACGTACGGACAGGTCGCGTCGCTGGCCGGTCTCGCCGGGCACGCCCGCCAGGTCGGGTATGCCCTGCATGCCCTGCCTCAGGGGACCGTCGTGCCCTGGCACCGGGTTGTGAATGCGGCAGGACGGATCAGCACCCGCGCAACGCCGGGCGGGGAGCTGGTGCAACGGGTCCTCCTGGAACGCGAAGGGATCTCCCTGGATTCGAGGGGCAAGGTGCCGCTGGATCAGCACCGCTGGCGCCCGCGTTCATGATCATTCACATCCTCGGAGTTCCGATGGATCTCGGGTCGGGCCGGCGGGGCGTGGACATGGGCCCTTCCGCCATCCGGATCGCAGGCGTCGCTGACCGGCTGCGGGAGCTGGGACACAAGGTCGTGGATGACGGCAACATCGTCATCAAGAACATGGAGGAGCTCAAGGTCGGGAACGAGCGCGCCCGGTATCTTGGCGAGATCGCGCGGGCCTCGGCTCTTCTCGGGCGCAAGGTCGGGCGCATCATGGAACGGGGTCACTTCCCTCTGGTGCTCGGAGGTGACCACTCCATCGCGGTGGGCACCGTCTCCGGAATCGCGGAGTTCTGCCAGCGGCAAGGTAAGAAACTCGGCCTGCTGTGGATCGATGCGCACGGTGACATCAACACTCCGGAGACTTCACCCTCGGGGAACATCCACGGGATGCCGCTGGCCGCCCTGCTTGGTTTCGGCGTCAGGGAGCTGACCGAGATCGGCGGGGCTTCTCCCAAGCTCCAGGCCCGGAACGTGGCCCTGGTGGGGATCCGCAGCCTCGATAGCGGAGAGAAGAGCCGCCTGAAGGAGACCGGGGTCCAGGTTCACACCATGTCGGAGATCGACCGGCACGGCGCGGATCACGTCATGAAGAAGGCGCTTGCCCGGGTCACCGACGGAACCGACTACGTCCACGTAAGCTGTGACCTCGACGCCGTCGACCCCACGGTCGCACCCGGGGTCGGGACGCCGGTGAAGGGAGGCCTCGATTATCGGGAAGCCCACCTGATCATGGAGGTCATCGCCGATGCCGGAGTGATGACGTCGCTGGAGATGGTCGAGGTGAATCCTATTCTGGACCAGGGGAACGCCTCGGCCGCCTTTGCCGTCGAGCTGGTTCAGTCGGCCTTCGGAAAGAAGATCCTGTAGCGCCCTAATTGCCAATTCCTCGGGGGGGTGGGTAAAATAGACGATGCTTGAGTCCAATGACTACCTTCCGAATGCAACCCTCCATTACGGGCGGCATCGCAAGTCGACGGGCACCGGCGCCGACGGTAGCCGTCCCCTCGAGGCCAGGGTCAAGCCGGCATGGGTCCCCTTATATCCCGGGGTCGATCCGAAGCGGTGGTATCCGGTGGTGCAGGAAGGCGAGTACAAGGACGACATGGAGGGGCTCTGGATCCAGGTGACTGAAAGGGTCACCTACGTCCTGGCCAAGCATTTCGACGTGCAGGCCCGCCCTGAGGCCCACTGAGCGGCGCTACTGCCGGGTAGGGCGCGCCAGCGCCTCCCGCACGGTTCGAGTTAGCTCCTCTTTGGTAAACGGTTTCTGAACGAACGGATGATTCGGGTCGAGTGCGCCGTTGTCTACCATTCGCTTCGCGGGAAATCCCGACATATAAATCACCTGGACCCGTGGCCAGCAGCTGGAGATCGTCTCTCCCAGCTGGCGGCCGCCGATGCCGGGCATAGCCAGGTCAGTGAGGACTCCGTCTATGCCCTGGGACGCACGCTGGAGCATCCGGACAGCCTCGTCTCCGCTCTTCGCCTCGAGCACCTTGTATCCCTGCCCGAGGAGCATCCGCACGGCTAGTCGGCGCACCATCTCCTCGTCGTCGACGACCAGCAGGGTCTCGCGGGCGGGCTGCGTCATTACGCACATCTCCGTCGTCGCGAGTAGCAGGAGAAGCCGCAGTATCCCCGGCAAGACCGCATGCCGGGAGAGTCGGACCTCGTTGGCTGCACTCGGGAGTCATGAACGACCCAATACTTTGCTACGGTGCAGCAAAGTAGCAAAGGAAGTGTCACCGAGCGAGCGTGCTCTCGACGACGCAGCCATGACCCGCCTCACTCCGTAGCAGGCTACCCCAGAAGGGGCAACAGGCCCAGCGGCGATAACGTTGGGCCCCCAGTCGAGGCAATTATCGCGCGAGGCCTACCATGGGTCCGTGCCGAGTGTCACAGGAGCGAGTGCGGTGCGGCTCACGTTCGGTGAAAACCGTGTTCGATCGCTGCTGCATCGAGCGGGGCGGTAGTAAGATCGGTGGAGAGCAGCTGATAGAAGTCGAGCGATGCGAGCACTGCGATGCTCTTCACATACCCGTGACAGCTCGAACACACTTCTGCCCGGCGAAAGCTCTCCTCTCCGGTGCCGTGCAGGTATGCCAGCTTTCGATGATTGGTCTCTCCGCACGAGACGCAGCGCAGCCGCGGGAAAGACCATGCGCTGAGACAGCGGCCACATCGTAACAACCGCTCGTGTTCGGCGGTTCCCGACGCTCCCCCGCCGCGCAGTTCGGCCAGGAGCGGAGCCGAGCCACACGCCGGACAGGTTCCCCGCCGCCAGTGGCTTCGGGCGACCGCCTCTCGAACCGCTCGTGCTCCCGCTCGCAGCGCAGGCCGAGTCGCGAAATCCACCAGGGTGACGACTGCCTTGGGGTCGAGGCCGATCCTCGAGGCCAGCGCCTCGATGGCATCCCAGGTGCGGGATTGTGCCGCCTCCACGAGCTCGTTCGGCGTGCCCTCCGGCAGATGCGCGCGCATCTGGGCCCCGACAGCGCGCACTTCCGGCGACGCGGCCGGTCCCAGCGCAGCCACCAGCAGCTCCACATTCAGGACCAGGGCTGCCCCGGTCAGGAGGGTCTCGCCCTCCAGCGCCGCCACGCCTCCTGCCAGCCGAGCCTCGGCCGCGGCGAGGTGTGGCACACCGCCGGGGAGCTCCATGTCAGGGAGAGCGGTGGCCAGCGTCCGAAGCATCGCATCGGCGACGCTCATCGCTCAGCGATCCTCCTGACGACGTGGGTCTTTCGCGGATTCGTCGAATGTGCGTTGCTCGGCCTCCGAGGGCGACTTTGCCGCCGGCTTCGGCCCCAGCACGACGGGGGGCGGGGGAGGGTACATGGTTCCGGCCTCGAGCCGCGCAACGGGAGTCGGAGCCCGTCCCGGCCACGTTGTGGTATCGGCCGCCTTGGGGTCCACATACGGCGCTGGGGTCAGGCGCTTGTTTTCAGGGTCCCCGCCTCTCCCACCATCGCGAACACGCCGGGCCTCTGGAGAACAGGAGGCTACCAGTACCGCCGTGGAGAGTGCTGCCGACGCCGGCAGCAGCCACGCTCTCAGAGATGCCATGGGCTCACCTGTGGCCATTGCGGGGCCATCACCATGACGAACCTCAGGACGAGCCCGCCAACAAGGATCATCGCAGCCCGGAGCGCCGGCTGCTGGTGCCCGGGTGTTCTGCGCGTCCTGAGATCGAGCGCCACCGGCGCGATCAGCCCCACCAACACCACGCCCAGCCAGAAGAGCGCGCCGAATCCGCCGGTCACCATCGGGCGCGCCAGCGCCCCGAGCGGAACGAGCACCAGCAACAACAGGGCGACCTCGATGCCCAGCGCCCAGCGGTCCGCGTCTTCTAGCTTGGACACGGTCGCGTCGGTGTGTCCGCGGCCTCGACGCGCCAGCAACAGAATCAGGAGGGCGTACGACCCCGACAGCGCCGACGCAAGGAACAGTCCCCCGAGCGGAACGGCATTGTGCCAGACCGGCTTCACGGTGGCCACCATGAGCACACCGGTGTAGCCGGCGAGGAAAAGAGCAAAGAAGGCGCCCGAAATCAACCACGCCACGAACCCGGCACGGGGAAGCCGCCGCAGGCGGTCAGCGAGACGCACAATCGGTTTCCAGCGGAACTTTCCACTCTCGATCAGCACGCTCATGAACGAGATAAAGGCGAACGCCCCGAAGACGGAGAGCACCCAGGATCCAATCGAGATCGGAGACCAATGCTTGAAGATCGGCTCCGGGAAGTAGTGCGACTTGATTACCATGTGCCAGAAGCGCTCCGGCCGCCCCAGGTCGACGACCAGGAGCGCGGCGCAGATCAAGAGACCCGGGAATGCGATGGCGTATCCCAGGCGGACGGCCACGCGGTCGCGCGGGTCTCCCATGGCATCGAGGGCGCAGGCGATGGCGTAGCAGCCGGCGATGAGGCCGCCGATGAAGAAGTAGAGAACTACGTACCATCCCCACCGCGGCGGCAGCGGCACACCGGCCTGCGGATTGACTGGCCACTGGAGGGCCAGACTGGCGAGGCACTGAACGATCACGGACGAGCCTGCCCCAGAATCGGTAGCGTGCGGCGCCGGGTCACCTCATCCTGATGGACCCGCACGTAGCTCGAGGTCGGTGCGGCGTCCGGGCCGCGCTGCTCACGTTGACGGAGGTGGTCCTCCATAATGTTCTGGGTCCCCCGCACCGCCTCGATGCCGACCGATGGCGGGGCTGGTGGGTCCGGCGGCGACTCCTCGGGCCACTGCTGTCCGCCCATCTCATCCATCCGGCGCTTGCGGAAGCTCGCGACCCCGGTCACCGCGAGCGCCGCGGCTGTCAGGGCGCTCACCCCGAACGCCTCCGGCACGTTGGCCGAGGGCAGCCCGGGCCTGGCCGGCAACCCGTAGACCTCGGGCCGGTCCACCAGCAGGAAGAAACAGTTCAGCCCGCCGACGATCTCTTCCTTCCCGTAGATATAGGCCTCGACGCCCTGGGCCTTGAGCTCGAGCACCCGCTGGTCGGCGATGGCCATCAGCTCCTCCACGTCGCCGAAGCGGATCGAGTCGGTGGGGCATGCCTGGGCGCAAGCCGGCTCCATGCCGTGCTGGAGGCGGTCGTAACACAAGGTGCACTTCTTGGCCTTCCCGTCGCTGCCGATGTCCACCACGCCAAAGGGACACGCGGCGAGGCAGGCGCGGCAGCCGTTACAGGTATCCTGCTGGATGTAGACCGAGTCGAACTCGGTTCGAATGATGGCGCCGGTCGGGCACACTTCCAGACATCCGGCGCGCACGCAGTGCTTGCAGACGTCGGACATCATCAGCCAGCGTGACCCCTTCAGGAATCCATCCTGGCTCCGGTCCTCGGGAAACTGCTCGATGAAGCGGACGTGGCGCCAGTCGAGCGCGTTGAGGTGCCCGGTATTGTCGTAGGAGTCTCCGGTCAGCTCGGTGTGTCCATCGTTCACCGCCGGGAGCTGGTTCCATTGATGGCAGGCCACCTGGCACGCCTTGCAGCCGATGCAGAGCGTCGTGTCGGTAAAGAAGCCCTTAGCCATGGTAGACACCCTCGGGATAGTCGAGCGGGAGGTATGGCGGGGGCGGCTGTACCACCAGCTCATCCAGCGAGGCCGCCTTCTGCGCCAGCTCGATGCCGTACTCGATGTTGGCTTCGGCGGCCTGGCGCTCGCGCCGGCCCACGTGAGGAACCGCCGAAGGCGCCGATTCCAGCTGAGCCGTCAGCTCCTTCGCCTGGCGCCCGGCCACGATGTTGCACATGAAGGCCTTCGCCTCGTGAATCGTCACATTCGGATCGGCGACCAGGGCCGACAGGGCATTGGCCGGGGCGCCGGTCGACAAGCCCCGGTATCCCCAATGCCAGGGCATGCCGATCTGATGCACGACTCGGCCCATCACCTCGAATGGGCGTATCCGGCGGGTGACCAGCGCCTTCGCCTCGATGGCGCCGCGTGGCGTCACGATCGTCGCCCACCCGGCGTTATTGATCCCGCGTTCCCGGGCGAGCTCGGGCGATATCTCCACGAACATTTCCGGCATGAGCGACGCCAGCCAGGGCAACCAACGGCTCATCGCCCCGCCGGTGTGGTGCTCGGTCAGGCGATAGGTAGAGATCACGACAGGGTAGCGCGCGTCTCCCGGGTCGATGTATCGGTTTCCGACCACATTGAACGTCCGGGCCACCGGGTTTTTCGGATGCGCGCGGTAGAGCGCATTCTCGACCGGCGCCTCCCAGGGCTCATAGTGGGTCGGCAGCGGCCCGTCCACCAGCCCGTTGGGCGCAAAGAGCCAGGCCTTGCCATCCGGTTTCATAATGAACGGCGCGTCGCCGTCCAGCGCGTCCATGCCTCCCTTGCTCCAGACGCCCTTGTAGGCCGGTGGCTTGGTGGCCTCGAAGTCCGGCACGTCGTAACCCACCCACTGCCGCCGGCCCGCGTCCCACCAGACATACTTCTTTCGCTCCGACCACGGCTTGCCGGAAGGGTCGGCGCTCGCGCGATTGTAAAGGATCCGCCGGTTAGCCGGCCAGGCGAATGCCCAGCCGAGCGAGACGTAGTCGTCCGACACCCGCGCCGCTGCCTTGTTGACCCCCTCCTCCGGGTAGATGCCGGTATAGATCCATGCCCCCGCGGCGGTGGAGCCATCGTCCTTGAGGTCGCTGAAGGTCTTGACCGGCACCCGGTCCGCCACCGTGTAACCGTTGATCTCCTTGAGGATGCTCTGCGCGACCGGCTCCTGCCGGGGGCCTTCCTCCTCGAAGTCCCAGGTCAGAGCCAGGAACGGGGCGTCGTTGGGACTGGTCGAGCCGGCGTACAGCTGCTTGAGCCGCTTGCAGAGGTGGTGGGTGAACCAGAGGTCGCTGCGGCAATCGCCCGGCGCCTCGAGTCCCTTCTCATGCCACTGCACCAGCCGCTGGGTGTTGGTGAACGACCCTTCGCTCTCAGGCACGGTCGAGCTGGGAAGGAAGAACACCTCGGTCTGAATGGCGCTCGGGTCGGCCACGTCGGGCGCCTTCCAGAACTCGGCGGTCTCGGTCATGAAGATGTCCCGCACCACCATCCACTCCAGCCTGGCCAGGCCACCCCGCTGATAGGTGGCGTTCTGTCCGCCCACCGCGGGGTTCTGGCCCATCGCCATGAAGCCCTTCACGACACCCTGGTGCATCGCGATGAACATCGGGATGTGGGAGTGGTCTCCCACGTTCTTGGGCAGAAATTCGTAGCCCCACTGGTTGTCGCGCGTTGCCGCGTCGCCATACCAGGCCTTGAGGATCGAGACCATGTACTTGCGGCCGTTGACCCACCATCCGGTCATCGGCATCTCGTGGTTGATCCAGCCGTCGAACGTGGCATGCTCGGGCAGTTGGGCCGAGGGCGCCGTCAGGTAGCCCGGAAGAAGATTGTAGAGCGTAGCAATATCGGTCGAGCCCTGGATGGTGGAGTGCCCCCGCAGGGCCAGGATCCCGCCCCCGGGCCGGCCCATGTTTCCCAGCAGGGCCTGCACGATGCCGGCTGCGCGGATGTACTGCACGCCGACGGTGTGCTGGGTCCACCCCACGGCGTAGGCAAAGGCTGAGGTCCGTTCCCGGCCGGAGTTTTCGCACAGAGTATTCGCCACCCGGTCGAACTCGGCGACCGTGCAGCCGCAGATCTCGGCTACCCGCTCCGGGGTATACCGCGCGTAGTGCCGCTTGAGGATCTGAAAGACCGAGCGGGGATGCTGCAGGGTGGGATCGGTGCGCGGGGGGTGCTTCCGGTAGTCTACTCCCGGCTGCCCCTCCTTGCTGTGGGTATCGCGGCCCTCCGGTGGGCCCTCGTGCTCCGGATGCATGACCCCCTTCTCGGTTCCGAAGTAGCACCAGGAGAGGGGCTGGTACTTGCGCGCCTGCTCGTCGTATCCCGAGAAGAGCCCATCCAGATCCTCGGTGTCCCGGAAGTCTTCGGATACGATCGTGGCCGCATTGGTGTAATGCAGCACGTATTCCTTGAACCACCGGTCGTGGCTCAGGATGTAGTTGATCAGCCCGCCCAGGAAGGCGATGTCGCTCCCGGAGCGGATGCCGACGTGCTGGTCCGCCATCGCGCTGGTGCGGGTGAAGCGCGGGTCGATATGGATGACCTTGCAGCCGCGCTCCTTGGCCTTCATCACCCAGCGGAATCCGACCGGGTGACACTCAGCGAAGTTCGAGCCCATTATGACGATGCTGTCGGCGTTCTGCAGGTCCTGCTGGAACGTCGATGCGCCGCCTCTACCGAAGGAGACCCCCAGACCGGGGACCGTGGAGGAGTGTCATATTCGGGCCTGGTTTTCGAGGAATACCCCGCCCAGTCCGCGCCAGAGCTTGGCGTGGATGTAGTTCCATTCGTTGTCGAGCGTCGCCCCGCCCAGAGACGCGATGCCCAGGGTGTTGTTGACGGTAACGCGCCGCCCTTCGATGTCCGCCGTGGCCTTGAAGGTCTCGTCCCGGGTCCGTTTGACCCGGGCTGCGACCATATCCATGGCCTGATCCAGCTCGATCGCCTCCCACTCGGTTGCCCCCGGCTTCCGGTGGAGGCACCTGGTCTGCCGGTTGGGATTCACTGTGAGCTGAAAAGTGGCCGCTCCCTTGGGGCAGAGATTGCCGCGGGAAATGGGGGAGTCGGGATTGCCCTCGATGTTGATCAGGCGGCCATCGCGCACGTGCATCAGCTGCCCGCACCCCACGGCGCAATAGGGGCAGATCGAAGGCACTACTTCGGTCCGTTCGATCTTCCAGTCGAGGGGGAGTGTTTCTGCCTGTAATGCCTCAGGCCGGAGCCCGAGCGCCACCAGACTGCCGAGGGAAGATCCGCCTGCGGTCATGCCAGCGCGGGCGAGAAACTGACGGCGGGAAAGTTGTGTCATCTGGCCCTGCCACCTCTCCGGATCATCTCGATTAATCAATAATCACATAACACATAAACACGCTTGTACGCAATTGCTGGTGTCAGGCAACTTGGGAGGTCCTATTTCCGCTTGAGGAAACGAAGCATCTCGGACGTCCGCTCGAACACGCGGACCCCGGGGCTGGCCAGAGCCCGGTCGCGGGCCTCCAGCTTCAGGTCGAGGTGGGGCCAGCGGCTCCGGAGGTGCAGCGCCGTCTGGGGTGCGCCCACCTGCTGGCAGAAGGCGCTGAGCTCAGCCACGTCGTTGGTGGTCGAAAGCACATGAGACCATCCCCGGGCCCAGAGGTTCTCCCGGTCCATCACGATCACCTGGCCCCGCCGGCGCCGACGAACGCCACGGTTCGCTGAATCACCGCGGGATCCCGCAGCACCGCACGGTGGCCCAGTCCAGTGGTTGTCAGCAGCTCGGCCCCCGGCCAGGCGGCCGCGATCTCCTCGCCATGCGCGTAGGGAACGTCGGGGTCATCCCGGTCATGAACGATCAGCGCGGGAGCCGTCATCCGGCGGGCGAGGGTAGGGACGTGCAGCTCCTCCCAGCGGAACTGGAGCCGGGATTCCAGGTTCTGCCGCATCGCGTCGTGCGCCCGCCGCGGAATGCGCAGGTGCTTCGCGAAGGCGCGGGAGAAGATCACCACATCGGCGGGCGGAGCGAGGAGGACCGCGCGGCGGGCCTGGAGCCCGTTCCGCATGGCCAGCGACACCGCCGCGCCGCCAAGCGAATGGCCGACCAGCCCGTGTATCGGACCCATGGCGTCGCCCACCACCCGGAGCGCGCGCGAAAACTGGGGCAGCGACGCCAGACGCCCCATCGAAGCGCCGTGCGCGGGCGCATCGAAAAGGACGACCCGGAAGCCGGAGGCGACCAGTGCCTGGGCCAGCGCGCTGAACCGTCCGGCCCTGCTGCCCCAGCCATGGGCCAGCACCACGACGGGACCATCGCTCCACGCCCACACCGCGATGTCCTGCTTCTCGCTCTGCAGCGTGTGCCGCGTTCCCGTCGCCAGAAACGCCTCCTCCAAGGGGCGAGCCTCGTTCCGGGGCGGGCGGCAGAAGATGCTCTCCGCCCAGCGGCCGGCCACGCCGGGAGCGACCGCGCCAACGGTGCGGAACGCGGTCCGGAGAATCCAGAGGGGCGGCGCGGTCTTCATCCTGCACGGATTATGGCCGGGGCAGGGACCGGGCGCAAAGGAGGGCTGGTGACGACCGTCACCCGGCTGCCCGGCCCGGCGGCGCTACTATGCAACCAGCCCAACTGGTAGTTCCCGCATTATCGAGGAGGCCACATGCCTGAGAACAAGAACGCCCATGATGCGTCTGTCCCGTCCCCGGTGGATCCGACCTGGAAGGCGGCCTGGGAAACCGAGGATAATTACTGGTTCGAGAACTTTACCAGCAGGCCCTACGCGGCAGGCCCGGATTTCTACGACCGGTTTCGCCCGGCGTATCGCTATGGATTCGAGTCGGCACAACACCACGTCGGCCGCAGCTGGGAAGAGGCGCAAGAGGATCTGGAAAAGGGCTGGGACCGCTACGAGCACCGGCGGGAGAACACCTCGACCTGGGAGGAGATCAAGGAAGCGGTACGCGATGCCTGGGATAGAGTGGTCGGCACATCCGGTGCGGAAAAGCCGGATCCGAGGGTGCGCGAATAACTCTCCGCCCCGGTAAGCCCCCCGCCGGTCGGGCGGTCCCAGAATCGCTCCGTGAGTATGGCCGCGGCGTCGCCGGAGGCCTCCTCTTCAGCCTGCCGCTGCTGTATACCGGCGAGGTCTGGTGGGCCGGCTTCACCATGGAGCCGCCCCGCCAGCTGGCGTACGTGGTTACGACTTTTGTGCTGTTGCTGGGCTATAACCGCTACGCCGGGCTGCGCCCGGATACCGGCTGGAGCGAAGTGGCGATCGATTCGGTCGAGGAGCTGGGCCTGGGGCTGCTGCTTTCGGCGTTCATCCTCTATACCCTGGGCCGGATTGGCCCGGACCAGCATATCGACGAGATCCTGGGATCGATCGTCGTGCAGGCGATGACGATCGCGATCGGCGTGTCGGTCGGCACCGCCCAGCTCGGCGGCGGCGAGGCCGACTCTGGAATGGCCGGCCCCGATAAGGTGACCTTTGCCGGGCAGCTCGTGCTCGCGTGCTGCGGAGCGGTGCTCTTCGCGGCCAACGTAGCGCCCACGGAAGAGGTGGTGGTCCTCGCTACCGACATGTCACCTTTCCGCCTGATTGGGGTCACCCTGATATCCTTCGTCCTCGGCGCCATCATCCTCCACTACAGTGACTTCCGGGGGGCCGACCGCTGGGTCCGGGCTGATTCGATGAGTGCGGTGCTGCAGGGAACGACGGTGACCTATGCTGTGGCGCTGGCTGTGTCGGCCGCTATCCTCTGGCTGTTCGGCCGGCTGGACGGCGTTGGACCCATCATGATCGTCGGGCAGACTGTGGTCCTGGGGGTGCCGGCGACACTGGGCGCCTCGGCCGGAAGGCTCCTGCTCCAATGACCCGAGCTCTCGAAAAGAACGGCCTCGAATGGTCGGTGTTCGCCCTGGGACTCATACTGGTAATGGCCACACTGGCATACCTCATCCGGGAAGTCGTGACGGCCGGCTCGAATCCGCCGGAGGTGGTGGTTCAACTGGGGAGGCCACGGGGGGTGACCCACGGCTTTCGGGTTCCGGTCACCCTGTTCAATCGAGGGGACAGGGTCGCTGAAGGCCTCAGCGTGGTAATCACGCTCGCCGGGAAGGCGGAGCGCGAGGAGGCAGTGCTCGATATCGCGTTCCTGCCCAAAAAGTCCAAACGCCAGGGGTGGGTGACGTTTCGCGGGGATCCTGCGGATGGAAAGCTCGAGGTAGGACCGGTGGTGTATGCCTCACCCTAGAGCTCCAGCGGGCCGCCGTTTTGAATGCTCCATCAGGGCATATTACGCGTATGGCTGATTCGATCCGTGATCTTCTTTTCGGCGGTATCTCCAGCAGCAGCGAGCTGGTGGACGCGGTCGAGCCGCGACGCTCCTTCGACGACGTCGTGCTTCCTCCAACCACGCTGCGGGCTCTCAATCACGCCCTGGCCCTGGTGCGGAAGCACGACCTGATTTTCCAGCAGTGGGGACTGGCCGAACGCCACTCGAGTGGTCTCGGGCTCGCCTTCCACTTTGCCGGCCCGCCCGGTACCGGAAAGACGATCTGCGCCGAGGCGCTGGCGTACGCCCTGGACAAGAAGCTCCTGGTAGTGCGCTATGCGGAGCTGGAATCCCGGTGGGTGGGTCAGACCGCGAAGCATGTGGCTTCGGTCTTTCGGTCGGCCGCGCGTCAGGACGCGGTGCTGTTCTTCGATGAGGCCGATGCCATCGCCAGTCGGCGCTTCAGCTCGATTACCGCGGCCTACGAGCGCGAGGCCAACGGGGTGGTCAACGTGCTGCTCCATGAGCTGGAGAGCTTTCCTGGAGTGGTCATCTTCGCCACCAACCTCGCCGCCAACATTGATCCGGCCTTCGAGCGCCGGGTCCGCACCCACATCCTGTTCGAGATGCCGGACGTGGACGAGCGGGAACGGATCTGGACGGTCCAGCTCCATGCTCGAAAGACCCCGCTCGCCCCCGACGTCGACTTCAGGGCACTGGCGGAGGCCTATCCCCGGAGCGGCGGCGACATCAAGAACGCGGTGCTCAAGGCGGCCCAGATCGCCACGGTGGAACCAGGTCCGGACTCGGAGAAGCGGATCCACCAGCGGCACTTCATCCAGGGCATGGCCGAAGTGATGGCGGCCGAGAACGTCATGTCGCAGTCGCTGTTCGATGGGCCGGGCGGACCACTTGGTGGAGCGGTTGGCCGGTTGGCTGAAGGGCAGGAAGAGCTGCAAGCGGTACTGCGTAAAACTCAGATCATCGCATACCTGGCAGTGGCCGCGGCGCTGCTCGCGGCGGGAATCCTCGCCGCGTCGCTGCTGCGATAGACCTCGCTAACGTTTCCGCAGGCGCACGTCCTCGCTCCGGTTGGGCCCTATCATGACCACCAGGAGTCGGGACTCGTAGCCAGCGGCCGAGACCCTGACGTACTGCGTACGGCAGTTGTCCATCAGCGCCAGATCGAAGTTAAAGCGATACTCGCCGGTCGCATCCGTGAAGGTGACGTATGGCGTCCCGATCATCTGAAGGTGCGCCCCGGCCAGGGGCCGGCCATTATCCTGCCGGAATATCCGGCCCGTCACCGTTCCGTATTCGGTCGGACCCGCCGAATCCCTTGGCGCCACCGGTTGGGGGACGCAGCGCTCCGAGCTCTCCGGCAGCCAGGCTTCCATGGGTCGCCGGGCCTGCGGTCCGGCCCCGGCCCGGGTTGCCAGCCGGCGGCGGCCGAAAATGCGGCGGGCCTCGGATTCGAGCGTAGCCACGGTCCTCTCTGACGCTGGCCTCTCCGCTGTTGGCTTTTCCGCCGTCTCCGCTCCGCTGGAGCGGGTCTCGTCCGGCGGCGCATTGGGCTCGGGCTCGGGCACAGTCTGACGTACCGGAGGAGGGGCTGGCTGCCGGGGCCGAACCGGTGCGGCCACAGCCCGCACCGGTGGGGGCTGCACCGGCGGCGGCGGTGGCTCCACCTGGGGGGACGTAGATCATCTCGATCCGCCGGGGTGGTGCCGGATCGTCCGTGCCTTCCGCGGACTTCTCCGCGGCCGGAGTCCGGGAGAGTCCGACTGCCACCGCCAGCAACACCAGGTGGACCCCCGCGCTGACCGCGAGAGTGCTCCATGCGCGCGTGCGGTTCGGCGGGACCGGCGGCTTCAACAAAGGCATTCTGAAAGATAAGGCCATGGATCTGGACCCCTGGAAGCCGCATGCCGCCGCCATGGAGGCCTACCATCGCGGGAAACACGACGCCGTGCTCGTCGTCTATGACGACTTCGAGCGGGACGAGGTGCCGGTCTCCTATTTCTTCCGCGGCCCTGACCAGTTCCCCCCGTTGGAGAGGCTGGCCCTCGATTCGTGTCGCGGCCGGGTCCTGGATGTGGGGGCCGGGTCCGGCTGCCACTCGCTCGTGCTGCAGGAGCGCGGATTCGAGGTCACCGCCATCGAGATTCTTCCGCCCCTGGTCCGCATTCTTCGGGAGCGGGGCGTGCGAGACGTCCGCGCCGCCACCTGGATGGACGTCGAGGCCGAACCCTTCGACACCGTCTTCATGATGATGAACGGGATTGGCCTCACCGAGACGCTGCCCGGCCTGCGCCGGTTCTTTTCCCAGGCTCGCCGGCTGATCCGTCCCGGGGGCCAGGTGCTGGCGGATTCCACCGACGTGCGCGTGCGGCTGGATGTCGAGGCCAACCGCACCGGCGCCCTGGAGCGGCCCGATGGGCGCTATGTGGGCGAGCTGCACTTCCAGGTGGAGTACGAGGGGCGGAAGGGCGCGCCGTTTCCCCAGCTCTACGTCGATGCCGCGACGCTCGGCCGCTACGCGCGGGAGGAAGGCTGGGACTGCGAGATCATGCGTGAACCAGATGAATACGGCAACTACCTGGCGCGGCTCACTCCCCCTTAGGTGCGGCCCGCGTACGGCCGTCGGACCGACCGCGCCTCTTCACTTGACTCGGAAGCCGCGGCTGCTCGTCACCTTTCCTCCTGCGCCTGTCACCGTCACGACGAGGAGGTACGGCCCCGAACCGAGCCCGCGCAGGTCAATGCCGCGGCGCACCACCTGGGTCCCGGCCTCGGCCTTCATCGCGAACGCGGCTGCGGTGCGCCGGCTGCCGCCCGCCCGGTCCGGCCGGATCTCGATGCTCGTCTGGTAGGTCGAATCCACCTGGAGGCCGCCGATGCGGTAGTAGAGCGCGGCCGGCGCTGCTCTGAAGCGGCCCGAAGGATTGAGCGCTACTGGACCGTCGGGCCCCGGCCACAGGAGCGCGCCCGTCACCCCCAGAATCAGGTCGCTGAGCGCCATCGCCGGATCGTCCGCAGCCGGAAGGACGATCGGCTCGATCCGCGCCGCCCCTCCCGCGCCGTTCGCCGAGTCCGCCAGGAGGACGCGCAACCGGTGCCGACCAGGGGGCGCGGGCAACTCGAGGTAGCCCGCCAGCTCCCGCCCACCGGCCCGCGTGCCGAACGATCGCAGCCGGATCGTCGTGTCTATCTGCACCAGGCGGCGGTCGTCCTGGCTCGACACCACCAGCCTGACCGAGAGGGGGAACAACGTGACGCTGTCGCCCGCGCCGCGTGGCCGCGGTACGCCGAAGACCACCAGCACCCGGCCCTCGCCGTTCCGCGACACCCCGTAAGCCTGCACCGTGGGCTCGAGGCTCGCGCGGAATCTCTCGACGTAGCTGTCGGACTTGGTCCCGATCGCGAGCGACCGCCGGCCGGCCGCGCGCTCCAGCTGGAGGTTGGACGAGCCCTGAATCGAGAGCCGCTGGGCCAGGCGGGCATAGACCGGATCCAGCTCAGACCGCGACTGGATCAGCGCGTGGGCGAACCGGGCCGGGTCGAATGCCGGCCCCCGGGGCTGGCCAGGAGCCGCGCTGTTGCTCATCTGGAGATTGATGACCGTGTCGAGGGAGAAGACGTCAAGCAGGCTCTCGATCAACCGGTAGTCGCTCCCGAACTCCGCCACGAAGTGAAAGACCAGGTTGCCGTCCGGGAGCTGGTACTTCCACGACAGGTTCGGCGGCACCGGTGGGGTCGCATCGTCCGGCCGGGGGAGCGTAAGTCCGTTCAAACGGTCACCGGCCCCAAGTCCGTCCGGGTTGTACACGATCTGCGGGGCGACAGCCCCAGCGCTGGGGAAGGAGGTGCCGAACGACGCCCGCGCGTCGGGCTCGCCGTGCCGGACGTAGATCACCGCCCGGTCGTCCAGACGTGTCTGATGCGGCCGATACTGTCTTCCCCGGGTGGGACGGAGCCGGTCGCTCACGCGAAGAAAGTGGCGATCGGCGTAGGCCAGCCGGCGGTAGTGCTCGGCTAATCGTTCGTTCGCCAGCCGGAGGTCGCGCACGTCCCGCCGCTCCCAGAACGCCTCGATCGAGGACGGCAGTTCCCGATCCGGCGTGCGGTCGAAGGTCTCGAGCTCCGCGGAATCCATGATCCAGGCGAGGTCTTCCCTGACGCCCCGCCTGGCTTCGGCCGATCGGGCCCGGGCGACGGCGGCGTAGTAGGCGTCCGCTCCGGCCGCCACGCGGCCCGACTCGAAGTGGGCCCGCGCCAGCTCGAGAAACCCCACGCCGGAATCGCCGCCGGCTTGAAGGTATCGAACCAGCAGTACGACGGTCGAGTCGAGGTCTCCGGCTTCCCGCCGCAGGTGGGCCACCGCGAGCAACGCGCCGGGGCCCGACGATTCCGCCGGGCCCATGGCTCGAGCCAGCGCGAGCTTCGCCGGCCCGAACGTCGAGTCTGCCTCCAGCGCCCGGGTGAGGGCGACGCCGGCCTCCTCCGCATAGCTCGACCCGTCGGGCTGGTGCTCGTCCGGGTAGGGCAGCAGCTGCAGGGCGGCCATGGCCAGCTTGGTGCTGCCGAGGCCGTACCAGGCGTAGGGCCAGTTCCGGTGCTCGACGACCACGGCCCAGAACTCCTCGAGCGCCTCGTCGAAGTAGCGGCGGTTCTCGGTGAGCTCGCCCAAGCGGCGCTTGACCAGCCCCCGGCGGAGAAATCCCAGCGGCCACTCGCCGCCGGTGGCCTGTTTCGACACGGCGGAATCGAGGAGCGGCTTCAGCTCCGCCACCACCGAGCTGCTGGCGACGCGTGCTTCCCACTCCATCAGCATGCCGCGCTCGGCGGACCGTTGCGCGAGGAGCGTTGCAGGTGATGTGACGGCACAGGCGAGCAGAAGTGGCGGGACGAAGCGGGCTGCCGAGCGGCCGGACATGGTTACCTCCCACGGGCAGGAGAAGCCGGGTCAGACTTTGGAGACGGATGGTGGGAGACGATCGCCACACCCGGCACCAACGCTCCGTTCTTTCGGAGGCCCACCGGCTGATTCGCCGATCGCCAGCGTCTCCGTCCTCTCCGTCCCTTACGTCCTCTCCGCGTCTCGGGGTGATGGCCGCGGCTCGGGCGACGGGGTCCGGATTGGATCCGGCCGCGGCGTGGGGCTTGGGCTCGGAGACGGCGTCGGATCAGGCGAAGGCCCCGGCCGCGTGGGATTGGGATATGGAGTCGGGTGGGGCTCGGGCTGTGGTACCCGGTCCACCACGGTCGAGTCGTCTCGGTTCTGCATCGTCAGGCCTCTCACATCTGGTCGGTAAAAGCTGGTCTGCCCCGCAGGGCCGAGCCGGCCCATCCGGCTGACCTGCCGGCAGCGAACAGGTTCAGCCCGGGCGTGGTCAGGGCAGAGCCGCTCACCGCGAATGAGAATGTGGGGCCACTAGCCGCCAATCTGCCGCTCCTCCCGTGCCTTGACGAGCAAACGCTCCGCGAAATCGAGCCGTTCCTGTGTCTCTGCCAGCTCCTGTTGGACGCCCTGCACTTCATGCTCGAGTGCCTCGAGCCGGGCAGTGACATCGGACGGCAGAGATTCCGCACGAGTGGCATGCATACGAGCGATCTTGACCGCCGCGAAGGCAATGATCGCGGCGATGGGTATGAGCGGGGCAAGAAATTCAGGGTTCACGTGATCTCCTTGCTCGGGCCACCTGTCTGCTGCGGTAGAGGCTCGCCCGCCCTCCAACGATCCTCGGTCAAGCGATTGAAGAGTTCGAGCACCGCCCGCCGATCCTGATGCACCGCAAGAACCAGCAGGTCGCCGGGGAGTGCCCATTGCAGCGACTTGCGTACGCCGGCGATGTCGGGGCCCACCCGGGTGAGGGACTGCCCGGGGAGACCGAGTCGGGAAAACTCGTCGGCGAGCAGGGCAGGCACCTCGCCTACGGCGCGACCCCTGAGAAACTCATCCATGTCCTTGACCACGACGTGGTCGGGCCGTAGCGACCAGACCGCTCGCGCCAGCTCCCGAATCGCCTCGTCACTTCGGTCGCCGGCCTGACCCACCATGACCAGGCGTCGCCGGGCCGGGAGTTTCTGAGCCAGCCCGACCAGCGCCAACATGCCGTGGGGGTTGTGGGCATAGTCGAGCAGGATCTGAATCCCGCCGACCTCCAGGAGTGTGGCACGGCCGGCGTTATCCGCCGGATCGTGACCAAACTTCCGGAGCGCTCGGGCCATGGCTTCCGGCTCGAGGCCCAGCGCCGCGCCTGATCCCACGGCGGCGAGCGCATTGGCGACGTTGTGCTCCGCCGTCCCTCGGAAGGTGATCGGGACCTCCGCCACAATGGCCACGGTCTCGCGCCGGTTCTCCCGGATCAGCACGATCTGCCCCTGCTCGGCGACGACGGCGGTCCCGCCGGCCTGGGTATGTGCGGCAATCAGAGGAGACGTGGGCTCGAGTGAGAACCAGGTGATCGTGGCCTTGATCGCTGGGCTTCGCTCCACCAGCATCGGATCGTCGGCGTTCAGGACCAGAGTCCCCCGGCCGCCGAGCGCCTTGGCCACCAGCAGCTTGGTATCGGCCAGCTCGGACAGGCTCCCGATCCCGTACTCCCCCAGGTGATCCTCGGCGACGTTGGTGACGGTCGCAACCTCCGCGTGCTCGACCGGGAGTCCCCGGCGCAGCAGCCCGCCGCGCGCCGTCTCCAGAATGGCTATCTCCACCTCCGGGCGGCGCAGAGCCATGCGCGCGCCACTCGGCCCGGAGAAGTCACCTTCCTCGATGGCCACGGTGCCCACCATCACGCCATCGGTGGATGTGTAGCCGGGAACTCGTCCCGCCGCCCGGACCATGGCCGCCAGCAGGCGGACCACGGTTGTCTTGCCGTTCGAGCCGGTGACCAGGGCCATCGGCACGTCGTGTACCCGCGCCCAGTCCACCGCGGCCACATCCGGCAGCGAAGCCTCCGGCCAGACCTGGACTCCCTTGCCCGAGCCGACCGAGACCTGCTCCTCGCCACTGAGGAAGGTCAGGCCGCGGGCGCGTGCGGCATCCCGCAGCGCCACCAGCGCTGGATTACTCTCGGTCGCGATGGCGTCGTGCAGTGAGGCGAGGCCGGCGGCATAGTCCGGAGCGGGACCTTCTCCCAGCTCCGCCGCCGCCGCTTCCCAGGCGAGCTCGTTCAGCGAGGTAGCCGCATAGAGGGCATCGACCGGCGCGGTAAGCGCCAGGCTCACTCCTCCTCCGAACGTCCGAGTGGCCAGCTGCTCATTGGGCCAGCCGACATCGTGAAGCAGACGCAGCGCGACACGCTTCCAGGCGGCGATCGCCTGTTCCGGATCCAGCCCGCCCAGCCGAAGCTCGAGGACCGCGCCCGGGCGGTCCAGCAGCAGCCCTGGTCCGGTCAGGCGGCGGGAGTCGAGAACGTCCATGGGCGGCGCTTTACTGGTCAGTCGGCCATCTCCTCACGCGCGATCCGGACGCCCCGCGAGTCCCGCACGAACTCGCGCCGCCGGTCTTCCATCATCGGCGCCACCGCGGCCAGCACCGGCTCGGGCCGAGACACCCGGCGCCGCTCCGCGGGTGGCGGCGCCGCCTCGGGACGGAACTGGATGATCTGCTTCCAGCTCCGGGTGATGGCGTCTCCGAAGATGAGCACCAGGTCGCCCGGGTCCGCCTCCCGCAGGGCGGCGTCAACGGCCGCCTCCTCGCTGGGAATCACCAGGACGTCTTCGGCGGCCACCCCGTTGGCGATGAGCGCCTCGCGCAGGAGCTGCGGCACCTCGTCGGGGCGGCGGCCGCGAAGCTGGTCGTCCCGCCGGCAGATGTAGCGGTCGAATCGTCCGGCGGCGATGCGGCCGATCTCGACGATGTCCTCGTCCCGCCGGTCGCCCGGCGCAGCCAGCACGCAGATCCGCCGGCCCACGACGTCCAGCCGCTCAACCAGCTGGCACATCGCCTCGACTGCCGCCGGATTGTGGCCGTAGTCGAGGATCACCTTGAACGGGTGCTCGTCGTAGATGTTCATCCGGCCCGGGGCCTGGAAGAACGTGGTGTCGAAGGTACGGAGTCCGTGCCGGATGTCCTCCAGCTTGAGCCCCATGCTGAACGCCATCGCGGCGGCGAACATCGCGTTCTGTACGTTGTGCATGGCCCGCCCCTCGAGCGTGGCCGGAATCAGGTGGGTCCAGAGCAGCGGGATGTGGGTGCCATGGTCGTAGATCGTGATCATCTGGCCCTTGATGCCGGTCTCCAGCACCACGCCCCGCCCACCCGCCTTGATGTGCTCGCCCACCAGCTCGTGGGTGGGGTCCATGGTGGCGTAGCACAGGTTCTTGGCCTCGGTGTAGTCGGCCATCTTGAGACAGAGCGGATCGTCGGCGTTGAGGATCGCGGTCTCCCGGGCCACCTCCACCACGATCCGCTTGACCTCGGCCAGCTGCTCCAGCGTGCCGATGCCCCGAAGGCCGAGATGATCGGCCTTCACGTTGAGCACCGCGCCGACATCGCAGCTCCGCACTCCCATGCCGGCCCGGAGCAGACCGCCGCGCGCGATCTCCAGCACCGCCACGTCTACCGACGGATCGCTCAGCACCATCCGGGTGGCCACCGGGCCGGTCATGTCGCCCGCCACGGTGCGCTGGCCGTTGATGTAGACCCCGTCGGTGGAGGTGAGGCCGACGTGGTGGCCGGCCAGCTTCTGGATGTGGGCCAGCATCCGGGCGGTGGTCGTCTTGCCGTTGGTCCCGGTGATGGCGGCAATCGGAATCCGGGTCGGCGTGCCGGGAGGAAACAGCATGTCCATCACCGGGCCGCCCACATCGCGCGGCCGTCCCTCGCTGGGGGCCATGTGCATGCGGAAGCCGGGTGCCGCGTTGATCTCGCAGATGGCGCCGCCGACTTCCTTATATGACTCGGTGACATCGGTGCTGAGGAAGTCCACGCCGCCCACATCGAGTCCGATGGCCTTCACCGCCCGCACCGCCATCTCGATGTTGTCCGGATGGACCTGGTCGGTGACGTCGGTGGCCGTACCGCCGGTGGAGAGGTTGCCGGTGGACCGGAGAAAGACCCGTTCCCCGTCGGCCGGAATCGTTTCCCGGGTGTAGCCCTTGCCGGCCAGCAGGGTCTCCGCCTGGTGATCGAACGTCAACCGGGTGAGAACCTTCTCGTGCCCGATGCCCCGGCGCGGGTCCCGGTTTACCTCGTCCACCAGCTGTTCGATCGTGTGTGTCCCGTCCCCGACGACGTGTCCCGGAACCCGTAGCGCTACCGCCACCAGCTCACCGTTGATCACCAGCATCCGGTGGTCTTCACCGGTGATGAAGCTCTCCACGATGACGCTCCGGCTGTGCTCCCGGGCGACATCGAAAGCCTCGGCCACCTGTTCCGAGGTGGTGAGATGAATCGAGATGCCGCGCCCGTGATTGGCATTGAACGGCTTGACCACCACCGGGTAGCCGATCCGCTCGGCGGCCGATACCGCATCCTCCGCGGTCTGAACCAGCCGCTGCTGCGGCACCGGCAGGCCCAGGTTGCCGAGTATGCGGTTGGTCTCTTCCTTGTCGGAGGCCAGCTCCACCGCGATGTGCGAGGTGCGGCTGGTGACGGTCGCCTGGATCCGCTGCTGGTACCGGCCGTGCCCGAACTGGATCAGGCTCTGGTCGTTGAGTCGAATCCACGGAATCCGCCGCTCCTCCGCCGCCCGCACCAGCGCCATGGTGCTGGGGCCGAGCGCCCGCCGCTGGGTGAAGCGGATGAAGTCATCCCGGTCGGCGTCAAAGTCGAACCCTTGGGGGACTGAGCCCTCGGGCCGCAGCTCATTAGGAAGGAGGGAATGCAAGAGAGCCAGGCCCAGCCGTCCGGCCTCGAGCCCCACGTCTTCCTGCTCGTACTGGTAGACGACCCAGTAGTGTCCCCGGGCCCCGTGCGAGCGGGTCTTTCCGAAGGTGACCGTCTCTCCCGCCACGTTCTGGAGCTCGATCGCGACATGCTCCAGGATGTGACCCATCCAGGTGCCGTCGCCCTCCGTCAGCCGGCGCACGAATCCGCCCGGCTTCCCGTAGGAGCAGGTATGGGTGTGCAGGCCAGGGCAGCGCGGCCAGCAGCGGGTCGGTGAACGCCGCTCCCAGCTTCCCGGAGGGCCAGTCCTCCAGCGGACCGAGGTCAATGTCCAGCCGGATCACCGGAAAGTGGGCGTACAGACTCGGGCCAACAAAACAGTCTTATCTAGGATGAGCATTGATAGGTCCAGTGATCAGAGTACTCGCTCCCGCTGCCCCGCTGCCCCGCTGCCCCGCTGCCCCGCCTACCTACTCCCCCTCTTCGCCGTCTTGTTCCCCTCATTGCCGCCTTCCACCCGCACGGCCAGCGCAGGCGCGGCCGCGGCGATGCGCGAATGCAGGTTGAAGGTCGAGCCGTGATCGAGAATGTGCAATTTGAGCCCGATGAGACAGATGGCGTCGTTCTTCCGGACCCTGGCCATGGAGGAGAACTCGATACCGGAGCAGTCCACGATCGTGAGTGCGCCGCTCCCCACCACCTCGAGCGTCTCATCCGGCCCGATGAAGCCGGCCGTGTTCTCGTCGAGGCCGATGCCGATGGCAAAGGGGTTGTAGGCCAGCGCGGTCAGCAGCCGGCCGAGGCGGTCGCGCTGGCGGAAGTGCTGGTCGATGATCACCCGGTTGGTCAGGCCCAGCCCCGGGGCCAGGGTAACGATCCGGGCCCGGGGAGAGGCGCCCTCCTTGCCGAACGCGATCATGTGCTCGCACAGAAACGCCGCGCCCGCTGACGTCCCGGCCACGTGCATCCCCTCGGCGTTCCGCCGCCGGATCGCCTTGGCCACCTCGGTGCCACCGATCATGGTGCTGAGCCGGAGCTGGTTCCCGCCGGTGAGGAAGACACCCTCTACTGAGTCGAGCACGTCCAGCCACTCGCGGTGCTCGCAATCGGCCCGGCTCTGGATCGGAAGCGACTTGGCCTGGCCCACGCCCAGACTGCGGAACAGCTCCTCGTAGCGGCTGCCGGTATCGCTCACCGAGGAGGCAGTAGGGATGATGGCGATCCGGCAGCCGGGGCCGCCGCAGAGCGTGGCAAAGCGCCTGAGAATGGCGACATCGCCGATCTTTTCCTCAGCGCCGCCAACCGGAATGATGTAGCCCCGAGCCTTCTCCACCAGCACCCTCCTCCACATGGTTGACCCTGCTGTCCGCCCGTCCGCCCGTCCGCCCGTCCGCCTGTCCGCCCGTCCGCTACGCCTCGAACGTTCCCTGCACCAGAGGGCGCCCCGCCCGAACGTGCCACCGGCCGCGCGCCATCACATCCTGAACTCCACCTTCCGCATCGAGCACCACCAGGTCGGCATCCGAGCCCGCGGCGAGGCGGCCCTTTCGCGACAGCATCAGCAGCCGCGCCGGGTTCGACGTGAAGGCCGGGAGGATGCGCTCCAGCGGCTGACCGCAGGCCAGCAGCTCCTTGAGCGTGTCCCCCAGTGCCGAAGGGCGCCCCACATCCATGGCGACCACCCGTCCTTCGTTGTCGAACGACGGGAGACAGCCGCCGCCGTCGGAGCTGACGGTGACCCTCTCCCGCGGCAGCCCGGCCGCCAGATAGCGGGTCAGCGCAACGCCCGCGGGCCAGGCATCCTCGCCCTCTCCCACCGGAAACGCGGTGATGTCGATGGTGCAGCCTTCCCGCACCAGTGCGAGCGCCTCATCGAACAGCGCCTTCTTGCGGTTGACGTGGGTCGGGTTGAAGACCGCCGCGGGGATCTCGGTCTGCTTGACGGCCTGGCGCACCAGGTCGAGGCCTCGACCTCCGTCGCCCACGTGCAGGTGCACGATGCCGGCCTTGCCCGCCATCAGGCCGCCCACGTGCGCGTCCCCCGCCACCCGGAGCAGCTCGTCCAGGGTCGGCTGGCTGGAGCGGTGGTCGCTGATCGCCAGCTCGCCCACTCCCAGAATCAGATCGATGAGGACAATGTCCCCGCGAACGCTGCCGGTGACGGTCGCCGGCGGCACGTGATATCCACCGGTATAGCAGTAAGCGCTGAGACCATCCGCGATGAGCCCGCGAGCCGTGGTCACCAGCTCTGCCGGTGTGCGGATCACATCGTCGGTTCCCAGCACCCCGACCACGGTCGTCACCCCGGCGGTAGTGAAGCGGCTCAGTCCGAGCGGCGGCACCCGGGTGTTGGGTCCCGCCTCGCCACCACCGCCGGTGAGGTGAACGTGTCCGTCTATGAGTCCCGGAATGACCCGGCGTCCTTCGAGATCGTGCTCCACCACGCCCAGGCTCGCCGGCAAGTCGGGGGGCGTGGCGCCGACCCACACGATGGTCTCACCCGCCACCAGCAGGTGAGTGCGGCCTTTGGGCTCGGGGTCGTACAGGTCGGCGTTCCGGAGCAGCTCGATCATGATCCCTGGAGGTGCATGCGAGCTGAGAAGTTACCCTCTCCCGATGACTCGGGCCATTGGTGACGGTAGGGCGGTAAGGCGGTACGGCGGTACGGCGGACGAAAAGAAAAACAGCACCTCATGCCGAACGAAGTGAGGGATCTACCCAAGCGAGCTCGGCAACCGGCTGAGTAGATCCCTCGTTGCACTCCGGATGAGGAGCTGCTTCTATCTACCGCCTTACCGCCTTACCGCCTTACCGCCTTACCGCCTTACCGCCTTACCGCCTTACCGCCTTACCGCCTTACCGCCTTACCGCTCCAGGCCCGCCGGCACTCCCTCGGGGTAGCGCTCCTTGACTGCCGCCTCGATCCGCTGGATCCGGTTCTCGGGATTGGGATGGGTGCTGAAGAACTCGGGCGGCCGTCCCCCCTCCGAGCTCTGCGCCAGGATCTCCATCAGCTTGGTCATCGACCGGGGGTCGTACCCGGCCTCGGATGTGAACCTTACCCCCAGCTTATCCGACTCGAGCTCGTCCTGCCGGCCGAATCGCATACCGACCAGCTGGCCTATCATGGCGGCGACTGCGGCGGAGCCACGGCTGGAAGGATTGTTCGGGTCGTAGGTGGCGAGCACCGCGGCACCGGTGAGCCCCTCGGTCAGCTGCTGTTTGGCGATGTGCTCCGCCCCGTGGCGAGCCACCACGTGTCCGATCTCGTGGCCGAGCACGCCCGCGAGCTGGCCCTCGGTCTCCAGCTTCCGGAGCAGCCCCTCGGTGATGGCGACCTGTCCCCCGGGGAGGGCGAACGCGTTGATAGTATTGGGATCGTCGAGCAGATGGAATTCGAAGCGGTAGGGACTCTGGGCGGCGGCGGTGCGCGACACCAGGCGCTCACCCACTCGCTTGACCCGGGCCTGGGCCTCCGGGTCGGGATCGGGCCCGCCAAACTGTTGCAGCATCTCCGGCGCGGCCTGCAACCCCAGCGCGACTTCCTGCTCCGGCGTGATGCCGGCGACGTGCTGCTTTTCCTGGGTGATCGGGTTGAAGGCGCTCTTGCCGAAGTACCCCAGCACGGCGATCACTGCGACCACCAGAGCCATGACCAGTCTGCTGCGAGACACGGAGCCTCCCTGAGAGGAAGGCTCAAAGCTTACCTCACCAGCAGCCCTGCACGGTGATCGCCCTCACTAGTGGCGTTGCCTGAGTCGTGATGGTGGTCGGCGGGCAGCAGCACTGGAATGAGTCCCGACGGCTGAGCGTAAGGGGTGGAGTGGGGGGAAGTTTGGCGCTTGAAGCCGGAGGGACTCATCCAGGGCCGCTGCCCCAACCGGTCTACGCAGCAGGCCTGGCGTTCATCTGAGGTAGGGGATGCATGCCTGAGAGTCGCTCACCTGACGTAGTCCGGAACCCGCCCACGGCGCCGGTCAGCTTCTCGGCCGCCTCGGCCAGGTGGCTGGCAGAGGAGGAGATCTCCTCGGTGGAAGCGTTGAGCTGCTCCGCCGCCGCCGAGATCTGCTCCGCCGCTGCGGCGTACTCCTCAGTCCCGGCCGAAACCTCGCGCATCCTTCCGGCGATCCCCTCGATCAGACCCCGGACCGCTCCCGCCGAGGCGGAGATGCGCTGGGTCCACTCATCGTTGGCCTCCGCATCGGCCGCCACGTCCTTGAGCCCCTCGGCCGCGGAATGAGCCGCTTCCCGCGCCGCCGTTCCGCCCTGACCCAGACGAAGCAGCCGGTCCCGGGCGATCTGCACCTGGGCCAATACGCTCTGGACCGTGTCGCTGGTCGAGGTCGCCGCCCGGGCTGCCTGCCCAGCCAGCTTGCGGACCTCTTCGGCAACTACACTGAATCCCTTGCCTTCCTCACCCGCCCGGGCTGCCTCGATCGAGGCGTTGAGGGCCAGCATGTGGGTCTGCTTCGCGATCGCCTTCGCCTGGGTGATGAATTTCTCGATGTCGGCTGAGGCGGTTGCCAGCGCTTCGGCCTCGCTGGCCCCCAGAGCGATCTCGTCGGCCAGCCGGGCGAGATCGGCGGTGCTCTCGTCCAGCCGCTCGCGGTGCGATCGTGCCAGCCGGGCCAGTGCGGCATTCCGCTCGGCGGCCTGGGTGGCCCCCGCTGCCAGCTCCTGGGCGATATGCAGGATCTTCCCGGCATCCTCCGCCGCGGCGCGGACCACCAGCGCCTGGCGGTTCGCCCGCTCGGTCAGGTCGCCGGTGGTGCCGGCCACCTCCTGGGTCGAGGCGGTCATCTGCTGGGTGGACGCGGCGATCTCCTGCGCCATGGCCGCGGAGTCGTGCGAGTGCTGCTGGATGGTACCGACCAGCCCCTGGAGCCGGGTTACCATGCTGACCATGGAGCTCGAGAGGCGGTCCAGCCCCGGACGCCCCGCCCAGCTCGGCATGGTCAGGTCCCCGTCCGACACTCTCATGGCCACCGCCGCGGCCTTGCCGGTAGGCTTCAGTATGTTGTTCAGCAGCATGCGCACCAGCAGCTGCTCCATGACTACTCCGAGCCCAAGCACGGTCAAGGGGCCCCAGATGACGGGGTTTTCCACCAGGGCCTGGCCGGCCGGCTGGGTGCAGGTCAGGAACAGGATCACTGCCACCGCCGCCGCAACGACTGCCGCGGTGGCGACCCCTATCAGGTGCAGATTCAGAACGAACCGGTTCGCGGAGGCCATCGAATCTCGAATTCAGGGCGCCTGGGGGGATTAGCTCAACCCTCCACTTGCAAGACGGAGGCCCCGGCGGACGGGCGGACGGGCGGACCGGCGGACGGAAAGCAGCCGGCTGCGACGTAGCAGTAAAACAGCGCTAGGAATAGATTTACGGGTCCTTCAGGTCGGCGAACCCAAGACAAACGTGTCCAGCAGGCGGCGGGAAGAATCCAGGGAATGAAAACGACCGAGACGCGAGTGAAGCAGAATCCCACAGCCACCGACGGGCTGCCCTACCGGCCCGACCTGATCGAGCCCAAGTGGCAGGCTCGGTGGGCCGAGCGGCACACCAACGAGCCCGACCTCGACCGGGCCAAGCGGCCGTTCTACAACCTCATGATGTTCCCCTACCCGTCGGCCGAAGGGCTGCACGTGGGGAACATGTTCGCCTTCACCGGCAGCGACGTGTACGGCCGGTTCAAGCGGCTCCAGGGTTACGACGTCTTCGAGCCCATCGGGTTCGACGCCTTCGGCATCCACAGCGAGAACTACGCGATCAAGCTGGGCATCAATCCGGCCGAGCTGATCCCCAGGAACATCGTCAACTTCCGCCGCCAGCTCCGGGCCATCGGCGGCATGTTCGACTGGCGGCACGAGCTCTCGACCACCGATCCCGCGTACTACAAGTGGACCCAGTGGCTCTTCCTCCAGCTCTTCAAGGCCGGCAAGGCCTACAAGAAGGCGGCGGCGGTCAACTGGTGCCCCAAGGACCAGACGGTGCTGGCCAACGAGCAGGTGATCGACGGCAAGTGCGAGCGCTGCGGCACCGCCGTCGAGCAGCGCACGCTGGAGCAGTGGTTCTTCCGGATCACCGAGTACGCCGACCGCCTGCTGGCCGACCTGGACGACAAGAGCAAGATGGACTGGTCGGAGAGCACCACGCTGGCGCAGCGGAACTGGCTGGGGCGGTCCGAGGGCGCGGAGATCGTCTTCGCCGCGGAGACGGATGCCGACCCGAGCGCAGCGAAGGGGCCGAGGGACCTCTCGGGCGGCCATCCGCGTCTTCACCACCCGACCCGACACCGTCTTCGGCGCCACCTTCATGGTGCTGGCGCCGGAGCATCCGCTGGTGGATGCCTTCACCACTCCCGATCGGAGGGCCGAGGTGGAGGCCTACCGCCGCTCGGTGTCATCCAAGGACCTGGTCTCCCGGAAAGTCGGCGAGCGGGAGAAGACCGGCGTCTTCACCGGCGGCCACGCGATCAACCCCGCCACCGGGAAGCCGGTGCCGGTCTGGATCGCCGACTACGTGCTGATGGAGTACGGCACCGGCGCCATCATGGCGGTGCCGGGCCACGACGAGCGCGACTTCGAGTTCGCGCAGAAGTTCGAGCTTGCCGATCGTCCGGGTCGTCACTCCACCTCCGGAGGGAAGCGACCGCCTTACCGCCGTACCGCCTGCACCCTCGCGGAGCGAGGGGGCAGTACCGCCGGTCTGCCGTACGTAGACAACCAGAACGGCATCCTCGTCAACTCCGGCCAGTTCGACGGCCTGACCGTCCCCGAGGCCAAGCGCGCCATCACCGCCTGGCTGGCCGAGCGGGGGGCGAGGGAAGGCCGCCGTCAGCTACCGGCTGCACGACTGGTGATCTCCCGCCAGCGCTACTGGGGTCCGCCGATCCCGGTCATCTACTGCGAGGAGCACGGCGCGGTGCCGGTGCCGGAGAAGGATCTCCCGGTCGTTCTGCCCCTGATCGACGACTTCCAGCCGGACGACCCGGCGTGTCTCCGCTGGCTCGGCACGAGGAGTGGTACTACGTCCCCTGTCCGGTCTGCGGCAAGCGGAGCCGGCGCGAGACCGACGTGAGCGACACCTTCCTCGACTCAGCCTGGTACTACCTGCGCTACCCCAGCACCGAGTTCGACGACCGGCCGTTCGACACCGAGCGGACCAGGAAGTGGCTGCCGGTGACGACCTACATCGGCGGCAACGAGCACGCCGTGCTGCACCTGCTCTACTCCCGGTTCATCACCATGGTGCTGCACGAGCTGGGGCACCTCGTTCGATGAGCCGTTCAGGAAGTTCCGGGCCCACGGCCACATCGTGAAGGACGGCGCCAAGATGTCCAAGTCCCGGGGCAACGTCGTGGTGCCGGACCAGTACATCTCGCGCTGGGGCGCCGACACCTTCCGGATGTACCTCATGTTCCTGGGCCCGTTCCAGGAGGGCGGCGACTTCCGGGACGAGGGCGTCAGCGGCCCCCGGCGCTTCCTCGACAAGGTCTGGACCCTGGTGGGCGAGGCCGGTCGCCGACAAGGCGGCGTATGCCGCTCAACCACGCGGTCGAGGTCAAGCGGCACCAGACCGTGAAGAAGGTGACCGAAGGCCTGGAGGAGCTGCGCTACAACACCTCGATTGCCGCGCTGATGGAGCTGGTCAATACGTTGCGGGCGGAGAACAGCTGGAACCAGAGGCTGATCGAGGAGCTGATCGTCATGCTGGCGCCCTTCGCGCCCCACTTTGCGGAGGAGAACTGGGAGCGCCTGGGGCACGAGGGCTCGATCTTCGACTCACCGTGGCCGACGCTGGGACGAGCGGCTCACGGTCGAGGACACCGTGGAGATAGCGGTGCAGGTGAGCGGCAAGACCCGCTCCCGGGTGACCGGTCCCGCGGGACGCGGATGAGGGGCGGTGGTGGCGGCGGCGCAGCAGGATGCGGCGGTGCGGCGGTTTACCGAGGGGAAAGAGGTGCGGAAGGTGGTGTACGTGCCGAACCGGTTGCTGAATTTGGTGGTCAGTTAGTTCAACACCCATTCCCAAACATCGCGTCGATCGACGCTTCTGGGCCTACAGAGTGATGTTGTCCCTAGATCGTGGACTCGACTTTCCACGCTCTAGCACGTAATCCGTACGCGTAAGGCGCTTACGAGATAGGTCCGACCTCTGACCGGGCCTCTTTTCTTGATTTGTGGCAGTACTTCTGTGCCCTGCCTACAAGCCCCAACATCTACAATTTGAGCGGCCAAGCGCCCGTAGCCTATAGTGACCTTCCGAGGGTCTATAGTTACCACTATATTGGACTTGTTGGTATGTTTTTTCGTATAATAGGGAACTATGGCAACGCAAACGCTTATTATCCGAGTTGATGAGGGGCTCTCGCGCTGGGTGCGTGCATTCCTGGTGAAGGCTCATCACGGCTACAGCTCGTTGGACGAGTTCGTGGAAGTCGCGCTCACCAACCAATTGAGCGTCGAAGCGGCTGACCTTCGACACATTCAAGAGCGGCCAGACCGGGGGGAGCGCCGGAAGGAGCGCGAGCGCCGAGCGCCCTTGGCGGAGGATGGAACTGCAAATAATGACCCCAATCCTGTCGGGGCAGCAGAGGTGGGTGGCATCGACTCAGTCCTGCGTCGGCCACCCCCTACTCCTCAACTCAAGCTGGCCCAAGATCCTCAGCTGAGCTCGCAGGCTTTGTTCGTCTTCACGAATCGGCTAAGCCCCATCAAGGTTGCAGTACGGGTCTTGGCCAACTTGGCCTCTGAGGGGGAGTGGCCAGAGCCGGGCAGGTTCAGGGACACCGCCGCGGTCACTGCCCGGAATCTAGGCCTACGCCTCCGCGCCGCTGAAAGGCGCGACCAGACCCTGCCACAACGGCGGTGGGTCGCGTACCCCGGTTGGTGCCGATAAGGGGGAAAGCCAATCCAGATTCACTACGAGCTTCACGATAGCTGCTACCCCCGACGGTACCGTCAGCGGTCCAATGGCCATCCTGCACTTGGCCAACATCATTGACGGCCGGGTAGCCTTGACTCGTGCAGGATGGCGGCTTGCCGCAGCTCCGAGTCCACTGGTTGACGGGTCCAGAGGGCCATGCTCTCTCAGGTCCAGAGGCCGAGATCCTCCGTACTCAGATCCGGGGCGCCCCAGCTGAGCATGCAGCGGTTGCTGAGTTCCTCAGCGTGGTCACCGGCGCGGGAGGCTCCCAGCAGCGAGTGGACCGGCTACTCCACGAAGCTCGCCCAGAGTGGTCCCGTGATCTCTTGGTTGCTCAGCGTGCAGCGATGCTCGGCCGGCTCAGTGACTTGCAGGTACTTGAGGTAGTCGGCCGCGGGCCGGACGCGATGGTGAAACTGCTCCCCGGCGCGGACGCCTTATGGATGCCACTCGGCGGCCTGATGGTTCCGAGGATGGAGTCGCCGTCTCCTCGCCACGCGCCGCGCCACGCCGCGCCGCGCCGCGCCACGAGCATCCAGAGCAGGCCGTTAGAGGTCCCCGAGCGGGATCGAGAGACCTCCGAATCGAGGACGCGGCACTGAGCACGCGTGCGCAAAATTCGCTGCTCTCCGCGGGATCCGAAGCCTGGGAGAGCTGCATAGGATTGACCCAGGACGAGTTGACCTGGCTGCAACATTTGGTCCCAAGATGGCCTCAGAGGTTATCGCATTCGTAGCCGGGCAACCAGGGGTGCTCTCTAGGGGCCCTGGGATCTGCATCAGAATCCCAAAGGCTATTCATAACGTCAGTATCGAGGCCCTTGTGCTGAGCACTCGTGCTCGAAACGCGCTCCTCTTTAACGGCATCAGGAACCTCGGTCAGCTCGACGGGCTTGGCACGGGAGGCCGCGAGGGATTACGTCTGGTGGGGCCAACGTGGGCAGAGATCACCCAGTCGATATTCGCGTTCTTAACCGAGAGTGCCAAGTCTGCCTCCTCTTTGGCTTCTCACCAGGAGGCAGTCGAGCAGGACGGAGACGATATCGGAGCAAGGGTGACCTTCACAATACCTGACGAGGCCGGTGATTGGCCGGTAGGCGTTTTACGATTAGCCGCTCAGCTGCAGGCCACCCTCCACGCATGCGGGGTAAGCGCCCTCAGCAAACTGGCCACTCTATCCCTCTCAGCCTTCGAGCCGCTTCCCGGGGTCGGTGCCTCCGGACTGGGTGAGATCCAAACGGCACTAGGGATCCTTTCCAACCGCGTTCATCATTTTGCGCCCCTTCCTTGTAAGCCAGACCCGATGGTTCGACGAGTGCGTCAATCGAGTTGTGCACAAATTGATGCCAAGAACCGGAAACCGCCGGACAGGAGGTAGCGGCTCTACTTGAAGGCTTAAGCCCTCGCGACGCGCAAATGATCCGGGCCAGATGGACCCGCGTGGATGGTCATCAGCGCACACTTGACGTGATCGCGGATGCCCAAGGTCTAACTCGAGAACGTGTTCGGCAGATCGTCACTAGACACGACGACCGGCTTTCGGGCACCGGGATTCACCTGCCACAGTGCTCCAGCGTCATATCCGTTCTAGAGGAGGCAGGTGGCGTGCTGACGACCGCCGAGTTCATGGCTCTTCTAAAGAAAAAAACAAACTGACGGCCCATCGCAGCGATCTTGAAGTCCTACACTCGCTGAGTGAGCTCGGCCTAGTGACTGGGCGCCTGCGCTTCGTAGATGACTACAGCTTATGGCTCAGTCAGAAAGGTATTGCCAAGTGGCTTGATTCCGGTCGGCTAGAAAGGGAAATGATGCTTGCGCAGTCCAAGTTGAGCGAATATGTCGATCAGCACGGTGCTGTTCCTCTTCATGAGCGAGTTCAGCGGTCGAGCCCGTTCGGGGCGAGGCATGCTGTGGAAATACTCACCCGTGGCCGTGACGATCTTATTCATGTTGGCGAATACCTTGTGAGGACCACTGGTGGACGTTCAGTCCGATCCGGAGTGCTGGAGATGCTAGCTGTCACTCCCGAGTTGACCATGACGGAAATCCACGCGGGGTTCAGCCAGAGGTCGGAATTCCAGCAGGTGCAGCTGAGGTCATCACAGGGGCAATTGGGGATTCTTCCTTTACCTCGAGGGAGACCGCGTAAAGCCGACCCAGGTGGCCGACCTGGATGGCGTCTTATCACCTTCCGAGCGAGCTGCCGTTATGGTCGTCGAGCAGCTGGCGGGTCGGTGCTTTGGGGTGAGTTCGTAGAGGGCATTGAACGGCTCGGTTTCTCGAAGGCGATGGCGTCAGGTCCTCCTGAAGAAGCCGTTTATCGTGAGGCACTCGACCGCGATCTACGGTTTGAGGGGTCGACCTGTACGACCTGAGCTCCTGCGGCAAAAGCGGCGTGCTAGAGCGGCAGCCCGGCGTGAGAGTGTGATCGGTTCACGTTGGCTCGGAGTGGATCGCTTCGAGGTACGATACCGCCTCTCGAGCTTCACACTGCAGGGGGTGCTCGGGCTGCCCGGAGAGCTCAGTAAGCTGAAGAGAAGCCGATGGATTGGTCGTCTACCCACCGGCAGCGAGCTGGCGCTCCGCTCAGGAAACCACCTTCTGTGGTCAGTACGCGCTTGGCTGGAAAGAGAGGGTGCGAGCGTTGGTGATGTGTTAGTAGCCACGTTCTACCTTGCGGAGGGGCGCGTGGAGTTCAACGACATCATCAGTGGGGGCAGCGTGAAATGAGCCAACCCACAGAGATCAATAAGACATTACTCGTGGTAATCGCGCTCTACAAATTGGGTGGTGAGTCAGACCTAGAATCCATCGCGGTAAAGGCGCACGAAATGTTCCCGCAGCAGTTTTGTTGGAGAAATTATCCGCAGTTTCCCGATAAGGACGCAGTGCGGGTGCATATGTCGGAGGCAAAGAAGCCCTCCGCCGGGGGATTGGTTGTCGACAAGGACCTGCGGCACGAGCGCCGGGGAGATGGCACCTACACGAAGCGATTCGCGCTTACCGCTGCGGGAGTAGAAAAAGCCAAGGAGGTAGGACGGCTCATCGAAATGGCAGGAGGGGCGACAGCCACAGAAAACACCATTGATTTCCACCGAATCATCGATCCAATCCTCGAATCGGATGGCTTTCAGCAGTACCTCAATGGAGTGCCATGGGAGCAGATTGGACGGAACCGCTTCCTTAACGGGTTCAGGCTTTTTGCGGACTCCGCGCCCTTTGTGATCACCGGCCGACTATCTCGCGCAGAAGCCGCGGTCGAGAGGCTCCCAGTCTCCCGTCAGCGGGACCAGCTGCGAAAGTTCATTCAGGAGGGACGCAATGCCCACGGTATCTAGTCGTCGTCCGACTGACCTGCAGCCTATCCCGGTTTCCCGAAGATACTTGCGCCGGAATGCTCAGCGAGCCATGGCAGGTTCGATCGTGCGAGCCTTGATCGAGCTGCTCACGAACGCTCGCGACTCGGCTCTTAGACTTTTGGATAGGGGGCGCCTGACTCCCGCGGATATCGAAAGGCTACCGATCGAGGTCGAGTACTCCACCCGCGGCAGAACCCGAGCCATTCTGGTGCGTGATCGCTTTGAGGGAATGTCGAGGGACGTGATGAAGGACAAGCTCTTGCGGTATGGGGAGACAGCCAGCGGCTTCGAGGAGGGTAATTACGTCCGTGGCATCAATGCCCGTGGGGCCAAGGACGTGGGGGCTTTGGGTGAAGTCAGATTCGAAAGCATAAGCGAAGACATGTACTCGGAGTGCTTGATCACCGAGGGTCAGTACAGTGAACCTATCGAGCGTCCCAGCCACCCAGACTGACCGCGAGCGCCTCCAGATCCTGGTAGCCAATGGCACGGTTGTGACGCTAACTCCTTTCGAAGGCGTCACCGTCCCCAACTTCGAGTCGCTGGCTCGTGAGATCGAGCACCACATCGAAATGCGCTATCGCCCGGAGGGTGTGCCGGCTTTAGCCATCAAAATGCGAGAGATGAGGGAGCGGGGTGGGCGAGCGCGACATCGTGGGCTTCGAGCCTGAGGGCGACCTTCATTTTAGACCAGAGGATCAACCTGCCGGAATTCACTCAGTATGGTGATCCGGCACGCCTCCGACTCTATCGGACCACGGAACCGCTTCAGCCTTGCCTCAGCCGAGGAGGTCTCGCTCGTATGTGGCGAAGCGAGGCTGGCGTGATCGTTGGCGACGGGCATACGGCCCACGATATCACCTTCTTCCACGCGCGTGGCGCAGATGACCAGGTGTCCCAGCACTTATACGGTGAACTTTCGGCGCCGCAGATCGCGAGGCTCCTACGAGAGTACGAGCGCTTCGAGGCCGAACGGGAAGAGGACGCTTCTCTGCGTCCACCCGAGCTAAACCCCGAGCAGGTAACCGACCCCGACCGTCTGGGCCTCAATGCAGAGCACCCGTTCGTCCGGGCGCTGCAGGAAGAGGTGCGCCCAATAATCGAGAGCATACTCGCGGACATCCAACGGGAACTCACACCTCCCTCTCCGGATCGAGTTAGTGCCGAGCTGAGGTCGGCCCTGGACCGGCTGGGGGAGCAACTCGCGGAGCGGCTCGAAGCCGGCAGTGGAGACCTCACCCACGATCGCCCCCTTCCCCAGGGACTCACGATAATGCCACCGGGGCTCCGCCTTGAGCTCGGACGCTCTAAGCAGATGGGTCTCTACTATCGGGTTGAGGTGCCGCCAAGCAGGGAACTCCCACCTTGCTCACTGACGACTAGCAGCGAGGCCCTACATCTGCCTGCGGCCACGATTCAGCTAGAGCCGGTTTCTGACCGCCCTGGGTTGTTCCGTGGTTCTTTCGAGGTAGCTGGCCGACAACTTACGGATCTCGTTTTGGTGAAGGCAACCCTTGGAGAGGAGAACGCAACCGCGCGCATCAGTGTACGCGAGCCTGGTGGGGGAGTTATCGTCTTAGACCGTGATCTCCAGTTCTCACAGCGCCGCTATACGTCGGTCCCACATCACCGTAAGCGTGTGGAGCTGTTTGCTGATCCCGCAATGTCAGAGATGGACGTGGAGATTCGTGCCATAGGAGACCGCGTGGCGCTGAGCAGCGCTATCATACACCTCGAATTCGACGCTGAACGCAGAATCGCCGCCGGAGTTATTCATGTAGAATCTGCTGAGGGTGTCAGCGACAGGCTACTGGCGACTTGCGGTGAGCTCTCCGACGAGGCCGATGTTGTGTTCGAAGAGGTAAACTCCAGGCCCAAGCTGGAATTCATCTTGGACCCCGTGGAGACCTTTGGGATGCCAGGGCGCCGTTTTCTATGGGAGTCGCCAACATCCAATAAGCTGCATATCGCCGCCAGCCACCGGACTCTGGCGCGGGTTCTTGGGCCGGCTACGGAGAACTGGCCGGGACAGAACGACGCCCAGGCGCGGGCCATCTTAGCTGAGC
>CAVUMU010000011.1:0-389783 GCA_963742755.1 uncultured Gemmatimonadales bacterium
AAGCCTCTGGCGGCGTAGTATGAGTCAGCCCCGTTGTGATAAACGAAAACCTCGCCATAGCGGCGATCACAAAATAGTGCACCGCCAAGGTCCCTTATCCTGGCCGGCGTCTTGCACCCAGCTCGAAGTCTTCCGGTCGAACTCTCCCAGCTCCTGCAGTCCTCGATACTGTTGTTCCGTGAGTACTTCAATGCCTATCGCGGACGCCATTTCGATGGCGTTTCCCTTTGGCTTGTTTTCTTTTCGTGAGTCGAGAGCCTCGCGGTCATAGCAGATGCTGCGCCGACCCGCCGGACTTTCAGGGGAACAATCACAGAAAAGGATCTCACCGGTCTTCTCATCGCGACCAACCACATCGGGCTCGCCGCCGGTGCGTTCCATTTCAGCGAGTGCCTGGAGTTTCTTGGGGCTCGCCTCCAGTTTCGCCTGCACAGTGTTCCAGTCGATTCCCGGGTGACGACGCATGTTCTTTGCAAAACGATCCCTTAGGGTCTTGATCAGGTCGTCACGAGGTGCTGCTTTCATTTCACTAGCTCCTCTATCCAAGTGTCTATAAAGGTAAGGACGGGAAGGACGGGAAGTATGGAGAGAGGGCATGTGGGCCATCCTTCCCGTCCTTCGAAGTGGCAACCGCCGAAATCTGCGATAAAATACATGGATGGACAAACCTCGCATCTTCCTGGGCTCGTCGGGAAAGCAGGCCAAGCTGTTGCAGGCGCTGACCCGCGGTCTGGAGGAGGTCGCGCACGTGGATCCCTGGACAACCTCTTTCAATCCCGGGACCACCACGCTGGAGCGCCTGGTCGAGCTGGCGCATCAGGTGGACTTCGCCGCGTTCGTGTTCGCCCGGGACGACTGGACCGCCGCCGCCCCCGCCGCGTCACCTCTCCCGGAATCCGGTCAGGATTCTCCCCGAGACAATGTCGTCTTCGAGGCCGGCCTGTTCGGCGGCGTCCTCGGCATGCGCCGGACCTTCATCCTCCACGCCCGCGGCTCAAAGCTCCCGAGCGATCTCCTCGGCCTCACCTGTGTTCGCTACGGCGAGACGACCCCTGCCGAGATGCGAGACGTCAACGGCAAGCTTCGGAAGGCGATCGAGAACGAGGGGCGCCTCGCCCGCATCGAGGGTCTGTGGTGGCAGTTCTCGCTGACCGAGCGCGGCCCGCGGGAGCCATCTGCCGTGAGCCTGCTGCGGGTCTCGCGGGACCGGGACGGAGCGCTCGAGCTGCGCGGCCGCTCCTGGCGGGACGACGGCAGCCTATCGGCGAGGTATTGGAGTGAAGCAGCGAAGGAGAAGAAGGAGCCTTCGGGAGTCTTCTACTACTGGCAGGGGGAACGGCCCCGAGACCCGAACGCGCCGCAGCTGCACGGGACCGGGGAGATCCGGCTGGAGTCAGCTGATCGGGCCGCCGGGTACTGGACCACCCGGGCGGACACAGACCCGACACTAAACGCGCGGACGGCCGGCGTCTTCTGGCGCGCCGACCCCGAGGATTTGAGCATTCTGGACGGATCCGACGATCGGCGGCGCGCCGAGCTGATCTTGGAGCGGTTGGGGCGGTGGAAGGCTCTTACGAACGCATAGACGCATCCGACAGCGCGCGCTCGATGCGGCGGTCAGGAATCATCCACACGAGAGCGACCAGCAAGTACAGGCTATAGGCAATGCCTGGATGTACGAACGCACCACCGATCGCCAGTGCGCACAGCGGGGGCGAGAGCTTTCCTTTGCCCATGAGCGCTACCCCCTTGGCCTTGCCTGGGGCCCGATTCGCAGCTCCCGCCCCTCCTGGGACAGCAGCACCTCCGCCACCCGGCGCGCGTCCGCCGGCACCGGCCGGTGCGTCGCCCACCAGCTCTCCGCTCGCTCGACCGTCCAGGCCGACTCCAGGGAGACGGCGTTCAGCCGGGCGCTCACCGCCTCCGCGCTGGCCGGACGGCGCGCCGGGTCCTTCTCCAGACACTCCATGAGCAGGTCCTCCAGCGGAGCCGGGATCGGCAGCTCGGACCTGGTCGAGGGCCTGGGCGCCGGCGTGTGGGCGTGATGAAACATCACCTCCACGGCGTTCCTTCCCTCGAAAATCAGCCGGCCAGTCAGCAGCCAGTACCCGACACACCCTAACGCATACAGGTCAACCCGATGATCGCTGTCGGCGACGCCGAGCACGGTTTCCGGCGCCATGAACGCCGGGGTTCCTGCTGCGGTTCCAACGGCGGCGAGCGAACCTCCATCACTGCTTTCTGCCCACTGCCCCGCGGCCCCGCTGCCCCGCTGCCCCGCTGTCTCGAGTTTGACCAGACCGAAGTCGAGCACCTTGGCAAAGTCGAACGTCGTTCCCGCCCGGCTGACCACCACGTTCGCCGGCTTGATGTCGCGATGCACCAGCCCGTTGCCGTGCGCATCCTGGAGCGAGGAGCAGACCTGGCGCAGAATGTGGACGACCCGCTCCACCGGCGGCGGCCCGTACTGCCGGACCAGGGTATCCAGGTCCAGGCCGTCGAGCAGCTCCATCACGTAGTACAGCCTGCCGTCCTCGGTGGCGCCGAAGTCGTAGAGCTGCACCGTGTGCGGGGACTTGAGCGCGGCCGTGGCGCGGGCTTCGCGCTCGAAGCGCCGGAGCAGCAAGTCGGGATCCCCGGATACCTGTGGACGGATGAGCTTGATCGCCGCCGGCCGGATCAAGAGCCGGTGGCGCGCCCGCCAGACCTCGCCCATCCCGCCGCCACCGATCTTCTCCTCGAGGACATACTGACCCAGCTCGTTGGCTTCGGCGACCTGCCGGCGCAGTCCGTAGGTGACCCGGGAAGTGATGGTGGCCAGCGTCGTCCCCAGGACGCTCCAGAGGATGGTGTTGAGGGTCATGTACTGCTTCTGGTAGCCCTCGCTGAACCCGGGCAGGAGCGCCGTGGGGTCATGGCGCGCGATGCAGACGACTACAGTGGGCAGGAAAGCCAGCGCCGAGAGCACCATGGTTCGGCCCGGCCGGGACGGGACCAGGATCGCCCGGATCATGACGGTGACGGTGAGTGCCAGCAGCACCTGAAGGATCTGCCCCTCGTCACTCACCGTCATGAAGGAGAGGAAACCGCAGGCCACCACGATGCCGATGGCGTCGAGCGCGGCCAGGCTTTGCCTCGTGAGCCTGACGCGGCTGGCCAGGAGCCAGACCAGGCCCATCGTCCAGCTGCCGGCGAGGTGACCGTACGCTGCCGGAGCCTTCACCACGGCCGCGAACGGCGCGCCTCCGACCAGCACCATGCTGGCGAGGAGGAAGAGGTAGAATCCGAACGACACCAGGAAGAGCGTCTGGCCGACCAGCGCCAGGCGCTCCCGCACGAAATCCAACCCGTTGGAGGTGTCGAGTCCCCGCTCGAGGACGGCACCACTCCGGGACCTGATTGCACGAGTGGGCGACGGGAGAAGGGGGACCGGGTTCGTCGTCATGGTTTACCGAATCTCGTCCAGGGCTCGCTCGTATCTCATGTCTCCAGAGTGCACGACGTCTTGCTCGGAGTCACCGGCCAAGGCGGCCTGGCTCCAACATATCATCCAGCCGTGCGCGCAGTCAGGGCGTCTCCAACGGATTACTCGTACGATCGACCCTGAGACCGAATGGTGTGCTGTTGACCAGGAAACCTACCGCGCGATCTTCAACGTCCTCCATTTCCTCCGTGGCTTTTTCCGTGTCCTCCGGGTTTCAGCTTTTGCCACAGCCAGAAACGCTTACGACCTGTTCACTCCCAGGTTTCACCGCAGCGACTCGACTGTCTTCGGAACTTCCTCCCTGGCTGGTCCGTAGGGTCTGGATGATGCGGTCGCCACTCCTCTCTCTCCTCTCCCTGGCCTGTACGGTCGGCAGCAGCGCGCCGCCAGCCGAGCGCTACGGCTTCGTAACCACGCTCGGCCAGGACACCGTCTCGGCCGAGCGCGTCGAGCGCTCTCCCACCCGGCTGGTCACCGACGGCGTGGACCGCTGGCCGTTCGTGCGGCGGCGTCACACCGAGTTCGATCTGGCCGGCGACGGCACCATACGGCGCATGGTCATGGACATCCGAACCCCTAATGGGCCGACACCCAGGGAACGCGGACGCCGGATCACGGCCGACTTCTCCAAGGATCGCGTAAAGATCTCGGTCCGGGATAGCAGTGGCGTGCGGGACACCTCGTTCGCCACCGGCGGAGCCATCACCGTGCCCCACGTGTCCATGATGTACAGCGTCATCGAGCTGGAGATCGCCGCGGCGCTCGGTCAGGCTGCCGCGACCGGACTTGCGGCGGGCGATAGCGTGCCGTTCCGGCAGTTCTATCCCGACCGGGACGTCGGTCCCAGTTTCGCCCTGCACCGGGGCTATGTACACCCTCATGCCGGGGGCAAGGTCGAGCTCAGGCACGACTGGCTGGCGGGGACCGGAGACGCGACAGTGGACAGCGGCGGGCGAATGCTGACCTACTCCGGGATGCGGAGCACCTACAAGGTCGCTGTCGCGCGGAGCACGACGCTGCCCGACATCGAGTCCATCGGCGATCGTCTCGCGGCCGCGGAACGGAGCACCGGCCTCCAGCAGCTCAGCGTGCGCGACACCGCCCGCGCCACCATCGGCGGCGCGGTCCTCTCGGTGGACTACGGCCGTCCCCTCGCCCGCGGGCGCACCCTGCTGGGCAACGTGATCGGCTACGACCGGGTCTGGCGCACCGGCGCCAATGCCGCCACCGGGCTCACGGTCTCGGCGCCGGTCACGCTTGCCGGATTGTCGTTGCCGGCGGGGAAGTACACCCTGTGGACCGTCCCACGCCTCCGTGGGGTGGACCTCATCGTGAACCGGCAGACCGGGCAGTGGGGGACGGAGTACAACCGGAGCCGGGACCTGGGCACAGTGGCCATGAAGTCAGACAGCGGGGGTACACCGGTGGAGCAGTTCACCATCGCGATCGAGCCAACCGATGCGAGGCACGGCACACTCGCGATGGCGTGGGGAACCTTTCGGTGGACTACGCCCATCGCGGTGCTCCCCTGAGACGCCGCGCAACCATTTACGGCCGACGCCCGTCTGATCCTGTGGTACGGTATCGCACTGCTCACGCCCCAGGTGAAAGGATGAGGTATGGTCGTCAAGAATCTCATTTCCGCTACGGTAGCCGGTCTGTTCCTGAGTACCATCGTTAGTATGGCACCCGCTTCGGCACAGCAGCCGCAATCGCTGGCCTCCGACAGCGTCTTCATTACCAGGGCCGGCAGCGCCGGTCTGCTTCAGGTGAAGCTCGGCACGCTGGCGCAAAAGAAGGGGGCCAGCACGGCCGTCGTGGAGTTCGGCAAGGGGATGGTAACCCACTACTCGAGGGCCAACGAAGAGCTCAAGGCCGCGGCAAAGGCAGCGGGGTTCCCCGCGCCGGTCCTGCTGCGCCAGGACCAGCAGATCTTCGACCGATTCAACGGGATGGGCCGTTCCGCGTTCGACAAGCGCTACATGGCCGAGATGGTGGAGCGCCAGAATGAAGAGGTGCGGCTGGTCCGGGGGGAGTCCGCCGGCGGGCGGGTGCAGTCGCTGAAGCAGTTGGCCTCGAGGATGCTGCCCGACACGGAGCAGCGTCTGAGCCTTGTCAGGCAGACCGCCGGGTCGATTGGGGTAAACGTCACCGCAGCGACCTCCGCCCGTGAGGCGTCGGCCGGCTACTAGATCGCGGTCGTGTCAGTGCTACTCTCTATCGCCTGACCACGGATCCCCGCATCTTGGTCCGATGTCCTCACGGGTCGTCATCGTCGCCGGGATCGCCGTCGCTGCGGCGGCGATCGCCGCCTGGCTGTATCCCCGCGCCCTTCCCATTGTAGCCCTCCAGCGGTCGCTCACCCGTGACGTCGCTCTGGAGCGCGCCGACTCGTTCTTTGCCGCGCACTCGCTCGCCCCGGCCGGTGCCCGCACCGCGGTTCGCTTCCAGGGCGACGACTCCCTCCGCACCTTCGTGGAGCTGGCCGGCGGAGGGCTTGATTCCCTCAACGCGCTCGTTCGTGGCGACGACGTCGCGCTCTTCACCTGGTCCGTCCGCGCCTTCCATCCCGGTGATCCCCGGGAAGCCCGCGTCGAGTTCGCGGCCGACGGCCGCATCATCGGGTTCGAGCGCAAGCTCGCCGAAGCCGACGCCCGGCCCCCGGTGAGCGCGGACTCCGGCCGGCGCCTGGCGGAGCAGGTGCTGGAGCGCTGGATCGACGACCGCGCCGATCGCTGGACGCTCGTCACCTCGTCGTACGAGACCAGGAAGACCAGCGGTCGCGTGGACCGGACCTACACCTTCGAGCGCACCGACCGGCGCATTGCAGGCGCACCGATCCGGGCCGAGGCCGTCATCGCCGGCGACACCCCGGCTCGGCTTCGCCCCTTTGTCGAGATCCCCCAGTCATTCCTGCGGCGGTACGCCGAGATGCGATCGTGGAACGAGCTCCTCGCCCAGCTCGCCTCGCTGGGCATGCTGGGCATCGCGATCGTCGGCGTCGTGGCACTCAGGAGATACGCCCGCGCGCATCAGGTGCGCTGGCGGCAGCCGATGCTGGTGGGAGCGGTAATCGGCGCCCTGACCCTCGCGGCGGCGCTCAATGAGATGGCAGGGAGCTGGTTCGGGTACGATACCGCGCTGTCGCCGGTCACCTTCAGGGCGACGCAGGCACTCTTCGCGCTGCTGGCCGGCGTGACCACGGCGCTGTTCCTCGGCTTCACCCTCGCCGCGGCCGAAGCGGCCACCCGGCATGCGTTCCCCCGGCATTTCGATTGGTGGAAGCTCTGGCGCTATCGCGGGACCAGGGAGGTGGCGTCCCAGGTGGGCGGCGGCTACGCCGTCGCCGCGATCGCCTTCGCCTACGTGGCCGCGTTTTACCTGGCGACCCGCACGCTCTTTGGCTGGTGGGTGCCGAGTGCGCTGCTCGACGATCCCAATCAGATCGCCTCACCGATGCCGTGGATCACCGGGATCGCGATGTCGGCCAATGCCGCCGTCTGGGAGGAAGCGCTCTTCCGCGCGCTGCCGCTGTCGCTCCTCTCGCTATGGATTGGACGGCGGCCGGGACGCCGGTGGTGGATGGCGGCGGGTGTGGTCGGGTCGGCGCTGGTCTTCGGATTTGGCCACGCCAGCTACGAATCGTGGCCGCCCTATTCGCGCGGTGTCGAGATCTTTCTCGATGCCTGCTTCTGGGCGATCCTCTTCGTCCTGTTCGGGCTGCTCGTCACGGTCGTCGCCCATTTCGTGTACGACGCCGTGCTGTTCGGCATCTTCGCCGCAGCGGGAGACGCGGTGGAGTATCGGGTCACGGCCGCGATCATCGCGGCCGCCCTGCTCGCGCCGGCGCTCGCGGTCCTGTGGCGGGCCGTCCGCCAGCACGGCTTCACCCCGGCTCCGGAGGACGCGCGATTCTCGGCCTGGACCCCTCTCGCCCACGAGGAAGCCCCGCGATCGGAGCGCCCCACCGAGACCGCTGCGTTGACCAGGCTGGCGCGCCGGCTGGCGGTGGCGGCCGCCGTCGCCGGCCTCCTCTTCTCGGTGGGGCGGCCGCCGGATCCCACACTCGGCCCCGAGTTTACGGCACCGCGGGGGCGCGTGGTGCAGACGGCCGACTCGATGCTGCGCGCGCGGGGCGGCGACCCCGCCGGTTGGACCCGACTGACGACGAGCGACAGTGACACGCTCGAGGCCTGGCCGGAGTTTGTGCGGGAGCACGATATCGCCGTCGAGGCCGAGCGGTTGGCGTCGAGCTACCTGCCTCCGGCATGGTGGGCCGTGCGCTATGTCCGCACGGCGGGCACCACCCCCGAGCGCATCGAGGAGTGGAGGGTCCGCCTCTGGCCCGACGGACGACCGCTCGATGCCCGCCATGTCCTGCCGGATTCCGCCCCCCGCGGAGCCGCCGATAGCGCGGCAGTTCGGCGCATCGCGGCGGCTGCTCTCGCCCGCGACCGGGTAGACGCGTCCACGCTGCGGGAAACGGAATTCCGGGAGCGGGCGCGCCCGGCGCGACTGGACGTCAGAGTCACCTACACCGATACGGCCGTCAAGCTGCCGGCCGGAGCGGCCGCGAGGGCGGCGGTGGTCATCGCCGGCGATGAGGCGCTCGGCGTGCTCCGGGGAGTGGAGCTGCCGGAAGCGTTTCTCAGGGACGAGCGGGCAGGGCAGACCAACCGGGTGATCATCGCGGGCGTCGCCATCCTCCTCCTTGTCGGGTTCATGATCGGGGGCGCAATGGCCGTGAAGCGCCGGCTCGCCCCCGCGCTACAGGATGGGGTGCTCGACCGGAGATCCAGCCTCTTGCTCATCGGTGGGCTCGGCGTGCTCGCGATCCTGAGCAGCCTCAACTCGTTGCCCGACGGGCTCTACTCCTACGACACGGCGGAGCCATGGAGCACGTTCGTCGGCACCACTGCGCTCGGCTTCCTGGGATCGGTCGTATTCGCGTTGATGCTCGTCGCCCTGTTGCACGTGCTCGATGCACTGCGACGCCGCGTGGGAATCCCGATGGTGCCGGCCGGGCCCTCGAGGTCTATCCCCACCGACCTGTTGATCCTGGGACTCGGGCTTGGCGGTCTCATCTACGCGGTGAGCGGTCTGGGCGCGCTACTCCCGCCAGATGGCATGCCGCCCACGCCCGGGACCAGCCTCAACGAGGTCGTTCCGGTTCTCGCCGGGATCGCCGACATCCCGGCGGAGGCGATCGCGTCCATCGCCATGGTCGGGATCCCCATCCTTGTGGTGGCGGGAGTCGCGTCTCAATGGAGATGGAGGGCGCTAGCCGCCGTGACCATCCTGATCCTGGTGGCCACCGTCGCGTGGGCGCTCGGGCCGAGGGGTGACGTGGATCCTGTCGGGCTGGCGCTGGTCACCGCAAGCCTTGGGGTGGCGGTGTTCGCCATCAAGGTCTGGGGCGCGCGGTCCGCATGGGCGTGGATCGTCGCGGCGCTGTCGTATGAGGCGCTGGGCGGGTTGCGCGGCGCGGTGTATGGCTCGGAGTGGCAAGCACGCGCCGGCGGCGCGCTCACCGTTCTCGTTGCAGCCGCCCTGATCGCGCTCATCGTCCGCCGTGCGGTACGTTGGACGGAGGTAGTGACGTTGGCTCCAAGCTCCTAGCTCTACGGGCGTGAGGTAATCCCGCGCATGCGGGAGCTGGTCAGCGGGCACCAGTGAGGGCTGGGGGGACGGTCGTAGCGTCGGGCGTGTGAAGTTTTTCGGTCGCCAGCGCGCCCATCAGCGCGAGAACTGCCCGCTCCTTCGCCTTTGCCTCGACATCAATCGTGATCGTCCGATCCAGCCAGAACCCCGGAAAGTCCGCCGGATCGATGTAGTCGGCATGGGCCCGCGGGTTGCTCGACAGCCACCCCTCCCTGGGCGACGAGATGTGGACGTACGGCTCCCGATCTCCCCAGGTGGCAAACGCCAGATGGCTGGCCTCCGCTACCGACAGGCCATCGGGCAGGCAGCGGTGATGGTGCGCGTCGTACACCAGCGGCACGCCGGTCCGGGGTGGGTGGCGCGATGGTGCTGAACACACCCGGAGAACGACATTCGGTGCGCTGATGAGGCCGGCCGATCCAACCGCTTCCTCGCCCTGTTAAAGGGCTCTTCATCCGCCCTTCCCGGCGGCTTCACTGCTTTCTCCAATCTTGGACCTGGCCTCTACCGAGAATGGTCCTATGCTGATCCCGACTCTCGCTCTCGCAATGCTTACTGTCGTCCCGCTGGACGCCGAAGAGATCCCCGCATTCGCCCGGCGCTACAAGGTCAGCTGCATGCTCTGCCACAACCCCGCGCCGGTGCTCACCGAGTTCGGGGAGCGGTTTGCGGCCAACGGCTTCCGGATGGCGCCGGGAGAGGTGCCGGGCGACACCCTGACGACGGGGGACCCCCTCCTCACCCTGGTCCAGGACCTGGGGATCGCCTTCCGCCTCGACGCGTACGTGCGGGAGTTCACCAATGGCAATGCCGTCACCGACTTCCAGACCCCCTACGCGCTGAAGCTGCTGTCGAGCGCTCCCCTCTCCAAGACGATCTCCTACTACTTCTATGCCTTCCTGTTCGAGCGGGGGGAGGTCGGCGGGGTCGAGGACGCCTTCATCACCTTCAACAATATCGGAGGCAAGCCGGCCGACCTGACGATAGGGCAATTCCAGGTGTCCGACCCGCTCTTCAAGCGGGAGCTTCGATTGGAATTCGAGGATTACGCGGTCTACCGGGCGCGGATGGGTGATTCGCCGGTGGACCTGACCTACGACCGAGGCCTGCTGGCGGCGGTGGACGTCCTCGGCTTCGGCGTCACCGCTCAGGCGGTCAACGGGAACGGGCGTGGCGCGGCGCAGGAGAATCGGCGCTTTGACAACGATTTCGGGAAGAACTTCGCGCTCCACCTTACCCGCGACGTCGCCTCCGGCGTGCGGGTCGGGGGCTTCGGATACTTCGGCCGCAGCACCAGCGAGGACATCCGGAACGAGACCACGATGCTGGGTGTCGACGCTAGCCTCACGCGCGGCCCACTCGAGCTCAACCTCCAGTACCTGCACCGCGACGACGACCGCCCGACCTTTGCCGCGGCGGGCGCTGGCACCAACGTGGACGGGGGGTTCGCCGAGCTGCTGGTGCGGCCGGGTGGATCCCGCTGGCACGGGTTCGCGCTGTACAACCTGGTAACGGCCGACGCCCCGATCCTGAGCCTGCGGTTGGGCGAGCCCGGTCCGCTGCGGCGCTACGAGACGCTGACCGGCGGGGTAGGATACCTGCTGCGACGAAACTTCCGCCTCACCGGCGAAGCAACACATGATGTGGAGGAGGGCGGCTTCCGCTGGACGCTGGGTTTCGTGTCGGCGTTCTAGGCCGGAGCCAAGGAGCGGACCATGCAAGCCAGGAGAGCGAGCATCATAGCCGAGGGGGTCGTCGCCGCCGTGGTCGCCCATATCGCGATTGCGCTGGTTCTTATTCTGTCGGACCTGGTGGCGGGGCGCTGGCTCTTATACACGCCGACCCTGCTCGGGAGGGTGCTGCTGGATGGCGGCGTGCAGGGCTGCCAGGCCCCACCGGGCGCGACCATTCTGCTGGCCTACACCAGCATTCATCTGGTCGCGCTCGCGGCCTTCGGATTCCTGGCGAGCTGGCTGATCCACGGCAGTGAGCAGCGGCCGATCCTGTGGTTCGGTGCGCTGTTCGTGTTCATCTTCGTCGCCTGGCACCTCTCCGCCGCCGTGCTCGAACTGCTGGGAGAACTCCCGGAATGTCTCTCGCTCTGGGCCCCGACGGCTGCCGGGTTCGCGGGCGCGCTGGCGATGGCCGCATATCTGTGGCGTTCTCACCCCAGGCTCAGTCGGGCGCTCCGGGACGACCGCTATGCGTAAGCGTCGGCGCCGGCCAGCCTGAGCCGTGACGGTTCTACTCTGGATCGTCGCCGGTGGCGTCCTCATGAGCGCCGTGGCGCTGATAGGTAGCCTAGCGCATGCAGGAGCACACGGAACAGCTCGCGCTCCAGATCCGGGAGACGAACACATGGATGGACCAGAACCGCGTGCGGGACGAGTACCGCACCCTGGGCCGGAACCTGGAGCAGAGCTGTGACCAGCTCGGTGACATGATCCGGCAGACCCAGCAGTTGCGGGATCAGGACCAGGATCTGCAGCGGGACAAGGACCGGCTCCGAGAGCTGGATCGCCTCCAGGACCACCTTCAAGACATGGATCGCTCCATGACGCAGGCCCACGATGCCCTGCGGAGGATGGTCGGCAAAACATGAGCTGCGGGGCAGTGCTGGTGCTTGCCCTGTATGGCCCTGCGCTGCCCCTGGCGGCGCAAGGCTTCCAATACGAGGGCGGGCTCTCGGTAGCTAGCGGCACCTACATCTTTACGGAACGGACCACCAGCTGGTCACTATTCACCGGCTTCGCCCTGGACATGCACCCGCTCACCCTGCGGGCTTCGTTGCCGGTGCATCTCCAGAACACCACTCTGGTGTCGCTGTCCGGGCCCGGCGGTGGGCTACCTACCGGCGGATCCTCGAACGGGGCCGTCGCCGACACCGGCGCCGCTCGCAAGCGGCGATCGGGCGGCGGGGACGGCATGCTCGCGGCGACGGCGTCATCCGCTGTGGGAGGGGTCGAGGTTCCGTCCACGGCAGTGACGGGCTACGATGCTGCCATCGGCGATCCGACCGCTCAGCTCGCCTGGCGTGTCCTCGACGGGTACCGGACCGCGCTCAGCGTTTCGCTCCTCGCCAAGGCGCCGGTGGCGGACACGGGATCCTTCGGCACCGGACAGTGGGACGTCGGGTCGAGCGTCGCGATCAGCCAGGCTCTCGGCTCCCGCGGCATGCTCGGGCTGGATCTGACGTACTGGAAGCTGGGCGACCTCTCCACCTTCGACTTCCGCGATCCGGTCTACGGCTCGGCATCCCTGTCCTACCTGACGCCGAATGGCTGGGGCGGAGGACTCAGCCTCTCGGCGGGGTCCTCCTCTCTGGAGGGTTACGATGCCCCGGTCTGGGTCGGCGGGTACCTCTCGCGAGGGTTTTGGGGGAACTCGTGGGCAATGGGCGGCACAGTGGGACTCAGCGAGACCACACCGGATTTCACCGTGGGGCTCACATGGAAGGTCCGAGTCAGTGCCGGCCCATAGCCATGGGAGGTCGCGGCTCTCTGGTCGAGAACCCAATTGAGCGGCCGATTCTGTGGTTCGGCGCGTTGTGCGTGTTCATCTTCGTCGCCTGGCACCTCTCCGCCGCCGTGCTCGGTACGCGTAAGCCGCTCGCCGGCCACGGTGCTTCGTGCCCACGCGAGCGGCTCAGATTGAGAGGCATACGGGCGTGAACGAATCCTCGAGGCCGGATCCACACTGGAGGGCCCTGGTCCTCCTGCTCGGTATCACCGGAGCCGCGGCGCTCATCGGCTCTATCGCATCGGTGCGAGCCGGCGAGTTCTATGAACAGCTCTTGAAGCCAACCTGGGCTCCGCCACCCCAGGTCTTCGGCCCTGTCTGGAGCGTTCTCTATGTCCTCATGGCTGTCGCGGCGTGGCTCGTGGTCCGCGCCTGGGGCTGGCCCCGGGCTCGGCCGGCCATCACGCTCTACCTGCTACAGTTGGTGCTCAACGCGCTCTGGACCTGGCTCTTCTTTCGATGGCGCCTGGCGTGGGTCGCCTTGGCGGAGATCCTCGCTCTCTGGGCGCTTCTCCTGCTCACCGTCTGGACGTTCTGGCGCGTGCGTCGCCTCGCGGGCGTACTCCTGCTGCCGTACCTCGCGTGGGTTGCCTTTGCGGCGGCGCTGACCTACGCCATGTGGCGGCGCAATCCCGGCGTGCTCTAGGGAACGATAGCAATGATGCTCTCCCTGAGCGCCAGCACCGCCCGCTCCTTGGCCTTGGCCTCCACGTCCACCGTGAGGGTCCGGCCCAGCCACTTCTCCGGGAAATCCGCCGGGTCGATATAGTCGGCATGGGCCCGCGGGTTGCTCGACAGCCACCCCTCCCTGGGCGACGAGATGTGGGCGTACGGCTCCCGATCTCCCCACGTGGCAAACGCCAGATCGCTGGCCTCCGCCACCGACAGTCCGTCCGGCAAGCACCGATGATGGTGGGCGTCGTACACCAGCGGCACGCCGGTGCGCTGGCACAACTGGCCCAGGCTCAGGGGTGTGAAGCACCGATCATCGTTCTCCAGCGCCAGCCGCTCACGCGCCCTCGGCGTCAGCAGGTCGAGTCCCCGCGCCAGGCGCTCGGCCGCGGCCGGAATCCCTCCGCCGGCACCCCCAGCATGCAGCACGATCACATCCGCTCCCACCAGCTCGGCCACCTCGGCCTGCATCTCCAGCTCCTGCACCGCCGATTTCACCACCGGCTCCCGCTCGGAGTTGAGCACCACGAACTGATCGGGATGGAGACTGAGACGCACATCGTAGGCTCGCGCCAGCGCCCCGGCCCATTCGTACGCGCCGGCAATACCGCCCGACGGATCGAGATCGTCCAGTGTGTATCCGCTTTGGGGATGGGTGGCGAGTGGCAGTACCTGACTGGTCATGCGGAAGGCGCCGATGCCCAGCTCATGGCAGCGTTCTATCGCCGCAGCCAGGGCGCCGGCGTTATGGCCGGCGATCTCCGCCAGATAGGCCCGGCGGCCTTCCGGCTCGAGCGTGGCCACATACCGATGGGTCGCCGTCCGGAACCTGATTGGGGAGTCGAGGAACTGACAGCAGAGGCCGAGCCGGATCACGGGTGGATGTGCGGGCTCGTTGCTTCGCGAATAGCGAATAGCCAATAGCCAATAGCCATCCTACAGAAGCTTCACGATCCGCTCTCCGACGAAATATCCGATCACGGCTACGCCCAGCCCGACCAGGAACATGTCCAGGCCGCTGCGGAAGATGCTTCGTCCGGTGAAGAAGCTGCGGGCGGCGCCAACGCCGAAGTGGGAGATCATGGCCAGGGTGAACGAGGCCCAGATGGCCCACGGTCCGGTATCGAACAGGAAGGGGGCCACCGGGATGAACGCTCCGACGGCGGTGGCGGTCCCCGTGATCCAGGCTTCCCGCATCGGCGTGCTGGTGGCTTCGCCGATCTTGAGCTCGTCCCGCACCTGCTCCTCGAGCGCCTTGGCCGGGTCCCGCATCACCTGGGTGGCGATGGCATTCGCCTGCGTCTCCGGAATGCCCTTGGCCTGGTAGATCAGGCTCAGCTCCTCGCGCTCGAGATCCGGCATGAGCCTGATCTCCTCCTTCTCCATCGCGATCTCGTGCTCGTAGACCTCCCGCTCGCTCTTGGCCGCCAGATATCCCGATGAGCCCATCGAGAGCGCGTCGGCAACCATCCCGGCCAGCCCGGCCACGACCACCGCATGCTCTGCCGCCTGGAGGTTGCCCTGGGCCCCGATCATCCCGGCCACCAATCCGAAGTTGGCCGTCAATCCGTCATTAAATCCGTACACTACGTTCCGGAGGAAGCCGCCGGCCCCCGTCTTGTGCCACGGCTCTCCCGAGCCCCCGCTCATTTGGGTCAGGGTATCCGCGTGCTCCTTCGACTCCTTGGCCAGCCGGAGCGCGGTCGGCCCTACCGCGCCGTCCGGCTCGCTCTGGTAGAGGTTCAGGTAGCCCTTGACCTCCCGACCCTCCTCCTGGAGCAGCATCGGAAGGAGAACGCCGCTGCCCAGCCGGCGGGCCAGCCAGGCCCTGAACCGCGCCCCCCGCGTGGGCGAGGGCACCGCCAGGCTGTGGCCATTCTCGGCCAGCAGCTTGCGCCACATCTCGACGTGGCGGTCCTCCACCGAGGCCAGCTTCCGGTAGATGTCCGCCTTGCCGGGGTCTCGCTCCGCCCGGGCCAGCTCCCGGTACAGGAAGGCCGCGTCGGCCTCGTCTTCGAGGTGGTGGAGCCAGATATGCGGGGGTGCTGAAGGTGAAGTCATAGCGGGCAAGATAATACCGCCGTACCGCCCTACCGCCTTAGCTTTAGATGCAACCGTTTAGCCGACCCCCGCATCCTTAACGCACGATGACTGGGACGCTCTTGATGGATTCCTCGCGGCTCGCCAATGCCGAAACGGTCGTGGCTCGAGCCCGAACCGGCGATACCGAGGCCTTGGGCGAGCTGTACCGGGCGTTCGAGGTGCCGGTGTACAACCTGGCCCGCCGGATCTGCCGGACAACCGAGGACGCGGAGGACGTGCTGCAGGAGACCTTCTTCGAGGTGTGCCGGAGCATTGGGCGCTACCGGGAAGAGGGCAGCCTGTGGGGCTGGATCCGGACCATCGCCGCCAGCAAGGCGCTCATGCGCCTCAGGAGAAATAAGTACCGCGACACCGACGAGCTGCACGACGAAGCAGTGGGCCATAAGCGGGAGGACACTCACCTCCGCATGGACCTCGAAGCCGCCCTGGAGCGGCTCCCCGAAACCTCCCGGGCGGTTGTCTGGCTCCACGACGTCGAAGGCTATACCCACGAAGAGATCGCTAACATGATGGGCAAGACTCCGAGCTTCTCGAAGTCTCAGTTGTCGCGCGCCCATGCCCGGCTGCGCAACTGGCTCGGAGAGGAGATGATTCCATGACTCATTTGACGATGGATGCGCTCGTCGGCCTGCGAGAGCCCGGGAGTGAGCCCGGCCAGGCGGCAGCGCGCGAACACCTGAACCAGTGCCCCCATTGTCAGGCCGAGCTGCAGCGTCTGCATCAGCGGGTGGCGCGGCTGAAGGCGCTGCCCACCCTTCGGCCCAGCCGCGACCGTTGGCCCGAGACCAGGGCCAGGTTCAGCGCCGACCGCCGTCGCCGGCGTACCCGGGTGGTGGGCCTGACGCGGCTTAGGCCTGGCGGCCTCGATCGCCCTCTTCATGGCGGTGGGCGAACCCTCCCGTGCCCCCGATCCGACCACGGAACAGCTCAGCCAGGCCATCGAGCGCTCCCACCTGCTCGAAGGCGCCATCAGCGAGTACAACCCCGCTGGTCGGGTGCTGGACGGCCGGACTGCCCGGATCGCGGGAGAGCTGGAGGATCGTATCGCGCGGGTCGATCGCCAGCTCGAGGCCACCGAGCTGCTCCGGCAACAGCCTGACGATCGTGACCTGCTGAAGCTCTGGCGGGAGCGGGTGGGCCTGCTCGACGCGCTGGTCGACGTGCATGTGACCCGTGCCAGCAATGCAGGGCTCTAGCTGGAGGACTACCGGTATGACCCACTCATCGTTCGTTGGAGCGGCCCTTTCGCTCCTCGCCATCACTCCATTTTCAGGCGCCCTCAACGGTCAGGAGCCCGTCCGCCCCGGAGACCCCAGGGTCGAGATTCGGGCACGTGGCCCCGAGCGGGCGATGCAGTTTCTGATGGGCCGGCGCGCCCGGCTCGGCCTCAAGGTAAACCTCCGGGCCCGGGAGACCGATTCCATCGGCGCCTATGTCGAAGCCGTCACTCCGAATGGTCCCGCGGCAAATGCCGGGATCCGCTCGGGCGACGTGATCATCCGGGTAGACGACAAGTCGGTGCTGACCGGAGAGGCGGCCTCCCGTGACGACCGCGAGTCGCTCCCCGGCCTTCGCTTGATCGAGCTGGCCGCCGCCCTCGAGCCCAACGACACCGTTCCGGTCGAGTTCCGGCGAGGCAAAGAGCGCAAAACCGTCACCGTGGTCACCGGCGATGAGCCCACGATCGTATTCCGTGGTCAGCCGGGAGCGGCGGCGTTCGACTTCCGCTACCCCGCCGAGGGCCGAGGCATCGTGCGGGAGGGCGAGGATGTCTTCGTGGAGCGGTCCTTCCTGTACGGCTCCCCGCTCGCCAACCTCGAGCTCGCTCCCCTGAATCCGGATCTGGGCCAGTATTTCGGCACGACTGTAGGGGTGCTGGTCATCGACGTACCCCGGGACTTCAAGCTGGGACTCAAGGGGGGCGACGTGGTGCTGGCGGTAGACGGGCGCAAGCCCGAGAGCCCGTCACACCTCCTTCGGATCCTCCGCAGCTACCGGGAGACCGAAACATTCAAGCTCGATGTCCTCCGCAACCGGAAGCGGGTGATGGTCCAGGGTAGGTTGGGGGTCAAAGCGGAGGACTGATAAATAGCCAATAGCCAATAGCCGCCATTGTGCGCCCGCTCACAGATGCGGGAAGCCCACTTGCGTATATCTTCGGTCCACCTTGGGGAGGCAACTATGGGTTTCCTGTGGACCTTGATCATCGGATTGGTCGTTGGAGCGATTGCCAAGCTCATCATGCCGGGGCGTGATCCAGGCGGGATCATCGTTACCATGTTGATCGGTGTGGCTGGCGCGCTGTTGGCGGGGTTTATTGGGCGGGCACTCGGCTGGTACTCCGATCCGGGAGCGGGCCCAGGGATCATCGCCTCGATCGTCGGTGCGATACTCCTGCTGTTCCTGTATCGGCTGTTCACGGGTCGCCGGGGTACTACAACGGTTCCGTAAGCGGGAAAGGCGGGTAGGACGAGAAGGGCGGGAAAGAGGTGGGTCTCTCTTCCCGCCCTTCTTCGTGTTCCCCGTTGCCTTAGCCCTCTTTTGCTACTCTCAGGAGGGGTCTCCCCGTCTCTCCCGCCCTTCCCGCCTTTCCGGCCCCCGGATGCACCTGCCTGGCCAGCTCTGCAAACATCTCGAAATCGAGACTTTGTGCCCCGTCGCTCATGGCCTGACCCGGGTCCGGGTGCACCTCGACGATCAGCCCGCAGGCGCCTGCCGCCAAGGCACCCAGACTAAGCGGGATGACGATTGAGCGTATCCCGGCGGCGTGGCTGGGATCCACGATCACGGGTAGGTGGGTACGCTCGCGAACCAGGGCCACGGCGTTCAGGTCGAGAGTGTGCCGGGTAGCCCGCTCGAAGGTGCGAATACCCCGCTCGCACAGCACGACGTTGGGATTGCCTTCGGCCAGGACGTATTCGGCGGCTCCCAGCCACTCCTCGAAGGTCGCCCCCGCGCCCCGCTTGAGCAGCACCGGCTTGCCGCTCCGGCTGGCCGCCCGAAGCAGGCTGAAGTTCTGCATGTTCCGGGCGCCGATCTGAAGCATGTCGGCAAAATGCGCGACCACCGGGACTTCCTCCCAGCTCAACACCTCGGTGACGACCGGCAGGCCGGTCTTATCCCGAGCGTCGGCCAGGTACCGGAGTCCTTTGACCCCCAGCCCCTGGAAATCGTACGGCGAGGTCCGGGGCTTGTAGGCACCCCCTCGGAGCATGTCGGCTCCGGCCTGCGCCACCGCCACCGCTGTCTCCAGGATCATTCCCTCGCTTTCCACCGAGCAGGGCCCCGCGATCAGGACCGGTTCGACGCCACCGAAACTCAGGCCCCGAACCTGCACCACCGTTCCCTCCGGGTTCCGGCGGCGGTCCACCAGCGGAATGGATGGCTTCTCTACCCGGTGGGCCGGTGGCGGCACGGGAGCCGAGAGGCGGGAGCCTTCGGTCCAGGCCTCGTAGCTTCCCAGGATGATGAGTTTGGCCGCCAGGGCCTCGATCTCTTCCAGCGCCTCCGAGACCCTGGGGTCCTTGGCGGAACCTTCCACGTCCACGTAGAAGCGGTAGGTCCACGGAGCCGATCGCTCGGGACGCGACTGCAGAGCCATGAGGTTGACTCCCCGGGCCCCGAACGCCTGCAGGGTCAGGGCAAGCATGCCGGGCTTGTGGTCGACCAGGACGATGAGCGAGGTCTTGTAGCGGGTCGCACCCGGCGTCCGGAACGACTCGGCGACGTCTGCGCGGGTGAAGGTGAGAAAGCGAGTCTGATTGGTAGGGTCATCCTCGATCCGCTCGGCCAGCGCCACCAGGCCGTGGGCGTCCGCGGCAGGTCTCGCGGCGATGGCGGCCCACGCCGCATTCTTCTCCTGCGCCACCATTTCGGCGCTCCCGGCCGTGTCCCAGGCACTGACCAGTTCGGCGTCGGGCAGGTGGTCCGAGAGCCAGACCCGGCACTGGCCCAGCGCGACTGGATGGGAAAGGACCCGGCGGATGCCCGACAGGGGCGCTCCCGGCAGCGCCATGATGGTGTGGTGGACTGGGTGGAGTATCTCGTGTGTCAGGTGGAGCGTGCCGTCCCCGAACGCCTCGTGGAGCAGGTCGTAGGTGGTGGTGACCGACCCGATGAGGGAGTTTTCAATCGGCAGACAGCCGGCCTCGGCGCGGCCCTGGCGAACTGCCGCCACTACGTCCTTCACGTCACGGCAGGGCAGGGCTTCCAGGTCCGGCCAGCGGCGTCGGGCCGCGGCTTCACTGAACGACCCCTGGGAACCCTGAATGGCTACACGCATGAGCAAGCTCCGTAGCAGGAAAAGAAAAACCCCGCCGATACAGGTCGGCGGGGCATCGATCGTCCGGGCGGAAAGCGCTAGCGCACTCTACCGGCACCGGGCGGGCATCGAGCCTCGCCGGCGTTGGTAAAGAGGAACCAGTAGCTGCGTACGGACATCATGGAGCGAACCTACGGCCCAGCGAGGAGGGTTGTCAAGGGCATGGAAGCTTATCTTCTGCGGATGTCCCGCCACTGCAAACCATGCTTTCCAGCCCTGCTGCTGACGTTGGTGCTGGCCCTGCCCCGGCCCGCGCAGGCCCAGGGGCTGCCCGAGTTCGGGCCGCTCAACCCCGTGGCCAGCTCCCGCAGCGGGCTGTACTTCCAGCCTTTCCGCGAGCCCGAGCCGGGACGGTGGCGCCACGCCATCGCGCTGGATTACGCCAGCCTTATCGAGTACAACCGGCTGGACGAGGCCGACTATGTCCTTGATTCCGAGGTGCTCCGGCTGAGCTTTGCGGCGAGCCGGGAACTTGGCCGGCGGACCTTCCTGACTCTCAGCGCATCTGTCGGCGGTGCCTACGCCGGATTCCTGGACGGCTTTCTCGACTGGTATCACGGCAAGCTGGGCTTCAGAATGAGCGAGCGAGACGAAAGGCCGAAAGACCAGTTTCAGTACTCGATCGTCCTGCCCGACGGCCGGACCGTCAACCGGAGGAGACCCGACCTCTTTCTGGGCGATGTTCGGGCTGGCCTTGGGATACGGATCACCCAGAATCTTCAGACCGTCTTGTCAGTCACGCTGCCCACGTCAACCGGGCCCGAGGGGTATGGGCGCGGGGTCCCTTCGGCGGCCATCCTGAACACGCTGAAGACTCAGCTGTCTCCTCGGCTGATCTACGAAGCTAGTGTCGGGTTTGGTGTCACCCCCACGCACGGCCGCCTGTCCGATTTTCAGAACACTGCAATGCTGGCGGTCAGCTCGGGCCTGAGGCATCGCCTCTGGGGAAACCAGTCGCTCTACGGGAACCTGTTTTATCATTCACCGTACTACCACGACACGTCGCTTCCGGCTCTTGACCGGCGGGAGCTTTCGCTGGACTTCGGCTGGACGCTGCAGACGCGGGGCGGGGGAGAGTGGCGCTTGGGGATGACGGAGGATCTCGAGCCCGGCGGGCCAGGGGTGGATCTGATCTTCAGGCTGGGTAGGACCTTCTAGGAATCGACTTTCGGCGCCGCGAAAAGAAACTGCTCCATGTTGTTGAACAGAAACTCCTTTGCCTTTGGCTCCCGCAAGTTCAAGCCGTAGTGGTTGATAAGCTGCTGCTGGGTCTTGAGCCACTCACCCCAGCACACCCCGCAAATCTCCTGGAAGGCCCGCCGTCCGAGATCATTCTGGAAGGGCTGGAAGGCCATCCGTTCCCGGTCCAGCCCACAACGACTGCAGTGCAGTGTGCTCATTGGGGCAAGATAGACCTCTCCCGGAATGTGATCCAGTCTATCGTAGGATCTTGAAGCAGCCATTAGACTGGATCATGGAGCGATGCGGCGGCGGTCTCCATGGTGATGGCGAAGCATCCGGGAGCCGCTCGCGGTTCCCAATCCAGTCCCGATGCCGAACATTACTGCCGTGGGAAGCGTTATTAGTGGCAGAAGTACGGCAGGCCAGGCCACTACGGCAGCCACAATACCCGCCACAATGGGGGCCATCGGGGAGTGGACCGCGTCCACAAACCGGAGCCTGCGGAAAACGAAATTGCGGGCCAAGGTGAAGCCTATGGCGCCGGCGGCCAGGGTGATAATGATTTGGAGCATATAGAGTTCCGGGTATGAGGGTGTTGCGCTTCGTTACAGTACGAAACGTCGAGACTAAAGATTCAGGTTTCCTGCCAAAGCGCGCGCCAGGAACTGTGGTATGCGAATCGCGGGCAGAACTACCAATCGTATCCTTGCCTAAGGTCTCTCAGGGAAGGAGTCGAACGATGCCTAAGACAACATCCGACGGTGCAGGTGCCAAACATCGGCCCTATGGACCACGCGTGGGATTTGCTCGGCGAGTGGCAGGCTGAGTTCGAGCTGCCCGAGACTGAGTCGCCGGTGCATGGGAAGGTGACGTTCCGGTCATGGACCGATGCCGAATTACAGCTGGACCCCATCGAGGCGGCTATCGCAGGGATTCCGTCGAGCGTGCCGCTCGAGCGGGCCAGCGAGATCCACCTCACCGATGCGGGCGGGGGCGCGCTTCAATGGGTGCTCCACGCGCCCTCCACGAACTGGTCGCTTCAGGCGACGCTCTGGCCTGGCTCGCTCCACCTGTTCGTCCACGACGCGGACGATGACGAGGAGCAGCTCTATCGGGCCCGCGCGACCCGAGACCAGGATTACTATCTCAGGAAGTACCCGCTCGATACTCGCTGAATCTGGACCATAGACGCCCGCCGGCGATTCTCGCCGGCGGGCGTTTGTCGTTCAACGGGGCAATGGGCCTTGGGCTCTGGGCCATTCCGCGGGCATAGCCCAGAGCCCAGAGCCCATGGCGGAGGAGACCATGGAAATCCGACTGTTGGAGCTCCCTCTACGAGCATTCGGTGCCGAAGCCACGGCGGCGCGAGTAGAGCTCGATATCCTCTCCCCGGCCGACCGTCTCAAACGTGCGGGCGTCATAATCGGGATCAGCCTGGCCGTGGCCGTAGTGGCCATTCCCATTCCGCTCGTTCACCTGGTGCTGGTTCCGGGGGCGCTGGTGTTGGGGGTCATTGTCTCGCTGGTAAAGCTGAGTCAGCATGAGATCTTCCGTACTGTCCAAGGTCGTTGTCCCCGCTGCGCTGCCGAGCAGAGCTTCACAGTTATGGGTCGGTTCAAGCTGCCGAAAAGGCTCCATTGCAGTGCCTGTCAGCAGGAGCTGACGCTGGAGGGTCCTACCACCTGACCGCCGCGCTCCCCCACATGAAGCCGGATCCGAACGCAGTCATCACCAGCAGGTCCCCCCGCTCCAGCCGGCCGCTCCGTACGCACTCGTCCAGCAAGATGGGAATGGTGGCGGCGGTGGTGTTTCCGTAGCGCATGATGTTGTTGTAGATCTGATCGTCACGGAGCTTGAGGTCTTTCTGCATGGCCTCCGCAATCCGGAGGTTGGCCTGATGGGCCAGCAGGAGATCCAGCTCTTCGACTGTATGGCCGGCTGACGACAGGACGGCCCGCACCGATTCGGGCATGCGAGCGACGGCGTGGCGGAAGACCTCCCTCCCGTCCATCTGCAGGTAGTGCTGCCCCGCGTCGATCTGCCCGCGAGATACTCTGGGATGGTACATGGATCCCGGGCTATCCACCCACAGCTTCTCCGCGTGCGCGCCCTCGGAGTGGAGATCGAAGGCCAGGATCCCTCCCTTGTCCGCCTCATCTGCACCCAGCAGGACCGCCCCGGCGCCATCGGCGAAGATGACCGCCGTGTTCCGCCCTTCGCTGGACACCTCCAGGCCGGTGGATTGGATCTCCGACCCTACCACCAGAACGCGCCGATACTGGCCGCTGCGGATCCAGGCATCGGCGACCGACAGGGCGTAGATGAATCCGCTGCACTGCGCCCGAATGTCGAGCGCCGGAATGGTGGAGATTCCCAGCTGGCGTTGCAGGTACACCCCGTTTCCCGGGGCGAAATGGTCGGGGCTGGAGGTGGCGTAGACGATCGCGTCGAGCTCACCCGCGGGCGCTCCCGCCATCTCCAGGGCTAGCTCGGTGGCGCGCTGCGCCAGGTCGGTTCCGGTCTCGCCTTCGGTCACCCAATGACGCTCTTCGATGCCGGTGCGAGTGCGGATCCACTCGTCGGTGGTGTCCATGAGCTGCGACAGCTCATCATTGGTGACGACACGGTCGGGAACGGAGAAACCGGTTCCTAGTATTCGGCTGCGCAGCATGCGGCTTCCGTGACGGGGTGCAAAGGGCGAGAAACGTATCTTGGGTCTCGCGGCGCCGAACCGCAAGCCAAGCCGACCACGCCCATCCTCCGGGCGGGCTCAGCGCTGACCCGTGGCTCGAATGCCACCCCGGCCCGTGAGGGCCGGGTTGGCGGCCGGTCCATTCGATCATCCTGAGCTCGCCGAAGGCGGGCGTGGGGGCAATCGCGTTGTACCACGGGGTCGGATAGCCCAGAGCCATATCCAGACCAGCCACACCGCCATGAGCGCCCATCCCATGCTTCGCCACGTCTCCCAGACCACCCCGATCGGCGTCAGCCACATGGGCCACCAGGAGTCGGGACGAAGCCGGTGGCGCTCGATGATCGAGACCGCCGGAAACCCGCTGCGCAGGCTCTGGAGAACGGCCCGGCAAGGATCCGAAGGTCGGCCCTCGGCGGTGTGGACCAGATTCCAGACCATGCTGGTCGCTCCCCACCCATGGCTGTCGCTCACGCCCACCACGAAACGATTATGTGCACGGGCAAGCGCAATAACCGAATCCCGCTCCGCCCTGGGCAGCTCGTTGGCCTTGGGCGACGCGTTCACCACCTCGAAGCCATCCAGCCCCGCCGCGATGAGCGTGTCCAGCCGGTCCCAGTGGTTCCGCCGGTACTCCGGAATCGAGGCGACCGAAAGCGCACCGAGCGCCGAGTCGCTGGTGGCGAGCAGGGTGAGCAGCTCACCGAGCGATCCATTGTAGCGGCTGCGGTCCACCGGCAGCGTATCGCCCAGGAGGACGATGTGGGCCCGCCAGGCACTCACTTCGATCCCCGGACACGAGACGGCCGCACCCCCCGGATTCCGCTTCCCCGACTCCCGACTCCCGGCTCCCGGTTCCCGACTCACCTCATTGTGATCCGTAATGAACGTGGCATCGAACCCGGCGCGCGTGTGCCATCGCAGGTTCGCATCGGTGTCGAACCTGTCCATCAAGGTGCCTTTGACGTCATGCGAGACGTTGGTGTGGCTGTGGAAATCTGCCACGATGTCACGAGCGTCTGCCCCCCTCAGTGCGAGCATCGGCCGGTGCCACAGGGCACCGCCGACCAGGAACATGACCAGCAGCAGTAGCGAAACGGCGAGAATGCGGATCTCCTTCAGGAACGACGATCCGGGTCTGGTGTTGGCGGGTCGGTGGCGCCCGAGCCAGGCCAGCGCTCCAAGGCGCCAGGCGAGGTAGAGCCCTACAAGACCGACCAGGAAGCCGTAAAGCCGTGTCATGCTCAGCATCGATACGCCGTCCCATAGCGTGAACAGCGGTGCCATCGCCAGGTAAAGCCAGGGGACGTCGAGGCCGAGTGAAGGAGGAGCCACTCCGCCAACCGGGTCGGAGAGGGCCGGCACCGAAGCCAGCCGGGCGCACAGCAGGAGCGCAGTCAATCCGAGTGGAACGGCGAGACGGGTTATGGCCCGGCGCTGGCTCATCGAGAAAGTAGAGTGAGGATGAGTTTAGACGATGATCTGGATGAGGATTTCCCCCTCGGCGACGGCACTGTCGAGACCGGCGCCACTGTGCTCTGCCCGTATTGCGGAGAAATCAACGAGATCGGGTTGGATCCGGGGAGTGGGAGCCACCAGGAATATGTGGAGGATTGCCAGGTGTGCTGTCGCCCCTGGCGGGTAACAGTGCAATACCAGCCCGATGGGACTGTCGCGGTCTCTGCCGAAGGGGAAGATCCTGGCTAGACTCCGGCGAACCAAGGATATCCCTGATCTTCCCAGTACCCACCGGGCCGGTCCCCGGTAAGGGTGACGGCACTCAGATATTTCGTCAGCTTGTAACCCAGCTTTACCGGCGAGTAGAGTCGCAGGGGCGCGCCGCGGTTCATCCCCAACGGACGATCGTTGTACGCGTAGGCCAGGATCGTCTGTGGATGCATGGCGCTGGCGAGGTCCCAGCCGTTGTAGTAGCCGCTGTCGAACGAGTCGAACCGCAGGTACCGCGCTTCGGGTTTCGGCTGAGCCAGGGCGACGACGGTCGACAGCGGAACACCGGTCCAGGTGCCGATCGCGGTCCAGCCCTCCACACAGTGATGTTTGACGGTGTAGGACAAGCTGGGCAGGGTCTCCAGCGCCTGGAGTGTGAGATGAATCGGGTTTCGGACGAGCCCACCTACCTCCAGCCGCCAATCGCGAAGATTGCTCAGCGCGGGGAACGAGCCGGTGCGGTTGTAGCTGATCGAGTAGGCCGGAAAACTCTGCATGGCGGTTCGGGCCGACACCGGATACTCCCGGGCCAGGCGGCCCGGTGAGTACAGGACCTTCTCTCCCACCCAGTCGTTGATCCGGCTGAACGCCCTCAGTTTGGGCTCCAATGCCGGTCCCCCATCCCATCCGCATGCTGCCACGATCGCAGCGGGACCCGCCACGGCGCCGAGCCGGAAGAAGTCCCGGCGGGTGAGCGATGGGGCGCCGTCAGTCATGGCTGGGGAACCGTCCCCGATACCAGCCGGTGATCATTCCCCGAAGCGACGCCGGATCCACCAGGAAGACCAGCGCGACATGGAGCAGCGTAAATCCGACGAAGAGCCAGACCGTGAGAAAGTGCCAGTAGCGGGTGAGCTCATAGCCACCGAACAGGCTGGTAAGCCAGCCCAGCTGTACCGGTTTGTAGATGGCGAATCCGGTCAGGGTGGCGAGGGCGCCCAGCACGACGCTGAAGGTGTAGGCCGCCTTCTGCAGCGCGTTATGCTTTCCCTGAGGCGGGTGCTCTTTCCGGAGACGCAGGTAGTAGAGCTGCATCTGGACCGCGGGGCGGAAGTCGCGGGGGCGAAACAGCAGGGACCGCCATTCGCCCGAGAACGTGAGGAAGCCGAGATAGACCAGCCCCGTGATGACGAACGGCCAGGCGAGGGCGAAGTGCCAGTTGAGCCCGCCGGCCAGCCAGCCCCCCAGCCGGGCCCACTCTGGAATCGGTCCCCCGTCGAGCGGATTCGGGAGCGGCAGGGGCCGGTCCCGCAGTCCGAAATGGGCATAGGCAAGGTATATCTGCAGGCCGCTGCCTATCATCCCAACCAGTAACACCGCATTGAGCCAGTGGGCAAGACGCACCACCCCGGCATGCCGCTTGACCAGTGGTCGAGGGGTGGAAGCCGCGGACGCTACGACGGCCGGCTCGGAGGCAGATCCCATGGCCGCTCGGGTAAGGGGAAGGAGCCAATCTAGCAATTAACGCCGTGAGCCCGCCAGCGGTTTTCCTATTCGTACCGCAGCGCCACGATGGGGTCCAGGCTGGCCGCCCGCCGGGCGGGATAGATTCCGAAAAAGAGGCCGACCGCGGCACTGAAAGCAAAGGCGACGCCGATGGCCATGGGCGAGATGAGCGTGTTCCAGTGCATCACCTTGGCGAGGAGCATGGCGGTGCCCACGCCGAGGAGCACGCCGAGCAGGCCGCCCAGGAGACACAGCGTCAGCGCCTCGATCAGGAACTGCATCATGATGTTCAAGCGGGTGGCGCCCAGCGCCTTCCGGATGCCGATCTCGCGGGTACGCTCCGTCACCGAGACCAGCATGATGTTCATGATGCCGATTCCGCCGACGAGCAGGCTTACCGCCGCGATACTGGCGAGCAGGCTGGTAAACACCTCGGTGGCCTGCTGCTGGGTGGCGAGCACATCCTGCTGGTTGCGGATCGTAAAGTCGTTCTCGGCTCCCGGCCGGATCTTGTGCTCCCGGCGGAGCACCCGCTCCAGGTCCACCATGCCTTGCTCGATGGGCACGCCGTCGGCTACCTGAATCGAGAAGGAGCGGATCCGGTTGCTGCCGAAGACCCGGTAACGCGCGGTCTGAAGCGGGATGAGGATCTGTTCGTCCGGATTGCCGAAGCCACCGGCCGACCCCTTCTCGCCGAGCACGCCGATGACCTCGAAGGGGATACCCCGGATCATGAGAGTCTGGTTGATCATGCCCGCCGGGTTGCCGCCCAGCATGCGCGGCACCGCTGAGCCGAGGACGGCGTAACGCCGCCGGGCTTCATCCTCCCCCACGCTGAACATGCGGCCGTAGGGCACTGTGTAGTTGCGCACGCCGGTGTACTCCGAGGTAGTCCCGACGACGTTCACGTTGCTGTTCTGGTTGCCGTATTTGACCTGGAGGGATTGCTGCATCTCGGGTACGACCGCCTTCAGCAACGGCGCGTTGCGCCGGAGCGCGTCGTAGTCATCGGTGCTCAGGATGGTCCGATCCGTGATCCGGATGCCGCCCTGGCGGGTCTGACCGGCGAACACGGTAAAGACGTTCGCCCCCAGAGCGGCGATTCGGTCCTGCACCGCCTTCTGGGCACCACTGCCCAGCGCCACCATAGTGATCACGGCGCCGACACCGATGATGATCCCGAGCATCGTCAGTACCGACCGGAGCATGTTGGCCCGGATCGACTGCAAGGCCACCGCTACCGTTTCGCCGAGCAGCATGGCTAGCGCCTCGCGCCACCAGCCGGCGGGTTACTCTGTTGTTGCATGCCCGGTACTCCGCCGCCACCGGTGATCCGGTTCACCCGCTCCCGCGACTCCTGTTGCGACTGCACCAGGCTCGCGCTTGGCAGCACCAGCACCGAATCAGCGGCGGTCAGACCGCCGAGCACTTCACTGTAGTCCAGGTCAGTCAACCCGGTGCGGATCCAGACCGGCGTCGGCTTTCCGTTCCTGGTGAGGAAGACAATGTACTGGCCGCCAACCCCCTGGGGCGACCGCGCGACCCGTCCTCCCGGGCGGGGGCGCTCACCTCCGGCCGCTGCGGGCGACGCCCCCATGGAAGCCCGGCCGGTCGTGTCCCGCGGTGCGGCCGAATCCTGAGGGGAGGGCTGCGAGGCGGCCAGTGCCTGCTGAACCGCATCGGGCGCGAGTCCCAGCACCTGCGCGGCCGACCCGACGTCTCGCTGGGTTCGCAGTGCCGCATTGGGAACCGCCAGGACGTCGTCCCGGCGGCCGACGTGAACCTCCACCTCCGCATTCATCCCGGGGCGAAGCAGGCCGTCCTGGTTGTCGATCCGGACCAGCACCGGGAACATGGTGACGTTCTGCTCGGTCAGAGCCTGAGGCTCGATCTTGAGCACGGTCCCCTGGAACGGCCGGTTGGGGAAGGCGTCTACGGTCACCGTGGCTCTCTGCCCCCGCTGGATCTTGCCGATATCGGTTTCATCCACCAGGGTCCGAACCTGCACCAGGTTGAGATCGGCCATCTTGAGCAGTACCGTACCGCCGCCGACATCGTTGGTGGGGGAGGATATGACCTGGCCCCGTTCGACCTGCTTTTCGATGATGGTGCCGGTGATCGGGGCTCGCACGTTGGTGTCGTCCAGCTGGTCCTTCGCGTTGTCGAGCGACACCCGGGCCCGGATGACCTCTGCGTTGGCATTGGCGTAGTCGAGCAGCGCCTGCTCGTGCTCCTGCTCGGTGATCGACTGCGACTTGAACAGCTCATCGGCCCGGCGCTTCTGCGAGCTGGCGTTGGTGAGACGGGCCTGCGCCACTTCGAGGTCGGCCTGGGCTTGCGCCACTGAATTCTTCGGAATCCGCGGGTCAACCCGTACCATCAGATCGCCCCGCTTGACGGACTGCCCGGTCTCCACCGCCAGGTCGAGGATTTCGCCCGAGGCCTTGGATTTCACTTCGACGGTGGTGTCCGGCTGAATCGAGCCCGAGGCCTGGGCGGATACGACGATATCGCGGCGTACGACCGGCAGCGACTGATAGGTAGGCGGAGGCGTGTCCTTCTTGCAGCCGAAGAGAAGAAGGCCGGCCAACACTGCCAGGACGACACTCCTCTCCAGTCTCACGTTTTACCCGCCGTTGGGAAGTCCCGCTCCACTTTCCCGTCCTTCAAATGCACCTGCCGCCGCGCGTGCTGGGCGATGTCGTGCTCGTGGGTGACGAGGACGATCGTCTGGCCGTTGACGTGCAGCTCATCGAACAGGACCATGATCTCTTCACTGGTGGCACTGTCCAGGTTCCCGGTCGGCTCGTCGGCCAGCAGAATGCTCGGCTGGTTCACCAGCGCCCGGGCGATGGCCACCCGCTGGCGCTGTCCGCCGGAAAGCTCGTTGGGCCGGTGGCTCATCCGGTCCTGGAGACCCACCCGCGTCAGCGCGTCGGTCGCCTGTAGCCGCCGCTCCTTGGCGCCAAGGCCGGCATACACGAGCGGCAGCTCGACGTTGTGAAGACTGGTGGCGCGGGCAAGGAGGTTAAACGTCTGAAACACGAACCCGATCTCCTTGTTCCGGATCCGGGCCAGCTCGTCGTCTTCCAGCTCGGAAACCCGGTGGCCGTTGAGCCAGTACTCGCCGCCGGTGGGGCTGTCCAGACACCCAATGAGGTTCATGAGCGTCGATTTGCCGGACCCGGACGGACCCATGACCGCCACGAACTCGTTCTTTCGAATGGTAATGTCCACCCCTCGCAGCGCCCGAACGATCTCGCCGCCCATGTCATACTCGCGCTGGAGATTCCGGGTGACGATGACCGCATCCCGGGGGACATCGGCGGGGAGCTGGGCCATCCGCTCTTCGGTGTTCAGCATGGTGCCGGTCACAGGTTCCGTCCGATCAGCGCTTCGATCTGCGCTTTGGCGCGGAGATAGTCGAAACGGGCATTCACCACGTCGACCTCCGCCTGGTTGAGCGCTTCCTGGGAAGTGAGCAGGTCCACGATGGTCGAGGCGCCGAGCCGGTAGCGCTCCTGCTGGACGCGCAGGTCTTCCGTGGCGGCCGCCACGCTCGTCTGGGTAATCTCGGTCCGGGTACGCGCCGCGTCCAACTCGGCGAGGCGGGCGGTCAGCTCCGCCTGTACTTCGCGCTGGGCGTCCGCCGCGGTGGCCTCGGCCAGGTCGAGGTCGGCGTCCCGTTGAACAATTGTGAGCTCCCGGCCGAACCCGTCAAAGAGGTTCCACCGCAGGGAAAGACTGATCTGGCGCTGGTTGAAGAGGGCATAGTCGTTGTTGCGGCTTCCATTCCAGCCGGTGTTGGCGCCGAGGGTCAGTGACGGCCAGTATGCGGAGCGGGACGCCCGGAGGGAGGCGCGCGCCGCCGCGGCGTTGGCTGTGGCACTCTGGACCCGGGGCGACCTGGACTCGGCCTCGATTCGGATGGCCTGCGTGTCGATGACGGCCATCTGGAGGTAAAACGAGGAGTCGTCGGCGGCCCGCACCCGGCCAGTCTCGCCGATCAGCCGAGCGAGATTAGCTTCGGCCGACGCGAGCTGGGTCTGGGTCGTGATCTGGTCCAGACGGGTGTTGCCCAGGGTCACCAGCGACCGCAACGAATCGGAACGGGTGGCGGATCCGGCCCGGAGCTTGGCCACCGCGGTCTTGAGCTGTTCCTCGGCCCGGCGCACGCTCGCCTCTCTGACCCGGAGGAGCTGGTCGGCGGCCAGGGCGTCGAGGAACTGATTGGTGGTGGTCAGTGCCTGCTCGAAGCGGGCATCCAGCAGAGAGGCCGCCGCAGCGTCTTCGCCGGCACGCGCGGCCCGCATTTCCGCGCCGCGGCGAAAGCCGGTGAACAGGTCCAGGCTGGCCGAAAGTGATGTGCTGATGCTGCGGTTGCTGGAGCCGCCGCTGGTGAGCTCACCGGTGACGGGGTCGACCCGGGCCGCGCCGTCGGAGACGAAGTCACTGCCGGACGAGCTGGCGGAGAGCCGCGGCAGGTAGGCTCCCAGGGCGCTCCGGCGTTGCGCCGCCGCAGTGCGCACGTCGGCGGCCGCCCGCACCATGGCCGGCTGGACCCGCCCCGCCCGACGGATGGCTTCGGCAAGGGTAATGGCGGGTGCCTGAGCGGCCACCGCTCCCGCACCCAGGGGAGAGAACATCAGAACGGCAAAGAGGAGAGGGCGATGCACCATGTGTTCGGTCGACGCAATCCGGTTACCGGCGTTAAGTCGAAGAACGGGAGACGTGCAATAAAGTTTCAAGAAGGAACGTTCATCGCGGAGACTCGCTTCTCGCTTAGCGATCCGCCCGGCGTCGAAACGCTTCCCGTCCAGCTCCCAAGGCGAACCAGGCACACAGGATGGCAAGCGCGTATGCCGACTGCCTGGGCAGGGCTACGAACAGCAGGCCGAGAACAATGAATATCGCACTCACTGGCCCGAACACGGATCGACGGGCGTTACTGGCAATCGCCCGAAGAACCAGAGCAGCCCGGTGGCGAGCTTCGCGGCCACTCCGGTGGTAGACCTCCGGCGCCTCCTCCGTTGGGGTCTGGTGGGTCAGGATTACAGGCAGGGCCTGGCTGATTCTGCGGGGTCCCCGGACCGGGCGGCTGGCCACCTCGCGACTCTTGGCCACGTCCCGGCGGAACTGCGCTTCCATGGCTCCCGCCAGATCCGGGTCTTCAATCAGGACGTCCAGCTCGTAGTTGCCCAGCAGGCTCGACGGGTTGAGGTTGCTCGATCCTACCCGAACCCATCGATCGTCGCAGATGATGGTCTTGGCGTGCAGCATGGGGCCGTCCCACTCGTAGATCCGCACCCCGCTCCGGAGCAGATCGCGGTAACCGATGCGGGTGAGGTTGCGGATCAACGGGAGGTCGCTGGAACCGGGGACCAGAAGCCGAACGTCCACCCCATCCCGGCCCGCGTCGCGCAGCGCCTGGAAGAGGCGTGGCGGCGCCACCAGGTATGCGTCGGTGATCCAGAGCCGCTGCACGCTGCCGGCTGCCAGAAGCTCGATCACCCGGTACGCTCGTTCCCGTCCCGGCTGCCCGCTGATAATGCGGACGTCCGCGCCGCCTACTGGCTCCACCACTCCGGCCCGTTGGTCGGTCGGTACCTCCGGGCCGGTGAGCTCCCAGGCACTGCTGAAGGTCTGATCCAGGACCGCGGCCGCGGGACCACGAATGTCCACCGCGGTATCTCTCCAGGGCTGGCCGCCTTTATGACTCTCGCCGGTCCACTCGCATCCGATGCACAGGCCGCCCAGGACGGCACGGGAGCCGTCGGCGACCACCAGTTTCCGGTGATTGCGAGAAGCGTTGCTGAGCACGTCCACCAGCCGAGGAGGGTGAAACGACCGGACTTCTACGCCGGCCTTCCGGAGATAGCCCCAGAAAGAGCGTGCGGTCGCGATGGAGCCAAGCCAGTCGTACAGGACCCGTACCTGGACCCCTTCCCGGGCCCGCGCCGCCAGCAGCTCGGCAAATCGCCACCCCGCTGCGTCACTCCGAATGATGTAATTCTCGAAGTGAACCCACCGTTTCGCGCCGGCGATGGTGTCGAGCATGGCCCGGTAAGAGTCGGGCCCGTCAATGAGGAGAGAGACCTGATTACCGGGGACCGGCCGGCCCCCGGCCGCGCGGTTAATGGCGCAGGCGATCGAATGCTCCGCCCGAACGGGACGCTCCGCTGTCACGGAGCTCCAAGACCCAGCGTCCGTTCATGCGGTCTGAGTGCGGCGAGCAGGAAGGCGATGTGCTCGTCCAGCGGAACACCCAGCTCTTCGGCACCGCGCACGACGTCCTCCCGGCTCACTCCCCGGGCAAAGGCCTTGTCCTTGAGCTTCTTCTTGACGCTGGACACTTCCAGGTCCTGGAGGCTCCGGGATGGGCGGACCAGGGCGCAGGCGACCAGAAAGCCGGCCAGCTCGTCTACGGCAAAGAGCGCCTTTGCCATCGGCGTGTCGCGGGGGACCCCGGAGTAGTTCGCGTGACCGAGGATGGCTCGCTGCATCGGCTCGGGAAACCCGCCGGCAGCCAGCAGGCGTACGCCTTCAGCGGGATGGCCTTCCGATGCGGAGTGTTCGGAGTTGGGAAACCGCTCATAATCGAAGTCGTGCAGCAACCCGACCAGGCCCCAACTCTCGGGATCCTCGCCGGCTTGCTCCGCCATGGCCCGCATCGCGATCTCCACGGCGTACATGTGCTTCCGGAGGGCATCCGACGGCGTGTATTCGTGCATCAAGGCCAGGGCGCGGTCTCGGGTCCACTCCACGGGGGACTCCTCCGTCACTGTTCACGCTGTTGCTGCTGTGGGTACCCCGCAGTGAGGGCCACCCTGCTGGCAATCTCACCATCGAGACTGATCTCGAAGGCATAGGGACCGGGCCGGGGCAGGGGGACGTCGAACACCAGCACCGCCCCGGCTTCGACGTCGACCACGCCCGCCGGCGGCTCGCCGAACTGGACAGTGCCCTCGCCGCCCAACAGCTCGGTTCCGGCCTCATCCACAAACCGGATCCTGATGGTATGGGTCCCGATCTCGGTGCGCCGCCCGCGCACCCGGAGCACCAGGTGGGTCCGGGGGTATACGGCGGGAAAGTTGGAGAGCCAGACGTGCTGAAACATGCCGAGCACGCTCAGCTTCCCCTGCTGGTCGATCAGGGCGTAATCAGCGACGACTGCGAAATCGAGATGCAGGTCAGCTGACTCGGATAGACGTGATCACGTCGTTCTGCTTGATCTTGTTGACTACATCCATCCCGTCGGTGACCTGACCGAAAACGGTGTGGACCTTGTCCAGGTGAGGCTGGGGCGAGTGGGTGATGAAGAACTGGCTGCCGCCCGTGTCCTTCCCCGCGTGTGCCATCGAGAGAGTTCCGGTGGCGTGCTTATGGGTGTTGAGGTGAGTCTCACACTTGATCTGGTAGCCCGGTCCGCCGGTGCCGACCCTGTGATTGGAAGCATCCTTCGACAGTGGATCGCCCCCCTGAATCATGAAGTTCGGGATGACGCGATGGAAGCGGGTTCCATCGTAGAACTCGCTGTTGGCCAGCTTCTCGAAGTTGGAGACGGTGCCCGGCACCTCGGTGTCGAACAACTCCGCCGTGATAGTGCCCTTGCTGGTCTCGATTGTTGCGCTCTTCTTGGCCACGGATAATCCTCGGGGAAAATGGCTTTCTAATCTAACGAGTTAAGAGACTATGCCGGAACGCTGGGCCGGAGGGACTCCAGCGTCTCGCGCCAGGACGCGGGCTCGTCCGCCGGCTGGCTGCAACTCGGGCCAACACAGGCGTAGCCTCGCGGAAATCGCCCCGCCGCCAGCATCCCGCTCAGGGCCTGGGGCAGAGGTCGGCTTCCCGCCTCGGCGGGTGCGATACTCTGGACCACCCGGCGGGGCGCGAAGCCGGCGAGTGCGGTCTCATGCATGACTTGGGTATTCGGATCGGTGGGGTCGCCTACGACCACGAGATGGGTGGCCGGATTGAGCTGCCAGTCGACAGCCAGCTGGTAAGCAGCCGCGTATAGTCCCAGCTCCTGCGCTCGCCCCGCGAACGCCCGTACCAACGCGGCACTCCGCTCTTTCCAGCGGGCATCGCCGGTGAATTCGTGTAGCCGGGCAACGACGATACCGGCGACGCCATTGGGGGACGGCGTCGGGGTGTCCTGGACCGGCTTCGCCCGGGCCGGCAACAGTCCTTCCTCCGCTGTCCGACCCCTGGCAGTGTCGAACAGCCCCCCTTCGTTGCCGTCCCAGTAGTCGGCCCAGACCCGGTCCATGAGCCGCTCACTCCATTCGAGCCACTCCGGATTCCCGGTCGTCTCGTAAGCATCGAGTGCCGCGGCGGCCGCCTGCACCTGATCATCCAGCAGCCCGTGGATGCCACCCGAGGTGTGGACGACTCTGTCGCTCTCTCCGTTCTCCCGGCGCAGACGCTCGAGGGTCAGCAGGCCGTGGCGCCGGGACCACTCGTCGCCCAGCACCGCTCCCGCCCGGAGCATGGCCGAGGCCATCATGGCGTTCCAGTTGGTGTAGCGGGTCCGGTCGATGAACGGCGCTGTTCTCTGAGCCCGGGCCTCTCGCAGCTTGTCCTGCGCCGAGCGAAGGAGGCTCTCGATGGCTTCCTGATTCTTGCCGGCCCGCTGAGCCAGGCCGGAGACGGTGGCCGAGATAAAGAGCACGTTCTTCCCGGGATTATGGTGCATCTCTCCCGCGGTGCCGATGTCGTAGTACGCCGCGGCAATTTCCAGCTCGTCGGGCGTGAGGACAGCGGCCGCCTCGTCCCGGGTCCAGGTGAAATAGTCGCCGTCATCGTCCAGCCCCACGTCGGCGTCCTGGCTGGCCGCGTAGCCTCCCTCTGGATCGGCCATCACCTCGCGAACCCAGCGGACGATCCCTCGGGACACTTCGGCATACTCTTCGTTACCGAACAGCGCGTGCGCGTCGAGGTAGGCCTTGAGCAGCTCCGAGTTGTCGTAAGACATCTTCTCAAAGTGGGGGACGATCCAGCGGGCGTCGACGCTGTAGCGGTGGAAGCCGCCGGCCAGCTGATCGTACATCCCCCCTCGTGCCATGCCCTGGAGAGTGCGGTCGATGACGGTTCGGATCTGCTCGGTGGGCTGGTCGTACCACCGGTGCAACAGGAGGGTCAGGGCACCCGGATGAGGAAATTTGGGCTGGCTGCCGAATCCGCCGTTGATCGGGTCGAACACCCGAACCATCTGATTGACGGCCGCGTCCAGCGTTTCCGGGCCAACTTCGCCGGGTGCACTTTCATCCAGGTGTTCTTCCAGGACCCGCCGGATAACCTGGGCCTGGGCCTGCACCTGATCGGGCCTCGACCGGTACACATCGAGGACGCTGCTGAGCACCGAGCGGAAGCCGGGGCGGCCATACTGGCCATCGGGCGGGAAATACGTACCGCCGAAGAAGACCTCTCCTCGAGGGTTGAGGAACGCCGTCAGCGGCCACCCCCCCTGCTGGGTCAGCGCCTGTACCGCGCGCTGGTAGCGTGCATCCACATCGGGACGCTCGTCGCGATCGACCTTGATGCAAACAAAGTTCTCGTTCAGGAAGCCGGCGAGCTCGGGGTTCTCGTAGGACTCGCCGTCCATGACGTGGCACCAGTGACACCACACCGCACCGATGTCGAGTAACACCGGCTTGTCCGCCGATTGTGCCGCGGCAAATGCCTCGGGACCCCAAGGGTACCAGTGGATTGGCTGATGGGCTGCGGACTTGAGGTAGGCCGAGGTCGATCCGGCCAGGAGGTTGGCGCTCATGGGGAGGAACCTATCGGGTTTCGCAGGATCGGGGCGGTGATTTCCGACCGAACACAGCCTCTTGAGTATGAAGACCAGACCGATCGGCGCCCACGCCCAGCCGAATGCATGTCCCGCCGCGCGCGCCGAGGGTGAGGCTGACCGACCGGGACCCGCCATCGGCGCCATCTACGATAGAACCGGACACTACCACTTGTCCCTTACCGGCCCCAACGACAGCCTTCCGGACCCTCGCGATGCCGCCCGGGACCGTGGCTGCCCGCTTTCACAATGGCCTGATGGCCGCAACGGCGGCCGCCTGCCAGTGGCTGGCGGAGGCGGACTGCAAGGATCCTTGCTCGGGAAGGAATGCGGGTTCTCATTCCAGAGCGCCTGCCGCCGAACGACGGTGGGATCGCGTATGAACAGGCAGCAGTGGCGGCGGTATCGGCCCTGTCTCAAGCCCTATCTGACGAGATCGGACTCTATGTTTGGACTGGACGAGTGGATTGCGGGCCTCGGTGGTAAGGGCCTGATGGCGCTGGCGGTGGCCCTCCTGCTGGGTCTCCGGCACGCCACCGACCCTGATCACCTTACCGCGGTCTCGACCCTGGTCCTGTCGGACCGGCGGGAGGGAGCCCGCCGGGCCGGAGCGCTGGGGCTCGCATGGGGGCTCGGCCACGCGACGACATTGCTGGTCTTCGGGCTCCCGGTGGTCCTGTTCCGACGGTACCTGCCGGAGGGGCTGATTCGGGGTGCCGAGATCGCCATCGGGCTGGTAATCATCGTCCTCGCCCTCAGGCTCCTCCTCCGCTGGGCCCAGGGCTACTTCCATATCCATCCGCACAGCCACGATGGGGTGAAGCACTCACATCCGCACGTCCACGAGGGCCGCCATGCCAGCCACGGCTCAACGGGGCATCGGCACCCACATGCCGAGGCATTGGGCCGGTCGCCTCTGGCGGCGTTCGGCATCGGGATGGTGCATGGAATCGGCGGATCGGCGGGGGTGGGGATTCTGGTGGTTGGTGCCGCTTCGAGCCAGGTGACCGGAGTGGCGGCGCTGGTGCTCTTTGCCCTGGCCACCGCGGTGTCGATGGCCCTGGTCTCATCTTCCTTCGGCTACGCCCTGGCGCGGGGTCCTGTAGCCCGGCACGCGGCCTCTCTTATCCCTGTTCTGGCGCTGGCCAGCCTTGCCTTTGGGGTCTGGTACGCACTCGATGCCGTGGGGCGCCAGTCCCTCTTCTAGGACCCCGATTTCTGGCTCAGCGAGTAGACGTAGGCCGCACAGGCCTTGATGTCCTCGTCGCTGATGGTGGCGCCACCCTTGGGCGGCATCGGGATTCCGCTCTTGGACTCCTCTTTCGGAACGCCGTGGACGATCTGCGCCTCGATCTCTTCGAGGGTCCCCTTGCTGTGAATCCACTCTGAATCCCTCAGGTTCGGACCGACCAGGCCTTCACCCTTGCTGCCGTGGCAGGCGTAGCAATTGCCCGGCCCATGGAATACAGCGTCTCCCCGGGCGACCAAGGCGGAGGCAGGCCCTTCGGAGGGTGCTTCCGAGGTAGCCTGCGGCTTGTCTGGTGTGGCCGAGGTTTCCGATGTGGCTTGGGCGGCGGCCGGCACCGCCCCAGCCAGCATGAGTGACGCGCAAAGACCGAAGCGGGTCCACGTATCCATCTTCAGCTCCTGGATGAAGTCCTTCCCAGATATACCCCCCAAGAAGAGTTGGTCAAGGCGGCGCAGCCGTCCTGGGGCAGCGAAGGACCTTTACAGCCCCGGTGCTATAGGCCGGATCTCCACTCGCCGGTTGGCCGCACGTCCGCGCGGCGTGGTATCAGGGGTTCGGGGCATACTGGACCCGTATCCCCGGGCCACCATCTGCTGGAACGGGACACCCTTGGCCACGAGGTAGTTCCGTACCGCCTCCGCTCTCAGGTTGGACAGATGCATGTTGTCGGCCGGCGTTCCCCCCTCGTCGGTGTGCCCCCCGATCTCGATCCGCAGATTCGGATTGGCCGCCAGGATCTTTGCGATCGAATCCAGCTCGATGTACGCGGCGGTCTGAAGCCGGGCACTGCCGGTCCCGAAGGTGACGCCTTCCAGCACCATCGGTCGGCTGCCCACCATCGCCGGCCCGCCCGGCTGGTTCTGGGGGCGAGGCTGGGGTTGTGGTGGCCGGGTGGCCGAGGTGTCGACGCGTGGTGCCGGCGGCTGCCTCCCCTGCTGTCCCGCGGAACACCCCACGGCGTTGACGTTGGCGCCGGCCGGGGTCCTGGGGCAGCGGTCCAGTCCATCGAGTGCTCCGTCGCCATCCTCGTCGCCCGGGCAACCCAGGGCGTCCACCGTGGCGCCTTTGGGCGTATCGGAGCAACGGTCCAGCCCATCCGCAATGCTGTCGCCATCGCTGTCGCGCGGGCAGCCTTTCGAATCCACCAGAACACCGGTTGGGGTGTCGGCGCACTGGTCGATGCCGTCGGCGATATTGTCTCCGTCGCTGTCCTGGCTACAACCGGCCGCGTCAACCAGGGCGCCGGTGCCGCTGCTGGGGCAGCGATCGACACCGTTGGGCACGCCATCTCCGTCGCTGTCGGCCGGGCAGCCGCGCCCGTCTACCTGCGCGCCCGCCGGAGTGCCTGCGCAACGATCCCGGTTGTTCAGGATTCCGTCGCCATCGCTGTCCGGAATCCGCTTGCTGCCGAGCATCAGGCTGACCCCGACATTCACGCCGTAGTTGGAGAACTTGACGGTTGTGTCCCTGGCCGGACTGGCTCCCAGCACCGGTGCCTTTCCCCGGTTGGGCTGGATTACGCCCTCGGCCCGCACCATGAGCACCGGAGTCAACCCCAGGCGGACTCCCAGCCCCGCCACGAAGGTGGAGGTGGTGCCACAGAGCTTCCCTTGGAACTCCAGTGCCTGGCAATCGGCAGTTGTGCTGGCGCCATATCGAACGCCGCCATAGCCGAGCTTGGCGTAACTCCAGGTGCTCGAGCCGAGGAGCACGTTATACAGAATGGAAGCGGTTGTGGTTCTGACTGACACCGAGGAAGGTTTGGCGATCGACCCCTCAGCCTCGAGTGAGAAGTTGAGGGGAAGCCACACCGCGACGCGCGCCAATCCTCCAGCTGCGCTGCCCAGATGGGTAGAGTCCGCGAACGACTGATAACCACCGGAGGCACCGACCTCGAAGAGGTAGCGCCGCTCCTGTGCCTCGGCGTGTGAGATGCAGGCGAGCGTCAACACAAGAGCGCCCAGGTGCCGCAGCGCCCGGGCCAATCCCCCCACGGGGAACCGATAGGTTCGCATGGGTCAAATAGATACGCGGGGAGGGGTGGGGCTGACAAGGAGCGGCGTCACATCGGAGGGAGTCCCCTTGGCATCCCTCCTCGGGGACACTACGATTCGCGGCGGTGCGTGCCCGTATCTCGTGAAAGGGTGCCAGGGAATGCAAGTCACCATTCAGTACTGTGTCGTCTGAAACTACCAACCCCGCGCCGCCAGTTTGGCGGCTGAGCTGACGCAGGCTTACCCCGACGCTGAAGTCAGGCTGATTGAATCCTCGGGTGGTGTCTTCGAAGTGGCGGTCGACGGCCGGCCGGTCTACTCCAAGAAGGCAACCCGTCGACACGCCGAGCCCGGAGAGGTCCTCAAGGCGGTCAAGCAGTTGAGAGGTGGTAAGTGACCCATGCGCATTGCCATCTCCACTGGCGGGGGTGACGCCCCCGGTCTGAACGCGGTGATCCGAGCCGTGGTCCTGTCGGCTCATAACCGCGGATGGCGGTCGTACGGCATCCAGCGTGGCTACGAAGGGCTGCTCAGCTTCAACGGTGTCGTTCCCCTCGGTCCCGCCGAGGTGCGGGGCATCACCCACCTCGGCGGGACCATTCTGGGGACCACCAACCGCGGCAACCCGTTCCGCTACGTGACCCGAGACGCGGAGGGCAACGAGCACGAGACCGATCGCTCCGGCGACCTGGTGGCCGCGTTCCAGGCCAGCGGGTTCGATGCCCTGGTCTCGATCGGGGGAGATGGCAGCCTGCAGATCTCCTACGAGCTGTGGAAAAAAGGGCTTCCGGTCGTCTGCGTCCCCAAGACCATCGACAACGACGTGAGCGGTACCCAGCGCACGTTTGGGTTCGACACTGCTGTAAGCACCGCCACCGAAGCGATCGACCGTTTGCATTCGACGGCGGAGAGCCACGACCGGGTCATGGTGGTTGAGCTTATGGGCCGGTACGCGGGCTGGATCGCACTTTACAGCGGCCTGTCCGGCAGCGCCGACGTCATCCTGTTGCCCGAAATCCCCTTCGACATCGAGAAGGTTTGTGCCAAGATCCGGGCCCGCGAGGCCGCCGGGCGGCACTTCAGCATCGTGGTGGTTGCGGAGGGTGCGCGGTCCAGGGATGGCGCCATCGAGCTGCTCGAGCGCCGCGGCGCAGGAACGGTGGATCGGCTAGGCGGGATCGGCAGCAAGGTTGCCAGGGCAATCGAGCATGCCACCGGTAAGGAGACACGCACCCTGGTCCTCGGCCACCTTCAGCGCGGCGGCTCTCCCACCACCTATGATCGGCTCCTCGCGCTTCGCTTCGGTGCAGCGGCGGTGCGGGCGATCGGGGAAGGTGCGTTCGGCATCATGGTCGGGCTCAAGGGCCCGGGGATCGAGCAGGTGCCGTTGGAGGAGGTCGTTGGCAAATCGAAGAATGTTCAGCTGGACTCGGACACCATTGCCACGGCGCGCGAGTTAGGGATCAGTCTGGGGGATTAGTAGCCCTAACTGCTTCACCACGAAGCCACCAGGAACACGAAGGTCACGAAGACACCACGTAGGGAAAAGCCAAATAGTAAGACCAGTAACCCCAAATGATGGTAGAGCGATGAGAGTCAGAGCGCGGGCTTGCTTCGGGTCCTTCATGCCTTCGTGGTGAAGTAGTTTGGATGCCAACCTATCCTGCTAGTCGTTCCACGGACCTGGTCGAAACACTCCACGGCGAAAAGATTGCTGACCCCTACCGTTGGCTCGAGGATGGGGACTCTACCGAGACGAGGGTCTGGACCGAGCAGCAGAACGCGGTCACCGAGGCCTATCTCGCCGCGGTTCCGGGCCGTGAACGGATTCGTCGTCGCCTCGAGGAGCTGCTGGGAATCGGAGTACTCGGCACGCCCACGCCAAAACGCGGCCGCTATTTCTATCTTCGTCGCGACGGACGCCAGAACCACCCGGTGCTCTACTACCGGGATGGCGTCGACGGGATGGACCGCATTGCCGTCGATCCAAACACCTTGAACGAGGCGGGCACCACCGCGCTGGACTGGTATTACCCCAGCGAGGATGGCCGTCTGCTGGCCTATGGGCTTTCGGAAAACGGGAACGAGGAGAGTGTTCTCCACCTGCTCCAGGTCGGTACCGGACCGGACCTGTCGGACCGGATTCCCCGGATGCGGGCCGCTTCCCTCGCCTGGCTCCCCGACGGTACCGGCTTTTACTACACCCGCTACCCGGCACCTGAAGAGGTGCCTCAGGGAGAAGCGCAGTACCATCGTGCGATCTACTTTCACCGGCTCGGCAGCAACCCCGCCGCCGATCCGCTCGTCTTCAAGCCCGCCGCAAAGGAGCATTGGCCTGGCGTAGGCCTCTCACCCGACGGGCGTTGGCTCATCATCAGCGTGGCTCGAACGTTCGATCAGGTCGATCTCTACCTTCAGGACCTGGCGTCCGGAGGCGGGCTGGTTCCGGTTGCCCGCGACCTGTCGGCGTCGTTCGAAGGGGAAATCGCTCACGGCCGCCTTTTCATGCGGACCAACCTCGATGCGCCGACCTACCGGCTGTATGCGGTAGATCCCGAGCGGCCTGACCGCGGCTCCTGGCGCGAGATTGTGCCGCCGAGGACCGACGCCGTGCTGGAGAGCGTCGCGGTAGCGGGCGACAAGCTGGCACTCGGCTACCTGGAGCGAGCATCCTCCCGCCTCCGACTCACCGATCTCGACGGCGGCCGCATCAAGGACGTTGCCCTCCCGGCCCTGGGGAGCCTCTTCGGGTTTGGGGCCGAGTGGGATGGGGGAGAGCTGTTCTACGGTTTTTCATCCTACTCCGTACCTCCGAGTGTTTACCGAATCGACCTCGCCACCGGCTCCTCCTGGCTCTGGCGGCAGGTCGAGGCGACGATCGATCCCACCAGGTTCGAGATCGAGCAGGTGAGCTATCCGTCCAGTGATGGCACCCCGATCTCGATGTTTCTGGTGTACCAGAAGGGGTTGGTGCGCGACGGCGACAACCCCACCTACCTCACCGCCTATGGCGGGTTCAACATCAGCATGACTCCCGCCTTCTCCCGATCGCTGCTGCTGTGGCTGGAGCGTGGCGGCGTCGTCGCTGTTCCCAACATCCGGGGCGGCGGAGAGTATGGTGAGGGCTGGCATCAGGCGGGGATTCTGGCAAACAAGCAGAACAGCTTCGACGATTTCATTGCCGCTGCCGACTGGCTGGTCCGCGAGCGATACACTGGTCCCGAGCGCCTCGCGGTGGCCGGCGGCTCCAACGGTGGGCTTCTCATGGGGGCGGCACTCACCCAGCGCCCCGAGCTGTTCCGCGCCGTGTTGATTCAGGTTCCGCTGCTGGACATGCTCCGGTACCACCGGTTTCTGATCGCACGGCTATGGATTCCGGAGTACGGGTCCGCCGATGACCCCGAGCAGTTCCGCTGGCTCCGGGCCTACTCGCCCTACCATCATGTTCGACCGGGGGTGGCCTACCCGGCGGTGCTCCTCGCCACGGCAGAGAGTGATACCAGGGTAGACCCTATGCACGCGCGGAAGATGGCAGCCCGACTCCAGGCCGCCACCTCGGCCGAGCGACCGGTGCTGCTCCGGCTCGAGTCACAGGCCGGCCACGGGGCCGGCAAGCCCCTTTCGAAGGTCCAGCAGGAGCTGACCGACAGCTGGACGTTTGTATTTTCGGAGCTAGGGGTGGAGGTTTGAACAGGGCTATGGGCCATGGGCTGCTCTGGTCAACGCCCTTGGGCCATAGCGCATAGCCCATAGCCTCCTAAAAGGGTCTACCAATGGCTCACAATCTCCGACCTGTCGCTGTAACGATGAGCCATCCCGCCGAGTGGCTGGCGGTCCTGCGAATCGTGGTGGGCCTTTACTTCGTGAAGTCGCTGGTGACCAAGATGACATTGGTCATGCTGGGTGGGGTGTTACCCGTGCCGGTGGTCTCGCAGCGGTGGCTCGAGGTGATGCCGAAGATCGTCGCCCGGCAGGCGTCGGAGAATCCGATCGGATTCTACAAGCATTTTCTCGAGACGACGGTGCTGCCGAACAGCAGCCTGGTCGCCCAGTTGACCGCCTGGGGCGAGACGGTGGTCGGCATCGGACTCACACTGGGCCTGTTGACGGGATTGGCGTCTCTGGTCGGTCTGATGCTGGTGATCAATTATGGACTGGCGACGCAGTGGATGTCACCCGGACAGCAGGGCTTTCACCTGGTGCTGCTATTCCTCATGCTGGCCTTCTTCTTTGTCCGTGCGGGGCGCACCTGGGGACTTGACGCCTGGCTCGCCCGGCGGAGGCCTGGTTCCCTGTTAGCGCGGCGGCCGTTGTCGTAGCCTCATTCCCCCCACGACTCCGTCGGCCTCACAGTGGGCGTCACGCGCGCTGTAGATCAGACAGAACACTCCATCCGATTTCCACCGATCGTACCAGAGACGCATGGCGATCCGGTCCTGGCCCGAAAATCGGGTCGAGGGCAGATCGTCGGTATAGAGCGCGATGTGGGTGTGGACGGTTCCGGACCACCGGGGCGGGCCACACTGGTCGACCGAGCGGGTGGCGGAGATTCCCATCGAATCCGCCTCCTCCGACTCGACTGGCGCGATCGAGGTCACGAACACGGTGTCGTTACGGATCGAGCTTGCCAGGCAGGCAACCCGCTCCTCCCGTGCGGCCAGGCTCTGCTGCCACAGCTCGCGCGAGGCGTGGCCGGCTTCGCGGCTGAACTGGAACGAGGCGCGGGGGCGGGGGGTGTCGGTTTGCGCCGGCAGGGGACGCACTGGAGCGAGGCAGACCAGTGCGATGATCCCGGAGCGCAGCGAGATCTGGGTCAGTAGCGCGAGCGGGGAAAGAGGACTGCACCCCGGGGTCCCTCGATTTCGCAGATGACCTCCTCCGCACTGTACAGGAGGCAGAAGATTCCGTCCTCCTGCCAGCGTCTCCACCAGAGCATCATGATGCCGCGGTCTGCTCCCGAGAACAGCGAGTAGGGCTGGCGGCCGTCACGCAGCGCCACGTGAGTATGCACCGTGCCGCGCCAGCTTGGAGGACCACACCTCTCGAGGGATGCGCCGGCCGACACGCCGAGGGAATCCGAGGCTGCCTCCAGCTGGAGTACCCGGGAGATCCGGACGGTGTCAGCTTCGATCGAGCCGGCCAGGCAGGCCACCCGCTCCGCCTTGGCGCTGGCGCTCCGCTCCCATAGCCGGTGGAGCTCGGGACGGGCGCTGGGCTCGAAACGGAAGGCGGTCGGGACCCGGGCGGGCCGGTCGGCCGCAAGCAATAGGGCAACGATGCCAATGCGGAGCGTGCCGCCTAGAAGCGTCATGGGGTGTCTACGAGCCGGGGCCGCCGGCGGAGCCGATGGCCACTCCCCAGGGGATTCTCCCGACCGGGATTTTCTTGACCACCTGCAACTTCTCGGTATCCACTACGGAGACATCGTTGGAGGGCCCGTTGGCCGTATAGAGCTTCCTGCCGTCGGGGGTGATTGCGATCCCCCAGGGACGCTGGCCCACGGGGATGGTGGTGACCACTGCATTGGTGGCGGCATCGATGACCGAGACAGTCCCGCCCCGACCGTTGGCTACGTAGACGCGCCTGGCGTCCGGCGACAGCACTACTCCCATGGGCTTCGAACCCTTCGGCAGGTCGATGACCCTGATGCGCTTCTTCGTCGGAACGTCGATCACCCAGACAGTCCCGTCAACCTCGGACGTGACATAGGCCCGGCTGCCATCGGGGGCGAAGGCCAGATCACGGGGCCGTTTTCCGACCTGGATTTGCCCCACGACTTTTCCGGTCTTCGTATCGATGAGCGTCAAGGTATGATCGGTCTCGCCGGTCACCCAGACCGCCGACCCATCGGGCTGGAGCCGGACGCCCTCCGGCTCCTTCCCCACGGCCACCGTGGACCGGATCTTCCCACTGGCGATGTCCACGATCGAGGCGGTGTGGGCATCCTCGTTGGAGACGAACAGGGTAGAACCATCCTGGCTGATATCGAATGTCTCCGGGTCGGATCCCCCGGGCAGAATACGAGTCACCTTCCTCGTGGCCACATCGACCATGGCGACGCCGTCCTTGCTCTTGTCGGAGGCGAGTTTTTCGCACTCTGCGTCGGGCATGGTCGGGGGGCACTTGGGTGATCCACTGAGCGCCACGAACACCGTCCTGCCATCAGGAGCAATTCGTACTCCGCGCGGACGGGTCCCAACCGGAATGGTTGCCACCGCACTATCTGTACGGGTATCGATGACGGTGAGTTCCTGCGAGTCCTCGTTGCTGACGTAAGCCAGCTCCCCGGCTGGCACAGCGGCGCTGGCAGCCGAATCAGCCTGCGTTCCGGGCGAGGGCTGCTCCCTGCCACACGCGGCAGCGAGTAGCAGCGCGGTTACCAATGGGGTACTGAAGGATCTATTTGGACGCATCGAAAATCGCCTTGTCACGGTTCCGGGCCTGGTCGAGCCCCTTGATCTCGCTCCGTCCCAGAACACCAGTAAAAATCGCCCCCGCCAGATCGGCCTTGTTCAGCCTGGCACCGGTCAGGTCCGCTCCAGTGAGATCGGACTGGATCAGCTCGCTGTTTCTGAGGTCGGCACCCACCAGCCGGGCCTTGGCCAGCGTGGCGTAGGATAGGTCTGCCTTGAAGAGATTGGCTCCCGACAGGTCGGCGCCGCTCAGATCAGCCCCCACAAAGGTCGCCCGCATGACCCCCATCGACTGGTTGCCCGGATCAGCGCCCATGTTCGCCTTGCGCAGGTTGGCTCCGACCAGTTTGGCGGACCGGAGGTATCCGATGATCCTGGTGCCCGCCAGCTGAGCCCCGCTCAAATCAGCAGCCTCGATAATGGTGGCGAAGAGACTGGCCCCGGTAAGATCGGCACCCTTGAGATCGGCTCGCCGCAGGACGGTGCCGTCGAGATTGGCCTTCGCCAGGTCGGCATTATGTGAGCGTCGCGTCGGTCAAATCCGAGGTAAAGAGGTTGGCCCCGCCCAGCTTGGTGCCGATCAGGCGAGCCCCGGCGAGATTGGCGCGTTTGAAGTCCACCCCATGAAGGTCGAGCCCACTCAGGTCGGTTCTGGAGAGATCGGGGGCCTTCTCTTCGGTGCCGGCCGCCAGGCGAGCCATCACCTGCTCCCTAGTAAGCCGGACCGTCGGGCTATCGGCTTCGAAGCGAGTGGGAGAAATAGCGACGCTCGCTCCCTCCGCCACGGTCGCCGTAAGAGCGGCCAGGGTGAGGAGGGGAACGAGCGTGAGCCACGGCGTCATGTGCATTTCCGGAATGTACTCGGTTGCGGGACGGGTCGGAGGCTAGCCCCCTGGTTTGAGAGCCGGACGACCGGGGGCGAGCTTGGCGTCACTCCTACCCTTCACGTATGCGTAGATCTTGTTGATGGTCGCCGGCTCCATGCCGAGTGCGCACCACGATGGCATTCCCCGGTCCGGCCGGCCGGCGCAGACGGTCTGGAGGAAGAGCTCTTTGGTGTTGATCGGACCATCGGGCTTGAGCGAGAGTATCAGGTGTGGAGCGATGGTGGTGCCCTGGACGTCCTCGCCGTGACACCGGGCGCAGTTGAGGTTGTACTGCTTCCAGCCGTCGTAGATCTCCTGTGATACCGTGTCCCTGGGTGCCTGATGGTACTGATCGCGCAGCTCCTGGGCCTGCACGGTGGAGGCAACCGCGCTCAGGCCCAGAATCAGCGTGGCTCCGAGGAAGATCTGGCGGGTCAGTGTCGAGTTGGGCGTGCGCATGCTGGCAGCGCGATCCTTTCGGGCAGAGAGGGGTGCTTGGAGTAGCCTGGTGAGCCGGGCTAGCGCTTGGCTGCCTGTCCCGAGTCCGCCGGCGATGGAGTTACGGGGATAGGGAACGTGGGAATAGCGTACTCTTTGAGGATCGCCTGGATCTCCGGCTTCCTTCGATCGAGCACCGTCTGAAGGCTGTCACGCAGTGCCCGGTCTCGCCGCCGTACTGCTAGCCCGATGTTGAAGCGGAAAGGAAAGTCGGTCAGCGAGTCGCGTTCCGGGAGGGGCTCGAGCGTCAAAGGGACCGCTGATTTCCCGGCGAAGTAGCCGGCCAAGGGCCCCCAGGCGATGCCGACGTCGATGTCTTTCTTGGCTACTGCGGTGACGATGTCCTCCGGCCGAATGGTGTCAGTGTAGAAGGTCGGGAAACCGGTCAGGTTGCCGACGACGCCGTAGCGGCTCAGCGCCATGGCCGGAGGGGTATTCTCGGCGTCGGAATTGAGGATGTTGATGCCGATTTTCAGCTTCTTGAGACGGGGATCCGCCAAAGACGTGATGTCCAGACCGCTGTCCTTCCGGGTCACGAACACATAGCCCGACCGGAAGTACGGCTTGGTCACTGCCGCCATGTCGAAATCGGCGGGAGCCTGGATGGCGAGGTCGCAATACCGGCCGTTGAGGGCGCGGGCAAAGAACCCCCGCCGTACCGGCCACCAGGCATACTCGATCTTGGCCTTCCACTCCCGGGCGATCAGCTCCGCGATCTTCTGCTCGAATCCCTCTCCCTGCTGGTTTGAGAGCGGCATGTTGTCGGGATCCGCACAGACGCGAATCACGCCTGGCTTCTGGAGTCCCGGGCGCAGCTGAGCTTGGGCCGACGACGCGGTCCCGAGGGTGACGAGGAAAAGAAAGCCCGTCAAGCCGAGAGCAGATTGCTGATAGGTCATGATCGTCAGGTCAGGTGGGGGGTCGCCAGCCGGCGTATGCCGCCGGAAGACGGGCTCCGTGAAACGAACGACGCCGGAGCGAGCAGCACCCCGGCGCCGTTCTCATTCTGGAATCTAGCCCGGGTCGAGCCGGAGGGGAGCCTCCAGCCCGATCGGGTGCCTACCGAGCTACTTGCCTACAGCGGTGTTCTTCAGCGCGAAGACGGTCAGAACGCCGCCCTGGTTGCTGAAGTTGCCCGCGTCACCGAAGGCGCCGAGCGCGCCGAGACCGGCGGTCGGATCTTCGGCGCCGATGCCGGCGGCTACGCCGATACCGGCCCAGCCACCGATGCCCGAAAGCACGGCCACATACTGCTGGCCATCGGGACCGTTGTAGGTCATCGGGTTACCGATGATGCCTGACGGAGTCTTGTACTGCCATAGGCTCTTGCCGGTCTTCTGGTCAAGCGCCTTCAGCCAGCCTTCCATGGTGCCGTAGAACACGACGCCACCAGCCGTGGTGAGCGCCCCGCCGTAGGCGGCGAGGTTCTCCTTGTTCGACCACACGGCCTTGCCCTTCATCGGGTCCCAGGCAATGAAATTGCCACGGTGCCCGCCCGGGCCGGGGAACATCCGCACGATCGCGCCGACGTACGGCTGACCCGCGGTGTACTTCACTTCGACGCCCTCATAGTCCATGCAGATGTGGTTCGCGGGGACGTAGAAGAGGCCGGTCATCGGCGAATACGCCGCCGGCTGCTGATCCTTGAAGCCGATCGCCGCGGGGCAGATGCCCTCGGTGTTCTTCTTCGAGGTGGTGCCGTACTTCGGATCCTTCTCCGGCACGCCGGTGGTCAGGTCGACCCGCTTGGCCCAGTTGACCGGACCGTAGGGCTGAGCCACGAGGACCTTGCCGTTGGTGCGATCGAGGGTGTAGCCGAAGCCGTTACGATCGAAGTGCGCCAGCAGCTTCTTGCCACCGCTCTCGAAGAGGATGTTCTCGTTGACGCCATCGTAGTCCCACTCGTCGTGCGGCGTCATCTGATAGGCCCACTTCACCTTACCGTTGTCCGGATTACGGGCGAAGATGGTCATGGACCACTTGTTGTCGCCCGGCCGCTGATCAGGATTCCAGCTGCCCGGGTTACCGGTGCTGTAGTAGAAGAGGTTCAGCTCGGGGTCGTAGGAATACCAGCCCCAGGTGGTGCCGCCGCCCCGCTTCCACTCATCGCCCTGCCAGGTGGAGACGCCGAGGTCCTTGCCCTTGTGGGACGGATAGTTGGCGTTGGCATCGCCCTCGATCAGGACTTCGCTGTCCGGACCGGTGCTGTACCCGCGCCAGACCTGTTTGCCGTCGTTGACGTTGTACGCCGTCACATGGCCGCGAACGCCGAACTCACCGCCCGAGATACCGGCGATGACGAGGTCCTTGACCACCAGCGGGGCGTTGGTCATCGTGGAGCCCTGCTTGTAGTCAGCGTTCTTGGCCTTCCAAAGCTCTTTGCCGGTCTTGGCATCGAGCGCAAGGAGCTCACCCTGGAGCAGCTGAATGAAGATCTTGCCGCTCGGATGATACGCCGTACCGCGGTTCACCAGGTCGCAGCAGGCGATTGGAATCGCGTCGGGCGACTGGTTCGGCACGTACTGCCAGATCTTCGGCGCGCCGGCCTTGGCGAGGTCGAGCGCGTACACGATGTTCGGGAAGGACGTGTGCACGTACATCACGTTGCCGATCACGAGCGGGTTGCCCTCGTGTCCCCGAAGCGTTCCGGTCGAGAACGACCAGACGGGCCGGAGCTCGGCCACGTTCGACGTGGTGATCTGCTTCAGCGGGCTGAACCGCTGGAGACCGTAGTCCAGACCGGTCATATGCCATTCGCCCACCGGCGTATTCAGGGTCCAAGCCCCCGACCGCGCCTGCTGGGCATCGGCTGACAGCGCCACGGCTGCTGAAAGACCCGCGGCGAGCCCGCCGGACACCACTTTCTGCGCAAAACGGTTCATAACTGACCTCAGGGAAAAGGGTGATTCTCCTGCTCTACGGCTATCTGACGCGGTGCTGCGGGACTGAAAATCAGAAACACACAGTGGAGGGCTGCGCTCGACAGTTCGCATCATCGAGCGATGACTGCGTACAGCACTCGAATGCTGGATGTGACTGGGTTGGGAGGGAGAGGACGAACTGAAAGGATACACGGACCTGCAAATTGGCATATACGAGGGATGAGCAGGCCAGCGCGCCTCGGGCCACTTGATGCGCCCGGCATACGCAGCCGTTGGGCTTAGCCTCGATGAAATAGCGCGAGCAAACGGGAACAAGCCCATCTCACTCCTCAGCAACGGCGCTGAACCACATTGTGCGTCAGAAATAGAGTACGCTCGGGGAGACGGTATTGGATTTCCTGATCATGCCGCCGTGGATTTCCCCCAGTTTTTCCAGCCAGGAAGGGATCGCCCAACAGGTAGGGCCAAAGCCCTCTTTGTGCTTGCCAAATTTGCCTGTAAGGTGGGCTAAGGGGGCAGTATACACCCTGAAAAAAGAACTGTCAATTAGGGTCACACCAGATATTTACCCCTCCCAGACCCGGGCCCCCTGAGCCGCAAAACTACCCTTGAAAACGACCCCCCCTGGAGCCATGGTCCGGCGGACCCGGTCGGCCAATTCCTGGCCTGCCTGCTCGGTCTCCACCAGGCCATAGGCCGCTGGTCCCCATGAGCTCTGGCCCACACCTGCGGCACCCCAGGCCGCCATGTCGGCCACCAGGCGTTCGGTGGGCCCCGGGGCAAAGACCCCTCCCTGCTCGGCCGCAAACCAGGACCCCGTAATGCGCTGTACGGCTGACAGGGCGGCCCCGAAACTGGGCAGATCCGCTTCGACCAAGGCCGGAAGCAGCTGCATCAGCACGAGGTGAGAGACCTGCTCGACCTCCCGATCGGCCGGAGGGGTCAGCTGCTCAAACGCGCTCGCCTCCGCGTCGCCGCTCAGCCCTCGGGGGCCTGGGGGAACCGCGACCACACACCGCCAGCTCTCCGGAACGGCGAAACGGGCCAGCAACGGGGCGATCTCCTGACTCCCCAGGCGCCTCCCTCCCTCGACGACGAATCCGCCGAGTTCGAAGGTCCAGGTACCGATAGCGGATCGCTTGCCCCGGTCAACCGCACGCGCCAGCTCCACCACCCCCGTCGGCAACCCGTGAAGCTCGGCCAGGGCGCGCGCCACGGCCAACCCCAGTTGGGTTCCCGACCCAAGACCCGCATGGCCCGGAATCGCCTTGTGAATGACGATTCGACCCCGCTCGGGCAGCCGGTGGAAGGCCAGGAATCGGCGGGCAAATTCCGTCGCCCGATCAGCGTCTGGGCCTTCTGCGGTCAGTGTGGTGTCCGGCGCGGCTGCCAGGAGCAGCGAAGGAGAGGGAATCGCGGCCCCGAGCCCCCCAAAGTGGCGGCCCAGCCTTCCGCGCAGATCGAGTACCCCGAAATGGAGGCGCGCCGGGGCCTCGACGAAGATCCTAGCGGGACTGGACATAGTGCGTCAGAAGGGCCATCGCCTCCTGTTCTCGCGGTCCCGCGGTCTTGTCCACGATCACCTGCAGGCGGGCGTACTCGTCACGAATCTGACCCTTCGGTAGCAGATGGGTGCGGGTGGCAAGAATCGCCGCCTCCAGCACGGCGTGCCTGGCCCGGTTGAACCCTATGAACTCCCGGTGCACACCCCGATGCACTACCCTGGTCTCGATCCGCGAGCGGGGCGGGGTGGCATCGATGGTCAGGACTTCGACCTCTCTCCAGGAACACGCAGCCTCGAGGACCGCGCCCTTCACGGCGGCGGACGGAACCCAGGGGAACTGCGGGCTCGAGATGGCACCCTGAGCGAAGAGCATGACATCGTCGATAAGATTGACCACCGCTGCCCGGCTAGCCTGCAGGTTGCCAAAGGTGCTGGTCGTCAGAAACGGCTTCAGGACGATGAGCTCGTCGCCCCACTCGACCCCCATGGGCGCAAAATTGATCTCCCCGGCGGCATCCAGCGTGGTGACGATCGTCTCGAGGATCACCGGACCAGGTCCACCGGTGGTGGGGAAGAGGCGAGCGTGCTCGCCTCGGAGTGTTGCGGTACCAGCACCCCGTCGGCTGCCTGCGGGAGGGCTCGCGGTACCGGAGGGACTCCATGGAGGAAGTGGTCGAGCAGGCGATAGCCATGCTCGGTCAGCACCGACTCGGGGTGGAACTGCACTCCGTAGACCGGATGCTCGACGTGCTGCACGGCCATGACCTCGCCATCCTCCGACTGGGCTGTGACTGTGAGCGAGGGCGGCACCGACGCCGGGGCAATCACCAGCGAGTGGTACCTGGTGGCAAGAAACGGAGTAGGAAGACCGGAAAACAGCCCGGTGCCGACATGATGGATGCGGGAAGTCTTTCCGTGCATCGGCGCGCCGGCCCGCAGGATCTCCCCCCCGTACGCAGCGCCGATACACTGGTGGCCCAGGCAGACGCCCAATACTGGAATCGACGGCCCCAGCTGACGCACCACCTCGGTCGAGATGCCGGCCTCCCTGGGCGAGCACGGCCCGGGACTGATTACGATGTGGCTGGGAGCCAGGGCGCGAATCCCCTCGATGTCGATGGCATCGTGGCGGCGGACCAGCGGCGTCTCACCCAGCTCCCGGACGTAGCGAGCGAGGTTGTAGACGAAGGAGTCGTAGTTGTCGATTAGGAGGATCATTCAAGTAGTCAGGAGTCTGGAGTCAGGAGTCAGGAAGTTGAGCTGAACGCTCCCGGCTCCCGACTCCTGACTCCCGACTTTCCACCAGTGTCTCTATCAACCCCCGCGCCTTGTCCAGCGTCTCGCCGTACTCCAGCTCCGGGTCGGAATCAGCCACGATCCCGCCGCCGGCCTGAAAGTATACCCGCCCGCTGAGAGCTACATACGTCCGGATCACGATGCTGGTATCCATGGCGCCGGTGGCGCTCACATAGCCGATCGAGCCGCAGTAGATCCCTCGCCGGGTCGGCTCCAGCTCCGCGATGATCTCCATGGCACGTACCTTGGGTGCCCCGGTGATCGATCCGCCGGGAAATGCGGCGCGGATGAGCTCGACCGCTCCCGACCCGGGCTCGATCTCGCCGACGACGGTGGAGACGAGGTGATGCACCGTGGGGTGGTGCTCAATGGCGAAGAGCTCGGGAACGCGGACCGTGCCCGGCCGGCAAACCCGCGAGAGATCGTTCCGCAGCAGGTCCACGATCATCACATTCTCGGCCCGGTCCTTCTCACTCTCAGCCAGGGCACGGCCAAGCGCCGCATCGTGCATCGGCCCCAGCCCGCGCGGCCGGGTTCCCTTGATCGGCCGAGTCTCTATGCGCCGCCGGTCCTCGTCCAGGCGGAGGAACCGCTCGGGTGAGGCGCTGAGGACCGCCAGCTCGTCGAACCCGAGATAGGCGGCAAATGGTGCCGGGTTCAGCTGCCGGAGTCTCAGGTACAGGTGGAAAGGAGCCTCATCCAACCGGCTCTGAAACCGCTGTGAAAGGTTCGCCTGAAAAATGTCGCCTGCCAGGATGTATTCCCGCACCCGCGCCACCGCATCGAGGTATGCGCGATGGGTAAAGGTGGACCGAAGCCCGATCTTCTCGGCGCCCTCGATACCCGTCACCGGGAACGATGGCGCAAATCCGGTCGGTGGCGTCCAGGCCCCGCTTCCCCGCTTCGCCACCTCCTTGCTTCCCCGCCTACCGCCCAGCCGTTCCCGCACCTGGTCCATCCGCTCCCGCGCGCGCCGCGCCTGTGCTTCCCCGCTCTCGGGCAGTCCAGTGGAGATCAGCCACGCCGTACCGATCCGGTGGTCCCACGCAACAACCCAGTCGTAGAGGCCGAGCACCACATCGGGGACAGCCAGATCGTCGTACCGGGGGCGGGGAAGGCGTTCGAGCACGGCGCCCCAGTCGTACCCGAGGTATCCCGCGATGCCTCCCTGAAACGGAGGAAGCCCCGGCACCGGCTCGGTCGGCTGAGCCGGAAGCAGTGCCCGGGCGACACTCAGGGCGTCCCCTTCGATGGGAGTCCAATCACCGCCCGGGAGGCTCCGGATCTCGGTATGGGGCCCTTTGCTGCGGACCACCCGCAACGGGTCGGCCGCAAGAAAGGAGTACTGCGCATCGGCATGCTGAGTGGCCGCGCTGTCGAGGAACAACACGTAGGGAAGATCGAGAAAGCGGGTGCACACCTCGGCCGGATCGCCGGTACTCCCGAGCGGCTCAACCAGCGGTGGAAATTGGTGGCTCATCCGGCAGCCCCGCCGCCCCCTCGCTCGCTTGCCCGGGGCAGGCTCCGCTTTCCCGCTGACCGCCGCGACCGCTGGGTCAGTTTGACGTGCTCCGCTTTGACGTCATCGGGTGGGGTCAGATAGCCCCAACTGAGAGCGCCCTCCTGGCGGTAGGTCTTTCCCAGGGTGATGGCCAGCTTGGCCTTCATGAGCTCCCGTCCCAGGTAGAAGGCATGGGTCGCTTCGTCGACACCCAGCTGGGCGAAGATCTCCTGGATGTCAGTCCCCCGGACGAAGATCTCATTGTTGAAGACGGTGATCGCTTCGCGGTCGGTGAAGATCCTGAAATTGGGATCTTTGACCTCCGCCTGCAGCCGGCGAAGCTCGGCTTCGTCATACTCCAGGATGACAGGATCCTTGACGGTAAGAAGCCGGTCGTCGATTCCCTTGGGGAGGGTTCGGTGGGTCAGCGAGTAATGCATCAGCCGGCGCGCGATGTCGATCTCGTGCACCGCGCCGCGGGCCCAGGTGATGACTTCAGTGGTGAGGACGGCCCGAACGCCGGTCTCCTCGCAGATCGCGAGTAGAAGCGCATTCACTCCGGTGGTGTCGGCGCTCGTCAGCTCGGTGATATTCCCGATCCCCATCAGCTGAGCTCCCGCCGGATAGCGCCGGTGGATCTCGCTATACCGCTCCAGGGATGCCATGAACCCAAAGCCGATCGGCTCGACGATCGGATCGATGAGGTAGCGAGTACCCCAGCGTTCCAGCGCTTCGATGCTGCGATCCAGTGTGTCCAGTCCCTCGCCGAAGTCGGGAATCACCACGACTCCGCAATCCGTGCCGGCCAGCTCTCGAGCCACCTCGAGGTTGGTCGAGTTCACACTGAGAACCAGCTCGGCTCCCGCCTCCACCGCGGTGCGGATCTCCCCTGGGTCAAAGGAGTCCACGCTCACACGCATGCCGGCCTGGCGCAGCTCGCGCACGACCGCGCCGAGCTGAGGGAAGGGCACCCCCGGGGTGCAGCCGATATCGATGATATCCGCGCCACTGGCGCGGAAATAGTCGGCCCCGGCCCGGATTTCCTGCCGGGTCAGCCTGGGCGCGTTGTTGATCTCGGCCAGGATGTCGATCGAATAGGAGCCGTAGTCCGGAGCGACAGCCGCTTGACCGAAATAACGGGGGATCTCGCGGAGGTCCTTCGGCCCCTTCTCGACTCGCACGCCGAATCGCTCCCGCAACACCGTGGTATCGCCTTCGCAGAGGCCGGGAATCAGCACCAGGTCGGTCTCTGCTGGAACCTGCAGGAAACGCGCGATCCAGGGGGTGGTCATCAGAGCGGCCACGGTGATCTTCAGGACCGCTACGTCCGGCTGAAACGGCGGCTGCATCTCCTTCAGCACCCGCCGCAGAGCCGGCTCGGCAAGCTTGCCGGTCACGAAAAGCACCCGGCGCACGGGCGGACGGGCGGACGGGCGGACGGAAGGTTCAGATGCGCCCGTCGGCACACGCGTCGGATTCAAGGTGGCTATCTGTTTGACCGTCTGTCCGCCTGCCCGTCCGTCCGCCCGTCCACCTACTTCGGCTCCCCTGCCCGGACCCACTTGTTCGGGGTGCCCTCGAGCGCGCCGCCCTGGGGCTTCCAGAGGCTGACCTCCTCGATCTTCCGGGCCAGCTCGAAGTCCTTGTCCGAGATACCACCGGCAGCGTGATTCTGCAGCTTCACGATGACTCGTCCCCACGTCACGCTGAGGTCTGGGTGGTGGTACGCCGCCTCGGCCAGATAGCCGATGGCGTTTACCAACATCAGTGTCGTGGGCCAGCCGTCGGTCTTGTAGACCCGGCGGATCCATCCGTCTTCGTAATACCAGCCTGGTAGCGCCTTCAGCCGCTCGGCGATTTCGGTGTCGTTATAGGTGCGCTCTTTGGTTGCCGGCATGTTGCCTCCTTAAATGGCTATTGGCTATTGGCGGTTGGCCATTGCTGTGGACCATTAGGCAAACGGACCAGCCAGTGCGACTGGCCAATAGCCCGTCTCCTACATCACTACCCCTCCATTCACCGAAATCATCTGCCCGGTGAGGAATGCCGCGTCGTCCGAGGCCAGGAAGACCGCTGCGGCGGCGACATCGTCCGGCGTCCCCCAGCGTCGGAGCGGGGTCAGCTCGATAACTGCCTGGTGGAACTTCGGGTCCGCTCCCGCTCCGAACGCGGTCTCGATGAACCCGGGGGCAAGAATATTCACCCGAATGTCCGGCGCGACGTCGCGGGCGAGCGATTTGCTGAAGCTGGCGATCCCTCCCTTCGCTGCCGAATAGAGTCCCGGGTTCTCTCCCTTCATGCCCACCCTGACGTGGTCCCAGGCCATGTTAATGATGGCCCCTCCTCCCTGCGCCCGCATCAGTTCGACCGCTGCCCAGGAGGCGAGAACCGTCCCGCGAAGATCCACGTCCAGCACCAGGTCGAGCTTCTGCAGCCGGTCGAGTCGCCCTGCCTCGCCGGTAAGAATGTCGGCACCGGCGTTGTTGATCCAGACGTCGACCCGTTTGAAGGCCTGCTTGAGTCGGTGGACCAGCGTGTCGATATCCTCGCGCCGGCTGATATCGGTGCGGATGACCTCTACCCGGCGTCCGAGCGACCGGATCTCTGCAGCGGTGCTGTCTGCGCCAGTCTGATTTCCGCGGTAGGTAAGGGCGACGTCGGCTCCGGCCCGCGCGCAGCGGACTGCTATAGCACGACCGATCCCGCTCGACGCTCCGGTTACCAGAATGACCTTGTGGTCCAGCACTCCGCCGCCTCCCCTCCGAACCCAGCTGGTGATAACTTCTAAATCCTAACATATCAGCGATTTATCGTCTTAAATAGGGAGTGGCTCGATGCAGTTGCTGGTGAGCGTGCGATCGGCGGCGGAAGTCGGGCCCGCGCTCAGCGGCGGGGCAGACATTATCGACGCGAAGGAGCCGCTCCGCGGTTCGCTGGGGCCGGTATCGCCGTCCACGCTCGCCGAGATCTCGGCCCTGGTACCTCCCGCATGCCCTTTCAGCCTCGCATTGGGAGACCTGGGCAACCCCGAGGAGGCCATCTCCGCGTTTGCCTCGCTGGTGCCGCCGGTCCGAACGGCGCCGACATATGTGAAGCTTGGCTTTGCCGGTGTGCGCTCGCCGCGGATCGTGAGCGGGATTCTCACGACCGCCGTGGCCGCACTGGCCGATAAGGGCTCTACAGCCCTCCTTGTGGCGGTGGCGTACGCCGATGCGGAGCGGGCCGGGACCCTGACCCCCGAGCTGATCCTCGGCTACGCTCTCGGCGCGGGGGCGACGGGTGTGCTGCTCGACACGCATACAAAGGACGGAATGGGATTGTTGGACTGGATAACTCCCGCCGCGCTTGCTGCCTGGGTAGCGAGTGCCCGCCACGAAGGTCTACTTACTGCTGTTGCGGGGTCCCTGTCGCTGGAAGACGTCGAGATCGTGGCCACAGCCCGAGCCGATATCGTGGGGGTGCGCGGAGCCGCCTGCCAAGGTGGTCGCCAGGGCCAGGTTAGGGCCAACCGGGTGCGGGCGCTCCGACAACGACTTGACGCCTTCGGCGTCTCTTCCATACGGGGCGACGGGAACGGGGTTAGGGCGGATGGCGAAACGCGGGTCGGAGCGGCAAATCCTCCCCCTTGACAAGGGGCTAAGTTCCATAAAACCAACGCTTAGGGGGGTGTCTCGGAGGGCATGACACTTGCTCGGTACGGGGAGGCTGCGGCCACGTTACTCCGACTAGCCATTCCACGTGAGCAAGATGACTCTTCCGTCGACACCACTGCGAAGCAGGTTCGGTCGCCGGCTGCTTACGCTTTTCGTGGGCTGCGCCTTCGTACCAATGGCGGTTCTCGCACTCCTATCTTACCGGCACGTCAAACAGCAGCTCTACCGCCAGAGTGCGAACCGGCTTCAGCAAGCGAACGTCGCGCTTGGCCAGGCGATCTTCGAGCGTCTTCTGCTGCTCGACGCCACTCTCAAAAGCATCCCTCCCCAGGCTCTGCTCCAGCTGGATGTCTCCAAGCGGAAGCCCCGACCGGCTCCCGTGGTGAGGCCTCCAGTCAAGCCGCGCCCCGGTAACCAGACCCAGACCGGCAACATGGACGGCCGGCTGGCGATGGGCGGGATCGTGTTGGAGCGGCCTCCGAAAGGATCTGCATCGCGCTCCAGCTCCTCGCCAACGCGCGCGGAGCTGATCGCCGCGAGCCAGGCGCTGATCGCAGGGCTGGATCTGCTCGCCCGCCAGCGCTTTGTTGCCGTCGAGTTCGTGGGGGACGATGGCAAGCGCATCGAGGTCTTCGGCCGTTTGGCCCGTCGGCCCAAGCTGACGTCGCGGGATAGCTCCGATCTGCGGCTGGGCCTCCCGCTCATAGTGACCGAGCACCCTCCAGGCGAGCCGGTCCGGATCTATCTGCTGCGCCGGCTGGTCCGCCGCAATGAGGTGCGAGGCACGTTCGTGGGCGAGGCCAGCCCGGAGTATCTCTGGGGCACGCTCGACCAGAGCATGCCTTCGCCCACCACCCGGGTGGCGGTGATGGACGACTCCGCTCGCGTCATCTTCAGCTCGGCCAAGGTGCTGCCTGTCCCGCCGCCCGGCACCGGGAGCAAGACCCCGGGCATGGTGGTCAGCTCGGCGGACCGCTCCTACCTGTCGGCGTCGTCCGAGATCAGGATGACCGAGGCGTTCGCCTCCCAACCATGGCGAGTCATGCTCTCCGAGTCCAAGGACGAGGTGCTGGAGCCCATGGTGGAGTTCACCAACACCTTCCTCATGGTCATCGGCCTGTCCAGCCTGGTGGTCCTGCTGCTCAGCGTGAGTCAGATACGTCGAAGCGTCTTGCCGCTCGAGGAACTGCAGAAGGGCACCCGCCGGATTGCCCAGCGCGACTTTGCCAGCCGGGTCACGGTGACCAGCCAGGACGAGTTCGAGCAGCTTGCGGCTTCATTCAACACCATGGCTACGCAGCTGGGGCGTCAGTTCAACGCGCTGGCGACGGCAGCCGAGATCGACCGGGCGGTGCTGTCCGCGACCGATGCCACGACCATCGTGGACACCATTCTGGCTCGTATTCGGGATGTGTTTCCCTGCAGCGTGGTCAGCGTGACAGTGGGCGTGCCCGACAGCTCCAAGTCGCTCACCAGCGTGATCCAGGATTATGTGACCGGCCTGCGGCATGTCGCCCGGGTGGGGATGCGGGGGCAGGACGTACAGTCCATTCTGACCGGCCCCGAGGTGCTCGAGCTGCGAAGCGGGGAGAGCGTGCCGGGCTATCTCGAGCCGCTGGTGGAGCTGGGCGCCACCTCCTTCGTGATACTTCCGCTCTCCTACCAGCGCCAGCTGTCCGGCATCATCGCGCTGGGCGAACGCTTCGATCTCGTCCCGACTGAGGAGGACCGGGTGCAGATGCGTCGCCTGGCCGACCAGGCGGCCGTGGCGCTCGCCAACGCGCGAATGCTGGATCAGGTGCGCGAGCTGGCCTACTTCGACAGCCTGACCGGACTCCCCAATCGCCTGTCCTACAAGGAGCGCCTGGCCTACGCCCTGGAGCAGGCCAGCCGGAACCAGAAGCTGGTGGCGGCGTTCTTCATCGACCTCGACCACTTCAGCCGGATCAACGACACGCTGGGCCACGAGGTTGGCGATCAACTGCTCCGGCACGTTGCGTCGCGGCTCCGCTCCTGCTGCCGGGAACGAGAGGACGAGGTGGGACCGGCGTTTGCCACCCTGGCTCCTGAGGTGGCGCGCCTGGGTGGTGACGAATTCACCGTCATCATGCCGGGCCTGAACGACCCCCAGGACGCGGCGAAGCTCGCGCGGCGAATCATCAGCAGCTTCGCGCATCCTATCCGGGTCGGCACCCACGAAATCTTCATCAACGCCAGCATCGGTATCGCCATCTATCCCTTCGATGGCGAGGACCTGGATACCCTGCTGATGCACGCTGACACCGCGATGTACAAGGCCAAGGAGCAGGGGGGAAACAGCTACCAGAGCTACTCCAAGTCCATGACCACGACGGCGCTCCAGCGGCTCACCCTGGAGAACGACCTGCGCCGTGCCCTCGACCGGAGCGAATTCGAAGTGCATTTCCAGCCGATCGTCGACGCCTACACCGGTACCGTGGTGGGGGCCGAAGCTCTGCTGCGCTGGCGTCATCCCGAGCTGGGGCTTCTCCTGCCCTCCGAGTTCATCCCCATCGCCGAGGAGAACGGGCTGATCGTTCCCATGGGCGAGTGGATTCTCCAGGCCGCGTGCCTGCAAAACCGGGCCTGGCAGGACGCCGGGTTGCCACGCATCCGGGTGGGAGTGAACCTCTCCAGTCGACAGTTGAAGCGGCGACTCACCGATACCGTGAGCCGAGCGCTCCAGTTGAGCGGACTCGAGCCCCGCTATCTCAGTCTGGAGCTCACCGAGAGCGTCCTGGTCAATCACCACAAGGAAGGCACCGAAGCCCTGCACGCCCTCCGCGCCATGGGTCTCCATCTCGCGGTCGACGACTTCGGCACCGGCTATTCGTCGTTCAGCTATCTGAAGCACTTCCCGCTGGACACGCTGAAGATCGACCGCTCCTTCATCCGGGAGATCGCCATCCATCCGGACGACGCGGCCATTACCACGGCGATTATTGCCATGGGCCACGCGCTGGGATTGAGAGTGATCGCCGAGGGGGTCGAGACCGAGGCGCATCTGAGTCTGCTGCAGAAACAAGGCTGCGACGAGATCCAGGGATATCTGGTGGGTCGCCCGGTTCCAGCCGATCGTTTCGAGGAGCACCTGGCCCGCAAGCGCGGAGCAAACGGGTCCGGCGCGCGCCGACAGCAGCGCTCGCCTAGCCGCTGAGGCGCACTGCCAGCTCGTCCATCTGATCCCACCCGATAGCGGCATACGGCAACCCTGCGGGCAGGGTTGTTCGAAAGTAAGGATCTACTGGCTCCGAAATCCCGGTTGCCGGCTTGATCAGGATCAGCCGGGCGGCATCCAGCGCTCCCGCCACGAAGGCCGCGACGCTGTCGCTGGTGACCCCCCAGTGGTGGGGTAACACGTCGGCGGAGCGCATCCAGCGATACGGCGCCAGCACAGCTACACCATTCGATGGTAGAGCCTGAGTAAGCGCCCCGGGCTCCTCGACCAGTGTGGCGCCGGGGATCCGCTCGGCGAGCACATGAGCGTATTGGTCCATGGCCAGGATGGCCATCCAGTGGGCGGCGTCAGACGACAACCCCAGTATGCGATCGAATTCCCGCACCGTGTCGGCGAAGACGCCGCCACCGGGCACCACCAGAATCCGTTGATCGCCCCCGGCCGCCGACAGCGCCCGGCATACCCGGTCCAGCGCCCCGGGTACCGCCGCGAGTCCCCCGCCGATCTTGATCACGTTCAGCGGAGCCGGGGGTGGGTTCATCCACCCGCTTCCATCGTCTGCCACAGGAGCCATGCGACGGCGGCCGCGGGGGCGGTGCGGGCCGACTCGCCCAAACGGTCAGCCAGTTGTACGATGTCCAGTCCCACCGCCTCGGCTGTTTCGACGGCGATGAAGTCGCCCAGACCAGCCACCACCGCGGTATGGATGACGGGCCAACGCTTCAGGATTCGTTCCAGCGCCGCGGCAACGGCCCGGACCTGGGCATACGCGAGGGCACCCGCAATGGCGTCGAGCGCCGAGTCGTCGAGCATGTCACGGTCGGCGCACACCGCGCGCGCCAGGCGCTCGCCGGCAAACTCTCGAGTGGGAGGCCGGCCGTCCGGAGTGCGGCAGGTATAGTCGCTGGGACTCAGCCGCCCGAGCCAGAGGTGGGCGTCACCGATGAGCGCGAACCCGTCGGCGGAGACGCCGGCGCTTCCACCCCAGAGGGGAACCTGGGCCGCCACCGCTTCCACCGGGGTCCGAAGGGCGCCGGTGTAGACCAGCTCGCCGCTGAGCAACCGCGCGGGATCAGTGTGTCCCTGCACCACCACTTGGCCGTTCACGATCGGGATGAGATCCGCTGAAGTCGTACCCACGTCGAGGAGGATACAGGTGGGGATCGATTGGGCTACCAGGCGGGCGGTGGCTGACCAGTTGGCAGCGCCTACCGACAAAGGCAGCGTGCGCGCTTCCAGGGGCGCGAGGAACCGGCCTTCCACGGTGTAGACGTGCAGCCTGGCCTCAGGGAAGGCGACCTCGAGAGCGTCGAGAACAAATCCGACACCCTCACGCTTGGTACGAAAAGCCTGGGAGAGCTCCGCGGTCATGGTCACCGCATGCCGATCGCCGGGAGCGCCACCGACTGCCCGTGCGGCCTCGGTCAGCGTGGGGGCCAGGGAGTCAGGATCATGCTTCAGCTCGAACGGGAGGCACACGTTGCGGATCACGGGACCGTCAGGGGCTGCCTTCAGGTGTGTCACCTTGATATTGACCCCACCTATGTCCCAGCCCAGAATCGCGGGTGACATGGTCATTCGCCTCCTGCCGGGCTAGGATCACGCATGCAGATCATTCCCGTGCTGGACCTGGCCGGTGGCGTGGCCGTACATGCCCAGGCGGGTGACCGCAGCAAGTACCGGCCACTGACATCGGACCTGGTGCCGGACCGTACTGGAGACCCGGTCGCCTTGCTGCGCGCGTTTCACGCTGTCCTCGGGGTCCACGAGTGCTACGTCGCTGATCTCGATGCAATCCAGGGTGGCGCGCTCCAGCGATCGCTGCTTCGGCAGCTGGCCGAGTTCCACACGGGGTTTGCCGGCGCCCTGCTGGTGGACGCCGGAACCAACCAGCCGGGCGGAGCGCTGGAAGTGCTCTCCTGTGGGGCGAGCGAGGTCGTGGTGGGCCTGGAAACGCTCCAGGCCTTCTCCGATCTCGCCACCATCGTCGAGGTGATCGGCCCGTCCCGACTGGTATTCAGCCTCGACCTCCGGCTGGGCAACCCGGTGCTTCATCCCGCCATGCAGGACGCCAGTGGCGTGGGTCCGGACGCCTTGAGCCTGGCCGACCAGGCCACCGCGGCCGGCGTCGCTACGCTGCTGCTGCTGGACCTCGGTCGAATCGGGACGGGATGTGGAGTGGATATCGGATTGTTGGAGACGCTCCGGCGTCGTTTCCCCCGCGTCCGGCTCCTGGCGGGAGGTGGTGTTCTCACCCGGCTGGACCTGGAGCGCATGCGGGATGTGGGATGCGACGGTGCCCTCGTCGCCAGCGCCCTTCACACCGGAAGGGTATCCGCATCCGACCTCTTCGAACTGGCCGCCCCAGCATCGTGGAACGATCAGTCGGAAACGAGGGCCTCGCGGTAGGTCGCAGATTGGCCGTAATTCTCCTCCACCTCCAGCTCCAGCAGGGTCAGGTGATTGTAGCCACCCGCCGCGAGCTCCTGCCGCACCTGTACTCCCAGATACTGGGCCAGCATCTCCGCCGTGCTGTTCGGAATCGGAAGCAAGGCGCAATCGCGACGAGGAAAGACGTAGGCCGGCTCGCCGAAGTAATCGACCGCCAGCCGGTCGCCCTCGTCGCGGAAGGCAAGCTTGGGATTGAGCGTGGGCAGGAGAACCTTGTGATCGATGGTGTCGACCAGCTTACGGACAATCTGCTTGAGAACGCTGAAGTCGAGCACGAAGAGACATTCGGCGTCGACCGTACCCTCGACTGCTACACCGACACGGTAGTTGTGTCCGTGGAGGGTTTCGCACTGGTGCCCACGGAAAGTGATAAAATGCGCCGAGGCGAACACTAGATAGTCCTTGCTGACCTGGACTCTGAAATTGCTCTGCACGTCAGTTCTCCTCAGCGATCCCATCCGCCCTCAAGTATAACGACGAACAAAGCGGCGCAGGTGAGGTCGGCGGTCGTGCCTGGATTCCGCCGGTTCCGTGGGTCCCGCAGCTCGGCGTCGAGCGCAGCCAGCGCCTTCAGTCCAGCGGCCGACCGGGTGCCGCCGGCCGCCCGAACCTCCCGAGCCCGCCGGGATACGGCCTCGGCTTCCACCCTGCCCAGCTTGCGAGCTATGTGGGTGTCCGGGGTCGATGCCAGCAGCGTGAGATACGCCTCCACTGCGGTCTCGGTCCACCCTAACCCCTCCTGCCGGCTAGCCCGAACCGCCGGGACCCCAACCTCGAAGGTGAGCGCAAAGTCGGTCACATATTCCCGGGCAACGGCGTCCCGCTCGGCCGCGAGGTCCATCGCTTCCCGCAGCGTCACCGTTGGCGTATCCGACACATCTTCAGCCGAGGTCGCTCCCAGCCCTCCGGGACCGGCATGCCGGATGGCGGCGTACATCTCAGCCGCGTCGGCCACCGTGGTATCCGCCAGCACCGACGTCAGTCGTTCGCGCAGGCTGCCGCCGGCTTGCAGCGCCGCCCGCGCCAGGGGCGCGAGCAGCAGCACAATCCCGAGATTGGTGTTGGACCTGGTCCAGCGCCGGGTGGCCTCTACCGCGGTCCGGATGGTCGCACCCAGCGGGTGCTGCGCAGCCTCCGAGAGCGCCGGTCCGATGGCCACCGCGCTGGCCAGGAAGTCCTCGTACCGGGTGTCGTGAAAGTGATGCTCGGGGGACACATTCCCGGGTTTGGGAGCACTCACCTCCAGCAGACACGCGAGCTGGCCTGCCGCCGCCACATCGGCCGGTGTGGTCGTCACCCGGCCTGAAGGGTAAGAAAGTCGACCAGGCTGCCGGCGACATCGATACGGGTTGCCTCCTGTAACCCCTTCCAGCCGGGGATGCCGTTCACCTCCAGCACATAGACCTTCCCAGCGCGGTCCGCCAGCAGATCCACCCCGGCGTAGTCGGCGCCTACGGCAGCGGCGGCGCGTACCGCCAGGGCGCTCCACTCTTCGGACAACACCACGCTTCGAGCGGTACCGCCCCGTGCCAGGTTGGTGCGCCATCCCATCGAGCGGCGCTCGATCGCGCCCTGCACCCGGCCACCGATGACGAACGCCCGAACGTCCACCCCGTCGTGATCGATGGTTCGCTGCAGGTAATACACGCCCCGGATCTGCTCGATGGCGCGAAAGACGCGGAATGCCATCTCTTCATTGCTCACCCGGACCATCCCCAGTCCCATCGATCCGAAGAGCGGTTTGACGATGACGTCCCCGAGAGCCCGGAAGGCGGCTGTGGCCTCCTCCGGATCGTCGCAGACCACGGTCTCCGGGGTGGGAATGCCGCACTGCTCCAGCAGGGCCGAAGTCCAGAACTTGTCCACCGTGCGCTCGATGGCCCGCGGCGAGTTCAGCACCCGGACGCCGCGATCCTCCAGGCGGTGCAGGGCATCCACCCGGAAGATGATCTGCTCCAGCGAGCCTGAGGGGATGATGCGAGCCAAAACCGCGTCCACCGCGTCGAGCTCGGTCGCCCGGCTGCGAAGGCCGGGGCCCGGCCCAATGCTGGCAACCAGGCCCTCGTAGGGAAGCACCACCGCTTGATGCCCGCGCTCGGCCGCCGCCCTCTCCAGCTCCGTGGTATGCCAGCCGGCCCGGGCGGCGAGGACGGCGATTTTCAACCTATTTGGTCTCCGCTCCGATCAGCGCGTCGAGTCCGCCGTCGGCGAACTTGCCCAGGTCGTCTCCGACCTTCTTGAACGCCGGCGTGGCGATGCCTCTCTTGGCCGCGCCCATCGACGGGAAATACAGCTCGGCCTGGCGGTAGCGGTCGGGCTTGGAGCCGTCGAGGTTGGAGTTGAAGCGGGTGAGCTCGGCCCGGGTGAAGCCGATCTCGGATTGACTGGCCACGACCAGCGGCACATGGGTCTCGGCATAATACTTCTCGAATGCGGCCGTATCCTTTGGCGCCTTGTAGATCACCGTCACGATGGCGCCGGGCTCGCCTGAGCCTGCTGCGTGGTCATTAGTGGTGGTTGCCACCATTCCGATCAGCCCGCCGGAGGCAAAGTTCTTCAGATCATCCGCGACCTTCTTGAACCCGGGGGTCGCCACCCCTTTCTGTAAATCATCCATCGAATCGAAGTAGAGCTCGGCCTGGCGGTAGAACGTGGGCTTCTTGCCGTCGAGCGTGGACGCGAACCTGGTCAGGTCGGCCCGCTTGAACCCGATCTCACCCTGATTGGCCACGACCAGCGGCACATGGGTGGCGGCGTAGTACTTCTCAAAGGCTGCCGGGTCCTTAGGCGTGTTGTAGATGACTGTCACGATTGCCGGCGGGCCGGCCGGTGCCGTGGCAGTGGCTGCTCCGGGCGTGTCCGCTGCTTTGTCACCGCCCTTATTGCAGGCGAGGACAACGATGGGTGCGGCCCACAACAGCCAACTCGAGCGACGCATGGAAAGCTCCTGGTTAGGTGTAGAGCGAGGCCTCGAGCACCTCGGGATTCAAACGCCCGGCGTGAAATGTCCGGCCGCTTTCGGTGCTGGTGAGCCACACCTCGGCGGGGCTGAACAACAAAGGATCGATCTTGTAGAAGTCTCCCCCGTACCGCTGGAAGATCTCGTAGAATGGCGTGCCATAGTCCCGTGAGGCGGAAGCCGGCACCTGATCGGCCAGCTTCTCCAGCTCGGCGTCGGCCGCCTTGATCGTGTAGCGGGCCTGACCGCCATAGAGGATACAGTCATTGGTGCGGCCGATGGCCCGGAGATCGTTCTTGGCCACCGGCGGAAGCGGTGCGGTCCCCATGGCGCTCACGACCCTGGTCACGTCGAATCCAAGGGTTTCCATCTTGTGGAGGCCGGTCTCGATAATCCGGGCAGAGATCTGGACCCCGCCTGCGATGCTCGCGGTGGGTGCAACCACGAAGGTGAGCTGGAGCGTCTGGAGGCGCGCTTTCTCCGCCACCCAGGCTGCGACCTCATCATCCGGAAGCGCGCGAGTCTCCAGAACCAGCACCCCCTCGTCCGCCTGCTCCTCGTATCCCAGCTTCTCGAACAGCTCCCGTTCGACTCTCGCATGAGCCCGCAACGGGCCCGAGCCCATGGCGAAGAACTTGCCGACCGAAATGGCCCAGCCGGCGTACTGAGAGGCCATGCACGAAACGGCGGGGTGATCGGTCCAGACGATCAACCCGGCATGAGACCGCCCGCCGATCTGCAGCGGAGCGAAGCTCACGTTGCCCAGCCCGCCCATGCAGATCTCGGCCAGGGCCAGTCCGGCCTCGATTCCCCCCTCGGCCTCGACTCCGGCGTCGATCACCCGTGCTCCGCTCGGGAGTCTGAACGTCTTTACCCGGAGGAGATCCACCTGATCAGCCATGCTGTCGGCGATTTCGCTCGCAGCCTCGTTCATCCGGAGTGAGGTCACTTGATCGTCCATGCGAGGATCTCTCCCTTGCCTGACTCGGCCATATCACCGCTGTAGCGGCGATAGAAGCCGTTGAGGTGTCGTGGCCGCACCGGCAGTCCATAGCTCGAGCGCAAGCGGGTGAGCAGCAGCCGCAAGTATACCGGCTGCCAGGTACAGGCATAGAAATACGTCGGCGGGGGGGTGACCCGACCCAGAGCCACTACTGAGCCCCGCTTGGACCAGAGTCCGGTATCCGCCCCGGTCGCGCCGAACACGACCACGGTTCCAGCGATCATCCCGAGCCCGGTTCTGTCGCCGGCGGCTCGGCCGATAACGAGGAGACCTCGACGCATCGCGGCCCCGGCCTCGGCTCCGGCTGACCCGCGCACGATCAGCTCGCCTCCGGTCATTCCGCGCTTGAAGCCGGGCAGGGCCGCGCCGGCGCGGGGTCCGGCATCGCCACCGATGTCGAGCCGTCCACCCGCCTGAGCCAGGCCGGCCTCTCGACCCACGCTGCCATCGACGATCACCTCACCCTCATTGAGGCCTGCGCCCAGGCGGTCGGCCTGATCGAGCGCACCCACAAAGCGGATGCTCCCGCAAGCCTGGCCGTCCAGCTCGAAGAGGTCGCCGAGGCGTGCGCCGCCGTCGCGCTCCAGGTACACCGAACGCCCCGAGAGCTCTCTTGCCGAGAGGGTGGTCCAGGAACCGGCCAGCACCTCGGACAGATCGACCCGCTGCCCAAGGGGTTCCTTCAGCTTGGCCACAATCCCGCTCATGCTCAGGCCCCGCTCATGATCTTCCGGAGGTAGAAGTGATGCGGGCCAAGCCTGCCGCCGTAGTTTCCGGCGCTGATGGCCACGACCCCACCCCGGCAGGCGGCATCGATGCCGGTCTTCATGGCCGAAGCGATCGTGTTGGTATCCACCCCGTTGATCACGATCTCGAGCACCGAGTTCACGCCTTCGGGCAAGGCGCTCACGGTAACCGCGCGCAGGGTCGGGCAGAAAGCGTCGTTGGTGGAGGCGATCATGGACTTGATCCGGCGCGCGCCGACCTTGCTGCCGCTCCGAACCACGCCGCCGGGAAAGGGAAGGACGATGCCCGGCATCGAAGCCATCGAATCGGCCGCGGCCTCAGCGGCCTCGAGCGCGGCGTCCGCGCTTCGGGCCAGAATCAGAAAGTTGCCGCCACCTACCCCTTTGAGCATCCCGAACTTCTCCTGCACCAGAAACTCCCCCTCCATCACTGGGATCCTCCAGAAACGGTGTCCATCGATCACCTTGCTTATCTGAAAGCCGTCCCCAAAGAACCGCAGGGCGGAGCCCACACCCACCCGGTCTGGTGCATCGGGCAACCCATCGTAGCAGGCTGTCGTGGGGCAGGTGAGCACCGTCTGCCCCACACGTTCGATCAGCCGCTTCCCGAGATCGTCCTTACCCATGGTCATCATCAGGACGCTGACACCGGGTCGGCCGTCGGGAGTCTCCTGGGCGGACAGCTCCCGCTCGATGCCCGCCTCGACCTTGCAGCCGATCACCGAAGTGGCAAAGCCCGTCAGCTTCAGCGCCGCGGCACGCACCCAGCGGGAGCTGCGAGCGGTGATGATGATACGCGCCACCCGCATGGTAAAGGCTTCGGCGAAGGTATCCTCGATGTGAACGTCGCGGATCTTCATGACATCAGACCACGATGGGCTCATCCGGAATTCCTTGCACCGGATAGTTCTCGAACGCGACGGTCGAGTACGTGTCGAAGTAGCGCTTTAGATCGGGCAGCATTGCATCGTCGTACCCAGGTCGGACATGCAGCCGTCGGCCGGCAGGGGCCCGTCGCAGCTGACCTTCCTCAACCACGAGGCTACCCGCTTTGATCACGTAGCGTGGGGTAGCAAACATCTCGGCGATATCCGCGTTCCTGGCGTACACGGTTACATCGGCATCCGCTCCGGGGCCCAGGTGGCCCTTCTGGCGGAGGCCAAGCAGTCGTGCCGGGCCGGCACGGGTAATGATTGCGATCTCGTTCAGGGTGTACTCGCGGGTGAGCCCATCCGCCAGAGCGGAGCCCGCCAGGAATTTGGGGTTGATCTGCTTCAGTTTCTCCTCTCGGACGCTTCGATCCATCAGTAGCTGGATCAGAGCCGGGTAGGAAAGGAATGAGCCACCGTTAGGATGATCGGTCGAGAGCACCACCCTCCACGGGTCGCGACTCAGCAGAAAGAGTTCGAGCCCGATTGCCCATTGGAGCGCGGTGACCGCAGCCTTGTCCTTGTAGAGGAGGGGCACGACCCCGCAGCCCGTCTCGAGCTCGATGTCGATGTTGACCCATTTGCGGCCGCTGCTCTTATGGAGCAGGTATTCAACCGGTCCATCTGCCGTGATCGTCGTGGCTGGTCCAAACATGACCTGACCCACGTCGATGCTCAGCTCCGGGTGGCTGTTCACATACTCGATGATTGGCGCCGCCCCCGAGCTCCAGCCGGGTCCACCATAGGAGTGGAACTGCACATGCGTGAAGTGCGCGCGCCTGCCGGCCAACGCCTGCATGCTGGCAAGCGTGACTGCCACGTTGCCTTGCTGACCGAGATTGTTGCAGTGTATGTGGACCGGATGGGGGAGCCGCAGCTGGTTGGCCGAGTCGGTGAGCGTCTCCAGAATGGCGCGCGGGGTGACACCGTGCGTACCGAGAACCTCGTCCAGCCCGTTGAGATTCCGCTGGCCCGACTTCCAGGCCTCGACCCCGCCCGGGTTCACGATCTTGATGGCGTAGGCCCCGGTCGAGCCCAGAAGCCAGGCCGCGTAGTCGCGTGCCCTGTCCCGCTCGCCGGCGGCGATCTGGCGCAACAAATATTCGTCGTTGCCCATCAGCGCGAAAAAGCCGCCATCGATGCAGGGAGTGTCTTCCAACTCCGCATGGCTATGCCGCGCCATGACCGGAGCCACCGCGGCATCGAACACAGTGGTGTAGCCCAGGCCGGCGTAACGGTAGCCGGACGTAAAGGTCGTGGGGACGGTGCCTCCGGTGCCTGAGCGGGGAAGGAGGCCCCCGTCTACCAGGGCAGGGGCGGTAACTGGATCGGCCGAGTGCTCCTCCGGCAATAGACGGCGTGCATGATTGCAGCTGGAGCTGGCCAGGTGGGAATGAATATCGACGCCTCCCGCCATCACGATCATTCCCCGGGCGTCGAGCCTGGGGGCGCCACCAGGCAGGTCGGCCACGATGTGACCATCCTCGATGCAGATGTCACGGACCTCTCCGTCGATCCCATTGGCCGGATCGTGCACTGTACCACCGACGATGCGTAGCTGAACCGTCATGCGCTCCGTCCGGGACGCCTGGTCCGCACCGCGTCCGTGAGTGCCTCAAGGGTCTGCACCGCCGAGCGCTGGGCGGTCAGCGGAGGCCGCAACGAGAGGGGGACCTCGTCCATCCGATAAGCAGTGCCGGCCTCGTGAATACCCGCGGTGCCGGTATCGATCGCCACACGGGTGGTGAAGGGTGCCTGGCTTGCTCCCGGGCCGATCGCCACCGTCTCGATCCCGCCCAGCGCTGTAGCCGCGTTACCGTCCAGGCCGGGCGAGCCCACCACCAACGCGGCGGTAAAGGCTCCCTTGACCAGCCGGTCCAGACCGCGATCTCCCGGCAGGTACCGGGGGTGCCCTCTCGAATAGTCCACCGCGAAGGGGTAGCCGGTCTGCCAGGTCAACACCGATTCCGCCCCAGCTCGGTTCCCTCCCGCCCGCAAGCTGCTGAGCGCGGCCCGCGTGGGGCCGTTGAGCGCCTGGGTCAGGGCGATCAGCCCCTCCACCCTGAGTGGATTTCGGGGCCCGGCCGTAGGCTCCGCGTCATGGATCAGGACCGCGTACCTCGCGCTGGTGAGCCGACTGATCAGGCCGATGGCGCGGGCGAGGTTGGGCGATGGGTCACGGGCGGGACGATCCAACACTGCCGCTCGCATGAGTGAGAGCGCGGCGATTTCTTCTGACGGCTCCAGAGTAATGGCGACGTCGGCTTCCGCCGGTCCCGTGTCGGCCCCGATGTTCACAGCGATCACGAACCGGCCGGCACGGCCATTCGGTACCTGGGTGCCCCGTGGCTCCAGCGCATAGCGAGAGAGAAACCGGGGATACCGCCGATCGGGATCGACACCCCAGAAGAGCAGGACATCGCCGCGGTTTCGGATCTCACCCAGCGTCGCCGTGGCGCGGCCGCGGCGCTGGGCAGCAAGCAGCCCTCCTGCCGCCGCCTCCGAGGTGGCGCTGTCCACCGCGGCGCCGAGGAGATCGGCCAGAGCAACCGCGGTACGCTGCGCCTGAGCGGTGATATCAGGCCCCAGATATACCAGCTGCCGCCCCCGGGGCTTGGTCAGGATGGAGGCTGCCTCCGCCAAAGCCTGCTCGAGGGCCGCAGGCTTGCCCGCCTGCAGCACCTCCCAGGGCACCGAGCCGTCCCCGAACCACGCCCGTCCCACCGGGCACGCGGGACCGGCGTCGACGATCCGGCCGTCTCGCACGGTCACGCTGATGTCGTCACATCCGCAGCCGCAGCCGAGACAGGTCACGTGCTTTACCTGGTGGTCGGCGCTCATGCGACTCCCTTGGCCACGGCCCCGACGCCACGGTAAACCTCGCCGGCCCGTCGGAGCAGCATCCGGTGGCAGCTCCCCACGCTTCTTCCCTTCGAGAACACGGTGCAGATCGGATGGCCGCGGAGGATCCGCTCGCCTGGGTGCGGGATGTCCGCAAAGGAGCCGTGATCGATCCAGGTCCGGGTATCGCCCACTACCACATCCCGCTGGGCAAAGACGATTGCCTTCCCCTCGACGTCTTTACGCGAAGCGGGAGCCGCAGGAAGGGTTCCCGCGAAGGCACGAAGGTGGGTCCCGAACATGGAAAGGCCGTGAGCCCGTTCCAGCAGCTCCATGGACGCCGAATACCGCGGATTAACCTCGATGGGATAAGGGACGCCATTCCGTGCGACAAAGTCCATGCCGTTCAGGCCGACCAAGCCGAACTCATCCGTCAGCGCGGCAACGAGTGACCGCGCAGCCTCGAGGAGGTCTTCTCCCCGATTGAAAAGCTCGGCTGGGTTCCCGAGCAAACTTCCACAGTAGCGGAAGCCGCGGGCCCCCAGGCGCCCATCGCCCACCAGCTGGCGAGTAAGTCCCAGAGTGACCGCACCCCTTCCGTCGGCGGCGAACACGACCGAGCCGGTACTACCGGCGATACGCTCCTGGAGGTAGTGGGTTCTCGGCACCGACTCGCCACGGCGCCAGATACGAGTCCCGTGGCCTCCGCCTGAACGGCGGGGCTTGAGCAGCCAGGAGACTGGCGCACGCCGGGACATCGGCGCGGTGGCGCGGGTGCTTGGAGTGGCGAATCCTCGGCGGCGTAGTGCCCGCATGAGCTCGAAGGGATTCCGTACTCTGGTCAGGACAGCGGGCGAATTGCCTAACAGACGGCGGCGACTAGCCAGGCAGGCGACGGAGTGGGGGTAGTTCTCGAAGTTGGAGGTGTACGCGACCAGCGCGGCGGGAACCGTTCGCGACGCCCGGACCGCGGAGGATGGGCTATAATCGGTTCCATTCTCAGGCCGTAGTGGAATCACCGTAGCCACCCGGCACAAATCCAGATCCCCGAAGGCATCCACCGCCGTCACCCGATAGCCGGCGCGCGCGGCGGAGGCCGCCAGAGCTCGGACGGCCACACCCGCGAGCAGCACATGCTTCTGACCGGTGTCAGTCACCGTCTATGACTTTTTCTTCTTGACCAGCTCTCGGGCGATCTCCGCAATCGACTCCGCGTCCAGCACGAGGTCGTTGCGGGTAAACAAGCTGACTACGCACGCCTTGTGCAGCTTGGTCTTGAAGTTGCCGATGCCGAAGGCGCCGAAAACGATGACGCCGTTTCGCTTGACTCCCGCGTCGTTGACCTCCACTCCCTCAATGCCCAGAGGGGGAACCGCATTCAGGTCCACCGCCACCTGGAGCGTCTTGACGGAGGTCCACGCCGACCGGGGAACCATCTGCACTCCGGCGGGTCCGGAGTTGAGCAGGATCTCGGCCCCCTCGAGGATCTCGGGAAGCTTCGATGGATCGTCCATGGTGACGGCATCCACGTGGACGTTGAATCGGGCGCTGATGAACTGGCGCGCTTTCTCCCCCTGCTCCGGCTTGCGGGAGGTGATGGTGACCTGAGCGCCGTCGTGCGCCAGCAGGCCGGCTGCGCGCTGCCCCACCGGCCCGGTTCCCGCGAGGATTACCACCTTCCTCCCCCGAAGGTCACCCACGGTCTCCTCGATCTTCACCACCGCGGCCACCGCGGTAGTGTTCGAGCCGTTGGAGTCCAACATCATGGAAACGCGCAGCTCGTCGATGAGGGCGTCCTGTGCCATGGCCAGGAGCTGCTCGCCGGCGGACATGTTGCTCCCACCGATCCAAACGGCGGTGTTGTGCAGATCCTTGGGTCCGCGGGTAAAGATGCAGCCGTGAACCAGATCGCGGACGTCGCCTTCGGTTACCCCGCCGTAGCTCATCACGACATCGGCGCCCGCATCGTAAGCTACGACTTGATCGAACACGCTCGGCAGCCGCGAGCTGTCGAGTTGAAGCAGAAGCTTGCGCATCGGTGGAGCCATCTTTCCGGACGATAGTCTCTAAAAGACGAGGGGCGCCCCAGCCGTGGGCCGCCCCTCGTTGAATCTCGGATTAGCGGGACTGTACGATCAACCCTCAGCGCCGCTTGCGAACGGATGCCGGGCCGCCTTGTACTTCTGCAGCACCTCATCGATGGTCGGCTTGCCCTGGACGGCCCGCTGAATCGATTCCTTGGTAGCCTGGTAGTTGTAGTCGTAGATCTTCTTGTCGTTCTCGGCCTGCCAGTGGATGAACACCCCAACGAGGATACAGAGATCGTTGGCCTTGCTCTTGTCGATGACCCCGGATGAGACGCTATCCATGACCGCGCGGGCCACGGCCGCCTGGGCGGGGCCGAACATCTGTACTGCCTGCTTGGCGCCCTTGATCGTGACCTTGTTGAAGAGCACGGTGTCCGGCTTGGCAGGAAGATTGGGCGTGACGACCGCGAGGAGGGTCGAGAACCCGTCAGAATTGTGCGACAGCGCCTGGGTGAACGCGAGACCAGCGGGCCCTGACTTGGGGCCGATGATCAGATCGATGTGGGCAATCTCATTGCCTTCCCCGACCAGCGATTCACCGATGCTGAATTCACCTGCCATAACCGCCTCCGTATCCGTTTTGTTGAAGAAGGAGAGAATCTCGCGCCACATAGTTTCGCTCGACGTTGGCGAAGGGTAAGCTCGGGTAGGAGCAGCGTGGGGAACGGACGACCCACTCACGCAGTCCCGCAAGGCGGGTAGCTCGGCGCGCTGAATGACTTTGCCGTACGTTGAGGCCCCTAGTATGAAACCCGCATTCCTAAGTGTCAAGTTCGGGTTTGCCCGGCACCGTTTGGGGGCAAGAGTGCGTCCCGGGCGGTATGAACCCCGGGAGGCAGGGAATGGCGTGTATTCGGGCCGCCGACTCGATCGTCTCCCTCTCGTCTCCATTCAGAGACGGTTCGGTCATCTATCCGTCTTCTTTCATCATGTGTAGCAAGGACTTAGATGCTGGCACGCCCCTCGCATTTCCTGACTGGTGCGGTTCCCCCGTCCACCAGTCGAGGCCTATATGAAGACCAGCACTCGTGCATGGTCGTTGGTAGCAGGTCTGGCGTTAATGACAGCTCCGCTTCATGCTCAGCGCGTTTCGGCAGATGTTGTGGTTCGCGGCGGTCCGGTTACCGGGCGAGTAGCGGTAGACCGAGGATATTCCAGTTACCGTCCTCCGGTCCGCCGAGTGGTTATCGAGCATCGGGCCCCGCGAGTGGTGCGAGTTGAACACCTCCGTCACCGCCACGGGAAGCAGTGGAGACATCGTGGATATCGTGAGGTGGTCGTCTACTACATCGACGGGCGTTACTACGATCATGCCGGCTGGGGCCACCAGCGCGGTTACGAAGTCGTGGTCTACGAGCGCGATGGCCGGTTCTACATTGCCGACTGATTTCTTCGCTCACTCACATACCTCGGTTTCAAGTGGGAGCCTGACCGAATCCCCTAGGGCGGGGATTCGGTGTTTCCGGCTACGTCGTGTGTGGTAGGTCACCGCGACGGCCGATCCCCGAAGGCATCCTCGTTGGAGATGTCTATGGTGACCCCCCGCGGTGGCTATGGTGGCCTCGTCCTGCTCGTCGCGCTGGCAGCAACCGCCCTGGCGCCTCCTGCCCACGCTCAGTACTTCGGCCGCAACAAGGTCCAATACGAGAGCTTCGACTTCCGGGTGCTCAAGACCGAGCACTTCGACGTCTACTTCTATCCCCCTGAGGAAGCCGCAGCCGGACACGCTGCCCGGATGGCGGAGCGGTGGTACGCCCGCCTGTCCAGTGTCCTCGACCACGAGCTGTCCGGCCGCCAGCCGCTGATCCTCTACGCCAGTGCACCCGAGTTCCAGCAGACCAATGCTGTGGGAGGAGGCATAGGCGAGGGCACTGGCGGCGTGACCGAGGCCCTCCGCCGGCGGATCGTGCTGCCGACTGGCGGAACACTCGGCGACCTCGACCATGTCATCGGGCACGAGCTGGTGCATGCGTTCCAATACGACATTACCGGCAATGGGCGACCGAACAGCCTCGGAGCGCTGCCGGCCGCGACGCAACTTCCGCTCTGGTTCATCGAGGGCATGGCCGAGTATCTCTCAATCGGTCCAACCGCTCCGCAGACCGCTATGTGGATGCGGGGCGCGCTGGCGGATACCGGGCGCGACACGCTTCCCTCATTCACCCAGCTGGATAATCCCCGCTATTTCCCCTACCGGTACGGACACGCGTTCCTGGCCTGGGTCGCCGGCCATTGGGGAGATCAGGTCATCGGTCAGCTGCTGCGGGGCGCAGGGCGGCGGCGCGACGTCGGCCAGGCCATTACCCGGGTACTTAATGCGAACCCGGATACCCTGGTGGCCCGCTGGCATGCAGAGACGCACGCGACCTACGATCCGCTGAAGACCACCACGGAGGCCCCGGAGACCTTCGGGCCCGCACTCATTGCCGGCAAGGGCGACGAGGGCCGCTACAATGTCTCCCCCGCTCTCAGCCCCGACGGCAACCTGGTGATGTTCCTCTCGGATCGAGGGCTTTTCTCCATCGATCTGTTTCTGGCCGATGCGCGCACCGGTAAGGTGAAACGGCAGATCACGAAGACGGCCCTCGATCCCCACTACCAGAGCCTCCAGTTCATCCAGTCCGCTGGCAGCTGGAGCCCGGACGGTGCCCGCTTCGCCTTCGCCGGGATTTCACACGGGCGGCCGGTGCTGAGCCTCTACGACGTCGGACGGGAGAAGATCGAGCGTGATATCCCCCTCCCCAGCCTGGACGAGGTCTTCAACCCCAGCTGGTCGCCCGATGGGCGGCGCATGGCCTTCGCCGGCCTGGTGGGCGGCTTGTCCGACCTGTTTGTCTACGATCTCGAGGCCAATAAGCTGAGTCGGCTCACCCACGACGCCTTTGCCGACTTGCAGCCGGTGTGGTCGCCTGATGGGAGCACGATCGCCTTCGCCACCGACCGCTTTACCACCGACCTGAGACTCCTCAAGATCGGTCACTACGCCATTGGACTGATCGACGCGACCAACGGCCAGATCTCGCGTCTACCCGGGTTCGAGGGTGCCCGAAACATCAATCCGCAGTGGTTTCCGGACGGGGCCGGCCTTTTCTTCGTTGCCGATCCTGACGGAATTTCTAATGTGTACCGCGTCAGCCTGGCTGGCGGCCCGATCGCCCAGGTCACCGACCTGTACACCGGTGTCAGCGGCATCACCGAGACGAGCCCCGCCCTCTCGGTGGCCCAGAGCTCCGGGCGGCTGGTGTACAGCGTCTTTCGGGCCAACGGTTACGAGCTCCATGCCATCGACTCACCGGAGGTCCTGGCCGGGCGCCCATTTACCCCGGACTCGGCCGCCAGTCGGGCTGCCTTGCTGCCACCGATCGAGCGCCGCAATCCGCTGCTGGTAGCCCTGCAGGAGAACGCCGAGCTCGGCCTGCCGCAGGATTCGGCATTTCCCGTGCAGCCCTACCGAAGCAGGTTTGGCCTCACCTACATCGGGAGGCCCTCCTTGATCGCCGGGAGCAATCAGTTCGGCACCTTCGTCGGCGGTGGCGCGGCGCTCTACTTCAGCGACATTCTGGGGAACCACAATCTGGTGACCGCGCTCCAAGTCAACGGAGGCCTGAAGGATGTTACCGCCCAGGTGGGTTATCAGAATCTGAGCCACCGCCTGAACTGGGGGGGAACCGTACAGCAGATCCCCTATCTCACCGGCGGCTACGCCGAGGGTATTGCGGATGTGAATGGGGAACCGACCTTTATCGAGCAGCAACTGCTCGTGCGGCAGACCAACCGGGATATTGCCGGAATCGTTTCCTATCCCTTCAACGAGGTGCAGCGGGTGGACGTGCAAGCAGGGTACAGCAACATCTCCTTCGACCGGGAGCTCCGCACCAATGGGTTCTCCCTGACGACAGGGGAGCAAGTGCTGGAAGAAAAGGTAGATCTGCCCGCGCCGGGATCCCTCGACCTCGGCATTGGCAGCGCGGCCCTGGTCTTTGACAACTCGTTCTTCGGGGCGACCAGCCCGATCCTGGGGCAGCGCTACCGGCTCGAGGTCGCTCCCACGGTCGGAGCGCTGACTTATGTGAGCGTGTTGGGCGACTTCCGCCGCTATTTCATGCCAGTCCGGCGCTTCACCTTCGCTACCCGGCTGGTTCATTATGGCCGCTACGCCAAGGACGGTGAAGATGTCCGTCTGCAACCTCTTTTTCTGGGCCAGGCAGGGCTGGTGCGGGGCTACAGTTATGGCTCATTCGACGGGGCGGAATGCAATCCGCCTCCTGATGACCCAGGTTCCTGCCCCGTGTTCGACCAGTTGCTCGGGAGTCGGGTCGTGGTGGCCAACGCCGAGCTCCGCTTCCCGCTGTTCGGTGCGCTAGGCATCGGTTCCGGCTATTACGGCGCGTTCCCGATCGAGTTCGCAATTTTCGGCGACGCGGGCCTTGCCTGGGACAACGATCACAAACCGTCGGTCTTCGGGTCCGGCACCCGTGATCCGGTCTTCAGCGCGGGGGCCGGGCTACGGATCAATCTGCTCGGCTTTGCGGTGGCAGAGATAGACCTGGTTCGGCCATTTGACCGGCCCGGCAAAGGCTGGGTCTGGCAGTTCGAGCTTCAGCCGGGGTTTTAAGGAGCTGGGAGCTGAGAGCTCCCAGCTATCTTCCCTTATGCATCCCTCTCGCGACCATCACCTTCCGCCCGACCCCGACGCCTACCGCCACGCTCCTCATCCCAAAGGCCGGATCATTGTCATCGCGCCCACTCGGGCCGCCTGCGAGACGATCGAGCTGGCACTCAAGACGCATGTCGAGACCCTGCTGGAGCGCGAGCACGGCGCCGAGCTCAGAGAGTGGGCGGCTGAAGGCAAGGCGTTCGGGATCGTGGCGGGGACCGGGACAGGGAAGACGCTGGGCATCCGGCCGATCGCCGAGTCGATCCTGCGGGAGCCCCTGGCGGTGGGAGTGGTGAACCGGGAACGGGAGGCGACGCCGGAGACGCCCAGCTGGAACGTGGTGATCGTGACCACGGGGATCGCCCGGCGCTGGTTCCAGGACGACCTCATTACCTCCCGAGACACCATCATCGTCGACGAGATCCATCAGACCTCCGCCGAGCTGGAGCTATGCCTGGCGCTCGGGAAGCGCGCGCGCAGCCGGTTCATCTGGTTGAGTGCGACAGTGGATCCCACTTTTTATCACCAGTACCTCAACAGCTCCGAGGTTCTGGCGACTCAGGCGTTCGATCCCAAACTCAAGGCCAAGGTCGAGGTGCTCCCGCAGCAGCCGGAGGAGTTTCTCAACGAGCGGTACGTGCGGCGCTTGATCAAGGAAAAGCGGGGGGTGGCGGTGTTCGTGCCGACCCGGGCGGAAGTCGAGAAGCTGGCTGCCGGCCTCGGCGCCCAATGGCCCAGGCTGACCACGGCCTTCTATCACGGGGGCGAGCCGATCCGGGTGATCCGTCCGTTTCTGGAGGGTGAGGTGGAACGCCCGTTCCTGCTGGCGATGACGGCCGCGGGTCAATCGGCCCTCAACGTGCCTGGTCTGGACACGGTCGTCATTTATGACGCGAGGTACGGCAACGTGGTCGACCGGGGGCGCAATGTGCTCCATCGCCTCCATCTCGGCGCCAATGAGATTCTGCAGATGGCGGGTCGGGTGCACGGGCGGGTGCCCAATGGAGAAGTAACGATCCTCAGCGACCGGCAGCTCGACTTCACCTCGCTCCGTCCCACGCCTCCCGAATTCCAGCTCGCCGGCGATGCCGAGCGGGTAGCCATTACCTGCGCCGCCATCGGTGTGGATGCTCGCGACCTCGACCTGCCGGTGCCGCTCGATCGTACCGCGTACCGTAGGGCGTTAGAGCTGCTTACCTCGCGCGGCCTGGTGGAGAACGGCAGGCTCACGAGCTATGGCAGGGAAGTCGAAGCGCTCCCGGTGGAGCGCTCCTGGGGGGAGCTGCTCGTGCACGCCGACGACGAGCTCATCCCCATGGTGGCGGTGTGCTCAAACATCGACTCGCTCCACCGGATGACCCGGGAGGAGCGCGACCTCCATGGGGCGCTCGTCAGCGGCAGCGATCACCTGACGGCGTACAACCTGTTTGCCGAGGCGGTCAATCAGCACGGCTACCTGGGGCAGGTCTACGGATTGCCGCGCCACCTATTCGAGGATGGGCTGGGCGAGTGGGCGGAGCGCCGGGGCGTCCTGCTCAAGGCAATCGAGGATGCCGCGCTGGGCGTTGCCTCGGTCTATCGCTCGCTCGAGCTGCCGCTGCCCAAGCAGCTTCCCTATGCCTCCAAGGAGATCCGGCGCCGGTGGGCCGACCTCCTCGCTCGGATCATGCCGTTCGACCTTGTCATCGACGAACGTACGGTGGACGGGCACGAGGCCCGTGTGTCAAAGACGTCCGTGGCTGGCAGCTGGGGGGCGGTGGCGGGCTCCCTCCGATTCTTTGCGGACCGCTTTGGTACGCCGCGCGCCGGCATTGAGGGTACCACGCTCTCGTACGATCTGGTGCGGCAGTATGCCTCCCTGGGGCCCCCGAAGGTCGTGCTCAGTGGACCTCGCAAGCATCAGCAACTCGTAGTGGAGCGCCGGCGCAGCTACTTCGGGTTTGATCTGGAGACAGAAATCGGCCCGATCGAGGGTCAAATTCCACCCGAGCTGCAGCCCGCGGCTCGGGACGTGCTGACCCAGGCATGGATCGAGGGCGAGACCATTCATCCCGACCAGCAGCGCCTGCGCCGCGCCCTGGCGGAGCTGGATGAGCTCTGGCGTCGTTCGGGTGGCGCGTTGCGCGCAATATCGCCCCAGGAGGTCAGGCTCCGAATCCGGCAGCAACTGGAGGGAGTGACCAGCTGGGAGGATTTTCTTCGCACCCGGATCTCAGTCGACCCCCGTGAACTGGTAGACGAGGAGACGCGGGCAAGATTGGAGGCATTGCCAGGCCGGCTACATCTCCGAGGTGACGCGGTGCCGCTGGATTACGATGTGGAAGGGGGGATCGGCGTGGCGCGGGTACGACTCAGGGAAGGGCAGGCGAAGCGTCTTCGACAGGGTGATCTGCCGCCGCTCGACCGTCCCCTGCGATTCGCGGTACAGCGTGGCACCCATCCACCGATTCAGGCCGACACCATTCCGGCCCTGCAGTCGCTGCTGCAACGGCCACCGAGGGCCGAGCGGGAGGATGGCCCCGGCTCCCACCGCGACAGGACCGGTCGGAGGGGTCGCAAGCATGGGCACCCGGCGCGCCGCGGCGAGAAGCCTCCCGGCCGGCCCCGCCGCTAACGCAGCTTCTCCAACCTCTCCATGCAGCCCGTAGTCCACCTCGCGCTGGTGGTGGTCCAGCTGCTGTTCGCCAGCCTGGCCATCGCGGGGCGGTTCGTCCTCCCTCACTTTCCAGCCGGCGCTCTGGTCACCGTCCGGGTTCTCGGCGCCACCATGGTTCTCCTGGCACTTAATACTCTACTCGGAGGCCAGTGGGTTCGGGATCGGGGGGACCTGCGGCGGCTGGCTGTCCTCGGAATGCTGGGCATTGCAGCCAACCAGACGCTGTTTCTCTACGGACTCAAGCACACCACCGCAATCAACGCCACCATCCTGGTGACCACCGTGCCGGTATTTACGGTGCTCGGGTCGGTGCTCATCGGCCGCGAGCCGCCCTCGCCGCTCAAGTTCGCCGGAATTGCGCTCGCGGGACTGGGAGCGATCTACCTGATCGGCCCGGACCGGATCTCCCTGGCGCCCGACGTCGCCCTGGGGAATGCGCTCATTGTGCTGGGGATGATCTGCTATGCGGCGTACTTTCTCTACTCGAAGCCGGTGCTCCGCCGGTACGGCTCGATCACCGTCAGTTTCTACGTCATGTTCTTCGCTTCCTTCGGCGTTCTCCCGTTCGGGCTGATGGACGTCCGGCACATGGAGCTTTCGGAGATCGATGACTCCGTGTGGCTCTGGGTGGCCTACATCGTTGTCTTCCCCACAATCCTCACCTACCTGCTCAACCTCTGGGCCTTGAAGCGGGTCTCATCCACCCTGGTGGCGGTGTACATCTACCTGCAGCCGCTCTTTGCCGCGGCGGTTGCTCCACTCGTGCTCGAGGGTGAGCACTTGACCACCCGGGCTGCTGTGGCTGGGTTGGCCATCTTCTCCGGGCTGGCGCTGGTGATTCTGGCCGAGCTACGGCAGCACCGGGAGATCCCGCTGGAGGCGGTCGGGGAGTAAGGTCCTGTGGGCCAGCGGGTGTGCACCCTGGGGCGGGCTGGGCGTCTTGAATAGGTAACGGACGCTTCGAAACCACTAGATGTGAGAGCGCGTATCTTGACTATGCCGGACACCCTCCCAATCAACTCAATGCCCTCGGTGTTCTCGCCCCTGGCCAAGGCTCTGCTGGACGGGTTCAGCGAGGGCGTCGTGGTCTTCGATGCTGAGGGGCGGCTGCTCTACACCAACCAGCCTGCCCGTGAGGCCCTGGCTGGGATGGATCTATTCGAGGGGGCGCCTGATCTGCAGCCCAGGTTGGCGGCACTTGGAGGCAGGCTGCGCCCGCTTCGGGTCGGGGGGCTCGAGCTCGGAGAGGCCATGTTCATCCCTGGTATCGTTGGAGCCACTACGCTGGCGGCCCGGGAAAAAGAGGCTATCGTCAAGACACTGGACGCGCACGGCTGGAAGCTGGCCGAAACCGCCCGGTCCCTGGGCATCAGCCGCACCACCCTATGGCGCCGCCTCAAGGCGTATGGGCTCCATCGAGACGGCCGGAGTAAATGGGCGCAACCCTCCTGATTGTTGTTGCCACACTAGCCCTCCAATCTCCCCAGCCAGAACCCGCAACAGATACCAGCACCGCCCACGGAATCGCCTTCGAGCGCCTCTCTGATCTGCTCCAGTACAACCGGGTGCAGGGGTTGTCGCTTGGAGCTGGCTACCGGGCGCGCCTGCCCGGCACCCGAGCCACCAATGCCTATGGGACGCTGCGCTACGGACTGAGCGATGACCGGATTACCGGGAGGCTCACGATTCTGGGGAATGTTGCGGGTGGCCAGCTCGCACTGAGCGGGTACCACGACATTGCCGACCTGGATCCCTTCTCATCCGGCCGAAGCCTCAGCAACACCGTCAACAGCCTTTTTGCCGGCCATGACAATGGCGACTATGCACTCGCCGGCGGTGGATCGGGCAGGTTCAATCTGCCGATCCGGTCAGGCCTGGAGCTGATTCTGACCGGCCGGGTGGAGCGACTGACCAGCGTCAGGCGCGTGGCCAAGTCGGCGGTCAACGATTTTTTCGGGGGTACCGGACGCTTCCCTCCCAACCCGCCGGTGGATGAGGGGACCTTTGCCGGCGCCTCGGCGCGGCTCCGAAGTGTCGGAACCCCCCGCTGGAACCTCACGGCCGACGTCCTGGCCGGGGAGGCCGCGACCACCGCCAGGCTCTTTGGAGACATCCGACGACACATCGGCTCGGGCATGGGTATTACCCTCCGGCTCAAGGCCGGCGCGGCCACCGAACCGGCCATGCCGCAGACCCTCTTTCGGTTAGGTGGGCTCGCCACGGTCCGTGGTTTTGAGTACGGCACGCTTCGGGCGCCGGCATTCTGGGCGGCCCAGGTCGATATCACCCCCTTCAGGGCCCGGGTGCGACCGGTGATCTTTCTGGACGCCGGTCAGGCCTCACGAATTTCCAGGCTGTTCTCGAGCTCCGCTCTTGTCGGCGGTGGAGTCGGACTCTCGCTGTTCAGTGGTCTCATCCGATTGGACTTGAGTCGCGCCATCGCTGCCGATCGGTCGTCGGGCAAGGTGCGGTTCGATCTCGTGGTCCAGGGGGTCAGGTAATGAGGTTTGGATTGGCACTTAGTCTCGGGCTGACGCTCGCGACCGCGTGTGACGCGGGGAAAACTCAGCACGCGCAAGCTGGACAGCTGGATGCCCAGTGGGCTGGCGCGGACTCCGGCAAGATCTCCACGCGTGCTGCCGCCGAATGGTGCCCCGAGCGACTCCGGCTCGAAATCCGGGCGATCCAGGGCGACACGGGCCTGGCCATGGCGCTGTATCCAGTGGATAGCATCGAGTCCGACAGCTACCCGGTAGTCGACCCAACTCGCGCGGACTCGGCGCGACCCTCCGCGAGCGTAGGGCTCAGGGTGTTTTCCCAGACCGCCGTCAAGGGATACCGGGGAGACAGCGGGGCTGTGCTGCTGGTCCGCTCCAGCTCGGGACAGCTTTCCGGCAAGGTCACAGCCAGGGTCCGCGGAGTGCCGAACAGCGAGCAGGTAAGGCTCAGCGGCAAGTTTGATCGGGTTGCCGTGTTGTCCCAGGAACGCGGCTGCGTACCGGAACCACATGACAGCAGTTCCGATCCCTTCCCTGATTCCACCGACAGTGCGGAGCCGGGCCGCGAGCAGGTAGATTGAGGCATGGAGAACACCTACTTCCGGAAGGGCTTTGGCCTCAAGGGCGAGATCGCCGGGCGTCTCACCGCAGACTATCACAGCGGGTTGGTCGAGGCCCTGCGAGCCAACGACTACCGGCTGGTGGTGGGTTCGCTCACCTTCCGGCTGGCGCGCGAGTTCGGCTTTTGTTACGGGGTAGACCGCGCCGTAGAATACGCCTATGAGACCCGGACCAAGTTCCCCGACCGGCGGCTCTTCCTGGTGGGCGAGATCATCCACAACCCCCACGTGAACCAGAAGCTGCGCGCCATGGGCATCACAATTCTGGCTCACCAGACGGACGGAGAGTTCGACTTTTCGGGTCTCACCCCGGACGATGTCGTCATCATGCCGGCGTTTGGAGTGACCATTCGCGACTTCGAGCGCCTTCGTGCGGTCGGATGCATCCTGGTGGACACCACCTGCGGCTCAGTGCTGAATGTCTGGAAACGGGTGGAGAGCTATGCGCGGGACGGCTTCACCGCGGTTATCCACGGGAAGCACTACCACGAGGAGACCAAGGCGACCGCCAGCCAGGTCATGAAGTACCCGGAAGGGCGATACCTGGTGGTCTTCGACATGGCGGAAGCGCGAATGGTCTGCGACTTCATCGAGGGCAATGGCACTGTCGCCGCGCTGGAGGCAAAGTTCCGTCAGGCGGTTTCCCCCGGCTTTGCCTTCGAGCGAGACCTGACCCGGGTAGGTATTGCCAACCAGACCACCATGCTCTCCGGCGAGTCGCTGGCCATCGCCGACGAGGTGCGGAAGAGTATGATCCGCCGCCATGGGGCCGAGGCGGCTGTCGACCACTTCAGGTCATTCGATACGATCTGCTCCGCAACCCAGGAACGGCAGGACGCCATCCTCACCCTGCTGCAGGAGCCACTCGACGTCATGGTCGTGGTGGGGGGGTATAACTCGAGCAACACCTGCCATCTTGCCGCCCTGGTGCAGCAGCACGGGATCACCGCATACCACATCGAAGATGCCGCCGCGGTGGACGTCGACACCGGCACTATCCGCCACCAGCCGATCGGCACCAAAACCGAGGTGGTAACGCCAAACTGGCTGAGCAGCTCCACCGTCATCGGGATCACGGCCGGCGCTTCGACACCGAACAACAAGGTCGGGGAGACGATCGCACGCATCAGTGCGGTGGCGGGCGTGGATCTTCAGCTGGGACTCAACAGCGTGAACAGTAAACAGTAAACGGTAAACAGGAGAGGCTGCTCCTGTTCACTGTTTACCCCCTCAATTCATGCCATTCATTGATCTGAGTCACACGATAGAGCACGGGATGACCACCTATCCCGGCCTGCCCGGTCCGATCATCTGCGATTACATGAGTCGGCAAGCCTCGCGGGCACACTACAGCCCCGGCGTGGAATTTCAGATCGGCAAGATCGAGATGGTGGCGAACACGGGCACCTATCTCGACGCCCCCTTTCACCGTTATGCCGACGGGAAAGATCTGGCTCAGCTTTCCCTCGAGTCGCTCGCCGACCTGGAGGGGATCGTGGTTCGTATCGGCGACGGCGCGGGCCGGGCAATCACGTCGAAAGCGTTCGAGGGCATCGAGGTCGAAGGCAAGGCGGTGCTGGTCGCGACCGGCTGGGACGTTCACTGGAGGACCGAGCGCTACCTCGCGGGGCATCCGTTCCTGACGGCTGACGCCGCCGAGACCCTGATGCGTCGAGGGGTCAAGCTGGTGGGCATCGACTCCCTGAACATAGACGACACCGCGGATGCGGGCCGCCCGGTCCATACAACGCTGCTCGGGGCCGGCGTGCCGATCGTCGAGCACCTGTGTCATCTCTCCCGCCTGCCGGTGCGAGACTTCAAATTTTTCGCGGTGCCCGCCAAGGTCGCTGGATTCGGGAGCTGGCCGGTGCGGGCCTTTGGACATGTCATTTCGTCAAACGATCGTCTCGGGCTTTCCCGCCGTCGCCCTTCGCTCGGCTGAGCTGGAGCTGGTCGCGATCCCGAGCCTGGGGATGAAGCTGACCAATCTCCGCCGGCTCGATGGACGCGAATGGCTCTGGCGCAGCGACCAGATTCCGCTGGCCCCGCCACGGGCCGGTGCTTCCTACGTGGAGTCGGCCGACAGCGGGGGGTGGGACGAGTGCTTCCCTACCGTCGGGCCATGTCCGATCCCAGGCGGCCCGCCCGGAACTCCTCCGCTGCCCGACCACGGCGAGCTGTGGACTGCTGCATGGAGCAGTTCGGTCGCCGACACCGCTGAGGGGACCATGCTTGCCGGTTCCGCCCGGGGAGCGCTCTTCCCCTACGAGTTTCACCGGCAGGTCACGCTGGATCCAACGCAGCCGGTGGTTCGCTTTCGGTACCTCTTGCGTCACACCGGCGACAAGCCGTTTCCCTGGATCTGGTCCTCCCATCCGCTTCTCAATGTGCAGCCGGGATCGGTGCTCGCACTGCCGGGTGTGAGTCAGGTGAAGCTTGCCGCGGTCCACGGGCGGGAAGACCTCCACCAGGACTATGTGGTGAGCTGGCCTGGCGCCATCGGTGGTGATGCCTCCCGCTTCACCTTTCCGGAAAAGGGTGGCTGGGCCATCAAGGCCTTCGGCGACCTGGGCTCGGGAGGTCGCATGGTTCTGACCGATCCGCGGAAGGGCGAGCGGCTCGAGCTCCTGGTGCAGCGGGAGGAGGTCCCGCAGGTGGGGGTGTGGATCAACTGCCGGGGCTGGGCACCACCAGGTCGTACTCCTTATTACAACCTCGCCCTCGAACCCTGTATCGGAGCTCCGGACCGACTCGACCTGGCGCTCATCGAGTGGCACACGGCGCAAACCCTTCACCCGGGTGAGGAACGCGCGTGGTCACTGGAGGTGCGCCTGCCGGGGGAGGCGGGTTAACCCGGTGGGTCTTCGCTCAGGATGAGATTTCGGGCAGCATCTCCGCCACCGCCGCGATCGTCAGCGGTGCGCTCCCTTCGGCCCGGTTGTTCACCAGCAGGTAGGCCGGAATTCTGGTCCTTACCGCGGCTTCCACCAACCGAACCAGGTCCCTCCGCAGCTTCGGATTGGGCTCGCGTATCCGGTCGTAGGGTGCAAACACGTCGACTGCCTCATCGTAGGTCCTGCCCGGACGCAGGAGTGCCCGGGCCACGATAAACGGACCGGAGATCGAGCCGGGAAGGTCGAGCTGATGCCCGATAGGAGGCATGCGGGTCCAGGAGTTGAACACATGCGCCACCCCGTGCTCCCGCAGTACGGCAAAGTACATGGGGGTGAGGAACTCCTCGTTACGAATCTCGACCGCAAATTGCCCCTCCCTGGGTAGGGCCGAGAAAAATTCATCGAGCCTGCCGGCGAACCCCTCAGCATCGATCCCGCTCGACTTTGCCAAAGTCTGGAACTCGAAGACGAAGGGACCGGTATGCTCGGCGAAATAGCGGTAGTGGGGCTGATAGATCTCCTCGCCAAAAAGGTCGGCGTTGAGGAAATCCGGGTTGACCTTTCCGGCGCGGGCCGGGTCCTGAGCCTTGGTAAAAGTGTGGACCGTGAGCTGGCTCCAGACTTTGCTGAGGCAGGGGAAGCCGGGAGGGAGCTGCTCGGAGTAGCCCCGAAGTATCTCTTCGGTCGGGGGGGCGTAGAAGCTCGAGTCGATTCCGACAGCACCGAACAGGGGAAAAGCGGCGTACTCCTGCAGCATCTTTGTCGCCGCGCCTTTTGTTCCGTAGTCGCGGTGGTAGACCAGCCCCTTCCAGCCGGGATAATTCCAGGTTGAGGTCCCGAAGCGTACTGAGGGCGGAATCCGGCTGCCCAGCCGCTCGAACTCGGCGAGATCCAGGGTACCACTCCCCAGGCTACTCATGGAGGTCTAGGACTCGGGCACGATCTTGAAGACTCCGCCACCGGCCTGGAGTACATAGAGCTCGCCGGCCGAGTCTTCCCCAAAGCTGAGGATCGGCCCTCCGGGACTCAGCGTGGGCCAGCTTGCCTCATCGGTCACAATGCCTCCGGCATTACGAAAGCTCCGGACCCAGCCCCGACAGAAATCGGCGTAGAAGTAATGGCCTTGAAGGGCAGGGATGACGCTGCCGCGATACACATAGCCGCCGGTGACGGAGCACCCCACCTGGTGGGTGTATTCCAGCAGCGGTAGCGTCAGGCCAGTCTGATCGCAGCCCGAGGTGCGGAAACATCGAGAGCCTTCCATGACGCTCCAGCCATAGTTCGCTCCCTTGCCGCCACCATCCTCGGATGTCGAGACGTCGATCTCTTCCCGCTGGCTCTCACCCACGTCGGCAATGTACAGATCTCCGTTGGCCCGGTCGAAGCTGAATCGCCACGGGTTCCGCAGCCCGTAACTCCAGATCTCGGCACGCCGGCCGGGGCTTCCCACGAACGGATTGTCAGCCGGCACGGTATACGGGTCTCCTGCCCCCACATCGAGGCGAAGAATGGAGCCGAGCAGGTCCGACAAGTCCTGCCCGCGGCCCTGGGGATCGCTGCTCCCTCCCCCATCACCCAATCCCAGATACAGGAAGCCGTCGGGTCCGAATGCTACCTGTCCTCCGTTGTGGTTGGACTCCGGCTGGGCAGCCGTCAGAATCACCTGTTCGCTCGCGGGATCGGCGCGGTCCGGATCGGCGGAAACCTGAACGCGCGACAAGACCGTGTTACCCGCCAGATCGGTATAGTGGACCACGAAACGTCCGTTTGCCGGGTACTCCGGATCGAACGCGAGACCGAGCAGCCCTTGCTCGTTCCCGGCGGAGACTTTGGCACTCAAGTCGAGGAATGGCGCATCCAGCAGGACCCCCTCTTTGACGATCCGGATGCCACCAGTCTTCTCGACGATGAACAGGCGGGCATCGGCGGCGGGGGCCGTGAGGTACAAAGGACTGCTCAATCCCGCTGCGACCGGCGCAAGGCGAGCGCCGGCACCAACGGGAGGTCCCACTGGCCCGTCTTCCGAGCAGGCACTGGCGCTGAGGGCGAGGGTCAGCGAAAGTCCGACGTGGGCGAGCGGGTGATAAAGATTCATCGTGAAACCTCGGAGGCAGGTACCGCCCGATGAAACAAATGAGCTCGATCCGGGCCGCATGGCTCGTGCTTCTGGGAAGCTGTACGCCGCTGGGGCTTTGGATGTACGAAGACCCGGTTGTAACGGTAGCACGTGTGACACTGGAGGTCCGGGAGCGGCGGACGGCAGCGGCACCCGTCGTGGTGGCGCTGGCCATCGACAACCGGAACGATTTTCCCATCTCGACCACCCGGATGGAGGTCTCGCTCCGTCTCGATGGCGTCCCGATTGGCCGGCTGAAGCAGGACAGTACTCGCCGGGTACCGATGGAGGGTGTCTCCACTGTCGCTTTGCCGCTGGCCCTGGAGAAGCAGACCACGCCGACGCACCTTCGCACCCTGGACAGTGGGAGCCATCGATTCGCGGTGAGCGGCCGAGCAACCTTCCAGACCCCCATCGGTACTCGAAAAGTCCGGTTTGCGGAGGAGGGCGAGATGATCTTCGGCCAGCGCCAGACCGACTCCTCCTATTGAAAAATAACCGGCAGGATGGACAATAGGATCAGCCGCGTTACCTCACGGCCGGCTCTGGAAGTCACCGAAGTCGGTACCCGAGGGACAGGGCGAGACCGCGACCTATTTGGTAGAAGAGGTGGTGTCGCTTAGGAGAGGAGCACTTGGCTCTGCAGGGATAGCCAGACCTGAGGGAAGGCCCACAGCGAGCAAAGTCCTACCAGCGAATAACTGTGGCCGACGGCCTGCTTCTCCATACAAAGGGAAACAAACTGTTGCCCTAGCGCGGAGGCATTCACCCGAGGGTGCCGAAGCCACAAGCCGAAGGGCAATGGCGGATCCAGAAACCTGCGGAAGACGACGGCGGGCTCTGAGTGGGCTTCCTCCACCATCGAAGGGCTCATCAGCTTCCAACAACATCCCTGAGCCACCAGTGAGACGGCAGGAGCTCCTATGGCCTGTATGTTGGCCGGTTCGGCGGTAAGGCCGCGTGCGGCCAGCCCCGCCAGGACGCTGTCGTACGTCACCGGGTTGATATCGCGAGCCATTACCAAGAGGGGCAGGGACGCGAGATCGCGGAGCCAGAGCATTTCCTGAGAGGCCAGTGGGTGGGCGGCGGGCAGGAGCACGCCGACTATCGGATCATCGCGAAGCAGGTCGCTGACGATTCCGCCTGTTTCCTGCTCGGGCAGGTAGCCGAAGGCTACGTCGATCTCGCCCTCTTGCAGCGCCTGGGTTTGAGCTCCGGTCGAGAGGTGCTGCACAGTCACCGACATGTTGGGCAGCGAGTGGTGGAAGCGAGCCAGCGCCTCTCCAAGTAGCGCGAAGTGAGGGGGTGTAAGGTATGAGTAGGCAAGACGTAACAGGCCGGTCTCGCTTTGGGCACGCGCCCGCTGAACTGCCCGCAGCGTCTCGCCCAGCGCACCGCGGGCCCCCTCTACGAAAGCGCCCCCTGCCGGCGTCAGGACGGCGCCGCGCGCATTCCGCTCGAAGAGCTTGATGCCCAGCTCCCGTTCCAAGTCAGCGATTTGCCGGGAGACCGCCTGCTGGGCGAGCCCGAGTCTCTTGGCGGCTCGAGTAAAGCTGCCTTCTTCTGCTACCGCGATGCAGTACCGGAGATGCCTGAGTTCCAAGCCACACCTTTTGGCTGTGGGGAGTGGGATAAAGGTGTGTTGGATTTTTATGCATGTCCAGTACCATTTTGTATCTCCGATACAAACTTGTATCCCTTTGGCGAGTGCAGCACCGCCGACCGTCGCCCCGAGTCTCGTATGGAGGTGCTTGACGCCGGACTGGCACCTCTCAAGTGATCCGCCAGTGACTGTCAGTAGTAGCAGCAACAGACATCCGACACCAGGACCGCAGCAGGGCGGTCATCCCGGACGGGCGGCAGGTCTTCAACTTGCTGTCGCATTTTGTGGCAAAATGGGAATTCGCGTGACGATGAGCGCCACCCGAGTTCCTACGGCTGATGACCCAAACTCGTCGAGCAGAAACGTTTGAGTGCGAGCGATAAGAGCTGAGGCGCAGTCTCGCTTTAACTGCATTTCTATGCAGTTGCGACACGTTTTAAGGCACAAGTCCTATGCGTGGGATATGGTACCCATTGCTGTTGGCGCGCAACTCCGTCGTCCCGACCTCGGAGCCCGCCTAATCGAGTTCTTCAATCCGCCGGAAGCGCCGGTAGAGTAAGCGGGCTCCCGGAGGCACCACAGAGAAATTGATGCTCACAGTCTTCGCCAAGGACGCGCGATACGCTCGGCGGATCGCAGCAGTTCTTGCACCGCGGGAGCCGGCCATTTGGGCGGAGTGTTGGGAGGAGCTCGAGCGCGAGCTCTTCGCGAGTGCCTGTACCATCGTCGTCCTCGGCTGGCTACGTGATGATCTCGGAGAGCGAAGACTCCGTACCCTGAAAGAGCGTTACCCCCGACGACCGCTGGTGCTGGTAACCAGCAAGGACGCCGATAACGCTCGCGCCCTTCGGTCGGCCGGCGTAGACGAGGTGGTATGGCTTTCGGAGATCGAGACGGGTCTCTGGTCTGCGATTCGTCGCGCAAGAGGAATCGGCTACCTGGAGCCCGTCATGCGCACAATAGAGCTCTCCCTCCCGGCGTATCCTCGACTCCAGCGGGCGCTGGGACATGCCTGCCGAGCCGAGCCCCCGGTCAGGTCGATTGGGCAGCTCGCCTCTGCCTCAGGATGCGATCGTCGAACGCTCTGGCGCCATTGGCACGATGCCGTCGCCGCCCGGCTCCCGCTCCGGCTGGAGGACGTGCTCGACTGGTTACTCCTCCTTCACGCCGTGGGCAGGAAGGATCCGTCGTGTAGCTGGTCGAGGGTGGCCGCCGAGCTTCACATCCATCCCCATACCCTCGGGCGAATCTGCGTCCGGCTCGCTGGTCGGCCATTACGAATGCTGGCTGCCATCGATCAACTGCCTCTCGCGCTCCAGTTCGACGCTCAGATTCACACCGCATTCGGCAGTCAGCCGGCGTGGACCAGAGTCAGTTCGGCCTAAAGGCGAGGTCAGGCGGCGTAGCTCCCTCGCATCTGCCGGACCCGAGACGTTTTGGGTCCGGCAGAGACGTTTTGCGGTTGCCCCGGGGCGCCCGCCGGTCGAACCTTGTATACGAATCACTAATCAATCGATTCTGGTCTCGTCTTGTGCGTTGCTTTGGAACCGCGGCGCGAGACTCTCTTGCATTTGCCGCGACCGTGAAAGAGGAGACATGACCTTGTTCTCATCGACGATGCTGCGCACGACATTGGCGACCCTGTTACTCCTGCCGCACGCCGGCGTGGGCGCTGCACTCGCCCAGAAACGCGACAAGGGTGAGAAGTCCGAGCCGCTGGTCGTCGCCAGCCAGGGCAACCGCCCGTTCGGTGGACGGGTGGTGGTAGATGCCGCCGCAGGTACCCGGCTCAGCTGCGACCACGGCTACGTCAACTGGCAGGTTCCGCTCTCCCCGCGCCGGTACCCGCTCCTGATGGTGCACGCCAGCAGCAAGAAGACATGGGAAACTACGTTCCACGGCACCGAAGGCTTCAGGGACATCTTCCTCCGTCGCGGCTTCTCGACCTGGATCACCGACCTCCCGCGTACCGGCCAGGCCGGCCAGGGCTGCGGGGCAACGTCATACACGCCCGCGCTTTCCGACAAGAGCCGGTTCAACTCCTGGCGGCTCGGCCTCTGGCTGCTCGAGGAGTCGGCGCCGGACTGGTACCCGGGCGTGCAGTTCCCCACGACCAACGCCGCCGCCCTCGATGAGTTCTTCCGGGTTCAGACCCCCGAGTTCAATGCTCCGGAGAACGAAGAGGTCGAGACCGATGCCTTAGCCGTCCTGCTGCGTGAGATCGGCCCCTCGGTCGTGCTCACCCATTCGTCGACCGGCATCCGCGGGTGGATTACCGCCCTCAAGAGCGACCGCATCGCCGGCATCGTGTCCTACGAGCCCGGGGCTGTCGTGTTCCCCGAAGGCGAGGTGCCGCCGCCGATCCCGAGAGCCGACGGGACGATGCAGATACCCGGCCGAGCAGTTCCGATGGCGGAATTCATGAAGCTGACCAGGTTCCCCATCCAGATCATCTGGGGCGACTACATCCCCAAGACCCTCGATCCGGTCAACGTGGGCCAGCGCCTGACTCTCGACAGCCGGCGGATCAACTTCATGCGCTCGCGGCTGTTCGCCGAGGCGGTCAATCGCCATGGCGGTGACGCGCAGAATCTGCTCCTGCCCGACATCGGCATCCACGGCAACACTCACTTCCCCATGCTGGATGTGAACAACGTTCAGATCGCGGACCTCCTATCGCGGTTTCTCAGGGAGAAGGGGCTCGACAGGCGGAAGGATGACAAGCGGAAAGGAAAGGACTAGCCGGGCAGCAGCCGGTCGCGATGGCCAGATGTCGATAACCGGCCCCCGCAGAGCCACGAGGATCCGGAAGGACAACCTGGGAGGGACACGAGTGGCAGCGGCGAACTGCTGGAACGGCCTCGCGTAGAAAGGACAACCTGCTATAGAAGGAGTGCGGTGTCATGAATCGGACGAGCAGCGCCATCCGGTGGGGCGCCTCCGCAGCCATCTCGGCCGCGATGCTGGTTGGCCTGGCCGGCACAGGGCAGGCGCAGGGGACCAACTGGCTGAAAAAGTACAAGGACCCCAACAAGGAGTCCATCACACTCAAGCGCCAGGGCTATTTCTACGTGAACGGCCGGTACTTCACCGACGAGGGCGACCCCAACACGGTGGGCGGGATGCGGATGACCGGCCAGATGTACGTGGAGGTCCAGGTTCCCAAGCACGTGAAGCACAAATACCCGGTCGTGATGATTCACGGCGGGTCGCAGACGGCGGCCAACTGGATGGGGACGCTCGATGGTGGCGAGGGCTGGCGCTCGTTCTTCACCGCCAACGGCTATGTGGTCTATCTGGTGGATCAGGTGGGCCGCGGCCGGTCGCCGGCCTACAACCCGCTTCCCGGCTATAGCCCGACCGACATCTCGACTTACGGGGAGCCGTTCAACCGCCCAGCCAACGTCCTCGGCCGGGAGCGCACCTGGAGCATCCCGGAGCAGTACATGGACTGGCCCCAGGCGGCCTTGCACACGCAGTGGCCCACCTTTGGCCAGCCGGGGGGGGGCAGGCCGGGCGACGAAGCCTTCGATCAGTTCTTCGCCTCCCAGATCCAGTCCCGGTTCGATCGGACGGGGAGAGAAATCCAGAAGGACGCCCAGGACGCCGGGGCGGCGTTGCTCGACAAGATCGGACCGGCGATCGTCATCACCCACTCGCAGTCGGGGACGATGGGCTTCGCCATCGCCGATGCGCGCCCCAACCTGGTAAAGGTCCTGGTGACGATGGAAGGCGGCGGGAGGCCGACGGCGGCGACGGGGATTACCTGGCCGCCAGCCTCGATCCCCCTGACCTACTCGCCGGCGGTGACGGATCCCTTGACCCAGTTGAGCTACGTGGAGCAGGCGGCGGATCCCACGGGCCTCCTCCTGACTTGCTGGCTGCAGAGGGAGCCGGCCAAGCAACTGCCTAATCTGGCGAGGATGCCACACCTGCTGCTCGTGAGCGAGGCGGGTTCATCGCAACGGACCAACCACTGCGTCTCGAAATACCTGACCCAGGCGGGTGTGCAGAACGACTATGTGAACCTCAAGGATGTGGGTATTCATGGCAACGCGCACATGATCATGGTGGAAAAGAACGCGCTGCAGAGCGCGGCATACGTGGCCAGTTGGATCGAGAGCAAGCTCGAGAAGAAAGGGAAGAAGGACGACTGAGGCGGGACCGGTGACGGATGTCGATGGGAAGAGGGGCGCGGGCCTGGGCGGCGGCGCCCCTCTGCGTTGCGCACCCCAACGTTCTCCGATGAGACGTTTTGCGGTTGCGCGATGAGGGGAACTACTGATTTTACCCTGAGGAACTCTGCCTTCCTTGGACCCACGCGGCGAAAGCCGCGGCCGCAAGCCCGGGGTAGTGCCTCCTCGGCGACGGACCCCGAACATGCCGTGCAGGGAATCCATGCTCACCGAGCTGCCGAAGAGGCGGCTCGGCGTTGCCGGTTGGACCACTGGCGGCACGTCAACTTCGTATTGGAGAGAGCTATGCGAGCAGTAACCAGAATCTTGAGGGGAGCGAGCCTGGCCACGGCAGCGTTGTCCGTGCTGGCTTGGGGCACGCGCGACCTGAGCGCGCAGCGACACCAGAGTCGGGGCAAGCAGCCGATCGTCCTGGCCGAGCAGGGAAGCTTATCCGTAGGCGGAAGGGTCGTCACCGGTTCGGGAACGTTCGACGCGACCATTCCGGGCGCGGGCTCTCGGAACGACGGCCAAGAGTTCCGGATCGATCAGCTGTACGCGCAGTATCAGGTGCCCGTTAATGCCCGGCGCCTTCCGATTGTCTTTATCCACGGCGGGGCAGGAACCGGCCGAGTATGGGAGACCACGCCTGATGGTCGGGAGGGATTCCAGACGATCTTCCTGCGTCGAGGCTTCCCGGTCTACATCGTGGACTTTCCCCGTCGGGGCCGGGCGAGCATCCCCTCATTTGTCGGGCCCCTGGGGAATTTGAACGGCACCCAGATCATTCCGGCCACCACCTTTGCCGTGGGTAGTCATCAGGCTTGGATAAGCTGGCGCCTGGGCCCCGAGTACGGCAATCACTATGCGAGCTCGCAATTCCCCAGGGAGCCAGCAGCCCTCGAGCAGTTCCTCCAGTCAACGGTCCCCCTTTTCTCGGACAACAACCAGGTCATTGTCGACGGAATCGTGGCGCTGCTCAATCGGATCGGCCCGGCGATACTCGTGACCCACTCGCAATCGGGTATCCACGGCTGGCTCGCGCGGGTGGCGAGTCCAAACGTCAAAGGGATCATCACCTTTGAAGGCGGCTACGCCTTTCCTGAGGGAGAAGTGCCGGCGCCTCTACCGCGCTGCAACGGAGACCTGATTGCCCAGGGCACCTCGATGCCTGTAGCTGACTTCCAGAAGCTCACCGAAGTTCCCATCCTGGTCATCTATGGCGATCACCAGCCGAGCTGTCCCATGCCGAACCTGATACGGGATGGCCAGCAGCTCAGGCCCATTTTCGGGAGGAACTTCGTCAAGGCTCTGAACGACCGCGGGGGGAATGCTTCGTTTGTGTGGACGCCCGAGATTGGCATCCGCGGGAACACACACTTCCTGTTCCTCGATAAAAACAATGTGCAGATCGCGGATATCCTGTCCCGCTTCCTCAATGAGAAGGGGCTGGATAGGCGGGGAAAGAAGTAGGGTACTCGGCCTTTTTGCCGGATTGCCTATCTCTTATTTGGAGGAACCGCCGATGCAGCGGTCCACGATGCAACGAATGACTTGGGCGACACTTGCGCTCCTGCTGACTACCGGAACCGGCGCCGCGCTCGCGCAGGATGGCCACGCGAGTAAGAAGGGGCCGCTCGTCATAGCCAAGCAGGGCTACTTCTTCGTCGGCGGCACGTACCATACCTTCAACAACCAGCAGTACATCTCGGGTCAGGCGTACGTCGAGTACCAGATCCCCCAGAATGTGAAGCACCCCTACCCGATCGTGATGATCGAAGGTTTCGGGCTGACTGGCACCAACTTCACCGGAACGCCCGATGGGCGCGATGGCTGGGCCCAGTACTTCCTGCGTGAAGGGTACGCCGTCTACGTGTACGACCAACCCGGCCGCGGCCGGTCCGCGTGGGTAGCCAGCGCGTACGGCGTCATTCCGCAGCCGACCTCCGCCACCGCCAGTCAAAATGCATTCTCGGCGCCCGAGGGTCCCAACCTCTATCCCATGGCCCATCGGCACACCCAGTGGCCGGGCACGGGCCTCATCGGCGACCCGATCTTCGACCAGTTCGCCGCGTCCACATCGCCGGCAATCGGCGGCGGGCTGGTTTACGAGGCACTGAACCAGAAAGCTGGGGCAGAGCTGCTGGATCGTATCGGCCCGGCGATCCTGCTCGGGCATTCGCAGGGGGGGCTGATCCTTTGGCCCATCGCGGACGCGCGTCCAGCCCTGGTGAAGGCTCTGGTGGCCTTCGAGCCCGGCGGGCCTCCGTTCTACGGCGTCAGGTTTCTCGGCCCGCCGACCTGGTTCGAGAATGCCGCCCTGAGCTTTCCCTGGGGCATCACCACCGGCCCGATGACCTATGCGCCGGCAGTCACGAATCCGTCCGACCTCCAGCCAGTGCAGGAAGCGACGTCGCAGGGGCCCAATCTGGTCCGCTGCTGGCGGCAGACGGAGCCCGCTCGTACGCTGATCAACCTGAAAGGGATTCCCACCGTCATCGTTACGTCTGAGGCGAGCTCCCCCGCCGCCCGCGACCATTGCACCTCGCAGTTTCTCACCCAGGCGGGCGTGCAGAACACGCACATCCGTCTCGAGAACGAAGGTATCCGCGGGAACGGGCACATGATGATGCTGGAGGAGAACAGCGACCAGATCGCGGCGGTGGTTAATCAGTGGCTGAAGTCGAACGTCAAAGAACGGCGAGGTCGCAGATAATCGCCGGCCCGGGCTCGTTGTCCCAAGGCTGCCCAGCGGGGCAGCCTTTTTTTGACCTTACTAGGGTTGGTTCGCCAGCTCGGCTTGCCACTCCTGGAGACCCGCAAAGCCGGGGCTCACCGTGGCAAGCCGGTCGGCATATGCCCGAGCCTGGCGTAGGTTCCGTTTCAAGGCATAGCCTCGAGACAAGCCGAACAATGCCGGAGGATGGTCCGGCCGCAATTGCAGCGACTGCTCCAACAGCGAGACCGCACGGTCGTACCGGCCCGCCCCCAGCTCGGACATGCCGAGCGCATAGCAGGTCACCGCGGTAGGCTCGAGCGCGTATGCCCGTTCCAGCAGCTCCCCGGCATGGTCGAATTGCCGGAGCTGCTGCAATACATCGGCTGCGTACACCCGGATCGCCGCATTCTCTGGCTGGTCCCGCATCAGTCCGCGATACTCGGCCAGGGCCAGCTGGAGCTCACCGCGCGACCGGTAATACCCCCCCAGGTTGAACTTTGCCCATGGCCACGTCCCCCGCCCCTTGCCGACCACCTCGAAGGCCGCGGAGTCGGCGGCGTTGTGGGGACGGTAACTCCTCGGGTAGCCGGCTGGATCCTCGTGCGCGATGAACGGCCAGGTGGTCGTCAGTGCCTGGATGTGGTGCCAGGCGTACCGCCGGTCGAACTCGGTGAGCTCCATCCGGTCGTAATACACCGGCCAGCTTCGCAGCCGGGTCGGGTCCGCGGTGCGGCCGAGGAAACCCGCCCGGGCTATTGCTTCGAAGAACACCTTCCCCATGAGGTGATAGCCGGTCTGGTTGGGATGAAGGTGCTCCCAGAAAAGATCAGAGCCCGGAATCCGGTCCCGAGAAACGGCGGCGAATGCCTCGTCCACCGGCACGTAGTGCGAGCCGGCTTCGCGCGTCAGCGCGCGAATGATCGGGTTGAACTCGCCCGGCGCCCGAAACCGTAGCGCATCCAGGTCCCGGGACCGCTCGAAGAGCCGGCGCGCCTCGGCCGGATCTCCGCGAGCGAGCGTGCGCTGGGCCTCGCCGAAAACACGATCCGCCGGCGGAAGCTCGGGGGTAGCCACGGAACGGAAGGGAGGCTGGTCCCGAAGGTTGCTGGTGAGACTCCCGATGAACACCGGGACCCCGGCATCGCGGAAGCGCCCCAGGATCAAGCGCAGGTTATCGCGGAACTGCCTGATGCCCCGACGGTAGGTGGGGCTATCGAGTGGGATCAGTTCCTCCCGCACCATCTGTTGCATGAGCGACCGCGAAGAGGGACGGACCCCCGAACTGTGGATCGCTCTCAGCCGTTGGGCCAAGCCGGTGGCCAACTCACGGGTCAGAAGAACGATCTTGAGGCGTTGCAGTCGTAAGTAGGTTCGGACCAAGGCGGGAAATGTTCCCACGGTCTCGGTCGACCCCGCGCCAAGTGCGCCATAAAACTCGTTGTGACCGGCATAGATCACCACGGCGTCCGGCTTCTGGGCGAGTATCTCCTCGATCTCGTCGTAGAGTGCGTAAGTGGTGATCGCCGCTACGCCCAGGTTCACCACCTCCACGGTGTCGTTGGGCAACACATCCTGCAGGGCGTCCTGAAGGACCCGGGAAAACGTCCCATTGTAGCTATAGGGAAAGCCGGCAGCGGAGGACTCGCCCAGCACGAAGATTCGAAGGCTGTGGGCGGGCTTGGAGCGGAGAAAAAGATCCGCCGGCGGGGTCGGCACTGCACGGACATTGACAAAGTAGCGCGCCGGGAAGCGATCGTTCGCCGCAACGTATCGGCCGTCGAGGATCGGGACTCGCACGAACAGACTGAGGTCGCCCTTGTAGTGGGCTAACCGGAGCCCGCCCTCCAGGGTTCCCAGCATGAGCGGAGGTATGGCGAGGGCGAGCAGCAGAAACAGCCGTTGCCGAGCGGGAGAGGGAGGCACCTTGCCAAGCTACGTTCCGACCTCGACCTCAACAACTCGCACTGCGTCACCTTCCCCTCACGTTTTGCCAGTCAACCCGAGGCTAGAGTAAGGCGCGAGACGTTTTGGGACTGGGAGAGACGTTTTGCGGTTGCAGGTCCGGTCCCGGCCGAACATTGTGTCTCATACTCGAAAGAACAACCAATCCGTACGGGCCTACCCCCAGGCTCCGCGCCCGGTTTTCTAGTTCCCCCAGGTGGACTCCGGAGACTGTCGCCTTTTGCACCCTGTGCCTGAAAGGAGCTCAGTATGAACCGGAACGGGGCAATACGCGCCGTCATAACGCCCCTATGGATCATTGCCCTCAGCAGCGCGGCAGTAGAAACCAGCCAAGCCCAGGTGATCAAGCTGAAGGCCAAACTGGTCGGGTTCCAGGAGGTGCCCTCCCTGTTGACCACTGCGACGGGCCAATTCACCGCCACGGTGGACCCGACCGGAGCGTCGATGACCTTCAGGCTGACGTACTCCGGTCTCCTGGCGGACGCGACCCAGGCTCATATCCACTTTGGTCAGCCGGGAGTAAATGGCGGCGTCATGGTGTTCTTCTGCACCAACCTGACCCCGCCAGTCGGCGTACCAGCACCTCAACCCTGTCCGCTACGAAGTGGGACGGTCGAAGGCACCGTAACGTCAGCGGACGTGGCCGGTCCCTTGGCGCAAGGGGTCACGCCAGCCAGCCTCGGAGCCAACTTCGACGACGTCATCAGTGCAATCAGGAGCGGTAATAGCTACGCCAATGTCCACTCGACGCGATGGACCGGAGGCGAAATTAGGGGGCTAGTCAAGCGCGGGTCCGGAGGTTCCGACGACGACGACGACTAGCGCGGCTGAAATTATCGCATGACGCTTGGATCCACACCCCAACACGAAGGAGAGCTCGATGCAAGGATGTAGCAGCATGACTCGGCAAGTGACACGTGCCTTGGCCGCGGCGGCCCTGGTCGCGCTGGTCGCGACGAGCGTCTCGGCGCAGGCGATCGGCAAGGGTAGAGAGGGAGCTTTCACAGCGGGACCGCTGAATCTTAAGGACCAGGGCAGCTTCTTCATTGGTGGCGTAAACAAAAGCACGATTTACGCGACGACTTCCACGCCGACAGGGCCCGGGGGCTCGCCGCCAGGAACGCCCCCAGTCAACGCCTCGATCGTCATCGGTCAGATGTACGTGCAGTTCCAGGTCCCGGAAGGCTGGAACTCCAACAAGGCTAAGAAGGGCCAATACCCCGTCGTCATGGTGCACGGCTCCACCCACACTGGCGCGGCCCTCGAATCAACCCCCGAATTCAAGGAAGGCTGGGCGCCCTACTATGTGCGCAAGGGCCTCCCGGTGTTCGTGGTTGACCAGTCCGGCCGCGGCCGCTCCGGGTTCGACGAGTCCGTAGTACATGAGGGGAAGGCACAGCTGGTTACCGGTGGAGGTGTTCCCGCCCCTGGCGCGACAATTATTCCGAACTTCGGCAGGATCACCTCGAACGGCTCCTGGACCGCGTGGTTCGGGCACCTGGTCGCGCCAGGTACGGCCACGCCATGCACCGATATCCTGACGTGTGAGCTCATGCCGCACGGTTGGCGTCCGGATGATCCCAGCCTGCCGACGGTTCACCCCAATCCGGCGGGGTACCTCCCCGCGTTCCCGTACCTTGGGATAGGTCTCGACCCCGGCCAGAAGCAGGGCGGGAGCCCCGGCAGCAACACCCCCCCGGGTGTGGACCCGGCCCTCTTCGGACCAACGCCCTACGGTCCTGAAGACGCCTACAAGCTGCACTACTACAAGCAGCTGGTGCCGAACGCGGAAGTGACGCTCCCCGGCTCCGTCTGCGAGACCTGCGTCCCCACGGCCCTGCCCGCTACCGCCACCTGGACCCCGTACGCCCTGGCACTGCTGGTGGAGAAGATCGGCAAGGTTAGCGGCGGGGCAGTTGTGGCAACCCACTCGCAGTCAGGAATCATGGGCCACCACATGGTCCGTCTCCTGAGGCAACGGGGAACGCTCAAGTACCTCAAAGGCTTGATCACCGTCGAGGGAAGCTGCTCCTTTGCGAACAGCGGCCTCACGGCAGCGGACTTCGCCCAGGTTCCCTACCTGGCGCTCAAGGGCGACTACACGGTATTCAGTGCTGGGTGCCAAGCCAGCGTCGACGCTATTCGCGCGGCCGGCGGCCCGTCCCAGGCGGACTACATCCAGCTGGACGCCGCCAGCTACGGCGGGCGGTTTAACGGGGTCACCCACATGATGATGGACGACCTGCTGGCACTGCCGGTTGCGGACGTCATGCTCGACTGGGGTAATCGGTACATCACGGAATAAAGGACCGCAGGACCAACAACCGAGCCCGCCGCGAAATCAAACGCGCGGCGGGCTCTGGTTTTCCAGTCTAGTCGGGAATGGTAGAGAGCTCGGCCAGCCATTCGTTCAGCCCCGGGAAGCCGGGACTTACCGCCGCCAGTCGCTGGGCAAAGGCGCGGGCCCGAGGCATATCGCGCGTCATGGTGTACGCCCGGGACAGGTCGTAGAGCACCGCGGGAACGTCGGCCTGGAATCGCTGAGCTTCTTCCAGCAGGTGAATGGCCCGGTCCACATGCCGGGACTGGAGCTCCAGCCGGCCCAGCGCGAAGCTGGTGAGCGCGGAGGGTTCCAGCGCGTACGCACGCTCGAGCATGTCGCGGACTCCATCCCACTGCTCCATCTCTCCCAGCACGTCGGCGGCGTATACCCGGACCGTGGCGTTTTCGGGCTGCTCCCGAATGAGCCCACGATACTCCGCCAGCGCACGGTCCCGATCGCCACGGGATCGGTAATATTCTGCGAGCTGAAACTTTGCCAGCGGCCAGGTGCTCCGCCGGTAGATCACGACATCGAAGGCGGCCGAGTCCGCAGGATCGCTGGGATGATAGTTTCTGGGATAGCCGGAGGGATCCTCGCGGTCGACGAACGGCCAGCTGGTAGTGACCGAACGGATTTGATGCCAGGCAAACCGGCGGTCGAATTCGGTCAGCTCCATGGCCTCGGAGTACGCCGGCCAGCTCCGAAGCCGAGTGAGGTCGGCGGTGTGGCCCAGAAATCTTGTCAGCGCGATTCCTTCGAAGAACGTCTTGCCGATCAGGTGGTAGCCTGTCTGATTGGGATGGAGATGCTCCCAGAAGAGATCCGACCCGGGAATGCCGTCTTTGGCGGCGGCCGCGAACGCCTCGTCCACGGGCACGTAGTGCGCACCGTTCTCCTTCGCCAGCATGCGGATGATGACGTTGAACTCGCCGGCTGCGCGGAATCGGAGCGCATCCAGGTCCCGAGCGCGCTCGAAGAGGCTACGCGCCTCGGTCCGCTTACCCGCCGCCAGGGCGCTACGAGCCTCGTCGAACACCTGTTTGGCGGCAGGTAGGCTGTCCGTCGCCAGAGAACGGAAGGGCGGCTGGTCGCGAAGATTACTGGTCAGGCTCGCCACGAAGACCGGCACCTCGGCTTCTTTGAACTGCCGCAGCATGGCCTGTAGATTTTCGCGGAACTGTCGGGCACCACGCTCATAGGTCGCGCTACCGAGCGGGATCAGCTCCTCCCGGACCATCTGCTGCATGAGTGACCGGGAGGAATCGGCAGGCGCTCCACCGAGTGTGGCTAACCGCAAGGCCAGGTCGCGAGCGAGCACCACGGTCTTGAAGCGCCGCTGCAGTCCGAGATAGCCGCGAACGAATGCTGGAAAGGCTCCCACGGTTTCAGTCGAGCCGGCGCCCAGCGCGCCATAGAACTCGTTATGTCCGGCATAGATCAGGACGGCATCCGGCTGCTGTGACCGGATCTCGTCGACCATGTCGTAGAGAGCGTAGCTGGTGACGGCCGAGATCCCGAGGTTGACGATCTCCACCGTGTCGTGGGGCAACACGTCGCGCAGGGCATCGCGGATCACGCGGGAAAAGGTGCCGTTGAAGCCATAGGGGAAGCCTGCCGCCGACGACTCGCCCAGCACGAAGATGCGGAGACAGTGAGCAGGCTTGGAGCGGAGAAAGAGATCGGTGGGCGGTGTCGGTACCACGCGGACGCTGGCAAAGTAGCGGGCTGCCACCCGCGGGTTCACGCCGAGATACTTGCGATCCACATTCGGAATGGACGTGAACAGGCTGAGGTCGCCCTTGTAGCCCGCAACCCGAAGCCCGCCCTCCAGCAGGGCGAGCAGGAGCAAGGGGGAGAGCAGGACCAGCAGCGCAAAGATCCGGCGGCGGGCGGGTGAAGGTGCCATGCGGTTGCCGGACCTGGTCAGAAGATCTGGTACAGCGTCTCGAGTGCTACCCCAGGACCAAAGAGCAGCAGCGCGACAAGGATGAGTACGAGTCCTATGACCAGGACCGGAACGAACAGCAGCCACTTCCTGGCGCTGAGATAGGCAAGAAACTCGGGCACGAACCCGTTCTTGTCGCTCATAGGGACCACAAGGAGATCGTAAGGATGAACCGAAGCTATCCAGGTATGAGCAGGCCGATCAGAATGTACGGTCCGCCTCAGGCTCGGGCAAACTGAAGGCCAAGCGCAAGGCCAGCCGAGTGCGTACCCTAGTCGCCGGCACCCTGCTGGCGGCAGGATCGGCCGGCTTCACCCTGCTCGCGGGAGAGGCCGCGTGCCGGCTGGCCGGTTACCGTGGCGTCGAGCAGTACCGTCCCGATAGCGAGCTCGGCTGGGTCCTGGAGCCGGGCCAGACAACCGTCACCAGCGCGGGCCGTCTTCCGGTTGCGATCAATGCCCAGGGCTTCCGCGACGACCCTCTCGATTCCCCCAAACGGCCAGGGACGGTCCGGATCGTGGCCCTTGGCGCCTCGACCACGTTCGGTTGGGGCGTTCGGCAGGAGGAAACCTATCATCAGGTGCTGGAGCGGACGCTGAACGACAGCGCCCGCGGCGCGGGCTCGCCGGCCCGCTTCGAGGTCGTGAACGGGGGCGTCATCGGCTATAACCTGTGGCAGGTGGGTCGATTCATGCGGCGGCTTACGACTCTATATCAACCCGACGGCTTCATCGTCGCATACACCTTCAATGACGCGTGGAACCATACCGGCCGCCTCGATGCGGAGCAGCGTGACAAGCAACTTCGGGGGGTGCGTCGCAAGAATCTTCTGAGAGCCTCGGCCTTGTTCAACTGGCTGAACGACACCCGTGCCCGCCGGGTGGCGCGGCAGGCGCAGTCGGCAGGCACGGCCAACGCCTTGGCGATTGCCCAGACCGCGGACACCGCGGCCTCGGCAGACGAACTGGCCGCCTACAGTGCAACCATCGATTCGATCATCGGGGGCACCCGCGAGGCCAGGCTCTCGCTCGCCTTTCTCGTCCCCGCCGCGCGGGGACAGCGGGGAATGAATCAGCGGCAACAGGCCATGCTTGATGCCGGGAAAGCTGCTGGGCTGCCCGTGATCGATCCCGGACAGCTCTTCGCCCACAATCCGGATGTGATGTACTTGCCTGACGACGCAGTGCATCCCTCATCCAGCGGGCACGCGATGATTGCCGGCCTGATGTACGCCGAGTTGTGTGCGGCTGCCCGGTCCGCGGCTTCAGGGGACCCTGCCCGGGTCTATCGGCCAGGCTGTGGAGCCGAGCGTCACAATTCAAAGTTGTAGCGGCGGCGACAGTCACGGGTCGATGAGACATTCTGGGCGCGGGAGAGACATTTTGCGGTTGCCAGGACGGACCCCGCGCTGAATTTTGTAATCGAACCAGAACAACTACCCACCTACCTCGCTCGACAGCGTCGCCCCTCATCCCTGAGGGGCGGCCCTGAGGGTGTTGCCGTGCACCGATTCCTCTCTGGCGTAAGAAGGAAAACCCATGAAAACCATTGACCGGCTCCTCGAGGCCCGGGGCGGCTCGCGATAGCTCTTGCCCTTACAGCGGCCACCTCGAGCACGGCGGGGACGATGGACACCAATAGCGAGCAAGTCTTCAAAGCGCTGGAAGGCTGGATCAGGACCCACGCGCCACGCTAGCGAGGAGGAAAGATCCATGAACACCAGACGGGCATCCCTGGCGGTATCGATTGCCGTGTTGGCAGCCGCCTACGGTACGCAATCGCTTCGAACCCAGGTCGAGGCCTCAGCGAGCGGCGGTCCACCCTTCCTCAAGGTCGAGGCCCAAGGAAGCTTCTTCGTGGGAGGGCAAACATTCTTCACCGAGCACGGTAACGATACCAACGAACCGTCCAACAGGAATCCAGGCACCGCCACCATCAACCAGTCATATGTCGAGTACCAGATTCCCCATGACCGGCGGTCTCGGTACCCGATCATCCTCTACCCCGGCGGCGGACACGGGGGGAAGGTGTATGAGACCACGCCTGATGGACGGGAGGGGTGGTCGACCTACTTCCTGCGCCAGGGCTTCCCGGTCTATCTGGCAGACGGTGTCAATCGGGGTGGTTCGAGCTACGACATCACCAACATCGTTTTGGCCAAACAGGGCCGACTGCCGGCGAGCAACATCCCAGGTATGAATCGGTATACCTACGAGGCCGCATGGACCCAATTCCGCATCGGCCCGACCCCGGGCGTTCCCCATCCTAACACCCAGTTCCCCACTGAGGCCTTTGCCCAGTACGCCAACCAGCTGATCCCCGCATGGCGTGACGCCATCGAGGACGACAAGAACGTCGCCGCTCTGGTGGCCCTACTGGACAAGATCGGCCCGTCGATCGTGTTGACCTGGTCCCAGTCGGGCCGGTTCGGAGTGCGGGCGGCGCTGCAGCGCCCCAACCTGGTCAAGGCGATGGTGACGCTGGAACCGGCGTCGGTGTCGGCGGCCGGGGTCATGGCCACTGTTTCGGACGCGGAGCTCGCGTCGCTGGACTTTCCCATCCTGATCGAGGCGGGTGACTTCGACCCGCCCCGTATCACCAGCCTGCGCAACTTTGCTGCCAAGATCGGACCCAACGCCACCGTCCTCGCCCTGACCGAGCACGGCATCTTCGGTAACGGGCACGTGGTGATGGCGGAAAAGAACAATCTCCAGGTTGCCGATTTGATCATCGACTATCTCCGAAGGCAAGTACGACTGAGATAAGTCGGGCCGTGGTGAGACCCCAGACCTCACCGCGATCCGGCTGAGGACACGCTCCAGTTCTGCCCTGGAAGTACACCCTGAGAGGAGGACGTCATGCGTAAAGGCAAGACCGGCGACCAGGCCGAGACGTACAAGGTCGAGGTGGAACCCTCCGATCCGGGTGGGACATCCCGGCGCGGATTCATCGCGGCCAGCGCCGCGGGGCTGGCTGCCGCCACTATAGGTAGCGGGGCGGTCTCGAGCGCGGCGGCCTCGGAAGCAAGGCCGATCTTTACCGAAAGCTCCAAGAAGCGGACCCTGCTCAAGGGTGGCGTGGTCCTCACCCTGGACAAGAATGTCGGGGATTTCGAGAAGGCGGACGTGCTGATCGAGGGCAAGAAAATCGTCGCCGTAGGTCCCAATCTCAGAGCTGGCGGTGCCCAGGAAATCGACTGTCGGGGCACGATCGTGTGTCCCGGGTTCATCAGTACCCACCACCACCAGTACTACACCATCCAGCGGGGCATCAACGCCGACGGCTTCATCGTCTTCGGCTCCAACCCGCCGAGCCCCTTTCAACAACCGGGCGCCTGGCCCTTCGAGGCCTACAGCTCGATCCAGAACATCTGGACCGCCGGCCGGATCGGACCCGCATCGGCACCCACCTGGGACATGATGCGTCCCCCCTACGACCCCGAGGACCTCTACCTCTCGGAGCTGGTGGCGTCCCTGAGTCAGATCACTCAGGGCCTCACCATGGGAACCGACACCTCCCAGGCGTCACACACGCCGGCCCACACCGATGCCATGATCCAGGGCATCATGGATTCAGGGCGGCGGACGCTGTACGACTACAGCAACGGCACCAACCGGTCGGCCCAGTTCCCCGACCAGCCGAACGAGTATCCCGGCGCCATCGGGAACACCACGTCGGGCATTGGCCGGCTGGCCAAGCAGTACTTCAGCTCCAAGGACCAGCTGGTAACGTTGGGCTTCCCCGGCGGGCCGACCCAGCTGGCGGGCACCACCTACACCGGGTGGCAGCTGGGCCGCGAGTTTGGGGCGTTCCTCAATGCGCACAGCGTCGGTTCGCCGCAATCAATCGTTGACGCGGCGGCCGATCCGCGGAACGGCAACGACTGGTCGGACGTCACCCGGGTGCACGCCGTCCGGTGGCAGGATAACTCCATCTCCCAGGTCAGCTACGACGCGTACACCAACGCCTCACGGGCGTGGCAGATCCTGGCGGATCGGGGCGGCCACGTTTCCATCGCCGTGATCATCGAGATGCAGATGCGGCATGGCATGCCGCCGTTCCAGATGGCGCTCAACCACGGGATCCTCCCGAGCCTGAGTCCGGACGTGGACACCAACATGACCCCGGATCCGTTCTCGATGATGCGGGGCGCCTTCTGCATCCAGCGGGCGCTGGCCAACGACCTGGCCTTCGCCGAAAGCAATCCGGACAACCTGCCGGTCCCGCAAGTGATCACCTGCCGCCAGGTGCTGGAGATGATGACCGTCGCTGGAGCCGCCGGAAGTGGTGTGCTGGATAAGGTCGGCACGCTCACTCCGGGCAAAGAGGCGGACATCGTGGTGTTGGAGACCAGCAACCTCAACATCGCGCCGGTCAACAACGCGCCGGGGGCCATAGTGACCATGATGGACACCCGGCATGTGCGAGATGTTCTGATCGCCGGCAAGGTGGTGTTCAGGAGCGGCAAGCTGATAGGCTGGAACGCCGACAAGCTAGTCCGGGATCTCGAGAAATCGCGGGAGCGGGTTCTCGCCCGGATTCGGGGGCCCAACGGCGACGGCAGCGGACCTGGGCGAATCGGGTCGATTCCCAAGGGCATGAACAGCGAGGGGAATCCGTACCGGCCGAACTTCCTGGGCTCCTGCTGCTACAACGGCCAGAACCCGCTGGCACCGCATTACGTGCTGCGGCCGTAAGAGTGGGGAGACACCACGCAAAAGCACGGAGGCCGCGATGGCCTCCGTGCTTTTGTGTGTCAGCTCAGCAAGGAGCTCTTAGTCGCGGTCGTGACCCTTGCCGGTCTTGCACTCAGTGGCCTTGGGCGCGTTGCGAATGTTCTCGTTGGCCCAGTCCAGCATGAGGTCGAAGACTTCCAGATTGTTGGTGCCCAGCATGTTCATGTGGGTGGTTCCCAGGAATCGCCCGCCCATGAAGCCCGCGTCATCCACATCGATGACTTCGAACTTCGCGGTCCCCAGCCCGGCGGCGCGCCGGGCGCTGACGGCCGCTTCGACGGCCCAATTCCCCTGCCGGATGGTGGAGGACCGGTAGTCGCCGTTCACGACCAGAACCGGAACGTTATCGAAGTCAGCCGGCGTGAGCCCGGAGGCGACAAGATCGGTTGCCCCCTCTGGAATGAGGAGGCCCTTCAGGAGGTGCAGCTTGCCCCGTTCCCTTAGGATCCGGACGAGGTGCATGGCCTGCGCCGACGCCTGCGAGTGAGGCGAGACGATGGCTCCTCCGAGACCTTCCAGCAGGTCTGCCAGGGCCCGCGGGCTCCAGGTGTTCGACGGTGCGACGGTGGACGGAACGCAAGCCGCGCAGAAGGAGGTCGGAAGCGTGGCTTCGGTATTCGGCACCAGCTGCTTGAAGCTCTGCAAGGCCAGGTACTGGTGATTGGCCGCAAGCGGTGTCGGGCCAATGGCGCCCTCGCGCGCCGCGATCTTCGGATCGATGGAGAACGGCCATGGAGGGATCGGGTACTGGGGCAGATAGCTGCCATGGGCCGGCGAGGGAGGGGTGGTCTCCGCCGGATCCGGGTCGCCCGGATCGCTATGACGTATCAGTGTCCCGGTAACGATGTTCGACCCGGCTGGGATCAGATGTCCGAACCAGCTGGTCCACACCGAGTTACTGGTCCCACCGCCCAAGGTTGGGATCAGGGTCACGTTCCCGGTGACTCTGGCCTCATGAAAGATGGAGCGGTCGAAACCGGACCGGCCCCGTCCTGGCTGGTCAACGACGAAGGTGGGGATGTGGTTGCGCACCGAATAGGCCAGCCAGCCTTCCCGCCCATCCGGCGTGGCATCCAGGGCCGCACCGCTGTAGCCCGACCCGTGCACCATGACCAGCGGCCAACCTTTGCGCTTCTGCGGTATCTGGAACTGCACGTACATCTGCCCGATGAGGATCTCTTCGGGCTGCCCCATCGTGACTGCCGATGAGGCGTAGGTGGTGACTTTCGATACGCCACCCACGAAGAATGCTCCCTGGTCGCAGACACTCAGGGCCTGGCCCGACAGATACCGATTTTTCAGTGGGTTGACCCAGCCGGACGGGCCGGTAACGGATCCCTGTGCCGGCGCACTGCTCGCCACCACTGCGACAAGTGCGGTGCCGGCCAGCGCGGGTCCGAGGTACCGAGTCCACCGTGCATTACGTCTCATAGAAATTCTCCTAAATGGTCTTGCGAGTGCAGAGCTGTGACTGCAAATGGAAAAAGGCGAACCGTCAGCGGCTTCCAGGCCGGCCGCAGCTGTTCTTCTTGGGCTGGTGACGGATGTTCCGGTCGGCCCAGTCGAGGATCACGTCGAACACCTCGAGGTGGCCGGTGCCCATCATCATCATGTGGGTGACGCCCTTGAACCGTTCTCCGTACTTCGGATCGGCCAGCGACATGAACTCGGCTCGCCCGCCCGCGGCGTTGATGGCGTCCACGTTGCCACGGTAGAGCGCGTCGCTGAGGCCGGGGTAGTAGGGGCTGACCGTCAGGTAGGGGATGTTGCGGTAGTCCGCCGGAACCGTTCCGTTGCTGGCGAATGAGCTGCCTACCCCATCAATGGTGATCAGGCCCTTCAGCTTATCGAGCTTTCCCATCTCCTTCAGGTAGCGAACCATGTGATGCCCCACGCTGCCCGACTGCGAGTGGGTGGCGACCACCGCGCCCCCGAGGCCGGCTACCAGCTTGGCCAGGTCCTGGCCCGACCAGGTGTCCGCCGGATTGACCGTGCTCGGCGTGCAGGTGGCACATGTGGAGGTCGGCAGCGTCACGTTCGTGTTGGGCACGCCCCACTTGTAGTGCTCCAACGCCAGGGCCCGGTTGTTGGCCGGGAGGGGTGCCGGCCCGATGGCACCGATGCGCGCTTCGATGTCGGGGTCGACCGCGTCGAAGTTATGCGCGGGATGGAAGGTGCAGTGGGCCGGGTTAGCCGCGCACTGTGGGTCGCCCGGATCGCCATGCTTGATCAGGGTGCCGGTGGTGATGTCCGTGCCCCCGATGAGGTGACCGAACCAGGCCGTCCAGATCCCGCTGCTGCTGGTGTTGGCGAGGCTCGGAAAGCCCGCCAGGTTGCCGGTGCCGATGCGCTCGTTGATGAAGGAGCGGTCGAAGCCGGAGCGCCCCCGTCCCGCCTGATCGACCACGTAGGTGGGGAGGTCGTTGCGAACCGCGTAGGCGAACCAGCCCTCTTTCCCATCGGGCGTGGATTCCAGGCCCGATCCCGAGTAGCCGCCGCCGTGCACCATGATGAGCGGCCAGCCGCGCTGTTTCTTGGGCACCATGAACTGCACGTACATCTGGCCAATGATGAGCTCTTGCCAGGTTGTCCCCTCGACCACGCCATTGGCGAACTTGGTGAGCTTGGGCACGCCGCCGACGAAGAAGGCCCCGAAATCGCAGATCGCCAGGTCATCGAGCAGGTGCCGCTGCTGCGTCGGGTAGGCCGTCTGCGCGGTTGCCGTTCCGGCCGTTGCAAGCGACGCCGCAACCGCTGCCAGCGACAGGCTACAGTACACTGCTCCCTTCACCAGGCGACTGTGTCGCATAACCACTCTCCAATTCAGTAGGGCTTGAGGCTGCGGCAAGCTGAGACAGAATCCCAACTAAGGGTCGGGCAGAGAGCGGCGCAGCGCAACCGCAAAACGTCTCGCATCGCCCCGAATGTTTCATCTGGACGCGGTGGGACATTTTGGGACCAGGTGGGACGTTTTGCGGTTGCGCGCGGGCGTGGCGAGCCCGAACATAGACGGGAACCGCATCCCGCGAATCCGTCTCCTACATCCGCCAGCGACCAAGCGATCCAGATCGCCGCAGGCTCCAATCCCGAGCGACCTACCCTCTGAGAGGAGGCTTCATGCGTAAACCCACCCCCCGCGATAAGCCCCACCCGTACAAGGAAGACCCGGAGTCGGCCCCGACCAGTGGCTCGCGTCGCGAGTTCCTCGCGGCCAGCGCCGCGGGGCTCGCTGTCGTAGCAGTAGGACCAGGGGCAGCGAACCCCGCCGCTGCGCTGAGCAGCGGTACCAAGGAGATCGTTCGGAACCTCGAGCCCAAGCGGAAGCTGCTCAAGGGTGGCATCGTGCTCACCCTCGAGTCGAGCGGCGATTTTGAGAAGGCCGACGTGCTTGTCGAGGGGAAAAAGATCGTCGCGATCGGGCCGAATCTTGGAGGAGGGGGCGAAAAAATCGATTGCTCCGGGACCATCGTCATGCCGGGGTTCATCACCACCCACCATCACCAGTACGAGACCCCAGCCCGAAGCGTCATTCCCGATGGACTGCTTGCCGGTGCCTGGCCCCAGGAGAGCTACGGGTCGGTGGTGCAGAACATCTGGACCGCGGGTCGGATCACGGGTGTATGGGACCTTGGGCGACCCCCAATGGACCCGGAAGACGTCTATCTCGCGGAGCTGGTAGCCTCACTGAGCCAGCTCACCGAGGGCATCACCTGCGGAGTGGACACGTCGCAGAGCTCCCACACGCCCCAGCACACCGACGCCATGATCCAGGGGTTGATGGACTCCGGGGCCAGGGCGGTCTACGACTACTCCGGTGGCACCAACCGTTCGGCCGAAGACCCGAATCAGCCATACGAGTACCCCGGCGCCATCGGGAACAACACCTCCGGGATCGGCCGGCTGGCGGTGCAGTATTTCAGCTCAACCGATCAATTGGTCACGTTGGCCCACGCGGGAGGGACGGGAGCTGCGTTTCCGGGCGCTCCGTACACCGGGTGGCAGCTTGCCCGTCACTTCGGGGCCTCGATCAACAACCATAACGTCGGCAACCCCGCAGGTGTCATCGCTGCCGCCGCCGACCCCCGGAACAACGAGAGAGACTGGTCCGACGTCACCCTGGTCCACTGCGTCCGGTGGAATGACGCCCCTCTGGCTCAGCACAGTTACCCCCCGCATGGCTACCCCAATCCGAGTACGTCCACGGCGTGGCAGATATTCGCCGACAAGGGGGGACACGCCTCGATCGCCAACATCATCGAGATGCAGATGCGGCACGGGATGCCTCCGTTCCAGCAGGCGCTCAATCACGGCATCCTGCCCAGCCTCAGTCCGGACGTCGACACCAACATGACCACCGACCCGTTCTCGCTGATGCGGGGCGCCTTCTGTCTGCAGCGGGCGTTGGCCAACGATCTCGCGTTCCCCATCAGTAACCCAGGTGGTCTGCCGGTTCCGCAGCTGATCACCGCGCGGCAGTGCATCGAAATGGCCACCATCGCCGGTGCGGCATCGGCCCAGCTGAGCAGCAAGGTGGGCACGCTCAAGGTCGGGAAGGAAGCCGATATCGTGGTGCTGGACGCGCGAAACATCAACATCACCCCGATGAACAACGTGCCCGGTACGATCGTCACCATGATGAATCCCAGACATGTCCGGGACGTGTTCGTCGCGGGCAAGCAAGTGTATCGCGACGGCAAACTGACGGGCTGGAACATGGAGAAGCTGATGCGCGACCTGGAGAAGTCGCACCAGCGGATTCTGGCTCGGATCAGGGCGACCCCGAAGTCCGGGGCCCTTCCGCCGGGCAACAACAGCTCGGGCGGCAGCGCGTACCGGCCGAACTTCCTGGGCTCCTGCTGCTACAATGGGCAGAACGCGACGGCTCCGCATTACACCTTGAGACCGTAGGGCGAGTTGTACCAGGAGTGTACAAGGAGGGTGCCGGGGTGCTGTTCGTTCAGAACAGCACCCCGGCGGCCCTTCCCCCTCCAGCCGGGTCTTGCGGGCTGGGCCTTCCGGGCGGCATGCTTGGCGGGGAAACCACGATAAACCGCCTGGAGGGATGCATGAGGTTGGAGTACGAGGCGGGCACGCTGAGGGTCGAGAATGCCGAAGGCCTGCGCTGGCAGCTCACCGACGTTCAGAAGCCGCAATTCCTCTTCGACTACGACGCCTTGAGTGTAACCGAGGAGCACGCGCTGCGGCGGGTGGGCCCCCAACTCCAGCCACTGGCGTTGGATGAGATCCAGCAGGTGAGGTCGTTCGTCGAGGATCTGCAGCCACCCTCGTGGGCCACCTTCCAGGGCCAGATCACCGGCGACCTCCGGACCCTGGCCCGTGGTCTCATCACCACCGTGGTGACGCAATTGGAGTACGACGGGCTCCTGGATGTGATGATCACCGGGCGGGAAGGGTCAACCGACCTCTATGCCGATGAGGCCCGGCAGGTCCTGACCTACGTGGACTCGGTATGGAACGCGTTTTACGGACTCGCAGCCCAGATCCAGAACACATCCAGGGCCGAGCTGAAGAGCTTGAAGGAATACGCCGAGATGATGCCATTCCCACCGCCGGCCGAGCACTTTGGCGGCGGAATACTACAGGAGCTTCTCAGTGGCGCACCAGTCAGCCGTTGAAGCCGCCGCACCCGAGGCGGCCGACCTCTCCGCTATCCTCGACCGGGCCTTCGTTTTCGACGACTTCTTCCCGGGCACCCAGATCCACCTGCTGGAGCAATGGGCGCTGAAAACGCCCCACTGGATGCTGACCAATGCGGCCCATGACGAGCATGGGCGGGCTCAGCACCGGATCTGGGGTGCCTCCTACATCGAGGCTGTGCGGAAGAGTGGCTGGCCTGGCCTCCCGCCGCTGCTCTTCTCGGCAGTGGCCACCATGTTCCAGCGGCTCGGCGTTCTCATCACCACGCCGGAGTACGTCGGGCTCAACGGCCAGTCGAAGGGCCAGAATGGCTCCACCCACATCGACTGTGTGCCCGATGCACCGGACCAACTGTCGCTGCTGGTCTACCTCGGCGAGGATACCGACGGGGATCTGATCCTGTACGACAAGCGCGACCGCCACCGGCAAACTGAGCGCATCAGCTTCCGGCCCAACCGCGTGGTAGCGATGGATGGCTCCATCCCCCATGCGGCACTGGCACCCAGTGATGACAAGTTCCGGATGTCGATCATCGTCCGGGGAACCTATCAGTCACGGCGGTCCGGTTCAGCTCGTCCCTGATCCTGACAGCACTGTTCTTCCTCCGGAGCACCGATGGCCGACCGAGGGATCGTTGCCGAGTATCTCGCCTTTCTCAGGCACAACAAGAGATGGTGGATGGTGCCTGTTGTCATCCTGCTGCTGCTGCTCGGCGCTCTCCTGATGGTGACGCAGGGCAGCCCGCTGGCACCGCTCATCTACACCATCTTTTAACCTCCATGAAGCAGCGTGTGCGGCTGTGGTTGTTCCGGATCGCGACTGCCCTGGCCGTTCCGGCGATCCTCGTGGTCGGCGCGGAAGCCGGCCTCCGGCTGATCGGTTATGGCCATCGGAGCGACTTCACAGTGCCCTGCACGATCCAGGGTCGCAGCGCCTTCTGCGAGAACGACCGGTTCAGCTGGCAGTTCTTCCCGGCCGGATTGTTCCGGCTGCCCTACGCTTTCGCGATCCCCGCTGAGAAGGCGCCGGCAGCATTTCGGATCTTCGTTGTTGGCGAGTCGGCGGCCCAGGGTGTGCCGGAGCCCTCGTACGGTTTTGCACGCTACCTCGAGGTCATGCTCCGCGATCGCTTTCCGGCAGTGACGTTCGAGGTGGTCAATACCAGCATCAGCTCGATCAACTCGCACGTCCTGCTGCCGGTGGCGCGGGACCTGGCGCGGCATCAGCCGGACCTGTTCGTGCTCTACATCGGGAACAACGAGGTGGTCGGCCCCTTCGGGCCACAGACCTCGCTGACCCCGAGGGCGTCGAGCGTCCCACTCATCAGGGCAGGCATCTTCCTCAAGTCCACCCGGCTGGGACAGCTCCTCGGAGGGATGTTCGCCCGGGGCTCGAACCAGGGATCGCCGACGGAGTGGCGCGGCATTCGAATGTTTCTCGAGCACCAGGTCCCGGCCGACGCGCCGGCCATGGAGCCGGTCTACCACAACTTTCGGCGGAACCTGCATGACATCGTGAAGGCCGCGGCCGGATCCGGCGCGCCCGTCCTGATCAGCACCGTAGGGGCCAACCTGAAAGACTGTGGCCCATTCGGCTCGCTGCATCGCCCGGATCTCACCCCGGAAGAGAAGCAGGCGTGGGACGCACGGGTTCGAGAGGGGACGGACCTGGAGCGGGCCGGCCAGCCTGCCGCTGCCCGGGACCAGTACCTGGCTGCGGCCACCATCGATGATCGTCATGCCGAATTGCAATTCAGAATCGGCCGGTCCTACTGGGCGGCCGGTGAGTACGAGCAGGCCCGTGACCGGTTCGCCCGGGCCCGCGATCTGGACGTCCTCCGCTTCCGTGCGGACGGCAGAATGAACCAGATCATCCGGTCGGTGGCGGCGGAGGCAGGTGGCCAGGTGCAGCTGGTTGACGGCGAGGCGCTCTTTGCGGCAGCCAGCCCGAACGGGGTTCCCGGCCGCGAGTTGTTTCACGAGCATGTGCATCTGAATCCCCGGGGCAACTACCTGCTTGCCCAGGCCCTCTTCCTCGAGGTCGTAGCGAGGCTGCCTGAGCGTGTCCGGCAGTCCGTGCCCACGAGCGAGCCTCCCTCGCAGGTGGACGCCGAGCGGTCACTGGCTCTGACCTCCTTCGATCGGCGCCGGGTGGCTCGTGAAATCGGGGCATGGCTGAGCCAGCCGCCGTTCACGTACCAGCTGGATCACCAGGAGCAGGTGCGGGCCCTGGAGCAAGACACCGCGGGCACGAATGGGAGTCCTCAGGAGACCGCGTCCGCTTACCAGTGGGCGATATCGAAGGCGCCAGACGATCACTGGCTGCGCTTCAACCACGGTGTGTTCCTGGAGGAACACGAGCCCGCCGCCGCCGTGGCCGAGTTCCGGACCGCGCTGGCGCTCCTGCCAGGGGACTACCTGGCCCGGGAGAAACTGGTCGATGTACTGATCAAGACCGGCGATCTCAGCGCGGCCCTGGAGGAAGGACACGAGCTGCTCCGCCGCATGCCCTATCACGCCCCGGCGTATCTGACGATCGCATATGCGCTGGCCCGGCTGGGCCGGCTGGAGGAGAGCATCGGGGCCTATGAGCGGGCAGTCGAGCTCCAGGCCGCCTTCGCGGTGGACGCATACAACCAGATCGGTGTCATTCAGCTGCATCAGGGCCGGTTCGCGCCGGCCGTGGCAAACTTCCAGAAAGCGATCGAGCTCGATACCGCGCGTACCAGGGCCGCCGAGCTCCAGTACAACCTGGGTTATGCTCGCGCTGAGTTGGGCCGGCAATCGGGACCCAGAGACTGATGTCTTTCCGAGGACTGAAACCATGTCACCAGAGATGACGCAGCAGAGTCTCGACCCTATGGCCGACATCGCCAGCACCGGCCAGATCGAGAACATGTTCTCCACGCCGGTCTTCTGGTGCGTATTGAAGGATGTTGACGCCCTCAACGCGGAGCTCCGAGACCTCATTCTGGACCAGGAGCGCGCCTCCACGTCGATGGTGAAGAGCAACCAGGGCGGCTGGCAGTCCCCCAGCGAGTTCTTCCGTTGGGAGGCGCCGGCGGTCGCGACCCTGGCGCGCTACGCTCGTCGCGCAGTCGAAGTCGCGACGTCCCGCATCATCCCGCAAAACCTGAGAATGGAATTTCATCTGTCCAGTTGGGCAGCGGTGAACCGGAAGGGGCACTACAACACCACCCACGTGCATCCCATGGCCACGTGGTCAGGGGTGTACTATGTCGATCCAGGCGACGAGAGCCCCGATTCGGCGGGCGGCTTGCTGGAGTTCGATCACCCCATCATGGCTTCGGTGATGACGTTTTTCCCGGGGGTGTTACCCTCGGCGCGCCTGGTGCGGCCCGAGGCCGGAATGATGATCCTGTTCCCCAGCTATCTCCAACACAGCGTGCGGATGTATACCGGCGAGCGGCCTCGCATCTGCGTGCCGTTCAACGCGCACATTCGTATCTCCGGCACCTAGGCCACGTCGATCTTTTCTGAATTCGTCTACCGCTTCGAAAGTTGGCAATGGGACGCAACAGGAGCACAAGACTTCACGACCGGGCGCAGACCCGAAGAGCCTCTGTGCTCCCATCCCCGGCACTTTCGCAACCGCAGGAGTCAGGCCTCGAGGCGTGGTATGTAGCCGAAGGCCAACGGGGGCAGCAGCTCCTGGATCGGGGTGACATCACCTCGGCGAGGTCCATTTTCGAGGGTGTGCTGGAACGGCTGGGCGACGCGCCGAGCTATGGCCGGGCCGTGATCCTGAGCCGATTGGGCCGCTGTTTCCATCTGCAGGCCCAGCCCGATCGGGCCATCACGGCGCTGGGAGAGGCCCTGGATCTTATCGGGAGGCTCGCGCCCAGCCAGGGAGTAAAGGGCCTGCGGGGAACGCTGCGCTCGGAGCTGGGCGATGCCCTGCGGGCGGCGGGCAGGTACGCCGAGGCCCGCAAATCCTACGCGACCGCGCTGAAGATCGCCGAAGAGCTGCAGGATGTGAGGGCACAGGGCGTCGATCAGGGCCACCTCGCGGCCTTGGCTTTCGCCGAGGGAAGGTATGACGAGGCGCTGGATCACGGCCGGGCGGCACTAAGGCTCATCCAGCCAATCCACGAGCCCCGACTCGAAGCTCTCGCCTGGCATCAGCTCGGCAGGGTTCTCCAGGCAACCGGACAGTTGAACGAGGCCCGACGGCACTACGGCGAGGCGGCCGGCATCAGCGAACGGTACGGCAATGCTGCCGGGGCGTCGCAAAGCTGGAATCAGCTTGCGATGGTGGAACAACAGTCGGGGCACCCGGATCTCGCCCAGGAGTGGCTCGGCAAGGTGGTCGATGCCGACCGAGAGCGCGGTGACCTGCCCGGGTTGGCGGGTCATCTAGGCGACCTGGCCGAGTTGCAGGCCCAAGCGGGTCGTCTGATCGAGGCCAGACTGCACGCCATGGAGGCGCTTGCGGTCGCGCAGAACCTCGACCCGGCCGGCGCCCAGGCCTGGATGAGCTACGGTATCCTGGCCGGCATCAACGAAAAAGATGCGGCCATTGCCACCGACAGCCACCGCAAGGCCCTGCTGCAAACCCAGGCTGAGAATTTCCGCCAACTGCAATATTATGGACCAAGATTCCTCGGCGCCCTACTGAACCTGCAGACGCCGAGCCTCGGCCGCGCCGTGATGCTGGGCCGGATTGGGTGGTGTTTCCACCTCGGCGGCCGACCCGATCTGGCCACCGCTACACTGCGAGATGCGCTACAGGTGGCAGAGACACTCGGGGCAGCCGAGAGAGTGCTGAGCCTCCGGGCCAAGCTGCACCTGGAGCTGGGGGATGCTTTGCTCGCAGTTGAGCGTGGTACCGAGGCTGGAAGTGCATACACGGCCGCCTTGCGGGCCGCCCAGCAGCTGGAGGATCTCCGAGGCGAGGCAGACTCGCTCGGCCGGCTCGGCGCTCTGGCCCTGGCCGACGGCAGATCTGATGAGGCCGCAACTCTCAAGCGGGCGGAACTCCTGGTGCTGGAGCGAATAGACCAGCCTGCATCGGAGACCCAGATGGACGGCTGCGGCGTCACCATCCACGACGAGCTGATCACCGAATACGCCTTCGAGCCCGATCTGCTGATCGACGGCCCGCGCGAGCGGCGGGTGACGCACCCAGTAGAGCCGCAGCCGCTGAACGGCGATGTTCGCCCTAGGATCATGCCGTCGGTACGGGCGTGGGTGGAGGATGATGGAGCGGTCCGTTTCCGGCTCGACCTGAGCGAGCCGCTGGCGGAACACGACGCCGGTTGCACGGTCATGCAGCGAAGGATGCGAGAGGTGACCGTCTCGGGAAACCAGGCCGTCCTGTGGCGGCTCATCCGGCGAATGGACGGAAACTCCACGGTGGCGGACATACTGTCGTCCTCGGGCTCGGAGCGCTCATCGTGGGACCGTATGCTCTCGGCTATCGCGGCCGCCGGAGTGGTGGACGTATCAGGCCGTGCCCTGGGACGTTTCCTTCATTGGGCCACCAGGAAGGGCGTGCTCCCCGCGGGCGGGCTCAGCAGCGATGAGGTCCTGCAGCTGGCGACTGATGGGGATTATCGGGAGCATGCAGGGGCGACTCGGATCCCGCTGGAGGGATCGGTGCCCCAACGTCTGCACGGCTTTCACGCCCTGACCCGCGCTCGCCGGTCGTCGCGGGACTATAGACGTCAGCCCCTCGGCCGAGGCGAATTCGAGGCTCTGCTCTCGACCGCGTGCGGCGTCACCGGGACCATGTCTTGGGCGGGTCGGGAAGTCAGGCTGCGGGCGTACCCCTCGAGTGGCGCGCTCTACGCCGTGGAGATCTATCCGGTCGTCTTCAGGGTGGAAGGCCTCGACGCCGCGGTGTATCACTACCGGCCGGTCGAAAACCTGCTGGAGGTGGTCCGCCCCGCTATCGATGGGGATAGCCTCGTGGCGGCCTCACTGCCCATGGAACGCGAGATGGTGGCAGGTGTGGCGGCCATGATCTGTCTGGTGGGCTCGTTTCCCCGGCATGAGCGCAAATACGGGCAGGGCGGCTACCGAATGATGGTGGCCGAGTCGGGGCATATCTCGCAGAACCTTGTGCTTGCTGCTACCGCGCTGGGGCTGAGTGCCAGGCCATTCGGCGGCGTTTTCGATGAGCTCATGAACAAAGAGCTTGGCCTGCACGGACGGGACGAGGAGTTCCTGCTCTCGGTTCTCGTGGGGCACGCGGGAGGGAGCCAGGGGGCGTAAGCCCCCTGGCCCCTTGGCCTACCGGTCCCTCTTACCGCTCCTCCGCACCTGATCCTGGATCCAGTCGAGAACTACTCCGGCAATCTGGTCGCTGTTCTTCTCGATGAACATGAAGTGTCCGTTTCCCCTGATTCCGATATCCTGCAGCTTGAGCCAGGTAAAGTTCCCGTCCACTCCCGCCTGCCTGAGGAATCGCACCGTGCAAGGATCCCAGGCGGTGTTGTACCCCGACGGGGCGGTGAGCAGCATGATGGGCATCCGCTGCAGATTCGGGAGCTCGCGCGCCGGACTGGCCTGGACCCAACAGGTCGCGACACCGGGATCCTTGGGGAGGGGCACGAAGCTCAGCTGCGACGGGTCGGAGACTGCGGGGCTGTAGGTGATCGGGTTGCGAGTAAGTCCCCACGCAAACGTTGGTCCCGCCGCGAACCCCATACTCGGCTCGTCGCGCGCGACCGGTGGTCCGCCCGGCTCGAGCTGGATCAGGGCTTTCACCAGATTCGGACGGCGATCCGCGACCAGCCAGGCCGGCGCTCCCGGCTGCGAGTGCGGGATGACAATCGAAGGTCCGATTCGGTCCAGCAGTGCCACCAGGCCGTCGGCCGTCAGCTGTTCCTGAAGGACGGCATTGGTGAGCGCGTCCGACTGCGACGAGAGGAACTGCTCGAACGTGGGATCGCCGTTGACCGCGGGGCCAACCCACTGGGTGTGCAGCCGCGCCGCCGGCCAGAAGTTGTAGCGCTCAATGGCGGCCCAGAGCGACTGGGCCCTGGTCGCGTTGGACACATCACCCAAAGGCCCGAGTTGCGAATGGTAGGCAGACCGGCCCCGCGCGGGCTGATCCACCACATAGACCGCGAACCCCCGGCGCACGAAGTACTGGGTCCAGCCCTCGCGACCATCCAGGGTCTGGCTCCAGCCGGCGCCAATCTGGCCGCCGCCGTGCACCAGGATGATCGGGTAACGCTGCGTCTTGTTCTGCGGGATCACGTACTCGACGTACATGGCACCGACCATCTGGTCGTTGGCGTTGTGGCTTCCACCCACGAAGAAATTCCCGAACTTCGCGATCACCAGCGGTTGTTTGTCCCCCCTGTTCCCCTTGTTGCCGTGGTCCTGCGCCTGTCCTGTGGTGGCGACAACGACCAGGGCGCACACCGCCAGGCGAAGCATGCCAGTGAATTTCATAACCCGTCCTCTCTTTACTTACCGCGGTCGCCCGAGGGCAAACCCCGCGGGAGCTCGGTGAGCTCGAGGTTGTTCTGCTCCCTCAGCATGGGGCTGCGGGACCAGGTGTCAACCGCATTTTGTCTCGTGGCGAAGCCTGGGAAGCTGCGCAACCGTTTCGAATCCTTGACCATTGAGTTAATGGCTGCCAACATCCCTTATCCTCCGCTATAACCCGCGTCATGAGCAGTCGCGCGCAGCGTGCAACATCTGGCATGCCGCCACAATCGTCCGGGTAGAACAGGCAGTGGAATGGTGGACCCTACTTACCGACGGTTGTAGGCCGCACAACATACGGTTGTTGGCACCTGGCACACGATGGGGGCAGTTTGAGTATCCGGCTAAAGGCTGATGCGATAACCCGAACGTCTCCAGGGGTGGGCCGGCCCGAGGTGCGGGTGCCGGCCAGGAGTGAAGCCGGCTTTACTCTCCTCGAGGTCATCGTCGCGGTATTGCTGACCAGCCTGGTGGTCATCCTGGGCTTCAGCGCGGCGCAGGTCAGCTTTGACAGCAGTGCCCGGCTGGGGTTCGATCTTCGCAGGCTGCAGAGCGGGCGCGCCGTACGCCAGATACTCGGCGATGCACTGCGCAACGCTCAGCCGGCGCAACAGCCCACCGACCCCGGCTTCCAGCTGCAGAACGACCGCCTGACCTTCATGGCGGCGGCCGGAGCGTCCCCGCTCGATCCGGATTATGACTGGCTGATCACAATCGGGCCGGTGGACGGCCGAGTCGAGTTTGCGGCCAAGCCGCTGGGACGCGCCCCGCCGGCGGAGGTCCGCTTCACCTTGCCGGAGGTGACCCGCTGGGACGTACGGGTCATGGTTCCAGGCAGCACCGCCGGGTGGCTTCGGGAGTGGCCCCGCGGAACCATGATGCCCCGCGCTGTCGAGATAAAGTTCTGGAACGAATCGCGTGCGCTGGGGCCACCGCTTCGCGTCACGCTCGTGCCATAGGCATTGCCCATGTCTCATGATCGTGGTTTGACCTTACTCGAAGTCATGGTGGCGCTCGTCATTCTCGGGCTAGTCGGTCTTGGCTTCCTGGAATTGTTCCACCAAAGCCACCGGGTAGTCGCCGACTCCCGCCAGTGGCTGGCAGCTGTCGTGTATGCGGAAGATGGGATGGAGGAAGTGAAGCTCCAGGGAATCACCAACCTCCCCCCCGCCGAAGATCTCCCCGGGGGGTTCCGGCGGCAGATCGCGGCCAGCCCGTGGCGTGCGGGCCTGGCCGCGGTGACGGTCACGGTCTCCCTACCCGGCGGCGGCAGCTTCGATCTCCAGCGGCTGGTGCAACTCGAGCCGACCATTGCACGCGGAACACCATCGGAGGCCACGGACGAGTGATGATGAACTGGCGCGACGAGCGCGGAATGGCGTTGGTCTTCGTTCTCTCTCTCCTGGTCACGCTCGGGCTGGTGGCGACGGAGGTGGCACGCAGCGCGCGCTCCGAGGCGGCATTGGTGTCCGGTGTGCGGGCCCGCAGCGTCGGCCGGTATGCGGCCGAGAGCGGAATTGCCGCCGCTATGGTGCGGATCCACGCGCTGCTCGATTCCGCCGGCGCGGGGCCCGATCAAGCGAAGGCGTTTCGCAGTCTGGATAGCGCGCTTGCCCGGATCGAGGCCGGCCCGGAAGGCACGTCCCGGTTTCGGGTGGCGATGGTAAACCTCAATGCGCGGATCGACTTGAACCGGGCTGATCAGGCTACGTTGCGCGAGTTTCTCGCCCAATTCACCAGCCGTCAGCGTGCCGACCAGGCCATCGCGGCACTGATCAAGGAGCCGCTCCGGAGAGTGGGGGAGCTGGCCCGTGTTCCCGGTATGGACCAGGCACTCGCCTTTGACATCGCTCCCTACGTGACGGTCTGGAGCGATGGGCTCATCGACCTCAATGCGGCACCGGAAGCAGTGCTCGCCGCGATTCCGGGGATTGGGTCGGCCACCGCCCGGTCATTGGTGGAGCGGCGGGAAGAGGGAGAGGTCTTCACCTCCACCGATCCCATGCGGCGGCCGCGGGAAAATTCGGGCGACACTGACGAGATGGGCTCTCCTGCGCCCTCTCAGCCCTTTCTCCAGGTTGTTACCGCACCGACTCGCCTCTTGCTCATCAGCCGGGGTTGGCAGGCGGGGCATCCGCTGACTCATGAAATCCAGGCGGCCTATCTGGTTCTAGGCCACCGGCTGGTGCTCCAGGCTTGGTGGGAGCGGGACTTATGAGATTGGGTGTCGAGCTGGATATCGGCGTCATCCGGGCGGTGCGTGTGCCGCCGGGGCGGGGGCCGATCCAGGTTATGGAGACGGGCTGGGACCCCGAGCGCCCGGAGGATGCCGTACAAGTCCTGCGTGAGGGGCTTGGCAGGGGCGCGCATGTTTCGGTCGCACTTGCGATGCCGCTGCTCCTGGTCAAGCGGTTGAAGCTGCCGCCCATTCCCGCACCCGACCGGGCCGCAATCCTGCAGCTCGAGCCCCAGCGATTTTTCGCCGTGCGCCTGGAGGATCTGGTGGCGGCAGTGCGGGACGAGGACGACCTGGTGTTCGCCGCCCGAGAGGCCCCCCTGACGCAGTGGCTCACTGCACTGCAGGCGCTGGGACCAGTCGACCGAGTGGAACCCAGCCCGTTGGCGCTGGCGCGGGCCCTGGGCGAGGGCAAGGTCACCGACACCGTCGTGCTGCTGGACGGAGCCGCCCGTGGTGCCGGAGTGGGCATGGTCCAGATCCGTTCAGGACAGGTGACCCAGGCACGCCGGCTCTACGGCGAGCTCTCCGATGCGGCGGCGGCCCTGTGCAGCGGCGAGTCGTCCCCTGCCGCCGTCATGGTGGAGCCGTGGGACGAGGATCGAGCCCGCACGCTGGCCGAACGGTTGCCTGCTACCACGGCCGGACCTCTACCCTCCGTAGTCGACCTGCCTTCGTCATTCCTCCCGGCCTACGGGGCGGCGCGCGGACCCGACCACTCGCTGGCGTACACCCTCATGCCGGATTACCTCCGAAACGGGATCCGGCGGCGCCGACGGAGGGACCTGCTGCTGGCGGGGCTCGCCGCCCTCACGGCTCTGGTGTTTGCCATCACCTCGGTCCTCGCCTGGCGGGAACGCTCGGCGCATGCGATGGAGGCTGAAGTGCAGGCGCTGAGAGGCCGGGCCGCCGCGGCGCTCGCGCTGCAGACCCAGTTCGAGACGATGAACCGCCAGGCCAACGCAATTGCCGGTGTCAGGGCCGAGCGGGCGGCACCGCTCGCCGTGCTCCTGGCGCTGTCGAACCGGCTGCCTCCAGGCGCTTATCTCAGGTCACTGCGAGTCACCGGTGGCGAATGGCAGATCGAGGGCCATGCCGGTCAGGCGGCGCAGCTGATACAGGTGCTGGGTGCCGCGCCGGAGTTTCGCGGCGTCCGCTTCTTGTCAGCCACCAACCGGATTCAAGTGGATGATCGGACCTATGAAACGTTTTCACTGGCTTTCCGCTTCGTTCCGGCGCCTTAGCCGGCGCGAGCAGCTGGTAGTGATCGCCGGAGGGGCAGTCAGCGCGGCTGCCTTGCTGCTGGTCTTCGCGCTGCTGCCGATTGCGGGTCGCTGGTCCGAGCGCGAAGCCAGATACGCGGCGAGTCGCGATCAGCTGGTCCGGCTGCAGACTCTGGTAGCCAGCCAGGCCCAATTGCGGCGAGCGCTCGACGATCAACAGCGGGTACTGGGGGTATCCGTCGGTCTGCTCGCAACCGGCCCTACACCCGCGCTCGCCGCCTCCAACCTGCAGGCGCTGGTGCAGCGCTATGCCGAGGAGAGCAGGGTGCAGCTCGACCGGATCTTCGTGGCCGGCGAGGCCAAGCCTGATTCTCAGGGCCTGACCTCTATCCCGGTGCAGCTCCAGGGGCAGGGCGACATCTACGGCCTGGTTGATTTCCTGTTTCGGCTCCAGCACGGAGAGAAGCTGCTCGTGATAGACGACATGTCGGTCACCGCAGGGCTCCCGCACACCGATCGGCGAGACTTCATCACCTGGTCAGTCACCATGCACGGTCTTTACGCCACTCCCGGGAAAGCTTCGTGATCACTCGAGAAGATCTGCTCACTCCGAGAACGCTGTACGGCATAGCCGGTGTGTTCGTTGTTCTTGGCCTGGGTCTTCGGGTGGCGCCCGCCCGGGTCCCTGCGGCGCAGCCGGCGCATCGTCTGCCAACCGCGGCTGTACCTTCCGATCCAGCCTCCACGGGGGACGAGCGCTCCTACGCGCCAATCGCCGCCGGAAACGTCTTCTCCCAAGCGCGGACCCCACCCAAGGTGCGGTTCGTCCCGGAAGGAAGCGAGGAGCCCGCCCCCACCGTGACTCCGCGCCAGAAGCCTCGGCCACCGGCCTTGCGGCTGTACGGCATCACGGCCGGTACTATCGCGTTGATTGACGCCGACCCGAAGATTCGCGGCGCGGAGCTTTATCGGGTGGGTGACCGGCTCGGCAGCGGTCGGATCAGCCGCATCACCGATTCAACGGTCGTGATCTCCCGGCCGGGTGGGCCCTTGATCCTTCGCCTACCGTCCAGCCGCCGGCCTCCCCGATGAGGGCAAGCGCGTTGTGCCTCACCTGGCTTCTTACCGCCGGCGCAGTTGTTCCGTTGGCGGCGCAGGAGCCGCTGACGGTCCGGATCAATTACGTGGATGCCGACCTGAGGGATGTCATTCGTTCCCTGGCGGCGGTTCTCGGCCTCAACGTTGTTCTTACTGAAGTGCCGGCCAGGCGGGTCACCTTTCAGACGCCGGAGCCGGTGCCGGTAGCCGAGGTCGGTGCGGTGCTCGAAGCCGTTCTCGAAGCCCAGGAGCTGGTCCTGGTGGAGAAAGGTCCGGTAGCTCAGGTCCTGCCCGATGCCAAGCGCCCGTCCACCGGGCCGATACGAGTAGGCAAGGAGCTGCAGAAGCCGCCGCCGCTCGGACTCATTACCCAGATCGTCCCACTCGACTATATCGGCGCCGAGGAAGCACTCGCGTTTCTCACCCAGATCGCCGGTAAGTCGGTGAGAATCGAGGTGGTCCCGCGCTCGAATGCCATCCTGATCACTGACCGCGGGGTCAACATCGCGCGCTATCTCGAGCTGCTCCAGAAGCTCGACGTAAAGACCGGCGGGGAGTCTGGTCTGCGGACATTCGTCTATCCGCTGAAGCACGCAAGCGCCGAGGAGCTGTCCGCCACTTTGAGCGAGGTCTTCGGCGGGGCCACCGGCGCACCCAGCGAACGGACCCGGGTGCGGTCGCTGGAGGATCGGAGCTTGTCGTCCGAGCTGGACGCGTTCCGGAAACGGGAGAACGAGGCGCTGGAACAGCGGCGTCAGACCCCGATCCCCACTCTGGCTCCGCCTCCGGCGGCGCCCACGCCCGGCACCGAGACTGCTGGAGCACAGTCGGGGCTGGTGGGACAGACCACGATCGTGCCCGACCAGGCGACCAATTCGCTCGTCATTCGCACTGCGCCGCCCAATTTTCCCGTGCTCCAGGAGACGATCGACAAGCTCGATATCAGGCCGGCCCAGGTGCTACTCGAGGTCCTCATCGCCGAGGTCAATCTGGGCAATGCCACCCAGTACGGGATCAACTGGCGGCTGTTCACCCAGGAGCTGGTCACCGGCGATTCTACCCGGGGGATTACCGGCCTGTATGGCGGACCGTCCTTCGGGGATTCGGCGCTCAGCAGTCTGGGCGGTCTTGGTATTCGGGTCGTCAGCATGGGCACGAACGTAGACGTTCGCGCCATCATCCAGGCGCTGGCCAGCAAAACCAAGGTTAAGGTGCTCTCCACTCCTCGCATTCTGGCGCTGAATAATGAGGAGGCACGGATTCTCGTCGGCAGCGAGGTCCCCTTCACCCAATCGACTCGAACCGGCCTCGACGTCGTGGTGGATCAGACGGTCCAGTTCCGCAACGTAGGCACCCAGCTGACGATCGTCCCCACCGTAAACAAGGACCGGTACGTCACCTTCCGTATACTTCAGGAAGTCAGCGCCCTGACCGCCCAGACGATCCAGGCCGCGCTCAATGCCCCGGTGATCTCGACCCGGGAGGTGGAGACCAGTGCGATTGTTCGGAGTGGGAGCACGATCATCATCGGTGGCTTGATCGGAGAGTCGGAGCAGACGATTCAGAGCGGCGTGCCCATTCTCCAGGATCTACCGATCATCGGTGCACTCTTCCGGAACTCAGACAGGAGCAAATCACGGAGCGAGCTCGCCATCTTCGTAACCCCGCACGTCGTGTTCGACGACGCGCAGGCTGACTCCCTGCTCCAGCAACAGCGGGGGCAATTGCAGGGGATGCAGCCCCTTCTCGACAGCATGTTCGCTCTACCCAACATCGACGGCAGGGGAAGCGTGACCGGCGAGAAGGCCATGACCGGACGATGACACGCCGCCAACCAGCTCAAACGCAACACCTGGAGCTACCGACACCTCCGCCGGCGCTGCCCAATCCGTCCGCTCGGGCCATCTCCGCCGCGGATCTTCGGACCGCGGTCGCGAGCCCCCTGGCTCAGCGACTCTCGCTCAAGTACTGGGAGCAACATTGTCTGCTGCCTTTGACCATCACCGAGTCGCAGCTGACCGTGGCCGGCGGAGAAGCGGTGGACCCAACCGTGCTGGACGAGTTGGCCTGGCTCTATGATCGGAGAGTGAGGCTGGTCGAGGCGCCCGCGGCCGAGATCCAGTCGGCCATCCTGTCCGCACAGTCGGCTACCGGCCCGGAGATCCAGGCAACCGACCTGAAGGGGAACGACCTGGTGGTGCTGGCGCCGGAGGACGAGGCCCTCGATGACCTGAGGGCACTGGCGAACCAGGCGCCGGTAATCAAGCTGGTCAACGTGATGATTCTGGAAGCGTTGCGGGCCCGGGCCAGCGACATCCACCTCGAGGCCACCAACGATGGCCTGCGGGTGCGATACCGTATTGACGGCGTGCTCCAGGAGATCTCCCATCCTCCACGCCAATTCCAGGCTGCGGTTATCAGCCGGATCAAGATCATGGCGGGGTTGAACATCGCCGAGCGGCGGCTCTCGCAGGACGGGAGGATCCGGCTCAAGCTATCTGATCGCGAGCTCGACCTGCGGGTCTCGATCACCCCGGCGCTGCATGGCGAGGGTGTAGTGCTCCGCATCCTCGACCGCGGAGCCGGGGTGCGCGACCTCGACGAGCTCGGCTTGTCCGACAGCGTGCGGCAAACCTTCGACCAGCTGATCCGCCAGCCTCACGGCGTCGTGCTGGTCACCGGCCCAACCGGCTCCGGAAAGACCACGACGCTCTATGGCGGTGTCAGCCGGTTGAATCAGCCGGGAGTGAAGATCGTCACCGTCGAGGACCCGGTGGAGTACCAGATGGACGGCGTCACCCAGATCCCGGTAAGTCCCAAGATAGGACTCACCTTCGCCGCCATCCTCCGATCAATCCTGCGCCACGACCCCGACATCATCATGGTAGGCGAGATGCGCGACCGGGAGACAGCGGAGATCGCCATTCAGGCCGCGCTGACGGGCCACATGGTCTTCTCCACACTGCATACCAACGACGCGCCAAGTGGGATCACGCGCATGGTGGACATGGGCGTGGAACCCTACCTGGTGTCTGCTACCGTGTCAGGCATCCTCGCTCAGCGGCTGGTCCGGCTGGTGTGTGACACCTGCGCGGAGCCCGAATATCCGCCGCCAGAGGCACTGGAGCAGTTCGATGCCGCCCTGCCCGACATTCCCGCGCCTCGGTTCCGGCGCGGCCGGGGCTGCGAGGCCTGTGGGGGCAGCGGGTACCGGGGCCGCACCGGGATCTACGAGCTGATGGTGCTTAACGAGGAGATCCGGTCTCGCATCGTGGCCGGCGCGCCACTGGCCGAGATCCGCTCCCTGGCGCAGGCGGCCGGCATGGTGCCACTGCGCACGGCGGGGTGGGCTAAGGCCTGCGCGGGCGTCACGTCGCTGGCCGAGGTGCTGAGGGTCACCCGCGAGGAGTCGGCCGGGTGACCGCTCGATTCCGCTACCGGGCTGCGAGCAGGGCCGGGCGAGTGGTCGAAGGAGTCCTGCAGGCCCCTTCCCGGCAAACGGCAATCGCCGAGCTGGAGAGGCAGCAACTCTATCCGGTGGCGATCGACGAGGTGCTGGTGCGGGACTCTCTCCTGGCACCGCGACGCCTGGGCCGCCGGGCCGCCGTGACACTCTGGTGCCGAAGTGCCGCCACTCTTCTGGGCGCGGGGCTGCCGCTCGACCGGGTCCTGGGCTTCACCGCGGCGCATGTGGGGCACCCCGACCTGAGTGAGGCGCTCAAGCAGGTCCGGCGGTCGGTGCAGGGCGGTGCCAGCCTGGCCGACGCGCTCATGGAGCATCCCCGCTACTTCGATTCGCTCTTTGTGGCGACGGTTTCGGCGGGGGAATCGAGCGGCGCGCTGGAGACGGTCTTCGAGCGACTGGCCGAGCACCTGGAAGAGAGCGCCGAGCTCCGGTCCCAGGTCCGCTCGGCGCTGCTGTACCCCGGGCTAATGGCGGTCGTCGGTAGCCTCGGCGTGATCATCCTCCTGGGGTTCGTGATCCCGCGCTTCGCCGGCATCCTGGCCGACGTGGGCGGCAGCCTGCCCTTCTCGACTCGCCTCCTGATGACAGCCAGTGCGGTGGTGAGTCAGGGTTGGTGGGCCTGGCTGCTGCTGGCCACCGCCGCGGCGTACGCCATCCCCACCGCGTTGGCTCGTCCGGCGCTACGGCGACGCTGGCACGGGATGCGGCTCGAACTGCCGTGGGTGGGAGATCTGGAGCGCAAGTATACGACTGCGCGATTTGCCCGAACCTTGGGGCTGGTGCTGCGGAGCGGCATCTCGGTCCTGCCCGCCTTGAAAATCGCCCGCACCTCCGCCGGCAACCTGGTGATTCAGGATGGACTCGAGCGGGCCTCCGCGGCAGTTTCCGAGGGCAGCGCACTGGCGCCGGCGCTGGCCTCCACCCTGCCGCCCCTGGCGGTGCAGCTGATCGCCGTGGGCGAGGAGAGCGGCCATCTGGAAGACCTTTGCCTTCGGGTGGCAGATTCCTACGACACTGAAGTACGGCGCTCGGTGCGGACCGCGGTCGCGCTCATCGAGCCGGCGATGATCCTGCTCTTCGGCTCTCTGGTAGGGTTCGTCGCGCTGGCAATGTTGCAGGCAATCTATGGCATTAATCTCAACGCCTTCTAGGTGCACTATGTCTCGGCTCTCGACCACTGACAGGGATGGGTTCACGCTCATCGAGATACTCGTCGTGATCATCGTGATCGGGCTGCTGGCCGGTTTGGTGGGCCCCCGAATATTAGGCCGGGTTTCCGAGGCCAAGACGGCCACTGCCAGGACCCAGATCGAGCTCATCGGTCTCGCCCTGGACAACTATCGGCTCGACAACGGAGCCTACCCCACCACCGAGCAGGGCCTCCCGGCGCTTCAGGAGAAGCCGGGCCGCGAACCGACCTCGCTCAACTGGCGAGGGCCCTACCTGAAGAAGGCCGTTCCCCTCGATCCCTGGGGCCGCGCCTACTCGTATTCCAGCCCCGGTGAGCATACCCCGGGCGGCTACGATCTCTGGACTCTGGGCCGGGATGGACAGCCAGGAGGCGAGAACGACAACGCAGACGTGACCAGCTGGAAATGACGCGTTAGCCGCAGACGGTCGGGTCTCAAAGTGTCTGGTTGAGGCCAAGAACCAGTCGGAACGGGCTGGTGCGGTTTACAAAAGTCCACCGAAACTCCAGGAATACCTTCCTCAGCGTCGCTGCCTCCGACACCAGGCCGAAGAACAGGTTGTATCCCGTCTTCACCCCCGACAGGGCTCGCACCCGAGTGAACGCCGCCCCGGCTCCGCCGTAGATGCTGCGGCGGGGGCCGAAGCTCAGGGTGCCGTCGGCATTGAGCTGCCAGCGGAAGGGAGTACGGTCACCCAGGAAATAGTCGCCGCTCGGTCGGAAGGCGATGCGGTTTTGAAGGGGAACCACGGCCTGGCCGCCGACGCTCCAGGCATGGTTCTCGAAATCGCGTCCACCCCGCACCCCGACGTTGATGCCCTGCCATACGCCGCCCTTCCGGTGCAACTGGGCGGCGGCCGGAGTCGAGAGCAGGCTGCCCGCGCACAACACTGCCGCCAGCCGCAGGTGAACGGTGGTCAACGAGCGGTTGGGAGGCGTGAAGGCGGGGGCTGGGCGACCTCACACGTCAGCGGATCCAGGCGCATGTCGCCCGCTATTACACTGCTCGGCGCGTCCAGGGCACAGCTCCCGGTAGGGGAGAGCAGAACGGTCAACGGATGCTCGTAAAAGGGATCCACCCTCCCTCTCAGTAAGACTTCCGGCGCCGCCGAGGCTGAGCCTTCGATCCTCCACTCGCCGGATGCACCGATCCGAAGGTGTACGGTTTCCCCCCGCCTGATCGCAGCCTCGCGCGCGGTGGAAACCAGGTGTCGGAATCCCGACTCAGCCGGGGCAGGTCGCAGCAGGGCAGGGGCCGCCAGGGCCGCGGTCAAGCCGATCAGCACCAGGACCACGACCATCTCGATCAAGGTGACGCCCCGCAGTGCGGCCGGGTTACTCATGATCCCGAAGGTGCCCGGAGGGTGGTCCACTGTCAAACCGGCGTCCATCCGGATTCAAAAGATCGCGTAGATGAAAGGAGCCAGCACTGATCCCTGGGCAAAGATGATGAGGGCCCCGACGAGGGCCATTATGATGATGATGGGCAGCAGCCACCACTTCTTGCGCGCTCGCATGAAAGCCCAGATCTCTCGAGCCATGCCCGCTTGCGCCATTACATCCCTCCTTAGAACTGTCGCTCCAGATCAGCCCGCTGCCGGCCACGATTCTCCCTCGTGACCCAGAAGCTGTTCCCCCTTGCCCGCGCGCGCAGCGCGTTATTTCCGGTGAGACGCCGGAGAATCCCTATGGGGGTGATGACCAGAAAGTATACCGCGGCGAGGAGAACCGGCGTGGTCACTTTCGAGAGAACCATCGCCAGCTTCATCCATGCTCGAAAAACCGGCGAGAGCACACGGGGCCGGACGAGCCCAAGCGCCACCAGGGCTGCCCCGGCCGCGCCCACGACCCCGGCCGCCATTGGTCGCCCCCGCCACCAGAGCAGGGCCCCCAGCAGGCAGAACGCCGCTCCGACCATGAGCCCAAAACGGCGTGCGTCGGCAACGCTCAGTCGAGTTGGAATTCCTTCTGCCATTGGGCCACCTCCTTCCACTCTCGCTGGGCAGTCTTTTCTACCAGGAAGGGGCCCATCACCAGGTAATCCATGTCGGTCCGCATGAAGCAGCGAAGCGCGTCGGCTGGCGTGCACACGATCGGCTCGCCCCTGACGTTAAAGGACGTATTTACCAGGACCGGGCAGCCGGTGAGGCCCTCGAACTCATGAATCAGATCGTAGTAGTCGGGGCTGACATCCCGGTCTACAGTCTGGATCCGGGCCGAATAATCGATGTGGGTGACGGCCGGTATGTCGGACCGCGCCACATTCAGCTGATCGATCCCCCAGAGGCCATCGTGCTGCGATTGAGACGGCGTGCGGCGTTCCTGTTTCACCGGCGCCACCAGTAGCATGTAGGGCGAGTCGCAGTCGAGGTCGAAGTACTCCTGCACCCGTTCCCGCAGGACGCTGGGCGCGAAGGGGCGAAACCCCTCCCGAAACTTGATCTTGAGGTTCATCTGGGCCTGCATTCCAGGGCTGCGAGGATCTCCCAGAATGCTGCGGGCCCCTAGGGCGCGGGGGCCGAACTCCATGCGCCCGTTGAACCAGCCGACTACTTTGTCGTCGCTCAGAAACGCCGCCACCCGGCTCAGCAGGTCGTGTCGCGCCAGGCGCTGGTATACTGCACCTGCAGACCCCAGGCACTCCTCGATCTGGTCATCCGAAAAGGCCGGACCCAGGTACCCCCCCTTCATCGCATCCTTTCCGGGGGTCACCGGTCGGGGTTTCTGGCAGTATCGGTGCCAGATCAGCTGGGCAACGCCGAGTGCACCACCCGCGTCGCCGGAGGCGGGCTGAATCCACAACCGCTTGAACGGCCCTTCACGCAGAAGCCGGCCGTTGCCGACGCAGTTGAGGGCCACTCCTCCGGCGAGGCAGAGATTCTCGGCCCCGGTCAGCCGGTGCGCCGTCCGGCCCATTCGCAACATCACCTCTTCGCAGACATCCTGGACGGAGCGGGCCAGGTCCATCTCTCTCTGAGTGAGTCTCGCCTCGGGAACCCGAGGTGGTCCACCGAAGAGCTCATCGAAGGCGGGGCTCGTCATGGTGAGCCCGGCCAGATAGTTGAAATATCTCTGATTGAGGGTGAACGATCCATCGGGACGCAGGTCGATCAGCTCGCGGCGGATCAGGTCTACATACGCGGGCCTGCCATAGGGTGCGAGGCCCATGACCTTATACTCGCCCGAATTGACCTTGAACCCGGTGTAATAGGTAAATGCGGAGTAGAGCAGTCCCAGGGAATCAGGCCAGCGCAGCTCGGAGAGAATCTCGATGTCGCTGCCCTGGCCCATTCCAATCGTGGCAGTGGACCACTCACCGACGCCATCGATGGTGAGAATGGCGGCGGACTCGAAGGGAGACGGATAGAACGCGCTGGCAGCGTGAGACTCGTGGTGCTCGGCAAAGAGCAGGGTCCCCTGGTACCCGCCCAGTCCTTCGCGAAGCTCCCGCGCGGTGTAAAGCTTCTCTTTCATCCAGAGAGGCCCGGCTTTCAGGAATGATCGGAAGCCGCGCGGAGCAACCGAGAGGTAAGTCTCAAGGATCCGCTCGAACTTGAGCAGTGGCTTGTCATAGAAGCCGGCATAGCTCAGGTCGGCCAGCGTAATACCGGCCTGCTCGAGACAGTACTCCACCGCCCGCGCCGGGAAGCCTGCGTCTCCCTTCTTCCGGGTAAAGCGCTCTTCCTGCGCGGCGGACATGATCTCGCCATCGCGCAGCAGGCAAGCTGCGCTGTCGTGATAGAAGGCGGAGATCCCCAGGATCCAAGTGGGCGGCATGAGTACCATGTGAAGGCGAGCAGACAGCAACGACAGATACTGCGGAGGCTGATGAGTATAGGTAACGTTCAGAAGAGCATTGAGCAAGAATGTGCGACGCTTCAGGGTCGCGGGGGCCTGGCCCGTGCCCGGTCCAGCCGCTCCAGGTGGGTAACCGTCAGGGTGACCGCCCCGAACTCCTCCTCCACCTTACCCCGAAAAATGAAGGGCCCCTGGTCGAACAGGACGTGACCACGCTCACGGTAGACCTGGGGAAAAAGTACCGCCTCGATCAGCCCATAACCATCATCGAAGGTGGCGAACTCCATCGGCTCGTTCTTGACGGTGTGAACCGGCTTGGCCGTGGTGAGCATGCCCGCGGCCAGGATGTGCCGCCCGACGTGCCGATGCAGCTCGGTGCTGGGGCAGAGCCGGAAGCGACGAAGCTGATCGCCATGGAGCTGCATGGGGTGGGCATCGGTAATGAATCCCAGCGTCTCATACTCTTCCCGGCGGCGGCGCTCGGGGGAGTACTGTTTGAGGGTTGGAATGTCTGGTGGAAGATGATTGAACCAATCGTGCAGCGGAGCTTCGGCCCCTTCGCTCCGCTCAGGGTGACAATCAGCGGGCTCGTTCTCACCTGACTGCCCCGCTGCCCAGCTGCCCCGCTGCCCCGCCGAGTCCACTGCCCACAGCATCATCGGCCGGGTCCAGCCGCCGGCGATCGAATCGAGCGCGCCGACCTTGACCAGGAGACGGAGGTCCGACGGAGTGATTCCGGTGCGGGCGCGGAAGTCGAGAAGGGAAGTGAAAGGGCTGCCCCTCGCCGCGAGCACCCGCTCTACCCCATCCGCCGAAAGCCCCTTCACGAACTGCAACCCGATCCGAAGCTCCCGGCCTTTGCCACTGCAACGGAAGTCGCTGGCATTCACGTCGGGCGACAGGATGGTGAGCCCCATCCGAATGGCCTCGGCGACATAGGCAAACGCATGGTAAAACCCGCCGCCATTGGACAGCACCGCCGCCATGAACTCCGCCGGGTGGTTGGCCCGGAGCGCGCAGGAGTGCTGGGCCACCTGGATATAGGAACACGAGTGCCCCTTGCAGAAGCTGTACCCCGCAAAGGACATGATCATCTCCCAGACCTGCTTGGCCGCGTCGGGCTTCCGCCCCAGGCGCATCGCTCCAGCGAAGAACTCCGCGGCGTAGGCGGCGAGGTGCTTGGCCGGCCGCTTTTTCGAGAGCGCCTTCCGGAGTCCGTCGCCGGTGGCGGGCGACATGCCGGCGAACGTCGCACACACGTTTACTACGTCCTCCTGATACACCATGATCCCGAACGACTCGGTCAGAGTGTCCGCGAGTGACGGATCCAGCGGCTCGTAAGGCGCGCCGTTGCGCAGCCGCTCGAGATAGAGCCGGATGTACTTGTTCGATGCCGGCCGGATCATGCTGGTGTTGAGCACCAGCAGCTCAAAGGTGTCGGCCTGGCTCTTGGCGCACAGCAGCCGGGAGGCGGGCGATTCGGTGTAGAACACGCCCATCGTCTGCCCGGTCCGAAACAGCCGTTTGGCGCCCTCATCGTCGCCGGCTGCCGATGAGGTGTAATCGATGCGGTGGGTGGTATGGCCGTGAACCGCGTCGATGGCATCGCGGATCACGGCCAGCGACCGGTTGCCGAGCAGATCGATCTTCACCAGGCCGGCATCCTCGGTGCCGTCCTTCTCGAACTGGATGACCGGCACCGGAAGATCGGGGTCGTCATCGAGCGTCTTGGCGGCGCACTCCACCGGTACATAATCGGTAAGAGGGCGTGGAGTGATCACGATCCCGCCCGGATGCACCGACAGGTGACGGGGAATCCCGACCAGGCTCTCCGCGGCCCGGGCAAAGTCCTGCCAGTTGGAGGCGAGCTGGAGCCCCCGAAAATTCGGATGGGTGGCGATCAGCTGCTCGAGCCGTTCACCGGGCTCATAGAAAAAAGGAATCCGCCGGGTGACCTCCCGGATCTCTCCCGCCGGCCGGCCGTGCACCTTGGCCACCTCACGCAGGGCGCCCCGTGACTGAAAGGTGTTGTGGTTTGCCACCATGGCCGAGTGCATGCGGGGATATGTGCGAAAGACATAGGCCAAGACCCGGTCGCGCTCGTCCCAGGGAAAGTCGAGGTCGATGTCCGGGGGATCCTGCCGCTCGAGGTTGAGAAAACGCTCGAAGATCAATCCGCAGCGAATCGGGTCTACGTGGGTGATGCCAAGACAGTAGCTCACCACCGAGTTGGCTACCGAGCCCCTGCCGCAGTGGGTCGGCGCGTGGCGGACGATATCGCGCACTACCAGGAAGTAATCGGCGAAGCCCTTCTGTCCGATGATGCCCAGCTCCAGATCGAGCCGGTCACTCAGCTCAGGGGTGATTGCGCTGTACCGCCACCGGGCTCCCTGCAGGGTAAGCTCCCGCAACTGCGAGAAGGCGGAGCCGGTATCGGCGATGCGAGGAGGCACGATTCGCTGACCGACCGGGATCCGGTAAGCGCACCGCTCCGCGATATCCATTGTCGCTCGAATTGCCTCGGGGCAGTCGGGGAAATGCCGCGCCAGCTCCTCGGTCGAACACAGCCAGGCTCCAGTGGGCCAGACCTCCTCCGCCGGGAGGGTAGACAGGGTGGTGTTGAGCGCGATGGCGCGGAGCAGCCGGTGCCGGCTCCAGTCTTCTGCATGCGCGGCGATCACGCCGTTGGTGGCCACGACCGGGAGCCTCATCCGGCGCGCGGCGGCCAGTGTCTCGTGTCGCCTTTTGCCGGGGCGAAGCTCCGCGTACAGATTCTCGGGACCGCTGAGGTGGAGAGTCTGTTCTAGGAAATCCACATCGCGTGAGATCAGGATCAGCCCTTCGCGATCCCCGATGATCGAGTGAAGGGGAGTTCCGGGACGCTTCGCCCGGGAGGGCGTGCCGGCTCCGTCGGGTCGCGCCTGACAACCCAACCTCTCCACCCCTTGCGCGCCCTCCTCTGCCAGCCCGTCCTCCCGCGCTCCGCTGTCCCGTTTCCTCCAGTGGACTTGCGTGATTGCGCGGCAAAGCGCTGCCCAACCCTGCTCATTCAGAGCAAGTGCCACCACCTCCTGCCCATCGGCAACGAGATGAGCGCCGAGTATGGGACGCACGCCCGCCGTATCGCAGGCGCGCTGGAACTCGACCGCTCCATAGACCCCATTGGTGTCGGTGCAGGCGAGCGCGCCCAACCCCAGCTCGGCGGCCGCCCGGGCGAGTACCTCAGGACTGGAGACGCCAAGGCCGAAGGAGAAGTGGGAGTGGGTGTGGAGGTGGGTCATTCCCAAAGACGTGAGCGGGAAGAAAAAGGCGTAAGCGGTAAGCGGGGCCTACTTCGAGCACACCCAAGAAATGGCATTCCAACCCAGAGCTTCGGCCCCTTCGCTTCGCTCAGGGTGACAACATTTCCTGTTCGCAGTCCCGCTCACCGCTTACTGCCTACCGCTTACGGTTTTCAAGAACTCATCGAGAAGACGATTGAACTCCTCCGGCTTATCCAGCTGGATCCAATGGCCGGTCCCCTCCACCATCCGGTGAGGAAAGCCCTTCCCCAGACGATGAAGGCTGGAGGGCATGTCGTTGTGGGGTGTGACGATCGACAGCTTCGGTCCCTGGTATCGGGCGAGCGCCGGATCGGGGTCGAACTGCATTATGTCCCCCAGCATCTGAACGACTGCTTCCCGCGGCGTCGCCTTGAGGTCGGCGAGCAACCGCCTCTGAATCGCGCTATCCGGTCCGGCGACGGTGGCCCAGTATCCCTGGCTGGTGCTGTCATAGTTCGGTCTCGAAGCCGCTGAGATAGGCCTTCGCTTCCGCCGGAGAGATCTGCTTGCCATCGCTGATCGGGTCCAGCAGAGCCAGCCCGGCCACGCGGTCCGGGTGATTGCCGGCATACGTCAGCGCCACACCGCCACCCATGCTGTGGCCCACCAGCACGAAGCGGTCGAGTCTCAGGGTGTCGACCACGGCGGCGATGTCACCGGCGATGGCCGCGATGGTGTAGTTGCTGTCCCTGGGTGGCTCGGAGCGGCCATGTCCACGGAGGTCCAGGGCTACCACACGGCGACTTGGGCGGAGATGCTCGAGCTGAGCTGTCCAGTGGGTGGAGTTGCCCGCAAGCGAGTGCACAAACACCACCGGCAGGCCACCACTGCCACCATCGTCAACCGCCAGCGCTCCCGCAGGACCCGCCACTCGAGTGGGGCTCACGGTTCGGTCGCCGCTCTCTTCTTCTTGTCGCTCCCGTGTTTCTCGTGCGACCAGGGTGGGCGGTGCTCGAGGATCCGGGAATACACCGGGCAGCTCGGGACATGCGCTCCAGGCAGATAGCCGATGCTCATCAGGAACTCGCCCACGATCTCACCTCCGGTGAAGCGGAACGTTTGCCTGAAGAGCTTCACCCAGTCCTCCTTGCTGCGAGGATGGTGGGCGGCAAGCCAGCCGGCGAATGACCCGTGCGTGCGGCGGAGCTCCAGGATCCGGCGAGCGTTCTCGATGGCGGCGTTCACCTTCAGCCGGTTACGAATAATGCCGGGATCGGCGAGCAAGCGAGCCCGGTCGGTATCACCATAGGCTGCTACTACCTCCGGATCGAAGCTACCGTACGCCAGCTGAAACGCCGCCCGCTTCTTGAGTATGGTCAGCCAGGAGAGACCCGCCTGGTTGATCTCCAGCACCAGCCGCTCGAAGAGCTCGGCATCGCCCTCCAGCGGGAAACCGTACTCCCGGTCGTGGTAAGGGCCATGCCACTCATGGCCAGGCGCGACGTCACAGTATGTCTGGGCCATAGGGGCTATTGGCTATTGGCTATTGGCTGTTTCATCTTCCTGCTACGATCATCTTCGCCTCTCATGCTAGTGTCCAATCGCCAATAGCCGATAGCCCAACATGCGCGCAGTGATTTATGAGGGAGCAGGCGGTCCCGAAGTCATCACCATCGGCGAAGTACCGAAGCCCGAGGTGCGGCCCGACCACATCCGGGTGCGGGTGCATGCGGCGGGGTTGAACCGGGCCGACCTGATCCAGCGCCGGGGACAGTACCCCGCACCGCACGGATGGCCGGCAAATATTCCCGGGCTCGAGTACGCCGGCGAAGTCGAAGCCGTGCGCCCGGGTGTCACCCGCTGGAAAATAGGCGACCGGGTGATGGGCCTCGTCGGCGGTGGGGCGCAGGCCGAGTTCGTGGTGGTGCACCAGGACGAGGTGCTTCCGATCCCAGCCGGATTGTCGTACACCGAGGCGGCCGCGGTCCCGGAGGCGTTCCTGACGGCATACGATGCGCTGGTGACGCGGGGCCGCCTGCAGGCCAACGAGCGGGTGCTGATCCATGCGGTCGGAAGCGGGGTAGGAACCGCGGCGGCGCAGATTGCCAAGCATCTCGGTGCCACGGTACTGGGCACGTCGCGCAGCGGCGACAAGCTCGCGCGGGCCCTGGTCTATGGGCTCGATATCGGGATCGATACCGGCCGGACCCCCTTCCGTGACGCCGTGGGGGAGCCGGTCAACCTGGTGCTCGATGTTCTCGGCGGCCCTTCCTTCGCCGATAACCTGGCCGTGCTGGCCCCACGCGGCCGCTTGATCATGCTTGGCTTCCTGGCCGGCAGCGGCACCGAGGCCGACCTGGGGCCGATTCTCCGTAAACGGCTGGAAGTCGTCGGGACGATGATGCGGACCCGGGGGCTGGAGGAGAGAATCCCGCTGGTGCGTGAGTTCGCCGCTACCATGCTGCCGCTGTTTGATCCAAAAATGGAACGAGGGACTCCGCTCCGCCCGGTTCTGGAGCGCGCCTATCCGATGGCTCAGCTGGCCGACGCGCATCGGGTCATGGAAGGCAATGCCACCTTCGGAAAGATCGTGGTCGAATGGTGAGAAGTGAGAGGTGAGAAGTGAGAGGTAAGAGGGCCCCCGTGCACAGCCCGGCTGCCGTAGCGGGTGCGGATGTGATCGAGGGCAAACTGAAGAGTTGATTCAGGCTGCCCTGTACGACTGCCCCGCTGCCCATCCACCCGTGGACGGGTACCCGCCCCGCCGCCCCCCCACAACTCCAGCTGCGCCTTCGCTTCCATCAGCCGGTCCAGGGTGAGCGCCACTGCTCGCACCGCCAGGCGCTTGGTGTGGGCCAGCATGAAGGCTCGGCGGGCGGCATCCCAGAGCTCGGCGTCGAGCATTGCCGCTCGGAGCGGCACCGCGCGGGCACCGGCGGTATAGTCGGCGTAGGTCGCTTCCACCAGCAGCCGCCCCGCGGTCAGTCCATGCTGGCGGAGCCGGCGACCGAGCCGCTGGCTCATGAGCCGGAGCAGGGGGCAGAGAACGCCGATGTCGTTGGTGTCGGTGGTCAGGGCATGCGCCAAGTGAAACTCGGCCTGCCGCTCGGGCGGCAGCACCGGCCGGGGATCGATGCCCTGTGCCCGAGCCCGGAGCGTCCGGCCGTCGCGGCCGAAGACGGAGCAGAGCGCGCTCTCGGGAATGGCGGCAACCTCGCCGATGAAGTCGAGCTGGTAGTCCTCCAGCCGTACCCGCATCCTGGGATGGAGCTCGGGCATCACCTCCAAGGGATGGGGCGCGAGAAAGTCCCTCTCGTTACCCGCTTGTACATACAACAAATCACTGTCCGCCTGTCCGCCTGTCCGCCTGTCCGCCTTTATCGCTGCCTGACTCACCAGCTTGTTGCTGGCCACCCCAACCGACACCGAGAAGCCGAGCCGCTGGTTCGTCTCCCGCCGGATTCGCGCGGCCACATCCTGCGGTGGACCGAAGAGCCTTCCGGTTCCGGTGAGATCGAGAAAGGCGTGGCCGTATCCCCGGGGCTCGATGGTCGGCGCGTAGATCCGGAAGATCTCGTGTAGCGCGCGTGAGGCGCGGGCATAGAGCCGCGGATTGGGGGGCAGGACAATGAGATCGGGGCAGAGCCGTTGTGCCTTTCGCACCGGCATCCCCCGCTCCAGCCCAGCCTGGCGGGCTTCGGCCGACAGGGCCAGGATGGTGGCCCGGTCGGCGCCGGGTGGTGCCACCGCCAGTGGCCTGGTTCGGAGTGCGGGCGCGACGAGGCCTTCCAGGGAGGTGCAGAAGGCAGGCGGGTCGACGAACAGGACGGAACGCATGAGATACCAAGCGTGAACAGTAAACAGTGAACAGTGAACGGGTATAATGGAACAAGTTCTCGTGGTGAACTCCCGTTCACCGTTTACCGTTTACCGCTCACGCCGTTCCTTATCGGACCACACCGCTAGCTCGTGGCCGCTGGGATCGCTAAAGTGAAACCGCCGTCCGCCGGGGAAGCTGAAGATCGGTCGGACGACCTTTCCTCCGGCCCGAGTTACACTTTGCTCCATGGCCTCCAGGTCGGCCGCATAGATGACCACCAGTGGGCCACCGGGTTGCACCTTGGCGGCAGTCTGGAATCCTCCACTCAGCCGGCCGTCGGAGAAGCTGGCGTAGTCGGGGCCGTAGTCTTCGAAGGTCCAGCCGAAGGCAGCGCCGTAGAACCGTTTGGCCTCAGGCACGCTCTTGACGGAGAACTCGATGTAGTCGATGCGACGATCGTGCCCGGTACTGCTCATAGTAGAACCGCCTGCTCGTCAGGGTTTATTCCCGCCTGATGTCGTGGCGCACGGCCCTCGAGCTGCCGTCGCTGCCTCATGCCTTCCTCGATTGAAAAGCCGTAGGTCTGCTTCAGCAGACGTAGCCGGCGGCTCAGCGCGTCCTGATAGCTCTGGCTGGCATGATCCTTCCCGGCATAGTGGCGCCGATAGCGCTCGGCCAGCGCCGGGAACTCCTTGGCAAGGAAGGGAAGGAAGCGGTGCCGCGCAGCGGGGCCGAGCCGGAGCGCCGACCCAACCACGTAGCGGGCACCCGCCTCCTTCGCCGCTTCCATCAACCGGGCCAGTCCGGCCCAGTCGTCCGTCACTCCCGGAATGATCGGCGCCACCAGAAGTCCGGCATGGATGCCCCCCTGAGTGAGCCGGTGAAGGGCCCGAAGGCGGGCCGACGGCACCGGGGAGCGAAGCTCGAGCAGCCGCGCCAGCCGCGCGTCGGCGGTGGCGAGCGAGATGTTGACGGTTACCTCGTGGCGCTGGGCGAGCGCCTGGAGAAGGTCCAGGTCGCGGGTGACGAGCGAAGACTTGGTGATGATGCCGATGGAGAGTCCATGATAGGAGCGCAGCACCTCCAGGATCCGGCGGGTGAGCCGGAACTGCCGTTCGGCCGGCTGGTAGGGATCGGTGGCGGTACCGATCACCAGCGAGTGGCCGGCGAGCCGGGCGGGATTGAGTGTCCGCGCGAGCACTTCGGCTACATCGGTTTTGACCAGGATCTCTTTCTCGAAGGCCTCCCAGGCGGGTAGGGCAGCGGGGCGGCGGGGCAGCGGGGCAGTCTGCTCCGGTGTAGTAATCTCTTCCGGTGTGCTGTTGCTGCCCGTCTGCCCCGCTGCCCCGCTGCCCCGCCGCTCCATCGTCCACCGATGGGTATCCCGCGCGTAGCAGTAGGTGCAGCCGAACTCGCAGCCGACATAGGGATTGATCGACCAGAACCCCATGCCCGTGGAAGCGGGTGTGTTGAGCACCGAATTGACCGACAGTCCGATGAACCTGGTGCCCCGGCTGCGTTCGTCTAAGATGGGCAGCGGGGCGGGTGCCCTTTGGGCGGTTGGGCGGCGGGGCAGTAAATCAAACTGCGGAGCCTCGTCTTCCGTGTGCCGTTGCTGCCCATCTGCCCCGCGGCCCGGCTGACGCGTCGTCTGCCCTGCTGCCCCACCGCCCAAAGGGCACCCGCCCCGCTGCCCCGCCTTCATCCGCACCGCCCCCACCCACACTGGGCGCAGCTGATGCAGCCCGAGGCCCGCACGATCGGTCCGGCACAATCGGGGCAGACCCGAATCAGATGGGGGGCGCTCGGCCGGTATACGGTGGGCTTGCCCTGAGCGGAGCGAATGGGTTGGTCGAGGCCGGAACTAACCTGCTCTCCGTCACTCCGCCCGTCCGCCTGTTCGCCTGAGGGGCAAGGAATCGCCCGGTCAGGCGAGGGAGTGGGACGGGAAGAGAAATACACGGCGGCCCTCAGTTTCGGGGTTTATTCGGTACAGACTAAACCGAATATACACCGAATAAAGACCCCGTCAAGAAGAGCGCGAGGAGCCATCGGGTGGGCCCCAGCGCTGTCGTTCCGGGGTTGCAATCGGATGTCCACTCTAGAACCTTGTCACACGTGTTACGGACGCGTGCCCATCGACCTCGATGCACTGAGCTGTTCCACCAGGAGAATTCATGAGAACATTCAGCCTGTCTATTCCCGCCTTCTTTCTTGCCGCCATAACCTCGCCGCTCGCGTCTCAGCAGTCAGGTGCGATCGAGGTCGGAGGCTTCGTTCAGGCCAGCTATTGGGAGGAGAGTATCGGTTTCGAGCAAGCGTCGGGGGGTGGTGGAGTTCGGCTGGGATTTTTTCCGGTGCGCTACCTCGAGCTTGAGGCGGAGGGAGGCTTCGTGCCGACGGAAGCCCGGGGGGGCCTGAACGTGTCTTACATCCCTCTGCGCGCCCGCCTGCTGTTCAACTTGCCGGTGGGGGAGCATGGCGCCTTTCTGCTAGGCGGGGGCTACGCCCGAAATGAGTTTCGCCGCGATCTCGATACTCATGAATCCGGAGTCACCGCGTTGATCGGAGCTCGCCTCGGTCTTCCAGGCAGCACATCGATCCGCATCTCCACTTCGCTCGACTACATACCATCGCCCAGTATCGACCTCTATCCGGCCGGTGCCCTCGACCCCGATCACAACGTCAACTGGAACATACAAGTCGGGCTCGGCTTCCTCCTGGGCGGGGGGCGCTACTCTCGGGCAGAGCGGCAGGAGCCCGCTCGCGCCACCCCGCGACCCGACTCGCTGGCCCTGCAGGCCCGGCGAGACTCGCTGGCCCAGGCCGCGCGGCAGGACTCAATTCGCGCAGCCCGGGTGGCGCAGGCTGAGCAGAACAGGCTCCGCGACAGTGTTCGTGTCGCCGAGGAGCGGGCCAATGCACGTCAGAAGGCGCTCCGTGACAGCCTGGCACTCGTCGCCCAGCAGGACAGCATCCGCACCGAGGCCCTGCGCGACAGTCTGCGGTCGACTCGGAACCGGGCCCGCATGGCGTCACTCCGAGACAGCCTGGAGCGGATGGCACTGCGAGACAGTCTCCGGCTCATGATGGCTACCCGGCAGACGCGCCTGACCCTACGGGGAGTAAACTTCGAGCTGGGCAAGGCGGTCCTGCTCCCGGTCTCGCGCGACATCCTGGAAGAGGTGGCCCGGTCTCTCGTCGCCAACCCACAGGTGCGGGTGGAGGTGGCAGGCCACACCGACAGTACCGGCTCGCGGGCTCTGAACGAACGGCTCTCGCAGGCGCGGGCCGAATCGGTCAAGGCGTTCCTGGTTGAGAACGGGGTATCCGCGGACGCCATGGAAGTGAACGGGTACGCCTCGACCCAGCCCGTCGCCACCAACAAGACCGCCTCCGGCCGAGCCCAGAACCGGCGGGTGGAGTTGAGACGAATCGATTAAGTCGCCAACTTCAGAAGCGTGAATTTCGCTTTCGAAGACGCGCTTCCCGTCCTGAGCAGGACTCCGGGGGTCCTCCGCAGTTTGCTGGCGGACCTTCCGGAGTCCTGGATCAGGGCAACCGAGGGGCCAGAGGCGTGGAGCCCCTTCGACATCGTGGGTCACCTGATTCACGGAGAGCGGACGGACTGGATCGTCCGCACCGAGATCCTGCTTTCCCACGGCGAGACCCAGGCATTTACCCCCTTCGACCGCTTCGCCCAGTTTGAAGCATCCCGCGGCAAGACCCTCCACCAGCTGCTCGATACTTTCGCCGGGCTTCGGGCCGCGAACCTGATCCGGCTGGAGTCGCTCGGTCTCACCGTCGAGGATCTCGATCGGCGCGGCCGGCACCCAGAGCTCGGACCCTGCACCCTGGGAGAGCTACTCGCCACCTGGGTGGCGCACGACCTGAGTCACATCGCCCAGATCGCCCGGGTGATGGGGCGACAGTACACCGCCGCCGTCGGGCCGTGGCGCGCTTACCTACCGATGTTGGACACCACCCCGCGCTGACCGAGCCTACTCCTCCGCCGGCCAAGCCGGAGGGTAGCGTCGCGTCAGCCATGAACTGGATGGGCTGCCTGACGCTGCTGCTGGCGGCGTGAAAGCGGGCTCGGTGAAACGGGCGCTCCTGGCGGTCTTCGTGCCGGGAGTGATGATCGGGGTGATGGTGGCCTCGAGTGTGACCTGCCTGGCCGATGGGTACTGGGGTGTCTTGGCGGGGCTGGGTGGCGGGGCCATCTCCTTCCTCAATATCGGGCCGCTACTGCTGGCGCGGTGCTCGGCGGTCTAGGTGCCCGGCTTTCCACGCATGGGAGCTGGCGAGGGTAGCATCAGCGGGGCTTGCGCCACGCCACCCGGGCTTCTTCGTGCGGTAGTATGAAGTCTTCCTCTCCCGGCGGCCGAACCCAGAGGTCGAAGGCCAGGAACAGAGTCTTGGAGAAGGGGAAGAAGGCGAACGGGACCACCAGCATGAGCACTATCGTGGCGGCCTGAAAAAGCTCCCACGGCGGAGATGGCCACGTGCACAACAGAAATCCTACCACCCAGACACTGAAGACGGTTTCTACCGCCATGAGATTGAAGAAGTAGGCGCCCAGCCAGTAGCCCTCCTCCCCCCGCTCAAAGCTCAAACCGCACACCGGGCAGTTCGGCAACAGCCGCGACCAGGTGACGAAGACAGGCCTGCCCCCGCAGTGGGGACAGCGTAACCGCATGGCGCGCCAGACGAGTGAACCGACGCGTCGGTGCGACATCCGGGTCACCCTTGAGCGGCCGGCATGTGGCCTTCGATCCATCGCTCCGTGTCCTTCAGTACTTCCTCGTGCCCCAGGTCCACGAAGAGACCGTGGTAGCCCTCAGGATACTCCCGGAGCTCCCGATCGGTCTGCTCTACCCGGCTGAAAAAACGGCGGCTGCCATCCGGAGGCACCATGCGGTCGGCCGAGCCATGGAGAATCAGCAGGGGAACGGACAGCGTTTCGGCACGGCCCTGTACCCGCTGGATGGCGGCGGTGACCTCGGTGGAGAGCCGGGCGGTCCCCCGCCGGTGAAAAAGGGGATCTGACAGGATGGTGTCTGCTACAGCCGGGTCGCGAGCCAGACCCGAGAGGTCCATCCCAACCTCGAGAGAAAATCGGGGCCAGATCCGTGACATGATGCGCCCCAGAGTCATGAGGAACGGGGGCACTCCCACCTCGCCCAGAGGGGGCGCGGCGGCGATGACCCCTCGTAGTCCGGTAGGGTAATGCAACGCGTAGTCGAGGACCACCAGGCCTCCGAGACTGTTTCCCAGGATGAAAATCGGGAGGCCGCCCTCCCACTTCCGCACCCGCTCCAGAAAGGCGTGCAGGTCGCCCCGGTACTCGTGCCACCCTCGGAGGTAGGCGCGCTGTCCCGGAGAGCGTCCATTGCCCCGCATGTCGTAGGCATAGAGCGCGATCCCGCGGGCGGGAAAGTGGTCAGCCAGGGTGGGGTAGAGACTGCTGTGGTCGCCGAGTCCGTGGAGGTTGATCAGTACGGCCCTCTTCCGCTGGCCGTCGGGCGGCATCCAGGCCTGGTAGTACAGCGGAAGTCCGCCAGCGGCAGCGAAGGTGCCGTCTCGGTGCTCTGTCATCGCTCGTACGCTAACCCACGGATCATGCTTGACAAGCTCCTCAAAACCTCACCCCGGAGCAAGCAGCAGTCAGCGCTGGACGAAGGTGGGTGCCGCCTCTGGGAGCCAGCCCTGCGGGTCAGCGGTCACCTGAGCAACGGTGAGGCGCCGGGCTTCTCCCAGGCTAGAGAGAGGGGCAGCCTCCGGCGAGAACTGGAGATGGTAAAGGCAGGGGCCTGCGTTCCGGGCATGCTCGGCGACAAACCTCGACAGCGCTTCGTGCGGCTCCGATAAGATCCGAGCGGAACGTTGCCGGTGACGCTCCAGCGCCCGGATCACCAGCGGCCGGGCCACTCCAAGCTTGCGACAGCGCTCGCGGAGGTGGCGCTCGTCCTCTCGAGGCTCGCCCAGCCGCGGGCGAATCAGATCGCAGGAGCACCGACCGGCCAGAATCCGCGCTACGGTCTGGGCGGGAGGATGCACCGCCTTCAGCGTCTGGTGGTCGGGAAAGGAGGCCAGATCTGCCGTAAGCCCGGAGGGAAGCATGGACCGCACCTCGCTCAGCGTGAGCGGGCTGGCGAGATAGAGGAAATAGCACATGGAGGGGTGAGAAGTGAGGAGTGAGTGGGAGGTCGGTGACCGGCCATTCTCAACCAAGCGACCCTCTCACCTCTTACTTCTCACTTCTCACTGCCTTTCAGATCGGTAAATCATCTCGCACCAGCACCAGGATCGCTGCCTGCGGCACCACGAGGTACTTCTTATCCTCGAAGGTGATCTCGACTGCAGCCTTGCGGAAGAAGATCGCGTGATCGCCTACTCGGGCCTGCATGCCCCGCGTCTTGGTTTCCCTGGTGTCCACCTTCCAGGGCTCCTCATCGAGGCTGCTCAGATCGGCGACCGGCGTTCCTGGCCCCGTAGCCACGATCAGGCCGGTCTGAACCTGCTGAGCGTCGATGGCCGTGGCGGGAAGATATAGTCCGACGCGGGTCCGTTCGTCTCCGTCCTCCGGAGTGATCAGCACCCGGTCCCCAACGACCATCAATCTCTTCGGAAATTCCATCACCGCTTGCCGTTGCCCTTGGTCACTTTTTCCCCGGTGCCCGGCCTCGGCTCCGCGTCGTCGGTCTGGTGCACTGTTACGAGGTCGGTGATTCGGAGCCGCCGGCTGGCCGTGGGCAAGCGGAGGCTGACTTCCTCACCGATCTTCCGACCTCCAAGGGCCCTGCCCAGCGGAGAGGCGAGCGAGATGTGACCATCGTCGATATCCATCATCTCGGCCAGCACCACCATGTAGACGTCGGTGTCGTTGGTGTCCAGGTCAAGCACGGTCACGCGAGAGCCAAGGCCCACCTTGTCGGTCGGCGCCTCGGTGTTCGCGAGCTGGCTGAGCTGGTTCAACCGCTGGTGCAGTTGTCCCAGTCGCGCCTGGACGAACTGCTGGCGCTCGAGTGCGGCCTTGTACTCCGAGTTCTCCCGAAGATCGCCGAGCTCGACGGCTTGCGCGATGGCTTGAGGCAGCAGAACGTTCAATTCATGGCTGAGCTGGTCGATTTCTCGTCCCAGCTTCTCCCGCATTTCACGGATCATGTTCACTACCGTAGCGCAAAAAGGACGGCCCGGAGAGTGACATCTCCAGGCTTTGGAGAAAGTTCTGTCTAAACATACTCCGCCGGACCAGTGGGCGGAATAGCGGCTATCCGTAAGGCTATGTTAAGCAACGTCTTATTATATACTGTCGGCCCTGAGGCTCCCCCTTTGACGCTCCGGATCCTGGTTCTGGCCAGTCTCATGCTGGCGTGCCGCCCACCGCAGACTCCGGCCCAGGCCGCCGACACCGCTTCCTCGATCAACGCGCCTCCGCAGGACATTGGCCCCGATGCCGCGGCAGAATCGCTGCTGGTGGATGTGCGGTCGGTCGACTCGACCATTCGGGTGGACGCCCGCTATGCCGGCCCGAATAACTTCACCGGAGCGCAGCTCCCGGGCTACGAAACGCCTCGGGCTCTCCTCCGCCGCGAAGTGGCCGCGGCACTGGGGCGGGTGCAGGCCCGGCTCCGCACCGGTGGGCTTGGCCTGCTGATCTTCGATGGATACCGCCCGGTGCGGGCCACGCTGGCCATGGTGGACTGGGCGGAGCGCACCGGCAGGGCAGATCTGCTGGATGGCTACATCGCCCGAAGGAGCCGGCATAACCAGGGTGTCGCGGTCGATCTCACGCTGGTGGATCCTGCCAGTGGAACCCCGCTGGATATGGGAACGCCGTTCGATACCTTTTCCGAGGCGGCCCATACGGCTAATGCCACCGGCCGCCCGCTCCGCTATCGCCAGATTCTGGTGCGAGTGATGGAATCGGAAGGTTTTACCAACTATGAGAAGGAATGGTGGCATTTCAGTTACCCGGTACCCGACGCCCTGCCTTTTGATAGGGTTATTCACTGATGGAGAGCACAGAGTTCCTTGACACTAATGAAAGGGGACAGTAAAGTGCGGTGCGCTAATGGGTTCCCCTCGTCCGAGCGGCTTCTTATCAACAGGATCAACGCGTAATGCTCCTCAGGACCGCTGGCTCGCGCTCGTTCCGGTTGGTCGCCGCACTGTGCCTGCTTACACTGGTGGTGGCCGGATGTGGTTCGGAGCAATACCCTCAGACCACGCTGCTTCCCCGCGGCGATTTCGCCAGGATCGCGGACGATCTCCTGGACACTACCGTCAAGTGGGCTGTCCTGGTGTTCGTCTTGGTCGAGGGGGTTCTGATCTACGCCATCTTCCGGTTTCGGGGTAAGCCTGGAGATCCTGAACCCCACCAGACCCACGGCAACACCACGGTAGAGATCATCTGGACGGTCATTCCGGCGCTGATTCTGGCCGTTATTGCCGTTCCGACCGTTAAGGCCATCTTCCAGACCAATGCGATTCCGGGCAAGGACGCATTGACGATCGAAGTCGTAGGACACCAATGGTGGTGGGAGTTCCGATATCCGGAGTACAATCTGACCACCGCGAACGAGATGCACGTCCCGCTAGGCCGGACGGTTTCACTGCGCATGGGCAGCAGCGATGTCATCCACAGCTTCTGGGTGCCGCAGTTCGCCGCCAAGCGCGACGTCTTTGCCAACCGCGAGACCCGGATGTGGTTCAAGGCGGAAGCCGAAGGCGACTATCCTGGCCAGTGCGCCGAGTTCTGCGGCATCCAGCACGGACGGATGGCCCATCGGATCAAGGCCCAGAAGCCGGCGGAGTTTCAGGCCTGGGTGGCGCACATGCAGACGCTTGGAGCCAAACCGGCCGGGGCCCCCGCCGCGCCCGCGGCCGGCCCGAAGTACGTCGAGGGCGAGAAGCTTTTCACCGCCAAGGGCTGCATTGCGTGCCACTCACTGGTTGCGGTGAACGCACCCAAGGGGATGGTAGGACCCAATCTGGCCAACGTGGGCGCCCGCTCGCACATCGCGGCCGGAACCCTCAAGAACACGGACGAGAACCTCGCCCACTGGATCCGGGATCCTCAGGGGGTCAAGAAGGGCGTCCTGATGCCCAATCTCGGGGTGACCGAAGCGGAAGCGCAGGCACTGGTGGCCTATCTTCGGGCGCACCGGTAGACAACCACGAAACAAGGCTCGCATGGCAACCAGGGTTCTAGATCAGCACCAGGCGCACGCGGCGGCCCACGGCGAGAAGACCGGGCTCTGGAGCTGGATCACGACCGTCGACCACAAGCGCATCGGGATTCTCTACGGCGCTACGGCGTTCTTCTTTTTCCTGATGGGCGGGGTCGAGGCATTGCTGCTTCGCATCCAGCTGGGCTCGGCGGAAAACACGTTCCTGTCGCCCGAGACGTACAACCAGCTGTTCACGATGCACGGCACCACGATGATCTTCCTCGCCATCATGCCGTTGTCGGCGATGTTCTTCAACTTCATGATCCCGCTGCTGATCGGCGCCCGGGACGTGGCGTTTCCCCGGCTCAACGCGTTCAGCTACTGGGTCTTTCTGCTGGGCGGCCTCTTCCTCAACGCCAGCTTCCTCTTTGGGGTGGCCCCTGATCAAGGCTGGTTCGGCTACGCTAATCTGACGTCGAAGCAGTACTCGCCGGGGCTCAATGTCGACTTCTGGATGCTGGGCCTTCAGATCCTGGGCATCGCGTCACTGGCCGCGGCAGTGAACTTCTTCGTCACGGTCGTCAATATGCGGGCGCCCGGCATGAGTCTCATGCGCATGCCGATGTTCGTCTGGATGAGCTTCATCACCCAGGTGCTGCTGCTGCTGGCCTTTCCGGTCATCACGGTGGCGCTGATCCTGCTCATGTACGACCGCTTCTTCGGCACCCACTTCTTCGTGCCGTCGGGTGGGGGCGATCCGCTCCTGTGGCAACACCTCTTCTGGATCTTCGGCCATCCCGAGGTCTACATCCTCATCCTCCCGGCGTTCGGCATCGTCTCCGAAGTGCTGCCGGTCTTCTCCCGGAAGCCCCTCTTCGGCTACGCGGCCATGGTCTTCTCCGGCGTCTTCATCGCCTTCCTCGGCTTCGGTGTGTGGAGCCACCACATGTTCTCCACCGGCATGGGGCCGCTGGCGGACACGTTCTTCGCGCTCACCACCATGCTGATCGCGATTCCGACCGGGGTGAAGATCTTCAACTGGATCGGCACCATGTGGGGCGGCTCGTTGCAGTTCAAGACGCCCATGCTCTTTGCCATCGGCTTCATCGCCATGTTCATTATCGGCGGGCTGTCGGGCGTCATGCACTCCTCGCCCCCGGCCGACCTGCAGCAGACCGATACCTATTTCGTGGTCGCCCACTTCCACTACGTGCTCTTCGGCGGCAGCATCTTCGGCCTGACGGCCGGCGCCTACTACTGGTGGCCCAAGATGTTCGGCCGGATGCTGAACGAGGGGCTTGGCAAGCTGCACTTCTGGCTGATGCTCATCGGGTTCAATGTGACCTTCTTCCCGATGCACTTCGTGGGGCTGCACGGCATGCCACGGCGGGTGTACACCTACCCGGAAGGTCTCGGCTTCGAGCTCATGAACCAGATAGAGACGGCCGGCGCGTTTCTCCTGGGCGTCGCGTTTCTCGTGTTCCTGGTCAACATCTTCCAGACCTGGCGCAAGCCGCCGGATGCACCAGCCGATCCCTGGAACGGAGCCACCCTGGAGTGGGCCATTCCATCGCCTCCGCCCGAGTTCAACTTCGCGGAGATCCCGGTCGTACACGGACGCGATGCGCTGTGGGAGCTCAAGCGCGAGCGCGGCGGTACCCTTCCTGAGCCGGCTCGCGTCAGCGGGGCAGGGATTCACATGCCGAACCCATCATACTGGCCGCTGGTTACCGCGGTCGGGATTCTCGGGTTCTTTGTATTCCTCATGATGATGGGGCATACCGGGATCTGGCCGGTCGTGGCGTCGTTCGCGCTGCTCTTGCTGGGGGTGTACAAGTGGGCTTACGAACCCGCGGGATGACGAAAGCGCTCAGCGCCTACCGCTCACCTTTTGGAGAACGACCTTGACCGCTCACGCTCCTGCGGCGCACCTCGAGACCTCGACCGGACTGGACAACCGGAAGGTGGCGATTTGGACCTTCATCGGGTCCGAATGCATGTTCTTCGCCACCCTGATCTCGAACTACCTGGTCAACAAGGGCAAGAGCCTGGTCGGGCCGTTTCCCCACGAGGCGTGGACCTCGCCGACCGGCCAGCACTTCGAGCCGATCTTCGAGATTCCTCTCGTTACCCTGGGCACGGCGCTGCTGCTGTTCAGCTCGCTGTTCGTGGTGCTGGCCCTCAGCGGTGCGCAGCGGGGGAACCGGAAGGCGCTGATCGGCTGGCTCGGCGCCACCATCGCGTGCGGCCTCTTCTTCGCCGGCATGCAGGTGTATGAGTTCACCCACTTCGTGCACCGCGGGCTCGGGTTCACTACCAACCTCTTCGGCTCGAGCTTCTACACCCTGACCGGCTTCCACGGTACCCACGTAGCGATCGGGGTGCTCTGGCTGAGCACGCTCTGGGTCGATGCCCTGCGCGGCAAGCTCCCGCCCCAGAAGTCGCTCAACCTGGAGATGGCGGCGCTGTACTGGCACTTCGTCGACGTGGTCTGGATCATCATCTTCCCCGTCGTCTACCTCATCAAGTGAGCAGGGGACCATGGCCTCCCATGTAACCGCCGACTCCCACGAGCACGCTCACCCGACCGCGGGTCTCTACTTCAAGGTCGGCCTCGTGCTCTTCGTCCTCACCGCGCTCGAGGTGGGACTGTACGAGATCACCTACGGGGATCATGCCGGATCGCTCGCCCCGACGATCAAGCCGCTGTTCGTGCCGCTCCTGCTGCTGTTGTCGGCCGCGAAGTTCGCCCTGGTGGCGATGTTCTACATGCACCTCAAGCAGGACAGCAAGTTGTTTACCGGCGTGTTCGTCTTTCCGCTGATCATCGCGGCGTTCATCATCGTGGCGCTGATGGCCCTCCAGGCCTACCACTTCGCCTTCGCCCGGTCGGGGTAATGGACGAACGTCTTCGACCTACCGCCCCATACGAGTGGGCCTGGTCGCTTCACCCCAGCGTTCTCATAGGCACCGGAATTCTCGGTGCCTTGTACTTTTACGGGATCGGGCCGCTGCGCCGCCGGCGGGGGCGGCCGCCGGCCTCGCCCTGGCAGATCCTCTCGTTTTCAGGCGCCCTGGTGGTCCTGGTGGGGTCGCTCAACGGGCCCCTCCATGATCTGAGCGACTACTATCTCTTCTCCGTGCACATGGTCCAGCATCTGGTGCTCACCCTCCTGTTCCCGCCGCTGCTCCTCGCCGGCATACCGGAGTGGCTGCTCCGGCCGGGGCTGGACCGGCCGGGGGTGCGACGAGTGGTTCAGTTGCTCACCCGCCCCTGGTTCGTGGCGGCTCTTTTCAGCGCCTCGATAGCCGTCTGGCACCTGAGACCCTTCTACGATCTCATGATGAGAAGCCATGAGGTGCACATCGCCACCCACCTGATGTTCATGGTGACGGCCACGCTCATGTGGTGGCCGGTGATGAGCCCTCTGCCGGAGCTCCGGCTGCCGACGGGTCCCGCCATGCTGTACCTGTTCCTGGTCGGGATCCCGATGCAGGTAGTGGCTGCGCTGATAACCTTCGCAGACCAGGTCATGTATCCCTGGTACGAGATCGCCCCACGCACCTGGGGGCTCTCTCCCCTCGACGATCAGCAACTCGGCGGCCTGATCATGTGGATTCCCGGCAACCTCTATATCTTCGCGGCGATCGGAGTGCTGTTCTTCAGGTGGGCCAAAGAGGAGAGCTAGGAGTCGGGAGCTGGGAGCCAGGGGCCACTCGTCCTAGCTCCTGGCTCCTAGCAGCAGGCACAACCAGCCGGCAAGGAAGGCAATTCCGCCCAGCGGAGTCACCGCACCCCACCAGCTAGCTCCGGTGAGTGCCAGGAGGTAGAGGCTACCGGAGAAGAGCACGGTTCCCACCACGAACAGCCACCCGGCCCAGACCGGTAAGGCCCCAGGCCAGCGCGTTGTCGCCCACGCCACGGCCAGCAGCCCAAGCGCATGATACATCTGATATCGGGCGGCGGTTTCGAAGACGGTCAGGAGCTCAGGAGTCAGTCGCGATCGGAGCGCGTGAGCGCCGAATGCACCGGCCGCCACCGATACCAGGGCCGACAGCGCGCCAACACCGACAAACAGCCGATCCACTCCGGTCACCGGTGAGAGAGGCCTCGTGCCGCAAGCTCCTCATTGGCGGCGCGACGATCGGCCCAGCCGCCAAGCGCCCCCATGGCCAGGATGAAAACGATGTCGCTCACCGCCACGGTCGTCATGTTGGGTGGTAGCGGCCCATACAGGCTGGCCAGGTAGACACCGACAAGGAGCAGAACGACCACCAGGACCCGTCCCGCCCTCACCGGGTGACGGTGAGATCCCCGTGCCAGGTACAGCGCCAGCCCGGCTCCAAAGACGAGGGCCTCCAGGGACAGGGTTGCAACTGGATTGTTCCAGAGTCCCAGCCCGAGCTTGGTGGAGTCGTTCCCCATGAGTGGCAGATCGGCCACGTGCACCAGCACATCCAGCGGATAGTGAGAGAACACCGCCAGTCCGACCGTCGCGGCCGCCTGCCAGTGCCGGCTGGTATCGCGAGTGGGCCAGGAGTAGTAGAGCGCTGCGGCCACGACACTCCAGGCGATGACTCCCACCAGGCTGTGCGAGATGGGATAGTCCAGGAACTCGAGCGGGGTGACCGCGGTGTATCCCGGGACTATCCTCGCATGTTCCCATCCCAGGAGCACGAAGATGCCCCAGAGCAGGTCGGGGAACTGGACCGCGACGAAGAGCGTCCCCAGCGACAGCTTGGGCTCCGCCCGCTTGAGGGCAAAGGCGATACCGTAGTGGCCTAGAAACATGGCGGGGCAGCGGGGCCGCGGGGCCGCGGGGCAGTGCCGATAGCCGTAGCGTCGATGTTCATGGCCGCGCCTTTGTGGGGAGTGAGGCTGCCAACTTGCTGAAAAACAGACTAGCTGTCCAGATGATAGGTCACTCGCGTTCTGCCCCGCCGCCCCGCTGCCCCGCGGCCCCGCTTGCCAGCCAGGCTCCCCCGTCCACCACCATGATGGCGCCGGTGATCCAATCTCCTGCCGGGCTGGCCAGAAAGGTCACGGCCTGCCCGATGTCCTCGGGCGTTCCCCAGCGGCCGAGGGGGATCGACTCCGCGGCGTACTTCTCCATGCCGAACAGGTCCGGCGCATCGCTTCCGGGCGGGGTGAACGCCTTCTTCACACCCTCTGTGGGGATCGGTCCTGGCGCCACGGCGTTGACGGTGATCTTGTCCTTGGCCCATTCCAGCGCCAGGGTGCGGGTGAGCGCGTCCACGCCGGCCTTCGCGGCAGTGGCGTGGGCCATCAAGGGCCAGCCACGGTAGTGCAGCGTCATCGAGATCGAGACGATGCGTCCTCCTCCCTGAGCCTTCAGCAGCGGATACGCGGCCTGGCAACAGTAGAAGGTCCCATACAGGTCCGTTTCGACCACCGCCCGCCAGGCATTAGGGCTCAGCGTAGCGCTGGGCGCGTAGAAGTTGCCGGCTGCGTTGTTGACCAGGATGTCCAACCGGCCGTGCTTCTCTCCCACCTCAGCGACCATTCGGGCCACCGACTCCGGCTCACGCACGTTGACTTCGACCGTGCTCACTTTGGCGCCGCCGGCCCGGAGGCGCTCAGCTGCGGGCTCGAGATGCTCCGGCTTTCGGCTCGCGATCGCCACGCCGGCGCCGGCCGCGGCCAGCGACGCGGTGATCCCATATCCGATTCCGGTTCCGCCTCCGGTCACCAGCGCCACTTTGCCTCGCAGGAGGTCGGGCCGGAACACGGTGGGTGGCGATTGGCTCACGCCGGCTGTCCGCGCGAGGCCAGGCGGGCGGCAAACGCTTCCAGGCGGGCGCGGAACTCGGGACTCTGCAACGCCTGCAGCTGGGCCGCTCCCTCGGTGGAGAGCGCCTGCTCCAGGGCGCCGACCTCGGGGGCCCGGGTCAGCCGTTTGATGCTCCGGATGCTGGGCGCGGAGCACTCGAGCAATGCGTTGACCGTCCGCCGTACCGCCGAGTCCAGGCCGGCGTCCTCCGCCACCTCTTCCACCATCCCGATCGAAAGCGCCTCCACGGCGTTGACAGGCTCACCGGTCATCAGCACCCGCATGGCCCGCCCGACGCCCACCAGGCGGGGGAGGGTAAAAGTCGATCCTCCATCGGGTACCAGTCCGATCCGGGCGAAGCCGGAGCTGAAGATCGCGCTCGACCCCGCCAGGCGCATGTCGCACACCAGGGCCAGGTCGAACCCAAACCCGGCGGCCGTACCCTGCACCACGGCGATGACCGGGAGGGGGCAGCGCACAATGGCGATGACCAGGGACTGAAAGTCACTGAGCCCGTGCTGGAGGTCGGAGATCCTGGGGATCGTGCCGAGGGAGCGAAGCCAGTGCAGATCGAGACCGGAGCAGAAGTGGCCACCCGCACCGGAGAGCAGAATGACTCGTGTCTCTCCGACTTCCTCGAGCTGCTCGATCTCCTGCGCCAGCGCGCGCGCGAGCCCCGGGGTGAGCGCGTTTCGCCGGGCAGGCACGTTGAGCGTGAGCCGGTGGATCGGTCCATCGGACTCGGATACGAGCTCGGCCATGTGGATCGCGCTCCCTCGATGGAGTCCAGACCAATCTACGTCTTACCAGCAGGTCGCATCAGGGTAGTATTATACGAAGAAGCTGGAGAACGTACCTGCGGCTCCCCCGGCCGTCTCCCAATCCCGGCTTCCACCCACTTCGTGACCGCCAACCGCACCGCACCTCCAACGGTCGCCACCGGCCTGCGCCGGGCCCTGGTCGTTGATGATGAGCCCACGATTCGAACTGCCGTGGCGCGCTATCTCCGGCGACAAGGCTGGCACGCGGATGAAGCTGAAGATGGAAAAGCGGCACTGGCCAAACTGGAGGGTGCATCACCCGGCGGCTATCAGGTAGTGATCTCCGATCTGAGAATGCCGCGCTGCTCCGGCGATCAGCTGCACGACTGGCTGGCTCAGCATCGTCCCGACCTGTTCTCTCGCCTCATTCTGACGACGGGAGACGTTGCTTCGCCGGCCCTCAGCGACTTTCTCACCCGCACCCCCAGGCCGGTCGTCGAGAAGCCGTTCGAGCTCGCCGAGCTCGCTCAGGTCATCGAGGCGGTGCTGCTGGAGCGGTGAGCTACCGCTCCGGCTCGGTCCCCATCCCCATCGCGTGATAGCCGTTGTCCACGTACACCACACTCCCGGTAATCGACCGGGCCAGAGGGCTACTCAGGAATGCGGCCGTATTTCCTACGTCGTCCGCTTCGATGGGACGAGGTAGGGGAGAGTTGGTGGCGGTGTACTTGATCATCATGTCGATGAAGCCGATGGCGCTTGCGGCCCGGGAGGCCCATGGTCCGGCGGAGATGGCGTTGATCCGCACTCCCCACCGGCGGCCCGCCTCGAAGGCGAGGGTACGAGTGTCGGCCTCGAGTGCGGCCTTGGCCGAGGACATGCCGCCACCGTATCCCGGAATGACCCGCTCGCCGGCCATGTACGTCAACGAGAGAAACGATCCGCCTTCTCGCATCAGCGGCGCCAGGTGCCGGACCAGGGACACGTTGCTGTAAGCACTCACGCTGATGGCCGACAGGTATCCCTGGCGCGAGGTGTCCACCAGCGGCGACTTCACCTCGGGTGCGTTGGCCAGGCTGTGGATCACGATATTGAGACTGGACTCGCCGAAGTCCTGGCGCAGCCGCTCCGTCATTCCCTGGATGCTGAAGTCGCCGACCTCCTTGTAGCGCTTGTTCTCCCGGACTTCCAGCGGCGCGTCGGCCAGCGTGTCGAAGGCCGCGTCCAGGGGATAGATCCGTTCGAACTCCAGCCGGCGACCATCGGACAGCTGCATCGACTCGTCCATCTTTCCGCGCTCGAGCAGCTTGGTAAAGATGCCCAGCGCGGGTGGCCAGCTGCCGAGGCAGATCGTGGCGCCCGCTTCGGCCAGGGCCCTGGCAATGGCGAAACCGAAACCGCCGTCGTCCGAGACGCCGGCGACAAGGGCTCGCTTTCCGGACAGGTCGATTGGCAGCATTCGGCTTCAATCCTCAGAGGTAGACCGCGGGAATGTAGGGCGGTACGGCAATACCTGCCACCGTGCTGTCCTACCGTCCCCTGTCCGCCCTACTCCTGGCGCAGCACTTCCAGGGGAGGCTGTCGCACTACCTCCCGGCTGTTCGCCAAACCCACCATCACCGTGAGTCCCACAATGATCAGGGCGAGTCCGGTCATCGGCCCTACCGGCAACGAGAATGCGCCCTCGAACACGAACCGCGCCAGGGCCCAGCCAGCCGCAGTCGCCAGTGCGAGAGCGACCACGGATGCGAGCAGACCAAGCGAGAGATACTCGGCCAGTACCACCCGAAATACCTGTCCCCGGGTTGCGCCCAGCGTCCGCAGCAGCGCCCCCTCCCGCACCCGCTGGAAGCGGCTGGTGGCGAGAGCGCCAACCAGCACCAGAACACCGACGCCCAAACTGAACAGGGCCATGAAGCGGATGGCGAGTACGACCCGCTCCACCAGACGCTCGAGCGCCTCCTGCAACAACGACAGGTCCAGGGTGGAGACATTTCCGAAGCGCTCGGCCAGGCGGCGCTGGAACCGACCGCGCTCCGCCGGGTCGGGGATCCGGGTGAGTGTCACGAAGCTCTGGGGCGCCGCCTCCAGCGCTCCCGGCGCGAAGACGACAAAGAAGTTGGGCTCGAAGCGAGCCCAGTCTACCTCGCGCAGGCTGCCGACCCGGGTTGTCACCGGGACACCTTGGACATCCCAGACGATTTCATCGCCGACATCGACCCCGAGTTCAGCCGCCAGGCCTTGCTCCACCGAGATCCTCGTGGGCGACGCACCGGTCTTCGGCCATTGGCCCGCGACCACGCGCTCCGATGACACCACCGAATCGCGATAGGTCGACCGGTACTCCCGCCGGAGCGCCCAGCCACCCGATGGACCGTCCCGTTCCTGCCCGGGATTTCCGACGAGCAGCTCGGCGACGGGGCGTCCCTTTACCGACCGAATGCGCATGGGCACGATCGGGGTCGCCGGAGCTCGGAACAACCCCGCTGCCTGGAGCTCCTGCTCGACTGCTGGGAGCTGATCGGGTTGGATATCGAAGAGAACCAGGTTGGGGCGCGCCGGGCCGCCGGTCAGCCTGAGCTGGCTGAGGAGATTGTGCTGGACCAGATAGAGTGTGGCAAGCAGGAAGGCGCCAAACCCGATGGCGAGCACCAGGGTGACCGTCTGATTCGCGGGACGATGGAGGTTTGCCATGCCCTGACGCCACACGTAGGGCCATCCCGCCGGCAGCCACCGCCGCATTCCTCGAATTAGCAGCCATGCGGCTCCGTACAGGATCAGCAGGGCGACGCCCACAGCTCCGGCGAAGATCGCTCCCTGCCGCCAGCTCCCTGTCTGGCGTGCGGCCAGAACCACGGTGCTTGCGGCCAGCAGCAGGAGCGCCAGGATCGTCCAGCGATCCCGGAGGGGTCGTTCGCGTTCGTAGGGACGGCGAAGCGCGGACAGGGGTGATATCCGGCGCACTGCAAGCAGCGGCAGCAGAGCAAACACCAGCGCTACCCAGAGCCCCATTCCGATGCCCAGAGCGGCCGCGTTCCAGGAAACGCTCGGGCTGACATCAACGGGGAGTAGCCCAGAGAGCAGGCCCGGGAGCAGCCGCTGCAGACCGAGGCCCAGGAGCGCACCGGCAAGGCTCCCCACCAACCCCATCGCGCCTGCCTCCAGCAGGTAGATGGCGAAAATGCTGCCCGACGTAGCCCCGATACAGCGAAGCACCGCCACCGACTGCGAGCGCTGGCGGACAAAGACCACGATGGCGCTGGCTACGCCGATGCCACCGAGCAGCAGCGCGATCAAGGCCACCAGGCCGAGGTAGCCGGTGAGCTTGGAGAGAACATCGTTGAGGTTGCGCTGGTCATCGGCGACAGTGCGAAGCCGGACCCGTTCCGCACGCAGGCCAGGCCGATATCGGTCCGCCAGCGCCTGAGCCGAGACGCTCGCTGGGAGCTCCAGGAACACCTCGTGCTCGACCCGGGCCCCGAACCCCAGCAAGCCGGTCTCCTCGAGATAGCGGGCAGGGATGTAGACCCGGGGTCCAAATGCAAAGCGCACGCCGGCATCGCTGGGGGCGCTCTCTATGGTGCCGGTAATGACGAAGCGGCCCTCGCCCAGCGCGATGGTATCCCCAATGCCGGCGCTGAGTGCTGTGAGAAGCGAAGGGTCCACAACAACGTGGCGCCCGCTCTGAAGCTGGCTCCATGCGGTCCGGGGCTCGGTTCGTATCTCACCGTAGTAGGGGAACTGCCCCGCTATCGCCGCCACCTGCACTAGACGACTGCCTGCCGTCCGGGGGACGTACGCCATGCCGGCAAAGCTGGTCATCCGCGATAGACGGGCTCCGCGGGACAGAGTATCGAGCAGTGCCTCCACCCGAGGCGAGAAGGCCTGCCGGCTCACCAGCGCGAGGTCGGCGCCCAGCAGCGCCCGGGCCTGTTGCCGCACGGAATCCTGGAGGTTGTCGGTGAATGAATTGATCGCGACGAGCGCCGCCACGCCGACGGCGACGGTTCCCATGAGGAGCAGCAGCCTGCGGGGTGCAGCCCTGAGCTCTCGGGCCGCCATCCGGCAGACGAAGGCGAGACCGATCACGCGGCGGAGTCGGCCACTACGCTGCCGTCGGCCAGCCGAATCGTCCGGCGAGCCCGGGCAGCGAGATCCAGATCGTGAGTTACCAGGACGAGGGTCGTGCCGAGGTCGCGGTTCAGCTCGACCATGAGGTCGATGATCGTGGCGCCGGTTTTCGCGTCCAGGTTGCCGGTGGGCTCGTCGGCGAAGAGGACTTTGGGCCGGATGCTGAATCCCCGCGCCAGCGCTACCCGCTGCTGCTCGCCACCGGAAAGCTGAGAGGGATAGTGATGCTCGCGGCCGGCGAGCCCGACTCGGCTCAGCAGCTCCCGGGCCCGGGCGGCCGATCCGTCGTCACCCCGGAGCTCCAGCGGGACTTGCACGTTTTCCTGGGCCGTCAGGGTGGGGATCAGCTGAAACGCCTGGAAGACGAAGCCGACCTTTTCGCCTCGGACCCGCGCTCGCTGATCCTCGTTCAGGGCCCCGAGCTCCTGGCCATCAAGGTAGACCTTCCCGGCGCTGGGTTGATCCAGTCCGGCCAGCAGACCCAGCAGCGTCGTTTTTCCGCTTCCCGACGGGCCGAGTATCGCCAGGAATCCGCCCGGCTCTAGACTGAAGGTGATATCCTTCAGCACCGTGAGGTCCCGGCCGCCTGACCGGTAGGTTCGGGACAAGGATTCGCATTGCAGCATAGTGGTGTGCATCTCGAATGATACCAAGGTACATATCGATTTTCGGCCTGGTCGCGGGTCTTTGGGGCTGCGATCAGCCGGGCAGGGAACCGCCGGAAAGCGCCACCCCACCCCTCGCCACTGGCGCACGCCCATCGGTGGTATTTCTCGGCACCAGCCTGACCGCCGGCCTTGGCTTGGAGCCTGAGCAGGCGTACCCTGCACTGATCCAGCAGAAAATCGACTCTGCCGGGCTTGGATTCCGAGTAATCAATGCCGGAGTGAGCGGCGAGACCTCCGCCGGAGCTCGCCGGCGGGTTGACTGGCTGCTGCGAGAACCGGTTGCCGTTCTGGTGGTGGAGACTGGTGCCAACGATGGCCTTCGAGGCTTACCACCTGACTCCCTGCGGGCCAACATCCAGGCAGTGCTCAATCGGGCCCAGGCGAGCACGCCCGCTCCCAAGCTGGTCATACTCGGAATGAGAGTCCCGCCTAACTACGGACGGGCGTATACCGAAGGTTTCCAGGCGGTCTACCCTGAGCTCGCGCGGGAGAATGGCGCCGAGCTGGTTCCGTTTCTACTCGACGGGGTAGGCGGGATTCCACGACTCAACCAGGCGGACGGCATCCACCCGACGGCCGAGGGTCAGCGGGTGATGGCGAAGACGGTATGGAAGGTGCTGGAGCCGGTGCTTCGTGGAAAAGCGTGAGCGCAAACAGCAAAGATCGTAAGCGATAAGCGGGAGACGCGAAGAATCTATTGGTTCAGGATTTCACCTAGTGCGTCCACCGCTGTATCGATCTCTTCTCTGGTGTTGTAATAATGGGGCGAGATCCGAAGCGCCGACTGCGTCCCTTTCTCGTCCATGTCGATTACGGCGTCCTCCCGATGGGGCGAGCTGGTATTAATGCCCCGTCGGCGAAGCTCGAGCTTGATGTCCTTCGTGTCCCGTCCCGCTACCGCGACCGTCACGATGGCGCAGAGCTCGGGACCCCGGTCGAGGACTCGGACACCGGGCAGGGCCGCAAGGCGGCGGCGGGCGTAGTCAGCCAGCTCCCGGGCGCGATCCCTCGCGGTTTCGAGCCCGACCTCCAGCGCGTATCGAGCGGCGGCGCCCAGCCCGAGCACCAGCTCAAAGGCGAATTCCCAGGTCTCGAACCTCCGCGCGTCCGGGGTGAGCTCGAAGGAATCGGTATCGGTCCAGGAGGCGCCGTGCATATCCACCAGGAGGGGATGGGCGCCGTCCTGAAGCATTCGGTCGGACACGTAAAGAAAGCCGAGCCCGCGGGGTCCGCGCAGGAACTTCCGGGTGGCGGCTGTGAGATAATCACACTGGAGCCGGCCGACGTCGACCGGCATCTGACCCACGGCCTGGCATCCATCGATCAGGTAGGGGACTTCGGCCTCGCGGCAGATCCGGCCGACGGCTTCGACCGGCTGCACCAGGCCGGAGTTGGTGGGGATCCAGGTGAGAGAGACCAGGGCGGGCCGCCGCCGAGCCACCAGCCCGCGAACTGCCTCCGGATCTACTCCCCCTTCCGGGGCATCGGCGGCCCGAACGACCTCGACGCCTCGACGGCGGGCGAGCGAGAGATACATGATCTGATTCGACGCGTAATCTGACCGGCTGGTAATGATCACGTCGCCAGCGGAGAGGTCGAAAGCGCTGATAGCCTGAGAAAACGCGACGGTTGAGTTCTGAACCAGGGCGACGTTTCGCGATCGGGCGCCGAGCAGCCGACCCACACCGGCATATACCTGCTGGATTGCTTCGACCCGGGCATCGGCGGCTTCGTAGCCGCCGATCGCTTCCTCCAGCGCCCGGTGTTCGAGAATCGCATCGCGCACCGGGCGGGGGGCGAGCGCCGCGCCGGCGTTGTTCAGGTGAACCAGGCTCGCGCAGCCGGGGGTGTCCGTACGCCAACGGGTCAAATCCATGTGCCCAGCTCCTCGATGCCACGCTGCCAGTGGTGACTGAAGCGGCGACAGGCGGTGTCGCGATCGTTTCGCCTCAGCGCCTCGATGATTCGCGCATGATGTTGAGTCGAGAGGCTTACCCGGCCTGCGTGTCGCAGATAGGCCCGCATGTAGCGGCGGGGGACCTGCCAGAGAGTAGAGACCATAGACAGGAGACGCTGGTTGGGGCAGCCCTGAAGCAGGGTGCGGTGCCATTGTTCGTCGAGGTCGATGCACCGATCCGGGTCACCACGAATGCCGGCCAGCTCATGGTCGATGGCGCCCAGCTGGGCCAGCCGATCGGCTGGGATGTCGCCCGAAAGCTCCAGTGCCAGGCCTTCGAGGCTGGAGAGGATGGCGCCGGTCTCTCGCATCTCGGTTGCGTCGAGGGGGCGTACGCTGAACCCCCGTCCCATGTCTGCCTCCACGACGCCCTCGCGGGCAAGGCGAAGCAAGGCTTCCCGTACCGGGGTTCGGCTCACCCCCAGCTGGCTTGCCATGTCGGTGTCCCGAACCCGGGTGCCGGGAGGGATGTCTCCCCGCGCGACGCGGTCGAGAAGCTGGCGATAGACTTCGTCGCGCAGGGGGGTCCGGGTGATGATATGGTGCTCCAAGAGGTCGAATTGCATACTGTATACAGTATTCATGGCCCACGGTCAAGACCGCCACGTAACGGAGGTTGATCATGCTTAACCACCTGGCCCCCGTTCTCGCCCTCATGGTGGGAGCCCTGCCGCTCGCCGCTCAGTCCGAGGCGGCGCTCCGGGAGTATTTCGAAGGTAAAACGGTCACGGTCAAGCAGGCGATGCCCGGTACGGAGGAAGGGGTAGACATCTATCCCGGCACCGACAAACCCCTCGATTACCCCAAGTACGCCAGCCGGCTCAAGGAACACGGCACGGCGCTGCAATCGGGCCAGTCCTCGCTCGTTACCAAGGTCAAGGTGAAGTCAAAGCACATCGAGTTCCAGCTCGATGGCGGCGGCTACGGCACCATGGGGGATGAGACCTCGACCAACGTCAGCACCGCGGCAACGCCCAAGACCAGGCGGGAGAAGAATCTCGAGGCCGAGCTCAAGCGGGAGACCGACCCGGCCAGGAAGCGGGCGATGCGGGAGGAGATCGATGACCTGAGGCGGGAGCGGGAGCGAGAGGACGCCCGCAACCGTTCCGTGGTGGCGGAGGCGGAAGAGCACAGGAAGCAGAATGTCCGGCAGCGGCGCCTCGAAGGCGGGTCGCGCTTCAATATCCGCTACCGCGACCAGCTTCCCGCCAGCGCCCTCACACCGGAGGCCGTAATCGCGGCCCTGGCCCAGTACGTGGATTTCAGCCAACGCTCGGCCTCGGTTACCCCTGAGACGGGCATTCCGGGACAGGTCGGTCCGCAAGCCGGACAGCCGCCACGGGGCGGTCTTCCTCGCAAGGGAATGCTCGCTCGGGAGGTAGACGCCCAGCTGGGACCACCGACGTCGAGCAAGGAACGGAAGGAAGGCACGCTCCGGGTTCACACGAAGGAGTACTCCACTCCCGATGGGCGGGTCACCGGAGAATTCGTGGAGGGAGTCTTGATCCGATATACGATTACTTCGGAGTGAGAAAGGCGGTACGGCGGTAAAGATGGTTAGGGTGCTGCCTCCACCGACACCGGAATCGAGACGGCTCCGAACCGATGCCCCGGGCCCCGGGCGTAGCGCAGATCTATGATATGGACCAGATACTGGGTCGAGCTCACCTGCTCGATCTCGTAGGTAGGAAATCGCGCCCAGCCAAGGAATCGCCGGCCGAGCGGGCTCCGGGTCGCGGGCAGGACTGCCGGGTGAGCCGGCAGCCCTCGCGGGAAGGTGAGTAGCTCGCTCCGGTTGACATGGGGGCGCTCCAGCCAGCGAAAGGTCCCCACCCGGTATTCTGTTTCCTGCTGGGTGACAAACTCTCTCACAAACGGCTGGAGCAGAACCGGCCCCGCCATGGCCGCTTGCACCGGGTAGGCTGTCAGGGAGGAAACCTGGTCTGCCACGATCCTGGCTGCAGACACGCTCGAAAGCCGCATTGCTCCCAGGTATACGGTCGTTGCGACAAGCGCGAGACGGGCCGGACCCGGGGGTGACGGCAGCTGGAACCGCTCTCGGCGGCGACTGACGTAGACCCCGAGACCCAGCGCCAGCCAGATCCAGGGATCCACGATGAAGAGGGTATCGCCGTAGAACCACCGGCCCGAGAAGGGCATGAGCCAGCGTACGCCATAGGTGTTGAGTGAGTCGAGGATAGGGTGCGACAGGATGGCGATGAACGAGAGCAGGAGCAGCTGTCCGGGCTTTACGGCGGACGAGGCAGGCCATCTGGCTGCACCACTGCCCCAGCGGCTGAGCAGGACGAGCAGTCCTGTCAGCGCGAAAGGAAGCACTGCGAGCGCAAACACTCCGTGGCTCCAGCCCCGGCGCCACTCGAGATCGGCGGCGGGACCGGCGAAGTAAGTAATGGCGTCAAGATCGGGAAGATTGGCCCCGACGATCAGTGCGGTGGCGCCGAGTGCGGTTCGCCGGCCCAGCCCGCTACGAGAGAGGGCAGCCCCAACCAGCGTGTGGCAGACCGGGTCTATTCGAGCCTCGCGTCCATGTCGAGCTGAACGTTTCCCTGCAGCGCGCCCGACACCGGACAGCCCTTCTTGGCGGCCTCGGCTGCCTTTGCGAACCCGGCCTGATCCAGGCCTGGCACTTTGCCCCGTACTTCCAGGCGCATCTTGGTGATCTTGAAGCCGTCCCCCACCTTCTCGATGGTGCAGGACGCCTTGGTGCTGATGCGGGTAGCGGGCTTGCCGCCGCCCTCCAGTCCCGCGGACAGGGCCATGCTGAAGCAGGCCGCGTGGGCTGCCGCCATGAGCTCTTCGGGGTTGGTCCCCCGCGCGCCCTCGAACCGGGTCGGGAACGAATAGTCCGCTTCGAAGCTGCCCGATCCTGCCTTGAAGTGCCCCTTGCCTGCCTTCAGGCCACCCTCCCATACCGCGCTCGCGCTACTCGTTGGCATCGCTAGTCTCCCTTGATCAAAATGATAGGTCTCGCACGCGTCCGGGTTCCTGGGCGACCGGCATCACCGGGTCGTCGCGGGCCTCGATGGTCCGGTGATGCACTCGGTTCTTGCCGTGTCGTTTGACCTCATACATGCAGTCGTCCGCGCTGCGGAGCAGGTCGTCTACCGATCCGGGTACCTGCCGCCAGGTGATGACGCCCACGCTCGCCGTCACCGGGGAGCCGATGGCTGTGGTGCTCTCTATGATGGCCTCATGGACCTTGGTGATGACTTGCCGGGCCACATCCGAATCGGTTTCCGCGAGCAGAACGGCGAATTCATCGCCCCCAAGCCGGGCCACGACGTCAACGGCGCGCAGCGACCGGGACATGGCCTGCGCGACCACCTTCAGCACGTCGTCACCGGCGCTATGACCCAGGTGGTCGTTGATGCTCTTGAAGTCATCGAGGTCCAGGTAGGCAATCGTCAGCGGGCGGCCGAAGCGGCGGGAGCGGCGCAGCTCGGCCTGCACCAGCTCCGCAAAGGAGCGGCCGTTGCGCACTCCCGTCAGGCTGTCGGTGCGAGCCAGTTCCCGCTCGTGATTCCAGGAAACGCGGAGCGCGGCCAAGAGGTAGCCCACCACCACGAACGACGCGAGCCGAACCACGAAATCCCAGTAAGGGGTGATGGTCAGCTCGTAGACTCTGCCGGTTTGCACATCGGCGAGCGACCATGCGGTCGCGCTGGCCAGCGCGATAATCGCTCCCGATCGGGCGCCCGCCGCCCAGCCCGCCAGGATGACCGGGGCCAGGTAGAAGATGTGAAATGACAGATCCGGGCCGGTAACCAGTTCGGCAATCGCGATGAGGACCACGAGCCCGCTGCTCAGCCCGAGCACCATGCCGGAAGGCAGCCGGTCCAGCTGCCGGAGAAGGCGTATCATGACGGAAAGTAACGCCCGGGGCTGAAGAAATCCGCCCTCATGCGCCTGTGGTTGGTGATCAACTCACCGGCTTCCCATCGGTGTCGATGAGCCTGATTTCACCCAGCTTCAGCTCGCGTAGGCCGGCCTCGATCTTCGAGCGATCACCCACGACCACCCAGACGAGCTGGTCCGGGTGCACGACCTCGCCCGCCACCGCCGTCACACTCTCAATGGTTTGGGCCCTGACCTTATCGGCGAAGGTGTCATAGTAGCGATCATCCAGGCCGAAGGTCACGATGTTCCCTATCGATCCTGCCAGTGCGGACGCGGTCTCCCAGGATCCGGGCAGCGTCAGCGTCAGCGAAGCCTGCGCGCGCGCGAGCTCGGCCGGCTGGACCGGCCGGTCCTTCACGATCCCGCGCAGCTCCCTGTCCAGCTCCATCACCGCTTCCTTGGTCTTGTCGGTCTGCACCGGCGCGTACGCCACGAATGGGCGCTGACCGCGCGCGTCCCGGAAGAACGTAAAGGCACCGTAGGACCAATGCTTGTCCTCCCGCAGATTCATGTTGACCCGGGAGCTGAAGTCTCCCCCGAGGACGCCATTCATGGCCTCGATGGTGACCTCCTTTGGGTTGGCCTTGGAGGGAGCGACGTTTCCGGCGAGAATGACCGACTGGAGCGATCCCGGCCGGTCGATGAGGTAGACCACCGGCCGTGGCTGCTGGCCCACCGTGGCGATGTTCTTGGTCGGGACATCACCCGGCTTCCAGGACGCGAACAGCCGCTCGAGCTTGGGTTTGATCTCGGACATCGTAGTGGCGCCGACGACCACCAGGGTGGCGTGATTGGGCTTGAACCAGGTCTGATGAAAGCGGACCAGATCCTCGCGCTTGATCCTGGCGGTGGACTCCTCGGTGCCCGATCCAGTCCAAGGATTTGCATAGGCATGGTCCGCCCCGTACAAGAGTCCGGGAAACACCCGGAGGGCCAGGCCGACCGGGTCGGCCTTTTCCTGCTGGATTTGCGCCAGCCGCTGTTTCTTCAGCCGGTCGAAGTCGGTTCGGGGGAAGGCGGGATTGAGAATCACGTCCCCATAGATGTCGAGCGAGGCGTCGAGGTTCTCGTTGAGCGCCTCGAGCGAAACGGTGGACACATCGAGCTTGGAGCCGGTGCCCAGATTGGCGCCGAGCTGAGCCAGTTGATCGCTGATCTGGATCGAGTTCCGTCGCGCGGTGCCCTCGTCCAGCATGGCCATGGCCAGGCTCGCGGTTCCCGGAATGCCGGCTTGGTCGGCAGCGAAACCTGCATCCAGTAGCAGGTCGAAGCGCACCTGCGGGATGGTGGCTCTCCGCGCCAGAACGATCTTCAGGCCATTTGACAGAGTCGCCCGCTCCAGCTCGGGAAACTTGGCGGCCGGGGAAGGTCCAGGCTCAGGCAGCTTGGATCGGTCTGCGCCGGCCTTCGCATTCTGAAATCCGGGATACGGGTGCACCTCCAGGTTGTAGACACCGTCGCTCAGCCAGCGCCTGGCAGAACTCAGAATCTGCGCAGCGGAGGCGCGCTCCAGGCGGTCCAGGCGAACCTTATAGAAGTCGGGACGTCCGGCGAAGATTTCGCCCTGGGCGAGTACATCGGATTTGCCGCCGAAACCACCGATTCGCTCTACGCCCCGGACAAATGCCGCCCGGTACTGGGTCTTGGCCCTGCCCAGCTCCACAGGCGTCGGGCCGCCGGCTAAAAAGCGAGCCAGCTCTTCGTCCACGGCCTTTTCCACTCGACTCAGATCGACTCCCGGGCGGGCGGACGCCTCGACGGAGAACAGACCGCCGATTTCTCTGAGATCCAGGCTGGCCGAGACGTCGGTGGCGATCTGCTCGTCGTATACCAGCCGCTTGTAGAGCCGGGAGGACTTTCCGCTGCTCAGGATATCGCTGGCCAGGTTGAGATAGTCGGCATCCGCAGTGGCCCACCCCGGGATATTCCAGACCTTGTAGATCCGGGCCTGAGGAACCCGATCCTGCATGATCCCACGCTGGGTTCCGGTCCGTTTGGCCACCCACGCCTGCTGCCGCGCTACCGGCGGCCCGGCGGGGATGTCGCCGAAATACTTCTCCACCTTTTGCCTGGCGGTCACGGCGTCGATGTCACCGGCAACGACTACGACGGCGTTTGCGGCACCGTAGTAGGTCCGGAACCAGTCCTTCACGTCGTCGAGCTTGGCTGCCTCCAGATCCTCCATCGAGCCGATTACGGTCCAGGAATAAGGATGGTTCGGCGGGTACAGCTTAGGCGTCAGAAAGTCCCACACTTTTCCGTAGGGCTCGTTCTCGCCCTGCCGTTTTTCGTTCTGCACCACGCCTCGCTGCTCATCGAGCTTGGGCTGGTTGATCGCTCCAGTGAGATGCCCCATCCGGTCCGATTCCATCCACAGCGCAAGATCCACGGCGTTGGTCGGCACGTTCTGGAAGTAGTTGGTGCGGTCCTCGTTGGTGGTGCCGTTCATGTCGGTGGCACCTGCCTGTTCCATCGGGCCGAAGAAGTCCTTGTCGTAGTTCTCGGATCCATTGAACATCAAATGCTCGAAGAGATGGGCAAAGCCGGTACGGCTGGGCTTCTCGTTCTTGGAGCCCACATGATACCAGACATTCACGGCCACGATCGGTGCCTTGTGATCCTCGTGGACGATGAGGGTCAGCCCGTTGGGCAGCACAAATCGTTGAAAGGGGATGTCGAGCCGGGCCGGCGCCGCCGGCGCCTGGCCCTGAAGCAGGGCAGCGGAGGTGGCCGGCACGGTAAACAGGGCAGACAGCAGCAGGCGGACGAATCTGGCTCGCACGAGGACCTCAGGGTCAGATTGGCGGGGATGGCGACGTTCCAAAGACGCGTTGCGGGCCTCAAAAGTTGCAGAGAAAGCCCGGTCAACCCACCGGTGCGGCGGCGGAGGGGGGAGACTCGTTGAAGCTCAGCCAGTAGCGGCCCAGCGTCTGAATGGTGTTCCAGAATTCATCATACCGCACAGGCTTCTGAATACAGCTGTTCGCTCCCAGCTGATAACATTGGGCCAGCTGGCGGGGGTCAATCGAGGAAGTCAGCACGACGACGGGCGTCATGAAGGTACGTGAGTTTCCCCGCACCCCGCGCAGCACCTCCATCCCGTCGAGCTTGGCCAGCTTCAGATCGAGCAACACCAGGCGAGGCAAGGCCGCACCAAGGCGGTGGCGGAATGGGCCGCGTCCCAGCAGGAAGTCCAGCGCCTCCTCACCGTCGCGCGCGACCTGGATGTGAGCGGAGGGATCCAGCTCCTGCAGTGGGCGCAGGGTGAGCTCGACTTCCAGCGGGTTGGCCTGGACCAGGAGGATGTCGGTCGGCGGGGCGGCGGAGCGGCGGGGCGGTTGATCCCCGGCTGAATTGGACCTCAACCGGGGCTAACCTCCTCGCCGCTGTCCCGCTGCCTCGCTGCCCCGTTGTCTGACCCCGCTGTGCCGCTGCCTTGCTGCCCCAGCGTGAGAAAAAACTTCGCTCCCGCGTCCGGCTCCGATTCCGCCCACACCCGTCCCCCGTGCTTGTGAGCGATGCGCTGGACGATGGCGAGACCCGCCCCATTCCCTTCGAACTCATCGGGACGGTGGAGCCGCTGAAACATGCCGAAGAGCTTGCCCACATAGGTCATCTTGAACCCCACGCCGTTATCCTCGACGCCAAGGCCGACCTGCCCGTCGGCCTCCACCGGATAGATCCGAATGGTGGCTTTGGCGCGCGGCCGGGTGAACTTGACGGCATTGGCGAGCAGATGCGTGATGGCGATCTTGGCGAGTCCCGGATCGCATTCCACGGTCGGCAGCTCCTCGACCTTCCACTCGATAACCCGTCCGTCGCTGGACGAACGCAGGCGATCCACCACGTCCTCCACCAGTGTGGTCAACCCCACATCCCGGCGCAGCAGATCTTGGCGTCCGATCCGGGAGAGGCCCACCAGATCGTCCACCAGCGTTGCCATCTGGTCGGCGGCCTGATGGATGCGCTCGGCATAGTGCAACGCGCCCGGATCGAGATCTTTCCCGTGGTCATCGAGCAGCAGGCGGGAAAAGCCGATCAGGTGACGGAGGGGTGTTCGCAGGTCGTGGGACACCGAATAGAGCAGGGTCTCGATCTCGGCCGTCGCCGCCCGCAGGGCGCAGCTTTTGTCCGCCAGTCTTCGCTCCAGCTCCCCGGTCTGGCGGGCGAGCTCCTGTCTGAGCCGGGCATGCTGAATGGCGATGGCCAGAGGAGTGGCAACTTCGATGGCGATATCCCGGTGCTCGACGTTGAACGCCGCCGGGGCGGACGCGGCGAGATTGATTTCCCCGATCACCTCGCCGTCTACCAGGAGCGGCGAGGACAGGACCGATCTCAGCCCCTCGGCCTGGAGTTGGCGCAGCATGGGAGGGGAATCCTCCTCCCCGGACAGGTCCTCGATGTAGCGGACCGAGCCACGCTGGAGCGCCTCGGCCGGCGAAAACTCCGCCAGGGGCAGTGAGGCGGCCGCCAGCTGGACTCCCGCTGAATAGCCGGCGATCAGCTCGGCCTGCCCGCGCTCAAAGTCAAAGAGGACCACGGTGCAACGCTGGCAGGGGACCATCCGGCGCATCCGGCCCAGGGCCGCGCGGCCCACCTCCGCGGGCGACTGCGCCGCGAGGATTGCCTGATCCATGTCGTGCAGCATCGCGAGCCGGTCGGCCGAGCGCCGCAGTTGCTCCTCGGTCCGCTTTCGCTCGGTAATGTCGGTGACCATGCCGACGGTGCCGACCAGGGCGCCGTCCTTCCCCAGGATCGGGCTGGACGACACCAGCCCCCAGACCTGGGTGCCGTCACGCCGACGGAAGCGAAGGTCCTGGCTATGTCCCGGTGACATCCGACGGCCCAGGGTGCGCTGGGCGCCGGCCCTGGAATCGGGCTCGATGAAATCGAAGACCTGCCGCCCGAGAAGGGCGCCGTTTACGTACCCCAGCAGATCGGCGAGCCGCTGATTCACGTAGGTCATCACCCCGCGGTCATCCGCCACCCAGATGCCCTCCTGGGCCACGTCGACGAGTTGCTTGAACCGTTGCTCGCTCTCCTGTAGCGCGCGGGTGCGGTCCTCCAGTCGCGACTGTCGCCCTTCGAACGCAGCGGCATGGCCCATGGCCGCACCCATAAGGCCACCCAGCAGCCGGAGCGCCTTGGCGTCCCGTTCGGAAAACGCGTGGGGCTCAGGTGACACCACCTTGAGCAGGCCGAGTATCCGCTGCTCGTCCTTCAGAGGCACAACCAGGATGGAGCGAATCCCCAGCTCCCGGTAAGCCTGTTGGGGCACCCGGGGGTCGGATTGAGTGTCGTCGCAGCGCTGGAGCTCCCCGGTACGGGCGCAGAGCCCCGAGAGGCTCGTGCTTACCTTGAGCCGGGGCGCCATGGTGCCAGCCTGGACCAGGGGGACCACATCCTCGCCTTCGATCGCCTCGATCACCGCGCCACTCGCGCCGGTCAGTCCCCGGCTGCGTTCGGCAATGACGCGCATGACGGTGTCCGAGTCGAGGCCCGCCCCCGATACCGCCTTCTCGACCTCGAGAACCGCCTGGAACAGCTCGGTATCCAGGCGCATCGCCTCCTCGGCCAGCTTGCGCTCGGTGATATCGAACTCGGTCCCCATGTAGCCGACCTGACGCCCGGATTCGTCCCGCATCGGCTCCCAGGAACTGGAGCACCACCGGATCTGACCGCTCCGGGTTATCACGCGGTATTCCTGGTCTCGAAGCGCGCTTCCCTGCGCCAGACGGTCCCACTCAGCCAGGATGGCGGGCCGGTCCTCATCGTGGATGTACTGGAGGAATTCCTGCTCCCGGATGTCCTCAACCGGATATCCGGTGAGCCGCTCGAAGGCAGGATTGATGAAGGTGAGCCGCCGCTCCATGTCGTAGGTGATGACCCCCTCGCGCATGGTTGCGGTGACCGTCTGCAGCTGGCTTTGGAGTTCGGCTGTGGAGCGCTCCGCCCCCCTCCGGCGCCGGCGTTCCCGCCAGAGCAGACCCAGGAGCAGAACCGACAGAGCGAGCAGTGCGCTGCCTGCCAGAAGGTAGGCGCCAGAAAGCTGAATCAGAGGGACCACGAGTCCGAAGATACATCCTCGACCGGAACCCGGCGAGGAGCGAGCAGGGGGCGGCTGGCGGGCTATCCAGGCCTACCCTACACTTCGCCGATGGCCTTCCTGGACGACAAGCGGGACCGTGCTGCCTTCCTGATTTTCGTGCTCGGGCTGGGCCTGGTGTACGCCCTCTGGCCCTTCAGCACGGGGCTCATCGGGGTGCCGGTCCTGTACATCATGTTCGCGCCGATGTACCGGGCCCTCGTCCGATTGGGACTGAAGCCCGGGCTGGCCGCCGGACTGGTGGTCCTCTCGGGAATCCTGCTGATCGTTGGGCCGGGCCTGTCTTTCCTGGGGGTAGTGGCCAACGAAGCGCAGGATATGGCGACCGGCGTCATCCGGAGTCCTCTGCTCACCCGGCTCCGGGAGCTCCGAATCGGCCCCTACGATGTAGGGGCCCAGATTGAATCCTTCGGGTCGAGCCTGGTCAGCTGGATCGGTGCCAGCGCCGTCGGCCTCATCGGCACGGCCACACGGCTTGGCATCCAGCTGACCATCGCTTTCTTCGGACTGTACTACCTGCTGCAGGAACCGGAGTCCGCCTGGAGGCAGGTGCGACCGTTCATCCCCTTTTCGGCTCGTAATGCGGAAATCCTGCGGGAGCGGTTCCGGGGGGTCACCATATCCACCTTGATCGGAACACTGCTTACCGCCTCGATTCAGGGCTTGCTCGTCGGGGTGGCCTTCTGGGTGACGGGGATACCGAATGCGCTCTTCTGGGGCGTCGTCACCGTAATCGTCGCGATTCTGCCGGTAGTGGGTAGCGCCCTGGTCTGGGGTCCGGGCGTCCTCCACCTGGCGCTGGAGGGCCGCTACGGAATGGCGATCGGTCTGGCCATCTGGGGCACGGTGGTGGCCGGAAACGTGGACAATGTCATCCGTCCGATTGTGTTCCGACGCTGGGCCCAGATCCATCCGTTCATCACCATCATCGGTGCCTTCGCCGGAATACGGTACTTCGGGCTGCTCGGGCTTCTCATTGGGCCCTTGGCTATCTCGTACTTCTTCGAGCTGATCCGGATGTACAAGGAGGAGTATCTGATCGAGGAAGCCGTGGCCGAAGAAGTTATTTCGAGCGGCCTACCCGCCTCCCCGTCCAGAACAGAAACACGGGGACCCCGAGCAGGATGAGCACGGTGCCCTTCACTGCGTTACCCGGGTTGGAGGCGATCGACCCGATCACGACGTAGAGCGCCGCGAGCATGAACCCCAGTGGCACCAGGGGGAATCCGGGCATTCGATACCGAAGCATAAAGGGCTCCTGGCCGGTCCGTTCCCGGGCCCGAAAGACAAACACCGTAGACGTCACCGCCGCAAAAAAGATCCAGTCCCCAAAAACCACGTAGTCCAGCAGATCCCCGTAGCGACCGGTCAACGTCAAGACGATTGCCCAGACTCCCTGGAAGGCGATGGCGGCCGACGGAGTGCGGTATCGGGGGTGCAACCGTGCCAGGCTGGGGAAGAAAAGGCCATCGCGAGCCATGGCCTGATAGACCCGGGGGGACACCAGGATCACTAAATTGAGGAACCCGAAGGTCGAGATCGCGATGCCTGCAGCGATGAGCCTCCGGCCCGGAGGACCGAGCAGCGCATTCATGGCGTCGGCCGCCGGAGCACTGCTGCCGGCCAGCCCTGCCAAGCCCAGCGTGCGAAGGTAGGCCAGATTCGCGAGCAGATACACCGCCACCACGATGGTCACGCCCGCCACCAGTGCGCGCGGCAGGTTTCGCTCCGGCTCGATCAGCTCCTCAGCCACGAAATTCGTCTGTTGCCAGCCGCCGAAGGCGAAGAGCACGGGGACCAGGGCGGTGCCCACAGCGAGCAGGATCCCCCCGCGGGCCAGAGGCTCCAGCGGCGCCGCCGGCGGCGCCGCCGGGACAAGCGTCAGGCCAGCCACGATCAGGATCGCGAGCGCGGTCAGCTTCAGAACCGTGAGCACGTTCTGGGTGACCGCTCCCGGCTTTACGCCCAGATAGTTCACCGCGGACAGCAGCAGTATCGCGCCCACCGCGAGCGGCAGTCTCGCAGCCGGTCCCAGGCCGGTGAGGGCCGCGGTATAGGTTGCGAACGTGACCGCAACGGCCGCAATGGCGCCGGTGGCTATCACCAGCAATAGTGTCCAGGCATAGAGAAATGCCGGCAGCTTTCCGTAGGCATCGCGCAGATAGGCATAGCCGCCGCCCGCCACCGGCCTCCGCGCGCCGAGCTCGGCAAATACCACTGCGCCCAGCATCGCGATGCCGCCGCCCAGCACCCAGACTCCCAGGGTGAGCTCGAACGTTCGAGCCCGCTCGGCCACGAGCGCCGGATTGAGGAAGATGCCGGAGCCGATGATGCCCCCCACGACCATCATCGTTCCGGAGAAGACTCCGATCCTTCGGGCATAGGTACCGGTGGAAGAGGCCGCACCGGCAGTGTCCTCCCTCACCGACTTAAGTTGGGACATGTTCCAATTCTGGTTGCAGAGATCTGAATGCTCCTACTTCAGCGCGCCAGGCTACCCATGATAGCGACTCTTCCAACCCGCCGGCTGGGACAGAGCGACCTTCACCTGACCACGGTCGGCTTCGGCGCCTGGGCCGCGGGTGGAGGTGGCTGGGCGTTTGGCTGGGGTCCCCAGAACGATGCTGACTCCATCGCCAGCATCCGCCGCGCGCTTGAACTTGGCGTCAATTGGATCGACACCGCCGCGGTGTACGGGCTGGGGCACTCGGAAGGGGTCGTGCGCCTCACCCTTGAGGGCATACCCACCGCCAGCCGTCCCTACGTCTTTACCAAGTGCGGGCTGGTATGGGACGAGGATCGCCCGGAGGCGCCCCCTCGCCAGGTACTCGAACCGGAATCGATCCGACGGGAGTGCGAGGCGTCTCTCCGCCGGCTCGGCGTGGAGCGCATCGATCTCTACCAGTTCCACTGGCCGGACCAGAGTGGAACCGCGGTGGAGGATTCCTGGGAGACGATGACTCGGCTCGTGGATGAGGGCAAGGTCCGCGCGATAGGAGTTTCGAACTTCGATGTGGCGCTGCTGGAGCGCTGCGAGGCGGTTCGGCACGTGGATTCCCTGCAGCCGCCGCTCTCGCTCATCCGGCGTCAGGCGGCTGAGGCTGAGATCCCCTGGTGTGCGACGCATGGAACCGGAGTCATCGGGTATAGTCCAATGCAATCGGGCTTGCTTACCGAGCGTTTTTCCGTGAACCGGATCGAGTCGCTCTCCGAGGACGACTGGCGGCGGCGCTCGCCGGACTTCCGGCCTCCCAAGCTGAGCCGGAACCTGGCGCTGCGAGACGCGCTGCGACCGATCGCGCAGCGGCACAGTACCACGGTCAGTGCGGTCGCGATCGCCTGGACGCTCGCCTGGCCTGGCGTCACCGGGGCGATCGTCGGGGCCCGTTCACCTGACCAGGTAGATGGGTGGATCGGAGCTGCGACTCTCGAGCTGACCCTTGCCGACCTGGATCAGATCGCCAGGGCCGTGGGACAAACCGCCGCCGGATCCGGCCCGGCGCTACCAAAGTAGGAAGGGGGTTACGGTGGGGATTCACCACGTCACCGCGATTGCCGGGGACGCGCAACGCAACCTCGATTTCTATGCCGGCACGCTCGGACTCCGGCTGGTCAAGGTGACGGTCAATTACGACGACCCTTCCACTTACCATTTGTACTATGGCGACGAGCTGGGGCGACCCGGCTCCGTTCTCACCTTCTTCCCCTGGCCCCACGGCCGTCGCGGCCGGCAGGGAACCGGACAGGCCGGTAGCGTATCGCTCGCGATCCCTTCGGCCTCGCTGGGGTTCTGGGTCGAGCGATTGCTGAGCCAGGGCATCAAGTACACTGGCCCCGTTCGCCGCTTCGAGGAGCAGGTCCTAGCGTTGACCGACCCTGATGGACTCCTGCTCGAACTGGTGGCCACTCCACAGGCAACCGGGGTAGCACCCTGGGGGGAGGGACCGGTAACCCCGGAGCACGCCATTCGGGGTCTGCACGGAATCACGCTGTGGGAAGATGGGGACACCGGGACGGCAGACCTCCTGGTCGACGAACTCGGCTTCGTAGCAGCGGGCGAAGCGGATGGTCTGCTGCGCTTTCGCTCGTCCGGTCCTGGCCTGGGCCAGGTCGTGAACCTGAGGCGGGCACGTGGTTTTTGGGGTGGGGTGGATGGCGTCGGAACAGTGCACCATGTCGCCTTCCGATCCGCCAGCGAGCAGGAGCAACTGGACCGCCGGGCGGAGATCGAGGCCCGGGGCGTAGAGATCACCCCGGTGATCGATCGCCAGTACTTCCGATCGGTCTACTTCAGGGAGCCGGGTGGGGTGTTGTTCGAGATCGCCACCGACGGGCCGGGCTTCACGATCGACGAGCCGGCGGCGGAACTAGGGGCGCGTCTGATGCTTCCACCAGCGTACGAGCACCGACGCGGGGAGATCGCAGCGGTTCTCCCTTCCATTCGACTGCCCCAGCCGCGGAATGCGACCGCAAAACTGAGCGAGGTCTAGCCTGCTTCGGTCTTTCTTCTCTTACGCCGTTCACCGGACTTTCGCATTGGTTGACATACCGCCGAAGTGGCGGCCTTCGAGGCGTCTGGCGTCGCCCGTACCTATCACTTGCCGGTTGCGCGCCAGACGCACCGGCGATGCGAGTTGAGGATATATGTGATGCTTCCTGCTGCCGTCCTTGAACAGGAGCGCCTCTTCGTGGCTGAGCGCCTCCTCACAGAGATTGAGCGTCGCCACAGCTTGCCCCATCCCGCTCAGCGCGAAATCCACCCCGTTATCATCGACCGATTCCTGACAGCCTATCTCCCGGAGACCAGAGATGGGGAGCCCGCGCCGCTCGCTCTCGAGTACGCGTTCTCCCGGAGCCTGCGTGAGGCGCTGGAGCTCATGCGGGAGGTAGTGAGCGAAGCCCCTTCAGGGTGCGGGGCTGCCCTGTACGTGTATGACTTGGATACCGGCATCTAGAGTCGTGCCGAGGCGTCTGAAGTAAGTCTTCCGCCTAAGCGCTGTCGTTGTCCCGGCAGCGCTTTCGGCTTCCCCGCGGTCACCTCTCTCACCTCCACGCTCGAAGCCATCGTGAGCACCCGGCAGACGTTAGTCGATACAGTGCTCGGGCTGCTGCCGGGGGTCCTCTCGCGATCGGGCGGGCAACGCATACCTGGCACTAGGTGGAGGTGCAGGCCGGGGCCTGGTCGGGTGGCCCCGCTGTTCGATCAGCAGCTGGAGGGTCATCGCGTCACCATCCAGGGAAGGCGAGGCCCGGTCCCGGGAGTCGTGGCTCCGCGACGTCCACACCCACATCCCTCGCGCTCTTGTGCTCAGCCCGAAAAAGCGCATATTTATGCAATATGCAATCGCCCCGCTCTCTGGCGCTCGCCTTTTCCGGCGGACTCGACACCTCCTACTGCGTCCCTCGCCTGGCCGAGGCCGGGTGGTCGGTCCATACCGTCTACGTAAACACCGGTGGTGCCGCGCCGGCTGAGCGCGAGGCGATCCGGCGGCAGGCAGAGCAGGTGGGCGCCGTCCGGCATCACGAGATCGATGCGCGGGAGCAGGTCTTCGACCGGTTCGTGCGGTTCCTCGTTCAGGGCAACGTCCTGCGGGGCGACGTATACCCGTTGAGCGTCGCGGCCGAGCGGACTCAGCAGGCGCTCTCCCTGGTGGAAGCCGCCCGGCGAATCGGGGCCCGCGCCGTCGCCCACGGATCCACCGGCGCCGGCAACGATCAGGTCCGCTTCGACGTCGCCCTCCGGGTACTTGCCCCCGACCTCCAAATCGTCACCCCGATTCGGGATGAGGGGATCCAGCGGGACCAGGCGATGGCATTCCTGAATACACGGGGCCTGCCGGTTCCGGCCAAGGCCGGGGCCTATTCGATCAATCGCGGGCTCTGGGGCACTACGTGGGGTGGCGGCTGGACTCACGACACCTGGGCCGGACCGCCGGATGAGCTGCTCGAGCCGCCCACCGGCGCACCGGCACCGGTCGAAATCGTGCTGACCTGGGAGGGTGGTCTCCCGGTCGCGCTGAACGGCGGCGCGCTGCCCGGCCCCGAACTGATCCAACAGCTGGGCGACCTCGCCGAGTCCTATGGCATCGGCCGGGGCATCCACGTGGGCGAAACCGCGCTCGGTATCAAGGGCCGGATCGGGTTCGAGGCTGGTGCTGCCCTGCTCCTGATCGGCGCGCATCGAGAGCTGGAAAAGCTGGTGCTCACCAAGTGGCAGACGTTCTGGAAAGACCAGCTGGGACGCTTCTACGGCGACCGGCTCCACGAAGGCCAGTACTTCGATCCGTCGCTCCGGGACATCGAAGCATTGATCACCAGCTCGCAGGCGCGGGTCAGCGGTGAGACCCGGGTGCGGCTGGCCCCGGGTCGCTTTCATGTGGTGGGAACCCGAAGCCCCCACTCCATGATGGACCGCTCGGTCGCCACGTATGGTGAGGAAAACCGGCTCTGGACCGGTGACGAGGCCCGCGCTTTTGCCCACGTCGCCGCCGTGCCGTCCTTGCTCGCAGCACGAGCGGCGAACGGGACTTCCGAAAAGCTTCACCCCAAAGGCACGAAGGGCGCGAAGGCTACCAAGTCCACCCGTCGCGGTAAGAAGTAGAACCTGTGAGAGGAGGACCTGAATGGTCGTCACTACCCGCGTCAAGCTAGACCGAATCGCCTCATCGACACGAAATGCGGCCCTTTCGCCAGAGGTGATCGTGGGTGACGAGATCCTGGCCAGCGAAGGCTATGTGCTGGCGGTTCGGATCCTGGCGGACAAATCGACCTACAACACGGTCGAAGATGTCACCGGACGGATGCTGGAGCTGCGAGGCGGGGATGTTCTCGCCGGCACACTCGGCACCCGGCGTGCTCTCCGTGGCTATGCCGGAGTGGTCCCCAGTCACATCAGCGTGGGCGACACCATCGAGGTGCTCAACCTGGGTGGGATCCTGGGACAGTGCACCTCGATGAACCCCGACATTGGCCCGCCGTTCAGGGCGGAGGTGCTCGGCGCCATCCTCGCGTTTCCCGACCTGGGCGACCGGATCGGCCGTCCCGCCCACATCAAGGATCACTCGGTGCCTCCGGCCGACACGCTGGAGAGCAGCGTCCCGGTGGTATATGTGGCCGGCACCTGCATGAACGCGGGCAAAACGGTGGCCGCCACCGAGCTGGTGCGTGGCCTCGCGCGGGGAGGGCTCAAGGTTGCCGCCGCCAAGCTGACCGGCGTCTCGCTGATGCGGGATGCGCTGTCCATGGTCGATGCCGGTGCGATTGCCGCGCTCACTTTCAATGACGTCGGCGTGGCCAGCACGCACGCCGGCGTGACGGTCACAACGGCCAAGGGAATCTTCAACCGCCTGGCCGGAGCCAAGCCCGACGTGATCGTGGCCGAGCTGGGCGACGGCATCCTGGGCGAGTACGGGGTGCAGGACATCCTGCTCGATGCCGAGCTCATGCGGGTCGGTGCCGCATATGTGATGGCGGCGCCGGACCCGGTGGCGTGCTGGGGTGCTACCGAGCTCATGCGGAGCCAGTTCGGCCTGCCCATCACCGTGATTACCGGACCGGCCACGGACAACGAGGTGGGCCAGGTCTACATCCAGACCGGACTCGGCCTGCCGGCGCACAATGCGCGGCGGGATGCGGCAGGTTTGCTCGCGGTTGTTCGGGCGTCGCTGGAGGACTGGGTCAGGAGTCAGGAGACAGGAGTCAGGGCTCAGGATTCGAGTGGCGCAGTCTCCCCGACTCCCGACTCCCGACTCCTGACCGTCGACTCAAGATGAAGGTGGCCGTCATAGGAGGCGCCGGCTACGTTGCCGGAGAGCTCCTGCGGCTGCTGCTTCAGCATCCGGAGGTGACGGAGTGCGTGGCGACCAGCCGAAGTCAGGCCGGAAAGGCCATTGGGAAGGTGCATCCGGGTCTTGCGGGAGTCACGGGCGCGCGTTTCGCTGGGAGCACTCCAGGCGAGACCGCGCGTGGACGGGATGTGGTGTTCCTCAGTCTGGAACACGGTGAGTCTTCCACCCTCGCGGGTGAGGTCTTCGCCGCCGGCCCCGGGCTGGTGGTGGACCTCGCCGCCGACTTCCGGGTTCAGGATCTCCAGCTGTACCAGCAGCACTATGGAAACCATCCCGCTCCCGACCTGATCAGCCGATTCCGTTACGGCCTGGCCGACGTCGCCGGTAGCAAGCTCGCCGGGGCGACCGCCATCGCGGCACCCGGATGCTTTGCCACCGCGGCGCAGCTGGCCCTCTACCCCTTGGCTCGCGCGGGTCTCGACGTCACTCCGTCACTGTTTGCTGTTACCGGCTCCAGCGGTGCCGGCGGGCGACCCAAGGAAACCACCCACCATCCGACCAGGGCTCACAACCTGTTTGCCTACTCGGTACTGGGTCATCGTCATGAGGCCGAGGTGCTACAGAGCTGGCGGGAGTGGGTCGGGCGTCCTGACGCCACTGCCCGGCTGATGACCCATTCGGGACCGTTCGTCAGAGGGATCTACCTCACCCTGCACGCCTATCTGCCGCGAGATCTCACCGTTTCCAGGTCGAGTGCGAGTCAGTGGTTTCGTGAGGCATACCCGGGGCGGCCATTTGTCCGCCTGCTCGATGCGCCGCCCGAGCTCACTCACGCCGTCGGCACCAACTACGCGCTGATCCATGCCACCGAGAGTCCCGACGGACGCGAGATCCAGGTGAGCGTGGCCATCGACAATCTGGTAAAGGGCGCTGGGGGTCAAGCTATTCAGGCGATGAACCTGGCACTGGGGATCAACGAATGCGCGGGGCTCACCGCGGCGGTGGCTTTTCCATGCTGAACAGGCGGACCGGCGGACTGGCGGACAGGCGGACGGAAGACACGCAGTCGGTGCTGGAGGGTGTGTCCGTCCCACCGCCCGTCGGCCCGTCCGCCCTTCTTCCCGTCTACGCCCAGTTCCCCATTCGCCCGGTGAGGGGACGAGGCTCCTGGCTGCTCGACGAGAACGGCGACGAGTGGCTGGACGCGTACGGCGGCCATGCGGTCGCTGCCACCGGCCACAGTCACCCCGACGTGGTCCGGGCGATCGCCCAGCAGGCGTCGGAGCTCCTGTTCTACTCCAGCGCGGTGGCGCATCCGGCTCGAGAACACCTGGCCGAGAAGCTGGTCGAGCTCTGTCCTGAGCCCCTGAGCCGGGTCTTTCTATGTAACTCCGGCGCCGAGGCCAATGAGAACGCGCTGCACCTCGCTCGCCGGCATACCGGGCGGCAAACGATCGTGTCGGTGGGCGGGGGGTGGCATGGCCGGACCGCGGCCACGCTCGCGTGCACCGATGGTGCGAGGTATGAGGAAGCCGCGCGGCGGAGCGGGATTCCCCTATCCCGCCGGGTGCCGTTCGACGACCTCGCCGCGCTGGACGCCGCGGTAGACCAGACGGTGGCCGCAATGATCGTAGAGCCGGTGCAGGGCCTCGCCGGTGCCCGCGCCTGCGCGCCCGAGTTTCTCCAGGCCGCGCGCCGGGTCTGCTCCGAGGCCGGCGCCGCGCTGATTTTCGACGAGGTCCAGTGCGGGGTGGGACGCTGCGGCGCTTTCAGCGCGGCCGAGGCATTTGGGGTGACGCCGGACATCCTCACCTTCGCCAAGGGGCTCGCGGCCGGGCTCCCCATCGGCGCGGTCGTCGCCACGGCGGAGATCACCAGCAGCATCAGCATCGGCGACCTCGGCAGCACGTTTGGGGGCGGGCCGGTGCCCTGCGCGGCGGCCCTGGCGAACATCGAGGTGATCGAGCGAGAGGGTTTGGTCAAGAACGCTGTCGAAGTGGGCCGCTTCCTGACCGAGGGCGCGCTCAAGCTCGGCGTGCGCCGGGTGAGTGGCCGCGGGTTGCTCCTGGGTTTTCACCTGGGCCGCCCGGCACTGGGGGTGCAACAGGCCCTGTTCGGCCACCGCATCCTTACCGGTACCGCTTCCGACCCCGAGGTGCTTCGGCTGCTGCCCGCCCTCACCCTCCTGGAAGACGAAGCCGAAATCCTGCTCACCGGACTCAAGGCGGTGCTCTCGTGAAGAAACGAGATTTTCTCGCGCTCGAAGACTGGAGCCCGGCCGACGTCGATGGCCTGCTGGCTCTCGCCGCCCGGATCAAGCGGGGCGAGATCAGTGGCGGGCTGGAGAAAAAGGTCCTGGCGATGGTGTTCATGGATCCGAGTCTTCGGACCCGGACCAGCTTCGAGACCGCGATGTTTCTCCACGGCGGCCACGCCGTGGTACTGGAGCCGGGGAAGGGCAGCTGGACTTTGGAAACAGAGCCGGGCGCGGTGATGGATGGGGCGTCGGTCGAACACATCATCGATGCCGCCCGGGTGCTGGGACGCTACGCCGATGCGCTCGGCGTCCGGTCATTCCCCCGAGGCACCGATTGGGCGGTGGCGCGGAAGGACGCGATCATCAAGAGCTTCGCCCAGCACTGCGAGAAGCCGGTCATCAATCTCGAGTCGGCGCGCCGGCACCCATGCCAGGCACTGGCGGACGCCATGACGCTGCGAGAAAAGCTGGGCCAGGTCGAAGGCAAGCGGTTCGTGCTCACCTGGGCCTGGCATCCCAAGGCCCTGCCCACCGCGGTGCCGGCCAGCGCCGCACTCGCCGCGGCCCGGCTCGGCATGGAGATCGTGATCGCACGCCCGGAGGGATACGAGCTGGATCCGGAGGACACGGCCCTGATTCGCAAGGTCGCGCAGCAATCCGGCGGCGAGTTCGTGCATATCATCGATGATCCGGACGAAGCCCTGGTGGGGGCCGATGCCGTGTATGTGAAGTCCTGGGGCTCGGTCAAGCTCTACGGCAAGCCGGAGGAGGAAGCGGAGCACCGGGCCGGCCTGCGTGACTGGCGGTTGACCGCGCCGCGGCTTCGCTCCACCCGCGGCGGAAAAGGCATCGTCATGCACTGCCTGCCGGTGCGGCGTAACGTCGAGATCGACGACCAGGTTTTGGACGGGCCCAACTCGGTGGTGGTGGACCAGGCCGAGAACCGGCTGCATGCCCAGAGAGCTTTACTACTCGAACTTATAGGTAAGAAGTGAGAAGTAAGAAGTAAGAAGTGAGAGGGGCTGTGGCTGAAACTGCCTTCTCACTTCTCACCTCTCACTTCTCACTCAGGAGACAACATTGACCATCGACACGACGAAGGGCATCGCCGGACTCAAAGGTGCGCTCCGCTACGTCCGCGCCTACCGTGACCAGGTCTTCGTGGTAAAGCTGGGTGGAGACGTCCTGGCTCCGCCCGAGGTTCTCGACCGCGTGACGGGACAGCTCGCCCTGCTTTCGTCGCTCGGCATCCGGATCGTGGTGGTCCACGGTGGCGGCCCGCAGGCCACGGCCTTGAGTCGCCGGCTCGGCTTCGAGCCCCGGATGGTGGCTGGGCGCCGGATTACGGACGATGGCGCCCTCGAGGTGGCCAAGCTGGTTTACGCCGGGCAGATCAACGTCGACCTCCTGGCGGCGCTGCGGGCACACCGGGTTCAGGCCGTGGGGCTCAGCGGGGTCGATGCGGAGCTCATCACCGCCCATCGCAGGCCTCCGGTGTCCGTGGTGGACGACGCGGGTGCCACCGTCCGGGTGGACTACGGCCACGTGGGCGACATCGATCGGGTCGACCCCCGCGTTCTCGTGACCCTGACCGAGGCGCGCATGGTCCCGGTCGTGGCCAGCCTGGCGGGGGGGAGGACGGCGAGGTGTACAACGTCAACGCCGATACCGTGGCCGAGTCGCTCGCCGTGGCGCTCCGAGCGCAGAAACTGATCTTCCTGACCGGGGCGGCGGGTGTGCTCCGCAATCGGGACGACCCTTCCACCCTGGTGACCTTCGCCGATCCCGATGACCTGGCCGGCCTCATGGCCAACGGTGCGCTAGCCGGCGGCATGCGTCCCAAGGTGGAGGCCTGCATCCGCGCAGCCACCGGCGGCGTCGAGCGCACTCACATCATCGACGGTCGGGCGCCCGACGCGCTCCTGCTCGAGGTGTTCACCGGCGCGGGGTGCGGCACGATGATCGTGGGGCGCAAGGAGAAGGCGACCTATTTGGGGGTGGATCTTGCCGGGTGAGATCGACCTCCTGCGCGAGCTGATCGCCATCCCGTCCGTAAGCGGTGAAGAGACGGCCATCGCCGTGTTCATTGAAGAGACCACCCGGCGGTGGGGGCTCGACGTGGTTCGAAATGCTCACGCGGTGCAGATCGAAGTGCGCGGCTGGGGTTCGGGGCCGACCCTGGCGATGGCCTCCCATCTGGATGTGGTGCCACCTGGCGCGGGATGGACCAGGGATCCGTTCAATCCGATCATCGAGGGAACCCGGCTCTACGGACGCGGGTCCGGAGACGCCAAGGCCCCGGTCGCGGCGATGCTCTATGCCGCCAAGGATCTGATGGATACGGGCGGCATAGACGCCGGACGCCTGCTGGTCATTCTGGGCTACAACGAGGAGACCAAGAACACCACGATGGGTGACGCGGTCGAGGTGGCTGGAGAGATCGATGCAGCCGTCATCGGCGAGCCGACGGGTCTCGATTTCGCTGTTGCCCAGCGCGGGCTCATGATGGTGGATCTCCTGGCCGAGGGAGACCAGCGCCATGCCGCCTACGCCGCTGGGGACGACGGTTTCACCAACTCGGTGCAGGCGCTCTCCCGGGACCTCCTCAAGCTGGAGGGCCTGTTCGCGTCGCGCTCTCACCCGGTGCTTGGCCGGGCCATTGCCACGCCCACGATGCTCGAGGCCGGAGTCAGCCGAAACATCACCCCACCCGTCGCGCGCGCCGTGCTGGACGTGCGCAGCACGCCCGACTGGACTCACGACGAGCTCGCCCAGGAGCTCAGGGCCGCTCTGACCTCCGAGGTCATCGTCACCTCGCGCCGGCTGGTTCCCTGCGAGACGCCGCAGGGCTCGCGCCTGCTGGCCACCGCCTCCCAACTGCGGCCAACCGCCACCCACTTTGGCAGTCCGACCTGCTCTGACTGGGTCTTCTTTCGGGAGATCGACGCCATCAAGTGCGGGCCCGGCACCAGCCGGCGCTCGCACACGGCGGACGAGTACGTCGATATCCCCGAGGTCACCGCGGCGCGCGGCTTCTACGGGCAGCTGGCGCGGGCCTACCTCTCGGGGCATTGAAGCATGGACCGGCCTAACACTCTGTGGAGCTCCACGACTCCTGATAAGCGCCTGTTCGAATACACGACTGGCGACGACCGCACCTGGGACGCTCGACTGCTGTCCTGGGATGTGCTCGGGAGTCTTGGTCATATTGAGGGCCTGCGCGCCGCCCGCCTGATTACAACCGCCGACTACGGTCAGATGCGCCGCGGCCTTCGCGAGGTCTTCAACGCAACCTCGCGAGGCCGTCTCAAGCTCGACCACCGGCACGAGGATGTGCACACGGCGGTTGAGTACTGGCTCACCAGCCGCGCGCCGGGAACCGGCGAGCGGCTGCACACCGGACGATCCCGCAACGATCAGGTGGCCTGTGATCTCCGCCTCTTTCTCAAGGACGAGCTGCTGAAGGTCAACACCGCCGCGCTGGGGCTCGCCGCCGCGCTCGTCGATTTCGCGCAGCGTCATCGGAACGTGCTCTGGCCGGGATACACCCACGGCCGGCGGGCCATGCCTTCATCCGTGGGTCTATGGGCGGGGGCGCTCGCCGAGGGCGTGCTGGATACGGTAGAATCGTTGCCCGCGCTGTGGGCTCGGGTCGACCGCTCGCCTCTCGGCAGCGCGGCCGGATACGGCGTGCCGCTTCCACTCCAGCGCAGTGTGGTCGCTAAAGCGTTGGGCTTTGCGGGACTGGACGTCAACGTGGCTTCAGTGCAAGGCGGGCGGGGGAAGCTGGAGGCGGCGGTGCTGTTCTGGTGCACCCAGCTGGGACACGACGTGGCCCGGCTGTCTCAGGACGTGATCGTCTTCAGCGGCGAGGAATATGGATACCTGACGCTGCCGGCGGACCTGGCGACTGGGTCGAGTATCATGCCGCACAAGCGGAACCCCGATCTCTTCGAGCTGACCCGCGGGCGGGCCTCCGCGGTCGAGGGCGACCTGCTGGCGGTGCTGCAGATCAAGGCCAAGCTTTCCGGCGGCTACCACCGTGATTTCCAGCTGCTCAAAGAGCCCCTGATGCGTGGGCTGGACCGCACCGGGGCCATGCTCGAGGCCGTCACTCACGCGTTGCCCAAGTTGGGGGTCGATCCCAAGCGATGTGACGCGGCACTGGCCGGCGGAGCGCTGGCAACCGATGAGGTGATGCGACGGGTTGAAGCTGGCCGCCCGTTCCGGAAGGCGTATCACGAAGTGGCGGCGGCGCTCAAGGACGGAGAGAGCTTCGCCCCACCTGCCCCGGCCCGCATCATCTCTCGCCGGAGCTCGACCGGTGGCCTGGGCAACCTCGGCCTCCCGGAGCTGAAGAAACGGATCCGGGGGTCGCTTGCGTGGAACGCTCGCGAGCGGAAACGCTTCGATCGGGCGATGACCAAGCTGGCCGGCGGCGCCATCCGTCCGCCACCACCCGCTTCGCGGGTACCCGGCCCGTCCGCCCGTCCGTCATGACCGCCGACCGCCGCAAGCGCCACCTCAAGATTCTGGAGCTCATCAGCACTCGTCCGGTGCGCACCCAGGAGGAGCTGGCCGATGGGTTGAGCACGTTGGGCTGGGATGTCACCCAGTCCTCGGTGAGTCGGGACATCGCGGCGCTTCGGCTGGTGAAGGTGGATGGGGCCTACCGCCGACCACCGCCGCGTGCGCCGCGGAGCGATCCCGATGAGCGGCGGGTAGGCGAAGGTGTGCTGACCATGGAGACCGCGGGCGATGCCCTGGTGGTGCTTCATACTCCGCCGGGGGAAGCCAACCACGTCGCGGTGGCGCTCGACCGGTTGGCCTGGCCCGAGGTGATCGGCAGTATTGCCGGAGACGACACGATTTTTCTGGCTGTAAAGGACTCGGCCGCGCAGCGGCGAGTCCTCCGCGAGGTGCGGAGGCTCGCGACCGCATAGTTAATGCCTGGCTATCGCGACACCGGTGGCAGGTCCCTCCCTGGAGTCACATTGTTCTGTGACCTCTGAATTCGCCTCAGAAGGATCGCCGGCTCCTCACTGGTGCCGGTAGACACCCGAACGTCTTCCACCATCCACCCACGGAAGCCGTTAAAGTTTACGTCCCGGGTGGTGAACTCGAATTTGATCTGAACTGTCTGGCCCATGAACTCTGAGATGTCGATCGCCATGTTTTTCCACACCGGAGCAGTGTCGAACCCCCCCGAGGTGTAGGCCTTTGATTCTCGATTGGCTCCGACCGGATCGGTCTCGGGGTTTAGTTGGGCCAGGAATACCTCATCACCAGCTTCCAGGTAGACATCCATGACGTCGAAAGGACCTACGGGGGTCGGTGCGTCTCGAGTCTTACCTGGATTGACGCCTTCGATCTCCCACCAGGTCTTAAACCGTAGCTCGACGTTCGTGCCGCTCACGGTGGGCACCTTGATCGGAGGCGAAACAAATGCTCCTGAATTGGGGGCAGTACTCGTTCCGCCAAGAGCTGTGTTCGCCCTAGTCCCGATGTAGCTACCGGTGGAGGCCTGCCCGTACCATCCCGAATTGAACTTTCTGAATGGAGGCGCCACAGTGCCGCCGACTACGACGGCCGGCTCTTCAGCGTTTGGCGGTACCGCGTCCCAAGTCGATACGTAGGTTGGGTAGGCGCTGTTAGCGATCGGAGTCGAGTTTCGACGATTCCAGAAGCTACCGGCACCGGTAGTCCACGCCGTCTCACCATCCTCATACCCGAAGTAGCTCGTCGCGTTTACGACTCCGAAGTCGCTCAAGGTGGGCGGTAACCCGCCGAGAGGCCCCCTGCTTCCTACGGCCACGGCCATCAGTGGCTGGGGCAGGAAGAGGGTCCGAATCAGAGGACCGAAGAAGCGGCTCGTGGCCCGGCCGAAGTCTCCGAGCCCACTCCCGAAGCTGCCGAGGCTGGTCTGGAGGTTGTTGCACACTAAGGCTCCGCCGAAAGCGGCCACAACATCCGGATCCTCGGGAATAATCTCAAAGCGAGGTGGTGGCACGGTGAGGTCAGGGTTATGTCCAATGCGTACACCGTCGGGATAGCCGCTCGGGAACCTGGTTGTCCCCAAGAGACAGAACGCCATCCTTACGATCGCATCCTGAGCCACCACGTGGTTGTTCGAGGTGTTCGAGGCCCTATAATCCCAGAAGGGCGGGTACTGATCCTCCTCCGGGAAACCATCGAGCCGGAAGCCATCCGCGTGACGGAAGATGCTTACGACGGTCACCTCGTTAAAAGCGGCGGGACGGTCGCCTTGCGCAGGCTCGAACTGGATCAGTCCCGTTTTGCCCTCAGTCTCGATCCTGGTGGCGGTGGTGGCGGCGGGGTCCACGGTGCCGATCCCGAAGTCAGGCCCGAGGACTATGCTTCCCGGACTCGGCAGCCCTACCCCGGTGAAAAATAGCCCAATCAGCTCGTCCTTCTCTGCCTGCGAGCCGGTCAACTGCCCGAAGCTCCGATTCATGAAATCGAGAAAACCCGCCGCCGCTTTCCGAGCCAGCGCGGTCTTGCAGGTGTCCCACAGCAGCGCAGTCGCGGCGGCTCGGAGTGCTGCTTCGACGCGCAGTTTGCCCTTGGGAAAAACCTTCACGATCAGCTGGGCAACCCTCACCGCCGGGAACCGCGTAACCCGGCAGCTGGTGAGAAGGTTTCCCTCGGGCGTGGCCGATGGCTCGGTCGGCGATTCCCGGTTTTGGTCCCTACAGGCTGATAGGGCGAGGGCAGCGGAAAGGGCGGCGAGGGCGATACGGCGCATTGCGATCTCCCTGTGGAGCCAGCGCCAGAAACGGGCTACCCCCGCGTATCATACGGGAGAGGCGGAGGCGGGTTGAGCGAACCACGGCATTTGTTGAACGGGGTGTCGGATACCAATGTGCAACAAATTCGTCACATGTCCAGATTCGGGTTTTCTCTACCTGGTCCCGACGATCACCTGGTAACGTGGGTCGGCCTCCAGGTCCTTGAACCACCAGTTGGACTCCTCCACCAGTTCGGCTCGCCGCTCCGGGTTGGCGGCTATATAGCTCTTGAGCGCCTTGAATGCAGCGTCCTTATCTCCCAACAGAACATGCACATAGATCTCTTCCCAGGCGAGCGTCTGGGTGGGGTCAACCGCGGGGCCACCCCTGGCCCGCACGGCAACAGCCCGCGCGCTATCGGCCAGGCCCGCCCGGGCCAGCACCATGGCGACAATCATCTGAGCTTCGTGGGTTTCGTATTCGCGGCGGCCCACCGGAGCGAGCCTCGGAACACTGTCCGCCAGCTTCCAGGCTAGGCTCACGTCCGGGTCACGGGCCTTGGTTGTCAGCAGCCACATTCGGCACTTGGCGAAGTTGAAATCGTCCGGAAAGCGGCGGCCGCCTTCCTCACACCAGTGCGCGGCATCCCCGAACTGACTCAAGTCGTAGGATGCGATGAACAGCCGGTTCAGGACCTGATCAGCATTGCTGAGGTAGGCATCCTCCTCGTAGGCCCGCTGAGCCGCAAGCTTGGCGTCGATGCTGCCTTTCGTGTGGTTGTAGAGATGACCCAGAATGGCCCACGCGCTAGCCTGAGAGGGGCGTAGTTTCACGGCGGCTTCAAGGTCGGATTCCGCATCTTTCAGGAGCAGAATGGCGGCCTTCGTATCCGGTTCGATGTGAAGGAGCCAACCCCAGTACTGAAGCGTTCCTCGTAGCTCCAAGGCGTCCGGGTCTTGAGGCGCGACCGCGAGCGCGTCCTTCGCGAACTTCTTCCCTCGGTCTATCCACGGCTTGGCTGCGGCTCCATCGAAGCCGACCAACCGTGAACGTCTGTATGCCACGGCTGCGCGACCGACGAGGGGCTCTGTCCACTTGGGATCCGCCCGGTGGGCCTGGGCATAGAGGGTATCTGCCAATTCGAACCCGCGAGCAGTCGCTCCTGTGCTGTCCTTTTGTTCAACCAGTGCTTCGGCCTGCTTGCGCGCCAGCTCGGCTCGCTGAACCAGAACCCAAGCCTCGGCATTGCGGGTTCTGTTTCGCTGCGCTCGAAGCCGTATCTCCTCCCCCAGACGCTCCCGGATCAAACCTGCCACCCTTTGAGCCAGGGTGTCCTGAACTGCCAGCAGATTGCGCGCAGGCTGCTCGAAGCTGACCCGGCCAAAGTCAGCCCCGCTCGACCCATCCACCAGTCTAGCCGTCACCCTGAGCCTGTCTCCGGCGTGCTCGACTCTCCCCGTCACCAGTGTGCCGGCGGCCAGGGCTCGGGCTACGCTGTCGCGTGAGACGCCGTCACCCCGGTAGGGCGCGACTCCGCCTTTGGATATCACATCGAGACCCTGCACCTGCCCCAGCTCACGAATCAGTCCCTCGGTGAACCCATCTGACAGGTAGCGGGACGAGTCCCGGCCTGTCTCATCCCCGAAGTAGAGGACGGCAATACGATGAGGGTCGAGGCCTCCCGCCACCACGGCCGATTCGACGCCGCCCGCGTGCCAGACTCTCCATGCTCCCAACCCCGTAGCGGTGAGCAGTGCGAGCACGGCGGCCGAAACCGCCCAGAAGCGGGTACTGCGTCCCTCAACTCCCTGATTCCTTTTGACCCCGCGCGGCGTGGTTCGCCGGACCGCTTGAATCGCTCGGCCGGACGTCCGTCTGGCCGTGGGGCCGAGATCCGCCTCACAGAGAGCGTCGGCGAAGTCCCGGACCCTGGCAAAGCGGTCCGCCGGGGTCTTTTCCAGCGCCCGCATGACGGCATCCTCGACTTCGTCAGGGATGGAGTTGCGGACGACCTGGAGACTCGGCACCGACTCCATCGATTGCCGAGCCAGGATTGCCATGGCGTTCGGGCCGTCGAACGGCGGCTGCCCAACCAGCATCTCATAAAAGACACAGGCCAGGCTGTACTGGTCCGCCCGGCCGTCGAGATGATCGCCCGCCAACGCCTGCTCGGGACTCATGTAGTGCGGCGTCCCCACCGCCATCCCCGTCTCGGTGAGCTTGTCGCCCCCCGCCTCGCTGACCGCCCGGGCGATGCCGAAGTCGGCCACCAGGGCGTGCCCCTCCTGGATCAGGACGTTCTCCGGCTTGATGTCCCGATGGATGACCCGATGCGTATGGGCATACTGCAGCGCGTCGGCGATCTCGCAGGTGAGCTGGATGGCGTCCGGCAGGGGAAGCTGCTCTTCCCGGTCGAGCCGGGCACGCAGCGACTCACCCTCGACGAACGGCATGACATAGTAGAGGAACCCTGCGGCCTCGCCGGAGTCGTACAAGGCCAGAATGTTGGGGTGCTGCAGGTGGGCCGCGACCCGGATCTCGCGCAGGAATCTGTCAGAGCCAATCGAGGCAGCGAGCTCGGGGCGGAGAACCTTGATTGCAACCGGCCGATCGTGCCGGAAGTCGCGGGCTAGGTACACCGTCGCCATACCCCCCTGGCCGATCAGCCGCTCTACGGTGTAGCGACCCTCCAGTGCGGTACGGAGCGAGTCGAGCAGATCGGTCACCGGGGTGCCTCAAGGCGGGGAGAGATTATCCAACTTACGGGAAAATCAGGTGAGGGGCTACACCGGGCAGGCCGCCAGCACCTCTCTCATCTCTAAAGCCGAGCGCCAGCGGTCGCCAGGGCTCTTTGCCAGGGCCTTCGCGATGCCTGCAGCAAGCTCTGCCGGGGTGTCCCCACGCAGCGTTCTCACATCTGGTGGAGGCTGAGTCAAATGGAGCTGAAGTACCACTGCCTCATTGCGATGCATGAACGGCGGCTGCCCTGCCAGGCACTCGAAAAGCACACAGCCGACCGAGTAGAGGTCGCTCCGGTAGTCGATATCAACCAGGGCCGTTACCTGTTCCGGGCTCATGTAGGTAGAGGTACCGACCGCGATCCCCGACCGGGTGAGCTGGTCGCTCCCGGAGGCCACGACGGCTCGGGCAATGCCAAAGTCGAGCAGCACCGCCCCGCCGGCGGAAAGCACAATATTGGCGGGCTTTACGTCGCGGTGAATGATCCCGTGGCCGTGGGCGTGATCCAGGGCATCCAGCAAGTCACAGGCGATCTTCAGGGTCTCGGCGATGGGCAGGCGGCGCATCGTATCCAGGCGCTCCCGCAGAGTCGCCCCTTCCACGAAGCTCATCACGTAATAGACCAGCCACTCCCGCTCGCCGGAGTCGAGGATCTTCGCGATGTGCGGATTGTCCAGCTTGGAAGCGATCTTGATCTCGCGGAGGAAGCGGTCAGCTGCCACGCTCACCAGCAGCTCCGGGTGCAGGATCTTGAGGGCTACCGACTGGCCGCTCGGGTCCCGGGCCAGGAAAATGCGGGCATTCCCGCCCTTGCCGATCTCGCGATCGACCTCGTACACACCGGTGAAGGCTTGGCGCACCAGCGCCAGCATGTCGCGCCGGATGAGCCCCTCCTGTCAAGGGATGAAACAATGGTACCAACTGTCTTCTGGTTCGCAAGCTGGAAGACATCCGTCACAGAAGAATGTCGCTTCGGATGCCTTGGTTATGGAAGAGGGAGGCGTGTACCGCTGCACCCATCCGGTCATAGCACACGTGGTTCGAGACGGGCTCACGACCGTGCGCCGCCGGGAGGTTCATCGCACTCTGGCACTCTCGCTGGAGCGTCTGATGGTGCCCGAGGATGCTCGGGACACGGCCCGCGAGGTTGCGCGTCATGCCGACCGTGGGGGAGAGCCTGCTCTTGCCTACCGATTTGCCCTCGTGGCCAGCGAGGGGGCGACGGAGCGATATGCCTTTGCCGAGGCGTTGTCGTGGCTCGATTTGGCCGCATCGAACGCACGAGGGCCAGCGGAAGCCGACGCCGTGAACCGGCTCACGGCCGAGGTGCTGGAGGCGGCGGGATGGAGCGAGATCCCGCCTCTGACCAAGCTGGGTGGCCCGATCACTCGAGAGCTCGAGCGGGAAGACTTCGATCTCATGGTCAAGGGTTAGCGTTCTCCCTTACCCGGGCGCTCCTCCCGTACCTCACTGCCGTTATCTCCGCCAGAATCGACAACGCAATCTCCGCCGGCTGCCGGCCACCGAGGTCCAGCCCAATCGGACCATGGAGCCGCGCGACCTGAGCCTCGCTGAGCCCGGCTTCCCTGAGCTGCTCCCGGCGGGCGGCCTGCGTTTTCTTTGAACCGATCGCTCCCACGTAGGCCGCGGACGACCGCAGCGCGATATCCAGCGCGGGCTCGTCAAACTTGGGATCGTGGGACAAAACGCAGATGTAACAGGCTGGATCGATCCCGATGTGCTCAAATGCCTCCTCCGGCCAGGCCAGAATCAGCTCGTCCGCCTGGGGGAACCGCGCCGGGTCGAGGAACGCCTCGCGCCCATCGGCAACGACGGTGTGGTAGCCGAGCGCCTTGGCCAGCGGCACCAGCGCTACCGCAGTCTGATTTCCCCCGAAGATGACCAGCTTGGGTTGTCGAGGGAACACCTCGAAGAACAGCGTGACGGGTCCGTCCACCGTCTCAAGGGTCTCGCTGGTGCTGGCCTCCTTTCTGAGTGCGGCGAGCGCAGCATCGCGGATCTCATCCCTCGAAACTACCGTCGAAGCCGTACCCTTGACTCGGCCGTCCGCCAACACCCGTGCCGAGTTACCCAGGCCAGGCCCTTCAATCACCGACACCACGACCTCACCGCCGTCTCCCCGCGCCGCCTGGAGCACTTCCGGCCTGACGGTCGGCTCCACGAACACCTTGATCGTTCCGCCGCAGGCGAGGCCCACTTCCCAGGCTCGTTCATTGGTGACCCCGAAGGTCACCAGCTTCGGGCTGCCCCGCGCGATGGCTGCCTCGATCTCGAGCGCGGTGGCCGTCTCGACACAGCCGCCCGAGACTGAGCCTGCGATGGTGCCATTGGTCGTCGCGAGCATCGAGGATCCTTCGGGACGCGGCGCCGAGCCCCACACGCTGGTAACCACGGCTCGACCAAAGGGCCTGCCGGCGGCGACGAAACGCTCGTAGTCGGTAAGAAGATCACGCATCGTGGGAGCTTACCACCCTCCCCGACGTTGCGCCATTTCTCCACTTGGCCGGATCGAAAATTGCAGGCGAAACTTTCACCATGAAGCGCTTTGAATGTCGAGCCGTGGTCTTCGATCTCGACGGGGTCCTGGTTGACTCCACCGGATACGTGGAGCAACAGTGGCGCCGGTGGGCCACGTCCAGGGGCTTGCCCGTGGGGCCCTTCCTTAGAGTCTGCCACGGCCGGCGGGCCCTGGAAACCATTCGTCTTGCCGCTCCGCACCTGGATGCCGAGGCGGAAGTGGCCGCTTTTGCCCCGGACCAGGAGGCGCCCGAGCCGGTCCTCGGCCCCGTGGAGGGAGCAGGTCCTCTTCTGCAGGCGTTGCCGGTGGGAAGCTGGGCAGTGGCCACGTCCGGTCCCCGGGCTATCGCAACCGAACGTCTCCAGCGCGCCGGTCTCCCGATCCCCGGCGTTCTCATCTGTGCCGAGGACGTGGTGCGTGGCAAGCCGTGTCCCGACGTGTACCTGCTAGCGGCCGCAGGCCTGGGTGTGGAGCCTAAGGAATGCCTGGTGGTGGAGGATGCGCCCGCGGGAATCGAGGCGGCCCGCTCGGCAGGAATGGGAGTCATCGCTCTGACGACCACCCATCGGCGAGAGGACCTCGCTGCCGATGCCTGCACTGCGTCGCTGGCGGGGATCCATGTCGGCCGGATTACGGAGAACGCCCGGCAGCGACGGATGCTCGAGCTCCTGGTACTGGACTGAGGCGTCCCACTCGGTCCCTTATTCCGAGGTGACGCGCCGGGCAAAGTCCGCCCAGAACTGCTCGGTCAGCCGGCGCGCCGCGCCCTCCATGAGCCCAGCGCCGAGGCCGGCGACAGTACCGGTAATCTCGCTGGTGGCGGACCAGTTAAGCCGGACCGTGTTCGGACCTGCTTCCTGAATCTGGATGCTGGAGAGTACGTCAACGGCCGATCCGGGCGCCTGGGCCTGCATCCGCATCCTTGCGCTTCGTGCCTGGGCGATGTCGAACAGCCGGACGTCCATTGTGAAGCGAATCTTGAACGATCCCGCACCGAACCCGGAGATCACCCTGAAGTGAGTCGGATCCACGACCTCCACCGACTCGACTCCGGGTGCCGATCGTGCCAGGAAGTGTGGATCCATGAGCCGCGCCCAGACCTGCTCCCTCCCGGCGGTGATTTCCGGCGAGCCGGAAAACTCGAGCTTCATCGCGAGAATCCTTCGAGCGCATTCAGGTCTTCCCGGGTGTCCACGTCTGGGTTCTCGCCCTTCACGTCGAGCGTAACGGTTTCAGGGAGACCGGAGGAGAGCAGGGCGCGGAAGCCGTGATCGCCCTCGAGCTGCCGGGCGCGCTCCCAGATCGATCGGGGTAGGAGCACCGGGTGACCGGGCGAGTCGGGGTGAGCTTGGTAGCGTGGTCGGACGATCTGCCCTTTGCCCCCAGCCACTATTGCCTCGACCACGTCCAGGCGAACCAGCGGCTGATCTCCCAGGAACACCAGGGCGGCCTCAGTGAGGGGTGAAGCGTCGAGCGCGGCCAGCCCGAGTTGGAGTGAGTGGGAGAGGCCCAGGTCAGGCGCGTGGTTGATGACGGCATTCAGCCCGCCGGCCTTACCCAGCGCCAGTCCACGCTCATCGTCGGCTGCCACGACGATGTGCCCGCCATCGAGCAGACCACGCGCCCGCGCCACCCGCACGACCTCGAGGACGTAGGAAAGCAGAGGGCGGCCCTGGTAGAGCGCGTGGAGCTTGCCCCCACCGAACCGGCGGCTCTGCCCGGCAGCCAGGACTAAAGCGTGGGTCCGCAACGGCATGTAAGCGGTCCGAGTGACTTGCCCCATTCGCCAGGGGCGAGTAGAGTGACTATCCCACAATTCCGTCTTGGGGTGTAGCTCAATTGGCAGAGCGCCCGGCTGTTAACCGGGAGGTTGCTGGTTCGACCCCAGCCGCCCCAGGTAGGCCCGCAACGCGTTGCGGGCCTACAGCCTCTTATACGCCGCCAGCGTCAGGAACTCCGGAAAATTCTTGGCGGCGATCAGGCCATCGAGCAACTCGCCGGCGGAGGCGAGTCGCTCGCGGTCGCCCCCCGCGGCATCAAGCAGGTTGGTTTCTTTCCGCAGTAACTCGCGGCAACGTGCCAGCGTGATCGGCTTTCCATCGTCAGTGGTCGACCCGTGGCGGATCCACTGCCACAGCTGTGATCGGGCGATCTCCGCGGTAGCCGCATCCTCCATGAGGTTGTTGATGGCCACGGCCCCGGATCCTCCTAACCAGGCCGCGAGGTACTGAAGTGCGACGCTGATGTTCCCCCGGAGGCCGGCTTCGGTTACCCGGCCGCCCGGCACCCGGACATCGACCAACTGCTCTCGCCTGGTCTGAACGTCGTCTCGCTGCCGATGCTTCTGGTTGGGCCGGCTTCCCAGCACGCCCCGAAACACTTCGTCCACCAGCGGCACCAGGTCGGGGTGCGCCACCCAGGCGCCGTCGTAGCCGGCGCTGGCCTCGCGCGCCTTGTCTTCTCGAACTCGGGCCAGCGCAGTTGCGTTCACTTCGGGGTCACGGCGGCTCGGAATGAAGGCGGCCATGCCCCCGATAGCGTGCGCCCCTCTCCGGTGGCAGGTCTTCACCAGCAGCTCGGTGTACGCCCGCATGAATGGAACGGTCATCGTCAGCTGGGCTCGATCCGGCAGCAAAAATTCGGGGCGGTCCCTGAAGTTCTTGATGATGCTGAAGAGATAATCCCAGCGGCCGGCGTTGAGTCCGGCGGCGTGGTCGCGCAGCTCGTAGAGGATCTCATCCATCTCGAACGCGGCCAGGATCGTCTCGATCAGGACCGTGGCCCGGATGGTCCCGACCGGGATGCCCAGCTCCTCCTGGGACAGAACGAACACCTCGTTCCAGAGCCGGGCCTCGAGATGATTTTCCAGCTTGGGAAGGTAGAAGTAAGGGCCGCTGTGTCTTTCCAGAAGCTCACGCGCATTGTGAAAAAAGTAGAGCCCGAAATCGAACAGGCTGGCAGACATCGGCTCCCCGTCCACCAGCACGTGCTTCTCCTCGAGGTGCCATCCGCGCGGCCGGACCACCAGGGTGGCGAGCTTTTCCGACAGATGGTAGTGCCTGCCCTCGGGGCTGACGTGGTCCAGGGTCTTCCGTACCGCGTCGATGCAGTTGGCCTGGCCGGCAATCACGTTGGCCCAGGGAGGCGAGAGCGCATCCTCGAAATCGGCCATGAACACCTTGGCCCCGGAGTTGAGCGCGTTGATCATCATCTTCCGCTCCACTGGTCCGGTAATCTCTACCCGGCGGTCATCCAGGTCGGAAGCGGCCGGCGCCACCGTCCAGTTGTCCTCCCGGACCTCCCGCGTGTCGGCCAGGAAATCGGGCTGCGCCCCCTTCCGGATGCCTTGCTGCACCTGCACGCGGCGTTGAAGCAGTGCCTTGCGGCGAGGGCCAAACTCCCGGGCAAGCAGCTGGAGAAAGCGGAGCGCCTGTGGGGTGAGGATGCGGTCTCCCTCAGCCACGGCGGGGGCGTGGACCTCGATGCCCTTCATTCAGGCGACGTGATAGAGCATGAAGGCAAAGTGACAGCCGCTGCCGGTCAGCACCAGAAGATGCCAGATCTCGTGGTGTCCGAAACGGCCCGGCAAGGGGTCGGGACGCTGCCGCGCGTAGATCACGGCCCCGATGGTGTACGCCACGCCGCCGGCAATGAGCCAGGCGAGGCCACCGAGCGACACGGCACGGGCGATCGGCACCACGGCGACGAGGGCCAGGTAGCCCATCACGAGGTAGGTGCCGGTGGACAGCCAGACTGGAGCGTGCAGGTAAAAGAGCTTGAAGGGGATTCCCGCCAGCGCAATCAGCCAGACCGCCGCAAGGAGACTCCAGCCCAGGCGTCCCTTCAGGGTGATCAGCGCCACCGGGGTGTAGGTACCGGCGATGAGGAAATAGATCGCGATGTGGTCAAGGGTACGCAGCGCCCGGCGCGGCCGTTCCCGCAGCGTCAGGCTGTGGTATAACGTGCTGGCGGCGTAGAGCAGGATCAGGGTGGCGCCATACACCCCAAACGCCATCCGCTCAGCCGGGCTCTTTGCCAGTTGAAGCAGCAGGATGGTCCCCGCGCCCGCAAGCAGGAGCCCGACGAAATGGGAGGCGCCGTTGACCGGCTCTCGAATCTGCATGCCGGAATCTACGACGGAAGGCGGGAAGGAGGGAACGCAGGAACGTCGGCTTCCTTCCATAACTCCTTCCCTCCTTCCCTCCTTCCCTCTTTCCGCCTAGGGTTACACTATGCGCATCGCCCTGTTTTCCGAGGTGTACTGGCCCATGGTCAGCGGCGTGGGAGTCACGCTGCTTCGACTCACGCGGGCCCTGGAGGAGCGCGGCCATCAGGTCCGGGTCTATACTGCAAACTACGCCCTGGAACCAGGGCAGCCCGACCGGCCGGAGGTGCACCGGTCTCCCAGTGTTCCACTCTTTCTCTATCCCGATGTGCAGTGGGCATTTCCGCGGCTTCGTGACATCCTCGACGATGCCGCACGCTTCCGCCCCGACGTGGTCCACGTGGCCACTGAATTCGCCCTCGGCCTCGCCGGTCTGAAAGTCGCGCGCCAGCTCAATGTTCCCCTCGTTGCCTCGGCCCACACTGATTACGAGCTGTACGCCGCTCGCTACGGCGTGGACTGGGCGGTGCGCGCGGGCTGGCGATACCTCCGCTGGTTCTATGGACAGGGCCACAAGGTGCTCTGCCCGACCCGCATCTATGAGGAGCACCTGCACAGCAGGGGCGTCACCAACACGGGGGTCTGGAGTCGCGGGGTCGACACCAACTGTTTCCATCCACGTTTCCGCAGTGACGCCTATCGCCGGGCACTGGGCGTCCAGCCGGGCGATTTGCTGGTGACCTACATCGGCCGCATCGCCCGGGAGAAGAACCTCGGTCTCCTGCTCGAGGCCTGGGACCTGCTCGCTCCTGAGCGAGGCTCGGCGAAGCTCTCCCTGGTAGGGCGGGGACCGCTCGAGGCCGATATCCGGCGGCGGGAGATCCCTGGGGTGCATGTTGCGGGATTGATGGACGGCCTTACTCTGTCGGCAGCCTACGCATCAGCCGATGTCTTCGCGTTCCCATCCGCAACCGAGACCTTCGGCAATTCGCTGCTCGAAGCCATGGGCTCCGGACTGCCTTCGCTGGTGGCGGCGGCCGGTGGAGTGCTCGAGTTTTCCCACCATGGCGGGAACGCCTGGCTGGTGGCGCCAAACAGTGTCTCAGCCATCGCGGAGGGATTGCGGCGGCTCCTGAACGACGCCGCCCTTCGCCGGCGTCTGTCCGAGGGCGCACTCCGTACCGCGCACGAGCGAGGATGGGATGAGGTGTATGATCAGCTGATTGCGGATTACCAGGATGCCATCGACAACAGGCGGCTGATTCAGGCTGCGTGAGGGCGGTTCTTAGACTTCCTTCAAAACCCAATTCTCCTACTCAAAAGCAGATACGACAGCGCCGCAATCACCGCGCTCATCGGCATGGTCAGGATCCAGGCCCACACGATCCGCTTGGCCACACCCCAGCGCACGGCGGACAGCCGCTGAGCGGCGCCGACCCCTACGATGGCACCGGTGATCGTGTGGGTCGTGCTCACCGGCACTCCGAGGCTCGACGCCAACATGACGGTAATTCCACCTGCGGTTTCGGCGCAGAACCCACCAAAGGGCCGGAGCCGGGTGATCCGCATGCCCATGGTCTTCACGATCCGCCATCCGCCCGCTGCTGTTCCCAGGGCTATGGCGGTGTGGGCCGCAAGCACGATCCAGAGGGGGATGTGGTCTGCTGTGGGGAGGTACAGGTTCTGGAGCCAGCCGGTCTGGCTGGCAAAGGACGCCTGGCTGGCCACCAGCAGGCTGACGATGATTCCCATGGTCTTCTGGGCATCGTTAGCTCCGTGACTCAACGAGTAGAGGGCGGCGGAGACCAGCTGGAGGCGGCGAAAGACCCGATCCAGTGGTCCCGGCGAAGCTCTCTTGAGCAGCCAGGAGAGCCCGACGGTAAGGAGGAGTGCTATGAGCATTCCCAGCAGGGGGGAAATCACGATGAAGGCCACGGGGAGGATCCAGCCACTCAGGATCAGCGCGCCAAACCCAGCCTTGGCGATGGCGGCACCGGCATAGCCCCCGAGCAGCGCGTGCGAAGATGAGCTGGGCAGTCCCAGGTACCAGGTGACCAGATCCCAGACAATGGCGCCGAGCAGGCCTCCCAGAATGACATTGGGATCCACCACGCTGACGTCGATCAGGCCCTTGCCTATCGTCTTGGCCACCGCCGTACCAACCACGAACGCGGCTATGAAATTGAAAAATGCGGCCCAGAGGACCGCCAGGCCGGGGCTCAGGACCCGGGTGGAGACCACCGTGGCAATGGAGTTGGCGCTGTCATGGAAGCCGTTGATGAAATCGAAGACCAGCGCCACCGCAATGATGACAACCACATACAGGACGGTGTTGTCCATGCTCAGGCGTGCTTGATGGAGATCGACTCCAGGACGTTGCCCGCGTCCTCCATGTGGTCCAGGGTCTTCTCCAGCGTGTCGTAGATCTCCTTCCATTTGATGACCATCAGTGGGTCAGGCGATCCATCGAAGAGCCGGCCGACCCACTCGTGATAGAGCGAATCTCCTTCCTCCTCGAGCCGTTTGACCTGGGCGCAGGCATCCAAAACGTTCTTGTCCTTGTTCTTCTCCAGCGCCTGCACCGCGACTAGCAGCTCCTTCGTGGCCCGGTAGACCACGTCCGCCAGAAGAATGGCTCCCTGCGGCGCTTCACCCGCGTGGTACATCTGGACCCGATGGGCGGTCCCGTCGATCAGGTCTACCACATCGTCCAGCCGGGATGCCAGCAGGTGAATGTCTTCCCGATCCAGTGGCGTGATGAATACCCGGTCCAGCCGGGTAACCACTTCATGGGTTACCTGATCGGCCTCGTGCTCCAGCCGCTTGATCGCGTCGACGATGGCTCCGCGATGGTATCCGTCGGCCCGCAGCAGGTCGAGCTGGAGCTTGGCGGCGTCGACGCTGAGCTCGGCCACCGAGGTAAAGAGGTCGAAGAATTTTTCGTCGCGCGGGAGGAGGCGCATCAGAGTCCTTTGCAGGTCGGCGGCGGGAAGATAGTCTCCGCAAGGGACTTGGCAAGCCGACCCCAGGCCCGGAGTGCAAGGTTATTCACATTGCGGTCTCCTGTCCGCGGCGTAACTTCTCACCGAAGGGCCTCCGCTCATTGGCCGGCGTGGGGGCGGTCTCCAACTAGCAAGTCGCGGCGGCGTAGGTAGATATACCTTGAGATGACCCTGAGTCTGCTGACGCGCCCCGATCGCCTGGCTGCCCTACGCCGCACCGCCCTCCTCGACACCCCGCCCGAGGAGGCGTTCGACCGGCTTACCCGGATGGCGGCGCGTCTGCTGGGCACCCCTGTCTCGTTGATCTCACTCGTCGCCGACGACCATCAGTTCTTCAAGAGCGCCACTGGGTTACCTGAGCCCTGGGCTTCCCGCCGGTCCAATCCGATCTCGTTCTCCTTCTGTGGCCAGGTCGTAGCTACCGGGGAGCCGCTGGTGCTGGAGGACGCCCGGCGGCACCCCCTGCTGCGGCACAATCCGGTCATCCGGGAGCTCGGGTGGGTGGCCTACGCGGGGGTGCCACTGGTCACCCGCGAAGGTCACACAATCGGGGCCCTCTGCGTGATCGACAAGACGCCCCGGCTCTGGTCCGAACGGGACATCGCACTGCTTCAGGACCTGGCAGCGTCGGTGGCCACTGAAATCGAGCTCCGTACCGAAGTCTCAGAACGCCGGCAAGCGGAGCATGGGCGGCGAGAGAGTCAGGAGCAGTTCCACAACAGCTTCGAGGACGCCGGGGCCGGGCTGGCGCTCATCACCACCGATGGGCGCTGGCTACGGGTGAACCGGGCCGTCTGTGAGATCCTCGACGTACCCCGCGAGGATTTGATCGGTTTTTCGATCGACGCCAGGACCCATCCGGACGACGCCCTGGCCGAGCGAGAGGCGCTGCGGCTGCTGTTGGCCGGGGAGTCCCGGTCCTACACCATGGAAAAGCGGTATCTCCGGCCGTCGGGGAAGGTCGTGTGGACTCTGGCGAACGTCTCGCTGGTGCCTGGGCCCGAAGGCCAGCCGCTCCATCTGATTGTGGCCCTCCAGGACATCACCGAGCGGAAGCAGGCGGAGATCGCGCTCCGCGAGAGCGAGGAGCGCTACCGGCTTCTGGCCAAGGCCTCGAAGGAGGCCATCTGGGACTGGGATCTGGTAACGGATCGCCTCATCTGGGATAAGGCCGCCGGTCCGCTGCTGGACTACCCTCCGTCTGAGCTGGGCGACACCGCGTCATGGTGGTACGAGCGGATTCACGCCGACGATCGGGAACGCGTTCTCGCGAGCCTCGATATGGCGGTCACCGAGGGCAGGGATGCCTGGACCGAGGAATATCGCTTCCGCCGGGCGGATGGCTCGTTTGCCGTGGTCCAGGATCGCGCGCATATCGGCCGCGACGAGACCGGAGCCGCAGTGAGGGTGATCAGCGCCAACTCGGGCCTGTCCAACGCTCATCGAGACGACCGCCAGCTCCAGCAGGTGCTCGATGCCTTGCAGGTCGGGGTGTCGGTGGTGGACAAGCAGGGCCGGATCGTGGTGTCGAACGCCTCCGATCGCCAGCTCTGGGGCACTCCAGGCGACCAGGAGGTCCAGGAGGTGGCTGAGCACCGCGGCTGGTGGGCGGACACCGGCGAGCCGGTTCGTCCCGAGGAATGGGGTGCGCTACGCGCGATCGGGGGCGAGTTCTCGGCCGACGAAGAGGTGTTGATCGAGACCGCTGACGGTCAACAGAAGACGATCCGGAATTCCGCTACCCCCTTGCTGGATGAAAGCGGCGCGATTGTCGGAGCGGTCAACGTCAGCCAGGATGTGACCGAGGCCAAGGCCAAGGAGGCTACCCGCGCCCGGCTGGAGGAACAGGTTCACCGGGCCCAGAAAATGGAGGCGGTTGGCCGGCTGGCCGGCGGCATCGCGCACGACTTCAACAACCTGCTTACCGGGATACTGAGCTACAGCGACCTCATCCTCCAGGAGCTCCGCCCCGCAGACCCTATCCGAGCCGATGTCGAGCAGATCAGGGATGCCGGGAAACGGGCCGCTCACCTGACCCGGCAGCTTCTGGCTTTCAGCCGGCGCCAGCTGCTTGAGCCAAGGGTCACATCACTGAACGCGCTTGTCACCGAACTGGAGCCGATGCTCGGGCGCCTGGCGGGACCCTCCGTGGCGCTGGAGACCGAGCTTGACCCCGCGCTCGGTAACGTGCTGGTGGATCCGGCCCGATTGGAGCAGGTGCTGGTCAACCTGGTGGTGAACGCAAAGGAGTCCATGCCCGAGGGAGGCCGGATCCGCATCAGCAGCGCCAACTGGACGGAGGGAGCAGCATTGGGCCAGCACGGGGGAGCCCGCAAAGGGCACGTCTCACTCTGGGTCAGTGACACCGGCATCGGGATGGATGACGCCATCCAGAGCCGAATCTTCGAGCCCTTCTTCACCACCAAGCCACCCGGGAGCGGGATCGGTCTCGGCCTCTCGACTGCGTACGGGATCGTGGAGCAAAGCGGTGGGACAATCACGGTCGACAGCGCCCCGGGTGAGGGTGCCACGTTCGGAATTCACTTTCCACCCTATGTGGGGACGGAAACACCTGAGCCGGAGCAGCAACCGGTTGTGGCCGGGAAGGAAACCCTGCTTCTGGTCGAGGACGAAACGCCCGTCCGCGAATCGGTGCGCCGGCTGCTCGAATGGCACGGCTACACCGTCATCGAGGCCCGAAACGGCGCGGATGCGCTGGAGATCTACGAGGGGGACCAGCACGGCATCGACCTGGTGCTCACCGACCTCATCATGCCGGGGATGGGCGGGCACGAACTGGTCGAGCGCCTGCGCGCGCGCCACCCCGAGCTTCCAGTGGTGTTCATGTCGGGATACGCCGACAAGGCAATGACGAGCAACGGGGTGGTGCGGAAAGACACGGCCTACGTGCAAAAGCCGTTCACGGTCGAGCTGCTGATGCAGCGGCTGCGGGAGGTCCTCGCGGTAAGAGGTGTGAAGTAAGAAGTAAGAGGTGGGAAGGGCGCTCAACGGCGCGCCACCTCTTTCCTCTCAACCCCTCACCCCTCACCTCTCACTAAACCGACCAGATCCCGCGGCGTCTCCAGCCAGTAGTCCGGCTTCGACTCTTCCAGGTGAGCCCTTCCAAAGGGACCCCAGAGCGCGGCGGCGGTGCGGACGCCCGCGGCACGGCCGGAATACATGTCGTGCACGCTGTCGCCCACGTACAGCGTGGTGGCTGGGTTGGAGCCAAGCAGGGCGACGGCTTTCTCGACCGGCTCCGGGTGTGGCTTGGGATAGGTCACCTCATCGGCGCAGACCAGGACATCCATCATTGCCTCCAGTCCGACCAGCGTCAGGCCCCGCAGCGCGCCCTGACGGTTCTTGCTGGTGACGAGACCGGTCTGGAGGCCTGCCGCCTTGATCGCCCGCACCGCGTCCGCCATACCGGGGTAGACCGTCACCATCCGGTCGTGGTGTTTGAGGTTGAATTCCCGGTACGTGGCGATCATGGCCTCGATCGTTCTGAGCTCATCCCGCCACTCGGCCAGCTGGACGGTCAGCGGCGTGCCCACGCCCTTAAGCCATTGCTCATCGGTCCGGGCCGGTATCCCGTGCTGCGCCAGGGTGTGGTGATAGCTGTCGAGGATGAGGCGAATGGAATCGATGAGCGTTCCATCGAGGTCGAAGAGAACGGTGCGGAGAGCCGGCATCGGAGGAAATTACCGGGTAAGTACCGCCTTGCGCTGGCGCCCGGGGACCCGTAATCTCCGACGTTTCCAAACCAGGGTAGATCCCGTGCAACCATCGGAGCTGGTAGCCATCATGGCGGCGATCATCTACAGTGGCCGGCGGGATCCGACCGCCGGGCTCGAGACCCGGCAAGCTGCCGTCGAGGAGGCGTGGAAGATATGGCATCTGACGAGGGAGGGGTGGGTCGACCCGTCTCCGCGCCCCTTCGGCCCGACGCTGGAGCCGTAAGCGGAGGGCACTCCTCGCCGGCGGTCGTCAGGGAGGCCCGGCTCCGGGCCGAGTTTGCCGACAAGTACGCCGGTATCCAGTCCGGCGTCTGGTTCAGCGCCGCCGGGCTGGCGGAGAAGCTGATTACCCGGCTGCTGCGCGAGGGCGTGTCCGACGAGGAGCTGCCCCAACGGGTGCTCGACCCCACGCACTTCGAGTTTCGGGGCGGGGAAGGCTCTGCCACTCGCTCGAATTCACCCCGCTGATCAACCGTCTGGGCCAAAGACGATCAGCCCGGTCAGTCGCACTTCGATTCCCCGCCAGCCGGCCGGCGCCGCCGACACTCGGCTCAGCCAGCCTATGAGCTCCTGGGTGGGGGCCTGCACCAGTCGCTCGAGCAGCATTTCTTCCCCCGCCGTATGTCCACCGGCTACGAATCCCAACGTCTGCTCGAGCTGCCGCAGAGAATCGTGGTCTCGCAACCTGGCCGCGTGTCCGATAAGCTGCCTTAACCTGGCCGCCACCTGCCGCGTTGCCGGCGTTGGGTCCGGCGAGAGCCAGCGGCGTCCGCTCGTGAGCGCAAGGCGCTTCCGGATCAGCGGCGCGAGGAAGGTCAGATATTGGCGCAGCTGCTCAGGGTCAACGATTCTCCTTTCGGTCTGGGCGGCCGCACTCTCCAGCCGGTCGGAGATGACCTCGGGTGTTTCGGTCCAGCCGCCTCCCTTCTCGAGCCAGCCAATGGTTGACGAAAGGCTTTCCTGGGGAATGCTCGAGCTATGGAAGGCAAACCCGGCGAGAAGGCCGCGGTGCGGCGACAGGATCTTCGCTGACCCAGGAACTCCCTCAGACTTGCCGTAACGCTCCGCCAGCTCGGTCCGCCACCGCCAGATGTGTCGTCCCGCCACTCCGAGTCCAGCGGTGGCGGGGAGCTTTGCCTTGCGCGCCAGGGTCGCTTCCATGTGAAGTGTGCGTTCCAGGATCGGCACCGGTGCGAATCGCACCACTTCTACCTCGGAGTGGCGGGATCCGAGGCGAACGGCTCTCCCCTCTCGCTGCTCGAGCCGCATTGGCGTCCAAGGTAGGTCGTAGTGCACCACTCTCGCCGCACGCTGGAAATCGAGCCCCTCGGCCGCAACATCGGTGACCACCAGATGCCTCGGCCCCCGTCCGGTTTGGGGACTTTCCCTGAACCACCCCAAGACAACGGGTCGGGGCAACAGGGTGGAGGCGACCCCCGCACGATCTCCCGTGCACCACGCCAGCCGCAGGTCACAGAGTCGCTTGCGAATGTAGCGGACGGTATCCCGGCTCACGGTGAAGACGAGAGTCGTTCTCTCCTCGTTCAAGAGTTCGCGTAGACGATCCAGCTTCGCGTCCGGTTGATCCGCCGCGGCGGTCGCCGCGGGGATGATGTTGTCCAGTACTGCGATGTCAGCCAACTCCAGGTCGCTCGACACTTCGTGGCACGGCAGCATCTCCCACCACACCAGCTGATCCCCCAGCTCGGCTGTGAACCGGCGCAACGCCGATCTATCCAGGGAATGTCCGGCCTGCAGTGCGTCGCGGGCGTGCAGGAGCAGCCGCCGGTACCGCTGGAGCGCGCCGACCAGCGCTGCGGGGCTCGAGGCGGCCGCGCGCAGCAAGACTCCACGGATCAACCCCGCGATCGACTCGCTCCTTGACAGCCGTAGCCGGTCCAGCATCTCCACCGAACCGGCCACGCTCGCGCCCTCGTAGGCTGTCGGAGTACTGGTCCTGGGGACTCGGCGCGGGCGGGTGTCTCTCTCGTCCCGGGTTTCGACCACCAGCTGGCCCAGCGCTGGAGCGGCGCAGCCGCTGGCCAGAACCTGACGCAGCGATACGACGTCATCCATTACCAAGGCGTCGTCCCGGATAGCGAGCAGAAGCTGGTGGCCCAGATCCGAAAGGCGGTTCACAATGGGGGTGGCGGTGACCAGCAGGGCCGGCCGGCCAACCAACCAGCTCGCAAGATGACTGTAACGTCGCGTGCATCGGTTCCGAAAACGATGGCTTTCATCGACCAGCACCAGTCCCCGGGTGCCATCCGGCAACCTTCCCCGGCTCACCTGTTCGTGTGAGCATAGCACCAGTGGAATCTCCAACTTCGTGGCAACCGTTTCCCATTGCGGCTGTAGTGTCGCCGGCACCAGGCAAGCGGTGGGGCTTCCACGATTGACCGAGGCAGCTACCGCCAGCGCGACATACGTTTTGCCGGTTCCGACTGGATCTGCGAGAATCGCTCCCCGGTGCTTATTGAGAGCTGCCAGTACTCGGCGGAAGCTCCGCTGCTGTGCAGGAAGCAACCATTCAGGGGGAGGAGAGTCGGCCTCCAGGGGCGACAGACTGCGCGCCAGCGAGGCCGCAACCACGGCGCCGCAAGAGAGCGGACCGGGGCGAAGGGCCGTCAGCAGCGGGTCCGGAACTTCCACCAGCGACTCAGCGACAATGGCCGGCGGCGCCATCCACCACGGCACGAAGCGCATTTTGCGCCTTACTTGAAAGCCCAAGGTGCACCGCCATCGCTGCGTCGAGTTCTTCCTGGATTATCGCACCAGCGCGGCCGAGCTGGGCGAGGCGGGAAAGAGCGGCATCGGCAAGGACCGAGATGGGGAAGGGAAGCCGGGCGATCGTCCGGGCGTTGAATCGTGCGAATCCACTGGCCGCCGGCACAGCGCCGAGGCGAGCGACTGCCCTGAGCCAGGTGGAGTTGAGAGCGGCAGCAAGTCGTTCGGCTTCCGTCACATTCTTCGTCGTGACCAGGTAGCAGCTGTTCAGCGGGATGTGGGACTGGTCGTCCCCGGCCGTAAGCGTGGCCGCCGTCAGCCGCCGGGCCAGGTCGGACCATACTACCCGATACCGCGCTACGGCGTGACGCGCCCGGAATACGGTCCACGGTGGGCCACCAGTGTAGTCCCGCCGGGCCCGAAGCTCGGGGTGGTGCCGGGCCAGGTATGCCGTGCAGAGTGGCGGCAGCTCGGACCGCGGGTACCCCTCAGCATCATGGGTCCACAGTAGCCGCGTTCGAGGGGTACACCGAAACGCGCTGACGTCGCGTCCGCGAATGGCCCATCGGAGTACCTCCGGCTCCAGGTCATCCGGCGGGCCGAGAAAAACATGGTTGGCGCCGGTCTTTAGCCCCAGATGGCAGGCGAAGCGCTCGCCCATTGCCGGGTGGTCCGTTTGAAGAGTTTGCAGAACGCTGCCCAGACGGTCCTTGACCAATATCCATGGCCCTCCGCCGGCAAGCCTCGCCTGGCTGATTCCACCCTCACCGGTGATACCGAGAGTCGTTCGCACCCGGTGATGCGGCGGCGGCAGCGCCTTACCGGCGATGAGTGCCATGGGATACACCGTCGCATCGAACTCGGCACCCCGCTGGGCCAGTTCGGCGATGGCGTGCAGCGTCGTTCCGCTCGCAAGCGAGTGCCGTGCTGTTACCCCGTATGCGGCGCTGGCGACCTTTGCCGGCACCAGCATCGCCACGATGCCGGAGGGCGCGACCAACTCCAATGAACGCTCGAGAAAGGCGACGGCCAGGTCCGGTCGGTTGCCGTAACTACCCGCCGAGGATCGCCACCAGCGGTATCGCCCAGCCAACCGTTCACGCACTTGAGATGGGATGTCTTCCGACCGGAGCCAGGGAGGATTACCGGCCACAATATCGAAACCACCGCGAGCAAAGACGTCGCCGAAGTGACTGCCGTAGTGAAACCAGGGCAGGTCTCCGTCCCGGGCCAGTTTCCGGCGCGCCACGCGGAGTGAGCGGAGCCGGCGTCGCAGCTCTCTCAGATGAGCACTGAGCTCCCGGTCCAGGCCACGCCTCTGGCCAAACAGGTCGCGACCGCGGGCTGCTTGCATGCAGCCGGTCACGGCATCCGCGGCCCGGCTCTCCGCCGCGGTGAGCGACGCGTCCAAGGCCCGAGCCTCAGTCGTGCGGAGCCGCCGGATCAGCGCCTGCTTGTCGGACCCGCTTGCCGTCACCACACATCGGCGGAGCCTGGAGAGCTCGGTTACGATCTTCGGCTCCTGCGGGACCGGAACGTTTCCCAGCCCGATGGGATCGAACAGGCTGTCGCCCTGGCGAATGAGACAGTCCAGGTTCGGAAGCGGCGCGACATCCGACGCTCGCTCCGACGGATCATCGGCGATGACGGCCAGCCACAGCCGTAGCTCGGTCAGCCGAACCGCGGCGGTGCTCAGGTCCACCCCGAACAGGTTTTGCTGTAATACCCGGCGCTTTCGGGCCGAGACCGTGTCGGCGGTCGCGATGGAGGAGAGACGGTCGAGAGCGCCAAGCAGGAACGCACCTGACCCGACTGCCGGATCGAGCACGGTGATGGACATTAGCGTTCGCGCTGCATCCGGGTCGCCGGTTCGAAGGCGTCGCTCCGCCTCCCCGTCACCACACTTGAGTCGTTGGGAGATCAGTGCGACCAGCGCGGCCTCGAGCACGCTCCCGACCAGTGTAGCGGGTGTGTAGAACGTTCCAGAGGCATGGCGGGCCTCCGGGGTCATCACTCCCTCGAACACACGGCCGAGCATGTCAGGTGCCACTCCACCGTGGCCCTGACCCTCCATTACCGTGAAGTGAAATCGCTCGAAGAGCTGGTCGAAGGCGTCTCGCCAGACAGGGTTCGGGATATCGCCGCGAAAGCGTCGCTCCAAGGGGTGGGGCTCGAACAAGCCCCCGTTGAGGAATGGGATGGAGCCGAACCGGGTAGCGGCACTGCTCCGCTGGGCCCGGGGGCGGTTCAATGTGCCAAAGAAGAGCGGCCGGAGCAGATCGCGGTGGATCCTCCGTTTGTGTGCGAGGCATTTTTCCACCTCCTCTGCCAGGAACCGCTCCCGTCCACCGAGCCAGCCTTTCGTCTGGACGAAATACAGGAAGAGGATTCGGGTGAGCTGCAGTAAGGCGAGCCCGTGTCGGTCTTCGCCCGGCATGGGGCCCGGCAGGCCGGCGGCCAGCCGGTCCAGGGTGGCGCGGAACACGCGGAAGAACCGCCGTCCCACCGTTTCGGCGGCTAACGCATCGGCCGCTCTGGCCGCAAAAGCAAGCGATCCACCTTCCGCCCCCGCGGCGAGCTTGCTCAGGGAAACCACCGCTTCGGCACTGGGGCGGGAAAGGTTCACCTCCAGCCTGGGGCAACTATCGAGCGCCACCGCCAGCGCCAACCGGCCGTGGCACGCATCGAGAGCGAAGACCAGGCACATCCGCCCTCGCCGGCTCAGGCGCAGCGCCAGTCTCTCCGCGTCGCGTTCGGGGCGGCTGCTCTCGAAGGCGAACCAGGGCAGCTCCCCCGTCCGGGCTACCACGGTCAGCTTGAGAGACTGGTCCGGCACTTCTTCCCAGGTTGGCTGGTGGCCGAGAGCAGCCACCAGCCCTGTCAGGTCGTGCAGCGACCGGATTGAAGGGAGGAGTGTCTCGAGATCCATCCGCGGGGCGCTCCGGGTATTGCGGAGTCCCACGGTAGGGCGGGAGGGGGGAGGCTACTGCATCAGAATGCCGCAGGGCGTGGCGGAAATGGTGGGAGCAGGGCTGCGGTTAGCTTTGTCTTATAGAAGACCCCAGACCCCAGACCCTCGACCGACCGGCCTTATGCCCACGCGATCCACCTGCTTCGCCCTCGGGCTCATGTTGTGCTCACCGTTGCTCGCGTCAGCCCAAGTAGGCTCCGACAACGGCAGCTTCGTCGTTCGCCGGGGGCGGGACACCGTGGCCACCGAGCGGTTCACCCGAACAGCCATCAAGCTCGAGGGCACACTCACTCTGCGGAACGCTAAGCGCACCTCGGAGCGGTGGTCGGCGGTGATTGCGCCTGATGCCACGCTCCCTCTAATAGAGGTAACGGTTCGTGAAGGGAGCGACAGCGGCGGGCGGACGGCGAAAGTCGTTCAGCGGGCACGGGTGATCTTCAAGGAAGACAGCGTCGCGGTGGACGTGGTGGGCGAGCGGGGCATCGAAACGCGGCTCTTCGCTACCCGGCGGGGAGCGGTGCCCTACCTCAACCTTTCCTTCGCTCTACTGGAGCAGGCGGTTCGGCGGGCCCGGGTTTCGACTGACCCATCGCAGGTCGCATTCCACAATCTCGGCGGCGGTCAAACACTGATCTCGAAGCTCTCCCGGGTGGGCACTGACTCGTTGATCATGAACATCGGCCCCGTCCAGCTGCGTCTTCGGGTGGATTCTGCCGGCCGACTGCTCGGGGCCTGGATTCCCGCACAGGACGTGATTGTCGAGCGACGATAATCCTGCCCCGTTGTCCGGCTGCCCCGCCTACTGCCCACCGCGAACGCTCTTATCCCGGTAGGTCCTCCCCCTCCATTCCACCCGCCGTCCTCCCCGCCAGATCGATCGCAGGATGATGTAGAGCGCCATGGCGGCTCCAACCGGGTAAGCCAGACCGTATGCAGCCGGTATCTGCATGCCATGACTGATGAGCACCCAGAACGCGGCCGAGAGACCGGTTGCAGTTAAAGCGCCGGGCATCAGGCCGGCAAGATTGGGATCAACCGCGGTGGTCAGCAGCACCACCGGTGGCAGTAACCAGGCCAGCATCGCCACAATCAGCATCACCGGCACCAGTCCCCGGAGCAGCGGCTCGTGCGGAAACGAGCGGCGACCGCCCAGGTAGATATTCTTGGACCAGCCCTCGATCAGGTGCGAGAGACCCAGGTACATGCGGGTCTCCATCAGCCGTTCGGCAAAGGCGAAGTGCAGCTTGAGGCCGTGACGCAGGAACGTCTGGGCCAGGGCCAGGTCCTCGGCCACCTCCTGTTTGACCGCCGCGTGGGTGCCGGCTGCCTCGTAGGCCTGCCTACTGGTCAGGATGAACTGGCCGTTGGCGATAACGTCGCGCTCCCGCCGGGCGCGGTTCACCGCCGCGGGCTGGTAACGCAGGGCGAGGAGGAACCAGATCTGGGGCATCACGACCCGCTCCCAGAACGTGAGGCAGCGCTGAAGAGGCGCGACGGTAACCAGGCTCGCCTCTTCCTCCATGAGCGCACCGACGGCCCGCGCGAGCAGCTCCGGTGCGTGCCGAGTGTCCGCGTCGGTGAAGAGGAGTATCTCGCCCTTGGCTCCGCGGTATCCCTGGTAACAGGCCCAGGGCTTTCCGTACCATCCATCGGGGAGCTCTTCACCGCGGATCAGCCGGAGTCGCGGGTCGCTGATGCCCTCGACGATGGCGGCGGTGTCATCGGTTGACCGGTCGTCCACCACCAGCAGCTCAAAGGGATGATAGGTGGTCGCCAGGATCGAAGCGACTACGGTACCGATCGTGGACGATTCGTTGCGGGCAGGAATGACGATGGAGACCAGCCGCCCGGACTCAGGCCGGGCGTCGGTCAGGCTGGGAGTGCGGCGAGCCAGGCGCGGAAGAGCAAGGAAGGGGAGGACCCAGGGCAGGGCGGGCATCAGGTCCATCGCGTCGGCCAGGCGCAGCGGGGCGCCCGGCTACTTCAAAGACTTGGCGATGGCCCGAAGCTCGTGTTCCAGCGTTTTGATCTGGCGCTCGATCTCAGTCAGGTCGTGGGTGCCGCCGAATGTGGGCACTCCGTTCTGGGAGAACAGCGTCGCCACCAGCGCATCGGTGTAGCCGACCACCGCCACGGCGGTGCCCTTGTCGATGGCGCGATTGAGCTGGAGCATGATCGCCATGCCCTGGCGCGCCCGCATGGCGACCAGTACCGGCGCCAGGTTCCGGATGAGCAGCTCGCGCAGGTAGGAGAGCTCCTCCACCACCTCACCCGCCGCCAGTCCGCGGGCCGATGCAATCCGGCCGTAATGCTCGCAGGCCCGGAACCAGACGGTGTTGGCCTCCCGCCGGAGTGGGCCAACCAGTTCGGTGAGGACATCGAACAGGAGCCGGAACTCCCGCTCGACCGTGGTACGCGGTATCGTGGAGTCGGCGCTGGCCCGATCGCCGAGCCAGGCTGACCACTGAGCAACCATCGGCTCGCGCATCTCCGTAATGACGCGGCCGGCGTCGAGCAAGATAGACTCGGAAGCACGCACTACGCGCTCTCCCTGGTAAAGGTCCGTCAATCTACAGCCGGGGTATCATGGGGTCAAAACCACTGGTACGGCCTCCAAAACTCGCTCCGAACAGCCGCATCGGCCTGATCGCGCCGGCCGGTCCGCTGCTCGAGAGAGACGATTTAACACGAGCAGAGTCGCTCTGCCGTGCGCTGGGTTACGAGCCGATTCTCGGTAAGTGTGCCCACGCTCGACACGGCTACCTGGCCGGCACGGACGATGAGCGGCTCTCGGATCTCAATCAGGCACTCCAGGACCCCGCCATCGATGCCATCTGGTGCATTCGCGGCGGCTATGGCTCCATCCGTCTCCTGGAGCGGGTGGACTATTCGGCCATGGCCAGCCGTCCTAAGGTGCTCATCGGCTATTCCGATATCACCACACTGCTCAACGCCATTACCCGGCTGACCGGCGTGGTGACGTTTCATGGCCCGGTGGCCCGGGCCAGCATGCCCGCCTTCAGCCGCTGGCACTTCGATCGGGTCCTGACCCGGCCCGAGGCTCCGGGCCGTCTGGGCCGCATTCCCGAGCCGCCCACCGTGCTCGTGCCCCAGGAGAATCGGATCGTCACCCTCCGGGGCGGGATAGCCGAGGGTCCGGTGGCGGGCGGCAATCTCACCCTGCTCCAGTGCCTGATCGGTACGCCCTACTTTCCCGAGCTCGCCGGCTCCATACTGTTCCTCGAAGACGTGGGCGAGGAGCTCTACCGCGTCGATCGTATGCTGGCCCACCTGCGCCTGATAGGAGCGCTGCGCCGCCTGGCCGGGGTGGCGATCGGACGCTTCACCGGGCTGGAGCGCTCGGGTAGTGACGGCGCGCTCGGCTTTGACGAGGTGCTCGACACCTATTTCGCGCCGCTCGGCATCCCAGTCGCCTACGGCTTTCCCGTCGGACACATCGATGCGCAGTGGACCCTCCCACTGGGGGTCCAGGCCCGGCTCGACGCCGACGCAGGCGAACTCGAGCTGCTCGAGGCGGCCGTCACCTGATCTTCTCACCCACCTCAAGATTGACCCATGGCGACACCGACTCTTACGAAACACACACTGCCCGGAACCCTGGGCCCGATCCTGGTGGATGTTCGGGCCGGGGGACGGACCACACCCAGGCCGGCTGTTCTCGTGCTGCACGGCTTCAAAGGCTTCAAGGACTGGGGGATGTTCCCCCCGCTGGCGGAACGCCTTGCCCTGGCCGGCTTCACTGCCGTGAGCCCGAATCTCAGCGGCAGCGGCGTGGACGATGCGGGCGAGTTCACACTCCCGGAGCGTTTCGGCCACAACACTTTCTCCGCTGAGCTCCAGGACGTCGGCACTGTGATCGATGCCCTCATGCTAGGCCGGCTCGGCGTTCCCGCTCCCTCGACCCTCGGCCTCATCGGTCACTCCCGTGGTGGCGGAGTTGCGGTTCTTCAGGCCGCCAAGGATTCGCGGATCGGGGCGCTCGTTACCTGGGCCGCCATTTCCAGCGTCGAGCGCTGGCCCCTGGACCAGCGCACCGTGTGGCGCGCCGCCGGCCGTAGCGAGGTGCGCAACGCACGCACCGGGCAGGTACTCCCGCTCTACACCGACGTCCTCGACGACATCGAGCAGAACGCTGCTCCGCTGGACATCGAAGCCGCCGCCGGACGCATCGCCATTCCCTGGCTGCTCATCCACGGTACCAACGACGAGTCGGTCGGATTCAGCGAGGCCGAGCTGCTGAAGGGAGCCAGCTCGGGCCGGACCACCCGGCTCATGCCGGTCGAGGGCGGCGGTCATACCTTTGGAGCCACCCATCCCTGGCGCTCCGGAACGCCCGAGCTCGACACCGTTTTCGACGCCACCACCGAGTGGCTCGCCTCCCACCTCAGCTAGGCAGGGGCCCGCCCATGGCGGCTCACATGACCGGCCGCATTTGCGCTGTCACCGGGGCCACCCGCGGAATCGGCCGGGCCACCGCCGAAGGCCTGGCGCGACTCGGTGCCAGCGTAATCCTCGTTTGCCGTCGCCAGGGAGACGGCGAGACCGTCGCCCGAGAGATCGGGGCCAAGTACTCCACGCCCGACGTGGTCACGGCCGACCTGTCCTCCCAGGCTTCCATCCGAAGGGCGGCGGCCGCTATCCGGAGTCGGTACCCCCGCCTCCACGTGCTCATTAACAATGCCGGCGTCATTCCGCGCAGGCGAGAAGTCACGGTAGACGGGGTGGAGACCCAGTTCGCCGTCAATCACCTGGCCTACTTCCTCCTGACCAACCTGCTGCTACCCCCGCTGAAGGCCGGAGCTCCGTCCCGAATCATCAACGTCTCGTCCGGTGCCCACACCCACGCGAGCATGGATTTCGACGACCTCCAGGCCGACGGAACTTACGATCCCAAGGAGGTCTACAGCCGGTCCAAGCTGGCGAACATCCTGTTCAGCTATGAGCTGGCCCGCCGCCTTCAGGGAACCGGAGTCACTGTGAACTGCCTGAACCCCGGCGTCGTGGCAACCGGGATGCTGGCCGACTACATGGGGGTAGCCCCCGGACTGGGCGCTGGGAGCACCTTCGGTGCCAAGCCCGAAGAAGGTGCGGAGACCAGCATCTACCTCGCCTCTTCGCCCGAGGTGGAGAGGGTGACCGGGAAATATTTCGAGCGCAGGCAGGTCCGGCGCTCGTCGCGCGAGTCCTACGATGAGGCGCCGGCGCGACGGCTTTGGGAAATCAGCGAGCGCCTGACCGGCACCTCTTGACCCGTCGGAAGCCTCCGGCGAAGCTCCATCCATGCCCATTTACGATTTCCGCTGCGGCGGCTGCGGGGCTCAGTTTGAGGAGCTCATTCGGGGCGACCAGAAGGCGTCCTGTCCGCATTGCGCGGGAGGAGACCTGGAGCGGTTGCTGTCGTTGACGGCGCGGCCAGCCACCGGCGGCAAGCCGGCCGACTACAGCCGGCTGGGCCCTCCCCCGGGCGGCGGTTGCTGCGGAGGCGGCTGCGGATCTCACTCGCACTGACCGGCCGGCTCGCCAAGCTCAAGGAGCGCCTGGCAAACCATCCTCCCACCGCCGCTGACGATCCCGGCCTGATCTGGGCCGCAGTGGCCGTCCTCATCGCGCCCGACCCCGACGCCATCCTCCTCATACGCCGAGCCGACCGCCCCGGCGACCCCTGGTCCGGTCATATGGCGCTGCCGGGTGGCCGCCGGGAGCCCGAGGATTCGAGCCTGCTGGCCACGGTCATCAGAGAAACCGGCGAAGAGGTCGGCGTCGAGCTGCTCCCGGAGCGATGCCTTGGCACCCTGGAAGACGTCGTCCCCCGTAGTCCGGTCCTTCCTCCCATCGCGGTTCGACCTTTCGCCTTTGTCCTTCCCGAACGACCCCCTCTCCGGCTCAATCCTGAAGTGGCAGCAGCCCAATGGGTTACACTGGATGATCTCCTCAAACCGCCGGGTTACCACCTCGCCACCCTCGAGATTGGTGGCCAGAACCGTGACGTCCAGGCCTACCGGCTCCACGATGCCATCGTCTGGGGCATGACCGAGCGGATCCTTACGGGGCTGTTGGATCATCTGCGCGGCTAGGCGGGTCGGCTCCCTCCCTGGCGGCCAGTGTGCTTTTGCGTTTCGTAAACTTGACATTAGGGGGTTCTCAACACATTATTAGCTGAACCTAAAACGCCGGAACCCTATGTGTGCCGCTGCTGTTCCAGAGCCCTTGACCCGATCGGTAGAAGACTACCTGAAGGCGATTTACCAGTTGTCGCCCGAAGGCCGTCCCGCATCCACCAGCGAGATAGCCACCCTCCTGGCGCTCTCGCCACCATCGGTGACCGGCATGGTCAAGCGGTTGTCGGAGCATGGGCTGCTCGAGCACATCCCATATCGGGGGGTTCAGCTCACTGAGGAGGGACGGCGGGCGGCGCTCCGGATGGTCCGGCGGCACCGGCTGATCGAGGCCTACCTGGTCGAGTTCCTCGACTACTCCTGGGATACTGTCCACGAGGAGGCCGAGCGGTTGGAGCACGCCGTGTCGGAAATGATGATCGAGCGGATGGCCACCGCACTGGGGAATCCGAGTGTTGACCCCCACGGAGATCCGATTCCGTCGGCCGACGGATCCATTCACGAGCTGGCCTGCACCCCGCTTTCCGATGTCCCGGTCGGCGAGACGGTGGAGATCCAGCGGGTTCATGCGAGCCAGCCGGAGCGGCTGCGATACATCGCATCGTTGGGCCTGAGGCCGGGGGTGCAAGTCACGGTGGTGGATCGTCAGCCGTTCGATGATCTGGTGACTATCGCGGTCGGCGGCGAGCAACAGGTTGTCGGGCGGGAGCTTGGCCATGCGCTCCTCTGTGTCCGGGATGAAGCGCGATGAGCGTCGCCGCGGTGACGTCGGTGGACCGCGACGATTGTGAGATTCAACGACTGGCTCAGGAGGTGCGATGACTCGGAAGAAGGATGAGATAGTGGACCGGTCGTTGACCCGGCGGGAGCTGCTCAGAGCCGGTGCGCTGGGGACGGTAGGTCTCGCCGCCGGCGGAAGCGTCCTTGCGCTTCCCGGACTGGGACAGTCGAACGCCAACCCAGCCCAGGGTCAACCATCCCATCATGACATGATGACGGTGGGCAAGCTTGCGCCCGGCTCATTCGACCCTGCTGCCTTCCTCACCCACTTCGATACCGGCAAGGTGTCCCGGCTTCCCTCGGGGCAGGTGTTGCGGGAGTTCGAGCTGGTGGCGGAAGACCGTGAAATCGAGGTTGCACCTGGGGTCTTCTATCCTGCGTGGACCTACAACGGCCAGGTACCCGGCCCGACCATCCGCTGTACCGAGGGCGACCGCCTCCGGGTCCGATTCGTCAACAAGGGCAGCCATTCTCACAGCATCCACTTCCACGGGATCCACCCCTCGGGCATGGACGGCGCCTTCGAGCCGGTACGCCCGGGCCAGGGGTTCGTGTACGAGTTCGATGCCGAGCCGTTCGGGTTGCACTTGTACCATTGCCACACCGTTCCCATCAAGCGGCACATTCACAAGGGCCTCTACGGGGCGTTCATCATCGACCCGAAACAAGGACGGCCTCCGGCACACGAGATGGTGATGGTGATGAATGGCTTCGACACCAACTTCGATGGTGAGAACGAGGTCTACGCGGTCAACACCGTCGCATTCCATTATCAGAAGTATCCCATCCTTGTGCCGAGGGACGAGCTCATCAGAGTGTATCTGGTAAACGTGACCGAGTTCGACCTGCTGAACTCCTTCCACCTGCACGGCAATCTTTTCCGGCTGTACCGCACTGGAACCGATCTGCAGCGGTACGAGTGGACCGATACGGTGGCATTCTGTCAGGGTGAGCGCGGGGTACTGGAGTTCACCTACAAGCATCCCGGCCCATTCATGTTCCACGCCCATCAGAGCGAGTTTGCCGAACTCGGCTGGAGCGGAGTCTTCCTGGTGCAGGCACCCCTTGTCTAGGGTCGAGCTGCCGCTCCCCCCGGAGAAGACGCCCAGCAGAACGCCGCCGGCACCGGCACCGGCCAGCAGCCGTCCGGGCATGCCACTCTGGTTCAAGGGGCTCGCCCCCCTGGTGCTGCTCGCGGCTCTGGTGTCCCTGTTCCTCAGGGTCGGACCGATCGGGGTCTTCCGCCAGAGCTTCCCGCCGGTAGAGCAACTGACGGTCGAGCGGATTCGACTGCCGGAACACGGCATGATGGAGGTTCGGGTGGTGAACGGCGGACCGGAGCCGGTCACAGTCGCCCAGGTAATGGTGGACGACGCCAACTGGGTGCATCAGGTGAATGGAAGCCGGACGCTGCAGCGCCTGGAGACCCGTACCATCACCATTCCCTATCCCTGGGTCACCGGCGAGCCTCACACCGTCGCGCTGGTGACCAGCACCGGGCTCACGTTCACCGGCGAGGTTCCGGTAGCAACGCTTTCGCCAGCGGTAGATGCCCGCTACCTCACCACCTTCGCGCTGCTCGGGGTCTACGCCGGTGTGATACCAGTCTTTATCGGACTCCTGTGGCTTCCCTTCGTTCGCTCAGTGGGTCGGCGCTGGATCGATTTCTTCCTGAGCCTCACGATGGGTCTGCTGGTCTTTCTCGGGGTGGATGCTTTAGTCGAAGCGACAGAAACTGCCGGGCTGGTCTCAGGAGCGTTCCAGGGCTCCGCGCTGGTCCTTCTCGGGTTGCTGGGCACACCACTCATCCTGGCCGCACTCGGCCACTGGCGCAGCGGCCAGCGGGGCGAGCGTTCGCCACTGCAGGTGGCCGCCCTCATCGCTCTAGGCATCGGGCTCCATAATCTGGGTGAAGGGCTGGCCATCGGCACCTCGTACGCCACCGGTGAGATCGCGCTGGGAACCTTCCTCGTGATCGGATTCCTGCTGCACAACACCACCGAAGGGCTCGGTATCGTCACCCCTCTCGCCGACCAGCGGCCCCGGCTCCGTTCGCTGGTCCTGCTCGGCGCCCTGGCCGGGGTGCCGACGGTGATCGGGGCCTGGATCGGCGGATTCACCTACTCGCCGCTTTGGACCACGCTCTTCTTCGCCATTGGGGCCGGAGCGATCGCCACGGTGGTCTACGAGCTCTGGCGTCTCTTCGCCCGCCGTGCGGGCGGGGGTCTCACCGCTCCGCTCAACGTGGCTGGTTTTCTCCTCGGGATGGTGATCATGTACGCGACCGGTCTGCTAGTGACCGCGTGACGTTCAAACGCGGCTATCACCCTGAGCGAAGCGAAGGGGGCATGCTCCGACTGCTCGTCAAACGCCTGCCTGCCGGGTCCCTCGCTTCGCTTGGGATGACACTCTTCCTTCTGACACCTTCTCACGTCGTCGCGCAGATCCAGGACAACAGCTTCCTCATCGAGGAGGCGTACAATCAGGAGAGCGGAGTTGTTCAGCACATCAGCACGTTCGACCGAAGCTCCGGCGGCGACTGGGCCTACGGCTTCACCCAGGAGTGGCCGCTCGGCGGAATCCAGCATCAACTCAGCTATACGATTCCAGTCGAGAACATCGAGGGGTTTGGCACCGGGCTTGGCGACGTGGCGTTGAATTATCGTCATCAGCTGGTGGGCAATCCCGAAGCGGCTACAGTCTTCGCTCCCCGTCTTTCCGTTCTCCTGCCCACGGGCGACCATGAGGAGGGCCGTGGGACGGGCGCACTGGGACTGCAAACCAACCTGCCCCTCAGCCTTGTCCTCGCGCCGAAGCTGATGACCCACTTGAACGCGGGGGCCACCTTAACGCCTTCGGCCAAGAGCGAGCTCGGGGAAGAGGCCACGACCACGAGCTTCCACCTCGGGGCAAGCGCCATCTGGCTGCTTCGACCGTCGTTCAATCTGATGCTGGAGGCACTCTGGGTGAGCACGGGCTCGGTGGTGCGCACCGGCGAAACTGTGCGGAATGAGTCGTTGCTGCTGAATCCGGGTTTTCGGGCGGCCTTCGACCTGGCGGATGACCTGCAGATTGTTCCGGGCGTGGCGTACACCTTCGACCTGGGGTCAGGCGCCGACGAGGACGCGCTGTTCGTCTATCTCAGCTTCGAGCATCCCTTCAAGCGCTAGTACCCCACGATTCGCCGCAGCTCGGTCAGCCGCTCGTCGCGGGCACCCCGCAGCACGTCTCCCTCCCCATCGTAAGCCCGCTCGATCAGCCGGATCAGCTGCTGGTGCTCGGCTGACGGTAGCTGAAAACCGGTATCGCCTTCCCACCGGGTCTCCAGTGCCCGGAGTAATGCGCTGAGCTGTGCGGTCTGACGCTCTCCGGCCTCGAGGTAGGCCGTCTGAAAGGGGCCGGCCGCCGCCATACGCGCTGCGAGTCCGGACGAGATCAGTGCGTCCACGTCGCGGACTTCGAGCACCCCGTCCAGGACCAGCCGGATGCACTCCCGCCACAGGGCCGCGGTCAGCCGGCCACTGGCGTTGCCGGGAATCTCTTTTCTGAGGATCACTGGGATCCGACCCAACTGGCGGAGCCAGTTGCGAACCAGGTCGAGGCTGGCTCTATCGGTGAGGGGGCCGGGGACCACCTCGACCGCCGGGATGTGCTCGATCGGATCGAACCCCCGCGCCACGAGCAGCCGTCCCGGCCGGCGGAGCCGGGCGCATAACTCAGTCGGGGACAAGCCGGGCCCGCTGCAGGTCACCACCGCCGCCATGCGGGCCACCCCTTCTACCTGCTCCAGCAGCCGCTGGCGGTGGTTCAGGTCACTGGTGGTGGCATCGATGATCCAATCGGCGTCGGTCACCGAGTTCAGCAGGCTCCGCCCCTGTCGCGGTCCTCCTGGGAGCGGATCGCCCTCATCCGGTACCATGTGGATGCCGGACCCCAGCGAGTGCCGCCTGCGGCTGGATATCTCCTCGTGGCCGCTCTGCAGCACCGCTGCATCCGGGTCGTAGATCGTAAGCGGCCAGCCGGCGGCGGCTACGAGCGTGGCCCAACCGCGCCCGGTTTCGCTCATTCCCAGGACTGCGACCTTCGGGTGGGTCTGGGACTCCATGCCTGTTCCTCACTTGAGGTTGCCTGCCCGGCTCGTCGGCACAACTACTTTAACAGGTATCACCGCTCATTCGTACTGGAGTTAAGGCCAAACCATGGGTACCTACGCCCTGCCCCGGGTCCTTGTAGCAGTCCTGCTGATTATCGGCGCAGGCCCGGCCTGGGCACAGGTCTCAGAGGTAGCGGTGGAGCGCCGCCTGGCCGAGGAGCTCGGTCTTTCGCTCGGAGACACCTTCAGGATAGGGCCGGCGGTGGATTCGCTCCCCAAGCTAGGCGTGGTGACGGCAATCTACGAGCCCAGGCCGGATCCGGCCCAGATTGCCAAGCGGGAGCGCCATGTCCGCCTGCATCTGCCCGATCTGGCGGCACTGCTCGGGGCCCCAGACCGAGTGGACCGGTATGGAGTCGGGCTGCGTTCTGGGGTATCCCCGGACTCTGCCGCCGAGGCCCTCAACCGGACCGCGTTCGGGTATCGGGCCTACACCTCCCAGGCCATTGCCTCGGAGTCTTCCCAGACCTTTCTGGTGGTGAGCCGTTTTCATCGAGCCATCGCGGTGATCACCATCGTGGCCAGCGCCGTCTTTCTCCTGTGCATCATGCTGCTGAAGGTCGAGGAGCGGCGGCTTGACGCCGCAGTCATGCGCTTCGTGGGAGTCCGCCGCCGGACCATCTTTGGCGCCCTGCTGCTCGAGGCTGCGCTGATCGCCGCGCTCGGATCGGCGGCGGGATCGGGCCTGGCATATCTCGCCGGCGCGGCTACCAACGCCTATTACAGGCGTTTCTTCGATACCGGGCTCACGTTCTCTCTGATCACGCCTCAAATCGTTCTCTTTAGCGTCGGCCTGTCATTGGCACTGGGTATCCTGGCGGGGGCGGTGGCCGCCTGGCGCCTGGTTCGCACCCGCCCGCTGGTGCTCTGGGGACGCGGATGAGCGGATTGAGCTGGGCCGTGCAGAATCTGATTCGCCAGCGGTTGCGCACCGTTCTCGCGGTCGGCGGCATTGCCATATCCGCCGCGATGCTCCTCGACATGGTCATGCTCAGCGGGGGGATCGAGAAGTCGTTTGCCGAGCTGATGCTGGCCAAGGGGTACCAGATCCGGCTCACGCCCAAGGGCACTCTCCCGTTCGACACCGAGGCCACCCTCGCTCGGGCGGGGAGCGTGGTGGGCCGGCTGCGTCGCGATACCGCCATCGAATCGGCGGGAGCGGTTCTGGGAACGTCCTTATACGCTCGCAGCGGGGACTCGCTCATTACCCTGGTCGGTTACGGCATTCAGCCCGAAGCCCAAGGAGTCTACCAGGTAGAGCATGGGCGTGACCTCAGTCGTGATGACACACTCGGTGTGCTTCTGAGCCCGGCCGTCGCCGGCCTTCTGAAGGCTGGCGTCGGAGACAGCGTGAGCCTGGTTGGCCGCCTCGATCCGCAGGTCGCTGCCGCGGGGGTGCGCCGGCGGCTGGTGGTCCGTGGCATCGTGCGCTGGGTCTACGACTATCGCGGTCAGCCTTCCGTGGGAACGATTTTGCCGGTCATGCAGGCGCTGGCCTCAGGGAGACTGGATGACAGAGCATCTCTCCTGCTGGTCAAGGTGCGAAGCGATGCCACCGTCCCCGCCGTGGCCGACCGGCTAAGAAGGGAATTCCCCGGGCTCGAGGTCTACAGTGTGGTGGACCTGGTCAGATTCTTCAAGCAGAGGCTAGTGTATTTCCGCCAGCTCTCCTACATCCTCGCCACGATGAGTCTGATCGTCACGGTGCTTCTGATCACCACCCTGCTCACTATCACGGTGAACGAGCGGCTCGGGGAGATCGCCACGCTCCGTGCCATCGGCATTGCTCGCTCCACCGTCGTGCGACAGGTGCTCATCGAGGGGACGGTGCTCACCGTCGTGGGAGCGGCGCTCGGGATCGTCCTGGGGCTGGGCACCGCGCGCTACCTGGACAGCATTCTCACCAGCTTTCCCGGATTACCGGCCGCCTTCTCCTTCTTCGTTCCCCGACCGGGGAGCCTGGCCACGGCCGGGCTGGTGCTGATGGCGACGGGATCTCTCGCCGGGCTCTATCCGGCTTGGCTCGCTGCCCGGGCCCCCATAGCCGCTACGCTGCGCTCCGAGTCGACATGAGTGAGCCCGCAAGGCCTTGGGGGACTACGGTCCTGACCGGCCGGAATCTTCGCAAGGACTACCCCCTGAATGGAGCGGCGGTGCACGCTCTTCGGGGAGTGTCGCTCGAGGTCCAGGCTGGCGAGTACGTCGCGATTGCGGGACCCTCCGGGAGCGGGAAGTCCACCCTGCTTCAGCTGATCGGCGGGATCGATGTCCCCACCGCCGGAGAGGTCGAGATTCTGGGAACCCGGCTGGACTCGCTGTCGGACCGGGAGCTCACCCGTCTGCGCCTCACCCGGCTCGGCTTCATCTTCCAGCGGTTTCATCTTCTACCGGTCCTCACCGCCCGGGAAAACGTGGAGCTGCCGATGGCAGAGGCGGGCGTCTCGGTCCGGGAGCGTCGGGCGCGGGCCCTGGAGCTGCTGGCTTATGTCGGGTTGGAGCCCCGGGCTGGTCACCGTGCCACCCAGCTCTCGGGCGGGGAGATGCAGCGGGTGGCTATCGCACGCGCACTCGCCAACCGGCCGGTTCTGTTGCTGGCCGACGAGCCGACCGGTGAGCTCGACGCGGCGACGGGGGCAGACATCCTGTCGCTGTTCCGGCGCCTGAATCAGGACGGAACGACGCTGGTCGTCGTTACCCACGACGAGCACCTGGCCTCCGAAGCCGGTCGCATAATCCACATGCTCGACGGTCGTGTTGCAGACCCTGGAGGCTGGCCAGAAGCTGCTACCCAACTGCCCCGCCGACCCGCTGCCCCGTCGTGATCACCACCCTCGCGTTCCGCCATTTGCTGGTGCGGAAGCTCCGGGCTGTCTTTCTCCTCCTCGGGTTCGCGCTCGGTGTGGGTGTGATGATCGTGCTGCTCTCCGTGGGCGAGGCCATGCTGGATCAGTCGCGCGATGTGTCGCTGATCGGCGGCGGTGAGGTGACGGTGCTGCCTCAAGGCATCGACGTCGAGGCGATGCGCACGGGCGGCATGGGAGGGATGTTCTTCGGGATCGACCGGGCGCGCTTCCTTACCCGCCAAACCATTGGCGGGCCGAGGCAAGCCAGCCTGGTGCAAACCCTCTCCCCGGTGATCGAGGGAAAGCTGATCTACCTCCGTTACGGCAATCGCACCATCGCGGTCCGTGCCGGTGGCGAGATTCCCAGCCGCGCAACCGCGGTGGGATCGGGCCTCGACCTGCTTTCGGGACGTTGGGAGGACTCGCCGGCCGACTCGGTCTACATCGATCCGACCGCTGACCGGCTCTACCACGAGCTGGACCGGTTTCATTTCCCCACCCGGCCCGACTCCAGCTGGGGCGAGTGGCACTACTTCAATCTGGTCACGGCGCCGGACCAGTGGTGGTACATCACCTATCTGGTCGGCGGAGAAGTTCCAACTGGTACCTGGGGCGGCCAGCTTCTGATCACCCGCCGTCGTCCGGACGGCCGGTACGAGCGGTTCAGCTGGCAGGCTCCATCCAGCCAGGTCGAGCTCGACACGTCGGCGGCCGATCTGCGGATCGGCGAAAGCACGGTCCGCCAGCGCGACGGCATCTACCACCTGAAGGCTCGCGTTCCGGGAAAGGATGGGGAGGTTATTATCGACCTCGAGCTGGCGCCGGTCCCGAACCGCTACTTCCCGCCGGTCGAGTTGCGGGAGGAGGACTTCCTGTCGGGGTACGTCGTCCCAGCCTTGGACGCAAAGGCGTCCGGAAAGATCTGCGTCGCGGGGCGCTGCAGCAGCTTCACCCGGGTGCCGGCATACCACGACCACAATTGGGGGGTCTGGCGCGACGTGACCTGGGAGTGGGGCGCCGCCCGCGGCTCTCGGCTGAGCCTGCTCTACGGTGGCGTATACGGCCCCGAACGGGGGCCGTTTTTTCTCACCTTGGTCGACTCACTGGGAGTAAAGCAGGTCCTCCGCTTCACCGGGATTCATTACCAGGGAGCCCCGCCCAAGCGATTTTCCCTGGTCGGCACTCGCGAGGTGGACACGGTGCGCATCGATGTACAGGTGGATGACGTGCTGGCCACCGAGATGCGGGCCAGCAAACTCCGGCGAACGTTTCTCCAGATGCGCGGCAGGTTCAGTTTGGCCGGCCGGGTGGCGGGAGAGGCCGTCGCGGACTCCGGCACCGGCTTTTTCGAGACTTACATCCCGGTTCCGTAGCTGCGGTCTTGCCCCGCAGGCTTACATTCGAGGCTACTGGGTCACCTCAACCGGGGCAGTCAGATGCCGCATCCGAGAATTCCGCTGATCTCCCGCGAAGACCTCAAGGCCAAGCTCGATCGAGGGGATGATTTCAAGCTGGTCGAAGCTCTTCCTCCGCCCAGCTACCGTGAGGGCCATCTGCCCAAGGCGATCAACCTGCCGCCGATTCAGGTGGCCGAGCTCGCCCCGAAGCGACTCCCTGACCGCGACGCAGAGATCGTGGTGTACTGTGCCAGTCCCACCTGTCACGCGGCCGAAAACGCCGCCCGGGAGTTGGTGGCGTTGGGATACACGAATGTGAAGGAGTTTGCTGGGGGGAAGGAGGAATGGCGGGACGCCGAGTTACCGCTGGAGCGGTGATCGCTAGAGGCCCAACCTCGCCGTCAGGCCGGCTGACCGATACCGGAACGCGCCGCTGGTCGAACTCACGGCGCTGTTGGTGACCAAACCGAACAATTCCACCCGGTTGCCCTCCCCCCAGCGCCGCCCAACGCGTCCTTCGACGTGCCACTCACTCTGTGCGGCACCCCGTTCTCCGACCTGCTGAGCACCGAGTCCCCCACCCAGACTGCTGGTCCACGACTTGGCCTCGATGCCGTAGGCCGCGGTGGCTTCCAGCACCGAGAACCGGTCAGGGGAGAAGTAGCCCACACCTCGCTCTTCGTAGCTCAGCGTCCGCCCGAATAGTCCGACCGAGAACCGCCGATTGAGCTTCTGAGTTAAACCCGCGACCAAACCGGAGCGGGTGTTCCCATCGCTCAGCCAGAGCTCGCTTCCTGCGGCGAAGATGCTGAAGCCAGCGAAGGGACGGGCATCGAAACCGCCTTCGAGCAGCTCGAGATCGATATCCCGCTCCATGAGGGAAGCAATTTCGTCGAAGGGAACCCGCGAGTAGCCCAGTCCCACTCCGAAGGCTGGTGCCGGTCGGTAGCCCAGCCGTGCGCGGTAGGTAGCTGCGGTTCGAGGCGCAGCCACACCGGGGTTCAGCCGGCGCGCCCCCGCCGCACCCGACAGCTGAACGCGACCCAGGGCCAGCGAAACTCCGCCCTCGGCTCCCACCCTGGTGGCATCGAGAGTCGGATCGCTGGTCTCGAGGGCGCTGACCGAGCCGAATACCCCGACCCCAGCGCCGGGCGAAGCGGAAGCGGTGAGGGTTTGCCAGAAGCTGGTGTTGTGGTCGGAGTCATTGCCCCAATTCGCTGTGGCCTCGACCGCCGCTCGGCTGGCCTCCCGAATGGTCCGGCGCAGCGCCTGCCCGGCCTTGTGGGTCGAATCCACGGCCAGCGCGGCAGCAGCCTGTCTCCTTGCGGCGGCTTCCTTCCCTTGCCAGGAGTAAACGTATCCCAGGCCGGCCAGCGCATCGGCATCCCGGGGGTGTTCCGCGAGGATTGCCCCATACAAGTGCTCGGCGGCGGACAGATCTCCCCGCCACGCTCTGACTTGTGCCCGGCCCAACCGGGCTTCCCGGTCCGAAGGGTTTCGAGCGATCATCGCCAGGTAAATGGCTTCAGCTTCGTTCAGCTGTCCAGCCCAGGAGTGGGTGAGTGCCTTTCCCAGCTCCGCATCGCGGAGATTTGGGTGCTCCACCAGTACACTGTCGTAGAGCGCGATTGCCCCGTCATACTGTCTGTCCCATGAGCGGACCCGGGCCTGGGCCAGCCGCATGTCGATGTCGGCCGGTTCGGTCTCCCGTGCGCGAGCGATGTAGGTCAAAGCCGAATCGAGCTTGCCTTGCCACGAGAGCATTATCCCGATCCGGAGATTCGCCTGCGCGTCGGCTGGGTTTTGCCTCAGGGCCTGCTCGTACCCCACTCGCGCCGCCTCGTACCGACCCTGATTCCACGCTTCGTCTGCCGCTCTCTGCTGGGCGCCGAGCGGGGTAGTTCCGAAAATCAGCAGCGCGACCAGAAGTCCGCGTCTCCGAGAGTCCGGGCGCGTTTTGCACGGACTCTGTCGCGCGAGCCGGCGGATAAGTCTGGATCTATGGATCAATGCCATATGGATCAATGGCTTGCCTGCTAAGGTGAGACTGCAGGGGTGGGGAACGGAAGTTGCCTTGCAAGATTAGGCCCACTCGCCCCCCCGGCAGTGATCTGGTCGCATCCTATTCAAGGCAGCCATTGAATGGCACCTGCAGTTGCATTGGAGTCATTGAGCACCGGCGTGCTCGTGCTGGCGGGGGCCGTCGTCCTTCTGGCGCTGTTTCTCCTGATCCAGCGGGCGGCCGGGGCGGTCGCAGGCGTCCGCACGGCCCGGCGAGAACCTGTGCTCAGCCAGCTGCTCTTTCATGCGATACAGCGGTCGCCTGTCGACTCGAGCGACTTGCGAGGGCTTGGCCGGTTCGACCGGAACCTGGTGCGGACGATCCTGCTCGGCCTGGCCCTCGATCTCCGAGGCGACAGCGCCGAGGCCATCGCCATGCTGTACCGCGACCTGGGGTATCTCAAGGAGGACATCGGTCGGCTCAGATCCTGGCGCCCGACCCGGCGGGCCAACGCCGCCGCCGATCTGGGTCTGATTCACTCTGTCGAGGCCATTCCGGCCTTGGTGCGGGCACTTCAGGACACTGACGTCCGGGTCCGGCAGGCGGCGGTATGGGCCATCGGGCAGGTGGGTACTCCGGCATCCCTTGCCGGCCTGGTGCCGCTCCTCGGAGACCGGAGCCTCCTGGTGGCGAACCGGGTTCAGGAGGTCTTGGCGGAGCGAGGCCATGAGATTGCGGGCACCCTCCTGCGATATGCCGAGACCACTTCAAGCCGGTCCGGCCGTCTGGCCGCGGTGCAGCTGATCGGCTGGCTGAGGATTACCACCGGAGCCGACATCCTGATGAGCGGCATGAGCGATTTGGATCCGGAGGTCCGAGTCAAGAGCGTCAAGGCCGCCGCGGCAGTCGGCGACCCCAGGTTTCTCGATGCCTTTCACTCTCGCCTGGATGACGTGCGTTGGGAGGTTCGCTGCCAGGCGGCCAAGGGCCTCAGCCTCTTCGGAAGCGCGGCCTCGGTCCCACGGCTAGCGGCTGCGCTCCGGGATCGGCACTGGTGGGTTCGTTTCTACGCGGCTGTGGCGCTGGCAGAGGTTGGCCTCGCGGGCGAGCAGGCGTTGTCGGCCGCGCTGCACGATCCTGAGCCACTGGTTCAGGAAATGGCGCGATATCTCCTGGAGCGGGGCGATGCCGTTCCGGCGCTGCCATGATCCGGGCCGGTCTGGTATCAGCGCTGGAGTGGTACAGCCTTTTCATTCTGCTGTTCTTCTTTGCGATCAACTCGTACTATCTGCTCCTCACGCTCGCGGGATTCTGGCGTACCATGCGGGTGGTCAAGGAAGTTCGCCGACCCGACCAGCGCAGGCTGCTACGCTCCCCACTCACACCGCCGATTTCGGTCCTTGCTCCTGCCTTCAACGAAGAGGCGAACGTGGTAGACAACGTTCGTTCGCTGCTCATGCTGGACTACCCGCTCTTTGAAGTCATCCTGATCAATGACGGATCCAGCGACCGAACCCTCGGGCGCCTGGTCGACGCCTTCGATCTCAGGCCCAGTGCCCGGAGCTTCGAGCGCGCCCTGCCTTGCCAGCCGATCCGTGGTGTCTACGAGTCGACCACATACTCGAACCTGGTCGTGGTAGACAAGGAGAACGGGGGCAAGGCCGATGCCCTGAATGGGGGACTCAATCTCAGTCTCTACCCGCTTTTCTGTGCCATCGACGCGGATTCCATTCTGGAGCCGGATGCGTTGCTCCGCCTGGTGCGTCCCTTTGTCGATGCCCCTGGCATCACCATTGCGGCCGGTGGAGTAGTGCGGGTGGCCAACGGCTGCGAGATCCACGGCGGCCGGGTGCACAGTGTCCGGCTACCCCGGCGGGCATTGCCGCTGATCCAGATCGTGGAGTACCTCCGTGCGTTCCTGTTTGGGCGGATGGGATGGAGTTCCGGGAATAGCCTGCTGGTGATCTCTGGTGCCTTCGGCATGTTCGAAAAGCAGGCCGCGGTACTCGCCGGCGGCTACGCCGTGGATTCGGTCGGCGAGGATATGGAGCTCGTCGTGCGAATGCACCGCTATCGTCGAGAGCGGCGGCAGCCCTATCGCATCGGCTTCGTTCCCGATCCAATCTGCTGGACCGAGGTACCGGTGAGCCTTCGCGTGCTCCGGCGCCAGCGTACCCGGTGGCAGCGGGGGCTGATCGACACCCTCGTGCGGCACCGGGCCATGATCGGACGCCCGCGCTACGGATCGGTCGGCTTGCTCTCCCTGCCGGGATTCGTGGTGTTCGAGATGCTGAGTCCCCTGGTCGAGCTGTCGGGCTACATCCTGATGCCGGTCATGTGGGCGCTTGGGCTCCTGAGCCCTGCCGGGGCGTGGATCTTCTTCGTGCTTGCGATCATGTACATGGTAATGGTCTCGGCCCTCGCCGTTCTGCTCGAGGACCTCGCCTTCCGCCGTTATCCCAGCGTCCTTGATCTCGGGCGGCTTCTGGTTGGTGCCGTGCTGGAGAATTTCGGCTTCCGGCAGCTTACAGTCTGGTGGCGGGTGCGTGCCTTCTGGGAATACCTGCGAGGTGACCTGTCCTGGGGCGCTATGGAGCGGAGGGGGGTGGGGGCCGCATGAGCCAGCGCGGTGTCACTCCCTCCGATCCGCAGAGCATCGCGGCCCTGGTTGCCGCGGCCTCTGGCGCGAGCGTGGCGGTCCTGGGTGGATTGGTCGTGGCGGGCTGGCTGACGGTTGCCGTCGCCCTGATCCAGGTGCTGCCCGGCTTCCCGGCGATGCAGTACAATACGGCCCTGGGGTTCATGATCTGTGGGGCGGCGCTCCTGTCAGCGGCACTCGATCTTCGCCGCCCAACGGCCTTGCTCGGCGGCCTTGCGGCCCTCATCGGTGCGGCCACGCTCTTCGAGTACTACTTCCAGAGCGACCTTGGGATCGACCAGCTCCTGGTCGAGACTTACATCCTGACCGGGGTCTCCAACCCTGGCCGCATGGGCTCCAACAGTGCCTTGGCCCTGACTATGGTCGGCGCGTCCCTGCTGACCCTGGCCTGGCGTCCGGCCTACCGGCATTGGCATGTATGTCCCGCGCTCCTGGGATCGGTCGTCATCGCGGTCGGCACCGCCGGGCTGGTCGGCTACGCAGCTGGGGTGCCGGGTGCCTACGGCTGGAGCCATATCAACCCCATGGCGGTGCACACCGCTATCGGCTTCACCGTGCTGGGGGGAGGTATCGTCGGCCTCGCCTGGAATGCCGCGGAACCACCATCGCGTGAGGCACCAGGGTGGCTGGCCCTGATTGCGGCGGTAACCATGGTCACGGTGACCCTGTGCATGTGGTACGCTCTCACCCCCGGTCATGATCCGGGCATTGCCTCCCCGGTGCACGCGGTACCCCGGGGGCCGTCGCTTCCCAACGTCACCCTAGTCACCGGACTCCTCACGGCGGTCCTGCTGGGCTGGTCGGTGCGAGAAGGCCAGATCTCCCGCCGGCGGGCGCGATCGCTCGAGGTCACCAACCAGGTGCTGAACCAGGAGATCAACACTCGCATCCGGATGGAGCAAGCCATTCAGCAGCTCGCCGCCATTGTCGAGTCCTCCGATGACGCCATTCTTGCGACCACGCTGGACGGCGTGATCATGACCTGGAACCCGGGTGCGGAGCGGCTCTACGGCTACAGCAAGGACGAAGCGGTGGGGAAGCACGTCTCCCTGCTCCACGATCTGCGGCATGACGACGCGAAGTTGTTCCGGCGAATTGCCGACGGAGAGCGAGTCAACCGACTGGAGACGCTCAATCTCACCAAGGACGGACGCCGGATCGACGTCTCGCTCACGGTCTCTCCCATCCGGGACCAGGGCGGGCGCATCGTGAGCGCCTCGACCATCGCGCGCGACATCACAGACCGTAAGCTGCTGGACCGCATGAAGGACGATTTCGTGGGGACGGTTTCTCACGAGCTCCGCACGCCACTCACCGCGATCAAGGGGTTCATCGAGCTGGTAGCCGATGGCGAAGCCGGACCCGTGAGCGACACCCAACGTGAGTTCCTGCAGATTGCAGCCCGGAACTCGGATAAGCTCGGCGTGCTCATCAACGATCTGATTGACATGAACCTCATCGAGTCGCAACGGCTCGAGGTCCGGCTGTCGCCCCTGGATCTGACCGTGGTGCTGGAGGACGTGGCGTCCACCTTCCGGACGATGGCGCTGACGAAAGGGCTGGTATTCCGAGAGAGCGTCGCCCCGTTGCCCCAGGTTCGGGGCGACAGCGCCCGCCTGGTCCAGGTGTTCAGCAACCTGGTCTCCAATGCCATCAAGTACACTCCCCGGGGCGAAGTCGGGATCGAGGCGGCTCCCACCGAAGGCGGAGTGCAGGTCACGGTTCATGATACCGGAATCGGCCTCTCCCGGGAGGAGCGCGCCCGGCTGTTTACCCGATTCTTCCGCGGCCAGAGCACGGTGGTGACCGAAGCCGGCGGCACCGGACTGGGGCTGGTTATAGCCAAGGCGATCGTCGAGCGGCACGATGGGAGGATCGAGGTCGAGAGCCAGCCGGGTGAGGGTACCCGGTTCCGGGTCACCTTGCCGGTCTGGGCTCCCAAGGCGGGACCGGCCCTTTCCGAGTCCGCCTGATGGCAAAGATTCTGGTGGCAGAGGACGAGAAGCAGATTGCCGACATGATCGCGTTCAAGCTCACCAACAGCGGTCACCAGGTGGTCCGAGCCAAGGATGGCGAGCAGGCCATGCAGCTAGCCAGGCTCGACCCGCCGGACCTGATCATGCTCGACGCCATGATGCCCGGGCTAGGCGGGTTCGAGGTGCTGCGCCTGCTCAAGGCCGATTCAGCGCTTCGGTCTGTGCCGGTCATCATGGTGACCGCCAAAGGCCACGAGCGAGACGTCCTCAATGGGCTGAACGGCGGCGCCGCAGACTACGTGGTGAAGCCGTTCAGTTTGAAGGAGCTGGCGGCACGGGTCGAGCTGGCGCTCGGTAAGGAGCATCCCCCCACAGCGCCTTGAGGCTATCGTAGACTGGCTTGAGCCGGGCATGGGACTGCGGCTCCACCCACCCGGCCCAGCGCCAGGGAGCAAATGCCTTCGCCCGCCAGACTTTCCCCTCGACTGCCGGCAACGCGTTTACAACCCCCCCGTTACCCCTCTTTTGGTACATGGCCACACCCACGTGAAAGTCTTCCACCGGTGCGGTCCCGACCCTGCCGGTCGAATCGCGGTCGAACAACAGAGTCCGGCTGGACGGGTCGGTCACGTTGAGCAGGTCCCATGGTATGCGAAGCTCGAGCAGGCCGGCTCGCTCATCGAGATACCAGTCGGCCAGCGTCGAGCGGTCTTCGGTGCCGTACTTCAACTTCCCCCGATCGTACCTGCCGGCGGGGTAAAAGGTCCCGTCCCGGCCGTACCGGGCTCGGTTGGTGATCACGAAGAGGGAGTCGAACCGCCCATCGTCCCGGTCGAGGGTGATGGTCGGGCGGCGGGCGAACTCCCCGAAGTCGTCCCCCGTAAGCGGGTCGACCCTTGAGGCGTATCGGTTGTAGTCCGGCGTCGCCAGCATTCTGCCCCCGTCAGGCCCGGGCAGGTCGATTAGAAACTCGAAGCCAATCTCGCTCCGCAGCCCGCTCCGGCTCAGGTGGTGCTGTCCCACCCGTGGCAGGTAGGTGTCGATGGCGATCTGAAGTCCCATGAGGGTCCAGGGAAAGCGCCCCGGCTCCAGATCAACGGCCAGATAGTAGTACGATTCGTCCGCCCCGGCTCGAATCGCTCGGAGCTTCCCTGCAGGACCGGCGCCGCCGTCGCTTTGAACCGTTGCAAGCGCTCGCCACCGCGCCGGATCGCCGCCCAACCGCGGTGTCCGGTTTGCCTCGCCGGCGTATTGTCCCAGAATACCGTAGTGCTGCTCCGCGTCCATCACGTTGTGCCAGAGCCGGGTGTTATCGAGAGGAATCTCGTAGTCGATCACCATCCAGTTCTTCTTGAACCACTCGTCCAGCCACGCAAACAGGATCGCGCCCGCGGCACCGGCCTCCCGGATCTCACGGGTAAGGCGAGTATCGATGGCGGCCATGGCCCGCTCGTCGTGCCCGCCGTGATTCCAGCCCTCGGGATGCAGGTGGGCCGTACCTCGGCTCGAAGGGACGCCGTATTCCGAGATCACAGTAGGTATCCCCGCGTGATACTGGATCAGCTCCCGCAGGTATCCGAAGTATCTCGAAGATCCTTGAGGCGAGCGCGCTGTACTGTAGCCCGGGTCAAGGATCATGAATTCGGGGTAGTAGGGATAGGCGTGGTAGCTGGCGAACCATCCCGCCGGGTTGGCCGGTGTGGGCACAACGAGGTTCGGGTCGAGCCCGATCGCGTCGTTCTCATATTCCAGCTTCTTGGGGGCGTGTTTCCCGCCCGCGCGCAGGCGCCAGCTCTCCTCCTCCGCGGTGGTGGCCTCCGTAGGATGGGTAAGTGGGTCCAGGGTCGGCCAGTTGGTGTAGGCGATAGGCCGAAGTGCGTTGTAAGTGTCGGCTTCATGGGCCAGCATGTAATCGCAGAGCTGTGCCATCCACAGGTCCATCGCGGGACCGTGCCGGACCCGGAGGAACCGTCCGTTGTAGGCCCCGCCGCGCTTCCGCTTATCGAATGCCTTTACTGAGAACGGCTCCCACTCCCGGCCAATTATGTAGGCGAGCGTCCAGGGAGAGACGTCCGCATCGTAGCGCCCCGCGGCGTGTGCCGGTCGAGGGGGAATCGTGGCGGCTCCGTGAACCAGATCGACCACTCGGCGCATCTCCGCCTGAAACTCCCTCTTCCACCCGACATCGTTGAAGTCGTCTTTTGGCGGGAGCTCGGTCCAAACCCCGTGCACCAGCCAGATCGCTCGGTCCGGATGGGTGAGGTTCCAGGCTCGGAGCGCCCGGTAAAATGAGGGTGGCAGGATAGTGTATAGCCGTAGGGTATTCGCGTGCATGTTGGCCAGAGTGTCGAGCCACCCAGCGTACCGCATGGAGTCGGTCGGAAATTGGGACGGATATCGTCCCGGAAGCGCGACACCGAGGTTCACCCCCTGGAGGTAGAAGGGACGCCAACCCTTCGGGGACGCCACCTCGAAGCCGCGGCCGCGTGTCCTCGCTACCAGCTGCATAGCAGCCGGACGGACCGGAGGCCGATTGACGGGACGGTTCCAATCAGGGGCGATGCGGTCGAGGAAGGATCGCAGCTCAGCATTGCCCGGCGCCAAGGCCACCGCTCGGCGGCCGGCCGCGGTCGCCTCCGCCGAGTCTCCGAGTCGCAGCGAGGCACGGGCGTGGCCCTCCCAGGCGTCGGAGTTCCCAGGACTTCGAGCCAGCACAGTCAGAAATAGTGAGTCTGATCGCTTGACCTTGCCGGTGCGCAGCAAGGCCAGGCCGTGCCCTACCACGGCATCGAGGTTAGCCGGGCAAAGCCGCTCGGCCAGCTCGAACTGCTGGATGGCCTTCGGCAGCGAATCGGCGCGATACGCTCGCCAGCCGCTCTGGAGCGCAGAGACGCCGGAGGGCGGACAGGGGCTCTGGGCCGGGAGGAGATCCGGTTCCAGGAGAAGAGAACTGGTCAGGAAGGCTGCGCGGGCGAGCAGTCCGGCTTGTATGTTCAATGACATGGAGTCTGAGGAACGTGCTACCGCCCCGCTGTCCGAGCAAGGTGCCACCCGAGCTCTGGGACGATCGCTCATCGATGTTCTGGGGAAGGGTTGGTCCAAGGGGGACCTCGACCTCCTTATGTCGGTGTATGCTCCGGAGGTCGTCTTTGTGGAGACCCCGTTTTCGGAGCCACTCCGGGGAATCGACGCGGTGCGGCGCTACTGGGCCGACGTTCCCTATCACCAGTCCGAGGTCACCTTCAGCTCGGGGGAGATTTACGCTGCGGGCCCCTGGTTCTCCACCGAGTTCAAGTGCCTGTTTCGCCGGCGCCGCACCGGCGAGTGGGTCGAGGCGCGTGGCGCCATCTTCTGTGAGACAACAGGGGAGCTGATCAGCGAGATGAGGATGTACTGGCACCGGTGGAATGGGGGGCGGGAAACCAGCAAGGCGTGACCAGCGGCGAGGTTAACACTGTCCAACATCGCTCGTCCAATTGGGTGATAAGGGGACAGTCCTGCCGTCGCCGCCATTCCTAAGTGCTTATGCTGCATGTTATTAGGCGCTGGCACGTGGTTCGCAGAGTATCCTGGGATAGCTGGTGCATGCCACCAGGTCGGTGCCCTGTCGTACTTTCCATGTCGCAACCGAAGTTGTAGGGAGGTGCCATGATTACCGCGCTGCTCCTTCCGCTGCTGTTCTCAGCCAGCCCCGCCCAGCCGGCGGCCGCAACCCGGGACGACCCGCCGATCCGTCTCTGGATCAGCAACGATCGTCGTTTCCTCCCTGGCGACCGCGCCAAAGCTCAGGTGCGGACCGAGTACGATGGCTATCTCGTCGTCCTGCACGTCGATCCTGAGGGACGTCTGCGGGTCCTGTTCCCGCTCGATCCGGACAAGGACAACTTCGTCCGGGGGGACAAGAAGTACGAGGTGCGAGGTCGCGGCGGACGTGAGGCATTCGAAACAGATGCCACCGGGCGCGGCACGGTGTACGCTGCCGTTTCCCGCGATCCATTCCGTTTTGACGGCTTTACCCTGGGAGATCACTGGGACTACCAGGCCCTCGCCCCGGCCCGCCTGCGGGAAGATCCGGAGCCGGAGCTGAACGAGCTCGTCCACCGGATGGCTCAGGGCACCTTTGACTATGATCTGCTCAACTACGATGTCGTCGGACGGTCAACCTATGCGTCGGTCTATCCCTCGCGCTACTACGGATCGGCGTACGACGATGACTGGTGCAACTTCTCGTGCGGCTCCTCCTACGGGCATTCGCGGTTCGGTCTTTCCATTGGGCTGTTCTACGGGAGCCCTTACCGGCGCTATTACTACAATCCGTATTTCTACGGCTACGACCCATACTATAGCCCGTTCTTCTACGATCCGTACTATTACGCCTCGTCGTATTACCCTCGGTACTACCCCAACCGGTACTACGGCTACCCCTACCGGTATTACGGCTACCACGACCGTGGTTACCCGGACCGGGATCGCGTCTACAACCGGCCGTATACCCCGTATCGCTTCCGGGGATCGGATGGGTCAACCGCCGGATTTCGCGAGCGCGGTTACGATATTCGGCGCTCGGTGAACACGGTCTACAATCCGCCAATTTCCGGCGTACGGGAGCCTGCTACGTCGACCCCGGTGCGCCGGATGACCGAGAGTCCGACTGCGGGCGTGCCGGCTGGTACATCCCGACGCGCCGTGGGGCACGAATCCAGGGTGAACACCGAGCCCGTCGAGGCCCGCAGGGCTCGCGGGGCCGAGACCACTCGTCCCGCGGAACCCAGGGACGAACGGAGAACGCCAGAGCGGGAGGCGGCTCCGGCTCGTCGAGCCGCCGAGTCGCAGAACGAGCGGCCGAGAGAGGAGCCTCGGGCGGAACGAGCTCGAGAGGAGCCTCGGGCAGAGCGCGTTCGGGAGGAGCCTCGTCCGGTTGAGCGGGCTCCGGCGCCTCAGGCCCGGCCCGAGCGGCGCGAAGTGGAGAGAAGTAGCCCTCCCCCACCGCAGGTTCGGAGCTCAGGGCGGGCAGAAAGCCACGGGTCAGGAGGCGGCTCCGACGGCGGCGTCCGTCGGGCTGGCGGCGGCGGGGCGCGACGGCGCTAGCCTACCAGATCTGCGCCCGCTCGCTGTCGGGCCGAACCATCGGATCTCCGGGTTTGCAGCCGAACGCTTGGGCAAAGGCCGGAATGTTCGAGAGAGGGCCGATGGTTCGGAACTCGGGGGGCGCGTGGGGGTCCACGTTTACCATAAGGCGGGTAAACTCCGGACGCGCCTTGGTGCGCCAGATCTGCGCCCAGGCCAGGAAGAAGCGCTGATCGCCTGTAAGGCCATCGATTTGCCGAGGCTCGGGCCGCCCCGCCAGGGAGCGGCGATACGCTCCATGCGATATCAGCAATCCCCCCAGGTCGGCGATGTTCTCCCCCAGTGTCAGTTTGCCGTTCACGTGGAGTGAGTCGATCGCGACGTACCCGTCGAACTGCTTCTCCACGACGTTCGCGCGTCGGTTGAACTCCTTGGTATCGGCTTCGGTCCACCAGCCGCTCAGATTTCCCTGAGAATCGAACTGCCGCCCCTCGTCGTCGAAGCCGTGGGTGATCTCGTGCCCAATGACTGCGCCCATTCCGCCATAGTTCACCGCGTCGTCAGCCTTGGGATCGAAGAATGGCGGTTGCATGATTCCCGCGGGGAACGAAATGGCATTGTATAGCGGATTGTAGGACGCGTTGACCGTTGGCGGCGTCATTCTCCACTCGGCCCGGTCGGTGGGACGAGCGATCTTGTTGAAGTCGCGTCGTGCTTCGAATTGGTTGGCCAGGAGCAGGTTGGTCACGAACGGACCGGGCCGGGCCTCGAGGCTGGAGTAGTCTCGCCAGGTATCGGGGTACCCGATCTTGTTAACGATGCTTTCGAGCTTCGCAAATGCCTTGGTCTTGGTTTCCCGGCTCATCCATGTCAGGCCGCTGAGCCGGCTCTTGAGCTCAGCCCGGATGTTGCGCACCATCTCGAGCGCCCGTGCCTTAGCCTCAGGCGTGAAGTTCTTGCGAACGTACGCCTGGCCGAGGATCTCTCCCAGCGCCTGGTCGGTAAACGCAAGGCATCGCTTCCAGCGAGGACGCATCTCGCTGACGCCCCTCAGCACGGTCGAATTGAATCGAAAGCTTTCCTTCACAAATGGGGAACTCAGCGCGGGAGCGGTGTTGGCAATGATGTTCCACCGAAGGTAGGCCTTCCAGTCCGCCAGCGGCGCGGCCGCCAGGAGGGAGTCCACGGTTGCCAGGAACTCGGGCTGGGCTACGTTGACTTCCTTGATTCCCTTGAGCCCCAGCTGACTCCAGTATCCCGACCAGGCGAACCCCGGTGTCATCTTCTTGAGGCCGGTGGCCGTGGTCAGATGGTAGAGGCTCTCGGGGTCCCGCCGCGCCTCACGAGTCATGGATGAGTTGGCCAACGCGGTTTCCAGCCGCATGATCGCCCCGGCCGAGCCGGCGGCGGATGCGCTGTCCCGGCCGGCGAGCTGGAGCATTCTCCCTACGTGCTGGACGTACTCCTTGCGAGTCTTCTCGGTGGCGGAGTCCGGCTTGATGTAGTAGTCGCGGTCGGGCATGCCCAGCCCGGCCTGGTACACTTCCGCGATGGTGCGGGTGCTCTGCTTGGCGTCGGGCTGGGACCGGAAGGCAAAGGCTGCAGGAATTCCCCGCCGGTGTAACCGGGCAATGGCGGTCTCGACACCCCGGCGACTATCGATCGCCGCAATCTGATCCAGCTCGGCTTTGAGTGGCGCGATGCCGGCAGACTCGACTCCCGCCGAATCCATACAGGTGCCGTAAAAGGTGCCGAGCTTCCGGGTGTTGGGATCTCGCGCGGTTGAGGCGTTCCGGCTCGCCTCTGTCAGCACCTGTTCGAGCGCAGCGTAGTTCTGCTCCTGCAGTTCACCGAAGCTGCCCCACCTCGGCAGGTCTCCCGGGATTTCGCTTCGTTTTAACCAGCCGCCGTTGGCAAACCGGAAGAAATCCTTGCAGGGCGCGCAGGTCGTGTCGAGGTTTGCAGGATCGAGTGGCTTCGTCTGAGTCTGACCAGCGAGGGAGCCGGCGAGAGCGGTGAAAAAGAGGGCGACGAAGAGCGCACGAATCGAGGAATGCATCGAAGCTCCGAAGGAGGGGTCTAGCGGAAACTACGGCCGAGGAGAGTTCTGGTTTCGCCGGGCGTAATCCAGACCCCATTCCATGTATTCTGCGCTCCGCAGGCCCACCCGCATCGCCTGATCCACCGCGTCCTGCTCTTCCAGGCCCTGGTCCAGGATGAAGTAGGGGATGAGTGCGCCGCCGACCCGGCTGCCGCTGCCGCAATGGAAGAAGACAGTCCGTTCTCCCGCGCGACGGAGGACGGCGAGGATCTGCTCCAGCGTCGTGTCATCCAGGGAGCCTGCCCGCACCGGGATATTGACGTATTCCATACCCAGCTCGCGTACCAGAGCCGCCTCAGCAACCGGGCGAGGCTCCATGGGGTCCCGAAGATCCAGGACGATCTCGCCGCCGGCCTCCTTCAGGGCCTTGAGCTGGTCGGCGGTCGGCTGGCCTCCGGTGACCACGCTCGGCAGGATCTGACAGGCGTTTGCTACGCCGCTGATTGCTTGAAATGCATCAGACATTGGACTCCTGAGGTTCTATGCCAGGTGTTACTTCGTGGCTCGTCCGGCCGATACATGATTACCCGGGCGCGTTGCAGAGTGATCAGCCCTCCGATCATCCGATCCAGTTCCGGCAGAATCGTCTGCCTTCTCCTCCGGGTCCACGCACTCTATCACCAGCGGCAGGTCCAGCGAAAGACGGAGCCCTTCTCAGGGTGGATGCCGGCACTGGCCCGATCCCAGGCCCTCCTTAGATCCGTCCCCGCAGGATGACTACTTCGCGCGCGAGCCCAAACCCCAGGAATGTCCCCGCGATCGACAGCAGCACGCTGGCCGCGACATAGAACCCGGCCCGAGTCCACTCACCGTCCTTCAGCAATGCAACTGTCTCATAGCTAAAGGTGGAGAACGTGGTATAGCCGCCGCAGAACCCGATGGTCAGGAGCGCGCGCACCTCGGGGCTGAGAGAGGGGGTATTGACTGCGTAGCCCAGGATAGTTCCCACCAGGAATGAGCCGGATATGTTGACGAATAATGTGCCGGCCGGAAATGTGATATCGAGGACCCGCTGCACCAGCCCGCCGAGCAGGTACCGGGTGACCCCGCCAAGTGCGCTGCCGATAGCTACATAGAAGAGCATGTGGGGTAAGGTAAGAGTTCCCTCTCGCTGGTTCACCCCCCTCTCACTTCTTACTTCTCACCTCTTACCTTTAGCATGTGCTGCGCCTCGCCATCGCCCAGATACGGCCCCGGAAGGGGGCATACCAGGAAAATCTCTGCCGCTTCGGGGCCCTCCTGCGGGAGGTCGGAGGCTGGCCCGAGCCGCCTGAGCTGCTGGTCGCGCCTGAGACCGCGCTGACCGGCTACTTCCTGGAGGGTGGGGTGCGGGATCTGGCCATCACGGGTGACCAGCTTTTCACCGATCTCAGCCGGCAGCACCAGGAGGCGGGAACACCGCCGATCGACGTTGCGCTCGGCTTCTATGAGGTGCACGGCAACCGGCTCTACAACTCAGGACTGTACGCCACGCTCGGCGGTCCGGATGCCGGTATCCGTCATATCCATCGAAAGATCTTTCTGCCAACCTACGGCGTCTTCGATGAGGAGCGCTTCGTCGAGGCCGGGCGCAGCGTGCAGGCCTTCGATACCCGGTGGGGCCGGGCGGCGATTCTGATCTGCGAAGATGCCTGGCACTCCTTCACTCCCATGCTGGCGGCCCTTGACGGCGCCCAGCTAATCATCGTTCCCAGCGCCAGCCCCGCCCGCGGCGTCGTCACCAGCGATGACACCGCCGGCCGTCCGGTCAGCCTGGCTCGCTGGAGCAGGCTGGCCCAGGACATCGCCGGGGAGCACGGGGTCTATGTGGCGCTGTCGCAGCTGGTGGGATTCGAGGGTGGCAAGGCGTTTCCCGGTGGATCGATTCTGGCCGGTCCGCGAGGAGACCTGCTGGTGCAGGCACCCGTGTTCCAGGAAGCGATCATCCCCGCGGTCCTGGACTTCGAGGAGATCACCCGCGCCCGCGCCGACCTTCCGCTCCTGGCCGACCTGGAGATGCGCCTGCCACATTTGCTTGGGTCGCTGCATGCCGCGAGGCGGGAAAAGGCGGTAGGGGCGAGGCGTGCCTCGCCCGACGACACGGTGGCCGAGCCAGCGAAGGGGGTCCTGAAGCCGATCGCCCGCAAGCGGGCGACGCACGCGTCGCCCCTACCCCCCTTATCGGCGCGCTTCAACCCGGGCCAGGACCCGCTCGCCATCGACGTCGAGCTCACCCAGCACTGGCTGCGCGAGTTCATTCGAGACGAGGTGCAGCGTCGGCGAAAGTTCGACAAGGTGGTGGTCGGACTCTCAGGCGGAGTGGATAGCTCGCTGGTCGCCTACCTCGCGGTCGAGGCACTTGGGGCGGCCAACGTCCTCGGCGTCAGGATGCCATATCGTTCGTCCAGTCCCGAGAGCCTGGCCCATGCTCAGCTGGTGATCGATGCGCTCGGTATCCCGAGCACTACGGTGGACATCAGCCCGGCTGTGGACTCGCTCGCCCGTGCCATCGGGGGAGAGCTGGGGCCGGGGCGGCTGGGCAATGTCATGGCCCGCACCCGCATGATCACCTTATTCGATCTATCAGCCGCGCATCACGCCCTGCCGCTGGGCACCGGCAATAAGACCGAACGGCTACTGGGGTACTTCACCTGGCACGCCGACGACTCGCCACCGGTCAATCCGATCGGCGACCTGTTCAAGACCCAGGTCTGGGCCCTGGCCCGGCACCTTGGTGTTCCCGAAGTCATCGTATCCAAGCCGGCCACGGCTGATCTGATCAAAGGCCAGACCGACGAGGGCGACTTTGGCATCTCGTACGCCCGCGCGGACGCCATCCTCCACTGGATTTTGCTTGGCTATCGTGGCCCGGAGATCTCGGCACTGGGCTTCGATGAGGCCGAGATAGCCCTGGTGCGCAAGCGGCTCGACAGCACTCACTGGAAGCGTCGGCTCCCGACGGTGGCCATGCTGAGTGGTACGGCGATCGGGGAGTACTATCTCAGACCGGTTGACTACTGATACCGTTCACGCTTTTCCTGGAGCACCATGGTCCCCGACTCCCGCCCCATGTCCTACTCCGTCGGCCAGATCACGACCTTCGTGATGCCCCACATGCAGAACGTGCGGGGGGACCTGTTCGGAGGCGAGCTGATGGCGCTGGTGGACCAGGCGGCGGCGGTCGCCGCCATCCGTCACGCAGGCGGCCCGGCCGTCACGGCGAGCATCGAGCGGGTGGACTTCCGCGAGCGCATTCCGGTGGGCGCACTGGTTACCTGTGCCGCGACCGTGGATTTCGTCGGCAACTCCTCTATATACATCTCGGTCGAGGTCTATTCCGAGTGGGTGAGCACGGGGGAGAGGCGGCACACCCATACCGCCCACGTGGTATTCGTGGCCGTGGACGAGCAGGGGAAGCCCAGGCGGGTTCCCCGTCTTCGTCCGGGGACCGAGGAGGAGCGTGAGCGCTACGCCCGGGCCGAGGCTCATCGCAAGCAGAAGCGAAGTTCGTGACGGCTCGCCCCATCGCGGTGGTACTGAGTGGTGGTGGTGCCAAGACAACGGCACATCTCGGGGCGTGCCGGGCGGTCAAGGAGGCGGGGTTCGAGCCGGCATGGTATGTCGCGACCTCCATGGGGGCGGTGATCGCGGCAGGGCTGGCGAGCGGCGTGGGAAACGACGAGATGCTGGAGCGGATCACCCAGCTGGGTGCCCAGAGCATCGTGCGCGAGCCGCTGGCGCCGCTGGCGGGACTCTTTTCCCGATCGCTCTTGAGGCCGGCCCCACTGCGCCGGGCGATCGAGGCATTGGTGCCGGCACGGCGTTTTGCCGATCTGACCGTACCGCTCACGGTGACGGCTGTGGATCTGGATACCGGCGAGCTGGTGCTCTTCGGCGCGGGAGCGCAGGTGGCACCGCTGGTGGACGTGCTGTGTGCCAGCTGCGCATTACCGATGTACTACCCGCCGGTCGTGCTGGGCGGACGCCGCTATGGCGACGGCGGGCTCCGCGGTGTGCTGCCGCTGGAGCCGGCGGCGGAGCTCGATGTGGAACTGGTGCTGGCGGTCGACGTGGGTCCCGGCTTCGATATGCCTCCGCCGGCGGAATCGCCCCGAGTCCCCTCGATGGTGCGGGCCCACGACGACGCGGTGGGGATCCTCATGGCCGCCAATTCGGAGAGCCAGCTCGCGGTCTGGCGGGCGGACCCGGCGCGCCCCCCGCTGGTCTACGTGCGGCCACGGATCGAGCGCCACGCGACATTCAGGGTAGACCGGGTGCGGGAGTACGCCAGCGAAGGCCGTCGCGCGACACGCGAGGCGTTGGATCACTGGGGTCGGGACTCTTGACCCCTCCTCCATTCAGGGCAAATTGAGCCAATGAAAGCCTCCGAGGTGATGGTGCCCGACCCCCACGTCGCCGTGGCTGGGGCGATGGCCAGCGAAGTCGCGATCATGTTGAAGACCCGCAACATCTCCGTGGTACCGGTGGTGGATGACCATCGTACCCGCCGATTTCTCGGCACCCTGAGCGACCGCGACCTGGTCACCCGCTGCCTGGCCGAGGGAAAGCACCCCTGGCACACACGAGTCGACTCGCTCATGCGTCCCAACTCGCCGGTGGTGCGGCCGGACGTGGAGCTGAATGGCTTCCAGGTCCTGATGGATAATGACCCCAACGAATCCCACCTCCGGCCCACGATCACCGTCGTCGATCAGCAGGGAAGAGTGGTGGGATTCATCAGCCACCCGGAGCAGATTCCAGAGGTAAAGATCGTGTGGGGATAACCTGTGAGCCCGCACGGCCCTGCGGGCCACCCGAACCAAGGTAGAGCCAATGCCTGACTTCAAACTGTTCACTCTCGAGGAGGCCGAGCGCACGCTGCCGCTGGTCCGGCGAGTGGTGGCCGACCTGACTGAGGAGTACCCGGCCTGGCGGGCCGCGGTCGGCCGCTTCGAGCTTCTCACCGGTGGAGCCAGGGCGGACTGGGGTGAGACCCAGGAATTGGTCGCGTCGCGAGAGGAGGTCACCCGCCACGCCAATCGCATCAACCAGTATCTCCAGGAGTTGGAAGCTGTAGGCTGTGTTTTCAAGGGATTCGAGGCCGGGCTGGTGGATTTCTATTCGCTGAGGGAAGATCGGCCGATCTTTTTATGCTGGCGGATGGGCGAGGCGCGGATCGAGCACTGGCATGAGATCGACACCGGCTTCTCCGGCCGTCAGCCGATAGACGGATCGATCTTGTCCGCCATCTCTTCGTGACCCGCCTCTGGCTGTTCCTGCACCTCCTGGGCTTCACCCTGTGGCTCGGCGGGGCCATCGCGGCGATGATCATCGGCATCGCGGCCAAGCGGGAGGATCGGCACGGTCTGGGGGCGGTTGTACGGTCTCAGGCTACCTTGATGAAGGTGGCGATCGCTCCGGGCTCGCTGCTGGCCGTGCTGTCGGGCATCATACTCACCTTCCAGGTAGGCGGAGCCGACCTTCCTGGTTTCAGCATCTGGCTGATGCTGATGCAGGGTGCCGGGCTCGTGGCCGCGCTACTCACCTGGTTCATCGCGTTGCCCACCGCAGCCAAGCTCAGCCGGCTGGATGCGGTCGGTGAGGCGGCCCGCTACTTCGATGAGCTGCGCCAGCGGCAGCGGATCGTGGGATCGATTTCGGGAACGCTGGGACTGCTGGCGCTATTCGCGGGGGCGATGTTGGGGTGAGGGCTACAACCCAGGAACGATGACTGGGTGGGTGCTGTCTTCGTGCCCGCTGCCAAGCTGGCCCACGTCCCCCTTTCCCCAGCAGGCAACGGCCTCGGAGGTGGTGATTCCGCAGTAGCTGCTCTGACCGGCTGCCAACGCTGTGAAACGAAGTCCCCCGGATACCGCGGTGGGGAGATTATATCGGACGGTGGAACCGCTCGGCTCGGCGCCAATCTCTCCGTTACTGTTGGGTCCCCAGCAATAGGCGGCACCACTCACCTCGAGACCACAGCTCGTGCTGCCGCCGGAATACACCGCCTTGAACCGTTGCCCGCCGCCCACTCTCACCGGTACGTCGCTCTCCAGCGGGGTCGGTCCGGCCCCGATGGCATCTATACCCCAACAGTACGTCGCAGCGATTGTGGCCCCGCAGGTGTGCCAGCCGCCGGCACTGATCTGCTGGAAGGCGAGGCCGCCAGGCATGGCGGTCACCTCGGGACTGAACTGCGGGTGGAGGTGAAGCTTCTCCGGTGTGCCGAGCTGGAAGCCCCAGCAGAAGGCAGCGCCGGCATCGTCCAAGGCGCATGTGTGGTAGATCGCCCCCGTCAAAGCTCTGAACCTACGGTCGGTTTGCACCCGAACGGGTATACGGGAACAGGGACCGCGCGGGCAGCTCTCATTTGCAGCCGTTGTTCCCAGTTGTCCTAAGTCATTCAGGCCCCAGCAATAGGTGGGGCCCTGGAGTGTGATCCCACAGGTTTGTTCGACGCCGGCGCCGAGTACCCGGAACCGTAGACCGCCGGCAACCGGCCGCGGGGTGGTTGCACACGGAAGCGGGCATGCCTCGATTGGGTCCGTCGTACCCAGCTGACCCTCCCGGTTGGAACCCCAGCAGTACGCGGCTCCTTCGGAGTCGAGCCCACAAGTGTGCGCCGAGCCGGCAACCAGCGAGACCAACATTGGGGCTCCCACCACCACCGCCGGGGTCGTGTCCACCGGTGTCACCCCGATGCCGAGCTGACCGTCTGAACCTTTCCCCCAGCAGCGCGTGACGCTCTCGGTCACCGCACACGCGTGCTGTCCGCCGACGGCTAGTGCCAGGCGAGCATCGGTGGGGGGCGGGGCGGTGCTGTCGCCGCATCCCACGAGGAGGACGATGAGGCCAGCAGGAACCGAATCCGCGAGGGCTCGACGCATACCGTTCCGGGAAAGAGTGCTTTAAGCGTCCGGGGTGACGCTCCTCCTGCGGCCGGTTGCACAAGCCGTCCGAACAGGGCACTCTGCACACCTCGCTACTCGGGCCGTGCAGATCAGCGCGCCGAGCTCCATGATGCCCTGATTGAACGCCCACGCGCTCTTGCCGCGACGCGGCATGATCCGCGCTGCCGTAGTCCACAGTCGATCGGCCAGCGACTTGGCCGGGGCCCGAGGGTGGAATGCCCTCCGCAGGACACGGGCTACGTTGGTGTCCACCGCGGGCGCCGGACGCTCGAAGGCAAAGCTGGCCACTGCGCCGGCGGTGTAGCGGCCCACGCCCGGCAGCCGCCGGAGCTCGACCGGGTCCGAAGGGATGACCCCGGCGTGGTCTCGCATCACCTTCTGCGCCAGCCGGTGCAGGTTGGCGGCCCGGCGGTAATATCCCAGACCGTCCCAGCTCTCCCGCACCATGCCGACCGGGGCTGCCGCCAGCAGATCAATTGAAGGGTAGCGCTCGAGGAACCGGTGGTAGTACGCCTCGACTCTCGACACCTGGGTCTGCTGGAGCATGAACTCGGACACCATCACGTGGTAGGGATCCCGGGTGCGCCGCCAGGGCAGGTCGCGGCCATGCCGCCGGAACCAGCGGAGCAGGCGGCGGCGGAACTCGGGTGCGCCGGCGAGGCTGTTCAACGACGGTGACGGGAACCGCCTTAACTGGTTACCTTTTCTCACGACTCCAGGCTCCTGATTGCTGACTCGCTTCCGGACTGCCATTCCGATTGCTTGCTCGATGATTCCCGACTCCCGACTCCCGACTCCCGACTGCCAGCCATGAGTCTATTGGCTGCGCTGGGCCGCTGGGTGCTCGAGGGCCTGTCGCACGTGGGTCGTCTGAGCTATTTCGTCCTGGACGCCGCACGGGGCCTGTCCGAGGTTCGTATCTGGTGGCCCCGGATGATGATCGAGGCCTGGAACATCGGGGTCGGTAGTCTCTTCATCGTGATGCTGATCTCGGCCTTTGCCGGTGCGGTGACCGCGCTGCAGACCGGCTATCAGTTCACCGGCAGCATTCCATACTACGTCGTTGGCACCCTGGTTGTCTCCTCCATCATCCTGGAGCTTGGTCCGGTGCTGACCGCGCTGATCCTGGCCGGTCGCATCGGCGCGCGCTATGCCGCCGAGCTGGGCACCATGCGGGTGACGGAGCAGATCGACGCGCTGGAAAGCCTGGGACGCTCGCCCGCGTCGCACCTGGTCATTCCCCGGGTGCTGGCCGGCCTGGTCATGATTCCAGCGCTTACCGTGCTGGCGAACCTGTCGGGAGTGTTATCGGGGTGGATCTCGGTGAAGGCGGTGCTGCCGGTCACCGATGCCGACTTCATCTACGGGGCCCAGTACTACTGGCGCCCGTGGGACGCCTACTACTCCATCATCAAGGCGTTCTTCTTCGCCGGCTCCATCACGGTCATCGCCTGCTATATGGGGTTCAATACCCAGCAGGGCGCCGAGGGCGTGGGACGATCCACCACCACGGCCGTGGTGACCAGCTCGATTCTCATTCTGGTGCTCGACACGGTTCTCACCCGGCTGCTGCTGAACCAATGATCGAGCTCAACGCCCTGCACAAGGCATTCGGGAAGCAGGTGGTCCTGGACCGGGTCGACTTCGAAGTGCGTGAAGGCGAGACTGTCGCCCTGCTGGGCCCTTCGGGCACCGGGAAGAGCGTGCTGCTCAAGCACATCATCGGCCTGATCAAGCCGGATAGCGGCACCGTGATCGTGGATGGCAAGGACGTGAGCAAGCTCAAGCGGAAGGAGCTGTCGGAGTTCCGCTCCCACATCGGCTACGTCTTTCAGAACGGGGCGCTGTTCGACTCCATGAACGTGTTCGAGAACGTGCGCCTGGGAATCACAGACCAGGCGAAGTACTCGGACCTGGACTACTGCCGGGAACGCATCGCCGGGTGCATCCGGCTGGTCAACCTGACGCCGGAGACGGTGGAGAAATATCCGGCGCAGCTGTCAGGCGGAATGCGGAAACGGGTGGGGATCGCCCGCGCTATCGCGGGGGAGCCGAAGTATCTGCTGTACGACGAGCCCACCTCAGGGCTCGACCCGGTCAATGCCGACATCATCGATGGCCTGGTGCAACGCCTGGATGACGAGCTGGGCGTCACCAGCGTCATGGTGACCCACGATGTGCGCGGAGCGTTCCGGGTGGCCGACCGGCTGGCCCTGCTGAGCGAGGGCAGGATCGTGATGCAGGGTACACCGCAGGAGTTCCTCGCCTCGACGAACCCGAAGGTAAAGGAGTTCCTCGAGCGCGATTTCGACAATCCCACCTTGGCGGCCTGAGCCACTCATGGATCTGCGCTATACGCGGGAAGCGACCGTCGGCGCCATCGTCATCGTCGCCATTGTCGTATTTGTCTTTGGCACGATGTGGCTGAGCGGCCGGTCGATCGGCTCGGCCAACGTCGTCCGGATGCAGTTCGATAATGTGAGCGGGCTCAAGCGGGCATCGCCGGTGCGAATCTCCGGCGTCAACGTCGGCAAGGTCGAGAAGATCGAGTTCATGGACGTGGGCAAGGTGCTGGTCATCGCGAGCCTGCCGCCCAAGATCCGGCCCCGGGTGGATGCCAGCGCCAAGATAGTCTCGGTTACCCTGGTCGGCGACTACGCGGTGGACTTCGATCCCGGCCGCGCCGGCGAGTCCCTGCCGGCCGGACGGACCATCCTGGGGACCCAGGATCTGGGCCTGACCGGGAAGGCGACGGTGCTCGCGGAGCGCGCGGATAGCATCCTCCTCGGCGCACAAGGCATCGTGAACGAGCGCACCGCCGAGCAGCTGCGTTCGACTTTAACCGCGCTGGAGGGGACCCTCAAGGCAGCACAGCGCACCATGCAGATCTACGCCAACCCGGATCAGGGGCCAACCGCCGAGATCACCAAGACCATGGCCGCGTTTCGCCAGCTCAGCAGCCGGCTCGACAGCACCCTGGCCAGTCCGGCATTTTCCCGACGCACCGATTCGATCACGGCCAACCTCGCCGCCATGACCTTTCAGTTCGCCGCGACCGGCGAGCGGCTTGATACCCTCCTGGCCGGAATGAATCGGGGGCAGGGCACGCTGGGCAAATTCGTCACCGACAGCGCGCTCTACTACGACATCCGGGAGCTGACCCAGGGAATGAAGAAGCTGCTCGATGAGTTGGCGAAGCATCCCGGGAAGATTCCGGTGACGGTGAAGCTCTTCTAGAAAAGCGTAAGCGGGGAAGAAAGAACGTAAGCGGGCTGGCCGGGTACCTCTCCCGCTCACCGCTCACGTTTTTTGGCAGTTCCCGCTCACGCTGTATCTTCCCCTCATGTTAAGCATCACCTTCCTCGGCACCGGCGCCGCCACGCCCACCCTCGACCGGAACGTTGCCGGCCTGGCGGTGCAGCGCAAAGGTGAGACCCTGCTCTTCGATTGCGGGGAAGGGAACCAGCGCCAGATGATGCGCTACGGCGTCGGGTTTGCCTTCCGTGAGATCTTCTTCAGTCACTATCACGCCGACCACATCCTGGGGGTGACGGGACTGCTTCGCACCATGGGGCTGCAGGACCGGACGCTTCCGGTGACGCTCTATGGGCCCAAGGGAGCCCAGCGGATTCTGGGCGCGGCGATCACCGTGGGCATCGAGCGCAACAAGTTTCCGGTGGAGATCGTGGAGGTCAAACCGGGGGATCGACTCGCCCGCGACGAGTATGAGATCGCAGTGTTCGAGACCGAGCACCGGGCCGACACGGTGGGGTATGCGTTGGTGGAGCACATCAGGCTGGGCCGGTTCAACCCGGACCGTGCCCGGGAGCAAGGTATTGCCGAGGGTCCGTTATGGGGGCAGCTGCATAAGGGAAAGACGGTAACGCTCCCCGACGGGCGGACGGTTGGACCGGCGGACCTGGTCGGAGCTCCCCGGCCCGGCCGCAAGCTGGTGTACTCCGGCGATACCCGGCCCCATCCCTCCGTGGTGGAAGCCTCGCGGGGCGCCGACCTGCTGGTACACGAGGCCACCTTCGGCGGGGACGAGATGGAGCGGGCTCGGGAGACGGGTCACTCTACCGCAGCGGAGGCGGCCCGGGTGGCGCTTGACGCCGGGGTCCGGCGCCTGGTGCTCACCCACATCAGCTCCCGCTACAACCGGGACGCAACCGAGCTACTCGCTGAGGCGCGGGCGGTGTTCCCGGAGACGGTGATCGCGCGGGATGGGATGACCGTGGACGTGCCGTACGCGGATGGGGATTAACACGGCGTGCGTCGTCCAGGGTCGGTATCCGCTCACGAGCTGGGGTTGCTGGCAGTTGTGGCGGCGGTTCTCGTCTGGTCCGGTATCGCGCCGCGCGACCGGTTCACCTGGGTGCTCGAGGTCCTCCCGGTCATCACCGGCCTGCCGCTTCTCATCTATGTCTATCCGCGCTTCCGCTTTACGCCGCTGGCCTACACCCTCATGGCCATCCATGCAGTCATCCTCATGGTCGGCGGCCGTTACACCTATGCCGAAGTGCCGTTGGGTTTCCAGATGCAGGAGTGGTTCGGCTTTGCGAGGAATCACTATGATCGGATCGGCCACTTCGCACAAGGGTTCGTGCCGGCGATCGTGGCGCGGGAGATCATGATCCGCCGGTCGCCACTGAGAGGCACTCGATGGTTGCCGTTTTTCGTGATCTGTTTCTGTCTGGCCTTCAGCGCGTTCTATGAGCTGATCGAGTTCTGGACCGCATTGGCCACCGGCGAGCAGGCTGAGGCGTTCCTGGGAACTCAGGGCGACCCCTGGGACACCCAGTGGGACATGATGCTCGCCCTGGCAGGCGCAATCTCGGCCCTCCTGCTCCTCGCTCGCTGGCACGACCGGCAACTGCAGAACGTCGACCGGGGCTGACCCGGTCGCCTTGGCCCTGAGTCTGCAATCGGTTACGATCCAGCCCTCGAATCCGCTCATTCCCACTTCATCTCCGGGCATAATGCACCGCCTCCACACATCGCTTGCCCGTTTCCGCTCCTCGGCTTTGCCGGCACTGATGTCGTTGGCCCTGCTCGGGTGTGAAAACGCTCCGGCAGGAGCCAAACAGGTCGAGCAGGCGAGCGATTCAGGGCCACCCCGCTGGACATTGCGACCGATCCAGGCTCCCCGGCCGATCGTCCCCGTCGATACGATCACCGATTCGGTCTCTGCCGATTCGATGAAGGCTGACTCGCTGGCCGCCGACTCGACCCCGGGATTCAGTGCCAAGCCGGCCAAGCCCGTTAAGCCCCAGCGGAGATACTTCACGTTGCCCCCGGCCGATTCTGCCCTGTGGCCGGTGAAAGGGGCTCCCGAACCGCTACCCGGGGCCATCATTCCGGAGCACCGCATAGTCGCGTTCTATGGAAACCCGCTGTCGAAGCGCATGGGAATACTGGGACAGATCGATCCGGATTCGATGTTACAGAAACTGGAAGAGACGGCCACGGAATGGGCCAAGGCGGACCCTGACCGCAAGGTCATCCCAGCCCTGCACCTGATCGCCGTCGTAGCCCAGGGATATCCGGGACCGGCGAAAAAATACCGGCTCCAGATGCCCGACAGCATCGTCGAGCGGGTGGCGGGCTGGGCAGAGGAGAGGGGGTGGATCTTGTTCCTCGACATCCAGCCAGGGCTCAGCACCGTCGAGGACGAAATTCCCCATCTGATCAAGTACCTCAAGCGGCCCTACGTGCACCTGTCGCTGGACCCCGAGTTTGCCATGAAGGATGGCAAACGGCCGGGGACCGACTGGATGGGGCGAATGGACGCCAGCGAGGTGAACCATGCCATCGACGTGCTGGCAAAGATCGTGGAGGAGAACGCTCTACCACCCAAGGTGCTGGTGGTGCACCGGTTCACCCGGAACATGCTCACCAACGCATCGAAGATTCGGCTGGACCCCAGGGTCCAGGTGGTAATCGACATGGACGGCTATGGTCCACCGGGGGCCAAGATGGGTGCGTATCGCTGGTTCGTGGTGCGGCATCCGGTGCAGTACACCGGATGGAAGCTGTTCTACAAGAACGACAAGCCGCTGATGACCCCACAGCAGGTTTTGGAGCTGTATCCGAAGCCGATGTATATCCAGTACCAGTAGTTTGCGACGACAAGAGGGGGCCGAAGCTCCGCTGGCCTCGGCCCTCCGCTACACTCTAGGACTTCTTGCTCGTCAGTGCTTTGTAGCCGCCAGCTTCACATCGGCCTTTTCCCAGGCCTTGTCGAACCTCCTCGTTACAGCATCTGCTTCACCGCTTCGCTTCTGCGCCCGCAGGCTTTGCGCCAATCCGTGTAGCGACCAGCCGTTCTCCGGCCGGCGGACCAGGTCTGCACGAAACGCTTTCTCAGCCTCCCCCGGCCGGCCGGCCTCGAGCAGCACCGCTCCGAGACGCTGACGTAAGGGCAAGTACCACGGTGGTGGCTCGTCGTAGGTCAGCTCATCCTCACCGGCGATTGCCCTCTCCAGATGCTTCACCGCCTCGTCGGTTCGGCCCCGTCTGGCAGCCATCTCGCCCTGCAGGTGATTCTGCGCGATGGCCAGCACTGACTGCACCGAGTTCAAGTTGGCGTACGCATCCGGCGTCGTAGCCTTGGCTATCGCCACCAGCTTATCGCGCTCTGCGGCGGCGGCATCGAGCTTGTTCTGCGCCGTGTAGGCAAGCCCGCGGACATAGTGCCAGATCCCAGTGGTATAGCGCATGTCCCTGGGAGGGGCCGGCTCGCGCAGCACGTCGTCCCACTGGGAAAAGCGGGCCAGGGTAAACAGCACGGTGGGCGAGAAGTACTCCAGCGGAGGCGCCTGCCGTACGGCATCGGCCGGAACGTTCTTCACCACACCTTGGGCGGCCTTGAGTGCGTCCTCGCTCCGGCCCAGCATGTTCAGCGCGTACCACATCATGTGGTAGTTGTGCGGGTAGTACGCCATGGGGTACACGCCGGTGGGTCGCCGCTCGTTGATGTACCGCTCGTCGGCGTGCACCGCGTGGACGTTCCGGTCCGCAGCCGTCTCCCACCGGCCGAGCCGGATGTAGATGTGGGTCGGCATGTGGACCAGATGTCCCGCACCCGGCATCGCCCTGCCCAGCCGCTCGGCGCAGGCGAGCGCCTTGGCGGCCTCATTCGAAGCCTCGATCGCGTGGATGTAGTAATGGCATGCTCCAGGGTGATCCGGGTTCCGCTTCACCACCGGCTCCAGCACCCTGAGTGCCTCCAGGGTGGAAGGGGCCTTCGGCCGTCCGCCGTTGGTCCAGTAGTTCCAGGGCCGCAGGTCCATCAGCGCTTCACCATGGAGGGCGGCCGCGTCGTCGTCGGCCGGGAAGCGGCGCGATACCTGACCGATCGCGTTGGCCCAGGCGGTGTCCAGCGGCGCGCGGTTGGCGGCAGGATCCGAGGAATAGCGTCTGGTGAGCGCCTCGATGTAGGCCCGCTCTCTGGGAGTAACGCTCGAGGAATGCTTCAGCGCCTTCTGGGCGGCCTCGTAGGCCGGCCGCGCGGCGGCGGTATCCATCGGAAGGTTGATGTTGGGCCCGAGCGCGTAGCCAATGCCCCAGTAGCACATGGCACAGGTGGAGTCGTGCTTCAACCCTTCCTTGAAGGACTTGACCGCCTCGTCGTGGTTGAACCCGTACGTCAGCCGGAGCCCCTGATCGAAATACTGCTGGGCGACGGGTGACTTTGTCGTGATCGTATAGTGCAGGGTGCCCAGGTTGTCGTAGATCGGGGTGCCCCCAGCCTGAGCGGTGGTAGGCTGGCCCGGTGCGTGCTCGTGATCCTGGGCACGGGCCGCGACGGCCGACGAGACCACACAGATGGCGAAGGTTGCGCAATAGATCGTGGGCTTCATGGTCCGGTTCTCCTTGGTGCTGGCATTATCGTGAGGACCTAGCTTACGCCGTATGCGCTACTTCCGCGTCGCCCAAATGCCCCATGGGAAGACGTGAGACTGGATGGCCGGAACCGGCCAGCCACCTTCCCAAGCCCCCCTCCGCTATCGATCGACCGTTATGCGAGATTGTCGCGCCGAGCGAAGCGAGAGCCTGTCCCGGGGCGGCGCGAGGGAACCAAGGCCTCTAAAGCAACCCACTCCTGGCCGCCTGGGCTACGGCCGCAGCGCGGGAAGGCAGACCGGTCTTGGTCAAGATGTTCCCAACGTGGCGATGAATGGTGTGCTCACTGAGCCTGAGCCGGACGGCCGACTCCTTATCACTCAGACCCTGGGCCACCAGCCGGAGGACCTCGATCTCGCGCGGCGTGAGCCGGCCAAGCTTCGCCGCCGCGCCGATGGGTCCGTGAGGCTTGAGATCCAGCTCCTGAAGCAGGAGCCGCGCGGCCGCGGCGTGGCGGGCGGCCCCCAGCCGCTCGAAGGCGGTTCCCGCCGCCCGAAGCGCGATGGTCGCGGGATCGCGGCGGCTGAGCGCCAGGAGGGAGTGGGCCAACTGGAGCCGGGACCGGGCCGCCTCGAACGGTGTGCGATTACGCTCGAAGAGGTCGGCGCTCTCCTCCAATCGGGCGCAGGCTCCCCGATGATCTCCGCCCGCCGCGAGCAGACACCCCTCGGCATGGGCGACGGTGGCCTGAAGCGGCTCGGTGCCTACCGCGGCCGCGATGCTCCGGAGCTCGTCGAGAGGGACACCCGCCTGCTCCAGTTGGTGTTCCGCGACATGGGCCCGGGCCAAAACGTCCAACCCGGATACCCGCTCGGTCCGGTCAGTGGCCGGCACCCGCTGGAGATACTCCTCCGCGAGCACGGCTGCGGGGCCCGACTCGCCACGGTCGAGCGCCAGCGTGGCGCGGCCCAGCACGGCGAGATAGTGGCTCCCGGTCTCGGCCAGCAGCGCATCCGCTTCTTCCCAGCGGCCCTGCCGGCGCCGCAGGTCGGCCAGTCGGATCAATGCGATCGGCACGACCCGGGGCTGTACCCGTTCCACGTGCCGGCGCAGCGCCTCGATCTCGCGCTCGGCCTCGGGCCACTCACCCCGGAGCGTGAGCAGGGAGGCGTACTGGATGCGGCAGGCGGAGAACAGGTGGGTGAACTTCCAGCGGCGGGCGAACTCCCGAACCCGCTCGCACCATTGGGCCGCGCGGTCGTAGTCGTGCACCTGTTCGCAGGCGCGGATCAGGTAGCAGCAGGCGGTGCCAATCATGCCGGGGTCGGTGAGCTCGCCGGCGGTGGCGGCTGCGGTGGCCTCGTCCAGGCGGCTCATGCCCTCGGCGACGTCTCCTTCCGTCACCATCGCCAGGCCCTCGAGGGCCACGCCGAGCATCTCCATGTCGGCCGGTCCCACCGCCCGGGCGATGGTGGAGGCTTCCTGGCTCAGCCGCCGGGCGGCTACGGGGTCGCGCTGAGCCATCAGGGCGACGTGGGCCTTCTGATAGCAGAGGAGGGCGTGCTCGGGGGAGGGGGGCAGGCCGTCCAGGAGCCGCTCGGCGCGCTGGATCCAGCCGTTCGCGACGGCGCTTTCGCCCCGGAAATCGGCGTAGTCGTTGGAGAGCCAGATGGCGACGCGAGCCGCGGCCCGGGCGTCCTCCGCCTGCCGGAACAGGCGGTAGGCGCTCTCTCGGGCATCGATGCCGGTGGCGTAGTCTTCCAGCCACCAGCACGCCATGCCGAGGCCCTCGAGTGCCTCGGGCGAGTCGGGCGACTCGGCCTCCCGGAGGAAGCTTTCGAAGCAGACGCGCGCCTCCTCCCAGCCTCCCCGGGCGAGGGCGTCCCGGCCGGCCTGGAGCCGGCCAGCCGTGGAGGAGTCGAGGGTGGTGGGCGTAGCGGATCTCGGTGTTGGGTGAAGCTCTAAGGTAGGGCCGAAGCCCGTCTCGGGCCACCATGAAGGGGTCAGGACGGAATGTCGCCCTGAGCGCGGCGAAGCGGCTGAAACTCAACGCTTAGAAGTGCATGATTGGTTGACGGAGAGGGGGTCCACCGGTACTTTTCCCGTCCTTCATGGCCGATACACTGGCCACCTTGGGGCTGTAGCTCAGCTGGGAGAGCGCCTCGTTCGCAATGAGGAGGTCAGGGGTTCGATCCCCCTCAGCTCCATGACAAAAACTGCCCCTTGGTGTAACTGGCAACACGCCTGACTCTGGATCAGGAGAGTCCTGGTTCGAGCCCAGGAGGGGCAACTGGCCGGTGCAACAGCACCGGCCGTTTTTTTTAGGGGCTCGGCCTTCGGCTGCGAGCCCAGGAGGGGCAATGGCTCCCGCGAAAGCGGGAGCCATTTTCTTGTTTGGTCTCGCCCTTCGACTGTTCGAGTGAGCGTCCCCCCAGTGGGGTCACTGCTTCACGGTGATTCTCTGGTCAGTTCGCCCAAACGCTTGCGGACGTCGGCGACCTGCGGCTGGAGCACCGGGTCGGCATCGTGCCACAGCGCCACGAATTTCTGATACGACTCGACAGCACGCCCACGATCGTTTCTCGCCTCGTAGAGTTCGCCGACGCGCCGCAAAGCCGGGCCGAGACTATGACGGTCGACATAGAGTCGAAAGTTCCAGCTTGATTCAACGTACCGCTCGTACACCGCGAGCGCCGAGTCGGTGGCGCCGCTACGATCGAGAGATAGGGCCAGCTCGGGTAACCACGTGACGCCGCCATACGTAGCCGCCGCGCGTTGGAATCTCTCGCCTGCCTCCTCGTATTTCTGCTCGTGGAGCAGGAGAGTGCCGTAGAAACCGTTGCTGAGCATCCGGTAGTGAAGTCCGTTCATCATCCGCTGCCCGTTGGATCCTACCGCACGAAGTTCCCCCTCGCCCTCCGAGAACACGGTCTTCGCCCGTTCAGGCTGAGCCGCCAGGGCGTATAGCATGGCCAGCTCTGGGAATGGACGGTTGGTGACCTCGATGCCTCTATACCCTGGACTCGCTCGCAGGCTGTCGAGCCGCCGGACGACCCGGCTCCGGTCGAGGCCGTAGTGCAGCTCACTCCTTGCTTGAAGCAGAGCCCATCGTATTCGAGCCAGCCAGCTTCGATTGGCGTCGGATGGCATGCGGGCTAATCGTTGAGCTTCGCTCAGCCTGCCGCGAGTACTCGCGACACTCGCGAGCCAAATAGCAGCCTCAGTCTGACCGGCGCTCCCCTGCGCGAGGTGACCCCGCCGAAAGGCCCGGGAGGCCGAGTCGTAGTCTTTCCGGGCGCTCGCCATCAAACCAACCTGCACCTCGTAAGCCCCTTTGGTGCCGAATCGTGATCGCCAGCGTGCCAGGGTTGTTTCCACTGCGGCGAAGTTTCCTAAGGTGACCTGAGCATCGACCAGGTTGGTATATGGCGCTTGCTGATTCGAGTCGGAGCGTATCGCTCGGGCGGCCAGCTCGGCTGCCGTCTCATAATCATTCTCATACCAGGTGATCAGGCCGAGATTAGTAAGTGCGATGTTATCGTCGGGGTGGATGGCGAGCAGCGCCTGCCACGCCTGACGAGCCCTGGTGCGATCGGCCAGGACCCACTCGAAATACTGGGCCTCTGCCCCGTACCGCTCCCGCTCGGTGAGTCGATCACGCAGGGTATAGGCCTTCGTAAGCGCCTCCGCTTGCCGTGCCGGCTCACGGCCGGTGTTCCAAAGGTCAACCCCCATCGCTCTCCAGGCCATTGCGAAGGCGGTGTCGATGCTTATAGCCCGTTCGTAGAATGGGATGGATTCCTCATAGCGCCCGAGATCTGATAAACGAGCGCCCTGCGAGTACCACTTCAGCGCGGCCAGGGACCCGGTGGTGACTGCCTCGAGCGGTGGTCCGGCGCGCACTCCGCGGAGCGACTCTCCAATGGCGCGACGAAGGTTGCGAGACAATCGGTCGACGGTGGGAATGATCTCCCGCGCGCTAAAGGCCGTCTCGCGGTGAGCAGCCAACACCTGTCCGCTGTCCGCCCCGATGACCTGGGCGGAGATCATGTACCCATCTCCCAGTCGAGTCACCTCACCGGAAAGCACGGCCTTCAGTCCCGCACGAAGCGCTACCTCGCGCCCCAGGGACAGCGTTAACCGGGTAGTGTCGGGACGTCCCATCAGCCGCAGGGTCTGAAGCACCCGGTCAGGACTGGCGAGCCTGACCAACCGCGACTGGGCGAAATCCACGCGGAAGGCCTCGGTAACGGCGCCAGTGAGGGAACTATCACTCGCCCGGTCGACGAATTCGCTGAGGACGAGTTGGTCTCGAGGAGCCAAAGCGCCTTCCGCCACCAGTGACCTCTCACCCACAAAGCCCGCCCGTCGAAGCCCGAGGTAACCAGCGGGCACCAGTAGAGCGGCTGCCAGCAGTGGAACCAGTAAGCGGCGGCGGCGAGTCGGTATCGGTTGCGCACCTGCAGCCAGGCAGTCGGCAAATTCGCTGACCGTGGAAAATCGGTCGGCGGCGGCCGTCGCCAGTGCTCGATCTATAGCGGCCACAATGTGAGGTGGCACCCCTCTTCGGACTATGCTCAGGCTGGGTGGCGGGGCGGCCAGACGCTTGGCGATGATCGCCTGGGGTGTCGGGCCGGTGAACGGCGGTTCGCCGGCGAGCATTTCATACAGGACGCAGCCCAGGCTGTAGATGTCCGAGCGCGCGTCGAGATCGGGGGAGCCGGTGGCCTGCTCGGGGCTCATGTAAGCCGGGGTTCCCACGGCGAGTCCGGTTTCCGTTAGGCGTTCTTCTTCATTGCCCAGTGCCCGCGCGATCCCGAAGTCGGCAACGAGGGTATTCCCATCCTGGGTGAGCAGAAGGTTTTCCGGCTTGATATCGCGGTGAATGACTCCATGTTCGTGGGCATAGCGTAGAGCTTGCGCCGCCTCTCGGGTAATCCGCAGTGCCTCCTCCAGCGGGAGCTGATGGTCACGGGTGAGCCGGTCCCGCAGGCTTTTCCCCTCGACATATGGCATCGTGAACCAGAGCCGCCCGGCAGTTTCGCCCGAGTCATGAACCGACAGGATGTGAGGGTGCTGCAGCCGGGCTGCCGTCTTGATCTCGCGAAGGAATCGTTCTGGACCAAGGATGGCGGCCAGTGATTGGTGCAAAACCTTGAACGCAACCGGCCGGTCGTGGCGGAGGTCGTGGGCCAGGTATACGATGGCCATGCCTCCATGCCCGAGCTCGCGCTCGATCACGTAGCGGTCGCGTAGGGCGTCTGCCAGTTGGGAAGCTGTCCCGTGCATCATGCCGAGACCTGGAGTGAAGGAACACCTCGAATGTGGGCGGGTAAGGCCTTCCAAGCTAGGTGGGCTCAGGGCCGGCCAATCGCCGCCAGCGTCGAACTCCGGTAAGCTGGTCCGGTGGCTCAGGCGGGAGGGAGCCGAGACGGCCGGCGCGCACCCCTTGCGCTCGAGTCGCCATGTGTATATGATGATCATAATATGAGCACCGCCACCTCGAGACGACCCGCCCCCAGCCGCAAGGAAGCGACCCACGAGCGCATTGTGGAGACCGCCGCCCGTGCCATCCGGCGCAGCGGCTACGGCGGCGCCGGCGTGGCCGAGATCATGAAGGAGGCCGGGCTCACGCACGGCGGCTTCTACGCTCACTTCGAGTCGCGCGAGGCGATGCTGGCCGAGGCCGCCGACCGGGCCGGCGCCGACACAGTCGCCTTCCTGACGCGGCTCGCCGCCGCAGCACCGCCCAAGCAGGAGCTCGATGCCATGCTCCGTGCGTATTTATCGAAGGAACACGTGGAAAGCGCGGAGACCGGGTGCGCTGTCGCCGCACTCGGCTCGGAGATGCCGCGCCAGGCGCCCAAGGTGCGGCGGGCCGCCACCCGCCGGATCAAGGAGATGATCGATCTGGTCGCCCGCCAGTCCCCCGACTGGGGGCGGCCGGGCGCGCACGAGCGGGCGCTAGTCACCCTGGCAACGGCGCTCGGCACGTTGGTCCTGGCTCGCGCCGTGGACGACCCCAAGCTCTCCGGCGCGCTGCGCGAGGCGGCGCTGAACCACCTCACCCCAACAGGCTGATACCCATGCCCCCAGGCCGAGTTTTGCGGTTTCCTGGAAATATGATGTACATCATATAGAAATAGGGCAGTGGACCTCAACGGAAAGCGAGCACGGTATGTCAGGTGATCAGGAGCAGCAGACTCGGCCCGTGGCGATCGTGACGGGCGCATCGGGAGGGATCGGCGAGGCGACCGCGCGGGCGCTTCACGCGGCCGGCTATCGGGTGTTCGGCACCTATCGTCGGCCTCCGGCGACCAGGTCGCCGGGTATCGAGTACCTGGCGTGCGATGTGACCAGTGACGAGTCGGTAAAGACCGCGGTCGGTGAGGTGCTGTCCAAGACCGGCCGCATCGATCTCCTGGTCAACAACGCAGGGGTGGGATTGGTTGCGGGGGCAGAGGAGTCATCGCTGGAGCAAGCGAAGTCCCTCTTCGACGTCAACTTGTTCGGCCTGATTCGCATGACCAAGGCGGTGCTTCCAACCATGCGCCGGCAGCGGGCGGGACGGATCGTCAACCTCAGCTCGGTCATGGGCCTGATCCCGGCGCCGTTTATGGCGTTGTACTCAGCCAGCAAGCACGCGGTGGAAGGCTATTCCGAGTCGCTGGACCATGAGATCAGAGGCTCGGGGGTCAGAGTGGTGCTGGTCGAGCCCGCCTACACGCGGACTTCTTTCGAGGGCAATGTCTACCAGGCAGACCAGCAGCTCGACGTCTATCAGTCGGCGCGAACGAACGCGGAGGGAGTCCTGCGGGACGGAATGAAGACTGCCGACACACCGGAGCTGGTTGCGAGCGCTGTAGTGAACGCTTCCACCGAGGCCAACCCGCGCCGCCGCTACACCGCAGGACGGGCCGCGCGCCAGATCAGCCTGCTTCGGCGCTTCGTTCCCGCGTCTGCGTTTGACAAGAGTCTGCGGAAACAGATGCGCTTGCCCGCATGAACCAGATCGACGGAGAGAACGGGTCAGTTTGAACTTTGAAAAGGGGTATCCCGCACTGTAGGTTGGGGAGGGCGGGGGTTTGCGACGATTACCTGTGAGGAGGCTGCTAATGTTCACCAAAATCCAAAGTCGTGCCCTTGTGGTGCTGAGCTTGGGGCTCATATCCATCGGCAACTTGCTGAACGGTCAGAGTGTGGCTCCGGCCGATAAGCCTAGTCAAGATGATAAGATCCAACTGTCCTATCACGTGAAGGCCATCAAGCGGGACAGCGCGGGACAGTACACGATGTCGGGTACGGTGAGTGGCGAGCGCCAGGGCCGGGCGACCCTGGTGTTCGGCTTCGACGAGGGGTCGTCCGGGGAAGCCGGCAAGGCACTGATTCATTCGTACTGGGTAGTCACAGCGGTGCCGGCTTCAGAATCCTTCAAAGCAAAGTTGAGTGGAACCGTCGAGGTGGTCTCGGGTCAGACCCACCTGGTGGGCAAGATCACCGAAGGCGCCAACAAGGGGCGTCGGGTCGAGACCACCAGCCGGGTGCTCGACTTCGGACCCTACGGCTCGCTCAGTGACATCGACGGCAACATGACTATTGACGCGAAGTAAGGGCGGGATGGCGCCCGTGTTGGTCAGATCCGAGCAGCGATTTACGGCAGCGTACGCCGCTGCAGCGCGCTGCGGCTGCAGTCAGCCGCGCTCTGACCGACGAAGGCTTGATGAGTCGGGAGTACTTCGAGGAGGCTGAGGCGGGGGCTTCGCTCGTCGCCGTGCTCGCGCCTGAGCCACAACTCCTCAGCGAGGCCCGGCAGATCCTCGCAGCCCACGGGGCACGTCACATGAGGTTCTACGACGACAAGTGCATCACCGACCTCACCTGAGATGAGGCCGGCGCTGCTTCGTATGCTTGCTGGAGCTGATCATGGTTCCTCGTAGCGAGGGCCCTTCTGCCGGGTGCCCTGAAGCTGCCGAGATGCAGCATCAACGCCAGCAAACTCCAGCATCGTGTGCCACGAACTCGCGTCTGGATCAGCCGCGTCCTGGTTGACCCCAGAAGGTCGCCTTCGGCTGCGAGCCCAGGAGGGGCAATGCCGAGAGCGGAAGCCCCCGGCTTTTTTCATGGGCATCCGCCTCCCCGCTCCTCTCGTCCTGCCTGCAACAGGCAAGGATGTCGATTTCACGCACCCCCGTTCGATGTCTTGGTGGAGGGAGCGGCGAATGACCCTCCCCCACAACCTGCGATAGATGGAGGCCTTATGCGCGTCATGGTGATCGTGAAGGCTACGAAGGAGGCCGAGGAGCAGAACACCCCCCTCGGGATGGAAGGCGCCGCCGAGATGTTCAAGGCGATGGAGAAGTACAACGAGGAACTGGTGAAGGCCGGGATCATGCTCTCCGGCGACGGGCTCAAGCCGAGCAAGTTCGGGAAGCGGATCCACTTCAGCGGCGCCAAGCGGTCGGTGACCGACGGCCCCTTTGCCGAGACCAAGGAACTGGTGGCGGGCTACTGGGTCTGGCAGGTGCGATCGATGGAGGAGGCGGTCGAGTGGGCCAAGCGGTGCCCGAACCCGATGCCGGGGCCGAGCGATCTCGAGATCCGTCCCTTCTGGGAGCCGGAGGACTTCGACCCCGAGATCGTGGCACAGGTGAACGCCTCCGCGAGAAGATCGTGAATGGGGGGAGTGAGCCTTACAACCTGTTGCACGGCGAGAATCCCATGGGTGCCGCTCTTCTGGCCTCCTTAACCTGACGATGGGGACGTTGGGCGCATTTGAGCGAGTGAAGTACGGCAAAGTCCAGCATGAAACCAACAAACTCCAGCAGGCAAGTTGCTGGAATTCGAAAGGTTCTCGTAGCCCCGCACCGCTAGAGGCGGAAATCCGCTGAGGCGATCAGCGTCTGAAGAACTCTCGGTGCAGCCGCAGGAGCAGGGGAATCGAAAGGAGCACCGAGACCAGGTTGGGGATGGCCATCAGTCCATTGAGGGTGTCGGCGATATCCCACACCAGGTGAAGGGACCCCACGGCGCCGAGGTAGATGAACACCAGCCACACCAGCCGGTAGGGCAATGCCGCCCGGCTGCCGAAGAGGTACACGATACCGGTCTCCCCATAGTAGCTCCACCCGATGATCGTGGAGAACGCGAAGAGCACCAGGCCGGTGGTCACCAGGATGTCGCCCCACACACCGGGAAGGCCGGTCTCGAAGGCGCGGCCGGTAAGTGCGGCGCCGGTCTCGCCGGTCTCCCAGGCGCCGGTCACCAGGATCACCAGTCCTGTCGTGGTGCAGATGAGGAGGGTGTCCACGAACACTTCGAAGATGCCGTACATCCCCTGACGGACCGGATGGTCGGTGTTCGCCGCGGCGTGCACCAGCGGGGCGCTGCCCAGACCGGCCTCGTTGGAGAAGAGCCCCCGGGCGATGCCGTAGCGCAGGGCCAGCATGACCGTGCCACCGGCGAAGCCACCCGTCGCTGCGGTTCCACTGAATGCTCCATCCACGACAAGCCCAAGTGCGTGCGGGATCTGGCCGGCGTGCATGACCAAAACCACCAGCCCGCCAGTGAGGTACACGAGGGCCATGAACGGCACCAGGATTTCGGCGAACGCGGCAATGCGGCGGATACCACCCAGGATTACGGCGCCGGCCAGCACCACCATCGCGAGGCCCACCAGCGGCGGTGCGAATCCGAACGATGCCTGGAGGCTCTGGGCCACCGAGTTCGCCTGTACCATGTTGCCGATGCCAAAGGCGGCGAGAGCGGTGAGCAGCGCGAAGATTCCACCCAGCCAGGGGAGCCCCAGCCGCCGCAGGGTGTACATGGCGCCGCCGCGCATGACGCCGGACGCGTCCCTTTCCCGGTAGTGGAGCGCCACGACGATCTCGGAGTACTTCGTCGCCATTCCCAGAAGGCCAGAGACCCAGAGCCAGAAGAGCGCACCGGGTCCACCCAACGAAATCGCGGTCGCGACGCCGGCAATGTTGCCGACGCCCACGGTCGAGGCGAGCGCCGTTGCCACTGCCTGGAACGGGGTGACACTACCCTCCCCGGCACCGGGACGTCTGAGTTTTCCCAGCACCTCGGCCAGGGAGGTGCCGAGACGGCGGAACTGCACCGCACCCGTGAGTATCGTGAGCAAGACCCCGGTACCCACCAGCAACGCCAGCATCGGAGGACCCCAGACGATGCTGTTGAGCCAGGCATTCGCGCGCGTGAGGAAGTCGATCATGTGGGTTCAGGACCCCAATTGAGTCGTAGCCAACTTCACAGAGCACCCTCGATCATCGAGGACGTGCCCGGCCGCCACTGCTGACGGCACTACTTATGGGCTGGTGTGTGTGTCGAGTTGATCCAGTCAGATCAAACGGGTGCCTACCCGCGACATTTGCGCGAGTAAAGTACGTCAAAGTAGGTGGTGGAAGCCAGCAAACTCCAGCATCGGGTGACACGATCACGAGCAAAGGGTTGCAAGCGGCTGGAATTTGGGTGCCAGGGCGGCCCCTCTGGATCAGGGGTGGCCCCAAGCCCGCCTGCGGCTCGAGTAAATGGCGACAAATTGTTGGAGTTTAGGCGATTACAACGGACCCTCTGGATCGGGAGAGTCCTGATACGGCGCAGGGAGGGGCAATGGCCGGCGCAACCGCCCCGGCCATCGTTGTTGGTGAACTCGCCCTGCCGCTCCGAGCCCAGCAGACCGCCGGCCGGCTAGTCCCCCTCGCGGCTGACAGCCCATCGGTCCTGTTAATCTTAGAGTCCATCACCATCGAGGTCGGGCCACATGTTAGTCAGGATCACTCGCTCTCCACCTAAGCGGTGGCAGTGGATGGCACTCGCCATCGCCATTTTGAGTCTTGACTACCTGAGCGGTCCCTTCATTCAATTTCCCATCCTGTTCGTCATTCCGGTGATCTTGGCTACCTGGGTCGATGGCCGAACCTGGGGGATTGCAGCAGGGGTCGGTCTCCCGCTGGCGCGGCTCGCCTTCACGACTCAGTGGGGCGCTCCGTCCTCTCTGCCGCTAGCGATCCTCGATCAGCTCGTCGATGTCATGGTTTTGGTAGGGTTTGCCCTCGCGACGCATCGTTTCATCCTCCAGGAGCGGGAGGTCCGGGTGCTCGAGGGCTTGCTTCCGATCTGCGGATTTTGCAAGCGGATAAGGACCGAGGAGCAAACCTGGCAACAGCTCGAGCAGTTCATCACCAGCAAGTCAGAGGCCCGGTTCAGCCACACCGTCTGTCCCGAGTGTGGCCGCCGGCACTACGGCGAATATTCGGAGTGATCGCTCGCCCCAACGAGGGCGGAGCGGGAGGAGCATTACCCGGCGTGAGACGCCTCCTCAGCCATAGGCGTCCGCGAAGTCCGTCCTGCTCGCCGGCCAGTCGGTCTCACCACGAGCACCGGGACCTCTGCGGCACGCACCAGCTTATCGGCAACGCTCCCGACCACCAGCCGGTGCAGGCCGCCTCGACCGTGAGTCGCCACGGCTACCAGGCTGGTGCGTCCGGGGCGCGCGAGATCCAGCAGCGTTCCGGCGACTCCGGCACCGAGCACCTCCACCCCGGAAGCCTTTACTCCTGACTCCCGCAGGCGCTCCGCGACGTCCCGGACATAGTCCCGCGCCGATTCGCGCTGGATTCTGGTCATCTGGTCAGAGTAGCCAGTGGGGAAGGGAAGCGGCGGGTCACTCGCCAGTGGGACAGGGAGGACGACCTGCAGCAGGGAAATTTCCGCATCCCACAACCGGGCGAGGGCAGCCGCAGGCTCGAGGACTGCTTCGGCCAGCGGCGACCCATCCAGCGGTACCAATATTTCGCTCAGGCCCACAGAGGATTCGGCTGGCGCGGTCTCGCTTGACCGGACTACCAGGATCGGGACCTCCGACATTCGGATAAGCTGATCGGTAATGCTCCCGAGCCATGCGCGGCGGATTCCCCCCCGCCCGTGAGTGGTCATGACCACGAGATCGGCCCCGAGTTCACGGATGTAGGTCGTGAGAGTCCGAGCCAGCGGCATCCGCCGCAGCACCGCAGAGGAAACCGACCGCCCAAGTCGCTCGCGAAGGCGAGCGGTGACTGACTTCAGGTAGTCGCGATCAGCCTTCTGCCTGGCAAGCTCAACCTTGGTGTAAGCCGGCCCCGATTCCATCAGCAACAGTGGCTCATGAATGAGCACGAGCTTGAGTTTGCACCGAGCCCGCTCGGCGATCGCCTGGGCAATTGGGATGGCTTGCTCGGCTAGCGGTGAGCCGTCGAGCGGCACCAGAATCGACTGAAAGCCTCCAGGGCTTGAGCGGCTCATGCGTTCCTCCCCGAATGAGATGTCCTGGCCCCGGTTTCACCCCCCGACGAGGTGTTCCGGTGGCCTTTGATCCAGGCATAGACCGGGCAGAATCCCGTCAGCCCACAGCCTAGAGGGATGAGTCCGAGCAGCGTCAGATAGCTCCACGGCGGCTCGAGCGCGCCGTACAAACCGAGAATCATCACCCCGATGATCAGGTGCACGGCCCGCTCGACCCAGCCAGCGTTGCGTCGCATACGACCTCCCGAGTCTTGGTTGGCGGTCAGAGTGGTATGGTCAAGACAGCACAGGGGGAGGCGTGCGCGATTCGTCGGGCGGTGCTCCCGGCCTCGAGCACACCCGGCGCGCCACCGCGGTGATACCCGATGGCCAGGACATCGGCCCCGCTCTCTTGCGCCTGCGCCACCACTCGCTCCAGAACGTTACCCCGCTGGATTGCCAGGGGAGCGTCCGGGAAACCTTCCCGCGCCAGTATCTCGCGCACTTGAAGTTGGAGGGATGCGCTCCGTGTCACCGGCAGCGTGGAAACGATCTGCAAGGGCTCGTCACCGGGTCGCTGTTCGACCGTGATCGCTTCGACAGTACCCCCGACATGCCGGGCGAAATCGCAGGACTGGTTCAGCACGTTAATACCGCGGTCGGAGCCGTCCAGCGCCACGAGTACCCTCCTGATCTCGCCTGATCCCGGTGGTACGAACAGACAGGGGGACCGGGTCCTCCGCGCCACCGCGTCGGCGGTATCGCCCAGCAGGAGTCGCGTCATCGAGGAATGGCGCTTGCGTCCGAGCACCAGCAGATCGGTCTCGGCCTGCTCGGCAAAGCGGCAGATCTCGATGCCGGGGACCCCGCAGGCGGTAGCGAGCTCGGCGGCCCGACCCGCATCCGATAAGAGGACGTCGGGTTCGAGCCACCGGCGCAGATTCGTCAGCGCTACCTCGTCCTCGCCACCGTTCGGATAGGCCATGCCCTGGCTGACGGCCACCAGACGGCGGCTGGTCTCTACCGCGGTTACCCGCAGGATCGTGACCCGGGCCGACGCCTGCGACGCCAGATCCAGGGCGGTCCTGACTGCCTGGCGGCCGGCATCTGACTGGTCGGCTGCGACCAGAATGTGCCGCAGTAACATTTCCCCCTCCTGTTCCCTTGCTTGGTGATGCAGGGTACGGCGGGGGCCATGAAGAAAGGGTGAAGCCGGCAGGAATATTTTCCGGATTTGGGGCGGCCGAACTTTCGCTGTAGCTTACGAGGGTGTCCCCTACCTCCATTCCCCGTCCGGTACCTCCCCGGGTGCGGCTGGAGCGGCTCGTGGTAGCCGCCTCATCGCTGATCACTGAGGTGTCCCTCGAAGGGGTGCTCGAGCGGGTGGTCGAGGTGGCGGCCGAGGTCATCGGCGCCCGATACGCAGCCATCGGTGTGCTGGCACCCGATGGGCGGCTCCTGGAAAGCTTTACCACGCACGGCATCGATGCCGAGCATCGTGCGCTCATCGGAGATCTTCCCCGGGGCCACGGCATTCTGGGACTCGTCATCCGCGCGGCCAGACCGATTCGTCTGCCCGATCTCACCCAACACCCCGACTCCTACGGCTTCCCGCCGCACCATCCTCCCATGCACTCGTTCCTGGGGGTTCCGATCGTCGGGAAGCGCGGCATCTTCGGGAATCTCTATCTCACCGAGAAGCTGGGCGGCGAGGCATTCACCGAGGATGACGAGCACATCGCTATTCTGCTGGCCGCCAACACGGCCGCCGCGGTAGAGAATGCCCGCTTGCATGAGGAGAGCGCTCAGCTGCTGGAGGAAGTGCAGCAGCTCCATCGCAACCGGGAACGCTTCTTCGCCATGGTGAACCACGAGTTGCGGAACGCCCTGGCCGCGGTCCAGGGTTGGTCGGAAATGATGGTTCGGAAGAAGGACCCCGCAACCGTACCCAAGGCGGCGTTCGAGGTGTTCGACTCGGCGAAACAGGCGGTTGGGCTGATCAACGACTTGCTCGATCTGAGCCGGCTCGACGAAGACCGCCTTCGACCCGTCATCCGTGCCCACGAAGCGGGCTCCATGGCCCGGCGGGCCCTAGCCCGGGTTACCCCCGCGGCCGTGGCGAAGGGGGTCAAACTACAATTGGATGTCGCCTCTGATCTCCCCAGCTGCAAGACCGACGCGAGCAGGGTCGAGCAGATCCTGCTCAACTTGCTGGGCAACGCCATGAATCACGCGCCGGAAGGTAGCACCATCGTTCTCGAGGTCACCGCCCGTGATTCGATGGTGGTCTACACCCTGGAGGACCAGGGACCGGGGATCGCGGAGAGTGAAATCGAGCGGGTCTTCGACATCTATGTCACCAAGGACCCGGACGATACCCGTGGCATGGGACTTGGGCTCCCGCTCTCCCGCCGCCTGGCCCAGCTCCTCGGCGGAGAGCTTCGGGCGGTTGCCCGCCCCGGCCAGGGCGGCTGCTTCATTCTGGAGCTGCCTGGCTCGTGGACGTGAAGAAACCTTCATTGAGGCTTCCCACGGTTCTCACCGATCCGGTGGGAGATTCCCCAGGGTGAAAATCCTTGTGGTGGAGGACGACCGGAAGGTCGCCGGGTTCATCGAGCAGGGCCTGAAAGAAGAGGGCTACGTGGTGGACGTGGCCGCGGATGGCGACGAGGCGACGCTGCTGGCCCATGTCTACGACTACGACATCATCCTGCTGGATGTCGTGCTGCCGAAGAAGAATGGTTTCCAGATCGCCACCGAGCTCCGTCGCGAGGGGCGGACCACTCCGATCTTGATGCTGACCTCCCGGGACGCGGTCGAGGATGTCGTGCGCGGACTCGACTCGGGCGCGGACGACTACCTGGCAAAGCCGTTTCCCTTCGACGAGCTCCTCGCCCGGATCCGCGCGCTGCATCGCCGGGGAGGCGCCGAGCGGCTGGAGGTGCTCCGCTATCCACCGATCGCACTCGACCGGCTCCGGCACGTGGCTACGGTCAACGACAAGCGGCTGGATCTCACCCCCAAGGAGTTTCAGCTGCTCGAGTATTTCCTGCTTCATCCCGAAGAGGTCGTCCGGCGCACCACGCTCCTGGAGAAGGTATGGGACATGCACTTCGATCCGGAGAGCAACGTAGTGGACGTGCATGTGGGCAATCTGCGCCGGAAGCTGACCGAGGGAGCCCAGGAGCAGCTCCTGACCACGGTGCGGGGGGTGGGGTTCAGCCTCCGCCGCGGCGGGGAAGCCGCAGAGATATTGCCCGCCATCTAGCCGCCAGCCGGTTGGGCCGGTTCTACCTTCTCCCGGCCGGCGCTCTCCTTTTCATTCTGACGGGGTTGGTCCTTCATCTCACAGGGCGGCCCGTTGCGGCAGCCCTGCTCTGGAGCGCGGGGCTCGCGATCACCGGGGCGCCGGTCGTATGGCAGACCCTCCGCGGCATGGCCGGGGGCCGTTTCGCTGCAGACCTGGTGGCGATGCTGGCTATCGTCACCGCCCTCATTCTGCGGGAGCCGCTTGCCGGGCTCATAGTGGTGCTCATGCAGACCGGCGGCGAGGCACTTGAGCGGTATGCCCAGGGGCGAGCCTCGGAGGCGGTTCGAGACCTGGAAGCGGCGGCGCCGCGAGTGGCTCATCGCGTAGTGGATGGCGCGGTGGAGGATGTGCCGGCGGAGACCGTGCGGGTCGGCGACAACCTCCTGCTGCGGCCGGGGGAGCTGTTGGCCTGCGACGCCGTGGTGCTGGAGGGCCGATCCCATGTAGATGCGGCGCGAATCACGGGAGAGCCCGTGCCGGTGAGCGCTTATCCCGGGATAACACTGCTCAGCGGCAGTCTCAACCTCGAGGGTCCCCTCACCGTCCGCGCGACGGCCCCCGCCAGCGAGAGCCAGTACGCCCGTATCGTGGAGCTGGTCCGCAGCGCTCAGGGGAGCAAGTCGCCCCTCCAGCGGCTGGCCGACCGCTACGCCGTCTGGTTCACCCCCATCACCATCGCCGTCTCCGCGGCGACTTATCTCCTCTCCGGCGACGCCACCCGCGTGCTCGCCGTGCTGGTCGTGGCGACTCCATGCCCTCTTATCCTCGCGACGCCCGTGGCGGTAGTCGGCGGCATCAATCGCGCGGCGCGCCACGGAATCATTTTCCGCCACGGCACCGCGCTCGAGCAGCTCGGCCGGGTGGCAGTGGCCATCTTCGACAAAACCGGAACACTCACGATAGGGCGGCCCGAGGTCGCCCGGGTGCTGACGGTTGCAGAATTCACCGAGGGCGAGATGCTCCGCCTCGCCGGCAGCGTGGAGCATGGGTCCGGCCATCTGCTCGCTCGAACGCTGGTTCAGTATACGGTCGAGCGCGGAATCGTTCTCCCTCCAGGGGTGCACATCACCGAGGCGCCAGGCCAGGGGGTGAGTGGTGAGGTGGAAGGTCACTCCGTGACGGTGGGTGGCTGGTCGTTCGTGGTGGGTCGCCATCCCGAGGCCGAGCCAACGCTCCGCGGCTTGCGGGCCCAGACGCAAGGCGCGGAGCTCAGGGCCTATGTGGCGGTGGATGGACTGGGCGCCGGGTTGATCGAATATGCCGACCGCCTGCGTCCGGAGCTGGCCGGCTTCATTCCGGAGCTGCGCCGGCTGGGCGTCTCACGGATTGTCCTGCTCTCCGGCGACGATCAGGCTAACGCCACGGCTGTGGGGAACGCGGTCGGGATTGACGAGGTGCAGGGTGACCTGCTGCCCGGGGCAAAAGTCGCCTACGTGCAGCGGCTGATGAAGGAAGGACAGCGGGTGCTGATGGTGGGCGACGGCACCAACGACGCGCCGGCACTCAGCACAGCGACGGTGGGTATCGCGCTCGCCGCCGGTGGAGGCGGAATCACCGCCGAGGCCGCGGATGCGGTGATCCTGGCCGATGACCCGACTCGAGTCGCCGAGGCCATCAAGATCAGTCGCCGCACCCTCGGAATTGCCCGGCAGAGCATCTGGGCCGGGCTGGGGCTGAGCGGATCTGCCATGGTGGTGGCGAGCCTCGGCTATATCCCCCCTGTCGCGGGTGCCCTCCTCCAGGAGGCTATTGACGTCGCCGTGATCCTCAATGCCCTGCGCGCCGCCTTCCCCGGGCGGGAGTGACAACGGGAAAGAGAGATTCCGGCACCCTTCAGGATGTCTTCATGGACCGGGTGCAACCTTACCGCGCATGCGCATGGCACCGACAGGGGGGATAGCTATGCATGGGGAGTCGCCACTCGAGGTGCTCGGCAAGCGCTTTGCTGAGGGCGGGCTGACCACCGAGGACTACGAGGAGCGCGGCTCGAAGCTCGGCTTCGAGGCCGCCGTGTTCGATCTGGATGGCGTGCTGACGCTCACGGCGAGCCTCCACTCGGCCTCGTGGACAGCGCTTTTCGACGACTACCTGCGCGTCCGCGCCGAGCGCACCGGCCAGCCTTTCCACCCCTTCACGGAAGCGGACTACCGGGCCTACGTCGACGGCCGGCCGCGGTACGACGGCGTGCGCACGTTCCTCGCAGCCCGGGGGATCACCCTGCCCGACGGCGAGCCCTCCGACCCGCCGGAGCGGGAGACCGTCTGCGGGCTGGGGAACCGCAAGAACGCGCTCTTCCTGGCTCGCGTCGCGGAGGAGGAGGTGCCGGCCGATCCGGCGGCGGTCGGACTGGTGCGGGAGCTGCGCGCGAGCGGTGTCCGCGTCGGCCTGGCCTCTTCCAGCAAGAATACCGGACCGATTCTAAGGCGTGCCGGGCTCGACGGCCTCTTCGACGCCGTGGTCGACGGCGTTACCGGAGATCGTCTCGGACTCGACGGGAAGCCGGCGCCGGCCATCTTCCTCGAGTGTTTAAGACGCCTGGGAGCCCACGACCCCGCCCGGGCCGTGGTTGTGGAGGACGCAGACTCCGGGGTGGAGGCCGGAAGCCGCGGCGGCTTCGGCCTCGTGCTCGGGGTGGACCGCGGCGGGCGCGGTATCGCCCTGCGGGAGCACGGCGCCGACTGGGTCGTACGCGATTTCAAGGCCATCACGGCTGAACGGCTGGGGCAGTACTTCGCCAACCGGATCCACGCCCGCCCGAACGCGATCGCCCATTGGCCGGACCTCGAGGGAGAGCTGGGCCGCCGCAGGCCGGCGATCTTCCTCGACTACGACGGCACCCTCACTCCCATCGTGAGCCGTCCGGAACTGGCGGTCCTGGACGAGGGAATGCGGGCCGCCCTTCGCGACGTCGCGCACCCCTGGCCAACCACGATCGTGAGCGGACGCGGCCGAGACGACGTGGCGGAACTGGTCGGCCTCAGCGAGCTCAATTACGCGGGGAGCCACGGGTTCGACATCTCGGGGCCTCAGCCCCCGGGTCTGCGGCTCGAAGTCGCTCCAGAAGTGGTGCCGGTGCTGGACGGGGGCTTTCGCCGAGCTGCGCGACGGGACCGCGGAGATCCCGGGCGCGCTGGTCGAGAACAAGCGGTTCTCGCTCGCGGTGCACTATCGCCTGGTTCCTCCGGAGCGGGTGGCGGAGCTCGAGCGGATCGTGGACCAGGCGCTCGCGCACCGGCCGCAGCTCCGGAAGGCACTCGGCAAAAAGGTCTTCGAGCTTCGGCCCGCCATCGAGTGGGACAAAGGCAAGGCGGTGCTCTGGCTGCTGGAGACGCTGGATCTCGCCGGTCCGGAGGTCGCCCCGGTGTACGTCGGCGATGACGTCACCGACGAGGATGCATTCCAGGCGCTTGCTGACCGCGGGATCGGCATTCTGGTGGCCGAGCTGCCGCGGCCGACGGCCGCGCGCTACACCGTGCAGGACGTCACCGAGGTGGAGGAGCTGCTCCGCCGCCTCGCCGGCCTCGCCGGCGCTCCCCGATGAGCGCCACGCTCGCAACGACTCGGGTGCAGGCGGACGGCGCCGCGACGGGCGCTGTGCCCGCGATCGATCCCTGGGTGCTGCGCTATACGGGCTTCAATCCCCAGCAGGAAGGCCTCCGCGAGGCGCTCTGCGCCCTCGGTAATGGATTGTTCCTGACCCGCGGCGCGGCCACCGAGGCGAGCGCTGACGACGTGCACTATCCGGGCACCTACGCCGCCGGTGGCTACAACGAGTTGGCCAGCGAAGTCGCCGGCCGCACCGTCGTCAATGAAGACCTGGTCAACTTTCCCAATTGGCTCCGGCTCACGTTCCGGCCCGAGGAGGGCGAGTGGCTCGAGCTAGGGAACGTGGAGCTCCTGTCCTACCGGCAGGAGCTGAACCTGCGGGAGGGGATGTTGGCGAGGCACTTCCGCTGCCGGGACGGCCAGGGCCGGGAGACGACGGTCGCCGAGCGACGCCTGGTACACATGCAAACGCCCCACCTGGCCGCGATCGACTATCGCATCACGCCGGAGAATTGGGGCGGGGCCATCCGGATCCGGTCCGAGCTCGATGGATCGGTGATCAACGCGGGGGTGCGGCGGTACCGCCAGCTCGCCAGCCGCCATCTCGAGGTGCCCGCGCGGGGCGCCGTGGCGCCCGAGGGTGTCTACCTCCTGGCGCGCACGACGCAGTCCCGGATCGAGGTGGCGCAGGCCGCGCGCACCCGCCTCTACCGCGGCGCGGAGCGGCTCGATGGAGAGCGGCTGGTGGTGCAGGAGCAGCCGGATCGGATCGGGGAGGAGCTGCGCGCGAGCATCACCGCCGGGGAAACGCTCCGGGTGGAAAAGGTTGTCGGGCTGTACCGATCCCGCGACCGCGGGATCGGCGACCCTGCCCAGGAGGCGCGGCTCGCCATCGGACGCGCGCCGGGCTTCGACGAGCTGGTCGCCGGGCACCGACTGGCCTGGCAGGCACTCTGGCAGCGCTTCGATATCGAGATCGGCGGGCCCAGTGCCCAGGGTGGAGTGCTGGCCACGGAGCAGCTGATTCTCCGGCTCCACATTTATCAGCTGCTCCAGACCGTCTCGCCGCACACGGTCGGTCTCGACGTCGGCGTACCGGCGCGCGGCCTCCATGGCGAGGCCTACCGGGGGCACATCTTCTGGGACGAGCTGTTCATTCTGCCCTTCTACGAGCTCCGGGTGCCGTCCATCACCCGCTCCCTCCTGCTCTACCGCTACTATCGGCTCGACGCCGCGCGGGAGCTCGCGCGCGCGGCCGGCTACGCCGGGGCGATGTACCCCTGGCAGAGCAGCAGCGGTGGCCGAGAGGCTACCCAGGAGCTGCATCTCAACCCGCTCTCGGGTCGGTGGGAGCCAGACTACAGCCGGCTCCAGCGGCATGTGAACGCCGCCATCGTCTTCAACGTCTGGAGTTACTGGCGAGCAACCGGCGACCGGGCATTCCTGAGGGACTACGGGGCGGAGATGCTGCTGGAGATTGCCCGCTTCTGGTCCAGCATCGCGTCGTGGAACGAGGCGCGCGACCGGTACGAGATCACGGGTGTCATGGGACCCGACGAGTACCACGAACGATATCCGGAATCCCCCTCCGGCGGACTCAGGAACAACGGGTACACCAACGTGATGGCGGCCTGGTGTCTGCTCCGTGCACTTGACACGCTGGAGGAGGTCGGACGCGCGCGCCGCGCCGAGCTGCTGGCGATGCTCGGCATTCAGGAGCACGAGCTGGAACGCTGGGGAGAGATCAGCCGGAAGATGTTTGTGCCGTTCATCGACGGTGGCGTGATCGAGCAGTTCGAGGGGTATGACGACCTGGAGGCGCTCGACTGGGAGGGGTACCGCGAGCGGTATGGGAACATCGGGCGGCTGGACCGGATCCTGCGGGCGGAGGGCGATTCGCCGGACCGGTACCAGGTCTCGAAACAGGCGGACGCAACGATGCTCTTCTTCCTGTTCGATGAAGACGAGCTGCATCGGCTGTTCGGGCAACTCGGCTATGCCTTCGACGGAGATACGCTCCGGCGGAATCTGGAGTACTACATCCCCCGGACCAGCCACGGCTCTACCCTCAGCAAAGTCGTGTTTGCTTCGGTCACTCACCACCTCGACCGCGAGGCCGGGTGCCGGCTCTTCCTGGACGCACTCCGCAGCGACGTGAACGACGTACAGGTCGGAACGACCTCCGAGGGGATCCACCTGGGCGCCATGGGCGGCACGGTCGGCATCGTGCTGGGCCGCTACGCCGGCCTGATCCTCGAGCCGCACGGCGTCCGCTTCGATCCAGAGCTGCCCCGGATCTTTAGGGAGTTGCGCTTCCGGGTGCACTGGCGCGGCCGTTGGCTGGATGTGCACTTCACCGAAGAGCGCCTCCGGCTGACGGCGGATGGGGACCGGGTAGAGCCGGTACCGGTCATCGTCCGCGGCCGGCGGGTTTCCGTGCCGCCGGGAGGAACCGTCGACGTGCCGCTCTGACCCGGCGAAGAACTTCCTCCCGACTTCACGATCGCTTCATCGTTTGGCGCCCACATTACAGTCTGGGCTGCGCCACGAGAGCATCGGTGTTCTTCAAGCAGGAGGCTGATATGTCAGTGAGCAGGATCTGTAGCCGGGTTGTCGCGACGGCGTCCGGCGGCGAGACCATCAGGACGGCGGCGCGCCGCATGGCCGAGCACGACGTCGGAACTCTGGTAGTTGTGGAGAATGGAGCGCCCCGGAGGGCTACCGGGATCGTCACCGACCGGGACCTAGCCGTTCGCTGCATCGCCGGCGGCTTGGATCCGGAGGGGGTGGCCCTGTTCGAGGTGATGACCGCTCCAGTTCACAGTGTGGACGAGCACACCCCGATAGAGGACGCGGTCGCAAAAATGGCGCGGGTTGGAACCCGCCGCCTGGTCGTCACGGGGGAGGACCAGAGCTTCGTCGGGCTTCTGAGTATGGACGACGTCCTAGGCGTGGCAATGGAGGAGGCCGGCGCGATCGGCCAGCTCCTCGAGCAGCAAAAGCCCCGTATTCCGGCATAGCGGCTCGGGTGAATCCATGAGACGCCCGGTGAGCAAATCGGTAGAGGCCGACTTCATATCCCGCGAGCACCTCGTCCGTCTGCTGATCCAGCAGATCGAGCGAACCTTCGCCGCCGACGGCCGCGAACAGGCCCTGCAGCAGGTCGCCGACATGTTGCGTGGGCTGGACGAGGCCCCGCTCCGCGCCCTGGTGTATCGGCAGGGCTTACAGAGCGAGGACGAGATCATTGAGCCAGAGGCGGATCCTGCCAAGGCTGAAGGATCCGAGCAGGGGTGACTTCCGATTAGGGTGATCGAGCGATCGTGATCTGGACGGCTTTAAGCGGATCAACCACGCCTGTCTCCGGTCACTCCTCTTCCCTCCGGGTCGGTACCACGAGCACCGGGCAGGACGCGCCTCGAATGACTTTGTCGGCAACACTGCCGAGCAGCATCCGCTCCGCCCCCCGCGCCCCGTGGGTGCCTACCGCCAGCAGATCAGCCCCGCTTGCCTCGGCGAAGCGAAGGATTTCCTCTCCGACCCCGCGAGCAGAGATCATCTGCGTGGCCACGCGCAGACCCCGGCTCCGCATTCGGGCGGCCACGCGTTCGAGGTAGCTCCGGGCGGAGTTCTCCTGCAGCTCCCGCCAGTGGGGGCGCAACTTGGCGGGATGCATGGCCATCTGGGTGATCGGCGCCACCGGAGGCTCCACCACCTGGACCAGGGTGAACTCCGGGTTCGGGCTCAAGGAACCCAGCTCGATGACAGGATCCAGCACCCGCTCGGCCTCACTCAATCCGTCCAGCGCCACCACGATATGCCGAAACTCGGTCGGTGGCGGCCCCTGCCTGGGGCGCAGCAGCAGGATCGGCACCTTGACCCGCCGGAGCAGCTGGTCCGCGACGCTCCCCAGCCAGAAGCGGTTGATGCCACTGCGCCCATGCGTCGTCATCACGATCAGGCCGATCCGCTTAGCGCGGACATGGTCGGCCAGGGCCTGGGCTGGAGAACCATCGAGCAGGGCACAGCTTACCTCCAGTCCCTGCGTGGTCCCGAGCGCCTCGGCGGTGCCCTCGAGGCACTCGGCTGACTGCGCTCGGAACTGCTGCTCGAGCTCGGGATCGATCAGGGGCTCTTCCCCGGTGGCGGAAAACGCGGGCACCTGCTGGATAACCGTTGCCAGATGAAGTCGGGCTCCGCTCCGGTGCGCCACAGCTTCCGCAACCGGAAGAGCCTGCTCGGCTATGCTGGAGCCATCGAGCGGCACAAGGATGGTGGCTGTCATCGGAATCTCCTTTTCCCCTCAAAGGATCACGAGAGAGGGGTGAAGCCACCGTGAACCGACGGCCAAGAAATCTTCACTATGCCCTCACACCGCCTTTCGTCATCTGCGGCCAGTTTCTCATTTACGGCACTAACTCTGCGCTTTGTCCGCGGACCGGAGGCGGCCATGTCCGGCCAGTGGGAGGTGCTCCTTGACCCTGGGGGACCACATGGCACGACAACAGAAACGGCCACCGGCACTGGTCGGCCTGCTGGACCCGAGACCAGAGACGACTGGGATGCGGACCGATGCGGCCTATGCAATTCCGCTCGCGGACCTCTCACTGGATAGCCTCAGCCAGGCAGGAGGCAAGAACGCCTCGCTCGGTGAACTGCTCCGCGCCCTGGTTCCGAAAGGAATCCAGGTGCCGGACGGGTTCGTCCTGACCGCCGACGCCTTCCGGCTGCATCTTGCGGAGGCAGGTCTCGATTCGGAAATCTACGAGGAGCTCGACGCGCTGGACCTGAACGATGTCGGTGCGCTGGCGACCACCGCTCGCCGGATCCGGGAGCGGGTGGCCGCGGCACCGTTGCCGGCGGCGGTGAGCAGACAACTCACCGCCGCGTACCGTGATCTATCCCGAAAGTATGGAGACGATGCGACCGATGTCGCGGTCCGCTCCAGTGCCACCGCGGAAGACCTGCCCAGTGCGTCCTTTGCCGGACAGCAGGAGACTTACCTCAACGTCCGCGGCCTGGGCGGGCTGGACGAATCGGTGCGCCGCTGTCTGGCCTCGCTCTTTACCGACCGGGCCATCGTCTACCGGGCCCACCACGGCTTCCGGCATCGGGATGTCGCGCTCTCGGTCGGGGTTCAGAAGATGGTCCGGAGCGACCTCGGTTCGGCGGGGGTCATCTTCACCCTCGACCCCGAGAGCGGATTCCGTGAGGTCGTGGTCATCAGCGGGGCGTGGGGACTGGGCGAGACCGTGGTCCAGGGCCGGGTGCGGCCGGACGAGTTCTGGGTCCACAAACCCACCCTGACCGCCGGCTTCCGGCCGATTCTTCGGCGCGAAGTGGGAGAGAAGAGCGTCAAACTGGTGTATGCTGAGGGCGGGACTAAGGCAGTGAAGGAGATGCGGGTTTCGGCAGGGGATCGGTCCCGGCCGATCCTGGAGGACGAGGACATCCTCACGCTGGCGCGCTGGGCGGTGCTGATCGAAGAGCACTACTCTGGCCGGGCCGGGCGGGCCATGCCGATGGATCTGGAGTGGGCCAGGGATGGGCGGACGGGACAGCTCTTCATTCTTCAGGCCCGCCCGGAAACGGTTCACTCCCAGGCGGCCGCTCAGCCGGTAATCGAGCTTTACCGGAAGAAAGGCGCTGGTACGCTGTTGCTGACCGGCCGGAGCGTGGGCAACAAGGTTGCGGTCGGCCGGGTTCGGGTGATCGTCTCGCCCGAGGAGTTGCCGAGCTTTCAGGCCGGCGAAGTACTGGTTGCCCCGATGACCGACCCCGACTGGCAACCGGTGCTCGCCCAGGCCGCCGGGGTGGTCACCGACGAGGGAGGACGCACCTGTCACGCCGCGATCGTGTCTCGTGAGCTCGGGATCCCCTGCGTGGTGGGTACCGGCAGTGCCACCCGCACACTGGTGGACGGCCAGGAGGTCACCGTCTCCTGCGCTGAGGGCGACGATGGACGGATCTACGAGGGGCGGGTCGACTTCGAGCGGGAGATCATCGACCCCGGCACGCTCCCGGTTCCGCGGGTGCCGCTCATGCTGAACCTGGGTAACCCGGAACGCGCATTCCACCTCGCGCAGCTACCGAGCGCGGGGGTGGGCCTGGTGCGCATCGAGTTCATGGTCTCCTCCTGGATCGGCGTTCACCCGATGGCGCTTCTGCATCCGGAGCGGATCGCCGATCCGGGAGTCCGGGCCGCGATCCGGGCACGGGTGGCGGGCGCCGCCTCACCGGCGGAATATTTCGTCGGGCGGCTGGCCAGCGGGATCGCCATCATCGCGGCGGCATTTTATCCCCGGCCCGTGCTGGTCCGGTTCTCCGATTTCAAGACCAACGAGTACGCCGGTCTGCTCGGCGGAACGGGATTCGAGCCGGTCGAAGCCAACCCGATGCTGGGCTTCCGCGGCGCCTCGCGGTACTACGATGATCGGTACCGGGAGGCCTTCGCGCTCGAGTGCGCGGCGATCCGGCGGGTCCGGGAGGAGATGGGGCTGGTGAATCTCAAGGTCATGATCCCCTTCTGCCGCACGCTGAGCGAGGGGCGGAAGGTTCTTCAGGAGCTCGCCCGGAACGGGCTGGTGCGGGGAGAGAACGGGCTCGAAGTGTGGGTGATGTGCGAGATCCCGAACAACGTCATCCTGGCAAAGGAGTTCAGCGCGCTTTTCGACGGCTTCTCCATCGGGTCGAACGACCTCACCCAGCTGGCGCTTGGTGTCGATCGCGACTCCGAGCTGCTGGCGCCGCTGTTCAGCGAGCACGATCCGGGGATCAAGCGGCTGATCGAGATGACCATCGAGGCGGCTCACAAAGAGGGACGCAAAGTGGGAATCTGTGGCCAGGCACCCAGCGACTCTCCCGAGTTCGCCGACTACCTCGCCGGCCTCGGGCTCGACTCGATCTCGCTGAGTCCCGACGCGCTGGGGACCGTGGCCGTGCGGCTGGCCGTGCCGGCATGAGATGACCCCTCGCTCCCCCTCGCAGCCTTGGTGATGCACCGGGACGCTCCGCAGACCACCGGAGTCGCCCCGGCGTCCGTCTCGCCAGGCCCTTGGCATTGCCGCACGATCGAAGAACTCGCCGCCGACCTCCGGACCCGGCTGCCGGGGGGACTGGATCGGGCGGAAGCCGCGCGCCGGCTTGCCAGCCTCGGCCCGAACCTGCTCACCGAAGGCCCCCGCCGCGGCCCGGCTCGCATCCTCCTGGAGCAATTCACCGACCTGATGGTCCTGGTGCTGATCGGCGCCGCCGTCGTGGCCGGCCTGGTGGGGGAGCCGCAGGATACCATCGCGATCGTCGCCATCGTCCTCCTCAACGGCACCCTGGGCTTCATCCAGGAGTACCGGGCCGAGCGCGCGGTCGCGGCGCTCAAGGCACTCGCGGCACCCCACGCGCAGGTCCGGCGGGAGGAAACCGTCACCACCGTGGCCGGCGCCGAGCTGGTCCCCGGTGACGTGGTCCTCCTCGAGACCGGGAATCTGGTCCCTGCCGACCTGCGGCTGATCGAGGTGGCGGACCTCCGCATCGAGGAAGCCGCGCTCACCGGCGAATCGCAACCGGTAGAGAAGAACCTCGAGACGCTGGCCGACCCCGAGCTTCCGATCGGCGACCGCCGCAACCTGGCCTACAAGGGCACCATCGTGGCCCACGGCCGGGCGGTCGGCCTCGTGGTTGGCACGGGGATGCGCACCGAGCTCGGCCGGATCGCCAGCCTGCTCCACGAAGAGGAGGAGCTCAAGACCCCGCTCCAGCGCCGCCTCGCCCGGTTTGCTCAACGGCTGGCGGTCGCGGTGTTGCTGCTGTGCGGAATCATTTTCGGGGCCGGTCTCCTCCGGGGTGAGGAACCGGTACTGATGCTGCTCACAGCGCTCTCGCTGGCCGTGGCGGCCATCCCCGAGGCACTGCCCGCCGTCGTCACGGTCTCCCTGGCCCTCGGCGCCCGGCGTCTGGTCGCCCGCCAAGCCCTGGTCCGGCGGCTGCCCGCCGTCGAGACGCTGGGCTCGGTCACGTACGTCTGCTCCGACAAGACCGGTACCCTGACGCAGAACCGGATGGAAGTCGGCGCGCTGCGTGCTCCCGAAGATGCCTCGGGCCACGGTGGGTTCCCGGTTCCCTCCGGGCGCGCGTCCGAGCTGCTCCATCTGGCGTTGGGGCTGAGCCACGACGCAGAGAGCGGCGCCGACGGCGTGCTCCACGGCGACCCAACGGAGACCGCTTTGCTGCACGCCGCGCAGGCGGCCGGGTTTACCAAGGCCGGTCTCGAAGCCCGTTTCCCTCGGGTGGGCGAGATCCCGTTCTCCTCCGATCGCGGCCGGATGACCACGCTGCACCGGGATGGACCAGAGGTCCTGGTGTTCACCAAAGGCGCTCCCGAGCGGGTGGTGCCGCTCTGCACCGGCCGCCTGGTGGGGGACCGGGTGGTACCGTCCGCCGACGCATCGGTCGTCCAGGCGGTGGAGGCGATGGCGGCGGAAGGGCTCCGCGTGCTGGCCGTGGCCAGCCGGCGGCTTCCAGCCCTCCCATCCGACCCGGCTGCCGAAGCGGTCGAGACTGACCTCACGCTCATCGGCCTGGTGGGTTTGCGCGATCCCCCCCGTCCCGAGGCGAAAGCGGCGGTGGGCCTCTGCGCCTCGGCCGGGATCACCGTGGTCATGATCACGGGCGACCACCCGGCGACCGCCCGGGCAATCGCGCGGGAACTGGGGATCCTCCGCTCCGCCGACGGGCGCGTGGTGACCGGACCCGAGCTCGCCCGTTTCCCCGCCGATACGCTGGCAGAGATCGTGAGAGATGTCCGGGTATATGCCCGCACCGCGCCGGAGCAGAAGATCCGCATCGTCAAGGCGCTCCAGGCCGGCGGCGAGTTCGTGGCCATGACCGGCGACGGCGTCAACGACGCACCCGCCCTCCGTCGGGCGGACATCGGTGTGGCGATGGGGCGGGCGGGAACCGACGTCGCCCGCGAGGCGGCGCACATGGTGCTGCTGGACGACAACTTCGCCACCATCGTGGCGGCCGTGCGCGAAGGGCGGCGGATCTTCGACAACATCCGGAAGTTCATCCGCTACGCCCTGGCCTGCAATTCCGCCGAGATCTGGACCCTCTTCCTGGCGCCCTTCCTCGGCCTGCCCATTCCCCTGCTGCCGATCCACATCCTGTGGATCAATTTGGTGACTGATGGCCTGCCCGGTGTGGCCCTGGCCGTAGAGCCCGAGGAACGGGGGGTCATGGACCGGCCGCCCCGCCGCCCGGAGGAGAGCCTCTTCGCGCAGGGGCTGTGGCAGCATGTCGTCTGGGTCGGCCTCCTGATGGGTGGGGTGACTCTCGCCACCCTCGGATGGTCTTACCATACCGGCACGGCCCATTGGCAAAGCATGACGTTTACGGTGCTGGCGCTCTCCCAGCTCGGCCACGTCCTCGCCATTCGCTCGGAGCGCGACTCCATCTTTCGCATCGGCTTCCTCTCGAATCTCCCGCTGCTCGGCGCGGTCCTGCTGACTCTCGGCCTGCAGCTTGCCACGCTGTACGTCCCGGCGCTCAACCCGATCTTCAAGACCGAGCCTCTGACGGCGGACGAGCTGGGGCTGTGCCTGGCCCTCTCGACGGTGGTCTTCTTCGCCGTGGAAGCGGAGAAGTGGATGACCCGGCGCCAGTGGATCTACCGGGAAGGGGTCGCGACGTGACCGCCGCCGTCCTGGTTTTCCTGGCGAGCGCCGCGGCGGTGGTGGCCGCGGGGACGCAGCTGACCCGTGCCGCCGATGCGATCGCCGAAGGCACCGGCATGGGGAGACTCTGGATCGGCGTGGTGCTGCTGGCCAGCGCCACGTCGCTACCGGAGCTCGCCACCGATATTGCGGCCGTGCGCCTGGGCGCGCCCGACCTGGCAGCGGGCGATCTGTTCGGCTCCAGCATGGCCAACATGCTGATTCTGGCGCTGGTCGGCCTGATGCCCCCGCGGGACCGCATTTTCCAGCAAGTGGCCCTCGATCATGCGCTCTCCGCGTGTCTGGCGATCGTGCTGACTGCCCTTGCCGCGGTGCTCATCCTTTCTCCGAGCGGACTGACGCTGCTGGGAATGGGGCCGGAGCCGCTCATTCTGGTCGTAGTCTTCGTGGCCGGTACTCTCGCGGTGCATCGACAGGGACATCAGGCGACCTCCTCTCCGGCGAGCACCGGAGAGCCGCCGGTGGTATCGGGCGCGCAGCCGGTGCGTCGCGCCGCGCTTCGATTCGGTCTCGCCGCCCTCGTGATCCTCGCCGTCGCCCCGGTCTTCGCCGGCTCGGCCCAACGCATCGCCGAGCTCAGCGGCCTGGGCCAGACCTTCATCGGCACCCTGCTGGTCGGCCTATCCACCTCGCTCCCGGAGTTGGTCACCTGCATCGCCGCGGTCCGGATCGGGGCGTTCGACCTGGCGGTCGGAAACCTGTTCGGATCCAACGCCTTCAATATGCTGATCTTCCTGCCGATGGAGCTGGCCCACCGCGGAGGACCGCTCTTTCCGCAGCTCGATCGGAGTCACGCCATCACGGCCTTCTTCGCCGTCATCCTCATGAGCTTGGGGCTGGCCGCGATCGTCTACCGCGCCAAGCGGCGCATAGCTTTGATCGAACCGGGAAGCGTGGTGATGGTGATCTGCTATGTCCTGGCCGTATGGACGCTGTACGGACACTACAGGAGATGAGCATGCGTCTCGCGGTCTTCGACACCCACGACTATGACCGCGACGCGCTGCTCGCGGCAAACCAGGATGTCGGCCATGAGTTGGTGTTCTTCCAGCCCCGCCTGGATCGACACACCGCCGTGCTCGCGCAGAGGTTTCCCGCCGTGTGCTCATTCGTCAGCGACCGGCTCGACGCCGACGCCCTGACCGTGCTCAAGGCGGGCGGGACCCGTCTCGTGGCGCTCCGTTCGGCGGGATTCAATCACGTCGACCTCGAGGCGTCGGCCCGGCTCGGCCTGACGGTCGTCCGGGTGCCGGAGTATTCACCGCACGCGGTGGCCGAGCATGCCTTCGCGCTGCTGCTGGCCCTGGTCCGGAAGATCCCGCGCGCGGTCTCGAGGGTCCGGGAGGCCAACTTCTCTCTCGAGGGGCTGGTAGGCTTCGATCTGAACGGCAAGACGTTTGGCGTCGTGGGAACCGGCAGAATCGGTGCGGCTGCGGCGCGCATTGCGGCGGGGTTCGGCTGCCGGGTGCTGGGCCACGACTTGCGAACCGATCCGGCTCTCGCGGCGGCCACCGGCCTCTCGTACGTCGCGCTGGACGAGCTCTGGCAGCAGGCGGACATCGTCTCGCTGCATGTGCCGCTGGCCCCGGCGACCCGCCACCTCGTCGACGCCGCGGCATTCGCCCGGATGAAGCCCGAGGTCATCCTGATCAACACCGGCCGGGGCGCCCTGGTCGACAGCCGGGCCCTGATTCAAGCGCTCAAAGCGGAGCGCATCGGGGGAGCGGCGCTGGACGTGTACGAGGAGGAGGAAGGGCTCTTCTTCCGCGATCTCTCCAACGAAGTGTTGCAGGACGACGTGCTGGCGCGGCTGCTGACCTTTCCCAACGTCCTGATTACCGCCCATCAGGGCTTTCTCACCCGGGAGGCGCTGGCCGCGATCGCCGAAACCACCCTGGCGAGCCTGAGCGCGTTCGAGGGGGGACAGCCGCTCCTCAATGAAGTCCGCGCCGCGGACGTGCTCCGGACGAAGGGCTGATCCCTCTTCCCTATCCCCTCGGTGGCCCGTAACCGCGTCGCCATACCGTCAGAATTGGCCTGCCGTGAGCTACAACGGCTCCGCTACTGGCGGACCCGGTACCTCCGGTGGGCCGCCGCGATGCAGCCGACGAAGGGCCCAAATGCTGAGGAGAACCCCGGCAAGTCCAAGAGCTACGAGGGGCACGATCCGCCGCTCCAGAAAGCTGGCACCGAGGTATACCGCGCCCGCGGCGTACGGAATCTCGGCCACGGCCAGCGCGGCCACGAAGATCGCGAACCGGCAGCGCACCAATCCGAAGACGTAGCTGGCGAGATCAGACGGGACCGCGAGCTGGATCATCAGGATGAGGGCGAGTGACTTGCCCGAGCGAGCCCAGCCCTCGTACCGCGCCAGCGCTCCGGGGCGTACCAGCCGGTGCACTACGGGCCGGCCGAGGTAGCGGCCGATAGCGTACCCCGCCAGCCCTCCCAGGAACCAGCCGGTCCAGAGCAGCAGAAAACACACCACCGGGCCCCACACATAAAGGGCGACCGGTACCAGCATCGCGCTGGAGACGAAGGCGAGCATGGCCGACAGGCCCGCCAACAAGACGAAGATTGCCATCCCCCACCCCTCCCGCTGCCGGATCACCGATTCGGCCTGTTCGAACAGCGAAAGCAGCCAGTGATGGATCGGGGGAGCGAGCGTGAGCGAGGTAGCGAGCAGCAGGAAAAGGATGAGGGCCACTACCCGCCTGTTTCCCACTACCGGCGATGGAATCCCGGTCTGGGAGCCGATCGCCCCTTCACGCATCCACTGCGGTTCAGTCATCCGCGCGCTCGGCGTCATGGGTGCCGGTCTCGGCCGTCACGTCCTGGCCACTCCGGATTTCCGAGTGCCGGATCTGGCCACCGAGGTTCGCCGTCCACGCCATCACACCGACCACCAGCAGACCCAGAAGCAGCAGGCCTCGGCCGTACCACTCGCCCGCGGTCCGGCCACGCCTGAGGCGAGCCAGCCCGAGCAGCGCCGCAAGCCCCAGGAGCACCGTTCCCAGCGTGGCGATCAGTGCCATGTCCTCGTGCCGCTCAACCAGAGGCTCCGAGAAGCCGGCTAGCTTCTCCACCAGCTCCTCGGCGGGCTCGCCGGTGAAATAGACAGCCACGGCCACGACAGCCAGCACCACCAGCAGCACATAAGACACGCGCGTAAGCTCAAGGCTGCGCCGCAGCCTCGCCGCCACCAGGAGCAGGAAAGCGAACAGAAGCCCGATGACGGGCAGGTGACTGATTGCGAGATGAATGTGGGCCCAGCTCATGATTGCCTCCGGAGGCTGCGGGCTAAAGGTCGCTGCTCGAGAACCGGCGTCCGGCGAGTATCAGCGGGACTACAGTCCATCCGATCAGGCCGGCCGTCAGTATCCAGGCCCCCGACCTGCCCAGTACCGCCCGGAGCGCGGCTCCCGTAGGACCCGCGACCACGTCGGCATGGAAGAGGCTCAGGCCCAGCGCCCGGGCGCTGTCGGTCGGGCTGGCCAGCAGCAGAGTGGACAGCCAGGGACCGGCCTTGCCGGGTGGCAGCACTGCGAGCGCGCCGATGGCCAGCAGGTCCACGCCGATGACCAGAACGAACCACAGAGCCACCGCCACGCCGACGGCCTTGATCCGGGTACGCACCGCGACTCCGATCCAGAGACCCAGCGCCAGGGTCGCGGCGAGAACGAGCAGCGCCACACCGATCAGCCTGAGGTAGCGCCAGCCATCCGCCGTTCCGGCGAAAAGTCCGATCACGACGCCGGCCGCACCCAGTCCCACGAGCAGGGCCGCGCCAAGCGTCACGAGGGAGGCGAGCCAGCGGCTGAGGACGATGCCGGCCCGCCGAACGGGGAGCGAGACCGTGAACTCCAGCTCATGGCAGTCGGCGCCTGCGATCGCGCCGGTAATGAGGGCCAGGATCGGCACCACCCACACCACGAGCTCCAACAGGCTCACCGACGTCCGGGCGAACCCCTGCACCACGAGCACGCCGCCGGCTGACAAACCCACCAGTGCCACGGTGACGCTGGCGAGACCGAACCCGGCGGCCAACACGGGGGCGGTGCGGCCGCGAAGTGCGGCCCTGAGCTCGAAGCGGCAGAGCGACAGGGTGTGACTCACGCGGCGTCATCCCGCAACAGGCCGAGATGCGTTCGGGCCGACTCGCGTCCCCGGTTGACGAGAATCCGGTAGATCCGTTCGATCGGCGGTTCCAGCAGCTCGAGGTCGCAGGCCACTCCGGCTGCCTCCGCCAGGTCGGGCAGGCGGCCTTGGGCCACTACGCGTCCCTGCACCATGACCACGATACGGTCGGCCAGCAGCGCGACATCGTGAAGGAGGCAGTCGAGCTTTGGAGAACATATGACCCGGCACCGCCAGCCGGCATGAAGCCAGCGTGAAGAATTCTTGTTGTGGAGATCCTGCAGCTCCAGCGGAAGGGCCGCCCGAGGTTCGCGTCGGTGGTGGCGACCCTGGTTTCAGTGCGGAGGATCGAGTGGAGGTTGCCCAGCGGCTCGAACCGGCGGACTCCTCGGCCGGGACGATCCGCCCAGAGCGACGAGTAGCGGCCTTCGACGAGTACCGGCCTTCACTGAGAGATGAAGAAACGGTGAAGCGGGCCGCAAGCTCTGTTGAGAGCCCGGCCCGCTCCGTCGATTCAGTTGCGATCAGGCAGTGCTAGTAGTGCGGAGATTGCTTTCCGTCCGCTGGGGCATCGTCCAGCGAAACGATCTTGCTACCGCGCGGCCACCCGCCAGATTCGGTCTCCGGCATCGTCCGCCACCAGGAGCGCACCATCGCGGGCGGCGGCCAGACCCACCGGCCGGCCCCACACTTCGGCGCCGCTCGAGTCGGCAATGAAGCCGGTCAGGAACTCCTCCAGCCGCCCGGTGGGCTGTCCCCCATCGAAGGGAACGAAGCCCACCCGGTAGCCCACGAAGCTGCTCCGGTTCCACGATCCGTGCTGGCCGATGAACGCGCCGGTGCGGAAACGGTCCGGGAAGCTGAGGCCGTCGCCGAAAGTGAGTCCCAGGGTGGCGGTGTGGGCGCCGACCGCGAAGTCGGGCGCGATGGCCTGCTTCACCAGGTCGGGCCGCTCGCCCTTGCGCCGGGGATCCACGTTCGAACCCCAGTACGCAAAGGGCCAGCCGTAGAACGCCCCCTGCTTGACGCTGGTGAGATAGTCCGGTACCAGCTCGTCGCCCAGCTCATCGCGCTCGTTGACAACCGTCCAGAGCGCGCCGGTTTGCGGGTGCCAGTCCATACCGTTCGGATTGCGCAGCCCGGCGGCGAAGACTTGCATCCCGCTTCCGTCCGGATTGATCTCCAGGATGGCGGCGCGGCGGGGATCCTTCCGGTCGATCTTTTCGTCGTCCACGTTGGTAGCAGACCCGACCGAGACGTAGAGCTTGGAGCCGTCGGGACTGGCGATGACGTTTCGGGTCCAGTGGTTGTTGTATCCCCCGGCCGGGAGATCCAAAATCTTCTTCCCGGCACCGGTCACGCTTGCCTTGGCCGAGTCGTAGGGAAACCGCATCAGCGCGTCGGTGTTGGCCACGTAAAACCACTTACCCAGCGCCAGCATGCCGAACGGCTGGTTCAACCCATCGAGAAACGTCTCCCGGGTCTCGGCCCGGCCATCGCCATCCTGGTCGCGGAGCCGGGAGATCCGGTTAGCCGAGGGGCCGAAGTACCCCGACTGCTCCAGCAACTTCCGCAGCTGGGGAGGCACCCGAGCCGTGCCTTGAGTGCGCGCCTCGGCCACCAGGACATCGCCGTTCGGTAACACGTAGAGCCAGCGGGGATACTCGAGGCTGTCGGCGAACAGGGTCACCTGAAATCCGCTCGGCGCGGTGGGTTGCCGGCCCTCGTTCCAGCCGATGATCTTGGGAAAGTTGACGGCCGAAGGGGTTGCCTTGGGTTGGGCCAGCTCGGGGTCGGATCCAATGTCCGGGCCGCCAACCTGACGCAGTTCGACTTCCCCGCGCTCGGTGCTCCCCGCCGCGCCGACGTCCTCGCCCCCCTTGGGCTGGCCCGGTTGGCAGGAAGCGACCGCCAGAGCGGAGGCGGCGAGAATGGCTATAGTCTTCTTCACGGTCCCTTCCAATCGTGTGTGTTGATTCCAGTATAACCACCCGGCTATGCCGCCGCTTCGGGCTCGATCTTTAATGGACCGGAGGTTTGGTCCTTCCGACGTCGCACCCGGGCCGTCTGCCGGTCAACGCCGGAGTTGTGGGCCGAACGCGCGGTCGGGGCGACAAGGGTCGAAACCTACCTGGCAGGGTTGGGCGAGGCGGGGCTGGCGGATCTGGAGGTGCTGAGCCGGCTCGACTACTTCGCTGGCAGCTCCAGCCCGGAGACCCGCGCGGTGGCGGGCTCGTTCGGAGCCCATGCCGTCGTGCTTCGGGGATGGAAGCGGTGATCAGCCGCCGTTGGCCATGAGGAAATGCATCTCCAGCGCGTTGGCGACGGCGTAGTTCGCGTGATTGTTGTTGAACATGATGTGGATCCGCCGGGCGTCGCCCTCGATCCGCTCCAGCAGCCGCCGCCATGCTTCCAGCTCATCCTGCTCGTAGAGATACCGGTAGCGCTCGGTGACCACCTCGTTTCGCGCTTCCCAGGTGGACTGCCGCCGTCCGTGCAGCCTTATCATCGCCAGGTCGGGATTGGTCACCCTCAGCCTGGCCGGCAGGCTGCTCTCCATGCCCGGGGGTGCATCTACCGCCACATAGCTGAAGCCCAGGTCGCTCAGCAATCGAAATGTGCGCGGCGCGATCCGGGTCGACAGCCAGTCGCGATGCCGGAGCTCGACCGATGCCGGCCAGTCACCCAGCCGAGCCCGCGCCTCGGCCAACCAGCGGGCGCTCTCCCGGGTAGGTTTGAACCAGCGGGGAAACTGGAGCATGATCGCGCCCAGCTTGCCCGCTTCTTTCAGCGGCCTCAGAGCCGCGAGAAAGCGACGCCATACCTCGTCGATGGCCGCTCGGGAAAAGTGTCGGGTGTACACGTTAGGGGCCGAGCGAAGCGGGCGGGGAAGGTCCTTCCTGAGCCAGTTTGGCAGCCGCATGGGCTGAGTGGGATGCCCCGTCATCAACCCGTGCGCCTTGATGTCGAATTTGAAGTGCGGCGGCGTCCGCTCCACCCAGAGCCGGGCGGTGTGCTCCGAGGGCAGGGTGTAGTAGGTGGAATCCACCTCGACCAGCGGCAAGCGGCTGGCGTAATAGCGAAGCCTATCCTCTGCGGTGGTCGCCCCCGGCGGGTAGAACACGCCTGGCGCCAGCAGCGAGGGATCGGTCCAGCCCGCCACCCCGATGGAGATGGCGCTGCCGCGCCGATCGATTACCGATGCCGTGTTTCCCCTCACTGCCTCAGCCCGCCGCCGAGCTTCACGCCACCCTGGGTCGTGGACCGGGTGCCAGCACGTCTCATCCGGTGATTTTGGAGATGTCGCGGGTTCGATTGCGTCGAGCTCGGCGGGCAGGGGAGCGGGCGACCGGTGCGCTTGGGCCAACATCGCCGCTACCCGGTGGGGCGCCTCTCGGGCCAGCGGAGCGATGAGCCGCGCCTCGGGAAGGTTGCGCCAGTAACGAGCCGGCATCTCGGTCCGCATCATGGTGCGATTGAGCCGGGCGGGATTGAACGTCGCGGCATAGTAGGTCCGCCACAGGTCTTCCAGCCCGTCCGCTGTCGCGGGAACCTGATGGCGCGCGATGCCGGTTGCCAGGTTCAGGGTGTTTCCGTCCCATCGGGCGCAGCCTTCGGGGGTCAGGATGGCCCAGCGCATCGAGCGGAAGCGATTCACGAAGAACGGCGCGGTGCGCTCCACCACCCGGTGCGCCGGTTCGAACCAGGCGACGTACTCCGGATCTTCTCCATCCCCCTTGGGAGCAGCCCGAAACCGGACGAAGGCTTTCATCTTGTGGCTGGCCCGGCGCACCGCCCGGTGCATCTGGCTCAGCTCATGGACCAGCATATCCGACGCCACCTGCAACAAGTACGGCTCCTCGTGCGTCAGCCGCCACAATAGCTGGTACAGGAGCGACCAGCGAGAGCCGTCACGGTGGCAGGCCACGCTGGGCGGCCAAGTGGAGAAAACGGCGGGGGACCCGGTGCCGCGCGGTAGTGTCACCCTGCTCGTCAATCAGTTTTCCCAGGAGGCCCGTCGCTCCACCATCCTCATGCCAGGTGACCTCCTCCGGCGCAAGATTCTGAGCCAGACAGTTTCGGGCCGCGGCGCGCCACCGGGCGAGAGCCTCCGGCACCTGACCGACCATAGGGCTACAGCTCGCCATTAAAGGCAGACACCGCGGCGGAGGACCAGAGGTCGAGCTGGGCCCGCCCGCGCAGCCGCTGCTCCAGGCTGGGCGAGTCGGGGCCACCCGGCCCAGGAGTGTAGTCCGCGGTCATGACGAAGGGCCTCGCTCGCGACAATGCCACCCGCAGCCGGGCCAGATCCTCTATCCGCAAGCTCCGCCACCGCCGCGCGGCCAGGATTCGCTTGACGCTGCGCACCCCGATACCCGGAATCCGGAGCAGCTCTTCTTTGGTTCCGGTGTTGACGTCCACCGGAAATTGTCCCCTATTGCGCAGCGCCCATGCCAGCTTGGGGTCGAGCTCCAGCTCCAGGTTGGGGGCCTGGGCGGTGATAAGCTCCGCCACCCCGAAGCCGTAGAAGCGCATCAGCCAGTCGGCCTGATAAAGCCGGTGCTCCCGAAGCAATGGCGGCGCGGCGAGCGGTAGCACGCAGGACGCGTCGGGAATGGGACTGAACGCCGAGTAGTACACCCGCCTCAGGCGCTGTTCGGCGTAAAGCGTGGCGGAGGTCTCGAGCAGCACTGCGTCGGTGGCATCGGTGGCCCCGACGATCATCTGGGTGGCCTGTCCTGCGGGAGAAAAGGCGAGCGGCTTGCGCGAGTAGGAGGAGCGCTCGAGCCGGGCCCGGTCTTCCTGGGCCTCCAGGATCCCTTCCCGGATGGTGTTCATGCCCCGAGTGATCTGGACCAGCTCCTTCTCTGGAGCCAGCGCGTCGAGATCCTGCTGCCGGGGCAGCTCCACGTTGATGCTGAGCCGGTCGGCCCAGCGGCCCGCCTCGCGGATCAGCTCCGGCGCGGCGTTGGGGATGGTCTTGAGGTGGATGTATCCGGCGAAGCCATGGTCGCGGCGGAGCGTACGCGTCACCGTCACCAGCTGCTCCATGGTGTAATCGGGACTTCGGATGATGCCGGAGCTGAGGAAAAGCCCTTCTATATAGTTGCGGCGGTAGAAATCGAGGGTCAGGCGAACTACTTCGTCGGGGGTGAACCGGGCTCGCCGAACTCCGCTGGACCGGCGGTTGATGCAGTAGCCGCAGTCGTAGATGCAGTAGTTGGTGAGCAGAATCTTGAGCAGCGAGACGCAGCGGCCGTCGGGGGTATAGCTGTGACAGATTCCGCTGCCTTCGGTCGATCCGATTCCGCTACCCGTGGCCCGGCGGCCTTTGGCGCCGCTGCTGGCGCAGGAGGCATCGTACTTGGCCGCGTCGGCCAGGACTGCCAGTTTGTCGGAAAGCTCCATACCCGAACATAACCCGAATCAGCAGGGCGACGCAAACGCGATCGCACCGGCCACGGCCGCACCCGGTTCGACCGCTGCACAGGCTTCCCGGAGCAATGCCGCAACCCTGCGGGGGCGGCTGGCGATTCCGGTCCCCGGAGCGGGTCATGAGTGACTTCGCACGCTCGAACTGCAGGGTGAGGTGCTGCACGAACCACGGTGCGGCCAGCCGTCCGGCCTCTTCCAGCGTGCCGGGCTCCTCGAAGAGATGGCTCGCTCCCGGGATCTCGACCAACCGTGCCAGGCAGGTGAGCTGGACCAGGGCCATCTGGTTGAACCCAAGCACGATCGGATCACGGCTCCCGACCAGCAGCAGGGTGGGAGCGCGAACCCGGCGCAGCGCGTTGCCGGCCAAGTCCGGCCTTCCGCCGCGTGACACCACCGCAGCAATGTGGAGCGGGGATACCGCCGCGGCTTTCAGCGCAGCGGCCGCCCCGGTGCTGGCTCCGAAGTAACCGAAGCGAAGCCCGGCGGCCTCGGGCTGCCGACCAAGCCACCCCCTCGCCGCGAGTAGTCGCTCGCTCAGAAGTTCGATATCGAACACGTTGGTGCGGTCGGCGGCTTCCGCCTCGGTGAGCAGATCGAACAGCAGGGTGCCCAGCTCCGCGGCACGGAGCTGCCTCGCGACGGCGACGTTCCGCGGGCTCAGCCGGCTGCTCCCGCTGCCATGGACGAGGAGCACCAGACCCGAGGGATGGCTGGGGAGGGCAAGGCTGGCCTGCATGCGAGCCGAGCCCGCCGTGATTACTACATCCCGCTGAGTCGGCCGGCTGGTGGTTTCCGTCATGCGGATACCCTCCTGGACCCGGTCGAGCGGAGGCACTGGATGACCTCCGCGTCTGTGGTAGGGGAGAAGTTGCGATACCAATTGCCGACCGCGCCGAAGTGCAGCGGGCAATCCAGGCAGACCACCGCATCGGCGACCCGTTCCAGTTCCGCCGCACCTTCAGCCGAGCAGACCGGGGCGGCAAAGACGATCTGCTTCGGATGGCGCCTACGGACGGACTCGACCGCGGCTTGAGCGGTGGCGCCGGCGGCCAGGCCGTCGTCCACCAGGATGACGGTCCGCCCCTTTACCTCGATTGGGGGGCGGTTGCCCCGATACGCCCGTTCACGCCGGGCCATTTCGTCGGCCTCGCGGACGATGACTCGCGCCAGATAATCCTGTGAGATTCCCAGGCCGGCTACCAGCTCCTGGCGAAGCAACGTCGCTCCGGGCGCCATCGCACCGATGGCAAACTCCTCGGTGCCGGGCGCACCGAGCTTTCGAACCAACTGCACATCGAGCGGTGCGTCCAGCGCTCGCGCGACCTCATGGCCGACCACGACTCCACCCCGGGCAAGGCCGAGGACGATGGGGTTCTTCCCCCGATATTGCTCCAACGCCTGAGCCAGCCTCTTGCCCGCGTGGTGACGATCGTCAAAGAGCATGGCAACCTCCAAGTGAAATCCTCTCCTAAGGTGAGCCGGTAGTGATAAAGCGGGGATGAATCCGGGGTGAAACCCGATTTCCCCGGGGGGGCTGAAGAATTCTTCACGACAACTTCAGCGACGATCCACCTTCGCCCCAGTAGCTTCGGCTTGACTCACACCTGCGGGAGAGTAGCCATGCTGCAACACGCAACCCGATACGGCATCAGTACCACCGTGGCCCTGCCATTCGAACCCGCTCTGGCCCGAACCCGCGAGGCCCTCGCGAACGAGGGGTTCGGGGTGCTCACCGAGATCGACGTGACCGCCACCCTGCGGAAGAAGCTGGACGTCGAGTTTCGGCCCTACATCATCCTCGGTGCCTGCAACCCGCCCCTGGCCCATCGCGCCCTCCAGGCCGAGCTGGACATCGGGCTCCTGCTGCCCTGCAACGTCGTGGTTTACGCCACCGACGATCCGGCCCGCACGGTGGTCGCGGCGCTCGACCCGGTCGAGGCCCTGAGTCTGAGCGGCACGGAGGCCATGCGACCGATCGCGGCAGAAGTCCGAGGCCGGCTGGAGCGGGTGGTGGCGAGCGTCGAAGGCCATGAAGGAGAGTCAGCATGAGCAACCAGCGCCGCATCCACGCTGAGGAGGCCAGACAAGTCGGCTCCGCCCTGGGCATCGATTGGACGGTCATCGAGCTGGAACAATTCCGGCGGGGTCTAGAGGTGGAACTGGAGCACGGGGCCCGGGATCCGGAGACCAATGTGACCAATGACGACCTCGGTCTCACGGGGAAGATCGCCTGGGCGCATCTCAAGGAGTTCCCGGACTACTACACCCGGCTGGACCGGCTCGAGGCCGAGGCGGACGGCGTTCGCCCGTAGCTCTCGATTTCGGCGACCAGCCGGGCCCCTTCTTCTGGAAGCCGGTCCCGCGGGACGTGCTCGGCGGCGAGCTCGATATGTGAGCACCATTGCCGCAGCATCTGGAGAAACTCGCGGCTGGCCAGCGCAACCGCGGCCGCGGTCCCGCGGCGGCGCCCAACCAGGTCCAGGGCTTGTCCCAGTTGCGCTATGCGCTCACCCTCCACGGAGAGCTTCTCGGCCGTCTCAGCCGGGAGAAATGGCCGCATCTCCTTCACCAATGCACGCTCCCGGTCGAATGGCCCCTGAAACTGGTCAGCGAGGTATCGCACCCCGGTCCAGCGCTCCCAGAATCCAGCCGCTCCTGTGGTGGAAGGAGAGAGAAATAGAGTCGTCTCGCGGAGCCAGATCTCGTGGGCGGCCTTGAGCGTCCGCGCCAGGGATTGATCCTCGGCGGTCTCAGGTAGTTCCAGGGGACTCGGAGTCATGTTTAACCTCGAGTGATTATTGGTTCCATCTTGGGTCGGCGTCTTCGTGGTACGACCCAAGGTAGGCTGCCTGGCCTGAGTCAGACATGAGGGACGCAGGAAGGTTTCTTCACGCCGCCGGGTGTTCTGCCACTAGCTCCGAGGAGCCGGAGGCTCCTGAAGGAGGCGGAGCGCCTCTTCGGCGATCCCAGCCTCCTCATCGGTCCGGATCGCGTACACGCGGAGTGGGGAGCCAGTGGCAGAAATACGCTCGTCACCGCGCGCGTTCCGGGTGGGGTCGAGCCGGAGACCCGCCCACTCAAGAGATCGGCATATCCGCTCCCTGATCGCGGGCGCGTTTTCGCCTATCCCACCAGTGAAGACCAGAGCCTGGGTCTCGCCCTCGAGCGCGGCCAGGTAAGCTCCGACATATTTCACCGCGCGATAGCAGAAGAGCTCCACCGCCTGCCGGGCTTCCGAGTCGGTTCGCGACAACAGCTCTCGCATGTCGGCCGTACCGGCCAGCCCCTTCAACCCTGCCTCGTAGTGCAACAGGTGGCCCAGTCTCTCCCCGTCCCACCCCTGCTCCAGCAGATGGAGCAGCACGCCGGGATCGACGTCTCCGGCTCTCGTCCCCATGATCAGCCCTTCGAGAGGGGAATACCCCATCGAGGTGTCGACCGGCTGGCCCCGCCGGATCGCCGCGGCCGAACACCCGCTGCCCAGATGCAGGCTTACGAATGTCGGCTCCGGTTCCCCGTTCAGGGCCGCCAGACGCTTCATCACAAAGCGATGGGACCAGCCGTGAAATCCATAACGCCGCACGCCGGACATCGGTGGCAGAGCATAGCGCCGGGCCAGGGGCGGAAGATCGGCGAAAAAGGCGGTATCGAAGGCGGCCACAAGGGGAACGCCCAGGGCCCTGGTGATCTCGAGCGCGCGCAGTGCCGGAGCGTTATGCAAGGGAGCCAGTGGTGTGAGCTCGGTCAGGGCCCGGAGAACGTCCTCATCGACGCGAACGACCGCAGCGAAGCGATCGCCTCCGTGTACCACACGGTGAGCCACCGCGTTCGGCCTTGCCGGGAGTGCAGTCAGCACCCGGGCAATGAGAGACTCCTCCTCCCCGGGTGTCAGGCCGACCGATGCGGCAGCGAGCAGGCTGAGCTCATGATCCTGCGCCTGATAGAGCTTGTACTTGAGACTGGTGCTTCCGCAGTTGATCACCAGGAGCCGCATGTCGTCCTCCGGTCACCCGCAACGCCATGAATCAGCATGGTCCTTCCTTCACAGTTCTTCCATTTCCCGCGCGATCCTACGTTCACTCTTACCAGAGTAAGCGGTGACCAGCTTGGCCAGGTGACGGGATGTGGGAGTTAGAGTGGAGTCTGTTAACGAGCGTCGGGAGCACATTGCAGGCAGCGTTACCGGGGCTGCCGGGTGAGACGCGCGGCGGTCCGATGACGCGAGCAGGCGGGTCCCTAAGCCAGCAGGACCTGGTCCACCGATCGCCTGGGCGTGTGCCGCTTTTCGGGACACATCGCGTAACCAATCCGGAGGAACTGCTGCGGCACCCATCCACTCGCCGGAATAACCCGCCCCAGCTCCGCCCGCAGAGATGGGATCTCCAGCGCTTGGCTCATCGGCTGCAGGGCGAGACCTATGCCGGTGGCATGCAGCCACAGGCGCTCCAGAGCCTGGCCGGTGCGGATCTGAGAAACTCGGTCATCGGTCCGAGTGCTGATCAGGCCGACCAACGGGGCGCTCGACAAAAGGGCGGCGTTCCGTCTCCCGATTACTCGACCCAGATTCAATCGTGTCAGCAGGAAGCCAGTCAGCCGCGACGGAAGGCGAGGGGTCCCGAAAACTCCTTGTCTCACCCAGTGCCCCAGTTCGTTCCGGAACGCCGGGTCTGCGAATTCCATTTCATCGGCATGCAGATTCAGCTCGACCACTCGGAACCGGATCGCTGGATCGTCTAGCAGATCCACTCGCAGTCCGGGGGCGGTGCAGCGGTCCAGGAGATGTTGCCGCACTTCGCTCGCCACCGGCTCGTCGCGGTAGAGTCCATGGTGGGTACGCCGAGCCGTAATCGCGCCGAGAGCAAGCCCGCTCCGGTCAGGCGGTGCCTGGGCACCATCCGGATGGAAGGTGACAGTTGCCGCGAGCTCCTCATTCGTGGATTGGGGGAAGTAACTGACCTCCGCACGGAACCCGAACTGCTCACCTGCGAGAAGCATATTCTCCAGCGCGCAGCCCAGGCTGATGTAGAGCTCCCGCCGCCCCCGGTCCGCCACCTGCTGCCACCGAGTCAGGTCGGCGAATACGCCGATTGTGTTCTCGCCGATCGAAAACCGCCACGGCTGGGTGTTCTTGGTCGAGGGCGCCAGCACCGCATAGCGGAGCAGAAACTCGAGCTGCTTCTGCATGGGGAATATCGCAGGGAATTGGTGGGGCGAGACCTCCCAGGGTGAAGGCGTGCTCAATGTGGTCATGTCGCCTACAGCCGGCCGGTTGCTACCGCACGCACGATGTCCGTCGTGGAGATCACGCCGACCATCCGGTCCCCGTCCACGACGAACAGCCGATGAACGTCGCCGTAGAGCATTTCCTGAGCGGCTTGCTTGACCGTCGCATCCGGCGCGATGATCATGGGCCGAGGGGTCATGAGGTCCCGCACGAAGGTTCCCTCGAACAGCGTTGCCCGCGCCGCCTGATCTTCAGCCTCCTCCTCCGCCGCCAGGATGTCGGTCGTGGAAATCACCCCGACCAGGCGGCCGCCCTGATCCACGACCCCCAATCCCGAGACATGGGACTCGGCCAGGCTGACCACGGCATCGTTCACGACGGCATCAAGGGGCACGGTTTGCACATCGGTTTGCATCAGCTCGGATATTTTCATGGTGACTTCCTTTCGAATCGAGATCTCTCAATCTGCGAGCCCGAGGCTGAATCCACGGTGAAGCCGGTATGAAGGCTTCTTTCCCATTGGGAACCTTCCACCCCGCTTCATGCTTCTTTCATGCCCGCCGGATGAGATTGCCTTTGAAGACCGGCTCGGGATCGGCCCGAGCTTACTCGCTTCCGACCTGGAGGACCCGGGAGGATGCCGGGGTATCAGGATCAATGAGGCACAGGAGGATTTCCATATGACACGCTCGATCCTTATTAGTCTGGCCGGCTCTCTGGCCATCGCGTCGGCAGTTTCGGCTCAACAGCCGGGCCGGCAAGCTGGCGATTCGGCGAGGGCGATGCGGGACCAGCCAATGGCCCGCGCGACGATGATGGCCAGGATGGACTCAGCGGAGACCCGGCTGGACCGGATGGTGAGCGACATGAATCGGGCCACCGGGGCCAGAAAAATCCAGGCGATGTCGGCAGTCATCAACGAGTTGGTTGCTCAGCGCAAGCAGATGCGTGGGCACATGCAAGGAATGATGAACGCTGGTGGGATGATGGAACATGGAGCCAAGCGGACCCAGAGTCCGGCGATGCGGGAGGACATGCTGCCACCGGCCGCCGATACCGCTCGAGCTCAGGCAGCCATACCCGACACCGCCGGCCGGGCCGAACACCGGGAAACACCTCCGGAGCAGGCAGCCATGCCCGACACCACGGCGCAGCATCCGGATATGGGTCCCGCGCCGGCCAGGGCCGACACTGCGGAGCGTTCCCAGCCCGCCGACAGCGCCAAGTAAGGAGGCGGGGTCTGAACCCGCGGCTGGTGATCCTGGCAACCGTCGTGGTGGGGGTCGCGGCTTGGGTGAGCTACCGCACCAGCAGCGAGGTCTCGCGCGACTCCCAAGTGGTCGATCCGGCGGGCGAGGTCAAGGGACGGGCGCTTATCGTCTTTCACCCTGGCCTGAGTGACTTTCCCGATAGTGTCACCATGGCGTTCGCGCGGGGTCTTTCCAGCCAGGGTTGGCAGGTGGAGCTGGCGACCGCCTCGGCCCGGGCCCCGAGCCCGGTAGACCGGTACGACCTCCTCGCGGTGGCGTACCAAGCGGGACGCCGGATCGCTGCTCCGAGTAGCGCTGCCAAGTAGCTGCTCGGCTTTGCGTATCGCCGCGGCACTCCCGCTGTGGATCGCGATCCAGGAAGGCCGGCTCCAACTGGTACTGGCGCTGCTTGGATTCGCCGCCGTTACCGATCTGGTGGACGGCCCCCTGGCCCGCCGGCTCGGCGCGGTGACCGGGTGGGGTGCCTACCTCGACGTGACCGCTGATTTCCTGGTGCTCATGATCGCCTTCGCCGGTTTTGTCCACCTCGATATCTATCCGGCCTGGCTCCTGGTTCTCCTGGCCGCCATGTTCGCCCAGTTCCTGCTGACGTCCCGCTTCAGGGGAGCTTGAACGAAACCCGGGCGGGCCTCGCCACCAGGACATCGCACGCCGCCGCCTGGAGGACCCACTCGGCCACACTGCCGAGCAAGGCGTGCGAGAGACCGCATCGGCCGTGGGTGCCGACCGCGATCAGGTCTGCCCGACGCCGATCGGCCTGGGCAATAATGACCGCCCGGGGATCGCCGTGCACGACCACCCCACGCCAGCGGACACGGTCTTCGCCCAGCGACGATCGAAGTTTCATGAGAGCAGCGGCGGCTGCCTGCCTGGAATCCCTCCGGAGACCGGCCATATCTCCGGGCGGGATGGAGGGCGTGATCAAACCCTCGAAGGGCAGCCGGTACGCGTGGAGCAGGGTCGCGGCCTTCACCTCGGGCCCGAGAACGCGCAACCCGGTGGTCACGACTGATCGGGAGGTGTCCTCGAGATCTACGGCGAGCACCGGCTGGCGATAGTTCCGCGTGGCCGCGCGGCTCACGACCAGGACGGGCAGGTCTCCCGCCCGGATCACCCGGTCGGCGGTCGAGCCGATGAACATGTCTCTCACCGGCCGCCGGCTATGGCGCCCGAGCACAATCAGATCGGCCCCGGCGGACCTCGCCTGCCGGACGATTTCGACGTAGGCTTGCCCCCGGAACAAGGCGGACGCGACCCGGATGTGGCCCCGGCCGCGAGCTGAAGGCGAATGGGAGAGGGCGGTCACCGCGCTCTCGAGCTGCCGGCGTGCGGCCTGCGCGGCGCGGGAGAGCGTCTTCCTGGGAAGTTGGCCGGGCAGCACGTGCGCGATGGATATTTTGCCGCCGTCGACCAGAGGCAGACGTCCTGCCCGCGCGACGGCCCGAGCCGCACCAGGGGAGAAATCTGTCGCCACGAAGATATGCCGGAAGGGCGCCGGTGTGCTCATGCCCCGCTACCGGTGGACGAGCGGGTCGGCAGGATCATCCGGCCAAGCCCGTAAGCCAGCACCGCCGCCACACCGGACCCGATCAGGATGCCGACCTTGGCTGTCTCCAGGTTTGCTCCGCCCGGGAAGGCGAGCTGAGCGATGAAGATCGACATCGTGAAGCCGATCCCTGCCACCACCCCGACGATACCAACCTGAGGCCAGGTAATGCCACTCGGCAACGCCGCTACTCCCAGCCGGGTCGCCAGCCACGAGACTCCCAGAATGCCGACCGGCTTTCCCAGCACCAGTCCGACGGCCACGCCGAGCAATACCAGCAGCGGCTCCCCGCTGAACGAGGCGTCGCCGAGAGCCACGCCGGCGTTCGCCAGCGCGAAGAGCGGCATGACGCCATACGCCACCCAGCCATGGAGCGCATGCTCGATGCGTTCGACCGGAGACACGGCCTCGCGTCGCGCCTCGTCCAGGTACTCCAGGTGCGGCAGGATGGCCCGCTCATCCTCGCCCTCCTGACGCTCTCGGACCGCGGCGACGCTGGCGCCGGCGCGGTCGATGAACGCCTGGGGGCCAAACCAGGCCCGCACCGGAGTCATCATTCCCACCGCCACGCCGGCCAGCGTGGGGTGGATGCCGGCGGCATAGGCCCCGGCCCAGACGACGGCGCCAGGAAGCACGTAGGCCCACGGGCTTCGTACGCCGAGCAACTGCATCGCGAGTATCGCCATGACACCTGCGCCCAGGGTGAGAAAGCCCAGGGGCTCGAGGCCGGACGAATAAAAGATCGCGATCACCAGGATAGCCCCGACGTCATCGATGACCGCCAGGGCGAGCAGCAGGATACGGAGTGGCGGTGGGACCCGCTTTCCCAGCAGGGTCAGCACCCCGACCGCGAACGCGATGTCCGTCGCCATCGGGATGCCCCAGCCGCTCACGCTGTCGCGGCCCCAGTTGAGCGCCAGGAAGCTCGCCGCCGGGACCAGCATCCCTCCCAGGGCCGCTGCGAGCGGGAGCGCGGCTCGGCGCAGCTGGCTCAGCTCCCCGCGGTGCATCTCGCGACGGATCTCGAGCCCGACGACGAAGAAGAAGATCGTCATCACCCCGTCGTTGATCCAGAAATGCAGGTCGCGCTCGAAGGAGAACGGCCCGAGGCGCAGGCCCAGCGGCAGGTGCCAGAGGGCGACGTAGCTTTCGGACCAGGGAGAGTTGGCCCAGATCAGGGCGATGGCGGCGGCGGCGAGGAGGAGAATCCCGCTGGCCGCTTCGATGGCAAGGAAGCTCTCTACTGGAGCCAGGGCCCGCCGAGCCAGCTGACGGGCGGGCCGCCAGCTACCGGGAGGGGCGCCGGGGGAACCGGAGGGGGAAGTCTCGTCAGCCTGATCGGCCATGATACCCTACGCGCGACCCGATGAATGAGAGGCTGGCGGCCGACCAAGCCGTGAGCTGCTGGGACGGTCACCGCACCGTGTGCTTTCCGCGGCGGAAAGTATCGGATCTTCCTTACCTTCGCCACTCGGGCTCGAGGTTCCCATGAACGGCTCCGCTCAGCTCCAAGACGTCCTCATCATCCTGGTAGCCGCGGTCGCGGTGGTGACCTTGTTCCGTCGCCTTCGTGCCAGCACCGTGCTGGGGTATCTCGCCGCCGGAGCGCTCATCGGCCCACACGGTCTGGATCTGCTGCACGACGTGGGAGCAACTGCCGTCCTGGCCCAGCTGGGGGTGGTGTTCCTCTTGTTCTCGATCGGGTTGGAGCTGTCCATCGAGCGGCTACTGGCGCTCCGCCGTTTGGTGTTCGGGCTTGGCGGGGCTCAGGTGGGGCTGACTGCGCTCGCGCTGTGGGGAATCCTGCGCGCGCTGGGGGTGGAGAGCGGCGCGGCGCTGCTGCTGGGCGCCGGACTGGCGCTCTCGTCCACCGCGGTGGTCCTCCAGATGCTGGTCCAGCGCCGCGAGCTCGGCAGCCCCCACGGCCGGGTCGCCTTCGCCGTGCTCCTCTTCCAGGACCTCGCCGTCATTCCGCTTCTGACCCTGGTACCGCTGCTGGGCCGCCCGGGCACGGGGATTCTGCCGGCGCTCGGGACCGCCTTCGCGAAGGCGGTCCTGGCGCTGATCGTTATCCTGGCCCTGGGCCGTCTCGCACTCCGCCCCGCGCTTCGGCTGGTGGCCAGGGACGGTACGCCCGAGCTCTTCACCGGCATCGTGTTGCTGGTAGTCCTGGGGGTCGGCTGGGTGACCGAGCAGGCAGGCCTCTCCATGGCACTCGGCGCCTTCCTCGCCGGGCTGCTCCTGGCCGAGACCGAGTATCGCCCGCAGGTAGAGGGTGACATCCAGCCGTTCCGGGGAATCCTGCTTGCTCTCTTCTTCATGACGGTCGGCATGGGGCTGGACCTCGATCTGCTCCGCGACAGGTTCCCGGTCTTGCTCGGCCTACTCCTGGTGCTGTTGCTCGTGAAGTCGAGCGTGCTGGCCGCGTTGAGCCGGCTACTGGGCCTGCCGATGGCTGTGGGCGCGGCGGTCGGGATCATGCTGGCACAGGGAGGTGAGTTCGGCTTCGTCCTCTTCTCCCTCGCGCAGCAGGCCGACGTCATTTCAGCCGATACCGCGCAGGTGGCCCTGCTTGTCATCGGCCTGAGCATGGCCATTACGCCCGGGCTCCTGGCCTCGAGCCGGGTCGTGCTCCGGCGCCTGGAGCAGCGCCCGGCGGCTTCGCGCGGTCCTCGGCTGGAGTCTGCCGACGCGATCGCCAATCACGTCATCATCGCCGGCTTCGGCCGGGTGGGCCAGACGCTCGGCCTCCTGCTGGAATCGAGGTTCATCCCCTACCTCGCCCTGGACGTGAACCCAGAGCTGGTGGCCGAAGCGCGGCGGCGCGGACGTCCGGTCTTCTTCGGCGACGCCAGCCGGGCCGATGTGCTCAAGGCGGCCGGGGTGGAGCGGGCCCAGCTGGCGGTCAGTACTCTGGACGACCCCGTGCTGGCCGGCCGGGCCGTGCAAGGGCTCCGCCGGTTGATGCCGGCGCTGCCGATTCTGGCGCGGGGACGCGACGCGGGGGATTGCGAGAAGCTGGTGCGGGCGGGGGCCACGGCGGCGGTGCCCGAGATCGTGGAGGGGAGTTTGCGGCTCGGTGGAGTCCTACTGCGGCAGCTCGGTGTGTCGGGCGACAGTGTAGACCAGCTGCTCCAGCAGGTCCGGCGGGAGGCGTATGCGCCCCTGGAGGAGATCACGGGCGAAGCGCGGGAGTGACACCACTACTTCGCAGGCGCGATCACGGCCGGATTCGCGGGAGCAGCCCCTTCAGCCGCGCGGTCCAGAGCGGGGCGACCAGCACTATCACCAGTACGGCCGACCCGACCCCTTCCGGTCACTCAGCACGGTCATCCGTGGCCTGGAATGCCAGCTGCTTCGCCGTGGCTAACCGCTTAGTCCCCCACCCGGAACATGATGCCGACCGTAAGGGGCAGCTGTTGGATCGTATTGCCCTCGGCAAAAATGGCATGAAAGCGGGCCTCCGCGAACGCCCGGGCCGGCGAGTCCCCCAGTCCCAACGGAAAAGTCGCACCGGCGCCGGCGTTAATGCCGAGGTCGCTGCCGCCATCGGCGTAAATGCCCGCGCCGCCGATCACGTACGGCCGGATCCGGGCCTCGGAAGAGGTGCTGAAGTTGTACAGGGCGTTTGCGGTACCGATGAAGATGTCTTCCCCACCGGCAAACTGCAGCATGCCATCGATCCGGAAGCCGACCGGGTTACCCTCCTCGCGGCTGAACCGAAGCGTACCCATCACGTGGAAATCCACCCCACCCCCATCCTCGAGTAAGAACGTAGGGCCGATCCCCGCTCCCAGGACTTGCCCGCTCAGGGGGCAAGGTGATCCGGCAAGCACGGTCGCCACGAGTGCTCCGACTACCAAACGCCTCATAACGGGACCTCCAAAATTTGTGTGAGTCACTTGCGAAGTGAGTAAAACATTGGCCCGCTCATTCGGGGCAGAGCTGCATGCTCATGGCGGAGTGCTCTATCGGCTGGCCTTCGCAATCGGAATGACCCTACTACGGGCCTCCATTCAGACATTACGCTGGAAACCCGCCTGCCTCAAGGCCCGCTCCAGAGCCGGTTCGGGCGGTTGGGATGGACCTGGACTGCTGCGGTGTTGCTGCTGACCACTGGTGGGAGGTGGTTGCCGCCCAGGCGTCGGCGATCGGCCTCCTGGCGTGATGGCCGAGCCTGGGGCTTGCAGCAGCGGTCGTCCTCCCGATAGCGCGGCTTGCGTTCACGGCTCATTGGGGTGCGCCGTCCTCTCTGGCATTGGCGATCCTCGATCAGCTCCTCGATGTCCTGATTCTCGGAGGGTTCGCGCTCGCGGCTTGTTGTTGCCGGTTTCGCCCGGGGTTGCCAGACGCGAAGCGGTCCGGCAAGTTGGGGCGATGAGCCCACACACCGCGCAATCGGCGAGTGGACCCACATCGGGTCGGCCGAATTTCCGGCACATCGCCCTGCTCACCGGGGCGGCGATGATGATCGTGGTCGGCGGCGCCTTCCTCCGGCCCCAGTCGAAGCCGATAGCGGCGGTGCAGACCAACGAGCTCGCCACGCTGCAGGATCGCTCCCGAGAGAGGTCGCTGCGCGAAATCGCGGACTACGTCGGCGAACGCGCGGCCTTGCTGGCGGCGTCCGTCGTGTACCTCCCGGGTGCCGGAGCGAGTGGCGTGGTCGTCGGGCCGGACTCCGTGTTCGGCGTCGCTGCCAGTCCCCACACGCCTGAGTTCCTGCTGGTTCACCCGGTCGCCGGCGACACTGTCCAGCCTGCCGCGCATGCCGCGAACGTGACCACCCTCTCGCCCCGCTGGGCCCTCGTCATCGCGCGGGCTCCGGATGGTCACCCGCTCTGGCTGGCTGGCATGACCGGGAGCGTGGTGCCGGTCCGGTGTGGGGAATTGGCGATCCGCGAGCTTGCCTTCGGCGCCCCAGTGCCCGAGGCGTTCGCTGGCGGCGGCCTCTTCGATCTCGACGGCAACCTGCTGGCGCTGGCCACGCCCTGCGCGGGCCATATCGCGCTGGTGCCGATGAGTGATATCGCTGCGGCGCTCGAGCGACAGGCCACGCCGGAGTTCCGGTTGTGGGCACGGTACGGGTTCCGCGTGGCGCCGGCAGCGTCGATTCAACCGGCTCTACCGGGCGGGGCCTCGGGGCTGGTGGTAGTGGAAACCCTGGTCGGCGGGCCGGCCGATCGGGTCGGTCTGTGGCCGGGAGACCAGATCGCGGCCACCCAGAACGGCCCGGTCACCGGATTGCCCGATCTGGAATCTCTGGCGGACGCGTCCCGGACCGGGCGGCTCGAGGTGCGCCGCAGGCGGGGCAGCGTGGTGCTCACGCTGGTTCACGACTCCGTCGGTCGTGGTCGCGCCGAGGTGGTGGCCGGCCGGCCGGCCGGTGCCCTCGTTCTGCGGCACGTCGGCGCCGGATCGCGCGCCGAGCGGGCCGGGTTGCGGGCCGGCGACACCATCCTCCAGATAGGCCGTAGCCGCCGGCCCAGCGCCGCGGCGGTGGATCGCGCCCTGACCGCCGGCGGCGCGCTGTTTCTGGTGTACGAGCGTGAGGGTCACCGGCACGGTGTCGTGCTCCGGTGACCGCATGAACGAGCTCGCCTCTCTCGGCGTCATCCTCCTCTTCGCCCTGCTCGCGGGGCACGTCGTGAAGTTCCTCCGGGTGCCCGAGGTCACGGGCTATCTGCTCGCTGGCGTGCTGCTCGGGCCTGCGGGCGCGGCCCTGGTCTCGCACCAGGCCCTGGAGAGTCTCAAGGTATTCAGTGAGGTCGCGCTGGGGCTCATCCTGTTCTCGATCGGCTCGGTGTTCGAGGCCACGCGATTCCGCCGCATCGGCCGGGGGGTCGCAGTGCTCACCGTGACAGAGTCGCTGCTCGCGGCGACGCTGGTCACGGTGGGGCTGCTGATCGTGGGGCAGCCGCTGACCGTCGCGCTGTTGTTGGGGGTGATCGCCATGGAGACGGCGGCCGCCTCGACGCTGATGGTCATGCGAGAATTCAACGCGGAGGGTCCCCTCACCGAGGTGCTCGGCGGCGTTATCGCGCTCAACAATATCTTGTGTTTGACCGGATTCCTCATCGTGGCCGCGGGGCTGGACCTGGCCCGCCAGGCGGCCCAGAGCGGGGTGGGCTGGGAGGTGCTTTACCTGACCCTCTATCCTCTCGTCTGGCAGCTCGTCGGCTCGGCCGCGCTCGGCTTTATGGTGGGCGTGCTGCTGGCGGGGTGGGCGTCGAAGGTCTCCGAGCACGGGGAGATGCTCATTCTGCTGGTGGGCGCCATCCTGCTGGCGGTCGGCGCAGCACAGGTGCTCGACCTCTCACCGCTCCTGACCACGCTCGCGGTGGGCGCGACGATGGTCAATCTCTCGAGTGAGAGCCGGCGCCTGTTCAGCGCGCTGTCCCAGACCGACCCTCCTCTCTACGCGATCTTCTTCGTCATCGCGGGCGCGGACCTCAACCTGAGCCTGCTGCCCTCGCTGGGCATGATCGGGCTGATCTACGTGGTCTGCCGCACAGGCGGAAAGCTGGTGGGAGCGTTCGTGGGCGCGCGGCAGGCGGGACTGGAGCCGGTAGTGCGGGACAACCTGGGGCTCGCCGCGCTGTCGCAGGCCGGCCTCGCGATCGGCCTGCTGCTCACCGTGAACCGCCGGTTCCCCGAGCTGGCACCGGTGGTGACGACCGTCGTGTTGGCGGCCGTCACTGTTTTCGAGCTGATCGGCCCGATCAGCGCCCGGTATGCGCTGACGCGGGCGGGGGAGACGCGTCCCGTTACGCCGGCGACCGGGCTCCTGGACTGATCCCCGGGCCGGACTCTCTCTCGAAGCCCAACGCCGCGCGCGCCCGGGCGGCAAGTCGATCCAGACGCTCCCGGTCGTGCGCCGGGGCCACGGTCCGTTCACCGGCCTCCTCGATCAGCGCGATCTGGTCCTGCAGGACCTCGCGCCGCATGGCCGAGCGAGTTATCTCGCCCACCACCTTGAGCATCTCGAGCTGGCGGGCGAGGACGCTCACGTTCCCCTCGGCGTGTTGCCGCACCTCGTCGAAGGCATCAAGCACCAGACTCTCGAACGTCGGGCCAGGAGCCACCACGCGCAGGACGCCGTCGACAGAGCGGTAGGGCGTTGCCATCCGGCGGCTGCACATGCGCACGAGAATGGCGCCGAGGTAATCCACGCAAGTGGAAGCCGTGGTCATGTCGTTGATGCCCGGGGACAGTGCCTTCAGTGCGATATCCACCAGCTGGCGCATCCCGAAACGGACGTCCTGGTCGATCGTCCGGTAGCGGCTGATGGTGAACCGACCGGCCACTGCGGCCGCGGCCGGACTCTCACCCTCATGCTCCGGGGATCGCTGGCTGCCGGGATGCGGCGCGATCGAGGCGACCGGCAGGCCCGCGATCACGAAGTCGCCGATCTCCTGTTTCAGATGGATGATCAGGTCGTACTCGCAGGCCACTTCCATCAGTCCCTTCGCGTCCACCCGCTGGATGTACCCGGTCGAACGCGCGGCCACGTGGCGCCAGCGGTCCGCCGGTACGGCGGCCACCAGGGCCGCCTGTTCGGCCGGGGCGGCCTCCTCGCCCAGCTCCTCCGGAAACACTCGGTCCGCGGCCTCGAGCGTATCCCGCATGATCCGCGCGATGATCTCGGAGGCCTGTAGGGTAGTCGAAATGTGGTGCACGAAAAAGATCAGCACCGCGATTCCGAGGATGGCTAGCAGCACGCCGAGCAACACCGCCAGCGACGGGACGAAGGTGAGGCCGTCGCCGCCCCGGATGGTTCGCAGGACCACGAGGCAATACGCGAAGACTCCGACGAAGATCCCGAGCACCACCTGGTTGGCGCGGTCCCGCATGAAGTTGCGGAGGATGCGCGGGGTGTACTGGCTGGACGCCTGCGTCACGGCGACCATGGTGATCGAAAAGGTCACGCCTGCTACGGTGATCATCGAGCCGGCGATGGCCGCAAGCATGCTCCGCGCGCCGTCGGCGCTGGTCCCGAAGACACGGGGCCAGCGGGCCAGCGCCTCCGCATCGACCAGGGTGGAGAGCTCGACCATCCCGATGGCCAGCAGGATGGCTGCGAGCACGATGACGCTGGGGACGAACCATAACCCATCGACGAGTCGCGCCCAGGCGGCGCGTAGATCGGCGAGGCGGAGCGCGTTCAAGCGAGAACACCCGCCGCCGTCGTGACCAACCCCTGCCAGCCCTCAAAGCTTCGCATGACCCGTGACTCGCTCCCCCTGGAAAGCGCAGAATAGGCGTCCGCTCGACCATGGGCCGGGCGGAACGTCGGCTCACAGCATCAGGTGGGCGAGTTCCTTGCCCCGCGGGGGACCCGTTGCCGCCCCGAGTGGCTCCACGGTGAGCGCCGCCCCGAGTACGGCGCCGCCGGCCTCCGGCATTCCGGTGGTGAACATCTTGGACCCCGCGCCGGCAAGGATCGCCGAGCCGCGCACCATTCCGTCCGCGCAGATGAACCAGAACTGGTAGCCGGTGCCAGGGGGAGCAGGCGGGAGGCCGTGGACCACCACGCTCCAACGGTGCGTGGTCTCGTCGGCAAAGATGACGAGGCCGCCGCGGCGGTCTCCCACTGCCACGCTGGTTTGGAGTATGCGTCCAGCACGGCGGATGACAGACAGGGTGTCCTCTAGTGCTGCCGCCCGGGCCTGTAGTGCGGTGACCTCGGTCTCCAGCGTCAGCGCCCGCTGGCGTCCGGCGGCCCACCCACCAAAGGCGAGCAACACGGACGCGGCTAACGTAACCGGCAGGAGCCATCGGGGTCCAGAGGCCTTGGTGCCGTCGAGGACGGACTGAATGATGCGCCGCCGCAGCCCGGGACGTGGAGCGGTCGGGGGCAAGCTCATGGGCAGCCACGCCAGCTCAGTCTCGATCCGGGAGACCTCACGCCGGCAATCCTCGCAGTTGGCGAGGTGGGCGTCGAACGTGGCGATGTCATCGCCATCCAGGATGCGGATGGCGTACTCCACCCGATGCTGGACAAACCAATCGTGCGCTTTCACAGAACCCAGTCCTTGAGGCCGGCCAACGCCGTACGCAGCCGATCAAAGGCGAGGCGGAGGCGGGTCTTGACTGTGCCGAGTGGAATCCCGAGCCGGGCGGAGATTTCGGACTGGGTGAGCCCTTCGAAGTAGGCCAGCTGCACCACCGTCCGCTGCTCAGCCGGTAGCGCCTCGAACGCCGCGTGCACCTGGGCGTGCACCTGCCAGCCGGGATGTCCCGCCTCGTCCGGCTCCACTGGAGGGACGCTCTGCCGCCCCCATTCCAGCGCCGCCGCGAAGACCTTCCGCTCACTCCGACGCCGGCCCCGCAACCGGTCGATAGCCCGGTGCCGGGCGACGCGGAGCAGATACGGCATCAGGCCCGCATCACCTCCCGTCATGGGCGTGACGTTCTCCCAGAGGATGCGAAACGTGTGCATCACGACCTCCTCCGCTTCGTCCCGGTCCTGCAGCATGGCCTGAGCGACGCTCAGGAGCCACGGGGTCGCCAACTCGACCAACTCCACCAGCGCCTGCTCATCGCGGGCGACGAGCCGCTGCCGGATTGAAGCCGCTTGCTCCGCAAACAGGCCGCTGCTCCGTCCTGGGTTGGACGACCGGTGGCGGGGACTGCCGCCCGAGCCTCCCGGCTCAGGCACTCTCAGTCGGCATGAACGTAAACACTGCTACTCCTGAAGATCGACCGGGAACGTTACTGACCGGCACACCGTCTCATCGGCCCGGCAGAAGCTGACTCGCAGCGCGCCCTGTATGGGTACGCCTGGCGGACGGACCTCCCAGGGCGGCTCCAAAAAGTAGCTCGAGTCCACGGAGACACGCCCTCGCGTCAGGCGGATGACCCCACCGGCAGCAAGCTCGATCGCGGGGGGCACCCGGGCATTGATGCGCAGGTCATGCGCTGGGACGGCGGCCAGGATCGGCTCACCGGTGAGCCAACCCGCCTCCAACCGCACCGAAGGCCCCGGCCCTGACGCACACGCTGCGGTGGCGACGAGGCTCGCAAGGAGCACGCGCATAACAGCCTCTCTACTCGGCAAGCAGGGCTCGAATGCGCTGCTCCCAAGCCCGGTAGGTGGGGTCACCGACGTGAAACTCTCCGGCACCCTCATACCGGACCCGGCCGCGCTTATCGATCAGCACGAAGCTCGGCCAGTAGCGGATGGCGTAGCGATCCCAAGTTCGGCGGTCATTGTCCTGGGCATTGGGATACAGGATCCGGTATTGGGCAAGCGCCTTGGCGACATTGCCCTTATCGTGCTCGCCGGCGTAGGGCGGAAACTCGGGGGTGTGGATCCCGATGAGGGTAAGCCCCTCGGGGCGGTACCGGCTGTCGAACTGCACCAGCGACGGAACGGTCCGGGTGCAGTTACCGCAGGTGAACACCCAGAAGTTGAGCAGGACCACGCGTCCTCGGAGGTGGTCGAGCCGCAGCGGAGCCTCTGCGTTGAGCCAGCGGGTGTTGTCCCAGGCCGGTGCGGGGCGAGGGACGCCAGCGGCCGTGGTCGCGCGGACCAGTTGTGCGTGGGCAACGCTCGCGCCCGGCAGGGAGACGGAGATGATCCAGGCAAGGGCCGAGCAGAGGGTGTGCCCCCGCGCCGTCGTCCTCATGCGGGAACCCGCACCAGCCCCGATCGGCGCAGCCGCCCGTAGGACACTCCCAGAATGCCGCCGTAGATCAGGTGGCCAACCAGGCTCCCCAGGGCCACCGGCCACATCGGCGGCATCCGGAGCGCAGCGAACGCGGGCATACCGAGCAGGAGCGGCATCAGGATGAGCCCGCCGAGCACCCACCACACCAGACCCCATACCGCTCCCCAGGTGGCCCCGCTGCCGGAGCTCGCTTCTGCTCTGGCACCGAACAACCACCCGAAGAGCCCACCGATGATGGCGCTGTTGAAGAGGTGGTAGATCCAGCCGACCACCAGGCTCTCGGAGCGGACCACCATCGCGACCATGGCCATCATCGGCATCTGCCCACCGTCTGGGGTGGGCGCCTTCATCATCTGCATCATGATCCCAAACGCCACTCCGGCCAGCAGGCCCGCGAGTGCGCCGGCAATCGCTCTGTTCTGCATAGGGGTTTTCTCCTCTGTAGGCCTAAGCCAGGGTGCTCAATCCAGAACGCTCTGAACCCAGCGGTGGATCTCCCCCTCCCAGGCTGGTGCGCCAAAACGCGGCCTCATCGAAAGGTTGCGATGGCTCCCAGCGGCTTCCGCCGCAGGTTGGGCACCTCTGCCCCCGGCGCCGGATACCCGGTCACCACCAGCATTACCGCTCGCTCGTTGGGCGGCCGCTCCAGCACCTCGCCGAGAAACCCCATGGGATTCGGCGTGTGGGTCAACGAGGCGAGTCCTGCGTGGTGCAGTGCGGCGAGGAGCAGTCCAGTCGCTATTCCGACCGACTCCATGACGTAGTAATGGGTGCGTCGCTTACCCTCTGCCGTGAGCCCATAGCGCTGGGCGAAGACCGCGATCAGAACGGGTGCGGTCTCGAGATAGGGCTTGTGGGCATCGGTGCCCAGTGGGGCCAACGCGTCGAGCCACTCCTGTGGTGCATGAGCATAGAACTCCCGCTCGGCCACCTCCGCCGCCTCCCGGACCCGGCGCTTGAGGCCGGGATCACTCACCACGACGAAGTGCCAGGGCTGCAAGTGCGCCCCACTCGGGGCAGTACTGGCGGCCTCCAGGCACGCCTCTATCACACCCTTTGGCACCGGCCGGTCGCTGAACTGTCGTACGGTGCGGCGGCGGGCCAGGTCGGCGGCGAAGGCACGGCTGCGCTCCACCATCTCTGCGGGAGGGTACTCGCGATAGCTGGTGAGCGGCTCGAACACCGCTCCGGGCGGGGGTTCCCGCATGAGTCACTCGGTATCTTGGGAAGTGCTTTCGATTGGGGCCATAGGACTGAAAGGTATGCCGGCAGGCGCCGATGGGTCTGTGAGTGAGTCATGGAACGGCTTCCTCGCTAGCCCCTCGTCAACACCTCGTCGAGCAAACGCACGATGTCGGACCACCCCTCCCGATGCGCCTCGAGGACGACGTCGTCTACCACACCTATTCCACCTATGCGCGTGGAGTGGACGGCCTCTGGGGCATGTACCAGTGGCTCGACCGCGCCCCCAGGGGGCGCAACGAGAGCAGCATCTGGTGGCGCCGTCACGACGAATACAAGCAGCGCTGACTTGAAATACATAGAAGTACAATGTATAGTAGAATTAGGTACTCACACCGGGCTGGGCCTGGGAGACCATGGACATCAACAAAGACCTTGTGGCCGCCACCGCCACCCCGTTGGTTCTCGCCCTTCTGGCCGAGGGGGACTCGTACGGCTACGCTATCCTCAAGCGGGTGAGCGAGCTTTCCGGCGGGGAGCTGCAATGGACCGACGGAATGCTCTACCCAGTGCTCCACCGTCTCGAGCGGCAGGGCCACATCAAGGGCAAGTGGGGAACATCTGAGACGGGCCGGAAGCGCAAGTACTATCACCTCACGGCACGGGGGCGGGCGCAGCTCGCGGAGCAGTGTCAGCAGTGGCAGATGGCGGACGCGGCGCTGCGCAACATCTGGCCCTCGGTCTCGCGTTTGAAGCGGGCGGCAGTCTCGCCGCTGCCGTCCTGTGGCTGAGCCCGCGACGGAGGCCGGATCGAGCGACTCGCTCGAGGGGCAGATCGAGCAGTGGCGGAGCTATCTGCGCCGTCGGCAGGCGGTCCGGCCGGTGGATGTGGAGGAGCTGGAAGATCACCTGCGCGGCGAGGTCGCTGCGCTGCGCGGCACCGGCCTCTCGGAGAACGAGGCATTCCTCGTAGCGGTGAAGCGGATGGGTGCGCTGGACGCGATCTCGAACGAGTTCGCCCGGGAGCACTCGGAGCGGCTGTGGAAGCAGCTGGTCATGTCCTCCACCGGCACAACCGGGTCGGCGGACGAGTCGCGGATCGAGATGATCGTCGTCTTCGCGCTCGCCGTCGTCGCGGCGCTGGCGGTAAAGGTGCCGGAGCTGTTCGGACTGGAGTGGGGCGGGGAGGACATGCCGTTCTACCTGCGGAACTTCAGCCTCTTCGTCCTCCCCCTCCTTACCGGTTACTTCGTCTGGAAGCGGCGGCTGAGTATGCGTACCTGGGCGGGGCTGGCCCTGGTGTTTGCGGCGGCGGTCGTTTTTGCCAATGTCTATCCATTCGACACCGGCAGCGACACGGCGGTGCTTACCGGGTTGCACCTGCCGATCGCGCTGTGGCTGCCTGTGGGGATCGCCTACGCAGGGGGGCGTTGGGGGGAGAGCACCGGGCGCATGGATTTCGTCCGCTTCTCCGGCGAGCTGTTCATCTATTACACGCTGATCGCGTTGGGCGGCGGAGTTCTCGTCGCCTTTACCATGGGGATGTTTGAGGCGATCGGAATCCAGGTGGAGCCAGTGGTCGAGCAGTGGCTGCCGTGCGCGGTGCTCGGCGCGGTGATGGTCGGTTCCTGGCTGGTTGAGGCGAAGCAGAGCGTGATCGAGAACATGGCCCCGGTGCTGACACGGCTCTTCACCCCCCTGTTCGCTTTCGTGCTCCTCGCCTTCCTGGCTACGATGGCCTGGACCGGCCGCGGGATCGACCTCGAGCGCAATGCGCTGATCGCCTTTGACCTGCTGCTGGTGCTGGTGCTGGCCCTGCTGCTCTACTCCATCTCCGCGCGAGACCCACAGGCGCCGCCCGGCGCCTTCGACCTGCTGCTGGTACTGCTCCTCGTCAGCGCGCTCGTCGCCGACGCCTTCGCCCTGGCGGCGATCGGGGCGCGCATCTCGGAGTTCGGCTTCACCCCCAACCGGGTGGCCGCCCTCGGCGAGAATCTGGTCCTGCTGGGGAACTTGGGGTGGTCGGCCGTGCTCTACGTCCGCTTTCTGCGCGGCCGCGGCCCCTTTGCCAGCCTCGAACGCTGGCAGACGGCCTACCTGCCAGCATACTCCGTCTGGGCCGCGATCGTCGTCGTGGTCTTTCCCCCGGTGTTCGGGTTCGATTGAGGGAGCGAGGTCCCCCAATGGCGCGTTTGTGGCCGTGGGTGGGGCAGTAGGCGACGGTAGTCTGCTGGCGCGGTTCGGTGGCGTTGGCCGAAGAGCTGTGCCTCATCGGAAGGGCGGGGCAAGCCGTGGCGTGACCAGTACACCTGCTATCCTTCCCAGCATGCCTAAGCCAGCCAAGAGCTCATCCAAAGATAGAAGCGGCGACCACGAGCTTCTCATGGTGGGGGGCCGGGAGGTCCCCATCTCCAACCCAGAGAAGGTTCTCTTTCCCGAACCGGGATACACCAAGCTCGACCTCGCCCGCTACTATCTCGCCGTGGCCGACGGCGCGCTGCGTGGTGCCGGCGGCCGGCCCAACATGCTGGTGCGCTATCCCAACGGCATTGCCGAAGAATTTTTCTATCAGAAGCGTGCCCCCGCTTCACGCCCGCCCTGGATCGAGGTGGTGTCACTCCGCTTCCCCTCGGGGCGCAGCGCCGACGAGGTGGTGCCACGCGACCCGGCGGCATTGGTGTGGCTCGCCAACCTGGCCTGCCTGGAGCTGCATCCCCACCCGGTCCGCGCCGATGATCTCGAGCATCCCGACGAGCTCAGGGTGGATCTCGATCCGGTGCCTGGCGTAACCTGGGCGCAGGTGCGCGAGGTGGCCCATGTGGCCGACGCGACGCTGCGAGACTTCGGGCTGGTCGGCTGGCCGAAGACCTCGGGCTCCCGCGGGATGCATCTGAATGTTCGGCTGGAGCGTCGTTGGAGATTCGACGAGGTGCGCCGAGCGGCGCTGGCGCTGGCGCGGGAAGTCGAGCGTCGGGCGCCAGCCATCGCCACGAGCAAATGGTGGAAAGAGGAACGGCACGGGGTGTTCGTGGACTACAACCAGAACGCCAAGGACCGCACCGTGGCCTCCGCGTATTCAGTGCGGCCCAGGCCCCACGCGCCGGTTTCGGCGCCGCTCAGCTGGGACGAGGTGGACGACAGCGAGCCGGGCGACTTCACCCTGGCGACGATGCCGGCCCGCTTCGCCAGCATCGGGGACCGCCACGAGGGGATCGACCGGCATCCCGGATCGCTCGATGGCCTCCTCGAACTGTCTGCCCGGCATCAGCACGACGGGCTCGGCGACGCGCCCTGGCCGCCACACTACAAGAAACAGCGGGGTGAGCCGGCCCGGGTCCAGCCCTCCAAGGCCCGCGCCGCCAAGCACCCCCTGATCGAGATCGGACGAGCCCAGCGCAAAGCGGACGCGCTGGCCGGATTCGAGCGATGGAAGGCTCGCCACCCGGACGCCGCGGCACACCTCCGGCCTGCCGACGTGCTGGTCGATTCCATGCGGGGGCGCTCATCCACCTGGACCCGGGTTCGCGTCAACCTGGAGCAGGTGCCGCCGGCAGTGCGGCCGGCTCAGGAGCCACTGGATCCGGACGAAAAGACCTTCTCCAAGTCGTAGGAGGGGGTGACCTCGAGCTGGTCGTAGCGGCAATCGGCCGGCTGCTTGTCCGGCCGCCAGCGCAGGAAGGTCGTGGCATGGCGGAACCGGTCGCCCTGCAAGTGATCGTACTTCACCTCGCACACCCGCTCGATCCGGAGCGGCTCCCATGACAGATCCTTGCCGGCGCTCCAGCGGCTCTGCGCGCCGGGCATCCGGTTGAGCTCGCCCGCGCCGGCCTGGGCCCACTCCCGCCAGGGATGGGCCTCCATGGCGTTCTTCCTCAGCGGCTCGAGCTCTTTGACCAGCTCCTTTCGTTTAGCCATGGTGAAGGACGACGTTACCCCGACGTGATGCAGCACCCCCCGGTCGTCGTAGAGTCCGAGCAGTAGAGAGCCCACCGCATCCTTCCCGCTCTTGTGCCGGCGAAACCCGGCCACGACGCACTCGGCCGTCCGCGCATGCTTCACCTTGATCATCGCCCGCTTGCCCGGCAGGTACGGGGAGTCGGCGGGCTTGACGATGACGCCGTCGAGTCCGGCGCCCTCAAACTGTTCCAGCCACCCTTCGGCGGTACCCCGCTCTCGGGTGGCCGGCGTGAGGTGGAGCGGGGGGCCAATGCCGGCGAGCAGCTGCTCGAGGAGCCGCCGCCGCTCACTCTGGGGCTCCTGCATGAGGTTCCGCCCGCCGGCGGCGAGCAGGTCGAAGGCGACGAACGATGCCGGGGTCTCCTTCGCCAGCTTGGCCACCCGGGACGCTGCGGGATGGAGCCGCAACTGCAGCGCATCGAAGTCGAGCCCCTGCGGCGAGGCGATCACGATCTCGCCGTCGAGTACGCAATCCTCCGGGAGCATGGCCAGCAAGCTGTCGTGCAGATCGGGGAAGTACCGGTCGAACGGACGGAGGTCGCGGCTCTGGATGTAGACACCACCCCCGCCCCGAAAGACGATGGCGCGGAATCCGTCCCACTTCGGCTCGAAGAGAAAGGCGCCCGTGGCCGGGAGCTCATCGGCCAGCTTGGCGAGCATGGGCTCGATCGGCGGGGCGATGGGGAATAACGCGGTCTCTGGTGGCGTGCTCATAGCAGGCAGCAGGTGATAGGGGTTCTCCTTATAGTAATCGGCCGTCGATCCTGAAACAGTTACCCTTTCCAGGGTCCGTGATCAAAAACAGAGATTTGGACGACCGCGGCACGGGGCGTGCTGGTGTTGTGGCCCGGCCGGGAGATGGTCTGGGCAGGATTTGCTGGTCGCCAATGCTCCGAGGACAGGAATCATGAAGCCGGTACGAGTGCATTTCTCTAATCGCGATGCGGCTGCCTTCGTCGCCGATCTCCGCCTGGCGGTCTCCACGTGGTTTGCGGACGGCGGACGGACAGACAAGGCGAACGCGGCAATGGTGGCGAAAACCGTGCTGTTCCTCGGTACGATGGGCGTCGCCTACGGCCTCGTGCTGAGCAATCTGCTCCAGGGCTGGGCGTTGCTGGGGATCGCCATCCTGATGGGCATCACCATGGCTGGAATCGGGTTCAGTGTATCCCACGATGCGCTGCACGGGGCGTACTCCTCGCGGGGTTGGGTTAACCGGCTGCTCGGCGCCTCCTTCGACGCGCTCGGTGCCAACGGCTATATGTGGCAGCTCACCCACAACGTCATTCATCACACCTATACGAATATTCACGGGGTCGACGAGGATCTCTCGGTCTCGCCGTTGCTTCGGCTCTCCCCTGCGGCGCCCTGGAGACCGTTCCACCGCTACCAGCACCTCTACGCCTGTGCGGCCTACAGTCTGTCGACGCTGTTCTGGGTGTTCCTCAAGGACTTCAAGTATTTCCTGCAGCGAGATCTGGGGCCATTGCGCGAGCGGAAGCACTCACCGGGTCAGATCGCCTGGCTTATCGGCTCCAAGGCCATGTACTTCGGCTATGCGCTCGTGATCCCGCTGCTGGTGATCGACCAGCCATGGTGGCTGATCGTCGCCGGCTTTGGGCTGGTGCATCTCATCGCCGGGGTGATTCTTGGCGTGGTCTTCCAGCTCGCGCATGTTGTCGAAGGCACCGAGCACCCGGTCCCTGCCACCAGCGGGGAAATGCAGCATGCCTGGACCGTCCATGAGATGCTCACTACATCGAACTTCGCGAATGGCAATCGACTGATCTCATGGTATGTCGGCGGGTTGAACCATCAGATCGAGCACCACCTTTTTCCGCGGGTCTGCAGCGTTCACTATCCGGCGTTGAGCGGCGTGGTGCGCACGGTCGCCCAGCGGCACGGCATCCCATACAACGAGCACCGGACTTTCCTCGGTGCCGTGTCATCCCACCACCGGATGCTCAAGTTGCTTGGGAGCGCAGGGCCGGCGGCGGCCTAGGTTGGTACCACTTGTCGGGGCTTTCCTGAGGGCCGGGAAGCGCCTTCTGCACGTGCTGGCGGTGCTCTGTACCACCTGCTACGTTAGACAAACCCCATAAAACTTGTTGTACCGCTTCCTGGCCCCGGAGGGGCGTATGGACGCAGTCACCGATTCCCACGGGCCGATCCGGCAAGGCGCCACGGTGGTCGTTGACTCCCTTGGACGTGTCATTGCGCTGAACCACGAGAACATCGCCGAGGCGGTGGACAGCGAGCCGGTGCTGAACCGGCTGCGGAGCAGGGGGACCGGATATGCGCAGGGACGCGGCGTGGCGGCCCCGGAGCCGCTGGCAGACGCCGAGGGCGAATGGTTTTCCCTTGTTTCCAGGAATTGATGTGAGCCGCCCGCGGCTTTCTGGTCCCCAATGGCAGGGCGCCAGTGTGTTGGTGGTGGACGACGAGCCGGCCATGCGCCGGATCCTCCGCCGCACACTCGAGGCAGAGGACTTTCGGGTTGAGGAGGCTCCCGACGGGGAGACCGCCCTGATGCTGATTCAATCGCGCTCCGAGCCGTTTGATCTGGTCCTCACCGATCTTGCCATGCCGGTCATCGATGGCCGCCGGGTGTCTGAGACGCTGACGCGATATCGTCCGACGGTAGCGGTGCTCTGCATGTCCGCCGATCCGGATGCGGTGCCGTACATCGAGTCCTCGGACACACCGGTCCGAGTGATGCTCAAGCCCTTTACCCCCGATGATCTGTACCACGGCGTGCGAGACGCCATCACTCGCGCCAAGGATCTGACTCTGGCCGCTGAAACCGAGATCGTCCGGGCGCATGCGGGATTGAGCAAGCTGGCACTGGCACTGGAGGCTAGTCGAACGAACCGGGTCCAGACCGTGGATCTGGTCATCGCGGCCCGCGAGCTGCGGCGGGCCGTCGAAGCATGAGGGCCGATGGCTTGCCGTTTGGGGGCTTTCGGGCTAGGTTAGCGCTATTCCGTGGCGCTTGCGCGCCCGATAACCGACGTGAACACAGGGGCTCGGCGTTGGTGCCGGCCCCTGTTTCATTGGCTGCCGTTTCTGGTGCACGTAGCGCCGCGGCAGCCGGGCCCCGCGTGGAGGCGAAATCCGCGCACACCGTAGTCGGCGGTGCGGCAGTCGCAACTCCGATTACATCACGTACAAGGAGCAGGAAATGGCACGCACCACAGGCACCGTCAAGTGGTTCAACGACGCCAAGGGCTTTGGTTTTATCACGCCCGAGGACGGTCAGAAGGACTGTTTCGTCCATCATTCGGCGATCCAGGGCCAGGGGTTCAAGAGCCTGGCCGAGGGTGACCGCGTCGAGTTTGACGTCGTGCAGGGCCAGAAGGGCCCCGCGGCGGAGAATGTGGTGAAGCTCTAACCCAGCCGCACGCACACGGTGGCAGCCGGCTCATCCTCGGATGGGCCGGCTGTTGTTTTTGGCAGCGGGATATGGGCCTGTTCCATGGACGAGCCAAGGTCTCGGCAGCCACTCGCGGCCAATGCCCAAAGCCCCTGGCTAATAGCCCACCGAAGCGACTCGCGCCTTGAGGCAGCGCTCCAGCACCCGATCCGCCCCGATGCCATGAGCGTAAGGCGCGAAGCCGGGCGTGGGGCCCCGCCACCGTACCTGCTCCACATCATCGAACAGCGCCGCGTCGGTCTGAAGCGTGGCCAGCTCCTTGAAGAGCAACGCCAGCTCGCGGGTCTCTCCCAGCACGCTGGGCGGGAGGTCCTCGATCCTGCCGTACTGGTTCAACACGCGAGCCGCCGTGATGGCGCCGATTCCAGGAATGCCCGGATAGCCGTCTGCGGCGTCCCCGACGAGCGCCAGGAGGTCGGGAATCAGCACCGGAGCCACCCCGAACTTCTCGCGTACCCCTTCCGCATTGCGCACGGTCTGGCCTCGCCGGATCACCTGGACCACTCGGTCGCCCTGAACGCACTGCGCCAGATCCTTGTCCGGCGTCCAGATGCAGACCTTCTCGACAGCCTCGTGCTGCTCGGCGATCCGCGCGGCGGAAGCCAGCGCGTCGTCGGCCTCCAGCTCGATCATCGGCCAGACAGCTACTCCCATGGCCGCCAGGGCCTCCTCCAGGGGGTGAAATTGCGCGAGCAGTGCGGGCTCGATGCCCTGGCCCGTCTTATAGCCGGGCCAAAGATCGTTGCGGAAGGACTCGATAACATGATCGGTGGCCACGCCGATGTGAGTCGCCCCGGTCTCGATCATCTGCAACACCGTGTGCAGTACGCCGATAACGGCGCCGAATGGCGGATCCCCGCCCTTAGTGCCGCGACGGAGGCCATAGAAGTGGCGGAACAGCTCGTAGGTCCCGTCAACGAGGTGAACGATCATGGGGCTGTAGAATAAGGTGGGTTGTCGATTTCCCAAGGCCTCGTTCGACGTCTATATGAAGGCTATTAGCTATCGGCTGTTGGCTGTGCCGGAGCGGGAAGAATAGCTCGGACTTGGCCGGTAGATGCCTTACACCTTCGAACTCTAAGCGGAGACACGACAATGCGATTCATGGTGATCGTCAAGGCCGACAAGGCCTCCGAGGCGGGTGTCCTGCCCAGCAACGAGATGCTGACGGAAATGGGAAAGTTCAATGAAGAGCTGGTCAAGGCCGGGGTGATGCTGGCGGGTGAGGGGCTTCAGGCGAGCTCCAAGGGTGCGCGGGTCCGGTTCTCGGGCAACAAGAAGACGGTGATCGACGGGCCCTTCTCCGAGACCAAGGAGCTGATCGCCGGGTTCTGGCTCTGGCAGGTGAGGTCGAAGGAAGAGGCGATCGAATGGCTGAAGCGCGCCCCGTTCGAGAACACCGAGGTGGAGATTCGCCAGGTGTTCGAGGCCGAGGACTTTGGCGCAGAGTTCACGCCCGAGCTCCGGGAGCAAGAGGAGCGTCTGCGCGAAAAAATCGCCGCGAAGAGGTAGAGGGCTATCAGCCACCATCACGGACTTTAGAATGCCGGGAGATGCCACCATGCGTTTCATGATGCTGTACAAGCCTGGCCGGGAATCGGACGCCCCTCCGACCCAGCGGGAGATGGAAGAAATGGGGCAGTTCATCGGGGAGATGGCCAAGGAAGGCGTGCTGCTCGCCACGGACGGGCTCCAGCCCAGCTCCAAGGGCGTCCGGGTCCGGATCTCGGATGGGAAGTTCACCCTCACCGATGGGCCATTTGCCGAGACGAAGGAGCTGGTCGCCGGCTTCGCCATCGTCCAGGCCAAGTCGAAGCAGCATGCGATCGAGCTGGCCAAGCGCTTCCTCGAGGTGGTGGGTGAAGGTGAGAGCGAGATTCGCCTGATGCACGACGTCCCGGCGTTTGATGCCGCGGCAGAGCAACGCCAGCAGGCGGGTGCGGTGCGGTAGGCTCCGACTGTTCCTGAACTGCCGTTACGCCCCGCGGCGGCCTGCCGATCGCGGGGCGTTCTGTGGCCTACTGGGAGGTAAAGTACCCATGCGATGGGCGAGTCGAATCCTCAGCGGCGTAGCGGTGCTCTTTCTACTCTTCGACAGCGTCATCAAGCTGATGGTCATTCCTGCGGTCGTGGACTCGTTCAACCAGCTCGGCTATCCCGTGGCGCAGTCCCGAGCGATTGGGATCCTCGAGCTGATCGGTCTCGTGGTCTGCCTGGTCCCGCGGAGCGCCGTGCTTGGGGCGATCCTGCTGACCGGCTATCTTGGCGGCGCCGTCGCGACCCACGTACGCGTCGGGAGCCCGCTCCCTACGCACATCCTGTTTCCGATTTACGTCGCCGTGCTCATCTGGGGAGGTCTCTTCCTGCGAGATGACCGAGTCCGGGCCTTGATAGCGCCCCGACACTAGGTCGATGGCCTTCCTTCTGGCGATCGGCTCTGCCGTGCTCTATGGAGCGGCCGACTTTACCGGCGGCCTCGCCACCCGGCGCGCCGGTACCATACCGGTCGTTATTCTGTCGCAGGCCAGCGGCCTGATTATGCTCGCGCTGGTCCTGCCCCTGCTGTCCGGCTCGTCGCCCTCCCGGGCCGATCTCCTCTGGGGCGCGCTGGCCGGCCTCACCGGCGGGATCGGCGTCGCCCTGTTGTACCGGGCGCTGGCCATCGGAGTCATGGCCGTAGTGGCGCCGGTCACGGCCGTGTGCGCCGTCGCCATTCCGGTGGTGGTCTCGGTGCTGCTCGGCGAGCGGCCGGGGCCACTCGCCGCGATCGGCATGACGCTCGGGATCGGATCGATCGTGCTGGTCAGTCAGCAGAGCTCGGCCGGGGAATCAGAACCCCAGCAGCTGGCCTCATCAGCCACCCGACGGTCCGGGGTCGGTACCGCGCTCGCTTCGGGGGTCTTGATCGGCTTTTTCTTTCTGACGCTGGCCCGGACCGGGTCCGAGGCCGGAATGTGGCCGATCCTGGTGGCCCGGCTGGTCTCGGTGACGCTTTTCACCACCGTGGCGTTGTCGCGCCGGATATCGATCCGGATGCCGGCGCAGATGGCCGCCCTCGCCCTGGTGTGCGGCCTCATAGACATGCTTGCCAACGTGCTCTATCTGCTGGCGGCACGCGAGGGGCCGCTGAGCATTGTGGTGACGCTCTCCTCGCTCTACCCCGCCAGCACGGTGCTGCTGGCGCGGATCGTTCTGGGAGAGCGACTCAACCTGCTGCAAGGCTTTGGTGTGGTGTGCGCGCTGGCGGCCGTGGTTCTAATCGTGAGTGGGGGTAGCGCATAGCTAGATTGTAGCCGGTATGGCTACCGACACCCACCGAACGATCGACGCCGTCTGGAGGATGGAGTCTGCCCGGCTCATTGCCGGGCTCGCCCGGATAGTGCGGGATGTTGGGGTCGCCGAGGACCTGGCTCAGGATGCGCTGGTCGCCGCGCTGGAGAAGTGGCCCGAGGCCGGCGTTCCGGACAAGCCCGGCGCCTGGCTCATGGCGACGGCCAAGCATCGGGCGATCGACCTGCTGCGCCGGGGGCAGATGCTCGAGCGCAAGCATCAGGAGGTGGGATACGATCTGGAGGCCCGGCAGGAGATGGCCGTGCCGGACCTGGACGCGGCGGTCGACGACCACATCGGCGATGATCTCCTGCGCCTGGTGTTCATCTCCTGCCACCCGGTGCTCTCGACCGAGGCGCGGGTGGCCCTCACTCTCCGGTTACTCGGCGGGCTGACGACGGAGGAGATCGCGCGGGCCTTTCTGGTGCCGGGGCCCACGATTGCCCAGCGCATCGTACGGGCCAAACGGACGCTGGCCGATGCGAAGGTGCCGTTCGAGGTGCCGCGGGGAGCTGAGCTTGCCGCCCGAGTGTCCTCGGTGCTCGAGGTCCTCTACCTGATCTTCAATGAGGGCTACACCGCCACCGCCGGCGACGACTGGATGCGCCCCGCGCTTTGTGAGGATGCGCTCCGGCTGGGTCGAATAGTGGCGGGGCTCGCTCCCGAGGAGCCGGAGGTCCATGGGCTGGTAGCGCTCATGGAAATCCAGGCTTCACGCGCGCGGGCGCGGGTGGGACAGTCGGGCGAGCCCGTCCTCCTCCTGGAGCAGGATCGGGGACGCTGGGACCAGCTGCTCATCCGTCGCGGCCTCGCGGCGCTGGAGCGTGCCGAGGCACTAGGTGACTCGCCTGGCCCATACGCTCTCCAGGCGGCGATCGCAGCCTGCCATGCGCGCGCCCGTACGGCGGAGGAGACCGACTGGAAAGGGATCGCCTCGCTCTACGATGCGCTGGAAGATCTGGTGCCCTCCCCGGTAGTGGCGCTGAACCGGGCGGTGGCTGTGGGGATGGCGTTTGGTCCGGCCGCTGGGCTCGAGCTGGTGGATTCGCTGACTGAGGAGCCGGCACTGGAGAACTATCATTTGCTGCCCAGCGTGCGGGGCGACCTCCTGGCCAAGCTGGGGCGCACCGACGAGGCACGAGTGGAGTTCGAGCGCGCCGCATCGCTCACCCGGAACGTGAGGGAGCGCGACCTGCTGCTGCAGCGCGCAGCGGCGATCACCCCGGTGGGTGGCCGAACGCCGAAAACCTGAGCCAACGGCAACATGACTGCACCTCCGGCTCCATCGGCCGGTCGATCGGGCTGCTCGCAATTCCCAGGTGACTCGAGATGGGGATGGAGTCGATTTTCGCGGTGGTGGATGTCTTCTGGGTCTCGCGCCTCGGCCCCGATGCCATCGCCACAGTGGGCCTCACCGAATCGATGCTCACCCAAGTGGAAGCTCCGCCGAGTGTGCGCCTAGCGGTCGACGGCTCGCCTCTTTCGGTGCCGTAAGGCATCCAGGCTCCAGGGCCCTGGCCCTGCAGAGGAGATGTAGAGCCAGAGGAAACAGTACAAGATGGCGGGCTGACCGCCGTTGAGCACCGGCCAGAACCCTTGGGGCGCATGGCCTATGAAGTAGGCGAACGCCATCTCGCCCGAGACCACGAAGGCCACTGGGCGGGTAAACAGGCCCAACAGCAGGAGCGTGCCACCCACCACCTCCAGGGCACCCGCTATGCCGGCGAGCGACATCAGTGGCGCCGTGCCGCCGTCCGGCATCACCGCCGCGGGGAACGCGAAGATCTTTGCGGACCCGACATGAAAAAACATGAATGCCGCCACGATCCGCATGATGCTGAGCAGATACGGAGCGTACAAGCTCCAGCGTGCCGCCAGGGCGTTGGTCATGATTTCTCCGTGTGAGACATACGTAAGGTATTTGCCGGTCGCTGCCGGCTCGCCGCGACAATCCCAAGAAAGGAAGCCGGCAGCAGGAGCAGCGCCTCCGGCGATTTCATGGCCCAAAGGGTGGCTCCGCTGCCCAGGCACCAGAGAATCGGCGCGGCCAGCAGCTCCCACCGGACCCGTCCCTCTGCCAGCAGCAGCAGTCCAACCGTAGCAAGAGCTGTCGGATCGGGAGTGAGGCCGAAGATCTCCGCCTGCCCCCAGGGGCGTCCAGCCAGCGCGGCCAGGGCCGGATAGAGGGCCAGCGACAGGAGGACGAGTGCAACGCCGAGCCGGCCGGATGCGTCGCGGCGGGGAAGAAAGCGCACCCGCCCGCGCACGACACCAATCCAGATCAGCAGCAGAGCCTCGAACGCGAATACCGGTACCGCGTATTTCACGGCCCAGTTGATAGTCGCGTATCGTCTCCACAGGAACGCCCATGCCACCCACGCCCAGGCCATGGCGAGGATAGCAGGAATGACGCGTTTCTGCCGTGCCACCGGCCGCAGGAGCAAACCCAGGATGCCGAGCCCGAGACCGGCAGCCAGGAACTGCGCCGGCCACAGCGCCTCGTTCTGACGCTCCAGCAGCCGGTAGTATGTCCGGGGCGAAAATAGCAGGAAGTCCGAGAGGCCGTAGGTCCACCATTCCGGCATCAGAGCGCGGACACATCAGCTGCCATGCGCCGGCGCATGGCAGCATCGGGAAGTGAGCCGCTGGCCGCCGCGAGGTTCTCCCTTACGTGCGCCACCTTGCTGGTGGCCGGAATGGCGCAGGTGACGACCGGGTGGGAGACGATGAACTTGAGAATGACCTGGGCCCAGCTGGCGGCGCCGATTTCTCCGGCCCAGGAGGGCAGCGGATGGCGCCCGATCGACCGAAACAGGGCGCCTTCCCGGAACGGCCGGTTAGCGATAACCGCGATGCCGCGGTCCCGCGCCAGCGGCAGGATCCGCTCTTCGACGTCACGGTCCAGGATGTTGTAGCTGACCTGCACGAAATCGATCGGCTGGCTCGCCATGATCTTCTCCAGCTCAGAGTGGCGGCGCCCCTCCGACGTCGTGATACCCACGTAGCGCACCCGCCCCTCGGCCTTCATGGCGAGCAGCGCCGGGAGGTGCTCTTCCCAGGCCAGGAGATTGTGCACCTGGAGCAGATCGAATCGCCGGACGCCCCAGAATCTTCGGGATTCCTCGATCTGGCGCGGGCCGCGATCTCCCGAGGAGATCCACACCTTGTCGGCGGAGAACAGGGCGCCGGGCCTCTGGACCTTGTTCAGGCCGTAGCCGATGACCGCCTGTGAGGAGCCGTACATCGGCGAGGAGTCGATCATGCGGCCGCCCGCAGCGAAGAAGGCACGCATGACCGCGGCGCATTCATCGCGCAGCTCGACATCGTCGCCAACATTGAAGGTAATCCAGCTACCCAGCCCGACCACCGGTAGCCGTTCACCGGTCGAGGGGATCGGCTTCGTGATCGGGGAGGCCTGGGCCAGAAGGGACAGGGGCCGCAGCCACGCAGAGGCCGCGCTCGCCGCGAGCGTGGCGACCACCGTTCGGCGGCTGAAGGTTGGTGCAGGTGACATGATCACGCCCTACGGCGTCTGGGTCCCCGAGGTTTTGCCCGGGCCTTGCCGCGCTCCTTCGAGGCCGGACGAAGGCTCTCGAGGAACGAGCTCAGCACCTCGAGGTTGGAGCGCAGCATCGCGGCGCTCTGGGCGCCCTTGGCCAGACCGAACGAGCCCTCGATCGATGCGACCACGAAGGCCGCGACCTTGCCTGCGTCCACATCCTTCCGGACGGTGCCGTCCGCCTGGCCCCGCTCGAGGTCCCGGGCCACCGCACCGGTCCAGATGTCGAAGGTGGCGTTCACTCGCTGGCGAAATCGCTGGTCCAGCGGAGACATCTCCTGCGCCAGGTTGTTGAGCGGACATCCGAGCTGGACCTCGCGGGTGGTGAGACCGGCCGATCTTCCCGCAGAACCTGCTGCAGGGCGCCTAGCGGATCGCCGGAGGCGGGCTCCAGCACGCCCCATCGCTTGAGAAGCAGGCCCGTTACCACCTCGTCCACCACGGCGTAACCCAGTGCCGCCTTGTCGGGGAAGTGGTGATAGAGGGCGCCCTTGGTCACGCCGGCCTTGGTCAGGATGGTATCCAGGCTCGCGGCCTGGAACCCCCGCCGGTATATCTCCTCGAACGCGGCATGGAGCAGCTTGTCCCGGGTGGCGTCCGGGTCCCGGGAACGCCGCTTCACCACAGTCTTTGCCATCGTGATCCAAGGTGGAGAAGCCACTCCGTCGGTCTGTAACAGTGCGGGTGCCAATCTGCCCAGCGGGCTTGACGGGCCCGGTTTCGTATTATACATACCAAACGGTATGTAGGACAAGCGGCACCGAAGTGGTCCGGCAAGGCCGTCCGGGCCGGCGGGGCCGCCGGCAACCCGTGGTCAACTGAGAGGAGCGCATGCTATGAGTCACACCGTCGTGCATTTCGAGATACCCGCCGATGAGCCCGAGCGGGCAGCCGAGTTCTACCGGGAGCTCTTCGGTTGGAAGGTCGAACATTTGGGAGCAGCCGGGAGCGGCGGCATCGAGTACTGGCTGGTGAATACCGTTCCTACCGACGCCGAAGGCCGGCCCACGGAACAGGGCGTCAACGGCGGGCTCATGCGCCGGATGATGCCGGGGCAGACCCCGGTCAACTATATCAGCGTGGAAAACGTGGACGAGTTTGCCCGGAAGGCCGAGAGGCTGGGAGCCAAGGTCGTGGTGCCCAGGACGCCGGTTCCGAAGATGGGCTGGTTTGCCCAGCTGACGGACACCGAAGGAAACCTGTTCGCCATTTGGCAGCACGATCCCGCCGCCGCTCAGGCCGAGCCGGCCGGCCAATACGCCTAAACGATCAGAGTCTGGAATATCCAGCGGAGGAGGTTGAGGTGTTAACCAACACGGACGCGATTGCCACCGTTCCAGTCAAGGACATTGAGGCGGCCAGGAAGTTCTACGAAGACACGCTCGGGCTGCAGCAGACCCGGAGCGAGGAACCCGGAGTTCTGGGCTACAAGAGCGGGAAGGCCAGCGTCCTGGTTTATGAGTCCGAGTACGCGGGCACCAACAGGGCAACGGCCGTTACCTGGGCCGTCAAGGATCTGGAGGGCGAGGTCCGGGACCTCAAGGCCAAGGGAATCCAGTTCGAGCACTACGACATGCCGGGCACTACCCGGAAAGGCGACATCCACGGTTCGGGCAAGACCAAGGCGGCCTGGTTCAAGGACCCCGACGGAAACATTCTGGCCCTGGTCAGCGAATAGACTGGAGCCACACCGTAAACCGAGGAGAAGATAATGCCGTACGTGGATGGCTACCTGTTGCCGTTGCCCAAGAAAAACGTGCAGCTCTACCGGCGCATCGCTCAGAAGGCCGGCAGGATCTGGCGCCAACACGGTGCGCTGGAGTACAAGGAATGCGTCGGCAACGACCTCAAGCCTAAAATGGGGGCGCTTTTCCCCCGTCTTGTCCGGCTCAAGCCCAGCGAGACAGTCGTGTTCTCCTGGATCGTCTTCAAGTCGCGGGCCCATCGCGACTCGGTCAACACGAAGGTTTTCAAGGACCCGCGCATGCTCAAGATGATGGAAACGGGTCCCATGCCCTTCAATCCCAAGCGAATGGCATACGGCGGCTTCAAGGTCCTTGTCGACGCCTAGCATGCCTGATCTCACGGCGGCCGCCGACTTCGATGCCCCGTCGGCGCCGCCAGCGGCTCCTTCGGCGATATCTCACTACGATCGATCCATCGTCGAGGGGCCTCTCGGGCCGGCGGTATGGAAGATCGCCTGGCCCAGCATGCTGACGAACATCGTCGGCGGGGCCCAGGGGATCATCGACCACGTGCTGGTCGGCCATCTCGTCGGCTTCAACGGCAATGCCGCCATCGGCGCCGCCTTCCAGATCTTCATCGTCGTCATTGCCTTCATCATGTCGATCTTCTCCGGCATGAGCGTTCTCGTGGCCCGCTTTGCCGGGGCCGGCGACGTCGACAAGGTCAATCGCACCGTCTACCAGTCCTTTCTGACCGCGCTCGGCATCTCGCTCCTGATCATGGCGCCGCTGGGGTACGCACTCTCCCCGGGCCTCCTCGACCTGGTGAACGCCGCGCCCGCGGTGAAAGCTGAGGCGCTGCCGTTTCTCCGGATCATGTTCCTCTTCAGCACCGGCATGCTGGTCTTCTACATGTTGAGCGGCGCGCTGCGATCGGCCGGCGACGCGCGAACGCCGATGATCCTCGGCATCGGCCTGACGGTGCTGAATATCGTGTTCAATGTCGTGCTGATCAGTGGCTGGGGACCGATCCCCGCCTTCGGCACAGCCGGTGCCGCGATGGGAACCTGTGCCGCCTCGGGGCTGCTGGCGGTATACGCGATGATAAGGCTCTGGAGAGGCGGCTGGGTGGTCTCGTTCCCCCGGGGTGGAGGGTTCGGCCCCGACTGGTCCATCATTCGGTCCCTCTTCCGCTTCGGCCTGCCTACCGGCATTCAGGGGATCGTGATGAATGTGGGCGGGGTATTCATGCTCGCCTTCATCGGCTCCCTGGCCCAGAGCGCGGCGGCACAGGCGGCGTTTGCCGTCTCTTATTCGCAGCTGTTCTCGTTCATCACCTGGACGTCGGTCGGGCTGATGGGCGCCGCGGCAGCGGTAGCCGGTCAGAATCTGGGCGCGGGCCAGCCAGACCGCGCCACGCGGGCGGTACACGTGGCCGCCCGCATCGGCGTGGCCAGCGCCGCCTTCGTCGGGATGTTCTTTCTGTTCTTCCCCCGACAGCTACTCGCGGCCTTCGGCATGAACGAGCCGGAGGTCGTCGAGATTGGCACCCAGCTTCTGCGGGTGCTCAGTCTGTCGGGCCTGTTCATCGCCGTCGCGCTGACCTACACGGGGGGACTGCAGGGGACGGGAGATACCAAGAGTCCCCTTTACATCTCGATCGTCTCCCAGGTCGTGGTGCCGCTGGGGATCTGTTTCGTGATCCAACAGACCGGTACCCTCCAGCCGCTTCAGATCTGGATCGCAATCCTGATCGGCCACATGACCCGCTGCGGGCTGAGCGTGCTGCGGTTCAACCAGGGGAAATGGCGCAACATCGCCGTGGACATCGCTTCGACGCCGCGTTAGATCGGGGCCATCACCTCCCCACCCCGCGGCAGAGTGGCTCTCCTCCACGCACGCAGTTCGCTCCTGGTACTGGGGACCCCAAGCGGAGCAGCCGCTCACTGACATGCGCTTCGGAGAGTTCATTTCCTGCCGCATCCCGGCCCGGGGTGTGAGGCCGGGGATGGGTGGGGCAAACCGGAGGAAAGGATTCCTTGACAGCTAGCGCCCAGTCTACTCAGGCCGGTAGACGGGAGTGGGTCGGCCTCGCGGTGATCGCGCTGCCGTGCCTGCTCTACTCCATGGACCTGACCGTCCTGAACCTCGCCGTGCCGCAGATAAGCGCCGACCTCAAGCCCAGCAGCTCCCAGTTGCTGTGGATCGTGGATATCTACGGCTTTCTCGTCGCCGGCTCGCTGATCACCATGGGCACCCTGGGCGACCGCGTCGGCCGCCGCAGGCTCCTCATGATCGGCGCCGCGGCGTTTGGGGCCGCCTCGGTGCTCGCGGCGTTTTCCAGCAGCGCGGAGATGCTCATTGCCACCCGGGCCCTTCTCGGTATCGCCGGGGCGACCCTGGCGCCGTCCACCCTCTCCCTGATCCGCAACATGTTCCTCGACCCGAGGCAACGCACCGTCGCGATCGGGGTCTGGGTCACCAGCTACTCGGTCGGCGGGGCGATCGGTCCGCTCCTGGGCGGCATCGTGCTGGAATACTTCTGGTGGGGCTCGGTGTTCCTGCTCGGGGTACCGGTGATGGTGTTGCTGCTGGTGGTGGGACCGATGCTGCTGCCCGAGTTTCGTGATCCCAAGGCGGGACGGCTGGACCTGCTCAGCGCGGCGGAGTCGCTGGCTGCGGTGCTCCTGGTGATCTATGGTCTCAAGAAGCTCGCGGAGGATGGCCTGGGGTGGGAGCCGGCGGTGTCGATCGCGGCCGGCATGGTCGTTGGTCTCCTCTTCGTGCGCCGGCAGCGCACCCTGGCTGACCCGCTGATCGACCTCAACCTCTTCCGGGTTCCTGCGTTCAACGCATCGCTGGCGACCTATACCCTCGGCACGCTGGTGGCGTTCGGCGTCTACATCTTCATCGCCCAGTATCTCCAGCTGGTGCTCGGCCTGTCGCCGTTGCAGGCCGGGTTGGCGACGCTGCCTTCGATGGCCGGTTTCATCGCCGGTTCGATGGTGGTGCCGGCGATCTCCCGCCGGATCCGACCGGCGTACCTGATGGCGGCCGGGCTGATCGTTGGAGCGATCGGCTTTGCCGTGCTCACCCAGGTGGGCGGGGACTCAGGGCTCACCGTCCTGATCATCGGATCCATCATCTATTCCCTCGGTCTCTCGCCGGTCGTCATCCTGGCGACCGACCTCATCGTGGGGAGCGCTCCGGTCGAGCGTGCCGGTGCCGCGTCGGCGATCTCGGAGACCAGCTCCGAGCTGGGCGGGGCGCTCGGCATCGCGATCTTCGGCAGCATCGGCGCCGCCATCTACCGTCTCGCGATGTGGGATGCGGTTCCGGAGCGGCTCCACCCTGAGGCGATCGAGGCCGTGCGGAGCACGCTCGGCGGTGCCGTCGCCGTGGCCGGCCAGCTCCCCGGGCAACTCAGCGCTCAGCTCCTCGACGACGCCCGCACCGCGTTCATCCGGGCCTTCGAGCTCACCGCCGCCATCAGCGCGGTGGTGTCGCTGGTGACGGCGATAGTGGTCATGGCCCTGTTGCGGCGGGTGCGTACCGGCCGGCGGCTCGATGAGCAACCGTCCCTGGAGCACCCGATCCATCCGGCTCAGGCGTGATCGGCCACGGCAGTGACCCCCGCCTCCCGGGCGCAGTGGGCACAACAGAAGAACGTACCCTGCGCCTCGATGCCGTGACCGATCATTCTGCAGCCGCAGTGCTCGCACACTGGGGCGAGTTTGTGGATGGCGCACTCGAAACTGTCGAACGTATGGGTCTGGCCGGCGGCGATCACCTGGAAGGAGAGATAGTAATCGTTGCCGCACACTTCACAGCGAGCCATTGGAGGCCTCCTCGCATTTGGCAGCATCGGCGCTGTCACTTGAACATGTAGCCCCGGATACCACGGATGGGAATGGACCTCCCCGGGGTCCGGAGTTGCGATCCGTTTATTCTAGGTACGCATGCGCTGACAGCCACCGCCGCCGGGCAGATCGGGGACCGGCTCTCGCATCAGTGCCTCAACGTCGGCGATCTCTCTCGGCGCGCCGGTTGAGAGCCACTCCAAGCCCGACTCGGTCAGCGCATAGTCGTCCTCGATTCGCACTCCCATCCCCCTGTACTTCTCGAACGCCGGTCGGATCTTCGCCAGCATTTTCCGGTTGGCTGGGGTGTCGGGCAGGCTGGCAAGGAGGTCGGGGCTGAAGTAGAGCCCCGGCTCGACCGTGAAGACGTCGCCCGGCTCGAACCGATGCGCCGCCTGATAGTATTGGGCCGGATCGTGCACCTCGAGCCCGATGCCGTGACCGCCGTAACCGTGCAACGCATAGAGCGAGAGCTGACTACAGCCGGCGGGCGGACAGGGCATCCCCTTGGGTGGGTCGAAGGTGCCACCGGCCGATTCGATCAGCCCGAGACGAAGCAGGCCCTTGGTCACTACCGCCTTGCCCGAATCGTTCGCGGCGACCAGGCTGGAGCCGGGCTTGATCTGCCGGACGAACGCTCCCTGGGCGTCCAGGACGATCTGATAGATGTCGCGCTGTTCCGGGGTGAATCGCCCGCTCACCGGCAGGGTGCGGGTCACGTCGGCCGAGTAGTGGTCGAACGCTGCGGCCGCGTCGATGAGCAGCAGCTCGCCGTCCTGCATGACCCGGTTGTCGTCCATGTAGTGCAGCACGGTGGCGTTGAGACCCGATCCGACGATGCTGCCATACCCTGGCCGGTCTCCGCCCAGTCGGCGGAAGGTTCCTTCCAGCAGGGCCTGAATCTCGTTCTCGCCGCAGCCGGGCGCGGTGGCCTTCATCGCCTCCTGGTGCGCCTTCACGCTGATCTGCGCCGCCTTCCGCAGCAGCGCGATTTCTGAGGCGCTCTTCTTCGCTCGCATGCGGGTGACCAGGGTGTCCAGCGAGCGCATGGGCAGCCAGGGGTGGGAGACTCGGATCTGGGACAGGAAACGGCTGCCGCGCGTCAGTGAATCGGTGGCGGCATAGTCGGAGGCCTGGATGTCCGAGACGACGTAGAAAGGAAGGTGGCTGTCCGCGAGCGAATCGACCGCGGCGGCAAGCTGGCCGATGTCCCGGCCATCGATGCCGGTTTTCACATTCATATCGCCCACCCGCGTCCTTGCCCCGATCCAGCGCTCCTGCAACGCGGTGCGGGTAGGGACGAACATCGTCGCCGTGATGGTCCTGTTCCGTTTCACGATGACGAGGGCGGCATCGGTCTCGTCGAAGCCGGTCAGGTAATGGAAGGCCGGAAGCTGGTAGAAGGTCGGCCAGTGGTTCACCGGCTCGACCCCGCCGAACGCCACCACCACACCGGAGTCGATGCCGGCGACGAGAGCGGCGCGGCGGGCCGCATAATCGCTTCGACTGACCTGAGCGCCGGCCGGCGCCGGCAGCGAACCCACCGTAAGGAATGCGACGAGCAGGATCGACGCGAGTCGGGCGCAGAGTGGAAGCACGGGTACCTCAGGTGAGGGCTGGGAGCGGCAGCTGGATTGTTTGCAGTACGGACGAGTTTCAAAGCAAGATTCGGAGTGCGGAGACCCGTCCCGGGCGATAGACTTACCTTCGTGCGGGAACGTTGTCAAAAGAAGGCTCGGGAAAGGAAGGCACATGAGGCTGTCAGATAAGAAGATAGAGCTTGCGTCCACGACCGGGCGCGACCCCCGCTGGGCCTCCGTCCTGGCTCGCTCCGCCGCCGCGGACGGGACCTTCTTCTACTCGGTCAAGACCACAGGGGTCTACTGCCGCCCGTCGTGCGCCGCCCGAAAGGCCCGGCCGGAGAACGTCAGCTTTCATCCCACGCGGGAAGCCGCCGAGAAGGCCGGCTTCCGCCCCTGCAAGCGCTGCAAGCCGGATCAGCCCTCACTGGGCGAGCAGCACGCGGCAATGGTCACCGAGGCCTGCCGGCTCATCGAAGCATCGCCCGGCGCGCCCACGCTCGAGGAGTTGGCGGTCCATGCCGGTGTAAGTGGGTTCCACCTGCACCGGGTCTTCAAGGCGATCACCGGGCTCACGCCCCGAGCCTACGCCGCGGCCCACCGGGGAGAGCGGGTCCGCCGGGAGCTCGGCCGGGCGGGGAGCGTCACGGCGGCGATCTACCAGTCGGGCTACAACTCCAACGGCCGGTTCTACGACGAGTCCCAGCAGGTGCTGGGCATGACGCCGACGATCTATCGGGCCGGAGGCGTCAACGCCGATATCCGCTTTGCCGTCGGCGAATGCTCTCTCGGGTCCATTCTCGTGGCCCGGAGCGAGATCGGGGTCTGCGCGATTCTCCTGGGCGATGATCCCGACACGCTAGCGCGCAACCTCCAGGATCGGTTCCCCCAGGCCACGCTGATCGGCGGCGATGCCGAGTTCGAGCAGCTGGTGGCACAGGTGGTCGGCTTCGTGGAGGCGCCCGGGCTCGGCCTCGATCTGCCGCTCGACGTACAGGGCACGGCGTTCCAGCGCCGGGTCTGGCAGGCGCTGCAGGAGATCCCGGCCGGCTCGACGGTGAGTTATACCGAGATCGCGGGCCGGATCGGATCGCCCAAGGCAGTCAGAGCGGTGGCGCAGGCCTGTGCGGCCAACCCGCTGGCGGTGGCGATCCCCTGTCATCGCGTGGTTCGGAACGACGGGGGGCTATCGGGCTATCGCTGGGGCGTGGAGCGGAAGCGTGCGCTTCTGGAGCGGGAGGCGCGGCGGTAAGGCGGTAAGGCGGTAGTTAGGGGCCAGAGTGTTGGGAACCGAGGGCAATATCCAGAGGTGCGAAGAGCGCTGCCCGGCGAACCTGTATCGACAGGCCGTATCTCTCATGAGCGGGCCAGCCCATCGGTGACTGTGTGAACTTGCAGGGCAGGCTGGTGAGTCAGCTTCCATGCATCGAAGCGTTCGTAAGGAACCATCCCCGAAACCTGCCTTACCGCCTTACCGCCCTCCCTCACGCTGCATCCCAGGCTTCCTCCGCGGGCCAGAAGACGACCACGGTGTCCACTGGGGTGAAGCCCAGCTTGGCCGCCAGCCGGGCCGATGCGGTATTCGACTTCGTGGCGCCCCACACCGGCATCCTGCCTTCTGCCTCCATGTGCTGGACCACATGGGCGACGCACTGGGCCGCATAGCCCTGGCGCCGGAACGGCTCCAGCGTGTCGATCGAAATGTCCCACCACCGCTCGGTCACCGACCCGGCATAGCAAAAGGCCGCCGGCTGTTCCCCGGCAAAGGCGGCAAAGACCGGCGTGCCGGATCGCGCTTCGACCAGGAGCTCGTCACGCAACGGTGCGTACTGGATGGGTAGCCCAACCAGCTCGGGTATCGTCACCTCACGGACCACGCCGGGCGGTACCGCATGGATCTGGTCGAGGCTGGGAGCGGTGTAGATCGTCGCCGGTTCGAGCTGCCAACCGGGTAACGCCGCGGTCACCCAGTCGGCATTCTCCGGGACCGCGAGCAGCTCCGTCACGCTCGCGGCGGCATTCTGAATGAGCTCGTGTGGCGGGCGCCCGACGACCGCGGCCTGGTCGTCGCCGGCGTGGAGGGCGACGAACGTTACCGGGGAGGTGGCCACCGCGCCGACGGGGCGCCCCATGCCGCTCAGCAGCATCCCGCGAACCTCGACCCAGCGGGGCTCATCGGGTAACAGGCGGGCGACCGCCTCAGGAGGCAGCACGCTCATGCAATGATCTCCTTTGCTCGCCGGGCTAAATTGAAAGGAAGTATATCCCCAGGGGAGCGGACCACATGGCCAATGATCACGATGTCGCCTTTCCTACCCTGACCGACAAAGACCTCAAGGCGCTTGCCGCCCGCGGTCACGCCCGCGAGGTCCACGCCGGCGAGCTCCTTTTCGAGGAGGGTGACCGCAACCTGTCCTTCTTCGTGGTGCAGGACGGCGCCGTGGAAATCCTCGAACACTCGCGCGGCACTCCGCATAGTGTGGTGGTGCATCACCCGGGACAGTTCACCGGTGACGTGGACGTGCTCAGCGGGCGCGCCATTCTGGTGACCGGGCGCGTGGCCGAGGACGGTCACGTGCTCCAGCTCAGCACCGATGAGCTGCGGCGGGCGGTGGACGAGCTTCCCGAGCTGGGAGAGACCATCGTCAAGGCGTTTCTCATGCGCCGGACCCTGCTCCTCGGCAGCGGTTTCGAGGGTGTCAAGATCATCGGCTCACGCTTCTCTCCGGCGTCGCATCGCCTGCGCGAGTTCGCCTCCCGGAACGCGATCCCGATCAGGTGGATCGATCTCGACACCGACGAAGAGGCCGAGGCGTTGCTCCGGCAGTTCAACATTCCGGCATCCGCCATACCGATCGTGCTGGGGCGGGATGGCGAGTGGGTGCCCAATGCCACGATCGAAGGGTTGGCCAGCTGCGCGGGGCTGAGCGCCGGTCTGGAGGAGGACCAGGTCTACGATCTCGTGGTTGTGGGCGCCGGGCCGGCGGGTCTCGCCGCCTCGGTGTATGCGGCGTCGGAAGGTCTCGAGGTGCTAACCGCCGAAGCGCTTGCGGCCGGCGGTCAGGCAGGCACCAGCTCGCGGATCGAGAACTATCTCGGATTTCCCGCCGGAATCTCGGGGTCGGATCTTACCAGGAACGCACTCCTCCAGGCCCAGAAGTTCGGGGCTCGTATCACGGTGCCGGCCACGGTTCGGTCCCTGGGGGTCGACGGCGGTGACCGGGTCGTGACCCTGGCCGATGGTACCCGGCTCCGCACCCGCTGCGTCCTGGTGGCGAGTGGGGTGGAGTATCGCAGGCTCGACGTACCCCATCTCCAGGACTTCGAGGGCGCGGGGATCTACTACGCCGCCACCGAGATGGAGGCGAAACAATGCAAGGGCGAGGAGGTCGTGCTCGTCGGTGGGGGGAACTCCGCCGGGCAGGCTATCGCGTTTCTGGCGCGTTATGCCAGTCGGGTACACGTGGTGCTGCGAAAGCAGGACCTGGGGGCCAGCATGTCCCGCTACCTGGTGGACCGGGTCGAAGGGATGGAGAACGTCACGATCCATCGCCGCGCGGCGGTCACCGGAGTGGAGGGTAACGGTCACTTGAGCGCGGTGCACGTCACGAATGGGAGGGGGGAGCAGCAGACCTTCGAGACGAACTCCCTCTATCTCTTCATCGGCGCCGACCCGAACACCACCTGGCTGGATGGCTGCGTAGATCTGGACAAAAATGGGTTCGTCTTGACCGGAGCGTCGCTGCCGCCCGAGGTGTCGCACACGGACCGCTGGCAGGGGGCCGGACGAGCCCCCTTTCTGCTGGAGACCAGCCTGCCCGGTGTCTTCGCCGCGGGCGATGTGCGGAGCGGATCGGCCAAGCGGGTGTCGTCCGCTGTAGGGGAAGGAGCCATGGCGGTCAGCTTCGTCCACGCCCATATCGCGAGGCCGGTGTAGGCAGCGGGACAGCAGGTGAGAGGTAAGAAGTGAGAAGTGAGAGCCAATAGCCAATAGCCAATAGCCAAACAGCCAAACAGCCAATCGCCGAACAGCATTAGCCGGAGCGACTCATGTTACCGCAGTGCCAGCATCTAGGAGAGGTTCAAGACGTGGCACCCAGGACGCCGAACGGCTGCGAGGAGTGTCTCAAGGCCGGGATGCGCTGGGTACACCTTCGCTTGTGCCAGGAATGCGGGCACGTCGGCTGCTGCGATCAGTCGCCGGGCAGGCACGCCACCAAACACTTTGAAGTTACCCAGCATCCGATCATGCGCAGCTTCGAGCGGGGCGAGGATTGGAGCTGGTGTTATGTGGACGAAGTGTTCTTCGAGCCGGCCGTCAAGGAGGGAAGGACGGGAAAGGCGGGAAGGAAAGAATGACGGGCAGAACATCATGCTGACCAGACGCAAACTCGGACGCCAAGGGCTCGAGGTATCGGTACTCGGCCTGGGCTGCATGGGAATGAGCCAATCCTACGGCACATTCGACGACCAGGAGTCGCTCGCCACGCTCGACCGTGCGATCGAGCTCGGCATCAACTTCTTCGATACCGCCGAGGCGTATGGCCCCTTCACCAACGAGGAGCTGCTGGGCCGGGCGTTCAAGGGGCGACGCGACCGGGTCATCATCGCCACAAAGTTCGGCTTCAGGTTCGAGGGGTCGCAGCTGGTGGGCGTGGACAGCCAGCCTGAGCACGTCAGGGAAGTCGCGGAAACGTCGCTCCGCCGGCTCCGCACCGATCACATCGATCTGCTCTATCAGCACCGGGTCGATCCCGCGGTGCCCATCGAGGACGTGGTTGGGGCGATGGCCGGCCTGGTTGAACAGGGCAAGGTGCGCTTCCTCGGCCTATCCGAGGCGGGCGAGGACACCATCCGGCGCGCGCACGCGGTGCACCCGATCTCGGCGCTCCAGAGCGAGTACTCCCTCTGGGAACGCAACCTGGAGAACGACATCATCCCGCTGCTGCGCGAGCTGGGCATCGGACTGGTGCCGTTCAGTCCGCTGGGCCGGGGCTTCCTGACGGGAACGGCGCAGAGGGCGGAGGATTATCCCGAGGGCGATTACCGGCGAGGCGATCCGCGGTTCCAGGGCGACAACTACGACGCCAACATGCGGGCGGCAGCCGTGGTGCGCGCTCTCGCCGGGGAGAAGAGAGCGACGGCGGGGCAGGTGGCGCTCGCATGGCTGCTGCACAAGGGAGACGACATCGTCCCCATCCCGGGCACCAAGCGCCGAAAGTTCCTGGAAGAAAACGTGGCCGCGGCCGGCTTGTCACTGAGTGCAGCGGAGATCGGGCGACTCGACGCAGCGTTGCCGCCGGACGTGGTGGCCGGCCCGCGCTACAACGAGCGGATGATGTCGTTCATCGATCGCTGAGGTTGATTCCTGCACTTTGCTGGTCTCTGCGGCTGCTTTATTCGCCTCTGTGGAAATGTGAGAAATGTGCACGACTGGGGATAAAAACTCCCCTCTTGCGCACTCCGAAATCTCTTCCTATACTGTCGTCGCCGAGTTGAGAATTGATCGTTCTCCGCTTGGATTGACGAGACCAATCGCGTGTCTCGTCCATGTCGCACCAGCGCCGCGACGTGCCGGGCAAGAAGCTGATCCGCGATTCAGCTGACTTGTAGCGCTCGATCTGGCGAACTGGAAGGTCGCAAGCCATCCAGGAATAGAAGGCCGGAGCTCCAGAGGCCTAATCGCAAACGCTTCAGTTAGCGATGGCCAAAGGAAGAAGAACGGAGAAGTAAATTCTCCGCCTCCGACCAGCCAGACCGAAAGACGGCCCGATGTTCCCTTCACGGGGAGCTCGGGCCGCTCTTTTGTTTGGGCTATTGGCTATAGGACGCTTTGTCCGGGGATCGTCTGCATCAGAGCCCGCCTGAGCCCCGCGAGCATCTTTTGACCCTTCTGTAGCTATTTCCCGCTGGGCCAAATAGCCAATAGCCAATAGCCAATAGCCAATAGCCCTGCCTCCTACAGGTCTACCGCCGTGCGTTCAAAACCGGGAGGCCGGCAGCGGCGGAGGGTTCTGGCTCCAACTTGCTCGAGAGGAGAACCACCCTGGAATTCGAAGTCGGTCTCGAGCAAGATGCGGCCCGCGATCTTCACGGTCAGAGAAGCCGGGAAGGATGCGACAAGATGGGCGAGGGAATCGGCCGACGTCCACACCTGCACCGGCAGCGTCGGATATTGATCGGCGCATTCGATCCTGAGTCTCGCCTGGCGCACCGTGCTTGGTTCTTCCAATTCAGCCTCCGCTAGGGAAAAGCCTGATTCTTCCTACCACGAACAATGGCTACCCGGGCCGCAGACCGTGGTGCCCGGGGTCACCTGTAGTCGGGCCAGGTGGGCGGGCGGTACGGCCGTAAGCGAAACCTACGCGGTTACGCCAGAAGCGAGGCGCCGAATGCTCACCTCGTGCCGCTTGCCGTCGTCTACCAGCCGGATGCCGCCGTCCGGTGACGCCTCGCCGTCCACCGTCATCTCGATTGCTCCGTTCGTTCCGCCATCCTCGTTCTGCACCACAATGGCGTACACGCTGCCGCCGTAGCGGTACGCGATGCTGTATTCCTTCCACGACGCCGGCGCTCGCGGCTCCACGTAGAGCGTGTCGCCCCGTTTCTTGAGTCCCAGGATCCCCTCCAGGCCGACGCGATACATCCAGCTCGCGGAGCCGGTATACCAGGTCCAGCCGCCGCGGCCGAGCTGGCCCTTGGCGGTGTAGACGTCGGCGGCGACGACGTAGGGCTCGACCTTGTAGGTCGCCACTTCCTCCGGGGTTCGCGCGTGAGTCAGCGGATTGATCATCTGGTAGAGCTCGAAGGCGCGGTCGTGGTTGCCCTGGAGCGCCGTAGCCAGCACCGCCCAGAGCGCGGCGTGGGTGTACTGCGCCCCGTTCTCCCGCACACCCGGCAGGTATCCCTTGATGTAGCCCGGGTCCTTCTCGGTCCGGTCGAACGGAGGCGTGAGCAGCTTGAGCAACCGTGCGTCATTGTCCACCAGATGCTCTTCGAGCGACCTCATCGCGAGTATCTGCCGATCCGCCCGTCCGCCAGTCCGCCCGTCCACCTGTCCGCCCGAGATCACGCTCCAGCTCTGAGCAATCGAGTCGATTCGGCACTCATCGCTCTCCCGCGAGCCCAGCGGGCTCCCGTCGTCGAAGTAGGCTCGCCGGTACCACTCCCCGTCCCACCCCTGTGCCTCCACCGCCTCGGCATAGGCTGCGGCCTGGCGCCGGAACGCGGCTGCGTCGGCCGAGTCGCCCCGGGCATCGACGTGATCGGCAAATGACCGCAGCGTGGTGATGAGGAACCACGCCAGCCACACGCTCTCACCGCGGCCTTCAACGCCCACCCGGTTCATGCCGTCGTTCCAGTCGCCGATGCCGATCAGGGGCAGGCCATGCGCCCCGGTGGTGCAGGCCTTCCGGAGGGCCCGAAGGCAGTGCTCGTACACGCTGCCATGCTCGTCGGTCACCTGCGGCAGGTCGTAGATCTCGTGCTCGTCGGGACCGAGCGGCCGCATGCTGAGAAACGGCGCATACTCGTCGAGCACCGATGCGTCGCCCGTGGTGCGGACGTAGTGGTCCACCACATAAGGCAGCCAGGCCAGGTCGTCCGAGAACCGGGTGCGCACGCCGCGGCCGCTCTGCGGGTGCCACCAGTGCTGCACGTCGCCCTCGAGGAACTGGCGCGCCGCCGATCGAAGGATCTGCGCCCGGGCCATCTCCGGCTCGGCGTAGACCAGCGCCATCACGTCCTGCAGCTGGTCGCGGAAACCGTAGGCGCCGCTGCTCTGGTAGATTGCCGAGCGGGCCCACATCCGGCAGGCGAGTGCCTGGTAGAGCATCCAGCGGTTGATCATCGCATCGAAGGTGGGCTCCGGCGTCTTGACCGTGACCCTCGAGAGCCGCTCGCCCCACCTCTCCACGGTGCGGTCGATGGCGTTCTTGGCGCTCTCGAGGTCCTTGTAGTCGGCGAGCGCCCGCCGGGCGCTGGCCTCACTGTCGCAGGCGCCGAGCAGGATCGCGATCTCCCGGGTCTCGCCCGGCTCCAGGTCGACCACGCACTGCAGTGCGGCGCAAGGATCAATGCCGGCACCGGTGATCCCGCCCAGCTCGCCCTCGGGGCGAAGTGCCAGCGGCGCCTCTGGGGTCCCATTCCGTCCCAGGAAATCTCGCCGGCTTGCCGTGAACGCGGTCACCGGCTCGGTCATCGCGTGAAACGCGGTCCAGCCGGCAAAGAGGGGGTCGAAGGAGTTCCGCGCCAGGATTGCCTCCTGCCCGCGGTCGAACTCGGTGCGCACCTGGTGCTGGGTATGCTCCCGCAGCACGCCCAGGGTCCATTCTATATAGGTGGTGACCGTAAGCCGGCGGGGAGTGTCGGCCCGGTTGGTCACCCGCAGCACCGCCAGCTTCACGGGCGCGTCTTCCGCCATCCCCAGGTTGAGCTGGGTGATGACGCCGCCGTGATCCTGGGTGAAGGTCGAGGAGCCCGGACCATGGCGGACGGTATAGGGCGCGTCCTCCCGGATCGGTCCCGGCGTGGCGCACCAGATCTCGCCGGTCTCGGTGTCCTTGAGATAGATGACCTCACTGACGGGATCGCTCGCCGGATCGTTGTGCCACGGCGTGAGCCGGAAGAAGTAGCTGTTCTCGGCCCAGGTGAATCCGCCGCCCCGTTCGGTCACCACGAAGCCGCCGTAACGGTTGGCGATCACGTTTGCCCACGGTGCCGGCGGCACGTGGTCTCCGTGGACCCGGATCTCGTAGTCGCCTTCGTCGGTAAGGCCGCCGAAGCCATTGTCTACCGCCAGCTCCCTGATTTCACTCGCGGCTTGGCTGCGCGAGGGCCGGAACACGGAGATCGGTGCCGTGAGCGGGGCCAACAGGGCAGGTATCCCGGCGCTGATCCTCCGTACCGCGCGCGATACCCGCGAGTCGCTTCGGGCCGGCGCCCGGGGGATCACCGGGAGGTCATCGAACTCGTCGCTCTGCAACTCGTCGGGTACCGCGGTCGCCAGGATCTTGCCCAGGGCCCGGCCGTCGCTGGGGACGTGCACCCGGGCCGTGGCCCGGAGCATCAGGAGCTCGTCCGGCTTCAGCTGGTCCTTGCGCCGTAGGAAGACGCCGCCCGCCTTGTCGATCGAGGTGGTGTCAGCAATGGCGTAGACCGCAGCGGTGATCCGGTCGGCCAGATCCTGGAAGTAGGTGCTCGGGTGGCCATTGAGCACCACCAGGTCCACCATCATGCCCCGCCGGCGCCAGTAGCGGTGTGCCGTCAGCAGCTGCCGCAGCGTGGGCAGCCCTTCGGGCGAGTCGATCGTCGCCAGCAGGATCGGCCAGTCGCCTGAGATGCCGTTGGCCCAGAGTAGCGGCTGCGAGCCCCGGTTCCGCCGCAGCTCGGACTGCTGAGCTCTGAGGGCCGGGCTGCCATAGAGGAGGAAGCCCGCGAGCTCCTGATAGACGGCGGCATCTCCGGGGGTGAGCTGGAACTCCCGCAGCTCGACCTGGCTCGAAGTCCAGGCGAGATCGAGTGCACGCTGCGAGGCGTGGCGATCGCGGTAGCGGTCGGCCAGCTCGAAGGCCTGATCCCGGCTGGTGGCGACGAGCGTGGTGAACGCCACCGACGCCGACTGTCCCGGATCCAGCAGCACTCGCGTACGCAGCGCGAAGATCGGGTCCAGCACCGCGCCGGTGGTTCCGGAGAGCGGTCCGTCCTCCACCAGCGCTATCGGATCCCGGGTGGAGCGACCCCGGCCGAGGAAGACCGATCGGTCGGTCTCGCAGGTCACGGCTCCCACCCGGTCCCTGCCGCCATCCACCACGTGCACCACCCAGAGCGGCTTCTCGCTGGCCGAGCGGGGGCGCCGGGTGGCGGTGATGGCGCTGGCCCACTCGTGCCACTCGGTCTCGACGAAGAGGTTGCCGAACGCGGGATGGGCCCGGTCCGCCTCGGGCGGCGACAGCACGATCTCGCCGTAGCTGGTGAGCTCGATCTCGCGGGAGAACTCCGAGTTGTTGGTAACGGTAATCCGGCGCACCTCGGCCGAGTCCTGCGGCACCACCGCGATCTCGGTGCGGGTCTCGATGTCGCCGTCGGCCCGGTGGAAGGTGACCCGGTCGGTGGCGAGGAAGGCGTTGTACCAGTCGGCCGGCGCGCACACCGGCTGATGGGCCGCGGACCAGACCCGGCCGCTGGAGACGTCCTTCACGTAGCACCACTGGCCGGTCGAATCTCGGGTGCCATCCGAATGCCAGCGGGTTACGGCCAGCCCCTCGTAGCGGCTGTACCCCGCGCCGCAGTGGCTCACCATGATGGTGTAGGGCAGGTGGCCCAGCAGGGCGACGTGCGGTGCCGGCGTATCGGGCGTCTCCAGCTGCCGCACCGACGGCCGCTCGTTCTCCGCCTCCGGCATGGCCTGATCCAGCTCGGCTGCCTGCGGCTTCTGCGGCACCAGCCGGCGCGGAATCCGCTCGTGCAGCAGCAGCTCGGCGGAGCGCACCACCGCGTCAGTATGAAAGCGGCGCTGCCACACCTGCGAGGTCAGCACGTTGGTCAGCGCCACCATCCCCATGCCGAGATGGTGGGCCATGAAGGCGCCGACAACGTGGCGATCGCTGTCCGTATCGGGACGGGTATAGTCGATCGAGTCGCGGAAGCCGTAGCGGCCCAGAGTGCCCATGGTCTCCAGGACCCGCAGATTCTCCAGCGACCGCTCCGGGTCCACCATGGCGGCGAGGACCGAGGCATAGGGCGCAACCACCAGCTCTCGCCCGAGGCCGCGCTTGAGCGCCAGGTCGGGCACGCCGAAGGGGCGGTACTGATAGGTCTGGTGCCGGTCGCGCACGTTGTAGGCGCTCTCGCTCACTCCCCAGGGGACCTTCCGCTCGGTGCCATAGGCGATCTGCCGGGCCAGCGCGCCCTTGTAGGTCTGGCTGAGGACGGTGAAGGGGAAGGAGCGCATGACCAGGAGCGGCATGAGGTACTCGAACATGCTCCCGCTCCACGACACCAGCGCCGGCTCGCCCACCGCGTAGGTCAGCGTGCGGCCCAGACGGAACCAGTGGTCCACCGGCACATCATTCTTGGCGACCGCAATGAAGCTGGCCAGCCGCGCCTCGGAGGCGAGCAGGTCGTAGTACGACCCATCGAGCGAGTGGGTGCTGCCCTGGAATCCGATGGCAAACAGCTTCCGCTCGGCGTCGAAGAGGAAGCGGAAATCCATCTCCATGGCGTAGTCATAGGCCCGGTCCGCGATCACCTGGAGGCGCCTGACCAGATCGGCCGCCGCAGTGGACTGGGTGGCCAGCTCGCGGAGTGTGGCGAACAAGTCCCCACCTGTGCCTTCAGCCCACTCGCGATGACTCGCGATCAGCCGGAGACTCCAGGCCATCCACTCCGACGCCGGCTCCGCCGCTTCAGCCGAGAGCCCGGCTCCCGCCAGCGCGGCCCACGCCCGCCGGAGCGGCTCGGCCACCCTCGAGAGCGCCTCACTCGAGGCCGGCTCGCGACGCACCTTCACCAGGGCGACCCGGGCGAGCCTCAGGTACTCGGACGTCGGGTGAGCCGGCGCGTAGATATCCAGCCGCTCGTCGGCCAGCGCCAGTGCGGCGTCGAGTGCCCGCCAGACCCGCCCGTCGTGCACCGGCTCGTCGATCAGGCCGAGACACGCCTGCCGCAGCGCCACCAGGTGGCCGGCCAGGTTCCCGCTGTCCACCGTGGAGACGTAGGCCGGCTCCAGCACGGTGAGTTTCTCCAGCTCGTACCAGTTGTAGAAGTGGCCGTTGAAGCGGCGCATCCGCTCCATCGAGCGGAGGGCGAGCTCGATCCGCCGGGTCATCTCCTCCAGGGTGATGAACCCCAGGTCCCAGGCGCTCGTGGTGGCCAGCAGCTGGAGGCCGATGTTGGTGGGCGAGGTGCGCATCGCCACCACCGGATCGGGGTCCTCCTGGAAGTTGTCGGGCGCGAGCCACTGGGTCTCTTCGGTGACGAAGCGGTCGAAGAAGCGCCAGTGCAGCAGCGCGTAGCGAAGCGCCTGCTTGCGGCTCTCCTCGGGCAGCCGATGCTCACGCCTGACCGCCGGCTTGCCCAGCGCGTGCGCGATGGCCGGCGAGGCGAGCCAGATCAGAATGAGCGGCAACACCGCCACGGCAATCTGCCAGGGAGGCGCCGCCGCGTCGGGCGCGGCCACCCCGCGCCAGATCACCGCCCCGCCAATCACGGCCGCGAGCATCACGGCCGGCCACATGTTGCGCCAGGCAATGAGGGGCGAGCCCGACAGTCCCCGCTCGGTCTGCGACGCGGTCTGCCACTCGAGCAGGTGCCGCCGCGACACCAGCATGCGCCACTTGGTGCGGACGATGGCATCGGCCGAGACCCAGGCCTGATGGGGGAGGAAGGCAACGGCGAGCGCGACCTGCTGGAGGCTGACGGCGAAGTCCCGTCCCACCGCCGCGTAGTAGGCGCGCCAGGACTTGTCGAGCGGGGGCCGGACTATGGCGAGCAGCAGTGAGACGACCCAGGGAGCGGAGATGGCCCCGATGCCGAGCAGGGTCCAGCGGATGGGCGAGCCGGGGAGCAGGAGCCAGCCGCCGACCAGGAAGAGCAGTTGGGCCGGCTCCACCGTGCTGCGGCGCAAATTGTCGAGAATCTTCCACTGAGACAGGAGCGACAGCCGGTTGGGCTCGGCGCCATCCGGGCCCGGCACCCTCCTGGTGAGCCAGGGCAGCAGCTGCCAGTCGCCCCGGATCCAGCGGTGCTTCCGCCGGGTGAAGGTCAGGTAGCGGGTGGGGTAGTCGTCGTAGACGATGACGTCCGTGGCCAGTCCGGCCCGGGCGTAGCTCCCCTCGATCAGGTCGTGGGAGAGCAGCGAGTTCTCGGGGAAGCGGCCGTGCGTCGCCCGCTCGAAGGCCTCGACCTCGTACACGCCCTTGCCGGTGAAGCTCCCCTCGCCGTAGAGGTCCTGATAGACGTCTGAGACCGCGGTGGTGTAGGGGTCCACGCCGGGGTGTCCCGACTGGATCGACGCGAAGATCGAGCGGTTGGCGCTGGGCAGCGAGACACCGACCCGGGGCTGAAGGATTCCGTAGCCGCGGACGACCCGTCCCAGAGTGGGGTCGTAGACCGCCCGGTTGAGGGGATGGGCCAGCGCGCCTACGAGCAGGGGAGCCGCATCGGGCGGGAGCACGGTGTCGGAATCGAGGGTGATCACGTAGCGCACGCTCTTGATCGGCTCCACGTCGCCCACTATCACCGAGAAGGCGGCCTCGCCCTTCCCCAGCACCAGCCGGTTGAACTCCGCCAGCTTGCCGCGCTTCCGCTCCCACCCCATCCAGACACCCTCGTGCGGGTTCCAGTAGCGAGGGCGATGGAAGAGATAGAACGCGTCGTCCCGTCCGCCGCCGTATCGGGCGTTGAGCGCCTTCACTCCCTCGACCGCGGCCTCCACGATGGCGGCGTCGTCCTCGCGAGTCTCGGTGGGCGAATCGGTGAAGTCGCTCAGCACCGCGAAGTGCAGGTGCGCCTCCCGGTTGGCCAGGAACTGGACCTCCAGGTTCTCCAGCGCCTCGCGCACCGCCTCGACGCTGCCGAACAGGGTGGGGATGACCACCGCGGTGCGGAACTCGGGCGGCACGCCGTGCTCGTGCAGGTCGAGCTTGGGAAGGGTGCGAGGCGGGAGGAACGCGGTCACCAGCTGGTTCACCACGTTGACGGCAATGTCGTTGGCCAGTAGCAGGCCCAGCAGGATCACGGCGATCCACGCCGCCCGGGCCTCGGAGCCGCCCAGCACCAGCACCGCGGCGAGGGCAGCGAGAGTGGTCAGGGCGACGCCACCGACGAAGACGATGTTCGGGTGCCGCCGCGCCCCGCGGTAGATCGCCTCGCTGAACGAGGGCCGGTAGCCGGTATCCTGTTCCAGCTCGGCTAATCCGTCGTCGATGAGGTAATAGCCGACGTGATCTTGTCCTCTCCGCTCCGTTCCCGCCTCCCCCCGGCCGCCCGCCGGTCCGCCGGTCCGCTCCATCTCCTGCGCCCCGGCGCGGGCCAGCTCGATCGCGCGGCGAGCCACGGCTTCCTCCGACTTCCGGGTCCGCCGGGCGATCCGCTCCACCGCGTGGCGGTACTCGTCCCGGGTGGCGAACGTCATCCGGCCGTAGAAGCCCGAGGGGTCTTCCTGCAGGGCGGCCTCGACCCGGCTCTGGCCCTCGACGAACCTGCGCCACTCCATCATGGCGATGGCGCGGAGGCTGGTGATGCTGTTCGCCATCACCACCTGGGTCAGGGCCAGTCGCTGGGTGGAGCGGGCAGTGGCCTCCTCCGCGCTCAGCGCCTCGTCGGCGATCCACTGCTCCAGCCGCACGACTGCCGGCAGCGCGCCGCCCTCGACCCGGAGCTGGTGGAGGAAGCGGGAGATGAACTGCGGGGTGAGCGGCGGCGGGTTGGAGGCGAACCGGTCCAGCTCCAGGTCGAGCGCCCCGTCTCCCGCGGCGGCCGCTTCGGCGATGCGTAAGGCGGCCCTGTCGGCGGCCTCCAGCTCATCGAGCCGGCCCACGGTGCGGAGCGCCATCCGGCGCACGTTCTCGATCAGACCCAGCCGGAGCATGGCGGGTACCGCCCACAGCTCGCCTATGGTCAGGGTGGAGACCTGCTGGAAGGCCTGGACGAAGTTGGTGACATTGTGGAGATCGATCCGGCCTTCGCTATGCCCGATCAGCGTGATGGCCAGCTCGTAAATCCGGGGGTAGCCGGCCAGCGCGCCGGAGGCCAGCTCGGGCAGCTCCCGGTAGTAGCCGCTGGGGAGGCTCTCCCGTACCTCGCCGATATGCTCCTGCACCACGTGGTAGTTGTCGAGCAGCCACTCGCCGGCCGGCCCCACGTCGGCGACACCGTCGCCATCGACGTCTACGTCACCGGAGGCGGAGAGCCGGCGGTTGGCCTCCTCCAGGATGCGCTTGGTGTCGTTGAGCCGGGCCAGGAGCGGGGTGCGGCGGACCGCCCGCTCGACCGCGATCCGCTGGCTCGCCGCCACCTCCTGGGCCCGCTCGGCCAGGTGCTCCGCGCCGAGCAGCTCGCCGCGGATGGGGCCGGCGAGGCGATCCTCGCGGGCATCCGTCCGGATGAAGGGCATGACGAAGGAGAACGAGCGGCGGAGCTTCGGCGGCTTGATGGAGACGATGGTACGGGCCTCAGGGGTGCGTAGGGCTGTTGGCGACTGCTATGGGCGATTGGCCACACTATAACCTAAGTTGATCAGGCTGTGCGAAAAGCTCTTTACCTGCCGCTCTTCCTCTCAGCGCTCCTCATAATACGTGGCCGACAAGCTGCCCCGGACTCCCAACCGCACCAGGCCGGGACCGTTGATGGCGCCGACCCCCAGGACGGGTCGTCGGCCGCATGTCTCAGCGTATCGGCCGGGTGGTCGAGGCCGCCTGGCGCCATACCGGAGGACCTGGCCGCGCCGGCCTGGCCTGCCTGAGCGTTTCGTAGCGGTCTTGCAGATGTCATAGGATCTCCGAACTAGGCGTGGGCACGCTTGAATCTCCTCTCTGTTGGTATGAGCTAGTTCCTTACTATCTCTATACTTACACACTCCCGCTATCCCGGTCCGCCTTTTGCCACCCAAGCGGCTACCTCCGAGACTTGATCCGCTCTTTTCGCACCGGTGGCACATGCCGAATGCATTCCTAGTGGTCGACGACTCCAAACTGCACCACCAGATGTACAAGCTCGTCTTCTCGCGGGGCCCGCTCGTAGGAAGCACGATCTATTGCGCGACCAACGGACGCGAAGGGTACGCCCTTCTGGCGGCCCATCCCGAGCTCACGCTGGTGTTTCTCGACCTCAACATGCCGGAGATGAACGGCCTCGAGCTCCTGGAGCGGCGCCGGTCTGAAAAGCTGCATCCCCATATCCCGATCGTGCTGGTGACCACCGAGGGTACGGCCGAGGACGAGGCCAGGGGTCGCGCCGCCGGGGCCTGGGACTATCTCCGTAAGCCCTTCAAGCCGGCCGACGTCGAGCGCATCGTCACGCGCGCCCTCGCCCAGGCTGCTGCCCGGTCTGCCTGAGCATGGCTGCGGACGAGAATGCCTTCGGCGAGCTGATCGACGACTACATCGCTGAATGCCTGCCGCTGGCCGAGCAGGTGGGCGACGCCTTCGTCGAGCTGGAGCGACGCTGGCGAAACGGCGACGGCGGAGACGATCTCCTCGCGCAGTTGAAGGGCCGGCTGCACACGGTGAAGGGAAATTCGGCGATGATGGGCCTCGTCCCGATGCAGACGGTGGCCCACGCATTGGAGGACCTGTGCGCCGTCCTTGATTCGGAGCGGGCGCTGCGCGGTGACGAAGTGGCGAATCTCCTCGTCCGCGGAAGCGGCCTGCTGATCGATCTCATCCGCACCGCGGCCAAGTCGCCGAAACCCAAGCCGGCGGAGCAGTTCGTCAAACGGGTGCGGACTTTCCTGGACCGGACCCGAAGCAAGCGGACGACGTCGAAGAAGCCCGGACTCCTCCTCGAGCGCCGGCGAAGCGAGCGGATTCCCGAAGAGGTGATGGAGGGCGATACCTCGAGTAACGTGGTCCGGGTCGACTTCCGCCGGCTCGACCTGATGCTCGAAGTGCTGGGTGAGAGCCTGATCGAGCAGGCGGCGGTGGCCGAGCTCCATCGCGCTCTGGTGCGCAAGCTGGGGCCCACCACCGAGGTTGTCGATCTCGATCGCGGTCTGGTCGCCCTGCAGAAGACAATGAAGCGGCTGGAAGGGATCCTGATGGAGACTCGCCTGCTGCCGGTCTCCACTGTGCTGGGCCGGTTTCCTCGGCTGGTGCGGGAGATGGCCCAGGCGAAACAGAAGCAGGTCCGCGTCGTCACCACCGGCGGCGAGATCCCTCTCGACAAGGCGGTGCTCGATCGGATCGGTGAGCCGCTCATGCATCTGCTGACCAATGCGGTAGTCCACGGGATCGAGAGCCCGGAGGAACGCGCCGGCGCCGGCAAGCCGCCGGAGGGCACGCTCACCCTTCGCGCCAGCTCGGAGTCGGGCAGAGTAGTCCTCCGGCTCAGCGACGATGGCCGCGGTCTGGATGACTCCAGGATCAGGGCCAAGGCTCAATCCCTCGGGCTCGAGGTGCAATCGGCGGATACCGCGCAGTTGCACTCGCTGATCTTCGCGCCCGGCTTCAGCACCGCCGACAAGGTCTCGTCGCTTGCCGGTCGGGGCGTCGGTTTGGATGTGGTGGCCAACACCGTCCACGAGCTTGGCGGGACGATCGAGGTAGAGAGCCGGCCGGGTCAGGGGCTCACCTTCACGTTGAGCCTTCCGGTGACGCTCGCGATCCTTCGCTCTCTGATCGTCGAGGTGGACCGGGAACGGTATGCCGTACCCATCAGCCACGTCGCGGCGACGGTGCGGACCGAGCCGGACACCATCCATCAGGTGAATCAGAAGGGTGTAACGCTATGGCGCGGAAATCTCATCCACGTCTGCGACGGTGGAGCGCTCCTGGGGACCGGCGCCGGTGAGCATACGTCCCGCCGGTTTTACATCGTGATAAGCATGGGCAGCCGGACGCGAGGCATTCTGGTGGACCGTCTCATCGGCCATCAGGACATTGTGGTCAAGAGCCTGGACCCGGCGCTGGGCCGGCCCGAGGTGATTTCCGGCACCACCATCCTGGGCGACGGCAGGGTGGCCTGCATCCTGGACGCGAGCCGCATCCTGGACCAGCGGATGTCCGCGTGAGCGCGGCCCCAGGCCCCCGGGGGGCGGATAGCCTGCTCCGGTTTGCCGACGAGCTGCAGAAGCTTTCCGCGGCGGCCGAAGCCCCGGCCCCCGGACCGGAGCTGCATCTGGTCACATTTGCCCTGGACGGGGAGGAGTTCGGCATCCCGATCGCCCAGGTGCGTGAAGTAATTCGCGTGGCCGAGATCACCCGCGTTCCCCAGGCCAGGCAACACGTACGGGGGGTCACCAACCTTCGGGGCCGGATCCTCGCGGTGGTCGAGATCCGGACCCGTATGGGTCTTTCCGCGGCCGAGGTGACGCCGGGATCCCGAGTGATCGTGGTCGGCGTTCATGATCGGACCCTCGGCATCCTGGTCGACGGGGTCTCGCAGGTGGTCAAGATCCCGGCAAAGACGGTGGCGCCGGCGCCGGAAGAAGTTCTCTCGTCCAATGTGGATTACATCACCGGCGTCGCCCGGTGGAATTCCCGGCTGATCATCCTTCTCGACCTGGAGAAGGTGTTGTTGCTCCGAGATTAGCACGCGACGTCGCGAGTCATCGCCCCGGTTCTCCAACTATGGATACGACTATGGCAGGCCGTCTCGACCAGCAGATCAAAGACTGGACCATTCGCCGCAAAATCCTCAGCTGCTTCGGCGTGGTATTGCTGTTGACGTCGCTGCTGGGATGGCAGGCCCTCCAGGGGCTCCAGCGCCTCACCGTGGCGGTATCCAGTGGCCAGCACAGCCGGGAGATGACGGACCAGCTGTTCCAGGACACCCGGCTCTTCGTGCTCGTCATTCTTGCCATCACCATCGTGCTCGGACTGGCCCTGGCGCTGGGGCTGGCGCGGCTCATCGCCGACCCGCTCACGCAGCTCGGGATCCTGTGCGAGGAAGTCTCCAAGGGCGACCTGACCACCGACATCCGGAGCCAGTCGCGGGACGAGATCGGGTGGCTGGAACACTCGATGCGGCAGATGGTCAAGAACCTGCGCCAGATCGCCACCCAGATCACCAGCTCCTCCCGTGCGGTCGCGACCTCCGCGGAGGAGATCGCCGCCTCATCCGGCCAGATGGCGCGCGGAGCCGAGACCCAGTCCAGCTCGACCGAAGAAACCTCCTCCACGATGGTCGAGATCGCCGCTCAGATGCAGCTCCTGGCCAAGAACGCCGATGCGCTGGCGGCCAACGTAGACGAGACGTCGGCCTCCATTCAACAGATGACCGCCACGATGACCCAGACGGCCCGCAACGGCGACATCCTGCTCGGTGCGGTCGAGCAGGCAACCAGCACGCTGGACACGATGATTGCCAACGTCGGCTCCATTGCCAACCGGGTCCACCAGGTCGACCAGGTGAGCCAGCAGTCGGTGATCGACACCCGCCAGCAAGGCGAGCGGCTGCAGGAATCGATCAACTCGATCGGAGATCGCTCCGAGGAGATCGGGAAGATCGTCAAAGTCATCGAGGGCATCGCCGACCAGACCAGCCTGCTGGCGCTGAATGCGGCGATCGAGGCCGCCCGCGCGGGGGATGCGGGCAAGGGCTTCGCGGTGGTGGCGGACGAGGTGCGGCGGCTCGCCGAGCGCTCGATGCAGGCCACCCAGGAGATCGGGGACGTGATCGGAACGGTGCAGGGCGAAACCGAGAAGGCGGTCTCGCTGATGGAGACCGTGCTCGCCGGAATCATGGCCTCCATCAGCAAGACATCGGTTCTGGTGGGGGAGGTTGCCTCCGCGGCCGACGAGCAGGCCGTCGGCGCCAGGAGAGTCCTCGAGACTGTGGCCGAGATGTCGACCCTTACGCGCCAGATCGCCGGCTCGATCAAGGAGAACGCGGCCGGCGCCGAGGAAATCAACCAGGCCGCCCAGAAGATGAATCAGCTCACTCACCAGATGTCCGAGGCGGTGAGCGAGCAGAAGCGGGGAGGCGAGATGGTGGTCGAGGCGGTGGAGTCGATCGCCCTCATCTCCCGCCAGAACCTCGTCGCCGTGGAGCAGATGAGCTCGGCTGCCAAGAGCCTGGCGAGCGAGTCCGAGGTGCTCAAGCAGCGCGTCGAAATCTTCCAGGTCTGATCAGCAATGCGAGAGATCGAAGAGCATTCGCAGAGGCTGGCCGCCCTGGAGTCGTTGCCCGAGGATGCCGCCGCCCGCGAGGCGGTGATTCTGGCAGCCCTCGAGGACGAGTCCGCCGTGGTGCGGGAGCGCGCCATCCGGCTCGCCGCGCGCTACATCGAGCCCCACGTCCTGGGTGAGCTGGTCGCGGACCAGGTCAACGCCATCCGCCGTAACGCCGCCATCAGCGCTATCGAGCGGCAGGGCCCCTATGCGGTCCCCCACCTCCGGACGATGCTGGCCAGCCCCGACCTCGACACGGTGATGTTCTCCCTCCAGATGCTGTCCCGGATCGGAGACCCGCTGGCGGTACATGGCATCGTGCCCCTGGCTCAGCATGCCGACCCGAATGTCGCCCAGTGTGCGATCGAGGCGCTGGGCGAGCTGCGCCACCGGGAGGCGGTTCCCACTCTGCTCCAGTTGCTCGCCAGTGATCTCTGGCTCCAGCTGGCGGCGATCGACGCGCTGGGCAAGATCGGAGACCCTGCTGCGGTCGGCCCTCTGGTCGCCCTGATACCGGATTCGATCGTCGCCGAGCCGGCCGTCATCGCCCTCCAGCGCCTCGCCGCACCGGAGTCCCTCGGAGCTCTGCTCGGGAGGCTCCAGATCGTCAGCGAGCTGCCGCTCCGGGATGCCTTGTTGCTCGCGCTCGGGGTCGTGATCGATCTCCACCCCGACCCGGTTCCGGTGGCGGTTCGATGTAGCGCCTCACTCGAGCTCAACTCGTCCGCCGGCCTCCTCCGCTATCTGGGTGAGATCCTGCGTTGGGAGGCCGCCACCGCCGCGCCAGCCGGGAGTGAGCCGGTTGCCGACGCCCGCGATCTTCCCAGCCTGCTCCGGGCGGCCACCGCAGTCACTGTTGTGGCCGGCCTCGGCCAGCTCTATCCGGCCGTGCTCACCAGGGTTGCCCAGGATGAAGAGGCCGCCTGGATCGTGGGACTCTTTCGGCGGCATCCGGTTGCGCTGACGCCGGCTCTTGGCGAGCTGCTCCGTCATCCGGATCTCCGGGTCCGCCGTGGCGCGCTCCTGGCGGGCGCCTTTGTCTCCGATGATCTGGTACTGGTCACCGCGCATCTGAGGGATGCCGATGCGATGGTTCGCGCCGCAGCCTGCCGCGCGCTGGGGCTGATCGGCGAGCCCAAGACCTCGGGACTCCTGATCCAGCGCCTGTTCGAGGGCGACCCCGCTGAACAGGCTGCCGCGGTCGAAGCCCTCGCCGAGTTTCCGGCCGACGCGCTCGAGCCCCTGGATGTGTGCCTGGGGCCGTCGGTCCCACCCGAGGTGGTTATCGCGGCGCTGAAGGTGCTGAGCCGCCGCGGGGTGCCCAGGTTCGAGGCCCGCATCGCCGAGCTGGCCCACCACCCCCTGCCGGCCATCCGGAAAGCGGCCATCCGGGCGGCGGCACAGTTGCCGGGGACCAGGCCGGAGGTGCTCCTCATCCGCGCGCTGGCGGATGACCATCAACCGATTCGGGTGGAGGCGCTGGACCTGTTGGTGAAGCGGGACCAGGACCGGACCATCCCGACCCTCGCCGCCTTACTCCAGACCGGTGACTCGCTCCGGGCGCATGTCATCCGCGCGCTCGGCCAGATGCGGGCGCTCGAGGCCGCCCCCAATCTCGAGACCCTCTATGACAAGTGCGCCCGCCACGAGCAGGTCGAGATCGTACGCGCCATGTCCAGGATCGGGGGCCTGCGGGCGCCCGAGTTCCTTCGGGCGCGTTTGAGCGAATCGCCGGAGATCCGCCGGGCCGCTGCCCGCGGTCTCGCGGGCCTGGCGGACCGGACTCATCTGCCGCTGCTCATCACCCTGGCAGGAGACCCCGACTGGCACATCCGGGTGGAGGCCGCTCGGGCACTGGGACGGCTCCAAATGGCGGAGTGCCAGACCCCTCTTCTTACGCTGGCGCGCGACGTCGAGCCCGCCGTGGCTACGATGGCCCGTGAGGCGCTGACCCAGCACCGGAAGGTTGCCCCGGCGGCATGACCCCCGACGAGCAGGCCAGTTGGAAGCTCCTGAGCGACCTCATCCAAACCCAATTCGGCCTGCTGTTCGATGGGGGTCGTCGCGACATTCTCGATACCCGGGTGCGGTCCCGGGTTCGCGACCTGGGTCTCGGATCCCTGCGCGAATACTATCTCTATCTTCGGTCTCACCGCGACAGGGAGGCCGAGCTCGGCCGACTCGTCTCGCTGATCACCAACAACGAGACCTATTTTTTCCGGGAAACGAACCAGTTCAACATTCTGGTCCGGCACGTCCTGCCTCCACTGAAGCCGTCCCTGAAGGAAAGACCGCTCAAGGTCCTGTGCGCCGGGTGCTCCTCGGGGGAGGAGGCGTACTCGCTGGTGATCGCGCTCCAGAATGCCGGGTTCGAGACGGCTGGGATCACCTGGGAGATCGAGGCACACGACGTGGATTCGGAACAGATTGCCAAGGGGCGGGAAGCCGTGTACGACCAGACGTCGCTCCGGGCGTGCGACGCCGAGACCCGTCGCCGCTACTTCACGTCGGTTGACGGACGCTTTCGGCTCAAGGAGCGGCACCGCGTCGGGGTGCGCTTCTTCGAGACCAACCTCGTCGCCCCGAAGCGGATTCTGAGCCGGGACGTGTTCGATGTCGTCCTCTGCCGCAACATGCTGATCTACTTCACCCAGTCGGCCTTCTCCAAAGCCATCGACCTCTTTGCCCAGGCGCTCCGCCCCGGAGGCTATTTGATGCTGGGTCACTCGGAGTCGCTACTGGATCGCAATACGCCTTTCACCCCGGTTGTGGTCGACGGCGGCGTGGTGTACCGCAAGCTCCCGATCCCGGCGGTGGCATGACTCGCGTCTTCGTGGTGGACGACTCCGCTTTTATCCGGAAGGCGCTGGCCCGGGTGCTCCAGGCCGAGCCCGGCCTCAGCCTCGTGGGTCAGGCCGCCAGCGGGGAGGAAGCGATGGAGAAAATCCCCGAGGCCAATCCTGACCTGGTGACGCTCGACGTGGCGATGCCGGGGATGGGGGGCCAGGAAGCGCTTCGTGCCTTGCTGCGGTGGAAGCCGGCCCTGAAGGTCGTCATGCTCTCGGCCTACACTCGAGAGGGCGCGGAGGCGACCATCGAAGCGCTGGCTTCCGGGGCCGTCGACTTCATCGACAAAACCAGCTTTAACCTGGTCGACCTCGACACGCTCCACCGGCAGGTAATCGAGAAGCTGCGAATCTGGGGCCTGAAGGACGCAGAGACCGTCACCCGCGTGGCGATCAGGGCCGCCGCGGTGGATCAGGCGGCGAGCCTGGCCTCGGCGGCACGCTGCGAGCTCTGCGTGATCGGCGCGTCCACCGGTGGGCCGCGCGCGCTGCAGGCAATCCTGGAGCGGCTCCCGGCCACGTTTCCGATGCCGGTTGCCATCGTGCAGCACATGCCGGCGGGGTTTACCCAGCCATTCGCCGAGCGGCTCGACCGTCTGAGTCAGCTCAAGGTGACCGAGGCAGTCGATGGAGACCGCCTTCGACCGGGCCGGGTCGTGGTGGGGCCGGCGGGCCGGCGCCTCAGGATCACGCCCGGCCTGACCGTATGGTTGGGGACCGAGGTTGGCGATGGGAAACATGTTCCCAGCGTGGACGAAGCCATGGAGTCCGCTGCCAAGGCCCGGCCCGGCCGTGTCCTCGGAATTCTGCTGACCGGGATGGGACAGGATGGGGCCGCAGGGATGGCGGCGATACGGGCGAGTGGGGGCTTTACCCTCGGCGAAAGTGAGGCCAGCTGCGTGGTTTACGGCATGTCCCGGGCGGCGGAGATGCGCGGAGCGGTGGACTGCCTGCTACCCCTGCCCGAGATCGTCTCGTTCCTGGAAGGGCTGTAGGCTCCTGGCTATCGGCTATTGACCCAGGGTGCTGAAGCCGGCGGCGCCTCGGAGATTCCGGGGCGTTTTGGCTGTCCCGGCGTGACACATTATTGTAAGGTCATCGGTCTCTACCCCAGGAGCCCCCCCATGAGCCGTGGCGTGGATGAAGTCGGAGATGTCTGACAGGCCGCCCGGCGAGTCCGAGGCCAATCGCAACTGGGCGGAAGTCTTCGTCCACGCCGCCTGGGGCATCCGGATCGGGAGCGCCGACGGCCGCACGGTGGAGGCGGTCAACCCCGCGTTTGCCCGGATGCACGGTTACAGCGTCGACGAGATGCGGGAGATGCCGGTCGAGGTCCTCTACCCGCCCGAGCTTCGCGGAGCGCTTCCCGGACATTGGGAACGCGCCAGGCTCGAGGGGCACCACGATTTCGAGAGCTGGCACCTGCGCAAGGACGGGTCGCGATTTCCCGTCCTGGTCCAGTTCACCGCCATCAAGGACGCCGCTGGGAAAGTCGTAGGGCAGGCCGTCAACGTACTGGACATTACCGAACGGCACCGCGCCGAGGTGGCGCGGGCGGCCAGCGACGAGCGCTATCGCGTCATCGCCGAAGCTGCGTCCGACGCGATCATCACCATCGATGCCCAGAGCACGATCCTGATTGTCAACCCGGCGGTCGAGCGGATCTTCGGCTATCGGCCCGACGAGCTGGCCGGCCGGCCCCTCACGATGCTGATGCCGGAGTATCTCCGGCACGTGCACGAGGCGGCGCTGGGACGTTACCTCGTGACCGGCACCCGGCACATCGATTGGACCGCCGTCGAGCTGCCCGGCCTCCACCGCGACGGGCACGAGGTGCCGGTCGAGGTCTCCTTCGGTGAATCGAAGGGGCCCGGCGGACACACCTTCACCGCAATCCTCCGGGATATCAGCGACCGCAAGGCGGCCGAGACGGCGCTGCGCCGGACCGAGCAACAGCTGCTCCAGGCCCAGAAGATGGAAGCCGTCGGGCCGGCTGGCCGGCGGGATCGCACACGACTTCAACAACCTGCTGACGGTGGTGACCGGGGTCGTCCACTACCTCCTGGACCGCCATCCCGACCAGACGCCCGACCACGCTGATCTCCTCACCATCAGGGAAGCCACCGAGCGCGCCGCGGCGCTCACCGGGCAGCTGCTCGCGTTCAGCCGACAGCAGGTGCTCGAGCCGGTCGAGGTGGATATCAACCACGTGGTGCGGCGGACGGAGGCGATGTTGCACCGCCTGCTCGGCGCGCGCGTCACCATCGCCCTCAGCCTGGACCCGGGAATCGGCATGGTGAGGGCAGATCGCACCCAGTTGGAGCAAGTGCTCCTGAACCTGGCGCTCAACGCCCGCGACGCCATGCCGGAGGGCGGAACGCTCCGGTTCGAGACCAGCAACGTCAGCGTCAATGGCGATTACGCCAGCACGCACCTGGGCCTCGAACCGGGCCCGTATGTCATGCTCGCCGTGACCGACACGGGGCACGGCATGGACGCCCTCACCAAGGCGCAGATCTTCGAACCCTTTTTCACCACCAAGGAGCAGGGCCAGGGGACGGGGCTTGGCCTGGCCACCGTCTACGGCATCGTGAAGCAGTCGGGTGGCAGCATCTATGTGTACTCCGAGCCGGGGCACGGGGCCACGTTCAAGGTGTACCTGCCGTGTATCCTCGGGGTCTGCGCGGCACCGCAGGAGCGAGAGGAGGAGGCCCGTGGCGTGGCTCGCCGGGGCGAGGTGGTGTTGCTGGCCGAGGACCGCCCGGACGTGAGGCGGTTCACGGCCCGGGTGCTGCGGGGGTGTGGCTATGAGGTCATTGAGGCCGAGAGCGGCGACGCCGCGCTGGCCCTCGCGGGCGCTCGCGCCGGTCCGATCCACGCCCTGCTGACCGACGCCGTCATGCCGGGCATGAGCGGGAGAATGCTGGCCGAGCGTCTCCGGGCGGTCCGGCCGGACACGCGGGTCATCTTCATGTCGGGTTATACCGACGATGCGGTGCTGGAACGAGACATGGTCGAGTCGGGCGTCGCGTTCATTCAGAAGCCGTTCACCCCGGCCGGCCTGTCGGCGGCGGTGAGGAGCGCCCTGGATGAGCGGCGGCCGGGCGAGGATTCGAGCGCCGTGCGGTAGGTAGCCGTCAAGACAACCCCCGCTCATATCGCGCCAGCAGTGGGCGGGCGCTGATGCCATGGACGAGGATGCTGAGGGCGGCGACGGAGATGGTTAGACCCGCGAGCTCTTTCGCCGCCACGCCGGACAACCCGTGGGTCAGCGCATAGCCCAGATAGTACAGGCTGCCGATACCCCGAATCCCGAACCATCCCATCAACCAGCGCTGCGCGTTCGTGGTCGGGGTGCCCACCAGGATGATCCGCGTGGCCAGCGGCCGGATGACGAAGAACAGCACCAGCGCCAGCGGCACCGCGCGCGGATCCCACTGTGAGGCGAGCAGGACCCCGACCAGCACCACCAGCAGGATCTCGAGCAGGCGCTCGGCGGTAGCGCCGAAGGAGATGGTCTCCGCCACCAGCACCCCCGCGGCCACCGCCGGCTCCTTCAGCTCTTCCTCTTCGACACTGGCGCCCACCAGCTCTTCCGCGGGTGGATGCGGCACGGGAGGTGCCGGCGATTCGCTCTCCTGCTGGTCCGGTTTCCTCTGCTGATTCGGGTGCGGCGTCATCCGGGTGACGTGCATTTCCGCACGCCGGAGACCAATGCCGGCGGCAAAAGTCGCCAGGAACCCCCACGCTCCGATGGACTCGGCGCCGACGTAGGAGAGGGCGATGAGGGCCAGGGCCAGGAAGTCGGTCGGAGCGCCGGTGTCCTGGTGGCGACTCCGAAGCCAGATGGCCAGGCGTCCCACTCCCTGGCCCAGCGCAAAGCCAAGCAGGAGGCCGGCGGGCACCGCCCACAGCAACCGGTGCAGTGCCCACCCCGTAATCCACCCTCCGGCTCCGCCATGCTCGGCCCAGAGCAGCGCAAAGATGACGAAGGGAAACGCCATTCCATCGTTCAGCCCGGCCTCTCCCGACAGGCCATACCGCACCCGATCCTGGTCGGCCGCGCGGCTCACTGTGACGGTGCCGGCAAGGACCGGATCGGTAGGGGCCAGCACCGCGCCCAGCAGCAGGGCCGACGCCAGGTCCAGACCAAGCAGCAGTCTGGCGCAGAACGCCACGCCGGCAATGCTCGCGAGCATGATCGGTCCACCCAGCCGGCGTGCAGCGATCCAGGCCGGGTCTCGCAGTGGCAGCCGCAGCTTCAGCCCGCCCACGAACAGGGCGACGATCACCGCCACCTCGGTCAGACGCTGGAACCACCCCATCTCCTCACCCAGGTCGATCCGGATCAAACCGAAACCGAGCGGGCCGATGGCCACGCCCAGGGCCAGGTAGATGGCGGAGGTCGAGATCGGCAGGTTGCGGAGGTAGGCGGAGGACAGTGCCAGCAGCAGCAGCAGGACCCCGGCCAGGGCCATCCAGGATAGAAAGCTCACCGGTGGAAGCGTACCGCCCTCCCGCCAGGGATCCAATTGCCCTCTCCGGACGTTATGTCGGTGTCCTCTACTGGAGTCGCCTACTTGGATCGTTCCCTGATTCGATCGGTCGGATTCATTGCCTTGCCGTTCCTGGCGTTAGTCCTCCTGGCCCTCGGGCTCACCGGGGCCTCTTCCGGGCCGGCGGCCAAGCCCGCGCCCGCACCGGTACCGGCTGGGGCTCAGCTCACGGCCATCTTTGCCGGCGGGTGTTTCTGGTCGATGCAGAAGGCGTTCGACGGGGTCGCCGGCGTCGCCAGCACCACCGTGGGCTTTGCCGGGGGCCGTGAGGCCAACCCCAGCTACAAGGAAGTCGTGAAGGGTGGCACCGGCCACGCCGAGTCGGTCCAGGTGATCTACGATCCGGCCACGATCACCTACGAGCGGCTGCTCGACATCTACTGGCACAGCATAGACCCGTTGACGCTGAATGCCGCCTTCTGCGACCACGGCCCCCAGTACCGCTCGGTCATCTTCTATGGCGACGCCAAGCAGCGCGATTTGGCCGAGGTGTCGAAGCGCGAGCTGGACCGGTCCGGGCGGTTTGCGACCCCGATCGTCACCGCCATCCAGCCGGCAACGACGTTCTATCCGGCCGAGGAGTACCATCAGCAGTATTACAAGAAGAACCCGGACAGCTATAAGAGGTATGTGATCGGCTGCGGCCGGGAGCAGCGGACCCGGGAGCTTTGGGGCGCCGTGGCCGTGCCGAAGGGAGCAGGGCAATGAAAGCCGGGATTTTCGGCGCCTCTCTCGCGGCCCTCCTGATCGGGAGTGGCGTGGCGACGGCCCAGACCCATGAAACAGGATGGAATCCAGTGACCTTCAAGAAGCCCAGCGACGCCGAGCTCAAGAGCCGGCTCAGCCCGGAGCAGTACACCGTCACCCAGCACGAGGGCACCGAGCGGCCGTTCCGCAACGCCTACTGGGACAATCATGAGGCCGGCATCTACGTGGACGTGGTGTCGGGCGAGCCGCTGTTCAGCTCGCTGGACAAGTACGAGTCGGGTACCGGATGGCCGAGCTTTACCAGGCCGCTCGAGCCCGCCAACATCCAGAACAAGGATGACCACCGGCTGAGTGTGGACCGGACCGAGGTGCGGTCGGCTCACGCCGACTCCCACCTGGGCCACGTATTCGACGACGGTCCCAAGCCGACCGGGCTCCGCTACTGCATGAACTCGGCGGCGCTGAGGTTCATTCCGGTGGACAGGCTGGAGGCGGAGGGGTACGGGAAGTATGTGGGGTTATTCAGGAAGGGCGAGAAAGCCGGGAGCTAAGAGCCGGGAGCTGGGAGCGATCGGCTGTCGGCTGAAAGCTCCCCGCTGTTGGACGGCCCCGTCACCTCGACCTCCGCGCCCACTCGAACGGTGCCGCCCCGCACGACCCGGGCGTACCATCCCCGCCGGCCCAGCATGGTCCGAAGGAATTCAGGGCCCCGCTCCTCGCCCACGTAGGGGAGGGTGAACAGCACGTTACAGGGATCGCAGGCCTTGCTCACCTCCAGCGCCACTTCCCCTACCTTCAGCCGCACCCCCGGCTGCAACGCGTCCGGCGGGAGGTCTGCCAGCGTCAGGTTTTCGCCCAGCTCCCCACGCTGGACCGGCCAACCTTCCTCCCGAAGTGCCACCAGAATCTCGTCGCTGAGCAGGAGGACCGCCTGGTCAGGATCGCCGTTCATCTTCTCGGTTCGCCAGCGGTTGAAGTCGCCTTGGACCCCGTCGGGCGTAATCGTCAGTTGGGTGACGGCTCGCTTGGGGATCCCGGGGGCCCGGCCTTCCCGGGGCTTGAGATGAAGCTGAACGACGCGTCCCGGCATAGTACTCCTCCGTGTGGTCTCTGAAATCTAGCAACGACCAGTCATCGCGAGCGGCCCGGTTGCTTCGGGCGACTTGCGCCTTCGCCATGACTGCTGGTGACGGCTCGTGACTTGCCTCTAGTCCAGAGCGTCATAGCCTTCACTCCCATGGCAATCGACTCCACCGGCGTTCTCCTGCTCCTCGGCACCGGCCTCGTCGGCCTGGTCCTCATCCCCCTCGGGCTCCCCGGGCTCTGGGTGATCCTGCTCGGCATCCTGGGCTACGGTTACCTCACCGATTTCAGCACCCTCAGCGCCGGCTTCATCGCGATAATGCTCGCCCTGGCGATCCTGGCCGAGGTGTTCGAGGCGTGGGTCGGATTCCGCTTCGCGCAGCGGTACGGGGGATCGAGCCGGGCCGGTTGGGGCGCCTTGGTGGGCGGCCTGGCCGGGGCGATCGTGGGCGTGCCGGTACCGATCATAGGATCGGTGATTGGAGGTTTCGTCGGGGCGTTCGTGGGCGCGGCGGTGTTCGAGTACACCCGGGTGCGGCGTCTGGAAGGCTCGGCCCGAGCGGGGTGGGGGGCAGTGCTCGGGCGTGCGGCGGCGGTGGCAGGGAAGATGGGGGTGGGGATCGTGATGGTGGTCGGCGCCCTGTTCGCCGCCTTGCGAGGATAAGGGAATCCTCTGGTGCGGGGACTACTCCCCTATCCGCTCCAGCACCAGGGCCAGCGCCGGTTCCTTCGCGGCAGGAGCGACTGGGCATCCCCCTCGCCGCAGCTCCCAGAGCCGCACCGCCAGATCGATATTCGCTTCCACCGCGTCCTGCCGCCTCCTGGCACGGACCGGTCGCCTCATCGCCACGCGGGCACTGTCTACCACCACCCGATTCGCCGCTGTATTGGCCGCGGTGAGGCAGCTGTCGCTCGCCTGGATCGTAAGCCCCAGCAGCTCGACGCTCCGGCGGTAGCGTTCTTCCACGGCGAGTCCGCGCCGGGTGGGGTCCAACCCGATCACCCGCTCGGCCAGTGCCAATCGGCTTGCGATGGTGCTGTCGCCCGGGGCGAGCTGGGCCGCCGTGGCCAGGTCGGACTGGGCGCTGCGGTAGTTCCCTCGAGCCAGCTCCGCCTCACCCATGCCGGCGTAGCTCTCGGCATCCCCGGGATGTTTCCGGAGCAGGTCGCGAAAAATCTCGATCGCTCGGGTCGGAGCGCCGGCCTCTATGAACAGATGGGCAATCCGCCTCCGGCTGGCCAGATCCGCCGGAGCCTGGCCCTGGAGCGGAAGCAGCTCGGCCAGCAACTCCCGGCGCGCATCCATCCGCGCCAGCAGCTCGACCAACTCGAACCGGGACCGCACCTGGTTGGCCGCCGTATCGGTATCCCAGCGGCCGTAAATCGCCCGGTGATAGTAGGACACCGCTTCCGCCGGCTTGCCCTCGTGCGCCAGGGCGCGGGCGACCAGCAGGCTGGCGGCCGCATCGGTCGGCTCGCGCTGGAGCCGGCCCGCGGCAATCGCGCGCGCTTCGGCCGGCTTCCCGGCGGCCAGCATCGCTCCCGCCAGCGCCCGCTGGTACACCGGATTGCTCCGTTCGGCGGCAACCGCCGACTGAAACCGGTCCACCGCCTGCTGCTGCCGGCCGCGCCCGGCGAGGCTCAACCCTTCCCGATAGTGACGGCGCGCTTCGGACCGGAGCTCCCGGCGCTCCAGCCCGGCCAGGAACAGGTCCGCCGCGAAGAGACCTCCCATCGCCAGGAAAATGAGCGCGAACGTCGCCAGGAACGCCCCGGCGTTGGCCGCGGGTGGATGGGAGGGGGCGTCAGCTTCGGTCACGTGGACTCCTGGCGGGCCCCGCCACGCCGAACGAGCTCAGAATATCCTGGAGGGTGACGACGCCCAGCAGCTCCCGGATGTCGGACCGGCTCACCACGGGAAGAACATCCACGTGTGACGTGCCCAGCCGCTCCAGCGCCACCGCCAGGCTGTGATCGGGATGCAGGTGCGGCGGCCCGGCCCCCCGGACCTCGCCGGAGGTACGGTCCTTGAGGAGTGCGGCGAGTCGCTCGTCGCCCCGGCCCTCGGCGACCGCCTGCTCCAGCTCCGCTTCCGCGATCATCCCCGCCAATCCCTGGTTGTCGGCCACCGGCCAGCTGGCAAGGGGACTTTCGCGGAGACGGGTCAGCGCCTCGCCGATGGTGGTCTCGGGAGAGAATCTCCCGGGGGCGGGCCGCATCGCCAGCGCCACCTGGAGGCCCTGGGCGCCGGCCGTGACTTCGCGGTCGGGGAGGTGGATTCCATCCATCCGGCTCAGCGCGTGGTAGATCGTCTGAGGCTGCAGCCGGTGGGAGATGAAGAAGGCGATCAGGTTGGACACCATCAGCGGCACGATGATCGAGTAGTCGCGGGTCAGCTCGAAGATCATGATCACCGACGTGAGCGGGGCCCGGATGATACCGGCAAACGCGGTGCCCATGCCCACCAGCGCGTAGGCGCCGGGCCCGGCGGTGTAGTCCGGCATGATCAGGTGCGCGACGCTTCCCACCGCCGCCCCCATCATTGCGCCGATGAACAGGCTGGGGCCGAAGATGCCGCCGGCGTTGCCCGAGGCGTAACAGACCGCGGTCGCGACGATCTTGAGCAGCACCAGGATGACCACTGTCCGGAGCACCAGGTCGCCGGCCAGCACCCGGTCCACCTCGGCGTAGCCGACCCCCATCACCTGGGGGATGAAGTAGCCCATGATCCCCACCGTCAGTCCGCCGGCGACAGGCTGGAGCCAGCCGGTGTGCCGGGGCAGGGCGAGGAACCACTGGCGCAGGCGGAGCAGCAGCTTCACGAACGCCACCGAGCCGAGCCCGCCCACCACGCCGAGCAGGGCGTACATCAGCAGCTCGGAGGGGTGAGCCAGGTGATAGCCGGCGACGTGGAAGAGCGGCTCGTCGCCCAGGATCAGGTGCAGCACCATCCAGGACGTGGCCGAGGCGAGCACCACCGAGCCGAGCACCGGCGCGTGGAGGTCGCCGACGATTTCCTCGAGGGAGAAGAGCACCGCGGCGATCGGGGTGTTGAACGCGGCCGCGAGCGCCGCGGCGGTGCCCACCGGCACCAGCGCCTTCACGTATTGGGTGCTCAGTCCCAACCGCCGGGCGATCACCGAGGCCAGGCCGGCGCCGATCTGCACCGCGGGTCCCTCGCGGCCCAATGCGATTCCGCTGGCGAGCGAGGTGGAGCAGAGGAAGAATTTGGCCAGCACGGTGCGGAGCGAGATGTACCCGTTCCGGAGGAAGAGGGCGGCCTTGGTCTGGGGGATGCCGCTGCCGCGGGCCTCGGGGAACCAGCGGTAGAGCAGGACGCCGGTGATCAGGGAGCCGAGGACCGGCATCAGGACTCGGTGGACGCCGGACCCGCCGGCGGGGTAGAGCCGGGCGGCGAGCCGTCCGGTGAGGAGGATGAAGGCCACGACCACCAGGCCGACGAGCGCGCCGATCACCAGGCTCAGTACGAGGGCGAGCTGGGTTTCCTTGCGCCGGAGCTGGTCCAGCCACTGGAGAATCCGGTCCAAGCCGAGCATCTCGGCAAGCTAGACAGCCAGCGCCGTCATTGCGAGCGGCCGCAGTTTTTCGGACCGAACTCCTCGCAATGACTGCAAAGCGCCGGTACCTTCCAGAATGGCCCATGGCCGATGGCTCAAAGCCCATAGCCAATAGCCAATAGCCCATAGCCCTCGAGGTCCCGTGTCCCAGCGCCGCCTGGTACTGATCCTCTTCGTCGCCGTCTTCCTGGGAGTGTTCTTCCTCCCGGGCATTATCGGCCTGGTCACCGACTGGTGGTGGTTCCGGGAGATCGGCTACGGGATCGTCTTCACCCGCGAGCTGGCCACTCGGATCCTGCTCTTTCTTCTGGCGGGCGGTCTGACCGGCGGCCTGCTCTACCTCAATCTCCGGATCGCCCAGCGCGGCCTGGTCCCCAACCCGGTCGTGCTCCGGTTCATTCAGTCGGCGCCCAGGGTGGATATCACCCGTCCGCTGCGCCGCCTGAGCCTGCCGGTCTCCCTGGCCCTCGGCCTGCTGGCCGGCCTGGCCGCGACCCCGGCCTGGAGCCTGGTCCTCCGGGTGATGTACGCGACGCCGTTCGGGATCAAAGACCCGATCTTCTCCCGCGACATCGGCTACTACGTCTTCACCCTGCCCGGCCTGTCCGCCGGGCTCGGCTTCCTCTCCGCCGTCACCATCCTCTCGCTCCTGCCGCTGATTCCGATCTACGCGCTCCGGGGCGACATCGTCCTCGCCCCCCGGCGGCTCAGCATCGAGCCCTCGGCCGGAATGCACATCGCCATCCTGCTGGCGGCGGCCTTCGTCCTCACCGCGCTTCGGCTCTGGCTGGTGGACATCCCCGGCCTGCTCTATTCGACCACCGGGCCGCTGGTCGGCGCCAGCTACACCGACCTGCACGCGACGCTCCCTGCTCTCAGGGTCTCCGCCGTCGCGGCGATCCTGGCCGCGATAGCAATCGTGCTCGGCGGCATGCGCCAGCGGCTGCCCCGCTACGCGCTCCTGGCTATCGGCGGGTATATCGCGCTGGCCGCAGTAGGACGCGGTCTCGTGCCGGTGGTCATGCAGAAGTTCGTGGTGGCGCCCACCGAGCTGACCCGGGAGACGCCCTATCTCCGGCACCACATCGCCGCGACGCGCCAGGCGTGGGGCATCGATAGCGTGGAGACCCGGGAGCTCAAGAGTGAGGCCGATCTCAGCCTGGCCGACATCAAGGCCAACGCGTCGACCATCGAGAACGTGCGGCTCTGGGACCGGGACCCGCTGCTCATGACCTTCGGGCAGCTCCAGGAGATCCGTACCTACTACGACTTCGTCTCGGTGGACGACGACCGCTACCAGATCGACGGCCGGTACCGCCAGGTCCTGCTCTCGCCCCGGGAGCTGAATCCCGCCTCCCTCCCGACCCGGACCTTCATCAACGAGCACCTGACCTTCACCCACGGCATGGGCCTGACGCTGAGCCCGGTCAACCAGGTGACCCCGGAAGGGCTGCCGGTGCTGTTCGTCAAGGACCTGCCACCGGTCTCCACCGTGTCGCTCAAGCTGACCCGGCCGCAGATCTATTACGGCGAGCTCACCAATTCCTACGTCTTCACCGGCACCAGGCAGCGGGAGTTCGACCACCCCTCGGGCGAGGCCAACGTCTACACCACCTACGAGGGGAAGGGGGGCGTGCGGGTCGGGAATGTGCTGCGCCGAGCCGTGCTGGCCGCGCATTTCGGCTCCTCGAAGATTCTGTTCTCGGGCGACATCACCAACGAGAGCCGGGTGCTGTACAACCGGACCATCACCGACCGGGCCAAGAAGGCGCTGCCATTTCTCCTGTTCGATGCCGATCCCTACATCGTGATCGCCGGGGACGGCACCCTCAAGTGGATCCTCGATGGCTACACCGCGACCAGCGGCTATCCCTACGCCGAGCGGCTGCGGGATGGGACGACCTATCTCCGGAACAGCGTCAAGCTCCTCATCGACGCCTATGACGGGTCGCTCACCGCCTATGTCAGCGCGCCGAACGATCCGCTGATCCGCACCTGGTCGAAGATCTTTCCCGGCACCTTCAGTCCGCTGGACAGCATGCCGGCCGATCTCCGGTCGCACATCCGCTATCCCGACGGGATCTACCGGATCCAGACCAGCCTCTATACCACGTACCACATGGAGGCGCCGGAGGACTTCTACCACCGGGAGGACCAGTGGCAGATCCCGACGCTGGGCGAGACCGAGGGGGCGGTGCCGTTCATGCGGCACATCATCATGCGGCTGCCGGAGGAGAAGAACGCGGAGTTCATCTACATGGTGCCGTTCACGCCGCGGGGGAAGGACAACCTGGCGGCCTGGATGGTGGCCCGGAACGACGGCGAGGTGTACGGCAAGCTCCGGGTGTACCGGCTGTCGCGGCAGAGCCTGATCTTCGGTCCCCGTCAGATCGTGAACCGGATCAACCAGAACACCGAGATCTCCCGCCAGGTGTCGCTGTGGGACCAGCGGGGCTCCCGGGTGATCCGGGGCGACCTGCTGGTGATCCCGATCGAGGAATCGGTGCTCTACGTCCAGCCGCTCTACCTCCAGGCGGAAGGGGGCCGGATTCCTGAGCTGAAGCGGGTGGTGGTGGCCTATCAGAACCAGGTGGTGATGCGGGAGACGCTGGACGAGGCGCTGGCCGAGCTGTTCGGCGGGTCCACTGCGCGACGTCCTGCCCAACCCGCCGTCGCCGGCGGAGCGGCTCCTGCGCCGGAGTCCTCGACTCGAGACCCTGGACTATCGACCCTGCTTCGGGAGGCGAAGCAGCACTACGACGCCGCCCAGCAGGCCCAGCGAAACATCGACTGGGCCAAGTATGGCGAGGAGATGCGGAAGCTGGGGGAGGTGCTGGAGCGGATCGGGGAGCAGTAAGGCGGACGGGCGGACAGGCGGAGGGCGGACAGGCGGACAGGCGGACGGTCGGACAGGTATGTCATCCCGAGCGAAGCACTGTCATCCTGAGCGCAGCGAAGGAGCCAGAGCCATTCGACGCTGCCGTCTTTTCTGCGGTCCCGACCCTTCGGCTCATTCGCTACGCTCATGGTGACAACTCTACCGCCGTACCGCCGAACCGCCGTACCTTCCATACATGAAACGCCCCCGTCTCCTGCCCGCCCTCGCCGGCCTGCTCGCCCTCTTCCTCGTGCTGCTCCTGGTCCTGCCGCTGCTCTTTCGCGATAAGATCGCCGAGCGAGTCAAGACCGCCGTGAACCAGAACCTCAACGCCCGGGTCGACTGGCGCGACCTGGGCGTCGGCTTCTTTCGTCACTTTCCCAACCTGACATTGTCACTGGACGACCTCACAGCTGTCGGGGTGGACCGCTTTCAGGGCGATACCCTGGCCGCGGTGCGGCACTTCCGGCTGTCGGTCAGCCTGCCGAGCGTGCTGGGGAACGTCATGGGCGGGGGCGGCCCGATCGTCGTCCGCAACATCGAACTCGACCACCCCCGGCTCCGGCTGATCGCGCTGGAGGACGGCACCGCTAATTGGGACATCAGTCGCCAATCGCCAGACTCCAGTCGCCAGTCGAAAGCAATGGACCTGAGTCTCCGCCGCTTCGAGATCAAGGACGGCGACATAGCCTTCGACAACCGCCAGGCGCGGCTCAAGGCCACGGTCAGGGGGCTGAGCCAGTCGCTCAGCGGCGACTTCAGCCAGAAGCAGGTGGATGTAAAGACCCGCCTGAACGCGGATACGGCCAGCGTGACCTTCGCCGGCATTCCGTACCTCAACCGGGTGAAAGTGGGCCTGGTCGCCGATGTCGCCGCCGACCTCGCCGGTAAGGTCTACACCCTCAAGACCACCGAGCTCAGTCTCAACGACCTCAAGCTCGGCGTCTCCGGGTCCGCCAGGTCGGCCGGCAAGCTGCTCGGTCTCGATCTCGCGTTCCAGGCGCCGAGCACGGGCTTCCTCAGCATCCTGTCGCTGGTGCCCGCGGTGTACGCCCGCGACTTCGATAAGGTGAAGACCTCGGGCAGCTTCACCATGAATGGCCGGGTCAAGGGCGAATACGGCGACAGCGCCTTCCCGGCGTTCACGCTCAATGCCAAGGTGGACGACGCCGCGTTCCAGTATCCCGACCTCCCGCTGCCGGCCCGTTCGATTTTCATGGACCTGGCGCTCACCAATCCCGGCGGCAGCGCCGACAGCACCGTGGTGAAGCTGGACCGCTTCAGCATGAGACTGGGGAGCAATCCGGTCGACGCGGCGCTGGTGCTGCGGACGCCGGTATCCGATCCCAACGTGGATTTCCGGGTCAAGGGCAAGGTGGATCTGGCCGACGTCGGCCGCACGGTCAAGCTCGAGGGGATCGACCAGCTCACCGGCACCGTGGCGGCCGACGCGGCGGTGCGCACCCGGATGTCGTCCATCGACAAGAAGCAGTACGACAAGGTCGGGGCCAGCGGCAGCGTCGATGTCGCCGGTCTTACCCTCAAAGGCAAAACTTTTCCGCATCCGCTGGCGATCCAGCAGGCGTCGCTCCGGCTCAGACCGGAGCGGGCGGAGCTCACGTCTTTCAATGGCTCGATCGGCAGCAGCGATCTCCAGGCCACCGGCTCGATCGACAACCTGATCGCGTACGTTTTCCGGGACGATACCCTCAAGGGCACCGCGACGGTGAGGAGCAACCGGTTCGACCTGGACGAGTGGCGCTCGGGCGAGGGCGACCTCCAGATCATCCCGGTGCCGGCCAAGATCGACTTCGGCCTGAACGCGACGGTCAAAGAGCTGACCTATGGCAAGCTCAAGATGCTGGGCGCGCAGGGCAGGCTTCGGGTCAAGGACCAGCGGGTGACCCTGGAAGACTTCCGGATGAACACCCTGGGGGGCCAGCTCGCGCTGAACGGCTTCTACGAGACCACCAACCCCGCCAGGCCGACCTTCGACGTCGGCCTCAAGATGATCAAGGTGAACATCCCGGCGGCGTTCGAGGCCTTCACCACGGTGCAGATGCTGGCCCCGGTGGCCAAGTACGCGTCGGGCCAGGTTACGACTGACGTTCACCTGAACGGCGGGCTGGGGAAGAACATGCTGCCGCTGTTTTCGGCGCTCAGCGGGCGGGGCACGCTCCAGACCTCCAATGTGGCGCTGCGCGACTTCCCGGGGATGAACAAGATCGTGGACGTCACCAAGCTCCAGATCCTGAGCAACCCGACCATGGAGGCGATCAAGACCGCGTTCCAGATCCAGGACGGCCGCCTGGTGCTGCAGCCGTTCGACGTGAAGGTCGCCGGGATGACGATGACCGTGGCCGGCTCCAACGGGATCGACCAGTCGCTGAAGTACGATCTGGGACTCAAGGTGCCGCGGTCGCTGCTGGGCGGCGAGGCCAACCAGGCCATTGCCGGGCTGGTGTCGAAGGCGGGGGCGGGCCACCTCAGTGCGGCGCCGGAGATCCCGCTGAAGATTCAGCTCGGTGGCACGGTGACCGATCCTTCGGTCGCGGTCGACGTGGGGAGTCTTGCCACCTCGGTGGCGAAGGGCGCGGAGACCGCGGTGAAGCAGGTAGTGGAACAGAAAGTGGACTCGGCGGCGATGCGGCTGGTACAGCAGGCCGAGGGCCAGGCCGCGGCGATCCGGCAGCAGGCCGAGTCGCTGGCGGCGAAGGTCAAGCTGGCGGGCTACCAGCAGGCCGAGGCGCTGACGGCCAAGGCCGGGTCCGACCCTCTGGCCGCGGCCGGCGCCAGGCTCGCCGCCGACCAGATCCGGCAGGAGTCAGACAACAAGGCGAAGGGGCTGGTGGACGAGGCCAGCCGGCGGGCCGACAGTCTCATCGCGGCGGCGAGGCGGCAGGCCGAGAAGTAGGGCAGCGAGGCGTGGGTCTTGACGAGCGAGGTACTTGGCGCAGAATAGTCCTATCTCTCTCAAGAGGTATTCGATGAGAACCACCGGTCTAGGGTTGCTCATCGTCGCCATCGGCCTCGGCGCCGGGTGCACCGACTCGGCGATACTGGGGCCGGACGACCAGGATGCCGGGATCGCGGCCGGTAGCTCAGCGCGATCGCCAAGTTCGGCGTCATCACCCGCAACCTGTATGTCGGCTCCGATCTCGACGCAGTCATCTCCGCGCTGCAGACCTCCGATCCATCGGACGACCTTCCCGCCCTGGTACACGCGATCGAGACACTCCAGCGCACCGACTTTCCCGCGCGTGCCGCCGCCCTCGCCGACGAGATCGCCAAGGCCCGTCCCCATGTCGTAGGGCTCCAGGAGGTCTCTCGGATCGACATCAGCCTCCCGCCGCTGGCCGTGGACATCCATCAGAACTTCCTCACCATCCTGCTGGCCGAGCTGGAGGAAAGAGGCTCGCACTATGAGGTGGCGGCGGAGGTCAGGAACATCGAGGCGGCGCCGTTGCCCGGCGTGAGCCTGGTGGACTTCGACGTGCTCCTGGTGCGGGACGGGGTCGGCTTCGGTGGTATCACCGAGCAGAGCTTCACGGCCAACGTGGGGCCGGTGGCGCCGGGAGTGATCCTTCGGCGAGGATGGGTGTCCGTGACGGTGACGGCCGAGGGCACTGACTTCGTCGTGGCGAGCACCCATCTCGAGTCGGGCAATTTTCCTGGATTCGCCGAGCTGCGGGCGGCGCAGGCCCAGGAGCTGGTGGCGTCGCTGGACCCGGGGAAACCGGCGCTGCTGATCGGCGATCTCAACGACGCGCCGGGTTCGCTCATGTACCAGGTGGTGACCGGGGCCGGACTGGTCGACGTCTGGCGGGCGCTCCGGCCCGGGGTGGCCGGCTCCACCTGCTGCCATCTGGCTGATCTGTCGAACAAGCTGCCGGTTCTCGATCAGCGCATCGATTACATCCTGGCTCGGGGGTTGGAGCGGCCCCATGCCGGGTTGCAGGGGAGAGTGGAGCTGCTGGGCGAGGTGCCGGGCGACAGGCTGAGCGGGCCGGTATCGAGAATCTGGCCCTCGGATCATGCCGGCCTGGCGGCGGAGCTCCATTTGCCGAGGTCGTTGGCCGGCCGGTAGGACGGTAAGGCGGTAAGCAGGTAAGGCACCCCGATTTCAGAAGTCGGCTGCGTCATGCGCGATGCGTAAAGCACGTTACTGTCCGCCTTACCGCCTTACCGCCTACGGCCTTACCGCCTTACCGCCTTACCGCCTTACCGCCTTACCGCCTTACCGCCTTACCGCCTTACCGCCTTACCGCCTTACCGCCTTACCGCCCTCCCGCCTTACCGCCGCCTTCCGGCAGGATCCTTGATTACCCGGTTCAACCCGCCTAGCCCAGTGAAACCTTCCTGCCCTTGACATCCCGGTCAAAACCTGTTCATATTCAGTTCACAAGCTGGCACGTGTGACGACCTAAAGAACCTAGTTCACAGGAGCAGGTCATGAGACAGTTGGTTTTCGGAGCGGGTTTGGTGGGGCTGGCATTCTCCGGCATCGGTGAGCCAGTCGCCGCGCAGGAGTCCGCGCCGCGCTTCTTCGTCGAGGGGTTGGGCGGGGCCGTGGTTCCGACCTTCGACGTGGCTGACGTGGCCAAGACTGGGGCCGCGGTCGGTGGCGCGCTGGGCTATCGGCTCAACGACCGCTGGGTGGTGATGGGCGAGTTCGACTACGGGATGCACAAGGACGAGGCCACCAATTCGGTGGACATCAACACCCTGCACTACATGGCCAAGGTGGGATACTCGCTCACCGGGCCGCGGGAGAAGGGCTGGGAGGCCATCGTGAACCTCGGCGCCGGCGCCGTGAGTTTCGACGTGGATGGCGCGCCCGACTCCTTCACCTACTTCGCGATCAATGCCGGTGCCAAGATCGCCTACAACTTCAATCGCTCGTTCGCTTTCGTGCTGTCGCCCCAGGGAGACATCGCCTTCAGCGACGAAGCCGAGCTGGGCACGAACAACGCCTGGGTCTGGCCGGTGACGGCGGGTCTTCGCGTCTCATTCTAAAACTCAAGGGAGTCAAGTCATGAAGAACCTCGATCGCATTGCCACGGCCCTCCTGGTCGTCGGCGGACTGAACTGGGGGCTCGTCGCCCTCGCCAACTTCGACCTCGTCGCCGCCATCACCGGGGCCGGTGAATTTGGCAACAAGAACGCGCTCGGAGCCGTGATCTACGGTCTGGTGGGCCTGTCGGCTCTGTTCCGGCTGTTGGGGTGGAAGGCCATCGAGCGCCGCTACGAGACAGCGGAGCCAGTAGGGCGGTAAAGCGGTAAGGCGGTGAGCGGGGAGGACGCGTGCCTCCCCGTTGCTCCGCGCCTCGACGTTGCACATTTCAGGAATAGTTTTCCTCATGCCCAGTGAAGGCCTTCTCTCGATCGGTGCGCTCTCTACCGCCACCGGCATTCCCATCGACACCATTCGTACCTGGGAGCGCCGCTACGGGTTTCCGGTGCCGGAGCGGAAGCCGTCGGGCCATCGAGTCTATCCGCTGGCCACGGTCCCTCGCCTCCGCCGGGCCGCGCAGGCCATCGCCCGGGGTCACCGGGCGGCCGAGGTTGTGCCTGCGTCGGAGCGGGCACTGGAGGCGCTGCTCGAGTCGTTCTCCGAGCCGGCGAGCGGCCGGCCTCTCCGTCACAGTGATTCGGCGGCGCTCAACGGTGGGCCCGGAGAATCGGGCGAATCGCTCGAGTCGGTGCGTGCCTTTGCGGCGGACCGGCTCAAGGCACTGCTTCAGGCGGAATGGGTGCGGCGCGGGCCGATCGATTTCCTGGAGCGGTTTGCCGGCCCGTTTCTCGTCGCCATCGGCAGGGGTTGGGCCGAAGGAACGCTGGAGGTGCGGCATGAGCACTTCGCGGCCGGCGTGCTGGGCGACTTTCTCCGCACGGTCCGCTCGCCGCTGGACGACCGGGCCACTGGTCCGTACGCGGCGCTGGCGACGTTACCGGGCGAGCTGCACGGGATCGGCCTCCAGATGGCGGCGCTGGTGTTCGCGTTGGCCGGATGGCGTCCGCTGGTGCTGGGCGTGGACACGCCGGTACCTCAAATCGCCGCACTGGCCCGGGAGGCCTCGCTCGGCGCGGTAGCGCTGAGCTGCGTACATGGGGGGGAGCGGAGAAGCGCCTACCCGGTGGCGGCGCTCCGCCGGGCCCTTCCGCGACGCATTCCCCTCCTGGTTGGGGGTCGAGGGGCGCCGACGAGATCGCGGCTCAAGGGTGTCGAGATCGTCCCCGACATGGCGGCATTGGACCGCTGGCTGCGAGAACGGCGGTAGGGCGGTACGGCGGTAATAGCGGTAAGGCGGTAAGGTATGTCATCCTGAGCGAAGCGAAGGATCGGCCGGGTAAACGTCGGCAGAAGATCGCGAATACGACGTCTCATTAAGCGATCCCTCACTACGTTCGGGATGACAATCACTCAACCGCCTTACCGCCTTACCGCCTTACCGCCTTACCGCCTTACCGCCCTAGCGCTTTACCGGCTTCCCGCTCGCCGCAATCACGCCTACGTCACATCCGTCGCCTGCGGGCATGACGCGTGCGATCGGCCGCCCGCACCGATTGCGACAACCCACCCGAGAGCGGAGCTGTCGCGTTCGGACCGTTATCCCACCCATTTGCCACCCCTGCGTACCAACCCATACCTTCTCCGCCATACGAGCTCATCACAGTCAGTAGACCGGCGAGTACCTCGGAAGGTGAGGCACACTCATGAATCGGTCTGTCCCGCTCGCTCCGGCTGGCCGCCTTCGGCCGCGCATCGGATCTCGCCTGATCCTCGGGACCCTGGCGCTAACACTCCCGCTGGCTCATCCCTCTCCCGCTGCTGCGCAAGCCAGAGGTCTACCCACGGTTGAAGTCGCCGCCGGGGGTGGATTCGTCGGCGCCCGCAGCGCCGAAGTCGTGTCCCGGCCCGCATTCGATTGCGATGCGGCCGGAGTGTGTACCCCGGTTCCCGGATTCGTGGACCTGCTCGACGACTCCCGAACAGTCTGGCGGCCCGCACTCGCCACCGGCCTGGTGCTTCGCTGGAGCATGGAGCCGAATGAGCCCGACAAGGATAAGAAATTCGGCCTCGGTGTCGGCGGCCAGATGGTCTTCACGCCACAAGGCGACGGTACCCGACTGCTGCCCGCGGTCACCCTCCACGCCGGTACCCGCAACACACAGCTCTTCTTCGGGCTGGTCTTCGGGTCCACGGATCGGGTGCGGTTCCCCGGCGGCGCTTCGAGCGTAAGAGTCGCTGATGGCCTGACTCCCAGTTTCATCGAGCCTCACGGGCGGCGAAACCCGAGCTTCTTCCTTGGGATCGTGATCGAGGGAGCAACCGTGAAGGGTGCGAAGACGGCCGATGAGTGATCGTCGCTGGTGCGGTCTTGTCGGTCTGGCGACGGTCTCTCTGACGACCCCGCTCCTGTCCCAGCTCGGCGTTGGCGGGGACCTTACCGTGCCTAACCGCTACGTGTGGCGCGGCATCACCCGCTCTCAAGGCTGGGCAGTGCAGCCCTCAGCGTTCCTCGGCACCGGCGGAGTCCGCGATTCCCTTCGCGCCGGTCTCTGGATGAGCCTGGATCTGAAGGGCAGACGGCCGGACCAGCTCTCCGACCGGGGCCCGGGGAGGGCCGGCTTGACCGAGACCAATCTCTGGGTCCACTACCAGCGCGAGCAGGGATCCGTCAGTCTCGCGCTCGGAAGCATCTCCTACCGGTTCCGAAACGATGGTCCCCTGGCCCGGCGGAACCGGTCGTGGAATACCACTGAGCTCTACGCGAGCGTGCAGGCGCGAGGCACCCGTCCGGCTCTCCGGCTGGAAGCGTGGTGGGACGTCGACCGAGTGCGAGGCGGGTACCTCGAGGGGAGCGGCGGGGTCCCGGTGCTGGGAAACATCGAGGGCACCCCCTTCTGGGCGATCTATCTCCGCGCCTTGGCGGGCTATTCCGCTGGTCAGGAGCGGAACCGAGGCCGGCCGAGCGAGATGGCGTACTTCACGAGCGCGGGGCTCACCCACGCGCTTTTCAGTGTCTCCAGCAATGTCGCAATTCCGGGAGTGAAGATCAGGCAGGTGGGAGAGGGCGCGGCGCTGCTGGTCGACTTCAACGCGCAGGTCAACCGTGACCGGGCCACCAAGGTCACCAACGCGGCGGCACCACCCGCCGAGAAGCGGATCAAGTTTTGGCTGTCGTTGAGTGCCATCGTCCCTGCCGCGCGCCTGTTCTGATGCAGGTGCTCCCGGTTCCGCTCCTCTTCGCGGTTCTGCTGGCCGCGGGATGCAGCTACCACGCGCGTCTGCTTCCGGCTCCGCTTTCCGGTGACATGACCGGCTGCCCCCAGCCGGCAGTGGCCCGGTCACCCTCGCCCGCGTATGGACTGCGGGCCGGATTCGGGAAGGTGGACATCACTCCGCCGCCGGGCGTGAGCCTGGCCGGCAACGGGCCCGAGGGCAAGGAGGCGAGAGGATACCGCCTCCGGCTCTACGCGCGCGTGATCGTACTCGAGGATGTCGCCGGTGAGCGGCTCGCCATCATCGTGGCCGATCTGCCGCACGTCTCCCTGGTCCTCCACCGGTTGGTCGCCGCGCGAATCGCCTGCGCGACCGGGATTGGAGCCGATCGCCTGGTCTTCTCGGCGACCCACACCCACGCCGCGCCGGGAAACTTCTACGCGGCCAAGCAGTACAACCGCGCCGGCTCAGTACTGGCGGGGTACGACCCGGTGGGTACCGAGTTCCTGGTCGCCCGCATCGCCGGAGCTGCGTCAAGCGCGGCCGCGTCCATGCGGCCGGCACAGCTGGCGTGGAGCGTGACCCCGGTCTGGGGCCACACCCGGAACCGCAGTTACGTTGCCTATCTGCGCAACCGGCCGATGCCCCTGCCGGCCTTCGCTCCACCTGGCGGGCTGGACCCGGTGCATCGAGCGGTCGATCCCGGTTGGACCATGATCCGCATCGACACCCTCGCGCGAGACGGCTCGCCCCGGCCGGCCGCCGCCTTCAGCGTGTTCGCGATCCACGGCACCGGGAATCCATCGGAGAACGACCTGCTCGATGGTGACATCCATGCTCTCGTGGAGCGCTCGCTGGAGCGGGCGATCGACGCGCAGAGCGACTCGGTGGACGGCCGGCCTCCCACGGGCGCGGCATTCCGAACCCGGGCCGTTCATCTGTTCGCCAACGGTACCGAAGGTGATGTGAGTCCCGACTGGCCCGCCAACGCCAGGTGCGACCTGCCGACCTTGCGGCCGGCTCCGCGATCAGGAGGGCCCCGCTCTCCCCAGCGTTGGTCGTGGACCCACCCGCCTGCCGCCCATGTCGGCGCCTGCCTCGCCGCTGCCAGGACCTACGTGAACCTGGTCGGCGACGCCCTGGGCGACAGCGCCCGGGCGATCTTCCGCCGGCTCGACGGCAAGGGAAGCAGCACGGTGCGCATCTCCCGCGCGTTCACCACGCTCCACCTCAAGCGCGACGCGGACTCTCTCGGTATCTGCGGTAAGCCAGCCATCGGCACGTCTACCGCCGCCGGCGCGGACGATGGGGTTACCAGATTCTCCGGCTGGCGCTTTGCCGGCCTGCTGGAGATCGGCCTGGAGGAGGGTGGCCGTGCGGTGGTCCCGAATCCGAAGGGATGCCAACGCGAGAAGAACACCATGTTGTCCGGGGCGCTGGGATCACACGACCTGCCCGAAGTCGCGCAGCTCATGGTGGTGCGGATCGGCGAGCTGGTGCTCGGCGTGCTTCCAGCCGAGCCGACCACCGAGGCCGGCGCTCAGATCCGGCGGGCGATGGAGCGTGCCGCAGGCAGCGCGGCCCGGCACGTGGCACTGGTTGGGTTGGCTAACGGTTTCATCCAGTATCTCGCCACCGATCAGGAGTACAGCGCCCAGACCTACGAGGGTGGGTCCACGCTCTACGGCCCGCACTCCGCGGCCATGTTCGCATCCGCGCTGGGTGGCCTGACGGCGCAGTTGAAAGCCAGCGGCTGGTCGAGCCCGCCCGCCCGGGTCGATTCCGTGATGATGTATCCCGGGTCATCGGCCGAGATTTTCCCCCGACCACCGAAACGCCGGCCCCGGCCTTCGAGTCTCGGGAAGCCCAAGGCGGCGTGCCTGGGCGACACTTTGGTCGTGACCTGGCGCGACGCGCGTCCGGGCGCGTTCCAGGTGGCCGACGGACCGCTGCTCGAGATCCAAGACTCGACTCCCGGGTGGACCCGTGTAGCGTGGGACGACGATCGCTACGTGGAAGTGCGGGCCCTCGGGCGGCGCGGGGCAGCCGCCGACTGGGAGATGCGCTGGGCCGTCCCCAAGGCCGGGACCTTTCGAGTCGTGCTGTTACCCCGCGCCGATCGTCCCGGCGAGTCCGTCAGCAACACCCGGCCCTGCGGGCGCAAATGAGCCAGTGGAAGAACTGGTCCGGGTCGGTGCGATGTTCTCCCGCCCGCGTGGTCCGGCCTGCCGACCAGCAGGCGGTTGCCGCGGTGCTCGCGGGCTCTGGTGGCGGGGACCTCCCGATCCGGATGGTGGGAGCGGGTCACTCGTACACCCCGCTGGTGGCGACCGAAGGAACTATTCTCTCGCTCGACCGCTTCGCGGGCGTTCTCTCCATAGATGCGGCGGCCGCGCGGGCCGTCATAGCCGCCGGCACTCGTCTGCATACCCTTGGTCCGATCCTCCGCGCGAGCGGGCTCGCGCTCCAGAACCAGGGCGACGTGGACTATCAGGCGCTGGCGGGCGCGCTGGCAACGGCCACTCATGGGACCGGCATCACGCTCCGCTGCCTCTCGGCCGGCATCGTCGCGATGCAGATGGTTCTGGCAGACGGATCGATCATGGAATGCGATGCCTCGCACCAGCCCGAGGTGTTTCGCGCCGCCATGCTGAACCTGGGATGCCTCGGCGCAGTCACAGCTGTCACGCTCCAGCTCCGGCCGGCCTACCGGCTCCGGGATGAAACCCGGGTCGTCCCGCTCGAGGAGGGGCTCGCCTCACTTCCCGATCTCATCCGGCGGCACCGCCATGTGGAGTGCTGGTGGTTTCCGCACGCGGACGTCATCGGCGTGCGCAGGATGAGCGAGACGGAGGACCCGGTGGACGACCGGCCGGCTTTACGCTGGTTCAATGAAGTCGTGGTCGACAACGGTCTGTTCGGGGTCGTTGCGCTCGTGTCCCGGCTGCCGGGGCTCGACCGATCGCGCGGCGCACTGAGCCGGTTGGTGGCCAGGCTCGCAGGGCAGGGCGCTTACGTGGACTGGAGCGATCGGGTGCTGGCCACCCGGCGCGGCGTTCGAGCCAATGAGATGGAGTACGCGGTGCCGGCGGGGATGGGGCCTGATGCAATCCGGGCGATTCGCGCGTACGTCCGCCACCACCGCACGCCGGTCCTGTTCCCAGTCGAATACCGGTACGTCGCGGCCGATGACATCCCGCTGAGCCCGTTCTACCGCCGGGACAGCGCCGTGTTGTCGATACACCAGGACGCCAGGGTGGCTTACGACCCTTACTTCCGGGATGTCGAACGGATCATGCGTGACATGGGAGGGCGGCCCCATTGGGGCAAAATCCACTCGCTCACCGCCGCCGAACTGGAACGGCTTTATCCCGAGTGGGGGCTCTTTCAAGGCGTCCGTGCGCGACTCGATCCCGCGGGCAAGCTGGTGACGCCCTATATCCGCCGGGTACTGGGCGATGTCTAGCCCGGGGTCGGCCGGCGCACCGTGCGAAGCACCAGCCGAAGCCCGAGCACGATCGCGGCGAGCAGCAGGGCGAGCCCGGCCGTCACCGCGAGCCGGGCCGTGGTGGTCGAGAGCTCCTGCGCCGTACGCACGGCAAAGTGCGTGGCATCATACGCCAGCGCGCCCAGCATCGCGGCCAGGATGGTGTGAGATCTCGGCGAGCGCCGGTGGAGCGCCAGGGCCGCGGCCAGGGCAGCCGGCAGCAGGATCCCCAGGTCGGCGAGGAGGTAAGCGATTTCGCCCGGCCGCGTCAGGCGCCTGGGATCGAGCGCCAGGCCGATCGGCCAGCTGGTGACGATCCAGAGCACGATCGCCGCCGGAGCGAGCCGGAGCCAGCGGGGAAGCGCCGGGTCGGCTGGACCTGCACGGTCGGTTAATGCGGGCGGTGGTGACATCCTCGGGACAGTATAGCCGTCGCCACGCGCGGAGCGATAGGTGGGTCCGAGGAGGAATGCGGGTCGGGGGCGGGGACGCCGTGGCGCGCGAATGGGGGTGGACCTTCCAAGCGTAGACGAGGTGCTCCATGGACATCCTGTTCGTTGTGCTCCTGACGCTTCAGACGGCCGCGGTTCCATGGCCGGCGTGTTCGGCTCCCTGGCAGGGCCCGGTCGGGCCGTCATTCGCCGATACCCTCGCGCGCCAGTTTGCCCCGGCACTTTCGTTTGCACCAGGCGAAGGCCTCTTCCCCACGGTTCCCTTCTCCACCGCGCTGGATGGGGATGGCTCGAACGGCGACCCCGCCAAGGCGGACCTGGCGGACCCCTGGGAGATCGCTCCCTACCTGCGGCGCCCGGGCAGCCAGCTGCCGGCCGACAGTTCGGTTGCGCTGAATTCGCTCCCGGTCTCCTGGAAGGAGCTCTTGAACGCGTATCAGCCGGATTCAGGAGCCGGCCACCCGATAGGCCGTACCGGCTACGCACTGGATTATGCGCTCCACCGCGTCGTGGTCCTGTATCGAGTCTGTTCCCTCTCGAGGAATCAGAACAAGAACCTGGAACGCTACCTCAGGAGTGATGAGCAGGCGTTCGAGCGGTTTCAGCAGATCCGAACCTTCGATGTCATCCTCAAGAAGCCCTCGCCCGATGCGATCGCCGAGTTCGACGTCATCCAGTACTTCCTCTACTACCTTGCCGACCGCGGGCTGGCGGGGCACCCCAACGACATCGAGCTGGTGTCGGTGTTCCTGCCGAAGGCCAAGGATCTCCGGGAGAAGTTTCGCATCGTCGTCGGCAGCGGCCATTCGACCCGAACCCCGAACAACGTCCTGGTGCTCTCTGCGGCTCATCGGGGCGAAAGTAGGCTCCAGGACACATTGCATGTCCTGATCGAGCTCGGCGGGCATTCGAGCATCCGGATCTGCGCCCGATCGGGAGGTTTATTCCAGGCCTCGACGCCAACTGGCATGCGTACGACCTCTGGGGCACGCGCGATGCCCCAGGCGGCCAGCGGCATCGGCTATATCGGTCAGTATCGGCCGGCGATGCTATTCGACCGGGGATTCGATCCGACGGCATCTACGTGTATCCCCGAGATATACGACTGGTAGTGCGACCGATGAGGTGAGAGACATCAAGGGAATGGTCGAGCAGGTTGCCCCGCCAGGCCCGGGGAGGAGGGCACCCGGGGCGCCGGATTCGCTGCGCGACCAGGCCGATTCAGCGCACATCTATCGGCTGCTGCCGATGCATCTGCTGGTGCACCTGGACTCTGCGCTCAACGATACCACGAACAGCGCCGAAGTCGTTCGCGCGCTCTCCCGGCTTCAGAGGGGTCTCTGTCCTCGTGAACGTCTGCGCGGGCCTTGCGACAACCCGGACCCGGATACGTGGAGCAGCGATAATGTCGAATCGCTGAGCGCGGCAGAACAGGACGCGGCGATCCGGGCCATGCGCCGCTGGAAGCTGGGCATGAACCGGGACACGGCCTACACCCCGTACGAGCCCCGCAACCAGAACCGTCCGGGACTCCCGCGGATCATCGAGTTTCTGGGTCATAGGGTGGCAGAACCCGTCGAGCCCGGCACCCATCGCCCCTGGGAGCATCAGTCCTTCAGGGGGAAATGCAAGAAAGGCAAGAGTTGCGAAGGAAAGGCCGATCCGACCGAGGTATTTAAGGCCCACCTGTTCCGCCCCAACACGTATACGGTGCAAATGGATGGCTGGAAGAATCTGTTCCTGTTCGGCGCCACTGCCGCGCCGACCGATGGATGGGAGGTGTACTCCGGAATCGTTGTGCCTGCCTTCCGTTCCCAGTCCGTGCCGGTCCGCTTCGGCGGGTTCGTGGAGCTGCACGTCGGCGTCACCTGTGGCTGGGAGTGCCGGCCTGTCTCACCCACGTTTGGGATCCTGTACGAGGCGCACCGCAATTCCCATGTGTCGTGGTACGCCGCCGGCAAGTGGATTCCGCGGCGCGCCCGGGTGAGCGATAACCCGGACGCGGGTGGAAGGAAACCGCTACCGCTGCGGCTCAATGGTGTTGAGATGGTGGATTTCACTGATCGAAAGCCGGGCGCTCCGACGGACGCATTGCTCTACAATTGCATGCCGGCGGCGAAGGCAACATGCAGTTTAAGGACATCTGGATCCGAGATATGTCGAAGCATCGAGATTCCGCGGTTGGTAGGCTTAACGGATACAGGACCTGCCGGCTCAGTGATGCCGGTTCAGTGAACTGACTTATCGCGGCCTAGTACGCGAAACTTGTTAGCCAAACAGTAAACACCACCCTAGGATCATTGGCCCATGAAGGCACCCACTCCAAGCTGCCCCCACGCGATCAACTGGTAACGTGAATATGGATGAGATCTAAATTCTAGCGAATCGTCGCCGGACTCTTTGACGATCTACGATTTTGAATCGAGCAACAGCTTGCCGTTTGGGAAAATGCTGGCTGTTAGCACAGGCACAGGCGGCAGCGGCGGCCGCCCTCAGAAAGGCCACATGCAAATCGGAATCACCTGCTATCCCACCTACGGCGGTTCGGGCGTGGTCCACAGAGCTCGGCATCAAACTGGCCGCGCTGGGTCATGAGATCCACTTCATCTCTTAATCACAACCGTTTCGTCTCACCGGGCGCGACGGCGGTATCTTCTATCACGAAGTGCCGGTGTCAAGTCACCCGCTTTTCGAGTTTCCGCCTCACGATCTTGCTCTCGCATCGCGGATGGCCGAGGTAGCCGAATTCTATGAGTTGGATCTGCTGCATGTGCACTATGCCATTCCGCATTCCGTGAGCGCGCTGCCGGCGCGGCAGATGCTTGCCGCGCGGGGGCGCCGGCTGCCCTTTGTCACCACCCTTCACGGGACCGACATTACGCTGGTCGGGCTCGATCGCAGCTATCTGCCCATCACGCGCTACTCGATCCAGGAGAGCGATGGCCTAACCAGCATCTCGCAATATCTCAAAGACAAAACTCTTGAGGATTTCGGCATCATCGCGATCGAAGTAGTGCCCAACTTCGTAAACTGCGATCTCTATCGGCCGGTCGCGGACAGAAGCGCGAACGGAGGCACGCAAGCACCTGGTGGGAACCGATGAACCCATCCTATCCACCTCTCAAATTTCAGGCCCGTGAAGCGGCCGTTGACGTAGTGAAGGTGTTCGCGAGCGTGAACCGGGCCATGCCTTCGCAGTTGTTCTGGTCGGCGATGGACCGGACCGTTCCGCGGCTGAGTGGATGGTGCACGACCTGGGAATTCAGGCACGCGAGCACTTCCTCGGCAAACAGGAGCGCGTGAGCGACCCGTTGCCGCTGGCAGATCTAATGGTAATGCCAAACCAGCTCGAGTCTTTGGACTTGCGGCACTGGAGGCCATGGCCTGCAAAGTTCCCTGTATCGCCACGCGTGTGGGCGGTGTACCGGACTGATCGATGATGGTGAAACCGGGTCTCTCTAGGCCGTCGGGGACGTGGAGGGAATGGCCCAGGGCGCAATCACTCTGCTCCAGGATAAGGAACGGATGAAGTCGATGCGCGACGAGGCAGGCGCACCGCTCGAAGCGCTCTGCTCGACCTTGGTTCTGCCTCAGTATGTGAAGTACTACGAATCCGTGCTGACGGGCGGATAATCGGCAGGCCCACTCTCAACCGTGCCAGCTGGCACTGGAACAGCTTCTATTTCAAACTCCGCGGCTATACCCAGGCCGCGCCAGAATTCGCCAACCACGGAATCGTTGCGGAGCTGGTCCGCGAAGTTGCGGACAATAAAAGCCGAGGCGGTCTGTCTGCCAGTCACGAGGCTCGGCGACCAGCGCGACGCACTGCTCGGGACGATAGTGCAGGCAGCAAGATCGGTGATGGAGAGCTGCCTCGTGGTGTTGCGAGCACCGTGTGCGGCGGCGCCATGCGGTCAAGCAGCCACAACATCTCCAGCTTGGATCGAGTTCGTCGGGCACGCAATCGATGGCGAGGTCCGCATGCGGACCGCATCTTCAATCGTGGTGACCAACCGTACGGAGGCGAGAGCCGTATCCGTGTCTTCGCTCTTACTGGAAGGTGCGCCCTCGCCCTTGGGTGGCGGAAAGCCCGAGGGCTCCTCCGTCGCAACGGAGCATCGTGAGTTGCGCCTGATCGAGCCTCAGGACCGAGTTGCCGCCGTATGTACTCCCGCGCGTGATGAAGGTTGGCCGGCATCACGTCCTCCAGCAGGACGCGGAAACCGGCCCGCGCGGCCGCGAGCGCAAGCCAGCGGCCGAGCGGACCGGCGCCGATGATGGCGATCGTGAGCAAGATCGAATTACTCGGCCAGAGCCTTGGCCACGTCCTCCACACTGGGTTTCGACTCCTTGAGGTGCTCGCTCACGCGGGCGCGCTCTTCAGCCCGACAGGGTGGGACAAACCGCAAGCACGCGACGCAGAGTCACGGAAACATCATCGAGTAGTTCATCAGGCGGATGGCTTCTCCGGAAAGCGGCATGGTAAATCCCCTCGGAAAGAATGTTCTTCCCGTCCATTTTATGCCCTCATGCCAGGGGCAGCTCCAGGTTGGCAACCGTCCATGCGGCAAGTGGGGTGTTGGGCCCCCGGCAGCCCGGGCATGCGACCCCAGGCCTGAAAACTGCATCGGTATGCTTGAGCGCGAGCCA